>NZ_JBYTCC010000001.1:0-3583365 GCF_058789895.1 Rhodanobacter sp. FW106-HT46G03
ATGAGTGAGCTGTGGCGGCGCTGCCTTGAGCGTCTGGAAGGCGAATTGAGCGCCGAGGATCTGCATACCTGGCTGATGCCGCTGCAGGCCCGCGAAGAAGACGCCGGACTGGCGCTGTATGCGCCGAACCCGTACACCCTGGATGCCGTACGCGAACGCTACCTGGCGCAGATCACCACCCTGCTCGGCCAGCTTGCCGGCCACCCGCTGGCGGTGCGGCTCGAAGTGGGCTCCAGCAGCGTGGCGCGCGAGCCGGCCCATAGCGCGACCGGCAACGGCGCGACGGCGGCGGCGGCGGCACCACAACCCGCCTGGCACCACAATCTCGACCCGCACTATACGTTTGAAACCTTCATCGAAGGCAAATCCAACCAGCTCGGCAAGGCGGCGGCGATGCAGGTGGCGCAAAACCCCGGCAGCGCCTACAACCCCTTGTTGCTGTACGGCGGCACCGGCCTGGGCAAGACCCATTTGATGCATGCCGCCGGCAACCTGATGTGCCGGAACAACCCGGCATGCAAGGTGCTGTACCTGCGCTCCGAACAGTTCGTGGGTTCCATGATCGAGGCGCTGCGCACCAAGAGCATGGACCAGTTCAAGCTGCGCTTCCGCTCGGTGGATGCGCTCTTGATCGACGACATCCAGTTCTTCGCCGGCAAGGACACCACGCAGGAAGAGTTTTTCCACACGTTCAACGCGTTGTTCGAATCCAAGCAGCAGATCATCCTCACCTGCGACCGTTACCCCAAAGAGGTGGACAAGCTCGAGCCACGGCTGAAATCCCGCCTGGGCTGGGGGCTTTCCGTGGCGATCGAACCGCCGGATTTCGAGACGCGCGCAGCGATTCTTTTATCCAAGGCACAGGAAAAGAACGTGGCGCTGGGCGAGGACGTGGCCATGCTCTTGGCCAAACGCATCCGCTCCAACGTGCGCGACCTGGAAGGCGCGCTCAATACGCTGGCAGCCCGCGCCAACTTCTACGGCAAGCCGATCACCGCGGATTTCGCCGAGGAAACCCTGCGCGACCTGCTGGCCACCCATGCGCAGGCGATCACGGTACCCAACATCCAGAAGATGGTGGCCGAGTATTTCAACATCCGCCTGCAGGATCTGCTCTCCAAGCGCCGCGTGCGCTCGCTGGCGCGGCCGCGACAAGTGGCGATGGCGCTGTCCAAGGAGCTGACCGACCACAGCCTGCCGGAAATTGGCGAGGCCTTTGGCGGCCGCGACCACACCACGGTGCTGCACGCCTGCCGCACGATCAAAAAGCTGTGCGAATCGGATGTCCGCATGCGCCAGGACTGGGAACAGCTCATTCGCACCCTTACCGGTTGAGGTTTTTCGCCGCTCGTCGCACAAGTTCTTGATAAGCTCGGGGGAAAGCTGTGGATAATGGGTGGGTGAGTACCGACGCAAAGTTGTCCACATTTCGTCCACGCCATCGCAACCACCTTCCGCACCCCATGAAGGTAGCGCAGGTTATTGATTTACATGGTGTAATCGACGAAATGCACTTATCCACGCCGACCACAACAACTACCAACTCTTTTTAAAGACAGAACAGCAGGCATAGAGGACGCGCACACATGCAATTCAGCATCCAGCGGGAAGCGTTGCTCAAACCACTGCAACAAGTGGTCGGGGTCGTCGAACGCCGACAAACGCTGCCAGTACTGGCCAACCTGCTGGTGAAAGTCGCCAACGGCCAGGTCTCGCTGACCGGCACCGATCTTGAGGTGGAGATGATCGCCACCGCAGCTGCAGACAAACTGGTGGACGGCGAAACCACCATCCCCGCGCGCAAGCTGTTCGACATCATCCGCGCCCTGCCCGATGGCGTCAGTGTGGATTTCAAGCAGAACGGGGAACGCGTGGCGGTTAGCGCCGGACGCAGCCGCTTCACCCTGACGACACTGGCCGCCAGCGAGTTCCCGTTGATCGAGTCGATCGAGCTGGTGGAAAAAGTGACGCTGCCCGAAGAGGCGCTGCGCGACCTGATGGAACGCACCAGTTTCGCGATGGCCAACCAGGATGTGCGCTATTACTTGAATGGCATGCTGCTCGACCTGCAGGAACACAGTCTGCGTTGCGTCGCCACCGACGGTCACCGGCTGGCCATGAAAGAGACCAATCTGGCAACCACGGTCAGTACCCGGCGCCAGATCATCATTCCGCGCAAGGGCGTGAACGAGCTGGTTGGGCTGCTGGAAACCGGCGACGGCGTGGTGGAACTGGAGTTCGGCCGCAACCACCTGCGCGTACGGCGCGGCGGGGTCACATTCACCTCCAAACTGATCGACGGTCGGTTCCCGGATTACGAGGCTGTCATTCCGCTGGGGGCGGACAAGATCGCGGTGCTGGATCGCGAAGTGCTACGCGGCGCCCTGCAGCGCGCGGCGATCCTGTCCAACGAGAAATACCGTGGCGTGAAGCTTGAGCTGTCTCCCGGCAAGCTGCGGCTGGTGGCGCACAACCCCGAGCAGGAAGAGGCGGTGGAAGAAGTGGAAGCCGAAACCCACGTCGACGACCTTTCGGTCGGCTTCAACGTCGGTTATCTGCTGGACGCGCTGGGCGCGTTGCGCGGCGAGAAGGTCAAGCTCAGCCTGCGTGATGCGCAATCCAGTTGCCTGATCCAGGAGAGCGACAGCGAAGACGCACGGCACGTGGTCATGCCATTGCGGCTGTAACCGATGGGGCTAGGCGATCCATGCTGCCACTTCGAGCGCCGGGATGATGACTCATCATCCCGGCGCTTTCGCATGGCGCGCCCGGCATGAAGCTGGAACGTTTGCGGGTGCAGGGTGTGCGCTGCCTGCGGGCGGTGGATTTATCGCTGGGAGATGGCCTCAACGTGCTGATCGGCGCCAATGGCGCCGGCAAGACCAGCGTGCTGGAAGCTGCCTACGTGCTTTCGCACGCACGTTCGTTCCGCAGTGGCGCACGCGAGGCTTTGCTGGCGCGGGGTGAACGCCGACTTGCGGTCTATGCCGAGGTACGGCACGCCGGTGGCAGCGCACGCCGCCTGGGACTTGGCCGGGATGGCGCGCGCTGGGAAGCGCGACTGGACGGCGAGGTGGTGGCACTCGGGGTGTTGATCGGCGAGTGTGCGGTGACTTGTTTCGAGCCGGGTTCGCATGGACTGATGGCCGGTGGCGCGGAGGAACGCCGCCAGTTTCTGGACTGGGGTGTGTTTCACGTGGAACACGGTTACCTGGAAACGTGGCGGCGCTATCAACGCGCGCTGCGTCAGCGCAACAGCCTGCTGCGCGCGGGAACGCCACCTGATTCGGCGCTGTACGCGCCATGGGAACAGGAGTTGGGCCAGCACGCGCGCGCCATCGATACCCTGCGTGCGGATTACCTCACGGCGCTACGCCCCTTGCTGCTCGCGGCGGCGCAAACCTTGCTGCCCGAACTTGGCATGGCGGAGTTGCGCTATCGGCGCGGGTGGGGCGAAGCGGACGACCTGGCGATGCAACTCGCCGAACAACGCGGCAAGGATCTCGGGCGCGGGCACACCACGGCGGGCGCCCACCGTGCCGATTGGTCATTGACGTTCGCGGCGGCACCACAGCGGGAACACTTGTCACGCGGGCAGGAGAAACTGGCCGCACTGGCTTGCGTGCTGGCGCAGGCCGAGTTGCTGGCGGCGCAAACCGGCGAGTGGCCCATCGTGTGCCTCGACGATCTTGCTTCGGAGTTGGACGCTGCGCACCAGGCGACCCTGGTTGACCTGTTGGCAGCAAGCTCGGCCCAGGTGCTGGTGACCGGTACCAGCATGCCGGAGTCTTTGCGTGATCGTCCGCACTGCCTGTTTCACGTGGAACAGGGGCAGGTGACGCGACTGCTATAATGACGTATTGCGTCGCGCGGCCCTCCCTTGCGTGATGCGTCCGTCGCCAACAAGGAACCGGAAGCCGCATGAACGAGCCGACCAACCCCGCCAATTCGCACTACGACGCCAGCAACATCAAGGTGCTGAAAGGCCTGGAGGCCGTCCGCAAGCGCCCCGGCATGTATATCGGCGACACCGATGACGGCACCGGGTTGCATCACATGGTGTTCGAGGTGGTCGACAACGCCATTGACGAGGCCCTGGCCGGCTTTTGCGACCACATCGTGGTCACCATTCTTGAGGATGGTTCGGTCAGCGTTTCCGACAATGGCCGCGGTATCCCGGTGGGCATCCATGAGGAAGAGGGCGTTTCCACCGCCGAAGTGGTAATGACGGTGCTGCACGCCGGCGGCAAGTTCGACGCCAATTCGTACAAGGTTTCCGGCGGCCTGCACGGCGTCGGCGTTTCCGTGGTCAACGCGCTCAGCGACCACCTGTGGCTGACGATCTGGCGCAACGGCCACGAGCACCAGCAGGAATACGCCTTGGGCGAGCCGGTGTACCCGCTCAAGGTCACGGCTGATTCCGACCGTCGCGGCACGATGGTGCGCTTTCACCCGAGCACGCTCACCTTCACCAACATCGAATTCCAGTACGACGTGCTGGCCAAGCGCCTGCGCGAGCTGGCGTTCCTCAATTCGGGCGTGCGGATCGAGCTGGTGGACCAGCGCGGCGAAGAGCGCCGCGATGTCTTTGCGTACTCCGGCGGCATCCGCTCCTTCGTCGAGCATCTCGCGAAGATGAAGACCACGTTGCACCCGAGCGTGATCAGCCTGGCCGCCAGCGAGCCGGGGGGCATCACGGTCGAGGTCGCGATGCAGTGGACCGACGCCTACAACGAAACGATGTTCTGCTTCACCAACAACATCCCGCAGCGTGACGGCGGCACCCATCTCACCGGTTTCCGCGCCGCGCTGACGCGTACGCTGCAGAACTACATCGAAAAGGAAGGCCTGGCGAAGAACGCCAAGGTCGGGCTCTCCGGCGACGACATGCGCGAAGGGCTGATCGCGGTGCTCTCGGTCAAGGCGCCCGACCCCAAGTTCTCCTCGCAGACCAAGGACAAGCTGGTCTCCAGCGAGGTCAAAACTGCGGTGGAGCAGGCGGTCAACGAAAAACTGGGCGAATTCCTACTCGAACACCCGAACGACGCCAAAGTCATCGCCGGCAAGGTGGTCGACGCGGCGCGCGCCCGCGAGGCGGCGCGCAAGGCGCGCGAAATGACCCGCCGCAAGGGCGCGCTGGACATCGCCGGGCTGCCCGGCAAGCTCGCCGATTGCCAAGAGAAAGACCCCGCGCTGTGCGAGCTGTTCCTGGTCGAGGGCGATTCGGCCGGCGGCTCGGCCAAGCAGGGCCGCAACCGCAAGACCCAGGCGGTGCTGCCGCTCAAGGGCAAGATCCTCAACGTGGAGAAGGCGCGCTTCGACAAGATGCTGTCCTCGGCCGAGGTCGGCAACCTCATCACCGCGCTCGGCACCGGCATCGGCAAAGAGGATTACAACCCCGACAAGCTGCGCTACCACCACATCGTCATCATGACCGATGCCGACGTCGACGGCGCCCACATCCGCACCTTGCTGCTCACCTTCTTCTACCGCCAGATGCCGGAGCTGATCGAGCGCGGCCACGTCTACATCGGCCTGCCGCCGCTGTACAAGCTCAAGCAGGGCAAGCAGGAGATCCACCTCAAGGACGACGAGGCGCTCAACGCCTATCTGATCTCCAGCGCGGTCGACAACGCCGCCTTCATCGCCGATCCGCATGCGCCGCCGATCACCGGCGAACGGTTGGAAAAACTGTTGCGTGACTACCAGCACGCGCTCGACCAGATCGAGCGCCTCGGCCACCGCTTCGACACCAGCGTGCTGGCCGCGCTGCTCGAACACACGCCGCTGACGCCCGCCTTGTGGGACGACGCCGCGGCGATGCAGGGGTGGCTGGCTGGCGTTGAACGGAGCCTTGCCACGCGCGGCCTCGGCAAGCCACGCTACCAACTGGCCTTGCGCCCCGCGCAGGATGAGCATCCGGCCGCCATCGAAGTGACCCGTGATCAGCACGGCCTGTCGCATACGCTGCTGCTGCCGCGCCCGTTCCTCGCCGGCCCGGAGTTCCGCCCGATCCTCGCGGTCAGCCAGGCGCTTGATGGGCTCATCCAGCCCGACGCCGTGATCCAGCGCGGCAACGCCTCGCGGGGCGTCCTGCGGTTTGCCGACGTGCGCAGCTGGTTGCTTGACGAGGCCAAGAAGGGCCGCACCATCCAGCGCTTCAAGGGCCTGGGCGAAATGAACCCCGAGCAGCTGTGGGAAACCACGGTCAACCCGGAAACCCGGCGCATGTTGCAGGTGGGCATCCAGGATGCCTACGTGGCCGACCAGATGTTCTCGATGTTGATGGGCGAAGCGGTCGAACCGCGCCGCGATTTCATCGAGGAAAACGCGCTCAAGGTCGCCAACCTCGATATTTGAGGGATCGCTGCGCCGCCGCCCCTCGCCTCACGCACCGGCCGTGCCGTGCGTGAGGGTATGGCGTGTACGCGCGCAAGTGGTTGATCTCGCAAGAGCTTTTTTGCCGCAACGCCGCTTGTCATTCACCGCGGCGTCAGAGTAGGCTCTGCGATCCCCTACGCCGTTGCGCGTAAACCACCACCCGACACGAGGATCGTCATGAAGCACACGCCCTTGTTCACCATGCTCGCTGGCGCCGCGCTGGCCTTGACGTTTGCCGCGGCACCCGCTTGTGCAAAGGACAAGCCGGCACCGCAGAAGACCGAATACCCCAACACCACCCGGGTTGCGCCCAAGCTGGATCTCACCAGCGCAAAAGAACAGAAGACGCTGAACGAAGGTCTGGACGCGGTCAATGGCGGGGACAAGGCCAAGGCGGAACAGCTGCTGCAGCCGATCATCGACAGCAGCAAAAGCAAGTACGCGCAGGCGATTGCCCTGCAAGGCCTCGCCAACGTCAATTTCAATGCGGGCGATGTCAAGACCGCGATCAGCATGCTGAAAAAGTCGATCGACATCGGCGTGATGCCCAACGACACCTATTTCGGCCTGATGTACGAGCTGGCCCAGCTTTACCAGGCGGACCAGCAATACCAGGCCTCGCTCGACACGCTGCAGAAGTGGCGCGATGAGGGCAAGCGCGAAACCGCCGACTCCTATGCACTCGCGGGCAACGACTACTACCGCCTCAACAAATATCCGGAAGCGATTGCGGCCATCCAGAAGGCCAAGTCGCTGACCGACAAGCCGAAGGACAGTTGGAACCAGATCCTGATGGCGAGCTATGCCGAATCGGGGCAGGGTGCCGACGCGGCGAAGATGGCGGTGGCCGAATATGAAAAGAACCCGACCGACAGCGGCATGCTGCACAACGCCAGCGCCATCCTCCTGCAGCAACAGGATTACGCCGGCGCCATCAAGGTGCTGGAGCAGGGGCGCACCAATGGCGCGCTGAAGGACGAGGGCGACTGGGTCAACCTGGTCAAGGCCTACCTGCTGCAGGCGCAAAACGGCGGCGATCTGAAGACCGGCAGCGCCAATGCGCTCAAGGTGTTCGACGATGGCGTGGCCAAGGGCGCGATCAAGCCCAGCGCCGACCACTACAAGCTCGCCGGCGACGCTGCCGCCATCGGCGAGAACGATGCCAAGGCGTTGGGCTACTACCAGCAGGGCGCCCCGCTGGCGACCGATGGCGAGCTCGACAACTCCATCGCCCGCGTCTACTTCCAGCAGCAGAAGTTTGGCGATGCCCGCACCTGGCTCACCAAGGCGCTGGCCAAGGGCGTCAAGCACAAGGGCAACACTTACATGTTGCTTGCCGAGTCGAACCGCCAGCTCAAGGACAAGCCGGCGGCGATCGCCGCCATGAAGGCGGCCGCCAAGGATCCGGAAACCGCGGCCAAGGCCCAGGATTGGCTGCGCAAGCAGGCCGCTGGCAAGTAAGCAGGCGGCTGCCGCACCCATGTTTGCAAATGGACGTCCATTCGACCAAGGCATGGGTGCTATACAAAAGCCGAATGCTGTTGTACCGTTCGAACCTTCCCTGCGTAGCCCAAGCGGTCGATGCCGTCCATAGGTCGGACGACACTCGGCAAGCTTGCGGCAACGCTTTCTCCGTTCCCAGTTCCCGATTAGTCCCAGATGGCCTCAAGTAACGAAGACACAGAGCGCGAGGGGTTCAGTTGGAAGCGCACCCTGGCGTTGGCGTTTGCCATCGGTCTGCATGCTTTCGCGTTCCTCGTGCTGATGGCGCCAATGGCGTCCGGCACCCAGAAGCACGTCAAGAAAGATCAGATCGTGCAGGTGAACTTCATCGAACCGCCGCCGCCGCCGCCGCCGCCGCCGCCGCCGCCGCCGGAGCCGCCCAAGCAGCCGCCGCCGAAGATCATCAAGCAGGTGGTTCCGCCGCCGACTCCGCCGCCGCCGGCTCCACCGCCGCCGGTTTCCGAGGTGTCGCAAAACGCGGTGGCCGCAGCGCCGCCCGCGCCGCCGGCACCCCCGGCGCCGCCCGCGGATATCGCCGCTGGTTCGGATCTCAGCTACAACAGCCGGATCCAGCCGAAGTATCCGCCGCAGGCCATCCGCCAGCGCCACGAAGGTACCGTGACGTTGCTGATCCTGGTGGGCGTTGACGGTTCGCCGAAGGACATCCAGGTGGACAAGTCCAGCGGATACCACGAGCTTGATCGCGCGGCGATCGAGGCGGCACGCAAGTGGCGCTTCAATCCCGAAGTCAAGAATGGCAAGAAGGTGGAGGGTTACGCCCGCGTGCCCGTCACTTTCAACCTCAACAACCTGTAATACCGGTTACCGTCCTCACCGTTCCCGCCTGACTTTCCAAGGGTAGCGTTATGTTCCTACAGACTCCTGCACCAACCGGCAACACCAATTCGGAAGCCATGAAGCAGATGGGCTTCGCCAACCTCGCCGAGAACTTCGACGCTTTGGGTTGGATCGTCTTCGTCGTCTTGGTGGTGCTCTCGCTGTTGTCGTGGTACTTCATCATCGCCAACACCATCCGCAATTTCGTGGTGTCGTCGCGCGCCAACAAGGTGATCGATGCGTTTTGGGGCAACCCCTCCACGCAGGATGCCATCCGCGAGCTCGAAGCCCAGCCCAAGGGCGAACCGTTCTCCAAGATCGCGCTGGACGCCGCGGCTGCGGTGGCCCATCACCAGCAGGCGGTAGCCGAGAACAACGGTCTGGCCCAGTCGCTCAGCCGCTCCGAGTTCCTCGACCGTGCCTTGCGCCAGGCCGTGGCCCGCGAAACGCTGCGGATGGAAACCGGCTTGACGCTGCTCGCCACCGTCGGTTCCGCCGCCGTGTACGTCGGCCTGCTCGGTACCGTGTGGGGCATCTACCACGCCTTGATCCGCATTGCCGCCACCGGCAACGCCTCGATGAGCGCCGTGGCCGGCCCCGTCGGCGAAGCGCTGATCATGACCGCCATCGGCTTGTTCACCGCCATCCCGGCCGTGTTCGCCTTCAATGCGTTCAACCGCTCGAACCGCGTGATCTTTGCCCGCTTCGATGAATTCGCGCATGACCTGCACGACTTCTTCGCGACCGGCTCGCGCGTCAAGTAATCAGCGAGGAACCGAATCATGGCCGCAAATTCCGATGGCGGCGCGATGTCGGATATCAACGTCACGCCGCTGGTCGACGTGATGTTGGTACTGCTGATCATCTTCATGATCACCGCGCCCTTGATGTCGCATCCGATCACCGTCACGGTGCCGCTTGCCAACCCCAAGAGCGACGAGGCGAAAATCGATACGCCCCCGCTCGACCTCGCCATCAAGGAAGACGGCACGATGTACTACCAGGATCACCAGGTGTCCGAGCAGGAGCTCAAGGGCCAGCTGGCGATCGAGGCGCAGAAATCGCCGCAGCCGGAGCTGCAGATTCGTGCCGACAAGAACATCGAATGGAAGGTGGTGCGCAAGGCCATCGGTGATGCCAAGGGCCAGGGCATGGTGCATGTCGGTTTCATGACGCAAGCGCCGTTGCCGAGCGCCGGGGAGCAGTAACGATGGCAGGTGTGCAGAAATCCTCCGGCCCGATGGCCGAAATCAACGTCACGCCGCTGGTCGACGTGCTGCTGGTGCTGTTGATCATCTTCATGATCACGGCGCCGATCCCGCTGGAAAAGATCAAGATCGATCTGCCCCAGCCCAACCCCAACGTGCACCAGCCGGAGAACCCGCCGGAGCCGATCAATCTCAAGATCGACCAGGGCGGCGCGCTCTACTGGAACAACACGCCGGTGGACGAGAACGGCCTCAAGGCGCAGTTCGCGGTGGTGGCGCAGCAGACCAACCAGCCGGAAATCCAGATCAAGGCTGCGGACGCCGTCGCGTACCAGTACGTCGCTACCGTGCTGGCCGACGCCAAGCAGTACAACCTGGTCAAGATCGGTTTCACCGAAGGCGACAACCAGTAATACCGCTCGACCGCGTTACCCGCGCCAACCCCCGCCCCGTGCGGGGGTTGGCGTTTTTGCGGGTTGGTATTGGGGATGTGGGATTTGGAAAGCTGCCTGCGGCGAGTGGCAATGTTTCCGTGGGGCGGGCGGGATTTATCCCGACCGGCTTCTTGCGAAAGGCTGCGTCGGGTTTCAGCCCGACCGGCTCTTTGCGAAGGGCCTCGGCGGGATAAATCCCGACCCACCAGCAATGGAACCAGGCAACGGGCGCCGCCGGCTGCTCAGCGCAAAATCTGCAGATAGTTGCGCACGGTGGTGGCCAGGCCCTGGTACAGCGCCTCGCCGATCAGGGCGTGACCGATGGAAACCTCGGCCAAGCCAGGAATGGCGGCCTTGAAGGCGCCGAGGTTGGCTTGGCTCAGGTCGTGGCCGGCGTTGACGGCGAGGCCGGCGTTCATCGCCAGCCGCGCGGTGTTGGCGCAGGTGGCGAGCAAGGCATCCGGGTTGCCGGCGGCGAAGGCTTCGGCGTACGGGCCGGTGTAGATTTCGATGCGCGCGACGCCAATGCCCTTGGCCAGGGTGAAGTCCTGTGGCTCGGTGCCGACGAACAGGCTGACCCGGCAGCCCAGGGCGTTGAGCTCGGCCACCACCGGGCGCAGCGTGTCGAGATCGCGCGCGAGCGTGAAGCCGTGGTCGGACGTGATCTGGCCGTCGCTGTCCGGCACCAGCGTCACTTGCGCGGGATGCACCTCGCGCGCCAGCGCAATCAGGCCGGGGTAGTCGCCGCGTGCGGCGGCAAACGGATTGCCTTCGATGTTGTATTCCACCCGCCCGCGCAGCATCGCGGCCAGGGCCCGCACGTCGCCGGGGCGCACGTGACGCTGATCCGGGCGCGGATGCACGGTGATGCCGCCGCAGCCGGCTTCGATGCAGGTTTGCGCGGCGCGGCAGATATCGGGTTCGCTGCCGCCGCGCGAGTTGCGCAACACGGCAATCTTGTTGAGGTTGACGCTGAGCAGGGTCATGCAGGGCACACGCGTGGGAAACGGACTATGCACACTGCCGCGATTGGCGCTACGGGGCAAGCGGGTAGCAGCGAATGCGCCGCGGGGCGCCGCGCCACGCCAGCGTCGCCACCGCGGCGGCGCCAACCTCGAGCGGGTGCACGTGCCACGCCGCCGGGTCGTCGCCATCGAGGTGGCACAGCGCCATGCCTTGCGCGGTGGCGGCGAAGGCCAGCCGGTCGAGACCGAACGAAATCCCTTTCCCGGTAGCCTTCAGCACCGCCTCGTGCGCCGTCCACAACTCAAAGAAGGCGCGCTGCTGGCGTTCGCCCTCCAGCGAGCGCAGCCAGGCGGATTCCGCGTGGGTGAAAAACCGCTCGGCAATCTCCAACGCGCTGGCGCGCGTGCGCACCAGCTCAATGTCGATCCCCGGCGCCACCCCATGTGCGAGCGCCACCAATGCCAGCTCGCCGCTGTGCGACCAGTTGAAATCGAGCCGGCCGGCGAGTGGCCCGGCGAGCTCCGGCCGGCCATGTTCGCCCGTCGCCAGCGCCACGTCACCCACCGCCACCCCAAGGTAGCCCGCCAAAAGCGCGAGCAGGGGCTCGCGTCGCACGCCTTTGGGGCGCGCCACCCGCCACACGTGAATCTCGTCAGGCCGCAGGGGCTCTGCTACCTTGATCGTCCTGACTTCGCCAGTTGCGTGCATGCACCCATGCTGGCGGATGGCGGCTGCGCGGCACAAGTCGCGTCGCGCCCTGGGCATGGCATGCGGGGAAATCACGCTTGATCGCCGGTTGGCTACTGCTGCTTGTTGCGCTGGGCTACGTGGGCCTGCTCTACGGCGTGGCGTGGTTTGGCGATCGCCGGCCGCTGTATCCGCGCCAGCCGCGCCTGCGGCCCATCATCTACAGCCTCGCACTGGCCGTGTACTGCTCGTCGTGGACGTTCTACGGCGCGGTCGGCACGGCGGCGCGCGAGGGCCTGGCCTATCTGCCGATCTACCTCGGTCCGGCGCTGTTCCTGATCTTCGGTTTCGGGCTGATGCGCCGGCTGGTGGAAGTGGCGCGCCAGCGCAACATCACCTCGATCGCCGACTTCATCGGCGCGCGCTTCGGCAAGTCGCACGGCCTGGCGGCGGTGGTGGCGGTGATTGCCGTGGTCGCCGTGCTGCCGTACATCGCGTTGCAGCTCAAGGCGGTGGCGATGTCGTTTGCGGTGCTGGGCGGCAAGCCGCCGGGCCTGCGCAGCGCGCTGTTGACCGACCCGGCGCTGTGGTGCGGCGGCATGCTCGCGGTGTTCGCCATTTTGTTCGGTACGCGCAGCATCGACGCCACCGAGCATCATCACGGCATGGTGCTGGCGATCGCGCTCGAGTCGCTCATCAAGCTGGTGGCGTTCGTTGCGCTGGCGCTGTTCGCGCTGAAGCACGGGCCGGGCATCGCGCCCACCACGCAGCACGTTGCGGCCGGTTTCGACCAGGACATCCCGGCGCTGTTCTTCGTGCAGACCGGGCTCGCGTTCGTGGCGATGTTCTGCCTGCCGCGCCAGTTCCAGATCGGCGTGGTGGAGTGCGAGGACACCAACGACCTGCGGCACGCGCGCTGGCTCTATCCGCTGTACATGCTGATCGTGAGCCTGGCGGTGCTGCCGATCGTTGCCGCCGGCACCCAGCTGCCGCTGGTGCGTGATGGCCTGGCCGACGCCTGGGTGCTGAACCTGCCGCTGGCGCTGAACAACCACGGGATGACGCTGCTGGCATTCGTGGGCGGGTTCTCGGCCGCCACCGGCATGGTGATCGTGGCTGCGGTCGCGTTGTCCACCATGATCAGCAACGACCTGGTGATGCCGGCACTGCTGCGCCTGCGCCATCTCGAGCTGGATCGCCGCAGCGATCTGTCCACCCTGGTGCTGCGCGTGCGACGCATCGCGATCGTGGTGCTGGTGGCGATGGCGTTCGGCTATTACCGGCTGGTGGCCGATACCGAAAACCTTGCGGCCACCGGCCTCCTGGCGTTTGTCGCCGTGGCCCAGCTCGCGCCGGCGATCATTGCCGCGCTGTACTGGCGCGGCGCCAGCCGGCACGGCATCGCCGCCGGCATGCTCGCCGGTTTCGCGGTGTGGCTGTACACCCTGCTGCTGCCGGCCATGCTGCACGTCGGCACCTGGCAGCAGGAAGGCCCGCTCGGGTTGGCGTGGCTGCGGCCGCAGGATCTGTTCCAGCTGGGCAGCAACGCCACGCCGCTCTTGCACGGCACCTTGTGGTCGCTGGCGGTCAACGTGAGTTGCCTGGTGTTCGTATCGCTGCGCTGGCGGCCCAGCCTGGAAGACCGTCTGCACGCCGCGCTGTTCGTGCACCCGTACGCGGCCAAGCGCGGCGGCGCCGGCGACTGGCGGGGACGCGTGGTGGTGGCCGACCTGCGCACCATCGCTACCCGCATCGTCGGCAAGCGCGGCACCGAGCGCGCGTTCGCCGATTATGAGCGGCGCCGCGGCAAGGCCTTGCAGCCGGGCGAGTCGGCCGACCGCGCGCTGATCCAGCACACCGAGCGCCTGCTCGCCGGTGCGGTCGGTGCCGCCAGCGCACGGCGCATCCTGATGAGCGGGCTGTCCGGCTCCGGGCTCGACATTGCCGAGGCGATGGCGCTGATGGACGAGGCCTCGCAGGAGCTGCGCTTCAACCGGGAACTCCTGTCCAGCACGCTGGAAAACGTGTCGCAAGGCATCAGCGTGGTGGATGCGCAGATGCACGTGGTGGCGTGGAACCGGCGTTACTTGGAACTCTTCGGCTACCCCGACGGCATGGTGTATGTCGGCGTGCCGGTGGCCGAGCTGATCCGCTGGAACGCCGAGCATGGCGAGTGCGGGCCGGGCGAAGTGGACGGCCACGTGCAAAAGCGCATCGGTCACCTGCGCGCCGGCACGCCGCACGTGTTCGAGCGCGTGCGCGCCGACGGCTCCACCATCGAAATGCGCGGCCGCGCGCTGCCTGGCGGCGGCTACGTCACCACCTATACCGACGTCACCGCCTACAAACGTGCCGAACAGGCGTTGATCGAGGCGAACGAGACCCTGGAGCAGCGGGTCGAAAAGCGCACGGCGGAGCTCTCCGAGGCGCTGGTGGCCACCGCACAGGCGCGGCGCGTGGCCGAAGCGGCGAACGTTTCCAAGACGCGCTTTCTCGCCGCCGCCAGCCACGATTTGCTGCAACCCCTGAACGCCGCGCGGTTGTTCACGTCGGCATTGCGCGCGCAGCCGCAGCTGGATGCCGAATCGTGCCAGCTTGCCGAGCGCATCGACGCTGCGTTCCGCGCGGCCGAGGATTTGCTCGACGCATTGCTCGACACTTCGCGCCTCGACGTGGGCAGCTACCACCCGGAACCGACCAGCCTGGCCTTGAGCGAGATATTCGATTCGCTGCACACCCAGTTTGCCGTGCTTGCCGAGCAGCGCGACCTGCGCCTGACCGTGGTACCGACAAAACTCGCTGTGCGCAGTGACCCGCAACTGCTGCGCCGCATCCTGCAAAACTTCCTCTCCAACGCCTTCCGCTACACGCCGGAGGGTGGCGTGCTGCTGGGCGCGCGGCGCGCCGGCGCAGGCGTGCGCATCGAGGTGTGGGACACCGGGCCGGGCATTGCCGCCGATCAGCAGGCGCGCATCTTTGGCGAGTTCCAGCGGCTCGATCAGCCCTCGCCGTGGGGCGAAAAAGGCCTCGGGCTGGGTTTGTCGATCTGCGACCGCATCGCGGCCATGCTCGGCCATCAGCTTGCGCTGCATTCGTGCCCAGGCCACGGCAGCTGCTTTGCGGTGACCGTGCCGCGCGCGGCGGCGGCACCAGTGCGGCGCCAGGGCGTGCGCCGTGCCGGCAGCGACGAACAATTGCCGTTGACCGTGCTGTGCCTGGACGACGACGTCGCCATTCTCGACGGCATGCGCGCGCTGCTCAGCCGCTGGGGCGTGGATTGCCGCACCGCCAGCAACGTGGCGAGCGCGGCGCAAGAGCTAAGGCGCGGCCCGGTCGATTTGATCCTCGCCGACTACCACCTGGCCGACGACACCGATGGCCTGCACGCGCTGCAGGACTTGCGCAAGGTGCGCAACCCGTTGCCACCCACCGCGTTGATCACCGCCGATGGCAGCACCGCGCTCAAGCAGCGCGCGCGGGCGCTGGGCTACCCGTTGCTGCACAAGCCGGTGCGCCCGGCGGCATTGCGCGCGCTGCTCTCGGCGCTGGCGCGCCAGCACCGGACCGAACCGCCGGCGGCGAAGGGTCAGAGGATGTAGCGGCTCAAATCCTCGTCGCGGCTCAGGTTGCCAAGGCTCTGGTCCACCTGCGCGGCGTCGATGCGCCAGGTTTCGCCGCTCTTGTCGGCGGCCTCGTAGGAGATCTGTTCGAGCAGCCGCTCCATCACCGTGTGCAGGCGCCGCGCGCCGATGTTTTCGGTGCGCTCGTTCACCTGGAACGCCACCTCGGCAAGCCGGTCGATGCCGTCGTCGGTGAATTCCAGCGTCACGCCTTCGGTCGACAGCAGCGCGGCGTACTGCTTGGTGAGCGCGTTGTGCGGCTCGCGCAGAATGCGCTTGAAATCATCCACGCTGAGTGCGGAGAGCTCCACGCGGATCGGCAACCGGCCCTGCAGCTCGGGAATCAGGTCCGACGGCTTGGCCAGCGAGAACGCGCCGGAGGCGATGAACAGCATGTGGTCGGTCTTGATCGGGCCGTACTTGGTCGCCACCGTCGAGCCTTCGATCAGCGGCAAGAGATCGCGCTGCACGCCTTCGCGCGACACGCCGGAGTGGCCGTAGTCGCTGCGCTGCGCCACCTTGTCGATCTCGTCGATGAACACGATGCCGTTCTGCTCGGCGGCTTCCATCGCCTGCGCGCGCACTTCTTCGTCGTTCAACAGCTTGCCGGCCTCTTCGTCGATCAGCAGCGGCCGCGCCGCCTTGATCGCCAGCTTGCGGCTCTGCGTCTTGGCGCCGCCGAGGTTCTGGAACATCTGGCGCAGTTGCGCGCCCATTTCCTCCATGCCCGGCGGCGACATGATTTCCACACCGACGTTCATGGAGAAATCCAGCTCGATCTCGCGCTCGTCCAGCTTGCCCTCGCGCAACTGCTTGCGCAGCTTCTGTCGGGTGTCGGCGTCGCTCGCCGGCGCGGCCGGCGCGTCGTGGCTCCAGTCCGCCGGCTGCTGGCGGCGCGGCAAGAGCGCATCCAGGATCCGATCCTCCGCGCGGTCTTCCGCCTGCGAACGTACGCGCGTCGCCGCTTGCGCGCGGGTGAGTTTGTACGCCACGTCGGCCAGGTCGCGCACGATGGATTCCACATCCTTGCCGACGTAGCCCACCTCGGTGAACTTGGTCGCCTCCACCTTCACGAACGGCGCGTTTGCCAGCGTCGCCAGTCGCCGCGCAATCTCGGTCTTGCCGACGCCGGTCGGGCCGATCATCAGGATGTTCTTCGGCGTCACCTCGTCGCGCATCTCCGGCGCCAGCTGCATCCGGCGCCAGCGGTTGCGCAACGCCACCGCCACCGCACGCTTCGCGCCTTGCTGGCCAATGATGTAGCGGTCGAGTTCGTTGACGATTTCGCGGGGGGTGAGTTCGGACATGGCTGTGCCGGAAAGGGGAGACGGAAAACGGGGAGGGCGGTACGCGGCGGACTGCTAGCCGCTGTTGCCGATGGCCAGCTCTTCGATGGCCGTCGTGTGGTTGGTGTAGATGCAGATGTCGCCGGCGATCTTCAACGAGCGCTCGACGATGGCGCGCGCGTCGAGATCGGTGTTTTCCATCAGCGCCAGTGCGGCGGACTGCGCGTACGGGCCGCCGGAACCGATCGCGATCAGGCCGTGCTCGGGCTCCAGCACGTCGCCGTTGCCGGAGATCAGCAGCGAGGCCTCGCGATCCGCCACCGCCAGCATGGCTTCCAGCCGTCCGAGGCGACGGTCGGTGCGCCACTCCTTCGCCATCTCCACCGCCGCGCGGGTGAGGTTGTTGCCGTGCTTGTCCAGCTTCTGCTCGAACAGCTCGAACAGCGTGAACGCATCCGCCGTGGCACCGGCAAACCCGGCCAGTACGTTCTGGTCCTTGCCCAGCCGGTGGATCTTGCGCGCATTCGACTTGGCCACGATGTTGCCCAGCGTGACCTGCCCATCGCCGCCGATCACGACCTTGTCGCCGCGGCGCACGCTGATGATGGTGGTGGCGTGGAAGGATTCCATGGAAACTCCGAGGGTTGAACTACCGAGGTGGGGATCGCCGGTCGCGGCTTCAATATGCACGGGATCGCGTCATCTGTTCGTCTCCCGCAGGCAGCAGCAGGGAGAGGGTAACCATCCCGGCGAAAGGGCCCAGCTTCCGGCCCGGGCGAAGGGCTACCCTCGCCGGGAGCCCCAACGAAACTCGGAACACGGGGCAACGCTTCCGCAAACGCCAGCCTATTCGCCATGGATACCAAACGAACCCCATTGTTGCGTAGTGAGGCAGCAGCCGAGAACTTCACCACCACGGCCGACCCCAGCCAGCATGGTTTGCCTAGATTCGCGCCGATGCCATTCGAGATGGCCAACAGATGTGCGCATGCTGGCCGAGGCCGGTCTGGTGATGCCGTGGTGAACGTTGCCGCGAACGGGTCGCCGCGCATATCTCCGTATTCGAGGCGATAAAGCGTTATGCCCCGGATTCGTCGGATACGTCGGATTCGCGGCGGTGGCCTTGTGGGCCGGGGGCTAGGTAAGTGTATGAAAAAGTGGAGAATACCGTGACTTGACCAGTGCGATCGCGTGGAGGAGTATCGGCGTTATTCCCCGTATCTGGGGACTACTAAGCGTTAGGCCTCAGGATCAAACCATGACTATCAACGTGAAGGATGCGAGTGAGCAGCTGCAGGCCATCAGGGACATTCTCGACAAGGTTTCGCACTGGGCTGCACCCTCCATCGTGCGTACGTTGGCCCTGATATTTTCTGTGGCTTTCGTGTTTTTTGGAGCAAGCTACTTTTATGTGGACGGCTTGCTTGAAAGCTCAAGGGAAAACACAGCTCTTCACAATAAAGAACTGGCACTCGGTACTGAGCAAAACCTTCTACGATATGCACGCGACTTAGTATCGGAATGCATTGATGCCACAAAAGCAGAGGAGTCTCTGGCCGGCCTTTACTGCAAAAATGCCGAGGAGGCTTACCTGGCACGATCGACGACTGAGCCGTACAAGAGTCGTGCACTCCTTTCCACGGAACAAGACGCTTATCGCTCTATGCGGGCCGATCTTCAAAGCAGAATCGAAAGTAGCGAAGAGGGGCTTGATCGGCTGGCATGGTCGGACCCAGCTGGAAAGACTCTAAACGCAATCCTAAGAAGCAGTGTCGTTGCACTCTTTGCAACGGGCGCTGCCTCTGCATTGTTGCTCTTGTACTGGATGGTATTACGCGCTCGCCGAACGGCGTCCGCCAATCCCGCGCCTGAGGCCTAACAATTCGTCCAAGCCGACGCGGCTTCGCGGCGCGGCTTAACTCACGTGTTAGGCCAATATGGATCGAGCAGCGCTCAACGAAGCTAAAAAGCTCACCTATCGAGATCCGGCGGTAGTGCTGCGAGAACTTCGCACTATCGAGGAGAGCATTGCTGGTGCTGACCTCGCTCCCGAGGCCCGCCACCTCCGCACGAACAAGCTCAAGAAAGTTCGCGAATACAGGCAAGCTGCACTTTTTTGTCATGGCATGTCTTGCCGCATCGAACAGTCTGTCTACTTTGCGCCAGTTGAGGCCTCGGACTACGACTTCATAGCCACATGGCAGTCGGACGAGAACCAGCATTTCGCGCCAGTCCAACTGAAGGAATTGGTGCCTGAGTCATTGAACCCAACCTCAACCGTCCAAGATCTCGTCAACGGTCTGAGTAAATACTCTTCTTGCAACCTTACGGTTGCAGTATTTCTCAACCGAAATGGCCGCTTCCTTCCCGCAAGTATCCAGCTTCCGCCGCTTGACATCGCAGCTCTTTGGTTCATCTTTGCAGCAGCGCCTGATCAATCACGATGGAAGCTAATCGGAAATTTCATGGAGGAGCCAAGTGCAACAACATTCAACTACCCGGCCTAACAACTCATCCAAGCGGACGCGCGTACCGCGCGCCGTTTAACTCAGGCGTTAGGTTGTAGGGGGTGGTATGCGAGTTTCACTTCCGGCCGTCGTTTTCGTCTGCGCCATCTTGGCCGGGTGCGGTAGTGCTGACGCAATCATCTGGTCTGCTAAGGCCATGTCGCCCGACGGGCAGCTGGCCGCAACCGCAAGTACTACCCAAGTTGCCGGCCCGGGCAACAATTGGGTCGGTACTTCGGTGTACGTGGAGCAAACGAAAGTGGCGCGGCCAGTCCTCGTTCTTAGCTTCACAAATGAGTCGGCATACCCATCAGGCGTCACAGCCGTTACCCTACACTGGCTGTCCAATTCGCGGCTTGACGTCACGTACAAGGCCGGAGCAACAATCGAGTTCCAGGCAATCAAGGCGCTCGGTATTATCATTTCCACTCACAAACTCGATACACCTACAACCTAACTATTCATTCCAACCGAAAAAAAGGGGTCACCATTTCGCCGTCCGGGTCAATAGGCACGCACTTGCTCTTCTCCGGCCGCGCCGAAGGGCAGGTGCCCGCCTTGCCGCTGACCACCAGCCGCTGTGTTTCATGCGGCGCGAAGATCGCGCCAGTCACCGTTCTGGTTAGGGCCGCATCAGCGGCCCTTGTTGCTTGCCAAACACTCATCGGTCATCGCGGATCCCGTCCAGGTGCACGACATGCGTGGCACAGGATCACGGGCTCAAGGCCCAACCTTTTGTGGCTCGGTCCGCGTGCGGTCTTGCGTCCAACACGGGTGCCGACGGCCGCGACCTTTCAGGTTTGCTGGCTCGAAGCCACACCCCGTTTCCGGCCTGCGACCGTCAGCGTGATCAGCCGAAGGCGCGCGTGAGATCGAACGCCGTGCCTTCGTGCAGCATGTGGTAACAGGCGCGGGCCAGCTTGTGCGCAACAGCCTTGATCGCCACGACGCGGTGCTTGCGGGCACGCTTGCGCTCGTACCAGCGCCGGATCGACGGATCGAAGCGCACCGCATAGTTGGCCGCTTCCATGAACGCCCAGCACAGGTAGCGATTGCCGCACTTGCGGTTGCCATGCCCCTTTCGCTTGCCGTTGGACAGCCGCACGCTCTCGACCATGCGGCAGTACGAGGCGTAGTCACCAACGGAAGCGAAGCGCTCGATGGCACCGCTCTCCAGCAGGATGGTCGTGCCCAGGATCGGACCAATGCCCGGCACGCTTTGCAGGCGCCCAAGCAGATCCGGTCGTACCACGTCCTTGTGAATCCAGCGTTCCAAGGTGGTGATCTGTTCCTGCAGGGTGAGCCACAGCTTGAACTGGATCAGCACGCCGAAACGAGTGGAAAGATCGGGAAACAGGTCGACCAGTTGCGACGGCGTCAGCTGTCGCAACTGGTCGGCCGACAGCTGTTTGCCTGTGCTGCGACTGAAACTGGACTGGATCGACAGCATCAACCGCACCGCCTGCCGCACCAAACTGAAGCGTCGACGCAGCAGGTCGCGGGTGCCGCGCTGCGCGCGGGGATAGATGTAGCCCTCCGGTAGTAAGCCGAGGCGCATCAACTGGGCCAGGTGCAGCGCGTCGCTGTCGTCGTCGCCGTGCTTGAGGCCGTCGTACTGCGGAATCGCCGTGGTGTTGACCAGATGGACGGCATAGCCATGGTCCATCAGGCCATCAACCAGCCAGTACCAGTTGTAGGTGGACTCCACCGCCACACCGACCAGCTCGTCCCGGTACGGGGCCAAGTCCGCCAGCAGGCGCGGCAAATCGTTGGGGCGCCGACGGCACAGCACCGGCTTGCCCTCGCCGTCCATGACCGCCAACACGCTGTTGCTGGAATGCAAATCGATCGCTGCGTAAAGTGACATGGCTGCCTCCTGTCGCTGGGCGACGTTGAAACCGTGGTAGTTCCAACGTACCGCCGAGCGCGGGAGGCGGCGACATGAGTCTTCAGGTTCACTTGCTGAGTACGACAAAGTGAACCCGACCCCGTTCCCAACCCTACCCGCGCCCGATGCCGTGGCCGTAAACCAGTTTGCCGCCCATCCAGCCGCCGCCGGCCAGCGCCAGGAAGCCGCAGGCGTCGAGCGCCAGCGCGAGGGTGTCCGGGGCGAGCGGCGTGAAGTGGTCCACCCGCAATAGCAGTCGGGCGGCAAACAGGGTCAGGGCGGCGAGCATCAGGCCCATGTGCAGATAGGCGTCGCGCAGTGCTGGGCCCTCCGGGACGCGCGGCAGTTCCAGCATGCCGGCCAGCATCGCCACCACGGCCATGGCGCAGCCGACGGCGAGGAGGCCGGCCGACCACGACCATGCTGCCTCGCCGAAGTGCAGGCTGGCGAAGTCGGCCACCACGGCCAGCAACCAGCAGGCCACCGGGAAATGCACGAGGGCGGGGTGCAGGGGATGGCGCATGGCGTCAGACCGCTGCGCTGAGCAAGGTCAGGAAGCCGATCACGGCGATGCTGGCATGCACGATCACCACGGCCTTCGGCGGCAGCTTCTTGCGCAGGTGGAACGAGGCCAGGAAGAAACCGCCCAAGGCGGCCAGCAGCAGCAAAACAAAGCCCGCCAGCACCCGTTGCGGGGTCGAACCCTGCACCAGCAACACGATCAGCAGGATCAGGCCGATCGCACCCAGCAGCGCGTGCAGCATGGACACGGCCCAGGGAGCGAACTTTCCGCGCAGGACGTGGGTGGCAAGGAAGAGGCCGCCGAGGGCGGCAACGGCAAAGATCAGCAACGCGTAGATGAGCATGGGAATTTACCTCGTGGGTGAAAAAGGGTTTGCCTTGCGGCGAGAGAAAGCGGAGCGCGCCACGGCGCGGAGTCAGTCATGGGGTTGCATGGCGCCCTCCCCGGATGGGTACCAGGCGTGACCCGGCAGCCACCCGGTTCGCGCGCCGCAGCGCCCGCAACACGCCCGCGCGCGTAGCGCCCGAGCGGCGGCCGCCGCGCATCGACGTCGTTTCCGGCTTCACCATGACAGCCCCCCGACTGGTCGCCGCGCGTCAGCCCGCGGCGTATCCGTTGGTCATTGGATGCAGGGAACGGCGTGCGCGTTCCCGGTTTTCCTATTGCTTGCCCTTGGCCCGCGGGTGGGCCGCGTCATACACCTTGGCCAGATGCTGGAAATCCAGATGCGTGTAAATCTGCGTGGTGGAGATATCCGCGTGCCCCAAGAGCTCCTGCACGGCGCGCAGGTCGCCGGAGGATTCGAGCAGGTGGCTGGCGAAGGTGTGGCGCAGCAGGTGGGGGTGCACGTGTTTGGCGAAGCCGTGCAGCAGCGCGAGTTTGTTGAGGCGCGCCTGCACGGTGCGCGGGCTGATCGCGGCGCCGTGGCGGCCGCGGAAGACGGGGGCTTCAGTGGCGTTGCCTTCGGCCTTCGCCAGCGCGTGCAGCGCGGCGACGGCGTAGCGGCCGACGGGCACGATGCGGGTTTTGCGGCCTTTGCCGAGCACGCGCACTTCGCCGCCGGCCAAATCCAGGTCACCCCAGCGCAGGCCGGTGAGTTCGGACAGGCGCAGGCCGGAGGAATAGAAGAGTTCGAGCATGGCGCGGTCGCGCACGCCGAGGGCACCGTCGCCGCCGCTGTCCATGAGGCTCGCGGCTTCGTCCACGTCCAGCACCACCGGCAATTTGCGGTGCACCTTGGGCCCGCGCACGCCGGCGAGCGGGTCGTGGCGCAGGGTGCCTTCGCGTTGCAGCGCGTGGAACAGGCTGCGGCAGGCGGAGAGCAGGCGTTGCAGGCTTTTGGGCGCCAGTCCGCCGCGGTGCTCGGCGGCCACGAACTGGCGCATGCGGTTGGGTTCGAGCGCGGTGAAGTCGGGGATGGCTTCGGCGTCCATCCATGCCAGCAGCTTGGCCAGGTCGCGACGGTAGGCGGCGAGCGTGTTGGGCGAGGCCTGGCGCTCGTTGGCGAGGTGGTCGAGCCAGGTGGCGACTTGCTGCGCGGGCAGCGAATCAGGCGAGGTCGCGGGCACGGGCGAGCGCGGCGGTGACGGTGGCCGCGATCATCTTCAGGAACAGTGTGCCCATGCCGGGGCGGAAGCGGTCCTCGTCGTGGCTGCCGATGGCCAGCAGGCCCAGGTCGCCGAGCGGCAGCACGGCGGCGGAGTGGATGGTGGGCGCATCCTCGCCAAACAGGCTGGCGAGTTTCTCCGGCGCCAGGCGGCCGGAAACCGGCTCTGGCCGGCCCAGGAGGTCGGCCAGCTCGGGTACTTCGGAGGCGCCGCCGCCTACCTGGCGCAGCCAGTCGGAGCGCGGCAGCTCGGAGTTGTGGCCGAACAGCAGCAGGCGCACGCGCTCGCTGTGGAAATCGGCGCTGAGGCTGGCCATCACCGTGCGCGTCACCACTTCCAGCGTGTTGGCACGCAGCAGGGCGACGGTGAGCGCATGCACGCGCTCCATCAGCTTTTCGTTGTCGGCGGCAATCGCCACCAGTTCGGCCAGCTGGCGTTCGAGCTCGGTGTTTTTCTCGCGCAGCTGCTGCACGCGGTAGCTGCCGAACGAGGCCACGCCAGCCTGCGCGCGCGGCGAGGTGAGGTGCGCGGCCAGCTCGGGGTTGTCGACGAGGAAATCCGGGTGGGCGCGCAGCCAGTCGCTGACCATGGCGGCATCCACCGGCGTTGCCGCGCCAGCGGCATCGGACAAGGGAACATTCATGCGCGTTTTTCTCCGGCCACGGCCTCGGGTGCCTGGCCGAGTGTGCGATGGTCGGGCGCGCGGATCAATCCGCCAGCCATTGCCCTTCGAAGGCGAAGGCGGCCGGGCCGGTCATCCACAACGGCGCGCCGGGGCCGGCCCAGGCGATGTCCAGCGGGCCGCCGGGCAGGTCGACACGCACGTGTTCGTCCACTTCGTCGCGCTGGCGCAGCACAGCCACCGCGGCACAGGCGCCGGTGCCGCAGGCCAGGGTCCAGCCGGCGCCGCGCTCGTGCACGCGCAGGCCGATGTGGCTGCGGTCGTGGGGTTCGACAAAGCCGGTGTTGGCCCCGGCCGCGAACCGCGGGTGCCGGGTGATCGCCGGGCCGAGCTGCTCGATCGCGCCGGGCGGCAGGCTGGCCGCCATCACCACGGCGTGCGGGTTGCCCATCGACACCGCGCCGATATCCACCCGCGCGCCGCCCACGTCGAGCACGTAGCGGTCGGCCTGGCTGGCCGCGGCAAACGGGATGCGCGCCGGCTCGAACACCGGTTCGCCCATGTCCACGGTGACGCGGTCGGCGGCGAGCAGGCGCACGGTGACCGGGCCGGAGGGGCTTTCCAGCCGCACGTCTTCGCCCCGCGCCAGCGCGCCCGCGCGGTGCAGCCAGGCGGCGACGCAGCGCACGCCGTTGCCGCACTGGCCGGAGCGCGAGCCATCCGGGTTCCAGATGCCGTAGTAGTAGGCGCAGGAGGGATCGCGCGGCGGCTCGATGCTCAGGAGCTGGTCGAAGCCGACGCCGGTGCGGCGGTGGGCGAGGGCGCGGATCGCGTCTTCATTCAGCGTGAACGGCGTGTGGCGGCAATCGAGCACGACAAAGTCGTTGCCCAACCCGTGCATCTTGCTGAAGGTCAGCACGGCTGCGCTCACGGTTGCGGTGTCGGTGCACTGGTCGCCGGTGCCGGAGTGGAGGCGGCGGGGGCGGGCGTCGTGGCGGCGGCCGCCGGCGTTTTCGTCGGCATCACCAGCGGCCCCTTGTTGCCGCAACCGGCGAGGGCAAAGGCAAGGGCGACGAGGCAGAGCGGCGACAGACGGCGCATGGGGTGACCTGTACGGGACACGAAACGTCACGCAGTATACCGAGCGCCTGCCCGCGGCCCGCGGCTTATCATGCGCACGCCTTGTTGCGGGAAACCTCGGGATGAATGCGATCGAGCTGCTGCGCCAGCCGGCCACGCTGCTGCTGGTGCTGGCCGCAGTGCTGCTGTTGCTCGGCCTGGTGCAATTGCTGGCGGTGCGGCGCTGCCTGGATGCCGGCGAACGGCTGCCGGCCGCGGCCCGCGCCGTGGCGTGTCTCGTCGGGTTCGCCCTGGCGGTAGGGCTGGGAGCCAGCGGCTTTGCGCTGCGCGGCTATCGCCTGCTCGATGCCGACACCAGCGTGGTCGAGGTGGATGCGCACATCCTGTCGCCGCAGCACTGGCGGCTGGTGTTCGCCTGGCCGGATGGCAGCAGCCGGCGCGCGGAGGTGGTGGGCGACGACTGGCGCGCGCAGGCGGTGGTGCTGGCGGGCGCGCCGGGCTCGTGGCTGGCACGGCTGCCGGCGGTGTACCGGCTCGACCGCATCGACGCCCGCAGCGACGGTGCGCCGGCGCCGCAACCGCAGACCCTGGTGGTGCCGGATGCGGCCGGCAGCTTCGATCTGGCGACGCTGCGGGTGCAGTTTCCGTCCGCCTTGGGCGCCGTGGCCGCGGTGCACGCGGCGGGCGGTTTCGTGCCGCTGGTCGACGGCGGGCACTACAGCCTGCGGCTGACGCGGGGTGGCGGTCTGGCCGCGCAGCCGGACGACGCCACCGCGCAGCGCATCAACTCGCCACTGGGCCGCTGACCAGCCGCTCGTAGCGCCAGGCGTCCGCGCCATCCTCGTAATAGCCGGAGCGCCGGCCGATGCGGTGGAACCCGAGCCGCTCGTAGAGCCGGATCGCGCCGGGATTGTCCACCCGCACTTCCAGCCGCAGTGCGTTGCAGCGCTGGCGCCGCGCGAGGCGGTCGGCGGCGGCCAGCAGCGCACTGCCCACGCCTTGCCCGCGTGCCTCCGGGATGGTGGCCAGCGAATACAACCGTGCCACCCGGCTGTGCTTGCGAAAAAACAGCACCGCGGTACCGAGAAACCGGTGCGGCCCGGCGCTCGCCACCAGCACTTTCGCGCTGTCGCTGTCCAGGTGCCGGCGGTACTGCGTGCGGCTCAGGCGGTCGCTGTCGAACGTGCGCTCTTCGAGCGCCACGAGATCGTCCAGGTCAAACAACTCGGCGCGACGCACGCGCACGGCAGCGGCAGGTGTCATCAATCACGGCCTCAACAGGGGAACCGGCGGCCGCGTGGCACGACCGGGGCGGAATGTAGTGCGCGCGCCGGCACCCCACAACGCCTGCGCGGCGGGGATTTACGCGCCCTTCAGCGCCACCGGTTGTACCGCCGCCATGCTGTGCCACACTGCGGCCTTTCAGCTGTCCGGGGCGGTCCCGGGCGTACCTTTTCGCGCTTGCCTGAGTGATGACATGACCCGTCTGGTCATTGTGGTCGAGAAAGCTTCGGACTGGGGTTCCTACTATCCATCGGCCGATGTGGTCACCGCGATGGACTACCTGCGCGAGCCGGTCGGCCGCGACGACGAACGCACCCACGTCATCAACCTGTGCCGCAGCTACAAATACCTCGGCGCGGGCTATTACGTGTCGCTGCTGGCCGAAGCACGCGGGCACAAGGTGCTGCCGTCGGTGCGCACCATCAACGACCTGCGCCGGCGCTCGCTGTACGGCGTGGACATCGACGACCTCAACGCCAAGCTCACCCACTTTCTGCCGGCTGGCGGCCGCGACACCACCGACTTCGGCAGCCTGGTGTATTTCGGCGAAACCGCCTATCCGGCGCTGCAGGATCTCGCCCGGCAGGTGTTCGAGTCCTTTCCGTGCCCGCTCTTGCGCATCGAGTTCGAGCGCGACCGCGTATGGCAGGTGAGCTCGATCAGGCCGGTGGGCCTGCACACGCTGGACGACGGCCAGGAAGACGCGTTTGCCGCGGCGCTCGACAGCTTCTCGAAAAAGCTGTGGCGCAAGCCGCGCACGCGCAAGCTCTACCGCTATGACATCGCGATGCTGGTGAACCCGACCGAAGACCTGCCGCCCTCCAACAAGAAGGCGCTCAAGCAGTTCATCGCTGCCGGCAAGGAGCTGGCGATCGAGGTCGATTCCATCGGCAAGGACGATTACCAGCGGCTGGCCGAATACGACGGCTTGTTCATCCGCGAAACCACCGCCAGCAACGATCACACCTACCGGTTTGCCCACCGCGCCGAGCGCGAGGGCATGGCGGTGATCGACGACCCCACCTCGATCCTGCGCTGTACCAACAAGATTTTCCTCAACGACCTGATGACCTCGCGCAAGCTCGCGGTGCCGCACACCGAGATCCTGTACCGCGACGACGCCAAGGGCATGAAGGAGGTCGCCGAGCGGCTTGGCTACCCGCTGGTGCTGAAGATTCCCGACGGCTCGTTTTCGCGCGGCGTGGTCAAGGTCGAGGACGAAGCCGGGCTGGGCAAGGCCAGCGACAGCCTGTTCCAGCACAGCGCACTGCTGCTCGCGCAGGAGTACCTCTACACCGAATTCGACTGGCGCATCGGCGTGCTCAACCGCGAACCCTTGTTCGCCTGCAAATACTTCATGTCGCGCGGCCACTGGCAGATCTACAACCACAACGCCAAGGGCGGCGCGAAATCCGGCGGCTTCGAGACCATCCCGGTGCGCAAGGCCCCGGCCGAGGTGGTCAAGCTTGCGCTGAAAGCCACCAACGCCGTGGGCGACGGCCTGTACGGCGTGGACCTGAAACACGTCAACGGCAAGGCCGTGGTGATCGAGGTGAACGACAATCCCTCGATCGACGCTGGCATCGAGGACGCCTACCTGGGCGACGAGCTTTACCTGCGCGTGATGCGCGAATTCCTGCGCCGGATGGAACGCAAGCGCCAGGGCATGGCACGCTGAGCCAGCGCCGCGCGCGTCAGCGCCAGCGCGGCGCGCGCCGCTGCGGCCGCCATGCGAGCGCCAGTTCGCGCGGCAGCTGGGGTTCCACGATCAACAGCAGCGCCAGCGGGGTCGCCACCAGCCACACCAGCGGCGCCCAGCCCAGGAGTGCCGTGTGCGCCGGCACCAGGGTGCTGGCGAGCAGTGCCGTCCCGGCGCCCAGCCAGAGCAGGGCGGTGGCGAGCAGGCGTTGGCGGCGGCGGGAATCAAGCGGTGGGTGGCGCATGGCGGCTCTCCAAGGATCGAGCCGCCAGCGTGCCGTGGCGAGGTCTCAGCGCCTGCGACGGCATGCGCGCGGAAGTCACGCCGGCGCGGCAATACTATGACCATCCCGCTTGTGGAGGCGCGCATGACCCAGCCCTTGCAATACGCCGTATTCGGTCACCCGATCGCGCATTCACTGTCGCCGAAGATCCAGCAGATGTTCGCCCAGCAATGTTCGATCGAGCTGGCGTATCGCGCGATCGACGTGGCGCCAGAGGCGTTTGCCGCCACCGTCCGCGAATTCTTCGCTCGGGGCGGCGCGGGTGCCAACGTCACCCTGCCGCACAAGGCGGCGGCGTTTGCGCTGGCGGCGGAGGCCAGCGCGTCGGCGCGCCGCGTCGGCACCGCCAACGTGCTCACGCGGCGGGCCGACGGTACCCTCGCGGCGCACAACGTCGACGGCGATGGGCTGGTGCGCGATCTCGCCGAGCGCCACCGCACCGACCTGCGCGACCGCGACGTGCTGCTGCTTGGCGCTGGCGGCGCGGCGCGCGGCGTGGCGTGGGCACTGCTGGATGCCGGTGCGCAGACGCTGACCATCGTCAACCGCACCGCCGCCACCGCGGATGCGCTGGTGGACGCCATCGGCGAGCCGGCGCGCGTGCATGCGCGCTATTGGCAGGACCTCGCCAGCCTCGGCAGCTACGACCTCATCATCAACGCCACCTCCGCCGGCGTGCTCGGCGCCGACCTGCAACTGCCGCCCTCGCTGGTGGGTAGCCGTGCGCTGTGCTACGACCTCACCTACGGCCCGGCCGCCGTCGCGTTCCTCAGCTGGGCCAGGGCCGCCGGCGCCCGCTATGCCTTCGACGGCCTCGGCATGCTGGTGGAAACCGCCGCCGACTCCTTCGCCCTGTGGCATGGCCAGCGCCCGGATACCGAGCCGGTGTATCAGGCACTGCGCGCGGGCGGCTGATCGGGTACGCGGCGCTGGGGTCGCCGGCGCGGATGTCTGGACGTCCAGGCGTGACCGAATATTGCATGCTGCCGACGGTTTTCGCGATTGACACCTGCCGGTCACCGGGCTGACATGCGCCGGCCCTAGCTTGCGCCCGCGGTCACGCTCCGTCCGCCGGACGGAACGTCGCCGCGGTCCGGCAGGGCGCGAAACGCATGCAAGCATTGGTTCCATCGGCATGGCGCCGCCGCGCCTGGTTGGGCGGCTCGTTGGTGCTGGTTTTGGTGATGCTGGGCGGCTGGTGGCAGTGGCGCGTCCGCGCCGCGCCGGTGACGGCGGAACCCGACGGGGTGCGCATCCTGCTCGACCTTGCCGCCAGCTCGCTGCGCGCGGGCCACCGCGTGGCGCCGGTGGGCAGCAACGCGTTCGAGTTCTATTTCAGCGTGCTGCAGGTCGACCCGCACAACCGCACCGCGTTGGCGCAGTTGCGTGCGGCGTTCCACCCGGCGCGCGAAGACGTCGAGCGCACGATCGCGGCCGGCGATCTCGACGAGGCGCAGCGCGAGCTGCAGTTGCTGCGGGCCTACGATGCCGGCAACTACCGCTACGACCCCACGCACTTCGAGCTGCACGCGGACGACTACCAACTCGCCCTGCTCGGCGGCTACCTCGATGCGCAACGCACCTTGCTCGGCCGGAGACACGCGGACGAGGCGCGCGAGATCAGTGCCCGCCTGGCGGCTGAGGAAGCCGCCGCGCACTAATCGGCGTGGCTGGGCGCAACGCCATGGCCGCTCGAACGGGCAGAACCGCGCGACCGGGACCGGCCATCCAGACGGCCATCCGGGATCGGCGCCGCCGCGGCCTCAACCGGCGAGGTAATCGTTCTTGAGATCCACGTAGTGCTCGGCCGAGTAGCGCAGTTTCGCCACCTCGGCGGCGCCCAGCGTGCGGATGCGGCGCGCGGGGTTGCCGACCCACAGTTCGTGGTCGCCCACCACTTTGCCGGGAGGCACGAGCGCACCGGCGCCGATCAGGGCAAACGCGCCGATCACGGCGCCGTCCAGGATGGTGGCGTGCATGCCGATCAGGCAGTAGTCGCCCACGGTGCAGGCGTGCACCACGGCAGCGTGGCCGACGGTGACGCCTTCGCCGATGACGCACGGGAAGCCGGGGCCATACTCGCCGGCGTGGGCGACGTGCAGCACGGCGCCATCCTGGATGTTGGTCCTGGCGCCGATGCGGATGGCGTTGACGTCGCCGCGCAGCACCGCCCCCGGCCAGATCGAGACATCGTCGCCGAGTTCCACGTCGCCGATCACGGCGGCCAGCGGGTCGAGATAGACGCGCGCGCCGAGTTTCGGCGCCACGCCCTTGTAGCTGCGCAGGTTGCTCATGGTGCGAGTCTAACCGCTCACTTCTTTTCGGCCGCGAGCACGCGCACCGTTTCGCGGTAGCCGGCGTCCACCGCGCGTTGCCAGTCTTTCCAGTCGAGCAGGCCGATGGCGTCCAGCGGCGGGGTGATGAGGCGGTGCGCCAGCAGGCGGCAGCGCTCGCTGGTTTCGGTGCTGTTGACCATGCCGGCGCGCGCCAGCGTGGAGAGCAGGCCGGGCCAGCGCGGGCCGTGGCGTTGCTGCAGCCACAGCCGCCACCATGGCGGGGTGGCGACATCCTCGATGCCGGTGCGCAGCGCGATGTCGCCGCGGATGCTGACCGCGGTGATGTGTTCCACGCTGTCGCCGGCCATCACGTCGGTGGGCAGGTTGTCCACCAGCGCGCCATCCACGTACACGTCGCCATGGTGCAGCACCGGCGGCAGGATGCCGGGAATCGCGCTCGACGCGCGCAACCACAGCCACAGCGGGCCGTGGCGATGCACCGCGCGGGCGGCGCCGGAGAGGTTGGTGGACACGCAGAAGAACGGTTTGGCGAGATCCTCGATGTCGCCCTTGCCGAAATACTCGCGCAGCATGCGCGTGGTGCGCGCGCCGCGGGTCAGCGCGACCAGCGGCAGCGTCCAGTCCGCCAGCGGGTGCCCGCGCACGAAGGCGGCAAAGTAGTTTTCCAGCATCGTCGGCGTATCCCAGCCGTGTGCGACGCCGGCGGCCACGATCGCGCCGATGCTGGTGCCGCCCACGGTGTCGAACGTGTGGCCGGCTTCGCGCAACGCCTTGATCGCGCCGATGTGGGCGAGCCCGCGTGCGCCGCCGCCCGCCAGCACCAGGCCGCGGCCATGGCCGGTGACCAAGCGCGCCACGCGCGCGATGTCGTCGGCGTTGCGCACGTGGTGGTGCGCCAGCTCGCCGCTGAACTGGGCGCGCCAGCGGCGCGCGCTGCCGCGCTCGACCTCTCCGTGCCGATGCAGCAACAACAGGTGCCGCGGGCGATGGCGCACGCGCGCCGGATGGCCGGGAGCGGCTTCCGGCCACGGCCGCGGCGGCTCGCTGGCGAGCGCCGGCAACAACAGCACGTCGGCTTGGCGCAGGCACCGTTGGCGCCAGGCCAGGTCGCCGGTGTCGTCCACGTACACCACGAACTGCGCCCTTGCTTCGCGCTCGGCAAACCAGTCGCTGCCGTGGCCACGGCCATGCTCGGCATCGATCACCAGGCAACTGCCCCAGGCTTCCATCGCCGCGCCGAGCTGATGGGCAAGCTCGTGCGCCGGCACGTTCGTATTTACCGGCAACACCGCGAACGTGCGCGGGCGGTTCGACGAAGGCTGGCGTTCGAGGTTTTGCAGCAGGCGCAGCGTGGCGGTGCGCGCCACCGCCAGCATCGTCGTCGGGTGGCGCTCCATCAGTGCCTCGAATGCGGCACTGTCCAGCCGCAGCAGCTCGGAGTCGCGCAGCGCGCGCACCGAAAGGTGATGGTTGCCGCCGGAAAGCAGGCTGATTTCGCCCACGCAGTCGCCGGCCACGAGCTGGTGGATGAGTCGGGTGGGTCCGTCGAACACGCCCAGGCTGCCGCTGCGCAGGAGGTACAGCGCAGCGGCCGGTTCGCCGGCGCGGAACAGGTGCTTGCCGCCGGGCAGGCACAACCAGCGCATGCGTTGCGCCAGCACGTCCAGCTGCGCATCGTCGAGATGCGCAAAGATCGAAGTGCGCCGGATGAGTTCGGGCAAGTCGCTCGGCTGCATGCGGTGGATGCTACGCCGCTGCGGCGTGATGACGCCGTGGCCCGCGCTTGATTTCGCCGGCGGCGGTCGCCACGCTTGCCGGCTACCAAGGAGTTGTCATGACCGATCACAACCCGTTGCTGGAAGACACCGCCCTGCCGGCGTTTTCGCGCATCCGCCCCGAACACGTGCTGCCGGCAATCGACGCCATCATTGCCGACGACCGGGCCGCGATCGCGGCGATCGCCGCGCCTGGCACGCCGCGCGATTTCGCCCACGTGATGCTGGCGCAGGAGCGGCTGGAACAGCGCCTTGCGCGCGCCTGGGCGCCGGTGTCGCATCTGCACTCGGTGGCCGATACCCCGGCGCTGCGCGAAGTGTATGGCCCGGCCGATGAAAAGCTCACCGACTACGCGCTCGAACAGGGCCAGAACCGCGAGCTGTATGCCGCGGTGAAAGCCGTCGCTGAGGCGCCGGACTTTGGCGCGCTGGAGCGTCCGCAGCGCGCGCTGGTGGAGCACGCGCTGCGCGATTTCCGGCTGTCCGGCGTGGCGCTGGAAGAGCCCGCGCGCTCGCGTTTTCGGGAGATCGGCGTCGAACTGTCCAAACTCGCCACCGAGTTTTCCAACGCCGTGCTGGATGCGACCGACGCCTGGCGCGAGCCGATTGCCGACGAGTCGCAACTGGCCGGCATCCCCGAATCCGGCCGCGCCGTGCTGCGCCAGTACGCCAAGGAGCAAGACCTCGACGGCTGGCTGGTCACGTTGAAACAGCCCAGCGTGCAGGCGGTGATGACCTACGCCGACGACCGCGCGCTGCGCGAGCGCGTGTACCGCGCCTACCAGACCCGCGCCTCCGACCAGGGCCCGAACGCCGGGCAGTTCGACAACTCCGCGCGGATCGAGAAGATCGTCGCGCTGCGCCACGAGGCCGCGCAGTTGCTGGGTTTCGCCAATGCCGCCGAGGAATCGCTGGCGACCAAGATGGCCGGTTCGCCGGACGAGGTGCTGGCGTTCCTGCACGATCTCGTCGCGCGCGCCAAGCCGGTCGCCGAGCGCGAGCTGGCCGAGCTGCGCGCGTTCGCCGCGGACGAGCTCGGCATTCCGGACCTGGAAGCCTGGGATACCGCCTACGCCTCCGAAAAACTGCGCCTCAAGCACTACGCGCTGGACGAGGAGCAGCTCAAGCCGTACTTCCCGCTGCCGGCGGTGATCGACGGGCTATGGGCGATCACCCACAAGCTCTACGGCATCACCCTGGCGCTGCGCGAAGGCGTCGACACCTGGCATCCCGACGTGCGCTATTACGACGCGAAGGATGCCGATGGCCGCGTGTTTGCCGGTGTCTACGTCGATCTCTATGCGCGCAACGGCAAGCGCGGCGGCGCGTGGATGGACGTGTGTCGCGCGCGCTTCGACGATGGCGCGGCGAAGCAATTGCCGGTGGCCTGCCTCACCTGCAACTTCGCGCCGCCGACCGAGGACCGCCCGGCGCTCTTGACCCACGACGACGTGCTCACGCTGTTCCACGAGTTCGGCCACACCCTGCATCACCTTCTGACCCGCATTGCACTACCCGCGATCGGCGGCATCGAGGGCGTGGAGTGGGACGCGGTAGAGCTGCCCAGCCAGTTCATGGAAAACTTCGGCTGGAACCGCGAGGCGCTCGACCTGTTTGCGCGCCACTGGCAAACCGGCGCCAAGCTGCCGGAGGAACTCTTTCAGCGCATGCTGGCGGCACGCCACTATCACGCCGGCATGTTCCTCGTGCGCCAGCTTGAATTCGGCCTGTTCGATTTCACCCTGCATCTGGGCTACGACCCGGCGCGCGGCGCGCGGGCGCTGGAGGTGCTGGACGCGGTGCGCAAGGAGGTCGCGGTCATCATTCCGCCGGCGTGGCACCGTTTCCCGCACGCCTTCACCCATGTCTTTGCCGGCGGCTATGCGGCCGGCTATTACAGCTACCTGTGGGCGGAACTGCTTTCCGCCGATGCGTTCAGCGCCTTCGAGGAGGCGGCAAAAACCAGTGGCAGCGTGATCGACGCGCCCACCGGCACGCGTTTCCGTCGCGAGTTCCTGTCGATTGGCGCCAGCCGCCCGGCGCTGGAAAGCTTCATCGCCTTCCGCGGGCGCAAACCCGAGTCGGAGGCGCTGCTCGCGAGCTACGGCCTCACCGGCTGAACGCCGTGGTCCAACGTGGGCAAAAAGAAACCCGCCTCGCGGCGGGTTTCCGATACAACAGTCCGTACAGAAGGGATCAGGCCTTCTGCACTTCCTCAGCCTGCAGGCCCTTCTGGCCCTTGGTCACCACGAAAGTGACGTGGTCACCTTCAGCAAGCGACTTGAAGCCCGTGCCCTGGATGGCGCGGAAATGCACGAACAGGTCTTCACCGCTTTCCGGCGTGATGAAGCCATAGCCCTTGGCATCGTTGAACCACTTGACCGTACCGCTTTGACGTTCCGACATGACACATACCTTTGAAACATGAGTGACTGCGGGTGGCGCGCATGCGCCCGACCGCAACTGGCGCAGGAATCCCGAGTCCTCCCCGGTTCTTGCCGGCGCGAGCATACACGGAAAATACCTGCCGTGGCGTGGTTTTTTGTCGCTGGTTCAGGCACGGGGAGCCAATCGAGCCCCTTCCCGTAGAATATGCGCATGAAAATCGCCTCGTGGAACGTGAATTCGCTGAAGGTGCGCCTGCCGCACCTTTTGCAATGGCTGGGCGAGGCGCAGCCCGACGTTGTTGCGCTGCAGGAGACCAAGCTCGAAGACGCGAAGTTTCCGGTGGCCGAGTTGGCTGCGGCAGGTTATAAGGCGGTGTTTTCCGGGCAGAAAACCTACAACGGCGTGGCGATCCTGGTGCGTGAGGCCTGCGGGGCGCCGGCCAACGTGGTTACCGACATCCCCGGCCTGGACGATCCGCAGCGGCGCATCCTGGCCGCGAATGTCGGCCCACTGCGCGTGGTCGATCTTTACGTGGTCAACGGCAAGGCGGTGGGCGATGAGAAATACGCCTACAAATTGCACTGGCTCGAACGCGTGCGCGATTTTCTCGCGGCGGAAATCGCCGCCAACCCGCGCCTGGTGGTGCTGGGTGACTTCAACATCGCGCCGGACGACCGCGACGTGCACGATCCGGAAGCATGGGGCGAAGCGATCCTGTGTTCGCCGCCGGAACGCCGCGCGCTCAAGGCGATCACCGATCTCGGCCTTGCCGACAGCTTCCGCCTGTTCGAGTCCGCGGGCGCGCACTACAGCTGGTGGGATTACCGCCAGGGCGCGTTTCGCCGCAACATCGGCCTGCGCATCGACCTCATCCTCATCGGCGAGGCGCTCAAGGCGCACGCCATTGGCGCCGCAATCGACCGCGAACCGCGCCGCTGGGAGCGTCCTTCCGACCACACCCCGGTGACGCTGGAGCTGGAGCTGCCATGACCACCAGCCAAGCCGACTGGCCGAGCTCGCTCAGCGACGAGGAGCTCAGTGAACTGGATCACTACCTGCGTGCCCATGCGCACGAGGGCGACGGCCACATGCTGCTCGATGGCGTGCACGGCATGCTGAGCCTGCTGGCCGTCGGCCCGCTCGAAGTGCTGCCCGACGAATGGCTGCCCGAAGTGCTGCATGAGCCGTTTGGCGACGAGGCGGAAGGCAATCGCGTGCTGGCGCTCCTGGCCAAGCTCAACGACTCGATTGGCGCCGAGCTGGATGTGGACGCCTACGAGCCGATCCTGGGCGAAATCGATACCGAGCACGGCCCGCAGCTGACCGCCGCCGGCTGGTGCGAAGGCTTCAGCCGCGGCATCGACCTGCGCGCCAACCTGTGGGAAACCCGGCTGGCGAACGACCCGGCATTGATGGACGCGCTCAGCCCGGTGATGGCCTTGGCGGTCGACGAAGGCGTACTGCACACCGATGCCGAGATCACGCCGTTGAGCGACGACGAATACGAGGACTGCCTTGCGCAGGTGTCCAGCGTGCTCGATGCCGTCGGCCATTACTGGCAGGACAAGCCGGCGACCGCCGACGAGATCGAGGCGATGGTGCAAGCCGACAACCCGCCTTCCACCCCGCCCCCGCGCCATCGCGGCGACCACTGGGTGCACTGATCCGACCGGCGCGCGTGCGCAGTCCGCGCCGCGGCGGGCTTGCGGAAAACCGCGGGCCAAGGATGGCCCGCACGCCAACGGATCGCGGCGCGATCCGCTGGCGGAACCCCGGCTTCACCGGGGCGAGTTCGGGGCGCACAGGATGTGCGCCCCAAACATCCGGCCACCAGCTCTGATGTCGCGCCTGACGCAAAGGCGGCATCCCGCATGCGTCACCGCCGCCAAACCCAAACCCCAACCCCAAAACCGAAACGATCCGTTCCCCTTGCAGCCCTTGGCGCCAACCTCGCAAGCGCGCATCTTGCAGGCATCGTTTCCGTTGGAGCACGACCATGACTGAACGCCGCATTCTTCGCCGCGTGCGCGGCATGCCGACCGCCGATGGCGCCGGCGTCAAGCTCACGCGCCTCATCGGGCAGCCGCTGCTCGACCACGTCGATCCGTTCCTGATGCTGGACGAATTCCGCTCGGACCGCGCCGACGACTACATCGCCGGGTTTCCCGAGCATCCGCACCGCGGCTTCGAGACCGTCACCTACATGCTGGCCGGGCACATGCGCCATGCCGACAACCACGGCAACCACGGTGACCTCGTCGCCGGCAGCGTGCAGTGGATGACCGCCGGGCGCGGCATCCTGCACTCGGAAATGCCGGTGCAGGAAAACGGCCTGATGTGGGGTTTCCAGCTGTGGGTGAACCTGCCCGCCAGGGACAAGATGACCGCGCCGCGCTATCAGGACATCGGCCCGGAGCGCATCCCGGTCGTGCATCCGGCGGCGGGCGTCACCGCGCGGGTGATCGCCGGCACATTTGCCGGTGCCACCGGTCCGGTCGACGGCATCTCCACCGCGCCGATCTATCTCGACCTGGCACTCGAACCCGGCGCGCAGGTCGAGGTGCCGCTGCCGGCCACGCATCGGGCGTTTGCCTACGTGTTCGACGGCGAGGCGGTCGAAGTGGCCGGTGAACCGCTTGCGCGCGGCGAGCTCGCGGTGCTCGGCAACGGCGAGGGCGTGCAGCTTGCCGGCGGCAAGGCCGGCGCGCGCCTGCTGCTGGTTGCCGGCCGACCGCTCAACGAGACCATCACGCGCTACGGGCCGTTCGTGATGAACACGCCGGAGGAGATCCGCACCGCAGTGGCGGACTACCAGGCCGGGCGGTTCTGATCGCACGGTGGTCGGCCGCCCCTTTCGTTTCGCGCGAAAGGGGCGGCCTTTTTTTGTGACGGTGCACACGCTTGGCCGGCGCCTTGCGGCTCAAGCCGGTGGCGTGCGTGTCGATTCCCTGAACAGGGGGCAAAACCGCGAACTACATCGCTTGTCAAGTCCGCTCCGATAGCGTTAAATCTCGGTTAACGACCCACTTCAAGACGCTGTGCCACGAAGTTACGGTCGATTTGTACGAACCTTTCGCAACCTGTTGTTGGTGAACGTTATGGATGCTTGGCTGATCCTCTCGCTCGTGACCGCCGCCGTGCTGCTGGCCAGCGCCGTGCGTCGGGTGCCGGCTGGCCGGGTGTACAGCGTGTACCGGCACGGCAAGCTGGCACGCGTGCTGGAGCAAGGCACGCACCTGATCCAGCCGTGGCGTGACCGGGTGCGGCACAAGATCGATCTTGGCGGACAGATGCTCAAGCTCGACGAGCCGCTCGACGAGCGCCGCGAACTGCGCGGCACGGTGTACTGGCAGGTGCTGGAGCCGGAGCGCGTGGACGCGGTGATCGACGAGGTCGAGCAGCTGATCCGCCGCGGCGCGCAGGCGGCCGTGCGCGAGCAGGCGCCCGCTGCCTTGGCCGATCGCCACGACGCTGGCGCGCACGTCAAGCAAACCTTGAACAGCACGCTGCGTCCGCGCGGCATGATGGTGACCCGGGTCGAGCTCGAAGCGGCCTGAGTGCCACACCCGGGGTCCCCGCGAACCCGCCTCCCGGCGGGTTTTCGTTTTTGCGGGCGTCGCCGGATACTGTCCGGCCCCAGTTCCAGCGTGCCCGCATGACTTCCCGCGCCGATCTCGCCGCCCGCCTCGACCATGGCGTGGCCGCCTTGCCGCTTGCGCTGCCGCCCGGCGCCGCCGAGCGTCTGGTCGATTACGTGGAGCTGTTGGCGCGCTGGAATGCCGCCTACAACCTCACGGCGGTGCGCGACCCGCTGGAGATGGTCACCCGCCACGTGCTCGATTCGCTCGCCATCGCGCCGTTCGTCCATGGCGACACGCTGGCCGATCTCGGTACCGGCCCCGGCCTGCCGGGCATCGTGCTCGCCATCGCGGTGCCCCGGCGCGAGACGCTGCTGGTGGATTCCAACGGCAAAAAGGTGCGCTTTCTGCGCGAGGCGATCCGCAGCCTGCAATTGACCGGCGTGCGCGCGCTGCAGGCGCGGGTCGAGGACGTGCCCGGCCAGTTCGATTGCATCACCGCGCGCGCCTTCGCAAGTCTCGCCGACATGCTGGCCTGGGGCGGGCATCTGCTGGCGCCGGGTGGCACCTGGCTGGCGATGAAGGGCCGGCTGGCGGACGCCGAGCTGGCCGGGGTGCCGCCCGCCTTCACGGTGGCCGCGGTGCAGTCACTGGCCGTGCCGGGGCTGGACGCACAGCGCCAGCTGGTCGTGCTGCGTCGGGCTGGCGCGGGTGCGGCCTGCTAATCTAGGCCTCCTTTCGCGCACTCGAAACGAGCCCATGGCACGCATTCTCGCCGTCGCCAACCAGAAAGGTGGCGTCGGCAAGACCACCACGGCAGTCAATCTCGCAGCAGCCCTGGCCGCCGCGAAGCGCCGCGTGTTGCTGGTCGATCTCGACCCGCAGGGCAACGCCACGATGGCCTCCGGCGTGGACAAGCGCACGGCCAGCCCGAACGGCTGCGCGGTGTTGCTGGAAGAGGCTGGCGTGCTGGACGCGGTGGTCACCACCGAGTCGCACTTCGACCTCCTGCCCGGCAACGGCGACCTCACCGCCGCCGAGCTGAAACTGATGGACGCGCTGGCGCGCGAGCATCGCCTGCATGAGCGCCTGGCGCCGGTCGCCGACCGCTATGACCTGATCCTGGTCGATTGCCCGCCGTCGCTGAACCTGCTGACGCTCAACGCGCTGACCGCCGCCGACGGCGTGCTGATTCCGGTGCAGTGCGAATACTTCGCGCTCGAAGGCCTGTCGAGCCTCTTGGAAACCGTGAAGGCGGTGCGCCAGCGGCTCAACCACCGGCTGGAGATCGAAGGCATCCTGCGCACCATGTACGACGTGCGCAACAACCTCGGCAACGAGGTGTCCGCGCAGCTCACCCAGCATTTCGGCGACAAGGTGCTGCGCTCGATCATTCCACGCAATGTGCGCCTGGCCGAGGCGCCGAGCCACGGCCAGCCGATCCACCTCTACGACCGCAGCTCGCGCGGCGCGATCGCCTACATCGGCCTGGCCGGTGAAATCATTCGCCGCGAACGCGGCATTGCCGCTGCGGTTGCGGCCGGCGATGCGCACGAAGCGCTACACGCGGCGTCCGCGTCGCATCATCAGGACTGAGCATGGCTGCAAAGAAACGAGGTCTGGGGCGCGGCCTGGATGCACTGCTCGGCGGCGACGATGCCGTCGCGGTGCTGGAACAGGAAGGCGAGCTGCGCACGCTGCCGATCGGGCACATCCAGCCCGGCAAGTACCAGCCGCGCCGGCACTGGAACGACGAAGCGCTGGACGAGCTGGCGGCGTCGATCAAGGCGCAGGGCCTGATCCAGCCGGTGGTGGTGCGTGCGCTTGGCCGCAACAAGTACGAACTGATCGCCGGCGAGCGCCGCTGGCGTGCCGCGCAGCGCGCGCAGCTCGCCGAGTTGCCGGCGCTGGTCAAGGACGTGCCCGAAGTGGCGGTGCCGGCGATGGCGCTGATCGAGAACATCCAGCGCCAGGACCTGACCCCGCTCGAAGAGGCCGACGCACTCAAGCGCCTGATCGAGGATTTCGCCCTCACCCACCAGCAGGCCGCCGATGCCGTCGGCCGCTCGCGCGCCGCGGTGTCCAACCTGCTGCGCCTGACCGACCTGCCCGAGGCGATCAAGAAACTGCTCGACGAGGGCAAGCTGGAGATGGGTCACGCGCGCTGCCTGCTCACGCTGGACGAGGCCATCGCGCTGCAGCTCGCGCGGCAGGCGGCCACGCTCGGCTGGTCGGTGCGCGAGCTGGAAGACGCCGCACGTCGCGCGCAGTCCGCGCCCGGCGCCAAGCCCAAGCGCGTCAGCCGCGACCCCAACATCGAGGCGCTGGAGCGCGAGCTGGGCGAGCGCTTTGCCACCCGGGTCGAGGTGGCGACGAGCCGCGGTGGTCGCGGCAAGCTCGTCATCCACTACCACTCCAACGACGAGCTCGAAGGCATCCTCGGCAAGCTGCGTTGAGGCGGGGCGCGCCTTCGCCGGTGGCCGCGGCCGTGTCGGCGGGTTTGCCCGCGAACCCGGCATGCGGCATGCACTAAAATGCGCCCCTGCCGCTGCGTCGCGGCATCCGTTTTCGCCAAGGCCCCACCATGCCGCAGCTTTCCGTCGTCGTCCCGGTGTTCAACGAACGCGACAACATTCCGCCCCTGCTCGCCGAGATTGCCGCCGCGTTGCGCGGCAAGTTCGACTACGAGGTGGTCTACGTCGACGACGATTCCAGCGACGACAGCCGCGCCGTGCTGGCCGCGCAGAAGGCGCAGCACCCGGAGCTGCGCGTGTTGCACCACGTCACCCGCAGCGGGCAGAGCACGGCGGTGTGGCACGGCGTGCAGGCGGCGCGCGGCGCGTGGGTGGCCACCCTCGACGGTGATGGCCAGAATGATCCGGCCGACATTCCCAGGCTGCTCGCCGCGCGCGATGCGGCACCGCCGGAGGTGAAGCTGTTTGCCGGCTGGCGCACCACGCGGCGTGACAGCTTTAACAAGCGCATCTCCTCAAAAATCGCCAATGCGGTGCGCTCGCGCATGCTCAGGGACGCCACTCCGGATACCGGCTGCGGCCTGAAACTCTTCGAGCGCGAGCTGTTTCTGCGCCTGCCGTATTTCGACCACATGCACCGCTACCTGCCGGCGCTGGTCAAGCGTGCCGGCTATGCCAGCGTCAGCGTGCCGGTGGGCCACCGCCCACGCACGGCGGGGGTGTCCAAGTACGGCATGCTGGATCGCCTGTGGGTGGGCCTGGCCGACCTGCGCGGGGTGGCGTGGTTGATGCGCCGGGCCAAGGTGACGCGCGTCGAAGAGCTGTAACCGTCGGCGACAATTCCGGTCTTTGGCGCGGCTGCCGAAGGCGCGCGGCCGCGCTTGCGGACCCGGATCGCATCACGCCTGCGTGACCGCACGCGCGTATCCTGCAAAGGGATAGTTGCAGGAGTCTTGTCATGAGCATTGCCATCAAGCGCGTGTACGAACCGGCCGCGAAGAGCGACGGCTACCGCGTGCTGATCGACCGGTTGTGGCCGCGCGGTCTCAGGAAGGAAGCGGTGCCGCTCGATGTGTGGGCGAAGGAGCTGGCGCCGTCGACCGAGCTGCGCAAGTGGTTCGGCCACGATCCGGCGCTGTGGAGCGGGTTTCAGCAGCGTTATGTTGCCGAGCTGGACCAGCTCAAGGCGCAGTGGCAGCCGATCGCCGAACGCGCGGCAAGCCACCCGGTCACCATCCTGTTTGGCGCGCACGACACCGCGCACAACAACGCGGTGGTGATGAAGGCTTATTTCGAAAAGTGGCTGCACGCGCAGGGCAAGAAGCCATAGCCGCTGCGCGCGGCATCAGGCGTCCGCGTCTTGCGCCGTTGGCGGCCATGTTGCCAACGCCTCGTGTGCGGCCGCGCGTCCCAACTCGATCAGGTCGCGCGCGCGGTAAAACTCGTAGGCGCTGGCGATGTTGCGCGGCAGCTGGATCAAGAGATCCGGCTCGTAGGCGGCGAGACGCAAGCGGGCCAGGTTGGCCTGCATCAGCTCGATCGACTGCGCCAGCAGTTCCAGCGCGCCCGGCTCGCGTGCGGCTGCCATATCGCGGTGCGCGAGCAGGCGGTTGACGAAGGCGCCGATGCGCTGGCGGTAACCGGCCACCACGGCCGGCTCGGTGGCCGGCGCGGCAACGGCTGTCGGCGGCTTGCTGGCGGCGCCGTCGAGGCTTACCGCAATGACGTAATCGGCGCGCTCGCGGATCAGCGGCGTCACCGGCACCGGGTTCAGCAGCGCGCCGTCGACGCAGCGGTGGCCGTCGACCAGGTGCGGACGAAAAATGGTGGGGATCGCGATCGACGCACGGATGGCGTCGAACAACGGCCCGCGCGTCAGCCACATTTCGCGGCCGCGGTCGATGTCGGTGGCGACCGCGGTGTAGGCGATCGGCAGTTTCTCGATCAGCGTGTCGCCGATCAGCTCGCGCATGGTGTCGATGATGCGGTCGCCCTTGATCAGCCCGCCGGAAAGCGTCCAGTCGACCAGCCGCAGCACGTCGAGCTTGGCCAGCGACACCACCCAGTCGCGGTACACGTCGAGTTTGCCCATCGCGTGGATGCCGCCGATCAGTGCGCCCATCGAGCTGCCGGCAATGGCGGTGACGTGGCAACCGCGCGCGGTCAGCTCCTCGATCACGCCGATGTGCGCGAGGCCTTTCGCGCCGCCGGCGCCGAGCGCCAGCGCAATCGTCGGGCCTCGCGTTGCAGGGTTGTCGGTCATGCCGCCATTGTGCCGCGGATCGGGCCGCGGTGATTTCCTGCCCGCTGGATGCTCGCGTAGCATGGGCGGCGTGGCGCCGTCGCCGGCGCGGAGGGGAGCGATGCCGATGAGCCGACGGGCGCTGCGCAGGATGGCTGCATGACGTGGCAGGCGTGGGCGCTGACCGGTGTGATCGCGCTGGCGATGGCGTTGTTCGCCAGCGAGAAGCTGCGCATCGACCTCGTCGCGTTGCTGGTGTTGTGTGCGCTGGTGGTGCTGGGCATCGTCAGTCCGGCGCAGGCGCTGGTCGGGTTCAGCAACGAGGCCACGGTGACGGTGGCGGCGATGTTCGCGCTGTCGATCGGCATCGAGCGCTCGGGCGCGCTGGAACCCCTGAGCCGGCTCCTGATGCGCATCCGCCGGCCGTGGCTGTTGACGCTCACGCTGATGCTGGCGATCGCACCGCTCGGCGCGTTCATCAAGAACATCGCGCTGGTGGCGATGTTCCTGCCGCTGGCGCTGCGCGTGTGCCAGCGCACCGGCACCTCGCCGGCGCGGGTGCTGATGCCGATGGCGTACGCCGCGCAGATGGGCGGCGTGTGCACGCTGATCGGCACCTCGTCGAACCTGTTGGCCGATTCGCTGGCGCAACAACACGGGCTGGCCAGCTTCGGCGTGTTCGAGTTCACCGGCATGGGCGCGCTCCTGGCGGTGGCCGGCATCACCTATTTGATGCTGGTCGGGCGTTGGCTGTTGCCGCGCCACATCGCCGCCGACGACCTCGAAGAGGAGGAGATCGGCAAGTACGTTACCGAGTTGGCGCTGGGGGGCAGTTCGCCGCTGGTCGGCAAGCGCATTGCCGACGTGCACCTGGGCGAACGCTACGGCGTGTATCCGCTGGAGCTGTTGCGCGGTGAGCGGCGCATGTGGTCGCCGCGCTCGCAGCAATTGCAGGCGGGCGACGTGTTGCTGGTGCGCGGCGACTGGGAAAAGATCGAGGACTTCCAGCGCCGCGCGCACCTGCGCAACGTGCCGGAAAGCCGCTACGCGCCGGATACCGGCCACCCACGCGTGCTGGCCGAGATGATGGTGGCGCCGGCGAGCCTGGCCGAAGGCCGGCGGCTGGCGGAGACCGATCTCGGTCGGCGCCCGGATGCGGTCGCGCTTGCCATCCATCGCCGTGGCCAAGTGCTGCGCGACAAGTTGGCTGACGTGAGCCTCGCGGTGGGCGACGTGCTGCTGGTGCTGGTGGAGGAGGGGAGCATGTCGTCGCTGCGCTCCGACGAGGCCTTCATCGTGCTCAGCGAGCGCAGCGACACCCGCCGGCTGTCGCGCAAGGCGCTGTACGCCATCGCGATCATGGCCGGCGTGGTGCTGGTCTCCGGCCTGCGCTGGCTGCCGATTCCGGTGGCGGCCCTCTGCGGCGCCGCGGCGATGGCGCTGACCGGCTGTTTCGGCCGCAAGGACGTGTACGAAGGCATGGACTGGAAAATCATCGTGCTGCTTGGCGCGATTTTGCCGCTGGGCACGGCAATCGAAAGCACCGGGCTGTCGCACGCCGTGGTGGAAGCCGGACTCGGCCTGATCGGCAACCACGGGCCGCTGGCGGCGCTGCTCATGGTGTACCTCTTGACCGCGCTGCTGACCGAGCTGATGGGCCACAACCCGTCGGTGGTGCTGATGGTGGGCATTGCCGTCAGCGTGGCGCACGCGATTGGCGCCGATCCGCGGCCGTTCGTGGTGGCGGTCGCGTTTGCCGCCGCCACCAGCTTTGCGACCCCGGTCGGCTACCCGACCAACACCATGGTGTATTACGCCGGCGGTTACCGGTTCACCGACTTCATGAAGGTCGGCATTCCCTTGATTGCCTTGTTCTGCACGCTGTCGATGTGGCTGATTCCGAGGTTCTGGCCGTTCTACCCGTGAGCAACCCGCTTCAGCGCACCAGGTAATCGAGCACGCGCGTCATCTGCGCCGTGAGCGCGGCGTAGCGCGCGGGCGGCGCGGCAAGAATCTTCGCGGCATCCTGCACGCAGGGCGCCGGCACCAGCTCGTGGCGGCAATGTTCGACCATCGTCTGCGCGTTGGCCGGCGTGGTTTCCAGGTGGCATTGCAGGCCGATACAGCGCGCGCCGAACTGGAACGCCTGCTGCGCGCAGGCGGCGCTGCGTGCGAGCTGGATGGCGCCGGATGGCAGCTCGAAGGTATCGCCGTGCCAGTGGAAGGCATCGAGCGTTGGCGGAAACGCGAACGTGTCGCCCGCGTGCGCGCAGGCGGTGACCGGAAACCAGCCGATCTCCTGGTGCGTGCCGCGGTAGACGCGCGCACCGAGCGCGCTGGCGATCAGCTGCGCACCCAGGCAGACGCCCAGCACCGGCGTGCCGGCGCGCACCGCCGCACCAATGAAGCGCTTTTCCGCTGCTAGCCACGGCAGTTCGGCCTCGTCGTTCACGCCCATCGGACCGCCCAGCACGACGAGCAGATCGAAGCTCTCGGCAGCCGGCAACCGCGGGGCAAGATCGAACCGCGTGGTGGCCACCGCGGCCTGGCGCGTGGCCAGCCAGTCGGCAATCGAGCCGAGCCCTTCAAACGGAACGTGCTGGAACACCCGAACGCGCATGGACTGGGCCGCGAATGACGAAGTGCGCAGTATGCCGCGCGGCTTCGGCTTCGGCCTGACCGGCTTCGTGAAAGGCCCGCCGGAATGAATCCCGCCGGACATTTGCTCATGCGCGAAGGTCATATCGCCATGCCGGGTTTGGCCGGCGCAAACGCCTACACTCGGGCGATGCGACGACACCCCCGAGGAGGAGCCCGACATGCAACGTGAAACCATTGCCATCCACGGCGGCTTTGCCGGCGACCCGCAGACGCATTCGGTGGTGGTGCCGATCTACCAGACCACCAGCTACTACTTCGACAGCACCCAGCACGGTGCGGACCTGTTCGACCTGAAGGTGCCGGGCAACATCTACACGCGCATCCAGAACCCCACTACCGACGTGCTCGAACAGCGGGTGGCGCTGCTCGAGGGCGGGCTGGCCGGGCTCGCGTTCGCCTCCGGCATGGCGGCGATCACCGCGGCGGTGCTGACGCTGGCGAAGGCTGGCGACAACCTCGTCGCCACCAGTCAGGTCTACGGCGGCACCTACACCTTCTTCAAGCACACGCTGAAGGATCTCGGCATCGAGGCGCGGCTGGTGGATGGACGCGACCCGCAGGCGTTCGCCGCCGCGATCGACGCCAACACCAGGCTGGTCTACTGCGAGTCGGTCGGCAACCCGGCCGGCAACATCGTCGACCTCGCAGCGATCGCCAAGGTGGCGCATGCGCAGGGCGTGCCGCTGGTGGTGGACAACACGGTGCCCACGCCGGTCCTGTGCCGGCCGATCGAGCACGGCGCCGACATCGTGGTGCATGCGCTCACCAAGTACCTCGGCGGCCACGGCAACAGTATCGGCGGCATCGTCATCGACTCCGGCAAGTTCGCCTGGCGCGGCAACCCGCGCTTTCCGCAGTTCTCCACGCCGGAAGCGGCCTATCACGGCGTGGTCTACGTGGATGACTTTGGCGACGCGGCGTTCATTGCCCGCGCGCGCACCGTCGCGTTGCGCAACACCGGCGGCGCGATTTCGCCGTTCAATGCGTTCCTGATCCTGCAGGGCATCGAAACCCTGGCGCTGCGTATGGAGCGCCATTGCAGCAATGCGCTGGCGATCGCGAAACATCTCAAGGCGCACCCCAAGGTGAGCTGGGTGAACTTCGGCGGGTTGGAGGGCGACCGCGACTACGCGTTGGCGCAAAAGTACATGGACGGCGGCATCCCCTCCTCGTTGTTCACCTTCGGCGTCAAGGGCGACCGCGCCGCGTGCGCGCGGTTCATGGACCAGCTGCAGATCATCAAGCGCCTGGTGAACATCGGCGACGCCAAGACGCTGGCTTGTCACCCGGCCACCACCACCCATCGCCAGTTGAACGACGAGGAGCTCAAGGCCGCCGGCGTCAGCGCCGATCTGGTGCGCCTGTGCGTGGGCATCGAGCATGTGGACGACCTGATTGCCGACATCGACCAGGCGCTGGCGGTGGTGTGAGCCATGCACGCTGCCTTGCACACGCCGCTGCTGGATGCCCTGCACTGCACGGTGCCGATCATGCTGGCCGGCATGGGCGGCGTCGCGCGCAGCGGGCTCGCCGCGGCGGTGGCCAACGCCGGCGGTTTTCCGGTGATGGGCATGGTGCGCGAGCCGGTGGCACTCATCGAGCGTGAGGTCGCCGCGCTGCGGGCGGCCACGCGCGCCGACCTGCACTTTGCGATCAACCTGATTCCCGGCTCGTGCGAACCCGCGCTGCTGCGCGCCGCGGTGGCCGCCTGCCTGCGCCTCAAGGTGCCGGCAATGGTGCTGTTCTGGGAGGTCGACCGCGAGCTCGTCCGCCGGCTGAAGGGCGAGGGCGTGCAGGTGATCCACCAGGTGGGCAGTTGCCGCGATGCCGAGGCTGCACTGGAAGCCGGCTGCGATGCGCTGGTTGCGCAGGGTGTGGAAGCCGGCGGCCACGTGCGTGGCGAGGTGTCCACGTTCGCCCTGTTGCCCGAGGTGGTGGCGCTCGCCGGCGATGTGCCGGTCGCGGCTTCCGGCGGCATCGCGTCGGGTGCGGGGCTGGTCGCGGCGCTGGCGCTCGGCGCGCAAGCGGTGAGCCTGGGCAGCGCGTTTCTCGCAACGACCGAGTCCTTCGCCCACCCGCATCACCGCCAGCGGGTGGTGGAAGCGCGCGCCGAAGACACTCTGCGCACCACGGTGTTTGCGCGCAATTGGAAGATCACCGCGCCGGTACGCGTGCTGCCCAACGCGGTCACGCGCGGGTACTACGACACGCTCACCGACGCCCAGAAAAACCAGCCCATCGCCTGGCAGGACGGCGGGGCGCCGGTGTACCCGTTCTCCACCGACTCGCCGATGGTCGACGCCACCGGCCGCCTCGACGACATGGCGATCTACGCCGGGCAATCCATCGGCCAGATCCACGACGTGGTGCCCGCCGGCGAACGCATCGCGCGGATCATGCGCGAGGCCGAGGCGACGCTGGCGCGGCTGCGCGGCGCTGGCTGACTCGCAAGAGGCCGCTTGCGGTTGCGGCCAGTTTGGCCTTCCGTCAAGCGCACTGTTACTCGCCGGCGGGCCCTGCGACGGTTCGCCGGGGCTGCAATGCTTTTGCTTCTGGCGCGCACGATGCGCGCCGCTTTTCCCGGGGCCCCTCGGCGGCGGTGAGGCGGGGTGGGAAAAGCCGCGCAGCGGGCGAGGCCATGGATGGCCTCGCCTTTTCGCGCGGGCACGATGCCCGCTCGAAAAGCCCCGCCCCGCCTCACGGACTTTTTGCCCATGGACGGGCAAAAAGCGCCGCCGCGGGGTGCCGTTTTCTCTTGGCTACTTCTCTTTTGGGCAAGCAAAAGAGAAGTAGCTCGGGCCGCGTCAGCGGCACGAAACCGCTCTGACGCCACATCAGCCGCTGAAGCCTGCAAAGAAGCGCATGACTGCAACGGTCGCTGCGCCGGGTGTCGCCTTACTTGCCTTCGTGCTTGATCGCGTGCCCGCCGAATTCGTTGCGCATGGCGGAGAGCAGCTTGTCGGTGAACGATTCGCTGTCGCGCGAACGCAGGCGCTCGATCAGCGAGGCGGTGATGATCGGCGCCGGCACGTCGAGGTCGATCGCCTCGGCCACCGTCCAGCGGCCTTCGCCGGAGTCGGGCACGAACGGCGCGATGCCGTCCATTTTCGGGTTCTTGCCGAGCGCGTCGGTGGTGAGGTCGAGCAACCACGAGCGCACCACGCTGCCGTAGCGCCAGATTTCGCCGACCTGGTGCAGGTCGAGGCCGAACTCCTGCTTGTGGCCGAGGATGGCGAAGCCCTCGGCGTACGACTGCATCAGACCGTATTCGATGCCGTTGTGGACCATCTTGGTGAAGTGGCCGGAGCCGACCGGGCCGACCCGGCCCCAGCCCTGATCCTTGGCCGGCGCCAGGGTTTCGAAGATGGGTTTCAGACGTTCCACCGTGGCCGCGTCGCCGCCGACCATCATGCTGTAGCCCTCGGCCAGCCCCCACACGCCACCGCTGGTGCCGCAGTCGACATAACCCAGGCCGTGCTCCGCGTACAGCGCGGCGCGGCGCAGGGTGTCCTTGTAGTTGGAGTTGCCGCCGTCGATCAGCACGTCGCCCTTGGCCAAGAGCGGCAGCAGCGCATTCACGGTGTCGTCGGTGATCTTGCCGGAGGGCACCATCGACCACAGCACGCGCGGCGTGGGCAGGGCAGCGACCAGCGCCGCCAGCGAGTCGGTGCTGGCAATGCCGCGCGCGGCGGCAGCCTTGCGCGCCTCGTTGCCGGGGTCGAAGCCGGTTACCTGGTGGCCACCGTGCACCAGCCGCTCCGCCATGTTGGCGCCCATCTTGCCCAGCCCGATCATGCCCAGTTGCATCGTGTCGCTCCGTCTTGATTGAAGGAAAGGCGCCTGCGGCCATCCGCACACGCGGCGCGTCGTATTGCACGCGTTGCACTGCACCACGTTACGCGGCCGCGCGTGTGATCCATGTCAGCGCGACACCACTCAAGCCGGCGGGTCGTAGGGGCTGGGCTGGTCGTAGCGGGTGTAGCGCTTGTAATGCCATTGGTACTGGGCGAAGGCGCGCTCCACGCATACCTCCACCCCGCGATTGAGCGCGCGGCAGGCTACCGCGGGGTCGGCGTCGTCGATGCCGCCCGGTGCCGGCAGCACGTGGATGCGGTAGCCGGCGCCGCGCGGCAGGCGCTCGGCAAACAGAAACAGCACGGTGGCGCCGGTGCGTGCCGCCAGCCGCGGCAGCAGCACCATGGTGAGCGCGTCGCGACCAAAAAATGGCGCAAATTGACCTTCGCCGGCACGCGGTTTCTGGTCGGGCAGGATGCCCACCGTGCCGCCGGCGGCGAGCCGCCGGTACAGCGTGCGCACGCCGGCGCCCTCGGCGCGCACCTGCTCGGGTGCGAACGCGCCGCGCACCTTGCGCAGCAGGCCTTCCACCGCGGCGATGCGCGGCGGCCGGTAGAGGATGGCCATCGGCGTCTTCGCGCACAGCCAGTAGTTCAGGACTTCCCAGCAGCCCAGGTGCGGCGCGGCCACGATCACGCCCCTGCCGGACTTGAGCGCGGCGTCGAACAGCGCCTCGCCACGCACTTCGCGCACCAGCTGCAGTGCCTTGCGTGGGCTCGAGCCCCAGATTTTCACCACCTCGGCCAGCGTCTTGCCGTCTTCCGCCATCGCCTCACGCACCAGCGCGGCGCGCGCGGCGGGGTCGAGCTGCGGCCGGGCGATCGCCAGGTTCACCTGCGCATGCCTGGCGCTGGCGGCGCGAAGGGCCAGTGCGAGTCGACCAACGCCGGCGCCGAGCGCATGCAGCGCGCGCAGCGGCAGCAGGGCAAACAGGCGCAACAACAGGTAGATCACGAACATGTCCGGGCGCATCCGGCGAGTTTAAGTGAATGCGCTTCCCGCGGTGGCGCGGCGCGCTTATGCTGCACGCTTCGCCCGCGAGCCAGTGGCCATGATCGCGTTGATCCAGCGCGTGCGTTCCGCGCGTGTCGAGGTGGAAGGGGAAACCATCGGTGCGATCGACGCCGGCCTGCTGGCACTGGTCGCCGTGCAGCCGGCCGACGGCGAGCCGCAGGCGCAGCGCATGTGCGAGCGGCTGCTGGGCTACCGCGTGTTTGCCGATGCGGCCGGCAAAATGAACCGCTCGCTCACCGATACCGGTGGCGGCCTGTTGCTGGTAAGCCAATTCACCCTTGCGGCCGATACCCATAGCGGCATGCGCCCGAGCTTTGCCCGCGCCGCCGAACCGGGCGCCGGGCGGCGCTGGTTCGAGCGGCTTTTGGAATTGGCGCGCGCGGCACATCCCCGGGTGGAAACCGGGCGCTTCGGTGCCCATATGGTGGTCAGCCTGGTGAATGACGGGCCAGTGACGTTCTGGCTGGATACCGGCTGACTGGAAGTGCGCAAGTGCGTGATGCGGCACGGTTTTTGCTTCAACGTGCCATGGCCTTTTCTACTTGAAACCTGGGCAAAAAAGCGTCACATCGCTATAATGTCCGGTTCTTGAACCCTGCGGCGGTCGGTGAATGAACAACAAAATCCACGAGCAACAATCCGAGATCAAGGCGCTCATCTCCAAGGGGCTCGAACAGGGTTATCTGACTTACGCGGAAATCAACGACCACCTGCCGGACGACATCGTCGATGCCGAGCAGATCGAAGACATCATGGCGGTGCTCAAGGGCGTCGGCATCGAAGTGCACGATGCCGCCCCCGACGCCGACCCGCTCGCCGACAACGCGCCCAGCGCGACCAGCGACGACGAGGCCGCCGAAGAAGCCGTGGCGCTGCTGTCCGCGGTCGACTCCGAGGTGGGCCGCACCACCGACCCGGTGCGCATGTACATGCGCGAGATGGGCACGGTCGAACTGCTGACCCGCGAGGGCGAGATCGCCATCGCCAAGCGCATCGAGGAGGGCCTCTCGCAGGTGCAGAACGCGCTGGCGAGCTTCCCGCTCACCATCGAGCTGCTGCTCGGCGAGTACGACCAGCACCTGGACGGCAAGCGCCGCCTGTCCGAAATCCTTGCCGGCTTCCTTGATCTCGAAGCCGCCGCCGACGCCGCGCGCGAAGAGCGCGAAGCCGCTGCCGCCAAGGCCGCCGAAGAGCGCGAAGCCGCCGGCGACGACGGCGAGGCGGACGAGGACGACGCAGACGACGAGACCGCCAGCGAGGAAGAAGAGGAGGCCGGTCCGACCGGCCCCGACCCGGAGGAGGTCAAGCGCCGCATGGAGCTCCTGCGCGACTACTACGCGAAGTTCCAGAAGGCCGCGCTCAAGGCCACCGGCATCACCGACAAGAAGATCGTCAAGCTGCGCGACCAGATGGCCGAGGAGTTCCTGAAGCTCAAGCTGCCCAGCGCGCTGATCGACGGCTTCGTGCGCAAGCTGCGCGAGGTGGTGGGCGACATCCGCCACCACGAGCGCGCGCTGATGGACATCTTCGTCAAGCAGGTGAAGATGCCCAAGACCGAGTTCCTCAAGACCTTCCCCAGCAACGAAGGCAACGCCGAGTGGGTCGCCGAGCTCGCGCGCAAGCGGCAAAAGTGGACGCCCAACATCAAGAGTCACCGCGAGGCGATCGACGCCGAGCAGGAGAAGCTTGCCGCGATCGAAAAGAAGCTGTTCCTGCCGCTCACCGACATCAAGGACATCAACCGCGCCATGGCCTCGGGCGAGGCCAAGGCCCGCCGCGCGAAAAAGGAAATGGTCGAGGCCAACCTGCGCCTCGTGATCTCCATCGCCAAGAAGTACACCAACCGCGGCCTGCAGTTCCTGGATCTGATCCAGGAGGGCAACATCGGCCTGATGAAGGCGGTCGACAAGTTCGAATACCGCCGCGGCTACAAGTTCTCGACCTACGCCACCTGGTGGATCCGCCAGGCCATCACCCGCTCGATCGCCGACCAGGCGCGCACCATCCGCATCCCGGTGCACATGATCGAGACGATCAACAAGTTGAATCGCATCAGCCGCCAGATGCTGCAGCAATACGGCCGCGAAGCCACGCCGGAAGAGCTGGCCAAGGCGATGGAAATGCCCGAGGACAAGATCCGCAAGGCGCTCAAGATCGCCAAGGAACCGATCTCGATGGAAACCCCGATCGGCGACGACGAGGATTCCCACTTGGGCGACTTCATCGAGGACGGCAACGCTTCCTCGCCGGTCGATTCGGCCACCGAAACCGGCCTGATGGAAACCGTGCGCGACGTGCTCGCCGGCCTGACCCCGCGCGAAGCCAAAGTGCTGCGCATGCGCTTCGGCATCGACATGAATACCGACCACACCTTGGAAGAGGTCGGCAAGCAGTTCGATGTCACCCGCGAGCGCATCCGCCAGATCGAGGCCAAGGCCCTGCGCAAGCTGCGCCACCCTTCGCGCAGCGAACAACTGCGTTCGTTCCTCGACGTGGAGTGACGCTTGCCCCCGCCGCGTGCGGGGGTGGGAGAAGACAGCAACCGACGGCCGCGCAAGCGGCCGTCGTCGTGTGCAGCTACCACGGGAATCCACGCTGCGGCTGGCGCCGACGACTCAGGGGTGCCACAGTTTCGGCGCGCAGCATGCGGGCTGCCGGTCGGCGGCGTGTCGGCCCGGCCATGTCCGGTTCGGCGCGTTCGCCGCCGGGAGTCCGGCCACGCCATCCAACTTGCGGGGAGTGCACCACCCATGACGCCGACATCGCCTTCCATGGATGCCCAAACCGTTGCCGTGCGTTACGACGGCACCACGATCCTGCTGCATTGGCTCACCGCACTGCTGGTGCTGGCGCTGTTCACGCTGGCGGTCACTTGGGGCCTGTTCGAGCGCGACACCCGCAAGCAGCTCCAGTCGCTGCACATCTCGCTCGGCATCCTGCTCGCAGTGGTACTCGTGGTGCGCATCGCATGGCGCACCACCCGCGGCCGGCGCCTGCCGCTCGCCATCGAAGGATTGCAGGGCAAGGCCGCGCGCGGCATGCACTACCTGCTGTACGCACTGCTCGCGCTGCAGGTGGTGCTTGGGTTTACGTGGCGCTGGGCGCAGGCGGAAAGCTTCCAGTTCTTCGGCCTGGTGCAACTGCAGTTCGCCACCCTCCACCGTGCGGCGCTGGATGACGTCCTGGGCGAGCTGCACGACATCAACGGCTGGACCATCGTCATCCTCGCCGGCCTGCATGCCGCGGTGGCGCTGGTGCACCACTACGTGCTGAAGGATGGCGTGCTGCAGCGCATGCTCGGCGGTAGCCGCGCATGAGCCGGCTGCACCGCGAGAGTCATCGCGCCAGCCGCATCGGCTGGCTGCGCGCTGCGGTGCTGGGCGCGAACGACGGCATCATCTCCACCGCCAGCCTGATCCTGGGCGTGGCCGCGGCGGCGACCGGCAAGGGCGACGTGCTGGTCGCGGGGCTGGCCGGTTGGGTCGCCGGCGCGATGTCGATGGCCGCCGGCGAGTACGTCTCGGTGAGCTCGCAGGCGGACACCGAGCGTGCCGACCTGGCGCGCGAGGAGCGCGAGCTGGCCGAAGACCCCGCCTCCGAAGCGCACGAGCTGGCGCAGATCTACGAGGCGCGCGGTCTCACCCCGGAGCTGGCGCATGCGGTTGCCGCGCAGCTCATGGCGCACGACGCGCTGCGCGCGCATGCCCAGGACGAGCTGGGCATCTCCGAACGCACCGCGGCGCGTCCGCTGCAGGCGGCGCTGACCTCGGCGGTCACCTTCTCGGCCGGCGCCGCCGCACCATTGCTGCTGGTGCTCGCCGCGCCCGGTGCCCACCTCGTGCCGGCCGTGGCCATCGGCTCGATCCTGTTTCTCGTCCTGCTCGGCGTGATCGGCGCCGGCGCCGGCGGCGCCCACCCGCTGCGCCCGGCCGCGCGCGTCGTGCTGTGGGGCGCGCTGGCGATGGCCATCACCTCCGGCATCGGGGCGCTGGTGGGCAAGGCGCTGTAGCCGGCTGCTGGCGTGGATGGGGCGTGGTTTTGCGTGCGTGCCTTGCTACCATGGGCGCTCGGGCCTATAGCTCAACGGTTAGAGCAGGGGACTCATCGAAAGGTGCCGCCGCGCCGGAAGGCGCGGACGGGAACGGGATGAATTCAGGGAAACCGCAGCGGCGCCCACGCGGCCGGCGGCAATCCTGAGCCAAGCCGCCGGTACACCGGCGGAAGGTGCAGAGACTACCTGGGGGCTTGAGCGCCCTTCATCACAGGCAAGAGCGTCCCGCGCCCCACCCGCTTCACGAAGCGAAGGGCGAAGAGATAGTCCGCGCCGGGGAGAAACCCCCGGACCACGCGAATCCCTTGGTTCCAGGTTCGAATCCTGGTGGGCCCACCAACTCCACCGTGCCTTCAGCCCGGTGTGTGGGAAACCATAAAGTGGCCATCCGCTACCCAAGGTTATCCGACGGAGAGTGATCTGAAGTGGCATGGGGTGGAGGGTGCCGCAGGCCACATGAAGGCCATGCTGGCCGCCGTCGCAGCTTTTGCATCGACGATGATGTGGCCTGCGCAAGTGGCGAGCCGGCCTGCTTCACGTGCGTTGCGTTTGCGGCTGCGTCCGTGTCTTCTTTTGAGTGAGTGCACGTTGCGCCCGCTGCGTGACCGCTGGCGCGTGCCTACCGCATCGTGCGCTGCCCTGGGCACACGCCACTCGCGCATCGCGGCACACCGGAAACGGCACCAAAAACCGGACCACGGCGTGGCCCGGCGCTTTCGCCGGTACTCATGTAGAGTGACCGCCGCCTCACGGGTGGCGCACCGACGCCGGCCCACGAGAAACCGGGATTCAACCACACGCAATCGCATCATGCTGGCGCGCCGGTCAAGCCGGCACCGGCAGACGGGGAAAACGATGGAACGCTTTGTTGTCTATCTGCCGCGCTGGTTGCGCTGGGCCTTGCTGGGGGCGCTCACGCTGCTGGTGGCCGGTTTCGCCACGGCTTTCTTTATCGGCATCAACCGGCCGGGATTCCGCGACTGGCTGCCGGCGTCGGTGTCGGTGATCCAGATCGCGTTGACGGCGCTCGCCTATGTACTGCTGGTGTTTTTCACCGAATCCGGCCAGAGCCCCGTGGCGCTCGAGCGCCGCGCGGAACACGTGCTCACTCACCTGCTGCCGCATGCGCTGGCGCGCATCACCGACGCGCGCGGTCTCGCGGTGGAAGTCGCCACCGGCGCGCGCAGCGGCGTGATCGGCCATGACTACACCCTGCACGCCGCAGACGGCGACCTGCGCACATGGGTGGGGATCAACGTGCACCGCGCCATCGTGATCCTGTTCTGCGCGTGGCCGGACGACTTGGACAAGACGGCCTTCCTGCAGCGTCTGCGGGAAACCTTCGCCGACACCATCCGCGGCGCCAAGGCGGTCGGCTACGACGAGCCGAACTTCCAGGCCGAGCACCTCGATGGTCGCCGTTTCGCATCCATCTGGCTCACCTGGAATATTCGCACGCAGGAGGATTTCCTCACCCACTCACCGACCCAGCTGTTTTTCGTGCAGGACGTGGCACTGATGCTGCAGTCCTTCCTGCGCACCGCGCATCGCAGCGGCATGGCACTGTCGACCCCGCTGACGCCGATGCCGCTGTAGCGCCGCCGGTCGGCGCACACCCACCCGGCGACGTTTCCCTCCGGGGCGGTTCATCCGCCTCACGCAGAAAGCCGATGATCGGTGCTTCGGCAAAACGCTGCTTCACGTCCCATCTCCTGCAACTGGGGGATCGGACTCCAAGCCACGGTGCTACTCGAAATCGGGGGGACGTCGCCACGGCGACACGCGCGGACGATTCAGCGCGGCGAGCAGCGGCGGGTCGCGGTCGTACACGTCGGGGCGGAAGCCGACGCGGCCGTCCTCGCGCAGGTCCACCGTCCAGTACGCCAGCAGCAGCGGCACCGGCTTGGGCAGCATCACGGTCTGCGTCTGCAGCGTGTCGATTGCGCGGTCGATCGCCGCGCGGTTCCAGCGCAGCGGATCATCCAGCAGCAGCTCGGCCAGTTCGCGCGGGCGCTCCACCCGGATGCAGCCGGAGCTGAAGGTGCGCCGCTCGCTGGCGAACAGTTCCTGGTGCGGCGTGTCGTGCATGTACACCGCGTAGTCGTTCGGGAAGCGGATCACCAGCCGCCCCAGCGAATTGCCCGGGCCGGCGTCCTGGCGCAGCACGATGCCGCGCGGGTTGGCCCAGTCCACGCTGGCGGGCGCCAGCTCGCGGCCCTGGCTGTCCAGCACGCGGATGCGGTTGGCGGCGAGGTAGCCGCGGTTCTTGCGCAGCTTGGGCAGGATGTCGTTCTTCAGGATGGTTGGCGGCACCGTCCAGGTGGGGTTGAGCGTGAGATAGGTGATTGCCGACTTGAACACCGGCGTGCTGCGGTACGGCTTGCCCACCTGCACGCGCGAGCGCCACACCGGCTTGCCGTCCTGGTAGTAGGTGACCCGGTAGCCGGCGATGTCGACCACCACGAAATCGCCCTGCAACTGGTGCAGCAGCCAGCGCGCACGCTCCAGGTTCGCGCGCAGCTGCGCGATGCGCGCGGCGACCGGCACGTTCAGCGCGGCCAGGGTGGCCTCGCCCAGATGGCCGTCCGCGGCCAGGTACTGTTCGCGCTGGAACTGTTTCAGCGCGGCCTCCAGCGCCGGGTCGTACCGGTCGTCCACGCCGTCACCCACGAGATGGCCGGCCAGTTGCAATCGCCGGCGCAGCGCCGGCACGCGTGCATCGTGGCTGCCCGGCTTCAGCGTGGGGCCGTTCGCGATCACGGGCCAGCCGCCCTGCGCCGCCACCGTGCGCAGCTTCGCCAGTGCCGCACGCAGCTGGGCGTAGTACGGATGCTGCGGCCGCGCCCGCGCGAACAGCTCGCCTAGCGTGCCCTGCGCCAGCGCCTCGCGCACCGCCTGCAGGCCCCGCGCCTGATCGAGCTGGCGCGGGTCGAAGTTCCAGTGCGGGTCCAGCGTGGCCGGATCGACCTTGCCGCGATACAGGTGCAGCAGCGCGGCCAGGCAGGCATCGGTGGCCAGCAGGTCGAACTGTGCGCGCTGCTGCGGCGTGGCCTGCGGGTCGGTGAGCACGCCGCGCCGGCGCTGCAGTTCGGTCAGCGCGTAGTCCTCCGGGTCGAGGCCGTCGCCGGCCATGTCGCGCAGCGCGGCCAGCAACTGGTCGAGATTGCCCGCCTGCGTCCATGCCGGCGCGAAGCGGTTCTGTTCGTAGAACGCCGCCACCGCGTTGCCGGGCGCCCGGGCCGCAGCGGCATCGGCATGCGCCGCGCGCCACTGCTCGACGCGTTCGCGGATCTGCTCCGCCACCGGCCCCGGCGGCGGCTCGGGCGCAGGCGGTTGCGCGTGCAGCGCCGTGCCAAGCAGCAGGCCCAGCACGGCGATGACTTGAACGACACGTAGGAATCTGGATGACACGGCACGGTCCTGCGCAGGAGACACCAGCCTCTCATAACGCGGCGACGTGCGCGCGCAGGCGCCCGCCGCCCGACGGGTTCTTAACGAGGGGCTGTTAGCATCGAGAACCGCATGTGCCCCACCCAGCCGTACCGATGAGCCGATTCCCGCGCCCTGTCGCGACCCTGATGTTGCTTTGCGCCGGCGGTTTCGTCGCGGCGCACGCCGCCACGCCGTCGCTGCAGGACGCGCTCAGCCAGCTCGCGCCGCAGGCGAACCCGAAGGTGATCGGGCTGGCGCTGGCCGCCACCGAATGCGCCGCCGCGCAGGGCCAGCCGCCGTCCGACCGGCTGGCGGTGATCGACTATTCGAAGCCTTCGACCGAGCCGCGGCTGTGGGTGTTCGACCTGACCCGGCGCAAGCTGCTGTACCACGAGCTGGTGGCGCACGGGCGCAACACCGGCGCGAACCTGGCGACGAGATTCTCCAACACGCCGGAGAGCCTGGAATCGAGCCTGGGCCTGTTCCGCACGCTGGGCACCTACAGCGGCCGCAACGGCTACTCGCTGCGCATGGAAGGCCTCGAACCGGGCACCAACGACCATGCACTGGAGCGCGCGCTGGTCATCCACGGCGCGGCCTACGTCAACCCGGCCATCGCCCGCCAGCAGGGCCGCATCGGCCGCAGCTACGGCTGCCCGGCGGTGCGCACGGCGATCGCGCGGCCGCTGATCGACGCGCTCAAGGACGGCCAGTACGTGTTCTCCTACTATCCCGATACGCGCTGGCTGGACAGCTCGCCCTACCTCAAGTGCGGCGTCGGGCGCGCCATGGTTGCCCGGCTGGCGGACCCGCACGCACCGGGCGGCTGATGGCGTGGCTGCTTCGGCAGGCGAGTGCCCAAGCGCGGCCAGCGCGCCGGCTTGAGGTACCGCGCCTTTCGGTGGGTCGCCTGCTGGATTTGCACCACTTGTCGAAGCTGGAGCAAGTGCAGGGCGCGCTCGAGGCCATCGGCTACCGCATCGAGCTGCAGGTGATGGCGGCATGGCCAACCCGACGCGTTTGCGCAGACGCGCGGCTGTCTGTCGCGCAACGGCTGCCGAAGGCCATCAAACAAGCTGCCTGGCCTGAAATTTCCGGCGTCCGGTTCAACGGGGCAGCTTCACTTCAAGCGCGACCGGCTGCGGCCCAGCCGGCGGACAGCTCGGTGGCCTGCTCGAGCACGGTCTCGGTGGCTTTTGCCTGCATGTCGGGCGGGTAGCCGTATTTGCGCAAGATGCGTTTCACCAGCACGCGCAGGTGGGCGCGCACGTTTTCGCGCAGGGTCCAGTCGATGGTGGTGTTGGCGCGCACGGTCTTGACCAGCTCCTGCGCGATCAGCCGCAGGGTCGGCTCGCCGAGTACTTTCACCGCACTGTCGTTGGTTTCCAGCGCGTCGTAGAACGCGAGTTCATCGGTGGAGAGCCCGAGCTCCTCGCCGCGCGCATCGGCCGCGCGCAGCTCCTTGGCCAACTTCACCAGCTCGTCGATCACCTGCGCGGCGCTGAGCGCCCGGCTCTGGTAGCGGCGCAGGGTCTGCTCCAGCAGTTCCGAGAACCGGCGTGCCTGCACCACGTTGCGGCGCTGGCGCTGGCGGATCTCGCCTTTCAGCAGTTTCTGCAGCAGCTCCGCGGCGAGGTTGCGCTGCGGCATGCCGCGCACCTCGGCGAGAAAGCCGTCGGAGAGGATCGAGATGTCGGGGGTCTTGAGGCCGGCCGCGGCGAAGATGTCCACCACGCCCTCCGGCGCCACCGCGCGCGAGATGATCTGGCGCACCGCGTGGTCCAGGTCCTCGTCGGCCCGGGCATTGTCGCCGGGCATGTGCTTGGCGAGGCTGGCGGCAACCGCCTGGAAGAACGCCACGTCGTCGCGGATCGCCATCGCCTCGCTGCTCGGCACCGCCAGCGCAAACGCCAGCGTCAATTCGCGCACCGCGCGCAGGCAGCGGTTCTTGCCGTCGTCCTGGGCCAGGATGTGTTCCTGCGCCGCCGGCAGCAGGCCAAGTTTTTGTTGCGGTGTCCCTGCGGTCCACGCCGACCAGTCGCAACCGTGGAACAGGCCGCGGCAGATCTCGTACTTCTCCTGCATCAGCGCGATCGCCTCGCGCTGGTCGATCGCGGTGCGGCCCTTGCCGCCGCTTTCCGTATACGTTGCCAGCGCCTGCTTGAGCTCGGCCGCGAGGCCGAGGTAATCGACGACCAAGCCGCCGGGCTTGTCGCGGAACACCCGATTCACGCGGGCAATCGCCTGCATCAGCCCGTGCCCGTGCATCGGCTTGTCGAGGTACATGGTGGACAGGCTCGGCGCATCGAAGCCGGTCAGCCACATGTCACGCACGATCGCGAGCCGGAACGGGTCCTGCGGGTTGCGGAAGCGCTTGGCCAGCTCCTCGCGCGCCGCCTTGTTGCGGATGTGCGGCTGCCAGTCCGCCGGGTCGGAGGCCGAGCCGGTCATGATGATCTTGACTACGCCCTGGGTATCGTCGTCACTGATCCACTCCGGCCGCAACTTGGCGATCGCGGCGTACAGCTCCACGCAGATGCGCCGGCTCATGGCGACGATCATGCCCTTGCCGTCCATCGCTTCGAGCCGCTTTTCGAAGTGCTCGACGATGTCCTTCGCCACCAGCTCGACGCGCTTTTGCGCGCCCACCACGGCTTCGAGCTGCGCCCATTTGCTTTTCAGCTTCTCCTTGCGCTCGACCTCCTCGCCTTCGGTGGCCTCCTCGAAGTTGGCGTCGATCTGCGGTTTTTCGCTTTCGTCCAGCGCCAGCTTGGCCAGCCGGCTCTCGTAGTAGATCGGCACCGTCGCGCCGTCCTGCACCGCGCGCTGGATGTCGTACACGCTGATGTAGTCGCCGAACACCGCGCGGGTGTTGGCATCCTTCAGCTCCACCGGCGTGCCGGTGAAACCGATGAAGGACGCCTTCGGCAACGCATCGCGCAGATGCCGGGCAAAGCCGTCGATGAAGTCGTACTGGCTGCGGTGCGCCTCGTCGGCGATCACCACGATGTTGCGGCGGGCCGACAGCACCCCGTCGCCGCCCTGGCCGTCGGCAAAGAACTTCTGGATGGTGGTGAACACCACGCCGCCAGCCTGCACATCCAGCAGCTCGCGCAAGTGTGCGCGGCTTTCCGCTTGCATCGGCGGCTGGCGCAGCAGGTCGCGGCAGCGCGCAAAGGTGCCGAACAACTGGTCGTCCAGATCGTTGCGGTCGGTCAGCACCACCAGCGTCGGGTTGGCCATCGCCGGCTCGCGGATGATGCGGCCGGCGTAGAACGCCATGGTCAGGCTCTTGCCCGAGCCCTGCGTGTGCCAGATGACGCCGATGCGGCGGTCGCCGGGCTCGCCGCCCGGCTGGCGGCCAGCTTCGTAGCGGCCTTGGCCGTCCGACAGCAGCTTGGTCGCGCGCAGCGTTTCCCCCACCGCCACCTGCACCGCGTGGAACTGGTGGTAGCCGGCGATCTTCTTGACGACCTTGGCGCCGTCGTCCTCGAACACGGTGAAATCGCGCACCAGCTCCAGCAGCCGGCGCGGCGCGCACAGGCCTTCCAGCAGCACCTCGAGCTCCGGCAGTTTGGTGTCGGCCAGGGTTTCGACCGACACCGTGCGCCAGGGCTTGAACCATTCCTTGCCGGCACCCAGCGCGCCCACGCGCGCCTCGACGCCATCCGAGGCGATCAGCAGCGCGTTGGTGGCAAACAGCGCGGGGATCTCGCGCTGGTAGGTCTCGAGCTGGTGGAACGCGGTCCAGATCGTGGCCTTCTCGTCGACCGCGTTCTTGAGCTCGATCACGCCCAGCGGCAGCCCGTTCACGAACAACACCACGTCCGGCCGGCGCGAATGCTTGTGCTCGATCACCGCGAACTGGTTCACCGCCAGCCAGTCGTTGCGCGCCGGCGCGACAAAGTCCAGCACCTGCGCCTGCGCGCCGCGGATCGCGCCATCGGCTGCCCGGTACTCCACCGTCACGCCATCCACCAGCATGCGGTGCAGCGCGCGGTTGCGCAGCATCAGGTCGGGCGCATCGGCACGCGTCAGCTTGCGGAAAGCGTCATCCAGCGCCTCGGCCGGCAGTTGCGGGTTCAGCCGCGCCAGCGCCGCGCGCAGGCGGTCGGCAAGGATGACTTCGCTGAAATCACGGCGTTCCGCGCCGGGTGTCTCGGGCGCGATGTCGGGGCCGTGCGCAACCTGCCAGCGGGCCGCTTGCAGCCAGGCCAGCGCGGCTTCCTCGACGTGCGATTCGTTGAAACCGGACATCCCCGACCCCCGACCACAACTGGCTTGGGCGCCCCTGCCCACCAGCAAACCTACAACATCACGGGCCTGCGCCGAAGGTGGTCACGTTGCGATCAATGCGACTCCGGTTGCGCGCTGGACAGGACAGCAGTCGCCTCCGGCTCATCAAGCCAACGAATTACTCAATACGTTGAGCAAATTTACTCAGCGGCGGCGGCAATCAAGCGGGGACGCCACCGCAACATCTGATGGTGCGCCGCCGAAGCGACGTTGGAACTGTCCGGAACTCGCCCGGCCGCCTCCATGACGGCGGGCCAGTGCTTCACGCGTCCAGGCGGTCGGGATGTCGAGCTTGTCGTCGACGCACGGATCATCGTCAACGTCAGGGGGGGCGTTTGCGGGCAAGCGCTTCCGACGCGCGGTTGCGCCCGCCAAAGAGCGGTGCAACATCCCCTTACCGCGGGCCTTGCTCCTCCATGCGGAACAGGATGGCGTCGACCGGGGCGGGTTGGCCGAAGGCGAAACGCTCTTGTTCGTAGTCTTCAACCAACTTCGCCAAAAGCTCCAGGCGCGCGCCGTCCGGCGTATCGAGCGGGGGGTCCGCTTCGGCCAGCCGACCGACCTCCGCGAGCGCCTCTTCGTACTGTGCGTCGGTTTTGATGATCTGAATATCCATGAGCCACCGGTTTCAGCGTTTGCGATTGCGCTCGTCGTACTCGGCGTGCGTACCTGCCCACTTCACCACCACCACGCCAGTGCGGTACTCGCAGATGACTTCGAGCCGATAGTCGTTGCCCTTGACGTTGAAAATCACGGTGTTGGCGGCAAGGAAGTTCGCTGCTGCGTACCTGTCCTTGATGTCCTGCGATCTTGCCCAGGCAGCGTCATGCGCGTCGGACAGCCAGTTCTCGATCCAGCGTCGGGCGTCGTCCAGCGCCGCGCGCCGGCGGTCGGCGAGGCTGCCTTGGCTGAATCGCGGCGCTCCGCACCGGGCATGTCCGGCGCGATGTTGGGGCCGTCCACAACCTGCCAGCCGGCCGCTTGCAGCCCGGCCAGCGAGGTTTCCTCGACATGCGATTCGTTGAAACGGGACGCGCCCCCGACCTGCACCGGCCCGGCTGCCGCCGTTCAAGTACCGCTTAAAGTTGGTGTAAACAACACGAAAACTTATAGCTTGTTGTTTTGCAGAGAATATTTTTGAGCGTCACTTTTGCGGGGCGAAAACTCGGCCTCACTTTTCGTTTACCGCCCAGTACCTCCACCAGCGCCGCTCGACCTCGAGTCCGGCTGCAAGCGGGATCGGCCGGCAAACGGTGCTTGCCGCAACCTACGCGGCTTCGAGCAAGTCCGGGCTGATGCGCACCCGCATCCAGCCCAGCAACACCAGGTTGCGGATCGCGTCGGCGATGGCTTCGCGTTTTTCGTCGCGGTCCCAGTGCTTCTTCCAGCCAAGGATGTAGTCGTAGATGTCCTGCTCGCTCACGTCGTCGGTGCCGCGCTGGCGTTTGAGCTCGCGGCTGGCGTAAAGCACGGTCAGCACTTCCTCGGCCTGTTCGGTGCTCTTGATGCGGCTGAACAGGTCGACAGCCTTGGCGATCTTTTTCTGGTACTTGTCGATGGCTTCCCGGTACTGCGCACGTTGCCGCTCGTACGTCGGCTCCACCCGCAGCGCGAGCATCCGGCCGAGCTGTTGCTGCTGCACCCAGTTGCGGTTGGCAAACTCGTGCAGCACCTGCTTCACGTCCACCGAAAACGGGCCGTACGAGCCCTTGCCGAACGCCATCCCGGTCGGCACGCCCATCGCCGTGACCACGTAGCAGATCTTCTGGAAAATCGTGTTGCCCACCGGGTTTGCATACGGCTGCGCCTGCAGCTCGCGCAGCACCTCCATCAGCACGACCCATTCCGGCTGCATCTTTGCCGTGCGCCGGCCCTTGCCGTCCAGTCGCATCTGCACGGGCGCCGACAAGAATTCCCTCGTCAGTTGCGCCGGAGGCGTGCCATAGGGGGCGTACAGCTCGACGTCGATGGGCAGGTCGTGCAATTTGCGCCAGACCAGCGGTCCCACTTCGGCCCAGTCCAGTCCGCCGTTGCCGCACCCGAGCGGTGGCAGCGCGATGCTGCTCACGCCCCACTCGGCCGCATGCGTTGCCAACCAGTCCAGCCCATGCTCGATATCCGCGATGCGGGACACCGCGCGCCAGTGGCCCTTGGTCGGAAAGTTCACGATCCGCGCGCCGGCCGTATCCACATACAGGTACGGCTCGCCCAGGCGCACCGCCTTGCGCGCGCAACGGCTCACGTAGTCCTTGAACATGGCCGGGTAGCGTCGCTTGAACTCGGCGGCGACGCCCTTGCCCATCACGCCCACGCAGTTGACGGTGTTCACCAGCGTCTGCGCGCGGCTCTCGAACAGGTCGCCGATCAGTACCTTGAACATGGTCATGCCCCGTTCGCCTGCTGAAAGAATAGTACCGGATCGATGCTGACCGGCAGCGCAAAACCCGCCGCGCTCAGTGCCCGTCCGACTTCCGCATTGATGACATACGCACCTCTCAGAAAGCGAGATTCGACCCTGCCGGGCACCAGCACCTCGGCGCATTTGCGCGACTTGTGTCGCCAATAGGCGATTTCGTCATCGGGATGGCGCCAGTCCATCGCGTAGATGTCGTCCCATGGCAACTGGTCCGCCTGCGCCGGACTCAGGAACCGCGCCCACTGGCTGGCGGCGTTCTGATCGGCAACGACGGCGCCCCGCAACGCCAATACGTCGGCGGCAACCCTCAGCACGCACAACGCACGCGTCTCGTTCAGCCGTTTGAACAACATCGGGTTGCGCGCGTGGAAGTAGAGGTTCGCGTACTGGTGCAGCTTCAAGCCGCCCGGCACCTGTTTCTGGTCACGGCGATCCTGCACCGGCTGCAACGCCACCGAGCGATGCGCCAGTTTGGCCGCCTGTTCGTAACACAGGATGCCGTGCGCCAGCACCGAACCGATGTTCGCGATCGGCATGATGCAGTGCAGTTCGGTGACGCGCGGGTCCATCGACACTCAACCTCGCTGCCCGCTCAAAGATGCAACCGCTGCCTTGAGTACCTGGAGACAAATCTCGGCCGTATGCCGATCCGGATTGAAACGCGCACTCATCTGCTCGTAGGGGTGAATGTAGTTCCTAAAGTCCCGCAATCCGTGGCTGAACTTCTTTACGTCCAGCTTCAGGAACCCGAGTTCACAGGCCACATCAATTAACTGGGCAAGTGTCCAGTCTTGCAGCAAACGAACCTTTCCCTCCCTATCCTTGGGACTGCTCGGTGCCTGGTTAAACTCTCTGGGATTCGCACTGGCGACTCCCAAAAGCAACCCTTCCAAGACGCTGCCGCAGTGAAAGATCACCGCAAGTGGAGCATCGGCTCGTAGACAGCGGCTGGCTTCTCCCAGCCGCATTTCCAAGATTGAAACCAGCGGGGCGGCCGAAGGGATCTTCTGTAATGTCAGCGGACCGAAGTCCTTCTTAAGGAACTCATCTCCCGATTCCTTCGGCTGGATTGATTTGCCGAGCAATCGCTCAACTACGCGGGTAGCTTGGGCTGCGAGCTGCTCGTCGTGAGCGCTTGGGTGGGGCGTCTTATACCGCCAATACTCCACTAGGTCGGAAAGTACTTTTCCCACTAATAAATCCGGCTCCATGTGAATGAATGTACGCAACCGCTTGGCCTTGGAATCACCGTTGCCAGCGTATTTGTCGGGATAAATATCTACTCGGGCGTTTTCTCGAAAAAACTCGCGGAAGGTCGGATTTGAAAAATCCAATACGTAGCCGCCTGCCATCCCGAACATATCTTCGAAGCACTGGCGTTCGACCATTTTGAGACTGCTCATGTAACCTCCCCCACCAGCCGGCTAGTTTCAGGCACACGAAGCTCACCGGAGATCAGCTTGGGCAGCAGGGTATCGCGGAGGGTGGCGAGCGTGCGGGATTCGCGGCGGTTCGCTTGTATCTGCGTGAGCCAGCCTTCCGCCGGGTGCTCAAACGCTGCGACGGCCGCCTCTGACGGCAACACGACATCCATGTCCATCACGGCGAGAGGTTGTGCTCGTTGGTGGCTCTTGGAGGTTCCGGTAACAAGCGATTCGAGCTGTTGGCGGAAGTGGTCCGACCGAGCGATCGAATACAGAAACGATCGCACAAACGGCTTACGCGCCGCGAGTACAAGGAACTCGGTGGAGCACACCGCCGGCGCGTCACCGCGCACATCCACGAACCATGTACGGTCGATCTCTGGATTGAGCTTAGACAGCAGGACGGTGCCGGGTTCGACCCGCCATTTATTGCTCTTGATCGCTTCGCCTGCTTCGAACACCGGTGACTGACTATCGTCGAATGCCGGCAAGCTGTAGTGCGCGAACATTGCTTTCGGGGATTCGCCGGGATTTACCGGTTCTTTGAGCTGCCGCACGATCTGGCCAAATTTGCCCGCGCTCCACCCCTCCGGAATCTCGCCGAGCTCGGAGTCGACGAGGTGGTCGGGGAAGAGGTCGTAGAGGTGGGCGGGCAGGCCGGGCAGGGATTGGCCGCGGTGCCAGCGGCCTTCGAGTTTGGCGCGGACGGGTTCGAAATCGACGAACCAGGCCTTGAACAGCGCGCGCGCCATCGCTTCCAGCGTGGCGTTGCGGCGGCGATTCAGTTCGATCTTGTCGTCCAACGTGCCGAGGATGTGGGCGGTAGCGCGTTGTTCAGACAGGGATTTGACGGGGATCGGGAGGTCACCGATGTCGCGCAGATTGAAGTTTGGCTGGGCAGATTGGGCCACACTTCGCTGCACATACCCGCGGCATGTGGGTGCACTCAAGACATAGTGAACGAAGCGAGGCACTGCTCGGTCTCGATCGACGCGAATTATCCCGACCGCTTGATTAGTGTTCGCCGGAAGTATGTTGCGCGGTACTACAGCAGTCTTTCCAAGGTACACGCCAGCCATCGAAAATAAGACGTCCCCTTCGTGCAATATTGATCGCCCGAGTGATGCGTGTGTTTCGGGATCAACAAACGCGAACTTCGACGCATCGATACGGCCATCGCTAGTAATCGACTCCGATTTGATGAAGTTGATGCCGTGATCTGTAAAGCGACCACCAAGGGTGGTCGGTGTCGTTCCCTTGGTGATTCGTGTGCAGAGACTTCCAAGCGGTACGGTCTCCAATTCACCCGCCATACCCCAACCCCTTCAAATTGGCGGCGATCGCGGCATCGAGCTTGGCGGCTTCCGTCTGCTGCGCGCGCCACTCGCCGACGAGGCGCTGCATCTTTTCGGCGAACGGCTCGCCGTCGTCTTCCACTTCCTCGGCGCCGACGTAGCGGCCGGGGGTGAGCACGTGGCCGTGCTTGCGCACTTCGTCGAGCGGGGCAGATTTGCAGAAGCCGGGGATGTCCTGGTAGGCACCGCGCAAGTTCGTACCCTCACCCCCGGCCCCTCTCCCGGTGGGAGAGGGGAGAACGGGTTCGCCGCGCCAGGCGTGGTAGGTGGCGGCGATGCGGGCGATGTCCTCGTCGGTCAGGGCGCGGTGGGTGCGGTCCACCATCGCGCCGAGCTTGCGCGCGTCGATGAAGAGGATTTCGCCGCGGCGGTCGCGGTGGCCGTGGCCCGATGCTGCCTTGGCGGCACCGGTCGAGAGCGCGCTGCGGTCGCGGGCGAGGAACCACAGGCACGCCGGGATCTGGGTGGAATAGAAGAGCTGGCCGGGCAGCGCGACCATGCAGTCGACCAGGCCGGCCTCGACCAGCGCCTTGCGGATCTCGCCTTCGCCGGACTGGTTGGAGCTCATGGAACCGTTGGCCAGCACGAAGCCGGCGACGCCGGCGGGTGCGAGGTGATGCACGATGTGCTGCACCCATGCGAAGTTGGCGTTGCCGGCGGGCGGCGTGCCGTAGGCCCAGCGCGCGTCATCCTTCAGCGCCTCGCCGCCCCAGTCGGAGATGTTGAACGGCGGATTGGCGAGGATGAAATCGAATTTCCTGTCGGGGAATTTGTCGGCGCGGAACGAATCGCCGTGCGCGACCTGGCCGCCGATGCCGCGGATGGCGAGGTTCATCTTGGCCAGCCGCCAGGTGGTGTAGTTGGACTCCTGCCCGTAGATGGACAGGTCGAGCGGCTTGGCCGCGTGGCCGTTGCCGTTGGCGTGCGCGCGCAGGAACGCGATCGACTGCACGAACATGCCCGACGACCCGCAGCACGGGTCGTACACCCGGCCGTGGAACGGCTCGATCATTTCCACCAGCAGTTTCACCACGCAGCGCGGGGTGTAGAACTCGCCGCCCTTCTTGCCCTCGGCACTGGCGAACTGCGAGAGGAAGTATTCGTACACGCGGCCCAGCACGTCGCGCGAGCGCGCCTCGGCATCGCCCACCTTGATGTTGCTTACCAGGTCGATCAGTTGCCCCAAGCGGGTCTTGTCCAGCGCGGGGCGCGCATAGTCCTTGGGCAGCACACCCTTCAATGCGGGGTTGTCGCGCTCGATGCCGGCCATGGCGTCATCGACCAGTTGGCCGACCGTGGGCTGCTTGGCCTGCGCAGCCAGATGTGTCCAGCGCGCCTCGGGTGGCACCCAGAAGATGTTGACCGCGCGGTATTCGTCCGGGTCTTCGGGGTCGGCGCCTTCGCCCTTGGCGGCGGCGAGCTTCGCGTGCTGCTCGGCGAAGGCGTCGGAAATGTACTTGAGAAAAATCAGGCCGAGCACGACGTGCTTGTACTCGGCGGCGTCCATGTTGTTGCGCAGCGTGTCGGCCATCTGCCAAAGCTGCGCTTCATAACCGATGGTGGCGCCGCCATCGGCGCGGGCCTTGCGGGGCATGCGGGTTCCGTCTTGGGTGGGATGGCCCAGTCTACACGTGGCTTGGCGGCGGGCTTGGCGCCGTGCCGGGCGCACGGGACGGAGGTCATCAGGGCGGCCCCTTGGCTGTCACCGGCGACGATTCGCGCACTGGCACGCAAAGACCCACCCGCGACTCCCGTCCGTCCCAACCGCCACGCTTTTCGTGCCGAGCGCGGGGCGGGGAGAACCACCCCCGACACGCCACCGTGCCGCGCATGGTTCTTTTTCGCCGGCGCTCGGCTCTTTTTCAGCGGAGCGCGACTCTTTTCCAGTGGAACGTGGCACTCGCCAGAGCCATGTGCGGCTCTTCTTCAACGGCGCGTGGCTCTTTTTCGGCCGCGCCTGGCTCTGCGCGGTCGGTTGCCGGCTCTTTTTCGCCGAAGCCGGCCGGTTTCCCGCGCGCGCCGGGGCGTCGGGATGGTGTTCCTCCCCGTGGTGCAGCTTCCGGTCCGGTCGCCCTCGGGAGGGTTTGCGCCGTGGCGGGCAATTTGGCGGCGGGGTGGTCCGTCGACATGCCGTACGGGGTATATGTGCTGTACTTGGCACCCGAGCCACGTGCACACCCAGGGGAAGCACGATGTTGTTTCGCCAGTTCGCCGATCCCGTCTCCCACACCTATACCTACCTGCTTGCCAGCGCCCCCGGGCGCGAGGCGGTGCTGATCGACCCGGTCAGGGATCGGGTCGAGCACTACGTCCGCGCGATCGAAGAGCTCGGGCTGCGGCTGGTGAAGGCGATCGACACGCATACCCATGCCGACCACATCACGGGGCTCGGCCTGCTGCGGGTGCAGACCGGCTGCGCGACGGTGATGGGGCAATACACCAAGGCCGACTGCGTTGCGGTCCGGGTCGGCGATGGCGAGGTGATCGACACCGACGGCGTCAGGCTCAAGGCGCTGTACACGCCAGGCCACACGGACGAGTCGTTCAGTTTCGTGCTGAATCCGGACACGCCGCGCGCGGTGTTCAGCGGTGATGTGTTGCTGATCCGTGGCACCGGCCGTACCGATTTCCAGAACGGCGACCCCGGCGCGTCGTGGGACTCGATCACGCAAAAGCTGTTCGCGCTACCGGACGCGACGCTGGTGTACCCCGCGCACGACTACAAAGGCTGGACCTGCTCGTCGATCGGCGAAGAACGTCGCCACAACCCACGCCTCGCCGGCAAGAGTCGTGACGAGTACATCGAGATCATGAACCGGCTCGACCTGCCCCATCCCGAACTGATGGATGTGGCGGTTCCCGCCAACCTCCATTGTGGCCTGGACCATCCGCATTGATCGTTGCCCTGGTGGTGGCAGGCGGGCCGCTGCAGATCGTTGCCGCGGTGCTGTGCGGCGGGCTGGTGGGTTTCTCCCTGGCCTTGACCGGCGGCGGTGGCTCGACCCTGGCCGTGCCGCTGTTGCTGTACGTGGTCGGCGTGCGTGATCCGCACATGGCGATCGGCACCAGCGCGCTTGCCGTCGGGCTCAATGCCTATGCCAATCTGATTCCGCACGCGCGTGCCGGGCATGTGCAATGGAAGGCGGCCATCATCTTCACCGCGCTCGGCATTGTGGGTACGTTCGTGGGGTCGGAAATCGGCAAGAAGGTCGACGGCCAGGCATTGGTCGGCCTGTTCGCGATCCTGGTGCTGGTGGTGGCCGTGCTGATGGTCAAGCCGCGCAAACAGGTCGCGAACCCAACCGCCAGCGGGCCGCCACGATGGCTTGCCACACGGCTTTCGGGCACGGGTCTCGGCGCCGGCGCCATCGCCGGGTTCTTCGGCGTTGGCGGTGGTTTCCTCGTGGTGCCGGGGCTGATGCTGGCGGCGCGCATGGACATCATCAACGCCATCGGTACCTCGCTGTTCGGCGTGGGCAGCTTCGGCCTGACCACCGCCCTCAACTACGCCCGCTCCGGTCTCATCGACTGGGCCATCGCCGGCGAGTTCATTGCCGGCGGCATCGCCGGCGGCTGGATCGGCGCCTTGCTGGCACACCGCCTTTCCGCCAAACGCGGCGCGTTGCACATCACTTTCGCGACGCTGCTGTTCGCCATCGGCGTGTACATGCTGATTCGAACTTATGCATGAGGACATCGCCGCCATGCAGCGTGCACCGGCTGGCCAGCACGCCGTGGCGGGCTGAAAGCGCGGCAGTGTCGATGGCATGCACCCACCGCGGGGCTCGCGCCGGGTCGCCGGTACCGGTGACGGTTTGTCGGCGGGGTGTTCGCCTACGCCGTGGCGACGTTTCCGCCTACGGGTGGCGGGCGGGGGGGCGCGTTACGCTGCGGCACCGGCCCACGGGCCAGCTCGTCCGCAACCTCATCAACGGAGTGACCATGCCTCAGAACCTGATCGATATCGACTTCAACACCGATGCGCTGGCGGCCATCGACAATGCCCTGACGGCGCTGGAAACCGGCCTTGCCCCACTGATCGCGCTGACACCCGACCAGCGCCACGGGCTGACCAAGATGGGCGACAAGTCCGAGGCGTTCTGCCGGCAGGCCGGCCACGTGTTCAGCGATAACCCCGGCGTGCTGCCGCGCAATTTCGACTTGGCCGGTTACCAGCGCGACATCGCCACGCTGGATGCGCTGCGCCCGCGCCTGGTGCGCCTGGGCAAGCTGCACCAGCGCGGCGTCGACACCGAGATGGCGGTCGGCAGCGACCTGATGACCAACGCGCTGGAGGGCTACGCCGTGCTGAAGGTGGCCGGCAAGGGGCAGGGACTGGACGAGGCGCGCCGCGCCCTGGCCGCCCGCTTCGCCCGCGGGCCGCGCAATCCCGTACCGGCGAGCGAACCCGCACCGAGCGAGCCCGTGCCGGCCTGAAGCCCGCTCGGTTTCATCCGCCCCGAAACCAAGGAGGCCCCGTGCGCGGGGCCTCTTTTCTTCTCGGACGATTATATACTTGCCAAACCAAAGGATCGGCGTACGCTGCGCTTTAGCGGGAGCAAGACATGAGCGCCGACCTTTTCGCACCGCACTTCCAAGACGCTGACAAGGCCCGCGCGTATCTGGAAGCATTGCGGTGGCCGCGCGGCCCGGTCTGCCCGCATTGTGGTGCTGAAGGCGAGCACTATGCGTTGCAGGGCAGAGCGCATCGCCCCGGCTTGATGAAGTGCAAGGATTGCCGTAAGCAGTTCAGCGTGACCGTCGGCACCGTGTTCGAGAGCAGCAAGATTCCGCTGAACAAGTGGCTGCTCGCTGTACATCTGATGTGCGCCAGCAAGAAGGCCGTGAGCTCGCACCAGATCCACCGCATGCTCGGCGTGACCTATAAGTCGGCATGGTTCATGACTCATCGCATCCGCGAAGCCATGAAGTCGGGTAATGCCGGACTGATGGGTTCGGGCGGTGGCACCGTTGAAGCTGACGAAACTTATTGGGGAGATCAGGGCAAGCAGTCGAAGGGCGCTCGCGGCTATCAGCACAAGATGAAAGTGGTGTCGCTGGTCGAGCGTGGTGGCGAGAAGCGAGGCATCGTGATGAACGCGGTAAACACCAAGGCTCTGACTGCTGTTCTAGAGGGAAACGTGAGTAAGTTTGTCCGTCTGATGTCTGGCGAGCATGCGGGCCACACCAAAGCTGGCCGAGAGCTCGCATCCCATGACCAGACCCACAATAGTGCCGGACTGTACGTGGAAGGGAACGCGCACTCCAACACAGTCGAGCCCAGCCTTAGTCTTCCGAAGCGCGGATTGATTGGGACCGTCCATCGTGTGGGTAAAGAGCACCTGCAACATTATGTGACTGAGTTCGACTTCCGTTGGAACCATCGCAACGTATGCGACTTTGAGCGCACTAGCTACGTACTGGCTCAGGTCGGTGAACGCCGCCTTACCTACAAGCACTCATCACCGGAAACCTAGAAATCCCGGGAGCGGCCATGGCAATTGATTCCAAGAAGATTAAAACGGACATCACCCTCGAATTAGATGAGGATGAGATCACTGTCGCCGAATTTTCGTCTGCGTTTGACAATTTCATCGGCCTTGTTCGAGAAGTTAGCAAATGCGTGGATGCAACTGCGCCGCGCGAATGGCTGGTGAAGGTTTACCCGGGAAGCGCTGGTATTGGCTTGTATCCGAAACCCGGCCAGTCGGCGGGGACGCTTCATGCCGTTCGTGCCGCTGTCCTAGACGGGATGGATGCACTTGCTAAAGGACGTCGTCCAGTGACGTTCACCGACAAGGCAATAAACCACGCGAAAATTATTAGTAAGATTTTTGAGAAGCGGCAAAGACCTACCAGCAGTGTTAGGCTTTGGAGCGGAAACAACAAGTCTATCGCCGTCAAGCGGCAAGTCGCTACGGAAGCATCCAAACTTTTAGATCCAGTCTTTGAGGACTATGGATCTGTAGAGGGGCGGCTTGAAGTTGTCACTGCGCATGGGAAGCTGGAGTGCACGATCTTCGACCCGTTAGGTCAGCGTGCTATTAAATGTGACCTGGCTGAGGACCTGATTGCAGAGGCAGTCGAATCTTTCCGTAAGCGCGTCGAGGTATTCGGTCGAGTGCTCTATCGAAAGGATGGCCTTGCAGTGCGTGTCATAGCTAACCGCATCGTTAGATTCCCCAACGGTAGCGACATCCCCTCTGTCCGCGAAATGCGCGGCATCATGAGGGAGCAGCATGGATCGTGAAACCGTCTATTGGGACTCCAATGCTTTCTTGGGGTTCCTAAAGGATGAGCCAGACAAGGCAGAGGTTTGCGGCCAAGTACTTCAGGCTGCCGAGAATGGGCGACTTGTAATCGTAACCTCTGCCCTAACGCTCGCCGAGGTAATTTATCTGAAAGGAAGCACGAAGCTTCCGAAAGAGCAACGGACGAAAGTCGAGACTTTCTTCAAGGCTGAGTACATTTCGGTAAGGAATGTCACTCGGGCAACCACAGAGCTTGCTCGCGATCTTGTGTGGGATAACAACATTCGCCCCAAGGACGCAATTCACGTAGCGACGGCGTGCCTGTATGAGGTGCCCGTTTTCCATACGTATGACGAAAAACTAATTGCTAGCAGCGGATTGATCCTCGCCGGGCACAAGCTAGAGATCGCCGAGCCATCAATCGTTCATCAAGCGGACTGGATAGATGAAACAAAAGATCTACAGGAATAACAGTAGGGCCGCGGACGAGACAGATCAGTTCGATGCGGTGCTTAAGCGCATGCTAGCAGCGCCTCCTGAGCCACATAGGGCAGCCGCGAAGCCACCCAAGCTTAAGCAAAAAAAGAAGCTCGCCTAAGGTGGGCTTTTTCACATGCGACGGACACATGGTCCGTACGGGTTTGTCATGTATACAATTGCCTTTTTTCGTGCAAGATTGGAACCGAAGCCATAACGGTGCGGGGGAGGGTGGAACGGCGACAATGACGGCGGTTTAATTTCCTCGGCCCCTTTAAGAGCACGGGGCGTCGGGTGACGCGGGGATCGAAAGCCGAGGCGCGGAGCAGGCTCGCTCAACGGCCAGAGCCGCGGAATAAGCCGCTGCGCCTGGATTGGTCAGGGACACGGTCCAGTGCGAAGTCATATAGCTGGCGTCGCTGCCGGGTACGGTCACACTGAAGCCGGAAAGACTCCCGCCTGGCGGGATGAATTGGTCGGCAGTGTCGGCTCTCCATTCCAGGTCAAGATTTGATGTATCCTCGGTGGCGTTCAGATTGACTTTCCAGCCTTGTGGGGAAGACGCTGCTGAAGGTGGTAGCGGACCGGGCTTGGAGTCGAATGGTGCGGTAAGTAATTCAGTCGCGCCATGATAATAATCGAACCCGATTTGTAACGCGGTTATGGGTTGTTTCCCATGATTTACCACGCGGTAGCGGTAGACAGTTTCGTTGTCCAAGGTTTGAGCACTGACCATCACGCCAACTGGAGGTATCCCTTGGCCGCGTGCATTGCCAACGAGAAAGGCGCCAACCAAGCACGTCAGGCACTGGATCACCATAAACTTTATCGCAGGCTTCTTATCCATATGCTCCGCGTCCTTCGCTGGTATTGAGAGTGGACCTTGTCTGTCGTCCGGAACGATCGGTATAAACGACACCGTGCCGCGAACACATCTGTATTCTGCGTGAGGATATGAGACGGGAGCAATGAAGGCAGCTTGATTTCCCTCGTTTCTTTAGTGCTTTTTGTGCATGACCGGGCGGGCGCGATCCGTGGGCACTGGATCGGCGCGCAGCGGTTGTCATCGGCAGACGCTCGGGGCGGTACCGCGTGCCAGGGGCGATCTGGATCAGTTGGTCGCGCGGCGTGGCGACTACCATGCAGGGATTCGCTCTGATCGGAGGCTGCGTCATGTCGATGGGTCGTTTGCGGTTGCGGGGGGCACTCGTGTGTGCTGGTTTGGTGTTTGCCGGGGCTGCGGTGGCGGCCCAGTCGCCATCGTTCGGCATTACCGCGCCGGCGGCCGGGGCGACGGTGAGCAGCCCGGTAGCGATTGTGGTGGCGGTGCAGAATGCCAAGATCGGCAAGCCGACCGACGGGCCCGACCACTTGCACGTTTCGGTGGATGGCGGCCCGGCGATGGCGGTGTACCAGCCCGGCCCGGTGGATCTGTCGCTGCCGGCGGGCAAGCACACGGTGGAGGTGGAGCTGGCGGGGCCGACGCATGCGGCGCTGCTGCCGCCCAAGAGCGTGACGTTCACCGTCCGCTAGGCGTGCCATGAACGCGCCCCGGATACTGCGCCACGGCCGGCGCGCGCGCTGGCTGCACGGCGCGAATGCCGTCGTGCTGCTGACCCTGGTGGTGACCGGGCTGGCGCTGGGCGACTGGCTGCCGGTGCGCTGGGTGGCGCTGGCGGGCGGCCACGATGCGATCAACGGCCTGCACCGCGTGCTCGGCCTGGCGTTCGTGCTGGCGGCGCTGGTCGTGCTGGCCGCGCTGTGGCGCGGCACCGTGTGGCTGGCGGCGACGCTCGCCCGCTTCCGGTGCGGCGATGCGCGCTGGGTGGGCGCGTATTTCCGCGCGCTGCTGCGGCCGGCGCGCGCACCGGCGCCGTGGCATGACGGCTGGTTCGATCCGCTGGAACGGCTGGTGCTGGCCCTGCTGCTCAGCGTGACCGTGGTGGTCGGCGTGAGCGGCGTGTATCTCTATTTCCTGCCGTCCGCGCCGCTGTGGGTGTTCCTCGTCGCGATCCGCGCGCACGTGTACGGCGCGTGGCTGCTGCTGGCGCTGCTGGCGGTGCACATTCTCGCCGGCCTCGGCGTGCTGCCGACCCATCGCGGGCTGGCGCGCGCGATGTTCGGCGACGGCACGGTGCCCGCCGCCACCGCGCACCGGCTGTGGCCGGGGTGGGCGGCGCGGAAGCAGGCGGCGCCGGAAGCGGATGGCGCCCGCGAACGTCGGGGGTGAGCGCCCGCGCCGCCCGGACTGCGGGCGGCGCCGGCAACGCCCCTAGTGCTCGCGCACCTGCAGGTCTTTCGTCAGCACGTCGAGCTTGGTCTTCATCTCGGCCTGTGGCGGGGCGCCGGTGGCGCCGTAGAAGGCGGTGTACAGCACGGTTGGCGTGGCCACACCGGGCGCGCCGGCCACGCCGTCGATGCCCATCTGCCCGTTCTGCGGGTTGGCGACTGCGTTGTATGGGTACTCGCGGGCGGCGATCTTGCGCCACAGGCTGTCGAAGTTGGTGTCCAGCCCCGCCGGCGGCGCCATGTGGCGTTGTACGTTCACCTCGTACTGGTCGTCGTTGGCGGTGTTTTTCCACACGTTGACGATGCCGGCGTCCCAGGTCGGCTTGCCGCCGTCGAGGAAGAACCGGAAGCCCAGCCACAGCAGGTTGTCCGGCGCGACGGTCTGCAGCGACGACGGGTAGCTGAAGGTCAGCCGCGGCGAGCGGTAGCCGAAACGCTGGCCGTAGGTGTAGTCGAGGTGGATGTCGTGCATGACCGCCGGCAGCAAGGCCGGGTCGGCCAGGAACTCGCGCCACTGCGCCAGTGTGCCCGCGTAGGTGGCGTAGACGAAGCTGCTCATCTCATCCAGATCCAGCCGCGAGTCGTGCCATTCCGTCGGCGGCAGGAAGCGCATCAGCATCACGCTGCCGTCGGGCACCGGCAACGTATAGGCCAGCACCATGCGGTTGGCATAGGGCAGTGCCCAGGCGTCGATCTGCCACGGGCGCTGCCAGCGGTCGCGATGGGTGGCGGAGCGAATCGGCTTGCCGAGCGAGGTGATCTTGATCTTCTGGCCGGCCACCATGCGCTGGAACAGGCCGGTGCGCGCCAGCAGATCCATCCGGGTCTGCGCGTCGGCGTAGAACTTGGCCGCGGGAATGTCGTCGGGGCGGCGCAGGTGCACCAGCCCGTTGCGCCCGGCCTCGCCGATGCGCACGTAGCCATTGTGGTCGAGCGCGAAGTATTGCGACCCGGTATTGCTGAGGCCCCATTCGCCATCGCTGCCGCGCACGATCAGCGACGGGAAGCTGTTGAGGATGGTCTGCTGGTAGAGCAGCCGCCGCGAACCGGCGCCGTTCGGAAACAGATTGGCGGACTCGTGCGCCAGCAGCGACTGGAATTGTTTCTCGCTGTAGGCGGAAAACCGCGCCCCGAACTCGCGGTAGAACGCGGCGAGGTCGAGCGGCAACGCAAAGTGGGCGTCGAGGTTGCCGTTGGACACCGCAGTGAACAGGTCGAGCTGGTAGGAGCCGCGGGCGGACATCCGCGCCGTGTCGGCCGGCGCGTTCAGCAGCTCGCCGATCGGCAGCGCGTAGTTGAGGTTCTCGTTGGCCGACTTCATCAGTACCACGCCGACCACCTTGCCCTGCTGGTCGAGCAGCGGGCCGCCGCTGTTGCCGGGCGAGGCGGCGGCGGAGAAGCGCAGCCATTTCCACGCGCCGTCCTGCGGCTCGGGGGTGTCGGAGGTGTACAGGCCGTCGCGGATGACGATGCCGGTGCCCAGTGCGTTGCCCACGGCATACACCGTGGTGTTGGGTTGCGGCCGCGGGTCGAGCGCGAGGGTGGCGCCGCTGGCCGGCGGCGTCGCCAGGGTGAACACCACGAAGTCGCGGCGCAGGGCGAACTTTTCCACTTTCGCGATCGGGTACACGTGGCCGGCGCCGTCGCGCAGCGCGGGCGGTCCCCACAGGCTGTCCAGCCCGGCCAGCAGCACGTGGCCGGCGGTGACGTAGCGGCCGTTGCCGATCGCGAACGCGGTGCCGATCGAGTGGTACTTGTCGGTGCGTTGCTGGTAGGGCAGCAGGTCGAGCGGCAGCGGTTTCTCGTAGCTCAGCGGATCGTTGGTGGGCTTGGCCTGCACCACCTCGAACGTGGCGGCCTCGATCTTCGGCAGCAGCGCGGCGTCGAGGGTGGCCGCCCGCGTGGTGGTGGCGACCAGCGCCAGGGCGGCGCAGACGAGCGCCGTGCCAAACCGCGAAATGCCACGGAGTGCCGCCGGGTACCAAGCGTGCATGGGAGTCCTTTGCGGATGATGGCCGGCGGCACCCCTATGCCGCCGCGCCGGACGCATCTTGGCATACCGCCGGGGCGCGGACACCCGCCGTCACCGCCGCGATCCCGGGCCCCCGAAAACGGAGCGGCTGGGCCTTACGGAAAAAACCGGATGGCCGCGTAGACCGCCGTGGCGACCACCACCGCGGCAAGTCCCAGGATCACGTAGGCGCCGCGCGTCATCCCGCGGATGATCTGCTGGAACTGCGCACGGTCGTTGACCTGCGGGAAGGGCGTCGGCGGCACCGGCACGCCGATGAAATCGCACAGCGGCTGCCAGCCCTCGTTCACGCGGAACACCAGCAGCCGATCCGGCGGCACCGCCGCCTGCACGTCGGCGATGTGCTGGTGGTAGTCGGCGATGGCCGCGGCACGATTGCCCATGGTGCCGTGGTGCGCGCGCTGCCAGATCAGCTGGTGGCACACGTCGCCGAGCTTGCGCGCGAACGGGGTGACGAGCTGGAGCACCTTGAACTGCCACAGTGACTCGGTGAAATAGATCGTGGCCCGGGTGCTGTCGTACCACGCGTCGGCGCCGCCGGGGTGCAGCGACAACACCACCTTGGCGTCGGGATAGGCGGCGACGAGTTCGCGCCACACGCTGCTCGCGGGGTTGTCCACCGCGGCGGTGTAGCGGGAAAAGACGGTTTCCCAATCGTGCTGCGTGCCGGCGGGCGCGTTGGCCACCGTGCGCCAGAAACCCAGATGCGACTGGTTGTCCTTGTTGTCGAGGACTTCGGTCATGTGATAGCACGGGAACCCGAGCTGCCGGAGGGCCGTGCAGAGGGACAGCGTGCCGGTGCGACCGAAGCCGGCGCCGATGATTTTCAGGGGCATGGCCGGTTTCCCCGCCTTCCGGCAACGCGCTGCTGTCTCACTTCAGCGTGATCTCGCCGGTGGCGTACAGCGGGCCGCTGACTGGCGCGGTGTAGGCGAGGCACAGCGCGTGTTCGCCCGATTGCGCGGGCAGCTTCGCCTCGAGCGCGAACTGGCGACCGCTGTGTGCGGGGTCGGGCAGCGGCATGCTGGCCAGCACCCGGCCTTCGCAGGTGTCGGCATGTACCACCAGCTCGCCAAAGCGCGTGGCATGCGGGCGCGAAACCACCATTTTCTGGTCGTGCGCGAGGGCAAAGTTGCGCGGCAGCCGCACCGCCGCCACGTGGATGCTGGTGACGCCGTCCAGCACCGTGGCCGGGTACAGCTGGCAGGCGTCGAACACATTGACCGCGTAGACGGGCTGGGTGCTGGCCGCGTCCGGCAGCGGTTGCAGGCGCAGGCGGAAGTTGCTGCCGGAGCAGTTGGCCAGGGCGGTGCCGGGCAGGCTGAGCAGGGCGGCGTGGCTCAGTACGCGCTCACGCGGCGCGGCCAGTTCGCTGCCGTCGGCGAAGCTCGCGGCGCGCACCGTGGTGGGCAGTTTCACGTTGACCGGCCCGGCGTAGCGCGGCGAGGTGACGGTAGGGGTGGAACCGTCGAGCGTGTAGCGGATGCTGCCGAAACCGGTCTGGTTGGCGAGCGTCAGGGTGGCCTTGCCGGTGGCGAGCGCCACGTTGCGGTCGACGCTGGCCACCACCGCAAAGGCACTGTCGGCATACGGGATGTCCTGTGCGCGATAGCGCGCGAGTTGCGCCGGCAGGCGCGCCAGGAAGCTCTGCCAGTTGTTGCTGGTGGCCGGTGACCATGCCACTTCGCTGAGCGCGTCGAGGCGCGGGAAAGCGGCGTGGTCCACGTGCGCCATGGTGGGCATGTGCTCGGTCCAGATATTGGCCTGGATGCCGAGCACGTGTTTGGCCTCGGCGGTGCCAAGCACGCCGGGGATCGCCTGGAAGCCGTACACGTCGCGCAGCGTTTCCAGCCCGTCGCGGCCGGCAAACTCGTCCGGCAGGGTGCTTTGCAGGTTGTCCAGATACAGCGCCGGCGCAGGCGACATCACCACGTCGTGGCCGGTGAGCGCGGCCTTGATCGCGCCGTCGATGCCACGCCACGACATCACCGTGGCGTCTTTCGGCAGGTTGTCGCCGTCGAGGATTTCGTCCCAGCCGATCAGCTTGCGCCCGTGCTTTTCGAGGTACCCGCCGATGCGGCCGATGAACCAGCCTTGCAGCGCGTCCTCGCTGGTGATGCCGAGCTGGCGCATCTTGGCCTGCACCGCGGGCGAGGCCTGCCATTGATCCTTGATCGCTTCGTCGCCGCCGACGTGGATGTAGGTGGACGGAAACAGCGCCATCACCTCGTCGAGCACGTTGTCGATGAAGGTGAAGGTGTCGTCGTTGACGTTGTAGAGATACGGATTGATGCCCCAGTCGATCGACACCTTGGGCCGTTTGCCGGTGACGCCGTATTGCGGGTACGCCGCCACCGCGGCCTGCGCGTGGCCGGGCATGTCCAGCTCGGGCACGATGGTGATGTGGCGCGCGGCGGCATACGCCACCACCTGCCTGATCTGCGCCTGGCTGTAGTAGCCGCCGTAGCGGTCCGGCTCGCCGTCGCGCCCGGCATCCGGCGGGGCGCGCCACGCGCCGATCTTGGTCAGCTCCGGGTAGCGCTTGATCTGGATCCGCCAGCCCTGGTCGTCGGTCAGGTGCCAGTGCAGCACGTCGAGCTTGTGCTGCGCCATCTGGTCGATGAGCCGCTGCACGTCGGCCACGCTCTGGAAATGCCGGGCGGAGTCCAGCATCAGTCCGCGCCAGCCGAAGCGCGGCCAGTCGTGGATGGTGGTGGCGGCGAGCGTCACCGCGCCGCGGTGCGTGTCCGGCGTGAGCAACTGGTACAGCGTGACGGCGCCATAGAACACGCCGGCATCGTCGCGTGCGGAGACGCGGATGCCTTGCGGCGTCACCGCGAGCGCGTAGCCCTGCGCCTGCGCCACTGGCGCCTGCGGGTCACGTTCGAACGTGATGGCGGGTGGGTTGGGCGTGGCCTTGGCGGTGAGCCGCAGGTGCAGCGCACGGGTGCGGTTCAAGAGATTGATGAAGTAATTGGCCGTCTGTTTGGTCGCCGCGCTGGCGTCGCCCAGGATCACCGGCGTGTGCGCATCCACCGTGAGCTGGCCGGACTGCGGCGTGATCTGCGCCGGCAGCGGGATCAGGGCGGGCGCGGCCGCGTCTGCGGCGTGGGCCGCCAGCGGCAACATCACCATGGCGAATGCCAACGCGGCACAGCGGGCAAGCAGCAAGCGGTAACGCATGGGTATCTCCAGCAAGGACGGCCAAGCATGCCACTCACGCGCGCTTGCCGGGCAAAAAGACGGGCCCGCAAGAAAACACCGGGCCCGCTCGGGGAGAGTGCAGGCCATCCATGGCCTGCGGGTTGTCGCGGTACAGCGCTGGATCAGAACTTCAAATGCGCGTTCAAGTAGTACTGCCGGCCGTTCATGTAGAACGAGGTCGGGATGGCGGTGCTCTGGTAGTACTTGATGGTCGGGTTGTTGAGGTTCAGCGCGTCCAGGCTGAAGCTCAGCGATTGTGTGGCCTTGTAGCTGACCGATGCGTTGAGCGTGCCATAGGCCGCTTGGTAGTAAGGCACCGCGCCCTGCAGGCCGATCAAGAACGCCGAGCGCCAGCTGTAGCCGAGGCGCGCATTGAACATGTCGTTCTCGAAGTAGGCACCCAGGTTGTAGGTGTTCTTCGAGGTGCCGAGCAGGTTGTGCGTGCCATCGGCCCAAGTGAAGGATGAGGAGCCGTCCACGTAGGTGTAGTTGGCGTTGACGCCGAAGTACTCGCCGATCGGCTGGTTGTAGGTCAGCTCCAGGCCGGACAGGCGGGCATCGGCATTCAGCGGCACGGCAACCTTGTAGGTTTCGAGCCTGTGGGTCAGTTCGCTGAACAGCTGCTGGTCTTCGGTGCCGAATGCCACGTAGTTCTTCATGTTCATGGAGAACGCGTTGGCGGCCAGCAAGCCGCGTGGCATGAAGTACCACTCCAAGCCGGCGTCGAAGTTGGTTGACAGCACCGGCTTCAGGTGTGGGTTGCCGCCGCCGCCAGTCCGGGTCAGATCCGAACCCCATGCGGATGCGCCGAGCGAGGAGTAGTCCGGCAGGGTCTGGGTCTGCGACACCGCAAAGCGGGCGAGCAGGTTCTCGCCCATGTCGAACTTCAGGTTGAAGCTCGGCAGGAAGCGACCATAGTGGTTGCTGTAGTGCTTGCGGTTCCACTCGCCGAACAGACTGCTCACATCCGGATTGGCAATCGTGGTGGCGGCATACGTATCGATGTTCTGGCCGATGTTGACGTAGCGCAGGCCGGCATTGCCGCTCCAGTTGTCGCCCTGGAAGTTGGCCTGGAAGTAGGCGGCGGCGTTCTTCTCGTTCACCGCCCACTCGGCGCCGTAGTTGTGGCGCCCCGTCGGGCCGTCATTGTTTGAGAGCCAGGTAGCGACGGAATTGACTGCATTGGCCAAGGCGGACTGGGTGTAGAACCACACATTGCGCGGGAATTGGCCGCCGATACCCTGGGCAAAGTTGCCCGGATAGTTGCTGGTGGCCGCACCGGCAAGCGCACCCTGAAGGTCGCCGATGCTGGCGCCTTCCGGGGAGATGGTGGAGCGATCGTGCCTGGCGTAGCGGATGCCGTAGTTGAACGAATCCACCCAGCCGCTGTTAACGTACTGCGTGAAGTCGGCAGTCAACCAGTTTTCCTTGTCGCTAGCCTTGACGAGTTGATCGCCCCAGGTGCCGAGGCTGGTCACCCCGGACGGGGTGCCGTTGCCACCGACGTTCCAATCCACCGGCGAGCCGTTGCCGTGGGTAGCCCAGCTCGCGCCGCCGCCGTTGTTGGCGGTGACTTCGGCGATGAACTGTTTGGGCGTGATGCCGGTGCCCTTGGTGGTGCCGACCTGGAACTTGGCCGACAGGTTGTCCGATGCATTCCAGTCGGCATCTGCGGTGTAGTAGTAGGTCTTCGCCTGGGACTCGCGCGCGATCATGTCGTACACGGTGTAATCGCGGCCGGCCTGTGGCGCAAACTTGGCGTTCGCGAGGATGCCGTTCTGCACAGTGTATCCAGGGTTGGGGGCCTGACCTGGCTTCAGGGTGCCGTCGGGGTTGGTCCCGTCGTTCAGGATATTCCCGCCCCACAACATGTAGTTGCGGTTGTAGTTGTTGGCGTCGAGCTTGGAGTAGAAGCCGCTCAGGCCCAGGGTCAGGTCGTTGTTTGGACGGAACTGGGCTTCCAGCAGGCCGCCGGTGCGCTTGCGGGTCTGGGTGAACAGCGTGGAGCCGAGCAGCGAGGGCGCCCATACGTTGGCGAGGTCGGGATGAGCCAGCGCCACGGACGAGGTGGGGTCGATCTGGAAGAAGCCGCTGGGGAGCTCTTGCGCCTCGCGCTGCAGATGGCGCTTCTCGGAGAACACCTGGGCCAGGACGCCGAATGAGCCGTCGTCGTTCTTCCAGTTGAACAGGCCCGAGAACTGCGGGTCGGTCTTGGACGCGGTGCTGGAGTACACGCCGCCGATGCTGGCGCTGGCGGTGACCTGCTTGTCGAAGTCCAGCGGCTTGCGGGTGATGATGTCCACGTTGCCGGTGGTGCCGCCGTCCTGGAAGCGCGCTTCGGAGGACTTGTGCACTTCCACGCGGCTGACGATCTCGGACGGCAGCAGGGTGTAGCTCACGCTGCGGCCCACGGTGTTGCCTTGGCTCAGCACGAACCAGTCGGCCGAGCCGACGCCGTGGCCGTTGATGAGCGTCTGGGTGAGGCTGGGGCTGGTGCCGCGCAGGCTGACGCGGTCGGCTTCGTCGAAGCCGCCTTCCTGGGCGCTGGAGGAGCTGATGTTGACGCCGGGAAGGGAGCGCAGGGTGTCGGCCACGTTGTGTGCCGGCAGTTTGCCGACGTCTTCGGCGGTGACCACTTCGATGTTGGAGTTGGCGTCGCGCTTGATGTCGAGCGCCTTCTCCTGCGAGGCGCGGATGCCGGTGACGGTCACCGTCGACAAGGTCTTGGCCTGATCCTTGTTGGCCGGCTTGGTGGTGGTGCTGTTGTCCTGCGTCTGCGCGAAGGCGCCGACGGACAGGCACAGGCCGACGACGACACTGGTGGCCAGCAGAGTCTTGCGTTGGTTCATGGTGTCCTCCCCTCAGAGGTTGGGTCGATCCGGTTGGGTGCAGCGGTACACGGTTGGTGGACGGGGCACGGCGCGGTGGCGCTAGAGCAGCGGGACATTCCCCTTTTCCGGCCGCTCGTTGAGAAACCAGCCGGCGGCGCCGATGACGCCGAGCTGGCCGTGTTCGATCAGTCGTACGGGAATCTTTTGCAGAAAGGCGCGCATGGCGCCCTTGTCGAGAAAGCGCTCGGCAAACTGGCTGGCGCGCAGGTAGGTGTGGATTTGCGGCAGGATGCCGCCGGCCAGAAAAACGCCGCCGCTGGCGCCGTAAAGCATGGCGAGGTCGCCGACGAAGCTGCCCAGGAGGCCACAGAAAACCGCCAGGGTTTCCGCCGCGGTGGCGTCGTGGCCGGCAAGCGCCGCGCTGGTGATCTCGGCCGGCGTCATCAGGGTGATGGGAACGTCGTTGAGCTCGCACAGGGCGTGGTAGATGTTGCGCAGGCCGGGGCCGGAGAGCGCGTCTTCAAACGAAACGTGGGTGCGGCCGCGGGCCAGGATGCGCAGGATCTCGATCTCGCGCGCGGTGCCCGGCGCCAGAGAAATCTGGCCGGCCTCGGTCGCCAGTACCTGGGCATGGCCGGCGCGCGGCAGCAGCACGGCCGAGCCGAGGCCGGTGCCGGGGCCCATCACCAGCACCGGGCCGCGGGCCGCCGAACGGACAGCATCGATCACCGGCAGGGTGTCGTTGTCGCGCAGGAACTGCGCGGCCCAGGCCACGGCTTCGAAATCGTTGATGACCTTGAGCTGGGTGAGGCCGAGGCCTTCGCGCAGGGCGCCGACCGCGACCGGCCAGGGCAGGTTTTCGTTGACGATGGTGTCGTCCATCAGCACGCCGGCGCTGGCGATGACGCCGCAGCGGATATGTGCACGTGCCGGGCCGAAACCGGCGGCGGGCAGCTCGTCGAGGAAATGGCGCAGTACGGCGCCGAGGTTGTCCCAGTCGGCGCACTGATACCGGCGGTAATGCAGCACGCTGACCGGCTGGTTGCCGCTGGGCGTGCCCACCACCAGCGCCACCCGCGCATGCGTGCCGCCCACGTCGGTGGCCAGGAACGGCTCGTTGCCGGCCACCGCGGCATCCGGCGCAGGGGCCGATGACGGGCGGTGACTGGCGCGGTTTTGGCTGGCGAGCTCGACCACGAAGACATCCCCTGACGCGAAAGGTCATCCACCGGCAACTGCGCGCAGCGCAAAATGGTCGGCAGACGAGACTGGGCGGAGTCTGACCAGTATAAGACAACGTTGTCAAGCGTTGGTGACGAGACTGCCTTGTGGCGCGGCGCGAGGCGTTGCCGGTCGGGTCCGGGCGGCATGGCGTACCTTGGACTCGTGGGGCGCGTGGGTGGCCACGCCAAGCCACGGTCATCGTTTTCAGACGACGGGGAGTACCTTGCATCACGACGGCAAGCAGCACTTGTGCGCGGGGCCGTCGCGCCGCCGGGATCGGGCGTTACCGGGCCAGGTTTGACCTCGGGCCGGCGACAGTTGCCGGGGGGTGCCCGTGCGGGGGAGATGGCAAGTGGTTCAGGGGCACCAGTTGACAACGTTGTACGTTGCGGCCAATAAAGGGCACTTCGACCGCCGCGTGGTGGCCGCTGGTTCGCGCTCGACCGTACCGTCATCAGATTGGGGAGAGGTTTCATGGTTAGCACGCAGGCGGCTGCGCCATCCGAACGCGCCTACATCGGGCCGATGATCGTCATCGGGGTGCTGTTTTTCATCTTCGGCTTCTTCACCTGGCTCAACGGGCCGCTGATCACGTTCGTCAAGCTGGCGTTCCAGCTGCCGGACACCTACGCGTTCCTGGTGCCGTTCGCGTTCTACATCTCCTATTTCGTGTTCTCGCTGCCGGCGTCGGCGCTGCTGCGGCGGATTGGCATGAAAAAGGGCATGGCGCTGGGGCTATTCGTGATGGCGCTGGGCGCGTTCGTGTTTGCCGAATTTGCGACGCGGCGCGAGTTTGCCGGCGCGCTCTCGGGGTTGTTCGCGATCGGCGCGGGCCTGTCGCTGCTGCAGACCGCCTCCAACCCATACGTGAGCATTCTCGGCCCGATCGAAAGCGCGGCCCAGCGGATGTCGTTCATGGGCATCTGCAACAAGCTCGCCGGCATCACGGCGCCGATCCTGATCGGCGCGCTGGTGCTGCACGGCATCGGCGACCTCGATGCGCAGGTCACCGCGGCGGCGCCGGCGGCGCGCGCTGGCCTGCTCAATGCGTTTGCGGCGAAGATCCACACGCCGTACCTGGTGATGGCGGGCGTGCTGGTGCTGCTCGGCATCTGGGTGCTGCGCTCCGGGTTGCCGGAAATCAAACCCTCCGGGGCGAACGACGAGCACGCAATCGGCCACTCCGGGCGCAGCATTTTCAGCTTTCCGCATTTGTGGCTCGGCGTGCTGTGCCTGTTCTTGTACGTGGGTGCGGAGGTGATGGCCGGGGATGCGATCGGTACCTACGGCGCCGGTTTCGGCCTGCCGCTGGACCAGACCAAGTTCTTCACCTCGTTCACCCTCGGGGCGATGCTGGTGGGCTACGTCGCCGGCCTGGTGCTGATCCCGCGCTTCGTGTCGCAGCAGCGTTACCTCGCGGTGTCCGCGGTGCTCGGCGTGCTGTTTGCGCTGGGCGCGCTGGTGACGACCGGCTACCTGTCGGTGGGCTTTGTCGCCGCGCTCGGGTTTGCCAACGCGATGATGTGGCCGGCGATTTTCCCGCTCGCGATCAAGGGGCTGGGGCGACATACGGAGGCCGGTTCGGCGCTGCTGGTGATGGGCATTTGCGGCGGTGCGCTGATCCCGCAGGCGTTTGTGCACCTCAAGGAGGTCATCGACTTCCAGCTCGCGTTCGCGGTGCTGATGGTGCCGTGCTACCTGTACATCCTGTTTTACGGCATGCGTGGCCACCGCATCGGCCAGCACGGCGCCGCGTGAGCGTGCCGATGGCGTGCCGGCGCGGCACTCGCGTTATGCTTTCCGCGCATGACGCCGGCCGCGCACGCGTGGCCGTTCCAGCCAGCATTTCCATGGCGATTTGAGGGTATCCGCTTGCGCAGCACCACCATCAAGGATGTCGCTGAGCAGGCGGGCGTTTCGCTGAAGACCGTCTCGCGGGTCATCAACAACGAGCCCTCGGTACATGTGCTCACGCGGGAAAAGGTGCAGCGTGCGATCGACGCCCTGGGCTACCAGCCCGACCCTTCCGCGCGCAGCCTGCGCAGCACCCGCGCGTACGCGCTCGGGCTCGTCTACGACAACCCCAACCCGCACTACATCATCAGCATGCAAAGCGGCGTGCTGGCTGCCTGCCGCGAGCAGGGCTATGTGCTGCAGATCCACCCGTGCGATTCGACCTCGCCCAAGCTGGCCGATGAGCTGATTGCCCTGGCGGCGCACGCGCGGCTGGCGGGGCTGGTGCTGGCGCCACCGATGTCCGAGCAGGCGGCGTTGATCGAGCGCCTGGCGGCGGCGAAGCTGCACTTCATGCGCATCATTTCGGCGCGCGAAGACCCGGGCGACGGCTACCCGTGCGTGTACGTGGACGACCGCGACGCGGCGTATGCGATCACCGAGCACCTGATCCAGCTCGGGCATACGCGCATTGGTTTTTTGTGGGGCGGGCGCGACCATCGTTCCAGCCCGGAGCGCTACCAGGGCTACGAGGATGCCCTGAAGGATTACGGCATCGCGCTCGACCGCGAGCTGGTGCTGCCGGGCGATTACTCGTTCGACGATGGTTTTCGCGGCGCACGCAAGCTCTTGGCGCTGGCGAACCGGCCGACGGCCATCTTCGGCTCCAACGACGAGATTGCCGCCGGCGTGCTCGCTGCCGCGCATTCGAGCGGCATCAGCGTGCCATGGGAGCTGTCGATTGCCGGCTTCGAGGACAGTCCGTTTTCCAAGCAATCGTGGCCGGCGTTGACCACCGCGCGCCAGGCCACCGAGGAGATCGCGCACGCGGCGGCGTACCGGCTCATTCGCAACCTGCAGCACGAAGCCAACGGTGAGCCGCTGGATCTGTCCGGGCAGGGCTTCAGCCCGGAGCTGGTGGTGCGCGGTTCCACTGCACCGCTGCGCAGCGCCCGGCCCAAGCGCTGACTGGGCCGCTTGCGGGCGGCGGCATCGCTCGGCCGGGGCGCTCGGCTCCGCGTGGCGCCACCGGTTGGAGCTTGTCCAGCGGGAGTCGAGACCGGCCCGGCCCCTCGCCCCAGCCCTCTCCCCGAAGAGGAGCGGGGGAATCGCGGGGTGGAGACTTTGCTCCCCGCAGCCAAGCAACGCCACCCGGCCAGCGGATGCTTTCCCGAATCCCGGCCCGTCGGGCTTATTGCACCTTCTTGCCGCTGGCGCCGGCGTACACCTGATCGGCCCACTGGGTGGCGCCGAGATAAAGCGCCGCGAGTTTCTCGATCCGCTGCGGGGTGACCTCGAGCTTGGTGAGCTCGCCGGCCTCCCACGCGAGGATCTGCTTGAGCACCGCCGCGAACGAGCCGCCGCGGCCGGTCAGCGCATCGTTGATTTCGGGCGCCAGACGCAGCTGGGTCAGGAGGTATTCCATCGGTGCGCACATCAACACGTCGAGCAGCGAGAACAGGCCGACGGTGAACGCCATTTCTGGATCACCCTGCGCCGTGGCCTTGGCCAGGCCCTCGCACATGTGCGCGCGGATCAGCGCCGCGCGCAGGAGCTCTGGCGGGCGATCATCCATGCTGCACATGGCCATGGTGTCGACCCAGTTGCGCATGCGTGAAACGCCAAAGAAGATCGCCGCCTGCTGCACCGATTTGAGCTGGCGCGGCAGTGCAAAGTAGGCGGAATTGACGCACGAGAGCAGCTTGTAGCTCAGCACTGCGTCGTCGCGGACGATCTTGCCCAGCTCGACCGGGCCAGGGTTGGATTCGTGCAGCGCGCCCATCAGGCGCAGCATGCTCAAGCGGTTGGCGGTCAGCACCGGCACCGCAACCGGTTGCGGCACCAGAAGGTAACGGCCCTGCACCGCCTCGAATGGCAACGCGGCGCAGCGATCGAAAATCGCATGGTCGTTCACTTGTCCGGCCACCACGTGCAGACCACGCTGGTGCAGGTCGCGTGCGCGGCCGGCCAGTACCTCGGGCGCCAGCCTGGCCGCATCCAGGCGCACCAGCTGCACCTGCTGCAGCAGCACGCCCAGGGTGTGGGTGGCGTTGGGGTCGAGCGAGCCCAGGTCGAGCAGGAATTGGCAACCGCGCTGCGCCATCTGTTCGATGCGCATCATCACGCCGGGGTCTTCGGCCACCTCCGGCTGCAGCACCACGCCCAGGCGCGGCTGGTGCGCCAGCACGTCGGCATCCACCGGCAACAGATCAAGCGGCAGGTTGAGAAACGCGCGGTTGCCGCGCACCAGCCGGGTCAGTGCGCCGTCAGTGATGGCGCCGAGCACGCCTTGCAGCAGGGCCTGGTCGTCGCCGCCGTCGCGGTGAAACAGGAGTTCGTAGGCGTACAGCTGGCGTTCGCGGTCGAGCAGCGGCACGCGCAGCACCGGCAGCGGTGCATTGGCGGCGGCAAAGATCGGTGCCTCGGCGGAGGCGTCGGCGTGGGAGGAGGCAACAGGTGAGTTCATGATCGATCCGGCATCGCGGGACAGGGCGAGGGAAAACTGCCGACCATCCGCGCAGCGCGGGGATCACGCGCGCGGACAGCGCCGTGGCTCAGGGCAAAGGCATCAGGCGGCAGCCAGCGGGCGCGAACGCATGATGCCGCCGCGCAGCCCGCCGCCGCTGTCGTACAGGCCGTTGCCGTTGTCGTCGCCGCCGGTGAGGATCGCCAATGCCTGGCGCACGGCGCGCAAACGCTGGCTGGCAAGGTTGCCGTTGCGCAGGTTTTGCTCCTGGCACTGCTGCAGCGCGGTCACCAGCTCGCGCCAGGCCGGGTTGCGGCTGGCTGCGACTTGCGGTTGTTCGCGGGCAAATTGCTGGCGCTCGGCATCGAGGGCTTCAAGCTGCTGCATCAACGCCTGCTTGCGCGCGCCGGTCTGGTCGATGGCCTCGGTGTCGCCGTCGTGCAGGGCCACCCGTTCGGCGGTCAATACGCTGCCGAGCTGGGCCAGACCACCGCGCATTTCGCCCAGGATGGCGTCCAGCGCGGTCGCGAACTCCTGCGCCAGCGCGGTGTTCATGCCTTGCCCGTACCGCCGAGCTGGTGGTCCAGCGAAATCAGCCGGTCGGCAATGTTGCCGGGGTTGATCTGGTAGCTGCCGCTGGCAATCGCGGCGCGCACCTGGTCGACCCGTTTGGTGTCGATCGCGCTGCCGTTGTCCGGGCGGGCGGCTTGCTGCAATGCCCGCGCGGAGTCGGTCAGCTTGACCTGATCGGTGCCGTGGCCCACCGCGGCGGCACCGGAACCCGTTCCGGCGTCGGTGCCGGCGGCCCCGGCCGCACCACCGCTGCCCGGGTTGCCGGAAACCTGCGGAAGCTGCGGTGGCAAACCGTTGTTGGAGATGGTCGCGCTCATCATGTGTACTCGCTGGGTGAAGCCCCTGTGTGACCTTTTACGGCAGTCGAGCAGGAAACTTTAGAGGCCCTGCCTTGTGATGTTCGTCACAGTTCAGGGAAGTGTCCGTACCACGCCCGGGCCGCTGACGACGCCGTCGACAATGGTGCCCGAACTGCCGTTGCGCACGCGCAGTCGTGTGCCATTGTCGCCGCTGCCCAGGGCAACGCCGTCGGCGCGCACGACGATATCGCCAAGTTGCGCCACCATCTGCACGCGGTCGCCGGCGCGCACCATGGTGCGCCCGCCGAGTGCGGCCGGGGTCAGCACGCTGCCGGCGGGCAGCGCGCGCGCCAACGTCCGGTCGGCGAGCTGATCCGGTTGGTCGAGATAGCCGTAGCCGAGGCGCGCCACGTCGCGTTCCTCGCTGCGCACATCGTCGGCGTGGATGCCGTCGCCGCGCCGCAGGGCGTGGGTGGTCACCAGCACCTGGCGAAAGACCTGCAGGTGCACCGGCACCCGGATCGTCCAGCCTTGTGGCGTTTGTCGACAACTGACTGGCACGCTGACTTGCGGCATCGCGCGCACGCCATCGGGTACCTTGGCGGTCAACGGCACGCCACAGGGCGCGAGGCGCAGGCGCGGGTTGAGCGCGGCGGCCTGCGCCACGACGCGGGCACCGGGCGTACCGAAGTAGGCGCGCACCGCTTGCTCGGCGGCACTGCGCGCGGTGGCGTGTGCGCCGATGGGCGTGCCGATGCCCAGCACGGCAAGGGCCAGCCAGATGCATGGCTGGCGCAAACCGATGCGGGCACGGCAAGCACTCATGCGTCGGCCAGCAGGCTGCCAAGTTGCGCAATCAGCGCATCGCGGCCGGTTTCGATCTGTCGCAAGGCTTCGCCCGCCGGGCCGGTTTCGCCGTTGCCAAGCAGGGTGACAAAGCGCTCGCCTTGCGCGCACAACTCGGTGCCGGTGGCGCCCAGCGCGGCGCTGGCTGCGTGTTGCGAGTGCAGGGCCACCAGGCGCTCCACACTACGCCGGATCGCGTGGGTGTCGAACCAGCGGCGGTCGAGCGCAGCCGGCTCGGCCAACGCCGCAGTCGCAGATTGGCTCAGATTGCTGGCGCTTTCGCGCACGGTCAGGCTCAAGCTGGCCGGGTCGTTGCCGCTCAGGCTTTCCAGCCAGTCCAGGCCCAGCCGTTGCGAAAGCAGGGCCGCGCGTTGCAATGCTTCGGCCTGGCGCTGCGCTTCGTTGCCGCGACGCTGCAAGGCACCCAGCACCGATTGTGCAGCGGTGGCGCGTGCGTGTTGGGCGTCGTGGCTCTGCACCAACTGGTGCATGCGCTCGCGTGTTGCGGACAGGGCGCTGCTGCCGGCGCCAAGTGTGGCGCTCGACTGCGCGGCGCCGGTCTGCGCGCGTTCGAGCTGGGCCAGCCCGTGCTGCACGTCGCCGTTCAATTGGGTGGAGAAGTCGCCGATCGAGCTGGTGACGTTCTCGATCTCCGCCGTGGCATCGGCGGTTTTTTCCGCCAGTTGCTTCACCTCGTCGGCCACCACCGCAAACCCGCGCCCGGCTTCGCCGGCGCGCGCGGCCTCGATCGCGGCGTTCAGTGCCACCAGGTTGGTCTGGTGCGCGATCTCCTGCACTGTCGCGGTGAGCTTGCGGATCTGTTCGACTTGCTCGGCCAGCTTGCTCTGGTTGCGGTTCATCGCCGCCAGCGCGCTGCGCAACAGGCGCAGCTGGCCATCCAGCTCCGCCACCGACGCGGTGCCGGCTTCACCGGCGGTGCTGGCGGCCGCCAACTGCGCGTCCACCTCGGCCAGTGCCGTCGAGATCCCGGCGCTGCCCGCCGTCAAGTGGTCGACGCTGGCGCGACTCTCGGTGGCCGCCTTGTCGAGTGCACCCTGCTCGCCGGCCAACCGCTGCACGGCCCCCAGCACCAGGCTTTGCTGCTCGATGCATTGCAGCGCCACCGCCGCCGGCGGGCGCGCGGCGACGCGCGCCAGGAGCGGCGCCAAGACCTGCGCGGCGCGCGGATATCGGCGCCGCAGGCTGGCGACCTCGGCCTCGCGACCGGCCGCCGCGGCCTCCACGAGGGCCGCGAGATGCGGGTTCCAGATCAGACTCATGGGCTGAACATCACCTTGGGTTATGGCGCACGGTGCGCTTGCCGTCACTGCATCGTCCGAATTTCATGAAGCTTGAGAAAGCAAGCCGCATGCCAGTGGGGGCGTGGTGTGGTTGGGCGATGGGTGCGGCGCCGAAAGGCTAGGTGCGTCTTGCGCCGTGCCCCCTGTGGGCCGGGCTTCTGGCGGAATGGCCGCATGCCTGGTTGGGCGTCCGCGATAGCTGTGGCTTCAGAGCGGTTTCGTGCCGCGCCAGCGGCACGAAACCGCTTTGATGCTGCGTCGACCGCAGAGATACCCACCATTCCAGCCAACAGCCCGTCGGGATGAATCCCGACCCACATCCACCCTCGTGCCCGCGCCATCGCGATTCCCGATTCCCCTTGTAGTGCGCGACGCCGGAGCGTGCGGCCGGCGATGCTCAAGCACCCGGCGGCGTGGCCGATAGCGTCCGCGTGGCGCCACGCCGGCGCCTGCGCAGACCAAGGTGGAATTCATGGGCAACTCGCTGCTGGAACGCGTCGAGCAACACACGCGGCTGGCCGGACACAATCGCGTGGCGATGCTGCTGTTCCGGCTGGGCGATGCGCAGTTGTTCGGCATCAACGTGTTCAAGGTGCGCGAGGTAATGCGGCGGCCGCCGCTGGAACGCATGCTGGGCGTGCACGCGCTGCTGGCCGGCAGTTGCGACTATCGCGGGCAGACCATCCCGGTGATCGACCTGGCCGCCGCGCTCGGCTACCCGCCGCTGCGCGAGGTGGATTCGGCGCATTTGATGGTGACCGAGTTCAGCGGCAGCGTGCAGGGGTTCCTGGTGGCCGACCTGCAGCGCATGGTGCAGGTCGATGGCGGGCAGATGGCGGCGCCGCCGACTGCACTCGGGTTTGGCAACAAGGTCAACGCGGTGACCCGCGTGGATGGCGCGCTGCTGGCGGTGGTGGATGTGGAGCAAGTGCTGGCCGGCATCGATTCGGCGCCGGCCGACCTGTCGCTGCAGATGCAGCGGCTGGCCGAGGCGCGCGCGATGACGCCGCGGCGGGTGCTGGTGGCGGACGACTCACTGGTGGCGCGCCGGCGGCTGGTGGCGCTGTTCAAGCAGATGAACATCGAGTGCATCGTGGCGAAGGACGGCGAGGAGGCGCTGGCAAAGCTGCACCAGCTGGCAGAGGGCAACCCGGCCGAAGGCGTGAAGCTGGTGGTGTCCGATATCGAAATGCCGCGTTTGGACGGCTACGCACTGACCCGCGCCATCCGCGAGGATGCGCAACTGCGCGCGCTCAAGGTGGTGCTGCACAGCTCGCTCTCCGGCGGCTTCAACACCTCGATGGTGAAAGAGGTGAAGGCCGACGCGTTTGTTGCCAAGTTCCAGCCCGACCTTTTGGCGCAGGCGGTGTTTGAACTGTTGCCGGCCGAATCGGCCAAGGCCTGACGGGGATGCGACGCGCGGGTTGACCGCGTCAACAATCCGACTCCGGCCATGCGCGGCTTGTGCGGGGCCCGGGCGAAATGGCGCCCGGCCCATGCGCCGCAACGGTTCGCGGCCCGTGGCATGCAACTTGCCTTTGACTTTCGTGCAGCCACTGCACGCGGAGTCGAGATGAGCGCATTGCCTGAAAACCTGTTTGGCATCCACACCCAGGCGCTGGCGCTTTGGCAGCGCCGGGCGGACGTGCTGGCCAACAATCTTGCCAACGCCGACACCCCCGGCTTTCTTGCGCGCGATGTGGATTTTCGCAAGGCGCTCCAGGCGGCGGGCGGCACGGCCGGCGGCAACCTGCCGTTGGCGACGCCGGATACCGGACAAATCGGCAATGGCCAAGGCGCCGCGCCGGGGCAGGCACCGCTTGAATACCGCGTGCCCAGCCAGCCGACGATGGATGGCAACACCGTCGACACGCAGGTGGAGCAGGCCGATTTTGCCGGCAACACGGTGCATTACCAGGCCAGCCTTTCCTTCATTACCGCGCAGATCAGCATGCTGCGCACCGCCATCACCGGAGGGCAGGGCTGATGTCGCTGTATTCCATTTTCAACGTGGCCGGCACCGGCATGGCCGCGCAATCGCTGCGGCTCAACACGGTGGCCAGCAACCTCGCCAACGCGGAAAGCGTGGCGACCACGCCGCAGGGTGCCTACCGCGCCCGCGAGCCGGTGTTTGCCGCGATCCATCGCCAGTCGCTCGGCAGCGCTGCGGACGGCGCCGCCGCCCAAGGCGTGCAGGTGCTTGGCGTCAGCGAGAGCCAGGCCGATGTGCCGGCGCGGTACGAGCCGGGCAACCCGCTGGCAAACGCCCAAGGCTACGTGTACGGCTCCAACGTCAACCCGGTCGACGAGCTGGTCAACATGATCTCCGCGTCGCGCTCCTACCAGAACAACGTCGAGGTCATGAACAGCGCCAAGCAGTTGCTGTTGCAGACCCTGAATCTCGGCAAGTGAGAGGTGATGCGATGACTACCAATGCCATTGGTGCCGCCCCGGCATCGGCTGCTTCCGGCGTCAACGCAGCGCTTGGCAACAGCATGAGCCAAGCGGATTTCCTGAAGCTCCTGACCACGCAGCTGCAGACGCAGGACCCGACCAAGCCGATGGACAACACCCAGTTCGTGTCGCAGCTGGCGCAGTTCAGCCAGCTGGCGGCCACGCAGGACCTCAACACCAGCGTCAACAGCCTGTCCAGCCAGGTGGCCAGCTCGATGCAGTCCTCGCAGGTGCTGGGCTCGGTCGGGCTGGTGGGGCGCCACGTGCTGGTGCCGTCCAGCACGCTGAGCTATGCGGGCAGCGCCATCGCCGGCTCGGTCGGCGTGAGCGACGCCACCGCCAATGCGCAGGTGGTCATCACCAACGGGGCCGGCAAGGTCGTGCGCACGCTCGACCTCGGCCCGCAGCAGGCCGGGCTGGCCCGCTTCAGCTGGGATGGCATGGATGCCAACGGCAACCCGTTGCCGCCAGGGCAGTACGGCATCGCTGCCGCCGACCCCAAGGGCAACGCGCTCACCACCTACGTCAGCGGCACCGTGACCGGCGTTGGTTACGGCGGCGCCAAAGTGGGCACCTACGTGCAAGTCAACGGCGTGGGCGGCGTGCCGCTCACCTCCATCGCGCAGATCAACTGATCGCACGCCACCGCAACCGAGGATTCATCCATGGCTCTCAATCAAGCGCTCAGCGGCATCAAGGGTGCCCAGTCCGATCTCAACGTGATCGCCAACAACATCGCCAACGCCAACACCACCGGCTTCAAGGGTTCGCGCGCGGAGTTCGCGGATATCTACGCCTACACCGGCATCAACCTTGGCGCGACTACCGTGGGCAGCGGCACGCGCATGACCGACGTCGCCCAGCAGTTTGCGCAGGGGGATATCCAGACCACCGGCAACAGCCTCGACCTGGCCATCAGCGGCAACGGGTTTTTCGTGGTGAACACCGGCAACGGCTACGCCTACACCCGTGCTGGCGCGTTCCACCAGGACCCGGCGGGCAATGTCATCAACCAGGACCACGACGCGCTGCAGATCTACCCGTACAGCAATACCAGCAACACCTTCGATACCAGCACCCTGACCGACCTGAACCTGGTCACCGCGCAAAGCACCGCCAAGCCGAGCGGCACGGCGGTGGTGTCGTCCAACCTGCCGGCCGACGCCACGGCGCCGGTGTTGCCGTTCGATACCACCAACCCCGCCACGTTCAACCAGTCGGCCACGTTCACCGTGTACGACAGCCTGGGCTCCTCGCATCAAGCCACCACGTATTACGTCAAGACCGGCTCCAACCAGTGGAATGTGAACCTGTATGTGGACGGCCAAAGCGCCGGCACCCAGGCGCTCACATTCAACGCCACCGGCGGGCTGGCCACGCCGGCCAGCGGCGTCGTCACCTTCAACCCGCTCAATTACGCCAACGGCTCCAACCCGCAGACGCTGTCGGTCAATTTTGCCAAGACCACGCAGTACGGCACCGGCTATGCCGCCGGCACCATCAGCCAGGACGGCTATACGGCCGGCGCGCTGTCCTCGATCGACATCGACAGCGCCGGCATCGTCACCGCCAATTACTCCAACGGGCAAAGCAGCAAGCTCGGCCAGCTGGCGATGGCGAATTTCCAGAACCTGCAGGGCCTGCGCCAGCTGGGCGCCGCCAGCTGGATGGGGAGCACCGAATCGGGCACCGCGGTGATGGGCACTGCGGCCAGCGGCCAGTACGGCACCATCCAGTCCGGCTCGCTGGAGGAGTCCAACACCTCGGACACCACCGAGCAGCTGGTGGACATGATCAAGGCGCAGCGCGACTACCAGGCCAACGCACAGGTGCTGGGTACCGACAACACGCTCACCTCCACGCTGTTCAACGCGGTATCGCGCTAAGTCGAGGTAAGCCGCCGTGGATCACTCCCTCTACCTCGCGATGACCGGCGCCACCCAGGTGATGCGCGCGCAGGACGTGGTCAGCCACAACCTCGCGAACGCCTCCACCACCGGGTTCAAGAGCGAAATGGACGCGTTCCGCAGCCTGCCGGTGCTTGGCCCCGGCAGCCCCACGCGGATCAACGCGGTGGCGCAGGGCATTGGCCGCGACGATCGCCAGGGCGTGATGCAGCACACCGGGCGGCCGCTCGACGTGGCGGTGCGCGGGCCGGGCTGGATCGCGGTGCAGGCGCCGGACGGCAGCGAGGCCTATACCCGCGCCGGCGATCTGCAGCTCACCGCCGACGGCATGTTGACGGATGGCGCCGGCAACCCGGTGATCGGCAACGGCGGGCCGGTCACCATCCCCGACAGTGCGCAGATCGTGATCGGCAACGACGGCACCATCTCCACCGTGCCGCTCGGCCAGGGACCGAACACGCTGACCCAGATCGACCGCATCAAGCTGGTCGATCCCGATCCGGCCACGCTCAGCAAAGGCACCGACAGCCTGATGCACTTGGCCGGCGGGGCGGCTGCCGATGCCGACCCCGCGGTGCAGTTGGCACCGCAAATGCTTGAAGGAAGCAACGTCAACCCTTCGACGGAGCTGGTGCAGATGATCGCCCTGTCGCGCCAGTACGAGATGCAGGTGCGTTCGATCAAGACCGCCGAAGACAACGCCGACGCCAGCATGAAATTGCTGCAGGCCAACTGATACCTAGCGGAGCCGAACCATGTTTTCCTCGCTGTGGATTGCCAAGACCGGCCTCGACGCGCAGCAGACGCGGCTGGACGCCATTTCCAACAACCTCGCCAACGCCAACACCACCGGCTACAAATCCTCGCGCCCCGCGTTCCAGGATCTGATGTACCAGAACCTCGGCCAGCCCGGCGCGCAAACCACCGAGCAGACGCAGTCGCCGTCGGGCCTTTTGATGGGCACCGGCGTGCGCATGGTGGCGAACGAAAAGCTGTTCACCCAAGGCGCCATCAGCCAGACCGGCAACGCACTGGACGTGGCCATCCAGGGCCGTGGCTTCATCCAGGTGACGATGCCCGACGGCAGCACCGCGTACACCCGCGACGGCTCGCTGCACCAGGATCAGAACGGCCAGATCGTCACCGCCGACGGCTACCCGATCGAGCCGGCGATCACCCTGCCGCAAGGCGCGCAGTCGATCACCATCGGTACCGACGGCACGGTCGGCGCCAAGCTCCCCGGCCAGGCCGCGCCGCAGCAGGTGGGCAATATCCAACTGGCGGATTTCATCAACCCCGCCGGGCTGCAGTCGATGGGCCAGAACCTGTATCTGGAAACCGCTTCCAGCGGTTCGCCGCAAACCGGGCAGGCTGGACTGAACGGCATGGGCACCTTGCTGCAGGGGGCGCTGGAGTCGTCCAACGTCAACATCGTCGAGGCGATGGTGGACATGATCCAGACCCAGCGCACCTACGAGATGAACTCCAAGTCGATCAGCGCCGCCGACAACATGTTGCAAACCATCACCAACAAGACCTGAGGCACGCCGCCGTGCACGTTTCCACGCTTTTTACCCGCCTTGCCGCGGCGCTCGCCCTGGCCGTGCTTGCCGGCTGCGCCGGGTTGCAGCCCCGGCACGATGATGCCGAATGGGCCGCGACCGCGCCGGTGGCGCCGGTGGCGCCGGTCGCCGACGGCGCGATCTACCACGACGCGCAGAACATGGAACTGTTCGCCGACCCGCGTGCGCACCGCACCGGCGACATCCTCACCATCGTGCTGGTGGAGAACACGCAAGCCGTCAAGAAGGCCAATACCAGCACCAGCAAGACCGACAAGAACAAGATCGGCGCGCCCAGCCTGCTTGGCCACACCTACAACAAGGCACTGGTCGGCACCGATGCCGCGCGCAACTTCGACGGTGGCGGCTCCAGCAGCCAGAGCAACCAGCTCACCGGCAACATCACCGTCACCGTCGCCCAGCGCCTGGCCAACGGCAATCTGCTGGTGCGCGGCGAAAAGCTGCTCACCATCAACCAGGGCCAGGAGCAGATCCGGATCGCCGGCATCGTGCGCCCGCAGGACATCGGTCCGAACAACACCGTGCCTTCCACCCGCGTGGCCGATGCGCGCATTGCCTACACCGGCCGCGGCTCGCTCGCCGACTCCAACACCCAGGGCTGGCTGTCGCGCTTCTTCAACTCCAAGTGGATGCCGTTTTGACCATGAACATCCACGCAGCCGAAATGACCCGTCCCCCGGTATTGCACGTCGTGACGACCCCGCTCGGCACCTTTGCCCCCTCTCCCCGCCGGGGAGAGGGTTGGGGTGAGGGGGCGGGCTGGCGGGGTGCCGTACGGCGCGCCCTCGGCTCGGCGCTCGGCGTTTTCGCGCTGGCCGTGTTGCTGGCCGCGCCAGCCCCCGCCCGCGCCGATCGCATCGGCGACCTGACCTCGATTGGCGGCGTGCGCACCAACCAGTTGATTGGCTACGGCCTGGTCGTGGGACTGGACGGCTCGGGCGACCAGACCACGCAGGCGCCATTCACCACGCAAAGCCTGGAAAACATGCTGGAGCAGTTTGGCGTGAACGTGCCGCCGAACGTGCGCCCGCAACTCAAGAACGCGGCGGCAGTCACGATCACCGCCGAGCTGCCGCCGTTTGCCAAACCCGGCCAGGCGATCGACGTCACCGTGGCTTCCATCGGCAATGCCAAGAGCATCCGTGGCGGCGAACTCCTGATGGCGCCGCTGCGCGGCGCGGACGGCAACGTTTACGCGATCGCGCAGGGCAGCGTGATCGTGGGCGGCATCAGCGCCTCGGGCAAGAGCGGGTCGAGCGTGCAGAAGAACATCTCCGCCAGCGGCCGCATCCCCAACGGCGCCACGGTGGAACGCGCCGTGCCCTCCGCGTTTGCCGGTGCCGACGAGCTGCACCTGAATCTCAACACGCCGGATTTCACCACCGCGTCGCGCATCGTCGGCGCGATCAACCGCACCTATGGCACCGGCACCGCGCATGCGGTGGATGGCGGCACGGTGGCGGTGCGCGTGCCGCAGGACCCCACCCAGAAAGTTGCCTGGCTCGGCGCGATCCAAAGCATTGACGTGGCCCCTGGCGCACCGCCGGCGCGCGTGGTGGTGAACTCGCGCACCGGCACCGTCGTGATCGGCTCTGATGTGCGCGTGTCGGCCGCCGCGGTGGCGCAAGGCGCGATCCAGGTCACCATTGGCGAGCAGCCGCTGGTCAGCCAGCCGGCGCCGTTCAGCGGCGGGCAGACCGCAGTGGTGCCATCCAGCAATGTGCAGGTGAGCGAGGGCGGCGGCCACATGTTCAAGTTCGGCCCCGGCGTCAGCCTCGATACCATCGTGCGTGCGGTAAACCAGGTGGGCGCTTCGCCGAGCGATCTGGTTTCCATCCTGCAGGCGCTCAAGCGTGCCGGCGCGCTGCACGCCGAGCTGGTGGTGATCTGACATGGCCGACCTCGGGCTTGCCGCCAATGCGTCGCTGGACACCTGGACCAACCTGTCCGGGTTCGATCAGCTGCGCGCGGAAGCCCAGCGCAATGGCAACGCCGCGCTGCCCGCCGTGGCCAAGCAGTTCGAGGCGCTGTTCACCCAGATGATGCTGAAGTCGATGCGCGCGGCGTCCGACAGCTTTGGCGCCGGCATGGGCGACAGCGACGCCGGCAAGGCGTATCGCGACCTGTTCGACCAGCAGCTGGCGGTGAGCCTGGCGCAAAACGGCAAGGGGCTGGGCATTGCGCAAATGCTGGTGCGCCAGCTTGGCGGTGGGGTGAAACCGGGCTCGGGCACCGGGGCGTATATCGGCGCGCTCGGCGGCACTGACAGTGCCGTGGTTGGCGGCGCGGCAGACGCCGGCATCGGCGACCCCAGCCAGTTGCCGGCCACCGCCGAGGCGTTTCAGCAGCGGCTGGCCGCGCTGATCGACGCTGGCCGTGCCGTGGGCCGCAGCGCGGCGCAATGGGTGCCGCAGGATGCCAACGAATTTGTTGCCGCATTGGCGCCGTATGCGCAGGCGGCGGCGCGGCAGCTTGGCGTGTCGGTGCGCAGCGTGCTGGCGCAGGCGGCGCTGGAAACCGGCTGGGGCAAGCGCATGCCGCGCGGCGCCAACGGCGGCGCCAGCTTCAACCTGTTCGGCATCAAGGCCGGCAGCAGTTGGGACGGGCGCAAGGTGAGCGTGCCCACGCTGGAGTACGAAAACGGCGTGGCGGTGCGCAAACGCGCGCAATTCCGGGCTTATGACTCCCCGGCACAGTCGTTCAAGGATTATGCCAACCTGCTCGGCAACGACCCCCGCTACGCCGGCGTGCGTGGCCACGGTGACGACGTGCGCGGCTTTGCGCAGGCCTTGGTGCGCGGCGGTTACGCCACGGATCCGTCCTACGCGGCCAAGGTGGCAGCCATCGCCGCCAGCCCGCAAATGCGCGAAGCGCTGGCGACGCTCAAGAATGCGCCAAACCCGTCGAATAACTGACTGATTCCCGGAAAGCGCAGCCATGGCCAGTTTGTTCAGCATCGGTGTTTCGGGGCTCAATGCCGCCCAGATGGGCCTGCAAGCCACCAGCAACAACATCGCCAACGCCAGCACCGACGGTTACAGCCGCCAGAGCACGGTGCAGGCGGACCGGGTCGGCCAGAACATGGGCCGGTTCACCACCGGCGCCGGCGTGGACGTGATCGCGGTGCAGCGCGCCTACAACCAGTTCCTGACCCAGTCGCTGTGGACCGCATCCGGCACCGCGCAGGCCGCCAGCACCACCAACGACCTCACCACCGCGCTCAACGGCTTTCTCAAGAACAGCGGCAACCTGCAGACCGCGCTGGACAGTTTCTACGGCGGCTTCAACGCCGTGGCCAACGCGCCGCAGGACCCTTCCGCGCGGCAAGCGGCGATCGGCAACGCGCAGACGCTGGTGATGGCGTTCAACACCTTTGGCCAGCAGCTCGACCAGCAGCGCGCGCAGATCAACAGCCGGATCAGCGACACCGTGACCGGGATCAACTCCGCCACCCGGCAGATTGCCGCGCTCAACGACCAGATCGCGCAGGCCGGCAGCTCGCAGCCCAACGCACTGCTCGATCAGCGCGACAGCCTGATCCAGCAGCTGGCCGGGCAGACCGGCATTGCGGCGACGCCGCAGCCGGACGGCAGCATCAGCATCTACAGCACCTCCGGCCAGGTGCTGGTATCCGGCAACCACGCATATGGCCTGCAAACCGGCACCAGCGCGTTCGATGCCAGCAGCACCGTGGTGCTCGACCCGAGCGGGCACGACATCAGCTCGCAGCTGTCCGGCGGCGCGCTCGGCGCGCTGCTGAGCTACCGCAGCAATACCCTGGATGCTGCGCAAAACCAGCTCGGGCGCGCTGTGCTCGCGGTCGCGCAGGGGGTCAACGCGCAACAGGCCAAGGGTCTCGACCTGACCGGCGCGCAGGGCCAGCCGCTGTTCATCGTGCCGTACCCCAGCGTGGCGATGTTCAAGGGCAACCAGGGCACGGCGACCATTGCCGCCCAGGTGAGCGACATCGGCAAGCTCACCACCGACAACTACCTGCTGACCCGTACCGGCAGCAACACGCCACCGTCCACCAACGGCTGGGCACTGGCCACCACCGGCGGGCGCAGCGTGCCGCTCACCGCCAACCCGGATGGCACGTTCAGCGCCGAAGGCCTGACTCTCACCGTCTCCGGCAGCGCCCAAGTGGGCGACAGCTTCGAGATCCGGCCCACGCAGGACGCCGCCAGCGGGTTGGCGATGGCCACCAGCGATCCGGCAAAAATCGCCGCCGCCGCGGCGCTGGCCGCCACGCCGGGCAGCACCAACACCGGCCAGGCCGGCGTGGGTTCGGTCACCGTCGCCGACAGCGCCAACCCGGCGCTGTTCACTGCGGCCACCATCACCTTCGGTGCCGGCAACACCTACAGCGTGAACGGCGGTGCCAGCCAGGCCTTCACGCCGGGGCAGCCGATCAGCGCCAATGGCTGGAGCCTCATGCTCACCGGCACGCCGGCCAGCGGCGACACGTTTGCCGTCGGCCGGAACAGCGCCGGGCTCAACGACAACACCAACGCGCTGGATCTGGGCAACCTCGCCAATGCCGGAGTGCTGAACGGCGGCACGGTTTCCGTCGTGGGTGCGTACGGCGCGCTCACCAACCAGATCGGGCTGGCCGGCAGCATGGCCGCCAATGATCTGGCCACCCAGACCGGGCTGCTCAATCAGGCGAAGAGCGCGCAACAGAGCGCGGCCGGCGTCAATCTCGACGAGGAGGCCGCCAACCTCGTGAAGTACCAGCAGTCCTACCAGGCGTCGGCGCAGGTGATCGCCGCCGCGCAGACCGTGTTCACCAGCCTGATCGCCGCGATCAGGGCCTGAGGGAGCGCCGCCCATGATCCGCTTGTCCACCAGCTGGATGTTCCAGCAGTCGCTCTCCAGCATGCTCAGCGCGCAATCCGCACTGGCCACCACGCAAAACGCGGTGACCAGCGGGCGGCGCATCGATCTCGCCTCCGACGACCCGGCCGGCGCCGCCCAGGCGGTGTCGCTCAACCACATCATCGCCAGCACGGCGCAATACAGCAGCAACATCGACAACGCCAACGCGCGGCTGTCCACCGAGGCCAACACGCTTACCTCGTTCAACGGCCTGCTCGACCAGGTGCGCGCGATGACGCTGCAGGGCGTCAACGGCACGCTCTCCAACGCCGACCGCAACGACATGGCCACCCAGCTCACGCAGATTCGCGCACAGCTGGTGCAACTGGCCAACACCACCGACGCCAACGGCAACGCGCTGTTTGCCGGCACCGCCACCACCAACACCCCGTTCGTGACGGCCAGCGACGGCAGCGTCAGTTACGTCGGCAATGCCAGCAATCAGATGAGCCAGATCGGCAACGGCCTGCGCCTGCCCGACAGCGACGCCGGCGCGAACCTCTTCATGCACGTCCCCGCCGGCAACGGTTCGTTCGTTGTCAGCGCCGGTGCCGCCAACACCGGTACTCTCCTGGTAGGCAGCACCAGCGTCATCGACGGCAGCGCATGGCAAGCCGCCACCGCCGGCGGCCCGGCGAATTACCAGGTGAGTTTCGACGGCGCCGGCAACTGGACGGCCACCGATGCCAGCGGCACCATCGCCACCGGCGCCTATCGGGACGGCGGCAGCATCAGCTTCAACGGCATCTCGCTTGCCCTCAGCGGCACTCCCGCCGCCGGCGACAGCGTGAGCGTCAAGAGCGGCCAGACCCAGGACGTGTTCAGCACCCTGACCAACCTCATCAACAGCCTGCAGAACAGCACGCTTTCCGACACCGCGCGCAGCAACCAGATCAGCCGCCAGCTCGAATCCATCGACCAGGCGCAACACAGCGTGCTCTCCACCCAGACCGACGTTGGCGGCCGCCTGAACCGCATCAGCCAGCAAAAAACCACCTACAGCGACCTCACCCTCACCTACCAGACCACCCTCTCCGGCGTGCAGGACACCGACATGGCCAGCGCCATCAGCAAGCTCGTGCTGCAGTCCACCGCCCTGCAAGCCTCGCAACAGACGTTTGCGAAAGTGCAAGCGATGAGCTTGTTTGATTACCTGCGGGGCTAGGAGCGTCGGCGGCAGAGACCAGGCACGCGGCGGCAAGGTCGTCTTGAGCCAGCCTGGGTGACGTTTGCCGGCCCATCGTGGTTTCCCATGGTCCGGAGGCCCGCGCGGAAGATGGCCGGAACGGCGCCGCCGAATCGCCTGTGTTTCTGCCGCCCAAGCTCCCGGGACACCGAGCCGTCTTCGGATGCTTTTGCCATGTTCACTCGTCGGCGGTGCCGGGGCGCGGCGGCGGATGTCATGGCAGGCGCAGCCTGCGGTCGAGGTGATAGGTGGCGAAGGCCCGTTTCAGCGACAGTCCGGCGCGCGCCCACTGGCGCTGCACCGTGTAGTTCCACAGTTGGGTCGAGACGCCAAGCTCCAGGTACGAGTGCGCCGCGTAGTGCTGCAGGATGGCCTCGAGCAATCGCCCATACAACCCACGGCGGGAAAACCGCGGGTGCACCGCGTTGAGCACGATTTCGATCGCGCCCCGGTCCGGACGCAGGTCGCAGGTGGCGAAGCCAGCGACCCGGTCTTCAGCGGTCACCACCCAAGTGCAGCCACCAGAGTTTTCCGGCGCTAGCCGGCTGTTTGCCCATTCGACGTAGCCGGCGACGACCTTGTCCGCAGGCAGCAGCGGGTTTGCGGCGTAGTGGGAACGGTAGCCGGTGAAGCTGCGCTCGGCTATTTCCCGGATGGCGTCGCGATCGACAGTGGTGGCCAGCCGCACTCCCGGGGGCAAGGGCCTGCGCGCGAGGGTCGTCAGGTCGATGCCGTAGTAGACCAGGGTGTCCGCGTGGATCACGGGCCACCCACCGCGTTGCAATTGGACGATCGCGCCGGAGTCGCCGGCGGCGGTGCGCAGGATGATCAGTTCGGCGTCGCTGGCCTCGACTTCGTCGATGACCTCCTGCTCGGCAGTGCCCGCCGGGACGCAGCCCCGCACCACCTTGATGCCGAAGCGGGCGGAATCGAGCGCGGAATCAGCCAGGATCCGGGGCTTGTCCATTTCACCAGCCCTCCGTTCCATCTGCGGCGTTGCCGCATCCTGATTGGCTCCATGCACCGAAGACGCCGTGGTCTGCCAGGATCCCTCCGGCGACCTGCATGACGTGGTCTTGATGATCTTCGAGGCCGATCCACAGCGGCAGGCGCACCAGGCAATCGCTGACGCGATCGGTATGCCGCATCGAACCGTGCGCGCGCGCGTAGCGCCGCCCGGCGGGTGAACTGTGCAACGGGACGTAGTGGAACACGGTGCCGATGCCGGCGGCTTTCATGCGCGCGATGAAGGCGTCGCGCTGTGCGGAATCGTTGAGCAGTATGTAATACATGTGTGCGTTGTGCGTACACGCGGCAGGGATCACCGGGCGGCGCAACACCCCCTGCGCTTCCAGCGGTTCGGCCCACGCGTGGTAACGCTGCCAGATGGCCAGGCGCCGCGCGGTAATATCGTCGCCCTGTTCCAGTTGCGCCGCCAGAAATGCCGCGACCAGTTCGCTGGGCAGGTAGGATGAACCGAGGTCGACCCAAGTGTATTTGTCCACCTCGCCGCGAAAGAACTTGCTGCGGTTGGTGCCCTTCTCGCGGATGATCTCGGCCCGCTCGACCAGCGCGGGGTCGTTCACCAGCAGGGCGCCGCCTTCGCCGGCAATCACGTTCTTGGTCTCGTGGAAGCTCAGCGCCGCCAGGTCGCCGATACCACCCAACGCACGCCCCTTGTAGCTGGAGAAGATGGCCTGGGCGGCGTCCTCCACCACTTCCAAGCCATGCCGGGCGGCGATGTCCATGATCGCGTCCATCTCGCAGGCCACGCCCGCGTAGTGCACCACGCAGATCGCCCGGGTGCGCGGCGTGATGGCGGATTCGATCAGCGTCTCGTCGATGTTCAGCGTGTCGGGACGGATATCCACGAACACCGGAACCGCACCGCGCAACACGAATGCGTTGGCGGTCGAGACGAAAGTGAACGAAGGCATGATGACCTCGTCACCCGGCCGCAGACCCAGCAGGATCGCTGCCATTTCCAGCGCCCCGGTGCAGGAGTGCGTGAGCAGCGCCCTGCGCGCGCCGATGCGCTGCTCCAGCCACGCGTGGCAACGGCGGGTAAACATGCCGTCGCCGGACAGATGGCCGTCCGCATGGGCTTGGGCAATGTTGTGCAGTTCGCGGCCGACGAGATAGGGACGATTGAACGGGATGCTCATGCTTGTCCCTCACGGACAGGTTCGATGCCGGCAATGGCAGGTGCAGTGATGCGGTGCCACGGCGGCGTCAGCCTGGCAGCCAGGCGTCGCGCCAAGCGACCAGGTTGTCGCCGGTGAGCATCCAATCGCGGCGTACGACAGCGCGCAGCTCGTCGCCAATGCGCGCCGCGGCGTCGAGGTCGTTGGTGTGCATGCGGATTGCGTCCACCCATTCCTTGTAGCGGTTGCGCACGCGCGTCACCGGCAAGTCGCCGCGATAGCAGACGATGTCGCTGCACACCACCGGGAAGCCGCAGGCGCCGTATTCGAGCAGACGCAGATTGCTTTTGCAGACGTTGAACAGGTTGTCCTCGAGCGGCGCCAGGGCAAGATCGAGGTCCAGCGCGGCCAAGGCCGCCGGATATTTGTCGATCGCCACACCGTCGTGGTGCTCGTGCACGTGGGGGCGCAGCTTCTCCGGACACATGCCGAAGAACACCCACTCGACCTCGCCGGCCAGTTCGCGTACCACGTCGGCAATCAGCTCCAGGTCGCCGCGATGGCTGCTGCTGCCGGCCCAGCCAACGCGTGGCTTGGCACTCTTGCGGCGCCGGCTGGCCAGTGAACTCCACCAGTCCACCGGCAGGCGGTTCGGCACCACGCGGATGTCGCTGTGCAGGTCGGCGAACTGCTCGGCCAGCGGCGCGGTGGAGACCACGAAGCGGTCGGTCAAGGCGACCGCCTTGCGCAGTGACTTGACGACATCCCGGGGCATGCTGCCGCGATGCACGCTCTTCAGTGGCAGGTTCGGCAGGTAGTCGTCCAGCTCGTAGACCTTGAATGCGCGACTGAAGTCGCGGTAGCCGCGCATGGTTTCGAGCTGGCTGTCGGTAAGCTGGCGCTGCAGCACGATGGCGGAGGGCGCGTAGCGTTCCATGGCAATCGGCTCCAGATGCGCCGGGGCGATCATGCCTTCGGCCAGTCCTTCCCGTTGCATGGCGAGGAAGGGCTGGCGGATGCGGTAGTGGCCGCAGCCGTTGGCGTCGGCCGCCACGCAGAACAGGCGGGGCCGCAGCGGCTGCTCGAAGGGTTGCCAGGCCAGCGGCCGGGCGTGATCCAGGTCGAAACCGTTGCCGGCCAGGCTGAGGTTGCGGTTGTAGGCCGGGTCGCGCGCCAGCAGCGGCAGCCACTTGCGGTACATCGCCTGCTGCTCGCCCTTGAAACGTACGCGCTTGGCTTCCCGGGTGGTCGTGTCCACCTTGTTCTGGCTGACGCTGCCCTCGTGCATCAGGCGGGCGTAGGGTGTCCACACCGTGAGGTAGCCGGCCCGGTTCACCTTCAGGCAGAGGTCGACGTCGTTGTAGGAGACCTTGAAGTCCTGCTCGTCCAGTCCGCCCACTTCCGCGTACACCGACTTGCGGATCATCAGGCAGGCAGCGGTGACCGCGGTGTAGTTCTGGTCCACCTGCAGGCGGTGCATGTAGCCGGGCGCGTCCAGCGGCTCGCCGATGAAGGGATGGTCGGCCGGCCCGCGCAGGCCGAGCACGACGCCGGCATGCTGGATGCGCCCGTCGGGGTAGTGCAGCTTGGCGCCGACGATGCCCACCTCGGGCCGCTGCGCGTGGTTGAGCAGCGCCTCGATCCAGTCCGCGTGCAGCACCGCGGTATCGTTGTTGAGCAGGATCAGGTATTCGCCGCGCGCCTGCGCGGCGGCGAAGTTGTTGATCGCGGAGTAGTTGAACGGATGCGGCCAGCGCAGCACGCGCAGTTGCGGGTTGGCGAGCCGCTCGATGCCGTCGAGGTAGGCGCAGGCGGCCGGGTCCTGGCTGTCGTTGTCCACGATCAGCAGTTCGTAGTTCCGGTAGCTGGTCTTGGCCAGCAAGCTGTCGATCAGGCCGTTGAGCATCGGCAACTGGTCGCGGGTGGGGATGATGATCGAGACCGGCGGCTGGCACTGGTGCAGGTAGGTGATGCGATGGGAGCCGGCGAGCACGCCCGGTTGGATCTCGTGGGCGATACCAAGGCGCCCGAGGTGGGCGGCCAGGGCCTGTCTGCCCAGAGTGCTGGTGGCAGGCGCGGCCAGCCACGCCCCAAACGCGACGGCTGAGTGCAGGACGGGTTCGGCGAGATGGCCGACGCTGTCCAGTCCGAACTGCTCGATGCAGCGGAACAGGTGGTCGTAGACGGCCATCGCCCCGGCCTGCTCCTGCAGGCCGCCCGCGGCAAGCAGGCGTTCACGGTGCATGGCCAGCATGTGCCCCGTGTAGGGGTAACTGCGCAACAGATCCAGATTCACGTCCGGCTTGAAGATGGGCACCGCCGGGCGTTCATCCAGCCAAGTGTCCTCGTCGGTGTAGCAGCAGGCCATGCCGGGATGTGCCAGGGCCTTGTCGGCCAGCAACAGCAGCGCGTCATCGTCCAGTACGTCGCCGGCGTCCAGCAGGATCAGCCAGTCCGCCCGGCTTGCTGCGGCAATCGTGTTGAAGGCGGAAATCCGGCTTTCCACCACCGGATGCAGCGTGACGCCGTCGGGTACGGCCAGCCCTGCGGCGCCCAGCACGGTCACCCTGCTGGCTGGAAATGATTGCCGGTCCAGCGACTGCAATGTGCGCGCCAGGTGCCCGGCATCCCCGCCGGCATCGGCGACCAGTACGTGGAAGCCGGTTGCCCCGGCGATGCGGCGGCGCGCCAGTGCGGCACGCTTGGCGTCCAGTCGCTGCGGAACGCGCCAGCGCCGGTACTGCTCCTCCGGCGAGATGGGCTGGAACGCGATTCCCGCCTGGCCGGCCGCCGATTGCGAGGCGATGGTCAGGTTGTCGGCAAGCTTGCCAAGCAGGGTGTCGAGCAGCTCCACCCGATACGCCGCCGCAGCCGCGTCGGGTTCGATGCGCGGCAGCTCCGCGACCCGCCGGTAAAGCGCCTCGATTTGGCTCTGGAACAGCGCGTCGCTGTGGCACAGCCGCAACATGTCGCGCACCAACCGGCCGCGCCGGGCGCGCAGTGCCGGCGAGTCGATCAGCGCAAGCAGCTTTTGCCGGTAGTCGACGGGATCACGCGAGACGTAGAGCGGCGGCGGGATGGCATCCAGGTCGATGGTGAAACCGCAATCGGTCCACGCCTGTGGGGCGAACTTAAGCACCGGCTTGCCGAGTGCCGCCGCCTCGCACAACGCGGTGTTCGACGGGAACGGTACGGCATCGAGGTAAACGTCACATGCCGCGTAGGCGGCCTGCAGCTCGTCCTGCCGGGCGATATTGCCCGCCAGGTGGACGCGGTCCGGATGGTCCGCCGCAAGGCTGGTCCCGATCGGGTCGGACGCGGGACCGACCAGCAGGACATGCACGTCGGGCCGTTCGGCAAGCAGCGGCGACAGCAGGGCCGCGATCGAAACGTCGTCGATCGGCGCGAACTTGTAGGCCGAACCGCAAGACATCAGCAGTGGTGCATTCGGCGGGATGCCGTACCGGGTGCGCAAGTCGAGGTCTGGCGCCCGATCCAGGGTGGCGAGATCGAGGGGAATGGGCGCCCAGCCGATATGCGGCCGCGGTACCCCGCGCCGCGCCGCGGTGACCCGCGCCGCGCTTTCGCACAGCGAGACGATCAGGTTGCTTACGCTCGCGCCCAGCCAGAAGACATGGCTGGCGTGATCCTCGAACAGCACGGGCGGCGGCGATTCCATGCCGGCAAGCGCCACTACCGCCAGCGGGTCGTTCGGATGGATGTGCAGCACTCCGAGGTCGGCGTTGGCCAATAACCGCCGCAAACTACCGGCACGCTCCATGGGCGTCCTGCCGTGCAGCGTCTCCAGACTGATGGTTCCGTTCCCCGCCAGTTCCTCGATTGCGTGCGGAAGCGGAACGCCGTCCTGCCGAGTGACGGCGAGGGTGTGGCTGGAACCGGCGTCCAGGGCCATCCAGCGGCAGGCCAGTCGCGTATGGCCGCCGACGGCATAGGCGGTGCTCATGACGGTGAGCACCCGGCGGTGCGCGGACGGCCGTCGAGCGGGCGGCTCCGCTTGCGGCAGCATGTGGCCCACGCGTGCCAGCAAGGCCTCCAGTCGTGGCGAGGCGAAAATGCCGCAGCCCCGCAACCAGGCGATCGTCGCCGCGGTTCGGGCGAATTCGATGGCGGCATCCGGATCACCGCCGTCGGCCGCCTTTTCCATGCGGTCGAGCAGCCGCTGGAATTCGACGTGGTTTTGCGCGAGGCGTTCCTCTATTTCGGACATCAACGGGTCCCTAGTGCGCTGGGTGGATGTTGAAAAAACGGCCTCGCCGACTTTTCGACGGAACGGGATGGTCGCCAGTCACACAGCAAGGTTGATGCCAATCGGCAAATAGACACGGAGACTGCCTCGCGGCCGGGCGGGTACCGGCCGCCGCCATCCACCCGGCAGCTCATCGGTGCCGGCCGTGCGCGTGGTCATGCGCACATCCCGTGCCAACGCGAAGGGTTTTGCTGGGGTGATTCAAGAAGCCGGTACCACCGCCGAAACATCCCCTGAGGCGGTTGGCACTCCGGTCCAGGAGCCCCGCCGGAGAAGGTATCCGACAGCTTCAAGACTGCAATTAGGAGACATTCCATGTCACTGGTCATCAACACCAACGTGTCATCGCTGAACGCGCAGAACAACTTGTCCAAATCGCAGAGCGCGCTGGCCACCGCCACCATGCGCCTTTCCTCGGGCCTGCAGATCAACAGCGCCGCCGACAATGCCGCGGGCTTCGCGATTGCGCAGCGCTACACCACCCAGGTCGGTGGCCTGGCCCAGGCCAGCGCCAACGCCTCGGACGCGATCAACCTGGCGCAGACCGCCGGCAGCGCGCTGGATCAGGTCACCGCCAACCTGCAGGCGATCCGCGACCTGGCCGTGCAGTCCGCCAACGGCACCTACACTGCCGGCGACCGTTCCTCGATCGACCAGGAAGTGCAGCAGCGCCTGGCAGAAATCACCCGCATCGCCAACCAGACCACGTTCAACGGCTCCAAGGTGCTGGACGGTTCGCTGGGCACCAAGAGCTTCCAGGTCGGCGCCGACGTGGGCCAGACCATCAGCGTGAGTCTGGGCACGAGCGTGAAGGCCTCGGCGATGGGCCAGATTGCCCAGATGGAAACCGGCAACCTGAGCGGTGCGTTCGTCGACGCCAGCGGCAATGCCCAGACGATGGACCTGAGCAAGATCCAGGTCACTGGCACCGATGGCACCGCGGTCACGCTTTCCGGCAAGGCCAGCAGCGTGCAGGACCTGGCCGACGCGATCAATGCGGCAGGCGTCACCGGCGTCAGCGCGGCGGTCGACGGCAAGGGCGGCGTCAGCCTGTTTGCCAACGGCAGCTTCACGGTGGCCGATTCCGGCGCGGCCGCGAGTGGTGCAGTGACCTCGGGCGCGATCACCAGCGGTGCCTACGTGAACGGTTCCACCACGGCCACCGACGCCTCGGGCAGCATTGCCACGGCGGGCTCGCTGGCCACCGGCAATGTGCTGAGCGTCAATAGCTCCAACGCGCTGATCTCCCAGGTCGACGTGGCCCTGAAGTCGGTGGCCGACTTCGCCGCCCAGCTGGGCGCAGTGCAGAACCGCTTCCAGTCCACCATCGCCACGGTGGCGGCGCAAAGCACCAACCTGCAGGCTGCACGATCCACCATCCAGGACGCGAACTTCGCGGCCGAGACGGCGGCGCTGAGCAAGGCGAACGTGCTGCAGCAGGCGGGCATCTCGGTGCTGGCCCAAGCCAATGCCAACCCGCAGATGGCGCTGAAGCTGTTGCAGTGACGGCGGCCGGGGAATCGTTCGCGGGCTGCCCGTGCCGCGAACGGTCCCCCAGTTGGATGGCGGCTCCCGGGTGGGGCCGCCATCGCTGCGAGGGTTTCAGGCAAAGCCCATGCTGTTGGCGTGAGTTTTGCCTGTGATTCTTGGATCCCCGTCGCTGGGGATCGGGTCACCGAAGGAGCAGTCCATGACTTCCATTTCCGGCGTCGGCACCACCACGCCCCCTTCCTCCGCGGCAACCACCGGCAGTATGGGCAGCGGCCTGCTCAGCTCGGCGGGCATCGGCTCGGGGCTGAACGTCAGTGCCATCATCACCGCGCTGGTCAACGCCCAGCAGGCGGGTCCGGCGCAGCAGATCAGCTACCAGACCACCCAGCTGCAGGCGCAGGAGGCCGGGCTCACCGCGCTGGGCAGTGCGCTCAGCTCGCTGCAGGGCACACTGGGCACGCTGGGCAGCAACCTCACCTACACCAGTTTCACGGCCGCGCTGGGTGACACCACGCTGGGCACGGCCAGCACGCTGCCCAACGCGCAGCCGGGCACCTACAACCTGGTGGTGAGCCGCCTCGCCACCGCACAGTCGCGCACCAGCGGCGCTTACGCATCGAGCGCGGCGGTGGGTGCCGGAACTTTGACGGTGAGCATCGGCGGCCAGTCGATGAACATCACGGTTTCGTCCACCGACACGATCAGTGCCATCGCCAGCTCGATCAACCAGTCCAGCAGCAATCCCGGCGTGCAGGCCACCGTGATCAACGGCAGCAGTGGCTCCCAGTTGCTATTGACCTCGACCAAGACCGGGGTGGCCAACGCCTTCACCGTAAGCGCCGGTTCGGGCAGCAGCTCGGGGCTCTCCTCGCTGGCCACGACGCTGAACACGGCAGGATCCAACGAGGCCAGCGATGCCAGCCTGAGCATCAACGGCATTGCGGCCACCAGTGCCAGCAACTCGGTGAGCGGCGTACTGAACGGAGTCACCCTCAACCTGGCCAAGACGGGGTCCACCACGCTCACCGTGAGCCAGGACACCGGCACGGTGACTGGCGCGGTGAACAACTTCATCAGCGCCTACAACAGCTACATTTCCACGGTCGGGGCGCTGAGCAGCTACGACCCGAACGCCAAGCAGGCCGGGGTGCTGCTGGGTGACGCCACCCTGATGTCGGTACGGCGCCAGATCAACGGCGTGCTGAGCGGCAGCGTGGCGGGCAACAGCATCGGCTCGCTGGCGGCGCTGGGCATCACGCGCAACGCCGATGGCACGCTGGCCCTGAACAGCAGCACGCTGAACAGCGCGCTGCAGAGTAACCCGGGCGCGGTGCAGGACCTGTTTGCCGGTACCAATGGCTACGCCACCCGCCTCAACAGCATGCTGAACGGGTTCACCGCCAGCAACGGCGTCATCGCCTCGCGCACTGCCGGTATCCAGAGCCAGCTCAGCAACCTGAGCCAGGAATCGGCGGCGCTCACCGCGCGCATGAATGTCTACGCAACCCAGTTGCGCCAGCAGTACACCGCGCTGGACACCTTGATGAGCTCGCTGAACAACACCAGCAGCTATCTCAGCAGCTCGCTGAAGGCGCTGGAAAACACCTATACCGGCGGCAAGTAACGGAGACCGGGCATGACCAACGGCTACATGCGCAGCGCCAGCGCGCTGTATCAACAAACCCGCGCGGTCGGGCGGGTCGAAAACGCTGACCCGCACCAATTGATCGGCATGCTGTACGACGGCGCCATCGAGCGCATTGGGCAGGCGCGCAACCATGTGCGCAGCGGCGATGTGACCGCCAAGGGTGCGGCGATCGGCAAGGCCATTGCCATTATTGGCGAGCTGCGTGCCAGCCTCGACATGAAAGCGGGCGGCGCGCTCGCCGAGCGGCTGGATGCGCTGTACGACTACATCAACCGTCGGCTGCTGTTTGCGCAGTTGAACGACAACGAGCGCGCGCTGGCCGAATGCGTCGATCTGTTGGGCGAGGTGCGCGACGGCTGGCGCGGCATTCGCGACAACTACCTGGCCGGCCGCAGCCGGGGCGCGGTGTGACCGATATGCATGCCGGGCTTGAACGTGCGCTGGAAGTGAGCCACAGCATGTTGGCCCTGGCCCGTGACGGCCAGTGGGATAGCCTGCCGAAAATGGAGGTGGAGCGCCAACCCTTGCTGCGCGCCGAGCACCCGCGCGATGCACGCAGCCGCGACCTGCTTACGCAGCTGCTCGCGTGCAACCAGGAAATGTTGGCGTTGGCCGCAAGTGCGCGCGCCGAAGTGGCCAATGCGCTCAGCCGGCAGGTGCATGCGCGGCAGGCAATGAACGCCTACGTCAATCTGGCGCGTTAAACGCATCACAGTTTGCGGTAGCGATTGATAGTAACCAGACGACCATGAGCTATGGCGACGGCATCGACACGAAAGCGCACCCCGCGGCGGTGCGCGGGGCCGCGCCGGGGGCTCCGACGGCAACCGCCACCGAGCTGCTGGATGCCCTGCTGGAACAACTGGCGCAAGCGCGTGCGCACACCATGCGTGGCCAGCTGGCCGCCAAGGGCGAAGCCATTGCGCTGTGCATTCACCTTGCCGGGCGCTTGCGCGCGCACCTGGATGCCGGCGGTGCGCCGGCCTTGGCACCACGCTTGGCGCCGCTTTGTGATGATGCGCGGCGCGACCTGCAACAAGCCAGCCTGCACAACAACGTCGGCCTGATCGACGGCGTCACCCAAGGCTTCGAGGCCATCCGCGACGAGCTGGATTGAGCGCTGCCTTGCGGCGAGCACCTGTCAGCCGAAGCCCGATACCCCAGTGGCTGCGTTGCTTGCCGGAAGCGGCTTTGCCAAATCCCGAGTTTCGTACCCCGATCCCGGCCTGCCGGACCCCGGCGTTCCCCCGCTTGACCGCGCTCGACCGGGGTGGCAACCATCCACGCCACCAGCTTTGACGCCGGAGTGGCAATGAATACCGATACGTGGGATGCGTTCGAGCAGCGCCTTTCCAGCGACGAATCGCTGCATGCCGATGCCGAGCCACTGCCGTGGCCGCCTACGCCGGAGCGCCTGCAACAACTCGTCGACCGCAACGCCACCGTGCTGACCACGCTGGCGACGCTGGAGGAGCGCCGTGTCGATACGGGCGACGACGACGACCCGCTGACGCAGGAAATGCGGCGCATGGACGCCAAGCTCACCGCACTGGTGGCTATCGTCAACCAGCTGCTGGCACCCGTTGCCACGTTGCCGCCACGGTGCAACGTGCGGTTCAACGAAGTGGGTGCGGTCGTGCCGCAGGCGCTGGTGCCGGCTGCCGATGGCCTGTTGTTGCGCCTGCGGTTTGACGCTTGCCCGAGCCTGTCGCTGGAATTGCCCGGTCAGCCGGTGCGCGACTTGGGTGACGGTCGTGTGTTTGTGTCATTCGTGACGCAGGGTGACGCGTTGGGTGACGCAATCAGCCGTCTCGTGTTTCGTCATCACCGACGCAAAGTGGCAGACGCCCGTCAACAGGCCTTTTGAATCACGTCGACGGCATCACACTTTGCGTGTGATGGAGCTCACGCTTTCTGTCATTGCCGGGACTTTTTCTTGGGCCTGGCACGGTGCCGGAATGCCTGGTGTGGCGGCCTGTCTTTGATCGTAAAAAAGCTTTCCTATCAATTACCTGCACGCGTTTCGGGAGGCATCCCACAAGTCGGGCAAGGGCGATTTTCCCGCCGCGCGACGTTTTTGCGGCGCGTCAACCAGCCGTTGCTGGCCTCCATGTTGCAGATCGTTAAGCGGGCCGGCGACAAGCGGCTGACGCAGTCGGACAACCAACAACAAGAGCCGTACCGCGGGAAGCGGGGAAGCTTGCAGAACGATGGGAAAGTTGCCATGCAGAAAGTCGATTTTCTGGTGATCGAGTCCGACCCGGCACGGGCCGAAGCGATTTCCTCGGCGTTGTTTTTTTTGGGCTACCGGCCGCAGCTGGGGTCGGAATGTGAGGATGTGAGTGCGGAAACCCACGCCTGGCGCGCGGTGTTTGTCGGCAACGCCGAGAGCGAGGTCGAACTCGACCGCCAGCTGGCGCTGCTGGGCGATGCCACCAAGCAGGTGCCGATGGTGGTGGCCGAGGATTCCGCGTGGCGCGAGCGTTTTGCCAAGGCGTCCTCGTCGTTTGCCACGCGCATGGCCACGCTCGCCTTTCCGCTGCGCTATGCACGCATGGCGGAGACGCTGCGCAACTTGTATGCGCATCTGTTGGGCGGGCGCTCGGCGGCACTGCGTTTCGTCGGCAACTCCACGCCGATGCTGCAGGTCAACACCTTGATCCGCCAGGTGGCGCCGTTTGATTCGAGCGTGCTGGTGCTGGGCGAATCGGGCACCGGCAAGGAGATGGTCGCGCGCAGCATCCACGAGCACTCGCCGCGCCGCGACAAGCCGTTCGTGGCGATCAACTGTGGCGCGATTCCGGCCGATCTGTTGGAAAGCGAGCTGTTTGGCCACGAAAAGGGCGCCTTTACCGGGGCGATCGCCGCGCGCAAGGGCCGCTTTGAGCTGGCCGAGGGCGGCACGCTCTTTCTGGGTGAAATCGGCGACATGAGCCTGCCGATGCAGGTGAAGCTGTTGCGCGTGCTGCAAGAGCGCGTGTACGAACGCGTTGGCGGCACCAAGACCCAGCGCTGCGACGTGCGCATCATCGCGGCCACCCATCGCAACCTTGAGCGGGCGATCGACGAAGGCAAGTTCCGCGAGGATCTGTTCTACCGGTTGTCGGTGTTCCCGCTGGAACTGCCGAGTCTGCGCGAGCGGCTGGAAGACCTGCCGGTGCTGATCGACGAGTTCAACCAGCGCCTGGCGCGGCGCGGCCTGGGCAACGTGCGCTTCAGCACCAGCGCGATCCAGGCGCTGGCCGAATACGCCTGGCCGGGCAACGTGCGCGAGCTGGCCAACCTGGTGGAACGCATGGCCATCCTGTGCCCGCATGCCGAAGTGCGCGCCAGCGAGTTGCCGGCCAAGTATCGCGGCGCGCATGGCATGGACGACTCCCAGGGCGCCGGCCTGATCGCGCTGATGAACAACGCCGTGCCGGCCCCGACCGCCGCCCAGGTGCTGCCGCTGGCGAGCGCCGCGACGGCGCTGTTGCCGGAAGAGGGCATCGACCTCAAGGATCACCTGGCCGACATCGAAGTGGGCTTGATCCGGCAGGCGCTCGATGCCAGCGGCGGGGTGGTTGCGCACGCTGCGCGCCTGCTCCACGTACAGCGCACCACGCTGGTGGAAAAGCTGCGCAAGTACGGTTTGCAGGCCGCCGGCCTCGCCGCCTGATACAGCTCGCCGTGCCATGCGCTGCGCATGGCACGGCTCGTGCAACTACTGCATTGGGACCCGTCGCGTGACGGTTTCCCGTCGCTACCCCATCGGCACGGATGAAACGTCATGAGCTCGATCGACATCACCAACCTGCTGAACCAGATGCACCAGATGAAGGTGCAGTCGCGGTTTCCCGAAACCGCGGTTGGCGCGCCGGCAGTGGCCGGCAACCCGTCGGATTTCGCCGGCGTGTTCCGGCGTTCGCTCGCTGCCGTGGGCAACCAGCAGATGGAAGCCGGACAACTCGCGGCGAGTTTCGAGCGCGGCGACCCCGGCGCCGATCTCGCGCGCACGATGATCGCGGTGCAAAAGGCCGACCTTTCGCTGCGCACGGCAGTGGCCGTGCAAAGCAAGCTGGTCGATGCCTACAACACCATCATGAACATGTCGGTCTGACGCCGGCTTTTCCGCCACTGACCGCCGAGCACTCGCATGGCCGACACCGCCATTGCCACCGCGCCAAACCCCGCGCCGGGCAACCGCCTCACCTCGCTGAAAGACGCCGCGCGCACGCCGGCCGCCCGCCAATTGATGTTGCTGGTGGCGGTGGCCGCCGCCGTCGCCCTTGGGGTGGCCGTGGTGCTGTGGTCGCGCGGGCCCAACTACGGCCTGCTGTACGCCGGGCTCGACCAGCAAGACGCCGCCGCCATTACCCAGGAGCTGCAGGCGTCGAATACCCAATACCAGCTCGGCGCTGACGGCACCTCGATCATGGTGCCCGCCGCCGACCTCGCGGCGCTGCGCCTGCGGCTGGCCGCCAAGGGCTTGCCGCAAGGCAGTGCGGCGATCAACGCCCAGCAGGCCAACGCCTCGCCGTTTGGCATGAGCGACCTGGCGGAGCGCGCGCACTACCAGCAAATGCTGGAAAACGATCTGGACAGCACCATCGGCGCGCTGCAATCGGTGCGCGCCGCGCGCGTGCATCTGGCCTTGCCCAAGCCGTCGGCCTTCATCCGCGACAACCACGCGGCCAGTGCCTCGGTGCTGCTCACGCTGTACCAGGGCCGGCAACTCGATGCTGGGCAGGTGGCTGCGATCGTGCACCTGGTGGCTGCCAGCGTGCCGGGGCTCGACCCCGGCCAGGTCTCGGTGGTGGACCAGCAGGGCCGGCTCCTGACCAGCAACAGCGATGCGCCGGGGCAAACCAACGACGACCGCCTGCGCTTGGCCACGCGGATCGAAAACACCTATGCACAGCGCATCGAGGATCTGCTTACGCCGCTGGTCGGCGCCGGCAAGGTGCGCGCGCAGGTCAACGCCGATCTCGACTTCAGCCAGAGCGAAAAGGCCACCGAAACCTACAACCACGACAACCCGGCGCTGCGCAGCGAGCAGGTTTCCAGCGAGCAGCGCACCGGCGCGGGCCCGGCCGGCGGCGTGCCCGGCGCGCTCAGCAATCAGCCGCCGAACACGGCGGCACAGCCCACGGCGGCGCAACCCAAGGCCGGTACCGCACCCACGCCGGGCGCAACCACCGCCAGCACCACCAGCGCGAGCGGTACCGAAACCTCCAGCAGCGCTACCCGCAATTACGAGCTCGACCGCACCATCAGCCACGTCAGCGACCCGGCCGGACGCCTCGCGCGGCTCACCGTCGCGGTGGTGGTGGACGACAAGGTGACGCCGGCCAGCGACCCGGATGCCAAGCCCAGGGAAGTACCGTTCAGCCCGCAGGAGCTGGCGCATTTCACCGACCTGGTGAAGAACGCGGTCGGTTTCGAGGCGCAACGCGGCGACAGCGTCAGCGTCATCAACCAGGCGTTCCACCACAGCTCGGCGCCGACGAGCGAAGCCACGCCGTTCTGGGATCGTCCCGGCATGCTCGATTTCATCAAGCAGGGCGTGGGCGTACTGATTGCGCTGCTGGTGGCGTTTGGCGTGCTGCGGCCGCTGCTCAAGGGATTGCTGCGCAACGCACCGGCACCCGCCACCGCCCGCGCGCTGGCCGGCCCGATGCCCAGCTTGTCGGTGCGCGTCGATGACGACGTTGCGTTGGGCGAAGACGGCGAGTCACCGGCGCGTATCCGCGGCGAAAGGGGCAAGACCTACGACCAGCGCGTGGCGGTGGCCAAGCGGCTGGTCACCCAGGACTCCAAGCAAGTGGCGCAAGTCGTGCGCTCGTGGGTGAACGAAGATGCCAGCTAACCATCCCGCCCCCGCCTTCAGCGGCGCTCAGCGCGCGGCCATCTTGCTGCTCACGCTGGGCGAGCAGGACGCCGCCGAGGTACTCAAGCATCTTTCCGCGCGCGACGTGCAGGCGGTGGGCAGCGCCATGGCCGGGCTCTCCGGGGTGTCGCGCGAAAACGTGCTCGACGTGCTGGACAAGCTCGATCAGGACATGGGCACCCAGACCGCGCTGGGCGTCGGTACCGAGGAGTACATCCGCAAGATCCTCACCAGCGCGCTGGGCGAGCAGAAGGCCGGTGGCCTGATCGACCGCATCCTGCTGGGGCGCAGCTCGAAGGGGCTGGAATCGCTCAAGTGGATGGAAAGTCGCGCGATCGCCGAACTCATCAATCAGGAACACCCGCAGATCATCGCGCTGGTGCTCTCGCATCTGGAGGCCGACCAGGCCGCCGAGGTGCTGGGCTACCTGCCGCCGCGCACGCGCGCCGACGCGGTGATGCGCATCGCCACGCTGGATGGCGTGCAGCCCAGCGCCCTGCAGGAGCTGGACGCGATCATGGAGCGCCAGTTCAACGGCAACACGCGCAAGCTCAAGACCGCCAGCGTCGGCGGCCTCAAGGTCGCGGCCAACATCCTCAACTCGATGGATACCAGCCGCGAAACCGAGCTGATGGCGGCGATCCGCGCGCAGGACGACGCGCTCGGCAGCCGCATCGAAGACCTGATGTTCGTGTTTGACGACCTTGTCGGCATCGACGACCGCAGCATGCAGACCCTGTTGCGCGAAGTGTCTTCGACCACCCTGGTTACCGCGCTCAAGGGCGCCGAGCCGGGCATCCGCGACAAGATCTTCGCCAACATGTCGCAGCGCGCCGCCGACATGCTGCGCGACGACCTGGAAGTGAAGGGCCCGGTGCGGCTCTCCGAAGTGGATGCGGCGCAAAGGGAGATTCTTGCCGCGGCCCGCAAGCTGGCTGACGCCGGACAGATCAGCCTCGGCGGCGCCAATGGCGACGAGTACGTGTGATGGTCGTCGCGATCCACGAGGGCACGTTGGATTTCACCCGTTGGGAATTGCCCGACGTTGGCGATCCGCAACCGCCGGAACCGGCGGTGGCGGCGGGCGACGGTACGCAGCCGACGGTGCGCGAAATCGAAGCGATCCAGCAACAGGCACGCGATGAAGGCCGCGCGACCGGCCTGGCCGAAGGCCGCGCACAGGCACAAAAAGAGTTGCAGGAACGCGTGGCGCGCCTGGAGTCGGTGTACACCGCCGCCGCGCGCCCGCTGTTGGCACTGGACGAACAGGCCGCCGGCGATCTGGCGCGGCTGGCCATGATCGTGGCGCGCCGTGTCGTCGCCGCCGAACTGCACCTGATGCCCGAGCTCATTGCCAACGCCGTGCAGGAGGCCGCCAAGGCGCTGCCGGCGGCAACCCGCGAACTGCGCGTCTACCTGCACCCCGACGACCTTGCGCTGGTGCGCGCGCTGGAAATTGCCGAGCGCGACTGGCAACTGGTGGCCGACCCTAACCTGGCGCGCGGCGATTGCCGGCTCGAAAGCGAGCGCTCGCGGCTCGATGCGCGGGTGGAAACCCGGTTGGCTGCCGCGATCGACGCCGTGCTCGGCGATGCCGCGCCGCCGCTGCCGGAGGGTCTCGCATGAATGCCGCCGCCGATCTTGCCGCGCGCCAGGCGCGCTGGCACACCGAGTTTTCCCGGCTTGCCGTGCGCGCCAAGGGCGCCCACACGCTCACCGTCGAAGGCCGGCTGCGCCGTGTCGTCGGCTTGACGCTCGAAGCCGAAGGCTGCGAAGCCGCCCTCGGCGCGCGCTGCCTGGTCGACACCGTCGACGGTGCCGAGCTGGAAACCGAAGTGGTCGGCTTTGCCGACGAACGCCTGTTGCTGATGCCGGTGGGCGACATGCACGGCGTGCAGCCCAATGCGCGCGTGCGTCCGTGCGCGCGCAGCGGCGGCTTGCCGGTGGGCCGGCCGCTGCTCGGCCGCGTGGTCGGCGCCGACGGCAGCGTGCTGGACGGCCAGGGCCCGCTGGAAACCGAAGACCACGCCGCGCTCAAGCGCGAGCCGATCAATCCGATGGCGCGCAAGCCGATCGACGCCCCGCTCGATGTCGGCGTGCGTGCGATCAACGCGCTGCTCACCGTGGGCCGCGGCCAGCGCCTTGGCCTGTTCGCCGGCTCCGGCGTCGGCAAGTCCACCTTGCTCGGCATGATGACGCGCTACACCAATGCCGATGTGGTGGTGGTCGGCCTGATCGGCGAGCGCGGCCGCGAGGTGAAGGAATTCGTCGAGCAGACGTTGGGCGAGGAAGGCCGCCGGCGTGCGGTGATCGTCGCGGCGCCGGCCGATGCGCCGCCGCTCAAGCGGCTGCGCGGCGCGCAGTACGCCACCGCGATCGCCGAGTGGTTCCGCGATCGCGGCCAGCGCGTGCTGCTGTTGATGGATTCGCTCACTCGCTACGCCCAGGCGCAGCGCGAGATCGCATTGGCCATTGGCGAGCCGCCCGCCACCAAGGGCTATCCGCCTTCGGTGTTCGCGCTGTTGCCGGCGCTGGTCGAGCGCGCCGGCAACGATGCCGAAGGCAAGGGCTCGATCACCGCGTTCTACACCGTGCTGACCGAAGGCGACGATTATCGCCACGACCCGATCGCCGATGCCGCGCGTGCGATTTTGGACGGCCATATCGTGCTTGCGCGTGATCTCGCCGAGGCCGGGCATTACCCCGCGATCGACCTCGAAGCTTCGATCAGCCGCGTGATGCCGCAAGTGGTGGCGCGCGAGCACCTGCAGGATGCACAGCGCTTCCGCCGGGTGTATTCGGCCTACCGCCAGCAGCGCGACCTGATTGCCGTCGGCGCCTACCAGAAAGGTTCCGACCCGCAGGTGGATCTCGCCATCGAGCTGTGGCCCAGGTTGCGCGAGTACCTGCAACAGGAAGTGGATGAGCCGGTAACGTTGGCGGCGGCGGTGGAGCGGCTCGCCGCGATTGCCGCGGAGGTGACCGGGTGAACACGCGCGCGCAACGCCTGCAACCGGCCGCCGACCAGGCGCGTCAAAAAACCGAAGACGCGCTGGCACAGCTGGCTACCGCGCAGCAGCAGGTTGCCAAGGCCAGGCAGCAGCTCGCCGAGCTGGAGCAGTACCGGCGCGAATACGCCGCCGCCGGCAACGGTGCGCAAAGCGTGAGCGCATTGCTCAACCGCCAGCAATTCGTCGCCCGCATCGACCAGGCGATCGAGCAGCAGGTGGTGGAAGTGGAGCGCCAGCAGCGCCGGCTTGAGCAGGTGCGGGCGAACTGGCGCAACGCGCATGCGCGCGAAAGTGCGCTGGACACCGTGATCGCGCAACACGTGGAACACGAACGTCGCGCCGAGGAACGGCGCGAGCAAGCCGAGATCGACGAGCGCATGCAGCACCGCCCGCCGCGCTGAAGCGCGGCCCCTTGCGGCATGCCCCTGATTGCGAAGGAGGTCTTTCGCCATGTCACCCCCTGCCATGTTGTCGCCGTTGCCGGCGGCCGCCGTTGCCGGCAATGCACCTGCATCCGGCCCGGCCACGACCCGCGATGCCAGCGCCCCGTTCGGCCAGCAATTGCGGGCCGCGCGCAACGCACAACCCGCACCGGCCCCCGCGTCGGCAAAGAGCGATCCACCCCCGGCATCAGCCGGCAAGGCAACGGGCACGGCGCGCACCGACGCCGCACCGAGCAAGCCGGCGCACCCGGCGGAGGAGACGAAAGTGTCGAACGTGGCGACGCCCGCGGCCAAAGCCGTCCCTGCCGCCGCCGACCCGGCGACGGCCAACGCGCCCGGCATTGCACCGGCGCCCCCTGGCGATGGCAGCTTGCTGGATACGGCGATGGCGGCAGCCCAGGCGGCTGCGGCGGCACAGGCCAGCGCGAGCGCCGGCAGCGCTGACGGCAAGACGCCACCCGCAACCTCGCCCAAGGCCGACGCTGGCGACGCTCCGCCGGACGACACCGGCGCTGCCGCGCTGGCGGGCGCCATGTTGGCCATGCTGGGGCAGGTCAACGGCCTCCCCGCCCCGGTGCCCACCGCAGGCAAGGGTCTGGCGCTCGATCCCGACGGCGCCCGCGCGCAGGCGGCGTCCCTGTCGCCGCTGTCTCTGGCCGATGTACTGGGGAGTGGGGCAAAAGCCGTCAGCGACAATCCACTCGCCGCCAATGCGTCGGCGCCGGCAACGTCGGGAGCCACCCATTCACCGGCGACGCCGTTTGCCGCCCTGTTGACCGCGACTGGCGCCGCCGCCACGGCTGCCGTGGCCGGCGATGCGCACCAGGACAACACGCTGGAAGCCTTGGCGCTGGCCGCGCCCGCGTTGCCGCCGACGACTCCCGCGGCGCCGCCGCTGCCGCCGCTGCAAATCGCCACGCCGCCGGGACAACCCGGTTTCGCCAACGAGCTGGGGCAGCAAGTCATCTGGCTCGGCCGGCAGGATATTCAGAGCGCCCGCATCCACCTGCATCCGGAAGATCTCGGCAGCATCGACGTGCACCTCAACGTGAGCCACGACCGCGTCGACGTGGTGTTTGCCGCGCAGCATCCGGCGGCCGTCACCGCCGTGCAGCAAAGCCTGCCGCAACTGCAGCAGATGCTGGCGCAACACGGCCTGGCGTTGGGCCATGCCGAAGTCGGCCAGCAACAGCAAGGCAACCCGCACTCCCACGGCACGCACCACGGCGCCGCCGCGCCGGACGAACCCGGTGGCATCGCCGCCATCGCCAGCCTGCCCGCCGCCGCCAGCCAGATCGGTCTGCTCGACGCGTTTGCGTGAGAGGCGGAGATACGGGATTCGGGATTCGAAAAGGCTCGCGGCCGCAAGGGTTGAGGGGCAGCTGGTGGGGTGGAGTTCCGCCGACGGTGCTGTTGGCGTTGCGCCTCGCAAATGCCGCTCGTCGGATTGCGGTGACACGCCGGCAACCGGCGTCAAGAAAGCGGCGGCGGCTTGGCCAGGGAGGCGCCTGACGGTGCGCTGTCGCAGCCTGTCGGGCATGGCATGCCGATTGCATCCATCAGGCATGCGCCAATGCGATGGCGCGCCACCATCGACCAAACGGAGTTTTCATGCCCGCGAACGAGCCCGCCGCCGACGCCACTCCGGCGCCGCCGAAAAAGAAATCACGCTTGCCGCTGATCCTGATCGTGGCCGCGGTGCTGCTGACGGCCGGCGGTGGCGGCGCGTACTTCCTGCTGGGCAGCGCGCATGGCAAGGCGCGAGCGCCGAAGGTGGAGCTGTCCAAGACCGATCTGTACCTGCCGCTGGAACCGCCGTTCGTGGTGAATTTCCAGGATGGCGACTCGCTGCGTTACCTGCAGGTGGGCATCACCTTGATGTCGCATGACCCGCAGGCGATCGCGACGGCGAAGGATTCCGACCCGGTGATCCGCAATGCGCTGGTGGCGCTTTTGAGCAACCAGCAGTTTGCGTTCCTGAGCACCGCGGCTGGACGCCAGAAGTTGCAGGCACAGGCGCTGGCGGCAGTGCAAAAAGTGGTTGCCCAGAGGCTGCACCGGCCCGGTATCGAAGCGCTGTATTTCACCAGTTACGTGATGCAGTGAGCACGGGAGCATCGGCATGAGCGATCTGCTTTCCCAGGACGAAATCGACGCGCTGCTCGACGGCGTGACCGATGGTGCGGTGGAAACCGGCAACGACCAGCCGCCGCCGAAAGACACCGTCATCTCCTACGACTTCACCCAGCAGGATCGCATCGTGCGCGGCCGGCTGCCGACGCTGGAGATGGTCAACGACCGTTTTGCGCGCTACTTCCGCACCGGCATCTTCAATGTGCTGCGCAAGACCGCCGAGGTGTCGGTGCTGGGCGTGAAGATGGTCAAGTTTGCCGAGTACGTGCATGGGCTGGTGGTGCCCACCAATTTGAACCTGGTGCGCATCAAGCCGCTGCGTGGCACCGCGCTGGTGGTGTTCGAGCCGCGCCTGGTGTTCACCGTGATCGACAATTTCTTTGGCGGCGACGGGCGCTTTCACGCGCGCATCGAGGGGCGCGACTTCACGCCTACCGAAAACCGCGTCATCCAGATCATGCTGGAAGAGCTTTTCACCGCGATGCGCGAGGCGTGGGCGCCGGTGCTGGGGCTTGCCTTCGAGTACCAGAGCTCGGAAATCAACCCGCAGTTCGCCAACATCGTCAGCCCGACCGAGACCGTGGTGGTGTCGCGCTTCCACGTCGAGCTCGACGGCGGCGGCGGCGAAATCCACCTCACCCTGCCGTACGCGATGATCGAGCCGATCCGCACCCTGCTGGATGCGGGCGTGCAGAGCGACCGCGTGGACCGCGACGACCGCTGGGCCGAGCTCTTGCGCGAGGAGGTGCTGGACGCCGAGGTGCCGATCAGCTCCGAGCTGCTCGAAGTGGACATGGCGCTCGGCGACTTTTTGCACCTGCGCCCGGGCGACGTCATTCCGGTCCAGCTGCCCGAATGGGCCACGGTGTTTGCCGAAGACGTGCCGCTGTTTCGCGGCGGGTTCGGCAAATCCAACGGCGTGAACGCCGTGCGTTTCCACAACAAGGTGACGCGCCAAGAGGTGCGTCTGCCGATCGAACATCACGAAGGGAACCCTCCGCATGAATCAGTCCACTGAAGCTGCCGCCATCGACGGCGAACGCGTCGAGTTCGACTCGCTGCAAGGCGCCGCGCCGGCGGCCGGCGGCGAGGTGAACCTCGACATGATTCTCGATGTGCCGGTGACGCTGGCGATGGAGGTCGGGCGCACCCGCATCAGCATCCGCAACCTGCTGCAGCTCAATCAGGGCTCGGTGGTGGAGCTCGACCGCGCGGCCGGCGAGCCGCTCGACGTGTTCGTCAACGGCACGTTGGTGGCGCACGGCGAAGTGGTGGTCATCAACGAAAAGTTCGGCATCCGGCTGACCGATGTCATCAGTCCGGCCGAGCGCGTGCGCAAGTTGCGCTGAGCCGTGAATAGGAAATCGGGAATCGGGAATCGACTCGCGTTGCTCGCGCCCGCGGCGCTGCCTGCGAGCGATGTGGATGTCGGTGGCGAGCTGGTGCGGGTGGTGCTCAGCCTGGTCGCGGTGATCGCGCTGATATTCGTTGCGGGGTGGTTGTCGCGGCGGATGCAGGGGCGCGCGCGGGCGGGCGGGCGGCGCATCCGCTGCGTCGAAACCATGGCGGTGGGCGCACGCGACCGGGTGCTGCTGATCGACGCCGACGGCAAGCGTCTCTTGGTGGGCGTCGGCCCCGGCGGCATGCACACGTTGCACGTCTACGACGGCGTGGCGCCGGCAACTGAAGCACCTGCGCCGGTGGTGCCCGCGGTGCCGAATTTTGCCCAGCTCCTCACTCGCCTGCGCCGGCCAAAACCATGAGCGCGCGCCTGCTTCGCTGTGGCCTCGTGCTGCTGTTGGCATTGCTGCCGCTGGTGGCCTTTGGCGCCCCGCCAGCGACCAAGGTGCCGGCCAGTGCGCCGGCGGTGAGCATGCCGGCGAGCCCGGCCGGCATCGGCAGCCAGGGCATCCCGGTGCTGAGCGTGCACGATGCGCCGGGCGGGGTGAAAAACTGGACGCTGTCGCTGCAGATGCTGGCGCTGCTCACCGTGCTCACGCTGTTGCCGGCGATCGTGCTGATGATGACGTCGTTCACCCGCATCATCATCGTGCTCGGCTTTTTGCGCCAGGCGCTGGGCACGCAATCCACACCGCCCAATCAGGTGCTGCTGGGGCTGGCGCTGTTTCTCACGCTGTTCGTGATGTCGCCGGTGCTGAACCAGTCCTACAACCAGGGCGTCAAGCCGTATATGGACGGCCAGATGTCCGCCGAACAGGCACTGCCCGCCGCTACCGCGCCATTCAAGCACTTCATGCTCGACCAGACCCGCGAAGCCGACCTCGGGCTGTTCACCAAGCTCGCCGGCAGCAAGCCCTACACCAGCAAGGCCGACGTGCCGTTCACCGTGGCCATGCCGGCATTCCTCACCTCGGAGCTGAAAACCGCGTTCCAGATGGGCTTCCTGCTGTTCATCCCGTTCCTCATCATCGACATCGTCGTCGCCAGCGTGCTGATGTCGATGGGCATGATGATGGTCTCCCCTTCGATCATCTCGCTGCCGTTCAAGATCATGCTGTTCGTGCTGGTGGATGGCTGGACGCTGCTGCTGGGGACGCTCGCGGGCAGCTTTTATACGTGAGGCCGGGAATCGGGAATAGGGAATGGACGACAACAGGGCGCGCCGGTGAACGACGCGCCCTGCGTTGCGGCAAACCCTGTGGGCCGGGCCTTGACCCGACCGATCTGTGTCAGTCGCGGTGCACTTGCAACCCGGCGGCGGATTGGCTGACCGGCATGATTTCCAGCCGCGTGATGTCCAGGTGCGCGGGCAGGTTGGCCACCCACCAGATGGTGTCGGCGATGTCGCCGGCGGTGATCGGGTGGGCGCCGGCGTAAAGCTGGTCCGATGCTGCCTGGTCGCCGCCGGTGCGCACCACCGTGAACTCGGTCTGCGCCATGCCCGGCTCGATCGAGGTGACGCGCACGCCGCTGCCGTGTAGATCCACGCGCAGGTTCTGCGAGAATTGGGTGACGAACGCCTTGGTGCCGCCGTACACGTTGCCGCCGCGGTAGGGGTAGCTGCCGGAGATCGAGCTCAGGTTGACGATGGCGCCGCGGCGTGCGATCAGCCGCGGCAGCAGCAGGCGCGTCATCGTCACCAGCGCGGTGACGTTGGTGTCGATCATCTGCTTCCACTGCGCCAGATCGGACTCTTGCGCCAAGCCGGTGCCGAGCGCGAGGCCGGCGTTGTTCACCAGGAGATCGACCTCGGCGAACGCCGGTGGCAGCGTGTCGATGGCGTGGCGCAGCGCGCCCTCGTCGCGCTGGTCGAACGCGGCGGCATGCACGCGGTCGGCGCCGTACTTGGCGACCAGTGCGGTCAGCCGCTCGGCGCGGCGGCCGCTGGCGATCACGCGCCAGCCGCCGGCGAGGAAACGCTCCGCGGTGGCAGCGCCGAAACCGGCGGTGGCGCCGGTGATCCAGACAGTCTTGGTGCTCATGCTTGTCATCCTCGGCGAAAAACTACTTGCCTTCTTTCAGCGCGATCGACGGGATGCCGGCAGCGGTCAGCCGCTGTTTGGTCGCTTCCAGTGCGCTGGCGCTGGCGAACGGCCCGAGCCGCACGCGGTGGTAGGGCTGGCCGTGCACGGTGACCGTCTGCACGTTGGCGACAAAGCCCTGCATGGCCATTTGCGCCTTCATCGACTCGGCTTTCGCCGCGTCCGGGAAAGCGCCGATCTGCAGCAGGTAGCCACCGCCGCCGGCCGGCTCCGGCAGCGCCGCAGGTGGTGCGGCTTCCACGGTTTGCGTGGCGATGTGGCCGTTGGCGCCCGCCACCGGGGTCGCCGGGTTGGGGGTTGGCGTCGGCGCCGGCGGCGCGGCGTTGGCGGCAGCAGCGGCAGCGGCGGCCTGTTTCTGCTGCTCGGCCTTGGCCTGCGCGCTGATTTCGGCGTCCGGAATGCGCACTTCTTTTTCCGACAGCACCGAATAGAAATCGAACTGCGGTTTTTTCGCTGCGCTCGACGTCGTGGCCGGGGCGACGGCGCCGGCCTCGCTGGGTGTCTCGGCCGTGGCCTGCGGATTGGCTTGCGGGCCGGGGGTCATCGGCAATTGCGAGCGGTGCATCAGCACCACGACGAAGATGCCGCCGGCGATGGCGCCGACCAGCGCCCACGCCCACGCGGGTACGCCGCCGCTCGAATTGCGCACGGCCTGGCGGCCCTTGGCTCTGCGTTGCGCCATCACATGTGCTCCGGGGCGGTGAGGCCCAGCAGGTCCAGACCGTTGCGCAGCACTTGCCGGGTCGCCACCGCGAGGGCGAGGCGGGCGTCGCGCAGATCCTTGTCGTCAACCAGAAACTGGCAGGCGTTGTAATACGTATGGAACGCGTTGGCGAGGTCGCGCAACCACACCGCGAGCAAATGCGGTTCGAGGTTGGTCGCCGCGCTGGCGACGACCTCCGGGTAGCGTGAAAGCTCGGTCAGCAACGCCTGTTCGTGTTCGTTGTCGAGGCGGTCGAGGTGCAGCAGGCCGTTGGCTTGGTCTTGCGCAAGGCCTTTTTCACCGGCCTGGCGCAGCACGCTGCACACCCGCGCGTGGGCGTACTGGATGTAGTACACCGGGTTGTCGTTGGACTGCGAGCGCGCGAGGTCGATGTCGAACACCAGCTGCGAATCGCTCTTGCGCGAGACGAGGAAGTAGCGCGTGGCGTCGCGACCCACCTCGTCGATCAGGTCGCGCAGGGTGACGTAGCTGCCGGCGCGCTTGGAGATCTTCACCTCCTCGCCGCCGCGCATCACCGTCACCATCTGGTATAGGAGGTAATCCGGGTAGCCCCTGGGGATGCCGCGATCCAGCGCCTGCAGGCCGGCCTTCACGCGCGCCAGCGAGCCGTGGTGGTCCGAGCCCAGCACGGTGATCGCCTTGCCGTAGCCGCGCTGCCACTTCGAGAGATGGTAGGCCACGTCCGGCACGAAATAGGTATAGGTGCCGTCGGACTTGCGCATCACGCGGTCCTTGTCGTCGCCGAAGGCCGTCGTCTTCAGCCACAGCGCGCCGCCTTCCTCGTAGGTGTAGCCGTGGGCCGTCAGCCCGCGCACGGCTTCCTCCACCTTGCCGTCGGCGTACAGCGAGGATTCGAGGAAATACACGTCGAACCCGACACCGAAGGCGGCGAGGTCGAGGTTCTGCTCGTGCCGCAGGTAGGCCACGGCGAACGCGCGGATCGCGTCGAGATTGTCCGGATCCTTCGCGCCGGTGACGGTCTGGCCCTCGACGCTGACGCTCGCGCCGGCCAGATAGGCGCTCGCGACGTCGGCGATGTAGTCGCCGCGGTAGCCGTTCTCCGGCCAACCGGGGGCCTCCGGTGCAATCCCGCGCGCACGCGCCTGCACCGACACTGCGAGGTTGGCGATCTGCACGCCGGCGTCGTTGTAGTAGAACTCGCGCTTTACCGCCCAGCCAGCGGCTCCCAGCAGGCGCGCCACGCAGTCGCCCAGCGCCGCATTGCGGCCGTGGCCCACGTGCAGCGGGCCGGTGGGGTTGGCCGAAACAAACTCGACCCCCACGGTGCGCCCGGCACCGCTGGCGTTGCGGCCGTAACGCTCACCTTGTTCCAGGATGCGCCGCACCAGCGCTTGGCTGGCGTCGGCGGCGAGAAAAAAGTTGATGAAGCCGGGGCCGGCAATCTCGATCTTGGCCACTTCGGCGCTGGCCGGCAGTGCCGTCACCAACTGTTCCGCCAGTTCGCGCGGCTTGCGGCGTGCCGCCTTGGCCAAAAGCATCGCCACGTTGGTGGCGAAGTCGCCGTGTTCGCGGCTGCGTGTGCGCTCAATCACGAAATCCGGAACCACGAGGTCGCCCGGCAGCAGCGTCTGGCCCTGCAGGGCGTGGATGGCCTCAAGGACCAGGGCGTGCAACTGTGCTTTCACGGGCGCGGCAGGTTCGGGATGGAACCGATAATGCTAGCAGACGCTTGGCCGCCCACCGTGCTGACGCAGGTACGTGACCAGTGGCGAGGTGGTGCCCGTGCGGCTTGTGGATAAGTCTGTGGGGAAAGTACGGAGGTTCTTGCCGGCTTGGCGCGTGGAACAGTCCTTGCAGGTGTTCCACGCCGACAGGTACTTTGCTATCAATAGGTTAAGTGAAAACCTTCGTGTGCCGCCTTGAATGACCCCTGCAAGCGCCGATCTGCGGTATTTGTGCATAAGTATCCGCAGCTTGGCCGCGAACCCTGCAGCGAAGGGTTGGCTCACACCCGCCAGAGCGCATCAAATAAGGCCGCGCGCGGCCATCGACACCGGCTCGCCGGCGCCAATCACGAGGTGGTCCAGCACCCGTACGCCGATGGTCCTGAGCGCATCGCCCAAATCATGGGTGATGGCGCGGTCGGCGGCGCTCGGCTCGGCCACACCGGAAGGGTGGTTGTGGGCGAAGATCACCGCGCTGGCGTTGTGCTCGAGGCAGGCGCGCACGACCTCGCGTGGATGCACGCTGGCGCCGTCCACCGTGCCGCGGAACAGTTCCGCGAACCCCAGCACGCGGTGGCGGTTGTCGAGAAACAGGCAAGCGAAGATTTCATACGGCAGGTGGCGCATGCGTGCACGCAGATAGGTGCCGCTGTCGCGCGGATTGGCCAGCGCCGGCTGCTCGCGCAGTTGTTCGGCCAGGCTGCGTCGTGCCAGTTCCAGCGCGGCCGCGATGCGCGCGCGCTTGGCCGGGCCGAGGCCACGGACGCGGGCGGACTGGTCGGGCCGCGCCAACAAATTGGACAGGCTGCCGGCGGCCAGCAATATTTCCCGTGCCAGCGCGATTGCGTCCTTGCCGCGCACGCCGCTGCCCAGCAGCACGGCCAGCAGTTCGGCATCGGAGAGCGCGTCGCTGCCGCGTGCGAGCAGCTTTTCGCGCGGGCGTTCGCCTTCGGGCCAATCACGGATGCTCATGCCGCCAGCGTGCCCGTTATGCCGCCACGCGGCAGCCGTCGCGGCCTGCAGTTCCGGTAAGCTAGCCGCGTTGAGGTACGTCAGGCCGAACCTACATGAGTCTTGCTGAGCGGCGCATTCTGCTGGGGGTTTCAGGCGGCATAGCTGCCTACAAGGCGTGCGAGCTGGTGCGCCGGCTGCGTGACGCCGGCGCCGAGGTACGGGTGGTGATGACCGCCGGTGCCGAGCACTTTGTCGGCACCGCCACCTTCCAGGCCTTGTCTGGCCAGAGCGTGCGCACCTCGCTGTGGGATGCCTCCGCCGAAGCCGCCATGGGCCACATCGAACTGGCGCGCTGGGCCGAACGCATCCTGATTGCGCCGGCCAGTGCCGATGCCATCGCCCGCCTGGCGCATGGCCATGCCGACGATCTGTTGACCACGCTGTGCCTCGCCAGCGATGCCCCGCTCTACCTCGCGCCGGCGATGAACCGGCAGATGTGGGCGCACCCGGCGGTGCAGGCCAACATGGCCACGTTGCGCCAGCGTGGCGTGCATGTGCTGGGGCCGGCGGATGGCGCGCAGGCCTGCGGGGATGTCGGCGCCGGGCGCATGGTCGAGCCCGAGGCGATGCGCGACGCGCTGGCGGCGTCGTTCGGCGCGGGCGTGCTGGGCGGCGTGGCCGTGGTCGTCAGCGCGGGCCCCACGTTCGAGGACATCGACCCGGTGCGCTTCATCGGCAACCGCAGCTCCGGCAAGATGGGGTTTGCGGTGGCGCAGGCGGCGGTCGAAGCTGGCGCCGAGGTGACCCTGGTGGCCGGGCCGGTCAGCCTGCCGACGCCAGCGGGCGTCGGCCACCGGGTCAACGTGCGCAGCGCCGCGCAGATGCAGCAGGCGGTGCAGGCCGCGTGCCGTGCGGCGCAGATCTACGTCGGGGCGGCCGCGGTGGGCGACTATCGCCCGGTGCAGTGTGCCGGGCGCAAGCTGAAGAAACAGGCCGGCGCCGATCTGGTGCTCGAACTGGCGGAAAACCCCGACATCCTCGCCAGCCTGGCGGCGCTTTCCGCGCCGCCGTTCCTGGTCGGCTTTGCGGCGGAAACCCACGAAGTGGAGCGCTATGCGCAGGACAAGCTCGCGCGCAAAGGGCTGGACATGATCGCCGCCAACCGCGTCGGCGACGGCCTTGGCTTCGACTGCGCCGACAACGCGCTCGAGGTGTTCTGGAAGGACGGCCACCAGCCGTTGCCGCGTGCCAGCAAGATCGAGCTGGCACGCCAGCTTGTTGCCTGCATCGCCGAGCGCTACCACGCCGCGCGCGGCTGAGCGGCCATGCTCGACGTCCAGCTCAAGGTTCTCGACCCGCGTCTGGGCGCAAGCATCCCGCTGCCGGCCGCGGCCACACCCGGCAGCGCCGGGATGGATCTGCGCGCCGCGCTGGCAGCGCCGCTCACGCTCGCCCCCGGCGAAAGTGCGCTGGTGCCCAGCGGCATCGCGATCCACATCGGCGACCCCGGCTGGTGCGCGCTGATCGTGCCGCGCTCGGGGCTGGGGCACAAACACGGCCTGGTGATGGGGAACCTTGTCGGGGTGATCGACGCCGACTATCAGGGGCCGCTGATGATTTCCTGCTGGAATCGCGGCCGTGCGGCGTACACCATAGAAATCGGCGATCGCATCGCGCAGCTGCTGCTGGTGCCCGTGGCGCAGGCGCGGTTGACGGTGGTGGCGGATTTCGCGCCCAGCACGCGCGGCAGTGGCGGGTTTGGTTCAACCGGTATCCGGTGATGCCGCAAGGCAACCGGAAGGCACAGGCACCTGTGACGACAGGGATCGGCAATGGCTGAGGCGAGCGGTTCGAGACGGCGTATGCAGGTCGATGTGCGGCGTTTGTGGCCGCTTGCGCTGGGCACCGTGTTCCTGCTGGCTGGCGTGTTTTGCGCCTGGCAAACCTGGCTCGTCGCCGACGAGGCACACGCCGCCGCGCGCGTGGTGCGTGCCCGCGACACGGTGGCGCAAGGGCTGGCAAGCACGGTGGCACGCCAGCGTGCCGCGGTGGAAAACATCGCCGCGACCCTGCCGCCGGCCACCTTGCAACTCGACCACGCGCAGCTGGTGGCGGCCCTGCATGCCGAGCTGCCGCAGGCCCTCGCGCTCGACGTCTACAGCGGCAGCCTGGCAGAAGTGCTGCATGCCAATTTCCGCGAGTTTGGCTACGCCAAGGCAGCGCAGCTCATGGCGGCGCAAACCGACGATGGGCTGCCGCCGGTGCAGAGCGTCTCACACGGCATCGGCGACCGCCGCCTGAGCATGGTGGTGCCGCTCGGTCAGGCCGGCCACGCGCAGGCGTGGCTGTGGGTCGAACTGCCGTTCGCGCCGGTCAAGCAGGTGTTCGAATCGGTGTCGCCTGCGGGCGGCCGGCTCGATTTGCGGCAGGGCGACACGGACAGCGACATGCGCATCCTTGCGCACGGCAGTGCGGCCGCCCAGGCGGAGCCGGTTGCGAAGATGGTTCCCGGTAGTACCTTCAGCGTTGCCGCCGCGCTGCCGGACGCATTCATCGTGCTGCCGCATTCGTGGCCGCTCGCTGCCTTGCTGGCCTTGCTCGGGCTGGGCATCGGCAGCTACCTGATCATCTGGCACCGACGCTCGGCGCACGACGCTGGCGGCGCGGGGATCGACATCCAGGAGTTTACGTTGGCCAAGCATGCTGCAACACCGGCAACATCCCTTCCCGCGCCCATCGCGGCCGCCGCGCCGCCGGCCGTGGCCGGCATCCGCGTTGATCCCGGCATTTTTCGCGCGTACGACATCCGCGGCGTGGTTGGCCAGACGCTGGATGCCGGCGTGGCGCAACAGTTGGGCCAGTCGATCGGCAGCCTGATGCGCGAGCAGGGCCTGCGCGAGATCGTGGTGGGTCGCGATGGCCGACTGTCCGGCCCGGAGCTTGCCGGGGCGCTGTGCCAGGGCCTGTGCGACGCCGGCGTCGACGTGGTCGACCTCGGTGCGGTGCCCACGCCGGTGGTGTACTTCGCCACTTTCCACTACGGCACCGGCTGCGGCGTGGCCGTGACCGGCAGCCACAACCCGCCCGACTACAACGGCTTCAAGGTCGTGATTGGCGGGCAGACGCTGTCCGAAGGGGCGATCAAGGATCTCTACCGGCGGATTGCCGAAGACGCGCTCGAACAAGGTGGCGGCGGCAAGCTGCGCCAGATCGACGTGTTGCCCGATTATCTCGAGCGCATCGTGTCCGACGTGCAGACCGAGCGCCGCCTGAAGGTGGTGGTGGATTGCGGCAACGGCATCCCCGGCGTGATCGCGCCGCAGGTGCTGTCCGGCATCGGTTGCGAAATCATTCCGCTCTACTGCGATGTCGACGGCACCTTCCCCAACCACCACCCCGACCCGTCCGAGCCGCGCAATCTGCAGGATCTGATCCTCGCGGTGCGCCAGACCGGTGCCGATCTCGGCGTGGCGTTCGATGGCGATGGCGACCGTCTGGGCGTGGTCACCAAGACGGGCGAAATCGTGTTTCCCGATCGCGTGCTGATGCTGTTTGCGCGCGACGTGCTGGCGCGCCAGCCGGGCGCCACCGTCATCTACGACGTGAAGTGCACCGGGCATCTCAAGGGGCAGATTCTCGAAGCCGGCGGCAGCCCGCTGATGTGGCGCACCGGGCACTCGCTGATCAAGGCCAAGATGCGCGAAACCGGCGCCGAACTCGCCGGTGAAATGAGCGGGCATTTCTTCTTCAAGGAGCGCTGGTACGGCTTCGACGATGGCGTGTATGCCGGCGCGCGGCTGCTGGAAATCCTGGCCGGCGACCTGGAAGGGCGCACGCCGGAGGAGATCTTCGCCACCTTGCCCAAGGGCGTTTCCACCCCCGAGCTCAAGATCCCGATGGCCGAGGGCGCACACTACCGCTTCATGGAGAAATTCCGTGTCGCGGCGAAATTCGGCGACGCCACGCTCATCACCATCGACGGCGTGCGCGCCGATTGGCCGGATGGCTGGGGCCTGGTGCGCGCCTCCAACACCACGCCGGTGCTGGTGCTGCGGTTCGATGCCAACGACGAGGCCGCGCTCAAGCGCGTGCAGCAGGTGTTCCGTACCCAGCTCCTGGCGGTGGAGCCGTCGCTCAAGTTGCCGTTCTGAAAGCCGGGATCCGGGATCGCGAATCGAAGCGCGAGGCCCGGACGGGTCAGGGTTGCTGGGCCTGGGCGGCCAGCAGGGCGCGGTAGTGGGCGAGCTGCTGCACCTGGTTTTGCGCGGTCTGGTCGCGTTCGGCCTGCTGGCGGGTGAGCTGGCCTTGCACCTCGCTCACGATGCCGCGTTGATGGGTGATGCTGTCCTGCAACGACTTGGGCAAGGGCTGCTTGTTGTGTTCGAGTTCGGCCGCGCGCGCGAGCAGCCCGGTCAAGGCTTGCTCCTGACTGCGCAGGTTGATCTTGCTGGTGCGGATCTGCTGGTCGAGGCTGGTCAACGTCTGTTGCAGCGCGACCTTGTAAGCGGCCTCGTTGGGGTAGGCCGCAAGCAGTTGCTCATCGGCGCGCTGGCGGTCGCGTGCCTTGCGTTGCTGCGCCGCCTGCTGTTCCGCGAGTTTCTGCGCGGCCGCCCGTTCCTCCGGGTTCAGCGTCCGCTGCACGCGGCGCACCACCAGCCCCTGGTCGTTGACCACCTGGTAGCCGTACTTGATCGCGTCCTGGGTCAAGCCGTCGCTGAAGTGCGGCACCCCGGCGCCATCGACCCACTTGTAGCGCATGCCGTTGGTAGTCGTGTTCTGCTGTGCAAACGCCGCCGAGCAGGTCAGCAGCGCCGCGATGGCAAGGGCGGTGAGCGTCTTGTGTGTGGAATTCCCCATGGCCGGGCAGTATAGACGCGGCATCGGCCGGCGCATGTGGAAGCGTGGTGCGCGCGGTGGCGGCGCGTGACGGATCGCGCGTTTTCAGCCAGTCACGCCGTAGCGGACGCGATAGGCGACGAGGCGCGCGTGCTCGGCCGCCAGTGCGGGGCGCTCGCCGGCGTAGGCCAGCACGTCGGCCAGGCTGGCGATCGCCACCACCGGGATGCCGAAGTCGCGAGTCACTTCCTGGGCCGCCGACAAGGCACCTTGGCCGCGTTCCTGACGATCGAGCGCAATCAGCACCCCGGCGGGCGTTGCCCCGGTGGCCTTGATCAGTGCGAGCGATTCGCGTACCGCGGTGCCGGCGGTCATCACGTCGTCCACGATCAACACGCGACCCTTGAGCGGCGCGCCGACCAGCGTGCCGCCTTCGCCGTGATCCTTCGCCTCCTTGCGGTTGTACGCCCACGGCACATCGCGGCCGTGGACATCGGCCAGCGCGATCGCCGTCGCGGCGGCCAGCGCGATGCCCTTGTAGGCAGGGCCGAACAACATGTCCACGTCGAGCCGGGCCGCCATCAGCGTGGCTGCGTAGGCGCGACCGAGCCGGGCCAGCGCGGCGCCGCTGGCAATGCGCCCGAGGTTGAAAAAGTACGGGCTCTGGCGGCCGGACTTCAGCGTGAAGTCGCCGAAGCGCAGTACTTCGCGCTCAAGCGTGAGGTCAATGAAGTCGCGCTGGTAGTCGTGCATGGGGGGTCTCGTCAGGGCAGGACGCGCCACCACAGGTGTTCGGGCGCAGTGCGCGCGTCATGGTACAGCGCGCCCCGGTCGACGAAGCCGGCGCGCCGGTAGAGCTTGAGCGCCACCGCATTGCGCGGGCTGACGGTGAGCAGCAGGCCGCTGGCGTGCGGGCAGCGTGCAGCGAGGTCGACAAGTAGTGCCCGCATGGCGCTGCCGCCGAGCCCCTGGCCCTGGTGCGCAAGGTCGATCTGGAACGAGCGCAAGCCCAGCGCACGGCGCTCGCTGGCCGCTCCCGCCAGGCTGCGTGCGCTGCGCTCGATGCGGTAATAGCCGACCACGGAATCGCCCAGGAGGATCGCCATCGGCTGGCTGCCGGCGCAGCGCTCGGCATCCGGCAGGGTGAGTGCGGGCGGGCTGACGAACGCCGCCTGCTCGCGGCTCACGCGCAGGCGCAGTACCGCTGCGCGCAAGGCGGGCGTGACCGGGGTGACGTGGACGGCGGGTGCGGGCATGGTTGCTATCATGCCTGCCTCGCCTCAGGAGGCCCGCATGCGGATCATCACCTTGAACGCCAACGGCGTGCGCTCGGCCGCGTCGAAGGGCGTGTACGAGTGGCTGGCGCAGCAGCGCGCGGATGTGGTGTGCCTGCAGGAAGTCAAGGCGCAGACCGAGCAGCTCACCGACCCGGTGTACCGCCCGCACGGCCGCCACTGCTATTACCGGCCGGCGACCACCAAGAAGGGCTACTCCGGCGTCGCCGTGTACGCCCGGCGCGAGCCGGACGAAGTCCGCACCGCGCTCGGCTGGGAGGCGTTCGACGAGGAGGGCCGCTATCTGGAGGCGCGGTTCGGCAACCTCTCGGTGGTGTCGCTGTACGTGCCGTCGGGGTCCTCGGGCGAAGAACGCCAGGGCTTCAAGTGCAAGTCGATGGCGTGGCTGGCGCCGATCTTCGAGGAGTGGCTGGCGAGCGGCCGCGACTACGTGTTGTGCGGCGACTGGAACATCGTGCGCAGCGAGAAGGACATCCGGAACTGGAAATCCAACCAGAAGAATTCTGGCTGCCTGCCGGAGGAGCGCGCCTGGCTCAACGGCCTGGTCGCGCGCGGCTGGGTCGACAGTTACCGCCGCCTGCAGCCCGCGGGCGAGGATTACACGTGGTGGTCCAACCGCGGCAACGCGCGCGCCAACAACGTGGGTTGGCGCATCGACTACCAGCTGGTCACCCCGGCGCTTGGTGCGCGCCTCAAGCACTGCGCGATCTACCGTGACGAGCGGTTCTCCGACCACGCGCCCTACAGCGTCGACTATGCCGATTGAACATGGCCGCTGACGCGGTGGCGCGGCGGGCAAAGCCCTCGGTCTGGCGCGCGTTCGCGCAACCGGCCGCCGGCACCATGGCGCTGCTCGGGTTTTCGTCCGGGCTGCCGTTTCTGCTGGTGGCCGGCACGCTGGCGTACTGGCTCAAGGAAAACGGCATCCGGCTGGGCGACATCACCATGATCGCCAGCGCCGGCATGACCTACGCGTTCAAGTTCGTGTGGGCGCCGCTGCTCGACCATGTGCGGCTGCCTGGCTTTGCGCGCTTCGGCCGGCGGCGCGGATGGTTGCTCGCGGCACAGCTGGTGCTCACGCTCGGTCTGCTCGCGATGGCGTGGTTCACGCCGCACCATCTGGTGCCGTTCATTGCCGCCACCTTGGTGGTGGCGTTTTGCGGCGCCACCCAGGACATCGCGATTGACGCCTACCGCATCGAGATCGCTCCGATCGAAGCGCAGGGCGCGCTGGTGGCCACCTATTCGCTTGGCTACCGCATTGGCCTGCTGCTGGCCGGAGCGGTAGCCCTGATCGCCGCCGACCATCTGCCGTGGCGCGTGGTGTATGCCGGCATGGCCGTCGCAATGCTGGTGCCGATCGCGACCACGCTGTACGCCCGCGAGCCGGATGTCGTGCGCACCCCTGCGCTGCGTTGGCGCGCCGCGATGCGCGAGGGCGTGCTTGATCCCTTCGCCGATTTCTTCCGCCGTTACGGCTGGGCGTTGGCCGGCGTCACGCTGCTGTTCCTGCTGCTGTTCAAGCTGCCGGAGCAGGCCACGGTGGGCGGCATCATGAGCCCGTTCTACCGCGACATGGGGTTCTCGAAGACCCAGATCGGCACCATCACCAAGGTCTACGGCATCTGGATTGGCATCGTCGGCGTGTTCATTGGCGGTGCGATGGTAGCGCGCTGGGGCGCATGGCGGCCGCTCGGGCTGACGATCGCGCTGTGCGGCGTGACCAACCTGCTGTACCTGCTGCTGATCGCGCACCCCGGCAACCTGGTGATGCTGACCGCCGTGATCTCCTGCGAAAACCTCGCGCTCGGCATGCTCGGTCCGCCGACCGTGGCGTTTCTCTCCTCGCTGGTGAACCAGCGCCACACGGCGACGCAATACGCGCTGCTCAGTTCCCTGGTGAACCTGCCGGGCAAAGTGCTTGGCTTCTTTGCCGGCGATATCGCGATGGCCACCGGCTATGGCGGCTACTTCATCATCACCGTGCTGGCGGTGGTGCCGGCCATGCTGCTGTATGCCGTCCTGTGGCGGTATTTCCGCGGCGCGGAGCGCGCCCGCACGGAAAGCTGACGCCATTTCGTGGCGTGGTTCACGCCTGAAGTGCGACTTGCACCACGCTTCGTGCCAATGGCGCCACCCGCGCACGCCGAGGCATGGCACGATGCTGGACGCAGGGGACCATGCAGGAGACGCACATGCCGGACATGGTCGTGCAGTATGTCGATACCCAGCTGGTCGAGCGCATTCGCTTGCTCGCCAACGAGCGCCAGTGCTCAATGAACGAGGTGATGCTGTTTGCGCTGCGGCGTGGCGTCGGTCTTTCCACCGCGCCACAGTTCAGCGAAAGCCACTGCGACCCCGCCACGCTGGATATCCGCGACGGCGGCTGGGGGGCCGCGGAGCAGGGTGCGTTTCGCGAAGCCCTGCGCGCGTTGGCGCAGACCCAGCCCACCCAGTTTGCCCCGGAGGCGATGGGCGTTCAGGCGGCAGCAGGCGGTGGCGCCGAGTAGACCGCGCCGAGCACGCGCGACCCGCGCGCGCCGGTCACTGCCGGCAGGTTGCCGGGCAGTGCGGCAAGGCGTTGCCGTGCCAGCCAGGCGAAGGCCATCGCTTCCAGGTAATCGGGATCGACGCCGCAGGTCGCGGTGCTCGCGAGGCCGCGCGGTGCCAGCAGCCCGCGCAGGCGCTGCAGCAGTGGCGGGTTGTGCACCCCACCGCCGCACACCAGCACGTCTTCGGCGCCGGCGGCGTATTGCACAATGGCGTTCGCCACGCTGCGCGCGGTGAGTTCGAGCAGCGTGGCCTGCACGTCGGCGGCGCCCAGGTGCGCCACGCGCGGCTGCGCCAACAGCCAGCGCAGGTGGAAATGCTCGCGTCCCGTGCTTTTCGGCGGCGGCAACGCGAAATACGGGTCGGCCAGCCAGGCCGCCAGCAGCCCGGTGTCGACCGTACCGCTTGCGGCGAAGGTGCCGTCGCGATCGAATGGCAACCCGCAACTGCGCTCGCACCAGACATCGAGCAAGCCGTTCGCGGGGCCGGTGTCGAAGCCGGTCACCGTGCCGTCGGCGCCAAGCACGGTGATATTGGCGATGCCACCAAGGTTCAGCACCACGCGAGGGTGGCCGGGGCTTGCCAGCAGCATCGCGTGCACGGCGGGCAGGAGCGGCGCGCCCTGGCCGCCGGCAGCCACGTCGGCGCGGCGAAAGTCCGCCACCACGTCGATGCCGCAGCGTTCGGCGATCACGTTCGGATCGCCGGCCTGCAGCGTGAACGGCAGCGCACCGCCAGGCCGATGGCGCAAGGTCTGGCCGTGTGAGCCGATCGCACGTACCGCGGCGCGCGGGGTGCCGCTGGCGTCGAGCAGCGCGTTGGCGGCGTCGGCAAACCCGTGCCCCAGCGCGACATCCAGCCGGCCGTAGGCGTCGAGATCAAGTGGATCGGTGCCCTGCGCCAGCGCGAGGATTTCCGCGCGCAAGGCCGCGGGCCACGGGTGCGTGCGCGCGGCGACGAGTTGCGGTTGCGGCGCTGCAAACGACACCAGCGCCGCGTCGATCCCGTCGGCGCTGGTGCCGGACATCAAGCCGAGATAGAGCGTGGCCGGCGTCACCCGCCGCCACTCAGTTGTCGGTGCCCGGCGGGTTGATACGTGCGAGCTGGATGCGGCGGTCGATCTGCTCCAGCCGCGCCAGCTCCGGCTTCACCACGGTGCTCTTGAACTTGGCCATTTGCGCGGCCGGCAGCGGCTCGGGCTTGGGCAGGGTCACCGTGAGCGGGTTGCGCGCCACGCCGTCGACGCGGAATTCGTAGTGCAGATGCGGGCCGGTCGCCAGCCCGGTCATGCCGACGTAGCCGATTACCTGACCCTGCTTCACGCGCTGGCCCACGCGCTCGCTGGCGAAGCGCGACATGTGGCCGTAGGCGGTGCTGATGTCCTTGTTGTGCTGGATCACCACGAAGTTGCCGTAGCCGCGCTCCCAGCCACGGTACTTGATGACGCCATCGCCGGCGGCGTGGATCGGTGTGCCGGTGGGCGCGGCATAGTCGACGCCCTTGTGCGCCCGCATGCGGCCGAGGATGGGATGCATGCGCGCGGTGCTGAAGGTCGACGAGATGCGGGTGAAATCCACCGGAATGCGCAGGAAGGACTTCTGCAGCGGCCGACCGTCCTCGCTGAACCAGCCGTAGCTGCCGTCACCCTTCTTGAACCGGTACGCGGTGTAGCGCTTGCCCTGGTTCACGAATTCGGCGGCGAGGATGTCGCCTTCGCCGTAGCGTGCGCCATCGCGGTAGACGTCGTCGTAGATCACGGTGAAGCTGTCGCCCTCGCGCAGATCCTGCACAAAGTCGATGTCGTACTTGAACAGGTCGGCAAGCTTGCCCACCATCGCGTTGGACAGCCCGGCCTGGCCCGCTGCTGCGTACAGGCTGCTGCGAATCACCCCGTGCGCGACTTCTTCGCGCACGTCCATGTCGCGCGATTGCAGGCTCAGCGTGGGCTGGCCGTTGTCAAACCGCACGATGGCGCGGGTGGCTTGATCCTTGTCGAAGCGGAAGCCCTGCAGCGTACCGCCCGGCCCGAGCAGGAAATCGAACTCCTCGCCGGGGTGGATGTTGTGCAGCGCAGTCTTGGCGCTGCCGGCGGCATCCATCACCTTTTGCAGATCGGTCAGGCTCAGCCCGTGACCACTGAAAATGTCGGACAGCGTCTGCCCTGGCTGCACCCGCACCACCTGCCAATCGTCCACCGTGCTGGCCGCCGGGTTCATTGCCGGCGTCTTTGGCAAGGCCAGCGGCAACAGCGTGTGCGCCTCGATGGTCGGCGTCGGCTTCATCGCCGTGGCCCAGGCCGGCATGATCAGCCCGGAAAGCAAGGTGGCCAGCAGCGCGGTACCGGCGAGAATCCAGCGCTCGCGGTGCCAGCGGATCGGGGCCGCCGGTTCCAGGCGCTCGAACGACCAGTGCGCGCAGTGCTCGTAAAAAGTGGTGTGCAGTCGTTGGGCGGTGCGACGGATCGCTCGCCGCCGCGCCTGATGTGCTTCCCGGTTCCCCTCAACCATGCTGCCCCGGCCCCGCGGATAAAGTAACAAACCTGACGCACCTTAGTCGTGCCGTGATTGGTCCGTCAATGCCTTTGTGATCAATAGTTTGCGTTGGGTTTCCGGTTAACGCACAATTAACGCGGAAACGTGACCGGTGTCCGTTGTGCGGTTGCCGCATCCCCCCCCAATTCGAGGAATCCATGAACGATCCCGAGCAGGCCCTGGCCCTCATCGCGCGCGGTGCGGACGAAATCATCAAGCAGGAGGATCTGCTCGAACGCCTGCAGTCCGGTCGTCCGCTGCGGGTCAAGGCGGGCTTTGACCCGACCGCGCCGGATCTTCATCTCGGACATACCGTGCTGCTCAACAAGATGCGCCAGTTCCAGGATCTCGGGCACCAGGCGATCTTCCTGATCGGCGACTTCACCGGCATGATCGGCGACCCCACCGGCAAGAATGTCACGCGCAAGCCGCTCACCCGCGAAGACGTGCTGCAAAACGCCGAAACCTACGCCGCGCAGGTCTACAAGGTGCTCGACCGCGAACGCACCGAGGTGCGTTTCAACAGTGAGTGGTTCGGCAAGATGGGGGCCGCCGACATGATCCGCCTTGCCGGCCAGCACACCGTGGCGCGCATGCTCGAGCGCGACGACTTCGCCAAGCGCTACGCTGCGCAGCAATCCATCGCCATCCACGAGTTCCTGTATCCGCTGGTGCAGGGCTACGACTCGGTGGCACTCAAGAGCGATCTCGAGCTGGGCGGCACCGACCAGAAGTTCAACCTCTTGATGGGGCGCGGCCTGCAGGAGCACTACGGGCAGAAACCGCAGATCGTGCTGACGATGCCGCTGCTCGAAGGCCTGGACGGCGTGCACAAGATGTCCAAGTCGCTGGGCAACTACATCGGCATCGACGAGCCGGCGATCGACATGGTCACCAAGACCATGAAGATCGGCGACGAGCTGATGTGGCGTTGGTTCGAGCTCCTGAGCTTCGACGTCTCACTTACCGAGCTGGCGCAAATGAAGCGCGACGTCGCCAGCGGCGCGCTCAATCCGCGCGACGCCAAGCTGCGCCTGGCGCGCGAGCTGGCAACCCGGTTCCACGATGCTGCGGCCGCCGAACAGGCCATCGCCGGCTGGCATGCGGTGGTGCGCGGCGAGGGTGACACCTCGCTGTTGCCGCGTACCGACATCGCGGTGCCGGCCGAAGGCCTGCGCCTGCCCGCCCTGCTGACCGCCGTCGGTCTCACCAGCAGCAACTCCGAGGCGAACCGCAAACTGCGCGAGCGTGCCGTGCGCATCGACGCGACCGTGGTCGAGGACGGGCAACACGTGTTTGCTGCCGGCTTCGAGGGCGTGCTGCAGGTTGGCAAGCGCAACTTCGTCCGTGTCCGTTTGGTTGCTGCTTGAGCCGCACCCTGAAGAGAAATATTCCTTTCCTGCTCAGTGCGTTGTGCAGGCAAGTGCAACCAGACTCGAAATAACGCTTGCCAACCACCGGGCACCTGCCTAGTATTCGCGGCCCGGCTGCTGCATCGGCCCGGTTCAACCCCTTTCGGCAATCAAGTTTCACGTTTTGAGGGTGTTGACGGCAAGTAAAAACGATGTATAGTAGGCGGCTCACCGACGACGAAATGTCTCGGGCGGTCCTTCGGGATCGGGAGCGGATCTTTGACAGTGTGCACAGGTGAATTGTGTGGACGCCTTGCGCTGGCGGGTCGCTGACCTGTCCAAGCAATGCAAAGCGTCCCACCCAAAGAAAGTCAGTAATGAGTTTCGGAGGTTGGGGTCACGCTTCAGAAAGATAGGTCGACTTCGGTCGATCGAAAACTTAAGTGAAGAGTTTGATCCTGGCTCAGATTGAACGCTGGCGGCATGCCTAACACATGCAAGTCGAACGGCAGCATGACCTAGCTTGCTAGGTTGATGGCGAGTGGCGGACGGGTGAGTAATGCATCGGGATCTACCCAGACGTGGGGGATAACCTCGGGAAACCGGGACTAATACCGCATACGTCCTACGGGAGAAAGCGGGGGCTCGCAAGACCTCGCGCGGCTGGACGAACCGATGCGCGATTAGCTGGTTGGTGGGGTAAAGGCCTACCAAGGCGACGATCGCTAGCTGGTCTGAGAGGATGATCAGCCACATTGGGACTGAGACACGGCCCAAACTCCTACGGGAGGCAGCAGTGGGGAATATTGGACAATGGGCGCAAGCCTGATCCAGCAATGCCGCGTGTGTGAAGAAGGCCTTCGGGTTGTAAAGCACTTTTATCAGGAGCGAAAGCATGTCGGCCAATACCCGGCGTGGATGACGGTACCTGAGGAATAAGCACCGGCTAACTTCGTGCCAGCAGCCGCGGTAATACGAAGGGTGCAAGCGTTAATCGGAATTACTGGGCGTAAAGGGTGCGTAGGCGGTTCGTTAAGTCTGTTGTGAAATCCCCGGGCTCAACTCGGGAATGGCAATGGATACTGGCGAGCTAGAGTGTGTCAGAGGATGGTGGAATTCCCGGTGTAGCGGTGAAATGCGTAGAGATCGGGAGGAACATCAGTGGCGAAGGCGACCATCTGGGACAACACTGACGCTGAAGCACGAAAGCGTGGGGAGCAAACAGGATTAGATACCCTGGTAGTCCACGCCCTAAACGATGCGAACTGGATGTTGGTCTCAATTCGGAGATCAGTATCGAAGCTAACGCGTTAAGTTCGCCGCCTGGGGAGTACGGTCGCAAGACTGAAACTCAAAGGAATTGACGGGGGCCCGCACAAGCGGTGGAGTATGTGGTTTAATTCGATGCAACGCGAAGAACCTTACCTGGCCTTGACATGTCCGGAATCCTGCAGAGATGCGGGAGTGCCTTCGGGAATCGGAACACAGGTGCTGCATGGCTGTCGTCAGCTCGTGTCGTGAGATGTTGGGTTAAGTCCCGCAACGAGCGCAACCCTTGTCCTTAGTTGCCAGCACGCAATGGTGGGAACTCTAAGGAGACTGCCGGTGACAAACCGGAGGAAGGTGGGGATGACGTCAAGTCCTCATGGCCCTTACGGCCAGGGCTACACACGTACTACAATGGTCGGTACAGAGGGTTGCAATGCCGCGAGGCGGAGCTAATCCCAGAAAGCCGATCCCAGTCCGGATTGGAGTCTGCAACTCGACTCCATGAAGTCGGAATCGCTAGTAATCGCGGATCAGCTATGCCGCGGTGAATACGTTCCCGGGCCTTGTACACACCGCCCGTCACACCATGGGAGTGGGTTGCTCCAGAAGCTGTTAGCCTAACCGCAAGGAGGGCGACAACCACGGAGTGGTCCATGACTGGGGTGAAGTCGTAACAAGGTAGCCGTATCGGAAGGTGCGGCTGGATCACCTCCTTTCGAGAGTGACAGCGCGACTCGTCGCGCAAGACGTCCACACAAGACACCTGGTTTTCATGCAGCGTCCCAAGGCTTTCCGGGTCTGTAGCTCAGGTGGTTAGAGCGCACCCCTGATAAGGGTGAGGCCGGTGGTTCGAGTCCTCCCAGACCCACCAACCACGGGGCCATAGCTCAGCTGGGAGAGCACCTGCTTTGCAAGCAGGGGGTCGTCGGTTCGATCCCGACTGGCTCCACCATTGGGCATGCATGGATTCACGGCACACTGAAGGATTTGAAGCGGACCGGCGTTGAGGCCGGTACCGTGTTCTTTGACAAATGACAAACGAGTGACAAGCGTCTTGGTTCGAACCGAACCGAGACACGTGTTGAGGCACGAACAGGTGGTTTGATACATGGCCCCGAGGCGACTTGGGGTTATATGGTCAAGCGACCAAGCGTATACGGTGGATGCCTTGGCAGTCAGAGGCGATGAAGGACGTGGCAGCCTGCGAAAAGTGTCGGGGAGCTGGCAACAAGCTTTGATCCGGCAATGTCCGAATGGGGAAACCCACCGCGCAAGCGGTATCGCACGATGAATTCATAGTCGTGCGAGGCGAACCCGGGGAACTGAAATATCTAAGTACCCGGAGGAAAAGAAATCAACCGAGATTCCCCCAGTAGCGACGAGCGAACGGGGAGCAGCCCAAAAGCGTGAGTTGTTCTAGTCAAACGGCCTGGAAAGGCCGGCCATAGACGGTGATAGCCCGGTAGGCGAAAGGGCAACTTGCGTGAAATTGAGTAGGGCGGGGCACGAGAAACCCTGTCTGAACATGGGGGGACCATCCTCCAAGGCTAAATACTCCTGACTGACCGATAGCGAACAAGTACCGTGAGGGAAAGGCGAAAAGAACCCCGGAGAGGGGAGTGAAATAGACCCTGAAACCGTATACGTACAAGCAGTGGAAGCCCGCAAGGGTGACTGCGTACCTTTTGTATAATGGGTCAGCGACTTACTGTCAGTGGCAAGCTTAACCATCTAGGGGAGGCGAAGGGAAACCGAGTCTGAATAGGGCGCATAGTCTCTGGCAGTAGACCCGAAACCGAGTGATCTATCCTTGGCCAGGTTGAAGGTGCGGTAACACGCACTGGAGGACCGAACCCACATCTGTTGCAATAGATGGGGATGAGCTGAGGATAGGAGTGAAAGGCTAAACAAACTCGGAGATAGCTGGTTCTCCTCGAAAGCTATTTAGGTAGCGCCTCGTATGTATCTTCCTGGGGGTAGAGCACTGTTATGGCTAGCGGGCCATCGCGGCTTAGTAAACCATGGCAAACTCCGAATACCAGGACAGACTGTACGGGAGACACACGGCGGGTGCTAACGTCCGTCGTGAAAAGGGAAACAACCCAGACCCGCAGCTAAGGTCCCCAAGTTCTAGCTAAGTGGAAAACGATGTGGAAAGGCATAGACAGCCAGGAGGTTGGCTTAGAAGCAGCCATCCTTCAAAGAAAGCGTAATAGCTCACTGGTCGAGTCGGTCTGCGCGGAAGATTTAACGGGGCTAAGCTAGACACCGAAGCTCGGGGTGCACAGCAATGTGCGCGGTAGAGGAGCGTTGGGTAAGCCTGTGAAGGTGTGTCGTAAGGCATGCTGGAGGTATCCCAAGTGCGAATGCTGACATGAGTAACGATAAGAGGGGTGAAAAGCCCCTCCGCCGAAAGCCCAAGGTTTCCTCGCGCAACGTTCATCGGCGCAGGGTGAGTCGGCCCCTAAGGCGAGGCAGAAATGCGTAGTCGATGGGAAGCTGGTTAATATTCCAGCACTTGACTGTAGTGCGATGTGGGGACGGAGAAGGTTAGGTCTACCGGGCGTTGGTTGTCCCGGGGAAAGGCGGTAGGCATGCACCCTTGGCAAATCCGGGGCGCTTTATGCCGAGCACCGAGACGAGTCCTTTATTGGACGAAGTGACCGACACCACGCTTCCAGGAAAAGCCACTAAGCTTCAGCTACAGCCGAACCGTACCGTAAACCGACACTGGTAGGCAGGGTGAGAATCCCAAGGCGCTTGAGAGAACTCGGGTGAAGGAACTAGGCAAAATGGCACCGTAACTTCGGGAGAAGGTGCGCCCATTGGCGTGGTCACATGCGTGACTTGGCGTCGGTGGGTCTCAGTAACCTGGCCGCTGCGACTGTTTACCAAAAACACAGCACTCTGCAAACACGAAAGTGGACGTATAGGGTGTGACGCCTGCCCGGTGCTGGAAGGTTAATTGATGGGGTCAGCCGCAAGGCGAAGCTCTTGATCGAAGCCCCAGTAAACGGCGGCCGTAACTATAACGGTCCTAAGGTAGCGAAATTCCTTGTCGGGTAAGTTCCGACCTGCACGAATGGCGTAACGACAGCGGCGCTGTCTCCACCCGAGACTCAGTGAAATTGAAATCGCTGTGAAGATGCAGCGTTCCCGCGGCAAGACGGAAAGACCCCGTGAACCTTTACTATAGCTTTACACTGAACGTTGAGTTCTTCTGTGTAGGATAGGTGGGAGGCTACGAAACGCAGACGCCAGTTTGCGTGGAGCCATCCTTGAAATACCACCCTGAAGTGCTTGACGTTCTAACCTCGGCCCGTAATCCGGGTCAGGGACCGTGTATGGTGGGTAGTTTGACTGGGGCGGTCTCCTCCCAAAGTGTAACGGAGGAGCACGAAGGTACGCTCAGCGCGGTCGGACATCGCGCACTGTGTGCAAAGGCATAAGCGTGCTTGACTGCAAGATCGACGGATCAAGCAGGTACGAAAGTAGGTCTTAGTGATCCGGTGGTTCTGTATGGAAGGGCCATCGCTCAACGGATAAAAGGTACTCCGGGGATAACAGGCTGATACCGCCCAAGAGTTCATATCGACGGCGGTGTTTGGCACCTCGATGTCGGCTCATCACATCCTGGGGCTGTAGTCGGTCCCAAGGGTATGGCTGTTCGCCATTTAAAGTGGTACGCGAGCTGGGTTCAGAACGTCGTGAGACAGTTCGGTCCCTATCTGTCGTGGGCGTTGGAGATTTGAGGGGGGCTGCTCCTAGTACGAGAGGACCGGAGTGGACGTTCCGCTGGTGTTCGGGTTGTCATGCCCATGGCATTGCCCGGTAGCTACGAACGGATGCGATAACCGCTGAAAGCATCTAAGCGGGAAGCGCGCCCCAAGATGAGATCTCCCGAGAGCTTGACTCTCCTTAAGGCACCATCAAGACCAGGTGGTTGATAGGCGCGATGTGGAAGTGCAGCAATGCATTGAGCTTACGCGTACTAATGAGCCGTGCGGCTTGACCATATAACCCCAAGTGGCCTTCACCACGTGTGCGCTCCGCTTGAACCCGGACGCTTGTCACTCGTTTGTCACCCCCCTTGAAGCTGGCGCCTGCGCGCCGCTTCTACCCCTTCCCTGGCGGCCATAGCGCTGTGGCCCCACCCGATCCCATCCCGAACTCGGAAGTGAAACGCAGCCGCGCCGATGGTAGTGTGCTTCGTGCATGCGAGAGTAGGTCACCGCCAGGGTCTTACACCGAACGCCTCCGCAACTTCGTTGCGGGGGCGTTCTCCTTTGCGGCGAGGGAAATCCGCTCGCCCCCTCGGCGCGCTGGACGCAGTGATTTTCGTCTGCTGCGCCAGGGGTGACGGAATCGCGGGACTGGCAGCTCCGCCAACATGCCGGCTTTGCCCGGCGGAACCGTGGACGGACTGAAAGTCCGGCGTACGAGTAGCCGCCTCGGCGGGTGCGCGTCGGCCTCCCCCCGCATGGTGGTTTGCTGCGGCAGACGCAGTCCGGTCGGCGCGCTCGATGCCTTCCCGCTCGTCTGGCCGCGCTCCGTTTGTGTTGCCCGGCACGAAGGCCAGGTTTGAGGGATGACACCGGATGCGATATCCGGAACAGTAACCCGGTCCAGCCCAGGAGCTTGCCTGCCGTGTTCGTCCACGTTGAAACCCGACGCAAACATCAATGGCTCTGGGCCACCACGTTTCTCGTGTGTCTTTGCGTCGTGGCGTTCATCTGGCTCGCCGTGCTGCCGCTGCCACGGCGCATCGCAGTCCTGCAGGAATGGGGCACGGTTCCGGCCAACGTGTTCGATGCCCACGAGGCGATCTGGCCGCAGCTGACCGATCCCTCGCTGCTGCGGCTGTTCACCGCGCTGTTCATCCATGTCACCTGGCTGCACCTGCTGAGCAACCTGTTGTTCCTGGTGATTTTCGGCCTGCCGGGCGAACGCGCGCTGGGCTCACTGCGGTTTTTGTCGCTGTTCGTGATTGGTGGTGTGGTGGCGAACCTGATCGGGGCGCTGTCGCTCGCCGGAGTGCGCCTGCCCATTATCGGCTGCAGCGGCGCGGTTTCTGCCGTCGTGGGCACTTATGTCGCACTGTTTCCGCGGGCCCGGCTTGGACTGGTGCTGCCGCTGGGCCTGTACTTGCAGTTTGTGCGGGTGCCGGCTTATCTCTTGATTGGCATCTGGGTATTGCTGCAGCTGCTTTTCAGCTACGCCGGCGCCAGCTACGGCGCCTACGTCTGGTGGGCGCACATCGGCGGGTTCCTGTTTGGACTTGCCTTTGCGCTGCTTTCGCGCGATGCGATTGCGCGCCGCTTGCGCCGCTGAAGTCAGCGCCCGCGAGGTATCTTGCCGAGCCCGGGGCGGAGCGCAAAGCGCTGCAGCAGGCGGCGCGCGATGGGCGTTGCCGCGATGTCGCGATAGACCCGCTGCGGGTCGCCGCCTTCGCGGCGCATCGCTTCGCGTTTGCGCACGACGTAGGCGCGCATCACGTCGGCGCTGAACTCGGGGTGGAACTGCGAGCTCAGTGCCTGCGGGCCGTAGCGCAGCAACTGGTTCGGATCGCGCTCGGAGCGCGCCAGTACGACCGCGCCCGGTGGCGGTTCCAGCACGCTTTGTTCGTGGGTGGTATGCGCGCGGAACTGCGGCGGCAGGCTCGCGGCGAGGATGTCGCCTTCGGCGGCGGCGAGCCTGGTGATGGTCTGCGTGCCCATTTCCCGACCACCGGGCAAATAATCGACCTTGCCGCCAAGGGCGTGGGCCATGAGCTGGTGGCCGAAGCAGACGCCGAACATGGGCAGCTCGGCATCCATGGCGGCGCGGATCCAGCCGGCGGTGCGCTCGCTCCACGCGGCGCGCTCGGTCACCATTGCCGCGGAGCCGGTGATGATCGCGCCGGCAATGTCCTGGGGTGGCGGCAAAGTTTCGCCGGACTCGACATCCACGCTGCGCGTGCGGGTGCTGGCGAGGCGGGCGGCGACGCGAAACCATTGGGGGAAATCTCCGAAGCGGCCGCGAATGTGCGCTGGTGCGCGGCCGGTGCGGATGATGAGGATCGGTTTCATGCGGCGTCCGTGGCAGCTCCGCGGATGGGCGGCGCCGGTTCGACGGTTTCGATCGGCGGCAGCACGGCAAGGACTTCCTGCACCGTGGTCAGGCCGCGGGCAACCTGGGTTGCGGCGGAAATGCGCAGCGGGCGCATGCCTTCGGCAAGTGCCTCGCCACCGAAGCCGCCAAGGTCGAGCTGCGCCGAGATAAGCCCGCGCAAACGTGGCGACACCGGCATCATTTCGTAGATGCCGGTGCGGCCCATGAAGCCGGTATTGCGGCACTCGAGGCAGCCGACCGGTTTGCAGACTTTTTCCGGCAGCGGCGTGGGCCAGCCGCGCGTGAGCGCCGCCCATTCGTGTGGATCCTGCGCGGCCTCCACCTTGCAATATGGGCACAGGGTGCGCACCAGGCGCTGGGCGACGACGCCGGTCAGGGTCGACTGGATGAGGTAATGCGGCACGCCCAGATCGAGTAGGCGGGTGACCGCGCTGGGCGCGTCGTTGGTATGCAGCGTGGAGAGCACCAGGTGGCCGGTGAGCGACGCCTGCACCGCCATCTGCGCGGTTTCGAGGTCACGAATTTCGCCGATCATGATGATGTCCGGGTCCTGCCGCAGCAGCGTGCGCACGCCGGAGGCGAAGTCCAGGTCGATCGATGGTTGCACCTGCATCTGGTTGAACTCGGCCGAGACCATCTCGATCGGGTCTTCCACCGTGCACACGTTCATTTCGGGCGTGGCGAGGTGCTTGAGCGTGGAGTACAGCGTGGTGGTCTTGCCCGAGCCGGTCGGGCCTGTCACCAGCACGACGCCGTGCGGACGCTCGACCATGTGCCGCCACTGGCGGGTTTCCTCCGGCGAAAAACCGAGCTGGGCGAAATCCTTTACCACGAGGTCCGGGTCGAAGATGCGCATCACCACTTTTTCGCCAAACGCGGTCGGCATGCTGGAAATGCGCAGCTCGATTTCGCGTCCTCCCGGCGAGCGCGTCTTGATGCGGCCGTCCTGCGGGCGGCGCTTCTCGGCCACGTCCATGCGCGCGAGGATCTTGATGCGCGCGGTGACCGCGGCCATCACCGGCGGCGGCAACTCGAACACCTTGTGCATCACGCCGTCGATGCGGAAGCGGATCTGCCCGGCGTCGCGCCGCGGTTCGAGGTGGATGTCCGAGGCACGCTGCTCGAAGGCGTATTGCAGCAGCCAGTCGACGATGTGCACCACGTGGCGGTCGTCGGCGCCAACCTCGCCGCTCTTGCCGAGCTCGACCAGCTGCTCGAAATTGAGGATCGCCGCGCTGTTCTCGTAACCGCCGGCATTCTTGGCGTCCTGCGCGAGCTGGATCGAACGCTGGACGCCGTAGAACTCCTGCAGGTAGCGGTTGATGTCGATCGGGTTCGCCACCATGCGGTGCACGTCACGCCGCAGCATGTGCGAAAGGTCAGTCGCCCAGGCCGCATCGAACGGCTCGGCGGTGGCAAAGGTCACCTCGCCGGTTGCAGCCGCCACCGGCAAGATGCGGTGCCGCTTGGCGTAGGCGTGGCTTACCACCTGGGTGACGACGGCGACGTTGACCTTCATCGGGTCGATCTTGAGATACGGCAAGCCAGCGTGGTCGGCAAGCCATTCCACCAGGTTCTCGAGGCTGAGCGGGCGCCCGGTGTCGCGCTGGCTGGCCAGGCGCGCGTTGGCGATGATCACCAGCGGATGCAGCTCGACCGTGGTGCGCCCGGCGCGCGAGCCCAGGCGCACCTGCTTGGCATCCTCGGCCGCCACCAGGCCGTCGACGACCAGCGCGGCCAGCAGTTCGTCCAGTTGCAGTCGACCGCGGCGGCCGAGCAGGCTGGCGATTTCAGGGGATGCAGCCATCCGCAGGGATCTCCTCGCGCATTGCGGCGAGCGCGGACGGCGCTGCGACGCACGCTCGCTATACTAACGCGCTTTGTTCCCGATCACGGCACGCCATGTCTGCACCCACGTTTCAGGATGTGATCCAGACCCTCAATCGCTATTGGGCGGCCCAAGGTTGCGTCCTGCTGCAACCGCTCGACACCGAAGTCGGCGCGGGCACTTTCCATCCGGCCACGTTCCTGCACTCGCTCGGCCCCGAGCCGTGGGCGGCCGCCTATGTGCAGCCGTCCAGACGCCCCACCGATGGCCGCTATGGCGACAACCCGAACCGCCTGCAGCATTACTACCAATACCAGGTGGTGATGAAGCCGAACCCGGAAAACATCCTCGACCTCTACATCGGGTCGCTGAAAGAGCTGGGCATCGATCCGCTGGTGCATGACCTGCGGTTTGTCGAAGACAACTGGGAATCGCCCACGCTGGGTGCGTGGGGACTCGGTTGGGAGGTGTGGTTGAACGGCATGGAAGTCACTCAGTTCACCTATTTCCAGCAGGCTGGCGGGATCGAATGCCGGCCGGTGACCGGCGAGGTCACCTACGGGCTGGAACGCCTGGCGATGTATCTGCAAAACGTGGACAACGTGTACGACCTGGTGTGGACGCACGCGCCCCACGGCACCGTCACCTATGGCGACGTGTTCCATCAAAACGAGGTGGAGCAGAGCACCTACAACTTCGAGTACGCGAACGTGCCCGAACTGTTGCACTGGTTCGACGTGTGCGAAGCCACGGCCAACCAGTTGATTGCCGCAAATCTGCCGTTGCCGGCGTATGAGCAGGTGACCAAGGCGAGCCACACCTTCAACCTGCTCGATGCACGCCGCGCGATCAGCGTGACCGAGCGTCAGCGCTACATCCTGCGCGTGCGTACGCTGGCGCGCAGCGTGGCCGAGGCGTATGTCGCGCAGCGCGAACGGTTGGGTTTCCCCGGCCTCCGGAAGAACGCAAAGGAGCTGGCGGCATGAGCGCGTCGAAGTCGCTGCTAGTGGAACTGGGTACCGAGGAACTGCCGCCGAAGGCGCTCGACGAACTGTCCGCCGCATTTGCGCATGGCGTGTGCGAAGGCCTGGCCAAACGCGGCATCGAGGCTGCGGTGGACGCCGCGCATGCGTATTGCTCGCCGCGGCGTTTGGCCGTCCATATTCCACGCGTTGCGGATACCCAGCCGGAGCAGACCATCGAACGCCGCGGGCCGGCAGTTGCCGCCGGCCTCGACGTCGCCGGCCAGCCGACCAAGGCGCTGCTCGGTTTCGCGCACTCCTGTGGCGTGGACGTGGCGAAACTCGAAAGGCTCGATACCGGCAAAGGCGCGTGGTTCGTGTTCCGCGCGGTGCAACCGGGGCACACGCTGGCCGCGCTGTTGCCGGAGGTCGTTGCCGAAGCGCTCAAGGCGTTGCCGATTCCGCGCCCCATGCGCTGGGCCAGCCACGAGCATACGTTCGTGCGTCCGGCGCATTGGCTGGTGATGCTGCATGGCGCCGATGTCGTCGATGGCGAGGTGCTGGGCATCCGCAGCGGCCGGCAATCGTCCGGGCATCGCTTCATGCATCCGCAGCCGGTGCACGTGGCGGATGCCGACGGTTGGCTGGCGGCGATGCGCGGCGCCAAGGTCCTGGCGGACCCCGACGAGCGCCGGCAGCGCGTGCGCGATGAAGTGGCGCGCGCCGCGCGGGAAACCGGCGGCGTGCCGCGCCTCTCCGACGAGCTGTTGCACGAGGTGGCGAACCTGGCCGAGTGGCCGGTGGCGATCGCATGCAGTTTCGAGCGCGAATTCCTCGCGGTGCCGCACGAAGCGCTGGTCACCACGATGGAGACCAACCAGAAGTTCGTGCCGGTGTTCAGTGCGAGCGGCGAGCTCACCGAGCACTTCATCGGCATTGCCAACATCGAGTCGAAGAATCCGGCCGAAATCCGCAGGGGCTACGAGCGCGTCATCCGCCCGCGGTTTGCCGATGCCAAGTTTTTCTGGGACGAGGACCTGAAGACGCCGCTGGCGAGCTACCAGGATCAACTCAAGGGCGTCACCTATCAGAAGACGCTGGGCAGCCTGTGGGACAAGAGCTGCCGCGTCGCGGAAATGGCGCGCATCATCGCCGGCCGGGTCGATGTCGATGGCGGGCTTGCCACCCGCGCCGCAGCGCTTGGCAAGTGCGATCTGCTGACCCGCATGGTGGGCGAGTTCCCCGAGCTGCAAGGTGTCATGGGGCGCTATTGCGCCGCGCATGACGGCGAACCGGCGGCGGTGGCGGCCGCGATCGACAGCGCCTACCAGCCGCGCTTTGCGCGCGATGCGATCGCCGCCGACAAGGTCGGTCAGGTCGTGGCCGTTGCCGAGCGGGTGGACACGCTGGCCGGCATCTTTGCCGCCGGCCAGAAGCCGAGCGGCACCAAGGACCCCTTTGCGCTGCGCCGCGCGGCGCTTGGCCTGGCGCGCACGCTGATCGAAGGCAAACTGGAACTCGACCTGCGCGCGGTGTTCATCGAGGCGCTGGAGCTGCTGCCCGATGCCGTGTTTGCCGCTGGCGTGAAAGCGGGCAAGGACGGCAAGCGGCCGCCGGTCGATGCAGGCAAGCAGCGCGCGGCGCTGGCAGTGGAGCTGCATGCCTTCGTGCTCGAACGCCTGCGCGGCTATTACGCCGACCAAGGCTTTGCGGCGGACGTGTTCGATGCGGTGGCCGCGGTCGACCCTGAGCACCTGCTCGATTTCGATCAGCGGATGCATGCCGTGGCCGAATTCAGCTGCTTGCCGGCGGCGGCCAGCCTGGCTGCCGCCAACAAGCGGGTGGCGAACATCCTTCGCAAGCAGGCCGAGGAAGATGGCCAGCCGCTCGCGATCGGCAAGGTCGACCCCGTGCACTTCGAGCAACCTACGGAGCACGCGCTGGCCGCCGCGCTCGATGCGGCCAAGGCCGAAAGCGCAGCCGCGTTGGCGAGCGGCGACTATGCGGTGGTGCTGAAGCGGCTGGCCGCGTTGCAGCCGCCGGTGGACGCATTCTTCGACGAAGTGCTGGTCAATGCCGAAGACCCGGCAGTGCGGCATAACCGCCTTGCATTGCTGGGCCAGCTCAAGGCCGCGTTTGGCGCGGTGGCTGATATCGCGTTGCTGCGCGGCTGATTGTTGGCGGCGTGCAAAAACGGCAGCCCGCAGGGGCTGCCGTCTGGCGTGCCGCCAGGTGGCGGCGGTTCAGGCCAGCGTGCGCTGCTTGGCTTGCAGAATGCGCGTGGTGAGCGCGCGGTTGAACTTGAGCATCGCCATCGCGTTGACGTTTTCGCCGTTGCTGCCGAGCACCTCGTAAAGTTCGCTCAGCAGGTCGGTGTTGTCCGCCAACGTCAGGTTGCTGCCGGCCAGTTGCAATTCCGATTGCAGGATCTGCATGGCCGTGTTGAGGCGATGCGGGTCGACGCCGGCGTCCGCATGCGTGGTGGGGGGGACCAGCGTGTGCGATGGGCCCGCCGCATGCCACCGTGTGCGTGTGGTTTCGCTGCTGAGCTGATTGTCGTCGTTGCCGGAGAGGGTGGGGTCGATTTGCAACGCGCCTTCGCCCGCCACCAGCCATACCAGCGAAATGCCCAGCGTACGGGCCAGGGTGACGCAGCGCGCACGCGAAGGGTCGGTGTGGCCGTCGCGCCAGCTGCGCACGACGCCTTCGGAAAAGCCGCACATGCGGGCGATCTCGGTGGCGCTGCCGACGCGCTGGATGAGCAGCTTGATGCGCTCGGCGAAAGTGGACTGAAGGGGATCGTGCGGAATTTTGTGCGAGCTCATGGGGACTGCCTGAAAACGTGAACCTGGATTCGCAAGATTGCGCGACCATCCGTGGAAACCGTGCAGCAGCCACGCGACAACCGTGTGACGTGGGCAACGCGTGGTGCACCGACGGGGTCCAAAACCTCACGTCGTACACTTGATCTAGAACAAGTTCTTGCAACGCGAATCATAAATCCGCGTTTACCGTCAAACGGGCGCTTGGACAGTGATATTTCGGCGGCGTTCACGTAGCAGGTGGTGATGGTTGCCCTTGACTTTCCCGTGGAGTCAGTTTTGCACTATCCTCGGCGTTTCCCCCGCGTCGAACCGCCGTGTTCTAGCCCGGCGGTGTCCGCGACCCGTTCCACGAGAAATGAGGCTTTCCCATGCGCAAGTTGGTTTTGTCGTTGCTGTCGATGGCCGTGCTGGCCTTGGCCGGCTGCGGGTCGTCGTCGTCAACGGCGGAGGGTGGTGCAGCCGGCGTGGGCTCGGCGGCCGCCGCGGCAAGTTCGGTCAGCGGCACGATCTCGGTTCGCGGCGCGATCCAGCCATCCCCGAATGCGCAGTTGACGATCAACCTGGTGGACGCGTCGGCGGGTCAGGGCGGCGCGGCGCCGTTGGCGAGCAAGACGGTGGACGGCGGCGTGACTTTTCCCTATGCGTTCGAGCTGAACTTCAAGCCCGCCGACATCAAGTCGGCTGACCTGTACGTCGTGCGCGCGATCCTGACCGATGGCAACCGGCACTATTCGATGCCGATGCAGGCGCCGGTGCTGACCAATGGCAACGCGAACCAGACCAAGATCGAGTTGCAGGCCGATCCGACGCCGGCGGAGAAGGATCTCGCTGCGTTCAAATCGTTGGTCAAGCAGATCGGCGGCATGAAGGTGACCAGCGGCACCAAGCTCGACGCCGACGCGTCGCGCAGCTGGCAGGTATTTCGTGACAATGGCCAGGTGAAGATGATCCGCGAGTTGGTGGATTACGGCGACAAGGGGTTCACCAGCACCGATTTTGCCTACAACAACGGCGCGCCGTGGGTGGCCGAGCAAAAGAAGAAGGCCAGCCAGAACGCGGCGCCAAGCCAGATCGAACGCGCGAGCTGGACCCAGAACGGCATGCTGGTACTGCATGAGCAGCAGAGCGGCAGCGATGTCGGCGACCTGGGCTCCGACGCGGCGGCCACGCTGCTGCGGCAGGCCAAGGCCATCTACAACCTTGCCGGTGGCAACAAGAAGTAAGTACGCCGCGGGCATGTGGGCAAAGAAAAAGCCGTCCAGCGTGGACGGCTTTTTCTTTGCCCGGTGAAAGCCGTGGATCAGAACGCGTACTTCATGCCGAGATTCACGCTGTTGTACTTCTGGCTGTTGTCGCTGAACCGGCCGCTGTAACCCACCCAGCCGCTGAGCCGCTGGTTGAATTGCGCACTGAGTCCGAGGTCGGCGGTACCCCAGGTCTTGTCCGGTACATAGCCGGCGAGGGCGAAGTTGCCGTTCATCGAATTGAGGCCGGCGCTGATGGCGCGCGGGTCGGCCTTGCTGTCGTGGTTCCACGCCAGCTCGACATACGGTGCCAGCGTGGCGGCGCCCGCCTGCCAGTGCCCTTGCAGGCGCCAGCCCACGGTGCCGATCAGCGCGTTGCGCTGCTGGCGACCGAACCACATCGCGGTGCTGTCGTTGCCGTTTTCGTTGTAGCCGCTGACCTTCACCGTCTGCCACTCGGCGGTGGCGAACGGCCCGGTGCGCAGCGTGCCGAAATCAAACCACCAGCCGCCGGTGACACCACCGCCCAGGCGCGAGCCGTCGGTCTTGCCGCTTTCGGTACGTGCCAGCGCGCCAATCTGCAGGCGACGGTCGATGTCGGTGAAATTGGCCTGGCCGAAGTCGGCGTAGCCGCCGACGTAACCGCCGCCGTTGTGGTAGGTGAGGTAGCCGATGCCGCTGACGTCCTGCGACTTGTAGCCGCCACCGCCGGCGAAACCGGCGTTCTGCTGGCCGACGCCGAGCGCGATGCCGCCGGAAACGTGGTCGGCGAGCTTCGCATCCACGCCCAGCGTGAGGTTGACGTTGTTGCTGGTGGTCTTCGGCGAGTTGGCCTGCGCGTCGAAGCGCTGGTGCGCGTAATCGACGTTGACGAACACCCGCGTGGGGCTGCCGTTGCCGTCGGCCAGCATCTGGTTGCGCACCGCGCGCGTCTGCGCCGCGTTGGCCGCCAAGGGCGCCTCGCCCAGCAGCGAGATCTGGCCCGGCGCCGCCAGTTCGGAGAGCACCACCTGCGCCAGCATGGCGTGCGCCGCCGTGGTCGGATGCACGCCGTCGGCGAACAGGTAGCTCTGGTCGGTGCCCGCGGCGTAGGTGTAGGGCAGGCCGGAGCCAGCCGGGCCGCACTGCACCGAGCTCGAACCCGCTCCGCAAGCCGGCGTGTTCACGTTGGCAAAACCGAACGCACTGGGGTTGGCCACGACCTCATTGATGAGCGCGTAGGTGTTGACCGGAATGATGCCCTGGCCCATCTGGCTCAAGCCACTGTTGAGCGTGGTGTTGAACAGCACGCTGAGGCCGGTCAATTGCGCTTGCGCAGTGGGCCCCTGGGCAATGCCGTCGGGCGTCATGCCGATGTTGGGCAGATTGAAGACCAGGAGGTTTTTGACACCAGCGCCTTGCAGCTGGCCAATCAGCTTCACCTCCTGCAGCGCGGCGGCGCCGATGGCGGCCTGTACCTGGTCGGCGGTCATGAAGCCGGACACACCTGCAGCCGCCAGCACCTGCTGGGTGACGGCCGCGGTCACCTGCTGGGTGATCGTCGGCGTCAACGCGGTGATCTGCGCCGCGGTCATGCCGGCGGCCTCCAGCTGCGCGATTTGGGTGGCGACGTTTTGCTGGATCAACTGCTGAGCCAGTGCGCCGGCGCCGGCGGCGGTAGCCGCATAGAAGATGTCGTTGGCGCCGCCCCAGATCGAGTACAGCGCATTCGGATCGACGCTGCCCGCGGCCAGGTAAGCATTCACCTGACTGGTGAGGGTGGGGACGGCGCCGGGAGTGCCAGGCGAGTTGGTGAGCACACCGGCGCCGCCCCAGGCGTAGTCGGTGCCGCCGGCCAGCGACGGTGTCAGCGTGTAGCCGAGGCGGCCGGCGAGGTCCTGCACGGACACATGGCCGGGATTGGTGGTGAACTCCAGCGGCGGCTGGATCGACGGCGCGGTTGCCAGCGAAATGTTGCCGGCATCGCTCAGGCTGTCGCCGAACACGACGACCTTGCTGAAGGTGGCGGCACTGGCGGCAGTGCTGAACAGCAGGGCGGCGGCGATCGCGCCGGCCAGGTGGCGGGTACGCAACATGGAAATACTCCTTGGCCGGGATGGCCGCGTTAACCGGGTGTTACGGTACGGCATCCCATACGGAACCGCATGCTGCACCGCATGGTCGCGGGCGCCGCCGGGTTTCAGTGCTTGGCTGCTCGCGCGAATGCATCGGCAAACGCGCTGTTGGCGGGCACTGGCGCCGGCTTGGGCGCTGCGCCGCCGCGTGCATGGCGCGAGCCACCGCGATCATTGCCGGCGACCGGTTTGGCCTGCGCCTGGCCCGGCTCGTCGTCGAGCCGCATCGATAGGCCGATGCGCTGCCGCGGCAGATCCACCTCCATCACCTTGACCTTGACGATGTCGCCGGCCTTGACCGCGTCGCGCGGGTCTTTGACGAAATGATGGGCAAGCGCGGAGACGTGCACCAGGCCATCCTGATGCACGCCGATGTCGACGAACGCACCGAACGCGGCCACGTTGGTGACGCGGCCTTCGAGGATCATGCCGGGCTTGAGGTCCTTCATGTCCTCCACGCCTTCGGCAAAGTTCGGCGCGACGAATTCCGGGCGCGGGTCGCGACCGGGTTTTTCCAGCTCCTTGAGGATGTCGTGCACGGTCGGCACGCCGAACTGGTCGTCGGTGAAGGCCTCGGCTTTCAGTCCGCGCAGGAAAGCGACATCGCCGATGATCGCGGCCACCTTGCGCCCGCTGCGCTCAATGATGCGCTCGACCACCGGATACGCTTCCGGGTGCACGGCGCTGGCATCGAGCGGGTTGTCGCCGTGCGCCACGCGCAGGAAGCCGGCGCACTGCTCGAACGCCTTGTCGCCGAGTCGCGGCACTTTCAGCAGCGCCTTGCGGTTGGCGAACGCGCCGTGCTCGTCGCGGAACTTGACCACGTTCTCGGCGACCGAGGCGGAGAGCCCGGCCACGCGCGCGAGCAGCGCGGCCGACGCAGTGTTGACGTCGACCCCGACGGCGTTGACACAATCCTCGACGCGGGCGTCGAGCGCGCGCGCGAGCTTCACCTGGTTCACGTCGTGCTGGTACTGGCCGACCCCGATCGCCTTGGGCTCGATCTTCACCAGCTCGGCAAGCGGGTCCTGCAGGCGGCGCGCGATGGAGACCGCGCCGCGCAGGCTGACGTCGAGCTCGGGGAATTCCTTGGCCGCGAGTTCGGAGGCCGAATACACCGAGGCGCCGGCTTCACTGACCACGATCTTCGCCAGCTTGTGCTCCGGGTGGCTCTTGGCCAAGCCCTTGATGAGCTCGCCGGCCAAACGGTCGGTGTCGCGCGAGGCAGTGCCGTTGCCGATGGAAATGAGATCGACCGCGTGCTTCACGCACAGGTGCGCCAGTGCGGCGAGCGATTCGTTCCACTGCCGCTTGGGTTCGAGCGGATAGATCGTGGTGGTGGCGAGCAGCTTGCCGGTGGCGTCGACCACCGCCACCTTGCAGCCGGTGCGGATGCCGGGGTCGAGTCCCATCACGGTTTTTGCGCCGGCCGGCGCGGCCAGCAGCAGGTCCTTGAGGTTGGCGCCGAACACGCGGATGGCCTCGTCCTCGGCGCCTTCACGCACGCGGCCGAACAGGTCGAGCGTCAGGTGCAGATGCAGTTTCACCCGCCAGGTCAGGCGCACGGTTTCCCGCAGCCAAACGTCGGCGGCGCGGCCGCGGTCGGCGATGCCGGCGTGCACGGCCACGCGGCCTTCGGCTTCGAGATGGCCCTGCTCGGCGTCCGTGCCGGGCTGCAGGTCGAGGTCGAGCACGCCTTCGTTGCGCGCGCGCATCAGCGCCAGCAGCCGGTGCGAGGGAATTTTCGCGATCGCCTCGACGTGGTCGAAGTAGTCGCGGAATTTCGCGCCTTCGTGCTCCTTGCCGGCGATCACCTTGGCGCGGATCTGGCCCTTCTCCCACAACCAGTCGCGCAACTCGCCGACCAGGTGCGCGTCTTCGGCGATGGACTCCATCAGGATCGCGCGTGCGCCTTCGAGCGCGGCGCGCACATCCGCCACGCCTTTCCCCGCATCGACGAACGCCTCGGCGATAGTTTCCGGCACCTGCGTCGGGTCGTCGCGCAGGCTGGTGGCGAGCGGTTCCAGGCCGGCCTCGCGCGCGATCTGCGCCTTGGTACGGCGCTTGGGCTTGTACGGCAGATAAAGGTCTTCGAGCGTGGCCTTGGTGTCGGCCGCGAGAATGTCGGCCTTGAGTGGCGCGCTTAGCTTGCCCTGTTCCTCGATGCTGGCGAGGATCGCGGCGCGGCGCTCCTCCAGCTCGCGCAGGTAGCGCAGGCGTTCTTCGAGCAGGCGCAATTGGGTGTCGTCCAGGCCGCCGGTGACCTCCTTGCGGTAGCGCGCAATGAACGGCACGGTGGCGCCGCCGTCGAGCAAATCCACCGCCGCGCGCACTTGTTCGGTCTTGGCGGCAATGTCCTGGGCAATACGCTGTTCGATGCTTGGCATGGGGTGAAGCGAATCCTTCGGTGGGATCGAGCCGCCGATGATAGCAAGCGGCCTGGTGCCGACGGCCAGCACAAAAACCGCAGACGGTCGTGCATTTACCCGCGCGAATCCACGGCAAACCCGCAGCGTCTCCACTTGCCCCCCGATGCAAACCCGCAAGCTTGGGCTGAGGCGTCGACCTATGGTCGCGCCACGGACTCTGGTGTCCGTGTGGAGGAACCCATGAAACGTACGATCACTGCCATCGCCCTCGCGTTGACCCTTGCCGGTATCAGCGGCATCGCCTGTGCACAAGACCGCCCGGACAGCGCCGACATGCAGCGCGTCACCGTTACCGCGTCGCCGGGCCAATATGAGACTTACGAGATGGACCTGGATGCCGGGTTCGGGCTGCAGGCGCGGGTTGGCAACACGCATCGGCAGTTCCTGCAGGCGTCGCGCGCCACCGCGGAGTTGGAAACCCTGCGCACGCACGGCAAGGCAGCCACCCCGTTCGTGACCGTCGCGATCGACAACTCGGCGCGCGCCGGCAGTGCGTGGCAATACGTCCTGACCGACCGCGGCAACCGCACGCTGGCCATCGTCAACGTGTACTGCAAGCGCGCGGCGAGTGCCGGCAGCCAGTGCCGGATGGTGTCGTTGCCGGTGGCGGGTGCACTCGGGCAGGCTGGCCTTGCGAAGCTGCCGAAAGGATCGGTGCCGCTGGCGCAAATCCAGGCCATGCCGGCGCACTGAAACGGGCATCCTGCACGCCGCGGAAGGACGACGATTGTCGTCCGCCCGCGGCGTGGTCGTTACAGTTCGGGCGGTGAGGGACGCGGCGAGGTGGCGATGGTTGGCACGTTGCCGAGCCGCCGTTGCTGGCGGCAGAAGTCCGGATCGCCCGCCAGCGTGCGCCAGGCCAGGTCGCGGCGCAGTGCCAGCTCGTCGCACGCGCCTTCGTCGATCGCCAGGCCGAGCGCGGCCAGTGCGGTTTGCCGATCACCCGCCAGCGCCGCCAACACGGCTTCGCTATACAACAGCGTCACCGGCGCGGCACCGCCGGCGCGCAGCCGCGCGTACTCCAGCTGCAACACGGTGAGAATCGCCTGCCGCAGCGTATCGCCCGGCGGCAACAATGCGGCCCAGTTGGCGAGCTGGTTCAAGCAGGTTTGCAGGTCGATGAACTGCAGAAACGTATCGCCGTCGGCGAACCGGCGGCGATACGGCGCCCGTGCGTCGAAGGCGGGCGGGGCGCTGGCCGCGACAGGCGGCGGGGGTGCGGCTGGTTCGTTGTCGACGACAGGCGCGGCCGCCGGCGCCGGTTGCAGTACGCCGATAAAGCGGTATCCCAGGCTGTGTACGGTGGCGATGTAGCGCGGTTGCGCAGGCGAGTCGCCCAACGCGCGCCGCAGTTGCGAGACCACCCGATTGAGCACGCCGGTACTGACGTGGTGGTGGCCCCATACGCTGTCCAGCAGGGTGTCTTTGCTGACCATTTCGCCGGCGTGGTGCAGCAGCGTCAGCAACACGGTGTAGGCCTTGGGTTCCACCGGCACATCCCGCCCGTCACGCTGCAGCCGGTGCGCCGCTGGCTCGACCAGAATGTGGTCAAACCAGTAGATGATGTCGTTGTCGGGTTCGGTTCGAGGCACGGCGGCAGCTATGCTCAGGAGTGAACGAGCCTAGTCGCGCATCCATAAAGTGGATGTGATGTCGGAGCCTGCACGCCGTGCCGCAAATACTGATGCGGCACGGCAGCGGCACAACCCGGCAGCGCACCAGGCTTGCCGTGATCCGCTTGGTCAGATCCCCCGCTGGTCGGGCTGCAGCCCGACCCACAGTCGCGGCAACCTCGCCGCACCATGCTTTTCCTAATCTCCAATCCCGAATCCCGAATCCCGAATCCCGGCCCTCAAGCATTGAGCGACCCGTTGCCGGCATTCGACTTCGGCTGCGCGTCCTTGAACTCGCTGGCGCGGCCGTTGAGCACCAGGGTGCTGGCGATGAGGTCGTGCAGGCCCTGCTTGCGCGCGGTGAAGCCGATCATCAGGAAACCGATCAGCAGGATCAGGTAGCTGAGGAACTTGGCGGCGTAGCGGCCCAGCCCGCGCGCAAAGCTGATGCGGTGGCCGGCAAGGTCGGTCACGCGCACGCCGAGCGCGAGCTTGCCGACGGTGGCCTGCCAGGCCGAGCTTTCCAGCGAGGCGAAGTACAGCCAGGTGATGGCCGTGGTCAGCGTCGAGTACACCCAGGTGTTGAGGTAGAACCCGCGGTAGGCTTCGAGCAGCGACATGCCGCCGAGCATCTGCTGCTTCATTGCCTCCTCGGCGGCGGAGACGCCGAAGAAGGTGCCGAGCAGCTTGAACGCGATGCTGAGGATGATGGTGTCGATGATGAACGCCGCGAGGCGCTTCCAGAACCCGGCGTAATCCTCCAGCGCGGCGGCGTTGGTCTGCGGCAGGCTGGAGGCGGGGGCCACAGGTGCCGCGTACGGCTTGTCGACGGGTGGTGGTTCGCTCGGCACTTCATCGGGAAACAGCACCGACAACGGTTGCCAATCGGCGAGGCCTTCGCGCCAGCCGAGATCGTCGCGGCTGACCTTGCCGCTGCGCAGCCACTGGCGGATGTCTTCCTCCTTGTAGGGGCCATGGCGTTCGCCATTGCGTCCGATCCAGATTTCCATCGTGCCGCTCCTCGCCCGGTTGACTGCCGGCATCATGCCATGGACGCGTGGCGGCATGAGGGGCCCGAATGACCCAGGTCGCTTTTCCGGGAAGCGTCGCGGTCCGCAACGTTGCGCCGGACGATGGCATGTCCGGCTTGCGCCACCCGATGAACCGGGCAGCCTGCGAATCCCGGATGATGTCCCGGGGTTTCCGGCCTGCATGTTTCACGGGCGGGTTCACGACGTTGCATCAGCGAATCTACGCTCATCCCTCAGGGAACCCTCAAGCAGGCGCCGTTACATCGGTCTAGGTTCAAGCGACGGATGTGGAAGTCCGCTTGGAGGTTCCTATGAAACGCACGATCATCACTTCAGCCTTTGCGTTCGGTCTTGCCTGCATCAGCGGTGGTGGCATGGCCCAGGATCAGTCGCAAACCGCCAACTTGCAGCATGTCACCGTTACCGCGGAACCCGGCCAGTACGAAACCTACCAAGTCGATCTGAACACGGGATTCGGCTTGAAGGTTCGCGTCGGCAACCGGCACGGGCAGTACCTGGCGGCACGACACGCGACGGAGAGGTTGGAAGCCTTGCGGAAGCACGGCATGACCGAGTCGCCATTCGTCAACGTGGCCATCGACAACTCGTCCGGCGAACGCCACGTTTGGCAGATTATGCTGTCCGACCGCGAACAGCGGACGCTTGCCGTCGTCGACGTGTATTGCAAGCACTTCGTCAGGGATGGCGGCAGGCGGTGCCGGTTGGTTCCCCAGCCAGTTTCAGGGCGTGCGAACGACCAGGGACTGGCATCGCGGGGGACGGGCGGCGTATCGCTTGCGCAGGTGCAGGCAGGTTCTCGTTGAGCCTGGATGTGCCATGCCTGCCCAATGCGGCACGAAGCGTTGGCGATGCGCCTGGTGAGGGCGGATCAGCGCAACGGATGAGGGTTGGTGCCGTCATGGCACCAGCCGCCTGTGGCGTGGCGAGTTGTCCACCGTGCGGGCTGCTGCACGGATCGTTGCGCGGGTGGCTCCGTCACGCGGACGGCGCCTCCACCGGTTGCCTGACGAGAGGGTCGCTCAGGCGGCGTGGCGCTTGAGGTGCACCAGCAGCAGGGAGATGGCCGCCGGGGTGACTCCGCTGATGCGCGCCGCCTGGCCCACAGTGGCTGGCTGGCTGCGCTTGAGTTTCAGCAGCACCTCGGTGGAAAGCCCGCGCACGCGGTCGTAGTCGAACCCGCTGGGGATGGCGGTGGACTCCTGCCGGTGCAGGCGCGCGATCTCCTCGCGCTGGCGTTCCAGATAGCCGGCGTATTTCGCCTGTACCTCGACTTGCACCGCGACATCGGCGCGCGGGCTGGCCGGGCCCAGTTCGGGCACGGTGGCGAGCTTGGCGTAGTCGAGCTCTGGCCGGCGCAGGAGGTCGAGCGCGTTGGTTTCGTGGCTGAGCGTGATGCCGAGGTGGCGTTCGACGGCGGCGCCGGCGGCGTTGTTGGGCGCTGCCCACAGTGCTTTCAAACGAGCGGTTTCGCGCTCGACGGCGTCGCGTTTCGCGCGCAGGGCATCGAACCGCGCCTGCGGTACCACGCCCAGCTCGTAGCCTTTTTCCGTGAGTCGCAGGTCGGCGTTGTCCTCGCGCAGGTGCAGGCGGTACTCGGCGCGCGAGGTGAACATGCGGTAGGGCTCGATCGTGCCGTTGGTGGTGAGGTCGTCGATCAGCACGCCGAGGTAGGCCTCGTCGCGGTGCGGATACCACGGTGCTTCGCCACGCGCACCGCGGGCGGCGTTGAGACCCGCGAGCAGGCCCTGCGCCGCGGCTTCCTCGTAGCCGGTGGTGCCGTTGATCTGGCCGGCAAAGTACAGGCCGGGAATGGCCTTGGTTTCCAGCCACGGGTGCAGGCCGCGCGGGTCGAAGTAGTCGTACTCGATGGCGTAGCCGGGGCGGATCAGATGCGCGTGCTGGAAGCCGGGGATGGAGTGCACCAGGTCGAGCTGCACGTCGAACGGCAGCGAGGTGGAAATGCCGTTGGGGTAGACCACCTGCGAATCGAGGCCTTCGGGCTCGATGAAGATCTGGTGCGAGGTCTTGTCGGCAAAACGCACCACCTTGTCCTCGATCGACGGGCAGTAGCGCGGGCCGATGCCGTGGATCTGGCCGGTATAGAGCGGCGAGCGGTCGAGCGCGCCGCGGATGATTGCGTGCGTGCGCTCGGTGGTGTGGGTGATGAAGCAGGTGGTCTGGCGCGGGTGCTCGGTCACATCGCCGAGGTAGGAAAACACCGGCAGCGGGTCGTCGCCGAATTGCTCCTGGAGCTGGCTGAAGTCGATGCTGCGGCGGTCGAGCCGGGCCGGGGTGCCGGTCTTCAGCCGTTCGGCCGCCACCGGCAACTCGCGCAGCTTCGCCGCCAGCGCGCTGGCGGGCGGGTCGCCGGCCCGGCCGCCGGCGTATTGCGTGGGGCCGATGTGGATTTTGCCGGCGAGGAAGGTGCCCGCCGTGAGCACTAGCGACCGTGCGCGGAAGGAAACGCCCATTTGCGTCACCACCCCCACCGCGCGGCCGCCTTCGAGGATCAGGTCGTCGACCGCCTGCTGGAAGGTGTCCAGACCGGGCTGGGTCTCCACCAAGTGACCGATGGCGGCACGGTAGAGCTCACGGTCGGCCTGGCAGCGCGTGGCGCGCACCGCCGGCCCTTTCGAGGCGTTCAGCGTGCGCCACTGGATGCCGGCAAGGTCGGCGGCATGCGCCATCGCGCCGCCCAGGGCGTCGATCTCCTTGACCAGATGCCCCTTGCCGATGCCGCCGATCGCCGGGTTGCAGCTCATTGCGCCGACCGTGGCGAGGTTGTGCGTGACGAGCAGGGTGCGCGCGCCGCAGCGCGCCGCCGCCAACGCGGCCTCGGTGCCGGCGTGGCCGCCGCCGATGACGATGACATCATATGGGGTGGGGTGAAGCATAGGTGCGACTTCTCTGGGTTGTGTGTGCGGCCACGACGGTGACTAGGCGCGGCCATCCTGGCCCCGCCGAGTCACCCGGCCCTCGGCATCCTGCCTCGGGCGCTCACCGCTTGCGGCCTGCCACCGGCAGTCCGCACGGCCTGCGGCCGTCGCGGTTCGCCCGCTGCCGATGCCGATGACATCGTATGGAGTGGGGGTGAAGCATGGGGGCGTCTCTGGTGCTTGGTATGGCCGTTGGCGACTCGAGGGGGCGAGTGCTGTCGGGATGAATCCCGACAAGGGAAGCGAGCGATTGTCGGGCCGAAGCCGGGTCAACGGGGTTGCCGGTCGGCATGGTATCGCGAGTGCCTGCCGGCGGCATTGGCATGTCGATTGCATCTCGAACCCCGCACTTTCATGGACACCGATCGCGCATGCGCGTCGGGGTCGGGCGGACAGGGGCTCGATCGCGTGCCGTGGAGGGAAGCTAGGCGGCGTCCTTCGGGGCGCCGCCGTTTTTATGCGGCCAATCAAACAAAACCCCGCTCGAAAGCGGGGTTTTGTCGTTTAGATCTGGCGCCCGACGGTCTCAGGAACAGGGGGAATCCAGGATGACCGTATGGCCGGGCGCCAGAAACCGTGAAGCCTTTGGACGGCCGAATGTGTTGCCGCAACGTGTGCCGATATTTGCCGCAAACGCGTGAACCTTCGGTGACTGAAACCGAAGATCTGGTCAATGTGCGACACGAGGTGACGCGGGGCGTCACCGCACTGGTGACGCGCCCAAACGGCAAATGTGATGCGAGTCACAGCTTGGCACGCCGCATGCTTTTCCTCGGTCAGGACTTCCCGGAGAGCAGCCATGAGCACCAATGTCGACTTCACCAAGTTCTTCCCCCATCACGATCTGTTGATCGAAATCGGCCGCATCGAGATGGCGATGGAAAACCTGAAAGTGCGGGCCGACGACGAGCGCGCCACGCTGCAACCGCGGCTGGAATCGCGCATGGTGCGTCTGCGCACCGCGCTGAAGGGTCTGCCGGCTTGAAGCCAAACGGAGCCGCGCAGCGGCTCCGGTGAGACACGGCGACGGCGCAAGGCCGTCGCGGCGAATGCACGGGCACAGATGGCAGGGACCAAGTGGCGCTTTGGCCGCCACCCGCATCGGTTTCCAGCGGATGGATCCGGCCGGCCATCACGCAACCCGCTTCAACGCCGGTTGATCGCGTGCCCCTATCCCTTGCGGACGTTGCCGATGATTTCGGCCAGGTTGCGCGACAACGCGGGGTGCGCGGCCAGGGTTTCCAGTGCGGTGCGCGCAGCTTCGCGCCGGCGCGGCTCCAGCCGCTGCCAGCCGTTGAAGGCGGTGGCCAGGCGCGCCGCGATCTGCGGGTTCAAGGCATCGAGGTCAAGCAGCCGATCGGCGTAATGGCGATAGCCGGCGCCATCGGCGCGGTGGAAGCCGGTCGGGTTGCCGGTGGCGTAGCCGCCGAGCAGCGCCCGCGCGCGGTTGGGGTTCTTGAGGGTGAAGGCCGGATCGGTCTCGAGTGCCGCGACGCGCGCCAGCGCGCCTTCGCCCGGCAGTTGCGCCTGCAGGGTGAACCACTTGTCCAGCGCGAGCGGATCGTTCGCGTAGCGCGCGCGGTAATGCGCCAGCGTGGCGGCGCCGCGCACGGCGTCATGCCGCGCCAATACGGCCAACGCACCAAGCCGGTCGGTCATGCCCTGTGCGGCGTGGTATTGCGCGTGGGCAAGGTCGCTGGCATGCGCCGCGTCGAGGTGGGCAATGAGCTGCAGCACGCGCTGCTTGAGCCGCCGCGCCGCCTGGCTTGGTGCATCCAGTGCGGCGCTCGCGCGGGCGGCCAGTGCCGCGTGGCGGGCGTCGAGCCGCGCCGCGCCGATACGGGTGGCGAGCCGGGCCAGCAGGGTTTCGCGCAGGACATGGATCGCCTGCGGGTCGACGCTGGTTTCACGCTCGGCCAGCTCCACCTCGCCCGGCGGGGTGAGCAGGTCGGCCAGCAAGGCGGCGTCGAGCGCGTCGTCGTCGAACAGCGCCGCCAGGGTGTCGCACCAGGCATCGAGCGCGGCTTCGCCGGCGTGGTCGCGCAGGTTGCGGAAGGCGTGCGCGGCCAGCTGCTGGCTGGCTTCCCAGCGGTTGAAGCCCTCGCTGTCGTGGCGCAGCAGCAGGGCGATGTCCGCCGCGGTGGCGTCGCTTTCCAGTACCACCGGGGCGGAAAAACCACGCAATAGCGAGGGCACCGGCCGTGCCGGCACGGCGTGGAACACGAATTGCTGCTCGGGCTGGTCGAGCACGATCACTGTTTCATCGCCCGCGACAGACGTCTGGCCGTCCAGATGCAAGGCGAGCTTTTGTCCGTCGGGGCCGAACAGGGCGAGCCTGACCGGGATCGGAAGCAGCAGCTTGCGCGGCTGGTCGTGGCTCGGTGCGGTGTGCTGCGCGAGGGTCAGCGTGTAGGTGTGCGCGGTGGCGTCGTAGTGGCCGCGCGCCCGGACGTGCGGCGTGCCGGACTGGCCGTACCACGCGAGGTAGGGCGTGAGGTCGGTGGCGTTCGCGCTGCCGAGCGCGGCGAGGAAATCCTCGATTGTCGCGGAGCGGCCGTCGTTGTCCGCAAAGTAGCGGTCGGTGCCGCGGCGGAAGCCCTCGGTGCCGAGACGGCCGGCCAGCATGCGCACCAGTTCCGCGCCTTTTTCGTACACCGTCGCGGTGTAGAAGTTGTTGATCTCGCGGTACTGCGCCGGGCGCACCGGGTGGGCGAGCGGGCCGGCATCTTCGGGAAATTGCGCGCGGCGCAGCAGCGACACGTCCTCGATGCGCTTGAGTGGGCGCGAGTTCATGTCGGCGGAAAAACTCTGCTCGCGAAACACGGTGAAGCCTTCCTTGAGCGACAGCTGGAACCAGTCGCGGCAGGTGACGCGGTTGCCGCTCCAGTTGTGGAAATATTCGTGCGCGATCACCGCTTCCACCCGACGGTACTCGTCGTCGGTGGTGGTGTCGGGGTCGGCCAGGAGGCACTTGGCGTTGAAGATGTTGAGGCCCTTGTTCTCCATCGCGCCCATGTTGAAGTCATGGGTGGCGACCACGTTGAACACGTCGAGGTCGTAGTTGCGGCCGTAGGTCTGCTCGTCCCAGCGCATCGCGCGGATCAGCGCGTCCATCGCGTACGCACAACGGTCGATGACGTTGGCTTCCGACCACACGCGGATCGCCACGTCGTGGCCGTCCGCGGTGCGGTACGGGTGCTCGATCTTTTCCAGCCGCCCGGCAACCAGCGCAAAGAGATAGCTTGGTTTGCGGTGCGGGTCGACGAAGCGCGCCCAGTGACGGCCGTCGGCGAGCTCGCCGGCGCCGTCGGGGTTGCCGCCGGCGAGCAGCACCGGGAATCGCTCACGATCGGCGCGCAGGGTGACGGTGAAGGTGGCCTGCACGTCCGGGCGGTCCGGGTACCAGGTGATGTGCCGAAAGCCCTGCGCCTCACACTGGGTCAGCAGGAACCCGGCTTCGCGACTGCCGGAAAGGTACAGGCCTTCGAGCGTGGTGTTGGCCGCCGGCTGCAGGCGCACGCGGGTTTCCAGCACGCTGCCGTCGTGCGCGCCGTCGATCTCGATGCCGCCGTCGATGGCGCGCCAGGCGTCGTCGGGCAGCGGCTCGCCGTCAAGCACGAAGGCGAGCGGTTCCAGCCCTTCGCCATCCAGTTGCAGCGGTTGCGCCGGCGTGCCGGCGCAACGCAGCGTGAGGCGCGCCGTGACTTCGGTTGCGTCGATGCCAAGGTCGAACACGAGATCGGCATGGTCGACGTGCCAGGCGGGTGGCTGATAGTCGGCCAGGCGAACGGGAAGGGGAGCGGTTTCAGTGCGGGCAGGCATGGCGACAACATCGGGGGGTGGGGACGGAAAAGGCTACCATGCAGGCGGTTATCGACCCTTGCACGGAGTCAGGCAATGACGCGTTTTCAAGCGGCTGAAGGCACGCTCGGCACCCAGCGCGTGGTGCAACTGGAGGACGCCGTGGCGGGGCGCCGCGTGCGGATTGCGTGCTTCGGCGCGGTGCTGACCAGCCTGGTGGCGCGCGAAGCCGGCGGCTGGCACGACTATGCGGATGGTTACCGCAACGCCGCCGAGATTGCCGCGCGCAAGGGCTCGCGTTTTGCGGTGATGGTGCCGTTTGGCGGACGCATCCAGGATGCGCGCTACACGTTTGACGGCACCGCGTACGACCTGGCGCCTGGCGTGACCGGCGAAGCGCGCGCCGTGCGGCACGGCTTCGTGCGCGACGCGCTGTTTGCGGTGACGGATCTCGTGGCCGATGCGGATGGGGCGCGGGTGACGCTGGCCACCCAGGCGATCCGCCCGCGGCCGGGGTATCCGCATGCAATCGACCTTGCCGTGAGCTTTGCGCTGGAGGCCAGTGGTCTCGCGCTGGACGTGGCAATGCGCAACGTTGGCACGCAACCCGCGCCGTGTTTTTTTGGCTGGCACCCGTATTTTCGCGTGACGGACGGCGTGGTCGATGAGTGGGAGCTGCAGATCCCCGCGCACGGCCTGATCCGCACCGGCGCGGATTTGCTGCCGCTTGCCGGCGCGCAGGCGCAGGTGGCGGCGGACGATGCGCCGGCGCTGGATTTTCGCGTGGCGCAGGTCATCGGCAACCGCATCCTGGACCAGGGTTATGCCGAGCTGGACGCCGATGCCGATGGCCGCATCCGCACGCATCTGCGCGACCCGGTCGGCGGCCGCGCGATCGCGGTGTGGCAGGAGCGCGGGCTGATGCACGCGTTCACCGGCGACACCATCAGCCGCGATCCGCGCCGGGCGATCGCACTGGAACCGATGGAGTGCATGGCGGATGCGTTCAACCGGCCGGAGTGGGCCGCCGCCATCCGCCTGGAACCGGGCGCGACGCGCCATTTCCGTTGCGGCGTGGAGATCCTGACCGCATGAACGCGCTGCCTGAGTTGACGGATATCCGCGCCGCCGCCGCGCGCATCGCGCCGCACGCGGTGGTAACGCCGGTGCTGCGCAGCGCGGCGCTGGATGCGCTGGCCGGCGCGCACCTGCATTTCAAATGCGAGCAGCTGCAGCGCGGCGGCGCGTTCAAGTTTCGCGGCGCGTGCAATGCGGTGTGGTCGCTCAGCGACGGGGAAGCCGCGCACGGGGTGGTGACGCACTCCTCCGGCAACCACGGCAACGCGCTGGCCTTGGCGGCCGCCACGCGCGGCATCCAGGCGCACGTCGTGGTGCCGGAAGGTGCGGTCAAGGCCAAGGTCGACGCGATTGCGCGCGCTGGCGCCACGCTGCACCGCTGCGCGCCGACCCAGGCCGCGCGCGAGGCGATGTGCGCCGCGGTGCAGGCGCAGACCGGCGCCACGCTGGTGCACCCGTATGCCGATGCGCGGGTAATGGCCGGGCAGGGCACGATCGCGCTGGAACTGCTGCGGCAGGTGCCATCGCTCGAGGTGATCGTCGCCCCGGTGGGCGGCGGCGGGCTGATGAGCGGCATCGCCATCGCCGCGCACGCTTTGAATCCCGAGCTGAGCCTGGTTGCCGCGGAACCCGCCGGTGCCGACGATGCCGCGCGCTCGCTGGCCGCCGATACCCGCGTGACCAGCGTGGTACCGGACACCGTGTGCGATGGCCTGCGCGCGCTGGTGGGCGAGCCGAACCTTGCGGCGCTGCGCGCGCACCAGGTTTCCATCGTCACCGTCACCGACGCCGAGGCAGTGGCGGCGATGCGTCTGGTGTGGAGCGAGCTGAAACAGGTGGTCGAGGTGTCGAGCGCCACGGTGCTGGCCGCGGTGCTCAAGGCCCCCGGGCGTTTTGCCGGGCGCGAAGTTGGTCTGGTGGTGACTGGCGGCAACGTCGATCTCGACGCGTTGCCGTGGTGAGCACGCCTACGCGGTCACCGGCTTGTCGGTAGCGGCGGTGGGCGCCGTGTGCCCGGTGGTGGCGCCGGGTTGGTGCGCCGCCAGCGCGTGCACATCCAGCTCGCTGACCGGCACCGGGTGCAGGTCGACCGGGTCGAACGCCACTTCGCCGGGCTTCCAGCCGGCCAGGCACCACACCGAGGCCCAGAAGCGCTTGAACGACACCCACTGCAGGCCGATCACGCCGCAGCGGTTGTCGGCATCCACCACCGGGTCGCCGACGCCGGTCGGGCGCGGCGGCTCGCCATACAGCGCGGTGCCGAAGATCACGTCCCAGATCGAGAACACCTGGCCGAAATTGCAGTTGTGCAATTGCGGCCGGTCCGGGTCGATCAGCATGTGGTGCAGGCGATGGAATTTCGGATCGACGAAACAGTGGTTGAGGACGCGCCCGAAGCCGAGCCGGGTGTTGGTGTGCGAGAGGTTCTGCACCAGCTCGCCGATCAGCATCAGCCAGGCGAACTCGTCCGGGTCGACGCCGATCACGAGGCCGACCACGGCGAGAATCATCGACTGGATGAAGCCGTCGACCAGGCTGCCGCGATCGTTGGTCCAGCAGCTCATCTGGTGCGTGCTGTGATGCATGCTGTGCAGCGCCCACCACCACGGAATGGCGTGCTGCGTGCGGTGCATCCAGTAGTACACGAAGTCGTAGATCACGTAGTACGTGCCGAACAGCACGTACGGGTGTGCGTCGAACCACGGCATCCAGGTGGTCAGCGCCAGCGACGAGCCGGTGCTGGCGGTGCTCGCGTCGCCGCCGCCAAAAAGGTTGCTGAACGGCATCAGGATCAGGTACGTGAACAACGGGAAGATGCCCAGCAGCATCGCCAGCGTGTAATTGCGATCCGGCAACGTCAGCTTGCGGTCGGTCCACTTTTCGGCCGGGAAAAAGGTTTCCAGCGGACGGAACAGGCAGGTAATGATCGCGATTTGCAGCGCCGCGATCAGCAGCGCCGCGGCAATGTCACGCGGGTCACCGGAGAGCTTGCCCAGATGCAGGACATCCAGCGCCGGTGCGACCGCGTGCGTGCTGACGGCATCCACCAGCGAAGACCATACATGCGGCAGCGAGAGCATGACCGACCAACCATGAAAACCTGTCGCGGATGGTAACGCCGTTGCCGCCGCGCGACGCTGAATGCGTCAATGCCGCCGCAGGCGCACGCCGCTCACCGCGCACAGGCCGACCAGCACCAGTGCAATGCCCAGCCATTCCGACGGTGGCGGCCGCTCGGCAAGAATCCACCACGCCAAGAGCACGCTGACGATCGGCACTCCGAGGCTGCCCACGCTGGCGAGCGTGGTCGGCAGGCGTGCCAGCACGATCGACCACAGCCACCACGCGAGGCTGGAGGCAAACAGCACGCAATAGGCCAGCCCGGCAATCAGCGCGCCGGTCCACAGCGTGGGCCGCTGCGGTACCGCCAGCGCCAGCACCCCCAGCGCAATCCCGCCCACCAGCATTTGCCACGCGGTGAGGCTGAGTGCCGATACGTTGCGCTGGCGAAACAGTTTCTTGCTGAGCACGGTGCCGGCCGCCCACATCGCGCCGCCGACGATCGCCAGTACCGTGCTGGTCGGGTTGCCGAGGCCATGCCACGGTTCGATGATGAAAACCAGCCCGGCGGCGGCAAAGCCCACGCCCACCCAGTGTGCACGCATCGGCCGGTCATGCAGCACTACCCAGGCCATGAGCACCGCCCAGAACGGCATGGTGTATGCCAAGAGCGCCACGTGCCCGGCCCCGCCGTGGACCAGCGCGAGCTGCTCGAAACCCTGGAACGCCGCGGTCTGGAACAAACCGATCAGGATCGTCGCGCCCAGCGGCGGCGGACGCAGCGACTGGCGCGCGGCAAGCAGCGCCACAAACAGCACCAGCGCGCCGAGGAAATAGCGCAGTGCGGAAAAATTGAACGGGCCGATGTACGTCAGCACCTGTTTCATCACCACCCAGCTGTAGGCCCACAGCAGGATGGTGGCGAGCAGCGCCAGCACGGCGCCGCGTTGCGGCGAGGAGGGGGTCATCGAAAGCGGCGCGAAGGGAGGCCGCGATTGTAGCCGTGGCGCCGACCGGCACGCCGGCGGCTTGCGCGATCCGGGGCGGGGCGGTTCACTGCGGCTTTGCCGGAGCGATTGCATGCACCGCTGCGAATGGGCCCGGGCCGACGACGCGTTGATGTGCGCCTACCACGACCGCGAGTGGGGCGTACCGCTGCACGATGACCGCCTGCTGTTCGAGTTCCTGTGCCTCGAAGGCGCGCAGGCCGGGCTGGCGTGGCGCACCGTGCTGGCCAAGCGCGAGCACTACCGCGCGGTGTTTCACGGTTTCGACATCGCCCGCGTGGCGGCGCTGACCGATCGCGACCTGGAGCGGTTGCTGCTCGATCCGGGCATCATCCGCAACCGGCTCAAGGTGAACGCGATGCGCGACAACGCGCGCGCCGCGCTGGTCGCCAGCGCCGAGTTCGGCAGCCTCGATGCATACCTGTGGTCACTGGTGGGCGGTGCGCCTCGCGTGAACCGCTGGCGCACGTCGGCGGAAGTGCCGGCCACCACGCCGGTCTCCGACGCCATGAGCAAGGCGTTGCGCAAACGCGGCTTCCGCTTCGTCGGCAGCACTATCTGCTATGCGCTGATGCAGGCCACCGGCATGGTCGACGACCATCTCGTTACCTGTTTCCGGCACGCGCGCGACCGCTGAGGAGTGGCCGGCGAGAAAGTACGTGTTCTCGCCCTGTCTCCGGCGCGCGCGCGACCGATTGAGTGGCGCGGCGGCACGGGGTTCCGCAACTTCTTGCAACCTGACGCAGCGCACATTTCCTGCGGAATGCCCGCTGAATCCGGAATCCCGGGTGGCTTGTGCGCGCGACCCATTCGCGCAAACTTGGGGTGTCACGTCGCTGCGTCGGTCAGCTCGCAAGGGTTGTCGATCGGCGGCGGCATCCATACCCGTGGCAGGACGCCGGCGGATCGCACTGGCCAGTCCGGCCATTCCACGTTTCGGGAGGGCTTAGCATGAACACGCGTCGCTTCACCACCACCCTGCTGGCTGCTGGCGTACTGGCTGCGTTCGCCGCCACGCCGGCGCTGGCACAGACGACCGGCACCGCCACCACGACGACGACGACCACGTCCACAACCCACGAGTCGACCCGGCTCACTACCGAGTTCACGACCTTCGCCGGTTCCGACACCAACGCGCAGGCGCTGGTGAACGGCCTGCGTGATGGCAGCGCGATCACGCTGACCGAAACTGTCGCCGGCACCAACGGAGCGCCGAGCACCACGACCACCAGCACCTTCACGCCGGCCACCGGCAAGATGGGTTACGGCAACGTAAAGATCGCGCTGTCGCTGGCCGAGGCCAGCCTGACCAAGGCGGGCATCACCGATCCCACCGCGGCCGAGCTCGAGGCGGCGCTCAACGGCGGCACGCTGGTGCTGGCCGACGGCACCAGCATCGACCTGCAGGGCGTGCTTGCAGCGCGCGCGTCCGGCGAGGGTTGGGGCCAGATCGCCAACAGCATGGGCTTCAAGCTGGGCGACGTGATGCGCTCGCCGAATGCCGCCGGCCACGGCGCCAAGGGTGCGCACGCAAACACCTCCGTCGCGAAGGTGGATTTCGGCAAGAGCCACATGGACAGCCATCCGGACGCGGGCGACCACGGCGGCCGTCCCGACATGGCGGGCAAGCCCGACTTTGCCGGCAAGCCGGATTTCGCCGGCAAGCCCAATCTGCCGGAGCGTCCGCAGATTCCGGATCATCCTTCGCACGCCGGTCGTCCGGGCGGCTGATCCGGGACCCCCGGGCGCAACCGCAGGGCGAACCCGGCGGTTGCGCCCGGTGATGCACTCTGCTGCGCGGCCGAAGGTAGGCCCGGCCGCGCAGCGTCGTACCTACCCATCAGGACTTTCCACGCATGAGCAACAAACCTTATTGGATGCTGGCCGGTGGCCTGCTGCTGGTCGGTGTGCCGGTGGCGTACGCGGCTGACGCTCCGGACCAGTTCAGTGTTTCCGCCGGCGCCAACTACAGCAGTGGCAAGTACGGCACGAACACCACCACCGACATCTGGTCGGTGCCGATCACCGGCGAGTACACCACCGGCGATTGGACCTTCAAGCTGGTGGTGCCGTATATCAACATCAGCGGTCCAGGCGACGTGATCCCCGGCGTGGGCCAGGTGCACAACAACAACCCGAAGTCGCGTGGTCATGGCAATGGCCAGGGTGGCCCCGGCGTGCCCGGCACACCGGCCGTCACCAGCGGCTCGGCCTCGGGCCTGGGCGATGTGGTGGCGTCGATCGGCTACCAGGTGTTCACCAGCGCCGACCAGACCTTTGGCGTGGACCTCACCGGCAAGGTCAAGTTCGGCACCGCCGACGAGAACAAGGGCCTCGGCACCGGCAAGAACGATTACGGCGTGGCGCTGGACACCTACAAGGTGGTCGGCAACTGGACCGCGTTCGGCGGGGTGGGCTGGATGAAGTACGGCAGCTCGCAGTACATCCAGCTCAAGAACGGCTTCAATGCCAATGTCGGCGCCCAGTACAAGCTCGGCCCGGCCGATGGCATCGGCGTCTACTACTACTACCGCGAGCGGATCGCCACCGGCGGCGCGGCGCAGAGCGAACTGACCGGCTACTGGAACCACAAGCTCGGCAACAGCTGGCGGATGCAGGCCTACGTGATGGGTGGCTTTGCCGACGGCAGCCCGGACTACGGTGCGGGTGCGTCGCTGAAGTACACGTTCTGAGCCGATCCATGACGCCATGCGTGGCGTCGGTGACGCAGCAAACGGCCGGCACTCCCGGCCGTTTGTCGTGATGGCGTCCGTGCGACCAGGTGCTTACCGGGCGTTGGTTGCTGTCGGCGCTTGAGGAGGGGAAGCAGGCAAGCACGAGCGGTGCGGTTGACCGACGCCCCACTTTCCCCGCGCGCCAAGCGCCTCCGTGCGCGCCTGATACGATGCGCGCACGGGCGCGTGCCGCGCGCACCCAGCAGCGGAGCCGCGATGAAGGGCAAGGCCACCTCGTTCGATATCGCCCACCTCGCCGGGGTGTCGCAGTCCACGGTGTCGCGTGCCTTGCGCGGCAGCCCGTTGGTGAGCGAGGAGACCCGGCGGCGCATTCGCGCGGCGGCCGAGGAGCTCAATTACAAGGTCGACAAGAACGCCTCCAACCTGCGGCGCCAGCACACCGGCACGCTGGCGCTGCTGTTGTTCGAGGATCCCACGGCCGACGATTCGCACATCAATCCGTTCTTCCTGTCGATGCTGGGCTCGATCACGCGCGCCAGCGCGCAGCAGGGGTATGACCTGCTGATCTCGTTCCAGCAGTTTTCGCGCGACTGGCATGCGGATTTTGCCGGCTCGCAAAAGGCCGATGGGCTGATCCTGCTCGGCTACGGCGACTATCAATCGCATCGCGACAAGCTCGAAAAGCTTGTCGCGCAGGGCACCCGTTTCGTGCGCTGGGGTGCGGTGCTGCCGGGCCAGCCCGGGGTGTCGATCGGCTGCGACAACTTTGCCGGCGGGCGGCTGGCCACCGCGCACCTGATTGCCCAGCACAGCCGGCGCATTGCCTTCCTGGGCGATGCCACACCGCACTACCCCGAGTTCCACGAGCGCTATCGCGGCTATGCGGCGGCGCTGGCGGATGCCGGGCTGGCGGCCGATCCGGCGTTGCAGGCGGATGCGGAAACCACCGAGCGGGCCGGGTACGAGGCGGCGGAACTCCTGATCGAGCGCGGCGTGGCGTTCGACGCGGTGTTTGCCGCCAGCGACCTGATCGCGATCGGCGCCTTGCGCGCACTGGCGGAGCATGGCCGCGCGGTGCCGCGGGACGTGGCGCTGGCCGGCTTCGACGACATTTCGATGGCGAGCTTCGTCAACCCGGCATTGACCACCGTGCGCCAGGATACCGGCCGCGCCGGCGAGGTGCTGGTCGAGCAATTGCTGCGTGAAATCCGCGGCGAGCACGCCGAGAGCGCGATGCTGCCGGCCGAGCTCAAGGTGCGCGCGTCGAGTGTGCGCGGGGCACGCAAGCGCGCACGGTAGGCAGCCGGGGTTGGGGTGGGATCGGGCTTCGGGATTTGGTAAAAGCAGGCTGCGGCAAGTTGCTGGCGCCGGTGGGATTCGGTCCGCCGCAAAGCCCGGCGGGGCGGAAGCCCGACCATGGACGTTTTGCCGCTGCGTGACGGGTCCGCTTCTCGACAAAACGTTCATGTTGCGGCGGGTGGGCGGCGGGCATACGCTGTTTTCCCGCGTGCAGCAGGGTCATGCTTATCCATGGCGCACACTTCGAGTGGATCGACGTCGCAGCAACGCGCGCTTGCGCGCGTGACCGATGCGTTTGTCGCGCTCGATCTCGACTGGCGGTACACCTACGCCAGCCCGGTGGCCTGCGAGTTGCTGCACAAGGCGGCGGATGAGTTGCCGGGGCGCCATCCGTGGGAGGTGTTTCCGGATGTTTCGGAGGCGGGCTGCCGCGAGCGCTACCAGCACGCGCTGGCGGCGCAGCGGCCGAGCAACCTGGAAACGTGGTTCCCAAGTCTCGATCGCTGGATTGAAAGCTGCCTCTACCCCGCGCCCGATGGGCTGACCATCCACTTTCGCGATGTCACCGAACGCAAGCGCACCGAGCAGCATTTGTTGCAGCAGCAGCGGCAATATGACCAGGTGCAACAGTTGGCGCAGGTCGGCAGTTGGAGCTGGGAGGTGGCGAGCGGCCAGGTCGCGTGGTCGGATGAGCTCTACCGCATCTACGCGCTCGACCGCAGCACGTATGCCCCTACGTTCGAGGGTTATCTGGCGCGCGTGCATGCGGATGACCGCGACCGCGTGCGGCAGGCGATCGAGCACGCCGTGGCGACCGCAGCGCCGTTCGTGTTCGAGGAGCGCATCGTGCGCCCGGATGGCGAGCAGCGGGTGCTGTCGAGCCGCGGCCTGGTGGAAACCGATGGCACTGGCCGGGTGGTGCGCCTGCTGGGCGCTTGTCAGGACATCACCGTGCAAAAGCGCGACGAGCGCATGGCCAGCGGCCAGCACGAGATCCTGCTCGGGATTGCCGCGCAGCGGCCGCTGGTGGAGAGCCTCGAACGCATCGCACAGTTGCACGAGGCGCTGAACCCCGGCGCGCTGTGCTCGCTGCTGCGGATGGATGCAACCGGCCGGCGCGTGTTGCAGGGGGCTGCGCCGAGCTTGCCGCAGGCCTACAACGAAGCCATCGATGGCCAGGAGATTGGCGAGGCGCGCGGCTCCTGCGGCACCGCGGCGTGGCGGCGTGAACGGGTGATCGTGGCCGACATCGAGCACGATCCGGCGTGGGCTGCGTACAAGCAGCTGGCGCTGGCGCACGGCTTGCGGGCGTGCTGGTCGACGCCGGTGTTTGGCAGTCGTGGCGAAGTGCTTGGCACCTTTGCCGTGTACTACCGCGAAGTGCGCGCACCGAGTGCCGGCGAGCTGGCCGGCATCGACCGCATGTTGCCGCTGGCGGGCATCGCGCTGGAAAGCGAGCGGCTGCTCGTGCGGCTGCGCGAGCGCGACCAGTTTTTCGAGATGTCGCAGGAGCTGTTCTGCATCTTCGACCGCGCGCACCAACGGATGGTGGAGTTCAACCCCTTTCTGCAGCGGCTGACCGGGCGCAGCGCCGACGACCTCAAGGCGCGTGACTACACCGACTTCCTCAAGCCGCTGCCGGGTAGTCGCGAGGCATGTTCGATTCCGGGCAACCTCGCGCCCGGGCGTGCCGCCGGGTTCACCAACCGCCTGATTGCGGTGGACGGCAGCGAGCACGTGCTCGAATGGACGGCGTTCGCCACGCCGGATGGTTTGCTGTACGCGGTGGCGCGCGACGTCACCGCACGCCGCGTGGCCGAGGCCCAGTTGCTGGAGGCTGCCACCCACGACGCCATCACCGGACTGCCACGGCGCAGCATGCTGGAGGACGCGGTGGGCGACTTGCTCGCTGGTGGCGAGGCGCCGGTCTGGGTGTGGGTGGTGGGGCTGGATCGCTTCCAGGTGGTCAATGAATCGGTTGGCCACGTGATCGGCGATGACGTGTTGCGCCGCGTGGCCGGGCGCCTGCGCAGCGCGCTCGATGCGGCGTGGCCGCTGGCCCGCGTCACCAGCGACAAGTTTGCCGCCACCGCCAGCGGCATGGATCGCAGCGCGGCGCTGGGCGTGGCGCAGCGGCTGCGCGAGGCGGTGGCGCGTCCGATCGAGGGCGACGAGTACCGTCTGCTGCTGACCGCCAGCGTCGGCATCAGTCATGCACCCGAGCATGGCAAGACGCCGGGTGCGCTGTTGCGCGGCGCGGAGGCGGCGCTCAGCCTGGCCAAGCGCGAAGGCCGCGACCGCGTGGCCGAGTTCACCCGTGAGCAGGGCCGCGCGCTGGACGAACGCGTGGTGCTTGGCCGGCATCTGCGCGACGCCGTGCGCCGGCATGAGCTGGAGCTGTACTACCAGCCGCAGCACAACGCACTCGATCATTCGCTCACCGGCTTTGAAGCCTTGCTGCGCTGGAACAGCGCGGAGCTGGGGCGGGTCATGCCGGCGCGCTTCATTCCGGTGGCCGAGGCACTCGGGCTGATGCCGGAGATCGGCGGCTGGGCGCTGAACGAGGCTGCGCACCAGTTGCGCAGGTGGCTGGATCGCGGTTTTCACGGCCTCACCCTGGCGGTGAACGTGTCGGCCCAGCAGGTGCAGTACGCCGGTCTGGTGGAGCAGGTGGCGCGCGCACTGGCGCGGCACGCGGTACCCCCGGCGCAGTTCGAGATCGAGATGACGGAAAGTGCGCTGATGCAGAACATCGCGCGCATCCGCACCACGCTGGCCGGGCTCAAGGCGCTGGGCCTGCAGATGGCGCTGGACGATTTCGGCACCGGCTATTCCAGCCTCGCGTACCTGAAACAGTTTCCGATCGACAAGCTCAAGATCGACCAGAGCTTCGTGCGTGAGTTGCCGGACAACGTGGGCGACGGCGCGATCGCGCAGACCATCATCGAGCTCGCGCACCAGTTGCGCATGCTGGCGGTGGCCGAAGGGGTGGAAACCCCGGCGCAGGCCGCGTTTCTCACCAGCCTCGGCTGCGACGTGCTGCAGGGCAACGACTTCGGCGCCGCGATGCCGCGGGCCGAAGCCGAGCGTTACCTCGGCTCCGCGCGCAGCGCATCGGCCTAGGCGAGCGTGCGGCAAAAACCAGACGGCGCGGTCTCGCTTGCTGGTTCCTTCCGCTCGCTACTGAACGCGCTCCTCGCGCACCCGCAGAGTGAACACGCCGGCAAGCAGGAGGCTCGCGCCGCCGAGCGCCAGCGCCCAGATCGGGTCGTCGCGGAAGAACCATTTCAGCAGCACGCCCAGCACGCTGGCGGCGAGCAGCTGCGGGATCACGATGAAGAAATTGAAGATGCCCATGTAGATGCCCATCTTCGCCGCCGGCAGGTTGTCCGACAGCATCGCGTAGGGCAGCGACAGGATCGACGCCCACGCAAAGCCGACGCCGATCATCGAGGCGATCAGCCAGTGCGGATCGCGCACGAAGAGGAACGAGATGAGCCCCAGCCCGCCCAGCCACAGGTTGATGAGGTGGCTCCAGCGCAGCCCGAGCGCGCGCACCAGCGGCGGGATGAGCAAGGCGGCGAGCACGCCGACGCCGTTGTAGGTGCCCATCAGCACGCCGGCCCAGTTCGCGCCTTCGTTGTACGCCGCGCTGGTGGGATCGCTGCTGGCGTAGAAGTGCGCGGCCACCGCCGGCGTGGTGTTGATCCACAGCGCGAACATCGCGAACCACGAGAAAAACTGCACCCAGTTGAGCCGGCGCATCTGCGGCGGCATCGCATACAGATCCCCCATGATCTGGCGCCGCGCGCCGCGCGTACGGGTGCGCGCCAGCCAGCCGAACAGCAGGCCGGCCGCGGCGAGACCGCCGGCCAGCAGGTACAGCTCCGCGCGTAGCGCGTAGTGGTGGATCACGCCGGTGAGCGCGAGGCCGGCGACGAGGAACAGCGCGCCGATCTTCCACGCGCCGCGCACGTCGACCACCTGCGCCTCGGGGCCGGCATCGGCAAACGCGTGCAGTTCTTCCGGCGGGTACTCGCGCGTGGTCGCGATCGTCCACAGCATGGCGCCGAGCAGCACCACTGCGCCGAACCAGAACGCGTACATCACCGAGTGCGGCACGCTGCCGGCCGGTGCGGTGTTGGCGACGCCGAAGCGGGTGAGCAGCCACGGCAGGAACGAGGCAATGACGGCGCCAATGCCGATCAGGAAACTCTGCAGCGCGTAGCCGAGCGGACGCTGGCGCGGCGGCAACTGGTCGCCGACAAACGCGCGGAACGGCTCCATCGCCACGTTGAACGACGCATCCATGATCCACAGGAGCCCGGCCGCGATCCACAACGTGGGCGAGGTCGGCATCGCCACCAGCGCCAGCGTGGCGAGCAGCGCGCCAGCGAGAAAATACGGCCGCCGGCGACCGAACCGGCACCACGTGCGGTCGGAGAAATAACCGATCAGCGGCTGCACGATGAGCCCGGTGAGCGGCGCGGCGATCCACAGTACCGGGATCTGGTCGACGTCGGCGCCCAGCGTCTGGAAGATGCGGCTGACGTTGGCGTTCTGCAGCGCAAAGCCGAACTGGATGCCAAGGAACCCGAAGCACATGTTCCAGATTTGCCAGAACGTGAGCTCGGGTTTGCGGGTGCTCATTCGCCCTCCAGCGGCACGATGCGCAGCGCGCCGATCGTGGCATCGTTCAGCGGCCCGCCCGCACCACCGCTGCCGCCGGTGTAGTGCGCGTTGTGCGCGAGGTAGCTCATGTTGAAGCCGTCGTCGAGCGCGAACGTGCAGTGCGCGCCGGCCTTGGCGTCGAAGCGCGCGGTAGTCGAATCCTCCGCGCCGACGCTGTGCGGCATCACCATCGTCGCGACCTGCAGCGGCGCACCCGCGCAGGTGACCCGCAGACGTTTCACCGCGGCAGTGATGCCGGTGTTGATCGGGCCGTGGTCGTTCGTGTAGCGCAGCGACACCTGGTAGGTGCCGTTGGCTGGCGCCGTCCACGCGCGCGGCCAGGCGCCGACGACTTCGGCAAACGGGCCGACGCAGCGCGGCGCGCTGGGCAGGGATTCGAGGCCGTTCGCGCCGGTGGTGGTGAGGCTGAAGCATTGCAGCGCCGCGCGCGCTGGCACACTGCGCGTGCCGTCGATGGCGCCCAGGCGCCTGCCGTTTTCATACAGCGTGCCGGCCACGGCGGCCTGCACCTGCCACTGTGCGCCGGCGCGGGTGACGGCCGGCGTGGCCGGTGCAACCGGCGCGTATAGCGGCGCATCCAGGCGCAGCGCGAGTGCGAGTACCGTGATGGCCTTGAGCGTGACGCGTGCCTCGGTGCCGCGGCGCTCGACGTGGTCGGCCACCAGCAGGTTGCCGGCGAGGTTTTGCGGCCGCACCAGCGTGATGCGCTGGCCGGGCGTGGCGAGGCTGATCGCGTCGCGGTTGCCGAACAGCATCGGCACCAGCGCGGTCGGCAGCTTGGGTGCGATGCGGCCATCACTTTCCAGCCCGAACACGCCTTCGCCCACCATCGCCAGATAGCCCGCGACCGACCACAGCTGGCGCGGCGAGTTGACCACCGGGCCGGAAAGCTTGCCATCCTCCACGTGCACCGCCTGCGTCGTCAGCTCGTAGTTCTCCATGTTGGAGCCGGCCAGCGCGGCGCCGCGCATCAGCGATTCGATCTCGAACGCGATGTGCGCGGGGTCGTCCAGCTTGCGCGCGGCGCGCAGGGCGTAGGCGCTGACGAACGGCCAGATCGCGCGGTTGTGGTAGATCGGCTGCTCGCTGCGCTCGGGCCAGATCACCGGGCTGCCGGCCGGCCATGCCGGGTACTTCGCCAGCGCTTGGCGTGCCTGCGCCGTGTCGGCGACGCCGCTGTCGATCGCCAGCGCGATGCCGAGCAGGTCGTAGGTGGCATACGGCAGGCCGTTGCCGCCGAGGTAGCTCACGTACAGACCACTCCCGGCCTGCCAGAAATGCGTATTGATCGCGGTCTTCAGCGCATCGGCCTGCGCCTGGTACATCGTTGCGCGTGCATCGTGGCGCGCGCCCGCCATGCGCGCGGCAAGCACCAGTGCCTGGTAGTGCAGCACGTTGGTGGACAGTGCGAACGCCTCGCCGATCGGCACTACGTCGTTCGCCGTCCACGCCGGGTAGCTCTGCTCGCGCCAATCGAGGAACGAGGTCTCGCCGCGGTACAGGCCCATGCGGGCGTCGAATGCGTATTCGCGATCCTGCGCCAGCGTCGCGGTCAGCGCCTGCCAGGTGGTGGCGGCAAACGCGGTGTCGCCAGCGAGGTGGCGCGCGGCGAGAAACCACACGATGCGGTCGGTGCTGATCGGCCAGCTGCCGCCCGAGCCGGTGTCCTGCATCACGAACGGCCCGCGCGGCGTGCCGGCCACGCGCGAGTCGGACAGCTTGAACAGGAGGCCGTTGCGTGCGCGCGTGGCGTCATAGCGCCACAGGCCGAGATCGACCGCATAGGAAAGATCGCGAGTCCACACGTACGGCCATTTTTCGCCGGTCGCAAAGCAGTCGCAGGCAATGGCCTTGCCGTGGTCGTACGCGCCGTCGCGGATCGCGGTGACCGAATCCTGCTTGAGATCGTCCTGCGCCATCGCATACAGACCATCGAACAGTGGGCTTGCCGTAGCCACCGTGTAGCGTGGCGCCGGGATCGCGCGTGTGCCGTGCGCGGCGTGCAGCAGGAAACCCGGCCCCTGGGTTTCGATGCGGGCCCGCTGGTCGCGCCACTGCAGTTGATCGTGCCAGAGCGGGGGTTGTGCGCCCGCGGCCAGCGCCAGCGCCAGGCTGCCAAGCAGAATCATGACGCAAGCCTCCGCGCATCGGCCGGCATTGGCGTGGCGCCTGCCATGGTCTTCTTCATGTTGCTTGTTCCTCGTTCCGGTCGATGGTCGGGTGCCGTGCTTTCGCCGGCACGTTCATGCCTGTTGGCGGGCCCGGATGGCCGCATGGCCAGCATGCGGCAATCCGGGGGCAGTGTGCACGGATGGCCGCACTGCCCGGTTTGCAAAGCCGCGGCGGTTACTGCGCGAGGATCACCCCGTAATGACCCAGGACGTTCACGGTGACATTGCCGCCGCTGACCGTGTACTTGTTGCCGGTGAGCAGATCGGTGACCTGGCTGCCGTTGGTCATGCTCTCCGCGTACACCGGCACCGTCACGGCCTTGGTGGTGCCGGTGCCGTTGAGCACGACCGCGATGCGGTTGGTCTGGTCGAAGCGGCCGAACGCGTAGATGTCGTTGGTGTCGTCGGTGATCAGGGTCATGAACGAGCCGGTACGCAGCGCCGCGTAGGTGTTGCGGATCCGCACCAGCTGCTGGGTCAGCGCTACCGCGGTGTTGCTGGTGGTGGCCTGGCTCCAGTCGAAGCTGCGCCGATTGTCCGGATCGGCGCCGCCCTGCATGCCGTATTCGTCGCCGTAGTAGATGGTGGGCGTGCCGACGTAGGTCATCTGGAAGATCAGGCCCAAATAGGTTTTCCAGATGTCGCCGCCGCAGCGGGTGGCGAAGCGCGAGGTGTCGTGGCTGCCCAGGAAGTTGGTCATGGTCTGCTGCACGTCGGTCGGCAGGTCGGCGCGCGTGCCGTGCAGCCAGCTGTCGAGCTTGCTCGGAACCAGCGAGGCGGCGTTGCCGCTTTCGTCCACGCCGCAGATCCACTCCGACGCCGGCTGGGTGAAGCCGTTGTAGTTCATCGCGCTGTCCCACTCGGCGCCGTTGGCCAGCCAGGCCGAGGCATCGCCCCAGTATTCACCGACGATGGTGGCATTCGAGTTCGCCGATTTCACCGCCGTGCGCAGCTCCTGCATGATCTGGTGGTTGGTGGCGTCGCTGCCGTTGTTGCCACCGGCATCGAGGTACTGCGCCGCATCCAGCCGCCAGCCGTCGATGCCGTAGGGTGGCACGAGGTAGGTCTGCACCACCGAGCCGGTGTTGGCGTAGATCTGGCTTCGCGTGGCCGAGCCGCTGGCGCCGTAGTCCAGCTTGGGCATGCTGGAAATGCCGAAGAACGTGGAGTAGCTGCCCGGCCAGGTCTGGAACGTGTAATAGCGGTAGTACGGGCTGGCCTGCGACTGGTAGGCGCCCTGCTGGGAGCAGGTGATCGAGGCGTAGCGCACCTTGCCGAACCAGCAGTTGCTGTCGCCACTGTGGTTGAACACGCCGTCGAGGACGAGGTAGCCGTGCGGCCCGTTGCCGCTGCTGTGCACGTCGGTGATCAGTTGCTGCAGCGTGGCGTTGCTGCCGAAGGCCGGATCGACGGTGTAGTAATTCTGGGTGTCGTACTTGTGGTTGGTGGGCGAGGAGAAGATCGGGTTGAGGTAGAGGATGTCGGCGCCCAGCGTGTTCTTGATGTAGCCCAGCTTCTGGTCGATGCCGGCAAGGTCGCCGCCGAAGAACACCTCGCTGTTGCAGCCACTGATATTGGCGACCACGCTGCTGCCCCAGGCATGCTGCTCGGTGGCGCAGCCGGCATAGGTGTACTGCCCGTTGGTGACGTCGTTGGACGGATCGCCGTCGTAGAAGCGGTCGGGGAAGATCTGGTACATCACGCCGTTCTTCATCCAGTCCGGCGTCTTGAAACCGGGGAGGATGAAGAAATCGCCGGAGGACGGCTCGCTGCTGGTGATGCCGGCCGCGTTGTACCAGGCGGTGGCGGTGCCATCGTTGATCTGGAAGCGGTAGTACTTCTTCGAGCTGCTGGCCGGGATGGTGCCCTGCCAGAGGTCGTAGGTGCCGGTCGCGTCGTTCGCCGTCCAGTGCATCGCCACCCAGTGGAACAGGCCGTCGGCACTGTCGTAGTACTTGATGTTGGCGCTGCTGATGTCGCCCTTGAAGGTGCGGAACGTGAGCGTCACCGGCGTGCTCGCGGTGGGCTCGGGGGCGCTGTCGTACAGCAGGCCCTGGTCGTGGAACAGGCCGGCCCATTCCACGTTGTTGTCGTTGCTGGCGGCGGTCGCCGCGGTGCTCCACAGTGCGGCGCCAAACCCGCTCAGCGCGAGGCACAAGGCCAGCGGCAGCTGGCGCAGACCGTGGCGGCCGGCTTTCATTGCATGTTTCATCGAAACCCCTCCTGGATCGGACTGGGCGGATGCCGCCGCGCTCGCCGGTGCCCAGGGCCGGCATTTCCTCGCGTGGTGACGTTCAGCGCCGCATCCGGCGGCAGCACGGCTCCCTTGCGCCGCGCGCACCGGCGCGCGGCGGCGTCGTTCCTCAGTGCGTGGCGTTGGCGTGCAGCGTTACTGCGCGCGCCGCACCGGCGTCGAGCTTGAGCACGGTGAGTGCGCCGTAGCGGTCGCTCGCGGTGCTCCAGCCTTCGCCGTCGGCGGCCGCGAGCGCCGCGGGCGTGGCGTAGCGCTTGAGCGCGCCATCGACCGTTTGCGCCGCGATGCCATGCACGCGTACCAGGTAATGCCGCAGTGCCGGTTGGTAGCTGCCTTCTGGCGCGGCGACGCTGAAGCTCACCGTGTCGCCGGCCTTGTGCGTGGTGAGCCGCTGCGCAAAGTATTCGCCGTGCTGGTAGCCGTAGGTTTCGCCGTCGTCGTCGTAATAGGCGAAGTGCGTGGCCGTGGCGGCGGGGAACACGTCGACATCGACCGTTGCGACCGGGTGCTCGCTGGTCCAATCCATCACCGGCTGGGTCGGGATGATCGCGCCGGCGAGGACGAACAGCGGAATGTCGGCCCAGGTCTTGGCATCCACTGCGTAGTCGACGCTCTGGCCGCCGGCGTAGTGCTTGCCGCTCCACCAGTCGATCCAGTCGCCGGCCGGCAGGTAGATGCGTTTGGACGTCTGTCCTTGGGCGACCACCGGCGACACCAGCAGCCAGTCGCCGAACAACCAGCTCTGCACGTCGTTGCGCGCCTGCGTGTCGTGCGGCCAGACGAAGGCGAGCGGCTGCACCAGGCCCACGCCCTGGGTGCTGGCGCGGTGCTGGTAGCTGTAGATGTACGGCATGAGCGCGTAACGCAGGCGGATGGCCTTGGTGGCCGCGGCTTCGGCGACCGGGCCGTACACCCACGGCTGGCGCTTCTCGTTCTGCGTGCCGTGCACGCGGAAGACCGGCGTGAAGGCGCCAAACTCGATCCAGCGCGCGTAGTTTTCGTCCGAGGGATGGCCTTCGAAACCGCCGCCGTCCATGCCCCACTGCATCTCGCCCAGGGCGATGGCGCTGAGCATGCGCGGACGCTGCGCGGCCATGCTGGCAAAGCCGGTCTTGATGTCGCCCGACCACAGGCCGTAGGCGTAGCGTTGCGCGCCAAGCCAGAAATCGCGGTTGAGCGACCACACGCGCAGCGGCGAGTGCGCGCGCTGGCCGTCATAGGTGGCGCGCTGCATGTTGAGGAACTGGGTGTTGCTCTGGGTGGTGTCGGCCTCGTCGTTCCACCAGCCGACGATGCCGGTCTCGAAACTGTGCTGGAGCTGCGGGTTCCACCACCACGCGCGCGCGGCGGGGTGGTCGAAGTCGATGTCCTTCACCATCAGATGCGAGAAGTAGTCCGGGCTTGCCTTCTCGCCCGGCAGCCACAGGTCATGCGCCGTGGCGTAGCGGCCCTCGATGGTGTCCACATGCACGCGGGGCTTCATGATGCCGGTCATGCGCACGCCGAGCGCGTCCATGTCGGCCTTGAGCTTGCCGCTCGGGCCATCGGGGAATTTCACCGGGTTCCAGCTGAACTCGCCCCAGTCCTTGCCCCAGTCCTTCCAGTCGAAGTCGAAGGTGAAGGCGTCGAGCGGGATGTGCTTGGCACGATAGGTGGCGACGATCTGGCGGAATTCCTTTTCGTCGATGCCCCACTGGCTGTTGATGAAACCCGATGCCCATTTGGGGAACAGCGGCGCGTGGCCGGAGAGCTGCGCCAACTCGGCGAACAGTTGCGGCGGTGTGCCCACCAGGAGATAGACGTCCACCGCCGGCTTGGAAAGCCTGGTGACTTCGAGACGCGCGGAATGCAGCGCAAAGTCGGCGCCGTCGGTATCCACCAGCATGCCCCAGCCGGCGGTGCTCCACACGAACGGCGCGCCGGCATGCCCCTGCTTGCCGGCCTTGGCCACCCAGTGACCGGTGCGCAGCAGGCCGCTGGCGGCATCGGCGTCCTTGTCGTAGCCGGCGATGCCGTACAGTGCATCGGCCGCGGCATGGCCGAGCGCCACCTGGCCTTGCGCCAGCGCGGCGAGATCCAGCGTTAGCAGCGGATGGTGTTGCGCGCTCTGCAAGGTGAGCGTGTTGGCCTGCCGGTTCCAGCGTGCCGTGAGGCGGGCGTCGTCCAGTGTGCCGCCGTCGTGGTCGCTGCGTACCTGTGTGGCGCGTGCATCGAACGGGGCGGCGTGCGGATCCATCACCAGCGTGGGGCGGTCGGTGGCGCCGGCCGGCAGGGCCTGCACGTGCAGCACACCGGGGCCGGCGAAGCGGATCGACACCTGGGTGGCGCCGAGGCGGAAGTCCAGCGCCGATGCGTCAGCGCCCTGCGTGGTTGGTGCCGGCGGAGCGACCGCCGCCGCGGTGGCGGGCAGGGCGACCAGCAGGCCGAGTGCGAGGGTGAGAGCGCGGGGAAGCATGCGTCGATTCGTCATTGCAGCACCACGCTGGTGTAGGCCGGCACGCTGAGCGTCGTGCCGTGGATGGTGGCACCTGGGCCGGTCTGTTCGATCAGGCGTGCGTAATGCGGTTCGCCGGGCACGTCGAGCGCCATCGTCTGCGTACTGCTGGAGAGGTTGTGCACCACCAGCACGCCACCGCTGGGTGCGGTGCGTTGCCACGCGGCCAGATGGTCGCTCGCATGCGGGTAGGCACGGAAACCGCCATCGCGCAGCGCGGGTACCGCGATGCGCCAGTGGATCAGTGTGCGGTAGCGGTTGAGCAGCGACTGCGGATCATCCGCTTGCGCCTGCACCGAAATGGCCGGCCCGTTCGCCGGATCGACCGCCTCCCACGTGGTTTCGCCCTTGGCGGTGGTGGCACGTTCCCAGCGCATCGGCTCGCGCAGTGCGGGGTCGGGCTTCTTGCCCAGTGTGCCCAGCTCCTCGCCGTAATAGACGTATGGCCGGCCGGGCAGGGTGAGCAGCATCGCGGCGGCGGTGCGCATGTGCTGCGCGTTGCCGCCGAGCTGGCTCATCACCCGCTCCTGGTCGTGGTTGGAGAGAAACGGCGCATCCTTGATCGCGCTGCCGCCGGTCACCGCGCGGTAGCGCGCATAGGTGTGTTCCAGCTTGGCCGCCAGGCTCTGGTTGCGCTCGCTGCCGGCGGCCTTGATGAGCTCGATGGCGAGCGGGAAATTGAACGCCGCATCCAGCGGCTTGAACCACGGTGTGAGCTCGCTGGCGAGCGGCCGCGTCACCTCACCCACGAGGTAGGCGTGCGGATCGACGCGGTCGATGCCGCGGCGGAATTCACCCCAGAACGCGAGGTTCTTCGCCAGCGCCTGCGGGTTGTCGTTGTCGGAGGCGAAGTCGTCGTACAGGTGCTGCGCAGCGTCCAGCCGGAAACCGTCGGCGCCCTGTTTCAGCCAGAACTTGCCGACATCGATCATTGCACTGCGCACGGCCGGGTTGTCATAGTTGAGGTCCGGCATCTGCGCGACGAAGATGCCGAGGTAGTTTTGCTTGCCGTCCGCCGCCGCGTGCCACGATTTGCCGCCGGTGGCGCTCAGGGTGTCGAGGTCGGTGTACGGGTTCGCCCACACGTACCAGGCGTGGTGGGCGTCGCGCGGATTTTGCGCGGCCTTGAACCACGGGTGCTCGTTGCTGCTGTGGTTCGCGACCAGATCCACGATGACGCGGATGCCACGCGCGTGCGCAGCAGCGGTGAGCTTGCGGAAATCCGCCAGCGTGCCGAACTGCGGGTTCACCGCCTGGTAATCGGTGATGTCGTAGCCGTGGTAGCTCGGTGACGGGTTGATCGGCGTGAGCCAGATGCCGGAGACGCCGAGCGACTTCAGGTAGTCGAGTTTGGCGGTGACGCCGTTCAAGTCGCCGATGCCGTCGCCGTTGGTGTCGTACCAGCTGCGCACGAAAATCTCGTACCACACGCCGGAGCTGGCGGGAACCGAAATGGATGGTGCGGTCGGCGTGGCGGGTGCCGCCACGGCAGGTGCGGCGATGCCAAGCGCGAGCAGCGCGGCGAGCAGGGTCGGAACGAGACGGCAGGTCATGGCAACTCCGGACGCTACAAAAAGAATGCCCCGCCGAAACTTGCACGACGGGGCATGAGGGGAGGGTCAAGCGTGGGCGGCAACCGTCGGGCAGACGCAAAGAGTGCCCGGTGGTTGCCGCTCACGTGTAGCGGGCCTTATTGGAACTTGTACGACACGCCCAGATCGTAGCGGCGGCCGTAACGTTCCCAGGTCTGCACCTGGCGCGGGTCATTGTTCTGGAACGTGGTGAAGATCTTGTTCGACAGGTTGGAGCCCTGTGCAATCAAGGTCAGCCCCTTGAAGGTGCCGCTTTCAAACGTGTAGCTCACCTGCGCGTCATAGGTGCTGCCACCCTTCAGCGTCTGCTCGATGCGCGTCGCGCTGATGCCGGACACTTCGCCGAGGAAGTTCGAGCGGTAGCTGTCGCTGATGCGCGCCTCGAAGCCGCCATGCTGGTAGTACAGCGTGCCGTTGGCGACCCACTTGGACAGGCCCGGCACGGTGATCGGCGTCGAGTTGCCGGGGTACACCAGCGAGCTCTTGGTGCGGTTGCCGGTAAGGATCAAACCGAAACCGTTCAGGGTTGGGGTGAGCAGGTTGAACGGCAGGTTCAAGGTGCCCTGCAGGCCCTTCACGTAGCCGCGGCCTTCGTTGGCCGGGCCGGAAACGAAGCCCTTGGTAGTACCCAGCTGAGCGAGTTGGCTAGCCGATAGGTTGAACGGCAAGAACGACGCGAAATCGAACGGGTACGCCGAGTTCGGATTGATGTAGTCCTTCAGCTTGATGTAGTAGCCGGACACCGCAAAGTAGCCGCCGCCGCCGGTGCGGCACAGGTCGGAGTTCTTCGCATCGGTGCTGCTGCACTCGTAGCCGTTGCCGCCGGAGAAGTAGTGCTCGTAGCTGATGTTGTAGTTGTCCGCCATCGTCGGCTTGAGTTTGGCGTTGCCGCCTTGTGCGTGGAAGTAAGCCTGGTTCGGATCGGTGGAGTTGAGGTGGGTCGGGTCGCCGACGACCGCGAGGCTCGCGTTCATCTGATCCATGCGTGGTCGGGCCAGGGTGCGGGCGGCGCTGACGCGCAGATCATCGTTGTCGCTGAAGCCGAAGATCAGGTTGGCGCTGGGCAAGTACTTGTTGTAGCTGGTGTGGCCGGTGACCGGGACCAGCGTGATGGCGTTGCCGGTGATGGCGCTGCCCGGCGCGACGCGCTCGCCGGTGGCGTCCTGCGAGGTGTGCTGCATCTGCACCCCGAAGTTGCCGCGCAGGCTGACGTTGCCAAGCATGGTGTCGAGGTTGAACTGCACGTACGGCGTCAGCACCTTTTCGCGCGTCTTCCAGTTCGGCGGCAGACCCGTGTTGGAGCCGAAGGTCGGCACCCCGACCAGGGTGCCGTTGCCCATCAGCGCAAACGGGTTGTAGCAAAGCTGCGACGGGATGCCCATCCACGCCAGCGGGTTGCACGAGGTGCCGCTGAACGGTGCCGTGGTGACAGCGCTGCCGCCGCTGATGGTGCCGCCGCCGAGCGTCAGGAAGGTCTGGTCGATGTGGTAGGTCTTGTCACGCTGGCTGTGCGCCACGCCAAACTCCATGCTGGAGAATGGGCCGCTGGCAAAGCTGCGCACCGCGGCGAGGCGGAAGTTGGCCAGCCAGTCGACCGTGCGCGGGGCGTTGATGAAGCCGGCCTGCACCACATCGCTGCCACCGCCCCAGCCTTGCGGGTCGGTCAGCACCACGCCACTGGTGTAGTCAATCGTGGGGTGGACGTAGAGCATGCCGTTGCTTAGTTCGCTGAAACCGAGCACGTCGGTGGGGCCGCTCTTGTTGAAGCCGAAGCCTGAGTAGCTTTCCAAGTTCACGTCGCGGCGCGTGGCGCGCGAGTAGTTGGCGACTGCATCGATCGTCCAGTTTTCGTTGATGGTGAACTTGTTGTCGAAGTTGAGGTTGTAGACGCGTGCCGTGGTGCTGTTGTAGTCGTTGCGGATCACCGGCGACACGTTGGTGTAGGTACCGTTGGTCACCAGGCCGTTAGAGGCTGTAACGCCCGGGGCCACGATGCCGCTGGCCCAGCCAAGAGGAAACTCCACACCTTTGGCCTGCTGGGCTTCCTTGAACGCGTCGTAGGTGAGGTCGAGAGTGCCGGTGTAGTGCTCGTTCGGCTGCCACTGCACGGTGGCCAAGAGGCCATTGCGCTTCATCGAGTCAGTGATACCGAAGTTTTTGGATCCACCGAGCACTTGGTTGCCGTCGGCGTTCAAACAGTTGCTTACCCCATTTGTTTTTGAGCAGGAATCAGGAGTGGGATAGCCCCACGGCCCCTGATGCTGGATCTGGGTCGGGTTGTTTTCCAGATCGACGCCCAGCGTGACGCCGATGGTGTGGTCTGCAAACTGGTTCACCCACACGCCGTTGACGTTGTAGCCGCTGTTGCTCACGCCGCGCCCGGGCGACAGCTCGGACATGCTGTTCCAGATGTAGTGCGCGTTGAACGCCGCCTCCATGCCGCTCTTTTCCAGCGGGCGGATGGTGTGCATGTCGACCGTGCCGGCAAGACCCTGGCCGATCAGGTTGGCCTCCGGCGAGATGTGCACCACCACGTTGTCGAACCAGCTCGACGGGTACTGGTCGAACTGCACGTCGCGGTTGTTGGAGGTGGAGACCTGCTGGCCGCCGTTGACCAGCGCGGTGGAGAAGTCGGGGCCCAGGCCGTGGATGGTGAGCACCTGCGGGCGACCGTTCAAGGTCTGCACCGCGAGGCCGGGCAGGCGGCCCAGCGAATCGGCGATCGACACGCCCGGCAGCTTGCCGACCTGCTCGGCGGAGACCGCCTCGACGATGGTGCTGGCGTTGTGCTTGAGCGCAGTGGCGTTCTCGATCGAGCTGACGAAGCCGTTGACCGTCACCGTCGACATGTCCTGTGCCTTCGACTTGTTGTCGGCGGCCTTCTTGTCGGTCTTGCCGGCGGTGGCCGGTGCGGCGGTGTCCTGCGTCTGGTCCTGCGCAGCTTGCGCCGAAGCGGGTGCGGCGAAGGCACCGGCGGTGGCGCCGATGCCCGCGGTAAGCAGCGCTGCGGCAAGCAGCTTGCGTTTCAGTAGCATGTTCGGTCTCCCCACGAAATATCGATGCCGTCTTGCGGCGCGTGCCGGATGCGCATCCCGCGTTGCCGGCGTGTCTCGGCCGTATTTCGGCCGCGTGACCGCATGGTAGGGCCGGGGTTTCGCCGCGCACCGTTTGTGCATACGTATTCATTTCGCGGCTCCGTCGGCGTTGTTGCAATGCCACACGCATAGCCGCGGCGCCCGCGCCGGAGTCGGGAAAATTGGCGTTGCGCGGCATGGTGCCGCCACTTTCGCGGTGGCGGGCAAAATGCAAATGGACGTCCAGACGTCCATTTGTTCTCGTATGCATGCCGCGGGTGCAGCATGCATGAATACGTATGCACGTTTCTGCTGGCCCGCGCGGTGCTGCCCTAAGCTGGGTGCCGTTTTCAGGGCAGTGGCGCGCCGCTGCGCGCTGCGCCGGACCGGGGCCAGCAATGAGTGACACACCATGGTGGCGCGGTGCCGTCATCTACCAGATCTATCCGCGCAGCTTCCTCGACACCGACGGTGACGGGGTCGGCGACCTGCCGGGCATCATCGCGCGTCTGGATTACATCGCCGCGCTCGGCGTGGATGCGATCTGGGTTGCGCCGTTCTTCCGCTCGCCGATGGCGGATTTCGGCTACGACATCGCCGATCCGTGCGACGTCGATCCGCTGTTCGGCACGCTCGCGGACTTCGACAGCCTGCTGGCTGCCGCGCATGCGCGCGGGCTCAAGGTCATCATCGACCAGGTGCCCAGCCACACTTCCGCCGAGCACGCGTGGTTCAGGGAAAGTCGACAGGATCGCGCGAACCCGCGCGCCGACTGGTACGTGTGGGCGGACGCGAAACCCGACGGCACGCCGCCGAACAACTGGCTGTCGCTGTTCGGCGGGCCGGCGTGGAGCTGGGAGCCGCGGCGCGGGCAGTACTACCTGCACAATTTCCTCGCCAGCCAGCCGGATCTCGATTTCCACCACCCGGCGGTGCGCGCGGCGGTGCTGGACAACCTGCGGTTCTGGCTCGACCGCGGGGTGGACGGCTTCCGCCTGGATTCGATCAACTTCTGCTACCACGACGCCGAGTTGCGCGACAACCCGGCCAAGCCGCCGGCGGCGCGCAGCGGGCGCGGCTTCAGCGCGGCCAACCCGTACGCGTTCCAGTACCACTACTTCAACAACACGCGGCCGGAAAACCTCGGTTTTCTCGGGGAGCTGCGCGCGCTGATGGATCGCTACCCCGGCAGCGTCACCCTGGGCGAGATCTCCTCCGAGGACTCGCTGGCGACGATGGCGGAGTACACCGCCGGCCATCGCCTCAACATGGGCTACAGCTTCGAGCTTTTGACCGACACCTTCAGCGCGGCCTATATCCGGGACACGGTGCGCGCGCTGGAGGCGCAGATGACCGAAGGCTGGCCATGTTGGGCGCTGTCCAACCACGACGTGGAGCGTGTGCTGAGCCGCTGGGGCAAAGGCCGTTCCTCCGCAGCGATGGCCAACCAGCTCACCGCGCTGGTGTGCTCGCTGCGCGGCTCGGTGTGCGTGTACCAGGGCGAGGAGCTGGGCCTGACCGAGGCCGAGCTGCCGTTCGAGGCGCTGCGCGACCCCTACGGCATCGCGTTCTGGCCCGAGTTCAAGGGCCGCGATGGCTGCCGCACGCCGATGCCGTGGACAGACGGCCCGAACGCCGGCTTCAGCGTGGCCAAACCGTGGCTGCCGGTGCCGTCCGAGCACCGCGTGCTGAACGTGGCGCGGCAGGCCGCCGATGCGCACTCCGCGCTCAGCGGCTACCGCCGTTTCATGCACTGGCGCCGCCGCGTGGCGGCGCTGCGCCTGGGCAGCATCCGTTTTCTCGACACCGCCGAGCCGGTGCTGGCGTTCGAGCGCGAGCACGCAGGCGAGCGGGTGCTGGCGGTGTTCAATCTGGCGGCAACCAACGCCACGCTGGAGTTGCCGCAGGACGCGGCGTGGTCGGTGCTTGACGGCCACGGTCTCGCCACCGCCACCCGCGAAGGCAACCAGCTGCAATTGCCGCCGCACGCAAGCTGGTTTGCGCGCGCGGAATAGGCCGGGGTCGGCGTGGGCCGCAGTTGCGCGCTCAGATCAGGTCAGGCGCCCGGCATCACGCATAGCGCCAGCCATCCAGCTCCACCAGCAGCTCGCGACGGCAGATGTCGCCGTGCAGCAACAGCACCGGTACGCCGGGCAGGCGTTCGGCGAGGATCGCGCGGACGCATTCGGCGTCTGCGGCATGCCGCACGTAGGCCTTGAGCGGCGCGGTGGTGTCGAACCCGGTGGGCAGCCCGGCCTGGCCAAGCAGTGCTTCGAGATTGGTGAGGATTTCGCGCAGTTGCGCGGCCACATCGCCCACGTGCGCGGAGGCGTGGCCAACCACGGCCGCGGTACCCGAGATCGCCAGCGCGTCGCGCGCCGGCAACAGCATGGCGCGCGCGAAACCCGGTGCCGTGCGGCCGTATTCGCGGGGATAACGCCATGCGCTGACTTGACGCGGGTTTTCCACCGCGGTGCCGGCGCCGATGCCGGCGAGTAGATAGACCTGCAACCGATCGCGCGCGGCGTGGTGGCCAATGGCGGTGGCGGCGGGATAGCCGGTGGCAAAGAAATTCCCGCTGCCGGCGGCGCGGCCGTCGCAAAACCGGCGATAGCGCTCGGCGTCGCCGTCGCCCTCGTTGATGGCGCCCTGGTAGTTCCAGATGCGCAGCACGCGAAACGCCGGGTAGCGGCGCATGAAGGCATGCAGCGCCGCGTACGCGGCCTGGGCGGCGCCAGCCGGACCGCCGTATTCGCGCTCGTCGAGTTCCAGCGCCGCAAACAGCCAGCCGCCGCCCTGCGACCAGCGCAACGCGCCGACGCGGCCGTGCGTGATCGGTGCCGTCACCCGCCACACTTCACGCGGCGCAGTTCCTTCCAGGGTTTCCAATGGCACCTGCAGGTGGCGCGGATCGGCGCTGCCGGCGGCGTCGTGGCCAAAGTCGAACACGGCCAGGGTGCCGGGCTCGGCGAGCAGTTCGGCCGCGCTTTGCTGGCGATAGCAGATGTACGGGGCAGGCACCGGGGTGGCGACCGGGCCGGGGTTTTCACCAGCTTGGATCATGCGCAACACCGGGCAAACGAGGACAGCATGTTACACTCGCTGGCCTAGTTGCAGGTTTTCATGGCGTTTTTCCGGGTGTTTCTTGCATGACGCAATTGACTGACGCCCAGCGCGAGCTGGCCACCTTGATCGTCGAGTGCCTGAACCTCGAAGACGTCGACCCGGCCGCGATCGATCCCGACGCGCGGCTGTTCGGCGGCGAGCTGGGGCTGGATTCGATCGACGCGCTGGAGATCGCCTTGGCGGTATCCAAACACTACGGGTTCCAGTTGCGTTCGGACCACCCGGACAACCGGCGCATCTTCACCAGCCTGCGCGAGCTGGCGGCGCACGTCGAAGCGCACCGCGCCGCAGCCTGAGCTGTCCCACGCCGATGATCGAAGCCACCCACTGGCGCGAACGCCGCGAAGGCGGCGGGCGGTTTGCGTTGTGGCTGATCCGCACCCTGGCCCTGTATGGCGGCCGCCGCTTCGGGCGCGCGTTGCTGTATCCGATCACGCTGTATTTCTTTCTGCGCCGCGGCGCGGAACGCCGTGCCTCGCGCGATTACCTCACCCGCGTGCTTGGTCACCCGCCACGGGTGACGCAGATGCTGCGTCAGTTCCATACCTATGCCGCCACCACGCTCGATCGGGTGTTTCTGCTGGCGCATGGCGAGCGTGATTTCGAGATCACCATCGAGGGGTTGGCGCTGCTGGAGCAGCACGTCGCCGCTGGCCGCGGCGTGCTGTTGGTGGGCTCCCACCAAGGCAGCTTTGAAGCCTTGCGCGCGGTGCGCGCGCGCCGACCGGACGTGAGCCTGCGCGTGGTGCTGGACAAGGGCAAGACGCCGGCGTTGACGGCCCTGCTCGAAGCGCTCGCCCCGGACGTGGGGGCCGCCGTGATCGATGCCGAGCGGGGTGGCGCCGCCATCGTGCTGGCGGCGGCCGAGGCGTGTGCGCAGGGCGCCATCGTCGCCATGCTCGGCGACCGCGCCGGAACGTGCGAGGCACAACGCGCGGCGCCGCTGCTGGGTGCGCCGGCGTTGCTGCCGGTGGGCCCGTGGCTGTTGGCCGCCGCGCTCAAGGTGCCGGTGATGTTGTGCTTCGGGCTGTACCTCGGCGGTAATCGTTATCGCCTGGTGTTCGAGCCGTTTGCCGATCCGCTGGTGCTGCCGCGCCGGGGCCGCGACGCGGCGCTGGATGGCGTGCTGGCGCGCTACGCGGCACGGCTTGAGCACTACGCCCGGCAGTGGCCCTACAACTGGTTCAACTTCCACGAGTTCTGGGCGCCGGGTGCGTCCACCGTGCCGATCACGCAGGGCGCGCAGCCGTGCGAGCGCCGGTAGCTGCGCACGATGTCGCGGTAGTGCAGCACGCGCGCAATCGTGTACAGCGTGATGCGGGTGATGTCGCGCACCGGGCGCAGGTGGCTGGCGCGGCGGTTGGCCGGGTAGCGCGAGGCGATCGGTACCGAGACGATCGGCATGCCTAGCTCGCGCGAGGCGGCGATCAGCAGCGCCGCCTCGAACACGAAATCCTGCGCGGGCAGGTCGACCAGATCGAGCGCCGCCCGCGGATACCAGCGTTGCCCGCTCTGGGTGTCGGCGACTGGTTGTCCGCAACCCCAGGAAATGCCCCAGTCGGCCACCGCGTTCGCCCTTCGCCGGGCTGATGGCTGCTGCGCGCGGTTGAGCAGGCGTGCGCCGATCACCAGCGCATCGGGGTGGGTTGCCGCCGCCGCCAGCAGGCGCGGAATGTCGGCCGCGCTGTGCTGGCCGTCGCCATCCATCGTCAGCACCGCGGTGTAGCCCTGGCGCAGCGCCTCGCGAAAACCGTGGCGCAACGCCTGGCCCTTGCCGTGCCGCGTGGCGTGGCGCAGCACGGTTACCGGCAGCGCGGCAAGGATTGCCGGCGTGGCATCGGTCGAGCCGTCGTCCACCACGATCACCGTCGCGCCCAGCGCCAGCACCGACTCCACCACGCCGCGGATCGCCACCGCTTCGTCCAGGCACGGAATCACCACGCACCAGCGCGGCAGTGGATTGGTGCGCGTTTCGAGGCGCGCATCTGGCGCGGCCATTTCGGTGGGGGGCAGAGGGGTTTTCGGCGTTGCCATCCGGCAAGGTTACTCAGCGGCCTACGGGCTGGCTAGGCGCGTGGGCGGCGCAACACGAGCGGCTGCGGCCACGCCGTTCTGGTCGTCTTTCGCACCGGGTTTTGGCCCACGGGCCGACAGCGGTCGGCACGCTAAAGCGCACGCTGCCTCGCAACGGCTGTGCCCCGCCTTTGATTTCCACCGTGCACGCTCACGGCCGGTGGCGCGCCTTGATCCAGTGCAGGCTGGCGCGGCGCCGCGCCACAGGAGCGCGCGCAGCGCACTTGCTAAGCTCGTTCCATTCTTGCGGAGTACCCAGATGAGCGACCAAGCCGATCGTGCCGAAGCCTTTTTGCGAGAGCTGCAGGACCGCATTTGCGGCGAGCTGGAGCGTCTCGACGGCGGCACGCACTTCGTTACCGACGCGTGGATGCGCCCGGCCGGCGGCGGGGGCCGCACCCGCGTCCTGCGCGATGGTGCGCTGTTCGAGCAGGCCGGCGTCAACTTCTCGCGCGTGTCCGGCCATCAGCTGCCACCCAGCGCCACCCAGCACCGGCCGGATCTGGCCGGCGGCAGCTTCATCGCCACCGGGGTGTCGCTGGTGCTGCACCCGAAGAACCCCTACGTGCCCACCACGCACGCCAACGTGCGTTATTTCGAGGCGAGCAAGCCCGGCGTCGAGCCGGTGTGGTGGTTTGGCGGCGGCTTCGACCTGACGCCGTTCTATCCGTTCGACGAGGACATCGTGCACTGGCACACCGTTGCCCGCGACGTGTGCACATCGTTCGGCGCGGACGTCTATGCCCGCTACAAGAAATGGTGCGACGAGTATTTCTATCTCAAGCACCGCGACGAGACGCGCGGCATCGGCGGCTTGTTCTACGACGATTTGAACGCGGGTGGCTTCGAGCGCTGCTTCGATTTCACCCGCGCCGTGGGCCAGGGTTTTGTCGATGCCTACCTGCCGATCGCCGCACGTCGCCGCGACACGCCCTACGGCGAGCGCGAGCGCGAGTTCCAGCTGTACCGCCGTGGCCGCTACGTGGAGTTCAACCTGGTCTACGACCGCGGCACCCTGTTCGGCCTGCAGTCCGGGGGGCGCACCGAATCCATCCTGATGAGCCTGCCGCCGCGCGTGCGCTTCGAATACGCCTACACCCCGGAAGCCGGATCGCCGGAGGCGCGTTTGGCCGCCTATCTCATGCCGCGCGAGTGGGTCTAGCCTGAACCTCGTGGGTCGGGCTTCAGCACGACAGGCTTCTGCGGAATGACCGCGTGTCCGGTGGAGTGGCTGCGCTGGATGCGGCGTCAATCAGGAATCCTGTGGCCCTGCCGCCAAAAGGACTTGGTGCGGCGCGAGTGCGGCCCGAGGCTGGGTTCATGCCGTCGAGGACGGCGTCGGGTTTGACGCCTGCGGTGCCGCGCTGCACCATCCCGCTTTCGGCCCCAAGGAAAATCCTCGTCATGCACAAGCTCGTCCTGATCCGCCACGGCCAGTCGCAGTGGAATCTCGAAAACCGTTTCAGCGGCTGGGCCGATGTGGATCTCACCTCGCAGGGCGTGACCGAGGCGCGCGAGGCGGGCGAGCTTTTGCGGCGCGAGGGTTACACGTTCGACGTGGCGCATACCTCGGTGCTCAAGCGTGCCGCGCGCACGCTGTGGCACGTGCAGGATGCGATGGACCTGATGTGGCTGCCGGTGCATACCGACTGGCGGTTGAACGAGCGCCATTACGGCGGCCTGACCGGGCTCAACAAGGCGGAGACCGCGCAGCAGTTCGGCGATGCGCAGGTGAAGATCTGGCGCCGCAGCTACGATGTGCCGCCGCCGCCGATGGATCACGCGACCAACCCGTCGCGCAGCGACCCGCGCTACACGCGCCTGGCGCCGGCGCAGATTCCGGATACCGAATGCCTGAAAGACACCGTGGCGCGCGTGCTGCCGTACTGGCATGAGGTGCTGGCGCCGGCGATCAGTGCGGGCCAGCGCGTGGTGGTGGCCGCGCACGGCAATTCGCTGCGCGCGCTGGTGAAATACCTGGATGGCATTTCCGACGCCGACATCGTCGAGCTCAACATCCCCAACGGCGTGCCGCTGGTCTACGAGTTCGACGCCGCGCTGGTGCCGCAACGCCACTACTACCTCGGCGATGCCGCTGCCATCGCCGCCAAGACCGCTGCCGTCGCCAACCAGGGCAAGGCGAAATAAGCACCGCACCGCGGCCGTTGCATCACCAAGCCTGATTGGCAACGATGTTCACCGGGTTTCCCCGTTCCCCCACCGGGAAGACACATCGGCAGGGCTGGGTGAGGTGCCGGGGTCTGGGTTGATGTTCATCGAAACGCTGTGGTGTTGGGCCTTGGCGATGCCGGCCCCTCACCCCGCCCGCTGCAAAGCAACTCTCGCCCGCGGCCCTTGCAGCAGCCGGCCCGAGTCACCGCGCCTGCCGCGCCGCGCGTTCCCCAATCCCGATTCCCCAATCCCTAATCCCCGCCCTTCACACTGAAATCAATCTCCAGCGGATATGGCATCGGGCTGGCCGGTGGCTTGGGGAACGTCCAGCCGGCAAACACCTTGGCCATGCAGTCGGCGACCGGAATACCCGGTTGCACGGCAACGCGTTGCGGCTGGCCGTGGGCGTCGAGCGCCAGTACCAGGGTGAAGGGAGTTTTGTCGGGCGGGGTGGTGGCGGCCAGGCAGGTTTTGTAGGCATCGCCGGTGGCGGTGCCGATCTGCGCCCAGAACGCTTTCTGGTAGACCGGGCCGGTGGTGGCGGCTTCGGCGAGTTTGGCCTGCTGTACGCGTGCCGCAAAGTCGTCGCCGGCGTGGGCGGCGGCGGTGGCAAACAGCAAGGCAAGGACGGCAAGTGCAGGGCGTGTGGTCATGGGCTGGCCGGGGTGGCGCCGGTGTTGAACTCGCCGACCCAGTAGGGCACGGCGGCGGCCGGCAAGGGGCGGGCAAGGTGAAAGCCTTGTACCACGTCGCAGCCGATGCCGCGCACGAGGGCGTACACCGCGGCGTTGTCCACGCCTTCCATCACCACCCGAAATCCCAGCTCGTGGCCGAGTGCGGCGATGGTGCGCACGATGGCGGCGTCGTGCGGGCGGGTATCCAGCCCGCGCACCAGCGATTGGTCGATCTTGAGCGTGGTTGCCGGCATGCGGCGCAGGCCGTCAAGGTTGCTGTAGCCGATGCCGAAGTCGTCGATGGCGATGCCCACGCCGGCTTGCCGCAGGGTGCCGAGCACTTCGCGGGTGACCGTATCGTGGTGGATCGCGGTACTTTCGGTGAACTCCAGCTCCAGGTGGTCGAGCGCAATGCCGTGGCGGTGCGCGGCAGCGCGCAGGCGCGGTTCGAGCGTGGCGTCGAGATCGACGCTCGCCACGTTGAGGGCGATCCGCAGGTCGAGCCCCTCGCGCTGCCAGGCGGCCATTTGCGCACAGCCGCGGTCGAACACCCAGTCGGTAAGCGTGCGCATCAGGCCGGATTGTTCGGCCAGCGGCACGAACACGTCGGGCGGCACCGTGCCCAGGGTGGGGTGGTGCCACCGCGCCAGCGCCTCAAGCCCGGTACAGCGGCCGCTGGCGAGATCCACCTGCGGCTGGTAGTGCAGCTCCAGCTCGGCGCCGTCGGTGAGTGCGGCGGCCAGCTCGGTGACGAGGAAAAACTCCTGACGCTGGCGCTCGTCGGCCGTGTGGTCGTAGCGCGTCCAGCCGCGCATGCTGCCCAATGCCTGGATGGAAGCGCTCATCACCCGGCGCAACGGGTCGCCGCCGCGCAGCTCGCCGGCTTCGATCTCGAGCAGGCCGACGCCGGGTTGCAGGGTGAGCGGCACGCCGAGGCAGTCGATCGGCTCACGCAGTGTCGCCACCAGCGCATCGAGCGCAGCCGCTTCGGGTTCGGCGCCCGTGCGCAGTACGGCCAGCCGGGTGGGCGCCACACGGTAGAGCTGCATGTCGGCCGTCATCCATTGCTGGACACGTTCGGCCACCGCGCGCACCAGCGCGTCGGCATAGGCATAGCCCATGGCGCGCACAAACGCCAGATAGCGGATGACCGGCGAAACCTCGATTGCCACCAGCCACGCGGTGTCGTCGGTGTGCGGCAGGCGCGCGTGCAGGTCGGCAAAAAAGGCGCCGCGGTGGGGCAGGCGGGTCGCCGGCTCGATGCGGTTGAGATAACCGCGCAGCGCGGCGCCGGTGGCGGCCAGCGCGGCGGCATCGCGCAACGCGGCGCGCTCGCTGTCGCGCAGGGCGACGCGCGGCACGCGGCCGATCGCGAACAAGGCGCCGAGCTGCTGACCGTCCAGCCCGAACACCGGTTCGCACACGTACAGCGCCACGTTGGCGTGCGCCGGGTCGCCGCCGGGCGGCAGGAAGCGCGGATCCTCACGTGCGTCGAGCACGGTTTCGGGCCGACCGCGGCGTACCGACTGGCGGCAGGCGGCCAGCAGCCGCGCGTCCTCCAGCGGCAGTGCGCCGGTGCTGGCGGGGGGCGCGTACCAGAACGCGCTGCCGTCGGTGAGCAGCAGGGCGACCAACGGCACGTTGAGCGCACCGGCGGTGAGCCGCGCCACGGCGTCGAAACCGGGCAGGGCGGGTGGCTCGCCGTTGGTGCCGAGTGAGTGTGCGTCCTGCGGAAATGCGCCGTCTGCTACTGCCATCGTTGCCCCCTGGCCGCCGCGGTCACACGGGTCATCGGCAAGCTAGCGCGGCAGTTGAGGCGCAGCAAGCCGGAAAATGTCCCGGGCCGGGGTTCAAGCCGATTCGGGGCGGTGCGGCAACGCGAGGTAGTCCTCGCTTTGCATCTCGATCAGGCGCGACTCGGTGCGCCCGAACTCCGCGCGCAATCGGGTGCCGTCGTACAGCTCGGTGATCGGCGCGGCGGCGGATAGGATCAGCTTCACATGGCGGTCATAGAACTCGTCCACCAGTTGCACGAAACGCTGCGCGGCATCCTCGCTGTAGATGCTGAACTGCGGCACGTTGGCGACGATGATCGCCGGCCCGGCCTTGGCCAGCGCGATGTAGTCGGCCACCGAGCGCGGGCCTTCGCACAGTGCAGCAAACTCGAACCACAGGATGTTGTCGGCGCGTTTGCGGCAGGCGATGTGGCGAGCGTTGATCAACAGCTCGCCGTCCTCCACCACGCTGCCATGCGCCTGGCTGGCAAAGATGCGTTCCAGCGCACGCTGTGCCTCCGCGCCGGGCGGGGTGTAGTACACCGCGGCCTGGGTCAGCGCGCGCAGTCGCCAGTCGTGGGTGGAGGCCATTTCCAGCACGTGGCAGCGGGTTTCCAGCAGCGCGATGGCCGGCAGGAAGCGCGCGCGCTGCAGGCCGTCGTGGTAGAGCTCCGCCGGTGGCGTGTTCGACGTGGTGACCAGCGCGACGCCGCGGCCAAACAGGCTTTCGAGCAGGCGCGCAAGAATCATCGCGTCGCCGATGTCGTTGACCAGAAACTCGTCCAGGCACAGCACGCGGCAATGGCTGGCGAGGTTGGCGGCCACCTCCACCAGCGGGTCCTCGCGGTCGCCGAGCGCGCGCAACTGGTCGTGCACCTCGGCCATGAAACGGTGGAAATGCCGGCGCAGCGCGACGCTGTGCGGCAGGCTGGCCACGAACAGATCCATCAGGAATGTCTTGCCGCGACCGACCGTGCCCCACAGGTACAGGCCCTGCGGCGCGGGGGTCGGGCCGTTTGCCAGGAGTGTTTTCAGACGGCCAAAAAAGCCGTCGTCCGCAGGCGGTGCGGCGAGCGCGGCATAGAGGCGGTCGAACTCGGGCAGCACCGCAAGCTGGGTCGGGTCGGACTCCCAGCGGTGGGCGGCGACGCCTTCGAGATACCGCGCGGTGGGCGTGGAGGTGGCAGGCTCGGGCATTGAAATCGTCAGGTGCGGGCGGGCGGCAGCCAGCCGGCCACGCCGGCCTGCACCGCGTTGCGCAGCTCAATCAGGCGGCGGTGGAAGAAATGCCCGGCACCGGGAAACCGCACCAGCGTCGGCGGCTGCGCCATCGCCGCGATCCAGTCGAACACTGCTTGGGGTTCCACGACCTCGTCGGCTTCGCCCATCACCACCAGCCACGGGCAAGTGGGCAGCGCGTCGATGCCGTCGGCCCAGCGCCCGACCGGCGGCGCGACGCTGACCAGTGCGGCGGCGCCGAGCCGCTGCGCATTGCGGATGGTGACGTAACTGCCGAACGAGAACCCGGCCAGCCACAGCGCATCGCCGGGATGCGTGCGGCGCATCCAGTCGACCACCGCGGCCAAGTCCTCGCTTTCGCCGCGGCCGTCGTCGTAGCTGCCGGCGGAGGCGCCGGTGCCGCGGAAATTGAAGCGCAGCGTATCCAGCCCGGATTCGCGCAGCGCGTGTTCCACCATCGTCACCACCTTGTTGTGCATGGTGCCGCCCTGCACCGGGTTGGGGTGGCAGATGACGGCGATGCCACGACGCGCGGTGGCCGGCGCGGCGGCATCGCTGATGCACTCCAGCGCGCCGGCCGGACCGCTCAGCATGAAGGTGGAAGCCGCCGCCGGAAAGCGCTCCGGGTCGGGCGGCAGTTGCGGAAGTTGCGGGGCGATCATGCGCGCCATGATAGCCGAGCGCGGTTTGTGGGCCGCCGTGCGCCATCGGCTAAGCTCTGCGGCGACCTCTCCGGCATGGAACCGCATGAGCCAGTTCGCCCTGTTCGGCCAGCGCCGCTTCGCGCCGTTTTTCTGGACGCAGGCGCTGGCGGCGTTCAACGACAACGCCTTTCGCAATGCGCTGCTGGTGCTGGTCGCGTTTCAGCTCGGGCTCGACGAGCGTGCCGCGGGGCTCTACACCAATCTCGCGCCGGCGCTGTTCATCCTGCCGTTTTTCCTGTTCTCGGCTACCGCGGGGCAGCTCGCCGAACGCTTCGAGAAAAGCCGCATCATCCGCTGGGTGAAGCTGTTCGAGATTGCCGCGATGGCGGTCGCCGCCGCCGGCTTCCTTACCCACCACGTGGCGTTGCTGCTGATCGTGCTGTTCATGATGGGCATCCACTCCACCGTGTTCGGCCCGATCAAGTACGCGATTCTGCCGCAGGCGCTGAAACCCGCCGAACTGCTGGGCGGCAACGGCCTGGTGGAGATGGGCACCCAGCTCGCAATCCTGCTCGGCATGATGGCCGGCAGCGTGCTGATGGGCGTGGCCGGCGTCGGCGCCTGGCTGGCCTCCGGGCTCACCATTGTCGTCGCCGTGGCCGGTTACGTCGCGTGCCGCTTCATTCCGCCGGCGCCGGCCACCGCACCGGGGCTCAGGATCAACTGGAACCCGTTCACCGAAACGGCACGCGTGGTCGGCATCACGCGCGCCAACCGCGCGGTGTGGAACGCGGTGCTCGGCATTTCGTGGTTCTGGTTTTTCGGCACCGTGCTGGTGGCGCAATTGCCGCTCTACACGCGCGAGACGCTGGGCGGCGACAGCACGGTGTACGCGCTGGTGTTGGCGTTGTTCTCGATCGGCAGCGGGCTTGGCGCGCTGGCCTGCGAGAAGCTTTCCGGGCGCCGGGTGGAGATCGGCCTGGTGCCGCTGGGCGCGTTCGGCATCACCGCGTTCGGCGTGGATTTGTACTTTGCCGGCCACGGCACGGCCAGCGCGCACGGGCTCGACTGGCTCGCGTTTCTGCGTGGCGCCGGCAACTGGCACATCGCGCTTGACCTGACTTTGATCGGCGCGTTCGCCGGCCTGTACGTGGTGCCGTTGTTTGCCTTCGTGCAGTCGCGCGCGCCACGCGAAAAGCTCTCGCGCGTCATCGCCGGCAACAACATCATGAATGCGGTGTTGATCGTCACCGCCGCCGGCTTCGGCCTGGGCCTCACGGCGCTCGGCGTGAGCGCCGCCGGCATCTTTCTCGCCGCCGCGCTGCTCAACGTGCTGGTGGCCGCGTACATCTTCACCCTGGTGCCGGAATTCATCCTGCGCTTCGTCACTTGGCTGCTCACCACCACGCTCTACCGCGTGCGCGCCGACGGCCTGCGGAATATTCCCGAGGAAGGCGCGGCGCTGCTGGTGTGCAACCACGTGAGCTACGTCGATGCGCTGCTGCTGATGGCCAACCTGCGCCGGCCCGCGCGCTTCGTCATGTACTACAAGATCTTCGACATCCCGCTGCTGCGGTTCTTGTTCAGGACCGCCAAGGCGATCCCGATCGCCGGCCACAAGGAAGACCCGGCGCTGCTCGCGCAGGCGTTCGACACGATCGACGCCGCGCTCGCCGGCGGCGAACTGGTGTGTGTCTTTCCCGAAGGCGCGCTCACCCCCGATGGTGCAATGACCGCGTTTCGCCCCGGCATGGAAACCATCCTCGCCCGCCGCGCGGTGCCCGTGGTGCCGATGGCGCTGCGCGGCCTGTGGGGCAGCATGTGGAGCCGGCGCGATTCCGCCCTGCACCGCGCGCGCCTGCCACGCCGCTTCCGCGCCCACGTCGAACTCGTCGTCGGCGCCCCGGTACCCGCCAGCGAAGCCACCGCCGCCACGCTGGAAGCCCGCGTGCGTGTGTTGCGTGGGGAGATGGCGTGACGGCTGAGATTGGGGAGTCGGGATTCGGGATTTGGCAGTTCAAAAGCGTGGCGCGCCTGGGCGACATCGCGTTTGCGGCTTGGTGAGGGTCGGGTGCGGCTCCGCGGCACACACGTCCTCGCGCCAATCCGATCTTGCGACTCCCCAATCCCGACTCCCCAATCCCGGCCTTACAGCCACCCCCCGATCACGATCAGCGCCACCACGCTGAGCCATGCCAGCAGGGCGCGCATCAGGGCACTGCGCAGGCGGCGCAGTTCGGCAAGGGCGTCGCTGTGGTCTTCGGTGTAGCCGTCGCCGCCTTCGACGTCGACCTTGATGTCGGCGCGTGAGGCGGCGCCGAGAAACCCTGGGCCGTCGCGCAGCCAGGTGTTGGGAAGGGCCTGCCGATGCCAGCGGCGCCAGGCTTCGATCACGGCGTCCCAGTGGCCGACCAGCGCCAGCGTGAACACCAGCAGTTGTGCGGGAACCCAGTCGAGCAGGTTGGCCAACCGGCGGGAGGTACCGTGCGCGCCGGCATCGAGCCGCAGGCTGTCGTCGTGGCCGAGCTGGCGCACCAGGCGATATGCCAGCGCGCCGATCGGGCCGAGCACGAAATACCAGAACAGCATGCCGAAGCGCCGGCGCAGCGCGGCATACGCGGTGGCCTCGCCCAGTGCGGGCGCGTTCCACTTGATCGTCTCGCCGTCGTCGCCCAGCGCCTGGGCGGCAGCCTCGCGCTGCGCGCCGTCCGGGGCGGCGAGGATGGCTTCCAGATCGGCCTCGAACGCGTGCGGGCCGAACGCGAACAACAGCACCGCCAAGGCAAACACGAGCTGCCATAGCTGCGGCATTGGCAGGTGGCCGAGCAGCCACAGCGCCAGCGCGCACAGCACCAGCGGCACGCCCAGTGCAAGCGCCACGCGGCCGCTGCCGCTGGTGTCGCCCAGCTGTGCCACCCAGCGCCGAAACCCGGCGTCGCCGCGCCAGTGCGCAAGGCGCGGCAAGGCGTGCAGCAAGCCGAGGGCGATCAGGGCAACAAGCAGGCGGATGGCCATCAATTCACTCTCCGAAGGACCGCCGCATTGTAGGCGACGCGTGGAACGCTCAAGCGACGGCGGCGCGGGCGGCCACCAGCTCGCCCAGTTCCAGCCTGCCACATGCGCGCAACCAGTCGGCCAACAGGTGATACGACACCGACATCGCCGCCGAGGGTACGAAGCTGCCGTCGGCGATGCCGTCGGCAATGTCGCGCGGGGTGAACCAGCGCGCGTCCTCCAGCTCGTGGTCGCGCAGGGTGATGGCGGTGCTGCGCGCGGTGGCGGTGAACGCCACCATCAGCGAGGCTGGTAGCGGCCACGGTTGCGAGGAGTGGTAGCGCACCTCGCCGACAACGATGCCGGACTCTTCGCCCACCTCACGCCGCACCGCGTCTTCCAGCGCTTCGCCGGGCTCGATGAAGCCGGCCAGCGTGGAGTAGCGCCCCGGCGGCCAGGTGGATTGCCGGCCGAGCAGGCAGGCGCCGTCGTGTTCCACCAGCACGATGATCGCGGCATCGGTGCGCGGAAAATGCAGCCGTGCGCAGGCGGTGTTGGTGCAGCGCATGCGGTGTCCGGCGGAGATGGTTTCCAACGGGGCGCCGCAAAACCCGCAGTGCCGGGTTTCGTGGTGCCACCAGGCCAGGCCTTTGGCATACGCAAACAGCGCGGCCTCGTCGACCGGCAACGTGGCCGCGGCCTCGCGCAGGCTCGCGCGGCGGGCACCCAGCGTGCGCTCCAGCGCCAGCGCGTCGGCGGTCTCGTCCAGCTCGATCACGAAGTGCGCGTGGCCACCGGCGATGCCGAGCAGCCACGTCGGCGCCTTGCCGCACAGCCGCGTGCGCTCGTCGCCACCCAGCCAGCGCAGCGCGTCCTCGCCGGCCAGCACGTAGGCGCGTTGCTCGGCGTCCAGCAGCAGGAACCGCGTGCTGGCGGCGGCGGCCTGGGCCGCCACCCACGTGCTGTCGTTGCGCCGCTCGGCCTTGCGGTCGAGCGTGAGGCTCAAGCCGGCAAATGCGTTCGCCACCGGCACCGGCATGTCAGGCATCCGCCGAGGAGCCGCAACCGCAGGTGGTTTTCACGTTTGGGTTGTGGATGGTGAACTGCGAGCCGCCGAAGTTTTCGGTGTAGTCGATCTGCGCGCCGGTGAGGTATTGCAGCGACAGCGGATCGCACACCAGCGTGACGCCGTGGCGCTCCACCGCAAAGTCTTCGGCTTCGCGCTCTTCGTCAAAGGTGAACCCGTACTGGAACCCGGAGCAGCCGCCGCCGTGGATGTACACGCGCAGCATCAACGCCGGGTTGCCTTCTTCGGCAATCAGGTCGCGCAGCTTGATCGCGGCGTGGTCGGTAAGCCCCATCGTCGCGCCGGTGTGGTAGTCGGGCGTGGCGGGTGCAGCGGCGGTATCCATGGCATTCACAAAGTGGCGGACAGATGCCGCAAGGATACTTCGGACGCGCGTGTGCAGCGTGTTAGGCTCGCGCCCACGCCGTGCGGCGCCACATGAAGGAGACAACGATGGGCTTGCTGATCCTGCTGGTCGTCATCGTGGCGATCGTGTTGTATTTCGTCGTGCTCTACAACGGGCTGGTCACCGCCCGCAACGGCTACAAGAACGCGTTCGCGCAGATCGACGTGCAGCTCACCCGCCGCCACGACCTGATTCCCAACCTGGTGGAAACCGCCAGGGGTTACCTCGCGCATGAGCGGCAAACGCTGGAAGCCGTGGTCAGCGCGCGCAACGCCGCGGTGAGCGGGCTGGCCGGCGCCAAGGCCAACCCCGGCGATCCGGCCGCGATGCAGCAGCTTGCCGGCAGCGAAAACATGCTCACGCAGACGCTGGGCAAACTCTTCGCGCTGCAGGAGGCCTACCCCGACCTCAAGGCCAACCAGACGATGATGCAGCTCTCCGAGGAGTTGACCTCCACCGAAAACCGCGTGGCGTTCGCGCGGCAGGCGTACAACGACTCGGTGCTCGGCTACAACAACCGGCGCGAGGTGTTCCCGGCGTCCATCGTCTCGCGCCAGTTCGGGTTCACCGCGGCCGAGCCGCTGGCGATCGAAAGCCCCGCCGTGCGCGAAGTGCCGAAGGTGTCGTTCACCTGATACTGCGCGGCGGAGACCGCCCGTGGATTTCTTTGCGCAACAGGCGCGCGTGCGCCGCAGCTCGCGGCAGCTCGTGGTGTTGTTCACGCTGGCCGTGCTGGCCATCGTGGCCGCCATCGATTTCGTGGTGTGGGTGGCGTTTGGCCAGCACCCCAATGCGTACGGCGAGCTGGCAGGATCGAACCTTCCGCTGCTCCTGGTGACCAGCCTCGGCGTGCTGCTCGGCATTGGCGGCGCGTCGCTGTACCGCATCGCCAGCCTGTCCGGCGGCGGGCGCAGCGTGGCCGAAGGCGTCGGCGCGGTGCCGGTGGCGGCCAACACCTCCGACCCTGCGTTGCGCCGCCTGCGCAACGTCATCGAAGAGGTGGCGATCGCCTCCGGCGTGGCGGTGCCCGACATCTATGTGATGGAGGACGAACCCGGCATCAACGCGTTTGCCGCCGGCTACTCGGTGGCCGACGCCGCCGTCTGCGTCACCCGCGGCTGCCTGGATGCGCTCAGCCGCGACGAGCTGCAGGGCGTCGTCGCCCACGAGTTCAGCCACGTGCTGAACGGCGACATGCGGCTCAACATCCGCCTGATGGGCCTGTTGTTCGGCATCCTCGTGCTCACCATCGTCGGCCGCCAGATCGCCGAAGGCGGCGCATGGTCCAGCCGCCGCCGCGGCGGGCAACTGGTGCTGCTTGGCATCGCGCTGATCGTGGTCGGCTACATCGGCTACTTCTTTGCGCGGCTGATCCAGGCCGCGGTGTCGCGCTCGCGCGAATCGCTCGCCGACGCCTCGGCCGTGCAGTTCACCCGACAAACCGCGGGCATTGCCGGCGCGCTGAAGAAAATCGCGCTGGCCGAGGCCGGTTCCTCGCTGCGCGCGGCGAACCGCCACGAAGTGGCACACATGCTGTTCGGCGAGGCCGGCAGCTTCAACGCGCTGTTCGCCACTCACCCGCCGCTGATGGAACGCATCCGCGTGCTGGAGCCGGGTTTTACCGAGGCGAGCCTGGCGCGGTTCGCGGCACAGGCGGCCGCTGGCGATGGCGATGAAGCATCGGTGCCGCCGCCGCTGCATCCGGCAGCCGCCACTGGGTTTGCCGGCGCGGCCGGCGCACCGCTTGGGGTACCGCCAGCGATCCCTGCCGCGGGGCTTGCCAGTGCACCGGCAACTGTGGCGTCCGCAACCGCTTCGGCGAGCGTCCCGCCTGCCTTGCCGGGAATTGCTGCCGGCGTCCCCGCGGATTTGCGCGCCGCCGTGCAACAACCGACCTCGGCGCTGGTCCTGGTGCTCGCGCTGGCGTGTTCCTCTGCCAACGAGCTCGCACCCGCCGAGCGCCGCGCCATTGCCAACGCGTTCGGCGATGACGCCGCCGTTGCGGTTGCGCGCCAGCTCGCCGCCATCGGCCAGCTCGATCCCGGCAGCCGCCTGCCGCTGGTGTCGCTGGCGTTCCCGGCGCTCAGGCAGTTGTCGGATGGCCAACGGCAAACCCTGCTTGATGCCCTGGACGCGCTGGTGCTCGCTGACGGCCGCGTCGACCTGGCCGAGTACTGCCTGACCCGCCTGGTGCGCGTGCAACTGCAGGAAGCCGCCGACCCACGGCACGCCCCGGTCGATGGCAAAAAAAAGCTTGTCGCCTGCCGCGCCAGCCTGGTGCTGGTGTGCGCCATCGTGGCCATCTACGGCCAGAACGGCGACGAGGTCGCCGCCAAACGCGCGTGGCTGCTCGCGATGCAGCAGGCGTTCCCTGGCGAGGCGGTGCCATGGGTGGTGCCGCCGCGCGCCTGGGCCAAGCCGTTCGAGGCTGCGCTGGATGACCTGGACGGCCTTTCGCCACCTGCCAAGGAGCTTGCCGTGCGCGCCCTGGTGGCGGCCGTCCAGGCCGATGGCGAAGTAAGCCTGGTGGAAGCCGAGTTGCTGCGCGTGATCTGCGCCAGCCTGCATTGCCCGGTGCCGCTCGGTTGAGGCCCGCGCAGTGCGCGGGCAGGGCTGTCGGACTGAAGTCCAACCCACGGCATCATGCGCTTCCGTGGGTCGGGCTTCAGCCCGACGGAGGCTTTTGGCGACGCGACCAAGCCGAGCCGTGCCGGTGGACGGCGCGGCTTGAACCAGCATCAGGCCGCCCCCGCACGCGGGCGTGGCGACTTTGGCGCGTGGATTTGGCCCCGTCGGCGCTCATCGTTCTGGTCGGGTAGGTGAGCAGATAGAGCTGCACCAGGATGCCCGCTACCGGCGCCAGGCTGATGAGTTGCCACCAGGGGTTCAGGCCGCTCAGCTCGGCCAGTTGCTCCTGTGACCACTGGCGGGCAACGCGGAGTTCTCGGAGGTGGGTGCTGTGGACGTGCATGGGGTGCTTCTGGGAATCGGTTGCCCGGGTTCCGGCCAGCATCCTGCCGCATGTCCGCCTGCCGTAACGACATCCCCCCGCCACCGGCACGACATCAACCCGACGGCCTCTTGTCGGGCGGTGGTCTCCGTCCGAGGAACTGTTTCTTGCCGGGGGCGGCGGGCCAAGGTGCGGCAGTACCACCGCGAACCGCACTGCGCGCCGCCTGCCACGGCAAGGGCGCGCAGTACCGCGTTCAACCCTGCATCTTGCGCTGCAGGTAGCGCTCCACGCCGATGTCCTTGATCAGGTTCTGCTGGGTTTCCAGCCAGTCGATGTGGCCTTCCTCCTCGTGCAGGATGTCGCGGAACAGGTCGCGGCTGACGAAATCACCGTGACCTTCGCTGTGGCTGATGGCTTCGCGCAGATCCTTGGCGCCGCCCAGCTCAAGGTCGAGATCGGCCTGGATGCATTCCGGCACGTTTTCGCCAATGTGCAGCTTGCCCAGATGCTGCAGGTTCGGCAGGCCCTCGAGAAACAGGATGCGTTCGATCAGGCGGTCGGCGTGGTGCATCTCGTCGATCGATTCCTTGAACTCGTGCTCGCCCAGTTCCGCATAGCCCCAGTTCTTGAACATCCGTGCATGCAGGAAGTACTGGTTGATCGCCGTGAGCTCGTTGTACAGCGCCTTGTTGAGGAACTCGATGACCTTCGCGTCGCCCTTCATGACCATTCTCCGCGTGGCAAACGCGACCGACTCTAGGCATCGCGCCGTGTACGCGGTGAGACGCGAATGGCAATGGTTTTCGGGTGGCCGCGCGCGGCAGCTCAGGCGGCGGCGAATACCGGAAGGCCGATCGGCCGCGCATCCGCCCTGGCTTCCTCGGCGTGCAGCGCCTCCTTGAAACAGGCCCGCGCCTCGCCCATGCAGCAACCGCAAGTGGTGGAACACCGCGTGCGCTGCTGCAACTCCGCAAACGTACGCACGCCCTCGGCCACGGCGCGGCGGATATCGCGATCGGTAACGGCGTTGCACATGCAGATGTACATGCAGCGCATGAAAACGCAAATGCGAATGATTGTCAACTGTGGACGAGAACGCCCGTGGACTGGCGCCCATCGGACGCGCCCGGCACAGCCCCCGAAGGGTCGCATCCAACGGCCTCAGGCGGCGCGCCAGCCCTGCGGCGACCGGTCCGCCGCATCCGCCGCCGCGCGCGGCGGCGCATTGCCCAGCTCCACGCTGCACATGCCTTCGACCAGCGGCGCGAAATGGCGCAGCGCGCGCTCGTACACTTGGCGCTTGAAGTTCACCACGTGCACGGCGGGGTACCAGAAATCCACCCAGCGCCAGATGTCGAACTCCGGCTTGTCGCCGGCGTCCAACCGCAGCGCGTCCTCGGCGCTCACCAGCTTCAGCAAAAACCACACCTGCTTCTGGCCGATGCACAACGGATGCTGATGCTGGCGGATGTAGCGGTGCGGCAGCTTGTAGCGTAGCCAGCCGCGCGTGGTCGCCAGCACCTCGACGTGCCGCGCGGCCAACCCGGTTTCCTCTTCCAGTTCGCGGTACATCGCCTCCAGCGGGGTCTCATCGCTGTGCATGCCGCCCTGCGGAAACTGCCAGCCGTCGCGATTGATGCGGCGCGCCCAGAACAGGCGCCCGTCCGTATTCAGCAGCACGATGCCCACGTTGGGGCGATAACCATCGACGTCGATCATCTGCAAACCCTCGAGCCTTGCCGTGCGCCGGCAACCGCCAGCCATGCAGGGCGAATGACCCGATTCAACCATGCGCGTCGGCACGCATCAAGCCGCAACGCCTTGAATGTGAACGCGCAGGCCTCTACACTGCCGCGCCCCGGCCTTTGCAATGCGCCGGCCGCACGGCACGCCAGCACGGCGCCCGCGCAGGCGGGTCACCCGCTAGAATTCAATCGTTTCGGCTATGTAGCTCAGCTGGTTAGAGCACGGCACTCATAATGCCGGGGTCGGTGGTTCGAGCCCACCCATAGCCACCACATACCTGTTCAAAGACACCCCAAGAAGGCCGGGAAACCCAGATGTATCAAGGGCTCCGGCCTTTTTCATGTCCAACGACTTCCCATGAGGTACATTGAAATCTACTGTCACGTGACGGTAGATCTGACGGTAACTGGTTACCGTCAAGAAAGTTACCGTCAGAAGGTTGCCGCCATGCCGCTTACCGACACGGCCATTCGCAACGCCAAACCCGCTGACAAACCGCAAAAGCTGGCGGACGGCGGCGGCTTATACCTGCTCCTGAACCCAAACGGCTCGCGCTGGTGGCGCTTTGACTACCGGTTTGACGGCAAGCGCAAGACGCTGAGCATGGGCACCTACCCCGATACCGGTTTGAAGGATGCCCGTGACAAGCGCGATGCAGCACGCAAGCTGGTGGCAGCGGGCTCCGATCCTGGTGCCCAGCGCAGGGCGACCAAGGCCGCCGGGCAAGATCGCGCAGCGAACAGCTTTGAAGTGGTGGCGCGCGAGTGGCTGGCGCTAAAGCAGGGGGAGTGGACGCCCGGCCAGTACGCCAAGGAGCGTGACCGGCTGGAGAATCACGCGTTTCCCTGGCTGGGTCACCTGCCCGTGGCTGATATAGGTGTGGCGGAGATTCGGCCGCTGCTCGTTCACGTCGTGAAGCGTGGGCATATCGAGCAAGCGCATCGCCTGCGGCACCAGTTGAGCCGAGTATTTCGCTTTGCGGTCGCCACCGAGCGGGCAACCCGCGATCCGGCCGCCGACCTGCGCGACACGTTGCCAGCGCGCCAGCCCAAGAACTATCCGACCATCACCGATCCCCTGAAGGTCGGCGAGCTGCTGCGCGCCATGGATGGGTTCACGGGTATCCGGTGGACGAAGAATTGTCCGCCGCGCACGCATGCTCTCCCCGCGCGTCAGTTCCCCCGCTCCTCGGGGTACTTTCTGATTGCCCGGAAACGTCGACGAGGAGGCGCAGGCCTTCCCGCTCGATGTTGATCGCCGCGTTCGCGTCGCGGTCGTGATGCGTGCCGTCGGCGCGCCAGGCAGCATCCTTCGACCGCAGCGCCCAATTCCAAGGTTTACTGGCGGTCGGGCTGCCGGCGGCGTGTGTTGGCATATCCCGTGCATCGTTGGGTGAGCCATCGAGCGCCGAAGGCCATGCCTTTGGTGGCTACGCCGGCATCCGGCCATCATGAACTCACCAGAGCGCAGCATGATCAACCTGAGGACGCACCACTTTGTTGCAGCGCTGGGGCTGGCCGCGATACTCGGCACGACACCAGCACGTGCGGGCGACGCGCCGGCCACCGTCCTCACCGGCAACGTGGAGCTGGCCTCCGACTACATCTTCCGCGGCCTTACCCAGAGCTGGGGCAGGCCGGCGGTGCAAGGCGGTGCCGACCTCGCCGCCATCGGTGGTTTCGCTGCCGGGGTGTGGGGCTCCAGCATCAGCGATCGCAGCTATCCGGGTGGCGCCATGGAGCTGGACCTGTACGGAAGTTACGGCCGCGTCATCAACACCGACTGGTCGTGGCGCGTCGGCCTTTACGGCTACTTCTACCCCGGCGCCAATCTCGATCATGACGGCTTGCCGGCGCGCTCGCTCAATACCAGCGAAGCGAATCTGGCACTGGGCTGGAAGCTGTGGACGCTGAAATACAGCTACGCGCTCACCGACTATTTCGGCGCGGACCGCGAGCAGGGCTACCGCGGCCATTCCAGGGGCACCAGTTATCTGATGCTGGAAGGCGCCTATCCGCTGGATGCGAAGTGGAGCCTGACGCTGCATCTTGGCTACACCTTCTACAGCACCAGCCTAGCGGTGCCGGACGCCGACGGTGCGCGCGACCCCAGCTACGCCGACATTGGCGTGGGCGCAAAGTACGAGATCGATGCGCACTGGACGGTGCTCGGTGTGGTGACCCATGCCTCCAACGACCGCTTCTACCGCCATACCGCCAGTTTCCAGAACCCCGCCGACACGCTCAATGTGGGCGGTACGCGCGGTCTGTTAATGCTGCAAGGGGGTTTCTAGCGGATCGGTGGGTAATTCCCCAGAAAGTAGCGGCACCCAGAAGTGGAGTCTTCTCGTGGTCTGACCCGAGGAGGTTCCATGAAGAAGTCGCGATTCAGCGACAGTCAGATCATCGCGGTGTCGAAGCAGGCGGGGGGCAGCACGCCGGTGCCTGAGCTGTGCCGGCAGCACGGCAGCAGTGCAGCGACGTTCTACAAGTGGCGCGGCAAGTTCGGCGGGATGGACGCGTCGCTGATGTCGCAGCTTCGGGTCTTCTATCGCCTTCACCACGCTGCGCTTGGCCGCGATCCAGAGCTACCGACCGCGCTTTGGCACCCGTTTCTCCGCGCCGAGGTAGCCAGCATCGCCGAACACACACATTTCCCTGCCGTGCAGCAGGGTCGCTACCTCGGCCACATCCGTCACGTTTGCCGCCGTGCTCACCACGGTGTGCACTAGGCCACTTTCAGCATCGACACCGATGTGCGCCTTCATGCCGAAAAACCTTTTTAGCAGGTCACACCCTCCTGCAGGCGCACGACCTGGGCCTCCAGCTCCCTGATCCGCTGCTGCCCGGCCAAGCCTTGGGCCCCTGTCGGCACCTCGGCATGGGCCGCGCGCCACCGCGCCACCCACCGGCGCACCGCGGTCGGACCGACCTCCAACAACCCGCACACCTGCGTTAGCGTCCGCCCTTCGGACACGATCATCTGGATCGCTTGTTCCTTCACGGCCGGGCCGATCTCTCTGCGTCCCATACGTCACCTCGATAGTCAGTGTCGCCTATCTCGGTGTCCAACGTCATTGGACCACCAAACGGGTCAGTTACATTTTGATAGATGCACTCATCAAAATGTGCAGTACGTCACACTTGCATATGGGTCGGTGGCCAAAGGCTTGCATACCTACCCCGAAGCTGAATCTCCCCGTTCAGCGGATGGAATTGTCCCCATGACTAGCTTGATTGAGTGTGTCGTTGCCGGCGGTCCCCAACACGGCGCCATCTTTGTTCATGCCGATGACAATCGGGGTGAATGGCCATTAAGTATCGAATGCTCTGATGGATATGCCTGTGCACTGGCTGGTCGCCGCTCGTCGCGGTTGGCTACCCGACTCGTGTTCGTTCACCCCAATGCCAGTGGCCGTGAGTTCTTATCCGTCCTTACTGCACCTGTCAATAAAACCCCGAACGCGCCTTCCCCGGCACCTACCTCCGCCTCGCTACTGGAAGTCGAAATACATGGTTGATCGCGTGGATACGTAACCGTTGGAGCTGTCGCTACGAATACATTGATTTCAATGGTCGTCCTGGGACTCCCGGTCCTATTCGTCAATGTCGCCGTGGCACAGGTTCACCAAGGGACCATCTCGTTCTCAGGAGCGGTCGTGACCTCTACCTGTGCAATGACGAAACCTACGGTCACTTTGACTACTGTGGGGGAATCCCTTTCTAACAGTCCGGCCGGGACGGCAGGTGTGTGCCGCGAAGGTTCGGGTGCGTCACAGCCAGTGGTCGTGGCGTATACGTCGGTGGTTCGTACGCTCGGCCATACCGAAGGAGACATCCTTCTCAACTATTTCGTGCACGAGCGACGGAATTCAACAAGCATCAATCCGCCGATCAAACAGCTCTTAACCCTTACTTATAAATAAGTGAAGTGCCGTGACCAAAATAAAAGCGTACCAGCCGCATCGTGATTCGAGTAGTTGACCTCCACGTCGCGGCCTACCGATCTAAGCGTTCAGCGGGGTATTAATATACGCAAGGCCGTGGACACACGCGTGCAACTTCCGCGGGACTTGCACAGGTCCCCACACACGTGCCATCTACAGGCTTGCGCGCTTTAGCCGATGCATATCGATCTGCTTGCGCGTCCGGTTCGTCGCCTTCTCGGCGATCGTGAACATCGAGCGCTGCGGAAAACGGCTTGCCAACCCGGCGGCCTCCGTGTACGTGGCGCCGGATGGATGCCACCACTGCCGCCGGGAACCCCTCTGCAGTCTGCCCCACTGCACGGCCACTCGGGTCGCCTTCCTGCACATCCAACAATCGATATGCAGCACGTTGGGTAATCCCCCCATTTTTAGCAGACGCCAGAAGTGGAACTATGCGGTCAAGGCCAGCTTCTGCATGGGGGTGATCCCGCCCGGCACCGCGCGGCCCGTCGTCACGTTCGCCACGGGGTCGATCGCCAAGGGTGACAAATCAGCACCACGTCGATTGGCCGACTTGCCGGGCGCGCCGCGAGGTGTGCAGCGCGCCCGCCACGTGCCGAGTGACACCCTGAGCGAGGTGGCCGATCAACCGGCCGCCGCGTTGCCTGCCATGGCAACCCGACTGCCGCAACTCCAACCCACCCGAAGGTCGTCGAGCCGGAAGCTGCACCACAGCGCGGGACACAATCATGGCGCGGGCCACAACCCCCAAAAGCCGAAAAGCCCAGGTCGCCAGCCAGCAAGGTTGTCGGTGGAAGCCGCCACCAAGGCAATCTTGTCGCAGGCGCTTGAAGTCGGCAGGGTCACCACCTAGCCTCCGTGATGGTTTCGCAGACAAACAAGGCAAGCGATGGCCCTTGCTACCTTTGCTGATCTTCTGGAAGCAGCCTGCAATCAGCCGCAGCCGCAGCGCCTGCTGCTGGTCTTTGCCACGCGCGAGCTTCCGGAGGAGGCAGCGCCGGCACACCGCGCCAGCTTTGAGCGGGGTGAAGGAGGCGCGCTGGTGCCCGCCTTGTGCGTGGACAAGCGCCCGGAAGAAATCGGGGATTTCAGCGGTTTGAAGGCCGAGGCCGACCGGCTGGGCAAACCTTGGGATGTCCTGTTCGTCGCGGCACTGGACGGCCGGTACGGCTTGCCTGCCGACGAGGCCGAGACCGATCGCGCATTGCGCAAGGTCGTGCAGCAGGTACGCAGCGGACGGATCTCCGAATTCGTCACCATCGACCGCCAGGGTGATTTCATCCAGTTGCGTGCGTGATCGCTTCCTCAGGCGCACGTCAGCCTGAGCGCGGAAGGATCAGTCCGCCGCAGTCCTGCAGCCGGGTCCGGATGAGCGGATCGAGGACGTGGCGCGCCCGACGCGCGCGCGCCAATCCGCCCATTCCGCTGCATCGGCCGTGCGCCAGCTTCCGGTTATTGGACGAGCGGCGAGCCGGCGGCCGCCAGGTCGATGCCTTCCATCTCGGCCTGGCCCGCGAGCAGCTGGACGTACTGCGCCAGGGCGCGGGTCTCGGAGGCGTTGCGCAGATCCCTGGCGACGCGCTCACCCATCGCCTCGAATGGCAGTTGCTCCCCAGGGATGCGCTGGTCGATCGCCACGATGTGGAAGCCATACCGCGTCTTGACCAGTTGCGGCAACAGCCCGATGTCGCTGCTTTCGAAAATCGCCTTCTCGAACTCGGGAATGCTGGACCCGCGCGCCAGCTGCCCGAGTTGTCCACCCTGTGCGCCCGAAGGGCAGTTGGACTTGTCTCGGGCGCGTTGCTCGAACAGTTCCGGATGCAGACGCAGCTCGCGCAACATGGCCTCCGCCACGGCGCGAATCGCGGGCACCGGCGTACCCGTCGTCACCTGGAACAGGATGTGCCGCGCGTGCACCAGCTCGCCGCTGCGGTAGCGCTCGGGATGGGCGTCGTAGTAGCGGTGGCATTCCCCGGGCGTGGGCGCGGGCACGCTGACCTCGCGTGCCAGCAGTTGCTCGATCGCCGCGTGCATGGCGTCGCCATCGGCATCCTCGGCCAGCAGTCCCAATTCCCGCGCACGCTGGCGCAGCAGCTCGTGCACCGCGGCCAGCTCGTCGCTGGGCCAGTCGGCGGTATCCACCGCCACGCCGTTGATCTGCACGCTCATGAGCGCACCTCGCGCTTGCGCGAACGCACCAGCTGATAGGGCCGGAACAGGTAGGCGAGACTGCCCACACCGCTCCAGATGTGCACCATGCGGGTGAACGGCGACACCAGGAAGATGGTGAAGCCCAGGAGGATGTGCAGCTGGTACACCCACGGCACACCTTGCAGCAGGGCCGCGCTGCCGCTCTGAAAGTACACGATGCCCTGCACGTAGTGGCTGAGCTGCTGGAACATCACGCCATCCATGTGCTGCGCCGAGATCGGCACGGTGGCGATGCCCAGCAGCAGCTGCAGCCACAGCATGAGGACGATGCTGATGTCCCATTTGCGACTGTTGCGACGCACGCGCGCATCGCCCACGCGGCGCCGGATCAGGAGGGTGAGGCCGATGATGGCGACCAGCCCGGCCGGGCCGCCGACGGCCATCGCGAGCAACTGGTGCTGGGCCGGATCGAGCAGCCAGTCGATGGCCCAGCCCGGGGTGAGGAAACCGACGAAGTGGCCAAGCACCACCACCAGGATGCCGTAGTGGAACAGGTTGGAACCCCAGCGCAGGCTCTTGGCGCGCAGCACCTGCGAGGAGTCGCTCTTCCACGAGTACGGCTCGCGGTCGTAGCGCACCAGGCTGCCCAGCAGCAGCACCGTGAGGCAAAGGTAAGGGTAGATGCCGAACAGGAACTGGTTCCAGGCGGGCGAGAGAGTCATGGCAAGTACCTCCGGCGCGGGGGCAGTCATCGATGGGCGGTGGCAGTGGGGGCTTCAAAAGCCGGGCGCTCTTCCCAGCTCTGGTCCAGGTCTTCGGGCGGCGGCACCGGGGCGAGGGGGTCGAGCCCCTCCTCGCCGGCCAGATCGAGCAAGGCGGCGGGTACGGCGGCGTAACGGCTGCCGCGCTTGGCCAGGGTATTGCCCAGCTTGCGCAGCACCAGGGCGCACTCGCCAAGCAGCGCCGGCGTTTCGTCCGGCTCGCAGCAGCTCAGGTACTCCAGCAGTACCGGCAGGTGGTCGGGCAGTTCGTGGTTGCTCTGTTCCAGCCCGATCTTCGCGTAGCGTTCGCGCAGCTCCAACATCGCCGAGCCGCGCTCGCGGCCGTCGCCGTGCACGTGCTCGAACAGGTTGAGCGAGGTGGTTCGGCCGCGATCGAACAGCTCCACGTAGCGTGCTTCGGCGTCGAGCAATTCGCCATGCCCCAGTTCGTCGACCAGGGCCAGGAGCTGCGCGCGGCGTTCGCCGTCCACGCCCCTGGCGTGTTGCAGGGCGGCGCCGATCTCGGGCAGCGCCGCGCGCTGCTCCTCGTCGGGGTAGGCGAGCAGGGCCGCCAGGGCGCGCAGGGTGAGGGAGTGTTCGGTAGCCATCAGTTGTCGTCGTCGATCATGCGGATGGGAATGACCTTGCGCCGGCCCATCTTGCCGCCGAACAGGCCGGCCTTGGCGTCGATGCCGTCGCAGCCGTTGCCGAAGGTGAAGCCGCAACCGCCGCGGATCTGGTAGGCGTTGTCGGCCTCCTCGCGGTGCGCGGTGGGGATCACGAAGCGGTCTTCATAGTTGGCGATGGCGAGGTAGCGGTGCATGGCCTCGGCAGTGGCGGGGGTGAGGCCCACCGAATCGAGCATGGCCTTGTCCTGCGGCATGCCAAGCTGTTTGGCGCGGAACCACGCGCGCATCGCCAGCAGGCGCTTGAGCGCGTCGGTGACCGGTGCCTCGTTGCCGCCGGTGAGCAAGTTGGCGAGGTAGCGCACCGGGATGCGCAGCGAGTCCACGTCGGGCAGGCCATGCTCGGTGGCGCCGACCTGGCCGGAGTTGGCATGCGACTGGATCGGCGACAGCGGCGGCACGTACCAGACCATGGGCAGGGTGCGGTACTCCGGATGCAGCGGGAAGGCGATCTTCCACTCCACCGCCATCTTGTAGGTGGGCGAGTGCTTCGCCGATTCCAGCCACGCCGCCGGGATGCCGTCGGCCAATGCCTGGCGCTGCACCTCCGGATCGTTCGGGTCGAGGAAGACGTCGAGCTGGGCCTGGTAGAGATCCTGCGGGCTCGGCGTGGCGGCGGCCGCGCTGATGCGGTCGGCGTCGTACAGGATCACGCCGAGGTAGCGGATGCGGCCCACGCAGGTTTCCGAGCACACGGTGGGCAGGCCGGCCTCGATGCGCGGGTAGCAGAAGGTGCACTTCTCCGCCTTGCCGCTCACCCAGTTGTAGTAGATCTTCTTGTACGGGCAGCCGGAGACGCACATGCGCCAGCCGCGGCACTTGTCCTGGTCGATCAGGACGATGCCGTCCTCCTCGCGCTTGTAGATCGAGCCGGACGGGCACGAGGCCACGCAGGTGGGGTTCAGGCAGTGCTCGCACAGGCGCGGCAGGTACATCATGAAGGTGTTTTCGAACTGGCCGTAGATGTCCTTCTGCACGGCCTCGAAGTTGTAGTCGGCGCTGCGCTTGGCGAATTCGCCGCCGAGGATTTCCTCCCAGTTCGGGCCCCACTCCACCTTCTCCATGGTGCGGCCGGTGATCAGCGAGATCGGCCGCGCCACCGGCGCGGTGGGCAGCTCCGGCGCGGTCTGCAGGTTCTCGTAGTCGAAGGTGAAAGGCTCGTAGTAGTCGTCGATCTGCGGCATCGCCGGGTTGGCGAACAGCTTGGCCAGCACGGCGAAACGGCCGCCCTGCTTGGGCACCAGCTTGCCGTTGGGCTTGCGCACCCAACCGCCGTTCCAGCGCTCCTGGTTTTCCCAGTCCTTGGGGTAGCCGATGCCGGGCTTGGTCTCGACGTTGTTGAACCACGCGTACTCCATGCCCTTGCGCGAGGTCCAGACGTTCTTGCAGGTGACCGAACAGGTGTGGCAGCCGATGCACTTGTCCAGGTTCAGCACCATCGCGATCTGTGCGCGAACTTTCATCGTCGATTCCTCAGGCCAGCTTGGTGTTGAGTTCGTCTTCGCGCGCCTTGTGCTGCACGCGATCCATCCAGTCCACCTTGGCCATCTTGCGCACGATCACGAACTCGTCGCGGTTGGCGCCCACGGTGCCGTAGTAGTTGAAGCCCCAGGACAGCTGCGCGTAGCCGCCGACCATGTGGGTGGGCTTGAGCACGGTGCGGGTGACGGAATTGTGGATGCCGCCGCGCATGCCGGTGATCTCAGACCCCGGCACGTTCACGATCTTCTCCTGCGCGTGGTACATCAGGCACATGCCCGAGTTGACGCGCTGGCTGACCACCGCGCGGGCGGTGAGCGCGCCGTTGGCGTTGTAGACCTCGATCCAGTCGTTGTCGACGATGCCCACCGACTTCGCATCGGTTTCCGAGATCCAGACGATCGGCCCGCCGCGCGAGAGCGTGAGCATCAGGAGGTTGTCGGTGTAGGTGCTGTGGATGCCCCATTTCTGGTGCGGGGTGATGAAGTTCAGCACCACCTCGGGGTGGCCGTTGCCCTTCTTGCCGGCCATCGGCGCCACCGTGCGGGTGTCGATCGGCGGGCGGTACAGCGCCAGCGCTTCGCCGTAGTCGCGCATCCATTCGTGGTCCTGGTAGAACTGCTGGCGGCCGGAGAGGGTGCGCCAGGGGATCAGCTCGTTGACGTTGGTCCAGCCGGCGTTGTAGCTGACGTGCTCGCTTTCGATGCCGCTCCAGGTGGGCGAGGAGATGATCTTGCGCGGCTGCGCCTGGATGTCGCGGAAGCGGATCTTCTCGTCCTCGCGCGGTCGAGCCAGGTGGGTGTGGTCGCGGCCGGTGATCTTCGACAGCGCGGTCCAGGCCTTCACCGCCACCTCGCCGTTGGTTTCGGGCGCAAGGTAGAGCACGGTTTCGGCCGCATCGATGTCGCTCATGATGCGCGGGCGGCCCTTGGCCGGGCCGTCCTCCACCGTGTAGTTGAGCGCGGCCAGGCCGGCCACTTCGTGCTCGGTGTTCCAGCCGATGCCCTTGCCGCCGTTGCCGAGCTTGTCCAGCAAAGGGCCGAGCGCGGTGTAGCGCGCCCAGGTCGCCGGGTAGTCGCGCTCCACCACCGTGATGTTGGAGGCGGAGACGCCGGGCACCAGCCCGCACTCACCCTTTTTCCAGTCCTGCGCACCGAAGGGTTGCGCCAGCTCGGCCGGGGTGTCGTGCATGATCGGCGTGAGCACCACGTCCGGTTCCACGCCGAGCTTGCCCACCGACAGCTCGGAGAAGCGCTTGGCCACGGCCTTGAAGATCTCCCAGTCGCTCCTGGACTCGAACACCGGGTCCACCGCGGCCGACAGCGGGTGGATGAAGGGGTGCATGTCGGAGGTGTTGAGGTCGTTCTTCTCGTACCAGGAGGCGGTGGGCAGCACCACGTCCGAGTACAGGCAGGAGGTGGACATGCGGAAGTCCAGCGTCACCACCAGGTCGAGCTTGCCCTCGGGCGCGGGTTCGCGCCACACCACTTCCTCGGGCTTGGCCGCGCCCTCCTCGCCCAGATCCTTGCCCTGGATGCCGCAGCGGGTGCCGAGGAAGTGCTTGAGGAAATACTCGTGGCCCTTGCCGGAGGAGCCGAACAGGTTGGAGCGCCAGATGAACAGGTTGCGCGGGAAGTTGACCGGGTTGTCCGGATCTTCGCTGGCCATCTGCAGCGAGCCGTCCTTGAGCGACTGCACCACGTAGTCCTGTGCGCTCAGGCCGGCGGCGGCGGCATCGCGTGCCACCTGCAGCGGATTGCGGTTGAGCTGCGGTGCGGACGGCGTCCAGCCCATGCGCTGCGCGCGCACGTTGCAGTCGATCAGGCTGCGGCCGTGACGCGTGGGGTCGGCCAGCGGCGAGAGCAGCTCGCCCACCTCCACCTTCTCGTAGCGCCACTGGTCGGAGTGCACGTAGAAGAACGTGGTGCCGGCCATCTGGCGCGGCGGGCGCACCCAGTCCAGCGCGAAGGCCAGCGCGGTCCAGCCGGTCTGCGGGCGCAGTTTCTCCTGGCCCACGTAGTGCGACCAGCCGCCACCGGAGACACCCACCGTGCCGCACAGCATCAGGAAATTGATGATGCTGCGGTAGTTCATGTCCTGGTGGTACCAATGGTTCATGCCCGCGCCGATGATGACCATCGAGCGGCCCCGGGTCTTTTCCGCGTTGTCGGCAAAACCGCGCGCCACCGCGATCGCGTGCCTGGCCGGCACGCCGGTGATGGACTCCTGCCAGGCCGGGGTGTAGGCGATGTCGTCCTCGTAGCTGGTCGCCACCTCGCCGCCGAGGCCGCGATCCAGGCCGTAATGCGCGCACAGCAGGTCAAAGGCGGTGGCCACCATCACCTCGCCGTCCCTGGTGGCCAGCTTGCGCGCGGGCACGTGGCGCAGCAGCACGTCGCCGCCCGCCTGCGTGTTGTGCGGAAAGTTGGGATGCTCGGTGCCGCCGAAGTACGGGAAGGCCACCGCGCAGACCTCGTCGCGGCGGTCGAGCTGGGTCAGCGCCAGCGTGATCTCGCGGCCATCGGGGGTCTTCTGTTCCAGGTTCCACTTGCCGTGGTCGGGGCTGTCCGCCTTACCCGGCCAACGGAAGCCGATGGAGCCCTGCGGCACCACCGGCGTACCGTCGGTGTCGAAGCCCACGGTCTTCCACTCGGCATGGTCGGGGCTGCCCAGCGCGCCGTCGAAATCGCTGGCGCGCAGGTAGCGGTCGGGCACCCAGCGCGCGCCGTCCCTGCGCAGCGTGACCAAGAGCGGCAGGTCGGTGTACTTGCGGCAGTAGTCCTGGAAGTACGCGGCTTGGCGATCGAGGAAGAACTCCTTCAGGATCACGTGGCCCATCGCCATGGCGAGCGCGGCATCGGTGCCCTGCTTGGGGTGCAACCACAGGTCGGAGAGTTTGGCGACCTCGGAGTAGTCCGGCGTCACCGCCACCACCTGGGTGCCGTTGTAGCGCGCCTCGACGAAGAAGTGCGCGTCGGGCGTGCGCGTCTGCGGCACGTTCGAGCCCCACGCGATGAGGTAGCCGGAGTTGTACCAGTCGGCCGATTCGGGCACGTCGGTCTGCTCGCCCCAGGTCTGCGGGCTGGAGGGCGGCAGGTCGCAGTACCAGTCGTAGAACGACAGCAGGGTGCCGCCGATCAGGCTGAGGTAGCGCGCCCCGGAGGCGTAGGACACCATCGACATCGCCGGGATCGGCGAGAAGCCGGTGACGCGGTCCGGGCCGTGCACCTTCACCGTGTGCACGTTGGCCGCGGCCACCATGTCCAGCGCCTCGTTCCATTTCACGCGCACGAAGCCGCCGAGGCCGCGCGACGCCTTGTAGTCCTTCATGCCCGGCTCGGCCATCAGCGCCGCCCAGGCTTCCACCGGCGCCAGCGTCTCGCGCAGCTTGCGCCAGTGCTTGAGCAGGCGGCCGCGGATCATCGGGTACTTCAGCCGGTTCGCGCTGTACAGGTACCAGGAGTACGACGCACCGCGCGAACAGCCGCGCGGCTCGTGGTTGGGCATGCCCGGGCGCGTGCGCGGGTAGTCGGTCTGCTGGGTTTCCCAGGTGACCACGCCTTGCTTGACGTGGATCTTCCAACTGCACGAGCCGGTGCAGTTCACGCCGTGGGTGGAGCGCACCACCTTGTCGTGCGACCAGCGGTTGCGGTAGCCGTCCTCCCACTGCCGCGCTTCGGTGCGCACCTCGCCCCAGCCGTCCGAAAACGGCTGCCGGGGACGTTGGAAGTAGCGGAGACGTTCCAGAAAGTGGCCCATGGTGCAACTCCCGCGTGGGTGGCTTGGTGGGAAAGGCGACTGCAGGTCAGCGCGCGGCCTCGATGCCGTGGAAATCCACGCGGCGCGCTTCGGTGAAATAGATCAGGATGAGCGATACCCAGACGATGCCGTACAGCAGCATGAAGGCGCTGGAGCGGATGCCGAGCAGGTCGAGCAGCGCGCCCCACAGGATCGGCAACAGGAAACCGCCCATGCCGCCGGCGAGGCCGACGATGCCGGTGACGACGCCGAGGTGGTCGGGAAAATCGTCACCCAGGTATTTGAAGGTGGAAGCCATGCCGAAGGCCAGCACCACGCCCAGCACGAACAGCAGCGGCACGAAGAACCACAGCGACAGGCCGATGTGGAAGGCCGCCGGGCCGCGGATCGTGTGCACCGTCAACTGGGTCTGCGGGTAGGAGAGCAGGAACAGCGCGATCCACGCCACCCACAACACCCACCACGTGGTGGCATGCGCACCGAACTTGTCCGACAGCGCACCGCCCAGCGCACGCAGCGCACCGGCCGGCAGCGAGAAGCTCGCCGCGAGGGCCGCCGCCACGCCGATCGCCACGCCGTATTCGCCGATGAAGTACTGCGGCATCCACAACGACAGCGCGGTGAAGCCGCCGAAGGTCAGCGAGTAGTACTGGCAATACTTCCACACGCGCGGGTCGCGCAGCACGCGCAACTGCGCCGCCAGCCCGGGCGCTTTGCCACCCTTGCCCACCACCGGATCGGGTGCGGAGAGCAGCCAGAACAGGCCTGTCGTGACCAGCAGCGCCACCGCGTAGATCGGCGGCACCGCGCGCCAGCCCCAGTGCGACGCCAGCGCCGGCGTCACGAACAGGTTGAGCGCCGCGCCCGAGGTGCCGGCGCCAAACACGCCCATCGCGAAACCGCGCCGCGAGGCGGGGAAAAAGCGCGCCACGTAAGGCGTGCCCACCGCAAAGGACGCACCCACGGCGCCCAGCGCAAGGCCGATGGCGAGGAACTGCCAAAGCGCGTGCGCGTAACCCACCAGCCACACCGGCAGCGCGCAGGCCAGGAGCAGCACCGTCATCACCAGGCGCCCGCCGTAGCGGTCGGTCCAGATGCCCAGCGGCAACCGCAGCGCGGCACCGGAAAGCACCGGGGTGGCGGTGAGCAGGCCGAACTCGGTGGCGTTCAGGCCCAGCTCCTGACGGATCGGGATGCCGAGCACGCCGAACATCATCCACACGGCGAAGCAGACCACGAAGGCAAACGTGCTGGCGAACAACACTCGGTAGGCGACACGCATCGTGCTCGTCTCTACTGGCTTGTCGATGGGGCGAAAGCAGCTGGGAAAACCCTACTTGGCCGATGGCGCCGTTCATTTGTCCATCGTCAAATACCGTGGACCCGATACCACGCTCCGCACCGAGCCCGCCCGCGCCAAACATCACTGCCGCCGCGTAAAGTCGGGGTGACGAAGGCGCCCCGGATCGGCCCGCAACGCCCGCCGCATGGCGTCTCGCGCACCGCCATCGGGCCTGACCCACCGCCGCGACGCGCCGCCGCGGACGTCGACGCGAGCACCGCCTGCGCGGATTTGCCGCAATGCGAACCGCGCGGGGCTCAGTGCCTGTCCTTCTGCATCCGGCGCGCGCTGTCGCGCACGTCCACATCGAAACTCAGGTCGAGGCCATGCAGCGCGAAGCTCAGCCCGTCGCGGCTGGGCAGCCGCGATGCCAGCGCACGCACCTCGGCATCCGGCAGTTGCACGCACCAGCCATCGTCGCTGCGCTGCCAAGTGGTGGCAGCGGCTAACCCCACACGCTGCGTCTGCACGCGGCCATCGGGCCAGCGGGTGGCGTTCTCCACCACCTCGCCGGCGAGCAGCCGCGCCAGTTCCGCCTCGTCGATGCGCAGGCGCAGCGCCTGCCCTTGCTGTTGCACTTTCATCGGTTCGCCTCGTTCCATCGTTCGGGGGTATTGCAGTCGATCAGTTGCGCCACTTCGTCCCGCGTCAGCGCCAACTCCGCGGTGCACAGTGCGTGCTGCACGCCGTGCAGCGAGCGCCGACGCGGCTCGTCGCTGGTCAGCAGCGTCGCCAGCGCGAGGCGGCACGCCGCATCCAGCCGCACCCGCCACGGCAGCACGTGGCCAGCCAGGCGCAGGCTGCGCGCCGCCGGGTTTTCGCAGCGCAGTCGGCGCAACAAACCGCTGGAAAGGCGCGGCATGTCCACCGGCATCACCAGGAGATCGGGCTCGCCGGTCAGCGTCGCCGCCACGCTGGCGAGGCCGCCCAGCGGGCCAAAGTGCGGTTGTGCATCGGCCGTGCCGCCGTGCATGGGGCGTTCGCCGCTCACCCGCAGGCCGTCCACGCCGGATGCGCGCAGGGCCGCGAGCTGGCGTTCGATCAACGGCTGGCCCTGCCAGTCGAGCAGTGCCTTGTCGCGGCCCATGCGGCGGGACTGGCCGCCGGCCAGCAGCACGCCGAGGCAGGGCCGGTTTTCAGTGGGCGTGACCATGCGCGGCATGCGTGTGGGCGCGGTCTTCCTCGCACAGCGAACAGCCTTCGCTCCAGGCGCTGTCGCCGTCCACGTAATGCTCCTGCTTCCAGATCGGCGCCTCATGCTTCACCGCCTCGATGGCGAGACGGCAGGCGCGGAAAGCCTCGTCGCGGTGCGGGGTGCCGGCGGCCACCACCACGGCCGGATCGCCGATGGCCAGCTGGCCCTTCGCGTGCACGATCCACAGTTTCAGCGGCGCGCCCACCTCGGCGAGCGCGCGCTCGCCGATGGCGCGGAACTGGTTGAGCGCCAGCGGCACGAACAAGTCGTAGCTGATGCCCGTGACGCGGCGCCCCACGTTGTGGTCGCGCACCCGGCCGATGAAGGTGGCGATGCCGCCGAAGTGCGGATCGCTCACGAAATCCAGCGCGGCGGCCACGTCCAGCGCGGCTCGTTCGCGTTCCACCACGGCGACGTGCAGGCCTTCCATCTCAACCTCCGCTCACCGGCGGCAGCACCGCCAGCGTCACGCCGGCGGGTACCTCGCGATGGTCGTGCAGGATTTCCGTGTCGGTGGCAAACACACAGTGGCGCACCAGGCTGGCGGACACCGCCGGGGCGTGCACGGCCAGATGCGCCACCAGCGCCGCGGACAAGCCCGCGACGGTGCTGCCGGTGGGCAGTTCCAGCTCCACGTAGCCGCGCGGGTCGGCCTCGCGCAGCGCGCCGAACAAGTTGATGCGTGTACTCATGCTGTGCTCCCGCTCGTGTTCGGGCTGGCCAGATGACCGGGCCCGTAGACATCCACCAGGTCGCCCGCGCACAGGGCGTTCACCTCGGCCGGGATCACCACCCAGGCATTGGCTGCCGCCAGCGAGCGGATGCGGTAGGACTCCTGCCCATCCAGCACCCAGGCGCCCAGCCGGCCCTGCGGATCCATCGCCACCCGGGCCTTGAGATGAAAACGCAGGCGCGATTTCTTGACGTAGTCGGCGGCCAGCGGCACGCGCCAGGGCATCTCGCGCGGCAGGCCGAGCATGGCCCGCAATGCCGGCTCGACGAAGAAGCGCAGGCCCACGGCAACCGCCATGGGATTGCCCGGCAGGCCGAAGAACAACGTACCGTCGGGCAGCCGCGCGAACAACAGCGGCTTGCCCGGACGGATCGCCAGCTTGTGGAAGATCACCTGCGCACCCAGGCGTTCCAGCGCCTCCGGCACGAAATCGTACTGGCCCATCGACACCGCGCCGGTGGATAGCAGCACGCGCGCGCCGGCTTCGCGTGCCCGCGCCAGCGCCGCGAGAAAGGGCTCCACCGTATCGCCCACCGTCTCGCGGTACACCAGTGCGGCGCCGGCGCGCGGCAAGGCGGCGGCCAGATAGGGCCCGTTGGAGTTGCGGATCTGCCCCGGCGTCAGCGCCACGTTCACCGCATCCACCAGCTCGCGCCCGGTGCACAGCACGGCCACGCGCGGCCGCGCGGCCACGCGCACGCGCGCCACGCCCAGCGCGGCGAGCAGCATCAGGTGATTCGTGGCGAGCAGCGTGCGGGCGGCGAGTACGGCCTCACCCTGCGCCACGTCGGAACCGGCGCGGCGCAGGTTGTCGCCCGCCGCCACGGCGGCTTTCAGTCGCACGCGCGGCGGCGCATCCAGGCGTTCGGTCTGCTCCAGCGGAATCACGCGGTCGAGGCCATCGGGCACGCGCGCGCCAGTCATGATGCTGATGGCGCCGGCACCGCCCTGCGCGATGCCGTCGCCAGCGGCCTGCTCGCCCGTGATCATCCACTCGCTGCCGGCGGGCAAGGGCGCGCTGCCGCCGGCCAGCGCGTAGCCATCCATCGCGGAGTTGTCGAACGGCGGCAGGGTCTCGGGCGCAATGACCGCTTCCGCCAGCACGCGGCCCAGCGCCGCGTCGGGCGCCACGTCTTCGGCGGGCAGCGCCACGCATGCGGCGAGGATCAGTCGCAGCGCGGCTTCGGGATCGAGCAGCCCGTCGCTCATGGGTGGCGCTCCCCGGCCATCATCGTCAGCGCGTGGGCAAGGATTCCCATGCCCTGCGCCACCATCTTGCCGCTGTCGGGCCCGCTCATGGATCAGCCTCCGGTGGCTGCGAGATGGGGCGTGATGCCGGTGCGGCCCTGGTGCAGGAAGTGGCCCTGCTCCTTGCGGCCGATCTGGCCGCCGATGGCCTGCAGCAGGTCGTCCAGCTGGTCGTCGCGCTGCAGGTGCCGGCGCAGCGGGATGCCGAACTCGCCGAACAGGCACAACCGCAGGTCACCGGTGGCGGTGACCCGCAGGCGATTGCAGCCGGCGCAGAAATCCCTGGAGTACGGGGCGATGATGCCGATGCGGCCGGCGTAGCCGGGGTGGGCGTATTCGCGTGCCGGGCCGGCATCGGGGGCACGCGGCAACGCCTGCCAGCCGCTCCCGCGCAGATGGTCTTCCAGCGCGGCGGCGCGCACATGGTGCCGGCGGAAGAAATCGAGGTTGTCGCCGGTCTGCATCAGCTCGATGAAACGCACGCCCACGGCGTGGTCGCGCAGGTAGTCCAGCCACGCCGGCAACTGGCGGTCGTTGACGTCGCGCAGCAGCACGGCATTGAGCTTGGTGGGCAAGCCGGCTTCCAGCGCCATGTCGACGCCGTGCAGGATGTCCGCCAGCCGGTCATGCCCGGTGATACGCGCAAACAGCGCGCGGTCGAGGCTGTCCACGCTGACGTTGATGGCGTTCAACCCGGCGTCCATCCACCCATGCAGGCGCTTCGACAGCAGCGTGCCGTTGGTGGTCATCGCGAGCTTGGTCACGCCGGAAACCGTGGCGACGCGCAGCACGTCGCCGAGGTCGCGGCGCACGCTGGGTTCGCCGCCGGTGAGGCGCAGCTTGTGCATGCCCAGCCCGGCGAAGCCGCGCAGCAGGCGGGCGATCTCGTCCAAGGACAGCGGGCCGGCCGTGCCCGCCTCGACCCGGTAGCCGTGCGGCAGGCAGTAGCTGCAACGGAAGTTGCAGGCGGGAGTGACCGAGAGCCGCAGGTACGGAAACCGGCGACCATGGCGATCGGCCAGCAGGGTCATGCATGTGCTCCTTTCCAATCGGCGGGAGGCGGGTGCGTTTCCACACCCACCCGGCAGCCGGCATGCAAGCTTTCCGGCTACGGACACGGCACCAGGTCGCTGGCGACTGAAGATGCTGCATCTCGGAGTTTGTGCGGCGATTCTGCGGTCAATCCGGAGCGGCTGTCGATGAGCGACTTGTCGCAGCTCAAATGGGACCACCGGGCCGCTCGCGATCATCGCCACCGAAGACGGAGCACCTCATGGACCGCCCGACCCCGATGCTCGTTCCTCCCGCCGGAATCCGGGTCGCCCGAAAGCCCGGCACGCCCCTCGCCGCCGGCCGGCCGGGCTCCCGTGACGACGCGGCCAGGCCACGCCGGTTCGCGGGCAACAGCACAACGCTCATCACTCACGTCCCGGCTCGACCGGATCGCAAGGACCTGTCATGACCGCCCTGCTGCAACGCGTGCGCGCCTCGTTGGAGACCATGTCTCCGGGTTACTTCAGCATGGTGATGGCCACCGGCATCCTGTCGCTGGCCGCGCACCTGATGGCCGTCCCATTCTTGCCGCGTGCCCTGCTGGTGCTGAACTGGATGCTGTTCGTCGCCATCGGCCTGCTCGCGCTGCTGCGCGTCTGGTGGCATCCCCGGCGCGTGCTGGCGGATCTGTTCGACCATGCGCAGGCACCGGGCTTTTTCACTTTCGTCGCCGCCTGTTCGATCCTCGGTAGCCAGAGCCTGCTGATCGGCCACAGCCTGTGGCTCGCCATGCTGCTCGGTGGCCTCGGCCTCGCCGGGTGGATCGCTTCCACCTACACCGTGTTCACCGTGCTCACGGTGAAAGCCGACAAGCCGGCGCTGGACAAGGGGATCAACGGCGGCTGGCTGCTCGCCGTGGTGGCCACCCAGTCGATGAGCGTGATGGCCGCGCTCATCGCGCCGGAGGTGCCGCAGCCGATGCGCCTGGAGCTGAACTTCTTCGCGCTGTCGATGTGGCTGTGGGGCGGCATGCTCTACATCTGGATGATGTCGCTGATCTTCTACCGCTACACCTTCTTCGTCTTCTCGCCGGCCGACCTCTCGCCGCCCTACTGGATCAACATGGGGGCGATGGCGATCTCCACCCTCGCCGGCTCGCTGCTCATCATCAACACGCCGCACGCGCCGTATCTGCTCTCCATGCTGCCCTTCATCAAGGGCTTCACGGTGCTGTACTGGGCGACCGGCACCTGGTGGATACCGATGCTGGTGGTGCTGGCGATCTGGCGCCACGGCGTGCGCCGGTTTCCGTTTGCCTACGACCCGATGTACTGGGGCGCGGTGTTCCCGCTGGGCATGTACGCCGCCAGCACGCTGCGCATGATGCAGGCGATGGACCTGGGCTTCCTTGGTCTTCTGCCGCACGTCGTCTTCGGTATCGGGCTGCTGGCCTGGCTGCTGCTGCTCGTCGGACAGGTGCGCACGCTGCACCGGCACTGGTGCGCCCACGCGCCGGGGGAAAGCGTCCCCCAGTGACGGCCGCCGGGAAGCGATGCTTGAATCGCAGCCTGCAGGTTCTCATGCAGCCCGTTTCCCGCCGCCGCTGCACCGCTGGAATCCGGCGTCGGCCTGGAGGAGCTGGAGGACAGCCGGCTCACCATGGCGGTGAACCGCTCGGGCGGAAACCTGACCCGCGCGGCCAAGCTGCTCGGCATCAGCCGCGCCAAGCTCGCCTACCGGTTCAAATCCGCCAAGGGCACCGGCGAGCCGCCAGCGGGCGAACGGGTGTCATAGCAAAGGACCGCCACCCGGCGGTGCGTGCCGCAGCCGCACGCGGCATCGCCGCGACAACTTGCCGCTGGCCGAATGGCCATGCGCGACGCGCCGGCGGGCGCGCAGTTGCGAATTGTCAATTGCGGGAAAAAGCCGATAACTAACGTGACAACCAATCCGGGCAAACACCGAGTTGGCGGTCATGCAGCGTTGCGATGTGCTCATTGTCGGAGCGGGCCCTGCCGGCCTGTTCCAGGTGTTCGAGCTGGGCCTGCTGGGCCTGCATGCGCATCTGGTCGATGCCATGCCGGTCATCGGTGGGCAATGCACCGAGCTGTATCCGGACAAGCCGATCTATGACATCCCGGCGGTGCCGGTCTGCACCGCGCGCGAACTGGCGGAGCGGCTGACGACGCAGATCCGCCCGTTTTCCCCGGTGCTCCACCTGGGGGAAACCGTTACGCGCATCGCGCCCGGCGAAGAGCGCCGGTGGCATGCACGGACGAATGCGGGCACCGAATTCGATGCGGGCGCCATCGTGATTGCCGGCGGCCTGGGCGCCTTCACCCCGCGCCGGCTCGTGCTGCCCGGCATCGATGCGCTGGAGGGGCGCTCGGTGCATTACAAGGTGGCCGACGCCGACGCGTTCCGCGGCAAGGACGTGATCGTCGCCGGCGGCGGCGACAGCGCGCTGGACTGGGCGCTGGCCCTGCTCGACCGCGTGCGCAGCCTGGTGCTGGTTCACCGCTCGGGCACGTTTCGCGCGGCCGCCGCCAGCGTCGCGCGCATGCAGGCGCTGTGCGCGCAGGGCCGCATGCAATTTCTCGAGGGCGACATCGTCGGCGTGGAAGGCGCGGACGGCCGCCTGTCGACCGTGCGCGTGCGCAGCCGCAGCGGCCTGGTGAATCGCGTCGACGCCGAGGAGCTCCTGGTGTTCTGGGGCATGCACCCGGCGCTGGGCCCGATCGCCGACTGGGATCTCGCGCTCGACCGCCAGCAGATCGTGGTCGACCCCGCCACGTTCCAGACCTCGCGCGCGGGCGTGTTCGCGATCGGCGACATCGCCAGCTATGCCGGCAAGAAGAAATTGATCCTGTCGGCATTCCACGAAACGGCGTTGTGCGCCTTCGCCGTGCACGGCCACCTCGCGCCGGACGTGCGGGTGCCGCTGCAGTACACGACCACCAGCCCGCTCATGCACCGGCGCCTCGGCGTGCGCGAAAACGCGGACGGCGAAGCCGTCGGCGCACCCGGGCAAACCCGTTCCGCCAGCGGCGTCGGCACCGACGCCGCAACCGGAGTGCCGGCCTGATGCGGCCCGGCTCCAGCGGTTCGACAACCAGAGGATCAGCCATGAACCAGAACGATGCGTTTGATGCCGGCCGCCGCAAGTGGCTGAAGACCGGCGCCACGGTGGCCGCGCTGGGCGCGGTGGCCGCCACCGGCCTGTTCGCGCCGCGCGCGGTGCGGGCGGAGGAGAAGGCGTCCAAGGACACGATGATGTATCAGCCAACGCCGCACGGCAAAGAGACCTGCGCCAACTGCATCCACTACATCCCCGGCAAGAACCCCAAGGCGGACGGCACCTGCAACGTGGTGGCCGGCGCGGTCGCACCGCAGGCCTGGTGCGTGGCCTACGCGGCCAAGGGCTGAGTGTCGCGGGTGCGGAACGGGCTGCGCGGAGGCGGAATGATGCAGGCGGACGAAAAAGCCGACCGGCCGTGGTCGCCGGAACGGCGCCGGGCACTCAAGGCGCTGGCCGGCACCGCGGCGGTCGCGGTGCTGGGCGGTGGCGGCTGGCTGGTGGCGCGGCGCGGCCGCGACGTGTTCGAGGTGCGCCGCGAGCGCAGCCTGATGCAGACCTCGGTGGTGGTGAGCTGCCTCGCCGCCGATGCGGCCGCCTGCGGCACCGCGATCGAGGCGGCGTATGCGCGGATGGCGGCCGCCACCCGCGTGCTCACCCGCTTCGACCCTGCCGGCCCGGTGGCCCGCCTCAACCGCGACGGGCATCTGGACCAGCCGCCGGCGATGTTGCGCGAGGTGCTGCAGCAGGCGCAGGCGGTCTCGGCGCGGACGGACGGCGATTTCGACATCAGCGTGCTGCCGGTGCTGCGCTATTTCGAATCGCTGCGGCAACCGGCCGGCCTGGATGCGGCGCTGCGCGCACGCATCCACCAGCGCGACCACCTGGTCGGCTACCGCGGCATCATGCTCGACGCGCAGGGCGTGCGCTTCGCGCGGCCGGGCATGGCGATCACGCTGGACGGGCTGGCCAAGGGCTACGTGATCGACCAGGGGATCGCCGCGCTGCGCGCGTACGGCATCGGCGACGCCCTGATCGACGCCGGCGGCGACGTGCGCGCGATCTCCTCCGGGCGCATCGCCCACCGCTGGCGCGTCGGCATCGTCGACCCGGCCGACATCGGGTGCATCGCGGCGGTGGTCGAGCTGCGCAACGCGGCGCTCGGCACCTCGGGCAACTACCGGATCTTCTACGACGCGGACAAGACCCTGTTCCACGTGATCGATCCGCACACCGGGTACTCGCCGCTGCACTACGCCAGCGTCACCGTGATGGCGGAGACCTCGGTCGCGGCCGATGCGCTGAGCGTGGCCGCGGCCTCGATGCCGCTGCCGCGGCTGCGCGAGACCATGCGCGGATGGAACGCGCAGTGGCTGGTGTTCGACCGCGCCAACCGGCGCGCGTGGCGCTCGCCCCTGCTGCCGCAGGTCGCCGGCAGCGCGGAGGTGGCGTGATGGTCCGCGGACAAACGCGTTTCGCCCGATTCGCGCGGTGCCTGTTCGCGGCCCTGCTGCTCGGCCTCGCGGCGGGCACGGCATGGGCCGGGGTGGACCAGAAGTTTCCGGTGGTGAAAACCTACTTTCCGCAGGCCACGCGGTTCGGCGACATCGAGGGCAAGCCGGCGGCGGCCAGCGTGTACGCCGGCGACAAGGTCATTGGCTACGTGTTCGAGTCGGTGATGGTGGCGCCGATCCCGGCGTACTCGGGCGAGCCGATCAACATCCTGGTGGCGATCGACGTCGCCGGCCGGATCGTCGGCACCAGGGTCATCTACCAGGACGAGCCGATCCTCCTGGTCGGCATCCCGGTGCAGAAGCTCTACGACTTCGTCGCGCGCTACGTCGGCCACCGGGTGGACGACAAGATCGTGGTGGGCGGCAGCAGCGCGCCGGGCAGCGTCAAGATCGACGCGATCAGCAGCGCGACGGTGACCTCGATGGTCACCAACGAGACGATCATGAATGCGGCGCTGGAAGTGGCGGCATCGCGCCATCTGGTGGCGGGCGCTGCGCTCGGCGCCGGCAGGCTGCCGATGGCGACGATCCGGCGCGATGTCTTCCACCCGGCGACGTGGCAGCAGTTGACCGGCAACGGCGCGATCCGGCGCCTGCACCTCACCCGCGGCACGGTCGCCGCCGCGTTCAAGGGGCAGCCGGAGAGCGGGCTGGACGACGACCCCACCGCGCCGGTGCCGGGCCACGGGCAGGACACCTTCATCGACCTGTACTACGCCGACCTCATGGCGCCGACCATCGGCGAGAACCTGCTCGGCAAGGCCGGGTACGCGGAGCTGCTGAAGCAGTTGCAGCCCGGCGACGAAGCGATCGCGGTGATGGCCAACGGGATCTACTCGTTCAAGGGCCTGGGCTACGTGCGCGGCGGCGTGTTCGACCGCGTGCACGTGATGCAGGACGGCAAGCTGTACCTGTTCAAGGACGCCGACTACCTCGCGCTGGACCGCGCGAAACCCGCCGATGCGCCGGCGTTCGACGAGCGCGGGGTCTTCATCCTGCGCCACGGCCAGGGCTTCAACCCCGGCGCGCCGTGGACGCTGCAGCTTCTGGTCAACCGCCAGGTCGGGCCGCTCAAGAGCGTCTACAGCACGTTCTCCGGCGGCTACCAGTTGCCGGCGGACTACTACGCGATGCCCAAGGCCAGGCACGAGCTGGTGCCGGACAACGCGCCGATGTGGGTGAAGGTGTGGTACGCGAACCGCTTCAAGCTGGCGGTGCTGGTGGCCGGGCTCGGGTTCCTGTTCACGCTGCTCACGTTCCAGGACTGGTTCGTGCGCCGTCCGGTGCTGCTGGAACGCCTGCGCGTGGGGTTCCTGGTCTACACGGTCGTGTTCATCGGCTGGTACGGGCTGGCGCAACTCTCCATCGTCAACGTGCTCACCTTCGTCAGCGCGGTGATCCACGGCTTCCACTGGTCGGTGTTCCTGATGGACCCGCTGCTGTTCGTGCTGTGGACCTTCGTGGCGGTCTGCCTGCTGCTGGTCGGGCGCGGCGTGTTCTGCGGCTGGCTGTGCCCGTTCGGCGCGATGCAGGAGTTGATCAACAAGGCGGCGAAGAAGCTCAAGGTGCGCCAGTACGAGGTGCCGCCGTTCGTGCACGAGCGGCTGTGGGCGATCAAGTACCTGGTGCTGATGGTGCTGTTCGGCCTGTCGCTGCAGTCGGTGGGGTTGGCCGAGCGCTACGCCGAGGTCGAGCCGTTCAAGACCGCGGTGAGCCTGCACTTTGCGCGCTCCTGGGGCTACGTCGCCTACGCCGGCGCGTGGCTCGTCGCCTCCGCCTTCACCAACAAGGTGTACTGCCGCTACGTGTGCCCGCTCGGCGCGAGCCTCGCGGTCGGCGGCCGGCTGCGCCTGTTCGAGTGGCTGCGGCGGCGCAAGGAGTGCGGCCACCCGTGCCAGATCTGCGCCAACGAGTGCGAGGTGCAGGCGATCCGCCCCACCGGCGAGATCAACTACAACGAGTGCCACTACTGCCTGGATTGCCAGGTCACCTACTGGAACGACCGCAAGTGCCCGCCGCTGGTGGAGCACCGCAAGAAGCGCGAGCGCGCCGCCCGCCCGGTGCCGCCGCCGGTCGTGGCCGTGGCCGGCCGCCCCGAACCCACCGAAGTTTCCTGACCACCCGAGTCTTTGCCGGCCATTGCCGAGAGCGAGGAGCATCACCATGAGCGACCACAAGCACGACGAGCACGCCGCGTCGAACCCGACTTCCCCCGCCACCGGGCGCACGTCGCCGGCGGCCGCAGCGGACCTTCCGGGCGACCCGGCGCGCCGCACCTTCATCCGCGGCAGCGCGCTGGCCGGGCTGGTCGGCGCTGGCGGCCTGATCGGCGGCCTCGGGCTGGAACGCACGGCGCAGGCATCGGACCACGACAAGATGCCGGAAGACCACGTGGCGCCCGGCCAGCTCGACGAGTACTACGGCTTCTGGAGCGGCGGCCAGTCCGGCGAGATGCGCATCCTCGGCGTGCCGTCGATGCGCGAGCTGATGCGCATCCCGGTGTTCAATCCCGATTTCGCCATCGGCTGGGGCATCACCAACGAGAGCAAGCGCGTGCTCGGCAAGGGCTTCCCCGCCGGTGGCGACGCGCACCATCCGCACGGCAGCCAGACCCACGGCCATTACGACGGCCGCTACCTGTTCATCAACGACAAGGCCGGCACCCGCGTCGCGCGCATCCGCCTCGACGTGATGCGTACCGACAAGATCACCAAAATCCCCAACGTGCAGGCGATCCACGGCCTGCGCGTGCAGCGCGAGCCGCGCACCGGCTACGTGTTCGCGAATGCCGAGTTCCGCATCCCGACGCCGAACGACGGCCGCGACCTGGACGCCCCGGCCAAGTACCAGGCGATGTTCACCGCGCTCAATGGCGACACCATGGAGGTGGCCTGGCAGGTCATCGTCGACGGGAACCTCGACAACACCGATTGCGACTACGCCGGCAAGTACGCCGCCTCCACCTGCTACAACAGCGAAGGCGCGGTCGACCTCGCCGGCATGATGCGCAGCGAGCGCGACTGGGTCGTGGTGTTCAACCTCGCCCGCATCGAGGCAGCGGTGAAAGCCGGCAAGTTCACCCGCATCGGCAGCTCGAAGGTGCCGGTGCTCGACGGCCGTCACGGCTCGCCGCTCACCATGTACATCCCGGTGCCGAAGAGCCCGCACGGCCTGAACGCCTCGCCGGACGGCAAGTACTTCGCCGCCAACGGCAAGCTCTCGCCCACCGTGACGCTGATGGCGTGGAGCAAGGTGGACGACTACTTCGCCGGCCGGCTGAAGGGCCCGCGCGGCGCGGTGGTGGCCGAGCCGCAGCTCGGCCTCGGGCCGCTGCACACCGCCTACGACAACCGCGGCAACGCGTACACCACGCTGTTCATCGACAGCCAGATGGCCAAGTGGAACATCGCCGACGCGATCGCGGCGTACGCCGGCAAGAAGGTCAACTACCTGCGGCAGAAACTGGACGTGGCCTACCAGCCCGGCCACTGCCATACCTCGCTCGGCGAAACCCGCGACGCCGACGGCAAATGGCTGGTGTCGCTCAACAAGTTCTCGAAGGACCGTTTCCTGCCCACCGGCCCGCTGCATCCCGACCTCGACCAGCTGATCGACATCTCCGGCGACAAGATGGTGCTGGTGGCCGATGCGCCGGTGTTCTCCGAACCCCACGACGCGATCATCCTTCCGCGCCGCATGATCATCGACAAGATCAAGCGCAAGTGGGACCGCAAGGATCCGTTCTTCGCCGAGACCGTGGCGCAGGCGCGCAAGCACGGCGTGGTGCTGGAAAAGGACAGCAAGGTGGTGCGCGCCGGCAAGAAGGTGTTCGTGTACATGACCAGCTCCGCGCCGAAGTACGGCCTGTCGGAGTTCAAGGTCAAGAAGGGCGACGAGGTGACCGTGGTGGTCACCAACATCGACCAGGTCGAAGACCTCACGCACGGTTTCTGCCTGACCGACTACGGCATCAACATGGAGATCAGTCCGCAGGAAACCTCGTCGGTGACCTTCGTCGCCAACCAGCCCGGCGTGTACTGGTACTACTGCACGTTCTTCTGCCACGCGCTGCACCTGGAAATGCGTGGCCGGATGCTGGTGGAGGCGTGATGGCGGGCGGTTGCCGGCCGGCCCCGACCGGCAACCGCCGCAGCCTGCGAAGACCATGACGCCCCGTCACCTGCTCCTGCTCGCCGGCATGCTGCTTGGCGCCTGCACGCTGCTGCAGGCGGCGCCGGCCGCCGACGCCGTGCTGCAGGCGGTCGCGGCCGCGCGGCCGGGCGCGACGGTGACCGTGCCGCCCGGGGTCCACCACCTGCATCTGGTGCTGGACAAGCCGCTGACCCTGGCCGGCGCGCCGGGCGCGGTGCTGGACGGCGACGGCACCGGCAGCGTGGTGACGATCACGGCGCCCGGGGTGACCGTGCGCGGACTCGTGGTGCGCCGCTCGGGCAGCGACCTCACCGCCACCGACGCCGGCATCCGCGTCGGCCAGGCCGCGCGCGGCGCGCAGGTGCTGGACAACCGCATCGAGGACGTGCTGTTCGGCGTGTACCTCGACGGCCCGGCCGCGGTGGACGTGCGCGGCAACACCATCGTCGGCATGCCCGGCCTGCGCCCGCCCGATCGCGGCGACGGCATCCACCTGTGGAACGACACCGGCTGCACCATCGCGCACAACGACGTCAGCGGCACGCGCGACGGCATCTACGTCTACATCAGCCCGGACAACGTGATCCGCGACAACCACATCCACGGCGTGCGCTACGGCGTGCACTACATGTATTCCAAACACAACGAGCTGACCGGCAATGTCAGCCACGACAACACCGCCGGTTTCGCGCTGATGGCCTCCGACCATCTGCGCGTGGTCGGCAACCGCGCCTATCGCGACATGTCGTACGGCATCCTGCTCAACTACATCAACGACAGCGAGATCCGCGGCAACGAGATCCGCGGCATCGCCGGGCAGTTCGACGCCGACGGCAACGTCATCGTCGGCGCCGAAGGCAAGGCGCTGTTCGTCTACCTGTCGCAGGGCAACGCCATCGTCGACAACCTGCTGGCCGACTCGCGCATCGGCATCCACGTCACCGCCGGGTCCAACGCCAACCGCATCGTGGGCAATGCGTTCCTCGGCAACCGCACCCAGGTGATGTACGTGCAGAACGCCGCGCAGGAATGGTCGCGGCCCGGACACGGCAACTACTGGAGCAACTACGCCGGCTGGGATCTCGATGGCAACGGCATCGGCGACGTGCCGTACCGGCCGAACGACGGCGTCGATGCGCTGATGTGGAAATACCCCGACGCGCGGCTGCTGATGTCCAGCCCGTCGGTGCTGCTGCTGCGCTACGTGCAGCGCGCGTTCCCTGTGTTTGCCGCCCCCGGCGTCAGCGACCACTTTCCGCTGATGGCCATTCCCGCAGCGTGGAGAGGACACCAGCCATGACCGACGCGATCGTAGTCGAAGCCCTGGCCAAGCATTACCCGGCATGCGTCGCGCTGGAGCACGTCAGCGCCCGGGTGGCGATGGGCAACGTGGTCGGCCTGCTAGGGCACAACGGCGCGGGCAAGTCGACCCTGATCAAGCTGGTGCTGGGGCTGATCCGCCCGAGCGCCGGGCACATCGCCGTGCTCGGCGCCTCGCCGTGGGGCGCGGGGTCGGCGGCACTCCGGCGACGCATCGGCTACCTGCCGGAAAACGTCGCCTTCTACGGCAACCTGACCGGCCGCGAGGTGCTGGCCTACCTCGCTGCGCTCAAGCGCGCGCCGCGGGCGCAGGTCGACGAGCTGCTCGAACGCGTCGGCCTTGCCGCGGCCCGGGACCGGCGCGTGGCGGCATATTCCAAGGGCATGCGCCAACGCCTCGGCGTGGCGCAGGCGCTGCTCGGCAACCCCGAGGTGGTCGTGCTGGACGAGCCCACCAGCGGCCTCGACCCGCAGGCCACGCGCGAGCTGTATGGCGTCATCGCGCAACTGCGCGCGCAGGGCTGCGGCGTGCTGGTGTCCTCGCACCTGCTGGCCGAGCTGGAGCCGCACATCGACAGCGCGCTGATCCTGCGCCAGGGCGAACTGCTGGCCGCCGGCAGCATGCAGGACCTGCGCCAGCGTGCCGGGCTGCCGGACCTGATGCAGGTGCGCCTGCGGCGCGACGACGATGCCGCGCAGTTCCTGCGCGAGTTGCACGCCAGCGGCGCGCTGTACCACGTGGCCAACGACGGCCGCTACGAGATCGAGGTGGCCGGCAGCGCGAAGCTCGCCCTGCTGCAACGGCTCGCCGCGCGCGCCGAGGTCGGCGACATCGTGGTGAAGGAGGCCTCGCTGGCGCGCCTGTACGACCACCTCGGCGCCGGCCCACGCCAGGGGGAGGGCATGCGATGAACAACGTGGGCATCATTGCCGGCAAGGAATTCCGCGACGATTTCCGCAGCCGCTGGACGATCGCGGTGGCGGTGCTGTTTGCCGCGCTGGCGCTGGTCATTTCCTATTTCGGCGGCGCGGCGGCCGGCAAGGTCGGCTTCACCTCGTTCAATGCCACGCTGGCGAGCCTCACCACGCTGGCCGCGTTCATCGTGCCGCTGATCGGCCTGCTGCTGGCCTACGACATGATCGTCGGCGAGCAGGACAAGGGCACGCTGCTGCTGATGCTGAGCTACCCGATCTCGCGCGCCACGTTGCTGGCCGGCAAGTTCGTCGGCCACTGCAGCGCGATGGCCGGCGCCATGCTGGCCGGGTTCGGCGTGGCCGCCATCGCGATCCAGGTGATGCAGCCGGAGGCGCGCACGCTGGACGCCTGGCGCAGCCTGGGCAATTTCATGCTGAGCGGCGCACTGCTCGGCGCGTGCTTCATCGCGCTGGCCGCCATCGTCGGCACGGCGGCGCGCGACAAGGCGCGCGCTGCCGGCATCGCGCTCCTGGTGTGGCTCATGGCGGTGGTGGTGTTCGACCTGTGCCTGCTGGCGGTGCTGGTGCTCAGCGGCGGCAGCGGATGGGAGCGCGCTGCGTTTCCGTATCTGCTGTACCTCAACCCGGTCGACGTGTTCCGCCTGGTCAACCTCACCACGCTCGGCGCCGGCAGCGGCAACGAGCTCTTCATGGGCATGACCGCGGGGCACGCCTACCCGCTGTGGGGCCTGTACCTGGCGCTGGTGCTGTGGGTGGTAGTGCCGTTCGGCCTGGCGCAGTGGCTGTTCCGACGCGAGGAGGCATGAGCATGCACGCGATGCACGGGGTGTGGCTGGCACTGGCGGTGCTCGGTGCCGCCGGCTGCGGGCGGCAGGTGGCAACGGTGGCGCAACCGGCGGTGGCGATCGCGGCCGACGACACCAGCGTGGGCTGCGGCATGGCGATCGCCGGTGCACCCGGGCCGCGGGCCGAGGCCTACCTGGCCGGCCAGCCGGCGCCGCTCAAGTTTGGCTCGGTGCGCGATTTCTTCGCCTTCATCCTGCAGCCGGAAAACCGCCACCAGCTCGGCCAGCTCTACGTGCAGGACATGGCCGGTGCCGACTGGCGGCGGCCGCCGTCATCGCCGCGCAGTTTCATCGACGCGCGCACGGCGTACTACGTGGCCTGGCAGCCGCTCGCCGGCATGATGGGGCCGACCTTCGCCTCGTTTGCCAGTGCGCCGGCCGCGGCGGATTTCGTGCGCCGCCACGGCGGACAGGTGGTGCGGTTCGACGACGTCGATGCCGCGTTGACCGCCGCGCTGGACACCCGTTGCCCGGCACCAGGCAGCACGATGCATGCGCGGTTCCGCGCCTGCGCTGCCGGCTCCGGCATGGGCCTCGCAGCGCCGGCAACCGGCATGCCGGGCATGCACGCCGGCATGGCCGGCACGTCGCCGGGGCACGCGATGTCCGCGCATGTCCCGCACTGAGCAGTGCCTGTTTCATCGACGGAGAGTGGACCCATGAGCATCTGGCATCTGTTGTTGCTGCTGGTGGTGGTGGCGCTGGTGTTCGGCACCGGCAAGCTGAGCAAGATCGGCCCCGACCTCGGCGCGGCCATCCGCGGTTTCAAGGAGAGCATGGGCACCGAACCGGCGCCGAAGCCGGTCGAGCGCCTGCAGGCCGACGCGGCCGCCACCGGCGAGTCGGTACCCGCGGGCGACAAGGTCGCGCGCAGCTAGGCGACCGCCATGATCGAGCTGGATTTCGGCAAGCTGATCCTGCTGGCGCTGATCGCGCTGGTGGTGCTGGGGCCGGAGAAACTGCCGGTGGCGGCGCGCACCGCCGGGGCGCTGCTGCGCCGGCTGCGTGGCGGTTGGGCCAGCGTGCAGGCGGAAGTGGCGCGCGACCTGCAGTACGCCGAGCTCAAGACGGCGGTCGGCGCGGCGCACACGCAGGCCGTCGCGCTGGAATCGCAGGCCGCGACGCTCGCCAGCGACCTGCGTGATGCGGTGGATGCCGTGGCCGCGCCGGCGCCCGTCGCACCCGGCGGCGATGCCCGCCGCGACGACCCCGCGTGAACGACGCCGCGCCCGATACCGTCACTGCGGCCTTGCCGCGGGGCATGTTTCCGCACCTGCTGGAACTGCGCTCGCGCCTGCTCAAGGCAACGGCCGGCGTGGGGCTGGTGTTTGCGGCCCTGATGCCGTTTGCGAACCGCCTGTACGCCGCCCTGGCGCGGCCGCTGGTGGCGCGCCTGCCCGCCGGCGCGCACCTGATCGCCACCGAGGTCACCAGCCCGTTCCTGACCCCGCTCAAGCTGGCGCTGTATGCGGCGCTGTTCGCCGGCATGCCGGTGGTGCTCTACCAGGCGTGGGCGTTCGTGCGGCCGGGCCTGTATGCGAGCGAGAAACGGCTGGCGCGGCCGCTGCTGGTATCCGCGGTGCTGCTGTTCTACCTCGGCTGCGCGTTCGCGTTTCTTGCCGTGCTGCCGGCGGCGTTCCGGTTCTTCACCGCGGCCACGCCGCACAGCGTGGCGATGATGACCGACATCGCGCACTACCTCGATTTCGTCACCCTGGTGTTGTTGGCCTTTGGCGCGTGCTTCGAGATTCCGGTGGCGGTGGTGATCCTTGCCGCGTTGGGCGTGGTCGATCTCGACCGCCTGCGCCAGGGGCGCCGGTATGCGGTGGTCGGTGCATTCCGCCGTGGCCGCGCTGATCACCCCGCCGGATATCGTCTCGATGATCCTGCTGGCGATTCCGATGTGTCTGCTCTACGAGTTGGGTCTGCTTGCGGTGCGCTGGCTGTTGCCGCACGACCGCGTGCGGGCAACCACCTGAATCGCTCAGCTGGGGTGTGTGGGCTGTCGCGCAGAAGAGCGGGCGGCAAGCATCAACGGCCAGCGCGGGGTGGCCACTGCCATTTGCCGCGCCAACGCTTCCACTTGCTGGCGCAGGTCTGCGGTCGGGCTGGCGGCCAGGGCCAGTGGGTAGTCGATCGGCTCGTCGATCTGCGGTTGCAGCGCGGCGCGCAGGCGCAGCTGTGCCTGCCAGACGGCGCTGTCGCCCGCTGCTGCCGGGTCGCCCGCGATGGGCGCACTGTGTTGCAGTACGGTTGCGGCGTACCCCGGCGAGAGCACCAGACGGGCGCCGCCGGGGGCGTCGATCCGGTGCGAGCGCCAGCCGGCGGGCAGGGGATCCAGTGCATCGCTGACGTCGTTGGCCAGCAGGGCTAGGCGGCGCTGACTATCGATCGCGGTGATGCTGCGATAGCGCCAGCGGTGGGGCACACCGGATCGACGCACCGCGGGCGAGGGGTAGCGGCGGGTCACCGTCAGCGGTGTCTCGCCGCGCAGGGAAGCGGTGGCTCCGCGCGCCATGGCCAGCTCGTGATTGGCTTGCCGGCAGCCCTCGTCGAGTGCTTCCGCGAACCGCCGCGCGGTGTCGCAGGCAGCCGCGCTGGCGTAATCCAGGCCCAGCAACGCCAATGCGTCGGCGATGCCCATGATGCCGATGCGCACGTGGGTATCGGTGCGTCCGACCAGCAGCAGTGCATCGTCCAGCAGGCGCAGCGCCAGGCCGGCGCTGCGCGCGACTGCACCGTAGTCGGAAAATGCGCTGGGCGTACCCGGCCGGGAGACGAAGCACGCGGCGTTCAGCGTAGCGTGCAGTGGGCCGCTGCGCAGGGCGAGCGTCCCGGTGCCGAGCTGGTAGAGCCGCTCGTCGGGCAGCACCCGCCACTGCGCCATGTCCTCGACGAAGCGGTTCAACCACCTCACTCGCCCGGCGTGAGGCTCCGCAGCGGCAAGCGCCGTGGCGATCCGCTGCCAGGTGTCCTCGATCGACACGTCGTGCAGCCTCTTGGCGTCGCGCCAGCGGAACCATGCATCCCACGCCTCCACCGATGCGGCGCAAAGAAAGGGCGAATCAGTGGGTAAGGCGGGCATGCAGGTGACAACTCGAAAGGGTCAACGCGACTCTGCGCAGAGGCAGCGTGTCCACGTTGACAGATATCAACTTGCGAGCGGCAGCAACCGTGCTTGTTACATACCGTTACCCGCCGTTTCCGGTTTGTGGCCCAGCCTCCAGTGGCGCACGGCTATGGTGCAGCCGTCATTTCAATTCGGCCGAGCCCCATGAACCTTGCCCTTGCCGATTGCCACCGCCGAGCCGCCACGCCGATGCCGCACACGACGTGGGCGCTCGATGTCGAACCGTTCCGCGAGCACCTTGCCCTGGCGCGGCGCAAGCTGAAAGCGGGCGATCACCTGTATCGCGCGGGGCAGCCGTTCAATGCGCTGTACCTGGTGCACGAGGGCTTGCTCAAGAGCTGTCTGCTGAGCAGCGATGGTCGCGAGCAGGTCACCGGATTTCGCATGCGCGGCGAGTTGCTGGGCGTCGAGTCGATCGGGCTGGAGACCTACGGTTGCGACGTGGTCGCGCTCGCTGACACGGAAGTCTGGTGCCTGCCGTACTACGCGATGCTCGGCGTGTGCACCGGCAACCCGGCGCTGCAGTCCGGCTTGACTGCCGCGGTTGCCAGCGAGGTGCGCCGCGACCACGGCTGGATGCTGGCAATCGGCACACTGGCGGCGGAGCGTCGGGTTGCCGCGTTTCTACTCAACCACGCCGCGCATTGCGGGCAGTCACAGTTCGTGCTGGCCATGGGGCGCGCCGACATCGCCAGCTTCCTCGCGGTACAGCACGAAACGGTGACACGCGCGCTGGCTGGGCTCGCCAGGCGGGGTCTGATCGCGGTATCGCGCAGGCAGATTCGCCTGCTCGATGCCAACGCGCTGCGCGTCTGGGTGGAGGACGGCGCTGCCGTGCATTGAGTCGGCGCGCTCAATCGCCGAGTGCCCGCGTCAGCGCGGCAGCCAAGTCCTCGCGCCGGTAGGGTTTGCGCAGCAGGTCGAATTCGGATGCGTCTTCGACGCCGCTCGTCTCGCCGCGTGGGTAGCCGGAGGTGAGCAGCACCGCCAGCCCGGGGCGCGCCAGACGTGCCGCGTGCGCCAGCGCGATGCCATCCATGCCGATACCAAGCACCACATCTGTGAACAGCAAGTCGACCTGCGCTTCCTCCGCGAGCATATCCAGTGCTTGACCGGCATCGCGGGCAACCAGTATCCGATGGCCGAGCGATCGCACGAACGCGATGGCAATGTTGAGCACCTCGGGGTCGTCCTCGACCACCAGCACCGTGGCATGGCGCTCTGCGTCGTGGGTATCCGGCCTTGCGCCGGCGGCGATCGCCGGATTGGTCGCCACCGGCAGGTACAGCCGCACGCTGGTGCCATAGCCGAGCCGGCTGTCGATGGTCATGCGCCCGCCCGATTGCTCGACAAAGCCGTAGACCATCGGCAGGCCGAGGCCGCTTCCCTTGCCGGATTCCTTGGTGGTGACGAACGGCTCCAGCACGCGCGACAGGATTTCGGCCGGCATGCCGGTGCCGGTATCGGTCACGGTGAAGGTCACGTAGCAGCCTGGTGGGATGTCCTCCGGCCCGGCCACGGGGATCGTGCAAGGCTCGGCGACGAGCGCCAGGCGACCGCCGCGCGGCATCGCGTCGCGCGCGTTCAACGCCAGGTTGATCAGGGCGGTTTCCAGCTCGGTGGGGTCGGCCTGCACATCGGGCAAGGCATCGACGCAGGTGATCTTCAGCTCGATGGTTTCGCCCAGCGTGCGCGTCAGCAGGTTGCCGAGGGTGTCCAGCATCGGACGCACTGCCACCGCGGTCGGGCGCAGCGATTGGCGGCGGGCGAATGCCAGCAGCTTGCGCGTGAGGTCGGCGCCGCGCTCCACTGCGTGACGCGCGCTGGCGATGGAGGTCGCGGCCGAGTCGGAGTTTTCGGACTCCATTTCGAGCAGCTGCAGATTGCCGGAAATCACCGTCAGCAGGTTGTTGAAATCGTGCGCGATCCCGCCGGTCAGCTGGCCGATGGCATCCAGGCGCTGGGCGTGCGCAAGCTGCACCTCGGCGCGCCGCCGCTGTACCGCCGAGGCCACCAGGTTGGCGACCGATTGCAAGAAGCTCACCGCACCATGGTCGAACCGGCGCGGCGCATGGGCGAGCGCGAGCAGCAGCCCGGATGGCTCGTACAAACCGAACAACGGCACGATGGCGCAGTCGCCAAAGCCCATCTGCGCCAGTTCCGCCTGCAGCTGCGCAAACTCCGCGCCCGCGAGGGCATCCATGGTCATCGCCGGCAGATCGCGGTCGACGAAGAAGTGATGCATGCAGCCCGCGGCCGACAGGATCGGCGCCAGTCGTGCCACGGCTTCGGCCGGAATGCCCGCATCCGCGCGGACGCGCAGCAGCTTGTCATGCCAGTCGGTGGCCAGGATCGCGACCGCGTCAATGCTGAGCGCTGCCATCACTTGCTCGGGAATGCGCGCAATGGCGTCCCAGTGGTCGGGCGACTCCAGCAACAGCCGGCCGATCTGCACTACAAAATTGTCCAGCCGCGAACCCCGTGCGCTTTGCTGGCTGCGCTGAGTGGTGGAAATGTCGCGGATGGCCGCGATGGCCAACGGGCCGTGTTCGGTGGCCACGGGACTCAGGCCGACATCCACCGCAAACTTCTCGCCATTGGCGCGCACGCCTTGCAGCTCGTAATTGATGCCCATGCGACGCACGCGCGGGCGCCGCAGGTATTCGCGAAAATGTGCGGCATGCATGTAGCGCAGCGGCAGCGGCAACAGGGCATCCAGCGGCTGGCGGTGCAGTGCGCCCGGCGCATAGCCAAACAGCTGCTCCGCCTGCGCGTTGGCCAGCGCGATGCGGCCATCCTCGTCCACGGCGAGCATGGCGTCCGGAGTGATGTCGAACAGGGCGCGCAGCACGCCGAACACATCGCGCTGATCCGGTGCCCCGACCATGGTCAACTTTCCTTGCACGTCACGCGCGCCGCGAGCAGATAGCCGGCGCTGCGCACCGACTTGATCAGCACCGGATTGCCGGGATCGACTTCGATCTTGCGCCGCAGGCGGCCGATCTGCATGTCGATCGCGCGATCGATTGGGCCGGCATCGCGCCGGTGCAGACGCGCCATCAGTTCGTCGCGCGACAGCACATGGTTCGGCTGGGCTACCAGTGCGTCCAGCAACGTGTATTCGCCGGTTGTCAGGGGGATCGGTTTGCCGTTGTCGGTCAGTTCGCGGGTGGCGCGGTCGAGCACGAAGCGGTCGAAGCCGTAGCGCCGGGGGGCTGCATCGACGTGAGCGCTGGTCTCGGCTGGTCGGGTTCGCCGCAACACCGAATGGACGCGCGCCAGCAGCTCACGCAGGTCGAACGGTTTGGTCACGTAGTCGTCGGCACCGATTTCCAACCCCACCACGCGATCGACCGGCGCATCGCGGCCGGTGACGATGATGATGGCGCCGTGCCAGTTGGCACGCAGTTCGCGTGTCAACGCCAGGCCGTCCTCGCCCGGCAGGCCCAGATCCAGCAACACCAGATCGGTTGGCTGGTGTGCCAACAGTGCGCGCATCTGCGCGCCATCGCCGGCGGTATCCACCTGCAGCCCCTGGGCGGCCAGGTAGCGCTGCAGCAAGCTGCGGATCCCCGGATCATCGTCGACGATCAACAGTCGCGGGCAGGGTGTGGTCACGATGCGGTTGCCGGAACGGTGTCGCGTGCATTCTATTTCCTGCGGACAATCGATGTCGCACCGTCTGCGGCAATCTGTCGGCGTTGGTTGCGCGCATGGGCCGATTTGATATTTCGCAAACCATGTCGAGTACGGCCGGTGAGGATGGGGCCGATGGTTCTTGCGTTGCGGGGTCGGTGATGCGCCGCGTCATGCTGCTGAAGAAACTTGCCGAGCTGATTCTGATCGCCTGCGTGGTTGGCGCGTACTACGGCTTTTGGCTTGGTGGCCATCCGCTTGCACGGTGGTTTGCGCTGGTGTTTACGCTGCCAGCCGTTGCAGCCGCGCTGTACGGACGCCGCCGCTATCAGGCGGAGCTGCAGCGACAGGCGTTGGCGCGCCAACGGATTGTCGCCTGGCAACGGCAGATGACGGCCGCGATGCACGCTGCGCTTGATCCACAACCGCGCGGACAAAGAGGGCGGTTGCGCCCAGCCGGCGGATTGAACCGCCGCAAGCCGCGGCTCAGGTGGCCCGCACGATGAGCCGGTCGGGCCGATGCCCAGTGCCATGACCCCCTTCCAATTTGCGGTGCCCAGTACGGATATCAGGTGCTCAGGTTTCCGGTTGTCAGGGTGGATGTGGCATCGAAAGGCGAGCCTTGTTTCACCCATTGGTTCGAAGGTCATCGAGCAACATGCCCGCTTTCATTTCGTGGCGGCTGGCGCGAAGCTGTGTGCTGGTCTAATCCTTTCGGACCCCTCGATAGGGGATCATTGCCCCAACGAGGACCAACGATATGAACCGAACCGTTCGCCGCAGCTTCGATGCGGCCTTCAAGCTGCAAGTGGTGCAGATGCTTCGGGACCAAGGCATGAGCGTGGCCCAAGTCTGCCGCGACATGAACTTGGTGGACAGCGCCGTCCGCCGCTGGCTGGGACAGTACACGGCCGAACCGGCCGGCGGTGCCGGCATGGGCAAGCCGCTGACGGCCGGGCAACCGCGCATCCGCCACCCAGTTGACACGTATCAACAAGCCTTGCGGCCGTCGACCCTACCTTGCCCGTGACATGAAGCGCGCCAGACACCTCCGCCTGCGTACCCGCCGCCGCCTCAGTTGGCTGGTGGCGATGATGCTGTTGTGGCAGCAGGTGGCGGTGGCGGCGTATGTGTGTGCGGTCGCGCCGGCCCCGGCGGGCGCGGTGGCGACGATGGTGCAGGCGCATTCGACGGCGGCGATGGGTCACCACTGCGCGCAGATGCCGGCCTCCCAGGGCGACGCCCTCTGCCACCAGCACTGCCAACCCGACCACGCCACCCAGGTCGGCGCCTACACGGCGTCGGTGCCGGTCAATGCGCTGGCGGCGCTGCCGCCAACGCCGTCGTTCGCCACGATGGTCGCATTGCCGTCGAACCGGTTCCATGCGCGGCACGACCCTTGGCGTGAACGGCCACCCCTTCCCAGATTGTTGTTCTGCTCGCTCCTGATTTGATCTGAACCGTCGCGGTATCCACCGACGGGCGCCGTGCCTGCGTGGCACGGCGTGGTTTGCAGATTGACGGAGTGTTCATTCATGTTGTCCATGCGATTGACCCGGCGCCCGATGGTGGCGGGGGTGGCTTTGCTCCTGTGCGGGGCCTTGGCCGTGGTTGCGTCTGCCGCCGAAGCGCCGCTGACCCTGAAAGCGGCCGTACAACAAGGCCTGGCGCGGGCGCCGCAACTGGAGGCGCGTGCCGCCGACGGTACCGCTGCCCGCGAAGAGGCAGCGCGAGCAGGGCGGTTGCCGGATCCCGTGCTCACGTTCGGCTTCGCCAATGTTCCCGTCACCGGTCCGGGCGCTTTCAGTCTGCGTTCGGACGCCATGACGGAGCGCACGGTCGGCGTGATGCAGGCCATCCCGTCGCGCAGCGCACGCCGCGCGGAGCATGATCTGGCCAGCGCCAGGATCGATGCGGCCCAGGCCGAAGGCGTGGTGGCCGCGCAGAGCGTGCGCGAGCGCATCGCCGACGCCTGGATCGAGCTGTGGACCGTCGAGCGGCAGCATGCGCTGCTGGCCGAGCTGCACGACGAGGCCAGTCTGGCCGTGCGGCTCGCCCAGGCACGTCTGCATGGGGGCGAAGGCAGCGCGGTCGATGCGCTGGCGACCCGTGCCGAGCTCGCCACGCTGGACAACCGACTGGCCGCGGTCGAGGCCGATCGGATCGCCGCGCAGGCCGGCCTGCAGCGCTGGCTGGGCGTGTCGCCCGGCACGCTCGCGGCGACACCGGATTTCGACCGCCTGCCGGTGCCACCCGAGCGCCTGTTGGCCGGCATCGACCAGCAGGCGCCGCTGCAGGCGTGGGCCGCGCGCGAGCAACTGGCGCGGGCGACGCTCGAACGGGCGCGCGCGGCGCGCCACCCGGACTGGAGCGTAACCGCCAGCTACGGCCGGCGTGCGCCGGGCCTGTCGGACATGGTGATGCTCGAGGTGGGGGTCAGCCTGCCGTTGTTCACGCGCAACCGGCAGGATCGCGGCATCAGCGCCAGTCAGGCGCAATGGGACGCCGTGCAGGCCGATCACGAAGACGCGCGCCGCGCGCAGCGCGAGGCGGTGACGCGGGCGCTGGCAGCGTGGCAGGGCTGGGGGCAACAAATCACGCGCTATCGGCAAACGCTGTTGCCGCTGGCACGCGATCGCGCGCGCACCGCGCTGGCCGGCTACCGCGGCGGCGGCCCGCTGCAGCCGTGGCTGGATGCCCGCCGCGCCGAGATCGCACTGCGCCTGAGCTATGTGGATGCGCTCGCTGCGCATGCCCGGTTGTGGGCTTCACTCGCCTATCTGCTGCCTCCGGAGGTGACGCCATGAAGCGTCCGCTGATCATCCTTGCCTCTGTCGCTGCGGCGGTGGCCCTGCTCGTCGTCGGCTACCTCGGCGGTCGTCGCCAAGCGCCGATGGCGCTTGCGCCCACGGCGGTGTCGGCGGCTGCCGCAGACACCGCCGGCAAGGTGTTGTACTGGTACGACCCGATGGTGCCGGGCCAGCATTTCGACCATCCTGGCCTGTCGCCGATGGGCATGCAGATGGTGCCCCGCTACGCCGACGGCGGCGGTGCCGATGCGGGCGTCGTGCGGATCGACCCGGCCACCGTGCAGAACCTCGGCGTGCGTACCGCACCGGTCGAGCGCCGGGTACTGCCGACCGTGCTGCGCGTACCCGGCACGCTGGCATGGAATCCGCGCGAGGCCAGCGCGGTGAGCGCCCGCGTCGACGCGGTGGTCAGCCGACTGCTGGTGCGTGCGCCGTACACGAAAGTGGCGGCCGGCGAGCCGCTGGCCGAGCTGCTGGCGCCGCAATGGAGCAGCGCGCTGGCCGAGTACGACGCGCTGCAGGACGCGCAGTCGGCCGACGCGAAGGCCTTGCGCAGCGCCGCGCGCGAGCGCCTGCAGGTACTCGGCCTGACTGCCGCGGACATCCGCGCCGCACGGCGCGGCGCGGGCGCGGCGATCACCCTGCATGCGCCGCAGGCGGGCGTGGTCACCACGCTGGAGGTGCGCGACGGGCAGCGGGTCGGCGCCGGGCAGACGCTGATGATGTTGAACGGTCTGGCGACGGTGTGGGTCGAGGCATCGCTGCCGCAGGCCGTCGCCGGCACGGTGCACGCCGGTACGCCGGTCACCGTCACGGTCGATGCGTTCCCCGGGCAAGTGTTCCACGGCAACGTCGAGACGCTGCTGCCGGACATCGACAATGCCACGCGCACCCAGCGCGCGCGCATCGTGCTGGCCAACCCGGACGGCCGGCTGAGTCCGGGCATGTTCGCCACCGTGCAACTACAGCCGGCCGCCGGCGAGGCGGTGCCGGTGGTGCCGAGCGATGCCTTGATCGCGACCGGCACCCAGACGCGGGTGATCGTGGCGGAAATGGACGGCCGGTTCCGCCCGCTCGCCGTGCGCACCGGGCGTTCGTCCGGCGGCTACACCGAAATCCTGGATGGCTTGCATGGTGGCGAGAAGGTCGTCGTCTCTGGCCAGTTCCTGATCGACTCGGAGGCCAGCCTGTCCGGTGCGCTGGAACGCCTTGGCGAACGCGGAGGGGTTCCCGCAGCCGCCGCCAGTGCCCTTCGTCCGGCAACCCCGCATGACTCGCATGCGGGCCAGGTGGTGCCGAGCGGAGGTCGGCCATGATCGCCGCCCTGATCCGCACTGCCGTCGCCAACCGCGTGTTCGTGCTCCTGGCCGCACTGGCGCTGGCGGCGGCGGGCATGTTCTCGCTGACGCGCACGCCGCTCGACGCGTTGCCGGACCTGTCCGATACCCAGGTGATCATCCGCACCAGCTGGGCCGGGCAATCGCCGCAGGTGGTCGAGGACCAGGTCACCTATCCGCTGGCCACCACCATGCTGTCGGTGCCCGGTGCCCGCACGGTGCGCGCGTACTCGTTCTTCGGCGACTCCTACGTCTACGTGCTGTTCGACGACAGCACCGACCTGTACTGGGCCCGCTCGCGCGTGCTGGAGTACCTGAGCCAGGTGCGCGACCGACTGCCGGCCGGGGTCAATCCGTCGCTCGGGCCCGACGCCACCGGCCTAGGCTGGATCTACGAGTACGCGCTGGTCGACCGCACCGGCAAGCACGACCTCGGCGAGCTGCGCGCGCTGCAGGACTGGTTCCTGCGCTACCAGCTGAAAACCGTGCCGGATGTCGCCGAAGTGGCCAGCCTGGGCGGCATGGATCGCGCCTGGCAGATCGTGCCGGACCCGCAGGCGCTGGCCGCGCGCGGTATCACCGTGGCGCAGCTGACGGACGCGGTACGCGCGGCCAACGGCGCCAGCGGCGGCTCGGTGATCGAGCAGGGCGAGGCGGAACTGATGGTGCGCAGCGAAGGCTATCTGCACAGCCGCGAGGACTTCGAGCATGTGCCGGTCGGCACCAACGCGAACGGCGTGCCGGTGCTGCTGGGCGAGGTCGCCACGGTGCGGCGCGGGCCGAGCTTCCGGCGCGGCATTGCGGAACTGGATGGCCAGGGCGAGGTGGCCGGCGGCATCATCGTGCTGCGTTCGGGCAAGAACGCGAAGGCCGCGATCGAGGCGGTCAAGACGAAGCTCACCGAACTCAAGCGCAGCCTGCCGGCCGGCGTCGAGATCGTGCCGACCTACGACCGCTCGCAGCTGATCGACGCGGCGGTGGACAACCTGTGGGGCAAGCTGCTGGAGGAGTTTCTGGTGGTCGCGCTGGTCTGCGTGCTGTTCCTCGGCCACCTGCGCTCGGCGCTGGTGGCGGTGGTCAGCCTGCCGCTGGGCGTGCTGGCCGCGTTCATCGCGCTGCACCTGCAGGGCGTGACGGCGAACCTGATGTCGCTCGGCGGCATCGCCATCGCGATCGGCGCGATGGTCGATGCGGCGGTGGTGATGATCGAGAACACGCACAAGCACCTCGAGCATTGGCGCGACGCGCACGGCGGCGATGAGCCGCAAGGTGCAGCGCGCTGGTCGCTGGTGGTCGAGGCGGCGGCAGAGGTGGGGCCGGCGCTGTTCGTCAGCCTGCTGATCATCGCGCTGTCGTTCATCCCGGTGTTCGCGCTGCAGGGGCAGGAAGGCAAGCTGTTCAAGCCGCTGGCATTCACCAAGACCTACGCAATGGCGGCGGCGGCCGGGCTGGCGGTAACCCTGGTGCCGGTGCTGATGGGCTATCTGATCCGCGGGCGTATCCGGCCGGAACATGCCAACCCGCTCAACCGCTGGTTGATTGCGCTGTACCGGCCGATTCTGGAAGTGGTGCTGCGCCGTCCGAAGACGACCCTGGTACTGGCCGGACTCCTGCTGCTCAGCGCGCTGCTCCCGCTCAGCCGGCTCGGCAGCGAGTTCATGCCGGCAATGGACGAGGGCACGCTGTTGTACATGCCCACCGCATTGCCGGGGTTGTCCTCCGGCAAGGCGGCGCAACTGCTGCAGCTCACCGACCGCATGATCAAGACGGTGCCTGAGGTCGACCACGTGTTCGGCAAGGCTGGCCGCGCCGACACCGCCACCGATCCGGCGCCGATGGAGATGTTCGAAACCACCATCACCTTCAAGCCGAAGGACCAATGGCGACCGGGCATGACGATGGCGAAGATCAAGGCGGAGCTGAACCAGGCGGTGCAGGTGCCGGGTCTGACCAACCTGTTCGTGCCGCCGCTGCGCAACCGCATCGACATGCTGGCCACCGGCATCAAGAGCCCGATCGGCATCAAGGTGCTGGGCAGCCAGGTGGACCGCCTGCAGGCGGTCGCCGACCGCATCGAGGCGGTAGCACGCACGGTGCCGGGCGTGGGCTCGGCGATTGCCGAGCGGGCGGCCAGCGGTCGCTATGTCGACGTGCGTATCCGCCGCGCCGAGGCCGCACGCTATGGCCTGACCCAGCAGCAGGTGCAACAGCTGGTGGCGACGGTGGTCGGCGGCGATCCGATCGGGCAAACCGTCGAAGGCCGCGAGCGCTATCCCATCGTGCTGCGCTACCCGCGGGCCGATCGCGATTCGCTGGCCGCATTGAAGGCCTTGCCGATCGTCGCGGCGAACGGCGCGCAGCTGACGCTGGGGCAGGTGGCCGAGATCAAGGTGGTCGCCGGACCGCCGATGCTGAAGAGCGAGAACGGCCAGTTGGCGACCTACGTCTACGTCGATACCGCCGGGCGCGACCTGGGTGCGGTGGTGGCGGACTTGCAAGCGGCGGTGGCGCGCGAGGTGCGCCTGCCACCGGGCGTCACGGTCGCTTGGTCGGGCCAGTTCGAATACCTGGCGCAGGCGATGCAGCGGCTGACCCTGGTGGTGCCGGTCGTGCTGTTGATCGTGTTCGTGCTGATCTACGCGGTGTTCCGCCGGGTGAGCGAGGCGGCGGTGATCATGGCCAGCGTACCGCTGGCGCTGGTCGGCGGACTGTGGCTGATCTGGCTGCTTGGCCATGCGGTATCGGTGGCGACGATGATCGGCTTCATCGCGTTGGCCGGCGTCGCCGCCGAGTTCGGCGTGGTGATGATGCTGTACCTGCGCCACGCGTGGGACCACCAGTTGGCCATCGATCCGCACTCGGGGCCGGCCGAGCTGGACGAGGCGATCCGCGAGGGCGCGGTGCAGCGCGTGCGGCCGAAGGCGATGACCGTGGCGGTGATCCTCGCCGGCCTGTTTCCGATTCTGCTCGGCCACGGCGCCGGTTCGGAAGTGATGCAGCGCATTGCCGCGCCGATGATCGGCGGCATGCTCACCGCGCCGTTGCTGTCGATGCTGGTGGTACCCGCCGCATTCCGGCTGCTGGTCCTGCACCGCTTGCGCAGGAACGTCCAGGACGCCTGTTCCCAACCCGACGGAGGGAAATCCACACCATGAAAAAGCCTCTCCCCGCCCTGGCGCTCACCGGCTCGCCGGCCGAGCACCAGTCGTTGCTGGACCGTGCACGCAGCACCCCATTCCCCCGGGAGCAATCATGAATACCACGAGCGGATCCACCCTGCAGTTCCTCGGTGCCGCCGGCACCGTCACCGGTTCGCGCTATCTGGTCGAAGATGGCAGGCACCGCGTGCTCGTCGACTGTGGCCTGTTCCAGGGCTACAAGCAGCTGCGTGACCGCAATTGGGCCCCGTTCCCGGTGGCTCCGGCAGCCATCGACGCTGTCGTGCTCACCCATGCGCACCTGGACCATTCGGGATACCTGCCGGCGCTGGTCAAGCAGGGGTTCCGCGGCCAGATCCACTGCACCCACGGCAGCGTGGCGCTGTGCGGCCTGTTGCTGCCCGACAGCGGCCACCTGTTGGAGGAGGAAGCCAAGTACGCGGCACGCAAGGGATACTCGAAGCACAAGGAGCCGCTGCCGCTGTACACCGAAGAGGACGCGCATAGGAGCCTGAAATACCTGCACGGGCACAACCAGGGCGAAGAGGTCGAGGTGGTGCCCGGCATCCGGGCACGCTTCCATCCGGCTGGTCACATCATCGGTGCTGCCCATGTCAGCCTGGACGTGCATGGCCAGCGCCTGCACTTCAGCGGCGACCTCGGGCGGCAGAACGAGTCGCTGATGAACCCGCCCTCGCCGCTGCCCGCCTGCGACGTGCTGGTCTGCGAGTCCACCTATGGCAACCGGGCGCACGTGTCCGTCGACCAGGAAGCCGAGCTCGCGCCGATCGTGCGCCGGGTGGCCGCCCGGGGCGGGGTGATGGTGATCCCGGCCTTTGCGGTAGGCAGGGCGCAGGCGTTGATGTTGCACCTGGCGCGGCTGCGGGAGCGGGGCGATATCCCGCGGGTTCCGGTCTACCTCAACAGCCCGATGGCCATCGATGCGACCCGCATCTACCACCGCTACCACGACGAACACCGCGTGTCGGACGAGGATTGCCGCCGCATGTACGAGCTGACGACCTTCGTCAACAGCGTCGAGGAGTCCAAGGCGCTCAATCGCCAGCGCGGACCGATGATCATCATCTCGGCCAGCGGCATGGTCACCGGCGGCCGCGTACTGCATCACATCGAGGCGTTCGGCCCGGATGATCGCAATGCCATCGTGCTCGCGGGCTACCAGGCCGGTGGCACGCGGGGCGCGGCCCTGGTGGGGGGCGCGTCCACGTTGCGGATGTTCGGTCGCGACGTTCCCATCCGCGCCGAGGTCGTCAAACTGGAGGGGTTCTCCGGCCACGCGGATGCGAACGAACTGCTGGACTGGATGCGCACCGCACCGACGGCGCCACGCATTGTCTACGTGACACACGGCGAGCCGGACGCGGCAGACACGTTGCGCGCGCGCATCCAGCGCGAGCTCGGATGGTCGGCCCGTGCTCCGGAACACCTGGAACGGGTGGCGCTGGAAGGAGGACGTGGTACATGAACGCGTTGACCCACACCCGCATGCGGGTCGTCCGTGCCGGCATCGACACCTACCAGCAGCCGGTGGTCTACATGCACCGCGACTGCGAGATTTGCCGCTCGGAAGGATTTGCCGCCATGACCCGGGTGGAGGTGCAGCTCGGGCAGCGCACGCTGATCGCGACCCTGAACGTCGTGGTCGGCGACCTGGTCACCGTCGATGAGGCAGCTCTTTCGGAGGCGGCCTGGAGCGCACTGGCACCGCAGCCCGGGGAGCTGGCCAGCTTCCGTCACCCCGAGCCGGCGGCTTCCGTGGGTGCACTGCGATCCAAGGTGTTTGGCGGACGTCTGGACGAATCCCAGTATCTCGCCCTGATGCAGGACGCCGTGGCCAGCCGGCTGTCCGACCTGGAGCTCGCGGCCTTCGTCGCCGCCTCCGCCGGCGAGCGGCTGGACCAGAGTGAAACCACCGCGCTGACCCGGGCCATGCTGACCGTCGGCCAGCGGCTCGACTGGGGCGAAGGCCTGGTGCTGGACAAGCATTGTGTCGGTGGTCTGCCGGGGAATCGCACCACCCCGATCGTAGTGGCGATCATCGCCGCGCTCGGCTACCGCATCCCCAAGACCTCCTCGCGCGCGATCACGTCGCCGGCGGGGACCGCCGACACCATGGAGGTGCTGGCGCCGGTGGCACTGGACCTGCCGGACATGCGGCGCGTCGTGGAGCGTGAGGGAGGCTGCATTGTCTGGGGAGGCAACGTCCGCCTGAGCCCGGCCGACGACATCGTGATCCGGATCCAGCGACCGCTGGATTTCGACAGCGACGGGCAATTGGTCGCCAGCGTGCTGTCGAAAAAGGTTGCGGCCGGCTCGACCCACGTCCTGATCGACATCCCGGTAGGTCCGACCGCGAAGGTGCGCAGCGACGCCGCCGGCACCCGTCTTGCCACCCGGCTGGGTGGCACGGCCTCGGCGCTTGGCCTTCAGCTGGACGTGTACCGCTCCGACGGCCGCCAGCCGGTCGGCGTGGGCATCGGGCCCGCGCTGGAGGCGCTGGATGTGCTCAAGGTCCTGCGCAACAACGCCGATGCACCGGCGGATCTGCGCGAGCGCAGCGTGGCGCTCGCCGGTGCCCTGCTGGACATGGTGCCCGGCACCACCCCAGGCACCGGGGTAGCGCGGGCCAATGAGGTGTTGGACTCGGGCCGGGCGCTGGCGAAGTTCCTCGCGATCTGCGAAGCCCAGGGCGGTTTCCGCGAGCCGCCACACGCGGAGTTCACCGCGGACGTCACCGCGGGTGCGTCCGGGCGGATTGCGGCGATCGACAACCGCCGGCTGGCACGCATTGCCAAGCTTGCCGGCGCCCCCGGCTCGCCTGCGGCGGGCCTGGCCACCGCGTGGCGGATCGGTGACGTCGTCCAGCGCGGACAACCCCTGTTCACCGTCCATGCGCAGTCGCGCGGAGAGTTGGCGTACGCGCTGGAGTACGCGGCGACGGCCGTGCCCTTCGCCTTGGAGGAGGCCGCATGAATCGCATCCTGATCCCGTTTCCCGCCGACGTCGCCCTGGCGGCGACGGTCGGGGCCGAACTCGGCGCCCGCGTTGCCCCGCTGGACTGGCACCGGTTTCCCGATGGGGAATCCCTGGTTACCCTGGATACTGCCCTGCAGGACGCGGACGTCGCCATGCTTGCGAGCCTGCGCACGGCCGACGCCATCGCGCTGCCGCTGCGGTTCGCCGCGGAGACCGCCCGTGAGTTCGGCGCCCGCAGCGTGGGTCTGATTGCGCCCTACCTCGGCTACATGCGGCAGGACACCCGCTTCCACCGCGGCGAGGCCGTCACCTCGCCGCTGTTCGCGCGCTTTCTGGAGCAGTCCTTCGACTGGCTGGTGACGGTGGACCCCCACCTGCATCGCACGCCACGACTGGATGCCTTGTACCGCATCCCGACGGCACACGTGCGCGCCGCTCCGCTCGTGGCCCGCTGGATCGCTTCGAATGTGCCCGACGCCATCGTGATCGGGCCTGACAGCGAAAGTGAGCAATGGGTGAGCAGCATCGCCACGCGGGCCGGCGTGCCCTTCCAGGTGCTGCGCAAGCTGCGCCGCGGCGACTACGATGTCAGCGTCAGCTTGCCCGATGCCGCTGCCGTCGCCGGACGCACCCCGGTGCTGGTCGACGACATTGTTTCATCGGGACGCACGATCCTGGAGACGCTCGGCCACCTGGAACGACTCGGCCTGCCGGCGCCGGTCGTGGTGGCGATCCATCCGGTGTTCTCGGGTGATGCCTATGAGCAACTGAAAGCCGCCCGTCTGGCGAGAATCGTCAGTACCGACACGATCGCCCATCCGTCCAACGCGATCTCGATGGGACCGGCGCTCGGCGCTGCCGCGGCCAAGCTCATGACGTCCCTTCCCACTGCGCCGGGGGCCTCGTGAACCTTTGACGTCGCCGGCCTGCGGTCTGCGAACCGTTGCACCGGGCCTGCGTGGTAGCGGCGGCTTACCGGGAATGAACCGGGCACACCTGCTGGACACGGAGGAGCCGATCGCCATCGATGGCGACGGCGATCCCACCATCTTTTTTCGACCTGTGCTTGACCGGAGGCATCCATGCATACCGACCGCCATCCATCCGGGCACGCCCATGCGTCCGATGAGCATTCCGCGCACCACGCGCACGGACATGGGCCGGACACCGGCGAACACGCCGGCCACGACAAGCATGCCGGCCACAGCGTGGAGATGTTCCGCGACCGGTTCTGGCTCAGCCTGGCACTGACCCTTCCCGCCTTGGTGTGGGAGCCGATGCTGCAGGAATGGTTCGGGTACACGGCGCCCCGGTTCCCCGGCGCGCAGTACCTCCCCGCGATCTTCGGCACCGTCGTCTTTCTCTACGGCGGCTGGGTGTTCGTGAAGGGCGCATGGGGCGAGCTGATCGACCGCCTGCCAGGCATGATGACGCTGATCTCGATGGCGATCGTGGTCGCCTTCCTCTACAGCGCGGCGGTGACACTCGGCTATCCGGGGCATGCGCTGTGGTGGGAGCTGGCGACCTTGGTGACGATCATGCTGCTGGGCCACTGGATCGAGATGCGCTCGATCTTCCAGGCCCAGGGCGCGCTCAAGGAGCTGGCCAAACTGCTGCCGGACACGGCGGTACGGATCACCCGCGGCGATGAAACCGAGGTGGTCCCGGTCGGCGAACTCCGCGCCGGCGACGTGCTGCTGATCCGGCCCGGCGCGGGCATCCCCGCCGACGGCGTGGTGAAGAGCGGCAAGAGCAGCGTCAGCGAGGCGATGATTACCGGCGAGTCGAAGCCGGTCGAAAAAAGCGAAGGCGCCAAGGTCATCGCCGGCACGGTGAACGGCCAGGGATCGCTCCGGGTCGAGGTCACCGGCACCGGGGACAGCACGGCCCTGGCCGGGATCATGCGCCTGGTTGCGCAGGCGCAGACGTCCCGTTCGCGCGCCCAGGCACTGGCGGACCGGGCGGCGTTCTGGCTCACGCTGGTCGCCATTGGCGCGGGTGTGGTCACGTTCGTCGCATGGTCGGCGGCGGGCGCAACACTGGACTTCACCATCACCCGCGTGGTGACGGTACTGGTGATCGCCTGCCCGCACGCCCTCGGGCTGGCGGTGCCACTGGTAACCGCGATCTCCACCACGATCGGCGCGCAGAACGGCCTGCTGGTTCGCGACCGGCGCGGTCTGGAAGAGGCACGCAACCTCGATATCGTCGTGTTCGACAAGACGGGCACGCTGACGCTTGGTTCGCATCGCGTGGTGTCGATGACAGTCGAGGACGGCGTGACGCAGGACGACGCCCTGCGCCTGGCCGCGGCGGTGCAGCGTGACGCCGAGCATCCCATCGCCCATGCCCTGACGACGAGCGCGAAGGAGCGCGGCCTGGCGATACCTGCCTCGGCCGGGTTCGAGTCGATGGCCGGGGTGGGCGTGCGTGCCGAGGTGGAAGGCCGCCTGCTGCATGTCGGTGGGCCCGCCATGCTCAGGCGGCTGGGCGCGCGGCCCGGCCGGATGATCCAGGAAGCCGCGCAGGCCGCGGCCGCCAACGCGCAGTCGGCCACCTACCTGATCGAAGGCAACCGCGTGCTCGCCGTGTTCGCCATCGCCGATGCGGTGCGGCCCGAATCGCGGGAAGCCATCGAACGCCTGCACGCTGCCGGCATCAAGGTGGCCATGCTCACCGGCGACTCCCGAGCAGTCGCCGAGTCCGTTGCCCGGGAGCTGGGGATCGACGTGGTCTTTGCCGAAATCCTGCCGGAGGACAAGGTCGCCAAGATCGGGGAGCTGCAGCAGGGCAACCGCAAGGTCGCCATGGTGGGCGATGGCGTGAACGACGCACCGGCGCTGGTAACCGCGGACGTGGGCGTGGCCATCGGCGCCGGCACGGACGTGGCGGTGGAAGCCGGAGACGTGGTGCTGGTGCGCTCCGATCCGCGCGACGTGCCGCGCATCGTCACCCTGAGCCGGGCCAGCTACCGCAAGATGGTGCAGAACCTCTGGTGGGCGGCAGGCTACAACATCCTGGCGATTCCACTGGCCGCGGGCGCACTGGCCTGGACGGGCATCCTGCTGGTCCCGGCGGTGGGCGCGATCCTGATGTCCGCCAGCACAGTGATTGTGGCGATCAACGCCCAGCTGCTCCGACGGGCGGCGCTGTAGAGCGCCCGAAATCCAAGCGCCTTGTGTGGCCTTAGGAGGATTGAACGCTTTGGCTACGGGGCGTCCGGTAGCACCAAGGTCACTTCGCATCAACTACGCGTTGAATCGAACCGGAGACGCATGCCCAAGGGCTATTGGGGCGGGGCACCATTCAACGCCGTGGAAACTGGATCCTGCGCTTGATACTGAAATCCGTAATGCGTCGACCGGCTCTTCGGGCCGGTTCCACGGTCTGGCTCAAGGTTATCGGTCAGCGGCTCGTCGTGGTGCCTGCTGGTAGCCCGTTACGCCGAGTGATTGGGCATGATGAGGATAAGTGACTGGGGCGCAGGACATGGCAAGAGATAGATGCAACCCCGTGATTAGTTGGTACGGCAGGTGGGGAGAAGGTCGCTTGAGGGTCGCCCCTTCACCAGGATGCGACTGCGACAAGCGCCAAACACGTCCAGCGGTCCGAGTAGGTTCAAAGCCCACCGTATCGGCCAAGCTCTCGCTGCGTACTTCAAGCTGATGCACCGCCGCGATTGTGTTTTCGCTCGCGGTGTCGGCTCTGACTCGATAGCCTCCGAGTGGGTTTGAGCTGCGGCGTTCAGATTGTCGGGGCAGGTAGCTCGGCGGTGGAAGGATCGGGGACATCGCTCGGCGTGTCGTGTGGCATGTAGCGAGCCCGATGCACGGCCCATTCATCGGTCTGCTCAAACAGGATCGCGCCGGCCAGTCGGCGGATGGCGTCTTCGTTCAGGAAGACGCCATCCGCCTCAGGGTGAGGATCGATTTTGCGGTTTAGACGCTCGTTGTGGTTGAGCTTGGTGCTGTGGGCTACGGGCGCCACAGTTTCACCGCCCCGAGCCCCGGGGGGCACAATCCAGCTCCTCTCGATGGCGGGGATTTGTTACCTCATCTACCGGATGGGCTCAACGTCGACCGGTGAGGTATACGAGCCAAAATCGATGAGCGAGACAGTGCCGAGGCTGCCCGGCGAGTTGTCGGTCTTCCAGACGGCGATCGTGATGTCGTTGCCCCCGTGTGGGTTGATGACGCCGTTGGGTATTGGAAAACGATGCTGCGGGCCGAGGTCAGCGACGTAATTGCCCATCTGCCAGCCGTTGACGAAGATTGTGGCGCGGTAGTGTCGGCCCGGCGGATCCTCGATCTCCAACCCCAGCGACGTGTCTTGGCCTTTGGGCAGGTCGAGCGTGGCGTTGGTGCGGTACCACCTCACTCCCGGTACGGCGTCGTTGGCCGGCAACGTCGCATGGTGCCAGTCGGAAGCCTTGCCCGGCTTGATTGGCCATTCCTGGCGCTCACCGTAGAGTCCGCCAAAGTTGTAGGGGCCGCGTTGCGGATTTTCGTCGATGATTGCCCCCTGTAGACGCCAAGTGATTGTGTTGGCACTGACGCCGAGCGGCTCGGCCGAGACGATGCCGCGTGCGGTGCGGTTCTCTCCGGTGGATTTGTAGTCCTCCTCATGCCCCATATCGACGGTCAACACCGAAATGACGTTGTCGCCCGGCACGAGCATCGTGGCAGGGAAACCAAATGAGCCGGTTTCATTGCGGGTCACGCTGCCGAGGAAGTGCCCGTTGAGCCACACCGAAAAGGCTCCGGCGTTTCCGCCGCTTATCACGTCGAGTTTTAGACCAGTAGGCGCCGCATGATCGGGACCGACGGTAAAGTGGCCGCGATACCATGTGTTGCCAGTATGGAAACCATAGTCGTCGGCGAACAAGACCGGCAGCGTGCCGGGTTTGGTGATGCTGCTGGTGGTGGTGAGGTTGGCGATGCGCCACTTTGCATCGTCGAAGTTGCGGGAGATCTCCGGCGCGCCGGCGCGCTGTGTCCAGTGGTCGAGCACCGGCAACGTGACGGGTCGCGGCACCGGCAGCGTGAGCACCAATCCCCCCGAGGCGGTGGGCTTGGTAGCGAGCGGCTGGCCGTTCCACGTTATTTTCGCCGAGTTGTCGGCAAACACCTCCGCATGCGCATCGCTGTCACCATCGCCAGTCAATGCCAGGGTGCCGTCACCGAAGTGTGCGCTGCGCAGTAGATGCGAGCCGAGCATCAGTACCGGCCCGCGGGACGTTTCCTGCTGCCAGACGTGCTCCGTTGCCTGGTCGTCTCCGATGAGCAGCAACAGCGGTCGTTTGCCGCCGTCGACCAATACGCGTATCAGGCCGTCGTGGCGATAGTTCAGCCGCAGTCCGGTGCTGCCCCAATGTTGACTGACGTTTCCCGACAATACCGTTACCTTCGGCTTGACGGCAAAATCGAGCAAGGTTTCACCGGCGGTGCCACGGTGACCGTAGAGCACAGCGATGTCCCGACCGTCGATCGTCGCATCCGTCATCAATTCGGAGGTCGAATAGGTCAGGTGCGTCGCGCCGAGCGGGTAGTCAGCCACCAGCATCTTGCTCTGACGCCCATTGATGGTAATAGCGGTGCCAGATTCTTGCGGTATGTCGAACCGACCTTCCTTCAGCGATAGTGCTAGATGCGTCGTTTCGGTGGTGGAGGCGGTGGTGTCGCCGTGACGAACGAGATGAAATTGTGTATTGGTGTCCGGGTTGACGCGGGCGCGATCAACAAGGTCTGGATTGTTGAGGCGGCCCGGTGTCATCGCGTCGGTCTTGGCGATCGGCGCGACTGCGTGGAGGAAATAGCCGATGCGCTTGTCCTCGTAGTACTTGGGATCGAACTGCCGTCCCTCGGTGATCGCCGCACCGTAATCGTAGGACGTGTAGTTTTGCGGGATTGCCTGCCAGCCCCACGACGTGCCGCCGAACAGCATGTAGAAGTTCTGCGCCGTGGCCCCCGCCGCAATGTTCTCCTTGTAGAAGACGTTGGCAAAGCGATCGTTGATGAGTTGTGCGCACTTGGGGTAACCGGGTCCGCCCCAAGGGTCGAACGCACCGCCCTGGAACTCTGCCGTGAAAAGCGGCTCACCGGCGAACCGATGTTCAGCCATGTCCGGGGCGGGCTTCCACTGTGAGGGATGTGAGCAGTCGAAACCTTGCGGGTAATAGTCCCAGCCGCTGACCTGCATCGCGCCCTTGCCGGTCACGAAGGTTGCGTTGTGGTTGCCGACCAACGGCACTGTGATCCCGTCCGCCCGGGCCTTGCCCTCAAGGTGCTGCATGTAGGCGCGGCCGTCCGCTGAGCCGTTGTAGTACTCGTTCTCGACTTGGTATGCGATCACCGTGCCACGGCCATTGGTGAGCTGGTGGCGGGCGAGGACATGGTCGATTTGTGTCATCCACTGATCGGCGAGCTTGAGGTAGGCGGGATCTGGGCTGCGGTTTTTGACCGGCTCGTCGGTCAGCCACAACGGGAAGCCGCCACTGTCGATCTCGGCGTTGATGTAGGGGCCGGGGCGGGCGATTACGTAGATGCCGGCTTCACGCGCGTCATCGAGCAGCTTGTCGATGTCGCGTATGCCGCCGAAGTCATACTTGCCCGCGCGTGGCGAATGGTAGCCCCAGGAAAAATAGATCGAGGCGGTGTTGAACCCGGCCGCCTTCATCTTCTGGAAGATGTCTGGCCACAAACCAGGGCTTGGCAAACGATATGGGTGGAACTCGCCGGACCAGATGTAGATCCGTTTCCCGTCGATGAGAAAGCTGTATTTGTCGAAACTGATCTGGTGCATCGCGGACATTGGCGCGGAAATCTCGGCACGCGTACTGGCCAGCCCAACCGCCGACAACGTAAGGCCACCAGCAATAATCCCGGCCTTTATCCATGGATGACTTTTCATGACAATTGCCCTTATGGTTATGACAGGTTGACGTCGTACGATTGGGTACCTATTCCGCAATCACTGCATCGCGATACGGGGAATTTCGGGTAACGGAAATGCATGACTCGAGGCCGCGGAAATGTCAGCCAAGTTGCCCGTGCAGACCGCGCGGTACTTTTATTCACGCTTATCAATTTCCCGACATGCCGATCACGCTGAACGAAAAGCGGCGCCGCAAGGTGGCCCGTGGCGGAAGCATCGTCATGCCGTTGTCAGTTGCCCCGCCAGGCAGGTGTACAGCGTTTATGGGGTGGTCGACCGGTTCAAAACAGAAGAAGTTGCGGTCAGCTGGTGTATAGAGCACGAACGCGTCAACATTGGCATCGATCCGCAGGCTAAGTCGAGCCGATGGCCAATGAATCGTGGCCGTACCGGTCCAGTCTTGGAACGCGTGATCGAGGCCGTTCTCCGGCAACGAGCGCTCGGTTCGGAAATCCCACCTTGCTGGAACCACAACGCGCTTCGTTGGCAGTGGCGTCCGGCCGTCATTGAGCCAGACCTTGGACGCCGGTGCGAGCAGGCGCACGCCATCTAGGCGGGTGAAAAAGGGATGCAGCCCGAGTCCAAACGGCATCGTCGCGCGTCCGGTATTGGTGACCGCCAGATCAACCCGCAAGGTGTAGCCGTACACGGCGTACTGAAGCATCGCTTCGTAGTGATACGCGGTCGCCGCATGCTGCCGCAACGAAAGTCGCACCTTGTATGCCGTGTGTGCCTCCACCCGCCATGCGTGCTGCCATCCACTGCCGTGAATCGGCCAAGGCTCATCCTCGCAGTTACGCTGCAATGCAACCCAGCGTCCGCCGACCGTGAACCCACCGTCGGCAATGCGGTTACTCCATGGCACCAGTGGGAAGCAAGACAGTTGCCTTGGATCGATCTGATGTTCCGGTCGCTCTGGCGTAGGGTTGTAAGGGCGCAACAAGGGTATTGAGCCTCCCCGTCCATGCCAGTCGAAGCCGGCGATCCCGCCGCCGGCTTCGGGAAGAACCAAAACACTAAGCGCCGTATTCCCTATTCTCAGCATAGGAGACCACGACCTTTCAGCTCGTCTGCGAACGCGGTTGGCCGCGTCCACATCAGAGTTGACTGATGCGGTACATCATCGTCGCGTGCGCCGGGAGATTGACCTTGATGGAACCGTCGCTCGTCATATCCGCGTGGGTCCAAAGGTCACGTACGCGATAGCTAGCACCCTGCTTAAGGCCTATTTCAGTGGAGTTCACGCTCACGTTACGTGTGGTATCAGTTTCATTAAACACCGCAACAGCCTTGCTGCCGTCCTTGAGTGGCTTGACGATCACGTGGATGCCGGTCGCATCGCTCACCTGTTTGCCCTGTACACCAAGCGGATCTTGATCCACCGCAATCACATCCTTGTTGAGCAGTATCTGTAACGCATCCGGTTTGATCGTGCGTAGGTCGGTACCGATCAACAGCGGTGCAGCCATGATGGACCATAGGCTGAATTGGCTGCGGTACTCGGTGTCGGTCATACCACCGTTGCCGACTTCAAGCATGTCGGGATCATTCCAATGACCTGGCGTAGCATATCTGTCGAATACCACATTTTGCTTGAAGATTTTCAGCATGGATGCGTAGTTGTCGCTGACGTCCTCGGTGGTACGCCACGATTCGGCGTCGACTGGTGGCTTTCCCGCCCAAAGCCAAGGCTTGTTTTGGCCCCACTCGCAAACTGAGTAGAAGATTGGCCGGCCGGTGGCGCGCAGGGCTTCTGCCATAGCGGTGTATCGTTTGACGGCGTCAACCTTTTGATTATTGCAGTTGTCGTACTTAAGGTAATCCACGCCCCACGATGCGAAAGTGGCGGCATCTTGCTTTTCATGACCGAGGCCGCCAGGAAAGCCGCGATTTTCCTGACGAGGTTCGCAGGTCCAAGTGCCAGCACTGGAGTACAGACCGAATTTGAGGCCGTGTGCATGGACGTAGTCAGCCAACGCCTTGATCCCGCTTGGGAAACGCACTCGATTGGGTTGCAGGCTGCCGTCCTTGCCCCTCTTCCAATAGGCCCAGCAGTCGTCGATATTGACGTATTCATATCCGGCATTCTTCAGGCCGAGGCTGATGAATTTGTCAATGATGCCGCGGATCATGATCTCGTTGAACTCTGGGCGGCAGTGAGTGGAGTTCCAATTGTTGAAACCCATCTGTGGCAACGGAGGCGTAGTCTGGTTGGCGTAGACAGGCCCCGTGGCGGCGACAAGTACAAACGCAAATGGCGTTGCAATGTGTAACAGACGCTCGAGTAAACGATTCATTGACTTCTCTCCTTGGGGATTGAAACAAGATCGAAAAGCTTGGAGCTAAAAAATACCGTTGTTGGTAACGGAATATAAACTTGCCACCGCAGCGGTGCCAGCACTTGGATCGTGTACCACAAGTGCTTGAAGCCGGTCGGCCATGCCTTAGCGCGGACCGGTGTTACATGCCGTTGAGAAGGCATTGAGGGCCCAAGCTGGGATGCTTGTAATGTATAAAACGTCGCACGCTGAGACGCGCCAACGCCACGTGCGTGTATGCTTCCCAGAATGAGCGATTTAAGTTGGGCGACAGGTCTCCTGCCTCACGTGGTCAACCGCGTTCATCTTTCGGAGAACTCGGTGACACCCGGGATGCCGCTGGTGGTTTCCTGTTCCCACCGTAAGTGACATCCGGGGTGTCTCGGGTTTCAGAAGCTGCCGCGAACGCCAACGGTGTATACCGTACCGTCTGCCTCTGCATAGAGGAAACGGTTCGGGTAAACCGAGTAATCGTAAAGGTGCGAGCGGGTCAGGTTCGTACCGGAAACGAACAGCGAAACGTGGGGGTTGAGCTTGTAGCTAGCGCTTAAGTCAAGCTCGCCGTAGGAGGTACGAGTAGCTGGTTGCGCGCCGCTTCCAAACGCGATGCTGCGCAGATATTTGCCACGCCAATTGTAGGCTAGGCGAGCCTGCCAAGGTCCTTTTTCATAATAGGTGCTCAAGTTAGCCGAATCGCCAATACCAGGTACCGCGAACTTACCTGACGTGCTGATTCTTCCCGGATTAAGGTTAGCGCTGCTCTTGACATGGGTGTAGTTGAAAGCCACGCCTAGACCATCGAATGGCGCTGGAAACACATTCTTGAACTGGTAGTTGAAGGTCAGCTCTTCACCATAGATCTTGGCGGAATTAAGATTGATAGGCTCGCTCAATGCCCAGGTGTAGCCGAGGAACTGCACGGGGGTGGTGGCAATGGTGCTGAAGTTGCTGACGTTCTTGTAGAACGTCTCCAGCGACAGGTAACTGGCGTCGTTGATGTACCACTCCAAGCCGGTATCCCAGTTGATTGAGGTATAGGGCTGCAGGTTGGGGTTGCCCTGGGTAATCGTTAGCGATTCAGGGCGCGTTCCGAAGCTCTGGTTGTAGTAAAGGTTGCTGAGCTCGGGTGGGGTGAGCGTCTTAGAGAATGCAAGACGATACACCAAGTTGTCGAGGAGGTTGAGCTTAAAGTTTAGTGACGGCATCCACTTGTGATAGCTGCCGGTAGCCGACTGCGGTTGCAACGGACCATAGGCAACTTGGCCTGCACTGCTGTCGTTGGGATCGATGTGGTAACTGACAGGCTCTTGGAAGATCGCCTGTGACTCGGAATTGACGTCCAAGAACCGGACGCCAGCATCCAAAGTCCATGACTTTTCCCACATTGTGCCCTGGAAAACGGCTTTGACGAAGGCGGCTTTGTCCACCTCGTATACTTTGTTGTAACTGCCGGGGTTAACTTTGGGAGCGAAGCTGCCGTATTGCGCAAGCGCCGCAAGCAACGCAGCGCGCTTGTCTGGTGCCAGTTGATTGTAGGCGGCCGGCGTGATGAGCCAGTTGAAGTAGGAGGCGACGTTGTATTGAACCCACTGTGCCGGCACGTTCGGTTGGGAAACGCCATGGATGGGTGCGGGCGGCGTGTAGATGTAGGCCTGAACTACATCGGCCGGCACCTTGACGGCGTAGCCGCAGTACGCATTGCACATGATACCCTGCGGTGTCGCCCACTGTACGGATTTGTTGTACTGGCGGTTTTCCTGCAGTCCGAATTCAAGCTGCGACAGCAGATCTCCATCAAAGTACTTCGAAAGGTTGATTTGGTATTGGGTTATACCATCGGTAATGTTATTCGACTGCCCGCCCAAATTGCAGCAATGTGCAAACAAGTCACTCGTGTCGGTAGTGGAGATTATGTTGGTGTAGTCCGGTGGCTCGTTGCTGCCGTTGTTGGTCCAGGTCGGGTTGACGCCGACATTGCGAGTTCCAATGACCGAAAAGTAACCATCGGGGCTTTGTTTGTTCCAGGCCTTGGATTTGGAAATATCCAAGGTGAGCATGGTGGATGCGTCGAAGTTGAACGAGACGTTCAGCCCGTTTTGCAGCATGACTTCGTTGCTTGGGTAGTAGGCCATCACGTAGTCGTTGGACATGGCCCCGGTATTTTTCCGGACATAATTCAGTACGGTATTGTTGGCGTCGGTGGTGAGCGATTGGAAGTCGCCAGAGTTGCCATACTCACCGAACTCGTGTACCAGCGAGTCGACCTTGTATCCTGAGTACAGAGTGTCGAACTTGATGGTCAACTGGTCGATCGGACGCCAATCGATGGCACCGCTGAAGCCCTTGCGGGTGCGCGTTTCATCAAGGACGTTACTGGCCAAGGTTTCCGGGATGGCGACGTTCGTGTAATTGGGATTGCTCAACCCGGAAAGTTTGGAAATGTCCTGGTTGACGTACCAGGAGTTGGCCTGAGTGTTGATCTGGGTGTCTTTCCGCTTGTAATACTGCACGGACGCCAGCCAGCCGAAGGTATCATCCGCGTTGGTCCAACCGAATAGGCCGGACGCCTTGGGTGTTGTCTTGCCGGCCCAGCTTCCAGTCAGGTTGCTGTTGACACCGGCAATCGATCCGGAGGCATGGTAGCCACTGAAATCGAGGGGCCGTGCCGTCTGCACGTCAACCACGCCGCCGATATCGACCTCCGGGATATCCGCAGATGAGGTCTTGTTGACCGTGGCGATGTTGATGATGTCGGATGAGAGCACGTTGAAATCGAACGCGCGCGAGCCGGATGCGGTCGCCATTTGCCGGCCATTGACAGTGACCGCCACGAAGTCCGGGCCGAAGCCGCGAATCGCTATCTGGCTGGATTCGCCACCGCTGCGGTCGACCGATACGCCTGGGACACGCTGCAGCGCATCAGCGACGTTGGGGTCGGGGAATTTGCCGGCTTCTTCGGCCGAAACGGAATCCACGACGTTGGTTGCGTCCTGCTTGACAGATTGCGCGCGCTGGATGGCGGCAAGCTGGCCAGTGACGGTTACCGCGCTCAAGTTGGTCGCCTCTTTTTTCTTGGCAGGCGTCTTGGAGGCGTTTGAAGCTCCACTTTTAGCTTCGGAGGTGGATGTCGTTGGACTGCCTGGTGCGGCAGGAGCGCTCGTTTGAGCATAGCCCTGTGCGGTATAGCCGATCAGGCAAGCAGCCCCTATGGTCACCAGCGCCCAATGTACCGAAAGCGCCATGTTGGTTTGTTGCATGACTTGTTCTCCCCAATTAATGCGAAGTGTCAGCGAGACCTGCGCGCAGCGATTCGGACAAAGGCGCACAGCCAGTACCATCCGATCGAATTGTAGTATAAAAAGTCTATACGTCGTACCGTCAAGTTGCACTGCAACATGCGCGCTTCTGCGCCGTTGTCCGTTGCCGGGGACGAGGATCGGAGTGTGCGTGTGTCGCCGCGGACCGACAGCTGCTTGCGACTGGAAGTGCGAGCTTCTTTGCGTCTCGAGGGCGATGGCCGGAGCAGAGATGCGTCGTTGAACACCGATGCTTCGTCGGGATCGAGGGCCTTCCATCCGACAGGCCGCACCAGTTTCGCCTGCAGGTTGCGACAGATCTCGAACTGCCCGTACTTGGTTCGCGCAGCGGTGGCGGTGGCCCGTCGTTGGCAAAGCCACCGGCGTTGATGGCCGATGCTGGCGCATTCCGCGGGCCCGTCGGGCGAGACGCGTTACCGGGAGACGACTATTTCGTGCTTCGGTGCGCTATGAGGGGAGGCTCGCTGATCGCGGACCAGTTTCCGTGGGGGCGGCGGGAGATATCTGGTTTCCGCGTCTCTTACGTATGAATCGGCACGCAGTGCGTGGCTTTGGTGCCGCTGGTGCCTTCGGGCGATAACGGCCTGGCGTTTCGGCCAATTACACAAAGGGCGTGGTCGGCGGGTTCGTCCTCGCAGTGTTCCTGAACACCTTTAGCAACGTCGCTGCTATCCACTTTCGGTCATGGTGAGCGTCGTGTCCGTGCGTCGAGCGGACTCCGGGTGCGTGTCACCTCGCCTTCGTTTGTGCCGCATCCCAATTTTCGGTCCGGATCGTTGTCGACCTTGGCGCGGAAGGCCGCGTATTGGCACCCCATCCTGTGCTGGTGCTGAGCTGGCCAGTCCACGTGTAGCAGGCGCGGCGTGGTGCACACCCGGCGTGACGGACGTCGTTGCGGCGGCCGCCACGCCGGGTGGTTTCATTGCCCGATCCGCCGCAGCGGTTCCCCCGCCATGAGCTTGCGTTCGATCTGCTCCAGGGTGACGCCCTTGGTCTCCGGCACCAGCCAGAGGGTGAGGAAGAGGAACACGGCGTTGAACGCGGCGTACAGCCAGAAGGTCTGTGCCTGGCCGATGCCGTTGAGCAGCGGCAGGAAGGAGAAGCCGACCAGCCAGTTCGCCACCCAGTTGGTGAAGGTGGAGCAGCCGATGCCGAAGTCGCGGCCCTTGAGCGGCTGGATCTCGGAGCACAGGGTCCAGATCAGCGGACCGGCGGACATCGCGAAGCCGACGATGAAGAGCAGCAGCATGCCGACGGTGAAGAACTGCTGGCCGTGGGTGTGGATGCCCAGGTGCATCATGGTGCCGACCACGCCCAGGCCCGCCGCCATCACCACGAAGCCGGTGTAGAGGATGGGCTTGCGGCCGAGCTTGTCGACCAGGCCGATGGCGATGAAGGTGGCCAGCACGTTGACCAGGCCGACGATGGCGGTAAACCACATCTGCGACTCGGTGTCGTAGCCCATGTCCTGGAAGATGCGCGGGGCGTAGTACATCACCACGTTCATGCCGGTGAGCTGCTGCATCACCTGCAGCAGCATGCCGAGCCCCACCGAGCGGCGGAAGTTGCGGTTCTGGCGGAACATCGCAAAGCCGCGCTGCGGGATCTTGAGCTGCTCGGTGATCGCGCCCAGCTCGCGGGCGATCGACTCCGGCAGGAGGCCCAGCCGGTGCAGCACGTGTTCGGCCTCGCCGCGGCGGTCCTTCATCATCAGCCAGCGCGGGCTTTCCGGCAGGAAGGCGACGCCAAGCAGGAACAGCGCGCCGGGGATCGCGATCACGCCGAGCATCCAGCGCCAATTGCCCGAGTAGCTGAAGGCGGTGTCGGAGAGGAAGGCGACCAGGATGCCGATGGTGATCATCAGCTGGTAGAGCGAGATCATCGCGCCGCGGATCGACTCGGGCGCGATCTCGGCCAGGTACAGCGGGGCGGTGAAGCTCGCCAGGCCAATGGCGACGCCGAGCACGAGGCGGCCGGAGATCAGTGCCTCCGGCGACCATGCCATGCCGCACAGCACCGAGCCGGCGACGAACAGCACCGCGCCCAGGATCAGCGTGCGCTTGCGGCCCAGCTGGCTGGACAGCCAGCCGGCCACCAGGGCGCCGAAGGCGGCGCCGATCATCATCACGCTGACGATCCAGCCCAGCGTGTCGTCGCTGATGCCGAAGTCCTTCTGCAGGAATTGCTGCGCGCCGGAGATCACGCCGATGTCGAGGCCGAACATCAACCCCGCGAGCGAGGCAAGGATGCAGACGAAGATCGCGGTGGCCTTGCCTTGCGGCACGGTGGGTGCCGCGGACGCGGTGAGGGTGTTGCCCATAGGTGTCTCCCCGTGGAATGGCTGCGTGGTGGTGGCGAGGGTCGTGCGATCCGCATGCCGGGCTACGGCGCCGGCGGCAGATCAACCGTTGGCGGTTTACCGGCAAATCGTGGTTCGGGCAGGCCGTGCGTGCCGACCTGCGCGGCGAACAGGGCACCGGCATCCGGTTCCCTGGCGAGCGTGGCGGCGTCCAGCCCGTCGCGTGCGCTGGTGAGGTAGAGCGTGTCCAGCTGCGCGCCGCCGAAAGCGGGACGGGTGGGCTGAGTGGCCGGCACCGGCAAGGTGTGGCTGAGGTGGCCGTCGGGCGCGTAGCGCACGACGCGGCCGGCGCCCCATTGCGCGCTCCACAGGCCGCCTTCGGCATCCACGCAGGCGCCGTCCGGCTCGCCGCGTTCCTCGCCGCGCAGGTCGGCAAACAGCCGTGAGGAACCGAGCGTATCGCCGTAAGGGCAGCAGCGGATCGTGCGCGTGGCCGAGTCGCAGTAGTACAGCGTGGCGCCATCCGGGCTGAAGGCCAGGCTGTTGCTGATGGCGACGTTTTCCAGCGGCAGGCGTTCGAGCGAAAGATTTGTGTTCAGGCGCCAGAAACTGCCGAGCGGCCGCTTGGTGCCGCCGTCGGCGGGCTCGTGCAGGGTGCCGAACACGAAGCGGCCCTGGCGGTCGCAGGCACCGTCGTTGCAGCGCGTGGGCAGCTCGGGCTCGATCTCGCATACGGTGTGCAAGGCGCCATCGGCCAGATGGAAAAACGCCAGCCGCGATGCCAACGCCAGCAGCAACCAGCCATCCGTCTCGCACAGGGCGAACGAGGTGAGGCGTTCGGGCAGATGCCACTGCCGGGTTTCGCCGCTGGCCGGCGCGTGGCGCCACAGCGTGGCGCGCTGGATGTCGGTCCAGTACAGCGCTTGCGCGCGCTCGCACCAGAGGATGCCCTCGCCGAGCACATTGCCGGCCGCCAGCGCCACCTGCGCCGGCGCGTTCACACCCAGCCGCCGTCGACCACGAAACTTTGCCCAGTACACATGTGGCTGTCGTCTGCGCCGAGGAACAGCGCCATGCGCGCGATGTCGTCGGCCATCAGGTAACCGCGCATGCACTGCACGCGGGCAATTTCGGCCTTGCCGTCGGCGTCCAGCCACAGCCGGCGCTGTTTGTCCGTGATGACCCAGCCCGGCACCAGCGCGTTGATGCGGATGTTGCGCTGACCGAGCGTGTGCGCCATGCCGTTGACGAAGCCGTGCACCGCCGCCTTGGCGGTGGCGTACAGCGGGTAGTCGGCGTTTTTCTTCATCCAGCCGGTGGAGCCCAGACAGATGATCGAGCCGCCGCCGGCAGCCTCCATGCCGGGCGTGACGGCGCGGGTGGCGAACACCTGGTGGCGCAGGTTGATGGCGAGGTTTTGCTCGTAGCCGGCGAGGTCGATGTCCGGCAGGTGGTGGCGTACGTCGTTGGCGGCGTTGTTCACCAGCACGGTGATCGGTCCGAGCTGGCCGGCGATCGTCGCGATCGCGTCCTGCAGGGCCGCGACGTCGGTGACGTCGCAGTGCACGAACTGCGGCAGATGCTGCACGTCGGCCAATGTGGGCAGCAGCTCGGCCGCGCCGGTGTCGTCGATGTCGAGAAAACCGACCTTGGCGCCCTGGCGTGCAAAGTGGCTGACGAACGCCGCACCGATGCCGGTGGCGCCGCCGGAAACCAGCACCACGCGGTTGGCGAGGCTGGGGTAGCGTGCGTAGGCGGAAGCCATGGCCATCACCACTCCGCCACGCTGCCGTCGGCATGGCGCCAGATCGGGTTGTGCCAGTGCTGGCCCACCGTGGCGCGCTCGGCCACGTAGGCCTCGTTCACCTCGATACCAAGGCCGGCACCGGTCGGCATTGTCACATAGCCGTCGGCGTAGGCGAACACGTGGCGGTCGGTGATGTAGTCAAGCAGGTCGTTGCCGCGGTTGTAGTGGATGCCCAGGCTTTGTTCCTGGATGAAGGCGTTGTGGCACACCGCGTCGAGCTGCAGGTTGGCGGCCAGCGCGATCGGCCCCAGCGGGCAGTGCAGTGCCAGCGCCACGTCGAACGCTTCGGCCATGGCGGCGATCTTGCGCGTCTCGGTGATACCGCCGGCATGCGAGGGGTCGGGCTGGATGATGTCGACACCGCCGGTGGTCAGTACCCGCTTGAAATCCCAGCGCGAGTACAGCCGTTCGCCCAGCGCGATCGGCGCCGGGGAAATCGCCGCCAGCTCGGGGATGGCTTCGAGGTGGTCGGAAAGCACCGGCTCCTCGATGAACATCAGGTTGAATGCGTGCAGTTCGCGCATCAGCACCTTGGCCATCGGCTTGTGCACGCGGCCGTGGAAATCCAGCGCGATGCCGATGTCGGGGCCGACCGCGTCGCGGATCGCCTGCACGTTTTCCAGCACGTGGGTGACCTTGGCGTGGGCGTCGATGAACTGCAGCTCCGCCGTGGCGTTCATCTTTACTGCACTGAAGCCGCGCGCCACGGCGTCCTTCGCCGCGTTGGCGGTATCCGCCGGGCGGTCGCCGCCGATCCACGAATACACCCGGATGCGCTCGCGCACCGGGCCGCCGAGCAGCTCGTACACCGGCTTGCCGAGATCCTTGCCCTTGATGTCCCACAGCGCCTGGTCGACGCCGGCGATGGCGCTCATCAGTACCGGCCCGCCGCGGTAGAAGCCGCCGCGGTACATCGCCGACCACAGGTCCTCGACCGCACGCGGGTCCTTGCCCACGAGGTAGTCGGCCAGCTCGGCGACGGCGGCAGCCACGGTGTGCGCGCGGCCTTCCACCACCGGCTCGCCCCAGCCGCTGATGCCGGCATCGGTGTCGATGCGCAGGAAGGTCCAGCGCGGGGGGACCACATAGGTGGTGAGTTTGGTGATCTTCATGTGCGGGGTTCCAGCTTGTGCCACGCGGCGACGAAAGCCGCGGCGCGGGTTTTGGTTTCTGCCAATGGGCGACCTGGTGCGTACAACGCCGAGCCGATGCCGAAGCCGCTGGCGCCAGCGGCGTGCCACGCGGCCATGCTTTCCGGCGTGATGCCGCCCACCGGCAGCACCGGCACCGTGCGCGGCACCACGGCACGCCAGGCTTTCAGCGCCGCCGGCGTGGACTGCTCGGCGGGAAACAGCTTCAAGGCGTCGGCCCCGGCGGCCAGCGCGGCGAAGGCCTCGGTGGGCGTCGCCACACCGGGCGTGCACACCATGCCGGCGGCCTTTGCGGCGCGAATCACCGCGCCGTCACTGTGCGGCATCACGATCAACCGGCCGCCCGCGGCGGCCACCTCGGCGACGGCATCCGCCGTCATCACCGTGCCGGCACCCACCAGCGCACGGGTGCCCAGCGCCGCGTGCAGGCGCGCGATGCTGTCCAGTGGGGCGGGAGAATTGAGCGGCACTTCGATCAGGCGGAAACCAGCGGCGAGCAGCGCCTCGCCCACCGGCACCGCCTCGTCGGGCGCAATGCCGCGCAGGATCGCCACCAGCGGCAGCGCGTGGAATTCGGGAATCATGCGGAAGTTGCCTCGGTAACCAGGCCGGCCAGGGTCGCCAGTCGCCACAACCCGCTGGCGGCGCTGTCGACGATGGTGGCGGACAGGGAAAGATCGAAATGGCGGGCGGCCTGTGCGTAGCGCCGGCACAGGTCGGGATCGCCGATGAGTTGCAACGGCGTGTCGCGCGTGGCGTCACCATTGGCCACGGCGCTGCGGAACTCTTCGCCAATCAGCAGCCCGGAGAGGTAATCCGGCACGGCGCTGGCGGCAAGCTCGCCCGCCAGCAGCAACGCGCGGGCGGTGAACAGCCGGCTGAAGGCGCCCGCCGCGCCACTGGCGCGCGCGGCGATCACGCCACGGTCGAAGGCGGCAGCATCGGTCACGGGTTCCGCGCCGGTCGTTCCGAGGATCGTGTGTCGGCTGAGCGCGGCAAACACCTCGCCGGTCATGACGGTGCGAAACGCCACGATCTGGCCGCGCGCAATGCGCACCCATTTGCTGTGCGTGCCGGGCATGACGCAGGTGGCTTGCGATGCCAGTGCCGGCCGCTGATGCAGGGCGCCAAGCAGTTGCGTCTCCTCGCCGCGCATCACGTCCGGTCCGGCCGCATCGCGCAGCCCCGGCACCAGCCATAGCGGCAGGCCGTCGGCCGCCACCACCGCCACCAACACGCTGCCCAGCTGGTCGAGTGCCAGCGGCACGTCGCGGTACGGCACTTCGTGCCAGCCGCCACGACTGCCCACCATGCCGCACGCGATGCGCGGCAGGCTGGGCCAGCCGGCGGTGACCTCCGCCAACGCGGCCGGGTAGCCGCCAGCCGGCAATTGGCGGATGCCCCAGGCGCGTGCACGGTGGTCGACCACGCGGCCAGCATCGTCGAACCGGTACGCGCGCAGGCTGCTGGTGCCCCAGTCGAGGCCAATCAAGCCGGTCATGACGCGCCGGTTGTCTTGGTGTGGCGGCGAATGTTGCGGCGCGAGTCGGTCACGGTCGCCAGCATGGCCTGACGGGCCACTTCGGGATGGCGGCGGCGGATCGCATCCAGCACCTTCTTGTGATGCGGCAGGGAATACTTGAAGTTGCTGGCGGTTTGCGCCGACAGCTGGAAGTAGCTGCCCAGCGCGGTCTCGATCACTGCAAACAACGAGGCCAGAAGCTCGTTGTGGGTGGCCTGCAGGATGGCTTCGTGGAAGGCGAGATCGGCGATCGCCCAGGCGTCGCGATCGACCGCGTCGGCCATCGCCGTGTAGGCCGCATCCAGCGTTGCCAGCTCGGCATCGCTGCGGTTGCGTGCCGCGGAGGCCGCGGCTGCCGGCTCGATGATCTCGCGCATCTCGACCAGCTTTTCGACAAAATCGTCGGTGGGCATCAGGTCGCAGCGCCAGGCCAGCACATCGGCATCGAGCTGGTTCCAGTAGGTCACCTCGCGCACCCGCGTGCCGGTCTTCTGCCGCGATTCGATCAGGCCCTTGGCCGAAAGCACTTTCATTGCCTCGCGCAACGCGGTGCGGCTCACGTGCATGCGTTCGGCCAACAGTTCCTCACGCGGCAGGTTCGCGCCCGGAGCGATCCCGCCGCCAACGATCAACCGGCCCAACTCCTGCACGACTTGCCCATGCAGGCTGCGGACCGCAGCAAGCTTGACCATCGGTATCTCCTTGCGGATGGTGCGACGACGCGCATCACAGTAGGGTTATTTGTACTACATTTCACCGGAAACTCGAAGCGCTGTCGAGCGCATTCTTCACGGCGCCGGCGGCGGCGCCGCCAGTTCGATGTCGTAGACGTAGGCGGCGGGGCCGGCAGGCGGCTTGCCGACCTGCAGACGCAACCCTTGTGGCGTGCTGTGCCAGGCCACCGGTGCACGGCTGCCGAGCAGGCGCACGCTGCGGACCCCGTCGCCCGGCGTGACCGATTTGATGGTCGCTGCGCCGTCCCTGGGCCAGCCCAGCTCGATGGCGTACAGGTGGCCGGCGCGTTGCGTGAAGCGGAAGTCCGCCGCGGTATAGGCTTTCGATGCCCGTTCCTGGAACGCGCCCGCGGCCTGGCGCGTCGGGCCTTCGCCAAACGTCCACCACGGATGGCTGGCGTAGATCGCCGCGCCGTTCACCTTGAGCCAGGCACCGATCTCGCGCAGCACGTCACGCTCCTGCCGGACGATGGTGCCGTCCGGTCGCGGGCCGATGTCCAGCAGCAGGTTGCCGTTCTTGCTCACCACGTCGGCCAGCAGCTGCACGATCTCGCCGGCATCGCGATAGCGGTCGTTGGCCACGTAGCCCCACGAGCTGCGGCTGATGGTGGTGTCGGTTTGCCACGGTTGCGGACGGATGGCGCCCAGCTGTCCGCGCTCCACATCCAGCGTGCCGCTGCCGGGAGCCAGGGCGTCGAGCTTGTAGGTGAGCACCACGCCGCCGCGCGTCGCCCCGGCGTTGTAGTAGTACGCAAGGAGTTTTGGCACTGCCGCATGAAACGCCGGCTGGCCCATCCACCAGTCGAGGTAGAGCAGATCGGGGTGGTAGTACTTCTCCAGCTCGGCGGTGCGCGCCAGCCAGTCGTCGACCCACGCCTGGGACACATACGTGCGGTCGGCGGCGAGCTGCATGTCGGCCGGGTCGCCCGGTGCGGGACGCTGCGGCACGGCCGGGCCGTACAAGCCGGCGTAGCGCGGGTCGTTGACGTCCGAATCGACCTCGCGGCCGTGACCGAAGAACCAGTCGTTCTCCGCGGTGTGCGAGGACACGCCGAAATGCAGGCCCGCCGCGCGGACCGCCTTGCCGAGCTCGCCGATGACGTCGCGGCGGGGCCCCATTTTCACTGCGGTCCAGTCGGAAAGCCGCGAGTCGTACATGGCGAAGCCGTCTGAATGTTCGGCGACGCCGATCACGTAACGTGCGCCCGCGGCGCGAAACAGCGCCGCCCATTGGGCCGGGTTCCAGCGCGCGGCGGTGAGTCCGGGGATGTAGTCCTTGTAGCCGAAGTGCGCGAGCGACCCGTGGGTAGCGAGCTGGTGCGCGTATTCCGGTGTGCCTCGCCGGTACATGTTGCGTGGGTACCACTCGTTGGCGAACGCCGGCACCGCGAACACGCCCCAGTGCACGAAGATGCCGAACTTGGCGTTGCCGAACCACGCCGGAGCGCGATACGCCTGCAGCGATTTCCACTCGGGGCGAAACGGCCCGTGCGCATCGCCTTCGGCCACGGTGCCGAGCAATGCCTGGCGCGGTCGGGTGAAACGCTGCACCGCCTGCTGCCAGCGCAAGTCTGCCTGCTGCGGGGTGAGCGTGGTGGCCGTGGGCTGCGTGGCGTCGGCAGCCAGCGCCATGCAGGACCATGCCGCCAGCACGGCGAGCATCCCCCACCGCTGCCACGGTGAGGTCGTTGAAGACGAACTGCGCATGATCCCCTCCGGGCATTCGCGTAGGGTGCCGAAGGCACGCTTGGCCGCCGCGAAAATCTAGCAGGCAGGCTGGTTGCCGCGGATGCATACGGCAAGCGCAAATGAAGAAACGTTAGCGGAGCCGCTTGATTTCGTAATTGTGCCGCCGCGGTGTGCCGCCCCACGATGTGCCATCCCCGTTTAGACGGGTATGACGGAACGCCTGCATGCCAGCCAGCGCGTGGATGCAGTCGAGATCCGTCCGGGCAATTGGGGTGATGCAGGCATCGTGGCCTGCGGACTGACGATGTGGGGGAGAGCCATGATCGAATTCGCAAGCAAAGTAAAGACTCGTCCAATCCGGCGTCCGCTGTCGCGGTTGTCGGGCGCGATTGCGCTTGGGCTGCTGTTTGGAGTGCCGGGCCTGCACGCGCAGCCGGCAACCTCGACGGCACAGACGCAGGACCAAAATGCGTCGGCGGCATCTGCCACCGACGCGAGATCGCCGAAGAAGGCCGCGAAGGCCGGCAGCAAGCAGGTCAAGGACCTTTCCACCGTGACCGTGACCGGCATTCGTGCATCGGTGGAGAAGGCGCAGGACATCAAACGCGACGCCGACACCTTCGTCGATTCGATGTCCGCCACGGACATCGGCGCGCTGCCGGATCGCAGTGTCACGGAAACCCTGTCGCGCATTCCCGGCGTCACCATCGACCATTTCCTTTCCCAGGGCGACCCGGAACACTTTTCCGCCGAGGGCAGTGGCGTGCAGGTGCGCGGCCTCACGCAGGTGCGTTCCGAGTTGAATGGCGGCGACAGTTTCTCCGCCAACGGTGGGCGCGCCCTCAGCTTCCAGGACGTGCCGTCGGAATTGATGTCCGGCGTCGACGTCTACAAGAACCAGACGGCCGAGATGATCGAGGGCGGCCTGGGCGGCACGGTGAACCTGCGCACTTTCATGCCCTTCGATTTCCAGGGCCAGAAGATCGCCGCTTCAGTCAGCGAGAACTACGGCAACTTCATCAAGAAGTACAAGCCGTCCGCCTCGGTGCTCTACAGCAATCGTTGGCAAACCAGCCTCGGCGAAATGGGTTTCCTCGTCGATGTCGCCGATTCCCGCCTGGCCACGCGTACGGATGGCCTGTTCGTGCGCCCGTTCTTCAAGAACGCAGGCGGCATCTGGGTGCCGCGCGGCGCCGACTGGCGCACCTTGCTCTATGACCGCAAGCGCGATGGTGCCTACCTGGCCTTCCAGTGGCGTCCCAACAACGATATCGACGTTTACGCCACCGCGTTCCAGAGCAAATACCACGAGGTCTGGGACGAGGATGCGATCTTCGTGAGCAACGACCCGACGCAGGTCACGGTGGATGCCAGCCAGCCAAGCCAGGTCAACGGCGGCGTGTTCCAGTCCGGTCGGCTCACGCAGAACGGCGGGATGCCGATGGGCACCGATATCCGTGCATCCAACAGCCACTCCAAGACCACGGATTTCTCCACCGGGATGAAATGGCGGCTGGGCACGAGCACCGAGCTCTCGAGTTCTTTGCAGTTCGTCAAGGCCAGCACCAACAGTCTGGATTCCACGGTGTCCCTGGGCACCAACGTGCCTTACATCGACGTCGCGCTGAACGGCAGCAACCCGCCACGCATCGGTGTCGCTTCCGATTTCACCGGGAACCCCGCCAATTACTACTGGGGGTTCACCATGGATCACCAGGATCAGAACTACGCGAGAGAGCTGGCCTGGCGCGCGGACATCAACCACAGCTTCGTCAACGGCTTCGTGCAGGGAGTGAGGGCGGGCGTGCGCCTCACCAACCGCTACGCCAACAACATCGATACGGGCTACAACTGGATGCCCGTGTTCCAGACCTGGATGCAGGGTTGGGCACTGCCCGGTGGTGCGCTGCCCGGCCTGGACTTGAACGGTACGGTCAACACCAGCCTGGTGCACCTGGATACGTTCAAGAACTTCTACAAGGGTGACGCCGGCGTACCGGGTGCGTTCTATGCGCCGATATTGTCGACCGCGCTGGGCTACCCGGGCAGTTACGCGGCCATCCACGATGCCGCCAGCCCGTTTTATTCCTGCTGCTATGCGAACCCGTACAAGCCCACGCTGCTCGATGCCGCGCACACCAATCTTCAGCACGAAAAGACCTACGCGGCGTATGCCATGGTCGATTTTGGCGTGGACGATATCGGGCTGAGCGGCAACCTCGGCGTGCGTGCGGTGAAAACCAAGAATGCGGCCCAGGGCTTTCTGGTGTATCCCGACCAGGCGTTTGCGCCCTATCTGGGCGCGGGCCAGTCCACGCCCGTCAGCGCCCGCAACGAGTACACCGACGTCCTGCCCAGCTTGAACGTGAAGTGGGAGTTCGCCCCGAACCTGGTCACGCGGTTTGCCTTTTCCAAGGCGATTGCGCGGCCGAGCTTCAGCCAGATGCAGGCCTACCAGATTCTCAATGCCGCCGTGCTGTCGGGCTATACGCCGCCGGCCGGCACCGCCACCCTGCCGGTCGACAAGCTGACCCTGACCGGCAGTTCCTACAGCAACCCGTACCTGACGCCGATGAAGGCCAACCAGTTCGACTTGTCGCTGGAGTGGTACTTCGATCCGGATCGCGGCGGCATGGCCTGGATCAACCTGTTCCACAAGGGGCTGAGCGACTATTTCCGCAACGAGTCGCGGTTCGTGACCTATCCGGGCGTCGACGGCAACAACTACCCGTATCTGATCACCCGGCCGGTGAACGTCGGCAAGGCGACGATCGATGGCGCGGAAATCGGCTGGAACCAGTTCTTCGATTTCCTGCCGGTCAAGGGTTTCGGCATGTCGGCGAACTACACCTACATCCGGAGCAGGACCCATCTGCCGAACGACACCACGGCAGTGCCGTTGGATACGGACGGCTCCAGTTACGGCAGTCTCCCGGCGGATGGGTTGTCGCGGGATTCCCTCAACGTCGCCGGCTTCTACGAACACGGCCCATGGCAAATCCGACTGGCCTACAACTGGCGCAGCCAGTACCTGCTGTCGATCGGTCCGAATGGCTACAACGGTACCGACAACAGCATTCCGTGGAAGCTGCCGGTATTTGCCGATGCCTACGGGCAACTGGACGGCTCGGTCTTCTACGCGTTCAACGAGCACCTGAAACTCGGCCTGGAGATGAACAACCTCAACAACGCCGAGCAGCGCACGATCATGTATCAGAACGCATCCGGCAAGCACATCACGTCCTGGTACGTGAACGACACCCGTTACGCGCTGACGCTGCGCATGTCGTTCTGATCGTGTCGGGGGTGGGCAGCCGACGAGGGTTCCGGCCTGAGGCAGGGCAGCCCGTATCGGGTGTCTTGCCGGGCACCCTGAAAGACCTTGCCGCATCCCGGCCTGCGCAGTGTGCGGGCCGGGGTGGCGGCAAGGTGACGAGGGGTTTCTTCGACATGTTCAGAACCATCGGCGTCATTGCCGGCTCTTTGTTTCTCGCGCTGAGCGTCCACGCCAGCCAACCTGCCGCCGTCCCGTACCACTTCACCGGCGTGCGCATCGGGGGCGGTGGCTATGTTTCCGGTCTGCTCTTCCACCCGGCGGTGCGCGGCCTGTCCTATGCGCGCACCGACGTGGGTGGCGCCTATCGCCGGGATACGGCCTGCGGGGAATGGGTGCCGTTGCTCGACTGGATCGCGGCAAAGGACGAGAACCTGCTCGGCATCGACAGTCTCGCCGTCGATCCTTCCGATCCGCAGCGGCTGTACCTGGCCGCCGGCACCTACACCACGCCGCAGGCGGGTAATGCGGCCATCCTTCGCTCGGATGACCAGGGGCGCCACTTCGAGCGCATCGACTTGCCGTTCAAGCTGGGCGGCAACGAGCTAGGGCGCGGCAACGGCGAGCGGCTGGCGGTGGATCCGAACGATGGCCGGGTGTTGTTTCTGGGGTCGCGCGATGCCGGGCTGTGGCGCAGCGACGACCATGGCGCGCATTGGGCGAAGGTGGACGGCTTCCCGGCCGTGGCCACCTCGCCATCCGCCAGCGCGAGCAACGCCTGGCGCACCCAGCCCGTCGGCATCGTGTTCGTGGTATTCGATCCGGCCAGTGGCCGGCGCGGCCAGCCGACGCCGGTGATCTATGCCGGCGTGTCCACCCGGCAAACCAGCCTGTTCCGTTCCACCGATGGCGGCCGCAGTTGGAGCGCGGTACCGGGGCAGCCCGTCGGCCTGCGACCCAGCCATATGCATCGTGCCAGCGATGGCGACTACTACCTGAGTTACGGTGACGAGCCGGGCCCCGACACCATGCACGACGGCGCCATCTGGCGCTGGCAGTCGGCGGCTAACCGCTGGACCGACATCACGCCCATACCCGATCAAAGCCGGCCCGGCCACGGCAAATCCGCGGGCTTCGGCTGGGGCGATGTGGCGGTGGCGCCGTCGAATCCCGCGGTGCTCATCGCCAGCACGCACCATCTGTACACGCCGCACGATCTGCTGTTCCGCAGCACCGACCGCGGCGCGCATTGGGTCGAGGTGTTCGCGCATTCGGTGTTCGACCGTCGCGAGGCGCCCTGGACGGTGGAGCACACGCCGCACTGGATGACCACCGTGGCAATCGATCCGTTCGATCCCGGCCACGTGATGTTCGTCACCGGCTACGGCGTGTGGTCAACGCGCGACGTGGGCCGGCTCGATGCGGGCGGCGAGGTGCACTGGACGTTCGCCGATCGCGGGCTGGAGGAAACCGTGCCGCTCGGCCTGATCAGCCCTCCGCAAGGTGCGCACTTGCTGAGCGCGCTCGGCGATCTGGACGGCTATCGCCATGACGATCTCGACCTAGCGCCGCTGCAGTTCGCCGCACCGCCGCGTTATGCGAACAGCGAGAGCATCGACTACGCCGGCCTGAGGCCATTGCGCATCGTGCGCAGCGGCTACCTGCGCAAGCCGTTCGGTCCGGCGGTGCGCGCCGCCTGGTCGGACGACGGTGGCCGGCATTGGCAGGCGTTTGCCGGCGAGCCGCCGGAAGGCGACGGCGCGGGCAGCATCGCGTGGAGCGCCGGTGGGGAAGGCGTGCTGTGGGCGCCGCGCCACGCGGGGCAGGTCTACCTCACGCACGATTTCGGCCGCCGCTGGCGTGCCGTGGCGGGCTTGCCGGGCGGCGTGACGGTGCTGGGCGATCGCGTCGACCCGCGGCGCTGCTACGCGGTCGATCCACGTACCGGTGCGCTGTATGCAAGCCACGACGGCGGCGCGAGCTTCGCCCCGCTGGCGGGCGAACTCGGAGCCGCTGCGCGCGGGCGCGATCATGTGCAGTTGCAGGCTGCGCCCGATGCGGCGGGTGTGCTCTATCTGGCTGCGCGGGACCTGCCCCTGACGCGCGGCGACGATGCGGGCCATGTGCAGCAGGTGCTGCCCGGCATCGCCGGCGTCGACGCCTTCGGTTTCGGCAAGCCGGCGCCGGGCCGGCATTCACCCGTACTGTTCGTGGCGGGCCGGTACGGGCAGCAGCAGGGCCTGTTCCGTTCGCTTGACGATGGACAGCACTGGCAGCGCATCAACGACGACGCCCACCAGTACGGCCGCATTGCCCATGTGACGGGCGACCCGCGCGTGTTCGGGCGGGTGTACTTCGCCACCGGCGGGCGCGGGATCATCTACGGCGAACCAGAGGGGACGGGCCCATGAACCGTTGGCGATGGTTGTTCGCAGGCGTGTTCGCCATGGTCGTCGGCATGCCGGCGTTCGCCGCGCCGCTGCCGCGGATCGTGACCGACCACGGCCGGCACATGCTGCTGGTGGATGGCCAGCCGTACCTGATGCTGGGTGCACAGGTGAACAACTCCAGTGCCTGGCCGGCGATGCTGCCGAAGGTATGGCCGGCGATGGAAGCGCTGCACGCGAACACCGTGCAGGTGCCGATCGCCTGGGAGCAGATCGAGCCCGGCGAGGGGCATTTCGACTTCAGCTTTCTCGACACCCTGGTCACGCAGGCGCGCGAGCACCACCTGCGCCTGGTGCTGCTGTGGTTCGCCACCTGGAAAAACAACGGCCCCGCCTATGCTCCGGCGTGGGTGAAGCTCGACAACCGCCGTTTCCCGCGTGTGGTGAAGAAGAATGGCGACACGCTGAATTCACTGTCGCCGTTTGCGGCGTCCACGCTCAACGCCGACCGTACGGCGTTTGTCGCCTTGATGAAGCACCTGCGCACGATCGACGGGGAGCAGCACACGGTCATCATGGTGCAGGTGGAAAACGAGTCGGGCACCTATGGCACTGACCGCGACTACGCCGCTGCCGGCACCCGGCTGCTGCGGTCGCCGGTACCGGCGGCGGTACTGGCGAAGACCGGGCGCAAGGCCGGCACCTGGGCCGACGTGTTCGGCAAGGACGCGGCGGAGTTCTCCTACGCCTGGGCCATCGCCCGCTACATCGAGCAGGTGGCTGCGGCCGGCAAGGCCGTCTACGACCTGCCGATGTATGCCAATGTCGCCTTGCGCGACCCGTTCCATCCGGGCCCGCCGGGCAGCTATTCGAGCGGGGGCCCCACCGACAACGTGCTCGCGATCTGGCGTGCGGCGGCACCGGCACTGGACTTGATCGCACCGGATATCTACCTGCCGGAATACGCGAAGTACACCTCGGTGCTGGACCGCTACGCGCGCGCCGACAATCCGCTGCTCGTCGCCGAAACCGGCAACGCGGCGCCGTATGCGCGTTACGTCTTCGCGGCGCTCGGGCACGGCGCGATCGGGTTCTCGCCGTTCGGCATGGATTACACCGGCTATTCCAACTGGCCGCTCGGCGCGCAGCGGGTGGACGCCGACACGATTGCCCCGTTTGCGCTGGATTACGCCTTGCTGCGCCCGATCGCCGCGCTGGTCGCCCAGGCCGGTTATGCGGGCCACGTATGGGGTGCGTCCGAGCCGGAGCAGGTGCACACCCAGCAGCTCGACCTTGGCGGCTGGGTCGCGGATGTCGCCTACGGCTTGCCGCAGTTCGGCACGCCGGAAGCCAAGGGCAACCCGGCGCCGCGGGGCGGCGTGCTGATCGTGCAGCTTGGTCGCGATGACTACCTCGTGGCCGGTTATCACGCGCGCGTGGGCTTTCGGCCAGCCGGTCGCAATGCCGGCAGGCATGCGCTGTTCGAGCGGGTGGAAGAAGGTCGCTACGTGGCGGGCCAGTGGCAGTTCCTGCGCGTGTGGAATGGCGACCAGACCGATTACGGCCTCAACCTCACCAGTCAGCCGCAGTGGCTGCACGTGAAGCTGGCCACCTATTGATGGACATCCGCATGATTCGATGGAAAGCACTCGTCACTGCCTGGTCGCTGGTCGGCCTGGTCGCGCCGGCTTGGGCCGCCGACCCGCAGCCGGATACACCGGCAATCGAGCATCGGGTGGATACCTTGATGGAGCACCTGACGCTGACCCAAAAGGTCGACCTGATCGGCGGCACCAACGGTTTCGACATCCGCGCCGAGCCTTCCATCGGCATGCCTGCGGCGGCCATGTCGGACGGCCCCTACGGCGTGCGCATGGGCGGCAACTCCACGGCTTACGCGGCCGGCATCGCGCTGGCTGCGAGCTGGGACCCGGCGCTGGCGCAGCGGGTGGGCGCGGCGATGGGGCGCGATGCGCGCGCCCGCGGCATCAGCTTCCTGCTGGGGCCGGGCGTGAACATCTATCGCGCACCGCAGAACGGCCGCAACATGGAGTACTACGGCGAGGATCCTTACCTGGCCGGGCGTACCGCGATCGGCTTGATCGACGGTATCCAGAGCCAGGGCGTGGTGGCCGTGATCAAGCACTTCGCCGCCAACAACTCCGAGTACGACCGCCGCCAGATCAACTCGGTGATTGCGCCGCGGCCGCTGCACGAAATCTATCTGCGCGCGTTCGAGATGGCAGTGAAGCAGGGTCATGTCGGCGCGGTGATGAGCAGCTACAACCAGCTCAACGGCCAATACACCGCGGAGGATCGCGGCCTGGTCACCGGCATCCTCAAGCACGACTGGGGCTTCGACGGCCTCTTCATGTCCGACTGGGGCGCGGTGGATAACGGCATGAAGGCGTTCAAGGCCGGCCTCGACCTGGAGATGCCCGCGGCCGACAAGATGCAGCCCTCCCTGCTGCTGCCCGCCTTGCGCGACGGCACGCTGTCCAAAGCCGAACTGGACGACAAGGTGCGCCGCATCCTGCGCACCGCGGTGCGTTTCGGTTTTCTCGACCGGCCGCAGCAGGATCTCGCCCAGCCCCGGTTCGGCGCGAAGAACGACCAGGTCGCTTTGGATTCGGCGCGCGAATCGCTGGTGCTGCTGAAAAACGCACATGGCCTGCTGCCGCTCGATGCCGGCAAGCTCAAGACCATTGCGGTGATCGGCCCCGACGCCTACCCCGGCTACGCCACCGCCGGCGGCAGCTCGCACGTCGACCCTTTCCGCACCGAAAGCATCCTCGGCGGCATCGTCGACCAGGTTGGTGGGCACGTGCGCGTGTTGTACGAGCGCGGCCTGCCGACGCCGGACGCCGTTTTCAAGCGCGCCGGTTTCACCACGGCCACCGGTCAGCCCGGTCTGCAGCGACAGACGTTCGACAACCCGGATTTTCGCGGCACGCCCGAATCGACCGGCGTGGATGCAAAGGTCGACCAGTGGAAGCCGGAGCTGTGGACCACGCCGGCGGTGCAGCGGCACAGCATCCGCTGGAGCGGGCGCTATGTGGCGCCGCATGCGGGGCGCTACCTGTTCCTGACCGCCGCGGCGAGCGCCGACAGCTACACGCTGTACGTGGATGGCAAGGCGGTGATCCTGCAGCCCAAGCGCGAGGGCCAGGCACCGTTGTACGCGACCCTGGACCTCAAGGCGGGGCAGGCGGTGGCGGTGCGGCTCGATTACCTGCCCGACGTGGCCTACAGCCGCATGGGCCTGGGCGTGGTGCCGGTCGACGAGCTGATTTCGCCGGCCGCGTTGAAGATGGCGGCGATGGCCGATGCCGCGGTGGTGGCGGTTGGTTTCGACCCGACCTCGGAGAGCGAGGCCTACGACCGCACCTTCGCCTTGCCGTGGGGGCAGGAGGCCTTGATTGAAGCAGTAGCGAAGGCAAATCCGAAGACCGTGGTGACGGTGACCTCGGGTGGCGGCTACGCCACCGCCGACTGGCTCGGCCAAGTGCCGGCGCTGCTGCAGAACTGGTATCCGGGACAGGAGGGTGGCCGCGCGGTGGCCGAGGTGCTGTTCGGTGCGCGCTCGCCGGAAGGCAAGCTGCCGATCAGCTTCGAACGTGAGCCGCAGGACAACCCGACCTACCACCATTACTACGCGCCGCCGCATGCGCCGGGCACGCATCCCACGGTGAATTACGGCGAAGGCCTGTTCGTGGGCTATCGCTGGTACACCAGCCATCCCGACCGGCCGCAACCGTTGTTCCCGTTCGGCTACGGCCTGTCGTACACCACGTTCGCGTTTTCCGGCCTCGAGGTGAAGCCGGCAGCGGCGCACGCAGGCGACCCGGTGCAGGTGTCCTTCGAACTACGCAACACCGGCTCGCGCCCGGGCGCGGAGGTGGCGCAGGTCTACGTGAGCGATCCTTCCGCCAGCGTCGAGCGGCCGGAACGCGAGTTGAAGGCGTTTGAGAAAGTGAACCTCGCACCGGGGCAGAGCCGGCGCGTCACCCTCGCGCTCGATCGCCGTGCGTTCGCCTATTACGACCCGGGCCACAACGACTGGAAGATCGATCCGGGTCGCTTCGTGATCCGCGTGGGCGATGCTTCCAACCACACACCGCTGACCACCGATCTGACGCTGGAGAAGACGCCATGAGCTGTGCCCGCCTGTCTGCCATTGCCTGCCTGCTTGCCCTCGGCCTGTGCGTCGGTGGCGTGCACGCCACGGCGCCGGTGTCCGCCAGTCACGTCCAGCCTCTGCACGATGGCGCCGTGATCAGCGTCGAGGGTTCTGCGCAAAAGGTGCGCCTGCAGGTGGTGTCCGATCGCATCATCCACGTCACGGCCGTGCCCGGGGGCGATTTCAAGCTGCCGGCCAGCCTGATGGCGCTGAAGACCGGCGGCGACCCGCACTTCACCGTCAGCGAGCACGCCGGCACGGTGGCATTGGATACACCGGCGATCGAGGCCCGCGTGTCATTGCGCGACGGCGCGGTGGCCTTCTACGGTCGCGACGGCAAGCCCGTCCTGGCCGAGCAGCCGCATGGCCGCAGCTTCACGCCGGTGACGGTGGACGGAAAGTCGTTCTACGCGATCCGCCAGCAGTTCGCCTCGCCGTCCGACGAGGCGTTCTATGGCCTGGGCCAGCATCAGGAAGGCGTGCTGGACTACAAGGGCAAGGATGTCGAGCTGGCCCAGCACAACATGGATATCGGCATCCCGTTCGTGGTGTCCTCGCGCCACTACGGCGTGCTGTGGGACAACAACTCGATCACCCGCTTCGGTGATCCGCGCCCCTACCAGCTGATCGACAAGGGCCTCAAGCTGTTTGACGCCGACGGCAAGCCTGGCGGTCTCACCGCCAGCTACTACGTGGACGGCAAGCTCAAGCTGCGCCGCAACGAAGCCCGCATCGACTACCAGTACCTCGACGACCTGAAGCGCTGGCCCGCCGCCCTCACCGACGCGAAAGGCGTTACCGGTGGTCCCGGCCAGACGGTGGAGTGGAAAGGCTCGCTGGCTTCCGACGTCGCCGGCACGCACAAGTTTCGCCTGTACGCCAGCGGCTACTTCAAGCTCTACATCGACCACCAGCTGGTGCTGGACGACTGGCGGCAGAACTGGAACCCGTGGTACCGCGATTTCAGCGTGGCGATGAAGCCCGGCGAGAAACACGCGATCCGCATCGAGTGGACGCCGCAGTCGGGCTATATCGCGCTCGACCACCTCGACCCGCTGCCGGCGGCCGAGCAGGACGAGCTGTCGCTGTACTCCGAGCTGGGCCACGCGGTGGATTACTACTTCATCGACGGCAAGGATCTGGATGACGTCATCGCCGGCTACCGCGAGGTCACCGGCAAGTCGGTGATGCTGCCGCGCTGGGCCTACGGTTTCTGGCAGAGCCGCGACCATTACGAGACCCAGGCGCAGTTGCTCGATACCGTCGCGCGCTACCGCAAGCTGGGCCTGCCGCTGGACAACATCGTGCAGGACTGGCGCTACTGGAAGGACGACGCCTGGGGCTCGCACCAGTTCGACACCTCGCGCTTCCCCGACGCGAAGGCGATGATCGCCAAGGTGCATGCCGAGCACGCGCACTTCATGATCTCGGTGTGGCCGAAGTTCTACCCGACCACGAAGAACGCCAAGGAGCTGGAAGCGGGCGGCCACATCTACCAGCGCAACATCGAGGAAGGCGTCAAGGACTGGGTGGGGCCGGGCTACCTCAGCTCGTTCTACGACCCGTACTCGGCCGAGGCGCGGCATATCTACTGGCGGCAGATCCGCGAAAACCTGGGCGACCTCGGCGTCGACGCTTGGTGGCTGGATGCGACCGAGCCGGACATCAACTCCAACACCAGCATTGCCGAACGCAAGCTGTTGATGGGGCCGACGGCTCTCGGCCCGGGCGCGGCGTTCTTCAACAGCTATCCGCTGATGACCACCACTGCGGTGTACCAGGGCAGCCGCCAGTCGTACCCGGACAAGCGCGTGTTCATCCTCACCCGCTCGGCCTTTGCCGGGCAGCAGCGCAATGCCGCGGCCAGCTGGAGCGGCGACGTGGTGGCGCGCTGGAGCAACCTGCGCGACCAGATTTCCGCGGGCATCAACTTCTCGCTGTCGGGCATCCCCAACTGGACCACCGACATCGGCGGCTACGCGATCGAAGACCGCTACATGAAGCCGGACGCGAAGGACCTCGCCGAGTGGCGCGAGCTCAACGTGCGCTGGTTCCAATTCGGCGCGTTCAGCCCGATCTTCCGCTCGCACGGGCAGGGCGTGACGCGCGAGATCTACAACATCGCGCCACCCGGCACGCCGGTGTACGCCGCGCTGGCCTGGTACGACGCGCTGCGCCATCGCCTGATGCCGTACATCTACACCCAGGCGGCCAACACCTGGTGGCACAATGGCACCATCATGCGCGGCTTGCCGATGGATTTTCCGCACGATCCGAAGGTGCGCGACATCGACGACGAGTACCTGTTCGGCCCGGCCTTCCTGGTGGCGCCGGTGACGGCGTACGAGGCGCGCAGCCGTGCGGTCTATCTGCCGGCCGGCAGTGATTGGTACGACTTCAACACCGGCAAGCGCTACACCGGCGGACAGAGCGTGCAGGCGCCGGCGCCGCTGGCGCGCATGCCGCTGTTCGTGCGCGCGGGTGCCATCGTGCCCACCGGCCCGGCGGAGCAATACACCGACGAGCACCCGGATGCGCCGATCACGTTGCTGGTCTACGCGGGCGCCAATGGTCATGCCTCGCTGTACGAGGACAAGGGCACCGACTACGGCTACGAACACGGCCACTACTCGCGCGTGCCGATCCGCTACGACGACGCCACCGGCACGGTCACGCTGGGCCAGCGCGAAGGCGACGGCACCGGCGCACCGGCGACGCGGCAATTCATCATTCGCCGCATCGACGCCGCGCATCCGAATGCGGATGCCGCGGATGCCAGCCGCGACCAGAGCGTCACCTATCGCGGCCATCCATTGAACGTGCCGCGCTGAGCGGCCACTGCACGAGGTCAGCCGGAAATGAACCAGCTTCGACATGGACTTGCGTGGGTCGCCGCCGGGGTACTGTGCCTGACGACAGTGGGCGCGCTGGCGGGTGCCGCCGATCGGCAGCCCGCATGGGTGGATGCGTGGACGGCGGCACCGGATACCGTCGGCCCGGTGTTGAACGCCCAGACCGTGCGCCAGGTCGTGCGCACGAGCGTGGCCGGTACGCAGCTGCGCATCCGCATCTCCAACCTGTTTGGCGCCACCGCGGTCACGCTCGGGCCGGCGCGCGTGGCCCAGAGCGCCGCCGGGGCGGACACCGTGCCCGGCACCGACCACCTGCTGTCGTTCGATGGCAAGCCGACGGTCACCCTCGCGAAGGGCGAAAGCGTGCTCAGCGACCCGGTGACGATGAACGTTGCGGCCTTGCAAAACCTGACGGTGAGCCTCTACGTGCCAGCCGCCGCGGCCTATCACCCGGCGACCGTCCACAACGCCGGCATGGCTACCGCGTACCTCACCGAAAAGGGCGACGCCACTGCTGCCGTGCGTTTCCCGCGCGAGGAGACCAGTGGTGCCCGGTTCTACCTCACCGGTGTCGAGGTGGCCGGCGCCGCCACCCGCGCCACGCTGGTTGCCTTCGGCGATTCCATTACCGACGGCGTGGGCTCCCGGCCGGATGCGAACGACCGCTGGCCGGATTACCTCGCCGCGCGGCTGCAAGCCGATCCGGCACTGAAGTCCATTGGCGTGGCCGACGAAGGCATCGGCGGCAACCGCATCCTGCGCGACAACTATGGCCCCAGCGCCTTGAGCCGCTTCGACCGCGACGTGCTCGATCAGCCGAACGTGCGCTGGGTCGTGCTGCTGGAAGGCATCAACGACATCGGCGGTTCGGGGTATGCGTGGGACGCGAAGGACAAGGTGTCGGCGCAGCAACTGATTGCCGGCATGCGGACACTGGTGGCGCGTGCGCACGCGCGGCACGTCAAGGTCTACGGCGCCACCCTCACGCCCTACGGCGGCAACGGCTGGCCCTATCACAGCGCTGCCGGCGAAAAGATCCGGGAGGAGCTCAACGCGTGGATTCGCCACTCCGGTGTGTTCGACGGCGTGGTGGATTTTGACCGCGCCGTGCGCGACCCGGCCGCGCCGAACAACTTGCTTCCCCAATACGACAGCGGCGACCACCTGCACCCGAACGACGCGGGCTATCGCGCCATGGCCGCGGCAGTCGATCTGCGGTTGTTCCGGTGAGGCCGGGATGGGGGATACGGCCTGCGCGAACGGCGGCGCTACCGAATCCCCCATCCCGGCTCCTATCCCTCCTCGCGTTCCGCGTATTGCCGTGGCGTGCAGTTGAACTCGCGGCGGAACACCGCGTACATGTACTGCAACGAGGTGAAGCCGCTGCGCACGGCGACGTCGGCGAGTGGCACGCCGGGGTCCGCGAGCATGCCGCGGGCGATTTCCAGCTTGTGCGCCATGATCGCCTGATGCACCGTCTGGCGCAGTTCGCGCTTGAAGTGTTCTTCCAGCAGAGTGCGTGAAATGCCCACGTAGTCGGCCACCTGTTCGGCCTTGATGCCGAGGCAGGCGTACTGGCGGATGTAGTGGCGCGCGCGCATGACATGCGGGCTCTTGATCGGCTGATGCAGGCTGCTCGCCTGCACGTTGATGCCCACCGGCGGCACCACGATACGGGTGGCTGGCGGTACCTGGCCGTGCAGCATCTTGTGCAGCAGTTGCGCGGCCTCATGGCCCATGCTCTCGGCGCCCTGGATCACCGAGGTCAGCGCGATGCGGCCGAGCAGTTGCGCGATGGGGTCGTTGTCGATGCCCACCACCGCGATTTGTTCGGGTACCGGCACGTCGGCCACTACGCAGGATTGCAGCAGTTGCCGGGCGCGCGCATCGGTCACCGCGATGATGCCAATCGGCTTGGGCAGCGACAGTACCCAATCGGCCATGTCCTGCTGTGCCCGTCCCCAACCGCCCGCGCTGGTCGTTGAGCCGCGGTAGACGACGCCTTTCATGTGGTCGGCGGCCAGCATGCGGCAAAACGCGTCCTCGCGCTCCTGCGCCCAACGGTTGCCGGGGGTCGGCGGCAGACCGTAGAACGCGAAGCGTTGCAGCCCTTGTTCGATCAGGTGGTCGTAGGCAAGGCGCACTAGTTTGGCGTTGTCGGTGGCGACGTACGGGGTGCTGGGCGGGTACGCCGCCTCGTTCGCGTAGGAACCGCCCACGGCCACCACCGGCAACGGCATGTCGGCCAGGGTCTCGGCCACGGCGGGGTCGTCGAAGTCGGCAATGATGCCGTCGCCACGCCAGTGGTGGATGCCGAGCGTACGGCAGCGGAAGTCCTCTTCCATGAAGAGATCCCACTCCACGCGGGTGGATTTCAGGTACTGGCCAATACCGGTGATGACCTGCCGGTCGTAGACCTTATTCGCGTTGAACAGCAAGGCAATGCGATGGGGAGCGGACATGGCGCACCGGGTTTGGCGGTTGGTTGTCTGGCCTTTCACTCTAGGCGTGTGGGCGGCTGGAACCGAGTATCGCCGCCGATCGCGTTCCTGCCGCTCACGCCCGCAGGACATAAACCCTACATGCGTGAGCCGGCATGACGCGACGCGGCAGGCAAAAAAACTTGCCTCAATGATGGATTTCGCAATTGCGGGTGTCGCGGGCCGGCATGCAGGATCGAACCAGATCACGCGTTACACGATTGTTTGCCGTGTCGGGCGTGCAGGTGATGTGGTCGGTGTGCGCGCCGTGCGAGGGGAAATGAAGGCTTGGTTGAAAACACGGATGCTTGGGTGGTTTGCGTGGCACGCACGTCGGGTTTCGGCAGGTGCGGCTCACGGCGCCCATGAGAGGCGATGCCCATGAGCTTCATCGCCGGCATCGACGTTGGCACCCAGAGCGTCAAGTTGCTCGTGTACGACCCCGTGGCGCGGAGCCCGGTCGCGCGGCATAGCCAGCCATTGACGGTCAGCGGCACCGATGGCACGTGCGAGCAGTTGGCCTCCGACTGGATCGATGCGATCCGCGCCTGCTTTGCGAGCCTGGCGCCGACGTTGCGCGCCGGTGTCGGCGCGATTGGCGTGTCCGGACAGCAGCATGGCTTCGTGCCGCTTGCTGCGGACGGTCGCGTACTGGCACCGGTCAAGTTGTGGTGCGATACCAGCAGCCAGCGCGAGTGCGCCGAGATCACCGCCGCGGCGGGGGGCGAGGCGACCTGCATGGCTGCAGCCGGCAACCCGGTACTAGTTGGTTATACCGCCTCCAAGTTGCCGTGGACGCGGCGCCACCGCCCGCAGGCGTATGCGGCGCTGGCGGGTATTGCCTTGCCCCACGATTACGTGAACTTCTGGCTCACCGGCCAGCGCTGGATGGAATGCGGCGATGCCTCCGGCACCGGTTGGCTCGACGTGCGTACGCGCCGCTGGTCGGCGCGCATGTTGGCGGCAACCGACCCCGGGCGGGATTTGGCCGTCTGTCTGCCGCCGCTGGTGGCGCCAGACGCGAGCTTTCCCATTGCCGCCGCCGTGGCCGACGCGCTTGGCGTGCCGCGTACCGTGCAGGTGGCGGTCGGCGGCGGCGACAACATGATGGCGGCAATCGGCACGGGCAACGTCGAGGCCGGCGTGCTCAGCATGAGCCTCGGTACTTCGGGGACGCTGTTTACCCGCACCGACCGTCCGCTGGTTGATCCGGCGGCGCGCTGGGCCGCGTTCTGCTCCTCCGACGGCGGCTGGTTGCCGCTGATCTGCACCATGAACTGCACCAGCGCAACCGCGGCGGTGGCGCACGCATTCGGCTTCGCGGCCGCCGAGGGCGACGCCGTGCTGGCGGATACCACGCCAGGCGCCGACGGCCTGCTGATGCTGCCGTTCCTCGCCGGCGAACGCACGCCGAACCTGCCCAACGCGCGCGGCAGCCTGCACGGCATCGACACCCACAACCTGACCCGCGGCAACGTGTATCGCGCCGCGATGGAAGGCGCGACCTGCGCGTTGCGTCACGGCTTCGAAGCGTTGTGCGATGCCGGCCTCGTGTTCAGCTCGATTCGCCTGACCGGCGGCGGTGCACACAGCCGCGTGTGGCGGCAGATCGTCGCCGATCTGTTCGCGCTGCCGGTGAGCGTGCCGACGGAGTCCGAAGCAGCGGCGTTTGGCGCTGCGCTGCAGGCTGTGTGGGCACTCGATCATGCGCATGGCGGGCAGCTGCAGCTTGCCGACCTTGCCCGCGAGCATGTGCGGATGGACGCCCAGCTCGCCACCTTTCCCCACGCGACGGAAGTGGCGCGTTACCGCGAACACTACGCGCGTTTTTTCCACCAGCTCGATGCGCTGCGTGCCGCAAGCGCGGATGTGTCGAAGCTTTCCACCGCGCTCTCGTCCCCGGGCGCTCCCCCACATCACTTGTCGACAGGGCCAAACATCACATGACGAGCTATTTCACCGGTGCACACGAGTACTTTCCCGGCATCGGCCGCATCCCGTTCGAGGGCGCCGACTCCGACAACCCGCTGGCGTTCAAGCACTACGACGCAACGCGCAAGGTGGGCGACCGGACAATGGCCGAGCACCTGCGTTTCGCGGTGGCGTACTGGCATACGTTCTGCAACGGCGGACGCGACCCGTTCGGTTCGGCGACCCGCCATTTCGGCTGGACCATACCTTCCACGCCAATGGCGCTGGCCGAGGCGCGCATCGATGCCGCATTCGAGTTTTTCACCAAGCTCGGTGCGCCGTACTACTGCTTCCACGACACCGATCTCGCCCCCGACGCGGACAGCGTGGTCGAGTACGAGCAGAACCTTCGGCACATGGTGACGCTGGCTCGTGAGCGCCAGCAGGCGACCGGGGTCAAGCTCCTGTGGGGCACGGCCAACCTGTTCAACCATCCGCGCTACATGAACGGCGCGGCGACCAATCCCGATTTTGCGGTGGTGGCGCGCGCCGCAGTGCAGGTGAAGGCCGCGATCGATGCCACGGTCGAACTCGGCGGCGGCAGCTACGTGTTCTGGGGTGGTCGCGAGGGCTACGCCTCGCTGTACAACACCCAGATGAAGCGCGAGCAGGAACACTTTGCGCGCTTCCTCGGCATGGCGCGCGACTACGGCCGCAGCGTCGGCTTCAAGGGCCAGTTCCTGATCGAGCCCAAGCCGATGGAACCGATGAAGCACCAGTACGATTTCGACGCGTCGACTGTCGTCGGCTTTCTCCAGCGGCACGGACTGGACGCCGATTTCAAGCTCAACGTCGAAGCCAATCACGCCACCCTGGCCGGCCACACGTTCGCGCATGATCTGCAGGTGGCGTCCGACCACGGCCTCCTCGGCAGCATCGACGCCAACCGCGGCGATGCGCAGAACGGCTGGGATACCGACCAGTTCCCCACCGACCTGGATGCCGCGGTGGGCGCCATGCTCGTCGTGCTGCGCCAGGGCGGGCTGGCTCCCGGCGGCCTGAACTTCGACGCCAAGGCGCGCCGCGAGTCGACCGACGTCGAGGACCTGTTTCTCGCCCACATCGGTGGCATGGACACCTTCGCACGCGCCCTCGAGGTGGCCCATGCATTGTTGGCGGGCTCACCGCTCGAGCGCTGGCGCGACGAGCGTTACGCCAGTTTCGACGGCGGCACCGGCGGCGACTTCGTGCATGGCAAACTCAGCTTCGCCGATTTGCGCGACTACGCGGCTGGCCATGGCGAGCCGGTGCCGACGAGCGGCAAGCAGGAACGTTACGAGAACCTGGTACACCAGTACATGCAGCGTCACTGAGTGACGCCTGGCGCGTTGCGCCATCTCGCCACCGCGTCCGGCATCGGGCGTGGTGGCGTCACCCTCGACCACGGGATGCTCCGCGATGAACAGCGTATTGCTCGACCGCGAACTGGCCATGCGGCCTGCCGAAAACACGCGGCTCATCATCCTCATCAGTTGCGCCGCAACCCTGGGCGGGTTCCTGTTCGGGTTCGACAGCGGCGTCATCAACGGCACGGTCGACGGCTTGCGCGAGGCGTTCCACTCGAACGCCGCGGAACTCGGCTTCGAGGTGGCGTCGATGCTGCTTGGTTGCGCGGCCGGCGCGTTCTTTGCCGGCCGGGTCGCGGATTACTGGGGCCGGCGCGCGGTGCTCATCGTGTCCGCCGTGCTGTTCCTGCTGTCGGCGCTGGGCGCCGGTTCCGCCCAGCAGGCGGTCTGGTTCGTGGTGGCGCGCCTGACCGGCGGTTTCGCGGTGGGCGCGGCCAGCGTCATCGCGCCGGCCTACATCGCCGAGGTGGCGCCGGCACGCTATCGCGGGCGGCTGGCGACGGTGCAGCAGATCGCCATCATCGGCGGCTTGTTCAGTGCCTTCCTCAGCAACTATCTCCTCGCCAGCGCGGCCGGTGCTTCCACCGGCGAGCTGTGGCTGGGGCAGGCGGCGTGGCGCTGGATGTTCTGGATGCAGGTGCTGCCCTCGTCGCTGTTCCTGGGGTCGTTGCTGTTCATCCCCGAGAGTCCACGGTTTCTCGTGGTGCGCCGGCGCGAGCGCGAGGCGCTCGCCGTGCTGGGGCGGCTGTACGGCGCGTCCGAGGCGCAAGCCAAGCTGGGTGAGATCGGCGCCTCGCTGGCGCAGGATCGGCATCGGCCGAAGTTGTCCGATCTATTCGACAAGGTACGCGGGCGCATTCGGCCGATCGTGTGGACGGGCATCGGGCTGGCCGTGTTCCAGCAACTGGTCGGCATCAACGTCGTGTTCTATTACGGCGCCGTGCTCTGGCAGGCGGTCGGCTTTTCCGAAAGCGACGCGCTGCTCATCAACGTGTTGTCCGGCGCGCTCAGCATCGGCGCCTGTCTGATCGCGGTGGCGCTGATTGATCGCCTGGGCCGCAAGCCCCTACTGTGGATCGGCTCGGTGGGCATGACCGTCACGCTTGCGGTGGTCGCGTGGGCGTTCCTGCAGGCCGACGCCGGCGCGGGCGGCAAGCTGAGCCTGCCGCCGGCGATGGGCGTTACCGCCCTGGTCGCCGCCAATGCCTACGTCGTGTTCTTCAACATGTCGTGGGGCCCGGTGATGTGGGTGATGCTGGGCGAGATGTTTCCCAACCAGATTCGCGGCTCGAGCCTGGCCGTGGCGGGCGCTGCGCAGTGGATCGCGAACTTCGCGATCACTATCAGCTTCCCGATGCTGCTGGCCGGCATCGGCCTGGCCGGCGCCTATGGCTTGTATGCGGCGGCCGCCGGCCTGTCGATCGTGTTCGTCCTGGCCTGCGTGCGGGAAACCCGCGGCAAGGAGCTGGAGGCGATGGGCGACTAGCCGGTGATGTTTCACTGAATCGAGGACACCTGGCATGCAACGTTCCCGCCGCAATCTCATCAAGCTGGCACTGGCCAGTGCGACCGCGCCACTGTCGCTGCCCGTGCTGGCTGCGGCGTCCTGCGCAGAGGACCGCCAGCGCGACGTGCCGCCGCGACCGGGGGGGGAAGGTCAGCGCCGCGCCGATCTCGGCAATGGCACGTACTGGAACCCGATCGTGGCGGGGGATCACCCGGACCCGACGATCCTGCGCGACGGCAGCGACTACTACATGACGTTCACGTCGTTCCAGTCCTGCCCCGGTTTGCTGATCTGGCATTCGACCGACCTGGTGAACTGGGCACCGCTGCGGCCCGCGTTGACGCGCCCCCTGGGCAACGTCTTTGCCGTCGACCTGTGCAAGTACGGCGACCGGTATTTCCTCTACATCCCGGCCATGGTCGCCGGTGGCGGCTGGACGATCTACGTGACCTGGGCGGAGCACATCGAGGGCCCTTGGAGCGAGCCGCTCGACATGGGTATCCACGACTGCATCGACCCCGGGCACGTGGTGGGCGAGGACGGCAAGCGGTATCTGTTCGTCAACGGCATCCGTTACGTCCGCCTGCGCGATGATGGCCTGGCTCCCGACGGGGAATTGCGCCATGCCTACAGCCCGTGGCATTACCCCGCCGACTGGATCGTGGAGGATTTCGCTCCGGAGGGTCCCAAGCTGTTGCGCCATGGCGGATGGTTCTACCTAGTGTCGGCGGTTGGCGGCACGGCCGGGCCGCCGACCAGCCACATGGTGATTGCGGCAAGGTCGAGATCGGTGCACGGGCCGTGGGAGAACTGCCCGCACAATCCCCTGGTGCACACCGCAAGTGCCGCCGAGCCGTGGTGGTCGCGCGGCCATGCCTCGCTGGTCGAAGACCCGGCGGGCGACTGGTGGATGGTCTATCACGGCTACGAAAACGGCTTTCGCACGTTGGGCCGCCAGACGCTGCTGGAACCGATCGAATGGACGTCGGACGGCTGGTTCCGCGCTACTGGCGGCGACTTGTCGCGGCCGTTGCCGACGCCGAAAGGGGGCCACCCCAGTGCTGCCGGCATGGTGTTATCCGATGCGTGCACCGCCGACCGGCTTGGTGTGCAGTGGAGCTTGCAAGCGGCAGGTGCCGATGATTTGCGCCGCATCCAGTGCGGTGCGGCCGGCACGCGGCTTGCCGCACAAGGACATTCACCGACCGACAGCGCGCCACTCACCTGTCTGCCGGGCGATCGTGCCTATGCAGCCGAGGTGGCGCTGGAGTTGCAAGGCAACGCCGAAGGCGGCCTGCTGTTGTTCTACAACCATCAGGCGTTCGTCGGCGTTGGCTTTACGCCGCGCGAGATGAAGACCTTCGAGTACGCGGCCGAACAAACCTGGATGCGCGCGCCGATGGCAACGCGCCGCGTGCGGCTGCGGCTGACCAACATTGGGCGAGTGGTGACTTACGACTACTCGCACGACGACGGGAAAAGCTGGACACGGCATCCGATGCGGATGGAGGTTTCCGGCTTGCATCACAACGTGTTTGGCGGTTTCCTCAGTCTTCGCCTCGGCATCTATAGTGCCGGGCAGGGCGCCGTTGTGATGCGCCAGTTCCGTTACCGCGCGTTGGCGGATCGGTGAGCGTGACTTCGCTGGTGTGTCTGCGGAGCCCCGTTCGGCGGTTTTCCCACGCGTACGTCGTCGTTTTCAGTACGGGTCGATGAATCTCATGTCAGCGATGGATACTCATGCACTGCTCGCGAAGGAATACCTCCGCCTTGGTCGCGCTGCGGTTGGCCGCGATCCATTTGCCTATCAACGCTTGCGGCGCGCGATTGCCGGGCTGATCGAGCAAGGGGGCCTCAGGGCCGGCTATGTGCTGCCTGGGGAACGTGACCTGGCGCAGTGGCTCAAGCTCTCGCGCGCCACGGTGCGGCGCGCCATTCGGTGCCTGGTGGCAGAAGGGTTGCTGGTGCAAAAGCAAGGCTCGGGCACGTTTGTTGCCGAACGCATCGAGAAAGCGCTCGCCAGCTTGACCAGCTTTGCCGATGACCTGCAGTCGCATGGGTTGCCGACGCGCACGGCGTTCATTGAGCGCAGCACCGGACAGGCCACGGCAGCGGAGCGTGAAGCCCTGCAGCTGGCGCCCGATCAGCCGGTGTCGCGCATCCGCCGCCTGCGCTACGGGGGTGGTGAACCGCTGGCGGTGGAATGCAGCACAGTGCCGGCCGACGTGTTGCCCAACCCCGAGCTGGTGCATGGCTCGTTGTACGAAGCGCTCGGCGCCCTCGGCCATCGGCCGCTGCGGGCTACCCAGCACTTGCGCGTGATGCCGCTTACCGGGCAGCAGGCCCGCCAGTTGGCGGTACCGGTGGGTACCGTCGGCATGTATGTCGAACGCAAGGGCTTTACCGGCGATGGGCGTTCCGTCGAATTCTCCTGCTCGTGGTATCGCGGTTACCTGTACAACTTCGTCGACGACCTGCGTGTTTGATGCAGTGTCGTGATGTTCGTCGCGACGGTGTTTGCCACCGCGGGACCGCTTCCGTCGCGATTGGATTGAGGTTGGGCTGGGTGGCGAGGGTCGGCGTGCCAGGGCTGGCCGTTCGGTAGAGGGAAAACCGGCTCCCCCACGATCCCCGTGGTTGACGTTCAGGCGGAGGTGAACCGAACCGACTTTTCCCCGAGGTCATTAAAGAAACACTGACCTTGCCCTGTGGTCGAAGCCCCGCTCCGGCGATGGATTGCCCCGATGACCTCCAAGAAAATGATCCTAGCAATGCAGCGGAGCGCTGTATTTGAGCGGCGCCGCAAGCCGAGGTGGTGCGACGTGTTCCCTGGTAGAGGTGGGGCAGGTGGTGCCGTGGGCGTCGCTGTGCGCGGGTATCGCATCGTGCTACGCGGATGATCCTGAGCGGGGCGCAGGCGGCCGACGCACGGTCGGGCTGGAGTAGATGCTGCGCATCCACACCTTGCAGCAGTGGTATGCGGTCCCCGATCCGGTGGTAGAAAGCGCTGTACGACTCGACGGTGATGCGGCGGCACGTGGCGTCGACCTGGGCCAGGAAGGCGCACCAGGCGAGATCACGGTGCGGAGGTCCCGGCACCTGCTGGAGAAGCACGGTCTGGTTGGCCAACGGTTCGACACAGTGGCCTGCCGCCTGAGGCGATACGGCATGAAGCTGTCGCAAGGCACGGTAATCCCCCGCCGGTACGGCCCGAATCGAGCTGATCCCTACAGCTCAAACCCGCCCCAGGGCCATCGAGCCTGAAGCTACGCCGTGGGAGGGGACACAATCGGGACCTCCCGGCGCATGATCGTCCAGTCCGGCGTGGCCGCGCGGCGCGTCGGCCACGCGCGCGGCGCGGCCAAACCGGCATCAATCCTTGCGCGGATACCCGAGTGCCTGCAGGGCTTGGGTGATCTCGGGCAGTACCGTCTGGTCCTCGATGGTGGGTGGAATCTTGATCGTGGTGCCATCGGCGATCGTGCGCATCGTGACGCGCAACACCTTGCCCGAGCGGGTCTTGGGCAATCGCGAGACGACCTTCACGTCCTTGAACGCCGCGACCGGACCGATGTGTTCGCGCACGCTGGCGACCAGCTCGCGACAGATGGCCTCCTCTGATCGGGTGACGCCGGATTTCAACGTCACCAGGCCCACCGGTACTTGCCCCTTGAGGGGGTCGGCGGCGCCGATCACGGCGCATTCGGCCACGTCGGCGTGGGCGGAAAGGATCTCTTCCATCTCGCCGGTCGACAGGCGGTGGCCGGCAACGTTGATGATGTCGTCGATGCGCGACATCACCGAGTAGTAGCCGTCCTCGTCCTCGACGGCCGCATCGCCGGACAGGTAATAGCCCGGGTAGCGCGCAAGGTAGGTGCTCTCGAAACCGGCTTCATTGTTCCATAGCGTGTACAGGCTTCCAGGCGGCAGGGGCAGCTTGATCGACAGGTTGCCGACCGTGCCCCGCGGGCAACGTTTGCCCTCCTCGTCGAGGATCTGGATGTCGAAGCCCGGTACCGGCTTGGTCGCGGAACCCGGCTTGACCGGCAGCGCTTCGATGCCCATGCAATTGCTGATCGCGGGCCAGCCGAGCTCGGTCTGCCACCAGTTGTCGATGACCGGCGTCCCCAGGATCCGGTGGGCCCACTCAATGGTGTCCGGGTCGCCGCGCTCGCCGGCAAGAAACAGCGTCCGGAACTTCCGCAGGTCGTACTGCTTCACCAGCTCGCCGCGCGGATCCTCTTTCTTGATGGCGCGGAATGCGGTGGGTGCGGTGAACAGGGTGTTGACGCCATGGTCCCGGCATACCCGCCAGAACGCGCCGGCATCCGGGGTGCCCACGGGCTTGCCTTCGTAAAGGATCGTCGTGCAGCCTTGTAGCAGCGGACCGTAGACGATGTAGGAGTGGCCGACCACCCAGCCGATGTCGGATGCCGCCCAGTAGACGTCGCCGGGCCAGCTGTCGTAGACCGCTTCCATCGACCAGCGCAGGGCCACCGCGTGGCTGCCGTGGTCGCGCACCGCTCCTTTCGGTTTACCGGTGGTGCCGGAGGTGTAGATGATGTACAGGGGGTCGGTCGAAGCCACCGCAATGCACTCGACCGGTTGCGCTGTGGCCATGGCCTCGTCCCAGTCGTGGTCGCGTCCGGGGGTGAGCTCGGCTGCGAGTTGCGGGCGCTGCAGGATCAGGCACGGGGTGTCCGCGGCCCCCGCGATCCGCAGGGCCTGGTCGAGCATCGGCTTGTACGGCACGGCTTGTCCGGGCAGCAAACCGCAGGACGCGGAGATCACCACCCGCGGCTTGGCATCCACGATGCGCTTTGCCAGTTCCGGTGCCGCGAAACCGCCGAACACCACCGAATGCACGGCGCCGATGCGCGCGCACGCGAGCATCGCCATCACCGCCTCCGGCACCATCGGCATGTAGATGATGACGGTGTCGCCACGGCGGACGCCGAGGTTGCGCAGGGCGCCCGCGCAGCGTGCCGTCTCGTCGCGCAGCTCGCGATAGGTGAACTTGCGAACGGTATTGGCCAGCGGGCTGTCGTACACGAGCGCGAGTTGTTCGGCCCACCCGCCTTCGACGTGGCGGTCGAGGCAGTTGTAGCAGGTGTTCAGTTCCCCGCCCGGAAACCAGCGGTAGAACGGTTTGCGGGAGTCGTCGAGCACCCGCGTCCAGCGCCTGGTCCAGACGATCTCTTCGGCGAGTTTGGCCCAGAACGTTTCCGGGTGTCTGATGGACTCGTCGTAGGTGCTCTGATAGGTACCCGGTGCGGCATGTTTCGCGTTCATGTTGCCTCCTGCGTGACGCCTGGTGATCGGTTGGCTTGGACCCGGTGAAGCGACAACCCCTGAGGCGGATACGGCTGGCGGAAATCGGACAGCGTGCGCGAAATCATTGACGTCCGTGCGTCATTCGCTGCCGGCCCGGCGCAGGGCGACCGTCACCCCGGCCCAGAACGTGCGCCCTGTCGCCGGCTCGAAGCTGGCGCCGCTGGCCTGGTTGACGATCACCGAGCCGACGTACTTGCGGTCGAACAGGTTGTCGACCCGCACGAAGGGTGCGATCTGGTAGCGCTCGGAATCAAACGTGTAACCTCCGTTCACGCCGGCGATGGCGTAGCCTGGGGCCCTCAGCGTATCAGCGTCGTCGGCGCTGACGGCACCGGCCGCGTCGACGCTGATGCCCGCGTGCCAGCCGACGGTCCCACCCCAGCGGAGCCCTGCGTGCAGCCACTGGCGGGGTACCCCCGGCAAGCGCGTGCCGGCCGCGACCCTGCATCCGGACGGGCCGGCACAATCGCCGAACGCGCTGCGGAATTGTGCCTGCAGCCAAGTGTACGTGGCATCCAGCCGCCAGGCATCGCCGAGTGGCAACTGCAGCCCGAGTTCCGCGCCGCGCCGACGCGCGGCGCCGACGTTGTGGTAGATGGTGCGTCCGCCGCTGCTCGACAGTACCGCGATCTCGTTGCGGCTGTTGGCGTCGAACAGCGCAAGATCCAGCCTGCCGCCATCGTCGAAGCTCCATTTCGAACCGATCTCGCCATTCTTCGACCGGGCCGGGCGCAGACCCAGGTTCAGACCGGACTTGCCGTTCGGGCGGTAGCCGATCTCGCTGAACGTCGGAGTCTCGAACCCGGTGCCGTAGGACGCGTACAGGTGCCAGCGCGCGCTGGCGTCGAACATCAGTCCCGCGACCGGGTTGGTGGAACCGTAGGCGACCCGGCCGCTGTCGTCCGGATTCTTGCCGGTGACGTAGAAATCGGCCGAGCTGAAACGCACCACGCTGTGCCGCGCGCCGAGGGTGAGCGACCAGCGATCCGCGAACTTCCATGTTCCCTGCCCGTACTCGTCGATGTTGTAGACGTTGTCCTGTTCGTCGCGCCGCAGCGCGCCCGCGACCCCGAGCGTCGTGCCCACGAAATTGTCGTAGCCGTTGCGGTGCTGGGCCTCGTCGTCGTACGCCACGCCCGCGGAGAAGTTCAGCGGCCGCCCGGCGAGGTCGCCGGACCACATCCAGCGCAGGTCGGTGCCTTGGTAGACCGTATGCAGGTCGACGACCCCACCCGAGCTCAGGGGGCTCTTCTGCGCCGCCGGCGGGATCGAGAGGAATTGCCGGACGCCACGCTGGCCGTAGTACACCAGCGCACGCACGCTCTGGTGCGCGTCAAGCTGCTGGGTGAACACCGCACCGCCCTGCCACTGGTGCACGCTCTTGCGGGTGTTGTAGGCGAGGGAGGCGGGCGCAGCCTGGCGCGGATCGGCCCTGTACTGGGCCCAGGTGAGGCCTTGCGGGTCCTGCGTCTGCGGCAGCGAAACCGTGTTGAGCAGCACCGTCAGTTTCCCGCCCGTGCCGATTTTCCAGTCGAGCTTGGCGTTGCCGTCGGTGCGCTGGGCCCGGCTGTGGCGACGGAAGCCGTTGGTGTGGAAATCGGACAGATCGAGGTTGTAGCCGAACCCGCCCCGCGTGCCGCGCGCGCCCACATCGGCGCGCCAGGCACCATCGCTGCCGAGGCCGAAGTTGCCAAGCAGTTCGGACGGCTGACTGCCGTCCGCGGTGAAGAGTTGGACGACGCCGCCGGAGGAGTTGCCGTACAACGCCGAGAACGGGCCGCGCAGCACTTCGATCCGGTCCGCCCCGCCGAAGTCGAAATTCGACACCTGGCCCTGGCCGTCCGGCATCGTCGCCGGGATGCCGTCGGTGTAGAGGCGCACGCCACGCACGCCGAAGGTCGAGCGCGAGCCGAAGCCGCGGATGGAGATCTGCTCGTCCTGTGCGTAGTTCTGGCGGTCGCGCGCCAGCACACCGGGCACTTGGCGCAGGTATTCGGAGGTATTGATGCCGGGCGTGGCATCGTCGATGTGGCCGATCCCCACTGCGCTGATCGAGGCCGGGATGTCGAAGGCCGGCTCGGGCATGCGGGTGGCGGTCACCACGATCACGGGAAGCTGCTTCGGGATGTCCTCCTTCGGGGGCGGTGATTGCGCGAACGCCGGCGGCGCGGCCGCGACGACCAACGCCAGTGCCAGCGCAGTCCGGCGCAGCGTCTGGGCATGCGGCGCGGCAGCACCGCCGGAGAGCCGGGAGAACACGAAGACGGACATCAGCTTTTTTCCTTTCCAAAGTCGTAACGCAAACCGATGAACCAGCCACGGGGTGCACCCGGCACCACGAACAGGGTGGAGGTGCCAGGCCCGGTAGTGTCGATCAGCCGGTTCGGCGAATCGAAGACGTTGTCGCTCAACTGGCCGCTGATGAAGTAGCGGTGGTCGAACACGTTGTCGACCTCCACGAACAAGGTGAGCGATCGCGAAGCGCGGTAATGCAGGTCCAGGTTGACGACCGCATGGCCGGGTACCGGGCCATGGCGGTCCTGGTTGTTGTCGTCGTCGGTCGCATACTGGCTGGACAGCGCACGCAGGTTGCCGCCGAGCGACCACTGAGCGGTCAGGCGGTATTCGATGGAGAGGGTGAACACGTTGCGCGGCACGCCGGGCAGTCGATCGCCCTGCGCCACATGGATGGCGCCATCGCGGTCGGCACTGGAATTGTCCGCGGCCAGCTCGACGAAGGGCGTGCCGTAGGTCGCGTCGATGACGCTGTAGTTGGCTTGCCACTCCAACCCGCCGAGCCCGCCACCGATGCCGAGGTCCACGCCCTTGCGCAGCGTTCGCGGCACGTTGGCGAAATAGCCCTGCAGACTGCCGCCGGTGAAGATCGTGAGGATGTCGTTGTCGACGCGGGTGTAGTACGGCGAAACGTTCCAGTGCACGTGGCCGTCGGCAAAGCTGCCGCGCAGTCCGCCGCTCAGGGTCCGCGCGACCACGGGTTTCAGTGGCGGATCGCCGGTGAAATTGTTGGGCAGCGTGCACGGCGCATCCGGACTCGCGCATTCGATTTCGATCGGCGTCGGCGTGCGCGAGCCTTCGCCGTAATTCAGGTACGCGCCGAGCGTCGGCGTGATGGCCCAGGTGAATCCCGCGGTCGGGTTGAAGCGGTGGAAGGACTGGCGGCCGTCGATGGCGGGCGTGTTGCCCGACAGGTCATGTACCGCGAGTGTGCTGTGGTCGTAGCGGCCGCCGACGGTAAGGTGGACGGCATTCGCCAGCGCCAGCACATCGGCGAAGTACAGGCCGTAGCTGCGATCGGAAGAGCCCGCCCAGGTCATCGGATCTTCACCGAACGGCCGCAGTCCGACTGCTTCGCCACGCCGAGCGGGGTCGTGGGGAAAGTACGCCGGCTGGCCGAGCTGCGTGAACACGGTGGCGCCGGCGTCCAGGCTGGCGCCGATGGTGAACTGGTTGGCGTGTCCCCACAGGCTGCCGTCGTCCGCCACCTGGATCGAACCGCCCCAGGCACGCGTGTGCACGTTGCCCAGCACGTTCGAGGCCGGCACGTTGTTGATGGTTGCGGCGGGATGGTACGGATCGTAGGCCGGGGACAGCCCTGCGTAGTAATAGGTGCCGATCGAACCCGGATCGTAGGGGAGGTCGGCGGCATGACCGATCGGACCCATGCCGGGGTCATAGCTGTCGTGGCGGTTGGTGTTGCTGTTGAAACCGCGGCTTTGCGAAATGCGCAAATAGGCGTCCGCCTGCAGCGACCAACCACCTCCCACCTGGCGCGAGCCCATGAGGTTGAGCTGGCCGAGGTTGTTGATGGAATAGTCGGGCCAGGTGTACCCGACCTGCGGCGCATTCGCCCACGCGACGGGGATGGCCTGGGTGCCATGCAGCTTCGCGTGTGCGCCGGTGTAGCTCAGCGCGACGTTGGTTGCGTCGTCGGGCTGCCAATCGGCACGCAGGAAGACCTGTTGCACGCGGCTCGACGAGAAGTCGCGCCAGCCGCTTTCGTAATTGCTGCCGATACCTGCGTAGAACCCAAGGGTTGGGCCGTGCCACCCGAAATCCGCATCTTCCTGGATGCGCCCCCAGGAACCGCCGGAAAGATCGAACGCGCCGCCGGGGTTGGCGAAACCGTTCTTGGTGGTCAGGACCAGCGCGCCGCCCAGCGTGTTGCGTCCGAACAAGGGGTAGGAACCCGGAACCACCTCGACGTTGCCGATTGCGAAGGCCGGCAGCGACTCCCAGTTCAAGGTCTCGGCAAACGGCTCGTTCTGGCGCACGCCGTCCACGTAGACCGAAATGCCCGACGGTGACCCGAGCAGCGGCGACAGCGTGAAACCGTGGAAGTACAGGTTGGCCTGCCACGGGTTGCCCTGCGACTGGGTCACGTTGACGCCCTGGAACTTGTCCTGCAGCAGGTTGGTCAGCGACTGGCCGTGGATTGGTTCGATGTCCTCGGCCTGCGCGCTCAGCACGTTCAACGGAATCAGCTCCGGTGGCAGGTTCAGTCCCGGCAACGGCGTGATGCCGATCACGACCACCTCGCCGAGCTGCTGGACCGGGGTATCGGCGCGCGCTTTTCCCAGCGCCACCACGGACGCAGCCATGCACAGCGCCGTCCATCCTGCGCGGTGGCGTTGGCCGCGGCAGCGACCGACATGCGCCGTCTCGTGGAGTCCTGCGGAGCGTGGGGCGATGGCCATGCCCGATCGCGCGCGTGCCGCCACTACATCTCTCCGGTGGTCGGGTCGCTGAGCGAGACGACCTCGGACATGCGCTGGGCGGGGAAGCCGCCCTGCCGCGCATGCTCGCGGAGCGTTTCCTCGTTCGGGGCGATGTACACGCAATAGATCCGGTCACCCGTCACGTAGCTGTGCAGCCACTGGATCCGTGGCCCCATGCTGTCCAATACGCCGCACGGCTTCTTGCCAGTGCCTTGAAGTTGTTCGGACGACAATCGGTCAGCGCCGGGAATGTCGCGTTCGATCACGTACTTCGGCATGCTGCGGTCCTCCCGTTGTCTCGGCAGTACCTCGTGTCGGCGAACCAGGCCCGCGCGCGGCTCAAAAGCGCCCTTCGCGTTTCAGTTGTTCCACCTCCTCGTCGCTGAACAGCCGCGAGCGGGTAAGGAACCGCACGCCTTCGCCGTTCTCCAGCGAAAACATGCCGCCGCGCCCCTCGACCACGTCGATGATCAGTTGCGTGTGTTTCCAGTATTCGTATTGGGATGCACTCATGTAGAACGGCGCACCGTCGATTTCGCCGAGCCGGATGTCCTGGTCGCCGACGATGAAGTCGCCTTGCGGGTAGCACATCGGTGACGAACCGTCGCAGCAGCCGCCGGATTGGTGAAACAACAGCGGGCCGTTCTTCTGGCGCAGCCGATCGATCAACGCATCGGCCGCAGGCGTGGAAAGGACCTTTGCAATGGACTTTGTTTCAGACATGACGATTTGCCTCCATACAACCACTCGAGCCCGTCCGGTCCACCCCGCGCGAGAGCGGCATCGGCCGCTGCGCGGCGGAGTGCGCCAAGGCGCTACGGCTACTTGTCGGGCGAAATGAACGGCGCTTTCGATTGCTCGGCCCCGTCGAAAGTCAGCGCCTTGCCGCCAGCCGGGTAGCCGTTCTGTTGCAGCAGGAAAGCCATGATCTCGACATAGGTCAGGTGATCGAGGCTTCCCGGCTGGCTCGCCGGCATGTTTTTCGAAACGATCGTGAAGATGTCGCTGACGTGATAATTGGCCTTTGCGGGAGCGAAGTGCTTGCCTTTCAGCGCCGGGCCGACGAACCCTTCCAGTTGCTTGCCGTGGCATGCCGCGCAGTTGTCGGAGAACTTCTGCTGGCCCGCCGTAGCCTGGGCAGTCGTGTACAACGCGGCTGCCGGTGCACTCGCGGATGCTGTCGGAGGCGCGCTCGTGGTCAACGGGATGGCACCCGCAACGGCGGGTGGGGCGGAGGCCGCACCACCCTTGCCGGATGCGGGCACCGCGCCCGCCTCGACGTAGGGCGCGAGTACCTGTGCCAGTTCCCCGGACACCTGCATGGCCGCGATGGACCGGTCGAATGCCGCCCCGGCCTCGGCATGCTGGCCGGCATAGAGGGCCACCAGATTGAAGTTCGCGTGCGCGAGCCGCAATGGATGCGCGGCATAGCGGTCACCCAGATGGTGCTCCGCCAGGTACCGGGTCACGGCGGGCCGCCACAGCATCGCGGCATTGACCTCGCCGGAAATCAGCGCCTTCAACGCGTCGTCGGTATTCAGCGCGACACCGGCGATCAGGTCGGGGTGCTCGACGAAGTAGATGTTGGGCGTCGTCAGGTACGTGACTTCAACCTTGCTTCCACGCGGCAGTTGTTGCAGCGTCGTCGCCTTGCTGCCGCGCGACGTCACCAGCGCAAACCCCGTATGCGCGTACGGCCGGCTGGCGTGCAGCCCGCCCAGATCGACGTTGGTGACATCCGTGTCGATCGGAAACCCCAGCACCAGCGTGCAGTGGTGGTCCGCGAGCTTGGCAAAGTCCTTCAGGCTGTAGGGATCGTCACCGTCGCTGCTGTCGAATTGGTGCACCCGCAATGTCGCGTGCTCGTGCGCGGCGACCGCCTGGGCAAGCCGGGTCTCCACTGCCACCATCGGGTCGCTCGTGTCCACGCAGATCGAACGTTCCGCCGCTGCCGCGGTGCCGCCGTACAGAAGTACGGCGGCAATCGCTGCCAGCGACGCACAACGACCCGCAACTCTGAGTGTCGTGCGCATCATCATCACCCATGCTCCTTACAGCGAGAACACGTACAGGTGGCCGCCGCGCGGAATGTCTTTCACCGCGGGATCCTTTGCCATGTCGCCACCCCAGATCGGCGTGGCACCGCCCCAGCCTGCCCACAGCGACACGTATTGCTTGTCGCCCACCTTCCAGGTCGTTGGCACGCCGATGATCCCGGAGGTCATCTTGGGGCTCTTCCACAACACCTTGCCGGTCTTGGCATCGAACGCGTACAGATAGCCGTCCGCGCTGCCCGAGAACACCAGGCCACCAGCCGTGCTGAGCATGCCGTCGTTCCACGGCAGCGCGGACGGGAAATTCCATGCGGCCTTGCCGGTGTTGAGGTCGATGGCAATGACGTCACCCCACTGGTTGGGGAACTTCGGATCCGCAGTGACGTTGAAGGACTCGCCCAGGAACGGCAGGCCGGCCTTGTAGGACACCGTGGTGCCGCCGATCGTCATGCAGGTGTGCATGGCGGGCACGTAGGCCAAGTGCGTTTCCGGACTCACCGAAATCGGCCACCAGTTCTTGCCACCGAGGAAACTCGGGCAGGTGGTCACGGTCTTGCCGACCGCCGGACGCAGCGCATCGTCGGTGGTCATCCGGCCGTCCTTGATGCCGTTGACCGAGGTCGCGGTGACGAACGGCTTGGCATAGATCAGCTTGCCGTTGGTGCGGTCGATCGCGTAGAACCAGCCGTTCCGGCTCGCGGACACCAGCGCCTTGTAGGGCTTGCCCTGGTAGTCGATGTTCGTCAGCACGGTTTCGTTCGTGCCGTCATAGTCCCAGGTGTCGTGCGGCGTGTACTGGTAGTGCCACTTGATCTTGCCGGTGGCGGGATTCATCGCGATGACCGAATCCGTGTAGAGATTCAGGCCCGGACGCAGGGTCGCCAGCCACGGCCCCGGATTGCCGACGCCCCAGAACAGGGTGTTCGTTTCCGCGTCGTAGGTGCCGGTCAGCCACGCGCCACCGCCGCCGGTTTTGTAGGCGCCCTTGGGCCAGGTGTTGCCACCCGGCTCGTCTGGCGCGGGGATCGTGTAGGTCTTCCACGCTTCCGCACCCGTGTTGGCGTCGAGCGCCTCGATGAAGCCGCGGGCGCCGTATTCGCCACCTGACAGCCCCACGATCACCTTGCCTTTCACGATCAGCGGCGCAAGCGTCATCGCGTAGCCGACATCTGGCTGCATGAGCTGCTTTTGCCACACCACCTTGCCGGTCTTGGCGTTCAACGCCACCACGAAGTTGTCGAGCGTCGCCATGTAGACGTTGTCACCATGCAGCGCGACACCGCGATTGACCACATCGCAGCAAATCGTTTTCAGGCCGGCATCGGAAAGGTCGTGCTCGTACTTCCACAACAACTTGCCGGTGCTGGCCTGGAACGCGAGCAGCCCATTTTTGGGGGTGGTCACGAACATGTAGTCGCCATTGACGATCGGTGGCGACTCGTAGCCTTGTTCGTTGACGGGGCTGACGTAACTCCAGGCCTCCTTGAGTTTCGCCACGTTGCCGGTGTTGATGTCCTTGAACGGGGCGTAGCCGCTGCTGGTGTAGTCGCGGCGATACATCAGCCAGCCATTGCCGTTCGCGGCATGTTCAAGCGTCGCCTGGGTGACGGTGGGGTAGTTCCCGGCCCCGTCCGCGGCAAAGGCGACGCCGGTCATCGAGGCCACGATCGCGGCGCAAAGGGCCACCCTGCAGAATGCTTTTGTGGTTGTCATGGGAGTCTCCGTGTTGGATGGGCAGCCTGGCTCAGAAGAAGAAAATGCCGCCGGCGGACAGGCCGTTCATGTGTTCGTTGTTGCCGAGGTAATCCTTGGAGCGGGTCTGACTGAGTTCGACGTCGAGGGTCACGCTCTTGGTCAGTGCGTAATACACGCCGGCAGTGACATTGGTGTTGGACTTGAAGCTGGCGTTGTAGGTGGCGTTGAAGCCGTTGTTGCTGTTGCGGTCGATGCCGCCGCTCAAGCCCAGTTTGAGCTTGGGGGTCACCTGATAGGTGCCTTGCAGTAGGTAGTTCACGCCCTTCACGGAGCCTTGGTCTCCGTCGCTCAGGATGCCTAGGCCGCGGCCGGCCTGCACGTTGGCCAGCAACGAGAACCAGCCGGCCGTGAACGAAGCGCCGAGTTCGCCGGCGGACATTGTGAAGTCCCGGTTGGTGGAACCGGATGGCGCGTAGAAGCGTTGCGTCTTGGCACCGATCCAGCCCTTGAAGGAGCCATTCGTGTACGTCAGCTGCAGCTGGATCTGCGGGTTGGTGCGCGAGTCATAGTTGACCGCGGACAAGCTGGTGCCGACCGGGCTGACGACGCCGCCGGTGAAGGTGAAACCGGAGATGCTTGGCGAGGTGTAGGTGATCTGGCTGTAGGTGCCCAGATAGGTGTAGCCCGCGCCGATGTGGCCCAGCGATACGCGGCCGCGCTGGGTCGCCTGCGCGGGCATGCCGACGCCGAGCAGGGTCATGTCGGTGAGGATCGCGTTGGAGCCGAAGATGCCGTAGTCGCGGCCAAGTTTCACCGTGCCGAAGTCGGCAGTGCCGAGCGTGAAGTAAGCCTGCCGCACGTCGACGCCGCTGTTCTGGCCGATCGCGGAGGAGGTGGCAATGGGCACGGCCAGGCCGAGTTCCGCGCCGATGTCGATGCCTTCCTGGGTGGTGGTGATCTTGGTAATGAGCTCGTTGGGCAGCAGGCCGTTGCCGATGGTGGTGCGATCCTTCTGGCCGCCGCAGCCCAGCGTTTCACCGGCCAGCGCGAGGCCGCCCACCGAATTGCCGGAACAGCTCGTGACGGTATAGAACGCGTTGGCGAAGCCGCTGACGTCGACAGTGAAACCACCGGCGCTGAACGAGGTGGCGCCGGCGGCCGCCGGGCAAGCGGCTGCTATTCCGAGTGCAACCGCCAGTGGGCGCCGCCATGATCGCGTAGCGCGGGTACACGGGGCATGGCGTTTTGCGGAACGACGGTTCATGGGTGATCTCCCCTGCAAGGGCGAAACCTTCGCGGTCGAAGGTGTCGCGGACACTGCGTGTGGATCGCGCCGTTGCGGCGCGGCCGCGAAGGTCGCAGCCACCAACCGGCGGCCGCGACGAAATGCCCGGATCAGAAGAATCCGAGTTTCTTCGGCGAGTAGCTCACCAGCATGTTCTTGATCTGCTGGTAGTGGTCGAGAATCACCTTGTGCGTCTCGCGGCCGTACCCCGACTGCTTGTAGCCGCCGAAGGTCGCCCCGGCCGGATACGCGTGGTAGCAGTTGGTCCACACGCGGCCGGCCTGGATGCCGCGCCCCATGCGGTAACAGCGGTTGACGTTGCGGCTCCACACCCCGGCGCCCAGGCCGTACAGCGTGTCGTTCGCGAGCTCGAGGGCTTCGTCGTCGTCCTTGAAGGTGGTCGCCGATACCACCGGCCCGAAGATCTCCTCCTGGAACACCCGCATCTTGTTGTTGCCCTGGAACACGGTGGGCTTGACGTAGTAGCCGTCCTTGAGATCGCCACCCAACGTATTGCGTTCGCCGCCAATCAGGATCTTGGCGCCCTCCTGCCGACCGATGTCGAAGTAGGAGAGGATCTTGTCCATCTGCTCGCTCGACGCTTGCGCGCCGACCATCGTCGATGGGTCGAGGGGATTGCCCTGTTTGATCGCCTTGACGCGCTGGAGCGCCCGCTCCATGAATTTGTCGTAGATCGATTCCTGGATCAGCGCGCGGCTGGGGCAGGTGCAGACTTCGCCCTGGTTGAATGCGAACAGCACGAAGCCCTCGACCGCCTTGTCGAAGAAATCGTCGTCCTGCGCGGCGACGTCGTCGAAGAACACGTTCGGCGATTTGCCGCCCAGCTCCACGGTCGCCGGTATCAGGTTCTGGCTGGCGTACTGGAGGATGAGCCGGCCGGTGGTGGTTTCGCCGGTGAAGGCGATCTTCGCGATGCGGTTGCTGGTGGCCAGCGGCCGGCCGGCTTCCAGGCCGAAACCGTTCACGATGTTGAGCACGCCGGGCGGCAGCAGGTCGCCGATGAGCTCGGCCCAAACCAGGATGCTCGTCGGCGTCTGTTCGGCCGGCTTCAGCACCACGCAGTTGCCGGCAGCCAGCGCAGGCGCCAGCTTCCAGGCCGCCATCAGCAGCGGGAAGTTCCACGGAATGATCTGGCCGACCACGCCGAGCGGCTCGTGGAACTGGTAGGAAACCGTGTTCTCGTCGATTTCGTCGATCGTGCCTTCCTGCGCGCGGATGCATCCGGCGAAGTAGCGGAAGTGGTCGATGGCAAGCGGGATGTCGGCGTTCGCGGTTTCCCGGATCGGCTTGCCGTTGTCCCAGGTCTCGGCCTGTGCGAGCAGGTCGAGATTCTGCTCCATGCGGTCCGCAATCAGGCTGAGGACGCGCGACCGGGCGGCGATCGAAGCCTTGCCCCACGCGTCCTTCGCCGCGTGGGCGGCATCCAGCGCCGCCTCGATGTCCTCCTTGTCCGAGCGCGGCACTTCGCAGAACGCCCGCCCGGTGACGGGCGTGACGTTTTCGAAGTACCTGCCGTTGACCGGCGGTAGCCATTTGCCGCCGATAAAGTTCCCGTATCGGGTCTTGAACGGTACCTTGGCCGCGAGGTGCTGCAGTTCCAGTTTCGTCATGTCTGTGCTCCGGTGGTGGCGACGTGCGATCCACTCATCGCACGGTGCGTGCCAACCACCGCAGGCAGTGGGGGATGCTGCATTGCACACCAATCCATCCATTGAGCGGCAACGGATAGCATTCACGCCTACCGCACTGCACCATCAACGCTGGGCGCGCCCCTATTGCATCGTGTCGCGTAATGTGTTTCGTATCGGGACGTACCCGTGACACGGTGTCGCAGGCTGCAACACTCGAGGCATTCGATGCCGCAACCGAATCCGACCCAGACCATCAAGCAGGCGCGCCAGTTGTTTTTCGAGGACGGGTCGGAGCCGCGTGGCCTGGTTCCGGGGGCCATCCTGGCTTCGTGGCGCCGGTGCCGCGACATGGGCCTGGTGGCCAACGACTACCACGGGGCCACTCCCGTGGAGCAGCACGCGTTGCGGGTGATGCAGGAACATTTTGAGCAGTTGCGCAGGCTGTGCCGGCCGGAGCTCGAGGCGCTGTATGCCGGCGTCGATCGCGCCGGCAGCATCGTGGTGCTGGCCGCGCCGGACGGTTTCATCCTGGATGCGCTGGGTAGCGCGGATTTTCTGGACAAGGCGGCCCGGGTGTCGCTGCGCCCGGGCGTCCGGTGGACCGAATCGTCAACCGGAACCAATGCCGTCGGCACCGCGATCGTGGAGCGCCGTTCGGTGGAGGTGCTCGGTGCCGAGCACTTCTATCTGCCGCACAAGGTACTGAGCTGTTCCGCGTCGCCCATCTTCAATCCGCAGGGCGGAGTGATTGGTGTGCTGGATCTGTCCGGCGAATCGTCGGTGTACCGCAACCTGGCGATGGGCATGGTGCAATTTGCCGTGGAGCAGATCGAGCGTCGCGTTTTCGAACACGAGTTCGACCACGGCGACATCGTACGCATCCACAGTGATCCCGACCTGCTGGGAACGGCGCGCGAAGGCCTGCTGGTGTTCGAGGATCACAAGCTCGTCGCCGCCAACCGTGGTGCCTTGCGCCTGCTCGGGATCGACTGGAGCGAGCTCGGCAAGCTGCGCCACCACGAGCTGTTCGCTTCCGCATTGCCCAGGCCCGGCGGCACCGGCGACATGCGTTGTCAGGATGGCAAGATGATGCATGCGTGTCGCGACCTGCCGCGCCGCACGCGTTGGGTCCATGGCGCCCAGGCGCAGGCGACCGCGACGCCGGTGCCCGCGCCGGTCTTTTCCGCAGAGCTGGACGCGGAACTCGACCGCCTGATGAAACTGATCGACGCCGGCATCCCGGTGCTACTGCAGGGCGAGACCGGTACCGGCAAGGAAGTGGTTGCCCGCGAGCTGCATCGGCGCAGCGCCCGTGCCGCCGCGCCATTCGTCGCCGTCAATTGTGCGGCGCTGCCGGAGAGCCTGATCGAATCCGAGCTGTTCGGCTACATGCCTGGCGCGTTCACCGGCGCGCGGCGTGACGGCACGCCCGGGTTGTTGCGTCAGGCCGACGGCGGCACGTTGTTCCTGGACGAACTGGGCGACATGCCGCTTGCGCTGCAGAGCAGGTTGCTGCGGGTCTTGCAGGAGCGCGAAGTCACGCCCCTTGGCGGCAGTCGTGCATTTGCCATCGACGTCAACGTCATCGCCGCCACCCACCGGGATCTATGCAGCGCCATTGCCCGAGGTGCATTCCGTGCCGACCTGTATTACCGGGTGGCGCAATCCACGTTGCACCTGCCGGCGCTGCGCGAAGAGGCCGATCGCGCCACCTTGATACCCCGGCTTTGGCAAGCTCTGGGTGGCGGCCAGGCATCGATGCAGTTGCACCCGGAGCTGGTCCAGGCGCTGGCTGCGATGCCGTGGCCGGGCAACAAGCGGCAACTGGTTGGCGTGCTGCGCAGCCTGATGGCGCTCGGCCTTCCCGGCTCGACGTTGACCGTGGTGGATCTGCCGATCGAGCTGCAGCGTCAGCAGACGATGGCGCCGTCGCCAAGGGCCGATGCCCAGGCGGACGACCTGCACGCGATCGAGTTGCGTGCCATCGACGAAGCCGTGGCAACCTGCGGTGGCAACGTGGCCGCGGCGGGCCGTAAGCTCGGCATCAGCCGCAGCACCATCTATCGACGCAAGGGCGATTCCCCCGCGAAGGGTTGACGTCCGGTGTTGTCGTGGTGTGCATGCTGCGCACGGTGCCGTGCCGGTTCGACCCGCTCCGCCCGAATGCCGATTGCCGGCGTTTCGGCCGATCCGGTCAACGCATCGCCCATTGCGCAGCCGGCCGAGGTACGGTGGGATTGCCATTGAATTGCGGGGCTTCCTCTACGCCCGTGGTTGTGCCGGCAGCATGCTGGCTTCGCCAGTTCTTGAGGAAAGTGGCGACGGGGTGCTGCGACGCGTGTGCAGAAGCCCTGAATCCTTTTGTCTCCCCGCCGCCTCTATAGGGGGCAGGGGCCATCCAGGTCCCATCCACGGAGATGCTTCATGAACAGCAGTCGACTTCTCAAGACCACCCTTGCCTGCGCCATCACGCTGGGTTTCGCGTCGCTCGCGTCCACCGCCATGGCCCAGGAGGCGGGCCACATGCAGATGACGCCCGCCATGATGAAGATGCAGCAGCAAAAGACCATGACGATGATGAAAAAGGACAAGTTCGCGCCGTGCTACGGCGTCAATGCGGCGTACAAGAACGACTGCCAGTCGCCGGGGCATTCCTGCGCCGGGCAGGACAGCAAGGCGAGTGATCCCAGCGCCTTCGTTGCGATGCCGGCCGGGCTGTGCACCAAGATCGCCGGTGGCAGCCTGACCAAGGCGTGAGGGCGTAGGCCGTGACGAATCCCGTCGCCACGGGTGCGGGTGCGGGTGCGGGTGCGGGTCCGATGCCGGTTGCGGCCGGCATCGGGCTGCGTGCGCCGCACATCATGCGGGTGCTCGCCGAGCACCCAAGTGTGGCCTGGCTGGAAACCCACAGCGAGAACGTGTTCACCGCGGGCGGGCCGTTTCACGATGCGCTGGGCCTGATCCGCCGCGACTATCCGCTCAGCCTGCACGGGGTCGGGTTGTCGCTGGGCTCGGCCGATGGCCTCGATGCCGCGCACCTCAATCGCCTGCGCGAGGTAGTCCATCGCTACCAGCCGGATCTCGTGTCCGAACATCTGTGCTGGGGTGCGGTGGGCGGGTGGCACAGCAACGACCTGCTGCCGCTGCCGTTTACCGAAGAAGCGCTGCGGCTCGTCGTGGCGCGGATCGGGCAGGTCCAGGACGCGCTGGGCCGGCAAATCCTGGTCGAGAACGTGTCGACCTACCTGCGTTTCGAGGGCGGCGACTACACCGAATGGGAGTTCGTCGCCGAAGCGGTGAGGCGCAGCGGTTGCGGGCTGCTGTGCGACGTCAACAACATCTATGTCAACAGCGTCAACCACGGGTTCGACCCGCAGGTGTATCTGCGGGCGATGCCGCGCAGCGCGATCCAGGAAATCCACCTCGCCGGGTTCACCCGCAAGGACAACCTTGCGGTGCCGCTCCTGATCGATTCGCACAGCCGGCGGGTCGCTCCGGACGTGTGGGATCTGTACGCCGACGCGATCGCGCTGTTTGGCCCGGTACCGACCCTGATCGAATGGGACCAGGACATCCCCGAGCTCGAAGTGTTGCTGGACGAAGCAGCGCATGCCGAAGGAGTGCTCGATGCCCACCGTGCCCTCCCTGCTTGAATGCCAGCGTCGCTTCATGGCCGCGCTGTACTCGCCGGACGCGTCCGGGCCGGTCGAGGCGATTGCCGGGAACGGGCTGGAGCCGGCGGCGCGGCTGCGTATCTATCGCCACAGTTGCGAGGGCAATCAGGTCAACGCGCTGCGGACTTCGTATCCGGCCGTGCTGGCCCTGGTCGGTGGCGCCTTTTTCGATCAGTGCGCACGCGGTTACCGGCGCGAGCATGCCTCGCACTCGGGCAACCTGCAGGTCTTTGGCGGCCGTTTCGGCGACTATCTCGCGACCGTGCCGCAGGCGCGGGAGCTGCCCTACCTGCCCGACGTCGCGCGGCTGGAATGGTTGCGCCAGCGGGCGGTGCTGGCGGCCGACGCCGAGGCGTTGCCAAGCGCCGCCTTCGAACGGGCGCTGGCGGTGCGGGACCGCACGCTGACGCTGCACCCGAGCGTGCAGTGCCTTGCCAGCGCGTATGCGGTACTGACGATTTTTCGGTACGCGATGGCGCCCGGCGAGGAGGGCCTGCAGTTGCCCGACACCGGCGAGAACGTGCTGCTGTGGCGCGAAGACGGCGAGGTCGCGATGGCGGCGCTGGACGCCGCGAGTTTCGCCTGCATCGAAGCACTGGCACGGGGTGCGACGCTGGCGAGCAGCAACACGGTGGCACAGGCCATTGATCCCGCATTCGACCAACCGATCTGCCTGGGTACGTTCGCCCAACGGGGACTGATCGTCGGTTCAGTTCCGAACGACAACTTGAAGGAGTCGGTATCGTGCCGATGATCCCATGCGTGGAAACCGGTTACCGGCGCACCGCCGACGGGCTGCAAGCCTGGCTCGGGCCACCGACGCTGCTGCTCATGCGGATCTGGGTGGCGCTGGCGTTCTGGCACGCCGGCGTGGTCAAGTTCGAGGATCCGACGGGAACGCAGTTCCTGTTCGAAAGCATGTACCACGTGCCGCTGCTGCCGCCCGATGTCGCGGCGGTGCTCGGTACCTGGGTTGAGCTGATCGTGCCGTGGTTCCTCGCGTTCGGCCTGCTTGGCCGACCGTTCGCGCTGTTCCTGTTCATCTACAACATCATCGCGTTCTCGTCATTCCCCGACCTGTGGCCGCACGGTTTCTGGCACGGACTCTTCGACACGGCCGAGTTCGCCGACCACAAGGTCTGGGGCCTGATGCTGATGGCGGTGATCGCGTTCGGGCCGGGCAAACTTTCGCTGGATGCGCTGCTCGGCGTGGTGTGGCGGCCCTGGCGGCATCCCCACCTGGGGAACGGGAGCCCCGCGTGATCGGTGTCGGCTTCGATTTAGTGAACCCGGGACACCGTACATGCGGGCATGCTGCGCACGGAGTCAATCGACATCGCGCCGCTGCCTTTGGCGTGCGAGCAGGCCCGCGTTGGACACCACGAACGGCGTCAGGTAATTCAGCGCCAGCTTGACCGCGAGGGGTGCATTCATCGCGCCGTGGAGCAACGCATCCGCGTGGTTGAACAGGTTCAACCAACTGCCGACCACGAAGGCGATCAACAGCGTGCGTTTCAAGTGGGTCGGGTCCAGCACGACATGGGCGCAATCCATCACGGTGGCCGACGTCGTACGCAGAGGGGGTGGGAGGTGCATGACCGGCAGCGAGGCGTCGCCTCATCGAGAGGCGTCAATGCCATCCTCTCACGCCGGCCGCTCGGGACGATGGCGTTGCCGCTTGCGCGCCTCCGGTCGCCGTGGTCGCTGTGAAGCAGGCCAGGTTTGACGATCTGGAAGCAAGGCGAAACATCGACGTTGCACGGGACGAACCGGCGGCGGGGCAGGGCTCACGCAGACCGTCGCAGCCATTCGGATCCGATTCGAGCATGGCAGGCAGTGTGCATGACCGGACTCGCGAAGGCGCTACCGGCTGAGGAGGAAAACGGCCGGATTGGGGCGCACGGAAGCTGGACGCGAGTTTCATTGGTGACGGACAAGGATGAATCCTTTGTGCCGTTTGCCGCCTCTATGAGTCGAGGGGCGACGCTGCCGCGTGGCGGGTCATGGTGTGCCATGTGGCCGGCACGAGCCGCAGCATGGTGAGACCATGCGTTTGGCTGGCGTGGTGTGCCAACGATCTGCCGGTTGCCCTTCCATCCACCATTCCGGGGCCCGTACCGTCATGTCCAACAATCCCGCTTTGATCGAAGCCGCACGCCAGGGCGACGAGGCCGCCTTGCGTTTGCTGCTGCAGGACAGCCAGCCCAACCTGCGGCGGATCGCCGAGGCCCAGTGCGCCTCCCACGCCGATGCCGAGGATGCCGTGCAGGAAACGCTGCTGACGGTGTATCGCCGGATCGGCGCGCTGCGCACCATCACCTCCTACACGGCGTGGCTGTTCTCGATCGTCCGGCACGAGTGCCAACGGCTGATGCGGGTGATGCAGGGCCACGTCGAGTTGCCCAGCGCGGATCATCCGGTCTTTGCGTACTACACCACGCCCGGCCTGCACCTCGATCTGGCCGCCGCGATCCAGTCGCTGCCAGACAAGTACCGCGAGGCGATCGTGCTGCGCGATTTCGAGGAATGCTCGATTGCCGAGATGGCCAATGACCTGCGCCTGTCGCGCGAAGCAGTGAAGAGCCGGATTCACCGCGGTCGCATCCTGATCCGCGAGTACTTGAAGGATTGACGCCGCGCGCCCCGGCCCGGAGCGATACCCGATGGTTTCCGCTGACGTAGCGCAGTCGATGTCACCGTTGGTGCTCAAGCCCGGAGCAGAGGTCGCGGACCAGCACGAACCCGAGGGGTGGCCGGTGATTCCGGTTACCCCACCGCAACGGACACGATTTCGGCCCGGCGCCGACGTCGGGCTCCGGCTCGCGGGCGCCTGCTCCACAGTCAAAGCGGTCGTGCACGCTGGCAGGCGACGAGTAGATGCAGCCACCACTTGACACGACAATGCGAACCATTATCATTCGTGCCTTGTCGCCCATCCGGCTGCCTGGCGGTATCCATGAAATCCCTGTCGTTGATGCTGCTGTTGAGTGCCGCGCTGCCATGCGTGGCCGCGGCCGCCGTGCCCGAATACACACTGGTCATCCGCAACCACGCCTACCAGCCCGCCACGTTGCAGGTACCGGCCAACACCAAGTTCAAGCTGCTGGTGCGCAACGAGGACGCCACGCCATCCGAGTTCGAGAGCAACGATTTCAACCGCGAGCAGATCGTGCTGCCGGGTACCACGGCCACCGTGTTCGTCGGCCCGTTGGACGAGGGGCGCTACACCTTCTTCGATGATTTCCACCGCGCCACCGGCAACGGCGCGCTGATCGCACGGTGAGACCCTGACATGCTTGGTATTGCGCTGCTGGTGTTTCGCGAGGTGCTCGAAGCGGCACTGATCATTACCATCGTGGCGGCCGCCACCCGCGGCGTGTCGCGCCGCTGGGCGTGGATCGCTGGCGGCACGGCGCTCGGCGTGACCGGCGCGGTGATCGTTGCCGGCTTTGCCGGCGTCATCGAGGAAGCGTTGAACGGCACCGGGCAGGAACTGTTCAACGCCAGCGTGTTGCTGGCGGCGGTGCTGATGATCGGCTGGCACGTGGTGTGGATGTCCAGCCACGGCCGCGAGCTGGCGCAACAGATGCAGACCCTAGGGCACGCGGTAAAGGCAGGTTCCAGCGCGCTGACCATGCTGCTGGTGGTGGTGGCGCTGGCGGTGCTGCGCGAAGGCTCCGAGATCGTGCTGTTCCTGTACGGCATGGCCGCCGCCGGCGCCGGCATCGGCGATCTTCTGAGCGGGGTGCCGCTGGGTCTGGTCGGCGGGGTGGCGGTCGGCTGCGCGCTGTACTTCGGCCTGCTGCGCATTCCGCTGCGCCATTTCTTCAGCGCGACCAACGGCATGCTGGTGCTGCTGGCCGCGGGGCTGGCTTCCACCGCTACGCGTTTTCTGGTGCAGGCCGACTGGCTGCCGGCGCTGGGCACACAGCTGTGGAACAGCTCGGCGCTGCTGAGCAACGGTTCGGTGCCGGGACAGGCGTTGCACATCCTGATTGGTTACGACGCCCGCCCGAGCGGCATCCAGATCGTGTTCTACCTGGTCACCGTGCTGCTGCTGGTGGCCGGAATGCGACTTGCGCCGCGTCTGGTGACGCGTCATGCGTCGCCGCCAGCAGTCGCCAGCGCGTCGTCCTGAGTTCCTGCTTCTTTTTCGTACCTGCCCTCCGGTGGCGGGTATGGCCCCTTGTGCCTCAAATCCCTGCGAGTCCACCGATGCCCCGCCTTGCCCATCCGTTTTCCGTGCTGTCTCCCCTGCGCCGCCGGCAATCTGCCGTGGCCGCCTGTCTCGCATTGGCGCTGGCGGTTGCCGCGCCCCATGCGCGAGCCGATGATTTCATCGTGTACTCGCCGCACGTGGTGGCGACCCAAAGCGAGATCGAGCTGCGCGGCTACCACTACGACGATCCGCGCGCTGACTACCGCGGCAGCAGCGCCGCCGAGCTCTCGCTCGCGCATACCTTCAACTCGTGGTGGAAGGCCGAGCTGTATGTTGCCCGGTATCTGAAGGCGCCCGGCGAGGGTGAACACCTGCTTGGCTACGAGCTCGAAAATACCTTCCAGCTCACGCCGGCCGGTGAGTACTGGGCCGACTTCGGCTTCCTCGCGGCCTACGAGCACAATACCCGCCCTGGCGAACCGGATGCGGCCGAGTTTGGCCCGCTGATCGAGAAGACCGCCGGCCGCTTCACTCACACGGTCAACCTGATCTGGGAGAAGCAAGTCGGCCCCGGTGCGGCGGGCAAGTACGAGTTCCGCTACAGCTACCAGGGCACCTACACCGTGTCTTCGGCGTTTCGCCCGGGCATTGAGGCCTATGGGCGCCCGGCCGACGATGCCTATCAGGCGGGTCCGATGGTGGCCGGCGACTGGCGCATCCCGAACACGACCAGCGAGATCGAATACCGCGTGGGCGTGGTGTTCGGCCTCAACGCCAGCGCACCCCGCCGCACCCTGCTCGCGCAGGTGGAATACGAGTTCTTCTGAGCGTCAGCGGGTTTTCGATACGGCACCGGGGCGCCGCTGCATCGTGATGTCGGCGGCGATGCAACGGATGCCGGTGGCATCGTCACCGCCCCCCCCTTGACCGCCGTTTTTCGTGAGCCCCACGGCGTTGTCCGGGGCGGCGCCAATACCAGTTTGCAGGACCCTTGTGGTCGAAGCGCGGTCGCCTGATGTGCGCATCTGCTGCGGGACGGCTCCGGTGTCGAGCGTTCTGCGGGTGCACTTGACAAGCCGTCATGTAAACGTTTACATCTGGCATCACCAAGGCATGTGGCTGCGAGTCCAGAGGGCGTGTGAAGGCGACCATCAAAGACGTGGCACATGAAGCGAAGGTCTCGGTGGCCTCGGTGTCGCGCGCGCTCAACGGCGTGGGCGGCGTCACGGCTGCGACCGAAAAGCGGGTGCGCGAGGCCGCGGCGCGCCTGCGGTACATGCCGCACGGCGCGGCGCGCAGCCTGATCACGCGGCGCACGAACACGATCGGTGCGTTGCTGCCCGACCTGCACGGCGAGTTTTTCTCGGAGCTGATCCGCGGCATTGACCAGCAGGCGCGTTTGCATGGTCTGCAGCTCCTGGTCTCAAGCTCGCACGACGGGCTGGACGATGCCGCGAGTGCCTTGCGCGCGATGCAGGGGCGCGTCGACGGCATCGTGATCCTGTCACCGCGACTGGATGCGCGGTTTCTCAAGGCCAACCTCCCCGAAGACCTGCCGGCCGTGCTGCTCAACAGTCCGGTCACGGGTGCGCAGCATGCCGTGCTCAACATCGACAACTTTGCCGGCACACATGCGATGGTGCGGCACCTGCTCGGCGTGGGGCATCGCCGCATCGCCTTCATTGCCGGCCCGCCCGACAACTATGACGCGCAGCAGCGCGAGGCCGGTTTCCGCGGGGCGATGGCCGAGCTCGGCCATGACGGATCGCCGGTGGTCGTTGCCGGTGATTTCAGCGAACGCGCCGGTTACGAGGCGGGCCGCAAACTGCTGAAGGCGAAGCTGCGGCCGCAGGCCATTTTTGCCGCCAACGACATGATGGCGGTGGGCTGCCTGCAAGCGCTCAAGGACGCCGGCCTCGACGTGCCGCAAGACATCGCGCTCGCGGGTTTCGACGACATCCCCATCTCGCGCTACGTCAGCCCGGCGCTGAGCACGGTGCGCGTGCGCATTGCCGAGCTTGGCCGCAGCGCCATGGGCCTGCTGTCGGAAATGATCGCGCGGCCAGGCACCGCGGTCGGCGCGGTGCACCTGCTTGGCTGCGACATCGTGGTGCGGGATTCATGCGGGGCGCATGCCATCGGCAGCGTGCATCGCTGAAACGGATTGCCGCGCCAAGCAACGTGGCAACCAACCTTGATCGGTAGCGACATCATTGGAGGGGAGAGAACATGAAGCATCACGAAAAATCCGCGACGCGGATATTGGCCAACGCCATCGCATGCGCGCTGTTCGGGTTGGTCGCCCTGCCGCTGGCGACCCAGGCGCAGACTGCCGATGCCACCTTGCGCGGCCATGCGCCGCCCGGAGCCACGGTAAGCGCCAAAAACGTCGCCACCGGCAGCGTGCGCACCACCAAGGCGGACGCCAAGGGCAGTTACGCGCTGGTGAGCCTGCGCCCCGGCACCTACACCGTGAGCGCCGGGCCCGGCATCGAGCGGACAGTGACCTTGTCGGTGGCTTCCACCGCCACCCTGGATCTTGCCGCCAGCGCCAAGACCACCGTTTCCGGCGCGCCGGTCACGCTTGGCGGCGTGACCGTGTCGGCCGCCGCACTGCCGGACGTGACCACGTCCGAGGTGGGCAACCTCGTCTCCGTGCGCCAGATCAACGTGCTGCCGGAAGCCTCGCGCAACTTCCTCGAGTTCGCCGACACCGTGCCCGGCATGGTGTTCACGCGCGACGCCAACGGCAACACCAGCCTGCGCTCCGGCGCGCAGGCGAGCAGTGCGATCAATGTCTACATCGATGGCGTGGGCCAGAAAAACTACGTGTTGCCGGGCGGCATCACCGGCCAGAACGCGAGCCAGGGCAATCCGTTCCCGCAGCTCGCGATTGCCGAGTACAAGGTCATCACCTCCAACTACAAGGCGGAGTTCGACCAGATCTCCAGCGCGGCGATCACGGCGGAAACCAAGTCCGGCACCAACCAGTTTCACGGCGACGTGTTCGGCAGCTTCACCAACACGCGCATGCGCGCGATGACGCCGGCCGAGCAGGACGCGCACCACAAGACGCCATCGCACGAAAAGGATTACGGCTTCGACCTCGGCGGCCCGATCATCAAGGACGTGGCGCATTTCTACCTGGCCTATGAGGGCAAGGGTTTCGACAGCCCCACCACGGTGGTGCCGGGCAACTTGACCTTGTTCAACCAGTTGCCGGCCAGCGTGCAGGCGCAGGCCGGCCCGGCCAACCTGCCGTTCCGCGAAAACGACTGGTTTGCCAAGGTCGACTACGAGCCCACCGCACATGACCGCATCGAGGCCAGCGGCAAATACCGCACCGAAACCTCGATCGGCGGGCTGGGCGGCGTCACCACCGCATCGGCGGGCCTCAACACGCTGAACACCGACAAGCGCTTCGACATCCGCTGGGATCACAGCGCCTACAGCTGGTTCAACCGTTTGCAGCTCACCTACGAGGATGCGTTCTTTGCCCCGACGCCGCGCGTCCTGGGCGCGGGCAACAACTACACGCTGACCGGGCCACAGCTCTATCAGACGATCCTGCAAACCGGCAACTCGCCGCTGGCGCAGCAGAACAAGGGGCAGAAGGGCCCGGCCATCCAGGACGACCTCACCTTCAACGACCTGGAGTGGCACGGCGACCACGTCATCAAGATGGGGGTCAAGTACAAGGCGGTGAAGCTCACCGCGCAGGATGCCGGCGTGTCCAACGCGCTGTTCAACTATGGCGTGACGCCGACCGGTACCGAGTCGATCCCCTACCAGGTGCAGTTTGGCTCGCCCACGCCGGGCATGAACCCGGTGGCCAGGAGTTCCGACAAGCAGCTCGGCCTGTATATCCAGGACGACTGGGCGGTCAACGAACACCTGACCCTGAACCTCGGCGTGCGCTGGGATTACGAGAAGACGCCGTCCTACCTCAACTGGGTGACGCCGGCGAATGTGGTCGCGGCGTTCGCCATGCAGGACCCGCACCCCGGCGCGCCCGCCGGACAGACCTACGCTCAATCGCTGGCGCTGGGTGGGGTGAACGTCAACGACTACATCAGCACCGGCAACAATCGCAGCGCGATGAAGAGCAAATGGCAGCCGCGCCTGGGTTTTGCCTACGACATCAACGGTGACCAGGCGCACGTGATCTTTGGCGGCATCGGCCGCTCCTACGACCGCAACCTGTATGAATCGCTGCAGGTGGAACAAACCAAGTCGGCCTTGTCGCAGCCGACGATCATGTTCAACACACCGGCCGTACCCTGCACGGTCGGCGTGGGCAATTGCTACGCGTGGGATCCGTCCTTCCTCAACATCGCCACGCTGCAAGGTCTGGTCGCAAGCAGCAACCTCGGCAAGGAGGTGGACATGGTCAACAACCACCTCAAGGCGCCGTATTCGGACCAGTTCAGCATCGGCATGCGCAACCGGATCGGCGAGTGGAACACCAGCGTGGCAGTGGCGGAAATCCGCAGCCATGACGGCCTGGTGTACACGCTGGGCAACCGTTATCCGGATGGCTCGTTCTGGAAGAGCTGTGGCACCAATTGCATGAGCCAGCCGTGGGGCAACACCATCCCCGGTTTCGGCGGCATGATCATTGGCAACAACGGCCTGGAAACCAGGACCACGCAGTTGCTGGTGTCGCTGGACAAGCCCTATACGCACGAGTCGCACTGGGGCGCCTCGGTGGCCTACACCTGGTCGCGCGCCAAGCAGAACAACGACAACAACGACCCTACCGACCAGTACGCGTTCGACTTCGAGACGATCGGCCATTACCCGTTCACCCGCTCCGGGGTGGCGCGCAACCGGATCGTCGCCACCGGCACGCTGGACGGGCCGTGGGGCTTCGTGTTTGGTGCCAAGTTGACCTTGTCCACCGCGGTGCCGGACCTCAACCTGTCCTGCTACGGCGCGACCGGAACCGGCGTCGACCACGGCATCACCAACGGCGCAGGCTGCCAGTCGGCGGCAGTCGCGCCGCCGAACACCGGGCGGTTCCTGGTCGGCGGCAAGCTGTGGTCGTACCGCGACTTCGACCTGCAGGCGACCAAGAACTTCAAGGTCTACGACGGCGTCAGCGCGTACGTGCGCCTGGATGCGATCAACGTGTTCAACTGGAACAACTACGCCAGCTACATCGAGAACTGGGGCACGAACGGCATGGCCAACCCGCGGCCGGTGGTCTACAACCCGGTTGGCGCGATCACGGGTTACCCGCGCACGGTCAAGCTCACGATGGGCATGAGTTTCTGATGATCCACGGCAACCACGCGGCTCGGCATGCACTGCGGGCTGCGCGGTGGTTTTTTCCGGGCATCGCCCGAACCGCACCGGAGGGCTGATGAGTTGGTTTTTGCGGCGTGCGCGGCGTGCCTTGATGATGGGGGCATGGGTCTGCCTGGCGGGCTGGCAGGTGCCGCTGCGGGCGACACCGCCGGCACCGGCTGTGCCCGGCTACGCGGCGTTGCCGCCGGCGCAGCAGGCGTTCGTTGCCGAGCTGGAACGACGCACCTTTGACTGGTTCTGGCAGAGTGCGGACCCGTACACCGGACTGGTGCCGGACTCGTGGCCCAACCACACCTTTGCCTCCATCGCCGCCATGGGGTTTGGCCTGACGGCCTACGGCATCGGTGCGGAACGCGGCTACATCACGCGCGCGCAGGCGGCGCAGCGCACGCTGGTCACGTTGCGGCATCTCGCGGCGGCGCCGCAAAACGCCAGCGAGGACGATGCCGCCGGTTACCGCGGGTTTTTCTACCATTTCCTCGACATGCAGACCGGGCTGCGCGAAGCGCGCTGGACCGAGCTGTCCAGCGTGGATACCTCGCTGCTGATGGCCGGCGTGCTGTTTGCCCAGAGTTACTACGACCGCGACACGCCGCCGGAGCGGGAGATCCGCCAGCTCGCCGACCGCCTCTACCGCACGGTCGACTGGCCGTGGATGCAAGCGCGCGTGCCGCTGGTCAGCATGGGCTGGACGCCGGGCGGTGGGTTCATCGCCGCCGACTGGAAGGGTTACGACGAAGGCAAGCTGGTCTACCTCCTTGCGCTGGGTTCGCCCACGCATCCGGTCGGCGCGGACGCCTGGGCAGCGTGGTGCGCGACGTACCCGAAGCAATGGGGCACGTTCCAGGGCTACACCTTCCTCAACTTCGGGCCGCTGTTCGGCCACCAGTACACCGAGGCGTGGGTGGATTTCCGCGGCATCCGCGACGCCTGGAGCCGGGCGCACGGCCTGGACTACTTCGAGAATGGCCGGCGTGCCACGCTGGCACAGCGTGCCTACGCCATCGCCAACCCCGGCCATTGGGCCGGCTACGGCACCGACGTGTGGGGCCTGACCGCCAGCGACGGCCCCGGCGACATCAGGGTGGACACGCCGCAGGGCGTGCGCCGCTTCAGTGGCTACATGGCACGCGGCGCCGGGCTGGACGGCATCACCGACGACGGCACCATTGCGCCCACCGCCGCAGGCGGCTCCATCGCGTTTGCGCCCGACGTCGCGGTGCCGGCATTGATGGCGATGCACCAACGCTATGGCAAGTACATCTACAACCGCTACGGCTTCGTCGACGCCTTCAACCTCAGTTTCCACGCGACAGTGGCCAACCAGCGCAGCGGTCACGTCTATCCCGGTTTTGGCTGGGCCGACAACCAGCAGCTGGGCATTGACCAGGGCCCGATCCTGCTGATGATCGAAAACTGGCGCAGCAACCTGGTGTGGAAGGTGATGAAGAAAAACCCGTACGTCCGGCGCGGGCTTGAGCGCGCCGGTTTCACCGGCGGCTGGCTGGAGCCTCACTGAGGGCGATCTATGGGCGGGCAGGCGCGGCGAGGCGTTTGGCGATGGTGGGCCGCCGTCGCCGTCTGTCTGTGTCTCGCCGGGTGCGGCGGCCAGCATGGCGAGCGTCTGGTGTTCTGGACGTTCGGCCCCGAGGGCGACGCCGTCGCCCGGCTGCTGCCGGCCTTTGAGCAGGCGCACCCGGACATCCGCGTCGAGGTGCAGCAGTTGCCGCTGAGCGCGGCGCACCAGAAGCTGCTTACCGCGATTGCCGGCGGCACCGCGCCGGACATGGCGCAACTGGGCAACAGTTGGCTGCCGGAGATGGTGGCGCTGCAGGCGCTGGCGCCGCTGCAGCAGCAGGTGGCGGCATCCACGGTCGTTGCCGCACCGGATTATTTCGCCAGCCTGTGGGCCACCAACGTCGATCACGGTGAGTTGTACGGCATCCCGTGGTATGCCGACACGCGGCTCTTGTTCTATCGCACCGATCTTTTGCGCCGCGCCGGTTTTGCCGCGCCACCGCGCGATTGGGTGCAGTGGCGGCGCATGCTGGCCGCGCTCAGCCATCCACCGCAGGGAACCTACGGCATCCTGCTGCCGACCAACGAGTACGAGCAGTTGCTGTCGCTGGCGCTGCAGCAGCCCGATCCGCTGCTGCGCGACGGCGATCGCTACGGCAATTTCGAAAGCCCCGGGTTCAAGCGCGCGCTGGCGTTCTATCTGGACACCTTCCGGCTGGGGCAGGCGCCACGGGTCACCAACATGGAGGTCGGCAATCCGTGGGAAGAGTTCGGCCGCGGCACCTACGCCTTCTACCTTTCCGGCCCGTGGAACATCGGCGAGCTGCGCAAGCGCTTGCCGGCAAGCGAGCAGGGCGACTGGTCCACCACGCCGCTGCCCGGCCCGAACGGCCCCGGCGCAGGGTTGGCCGGTGGCGCCAGCCTGGTGGTGTTTCGCGCCTCGCGACACCCACGGGCGGCCTGGGCGCTGATCCAATACCTCTCGCAGCCGCAGGTGCAGCGCCAGTTCTACCGGCTGACCGGCGACCTGCCGCCGCGGCGCAGCAGTTGGGACGGCCCGCCGTTACGCGATGATGCGCAGGCGCAGGCATTCCGCATCCAGCTCGAACGGGTGAAGGGCACGCCGGCCGTGCCCGAGTGGGAGCGCATCGCGGAAATGATGCAGAAGATCGCGGCCCGCGCAGTGGCCGGCAAGCTCACGGTGGATCAGGCGACCGCCGAGATGGATCGCCGCGCGGACGCGATTCTGGCCAAGCGGCGCTGGCTGCTCGACCAGGCCGGAGGGCAGCGATGAAACCCGCACGCGTGGCCTGGCTGTTTCTCGCGCCGGCGCTGCTGGTGCTTGGCGTGTTCTTCCTGTTGCCGGTGCTGGGGGCGCTCGCGCTCAGCTTCACCGACTACGACCTCTACGCGCTGGCCGACCTGCATCACCTGCGCTTCGTGGCGCTGGGCAACTACTGGGCGCTGCTGCAGCGGCCGGCGTTCTGGGCCGCGCTCGGGCACACTTTCTATTTCGTGGTGGTGGGCGTGCCGCTGTCGCTCGCCGCCTCGCTGGGGGCGGCGTTGTTGCTGGCCTCGCCGCTGGCGCGCTGCAAGGGATTTTTCCGTACCGCGTTGTTCGCGCCGGTGGTGACCACGGCAGTGGCGACGGCGGTGGTGTGGCGTTACCTGTTCAACACCCAGTATGGCTGGGCCAACCATCTGCTCGGTCTGTTGGGGATCCATCCGGTGGACTGGCTGGGCGACCCGCACTGGGCGATGCCCACCATCATCCTGTTCGCGGTGTGGAAGAACTTCGGCTACAACATGATCATCCTGCTCGCCGGCCTGCAGGCGATTCCCCATGAGCTGTACGAGGCGGCGCGCCTGGACGGCGCTTCACCCTGGCGGCAGTTCCGCCACGTCAGCCTGCCGCTGCTCGGCCCGACGCTGATGATGGTGGCGATCCTCACCGTGTCGGGCTATTTCCAGCTGTTCGCCGAACCCTACGTGATGACCGAGGGCGGGCCGCTGGAAAGCACCACCAGCGTGCTGTACCTGATGTACGAGGACGGCTTCAAATGGTGGAACCTCGGCACCGCCGCGGCCGAGGCATTCCTGCTGTTTCTGGTGATGTTCGCGGCCACGCTGGTGCTGTTGCGCTGGCCGCGCCGGAGCGGTGCATGACGCCGCGGCTCGCCCGCGCGCTGGTCAACGGCCTGCTGCTCGGCGGCGCGCTGGTGGCGCTGTTTCCATTGGCGTGGATGCTCGCGGTGTCGTGCATGCCGCCGGGCACCGCCAACACGCTGCCGCCGCCGCTGTGGCCGGCGCACCCCACGCTGGACAACTACCGGCAACTGTTCGCGCACGCCGGCATGTGGCGCTATCTCGGCAACAGCTTCTTGATTTCCGGCGCGATCACGCTGCTGTCGCTGACGTGCAATCTCCTCGCCGGCTACGCCTTCGCCAAGTTGCGCTTTGCCGGACGCGAGCGTCTGTTCCGCAGCCTGCTCGGCTTGCTGGTGGTGCCGGCGCAGGTAGCGATGCTGCCGCTGTTCCTGCTGTTCAAGTACACCGGCCTGGTGGACAGCTACGCCGGCGTGGTGCTGCCCGGCGCCGCCACCGTGCTCGGCATCTTCTTGGTGCGCCAGTACGCGCAGGGCCTGCCCGATGCGTTGCTGGAGGCCGCGCGCATCGACGGCGCCAGCGAGCTGCGCATCTTCACCACCATCGTGCTGCCGCTGCTGCGGCCGGTGATCGCGACGCTGGCGATCCTCACCTTCCTCGCCGCGTGGAACGACTTCATGTGGCCGCTGATCGAGCTGACCGGGCAGGATCACTACACCCTGCCGCTGGGGCTGGCCGCGATGGCGCGCGAACACACCGCCGGCACCGAGTCGCTGATGGCAGGCTCGGTGCTCACCGTGCTGCCGGTGCTGCTGCTGTTCCTGTCGATGCAGAAGTACTACCTCGAAGGCTTGCTGCTGGGCGGGGTGAAGGGATGACCATGAACCGGTCGCGTGTCGAGCTTCTCGGGAGCCTTGCCATGACGGGAGAGCGCGGCGAACGACGCCGCGCAGGGTCGTGCCTTTCCCGCTTCAGACGGCTGATCATGGCGGCGACACTGGCCGCCGCCATGCTGATGCCCGCGTGGGGTGCCGACGCACCGGCACCGGTTGCCGGTGCCGGCGCGATGACGCCGCTGGTGCTGGCGCCCGATGCGGTGGTGGCCACCGGCAATGACTGGATCGCACTCCCGGAGATTCGCGCGGGCGATGGCGCGATCGTGAGCTTCAACGTGTTGTCGATGCACGACCGCGGGCTGCTGCAGGTGCAGGGCTCGCCGAAGGTCGAAACCGGGCCGGAAGCCGGGCGCGTCCCGGCGCTGGCGCCCTGGGTTGCCGTCGGCTCGGCGCAACCCGGTCTGCACGTCGACGCCTGGCACCTGCTCGACGACTGGATCCCGGTGGCCACGACCACGACCGATAACGTGCGTGCGCAGCTCACCTATGTCGCGCCACGCCATGCGAGGGCGGCGTGGATCCGCATGCAACTGGTCAACCAGGGTACGTCGCCGCGCACGGTGCACTTCGGCCTCACCGCGAACTGGGGCGGGCTGGTGCGCGTCATCTACGCGCCGTCCGTGATCCGCGGCCAGCGCGAGCAGGTGGCGGCGCCGGCGTGGATCAAGCGCACGCAGGTCTTCAGCTTCATCGAGAACGAAACGACGTTTGCGTGGGCGCTTGGTCATCCCGATTGCGGCGACGCGAGCCGATCCGGCGATGCGTTCACCGCCACCTGCCAGCGCGTGCTGGCGCCGGGGCAAGAGGTGACGGCGAACTTCATCGTGGCGGTCGGGCTGGAGGAGTCCAGCGCGCAATACAGCGAACGCGTGCTGGCCGCGCACCTGGCGGAGTGGGGCGACCAGGCCGTGCTCGACGGCGAGCGCGCGTGGCTCGCGCAGCGGTTGCGCACGACCGGCGACCCGGCGCTCGACCAGCTCGTGAATCGCAATCTGCTGTTCTCGTCGTATTTCGCCTGGGGTCGGGCGCTGGATACCGAGCAATTCGTCGGCTTCACCTCGCGCTCGCCGCGCTACTACGTCTCGGCGGCGTACTGGGATCGCGATGCCATGCTCTGGAGTTTTCCGGCGTTGCTGGCAACGGATGTCGCGCGCGCCCGCGATGCGCTCGACGTCGCGCTCGGCATCCAGTTGCGCAACGCCGGAACCCACAGCCGGTATATCGACGGCGTGACCCTCGAGCCCGGCTACGAGCTCGACGAAAACGCGGCGCCGGTCATCGCGCTGGCCCGGTACTGGCGCAAGACGCACGATCTCGCCTATCTCAAACAGCATCGGCCTGCGCTCGATGCCTTGCTGGCCGGCATCGCCGGGCATCGCGGGCGCGCCGGGCTGTACCGCACCGAGCAGGACGCGCAGGACGAAAACCGCCGCGCGATCTACGAGACCTACGACAACGCGCTGGTGTGGCGGGCGTTCAAGGACGCAGCAACGTTGTACCGCACCCTCGGCGATACCACCGCGGCCAGCCGCTACGACGAGGAAGCGCGCCAGTTGCGGCGCGCGGTCATGCAGCACCTGGTGGCTACCGGCGCACCGGGCACCGACGGCCCGATCTTCGCGTTCGGCTGGGATGGCGAGCGGCTCGAGTTCGACGACGTGCCGCCCGGCTCGCTGCTCAGGTTGCCGGCGCTGGGGTTCGTGGGCCAGCACGACCCGGTGTTTGTGCGCACCTACGCCTGGCTGCATTCACCGCACTTTGCGCACTCGAACGCCGGCAAGCCGTACGGCCTGCCGGGCAGCTATCGCGTGCCGTACACCACGGTCTGGTCGATTGCCGATCACCTGCGCCTGGATGCCGGCCGGGCGCAGGCGCTGAAGATCCTGCGCGCCAGTGCGTGGGATGGCGGCATCGTCTCCGAACAGGTCGATCCGGTGACGGCTGCCAGCATTCCCGGTGGCGGCGCCTTTGCGACGGCGGCCGGGTATCTGGCGGCCACCGTGTGCGACCTGTATTGCCGACCCGCGCCGAAGACTCCGCCGAAAACGGCGACCGACGAAGGCGGCCGACCTTGAGTGCCGACTTACGCGATGCGCGTGCCGTGGGCCGGATCGAACCAGTGCCCATGCGCCGGGTCGATGCCGAAGCGCATCGTCGCGCCCGGCGCGGCCGCGGTGCCCGGCGGGGCGCGCGACACCAGCGGCGCGTTGCCGCAGCGCAGATGCAGGAATTCCTCGTTGCCGACCTGCTCGACGACTTCCAGCCGCGCTTCCAGCGCGGCATCGCCGGCGTCGCCGGCCAGCGGCAGCAGGTCTTCCGGGCGCACGCCGAGCACCACCTCGCGCCCGCGCCAGGCGTCGAGTGCGGGCATCGGCGGCGAGCTTCCCAAGCGGATCGTGCCATGCGTGCTCACCAACGCGAGGCCGTCATCGGCGACCAGCGTGCCGCGCAAGAGATTCATCGCCGGGCTGCCGAGAAAACCGGCCACGAACAGGTTTGCCGGCTGCCGGTACACGTTAATCGGGGTGTCGATCTGCTGGATCACGCCGCGGTCCAGCACCACGATGCGCTGGCCCAGCGTCATCGCTTCCACCTGGTCGTGGGTGACATAGATGGTGGTGGTGCCGAAGCGCTGGTGCAGCCGCGCGATCTCCACCCGCATTGCCAGGCGCAGCCGCGCATCGAGGTTGGACAGTGGTTCGTCGAGCAGGAACACCACCGGCTGGCGCACCATCGCGCGGCCCAGCGCCACCCGCTGGCGCTGACCGCCGGACAGCGCGGCGGGGCGGGCGTCCAGTTTGGTTTCCAGTTCCAGCAGGCGGGCCACCTCGGCCACGCGCTGCGCGATCTCGCGGCGCGGCGTGCCGCGCAGGCGCAGGCTGAAGCCGAGGTTTTCCGCCACCGTCATGTGCGGATACAAGGCGTAGTTCTGGAACACCATGGCAATGTCGCGGTCTTTCGGCGCCACCGCGTTCACCACCCGGCCGCCGATCCGCAAGGTGCCGGCACCGATTTCTTCCAGCCCCGCGATCATGCGCAGCAGCGTGGTCTTGCCGCAGCCGGAAGGCCCGACCAGTACCAGCAGCTCGCCGTCGCCGACGTCGAAGCTGGCACCGGCCACGGCCACCTGGCCGTCCGGAAAAACCTTGCGCACGTTGTCGAGACTGACAGTGGCCATGGGTGCGCGTACTCCCGGGTGGGTGCCGTGGACGGGGCTGGTCGACCCCCGATGCTGCAGCGTGCGTGCATCGGGGCCCGGCTCTCGGCTATTCTCGGCACGTAATCGTTTACATCAAGCCGCAGTGCGGCAACAGGGGCGTGCATACCCATGACTCGACGTTTCCGCTTTCCGGACGGCTTTCTCTGGGGCGCGGCCACCTCCGCCTACCAGATCGAAGGCTCGCCACTGGCGGATGGGGCTGGCCCCAGCATCTGGCAGCGGTTTGCCCACACGCCCGGGATGATGGCCAACGGCGACACCGGCGATGTCGCCTGCGACCACTACCGGCGCTACTGGGACGACGTGCAGTTGATGCGGGCGCTGGGTTTGCAGAGCTACCGGTTCAGCGTGAGCTGGTCGCGCGTGCTGCCGGAAGGCACGGGGCGGGTCAATCCCAAAGGTTTGGACTTCTATTCGCGGCTGGTCGACGAGCTCCTGGCAAACGGCATCGTGCCCAACGCCACGCTGTTCCACTGGGATCTGCCGGCGGCGCTGGACGACCGCGGCGGCTGGCTCAACCGCGACAGCGCCGACTGGTTCGCCGATTACGCGCAGATCCTGTTTCGCGCGCTGGACGACCGCGTGCCGATGTGGGCCACGCTCAACGAGCCGTGGGTGGTGGTGGATGGCGGCTACCTGCATGGGACGGTCGCGCCCGGCCATCGCAACCTGTACGAGGCGCCGCGCGTGACGCACAACCTGATGCGTGCCAGTGCGGCCGGCATCCAGGCCTATCGGGCGCTGGGCAAGCATGCAATCGGCGTGGTGTTCAACATCGAGCCCAAGTATCCGGCCTCGGACGCTCCGGCCGACATCGCGGCCACGCGCCGCGCCGATGCCTACATGAACCGCCAGTTCGCCGACCCGGCGTTGCTCGGCAGCTATCCACCCGAACTGCGCGAGGTGTACGGCGAGGCCTGGCCGGATTTTGCCGACGCTGAGTGCCGACCGCTGCGCCAGAAGGTCGACTTCGTCGGCCTCAACTACTACACGCGCGCGGTGGTGCGGCACGACGCGGCGGAGTGGCTGCTGCATGCCGCGGCCGTGCCGCAGGCGCAGCGGCCGCGCACGGAAACCGGATGGGAAGTCTACGAGCAGGGGTTGCTCGACCTGCTGACCGGCTTTCGCGCACGCTACGGCGACATCCCCCTCTACATCACCGAGAACGGCGCCGCGTTTGCCGACCCGCCGCACGTTGCCGGCGGGTTGCTGGAGGATCCGCTGCGCGTGGATTACCTGCGCCGGCATCTCAAGGCGGCGCATGCCGCGCTCGAGGCCGGCGTCGATCTGCGCGGCTACTACGCGTGGTCGCTGCTGGACAACCTCGAATGGTCGCTCGGCTACGCCAAGCGGTTCGGCCTGTACCACGTGGATTTCACCACGCAGAGACGCACCCCCAAGGCCAGCGCGAAGTTCTACGCGCAGGTGATCGCCAGCCACGGCGAGGCATTGGCCGAGCCATGAACCAACCCACCGGGTTACCTGGAGGAAACGACATGACGATGACTCAGCGTGCATGGCGACGGACAGCGTGGTGCCTGCTGGCAGCCGGGCTGCTGGCGCTGGGCAGCGCGCAGGCGGCACCGGCGCCGGCGGACACCGTGCAGATCCGGGTGGACGCCAAGGCGGTGGGTACGCCGTTTCCGCATTTCTGGGAGCGGATGTTCGGCTCCGGGCGGGCCACGCTTTCGCTGCGCGACGACTACCGCAAGGATCTGGCCGAAGTGAAACGGGCCACCGGGTTCGGGTACGTGCGCTTCCACGGCATCTTCGATCGTGACGTGGGACTGTTCCACTTGGGCAAGGTCGACCAGGCGTTCTACAACGCCGCCAGCAAGGCGGCCGCAAGCGACCAGCCGGTCTACAACTTCTCCTACGTCGACCAGATCTACGACGGCCTGCTCGCCCGCGGCGTGCGTCCGTTCGTGGAGTTGGGCTTCATGCCGTCGGACCTGTCGTCGGACCCCAAGGCGCTGCAGGACTTCTGGTACCACCCGAACGTCGCCCCGCCGAAGGATTACGCCCTGTGGGACGGCATGATCCGCGCCTTCGCGCAGCACCTCGTTGCGCGCTACGGCATCGACGAGGTGGCCCAGTGGTACTTCGAGGTGTGGAACGAGCCGAACATCGGCTTCTGGGCCGGCAACCCCAAGATGGCCACCTATTACACGCTGTACGACCACACCGCGCGCGCGCTGAAAGCGGTGAGCCCGCGCCTGCGCGTGGGCGGCCCCGCCACCGCGCAGGCGGCCGACGTGGCCGCCTTTCTCCGGCACGTGCATGACGCCGGGGTGCCGCTGGATTTCGTCAGCACCCACGTCTACGGCGACGACACCGCACCCAACGTGTTCCATACCGACGAGAAGATTCCGCGCAAGGACATGGTGTGCCGCGCGGTGGACAAGGTGCACAAGGAGATCCTCGCCTCGCCGTACCCGAAGATCCCGTTCTTCATGAGCGAGTACAACGCCTCCTACGCCAACCTGCCGAACGTCACCGACACCGTGTACATGGGCCCGTGGCTCGCCAACACCATCCGCGCCTGTGCCGGCAAGGTGGACATGATGAGCTACTGGACGTTCTCCGACGTGTTCGAGGAGCAGGGCGTGGTGCGCACGCCGTTCTACGGCGGCTTCGGGCTGATCGCCGAGCGCAACATCCCCAAGCCATCCTTCAACGCGTTCGCCATGCTGCACAAGCTGGGCGAAGTGCGGTTGCCGGTGGCCTCCGACTCCGCGCTGGCCACCCGCCGCGCTGACGGCACGCTGGTGGTGGCGTTGTGGAACTACGCGCCGCCAGTGGGCGTCACCGCGAGCTATACCGTGGGCAAGCCGAAAGGCGAGATGAAGCACTTCGAGCTCGACCTCTCATCGCTGCCGGCGAACGCCACGGCGCAGGTATGGCGCCTGGACGCGACGCACGGCAACGCGATCGCCGCGTACGACAAGATGGGGCGGCCGGCCTTCCCGTCGCGCGAGCAGATCGACGCATTGCGTGCGGCAGGCCGGATGGCCCTGCCGGAGCCAGTGGCGTTGCATGGCGGCAAGCTGAGCCTGGATATTCCCCCGCAAGGGCTGGTGGTGGTGAAGGTGGCGAGAGCGGTGCCGACGCGATAACCCCGCATCGGGGCTTCCCGATGGCATCGGGCTCGATGCCGGGTGGTATCCCGTCTGTCTGGGCGACAGTGCAACCTGTGGAGAGCGCCAGCCGAGCAGTTGCGTCGCCCCATGCCCAGAATGGTTGCCGGAGCGACGTGCCGCACCGTCTCGTAATGGGTGTCCAGGGATAAGGATGGATAGACGCCCAAACAACGTTTGCATCAGGCGGACGGTTCCGTAGCCAGCAGCGCCGTGCAGCGCGACACCTCAGCCGGGTCTATTGCGAAACCGCATCAATCTGCAGTGATGCACGCGGCTATGGCATTGGAGAAGCCAACCCCGCCCATGCTCGACAACGGGTCCCATGGTGGACAGCTCCCAGCACCCGCGGTTGGCGGGCCCCGCACTGCTCGTCGCTCGTCTCTGTCGGGAATGAGCGAACGCTGGTCGGCAACCCGTCTCGTTGGCGGGCCCGAGGGAAGTGCGGGCGGGAAGGTGCAGGACCTTGAGGCGATCAACTACTCGGGTGCATCCAGCAGTTCCTGGCTATCCGGCGCAGCACGACAGTTGCCGGACATCCTTGTGGAAGGTTTGCGCGGCGAGTTTCAGGCCTTCGACCATGGTGAGGTAGGGGAACAGCTGGTCAGCCAGATCCTCCACGGTCATGCCGGTGTGGATCGCCAGTGCCGCGGACTGGATCAATTCCCCTGCCTGTTCGGCCACCGCCTGCACACCGAGCAATCGGCCGGAGCGTGCTTCGGCGACCAGCTTGATGAAGCCCCGGGTGTCGAAGTTGGCGAGCGCGCGCGGCACGTTGTCGAGCGTGAGCGTACGGCTGCCGGTCTCGAAGCCGGCTTGGCGCGCTGCCTGCTCGCTGAGTCCCACGGTGGCGACCTGCGGGTCGGTGAAGACCACCGCGGGCATCGCGGTCAGATCGAGCGAGGCCTCGCCGCCGGTCATGTTGAGGGCGGCCCGGGTCCCGGCGGCGGCCGCCACGTAGACGAATTGCGGCTGGTCGGTGCAGTCGCCGGCGGCGTAGAGGTGGGGCGCAGTGGTGTGCATGCCGGCATCGATCTCGATCGCCCCGTGCCGACCCGTTTTCACCCCGGCCGCCCCGAGGTTGAGGCTGCCCGTATTGGGCGTGCGGCCGGTGGCCACCAGCAGCCGGTCGGCGCGTCGTTCGCCCTGCGGGGTGGTCAGCACGAATTCGCCGTCGCGGTACGCAACCTTGCTGGCCTGTGTGTGTTCCAGTACGTCGATCCCCTCGTCGCGGAAGATCGCGGTGAGCGCTTCACCGATCGCCGGGTCCTCGCGCGAGAACAGCGTGCTGCGGGCCAGGATCGTCACGTGGCTGCCCAGCCGGGCGAAGGCTTGCGCCAATTCCGCCGCGACGACCGAAGCGCCGATCACCACCAGCCGGGGTGGGATCGTGGCGCTCGCCAGGGCCTGGGTCGAAGTCCAGTACGGCGTGTCCTGCAGGCCGGGGATCGGCGGCACGGTGGCGCTGGCGCCGGTCGCGATCAGGCAGCGGTCGAAAGTCAGCCCGCGCTCACCGCCGCCGTTGAGCTGTACCACTAGGGTATTCGTATCCGTGAACCGCGCCGTGCCATGCACGACGGTGATGGCCGGATTCCCGGCCAGGATGGCCTCGTATTTCGTGTGGCGCAGTTCCTCTACCCGCGTCTGTTGCTGGGTCAGCAAGCGATCGCGCAGGATGCGCGGCGGGGCCGCGGAGATGCCGGCGTCGAATGGGCTCGACGTCCGCATGTGGGCCACTTGGGCGGCGCGGATCAGGATCTTGGACGGCACACAGCCGGTATTGACGCAAGTGCCGCCGATGGTGCCGCGCTCGATGAGGGTCACGCGTGCGCCTTGCTCGGTTGCCTTCAGCGCGGCGGCCATGGCCGCACCGCCGCTGCCGATCACGGCGATGTGCAGGGGACTGCCAGCGTGGCGGGTCCCGCTGTTGCCGACAATCTGCTCCCGCGTGCGCTCGGAGCGGTTGTGCGAGGTGGCGTCGGACGCTGCCAACGTGGTGCTGTCCTTGGCCCAGGACGCCTCCAATGCGCACGAGTCGGGCAATTTCGTTGGCGCCTGCGTGACGGGGGCCGCGCAGGATTCGCAGGTCGTCTCGGTGCTTTTCAATTCGGTCATGAGATGGTTCCTACCCACTCTGGATGTGGGTTCACGGCGTCAGTCGCGTTTCCCCGCGCCATCCACCGCGCAGCGCCGACTTGCCGGTGAGACCAGATCCCAGATGGCCGCCAGCAACATGACGACCAGGCCCGCGTACAGGACGCCGCGGGCGTCATCCGTGGGAAGCCAACCACCGACGAAGGCAAGCCAGCCGATCAAGGCCACCAGCGGGCCGATGCACCCCAACGCGCTGCGCCGCCACTGGCGATGGCTGAGCCAGCCCAATGCGTTGGCGAGCAGTGCCAGCAACACGAACGCCGGGATCAGCACGTGCACGAAAACCGATTCCCAGCGGGCCAGGAAACCCAGGCCGATGACGGCGCCGATGCTTGCCATCGCCGGAAAGCACATGGAACAGGACATGGCGGATACCAGGGAACCCGCAACGCCGACTTTGTCGGCCATGACGCGTACGACAGTTTTCACAGTGAGTTCCTCTGCTGGATATTCAACGACGCCTTCGACTCAAGGCCGGCCATGCGTGCCGCCTTGCAATTCATCCCCGACACGGCAACGCTAGTTCCGTAGTCGACTACGGGGTCAAGCATCATGGATGCGGCAGCGGTGAACCTGACGATCGGCGCCTTCGCCAAGGCGGCCGACGTCAACGTGGAAACCATCCGGTTCTATCAGCGCAGGGGGCTGTTGCGGCAACCGGCCAAGCCCTACGGCGGCATCCGGCGCTACGACCAGGCCGATGTCGCCCGCCTGCGTTTCGTGAAATCGGCCCAATGCCTCGGATTCAGCCTGGACGAGATCGGCGAGCTGCTGCAGCTGGAGGACGGCACGCACTGCCGCGAAGCGAGCATGCTGGGGGAGGTCAAGCTGCGCAGCGTGCGCGAGAAGCTGGCCGGCCTGCGGCGGATGGAGACGGCGTTGTCCGGGCTCGTGAAGGCATGTCATGCCCGCAAGGGGAGCGTGTCGTGTCCGCTCATTGCATCGCTGTCCGGAGCGCGCACCGCAGCGCGCCGAGACCGCGGCGGATCGGACACGGACACGTGAAGCGCGCCCTGCAGACGCTGCGCAAGCTGCCGCGCATGGTGTGGATTCTCGGCGCGCTCAGCCTAGCCAACGACAGCGCCAGCGACATGGTTTACCCGTTGATACCGCTGTACCTGAGCGCCGTATTGATGGCCGGGCCGCGTGCATTGGGCCTGATCGAGGGAGTGGCTGAAGCCAGCAGCAGCGTGTTGAAGCTGGCCGCCGGGGTGCTGGCCGATCGCAGCCGGCGGATGCGCGGCTGGATCGGCAGTGGCTATGTGGTCAGTGGCCTGGCGCGACCGTTTATCGGGTTGTCCACGAGCTGGCTTGGCGTGCTTGGCTGTCGACTTGCCGATCGCGCCGGCAAGGGGCTGCGAAGCGCGCCCCGCGACGCCTTGCTGAGTTTGAGCGTGACGCCGGAGCAGCGCGGATTGGCGTTCGGCCTGCATCGCGCCATGGACAATGCCGGCGCGGTCATCGGGCCGCTCGTGGCGGCGGCGCTGCTGGCCTGGGGTTTGTCGCTGCGCGCGATTTTCCTGTGGTCCGTGGTGCCGGCGGTGGCCGTGATCGTGCTGGCCTTGCGCATCCCGGAACCCGCCATCCGCGTCCCGGTGATACGCGCCGGGTTCGATTGGCGGGTCGGGCAACTTCCTCCCGCCTTCCGCCGCTATCTCGTGACGTTGGGTTTGTTCACGCTGGGCAACTCGTCGAACATGTTCCTGTTGCTGCGTGCCGAGCAAATAGGCGCGAGTGCCGAACGGGTCGTGCTGATGTGGGTGTTGTACTCGGCGGTTGCCATGCTGCTGTCCACGCCACTTTCGGCGTTGTCCGACCGCCTCGGGCGAATCCGCGTGCTGGGATCGGCATGGGCCGCATACGCGGTCGCGTATCTGGTCATCGGGCTGCTGCCGCAGGCGGATTGGGCCTTGTGGCTGGCGTTTGCCCTCTACGGCACCGTCAGCGCAGCCCTGGAAGGAACCGAAAAAGCGCTGGTGGCCGATCTGGTCGAAGGCGAGCGCAGTGGCACCGCCTATGGCTGGTACAACCTGGTGGCGGGCCTCATGTTGCTGCCGGCCTCGCTGATCTTCGGGGCGCTCTGGCAGTCCGTTTCCGCCGCCGTCGCCTTCGGCTTCGGTGCCTTGTGCGCGGTGGGCGCCACGGTGCTCCTGACGCGGTGGGTGGCGAGTCCCTCGTCCCCGGCATTCATGGGTGCCTGAAGAGCAGCGGCAAATATTCACCAAGGCACCCTCCCGCCGTACCAGGTTTCAGGGGGATGCCAGCGCGGCAGCAGATGGCCAAGCACTGCCCGTTCATACGCGATCGATTCACCGGTGTGGCCGAGCAGGGCGCCCGCCGTAGCTGACGTCGGGTGGTGGCATCGCGGCCGTGCGTGCCTCGCAAGCTTCGACCGGTCGGAAACAATGGCGATCGGGGAGACGAGACCCCTTACTGCAGTGCGACATGCCGGACCGGTGGGTTGACGCTAGTCTGTCCCGATTTGAAACGATCTAAATTTCATTGCAAGCTAGGCCTGCGGCTCAATGGCGAACCGTGGAGTGGGGAGGACGCGATGGTTGCTCGTCGGCAATTTCTGAAGGCCTCGGTGCTGGGCGCGGTGGCCGTGGCCACCGGCAAGGCCGCGGCCACCGCCACGCCCTTGGCGATCGCCGCACGTGGCGTTGGCGTGGTGCGCGTCGCTTCCACCTGGGACTTCGGCGTTGCCGCCAACCAGGCGGCGTGGGCGATCCTGGGGCACGGCGGCCATTCGCTCGATGCGGTGGAAGCCGGTGCGCGGGTGCCTGAAGCGGATCTCAAGAACCACAGCGTGGGCAAGGGCGGTTACCCGGACCGCGACGGCAGGGTAACGCTGGATGCCAGCATCATGGATGCCGAGGGCCATTGCGGCGCGGTGGCGGCGCTGGAACACGTCACCCATGCGATCTCGGTGGCGCGGCGGGTGATGGAACGCACTCCGCACGTGCTGCTGGCCGGCGATGGCGCGTTGCAGTTCGCGTTGGAGCAGGGCTTCGAGCAGGAAAACCTGTTGACGCCGGAGGCGGAGAAGGCTTGGCGCGAGTGGCTGAGGACCGCGCACTACCGACCGCAAATCAACAGCGAGGTGCGCAGCTATGGCGCCGACGCACCTGCCGGCCTGCCGGGCGGCAAGGACAACCACGACACCATCGGCATGCTGGCGCTGGACGCGCACGGCAAGCTCGCCGGCGCCTGCACCACCAGCGGCATGGCGTGGAAGCTGCACGGTCGCGTGGGCGATTCGCCGATCATCGGCGCCGGCCTGTACGTGGACGGCGAGGTGGGTGGCGCCACCTCCACCGGCGTGGGCGAGGAGGTGATCCGCAACGCCGGCAGCTTCCTCGTGGTGGAACTGATGCGCCAGGGCCGCACGCCCACCGAAGCCTGCCGCGAGGCCGTGCTGCGCGTCGTGCGCAAGCAGCCGAAGACGGCAAACGAGATCCAGGTGGCCTTCCTCGCCATGAACAAGGACGGCGAGGTGGGCGCCTGGGCGATCCAGCCGGGCTTTTCCTACGCGGTGTGCGATACGAAGGATCAGCGCGCGCTGATCCCTGCGCGCAGTGTGTTCGCCACATGAGCGCGCGCCTGCTCGAAGTGGTCGCCAATTCAGTCGCCTCGGCGCTCGCCGCGCAGGCTGGCGGGGCGGGGCGGGTGGAGCTGTGCGCGGCGCTGGAGCTGGGGGGACTTACGCCCTCGCCGGCGTGCATCGCGATGGCGCGCGAACGGCTGCGCATTCCGCTTTGCGTACTGATTCGCCCGCGCGCCGGTGACTTTCTCTACGACGATGCCGAGTGCGAGGCCATGCTGCGCGACATCGAGTACTGCGCTGCGCAGGGCTGCGATGGCGTGGTGCTGGGCGTGCTCGACGCCGATGGCGGGGTGGACGTGCGGCGTTGCTGCAGCCTGCTTGGCGCGGTGGGCAACATGGACGTCACCTTCCATCGCGCCTTCGATCTTGCCAGCGACCCGTATCGCGCGCTCGAGGATGTGATCGGGTTGGGTTGTGCGCGCGTGCTCACCTCGGGTGGGCAGGCCAACGTGGCCGAAGGCGCACCCCTGATCCGCGAACTGGTGCGGCAGTCGGCGGGGCGCCTGGCTGTCATGCCCGGCGCCGGCGTGACTGCCGACAACCTGCCCGGGCTTGTGCGATCCACCGGGGCGAGCGAGTTTCATGCTTCCGCCAAGCGGCAGCTGGCCTCCGGCATGCGCCATCGCCCGCCGCAACTGGCCGCGATGCAAGGCGGCGAATGGCGTACCGATGTGGCGCAGGTGCGCATGCTCGTGCAGGCATTGGGGAGGGTCGAGCGTGGGGACGATGATCTTCAGCGCGAGGCTTGGCCACGGAGCAGGCACGAACCGACGTCGGGCGCGTCGATGAAGCACGGCACATGACGCGAAAGCTCACGCATGTCCCGGTCGGATATGTGTCGCGGTAGCTGGACTGACGATGTACGCGAGGTGCTGGCGTGTTCAACCACCGATTTGAATCGTGTCAAATTACCGGCGTGCGGCGCGGCCTGATAGCCGTCTTGTGCGTGCTTGCGCTGCTGGGTGCGGGCGGCTGCCGCGCCGACGCACTTGCCACGCGATCACTGGATGCCGGCTGGCAGTTCCGGCTTGCGCCCGGCGACCGCCACGCCGCGGAGCATCCGCAGGCTGCGCACTGGATGCCGGCGAGCGTGCCCGGCACGGTGCAGACCGACCTGCTGGCTGCGAAGCAGGTGCCCGATCCGTACCGGCGCGGCAACGAGGCGAAGATCCAGTGGGTAGGCCTGGCCGACTGGCAGTACCGCACGCGCTTCACCGTGGATGCCGCCACGCTGGCGCGCAAGCACGTTGAGCTGGTGTTCGATGGCCTGGACACGTTTGCCGACGTCTCGCTCAACGGCCACAGGCTGCTCGCCGCCGACAACATGTTCCGTCGCTGGCAGGTGGACGCGAAGCCGTGGCTGCATGCGGGCACGAACACGCTGGAAGTCACCCTGCATTCGCCGATCGCGCGGCTGCAGCCCTGGCTGCTGAAACAGCCCTATGCGCTGCCGGGCGAGTTCGACTCGGCCTTCGGCGACGAGCCCGAAGGCAAGCAGACGGCCAATTACGTACGCAAGGCCGCCTACCAGTACGGCTGGGACTGGGGCCCGCGCATCGTCACCGAGGGCATCTGGCAGCCGGTGAAGCTGGAGAGTTGGGACACGCTGCGCCTCGCCGGTTTCCACATCGCGCAGCCGAAGGTGGATGCCGACGTGGCGCAATTGCAGGCGCAGTTGCGCATCGCCGCCGATGCGGCAGGCCAGGCAAAGGTGATGCTGCGCTGGCGCGCACCGGACGGTGGCACGCGGTCGCTGGCGCGCGACATGGTGGTCAAGGTCGGCGACAACGCATGGTCGCTGCCATTCAAGATCGCACACCCGCAACGCTGGTGGCCGGTGGGCTACGGCAAGCCGAACCTGTACGACTTCCATGTCGATGTCGTGATGGACGGCCAAACCATGGTCAGCGCGGACCGCCAGACCGGCCTGCGCCGCGTGCAGTTGCTGCGCGAGAAGGACCAGTGGGGCAAGAGCTTCGCCTTCGTGGTGAACGGCGTGCCGATTTTCGCCAAGGGCGCGAACGTGATCCCGATGGACATGTTTCCAAACCGCGTCACCACGGCGCGCATCGAGGCGATGCTGCAGTCGGCGCGCGACGCGAACATGAACATGCTGCGCGTCTGGGGCGGCGGTTATTACCTCGAGGATGCGTTCTACGCCGAGGCCGACAAGCTCGGCCTGATGGTGTGGCAGGACTTCATGTTCGGCGGCGCGATCCCGCCCTACGACCAGGCCTTCCGCAACAACACGCGCATCGAGGCAATCGAACAGGTGGATCGCCTGCGTGACCATCCGTCCATCGTCCTGTGGGCCGGCAACAACGAGGTGGAGACCGCGTGGGAGTCCTGGGGCACCAGCCTGGATTTCCAGAAGGCGCAGGGCAAGGCCGAGAGCGCACGCGTCGAGCAGGGCATGCGCGAGCTGTTCGACCACACGCTGCGCGACGTGGTCGCGTCGCAGTCGCCCGCGGTGCCGTACCGGCCCAGCACGCCGAGCAGCGACTACGACACCAAGGCCAACGTGCTGGACAACGGCGACTACCACTACTGGAACGTGTGGTCGGGCGATGCGTTGCCGGCCAGCGCTTACCTTGATGTCACCCCACGCTTCCAGTCCGAGTACGGCCTGCAGTCCTTCCCCGCGCTGGCGACGCTGCGCAGCGTGCTGGCGCCGGCCGACCTCGCCATCGATTCGCCCGTGCTGCGCGCGCACCAGAAGTTCGACAAGGGCAAGGGCAACCAGCGCCTCGTGATGTACGTGGAGCGCGAGTACGGCAAGCCGAAGGACTTCGCCTCGTTGGTGTATCTCAGCCAGGTGATGCAGGCCGAGGGTATCCAGCTCGCCGCCGAGCACCTGCGCGCGTCGCGGCCGCAGAGCATGGGCTCGCTGTACTGGCAGCTCAACGACGTGTGGCCGGGCGTCACCTGGTCCAGCATCGACTATTACGGCCGCTGGAAGGCGCTGCAATACCACGCGAAGCGTTTCTATGCGCCGCTGCGGGTAGTGGCGATCCGCAAGGGCGGCGTTACGCACGTATCGCTGGTGTCGGACGCCACGACGCCGATGAATGCCGAGTTGCGCATACGCGTAGTGGGCATGGACGGCAAGCCGGTGTGGACGCACACACAGGCTTTGCGGGTGGCGGCGTTGGCCAGCACCCATGCCGTTGACTACAACGATGCGCAACTGCTGCACGGTGCCGATCCGCGCCGCACGGTGGCGGTGTTCGAGTGGCTGGACCACGGCAAGGTGCTCAGCCGCCATTTCGTGTATTTCGGGCAGGCCAAGGATCTGCAACTGCCCGATCCCGGCCTGAAGGCGCAGCTCGCCGCCGACGGTCGCAGCCTCACGGTGAGCGCGCAGCGCTTCGCGCGCGAAGTGTGGGTCGACTTCGGCGCGCTGGATGTGCGGCTTTCCGACGATGCCTTCGACCTGCTGCCCGGCGAGTCGGTGACGCTGCATCTCGACAGCACGGCCGAGGCAGCCGCACTGAAGCATGCGTTGACGGTGCGCAGCTTGTACGCCGCCACGGAGACCACGCCATGACCATGGGCAACCTTTCCCGCCGCGACCTGCTCAAGCTGATCGGTGGCGGCGCCGCGGCGCTGGCCTTGCCCGGCTTCGCCGCGCCGGCCACGGCATCGGCGCGATCCAGTCATCGCCCGCCGCCCGGCAAGCGCAAGTTCACCAGCCCCGCGGTGGAGGCGGAAATCGCCCGCGTGCAGGCGAAGATCGGCGACCCCGAGCTGCGCTGGATGTTCGGCAACTGCTACCCGAACACGCTGGACACCACGGTGCAGATGGACACCCTGCACGGCAAGCCGGACACCTTCGTCATCACCGGCGACATCGACGCGATGTGGCTGCGCGATTCCTCCGCACAGGTGTGGCCGTACCTGCCGCTGGCGGCGAAGGATGCGGCGCTGCGCCGGCTGTACCGTGGGCTGATCCGCCGCCAGGCGCTGTGCATCTCGATCGACCCGTACGCGAACGCCTTCCTGCCCGATCCGCGCGGCAGGACCACGCTGGACTGGGCGCAGCACGACCTCACCGACATGCAGCCCGGCGTGGCCGAGCGGAAATGGGAGATCGATTCGCTGTGCTGGACGATCCGCATCGCCCACGGCTACTGGAAAACCACCGGCGACCGCGTGCCGTTCGACGACGACTGGCGCGGCGCGATGCGCCTGGTGCTGGCGACGTTCCGCGCGCAGCAGCGCAAGCACGGGCCGGGCCCGTACCACTTCCAGCGCGCCTCGGCGGTGCCCACCGACACGGTGCCGCTGGGCGGCTACGGCAATCCGGCGTTGCCGGTGGGGATGATCTTCTCGATGTTCCGGCCGTCCGACGATGCCTGCACCTATCCCCTGTTCGTGCCGGCCAACGCGTTCGCGGTGGTCTCGCTGCGCCAGCTCGCGGAGATGGCGCGCGCGCTGCACGGCGACGCGGCGTTCGCCGCCGACTGCGAGGCGCTGGCGGCCGAGGTGCAGGCGGCGCTGGAGCAGCACGCCGTGATGCACGAGGGTGGCGCGGACTTCTGGGCCTATGAGGTGGACGGTTACGGCAACCAGCTGTCCATGGACGACGCCAACGTGCCCAGCCTGCTGGCGCTGCCCTACCTCGGCTTCTGCGCGCGCGGCGATGCGCGCTACCAGCGCACCCGCGCACGGGCCTGGGGCGCACGCAACCCGTATTTTTTCCGCGGCAAGGCGGCGGAAGGCATCGGCGGGCCGCACGAGGGCCTGCGCATGATCTGGCCGATGTCGCTGATGGTGCGCGCGCTCACCAGCACGGATGCCGGCGAGATCCACCAGTGCCTGCACTGGCTGAAGACCACCCATGCGGGCACCGGCTTCATGCATGAGGCCTTCGACCAGGACGATCCCGCCCATTTCACCCGGCCCTGGTTTGCCTGGGCCAACAGCCTGTTCGGCGAGCTGATCGCCGGACTGGCCCACCAGCACCCCGAACTGCTGCGGTAATCACCGCACCCCACATTCCCAGAGGAGTCCACGACCATGGTGACCCGCAGACGATTCCTGCAAGGCGCGGCGGCATTGACACTGCTCGGAGGCCTCGATGCGCGTGGCGCGCTCGCCGCACCGCGCGGCCAGGGCAGTGCCGCGGCGCTGACCGGCCTGGCGAAGAACGGCGTGTCGCGCTGGGTGGACGTGTTCGTCGGCACCGGTGGCCACGGCCACACCTATCCCGGTGCCTCGCTGCCGTGGGGCATGGTGCAGCTTTCGCCCGACACCAACGACTTCGGCTGGGATGCCTGCTCGGGCTATCACCAGGCCGACGGCTCGATCATGGGGTTCTCGCATACTCACCTCAGCGGTACCGGCGCCAGCGACATGCTCGACGTGTTAGTGATGCCGGCGCAGGGCGAGGTGCTGCTCGACCCGGGCGAACGCGGCCTGCCGCCGTACAACTACTACTCGAAGTTCGACGGCGCCGCGCGCGGGCCGCACCTCACGCCTGACATGGTGGCGCACCCGGGCAGGGGCTATCGCTCGCGCTACGACCGGGCCTCCGAACAGGGTGTGCCCGGCTACTACCGCGTGCGCCTCACCGACCACGACATCCTTGCCGAGCTCACCGCCACGCTGCGCACGGGCCTGCACCGCTACACCTTCGCCAAGGGTGGCAAGGCGCACCTGGTGGTCGACCTCGCGCACGGCTTCCACGACGACCCCAAAGTGCCGTGCAAGGTGTCGGACGCCACGCTGAAACTGGTGGGCAACGACACCCTGGTCGGCGGCCGCCGCGTGCACCAGTGGGCAAACGGGCGGCACATCTACTTCGCGATGAAGCTGTCGCGGCCGTTCGCGCAGGCCACGCTGTACAGCGAAAACCAGCCGCTGCCCAGCGGCACCGGCGAGGCCAAGGGCACGCACCTCAAGGCCGCGCTGCACCTGGACGACGCGAACAAGGCGCCGCTGCTGGTGAAGGTGGGCCTCTCCGGCGTGGACGTTGCCGGTGCGCTGCGCAACCTCGAATCGGAATTGCCCGGCTGGGATTTCGAGCAGGTGCGGCAGGCCGCGGCGAAGAACTGGGAAACCGAGCTGTCCCGCATCCACATCGACACGCCGTCGGTGCCGGTCAAGCGCACGTTCTACAGCGCGCTGTACCACACCATGCTCGCACCCACGCTGTTCAGCGACGTCGATGGCCGCTACCGCGGCATGGACCTGAAGGTTCACGAGCTGCCCAAGGGCCAGCACAACTACAGCACCTACTCGCTGTGGGACACCTACCGCGCGCTGCACCCGCTGTACACGCTGTATCAGCCCGACAAGGTGCCGGACATCGTCAACGGCCTGGTGCGGATGACCGCGGAAAGCCCGGAAGGCCCGCCGGTGTGGCCGCTGCAGGGCGTGGAGACCGGCACCATGATCGGCTACCACTCCGCGGTGGTGATCGCCGAGGCGCACGCCAAGGGCTTCACCGGCATCGACTACGCCAAGGCTTGGCCGCTCTTTCGCAAGCGCGCCTTCGACGACGACTACCGCGGCCTGCCGTGGTACCGCAAGCTCGGCTACATTCCCAGCGACAAGGAGGGCGAGGCGGTCAGCAAGACCCTGGAATACGCCTATGACGACTGGGCGCTGGCGGACCTGGCCGAGCGCGTCGGCGCGAAGGACGATGCGAAGCAGCTGCGCGAGCGCTCGCGCAACTACCGCCACGTGTTCGACCAGAAGCTCACCTTCATGCGCCCGCGCGGCAGTAACGGCCAGTGGCTGGAACCGTTCGACCCGCGCGAGATGGGGCACTTCGAGAAGTGGCGCGACTTCACCGAGTCCAACCCGTGGGTGGCCACCTTCCTTAACCAGCATGACCTGTACGGCTACATGGGCATGTTCGGCGGCGTGGCCGCGTTCGAGCACAAGCTGGATGAGCTGTTCACCACCAGCTCCAAACTGCCCGCCGACGCGCCGCCGGACATCGCCGGCATGATCGGCCAGTACGCGCACGGCAACGAGCCCAGCCACCATGTGGCCTACCTCTACGCCTACACCGGCAACCACTGGAAGACCCAGTCGCGCGTGCGCATGCTGCTGGAGACCATGTACCCGCCGCAGCCGGACGGCCTCGCCGGCAACGAGGACTGCGGCCAGATGAGCGCGTGGTACGTGCTGAGCGCGCTGGGCCTGTACCCGGTCGATCCGGTGAGCACGCACTACGTGTTCGGCAGCCCGCTGCTGGACCACGCCGAGGTGATGCTGGGCGCGGGCAAGAAGCTGGTCGTGGAGGCGCACGGCAACGGTCCAGGCAAGCCCTACATCCAGTCCGTCACCTGGAACGGCAAGCCGTGGACGAAGAGCTGGATCAGCCACGCCGAACTCGCCGCCGGCGGCACGCTGGCGTTCGCGATGGGCGACAAGCCGAACAAGCGCTTCGGCGCCGCGCCGGAAGACCGGCCGCCGTCGTTCGGCCGGATGGCCGGCAAGGGGGAGGCCTGAATGATGGCGCCGGTACGCAGTATCCGCGGATGGTGGATGGGCGCGAGCCTGGGTGTGCTCGCGGCAATGGGATGCGCCTCGATGGCAATGGCGGCATCGGCGCGGACGATCACATGGAGCGGCAAGGTGGCGCCGCTGGCGACGCCGTGGACGGCCGAGGTGTCGCCCACCAACGCCTGGCCCGACTATCCGCGTCCGCAGCTCGCGCGCCCGTCGTTGGCGCATCCGCAATGGATGAACCTCGACGGCCTGTGGCAGTACGCGCCCGGCGACGGCAAAGCCGCGCCACCGTTCGGCAAGACGCTGGCGGGCAAGGTGCTGGTGCCGTATCCGGTGGAGTCGGTGCTCTCGGGCGTGCAGCAGCATGCGGACCACATGGTCTACCGCCGGCTGGTCGAGATCCCGGCGGCGTTCACCGCGCGCGGCCAACACGTGCGGCTGAACTTCGGCGCGGTGGATCAGGCGGCCACGGTCTACATCAACGGCGTGGAAGTGGCGCACCACGTCGGCGGCTACACCGCGTTCAGCGCGGACATCACGCCGCAGCTGCGCACGGACGGGCCGCAGGAGATCGTGGTCGTCGTGCACGCGCCGGTGGATGGCGCCAACGTGATGGTCGGCAAGCAGCGGCTGAAGCCGGAGGGCATCTTCTACACGGCGGCCTCGGGCATCTGGCAGCCGGTGTGGCTGGAATCGGTACCGGCCACCAGCCTGGCGCAGCTCACCTTCACCCCGGCGCGCAGCCTGGATGCTTTCAGCGTCGCCGCGCGGCTGCATGGCCCCAGTGCCGGTGCCGTGCTCCGCGTCACCGCCTATGCGGACGGCAAGGTCGTGGGCGAGACCAGCGGGCCGGCCGGCCAGCCGCTGCATTTGGCCGTCGCGCATCCGCACCTGTGGAGCCCGGACGATCCTTTCCTGTACACCTTCAAAGCTGTGCTCACGCGCGGCGGACAAAGCGACGAGGTGACCAGCTACGCCGGCCTGCGCACCATCGCCGTCGAGAAGGTGGGTGGCCGCAACCGCATCGTGCTGAACGGCAAGCCGACCTTCCTGCTGGCCACGCTGGACCAGGGCTATTGGCCGGATGGCATCTACACCGCGCCCACCGATGCGGCACTGAAGTTCGACATCCAGAAGACCAGGGATCTGGGCTTCAACACCATCCGCAAGCACATCAAGGTGGAGCCGGCGCGCTGGTACTACTGGGCCGACCGCCTCGGCGTGATGGTCTGGCAGGACATGCCGGCGTTGCCCACCGGCAGCAACGACAAACTCACCGCTGCGGACAAGGCCAACTTCCGCGCCCAGGTCACGGCGATCGTCGAGCAGCTCAAGGGCGAGACCGCGATCATCGGCTGGATTCCCTTCAACGAAGGCTGGGGGCAGTGGAGCATCCCGGCTGCGGCCGAGCTGGCGGCACAGATCAAGCAGCTCGATCCCTCGCGCCTGGTCGATGCGCGCAGCGGCGCCAATTGCTGCGACATGAAGGGTGATCCGCATGCCGGCGACGTTATCGACGTGCACGACTACCAAGGGCCCGGGCTGCCCAGCCCGGACGCCACGCGGGCCGCGATCGACGGCGAGCATGGCGGCCTGACTCTCGGCATCCCCGGCCACGTCTGGCCCAACACGCCGATCAACCCCTACGGCGCGGTAAAGGACCGTGCCGCGCTGACGGCCGGCTACGTCGCCAACACGTCGGTGTTGCGCGATCAGGGCGTACCCAAGGGCATGTCCGGCAGCGTCTACACCCAGATCACCGACGTCGAAGGCGAGCACAACGGCTTGCTCACCTACGACCGCGAGGTCGAGAAAGTGGACGAGGCCAAGGTGCGTGCGATCAACGCGGAGACGATACGTGCGGGCGCGCGACCGTGACCGCGTCCCGCCGCCGCGTGTCGGTGGACTTTGATGCCTGGCAAGGCGCCTGCGTCGCCAGCGTGGACAGGTGCCGTCGCGCATGGCGTACGGGCTGGATCGATCTATCCATGGGAACGAAATAAGCAGTCCAGGTTCATGCCTGAGCCTTGGTCCGGGCAGTTCGATGAGGCGGTACGGCGACGGGCCGCGAGGAGTGGCGAAGACACCACTTCCGCAGAAAACCGGTGCGTGAACGGCACGGAAAGGGTTTTCCGCACTGCAGCGTGACATGTCGCGTCTTTGGTGCGGTAATTTGGTCATTGGATTTAGATCGATCTAACTTCAAGCGCTCCGGTTTATGGGAAAGCCGTCCACGGGGATCGCCTGCGAGTGGTTGTTGCAAACCCCGGGCCGCTGGCGAACAGGGGGCGGCGGATCTGGGGCAGGGCGGGAAAACGAAAGTCGAAGCGGGTTGCAGGAGCAGTTGCAGCGGGTGCGGGCCTGGTTCGGTTGCCGGTGTCAGACACGGGTTGACCAGTGAACACCCCGTCGCGCCGCGACCGCGAAATGAGATCCGAGTGCTGCATCAATGCTGGGAAAACGCACGCCGTCACATGGGGATAACGCAAATGGGGATCAAGAACATGACTGGTTTGTCGAACGTTGCTACCCGGAAGCCGCTGTACGCCGCACTCGTCCTGGCGATCTGGTCATTTGGTGGCGGGGCGCCTGCCACTGCGTACGCAGCGCAACCGGCCACCACTTCCACCGCCACGCCCACTCCGCAGACCGCCGGCAGTACGGCGGACACGAACCAGACGGACCAGCGCAAGGCAACCAAGAAAAAGGCCACCGGGTCACCCGCGGCGCCCACCCAGCTGCAGGGTGTGGTCGTCACCGGCTACCGGCAGTCGATCGACCAGAACCTGCAGGACAAGCGCGACTCCAATGCCATCGTCGAGGTCATCAACGCGCAGAACATTGCGCAGTTCCCGGCAAAGAACATTGCCGATGCCCTGACGCACGTGCCCGGCGTGGTCATCACGCGGGAATCCGGCGAAGGCAAGACGGTCAGCATCCGCGGCCTCGCGCCCGAGCTGACGCTGACTGAATTGAACGGCAACTACGTGGCCTCGGCCGACACCTCGGCCAGCCTGACGCGTTCGTTCAACTACACGCTGATGCCAGCCAACATGTTCTCGGACATCAAGCTCTACAAGAGCCTGGAAGCGCGCCTGGACGAAGGCGGCATCGGCGGCAACGTGGATCTGCGCACGCGGCGTCCGCTGGAGATGGCGGCGAACGACGGCTTCGTGTCCCTCAATGGCGCGGGTTCCGACAACAGCGGCAAGATCACGCCCCAGGCTTCGGCACTGTGGTCGTGGAAGAACAAGGACGAGACCTTCGGCATCCTGCTTGCGGGCACCTACCAGAAACGCCGCGACGTCGACTACACCGCCAATGCGTCGAGCTGGCACTGGTGGTCGAACGATTGCACCGACCATGCAACCTGTACCGCGCCGGCCACGGATGTACGCGGCAATCCGTATGGCCCCGACGTGGCACCCAACATCGCCTTGTGGCCGGGTGGCGGCGTGGTCGACCAGTCCGGCAGGCAGTATTCGGGCTACTGGATGCCGCAGCAGTTCTCCACCAGCCGCAACCGGCTGGACCTGAAGACCAAGGGCGTCCAGGCCACCGTGCAGTTCAAGCCCAGCGCCCATTTTCTGCTGACCGGCAACTACTTCCGCTTCCAGCGGCAACAGAACCAGATCACCAATACCCTGGAAGTTCCCGAGTGGGGCCTGCCCAGCAACCACAATTTTGCCGACCAGCAGGGCCGGCTGCTCGCGCCCAACGGCCTGACCTTCGATCCGTCGGGCACCGTCGTCACCGGGGCAAACTACGTGCTGCCGCCCGCGGGCCAGGGCTGCAACTCGACGACAAACCCCAGCACCGGCGCACAGCGGCAGCCAGTGGACGTCTGTTCCACGGAGATTCCGTGGCTCAACGGCAACTACTCGGTCGAGAAGGCCACCTCGCAGACCCTCAACCTTGAAGGTGAGTGGGACAACGGCGGCGACCTCAGTGGCACGTTCAACATCGGCCGCACCTGGGCAACCGGCGGCCCGTCGATCGAACTGGGAATGGCGGCCAAGCCGCGCAATTTCGTCAATGGCCAGTGGGTGGATGGCAGCAACGGCGCCGCGTGGACACTGAGCGGCACGCCGACCATCACCGCAGCGCCGAACGTGTTGCAGAACATGCTGGCGGGGAAGGGCCAGGTGGATCTCGGCTCGACCGGTTCCGGCATGGTCAACACCAGCACTTCGCAGAACTTTGCGCAGGCCGACTTCACCTGGGCGTTCGACCACGGCTGGCTGCAGTCACTGCAGTTCGGCGTGAAGTACCGCGACAACCATGCCGAGCAACAAAGCAACGAACTGCGCTGGTACTGCAAGGGCACCACGCTGCAGTTCCAGACCTGCGATCCGAATGCTGGCCAGCTTCCGGCCGGTTTCCTGTTGCCCTCGATGCTCGACGGCCATAGCGAGGCGTACAACGACAGCGTCTTTCCGGCGATCAATTTCCCGGCGTACTACAACCATCTCAACGCCACTTACGACCGCGTGCTCTACAACCACCCGGAGAACCGGTCCTCCGTCCAGGAAAAGATCTCGGCGGCCTATGTCGAGGCCAACTTCGACACCGGTACGCTGCGCGGCAACGTCGGCCTGCGTTTCGTCAGCACCCAGCAGGACCTTACCGTTGCCGACGAGATCACCACCAACAACGCGGTGTACTACCACGACGCGAACGGCAACATCCTGATCTGCCCGGCCAGCGGCGTGAATGCCGGCGGCGGCCCGTGCGCGCCGGGTGATTTCCAGTACCTGCCACGCGAGCAGTCGGTGGTGCAGACGTTCTCCAATGCCTCCACCTCCAAGCGCTACAACAAACTGCTGCCAAGCTTCAACGTCGCGTGGACGATTGCCGACAACTTCGTGCTGCGCGCTGCCGGATCGCAGGCAATGGCGCGCGCCAACTACACGGATCTGGCGCAACTGGGCAGCCTCACCAACAACACACAGGCGTACTACAACGACCGCCGGCAGTTCGGTGCGCCGCCTCCGGGCTGGTACGGCAGCGGCGCCAACGCCGACCTCAAGCCGTTCACGGCCACCCAGTTCGACGTGGCGGGCGAGTGGTACTACGCGCCCGAATCGGTGGTCGGCCTGGACCTGTTCGAGAAGAAGGTGAAGAACTTCGTCGTGCCGGTCACCGTCAACAACATCACGGTCAACGTGGGCGGTACCCAGGAGAATTTCCTGGAGTACAGCACCAATGCCAACGGCCGCTCGGGTACTTCCAAGGGTGTGGAGCTCTACACCCAGCACACCTTCCAATCCGGTTTCGGCTACATCGCCAACTACACGCTCAACAAGACCAGCGAAACCGCGGTTTCGCTCGGTGACACGCAGGTGGGCAAGTCGGAGCTGATCGGCAGCGCCAAGTACGCGGCGAACGTGTCGTTGTTCTATGAAAAGAATGGGCTGCTGCTGCGCGCCACCAACAACTGGACGGGCCGCACCATGCAGGGCCTGGCATCGGGCTTGCCGGTCTACACCCGGCCGTACCACCAGGTCGACTTGAACGGCGATTACGAGTTCAACAAGCACCTGATGGTGACCGCGTCAGTCATCAACCTGACGCGCTCTATGCCGCGGTCGTACCTGGGCGGCGACACGACGGCGCGACTGAACCAGCTCGAGTACGCCGGGCGCCAGTACTACGTGGGGGTCACCTACAAGTTCGGCGCCGGCGACTGAGCGCGGTGTGCCGGCTGTTCGTGCCGGCCGGACCCTGCTCCCTCTTCCCCAACGGGGAGCGGGAGCAAACGCCGCCGGCATGACGGATGACACCTTTTCATTCACGTACACACCGGAAAGGACGATGCATCCATTCCCCGAGCGCTCCTGCCGTCAGGTTTCACCAATCCGCGGACACGTTGCGCTGGCCATTGCGCTGGCGGCCCTCGTGCTCGGGGGTATGGGCGATGTCCATGCCAAGGATGGCAGCGCACCGCAATCCGCATTGCAGGCGGTCGACGCCGCCAACCCGCTGGTTGGCACCGCGCCATTGGACCAGCAATCGCTGATCGGCAATGCGCCGCCACCGGGCGAGCCGCTGTATTCGGGCATGACCTCGCCGGGCGCAAGCCTGCCGCACAGCTCGACCGAGGCAACACCGGTCAACCTCAATGTCGACCTCAGCTACCCCGCGGGCGTCGGCATGTCGTACTACTACCCCAACCCGACGATGATCGGCTTCACCGGCGGCGGCTCGACCTACGGCGGCCAGGCATCGCCGATGATCATGCCGGTGGTGGGCGACTGGACCGTGCCGCCCGACTACGCGCAGTCGTATTACGACAAGGCAAGCGAGCAGGCGTCGCCGGGCTACTACACAGTTGACCTCGCCACGTTTCACACCAAGGTCGAGCTCACCGCGACGCAGCGCACCAGCCTGATGCGTTTCACCTTTCCGGCGAGCCGTCGGTCGAACGTGATCATCAACCTGCGCCGCGCCGGCGGCGACGTGGAGGTGGTCGACAGCCACACCATCCGCGGCGCCACCAAGGCCGGGCCGCAGCGCGACTCGGATGGCGCGTGGTTCGTCGCCGAGTTCTCGCGGCCGTTCGCCGTGTTCGGCACCTTCCGCGCGGACAATGACCACGAGGGCTACGGCATCGGCGACGCGGACGTGCAACCGAATCGCCGTGCGGTGTCCGGCAGTTACGCCGGCGCCTACGTCACCTTCGACACCAAGGCGGGCGAGCAGGTGCTGGTGAAGATCGCCCACGGCCACAGTGCCGCGGAAGCCGAACAGCGGCTGCGCGACGAACAACCGGGCTGGGATTTCGAGCGCGTGCACGCCAAGGCGCGTGAGGCGTGGGCGCAATTGCTCGACCGCGTCGAAGTCAGCGGCGGCACGCCCAAGCAGCGCATGCTGTTTTACTCGACGCTGTACCACTCCTTCGCCAGCCCGCGGCTGCTCGCGCACAAGGGCGAGCGCTTCACCGGCGCGGACGGCAAGGTCCGGGTCGCCAGTTACGATCGCTACAGCCCGGTGCCGTTCTGGGATACCGGCCGCAACCAGATCGTGCTGCTGATGCTGCTCGAACCGAAGGTCGTGCAGGACATCATGCGTTCCGAGCTGGACCGGGCGCGCGAGCGCGGCTACATGGACACCTCGTTCCACGGCGACCATGCCTCGTTGATGTACGACGGCACGTGGCAGCGCGGCATCCCGTTCGACTACGCCGCCGCGTACACGTATCTGCGCAAGAACGCGACCGATCCCAAGGGGCCGCGCGGCTATCTCGCCGAATACCTGAAGAACGGCTGGATCGCCGACATCGTGCCGCCGGGCAATCCCAGCCCGCCGTATGCGGGCGGCAAGGCGGGCGTCGCCACCACACTGGAATACGCCTGGGACGACCACGCGCTGGCCGACATCGCGCACCGGCTCGGCAAGACGGACGACGCGCAGATGTTCCTGCGCCGCGCCGCGAACTACCGCAACGTGTTCGACCCATCGACCGGTTTCATGCGCGGCAGGACCGCGGACGGCAAGTGGATTGCGCCGTTCGACCCGGGCGAGCCCTACTACAACTTCATGATGAAGGAGGCCTCGGGCTGGTCCACGCTGTGGCTGGTGCCGCACGACGTGCAGGGCCTGGTCGACCTGCTCGGCGGGCGCGCCGCGTTCAACGCCAAGCTCGACGCGTTCTTCTCCACGCCGTACACGGCCAAGGGCATCTGCCGCGACTGCACCGGCCTGGTCGGCGAGTACGTGCAAGGCAACCAGCCGGACCAGCAGGCGGCCTATCTGTACGCATGGAGCGGTCAGCCCTGGAAGACGCAGGCGCTGGTGCGGCGCATCCTTGCCGAGATGTACGGCAGCGACGCCAGCGGCTACGGTTTCCCCGGCATGGACGACCAGGGCTCGACCTCGTCGTGGTACGTGCTGAGCGCGATGGGTTTCTATCCCGTCGATCCGTCCAGCCCGGACTACATCCTCGGCAGCCCGATCTTCGACCGGGTGCGCCTGCACATGGGCAACGGCAAGATCTTCGAGATCGTCGCGCGCGACAACTCGGCAAAAAACCTCTACATCCAGTCCGCGACGCTCAACGGCAGGCCATGGAACAAGCCGTGGTTCAGCCGGGCGGACATCGCGAACGGTGCCACCCTGGTGCTCACCATGGGGCCGAAACCGAACCAGGCCTGGGGTGCCGACCCGGCAGCGGCGCCGCCATCAATGACATCATCCGGGCATGGCCAGCAGTGAACGGTCGAAGCACCAGTCATTCCGCCAGAGGAGTCGCTCGATGCGATGGTTGCCCCGCCTTTTCCTGATCCTTGTGCTTGCACTGGCTTGTGTCGTGGCCAGCGCGACCGGCACCCACGACCTTCGCGTCATGACTTTCAACGTGCGCTACGGCAAGGCGGACGACGGCATCAACGCCTGGCCGCATCGCCGCGACCTGATGGTCCAGGTCATCCGCAAGGAACACCCCGACATCCTCGGTACGCAGGAGCTGCTCTCGCCGCAGGGCGATTACCTGCAGCAGCACCTGCCCGGGTACACCTGGTTTGGCATGGGCCGCAACGGCAACGACGTCAACGGGAACGACAACGAGCACATGGGCGTCTTCTACGACACGGCACGTCTGGTGGTGCTCGAGTCCGGCGATTTCTGGCTTTCGGATACACCGGACAAGCCGGGCAGCAGGAGTTTTGGCCAGCCGCTGCCACGCATGGTGACCTGGGCGAAATTCCGGGATCGGCGCAGCGGCAGGCAGTTCTACTACTACAACACGCATTTCCCCTACCAGGATGGCGAGCAAGCCGAGGCGGTCCGCGAGCGGTGTGCCGAGGAAATCAGGCAACGCCTGGCATCCCTGCCCACGTCGCTGCCGGTCATCCTGACGGGCGATTTCAACACCACGCCCGACAGCCGCACGCATGCCCTGCTCACCGCCAAGCTGCACGATGCGCGCGAGTCGGCCCCGCGACGAGAGGGGCCGGATGCCACCTTCCACGGCTTTACCGGCCATGCGGTCAACCGCATCGACTGGATCCTCTATCGCGGGGTGAAAGCCGACGAGGTGGGCACGGTCACCACGCACGCTGGCAAGGTCTATCCTTCCGACCATTTCCCGGTGGTCGCCGATTTCAGCTGGCAGATGCCGTAACGACCACTGCCGGAAGCCGACCGATCCCTCTCAGGTCGTGCCTGTTCCCCCCAGCCCTGGCTTCGGTCGGGGCTTTTTTTGCGATGGGTTGGTCACCGCGAACAAGGAGACACCCGCCGCGGTGGGTTGGCGGGCGTTTGCCTCGGCGTGCAGCGGAGCGGGATGTCAGGCGCGGCGACGGTACAGCGCCAGCAGTTCGTGGCACGCGCCCATGGTGTGGTAGTCGACCTTGCCGGCGGGGCTTTTCTCGTCGCTGTACTTGCGGTTGTCGACGGTGAGGATGCGGTACCAGGCGCCGTATTCGTGGTCGACGAAGTGCCGCCAGGCGTAGGCCCACAGCTTGTCGTGCCAGCCGGCGTACACGGGATCGCCGGTGCGTGCGTGCAGCAGGGCGGCGGCGGTGAGCGATTCGGCCTGTACCCAGAAATACTTGTCGTCGTCGCACACTTGGCCATCGGGCGCGAAGCCGTAGCAGAGGCCGCCGTGCGCGTCGTCCCAGGCGTGCTTGACCGCGGTGTCGAACAGATGGCGCGCGGTGGGCAGCAGCCAGTCGGGCACCGCGCGGCTGGCGGCGTGCAGCTCGCGGTCGAGGATCATCAGGAGCTTCGCCCACTCGGTCTGGTGGCCGGGCTGGAAGCCCCATGGGCGGAACAGGTGTTTGGGGTTGTCCTTGTTGTAGTTCCAGTCGATCTGCCAGCGCGCGTCGTAGTGCTCCCACACCAGGCCGTCGGCGAGCGCGGCCTGGCGGCGCGTCATGTGGTCGGCGAGCGTGAGTGCGCGGTCGAGGTAGCGCGACTCGCCGCTCGCCTGCCAGGCAGCGATCATCGCCTCGCACATGTGCATGTTCGCGTTCTGGCCGCGGTAGTCGCTGAAGCGCCAGTACTCGTCCGCTTCGTCGCGGTACAGCCCGGCCTGCGCGTCCCAGTAATGCTGTTCCAGCAGCGCCCAGGTTTCGTCCATCCACGCCGGCGCTTCGGTCACGCCGAGGCGGCGGCCGCAGGCATAGGCCAGCAGCACGAAGGCGACGCCGTAGGCGTGATAAGTGGTGTCTTCGGGTGCACCATCGCGGATCGTCCACGCGTAGCCGCCGGTGTGCGGGTTGCGGTGCACTTCGCGCAGGTAGCGCAGGCCGTGCTGGGCAGCCTCGCGGTATTGCGCGGCCAGTGGCGCGTCGTCGGCAAACTCCAGTGCCGCCATCGCGTTGTTGAACACGAAGCGCGTGCTGCTCACCAGGTGGCGGTGGCTGCGCTCGTAGATCGCGCCGTCGTCCTTGAAGTACTGGAAGAAGCCGCCGGCGGGATCGATCGAGCGCGGGTGGTAGAACGCCATGGTGTCGGCGATGTGGCGGCGCAGGAAGGCGGGCGAGCGGAAATCCGGCACGGGTGTGGCGGGCAGGACGGGATTCATGCGTGGGCCTCCAGGAAGGCAAGGACTTCGGCGCTGTCGGGCAGGGCGGTGAACGAGCCCTTGCGCGTCACCGCCAGCGCACCCGCGGCGGCGGCGTGGTGCAGCACGCGGTGCAGGCGGGGCAGGTCTGCCACCAGGGCATCCAGGCCGGCCGGGTCGATCCGTTGCCCGGCCAGCTGCAGCAGCAGCGCTCCGACGAAGGCATCGCCGGCGGCGGTGCTGTCGACCGCGCGCACCCGGTAGACCGGCAGTTCGCCGGCGCCATCCGGGTGGAACCAGCGCAGCGCGCGTGCGCCGTCGGTCACCACCAGCAGGCGTGCGCGGCCCTGCCACAGGCGCGCGATGGCGCCCGCCTCGTCGCCGCCGGCAAGCCAGGCAAGCTCTTCCGAACTCAGTTTCACCACATCGGCCAGCGCGAGCGCCGGCCATACCTGCGCGTGCACGTCCGCCGCGTGCGGCCACAGCGCGGGGCGCAGGTTGAGATCGAAGCTGACCAGCGCGCCGGCAACGCGCGCACGGCGCATGCCTTCGCGCGTGGTCTCGGCAGCCGCCGGCTCGGTCATGCTGTTGGAACAGACGTGGAATATCGCCGTGTCGGCAAACGCATCGGCGCGGAAATGCTGCGGGCGGAACAGGAGGTCGGCCGCCGGCGGGCGGTAGAAGCTGAAACTGCGGTCGCCGTGCGCATCCAGCGTGACGAACGCCAGCGCGGTATTCGCCTCGCCGGTACGCGCCACGTCGCGGGTTTCGACGCCGGCGTGGCGCAGGCTGTCCAGCAGCAGGTCGCCGAACAAATCGGTACCCAACATGCCGGCAAAGCGCGCGCTGCCGCCGAGCCGCGCCACCGCCACCGCCACGTTGGCCGGCGCACCGCCGGCAAACGGCACGTAGGCGCGCGGGAAGCCGCGCTCGTCGCGGCCCTCCGCATGGAAATCGATCAGCGCTTCGCCGAAGCAGAGGATGGAACGCATGTCAGGCCGAAGCCTCCCCGGTCGCATTTGGCGTCGCTGGCGCAAGGCTGCGGATCCGCGATCCCGACAGGCCGTAGAACACGATGTAGGCGTAGCACGCCAGCGGCAGCGCAAAGGCGAGCTGCAGGCCGATGCCGTCGGCCAGCTTGCCGAACAGCCACGGGATCACTGCGCCGCCGACGATGGCCATGATCAGCAGGCTCGACGCCTTGCTGGTCATCGGTCCGAGGCGCTCGATGCCGAGCGCGAAGATGGTGGGGAACATGATCGAGTTGAACAGACCTACCGCGATCACGCTCACCATCGCCAGCGTGCCGTGGCTGGCCATGGTGGTGGCGACCAGCAGCATGTTGATGGCGGCGAAGGCGGCCAGCAGCTTGCGCGGCGAAAGGTGCGCGGTCAGCCACGAGCCAAAGAAACGTCCCACCATCGCGCCGCCCCAGTACAGCGAGGTGTAGTAGGCCGCTTGTTGTTCGCTGATATTGCCGATGTCCGGCAACGACAGGTAGTTGACCATGGCGCTGCCGATCGACACCTCGGCGCCCACGTAGAAAAAGATGCCGAATACGCCAAACAGCACGTGTGGATGGCGCAGCACATCGCGATAGCCGTGATGGACGGCATCGGCCCGGTCGGTCGCTTCGCGCAGCGCGGGCAGGCGAAACAGCGCCACGAAGACGGCCAGCAGAAACAGCACGATGGCGAGGCCGAGATACGGACCCTGCACCGCGTGTGCCTGCTGCGCCTGGTAGGCAAGCTGCTCCGGTGGCGGCAACGCCGCGATGGCGTCCGGCGCCTTGACCACGGCGGACAGGATGAGCTTGCCGCCGAACCACAGTGCCAGCGCCGTGCCCAGCGAGTTCAGCGCCTGCGCCAGCGTGAGCCGGCTGGGGCTGGTGCGTTCCGGCCCGAGCAGGGAAACGTAGGGATTGGCCGCCACCTGCAACACGGTGATGCCGGTGGCCAGCACGAACAGCGCGCCGAGGAAAGCGCCGTAGGAATGCATCTGCGCCGCCGGCAAAAAGCCGAGCGCGCCGAGGCCGGCGATCACCAGCCCGGCTACCACGCCATTCTTGTAGCCCAGTGCCGCCACCAGCTTGCCGCCCGGCAGCGACATCAGGAAATACGCGCCAAAGAACGTCGACTGCACCAGCATCACCTGCGCGTAATCGAGCTGGAACATCGATTTCAGGTGCGGGATCAGGATGTCGTTGAGCGCGGTCAGCAGGCCCCACATGAAGAACACGGTGGTGATGACGCCGAGCGCCATGGGGTAGTTGGTGTAGCGGTCGCTGCCGCCGGCGTCGGTGGCAGGGGTGGACGGGCTGAGAGGGGTCATGCAGTTTCCCGGTCGAAAGAGGGATTCAGGCGGCAGGTGGCGGGCAGCTGCTGGCGCGCAGCACCAGCTGTACCGGCGCCACGGTACGCCGCGCCGGCGCCTGCGGCTCGCGCAGACGCTGCAGCAGCATCTCGGCAGCCTGGCGTCCACGGGCGCGTGGCGTGGAAGCCAGGGTGGTGAGTGGCGGTGCACTCAAGGCCGCCTCGGCAATGTCATCGAAACCGGTCACCGCAAAATCGCGGCCCGGACGGATGCCGCGTTGATACAGGCCCAGCATCAGTCCCAGCGCAACGGCGTCGTTGTAGCAAACCGCCGCGGTGGGCGCGGGCTGCTCGAAGAACAAGGCGCCGCATTGCGCCGCGGCGTCCACCCGGTTGGGCGCCGACTCGATCCGCCACGATGGCACCACCGCCAGCCCCGCCGCCTGCATCGCCTCCAGGTAGCCGGCGTGGCGTTGCTGGCAGGAGCTGGAGCTGGCGTGGCCGCCGAAGAAAGCAATGCGTCGATGGCCCAGCGAGATCAGGTGCTCGGTGGCCAGGCGGGCGCCGCGCTGGTTGTCCAGCATCAGCCGATCCCATGGCGCGTCGGGATCGATGTCGCCCTCCAACTCGCGGTTGAACAGCAGCAGCGGCGTGCGCAGGCCGATGCTGCGCCGCACCTGGCCGGCCTCGCTGCCCTCGGCGGGCGAAAGGATGATGCCGGCCGGGCCGTGCTCCAGCAGCGAACCAAGCACGGCCTGTTCGCGGGACACGGACTCGCCGGTGCTGCCGAGCAGGGTGACGTAGCCCGCGCTGCCCAGCGCCTCGTCCACCCCCGCGGCAAACTCGGCGAAGAACGGGTTGCCGAGGTCGTTGAGCACCAGCGCGACGCTGGAAGAGGTGCGCCGGCGCAGGTTGGCGGCGGCACGGTTGTACACGTAGCCTTGCCGGTGCAGCTCCTCCTCAACCCGGGCGCGGGTGTGTTTGTTCACCAGCGGGCTGCCGCGCAACACCAGCGATACGGTGGCGCGCGAAACGTTGCAGCCGGCGGCGATGTCGGCCAGCGTGATCTTGCGGTTGGCGTGCGGCGTGCTGTCCGTGCTCATGGTCGGAACCGTGTGAATTAAAACGATCAAAATGTAACGGAAGCACGCCTCGCGTGTTTCTGCGATGCAACATGCGCGAATCCGTATAACATCGGGCATCGACTTTACCTGAAACGATCTAAATCGTCATTGGGGCGCACTTGCGATGAATCAGCGAAACGGCAAAAGGAAGCGGTGGCTGGCGGTTCTGCTCACCCTGGCGGGCGTGCTGCCGGTGGCGACCATGGCGGCGACCGGGCACGCAGGCGAGGTCGATCCGCGCATCGGCACTGGTGGCGACGGCCACACGTTTCCCGGCGCCACGGTGCCGTTCGGGATGATCCAGCTCTCGCCTGACACCGCGATGCCGGACTTCAAGCGTGCCTACCAGTGGGCTGCCGGCTACCAGTACGGCGACCCCACCATCATGGGCTTCTCGCACACCCACTTCTCCGGCTCGGGTCACTCCGACCTGGGCGACGTGCTGGTGATGCCGATCGCGGGCGAGGTGAGGCTCGACCCGGGCGATCCGGCCAAGCCGGGCAGCGGCTACCGCTCACGCTTCAGCCACGCCACCGAAGCGGTGCAGGCCGGTTACTACGCGGTGACGCTTGCCGACTACGGCGTGCGCGCCGAGCTCACCGCATCGCGGCGGATCGGCTGGCACCGCTACAGCTTCCCGAAGAACCGGCCCGCGCACCTGCTGCTCGACCTGCGCCCGAGCATCTACGACTACCCCGGCAAGGTGCTGTGGGCACGCCTGCGCGTGCGCAAGGACGGTACCGTCAGCGGCTGCCGCACCACGCGCGGCTGGGCGCCGGGGCGCGAGCTGTGCTTTGCGCTGCGTTTCAACCAGCCGATGGTCTCGCGCACGCTGTACGACCGCGAGACCGGCATCGTCTACAGGGGCTTCAAGGGGCCGGGCAACCAGCCCGAAGACCACGACTCCGAGAACGGCCGCGCGTTGGAAGGCGTGTTCGATTTCGGCGAGCTCACGCAGCCGCTGCTGGTGAAGGTGGCGATCTCGCCGGTGAGCGAGGCCAACGCGATCGCAAACCTCGACCAGGACGGCAAGGGCTGGGACTTCGACGCCCGCCACGCCGCCGCCACCGCAGCCTGGGACCAGGCGCTGTCGGTGATCGACGTGTCCGGCACGCCGAGCCAGCGCACCCAGTTCTACACCGCGCTCTACCACGCGATGCTCGCGCCCACCCTGAGCATGGACGTCAACGGCGAGTACCGTGGCCCCGACCATGAGGTGCACAAGGCGGATGGCTTCGATTTTTATTCGAGCTGGTCGCTGTGGGACGTGTACCGTGCCGAGGAGCCGCTGATGGTGCTGCTGCGCCCGGACCTGAGCACGCAATTCATCCGCTCGCTGCTTGCCGCGCAGCAGGCCAGCCCGTTCGGCATCCTGCCGGTGTGGGCGTACCAGGGTCTGGAGACGTGGTGCATGATCGGCTACCACGCGGTGCCGGTGATCGCCGACGCGTACATCAAGGGCGTGCGCGGCTTCGATGCGGAGGCGGCGCTGAAGGCGATGGTGGCGAGCGCCACCTACGGCCCCTACGGCGACCTCGCCGATTACATGAAGCTTGGCTATGTGCCGATCGACAAGGAGCCCGAAGCCGCTTCGAAGACGCTGGAATACGCCTACGACGACTGGTCACTGGCGCAGATGGCCAAGGCGATGGGCAAGACGAAGATCGCCGGCGAATTCGGCAAGCGCGCCGCGAACTGGCGCAACGCGTGGGACCCGAAGACCGGCTTCATGCGCGCGAAGCTCAGCAACGGCCAGTTCCGCACCCCGTTCGACCCCACCTTCGCCGGCTACGGCAGCGACTACACCGAAGGCAACGCGTGGCAGTACTCGTGGTACGTGCCGCAGGACGTCTCCGGCCTGATCGCGGCAATGGGTGGCGACGCGAAGTTCGTCGCCAAGCTCGACCAGGTGTTCGACGCCAAAGTCGATCCGGGCCACTTCAAGAACGTGGAGGACATCACCGGCCTGATCGGCTGGTACGCGCACGGCAACGAGCCCAGCCACCACATCGCCTACCTGTACGACTATGCCGGCGCGCCATGGAAGACCCAGCAGCGCCTGAAGCAGATCATGGACAGCCAGTACCACGACGGCCCCGACGGCCTGGCCGGCAACGACGACCTCGGCCAGATGTCGGCCTGGTACCTCTTCACCGCGCTGGGCTTTTATCCGGTCACGCCGGCCAGCGACGAGTACGCGATCGGCCGACCGTTCGTGCCCAAGGCGGTGCTGCATTTGCCGAACGGGCACACCTTCACCGTCGTGGCCGAGCACCTGGATGCCGCACACCCCTACGTCGGTGCGGTGACGCTCGACGGCAAGCCGCTGGATCGCGTGTACCTGCGTCACGCCGACATTCTCGCCGGCGGCGAATTGCGTTTCACCATGCAGGCCGCGCCGAACAAGACGTGGGGCACGAGGATTGCGGCGCGCCCGGCGGCGATGAGTGCGTACGGGCCTTGAGGCTGGCGGAGTCCTGCGAAGATGAAGGCGGCGGATCGTTGCCACTCGCCGGCGCCGTGCTGCTGTTTGCCGGCGGCATGGACCAGAGCACGGGGAGTGCCGGGATAGAGGGCATGTCGCCGACGGCGCAACGGTTCCGTGGCCATCGATATGCCCCGACCTCTTCGCTCGTGTCGGTATCATGAGCACCGATGTCGACGCGGCGCGTGAAGTGTGGCGGGCCGCTCATCGGTAGCCGCGCGACGGGCACGCTGCCAACGGTCGCTGCGCCTGGATCGAGACGGACGAGTGATGCACCGCCATGCGGATTCTGCTTGCCGAGGATGAAGCCAAGACACGGCGCTACGTCGCACAGGGGTTGCGTGAGCTCGGCTTCACCGTCGACGCGGTGGAAGATGGGCAGGTCGCCTTGGGCTTGTTGCGCGACCATGCGTTCGATGCGGCCGTGCTCGACATCATGCTGCCGGGCCTCGACGGCTGGACCCTGGTCAAGACCTTGCGCGGCGAGAAGAACCGCACCCCCATCCTGTTCCTCACGGCGCGCGATCAGGTGGAAGACCGCGTGCGTGGCTTCGAGCTCGGCGCGAATGACTACCTGGTGAAACCGTTTGCCTTTGCCGAACTGGTGGCGCGGGTGCGCAACATCGCGCGGCCGGCGGAGGCCGTGGCCGGCGACAGCACCCTGTGTGTCGGGGATCTCGTGTTCGATCTGCTCCGGCATCGCGTCGAGCGCGCCGGCCAGGTGTTGCAGTTGACGCCCAAGGAGTATGCATTGCTGCTCCTGCTGGCGCGCCACCGGGGGCGGGTCTTGTCGCGCACCCTGATTGCCGAGGGTGTGTGGGGCGTGTGCTTCGAGACGCAGACCAATGTCGTGGATGTCGTGATCCGCCGCTTGCGCGCCAAGGTCGATGCGCCGTATGCCTCGCCCATGCTGCAGACCGTGCGCGGCGTGGGTTACCTGCTCGATGCCGATGACGAGTAAGCACCCCCGTCGCCGGTCCTCGATCGGCGGGCGCCTCACGCTGCTCTACACCCTGGTGGTACTGGTCGCGATGGCGCTGCTTGCCGGCATGGTCATGTGGCAGTTGGCGGCCACGTTCGCTACCGAGCACCAACGTTTCCTGCAGACGAAGACGGCGGAAATGCAGACCGATCTTGACGATGGTCACGGCCTGCCGGGTAGCTTGCTGCGCGAGATCGCGAAGGAAACCGACGCCAGTGACGTGCGTCAGTACCAGGCCAGGGTGCTGTCCGGCGCCGGCCGGGTTCTGGGTGAAACGCAGGGCATGCACGCCGTGCTGCCACCGGATGCTTTTCCCTCGTCGTCCTCCGCGCCCGCGGTCGTGCGCATGCTGAAATCCGGTCGGCATGTGTATGCGCTGGCGACGACGGAGTTGCGCTCGTCGGATACGTCAGCGCCGCTGCACGTGCAGATCGCCCTGGACGTGACACGCGACGCCAGCCTGCTCGCCGAACTGCGGCATGCCATCTGGATGGCGTTTGCGCTGCTGACGCCACTGCTGGTGGCGGCCGGGTATTTCGTGGCCGAGCACGGGCTGGCGCCGCTCAAGCGCATCACCAACGCCGCGCGCGAAGTGACCCCGAAGCACCTGTCGGCGCGCATGCCGACCGATCCGCCGTGGCCGCGCGAACTGGAGGAACTGGTCAGCGTGTTCAACGCGATGCTGGCGCGCCTGGAGGAAGCGTTTGGACGTCTGTCGCGGTTCTCCTCCGACCTCGCGCACGAGCTGCGCACGCCGCTCAGCAACATGCGCAGCTCGCTGGATGTCTGCCTGCTGCGCGAGCGCAGCGGCGGCGAATACCGCGAGGCGCTGGAATCGAACCTGGAGGAATGCGGACGCCTGGGTGCCCTGATCGACAACCTGCTGTTCCTGGCGCGTGCCGAACGCGCCGAGGCCGCCCTGCATCTGGAATGGTTCGCCGGCGAAGAGGTCTGCCGCTGGGTCATCGCGCAGCAGCTCCCCGGCGCCCGGTCGCGCGGGCTGAGCATCCAACTGGAAGGAACCGCCCGGGTGCACGCCGACCCGGTGCTGTTCCGGCAGGCGCTGGCGAACGTGCTGGCCAATGCCGTGCAGCATTCGAAGGCGAGCGGCGACATCCGCATCGAATTGCGCACGGCGGCAGGCGGTGGCGCGGAAGTGCAGGTGGTGGATCACGGCATCGGCATCGACCCCGCCGACCAGCCGCACCTGTTCGACCGCTTCTACCAGGCCAACCGGTCGCGCGGGCACGCCGACGGCGAGGGCTCGGGCCTCGGGCTGGCCATCGTCAAGACCATCGTCGAAGCGCACGGCGGCACCGTCATCCTGGAAAGCCGGCCGGGTATCGGCACCACGGTTGCGCTCCGGTTTCCTTCGTCGCCGCAGATGCCTCGCAGCGACGGATGACAAAATGGCAGGGTGCCGTTTGGCATGCCCGGAGGACGCCAGCAGAGGAGTGTGTCCCGCCCCGTGGTACAGCTTGCGGCGCGACGGCCCTCGGGCGGATTCGGGTGACGTCGATCCACAAGCATGGCCTGTCGCTCCAGCCAGCAGGTCAGTCCTCGGCTACGCATCGATGGCTACTGCGCCCGAACCCTTCGGGCTGGCCGCCACCATGCCCTCGGACCCGCTCACGACCCGGGACGTCACGACTCGATGCAAACAACCGGCTGACCGCGCCCACGCGCCATGGCAGGACAGCGCCAACCGTCCGGCACGCGTGCGACCTTCCCCAGGCATCCAGGTGTTGCCTGCATTTCCGCCTCATGGGCAAGCCGCGGCGTGCGCATCACTGCGCCTGGTTACGTGCGATCCAGGTCCGGTATGTCCGGTAGTGGTGGATGACGAAACCGGCGAAGGACGGATCGTTGCGCAAGGCCCGCTCCACGGTATCCAGCGCCTGCTCGAACACCTTGGGCCCGACCTGGTCGAAGGTGACCTTCTCCGGGTCGTCCGGCGATACCTGCAGGCCGATCACCACCTTCTTGCCGACGCGATCGGCGTAGGCGATCTCGCTGGCGGCATGCGAGAGGATGCTGTCACTGCCTTCGGCCTTGTGCCGGTAATCCATCAGGGCGACGTAGTCGAACAGGCCGATGACGTGTTCGCTCGCCGGGCGCCTCGTGCCGTTCCAGTCCAGCTCGATACCGTCCAGCCAGAACGGGATGGCGGGGCCCACCGCCAGGGTGGCGTGGCATGCGCGCTTGATCTTCATCAGCGCGTCGCCCATGTCGAGGAAGTCGGTGAGCAGTCGCACGCGGGTGTCGTCGTTCCATGCGTCGAGGATGTGCGGCTCGATGTCCAGGTTGACGCCGTCGAAGCGCGCCGGTGCCGGCGCGGCACCGTTGTACTGCACCACGCGACGGAACATTGCCTCGGCCTGCGCGCGGTAGGCCGGCAGCACGTAGTTCTCGGTATGCAGGTAGGCCGAGCCCAGCAGCGCATACACCTTCATGTGCTGCCGGTGCAGATGCCCGATGAAGGCGCGATACCGCTCTGGATGTTCGATGAGCAGGTCGTGGCCCCGATAGGCATCGGCATACAGGTATACGGTGTCGATGTGCTGCGATTGCAGGTAGATCGCCGCCTCGCGCGCCACCGCCGGGCTGCCGACCATGGCGTAGGAGTCGGCCTCCCAGATCCAGACGGCACGGCTGGCCTGTGCCATCGCCGCCATCGGCAGCGCACCCAGCAGGAGCAACACGCACCAACGGACGCAGCGGTTCATCGCGCGCTCCTGGCGCCGGCGCCGACATCCACCGGCAGGTGATAGCGGCCCACGCCGACGGCCTTCCCGGTACGCGGATCGGACGGAAGCACCGAGGCGTAGCAGCGGCTGCTGCAGGCGTCCGGCAGCGGCATGCTCAAGTGCACCTGCTGGAGCCCGTTGGCAACCAACTGCAAGGCGCTGCCGGAGACTTCCCGCAACTCGCGGCCATCCTCGGCGGTCAGCACGGCCAGCGGCACGAAGGTGCGACTGGTCTGCGCATCGCCGTTGGCGAAGGTCGCCGTCAACTGCACGCCGGCGGCGGATACGGTCGCCTCGGCCATGTCCGTCGACAGACCACGCATTGCCGGCGCCTCGACCACTGCCTGGGTGGACTCGCGATAAGGCACCGGCCTGGATACGCCGCCGTCGGGCGCCAGCGCGAGGCTTTGCATGAAGATCGCATTGGCCTGTTCGTAGCGTTGCAGGCGATGCGTGACCCAAGCCAGCGCCGTGGCATCGTCGGCAGACGTGAGATGCATGCCGTCCTGCAATTCGAACAATTGTCCGTTGTGCAGCCACCAGCGGCCTGCGAGGTAATCCGGCGCGCTGGTCTTGGTCTGCTTGAGCGGCAACTGGTGGATGTTGCGGAAGTTCGTGTTCATGTCCAGCCCGGTGCCCAGCCACGGCGTTTGCGCCGGCCGTTCCAGGCCGTAGGTGTGGGCGAGCAGGGCGATCAGCGAGGGCGTGACGTCGAGCTGCGAGGACACTGCGCGGATGCGACTGGCCCGCTTGAGCAGCGGCGAATAGATGATGAGCGGCACGTGGTAGCGGTCGATGTGCTCGCCCATCGGGATTTCCGGCAAGCGATGATCGCCCGTGATGACGAAAATGGTGTCGGCGTACCACGGCTCCTTCGCCACCGTCTCGAAATACCGGCGCAACTGGTCGTCGGTGTAGAGGATGGCGCTGTAGATGTCGGCGTTGGCGCGGTAGGCAGCGAGCTGGTCGGCGGGAACGTGCAGCGCGCGCAGGCGCTGCTCGAAGCGCGCACGGTAGGCGTCCTGGCCCGGGAAGCGGTAGTCCGTGTGCATGGAGATGGTCTGCATCGCCAGCACGAAGGGCGGCCGCAACTGCCCGCTGTCGGCCAGCACGCGCGACACCAGCTCCTTGTCCGGGTAGCCCCAGGCGCTGTAGGGATCGAGCTGATAGCCGGGGCCGAAGCTCTGCTTGTCCACCAGATGCCGCACACCCTGCAACTGCATGAAGGCGCGTTCGTCGTCGAAGCGGGTGTCGGTGCCGTTGTAGAAGGCGCTGTGGTAACCCTGCCGTTCCAGCACATTGAACAGGCCCGGCCCCGGCGGCATGCGGACGCCCAGCGAGGTGAAGCCCTCCCCGGCGAACGGCGCCGAGTTGAACAGGCTGGGCAACACGCCGAAGGTGCGCCCCTGATTGGCGAGGAAGTTGTCGAAGTACAGGCTGCGCGCCGACAACTCGTCGAGGAAGGGCGTGAAGCTTCCCAGCGAGGCGTGCGGGCCGGAGAACGAGCGGCCCAGCCCCTCGACCACGATCATCACCAGATTCGGCGGGCGGCCATCGGGCGTGTGGGAGAAGTACGGCCCCAGCGTGTCCGGCGTCTGCTCCGGGTGCAGGAACGGAAACCGCGGATCGAGTGGCGCTTCGCCAGCGGCGGCGCCTGTTGCGCTGGCCGCCGAGTGGGCCGTCGCCGCGTGGCTCCTCGACCAGCGCCAGACGTCGCCGCAGAACCAGGCGAGCTTGTTGCTGGCCAGATCACGCGCCGCATCGTTCTTCAGCGCCTGCGCACCCGTCGGCAACGCGGGCAGCCATGCCAGCAGGCCGGCGATCAGCAGCAGGCTGGTCCAGCGCATCGAACCGCTGGGCCAGCGCCGCGCGCAAACATGCGGGCCGCCCCAAAGCAGCAGCAGCGGCAAGGCAAAGGCGACCAGGCTGCGCGGGTGGAACGGCGTCGCACCGGACAGCGTGGTGCGGATTTCCGCGAGGCTGTAACCAAACAGATCCGCCCCCAGCGGCACATGCGCCACCTGAAAATACTGGTCGAGCACAGCCTGCGCGACGATGAACAGCGACCATGTCACCGCCAGGGCGATCATCCGTGGTCGCGCCCTGCCGATGGCCAGCACCGGCAGCGAGAACAGCAGCAGGATGGGCGTCGCACGCAGCAGCACCAGCAGCGCCTGGGCGAGCGCGAAACCGGCGACGGCCCATTTCTGCCCGCCGATGAGCACCGTGTCGGCGACGCCGTTGGCCACCGCACCCGCCACCAGCACGAGCTGCGCAACAAGCAGGGCCGGAAATGCAGCGCAGAAGCGCGACCACGCATTGCCGCCGTGCGCAGCGGCCCTCGACGAGGCCCTCACCACAACGAATACAGCGTCAGCGAGACGATTTGCTCATTGACTCCGTTCCTGTCGCCGCCCTTGCCATAGCCGGCACCGAGCTTGAAACCCCATCGCGGCGACAGGTAGTGGCTCCAGGCCACGCCGATCGCAGCGCTGTTGTTCATCACCCGCGTGCCGAAGCGGTTCTGGTCGGTGCTGCGCCCGCTGCTGAGGCTGAGTTCCAGATAGTCGAAGGCATCGCCGCGGTAGTAGTTGCGCAACAGGAAACGGTTGCTCCAGCTCCCGGAGCCGACACCCGGCACGTATTGCAGCTTGTAGCGTGCATACCAGTCGCCCCAGTAACGGCCAATGCCGATGCCATAGAACTGCGTGTTGCCGGAGAAGCGCAGGTGGTCGACGCTGGCCGACAGCTCCCAGCCGCGGCCCACGCCCTGGAACACCTCCGCGCGCCATTCCTGCTGCGGCAGGACGCTGGAGCTCGGCCCTTGCTGGTAGCGCAGGTTGGCGTAGGCGCGCGGCCACAAGTCCACGTAGCCGTCGAGTGCCACGGCATGGTCGTTGGTGCCGAAGTGATTGGAACGCAGCAGCTCGACGGCAAGCGAGCCCCGGCTGAAGTAGCGCCGCAATGACAAGTCGAGGTCGTTCCAACCTTGCTGCCCCCCGGTGAACCCGGTGTGATCCCAGCCCAGCGAAGCCTTCCAGTGGTAGCCGCCGCTGTTGTCGACCCTGCTGGGCAACAGGCTGTGCTGCAGCTCGGCAATTTCGGCGGCGTTCGCCCCCTGCGCGGCGGCGGCGTCGAAATCGGCGCGGGCGGCGGCCGGCTGGCCCATGTCGCGCTCGGCCCGCCCGCGCGCGATCAACGCCGCCGGATCGTGCGGCGCCAGCGCGACCCAATGCGCATACGCATCAAGCGCCTGTTGCGGGCGGCCGCTCCAGCGGTACATGTCGCCCAGCGCCGACCAGGCGTCAGCATAATCGGGGCTGTGTTGCACCACCGTGCGCAGGTCGCTTTCGGCCTTGGTGTATTGGCCGTCCCAGGCATAGGTGCGGCCGCGCGCCAGCAGCAGATCCCCGTTCCCCGGATGCGCGGCCAGCAAGGCCGTATAGCGCTGGATGGCCAGGGCCTTCTGTCCGCTGGTCGCAAGCTGGCGGATCTGCGCCATCTGCTCCGTCAGCGATGCGGACACCGCGGTCTGTGCCAGCAGACCAGGCGCAGCCGTCGCCAGCGCCAGCAGCAATGGCCAACGGCCACCGATCCGGCGGAATGGACGTCCATGCATGACCATCTGTGGATTTCCGTGTTTCATGCGTGGCTGCTCCTCTCGGCCGCTTCTTCCGGGAGCACGGCCCCACCTGCCGCGCGGCCCTGGTGCCAGGAACCGTCGCGCTTGATGCGACCCCAGCGGGGGCGCTTGCGCAGCCCGAACAGCCACAGCAGCGTGCCGTAGAAGCGCCAGCAGGAATTCAGCTGCCGATAGCCGAAGTTCTCCAGCACCGCCACCAGGAACATGCGCAATTGCTGTACCGGCCTGGCATACAGGCCGAAGGACAGTTCCTCCAGCACCATCGCGTTGACCGAGAGCAGGATGCCCAGGCCAATCGCCGCGGCGAGGAAGATCAGGAAGCTGTACAACGGCACCAGGCCGGTGAGTGCCAGTACGATCATCGCGAAGTAGCCGACTACTTCGATGATCGGGCCGAAGAACTCGAAGACCAGCATGAACGGGAAGGCCACCCACCCCGCCACGCCGCCGCGCCGGTTGAACATCAACCCGAGGTTCGACCACAGGCTCTCGGCCAGCCCGCGCTGCCAGCGCACGCGCTGGTGGCGGAGCGATCGGAGGTCCGTCGGCACCTCGGTCCAGCACACCGGATCGGGCACGAACACGATGCGGGATTCGCGCTTCTCCTCGCGCATCTGGCGGTGCAGCCGGATCACCAGATCCATGTCCTCGCCCACCGTGTCGTCGCGGTAGCCGCCAATGGCGATCACGCGCTCCTTGTAGAACACGCCAAAGGCGCCGGAAATGATGAGCAACGCGTTCATCGGCGACCAGCCCATGCGCCCGAACAGGAAGGCACGCAGGTACTCGACGACCTGGTAACTCGGCAACCAGCGGTTCGGCAGCCCCACCTTGGTCAGCATGCCGGTTTCCACCTTGCAGCCGTTCAGCACGCGCAGCACACCGCCGCTGGCCACCACGCGCCGATCCTCCAGAAAGGGCCGAACCACGCGCGAAATGCTGTCCGGCTGCAGTATGCAGTCGGCATCCACCACGCAGAACAGCGGATAGCGCACGCAGTTGACGCCGGCGTTGATCGCGTCGGACTTGCCGCCCTGAACCTTGTCCACCATCCGCACCCGCGGACAGCGCGCCGAGGCGTAGACCGCCTCGACCGATTTGGTCTGCAAGCGTGCGCGATAGGCCTCCGGCACCTTCACCAGGCCGAAGGCCTCGATCAGCGCCTCCCGCGTACCGTCGGTCGAGCCGTCGTTCACCACGACGATCTCGAACTCGGGGTACCTGGTCCGGAGCAGGGAGCGCACCGAGGCCACCACCGTTTTTTCCTCGTTGTGCGCCGGCAGCACGATGCTTACCGGCGGCTGGTACTCACGCAGGCCGGGTGGAAGATAGCTGGCGCGGTACTCGCGCATGTACCGCACGATCTGGATGGCGGAGATGTAGTTGAGGATCAGGTAGCCCAGGTTGATCGCGACGAAATAGATCATGAAGACCCATTGCATCGACGCCAGCACCTGCACCCAGGCGGCAGGCAACAGGCCGGCCACGACCGCGTGTGCAGCAGCGTTCATGCCGCGACTCCCATGGCATGCTCGCAGAGCACCTGATCGATGATGTCCCGACCGAAGGCGTCGCTTTGCCGCAACTGCAAGCAGCGCATCGCCTCCTCACCCATCCCCGGCAGGACCAACAGCGCCTGCGCCGTGCGGTAGCGCACCCACCACACCTTGTCCTTCAGCAGCGGCTCCAGCCGCTGGCTGTCGGCGGCATCGCCGATGCGGCCCAGCGCCGCCGCCGCATGCATGCGCACGTGCCAGCGGGGAGATTCGAGGAAGTCGGCCACCAGCGGGGCATCTTGCTTGTCGCTCACCAGCTGCAGGCAGACCGAGACGGCATGGTCGTCGATGGGGCTGACGAGCAATTGCCGTATCACCGCTGCCGCCCGTCCGGGATCGATGTCGGCGAGGAAGCGCACCAGCTTCACCATCGAGCTGGTGCTGGCGCGCAGCAGCGAATTGTCGAGCTCCAGCGCTGCGCTGCCATCCGTATTCCTGGCCAGGATGCCGGCCACATTGCCCGGCATCCAGTCCTCGCGCTCGAGGATCATCGGCACGAACATGGCCATGGCCCGCGGCGGATCGACCTGGCCCAGCGCCTGCGCCGCGCACAGCGACACGATCGGGCTGCGGTCGTTAAGGAAGGGGGCCAGGTCGTCGAACACGCCGTGGTCGCGTTGATGCCCCATCGCGATGATGGCCATCGCGCAATCGTGGTAATTGCCGCGCAACATGCCACGCGCCGCATCCACCAGCCCCACGCTGCGGCCCAGCGGCTGCAGCCGCTTCGACTCATCCTCGGTCAGCGTGTCGTGCGTGGCGTTCCACGCCTCGATGAAGCCGCTTGCCTCGCCGCGGTCCAGTCGTCGGGTTTGCACTTCCTGGCCGGCCAACACCTCCCGCATCACCTGCAGCCAGTGCTGCCGCGCACGCTCGTCGCGCCGGTCACGACCCTGCGCGTGCACCCGCAGGATCACGATGATTGCCAGCACGCCAAACCCGAGCGCCAAGGTCAGTACTGCGACCCAATACGCCACGACCAGCAGCATTGGCCCATTGACGGAAACGTCCATCACACATCCTCCTTGCATGGCTGTGCGGCACGTATCCGGGCCCCGCCCGGCACGCCCACAGCCCATCGCGGCAACGGCGGCTGGCTGGCAACGCCACCACCGCCCCGCCGCATCGCGACCAGCACGCGGCTGGCCCCGACCCGCTCCGACGGTTCGGTGCTTTTCGCAAAAGGCAGGGCGCGCGCCAGCGGCGTTGGTGCGGCCTCGGCGATGGCAGGCACGCGGCAACGACCGGGTCTCTCGACGCAAGCAAGCGCGCGAGACCCGAGGCGACAGACCAACACGAACGTCCCCTGGAGCACGAACGCCCTTTCCATGGGGCACGGGAAGCATCGTCCATGCCAAATTATGTGAACTGCGTCACATTGTGGCGACACCCTCTTGCCTCTGGTGTCTGGCGTGCAGTCGCGACGACGTGCAAGGCGCCGCACTGCATGGCAGAACTTCGCAGGGAGTTGGTGCGGCCATGCCCCGCGACTGGATCAGCGCCGCCACCGGGCCGCAGCCGTAGCGTGGGAAATCCTTCCAGCCAGGATTCGTCGCGTGACCATCGGCGTCACCATCGAGCCGAACGTGCATCTTTTCGACGCGCGCGGCATTGCCCGTCGCTGCCGCCACTCGGCCAGTTGCGCGAACGCCCCGGCGAGCACATCACGGTGACCTGCCGCCAGCGGCTTGCCAATACAGCCCGCCGGCCTGTTCGGCCGCGTACTGCCCCCGCCAGCGGCGGACGGCGCTGTCCACCAGGTTCATGTCGCGGCAGACCTTGGTCACGGCATGCCTTGGCCTCGAATCATCCGCACCACTTGCAGCTTGAAGGCCGCATCAAAGCTGCGGCGAACGGATCGATTCATGTCGTTGATCCCCGTTGGCGGGAATGATCCCCTACCGAGGCGTCCGAAAGGATTGGGCCAGCACCGACTGGCCGACCCACTGCCGAGCCGTCCGCCATGACAATTTTGTCATCCGTTTGATCGCGGTTTGCCGGGCGGGTCTCCTTACGCTTGCCTCCTGTTGATGGCACGACAGGAGCGCAGAGGCATGTTCTGGTGGCGCGCGGGTTTGTTGATGGCGCTTGCCACGCCGATGATGGCCACACCGGTGACCCTGCCTGCGCGGGCACTGAACTACCAGCCGCAGGCCCGCGCCTGGGCGCGCGTGGAAGCCACCGCGCCCCTGGTGCTGCACGCCGCGACGGCGGCACGTGTCGTCCGCCTGCCGGTGGTCCCCGGGCAAACGGTGGCCGCGGGGCAGGTGCTGGCCGTTCTGGGCGGACCACAGCTCGACGGCGAACTCGCCACGGCGCGGGCGCAGGCGCAGGCCGCGCAGCAAGTCCTGGCGGCGGCCACGCGCAGCATGGCTTCGGCGCAGCGCACCTATCCGCTGACCACCAACCGCCAGGCACTGGAGGCGGCGCGTACGGCGCTGGACACCGCGCAAGGCCACGCGGTCGCCGCGCGGGCGAACCTGGCGACACTGCAGGCGCAGGCGGCGTTGAGCAGCCCCACCGGCGCGACCGTCGCCAGCATCGCCGTCGCGTCCGGTACCGACGTGCAGGCCGGCGCGCCGGTGCTGACGCTGGTGCCGCGCGGCCGGTCGTGGCTGCGCGCCGAGTGGTTCGGCACCCCGCCGCCGGCCGGATCGGTCGGCCGCTTCACGCCATCGGATGACGGGGCATCGGTTCCGGTCAGGCTGGTGGCCGAGCTGCCCGCCCGCGCCGGGAATGGCGCACGCGTGCTGGATTTCGCGCCGGTCGACCCGGCGGCATGGCAAGCCGGGGAAACCGGCGAGGTGAGCTGGCGCGGCCGCGCCGAGCCCGCGGTGGCCGTGCCCGCGCAGGCGATCATCCTCGATGCCGGCAAGTGGTACGTGCTCACCGCCGTCGGCGGCAAGCTGGCGGCCCGGGCCGTCACGCCCGGCCCGGCGCAGGGCAGCGACGTCGTGGTCACCGCGGGATTGCAGCCCGGAGTGCCGGTGGTGGTGCGCGACGCGTACCTGCTCTACCACCGCGATTTCGCCGCCCAATACACGCCGCCAGACTGATGAAATGGCTCGCCCTGCTGCGTCGGCCGCTGCCGTGGGCGATGGTCTTTGGCCTGCTGCTCGCCTACAGCGCCTATGCGCTCTGGCGGATTCCGGCCGAGGTGCTGCCGCGGTTTGATTTTCCGCAGGTTGGCGTGGTGGTGCATGCGCCGGGCTACGCCACGCTGGAGATGGAATCGCTGGTCGCCCGCCCGATCGAAGGGCAACTGCTCGGGCTGCAGGGCGTCGCCAACCTGCGCACCACCATTGCCCAGGGCAGCGCGCAATTCACCGTGCGCTTTGCCGAAGGCAGCGATCCGCAGCTGGACCTGCAGGCGGTCTACAGCGCGATCGACCGCGCACGTTCCAGCCTGCCGCCGCAGGTTGCGCTGCATGCCGAGATCATGGGCAACGCGATGAACGAGGTGCTGGACGCCGGGGTACGCGTGCCAGCCGACGTGCCGCTGTGGCAGGCCGAAGACGCGATACGTACCCACGTTTTGCCGGCGCTGCGCGCGGTGCCTGGCGTGCAGCGCGTGGAACTGTTCGGCGCGGGGCCGCCCACGATCTGGATCCAGCCCGATCCCGCGGCGTTGATCCAGCACCATGTCGGCGTGGACGCCCTGGCTGCCGCGGTCGGCCACGCGACCGTGCTCGCGCCGGCCGGCCGCACCACGCTCGGGCATCAGGACGTGCTGCTGGAAGTGCGGCACCTGCCGGTCGAGGTCGGCGACGTGCTGCGCATCCCGGTGCCGGCACCCGGCGGCGCGGTGCCGCTCGGCGCCCTCGCGCAGGTGGTCAACGGTCCACCCGCCGTCCACTACGGGGTGCAGGTCGACGGCCACCCCGCGCTCGGCCTGATCGTGTTCAAGCAGGCGACGGCGTCGACGATTCCGGTCGACCGCGCGGTGATGCACACCCTGGCGGTATTGCAGGGCCAGTTGCCGCACGGCGTCGCCTGGGTGCCGATCTATCGCCAGTCGTACCTGGTGGCGCTGATCGGCCATGACCTGCTGCGCGATCTCCTGATCGGCGGCGTGCTGGCGATCCTGGTGCTGGTCTGGATCCTCGGCCGCCGGCACGGCGTGGGGGTGCTCGCCCTGAGCATCCCCGCCAGCCTGCTGCTCGCGATCGGTGGCCTGTACGCGTTCGGGCAGAGCCTCAACCTGCTGACGCTGGGCGCGTTGACGCTGGCGGTCGGCCTGCTGGCGGACGACGGCATCATCGTGCTCGAAGCCATCCAGCATCGCTGGGAACACGGCAGCGACGGCTGGGCCGGCGTGCAGGCCGGCGTCGCCGATATTGTGGTGGCCGACGTCACCGGCACGCTCACCACCGTGGCGGCCTACCTGCCGTTGCTGGCGGTCGCGGGGCTGGCGGGGCTGTTCATGCGCCCGTTCGCGGTGGCGATGAGCCTCGCGCTGCTCGCCTCGCTGCTGGTGTCGCTCACCTTGATTCCGGCGGTGCTGGGCCATCACGGCACGCGCGCGGGACACGTGTTCCGCAGCGGCCACCGCTTCATGGAGGCGCTCGCGCGCGGCAACGACAAGCTGCTGGACGTGACCTTGCGCCGCCCCGGCGCCAGCCTCGCCGCCGCGGCCGTCGCCTTCGTGGTGGCGGTGGCGGCACTCGCCGTCGTGCCGGTGAATTTCCTGCCGCTGCCCAACGAGGGCGTGCTGCTCGACGGCTTCACCTTCGCGCCGGGCACCGCGCTGGACGACGCCATTGCCGCGTCGCGGCGCATGAGCAAAGCCTTGCAGGCGGACCCGGCCGTGGCGCACGTGTTCGTGCGCAACGGCTCGCCGGAGGAGTCGGCGTACACCGAACACAGTTTCGCCGGCGAAATGCAGATCGTGCTCAAGCCGGGCTTCGACGCCAACAGTCTCGACCGGATCGCCCGCCACCTGCGCGCCGTCGTCGAACAGCCGGGCGTGGTGCAGAGCATCGACACGCCCACCATCGAGCGCGTGGGCGAAAGCCTGTCGGGCCTGCCGCAACCATTCGAGGTGCTGCTCTACGGCGACCGGATCGACACCCTGCGCAGCCTGTCGGAAACCGTCGCCGCCCGGCTGCGCACGGTGCCGGCGCTGACCGACGTGTTCAACAACGACGGCTACCCGGTGACCCAGCTCCAGATCGCGCCGCGGATGGACGCGCTGCGCGGCGCCGGGCTGACCCCGGCCGACCTCGGCGACCAGCTCGGCCTGCTGCTGCACGGCCGTGTGCTGGCGACCCTGCCGTATGGCGCCAGCCAGCGCGAGCTGTTCATGCGCCAGGCCGACGCTCCGCATCTCGACCTTGCCGCGCTCGGGCGCGAACCGATTTTCAGCCCCAAGGGCTGGATGCCGTTGGCGCGCGTGGCGCAGTTGACGCTCCAGGCACAGCCCAACCAGCTGGAACACCTCGACGGCGAACGCGCGCTCAGCATCATGGCCACGCCGACCGGCCCCTTGGGCAGCACCATCGCCGCCGCGAAGGCTGCGCTGTCGTCGGTGTCATGGCCGGCCGGATACCGCGTGGCCTTCGGCGGCATGTATCCGGAGCTGATCCACACGGTCGAAGCGCTGGGAGTGGCCGTGCTGCTGGCCCTGCTGCTCACCCTGGGCATCCTGGCCCTGCAGTTTGGCGGCTGGCGCCTGCCGCTGATCCTGCTGCTGCAGGCGCCGCTCGCGTTCACTGGCGCGGCGCTGGCGCTGGCCATTTCCAGCGTGGGACTCAACGCCACGGGCCTGATCGGCCTGCTGACCCTGGTCGGCGTCAGCCTCAACCACGGCATCGTGCTGCTGGCCTACGTGCGCGCCTACGAACGGCAGGGTATGCCGCGCGAGGACGCCGTGCGCCACGCCACCCACGAGCGTCTGCGCCCGATCGTGCTGACCGTGCTCACCGCGGTGCTCGGCATGCTGCCGACGGCGCTGGGCCTGGGCACCGGCGCCGCACCGGAACAGGGCCTGGCGATCGTGGTGCTGGGGGGCGTGCTGTGGAGCGCGGTGCTGTCCACCAACCTGTTGCCCGCGCTCTATCTGCGCTGGGGTACGCGGCCGTGATGCGGCTCCTGGGGTGCGCTCTGTGCGCGGCGTTGGCCGGTTGCGCGACCTACCAGCCGCTGCCGCTGGCGCAGGATGCCCGCCTGCCGGACCACGTCGCGGACTTGAAAGTGGATGCGGCGTCGATGCCGGTCCCGGTGCTGCGCAAGCATGTGTTCGATCCGTCCCACAGCTTGGACATGACCGACGTGGCGATGCTGGCCGTCGCCAGCAACCCCATGCTGCGGGTGGCCCGGGATCAGCGTGGCATCGGCCACGCGCAGGCCTTTGCCGCCGGGCTGCTGCCCGATCCGGTGCTGGATCTTTCGCGCGGCTATCCCACCGGCAGCAGTGCCGGTAGCACGGCCTACAGTGTGGGCCTGTCCTATGACCTCACGGCCTTGCTCACGCATGCCTTGGATGTGCGCGCCGCCCATGCGTCCGAGCGGCAGGTGGACCTGAATCTGCTTTGGCAGGAGTGGCAGGTGATCACCGCCTCCCGGCAGCTGTTCGTGCGCTGCGTCTACCAGGCCAGGATGCTGGCCGTGCTGCGCGACGAGGTCCGGGCACGCGAGCACCTGCATGCGCAACTGGCGCAGGTCCAGCAGCGCGGTGACGTGTCGCTGGCGGATCTCGCCCTCGATCAATCCGCGCTGCAGGCGGTGCAGTCGCGGCGGGACGACATGGCGCGGCAGCTGCTGGCGAGCCAGCAGGCCCTCAGCGCCATGCTTGGCCTGTCCCCGAAAGCGAAGTTGCCGTTGCGGGAATCGACTGCAGTGGCAGCGCCCAGCGAGACGGAGATCACCCGCAACCTCGCCACGCTTGCGCAACGCCGTCCCGACCTCGTGGCGTTGCAGGCCGGCTACGCGAGCGCGGACGCTCGCTATCGTCGCGCGATCTGGCGGCAGTTCCCCGCAATCGACATCGGGTTTTCCCGCGGCCGCGATACCGACGCCATCAGCTCGCGAAATTTCCAGGTCTCGCTGACCCTGCCGATCTTCAACCGCAACCGCGGCAACGTGGCGGTGGCGAAGGCCACGCGCCAGGCATTGCACGACGAATACACGCTCCGGCTCGTCCAGGCACAGTCCGACATCGCGCGACTGGTGAAGGACCGTGTGCTCCTGCAAACGCAGCAAGCCGAGCTGACCCGAAGCGTGGCGGTCCAGACGCGTGTTTCCGAAGCACTGGCCAAGTCCGCATCGCCCGGCGACCTGTCTGCGGCGCAGGACCTCGCACTTCAGCTGCGGCAGGATGACCAGCGCCTCGGCCAGCTTGGCGTCGAGCAGGCGATGGCCGAGCAGCAGGTTGCGCTTGAGGCCCTGGCAGGCAACCTCGGTGCCGAATGAAGGGCGGGGGTATCCGTCATGGCTGAAAGGTGGCGCGCCATCCCGTTCGTACTTTGGGCGGCGCAGGATCCGCCAACGACGGAAAACCGGAAGCCGGTCTGCCATGGCACCGATTGCAGGGCTGAAGGGGTTGCCCGCCACCACTGCGCGCGGCCAGTCGCGGCGGTTCGGTTCTCGCGGGTCTGCCGATCCGCGACGGTGATCTGGCTCGGTATGCGTTTGGGGCCGCGACAATCTGCCTCGTGTGCCACCTGGGGGGAAAGCTGACGGGGGTCAATCGCGGTGGTGGTCGGGTTCGGCACGATGCCGGGGTTCATGCCGCGTCCGTCGCTGCGCAACCGCGCTGGCCCGTTCTTGGAGGACCGCGCCGGGTGGCGACGGCAGCATGGTGGTTGCCAGGTGACCCATGTCCGCGATCCAGCTTGCCTACAGCACCTCCGGCCTTACCGGGCTGGATTTCACCCAGGCGGTTGCCGCGATCGACCGCGCCGGTTATGCCGGGGTGGAAGTCGCGTGCCATCGCCGGCAGTTCAACGTGTTCGAGCTGGACGACACCGAGCTTGCCGCGGTGTGCCGGCAGTTCGACCGGTTGCGCGTCCAGCCGGCGTGCGTTGCCACCGCTTCCCATTTCTTCGACCCGCAACGCCCGCATGAACCCTCGTTGCTGGCGGTCGAGCCGGCAGCGAGGAAACGGCGCATCGACCTGATCCGACGGGGCATCCGCGTGGCGCGTGTGCTGGGTGCGCCGCTGGTGACGTTTGGCAGCGGCTTTCGGCGGCGCGAGCACGTGGAGCACCCCGATTTCGATCCCGCCGCAGCGCTGGTCGAGTCCATCCACGCCTGCCTTGCCGAGCTGCGCGATGACGACGACATCACCCTGGTGATCGAACCCGAGCCAGGCATGCAGGTGGAAACCCTGGCCGAAGGGCAGGCGCTGGTGGCCGCGGTAGGCTCGCCCCGCTTCGGCCTGCACATCGATCTGTGCCACGCCTATTGCTCCGAACGCGACTACGTTGCGGCGCTGGCCAGTGCGGCGGCGCAGGCCAAGTACCTGCATGTCTCCGATGCGGCTGCCGGCTGCAACGTGCGCATCGTCAACGACTCTGCGGCGCTGGTCGTGCCGCGCACGGGGGCGACGCTGCTGGTTCACTTGCCGGATACCAGCAGTTTCCTGCTGCTCGACCGCGAGCATCCCGTGCTGTTCCGCGATGGCGTCTTGGGGCGCACGCAGGCATCCCGCGTGGATGCGTTGCTGGCGGCAGCCGGGGCGACGGGCGCAGTCGAGATGGTGGATTACCGGAGCTTGCCGGTGCGGTCGTCGCCGCTCGACGAGGAAATATTCACCTGGCTGATTTCCCTGCCGGGGCTGAGCTACGACGTGCTCGAACGGGCGCGCCCGGTAGCGCGCTGGCTGCGCAGCCAACCGCGGGCCGGCCGGCTTGAACGCCGGCTCGCCAACACGCTGACCGGCATTGCCCACTATCACGACATACCGGGGCAGGGCACGCTGGATTTCGCGGCAAGCTTTTCCGCGCTGGCGCGCGGCGGCTTTGCCGGCTATGCCGCGGTCGAGCTTTATCACCACGTGGACGATTGGCACCACGCGCTGACCGCGACCCTGGCGCAGCTGGGCCCGGTGGTCGATCGCGTCAATGCCACGGCCGCCACGCCGAGCGAGGTGACCGATGGTTGACGTGGCGCACCTCGGCTGGCCGGTGGCCCTGGTCGGTGAGCTGGATCACCGCTTGCTCAAGGCGCCGCGGCTCAAGCTGCGCGCGGTGCACGTCAGCCCGGCGGGCAGCGCGGTCTATGCGGTGGATCTGCGCGTGCGCAAGCCCAACGCCGGGGCGGGTTTGTCCACCGCGGTGCTGCATTCGCTGGAGCACTTTCTGCTCGAAGGGTTCACCCGCCTGCTGCCGGCGCATTTCCTGAGCGTTGGCGTCATGGGGTGCCAGACCGGCTTCTACCTGGGGTTTGCCGACGAAGGCCGCGTCGCGGTGTTGGGCGATGCCCTTGCCACCTTGCTTGCCGGCGTGGCCACCGCCACCGCGGTGCCGTATGCGCGGGTCGACCAGTGCGGCAACTGGCAGAACCACGATCTGGCCGGCGCGCAGGCGGTGGCCGCAGAAATACTGGCAGCACGGCCGGTGTGGTTGGACGCGGCATGACCACGCGTTGGCAGGTGTGCGCCAGCCGCCCGGTGGACTATGCCGTCATCCAGGCGCCGCAGCTGTTTGCGCGTGACAACCCGCTGCTTGCCGAGTTTGGCCGCGGCGCCGGTTCGCGGCGTTTCGTGGTGGTCGACGACGCCGTGCAACGCCTGTATGGGCAGCGCATCCGCGCCTGGTTCCAAGCACACGGGATCGACGCGCGGCTGGTGCCGTTTGTCGGGGGCGAGGACAACAAGACGGTCTACGCCTGGCGGGCGCTTGCCCGGCAACTGGAAAATTTCCCGATCCATCGCCGCGATGAGCCGATCCTGGCGATCGGTGGCGGCGTGTTGACCGATGTGGTGGCGTTTCTCGCGGCGACGCATCGCCGCGGGGTACCGCATATCAAGATCCCGACCACGCTCATGGGCTACGTGGATGCGGCCATCGGCATCAAATGCGGCGTGAATTTCGAAGGGGCGAAAAACCGGCTCGGCGCGTTCGAGCCGCCGCTCGCGGTATTGCTCGATGCGGGTTTTCTGGCCAGTTTGCCGATGCGCCACTTGCGCAATGGCATGGGCGAGATCGTGAAGCTGGCGGTGATCCGCGATGCCGCGCTGTTCCGCGCGCTCGAAGTGGCGGGCGCCGACAGCCTGGCCACCCGCTTTGCCACGGCCGCCGGCCAGCACCTGCTCGATACCGCGGTGGAAGGCATGCTGCAGGAGCTGACACCCAACCTGTACGAAGACGAGCTCGCACGCAAGGTCGATTTTGGCCACACCTTCAGCTACGGGCTGGAAGCCCTGCATGCGGACCGCCTGCTGCATGGCGAAGCGGTATTGCTGGATGTGCTGGTTTCGGTGGCGGTGGCCAGTGGCCGCGGCCTGCTGCCGGCCGGCGCGGCCCATCGCGTGTTTGCGCTGGTGGACGCGCTGGGGCTGGCGCCGGACATCGGCCTGCTCAGCGGCGAAGCGATGTGGGCTGCCGTGCAGGATCGCATCCTGCATCGCAATGGCCGCCAGCGGATACCCATGCCCACCGCTATCGGCGAATGCACCTTTGTCGACGATATCCACCCGGCCGAGCTGGCGTCGGCCATCCCCTTTTTGCGCGCGCGGTTCCAGGAGCGACATGAACGCACCGTCGAATGTTGATCGCCTCGAGATCGAGAAATTCGAGCGGGTCGCCAACCTCTGGTGGGACCCGCACGGCAAGATGGGCATGCTGCATGTCATCAATCCGCTGCGGGTCGGATTCGTGGCCGAGCGGGTGCCGCTGCGCGGTGCCCGGTTGCTCGACGTCGGCTGCGGTGGCGGCATTTTTGCCGAGGCGCTGGCGGGGCTCGGTGCCCAGGTGATGGGTATCGACCAATCGCCGCTGACGCTGCAGGTGGCGCGCCAGCATGCCAGCGCCGCGGCGCTCGACATCGCCTATGCCGAGCAGACGATCGAGGTGCTGGCCCGACAGGAGGCGCGCGCGTTCGACGTCATCACGTGCATGGAGATGCTGGAGCACGTTCCCGACCCCGCCGGCGTGGTGGCTGCCTGCGCCTGGCTGTTGAAGCCGGGCGGCAAGGTGTTTTTCTCCACCATCAACCGAACCTGGAAAGCGTGGCTGTTCGCCATTTTCGGCGGCGAGTACGTGTTGCGTCTGCTACCCCGCGGCACGCACCAATATGCCCGCCTGATTCGCCCCGACGAACTGCGCGCGTGGGCCGCGCAGAGCGGGCTGGTGCACGACGCTTCCGCCAGCCTCATGTACCAGCCGTTCACCCGCCGGTTTCGGGTGGCCCCTGGCCGCGAGGACGTCAACTACATGATGTGCTTCACCCGCCAGCCGTGAGTGCGCTCGAACCCTTGTTGGCCCTGTCGCGCTCCCGCCATAGCGTGATCGACGTGGCGATGCCCGGGTTTGCCGCGCTGCTGTGGCTGGGCCGGCTGCCGGCGTGGCCGGTGCTGATCGTGGCGATCGTGGTCGCGCTGGCCGGGTATACGGCGTTGTATGCGTTGAACGACCTGGTGGGCGTGGTGACCGACAAGGAGAAATTTGCCGGCGTCGGCCCCAATCCGGGGTATGCGGTGGAAGCCTCGCCGCTGCGGCATCCGGTGGCCCAGGGGCGCCTCAGCATGCGGCGTGGCGTGGCGTGGTTCGCCGCGTGGTATCTGGTGGCGCTGGTCGGCGCGGCGTGGCTCAACCCCTGGCTGATCGTGGTGGTGCTGGCCGCCCCGGTGCTGGAGATCGCCTATTGCCGGCTGCTGCGGGTGAGCGCCTGGCGGGTGCTGCTCAGCGGGCTGGTGAAGGCGCTGGGGCCGATTGCCGCGGTGCTCACCGTGGTGCCGCGCCCCGCGCTTGGCGGCATGGCGTTGATGGTGGCCTGGCTGGTGGCGTGGGAGATCGGCGGCCAGAACATCCCTGCCGACTGGAACGATGTCGAAGAAGACCGCCGGGTCGGCGCGCGCACCATCCCGTTGGTGTTCGGCCCCGCGGTCGCGGGGTGGGCCGTATTGGCGCTGCTGGCGCTGACCGTCCTCCTCAGCCTGGCCTTGCCAGTGCTGTCGCCGCTGCCATTGGGGTGGGGCTACACGGCGGCGGTGCTGGTTGCCGGCAGCGCCCTGCTCCTGGTCCCGGCGGTGCGGCTCGTCCGCGACAGGACGGGGAGAAGGGCGGCACGCCTGTTCGATCTGACCAGCCTTTATCCGGTCGCCATGCTGGCCATCATTACCGGTAGCGTGCTGGCGGCCTGATGCGGCGAGCGGAGGAAGCGCCACGCCCTGTTATCGGGGCTTTCAGCTTGCCGAAGGTTCTCCGCCCGGCTTGGAGGACTTGAACCGATAGGCGAGTTTGGCCCGGCTGATGCCTAGCAGCTTCGCCGCGCGGGTCAGGTTTCCGCCCGAGCGATTCACGGCCATGTTGAGCAGGCCGTCTTCCAGCTCTTCCAAACCAATGCCGGATTCCAGCACGCGCTCGACCACCAGCTTGCCGTGGCCGGCATTATCGCTGCCGATCGCGCCCGACGCCTGCAAATGCTGTGCTGGTGTGGCGCCGGTACGCGGAAACAGGTGATGCTCGTCGATTTCGGCATTTTCCGGCGTCAGCAATACGCCGCGTTCAATCACGTTTTCCAGTTCGCGAATGTTGCCCGGCCACGGATAATCAACCAGTGTCTGCAATGCGCGATCACTCAGGCCGCGCGTATGTTTGCCCACGGGTTGTGAAAACCTCTCAATGAACCGCTCGGCAAGCAGGGGAATGTCCACTCGCCGTTCGCGCAGTGGCGGAATGGTAATTGGGAAGGTTGCCAGGCGGTAATACAGATCAGCCCGGAACCGCCCTTCCTGTACCGCCTTCAGGAGATCGACGTTGGTGGCGGCCACCACCCGGACGTCGATCACCGTGGTCTTTTCGCTGCCCAGCCGCTCGATCTCGCCGGACTGCAATGCGCGCAACAGTTTTACCTGCGCGCTTGGCGGCAGGTCGCCCACTTCGTCCAGAAACAGCGTGCCGCCGTCGGCGCGCTCAAAGCGTCCGGCGCGGGCACTTTGGGCGTCGGTGTAGGCGCCTTTCTCCACGCCGAACAGCTCCGCCTCGATCAGGTTGTCGGGGATGGCGCCGCAGTTGACGGCCACGAACGGTTTGCGCGAGCGCGTCCCGTTGTCGTGCAGCCAGTGCGCAAAAACTTCCTTGCCGACGCCGGTCTCGCCGAGCAGGAGGACGCTGATCTGGCTTGGCGCCGCGTTGTGCAGCAATGCCATGGCATCCAGGAAACCAATCGATGCGCCGATCAAGGGGCCGTCGTATTGCGGGCGCGCCAGGGACGAACGCAGATGCTCCACTTCCATTTTCAGATCGAGCAGTTCGTGCGCGATCGAATCGGGGCGAAAATATTCGAGATAATCCGGGTCATTCCATTCCTCCGCCGGTTTGCCGATGATGCGGCAGCACGAGTCGCCCTGCGCCGTGCATTCCACTTCCTTGAACGCGATGAACCGGTTCATGAATGCGCTGGTGTAGCCCGACGCGTAGCCGATCTGCGACCAGCACTCCGGCGAGTCCGAATACCCGGATTCGCGCACGTGTGACTCGCACTCCCACGAGTTCTGCCAGAGATATTCGCCGTAGAACCGACCGCGCTGGATGTCCAGATCCTGCTTGACCGTAACGACCTTCACCACGCCTTCCAGCGAGTGCAGGAGCGGGCCGGTGTTGAAGCTTTCATCCTGGTCTGCCACCTGCGGCAGCAGCTTGCGCGCCAGCTGGGCGTCGCGCTCACCGGAGGCAAAACCCATGCGCAACAGCAACCCACGGGCGTGCTCGTCGCCCAGGCTTTCGAAGAGCTCGTGACGCAGGGCGCCGAAGGCGCCGGTATGCAACAGCAGCATCCGGCTCTGGTCGAGCCAGATCAGCCCCTTCTCCGAGTCGAAACGGATCATGGACCGCAGCGAGGAGAGCAGATCGCTGCTTGATGGCATGGCGGCGGGCATCGGGGGCAGCTCCATGGGTGGAATACAGGGCGCGCGTTACGCCAGTCGTGCTCACGGAGCGTTCAGCGGACGTGTCGAACGCCTCTACTGCATCGCCGCATCATCAGATGGTCAAGCTGCGGTGCAGCAATTCACCATTTGCTCAACCTGCGGCAAGGCGAATTTGAGCCAAATCAAATGCAAAGCCTGTCGTGAAGCCATTCCTCATAGTTGGCACGGGCATTGCTGATAGCCCCTCGCAACACCTTTTCGATGACGCCAACGAGCACATCCGATGAATCCATCACGTCAGGTGGTATCCGGCCGGCAGGGGACGACGGTCCGGGTGCTGGGCGACATCGATCGACGGTTTGTGCGCTTCGAGTTCTCCATGGACGACCCGGATCTGACCGTGGAACTGGTGCTCAGTCCGGAGCAGTTTCGCGAGTTTTGCACGCGCCATCACAGCCGGTTCCTGTCGGAGCCGGAAGCCAACGCGGCGGACGCCGAACGGATGAAGTGGCGATACGGCGTGCCCGGCACGGTGCGCTGAGCAATTTTCTCCAACCCCGGCGGCAATCAACCACAGGAGCCTTGCAATGCAGGTCGACATCAAGACCAGCGGCATTCGACCGATTCGCCAGACCTTCTCGCACCTCGCGCGTCGGTTCGGCGGCGACGTGCCCGCCACGCGGTACCAGGAAGCGACGTTTGACCTGCAGCCGACGGTGAACTTCCACTACCGGCCGCTGTGGCAGCCCCAGTACGAGCTCTACGACGCGCGCCGCACCGCCATCGTGATGCAGGACTGGTACGCGTTCCGCGATCCGCGTCATTACTACTACGGCGTGTACGTGCAGACCCGGGCGCGCCAGCAGGACGTGCAGGAAAACAATTTCGAGTTCATCGACCGCCGCGGCATGTTGCGCAACGCCGGCGAAGAGGATCGTGCGCGCCTTGCCCGGTTCCTGGTGCCCATGCGTCACTACGAATGGGGCGCCAACATGAACAATTGCTTCTCGGTGGCCTATGGCTACGGCGCGGCGATTACCCAGGCCGCGCAGTACCAGACGATGGATCGCCTCGGCCTGGCGCAATACGTGACGCGCATCGGCCTGCTGCTCGACGGCAACGCCACCGGCGTGCTCGACCGGGCCCGCGAGGGCTGGCTCCACGACCCGTGCTGGCAAGGTATCCGCGAGTGCATGGAAGAGCTGTTCGTCACCGCCGACTGGTTCGAAGTGCTGCTTGCGCAGGATTTCCTGTTCGATGGCCTGGTCTACCCGACCGCCATGACCGGTCTGGATCAGACCCTGCTCCCGCAGGCCGCAAGCGGCTACGCGCTGGCCACCGAGTTTGCCCGCAGCTGGTACGAGGAAAACGTGCGCTGGGTGGATGCGAGCCTGCGCATCGCGGTCGCCGAATCGGAGGCCAACGCGTCCCTGCTCAAGGGCTGGATCGAGCATTGGTTGCCCAAGCTGGTGACGGCCCTCCGCCCGTGGGCGGATGCCGCCTTCGGCGACCAGGCCGAGGAGGTCGTGGCCAATGCCGCCGCCGAACTCACCACCCGCGCCCAGCGCGCAGGCATCGCACTTGACCTGCCCGCGGCGGCCACCAGGCAAGAGGTGACGGCATGAGCGCCAACAACAATGTCTTCATTGCGCTGCAAGCCACCGACGAGGCGCGCTCCATCATCGACGCCATCCTTGCCGACAACCCGGCGGCCACGCGCATCGACTACCCGGCAATGGTGAAGATCGACGCCCCCGGGCGCCTGGTCGTGCGGCGCGAATCCGTCAGCGAGCGGCTGGGGCGCGATTGGGATCTGCGCGAGTTGCAACTCAGCCTGATCTCGCTTTCGGGAAACATCGACGAAAGCGACGACGAGTTCTGTCTGATGCGCGGTTGATTCGCACTCCATCCGATATCCGCAGCGAAGTGAATGTCATGAACAAACCCGCTTTCGACGTCCAAGCCACGAATGCAGCCAGCCGCAAGGCGGCACCGCGCAAGTTGAGCCTGAAGGAACGCTACAACCTCATGACCGGCGACCTGGGGTGGGAAACCACTTACCAGCCGATGGACAAGGTGTTTCCTTATGACCAGTTCGAGGGAATCAAGATCCACAACTGGGAAGGCTGGCAGGACCCGTTCCGCCTGACCATGGATGCGTACTGGAAGTTTCAGGGCGAGAAGGAACGCAAGCTGTACGCCATTATCGACGCGTTCCAGCAAAACAACGCTCAGTTCAATGTGACCGACGCGCGCTACATCAATGCGTTGAAGCTGTTTTTCCAGGGTGTGTCGCCGCTTGAGTACGCGGCCAGTCGCGGTTATGCCTTGGCCGGCCGGAACCTGCGTGGCGTGGGCGCCCGCGTGGCTTGCCAGATGCAGGCGATCGACGAGCTGCGGCATGCGCAGACCCAGATCCACACGATCAGCCACTACAACAAGTTCTTCTCCGGTCTGCACGAAAACTCGTACATGTTCGACCGGCTGTGGTACCTGTCGGTGCCCAAGTCGTTCTTCGAAGATGCGATGTCGGCTGGCCCATTCGAATTCGTCACCGCCATTTCCTTCGGTTTCGAATACGTGCTGACCAATCTGCTGTTCATGCCGTTCATGTCCGGCGCCGCGTTCAATGGCGACATGGCGACCGTGACGTTCGGCTTCTCCGCGCAGTCGGATGAGTCGCGGCACATGACGCTGGGCCTGGAGATCGTCAAGTTCCTGCTCGAGCAGGACCCGGACAACCTGCCGATCGTGCAGCACTGGATCGACAAGTGGTTCTGGCGCGGTTATCGCCTGCTGGCGCTGGTGGCGATGATGATGGATTACATGCTGCCGAAACGCGTGATGTCCTGGTCGGAGGCGTGGGAAATCTACTTCGAAAAGAACGGCGGTGCGCTGTTTGAAGACCTTGCCCGCTACGGCATCCGCCTGCCGAAGTACCACGAAGTGGCGAGCAAGGAAAAAGGCCATCTGTCGCACCAGACCTGGGCGACGTTCTACAACTACACGCATGCCACCGCGATGCATACGTGGATCCCGGAGCCGCACGAAATGGATTGGCTGTCCGCCAAGTATCCGGACACCTTCGACAAGTATTACCGCCCGCGGTTCGAGTATTGGGATTCGCTGGCCAAGCAGGACAAGCGCTGGTTCAACCCGGGCCTGCCGATGCTGTGCCAGACCTGCCAGATTCCCATGCTGTTTACCGATGTGGGCAGTGACCCCACTCGTGTCGTGTCCCGTGAAAGTGTGTATCGCGGTACGAAGTACCACTTCTGCTCGGACGGCTGCAAGGACGTGTTCGATTACGAGCCGGAAAAGTATGTGCAGGCTTATTTGCCGGTGAATCAGATCTTCCAGGGGAACTGTGGCGGCAGCAGCCTCTCCGATGTGGTCAATTGGTGTCACGTCGAACCGGCCGACAGCGGCGACTTTGCCCAGTCCGAGGATCGCGCCAATTGGAACCGCTGGACGCATGCCGATGCCGGTAGCGAAGCGTAAAGCCGCGCCCAGTGATTCAGCCTAAGACCGGAGAAATCTAAAATGACCATTCGTGCGCTTTCGCCCGATTACGAGGGTACGCCGCGGGATGCCGAGGAAAACTTCCACGGCAATCGCCTGCTGTTCGTGTACTGGCAGAACCACGCGATGTTTTGTTCGCCGATCTGCATTCCGGTGCCGCCAACCATGCCGTTCGCTGCGTTGCGCGACGAGGTATTGCCCGGCCTGTATGGCTCGCACCCCGATTTCGCAAAGATCAAGTGGAACAAGGTGCACTGGTTCCATGAACAGGAAGACTGGAAGCCCAATCCGTCCAAGACCCTCGCCGAGAACGGTCTGGTGCACAAGTCGCTGGTGCAGTTCAGCACCCCCGGGTTGACCGGTATTGGCGGCAGTGGGACGTGAGGAGACAGGGCAATGGGGTACCGGCTGACAATTGAACCGTTGGGGCAAGCGGTCGAGGTGGAAGAAGGACAGACCATGCTCGACGCCTGCCTGCGCCGTGGCGTCTGGCTCCCGCATGCGTGTTGCCACGGGTTGTGCGGGACCTGCAAGGTGCAGGTCGCCCAGGGTGAAGTCGAGCATGGCAATGCGAGCCCGTTCGCATTGATGGATTTCGAGCGCGCCGAGGGCTATGCGCTTGCCTGTGTGGCCACCCTGCACGACGACGCGGTGATCGAGGCCGACGTTGACGAGGACCCGGACGCGCTCTACCTGCCGCTGGAAGATCGCCAGGGCGAGGTGGTGCGGTTGGAGGATCTGACGCCGACGATCAAGGGCATCTGGCTGCGTCCCGACCGCCCGGTGGAGTTCCAGGCCGGCCAGTACCTCAACCTGTATCTGCCGGGCATCAAGGGGCCGCGCGCGTTCTCCATGGCCAATGGGCCGGATGACGAGCTGCTGGAGCTGCATGTGCGCCGCGTGCGCGACGGCGTCGCCACGGGTTGGCTGCACGAGCACCTGAAGGTGGGCGACCGGTTGCACATGACGACCCCGATGGGGCGGTTCTTTGTGCGCAAGTCGGCCCAGCGGCCGGTGATCCTGCTGGCTGGCGGCTCGGGCCTTTCGAGCCCCAAATCCATGCTGACCGACCTGCTTGCCGAAGACTACCCGCACGAGATCTGGCTGTTCCAGGGCGCGCGGGACCGGACCGAGTTGTACTTCGCCAGCCATTTCGAGGAGCTCGCGCAGCAACACCCACAATTCCATTACATCCCGGTGCTGTCGAACCTCACCGCTGACGATCCGTGGACCGGCGCGCGCGGGTTCGTGCACGAGGAGCTCAAGCGCCGCTTCAGCCACGACAACGGGGCAACGGCGGATTTCCGCGGCAATCAAGCCTACCTGTGCGGCCCGCCGCCGATGATCGAGGCATGCATTGCGACGCTGATGCAGGGGCGGCTGTTCGAGCACGACATCTTTACCGAAAAGTTCCTGTCTGCCGCCGACGCCACGGCGGCGGCGCGGCGCAGCCCGCTGTTCCGGACCTTGTAGGAAGCAGCCATGCACGCTCACGACACGGTTCAAAACCCGGCGCCGGCAAGCCTGCCCATGGCAGGGCAGGTGATCGCGATGCCGGCAACGCCCAGCGTCACGTTGGCCTGCACGGGCGAGCAGTACCCGTGCCGGCATGACGAGAGCTTGCTGCACGGCATGTTGCGGCTTGGCCGCAAGGGCATCCCGGCCGGCTGCACCAACGGTGGTTGTGGGGTGTGCAAGGTGCATGTGACCTGTGGCCAGGTGCACCGGATCGGCGTGATCAGCCGTGCCCATGTAAGCGTGGAAGAGGAGGCGGCCGGCTACACCCTGGCTTGCCGTACTGCACCCGACACCGACGTGACCTTGGATGTCGTCGGCCGTGTGCGTCGCAACGTAATGCGTAGCGTCGTTGGTGGCGGGAACGCCACAACGTCCGAATCAGCTCGATGATGAGGAGAGCGAAATGGCAGTAATGAGGATTGGTCACATCAGCGTCCGCGTCATGGATATGGAGGCGGCGCTCAAGCACTACACCAATGTGCTCGGCATGCGCGTTACCCACACGGATGCCGATGGCAATCAGTACCTGAAGTGTTGGGATGAGTGGGACAAGTATTCGGTGGTTTTGACGCCGTCCGATCGCGCCGGCATGAACCATGTCGCCTACAAGGTCGAAAAGGACGCCGAACTCGACGTCCTCAAGCAGAAGATCAAGGACTACGGTTTCGCGGTGGCCGAGTTGCCGGCCGGCACCCTGCCGGCGTGCGGTCGCATGCTGCAGTTCACCCTGCCGAGCGGGCACGAAATGCGCCTGTTTGCCGAGAAGGAGTGTGTTGGCACCGATGTCGGCTCGATCGATCCCGATCCGTGGCCCGACAGCATCAAGGGCGCCGGTGCGCACTGGCTCGACCACTGCCTCCTGATGTGCCGCTTCGATCCGGAAAAGGGTGTCAACACCGTGGTCGACAACACCAAGTTCCTGAAGGAAGTCCTGAACTTCTTCCAGACCGAGCAGGTGATGGTCGGGCCGAATGGGTCTATCCAGCTGGCCTCGTTCCTCTCGTTGTCGAGCAAGCCGCACGACCTCGCGCTGGTCGGCGCGCCCACGTCCGGGCTGCATCACCTGTCGTTCTTCCTCGACTCCTGGCACGACATCCTCAAGGCCGGCGACATTATGGCCAAGAACCGGGTACGGATCGACGTGGCGCCGACGCGGCATGGCCTCACCCGCGGCGAGACGATTTATTTCTTCGACCCCTCGGGCAACCGCAACGAGACGTTTGCCGGGCTGGGTTATCAGGCCCAGCGCGATCGTCCGGTTACCACTTGGACCGAAGAAAACCTCGGGCGCAGCATTTTCTATCACACCCGCGAACTGACCGAGTCGTTCATCAACGTTTACACATGATCGGGTGCCGGGAATGAACACCACACACCACCACGCCAGTGTCACTGTCGAAGCCGCGCAAGCGGCAACGGCGGCCGCGTTGGAGCATGCCAAAAACCTTGGCATCCGCGTCAACGCGGCCGTCACGGACGAGGCCGGGGTGTTGGTGGCATTCCTGCGCATGCCAGGTGCGTTCCTGCATTCCATCGATATCGCGATCGACAAGGCCTACACCGCCGCCGGTTTTGGTTTTCCCACCGAACGCTGGCCCGCGCTGCTCAATGCCGATCCGGCGCTGCGTACCGGCATGCCGCAGCGTCCGCGCCTGGTGACGTTCGGTGGTGGCGTGCCGATGTATGCCGGCCTGGAGCGCGTCGGCGGCATCGGGGTTTCCGGCGGGTCCGCGGAGCAGGACGCCGAGTGCGCGCGGGCGGGGATCGCCGCGGCGGGATTGTCCGACGCGGCGGAGTGAGTTCGATTTTGTCCGATACACGGCAAACGCAGAGTCTATCCATGAAAAAGTTCCTGCATTTCATCAATGGCGAATTCGTGGCATCCGCGAGCGGCAAGACGTTCGAGGATCGCAACCCGGTGGACGGCTCGCTGATCGGCACGGTCTGCGAAGGCGGCCGGCCCGAGGTGGATGCGGCCGTGGCCGCGGCGCGCGCGGCCATGAAGGGGCCGTGGGGGCAGATGCCGATCACGCAGCGCGTCGAGCTCTTGTACAAGGTGGCGGACGAGATCAACCGCCGGTTCGACGATTTCCTCGCCGCGGAAGTGGCGGATACCGGCAAGCCGGTGTCGCTGGCCTCGCACATCGACATCCCGCGTGGCGCCGCCAACTTCAAGATCTTCGCCGACGTGATCAAGAACGTCCCCACGGAGACCTTCCAGATGAGCACCCCGGATGGCGGCGCGGTGCTGAACTATTCGCTGCGCAAGCCGCGCGGCGTGGTGGCCGTGGTCTGCCCCTGGAACCTGCCGCTGCTGCTGATGACCTGGAAGGTCGGCCCGGCGCTGGCCTGCGGCAATGCCGTGGTGGTGAAGCCCTCCGAGGAGACGCCGGCCACCGCGACGCTGCTGGGCGAGGTGATGAATGCGGTCGGCATTCCCAAGGGGGTCTACAACGTCGTGCACGGGCTCGGCCCGGACTCGGCCGGCGAGTTCCTCACCGCGCACCCCGACATCGACGCGATCACCTTCACCGGCGAGACGCGTACCGGCGAGGCGATCATGGGCGCCGCCTCGCGCGGACTGCGCCCGGTGTCGTTCGAGCTGGGCGGGAAGAACGCCGGCATCGTGTTTGCCGATGCGGATTTCGACGCGGCGGTGGAGGGCATTTCGCGCGCCGCGTTTGCCAACTGCGGCCAGGTGTGCCTGGGCACGGAACGCGTCTACGTCGAGCGCCCGATCTTCGACCGCTTCGTGGCGGCACTGAAGGACAAGGCCGAGGCCTTGAAGCCGGGGCTGCCCGGCGAGAAGGCGACTGGCATTGGTCCGCTGATCTCGCAGGAGCATCGGCGCAAGGTGCTCGGCTATTACGCCAGGGCGAAGGACGAAGGCGCCACCATCGTGACCGGCGGCGGCGTGCCCGAGATGCCGCACGCACTGCAGGCTGGTTCGTGGATCCAGCCGACGATCTGGACCGGTCTGCCGGAAACCTCGCCGGTCATCCGCGAGGAAATCTTCGGGCCGTGCTGCCACATCGCGCCGTTCGACCGCGAGGAAGAGGCGGTGGCGCTCGCCAACGACACGCCGTACGGCCTGTGCACGACGGTGTGGACCGGCAACCTCGGGCGCGCGCATCGCGTCGCCGCCGGCATCGACGTGGGCATTGCCTGGATCAACAGCTGGTTCCTGCGCGACCTGCGCACCCCGTTTGGCGGCAGCAAGCAGAGCGGCATTGGCCGCGAGGGTGGCGTGCATTCGCTCGAGTTCTATACCGAGCTGCGCAACGTCTGCATCAAGTACGCCTGAGCCGTCATCGCAAGGACATTGAACATGAGCACGCAAGACAACCCCGAGATCGGCAAGAACATTGTCGCCGCGGGCATTCGCACGAACTACCACGACCTCAACAGCAGTGCCTCGGGCATTCCGCTGTTCCTGATCCACGGTTCCGGTCCGGGCGTGAGCGCGTTCGCCAATTGGCGGCCGGTGATGCCGACGTTCGCGAAAAAACGGCGGGTCATTGCGCCGGACATGGTCGGCTTCGGTTTCACCGACCGCCCGGCCGGCTACCACTACACGATGGACAACTGGGTCACCCACGCGCTGGGCGTGATGGATGCGCTGAAGTTGTCCAAGGTGGATCTGATCGGCAATTCCTTCGGCGGCGCGTTGTCGCTCGCGCTCGCCGTGCGCCACCCCGAGCGCGTGCGCCGGCTGGTGCTGATGGGTGCGGCCGGCGTGCCGTTCAAGCTCACGCCGGGGCTGGACCAGGTCTGGGGTTATGAGCCCTCGTTCCAGAACATGCGCAAGATGATGGATCTGTTCGCCTACGACCGCACGCTGGTCACCGACGAGCTGGCCGAGCTGCGCTATCGCGCCAGCATCCAGCCGGGTTTCCAGGAGTCGTTCTCGGCGATGTTTCCGGCGCCGCGCCAGAACGGCGTGGATGCCCTGTGCACGCCGGAAGCGGACATCCGCGCGCTGCCGCACGAAACGCTGATGATCCACGGTCGCGAGGACCAGGTGTTGCCAGTGGCAACGTCCCTGACCCTGGCCAACTGGATCCCGAATGCCCAGCTCCACGTGTTCGGCAAGTGCGGGCACTGGACCCAGATCGAGCACGCGGCGCGGTTTGCACGGCTGGTGACCGATTTCCTCGACGAGGCGGCCTGAGACCATGACCCTGGAAGCAGGCGATATCCGCCGTTATGGCGATGAATTGTTCGATGCGCTGGTGGCGCGCCGCGCCGTGGCGCCGCTGACCGAGCGCGTCGCCGACATCACCATCGAGGATGCGTACGCCATCCAGTTGCGCATGAACCAGCGGCGGATCGGCGCGGGTGATCGGGTCGTCGGCAAGAAGATCGGCGTCACCTCGAAAGCCGTGCAGAACATGCTGAAGGTGTACCAGCCCGATTTCGGCCAACTGCTTTCCAGCATGGTGTGCAGCGAAGGCGAAGCGATCGACACGGACAGGCTGATCGCGCCGCGTGCTGAATCCGAAGTGGCGTTCATCCTGAAGCGCGATCTGAATGGGCCGGGCATCACCGCGGCCGACGTGCTGCGCGCGACGGATTACGTCCTGCCGTGTTTCGAGATCGTCGATTCGCGCATCCAGGACTGGAAGATCAAGATCCAGGACACGGTCGCCGACAACGCCTCCTGCGGCGTGTTCGTGCTCGGCGGCACGCCGCGCTCGCCGCGCGGCCTGGATCTCGCGGTCGCCGGCATGGTGGTCGAGAAGAACGGCGAGATCGTTTCCACCGCCGCCGGCGCCGCGGTGCAGGGCTCGCCGGTCAATTCCGTGGTGTGGCTGGCGAACACGCTCGGCGCGCTTGGCATCCCGTTCAAGGCGGGCGAAGTGATCCTGTCCGGATCGCAATCGCCGCTGATGCCGGTGACGGCAGGCGACTCCTTCCACTGCAGCGTCGGCGGTCTCGGCAGCTGCTCCGTGCGCTTTGCCTGAGGGTCGCCACCATGACGCTTGACGAAAAGACCATTCAACAATTGGCGGCGCATCTGGAAGACGCCGAACGCGAGGCGCGCGCGGTGGCGAAGATCACCGATGCCCACCCGCACCTGGATCGGGATGACGCCTACGCCATCCAGGCGGCCATCCGTGCGCGCAAGGAAGCCCGCGGTTCGCGCGTCGTCGGGCTCAAGGCCGGGCTGACCTCGCGCGCCAAGATGAAGCAGATGGGCGTGGAGACACCGTGTTTCGGCCTGCTGTTCGACTACATGAGCGCGGCCAACGGCAGTGAGATCCGCATGGCCGAACTCATTCACCCGAAGGTGGAAGCGGAAATCGCCTTCGTGCTGAAGCAGCCGCTGCGCGGCCCCGGCTGCCACGTCGGCGCGGTGCTCGCCGCCACCGACTTCGTGGTGGCGGCGGTCGAGATCATCGACTCGCGTTACGAGAATTTCCGCTTCGACCTCGCCAGCGTGATCGCCGACAACACTTCGGCCAGCCGCTTCGTCGTCGGCGATGTCGCCGCCGACGTCGAAGGCCTCGACCTGCGCACGCTCGGCCTGGTGATGGAGAAGAACGGCGAGATCGTCGCGATGGCGGCAGGCGCTGCGGTGCTTGGTCATCCGGCCACCGCGGTCGCGGAGCTGGCCAATCACCTTGCCCGGCGCGGCCAGGAGATTCCGGCCGGCACCTACGTCATGAGCGGCGGCGCGACGGAAGCGATTCCGGTTGCGGCGGGAGATGCGATCCACGTGCGCTTCCAGAACCTTGGCAGCACGTCGATGCGTTTTGTCTGAGACCAGTACAGGAACCCGAGAATGAACAAGATCAAGTGCGCCATCATCGGCCCCGGCAACATCGGCACCGACCTGTTGTACAAACTGCGCCGCTCCAAGGTGCTGGAGCCGGTGTGGATGGTGGGTGTGGTGGCCGCTTCGGAGGGCCTTGCGCGGGCGCGCGAGTTCGGCCTGAAGACCACCGCCGACGGCGTCGACGGCATGCTGCCGCACGTCATCGAGGACGGCGTGCAGATCGCGTTCGATGCCACCAGCGCCGCCGCACACAAGGCCAATTCGGACAAGCTCACCGCGCTCGGCGTGATGATGATCGACCTCACGCCGGCGGCGATCGGCCCGTACTGCGTGCCGCCGATCAACCTGCAGCAGCACACCAGCCAGCAGGAAATGAACGTCAACATGGTCACCTGCGGCGGCCAGGCCACGGTGCCGGTGGTGGCGGCGATCTCGCGCGTGCAGAAGGTGGCCTACGGCGAAATCGTGGCGACCGTCTCCTCGCGCTCGGCCGGCCCCGGCACGCGCCTCAACATCGACGAGTTCACCGTCACCACCGCCCTCGCGGTGGAACGCGTCGGCGGCGCGAAGAAGGGCAAGGCCATCATCATCCTGAACCCGGCGAAGCCGCCGCTGATGATGCGCGACACCGTGTATTGCCTGACCGCGGAAGCGCCGGATCAGAAGGCGATCACCGAGTCGATCCAGAAGATGGTGGCCGAGGTGCAGACCTACGTACCCGGCTACCGCATCGTCCAGGGCCCGATCTTCGACGGCAACCGCGTCTCGGTCTACATCGAGGTCGAAGGCCTCGGCGATTTCCTGCCGAAGTACTCCGGCAACCTCGACATCATGACGTCGGCGGCCACCCGTACCGCGGAAAACTTCGCCGAACGCATTCTCGATGGCACGTTGAAGCTGAAAGTCGCATAGGGCCAAGCACATGAGTACTGAGAAGAAGCACATCGTCGTGCACGACGTCACCCTGCGTGACGGCATGCATCCCCTGCGCCACCAGATGACGCTGGAGCAGATGACCTCCGTCGCCACCGGGCTGGATCGCGCCGGTATCCCACTGCTGCAGGTGACCCACGGCGAAGGCCTGGGTGGCGGCTCGGTCAACTACGGCTTCGGCCGGCACACCGACGAGGAGTACCTCTCGGCGGTGCTGCCGCTGGTGAAGCACGCCAAGGTGTCGGCCCTGCTGCTGCCAGGCATCGGCACGGTCGATCACCTGAAGATGGCCTACGACGTGGGCGTGCGCAGCATCTACATCGCCACCCACTGCACCGAAGCGGACGTGGCGCAGGAGCACATCACCGAAGCGCGCAAGCTCGGCATGGATACCGTCGGCTTCCTGATGATGAGCCACATGAATTCCGTCGAGGGTCTGGTTTCCCAGGCCAAGCTGATGGAAGGCTACGGCGCCAACTGCATCTACATGACCGACTCCGCCGGCCACATGCTGCCGGCCCAGGTGACCGAAAAGATCCACGCGCTGCGCGCTGCGCTGCGTCCGGAAACCGAGCTTGGTTTCCACGGCCACAACAATCTGTCGATGGGCGTGGCCAACAGCGTCGCGGCGGTGGAGGCGGGGGTCAATCGCGTCGATACCTCGTGCGCCGGGCTGGGCGCGGGTGCCGGCAATACCCAGACCGAGGTGTTCGTGACGGTCTGCGCCTTGATGGGGATCGAGACCGGGGTCGACATGTTTGCGATCCAGGACGTGGCCGAGGATCTGGTGCGGCCGATGAAGAAGACACCGCAGAAGATCGGGCGTGACGCGCTGACGCTGGGCTATGCCGGCGTGTACGGCTCGTTCCTCGGCTTTGCATGGCGGGCCTCGGAGAAGTACGGCGTGCCGGCGCGCGAGATCCTGTTGGAAATGGGGCGGCGCGGCATGGTTGGCGGTCAGGAAGACATGATCGAAGGCACCGCCTACCGGCTCGCCAAAGAGCGCGGTGTCCTGAAAACCGGTACCGACGCGTGAGCTGACGGGTGAGGCAGCGCGGTGCTGCTTCACCCGGCCGCCACATCGAAGCAACAACTGACGCTGCCATGCGCGCATGGCGGAGCGAGGGGATCATGCAACTTGTCGACAGGCGATACGCATACGGGCTACTCATGGCCACGGCGCTTGCAGCGGCCGTGAGCGGGTGTGCCGCCGATCAGGGAACCACCGGGGCCGCGGCGGCCGTCGCGCCCGATGGGACACGCCGGACCGATCGCTTCGATGCGGTGGCGGCCACCAGCGAAGAACTGGTGGCGGGCACGCTTGGCGGCGTCATGCTGAGCAGCCGCGACGGCGGGCGCAACTGGACCCGCGCAACCCTCGCACCACCTGCTTCCATCATCGGCGCCACCGCCTGCCCGGGCGACGTGCCGGTGGCCCTCGATTTCTACCGCAAGGTCTGGGTCCAGGTCGATGGCCAATGGGCAGCCCGCCCCATCCCGGGAAAGATCACCCCGGTTGCCATGACCTGCGACGGTGCCGGGCGGTTGTGGGTGGTCGGCAGCCACACCGACATCGCGATGAGTGGGGATCACGGCAAGACCTGGGTGTCGACGACCCTCGGCGAGGACGCGATCCTGAGCACGGTGCATTTCTTCGACCCTGAGCACGGGATTATCGGCGGGGAATTCGGCACCGTGCTGAACACCGTTGATGGCGGCAAGACCTGGACCAAGGCCAGCCCGCTGCCGGCTGATTTTTATCCCTATGCCATGTACTTCTCGAACAAGGACCGCGGCTGGGTGAGCGGGGTTGCAGGGGCGATGTTCACTACCGCCGATGGCGGCCGGACGTGGGTGGCAAGCGACAACCCGGTAAAAGCCAGCATTTACGCGTTTGGCGGCCATGCCGAAAAGGCCTATGGCGTTGGCGCCGACGGTAAATCCATCACCCTGGTCGGAGACAACTGGGCAGCGCGCCAGGTCAATGACGCGAGTGCCGGTGAATTGACCGCGGTTGCGGCCATTCCATCCGGTGGTGCCATGGTCGCAGGTGGCTCGCAATTGATTCAGTTCGGCACCCGCCGAAACGCTGATTGAAGGTTGACATCATGCATAAGCTACGCAATGTCATTACCGGTGCCCTGGTGCGCGGTGAACAGTGGTTGTTTGCCAATCCCAAAACCGTACTGGGCATCATTTTTCTCATCACCGTCGTGTTTGCCGCTTTCTTGCCGAAGCTGCGCATGTACACGGATTTCAATGATCTGTTGCCGCAGGACAGTGCCTATATCCAGACCTACAACCGAATCAAGGACAATTTCGGCGGCGCCAATCAAATGGTCGTGGAGATCCATGCCGAGCACGGCACGATCTTCAATGCCAAGGCGCTGGACCTGATCTACCGGGCAACGCAGGGCGTGGACAGCCTGCCGTTTGTCGACCACAACCAGGTGTCCAGCCTTGCCCACCGCACGGTGCGTTCCACCCACCTCGCCTCCGACGGCAGCATCGTCTCCACGCCGTATTTCGACCCGCACAATCCGCCCACCAGCAAGGCTGCCCTGCAGCAGTTGGAGGCCGCGGTAGTCGAGAACCCGCAGGTGTACGGCATGCTGGTATCGCCGGACTTCAAGTCGGCGCTGATCCGTGCCCGGCTGACCGAGGGCCAGGTCGACTACCGCACGTTCATCGATGCGCTGATCAAGTTGCGCACCGACCTGGCCACGCCCGGCTATGCCATCCATGCCACCGGCAACCCGGTGCTGACCGGCTATGTCTACACCTATCTGAACCAGATCATCGCGATCCTGTTCGGCACCGTGGCGCTTTTGGCCGCCCTCCTGATCCTGTATTTCCGCCGCTTTTACGGCGTGCTTCTGCCGCTGATCGGCATCAGCCTGTCGTCGATCTGGGGCCTGGGCTTCATGGCGATGTTCGGCTTCAACCTCGAACCGCTGGCCATGCCGATCCCGTTCCTCATTGCGGCGCGCGCCATGTCGCATGGCGTGCAGTTGGTGGCGCGTTATTACGAGGAATTCGAAGTCGTCCACGACGGCAAGCGGGCGGCGCGCAACGCGCTGGAGGCCCTGTTCCGGCCCGGCTCGCTCGCGATCATCGTCGACTCGCTGGGCATTGCGGCCCTGGTATTGGCCACGGTGCCGTTCGACCAGAAGCTGGGCATGTCGGCCGGGTTCTGGGCGTTTTCCGTCATCTTCACCGTCCACTTCATGGTGCCGTTGGCGTTGACAGTTCTGCCGGCGCCACGCAAGACGCAAAACAAGAACCACGGCATTCGCGCCGCCCTCGGCAAGTTCATGGCGCGCACCGGGGGCAACCGCCCGGGCGCCCAGACGATACTGGTGCTGGTCCTGGTGTTGTTTGGCGCGGGTACCTATTACGCCTCCCATGTCCAGATTGGCGACTCGGAACCCGGCTCGCCCTTGCTGCAGCGGACCCACGACTACAACCTGTCCACCACCGCCATCAACACCGCGTTCCCCGGCTCCGAGGAGCTGCATGTGTTGGTGCGCACTGACCAGCCCGGCGGCATCAAGGATCCCAAGGTCCTGCACGCCATCGAGCGCCTGCAGAACGACATGATGCTCGACCCGGACACCGGCGGCACCACTGCGCTGCCGATGGTCGTGCGCCAGGTCAACCGGTTGACCCACTACAACGATCCGCGCTGGGCGCAGATACCGAGCGACGCGCGCGAGGCCGGCGGGTTGATGTTTGCCTACATGGCATCGAGCCCGATCCCGGGGGCGCTCAAGCAGTACGCCAACCCGGCAAGCGATGAAGCCGACGTGGTGTTCTATTACAAGGACCACCGCGCGGTCACCGTGGACCGCGCGATGAAGCAGGCGCGCGACAGCATCGCCCGGATCGCGCCGGGCGTGCCGGGCATGTCGATGGAATTGGCCGGTGGGCTGATCGGCGTGACCGCGGCGACCAACCGCGCGATCGACCGCGACAACGTGGTGATCGTGCCGCTGGTGATGCTGATCGCCTTCCTGCTGGTCATGGGGTATTACCGCTCGGTCCACGCCGGCGTGCTGATGGTCGTCCCGATGCTGTTCTCGACGGTCATGACGTATGCGTACATGGGCTGGCGCGGCATCGGCATCGACGTCAACGTGGTGCCGGTGATCGCGGTGGGTGTCGGGGTGGGCATCGACTACGCGGTGTACTTCATGGACCGCATCCGCGAAGAGATGGCCCGCGTGCCGGATCTCAAACGTGCGGTGATCGAGGCATTCAGCACCACTGGATATGCCGTGAGCTTTACCGCCGTCACGCTCGTGGCCGGCGTTGCCCTGTGGATCTTCATGTCGGATCTGCGTTTTCAGTCCGACGCCGCCCTGCTGCTTTCGTTCATGCTCGTTTTGAATGCGGTCGCAGCCATGTTCATCGTGCCGGCCTGGTGCCTGATTCTGAAGCCGCACTTTGTTACCCATGCCCACGCCAGCAGCTGGGAGGCTCCAGCCGACGATGAATATTGCGAGCCCGCGATGTTTGCCGCCGGTCAACAAGACGCTGTAGGCAAGTCCGAAATCGCTTGAGCTGCAACAAACCAACACGCCTGGAGGGGAGACCAATGAGCAAAAAATCCACCGCCGCGAAACGCGGCGCATGGCTGCTACTGGCCGGTACGCCGCTGCTGATAATGGCGCCGAACGTACTGGCACAAAATACGCAATCGGGATGGGACGTCCACGGATATTACGAAAACGATACCCAGTACCGTGGCGAGGACTACACCGGACACACCGCCGGTTTGTCGAAAATGCGCAATACGTTCCAATTGTCGCTGGGCAAGCAGGTTTCGGATCACTGGAAGTTTCACGCCACCCTGCGCGGCACGTTTGATGGCGTGTACCGCATGAATGCCAGCGAATACGGCAATGAGGCTGGTGGCCCGATCCAATTGCAGAACTCGGCGTACCAGGCTTTTGTCGGCAGTCCGTTCACCAATCTCGCGCAGCCGTTTGTGCCGCACGGTGGTGGCTTGAACCACGACGAGGCCACGATGCTGGGTTTGCCGCCGAGCAATGCGTTCGGCATCAACTCCACCAACCCCGGCGCACCCAATTACAACCCCAACCAGGGGATGATCGTGCTGGGGCAGCGCTGGCATTCGGTCAACCGCGGCGGGGTGGAATTTGGCGTGCCGGTGCGGCCATGCAATGTCGACCCGCGTGGTTGCGTGAATTTCGGCGGCTACGGCAACCTCAGCCGTCACGACCTGGAGTTCCCGGAGTTCAACAACCGGTTTGATTTCCTGCGCGAGGTGTATGTCAGTGGTGACGTGCCGCTGTCGCCGACCAAGTCGCTGTTCATCAAGGTGGGGCGCCAGCAGGTGATCTGGGGGCGTACCGACCTGTTCCGCGTGCTCGACGTCATCAACCCGGTGGATTTCTCGCGCAACAACATCTACGACGAGCTCGAAGACACCCGCATTCCGATGTTCATCACCACGGTTGAATACCGCATGGGGGCGTCGAAGTGGTTCCAGGATTCCAACCTGCAATTGGTCTGGAACATGGAAAAATTCCGCCCCAGCAACCTGGGCCAGTGCGGAACCCCGAACTCGATCCTGGACGCGGGCTGTTTCTTCCGCGGCATGAAGAACCTGTGGGACAACGGTGGCACGGTAGCCAACTTTGCGGCGATCCCGCCGGGTACGCCGCCAAACGCCGGTGGTGCCGGGTTCGCGGCCACCGACTTCGGCCCCCACCAGATCGGCATTCGCAACGTGGTTCTACCAAAGTGGACGCTGAACAACTCGCCGGTCGGGTTGAAGTTCGAAGGCGTCTCGGCGGGCGGTGCGCTGTCGTTCTCGCTGAATGCACTGACCTACCGTTCGCAGTTGCCGAGCCTGCACGGCATCAACACCGCAGCCATCAACTCCTTCACCGGGGTGCCTGGCAATGCGGGTTCGCCGCCGCCGTTCAATCAGATTCCGGTGGAGCATCTGATCGCGTTTGACATGCATTTTCCGCGTGTCAACCTGTTCGGTGGTTCGATGGACTACCAATGGGATTGGGCAAAGTCGACCATCCGCTTCGAGGGCGCGTACACCCGCGGCGAAGAGTTTGCCAACACGCTGCAGCCGCAGCTGTATTCCAAGAACCCGGTGTTCCGCTCGGTCATCGGCATCGACCGCCTGAGCTTCATCCCGTTCATCAGCGGCGCACAAGCCACGTTGGTGTCGGCGCAGGTGTTCTTCCAGCACATCTACGACTACCAGAGCAAGCACGGCCCTCTGGGCCCGGAAGGCATCCCCGACTGGAAGAACAACCTGACGTTCACCCTGTTGGTGAAGCCGACCTACATGAACGGCCGCCTGAGCCCGCAGTTGCTCATCGCGCATGACTGGAAGGCCCACGCCGGCACCGTTTCACCTTCCATCAACTGGCTGGTGAACAACCACGTCAACCTGACGGCCGGCGCGCTGTTCCACTACAACGACCTGAGCCGTTACGGGTTTGACGATTGCCGTTCGTGCAATCCGTGGGCGCCGTTCACGACCTACACCAACGCCAACCCGATGCAGGCGCTCACCGATGGGTCGTATGGCCTGGGTGGCATCGAGCCGCTTGGCCGCTTCCGGGCAGGTCCGCTTGGTACCGCGGGCAAGGAGAACCAGTTGTTCGTCAAGTTGCGGGTCAGCTTCTGATGCTGCCGAACCGTTTTGCAGACCATCATTTCTGGAGGTAGATCATGAAAAAGAAACCGCTTGCCACGGCATTGGCGGCATTGCTGACAATGCTCTCCGCTGCAGCCATCGCGGCCGGGCAGTCCACCGGATTTGTCGAGAACAACAGTCCGACCGGCGATGCCGTGGTCGATGCTTCGTTCAATCCGTACGCGAAAGGCATGCCGACTTCCCCGGGCTATACGCCCGGCGTGACGATCAACAAGGAGAATGTCGAGAAGTACAAGGACATTCTCGACCCCGGCATGTATCTGGTCATCAAGAATGGCTGGTACCAGGTGCAAACCAAGCCGACGTTCTCGGAAATGTTGCCGAAAAGCTATCGCGACGCGACCAAGGCCGACTACAAGAACGTGAAGGTCGACGCCAAGACCGGCCAGCTGGATGGCTACGTGGCGGGGCGGCCGTTCCCGGAGGAGCCTTCGCTGAAGGACCCGGCGGCGGGCCTGAAGCTTGCGTGGAACTTCCAGCGCGGCCTCAACTGGGGCGACAACGGCACGATCAACCCGTTCATTTTCCAATACAAGGACATGAAATCCGGGAAGGTGGAGCGTGTGATCAACATCGAGTACCACACGCTCAACTACAAGCATCGGTTTGAAAATACGCCGATTCCGGACATTACCCCGAATCCGTCGAACGTCTTCCGCAGCATCTACCTCAAGGTCAACAGCCCCGACGACGTGCGCAATACGCAGTTGTTGATCCAGCGTTACGACGACGATCGCAAGCTGGATGACACGTACCTGTATCTGGGCTTCCAGCGTCGGGTGCGGCGTCTGCCTTCGGCGCAGACCACGGACTCGTTCCTCGGTTCGGATTTGATGATCCAGGATTTCGAGGGCTACAACGACCGCGTGGCGGCGATGAAGTGGACCTACAAGGGCACCAAGAACGTGCTCATTCCGCTCTATCGGCACAACGAACTCAAGCTGTCGAGTGAGTTTCCGCAGTCGAACGGATACAAGTTCGTCGCCTTTGGCGGCCAGGGCGGGTGCTTCCCGGAGATCACCTGGCAGCTGCGCAAGGTGTATGAACTGGAGGCAGTGCCGGTCGATTCCGGTTCGCCGATCAGCAAGCGCATCTTCTTTGTCGATGCACAGACCGGTGCGCTGGCGCGGACGTTGATCTACGACCGCAAGGGCTCGCTGTGGAAGAACTGGATCATCGGCAAGACCGACCCGGATTATCAGCTTGCGGGCAACAAGGGCTCGGGCATCCCGATCGACGACTCGTTCTCGATGGTCGATCTGGAGTCGCAGCACTGCACCACCGGGCAATTCGAGGGACAGATCAATCCCAAGCTCAGCCCGGAGCGGATGTTCCAGGTGCAGTACATGCGTGATTCGGGTGGCGGCAACTGAGTGATTGCCATCCTGGTGGCCAGGGACGGCCACCGGCGGATAGTGGTGGTCGGCGTACCGCCGATCGTGCGTAGCCATCGATTGAGGTGGGTTTGATGGAAAGTGTCCAGCTGGAAATCTTCTTCAATTTTCGCAGCCCGTATTGCTACCTGGCTTCCAAGCGCATGTTCAACCTGCTGGACGACTTTCGCGTCGAGCTGGCGTGGCGTCCGCTGGGCGGGTGGAATGGACGCTCGCCGCCGGAGCGGGCGAAGTTCAAGGTGCCGTTGGCCCGGCAGGATGTCGGACGGTTCGCGCGGCGGATGGGCATACCGTATGTGCCGCCGCCGAAGACCACCGAACCGACCAGCGCGGGAGCGGTTTCGCTGCTGGCGCAGGAGCGCGGCGTGTTGCGCGAGTACGTGATCGAGGTGATGCGCACCGAGTGGGCGGATGGTCGGGACATCGGCGATCTCGATGTGCTGGGTGCGGTCGCCGAACGGGTCGGCCTGGAGCGTGCGGCGACGCTGGCCGCGGCCAAGGACCCCGCGCGGTTGGCCGTCCTGACGGCCAATTGGGCACGGGCGCAGGAACGCAATATCTTTGGCGTCCCCACGTTTGTCGTGGGCGACGAGATCTTCTGGGGCCAGGACCGGCTGGATTTCGTGCGCGAACATTTGACCGAGCTGCGTCTCGCGCGGCTCTGACGGCACAAAGGCCCCTGGCCGCGTTCGTAGAGGCGCAAACACCGTGCAATCGACATCTTCCGGCGCCCGTTTCCGGGCGGCAGTAGCGGCCGAGCGACCGTTGCAGGTGGTGGGGGCGATCACCGCGTACGCCGGGCTGATGGCGAAGCGCGTCGGCTACCGGGCGCTGTATCTCTCCGGCGGCGGGGTGGCGGCCAACTCGCTGGGCATGCCGGATCTGGGCATTTCCACCATGGAGGACGTGCTCACCGACGCCCGGCGCGTGGTCGAGGCCACCGGCCTGCCGCTCTTGGTCGACATCGATACCGGCTGGGGCGGCGCGTTCAACATTGCGCGCACCATCAAGAGCTTCGAGCGCATCGGTGTCGCCGCGGTGCATATCGAGGACCAGGTGGGCCAGAAGCGCTGCGGCCATCGCCCCGGCAAGGAGGTGGTGCCGAAGGCGGAAATGGTCGACCGCGTGAAGGCCGCGGTGGACGCCAGGACCGACGCCGATTTCGTGGTGATGGCGCGCACCGACGCCGCCGCGAAGGAAGGCCTCGACGCCGCGATCGAACGCGCCGTGGCCTACGTGGAAGCCGGCGCCGACATGATCTTTCCCGAGGCGATGCAGACGCTGGACGACTACCGCAAGTTCAAGGCGGCGGTGCAGGTGCCGATCCTCGCCAACCTCACCGAGTTTGGTTCCACCCCGTTCTTCACCACCGCCGAGCTGGCCAGTGCCAACGTGGATATCGCGCTGTATTGCTGTGGCGCGTATCGCGCGATGAACAAGGCGGCGCTGGGTTTCTACGAAACCGTGCGCCGCGACGGCACGCAAAAAGCCGTGGTGGACACCATGCAGACGCGCGAGGAGCTGTACGACTACCTCGGCTATCACGCCTACGAGGACAAGCTCGACGCGCTGTTCACGCACCAAACTGGAGAACTTCAATGAGCGAACAAGTCCTTCCCAAAGCCAAGAAATCGGTGGCGCTGTCCGGCGTGGCCGCGGGCAACACGGCGCTGTGCACGGTGGGCCGCAGCGGCAACGATCTGCACTATCGCGGCTACGACATCCACGACCTGGCGGGCAAAGGCTGTTTCGAGGAGGTGGCGCACCTGCTGGTGCACGACCACCTGCCGAACTGGACCGAGCTGCAGAACTACAAAGCCAAGCTGAAGCGCCTGCGCGGGCTGCCGGCGCCGGTCAAGGCCGCGCTGGAGCTGCTGCCGGCCGCGACCCATCCGATGGACGTGCTGCGCACCGGCTGCTCGGTGCTGGGCACCGTGCTGCCGGAGAAGGACGACCACAACGTCACCGGCGCGCGCGACATCGCCGACCGCCTGATGGCGAGCTTCGGCTCGATGCTCTTGTACTGGTACCACTTCAGCCACAACGGCAAGCGGGTGGAGACCGAGACCGACGACGAGTCGATCGCCGCGCACTTCCTGCACGTGCTGCACGGCAAGGCGCCGAGCGAGCTGCACGCCAACTCGCTGGACAAGTCGCTGGTGCTCTATGCCGAGCACGAATTCAACGCGAGCACCTTCAGCGCGCGCGTGATCGCCGGCACCGGGTCGGACATGTACTCTTCCATCACCGGTGCGATCGGTGCGCTGCGCGGCCCCAAGCACGGCGGCGCGAACGAGGTAGCGATGGAGATCATCTCGCGCTACCGCAGCGCGAACGATGCCGAAGCGGACATCCGCGCGCGCGTGGAGCGCAAGGAGATCATCATCGGTTTCGGCCACCCGGTGTACACGGTGTCCGACCCGCGCAACGAGATCATCAAGGAGATCTCGCGCAAGCTGTGCACCGATGGCGGCAACCCGGTGCTGTTCGCGGTGTCCGAGCGGATCGAGAAGGTGATGGGCGAGGTCAAGAAGATGTTCCCGAACCTCGACTGGTACTCGGCCAGCACGTACCACATGCTCGGGGTGCCGACCGCGATGTTCACGCCGCTGTTCGTGATCTCGCGCACGGCCGGCTGGAGCGCGCACGTGATCGAGCAGCGCCAGGACGGCAAGATCATCCGTCCGAGCGCCAACTACACCGGCCCGGAAGACCTCGCCTACGTGCCGATCGACAAGCGCTGAGCGCGTGGTCTTGGTTCCGACCGTCGCAGTGGTACCGGGAACGCCGACTGCTGACGAGGCGCAAGACGGCGATGTGCGACGCGTCGGGCCGCTTCAGGTTTACGCGGCTTCCAGCGAGCAGGCGTGTGCTGGCTGTCGTGGTAGTCGGGAGCATCGCGGGCCAGGGGCCGGAATGCCGCGGGGGCCGATCATGAAGAGCCTTACGCTCGCGGCTGGCACGAAAGCGCAGGCGATCCTTGTGCCTTGAAACGTCGGAGCAGGCCCTCAGTCGCCCAAGGTGCCTGGCTGCTTTGACGAAGCGGGCGCCTGGGTGGTGGCGTGATCGAGCAGCTGGTGCAGCTTCAGGTACACGCCGTTGGTCCAGCCGAAGCCGATCACGTTCTGCGTGTAGCCGGCGGTGATCTTCACCGCGGCGTTGCCCTGCGCCATGTTGTATTTCTCGCGGATGGTGCCGTCGGCGGCGAAGCCGCGATCCACGCTGGCCATGAACTTGCCGGCGAGGCGGCGCGCGTCGGTGTGGAAGCCGTGGGCGTCCAGGCCGGCGATGGCGAGCCAGTTGGTCGGCGCCCAGCCGTAGGGCGCGTCCCATTGCGCGCCGGTGGTGCGCGTGCTCATCGCCAGGCCGCCGCGCTGCTCGAACAGTGCGAGCTTGCCGCGCAGCGCCTGTGCCTGGGCAGTGGAGGCGGCGCCCGCCCACAGCGGGTAGAAGGTGTTGAGGTAGGGGTCGGTGGAGGGCTTGCCCGCGACGAAGTCGTAGTCCATGTACATGCCTTGCGCCGGCTGCCACAGGTATTTGTCCATCGCCGCCTGGCGCGCGGCGGCGGCCTGCTGCCAGCGGGCGGCGTCGGCGGTTTTGCCGAGTTCCACCGCGAAGTCGTGCAGGTCGCGCTCGTAGCGGTAGAGCAGGCTGTTCAGGCCCACCGCCGCGTAGTGGTGGGTGGCACCGGCGAACGGGCCGAAGTGGAAGTTCACGTCGAAGCCCGATTCGCGCATCGCGCGGTCGCCGAGGTAGTAGTCGGCGCTGAGTCGGTAGCCGTCCACCCACGCGCCGGCGCAGGCCTTCGAGGCCGTGACATCGCAGCTCGCGGCCTTCAGCCGTTCGGTTTCAGCGGCATCGGGGTGCTGCGACGCCTGGACGAGATAGCCGGGATCTGCTGCCCGATGCGCCAGTAGCCAACGGATCACGCCCTGGTAGTAGCTGGCGTCGTGCGCTTCCAGCACCGGGCCGTGGCCGTAATCGAAGTAGCGTGCCAGGCCGGTGTCGCCGGCGCGGTGTCCGGGCCGCAGCCAGAGGTCGTGGTTGCGCACGGCCAGCGGGTAGGCCTGGGCCAGCCAGGCACGCCGGTCCGTGGCATCGCGGAAGCTGGCGGGATCGGCGAGCAGCGCGGCCATCATGGCGGAGAGGAACGGCGGCTGCGAGCGACTGAGGTAGTAGCTGCGGTTGGCGTTGAGCACGCCGCCGTAGTGCTGCACCTCGAACAGCGCGTTGTCCACCATGTCGCGCGCCAGCGCCGTGTGGTGATCGGCCAGCAAGCCCAGCTCGATGAAGTAGCTGTCCCAGCCGTACATTTCGTTGAAGAAACCGCCCGGCACCACGTAGGGATGCGGCAGGTAGAGCAGGCCTTGTACCGGCAGGGTGGCGGCGTCCAGCTCACCGAGCTGGTGAATCGTCTGCGGCAATCGGCGTACCTCGACCTGACAGGCCTTGGCGATGCGCGGCAATGCTTCCGGCATCGGCAGTTGATGCGGCAGGTAGATCACCAGGTGCGTGTCGCCCGGCCCCTTGCCGAAGGCGGAGCAGTCGGCCATCTGCCGCGTGAGCGTGGACCAGGCGTGGTGGATGTAGTCGAGCGTTTTCGCGGCGTCGGGCGTGGCCGCGCTGGCCAGTGGCGCGGACGCCATCGCCAGCAGCATGGCGGCGAGGCGAGTGTGGAGTTTCATGGTGAGATGTCCCCAGTGGAACGGATGGTGGTCAGCGACAGCGCCGGCTTGCCGTTGGCGCCGCGGCGCACGGTGATGTCGATATGCCGGTTGCGGAAAGTGACGTCGCGCAGCGTCAGCGACTTCCATCGCGCGGGCAGCATCGGCGGATAGGCCGGCACCAGTCCCTTCGACTCGATGCGCAGGCCGGTGAAGCCGTAGAGGATGTTCTGCAGCATGCCGGCGCTGGCGGTGAGGAAGTAGCCGGTGTTGTTGTGCGCGGTCTCGGTGCGCACGTCGAACGGCGTCTGCACCACGTGCGCCTTGAGGTTGCGCTCGAACCACATCTCGGCATCCGCGCTGTCGCCCGCGGTGGTGGCGGCGATCGACAGCGGGGCAAGGCCCATGCTGTTCGGGTCATGGCTGGAATGCTCGATCGGACCGAGCGCGTAGGCGTAGTCGCGGCGGCGCACGGCCGTGGTCATCGGCAAATCCAGCGAAGGCAGCGCGAGCATCGGCAGCGAGCTGCCGCCCCAGGTGTCGCGGTTGTGCGGCACGGACGGGTCGAAGTCGAGGTGGTGCCCGTCGGAGAATGGCAGGTACAGGCCATCCGCGACCCTGGTCCAGCGCGGGTCGGCGGTTTCGCCGAGCACGGCGGCCGCGGCGGCGGCGATTTGCAGCGCCTTGCGCGCCGCGGCATTGGTGTAGGTGTCGTTGGGCACGTCGCTGTAGTCCTCGTCCACCGAGGTGACGTGCTCGATCTCCCAGCGTTGCTTCGCCGCGTTCCAAGTGGCGCGGCTGGCCCAGAAATCGGCGACGGCGTGGATCACCGGCCAGCCGTGCCGGCGCAGCCATGCCTTGTCGCCGCTGGCCAGCCAGTACTGCCACTGCGCGATGGCGACGTCGGCGTTGACATGGATCTCGCGCTCGTCGAGCACCTGAGCCGAGTGCGGTGTCTGCGAGCTGCCGTCGTCGGGGTCGGCCTCCCACGGATACATCGCGCCGCGCAGGTCGCGGGCACGGGCGCGCGCCTCGGCCGCCGGCAGCGTGCGGGCGCGGAACGCCACCAGCGATTTCGCACGCTCCGGATGCAGCAGGAGCAGGGCGGGGAACACCCAGGTGTCGCTGTCCCAGAACACGTGCCCGGCATAGCCCGGCGTCATGCCGCAGCCGCCGGTGGCCCACGCGGTGCCGGGTGTCACATTGGACAGCAGGTAGTAGAGGTCCGCGTGCACGATGCGCTGTGCGGCGGGGTCGCCGTCGATCACCACGTCGGACTTCCACAGCGCGTGCCAGGCCTCCCGTTGCGCGTGCAGCAGCGCGTCGAAGTCCCGCTCGCGTGCCTGTGTGGCCAGCGCGAGGTCGGCTCGTGCGTCGCCGCCCCAGCCTGTGCGCGAGACGGCGACGAACTTGGCGAAGCGGTAGCGATGGTTCTTGTGCACATCCACCACCACGTCGAGCGCCAGGTGCAGGCCGTCGCGCACCACCTTGGCCGAGATTGGGTGCATGTCTTGCGGCAGCGCCACGGCGACCGCTGCCGCCATCGCCGCGCCGTTTGCGGCACGGCCCTCGAGCCACAGCGTGAGCTGCGTGGCATCACCGCCGCGGTCCAGCACCTCGGTGGTGCCGGGATACCACAGCGCTGCGCGATCCGGCGTGGCGGGCGCGACGGGTTCCAGTTTCAGGTGGTACTTGTCCAGCTCCTGGTGCATTTCCGCATCGCTGATGCGGGCCAGCGCGAAGCGCGGCTGGTGCGGCGCCCAGGCGTCCAGTGCAAACGACAGCTCCACGCGGCCATCGGAATGCGGCGTGAGGACGAGCCGGCTGCCGGCGAGGTGCGGCGAGGCCTGGCTCACCAGCGAGAGGACTTCGACGTCGGTGCTGCGTTCGCCGTCGCGGTAGGCGTAGCGCGTGGCCAGCGTGCCGTCGTGCATGTCCAAGGTCTGCGCGTAGTCCTGGAAATGCGCGGCGTCCAGTGGCGCGGCGTTGAGCCAGGCGCCGCTCTCGGTGCGGTAGTCGATGGCGCTCCATGCGGGCACGACGGCCGGGCGTGCGATGTCGCCGGGCGTGCGATCCATGAAGGCGACGAGATAAGCCGGTGCGTCTTCTGTGCCGCGCGGCGCGGTCAGCGTGGAGGCGTAACCGTTGCCCAACTGTCCGGGAAAGTAATTTGCCCAATCGGCGGCGCTGGCCTGCAGCACGAAGCTGGCGTCAGTGGCGGCGATCACGGGCGGCGTCGCCAGTGCAAGCAGGATCGTGGCAATGGCGACGTGTTTCATGCGGGCGCTCCCGGCACCGCGTCGAAGGCCACCGTCAGGCGTGCCTGCTCGCTGTGGAACGGCACGGTGCCGTGCCACACATAAGAGGGGAACAGCACCAGCATGCCGGGCTCGGGATGCACGGCGTGCTGTGCGGGCAGCGGTGGCGTGGTGATGATGCCGGGCTGGCCGAAGGTGAGCCAGCCGGCGTCCGTATCGCCGTCGGCCATGCTTGCGGGCAGGTCGATGTAGCAGGCCGAGGAGATCCAGCCGCGCGGGTGTACATGGTTGGCGTGGAAGCCGGCGTTGCGCAGCCGCACCGACCAGCTGCCGTGGTAGCGGTAGTTGCCGCGGTTGCGCCGGCGCAACGCGTCGTCGCCCTGGCCGAGGCCGGCCAGGTAGTCGCGGATGGGGGCGTCGAAGGCGCGAAACAGAGCCTGGATCACCGGGTTGGCGTGGCGCGCCAGGTCCGTCGTGGTCTCGGTGCCGTGGCGCAACGACTGGAACAGCAGCGGATGGCCGTGCGGATCGTGCAAGCGTTCCAGGCTGCGCTTGAGGTCGGCGAGGAAGGCTGGGAGGTTTGGCCATCCATCCGGCGTCGGCACCTGGTACGGGCGCACCAGGTGCGGGTAGTCGCAGTACACCGCGTGGTGCGGGTCGCCGAGCATCCGCCACGCGGTGGTCTCAAGGGCGATCAGGTACTGGTCGTCGGGCGCGTCGGCAAGCAGGGTCTCGCACTGTTCGAGCGCGCGCGCAGCGTCGCCGGTGCCGAGCAGTGCAGCGGCAAGCAGGCTGCGCGCGGTGCTGGCGGTGGGTTGGCGTTGCAGTGCGCGTTGCGCCAGCGTCTGGGCGGTAGCCGGATCGAAGGCCAGTGCGCTGAGTCCGGCGCGCACCAGCAGGGTGGGCGCGGCCTGCGGGCGCTCCGCGGCGGCGGCGAGGCAGGCCCAGGCGCCGCGCGCATCGCCCACACCCTGCAGGATCGCGGCCTTGGTGGCGAGCAGGGTCTCCTCGCCGGGAAAACGGCGCAGCGCCGCGTCCAGCATCGCGGTGCTGGCGGCGAGATCGCCGCTGCGCATCCACACCAGCCGCGCGAGGTGGTCGTGTGCCTCGGCGTCGCGCGGCGCCAGCCGCAGGCCGTCGCGCAGATCCGCTTCCGCGCGGGTGAACTCGCCCAGCGCCACCCGGCTGCGGGCACGGGTGAAGTAGGCAGTGGCATCGGGGTGCTCGCGCGCCAGCGCGCGGCCGGCGGCGCGCTCGGCCTCGGCATGCTGGCCAGCGGCGGCCAGGGCGATGGCGAGCGCGTGCGCGGCGGAGGTCTGGTCGACGGCGGTTTCCGCTGCATGGCGGTAGAACTCCACCGCTTCCGCGGCGCGGCCCAGCGCCGCCAGCGCCGCCACGTGCTGCGCCGCAAACGCGGCATCCACGCGGCCGGCGGCACACCGCGGAGCGATGGTGGACAGCGCATCAGCCGGGCGCAGCTGATCGTTGTAATGGCGTGCGAGGCGCAGCGCGGCTGCCGGCAACTTGGTCGCCGCGCGGCGCAGCAGGGACTCGCCTTCTTCGTTACGGCCGGCGGTAAGCAGCAGCTCGCCCAGCGTGGCGAGCGTCGGCGCCCACGCCGGGTCGAGCGCCAGCGCGCGGCGCAGCAGTTGCTCGGCCTCCTCGGCATCGCCAAGCCCGAGGCGCAGGCCACCGAGCAGGCGCAGGGCTTCCACGCAGTCCGGATGATTCGCGACGAGTATCCGAAGCTGGTCGTGTGCCCGCTGCAGGTCGCCCGCCTGCAGCAGGTTGCCAACCTGGCGCAGGGCTTCCAGCAGCGTGGGTGCGGGCGTGGACATGGCGGACTTTGCCGGTTACCGCGGTGGGTTGGCTCGCCCGCGCGAGCGGCGCACAGGAGCCGAGGGGTTGGAAGTCATGTCGGGCGCCTCACTGCGCTGTCTTTATCAAATTCGTGTTGCCTGCAGCATCGCGTTGGAGGCGGATGTCGAAGCGCTGGCCGCGAAACTGGATGTGCTTGAGCGTGAGTGATTTCCAGCTGGGCGGCAGCACCGGTGGATAGGCGGCATCGAGCCCCTTGTCGTTGATGCGCAGGCCGGTCAGGCCATACACGAGGCTTTGGATGTAGCCGGCGGAAGTGGCCAGGATGTAGCCGGCGTTGTTGGCCGCGGTTTCGGTGCGCACGTTGAACGGGGGCTTGAGAAAACCGACCAGGTTGCGCTGCAGCCAGTCGCCGGCGGCCTTGCCGTTGCCCAGCTCCGCCTCGCCCACGGCGAGCATCACCATCATCATTTCATTCGGGTCGTCGCCGTGGGTTTGCAGCGCCTGCAGCTGAAAATCGAAGTCGTTGCGGCGCACCGTGGCGCTCATCGGCAGGTCGAGGTTGGGGTACATCAACCACGCCAGCGAAGACCCCATCCAGGTGATCTTGTCGTGCGGCACCGACGGGTCGAAGTCTTCATGGCGTTGCGCCGCGGCGTTGAACGGGAGATACATCTTGTCGGCAATCCGCGACCACTGCGGGTCGGGCGTGGCGCCCACCTGTTTGGCGGCCGTGACCGCGATGCGCAGCGCCTTTTGCGCGGCGGCATTGGTGAAGGTGTCATTGGGCACGTCGCTGTACGCCTCGTCGGGCGAGGTGACGTGCAGGATCTCGTAGCGGTCGTGGGCCTGGTCGTAGGTGACCCGGCTGGCCCAGAACTCGGCAATGCCGCGGATCACCGGCCAGCCGTCCCGCTGCAGCCAGTCGCGGTCGCCAGTGGCCAGCCAGTACTGCCATTGCGCGATGGCAATGTCGGCGTTGACGTGGATCTCGCGGTACACGTCGTAGGCAAAATGTGGCGTGTTGTCGACGCCGGTTTGCGGATCGGATTCCCACGGGTACATCAGCCCCTTCGCGCCGTAGTGCCGCGCGCGCGCCGCAGCCGGCGCCATCGTGCGGTCGCGGAACATCACGATCGGTTTGGCGCGCTCCGGGTGCAACAGCAGGAGTGCAGGGAACACCCACGAATCGCTGTCCCAGAACGCGTGGCCGGCGTAGTTGGGGGTGAGCGCGCAGGCGCCCATCGGCCAGGCGGTGCCCACCGTGGTGTTCGCCAGCAGGTAGTACAGATCCGAGTGCACCGCCCGCTGCACCTGCGGGTCGCCATCCACCACGATGTCGGATTGCCATAGCTGGTGCCACGCCGCAACGTGCCGCGCCAGCAGCGGGTCGAAGCCGGTCTGGCGGGCGGCCACGGCAGCGGCGAGATCCGCCTTGGCGTCGCCGCCCCAGCCGGCGCGCGAAACCGCAACGTACTTGGTGAAGGCGTAGCGTTGGCCGGATCGAACCGGCACGGTGAGGTCGAGCGAAAGCTTGTACGGCCCTTGGCTGACGTGCACGTCCTTGGCGGCAAGACCGGCCGGCAGTTGCAGTGCGGCCGCCTCGGCCATCGCCAGCCCCTGCTTGGCCTGGCCGTCCAGCCACAGTGTCAGCGTCTGCGCGTCGCCGTTGGCCGCCAGCACCCGGGTGTAACCGGGGTACCACACCGCGGCGCGGTCCGGCGTGGGCACCGGCTTGTTGCCGAGGTTTTGCCCACTGGCGATCACCGCAGAAATCATCTGCTCCCCGCTCAGACTGGCGATCGGAAAGCGCGGCGCGTGTTCCGACCACAACCGGATCGGGAAGCTGAGCGTCACCTCGCCGTCGAAGTGCGGGGTGATGGTGAACCGCACCGCCGCCAGGTGCGGGTCGGCCTGGCTGACGAAGCTCTGCACCTCGATTCCGGTCGACTTGTTCGCGTAGTTGAAGTCGTAGCGCGTGGTCAGCGTGGCGTCGTGCAGGTTCAATGTCTGCGTGTAGTGGGCAAAGATCTTGGGGTCCAGCCGCGTCGCGTTGAGCCATCCGCCGCCGGGGTTGTAGTCGACCTCGTTCCAGCCCGGGATTGCGGCCGGGCGGGAAATGTCCTTCGGGTCGTAGTCCATGAACGCGACCATGTAGCTGCGGTCGGGTTCGGTGCCGCGCACCGAGGTCATCACCGAGAAGTAGCCGTTGGCCAGGTAGCCGGGAAAGTAATGGCCGAAATCCGCGCTGGTCGCGGTCAGGAGAAAGCTGGGGTCTTCGGCCGCCATGACCGGGGTGGCGAGCAAGGTCGCGAGCGTGAGGCAGGCGATGCGAACGAGACGATGGTGCATGCGGACTCCTTGCGTGGGCGTGGCGTTGGTGCCCTGGCCGTGTCGTCAGTCGGACGTTGCGACGCCGACCACGGGTTCCGGCGGACGGACGCGATCGGTTTCGCGCTTGAAAAAGTAGAGCGTCACCAGCACCAGGCTCATCGGCACCAGTGAAAAGTAGAACGCGTCGATGCCGTTGGAGCGGGTGAACACGATCGCGGTGATGCGCGAGCCAAGGGTGCCGCCCAGCGCGGAGAAGATCACGATCAGCCCGGTCATCGCGGCGTGCGAAGGCTTCGGCAACGCGCTCAGCACCACCGAGTTGATGACCGGATAAATGGGTGCCATCAGCAGGCCCACCAGCGGGAAAACGTAGGCGGCGATGGGCGCGTTGAACCACGCGATATCCGCGCGCGGCAGGACACCGCGTGCCAGCGGCAGGCTGACCAGCACCACGACGCCCATGCCGATGACGCAGAGGTTGAGCAGCACGTACCAGTGCATGCGGCGCAAGGCCTGCCCGGCGCCGAGGCGGCCCAGGGCCAGCGCGGCCGGCAGGATGCTGGCGATCTGGATGCTCATCGCATTGGGCAGCTTGAGGATCTCGTTGTTGAACGTCGGCAGCCAGGTGGAGAAGCTCTGTTCGATCAGCACGTAGAGGAAGGCCGAGATCAGGAACACGTAGACCAGCGGCCGGGCAAACAGCTGGAGCATTTCCACCAGCGAGCCGGACAGGGTGCCGGTGTGCGCGTTGTGCGCGGCCGATTCATCCAGCTCGCAACTCGCCAGCAGCAGGATCACCGCGGCGCAGGCGCCAGCCAGCCACCAGTACACGTTGAGCCACCCGAGGTTGGCCGGGTTGGCGTGGTCGACGAAGGCGCTGAACAGCCAGTTGCCGACCAGCACGCCCAGCATGAACATGCCTTCGATGGTGGAGGTCAGCCGGCCATGCGCGCCGGGGTTGGTCGTCAGCAGGCCAATCGAGCTGTACACGCCGACCTTGGCCAGCGCAAAGGACACACCGATGCAGGTGAACAGCAGCTCGGTGGTGCGAAACCCCGGCCACAGCGGCATCAGCAGGCAGGCGCCGCCAAGCAGCGCCAGCGCAATCAGCATGGCGCGCTTGTAGCCGATCAACGGCAGAAACGAGGCCACGCCGAAGGACACCACCGCAATGGTGAGGTCCTTGAATAATTCGAGCAGGCTGGCCCGGGTCTTGTCGACGCCGAAGCTGGCCATGGACTGCAGGATCACCGTACCCACGCTGTTGAGCAGGATCGCGAAGACCACGTAGGTCAACGCGAGTGCGGCGATGGTGCGATATCGGTTCATGCACACCCCGGATCGGTGGCGCGCACCGGGCAGGGCGATCCGGGCGGGTGGCGCATGCCCGGATCGCCCTGCGCGGAAGCGTCAGGACGTCAGAACTGGTACTTCGCCTGGAACGTGTACTGATGGCCTTCCAGTGGCCGCGCCAGGATCACCCCGTTGGCGCCGGCACCGGAACCGGCAATGCGCGAGTTCGACTCGGTCAGCCCGAGCGTGTCGGTGACATTGGAACCGAGCAGCGTGAATACCCAGTGCTTCTGCCACGTATATTGCGCGCCGAGGCTGAAGTCGGTGTAGCTGCCCAGTTGCTGCAGGGCCAGCTGGTCCTGCGTGTGGTTGCCCACGTACTCCATCGTGAACCACAACCGCAGGGCGCCATCCGCCACCGGCAGGTTCAGCGCCGGCGTCCAGCGCATCTGGAATTTCGGCTGGCGCTGCAACTGCTTGCCCTGGAAGGTGCCGACGAACATCCCGGAAGGGTTGTCCGCCGTGGCCAAGCCGACGAACTCCGCGTTGCCGAGGAAGTTGGTGTAATGGCCGTGCATGATGTCGCCCGACCAGGTCGAGGTGAACATCTTGTCCGGCGTGCTGGCGGTGATGATGAAGTTGAGCCCGTTGGTGGTGGAGCCGTAGGTTTTCTTGGGCCCGAACGGCACGCCGAAGCTCGAAGGCTGGTAGCTCAGGCCGTCGAAGTTGCGGTGGTAGACCGAGATGTCCGAACTCACGTACGGATTCTGGTACTTGAAGCCCGCTTCGTAGTTCTCGACCTTGAGCAGCGGCGGGGTGTCGCCGGTGTTGCTGCCGCGCAGGTCGTCAAAGCCGTTGAAATGCGCACCGCGGTTGGCGCGGGCGTAGACCGACAGGTTGTCCGCCACCTTGTAGGTGGCACCGACCGTCCACGAGGTATGGGTCTTGTTGTAGTTGGTGCGCGAGTACGTGCCATTGCACATCGAGACGCTGTTGTCGTAGAGCGTGTTGGCATTGCCGTCGAGATTCACGCTGCTGAGGTTGCACACCGTGTTGTGCGCGTTCTCGTTTTCGGTGCGCACCGACGCGTCCAGGATCCACGCATCCAGTTTCCAGGTATCGGACAGGTAGAAGGCCTTGTTGGTGGCCACGCCGTTTTCGGTGATGTTGTAGCCGCCGTTGGAGATCACGCCCTGCTTGTCGGTCACCGCATAGGTCTGGCCGTTCTGCACGTAGCTCACCGCGATCGGCGTGGCGTTGGGCGTGTTGGTCATCAGCATCGGGTTGCCGAGCGACCAGCGGTCGTCGTCGGTGTAATGGGCCAAGTACACCCCGGCGGTCAGCGTGTTGCCCTCGAACAATTCCTTGCTGAGGCGGAAATCGTTGATCGCGCTCTTCAGGTTCTTGTGGATATGCCACCAGCCCTGGCTGATCACGTCGGCATTGGGATCGGTGACGAACCCGGTGCCATTGGTGTAGTTGGCGGTGACCGCGGTGCCGGCCGGGACGCCATTGCCGGTCATCCACGACGCCAGCGTCTGCGGGTTGGAACCCGAGAACAGCGCGTTGGTGTCCATGTTGCCGCCGTCCACCAGGAACTTGTCGCTGATGGTCCAGCCGTTGCCGAAGTCCCAGTCGAAGTTGGCGCCAAAGAAGCCGAGCTGCGAACCGCGGCCGTCAGCAAGATCCGCGTTGATCCCGCCACCGGGGTAGCTGGCGAGGTACACGTGTTGCATCGCCTTGCTGTAGTAGGTGCTGGTCAGCGGATCGAAGCCGGGGTAGGCCGAGAAGGTGCCCTGGCCGCTGGTCTGCAGCAGCGGAATCGGGGTGATGAACTGATTCTTGTCGTCCAGGCCGCGCGCCCACAGCACCAGCGAGCCGTTGTCCCAGTCGCGGGTCAGGGTGGCGGTCAGCTGGCCGCCCTTGTCGGCGGCGAACTGCGGATCGCGGATGCCGTCGTTGTCACGGTAGAACCCGCCGACGCTGCCGAACCAGTTGCCGCTGCTGCCGATCGGGAAGCCGTAGAAGCCGTCGATGCGGCGCAGATTGCCGGTGCCAACAGTGGCGCCGATGCTGCCCGAGGGGTGCTCGGTGCCCTGCTTGAGAATGTAGTTTGAGGTCAGGCCAATCTGGCCATCGCCGAACACCACCGAAGGGCCACCCTGCAGAATTTCCACGTGGTCGATGGTGTCGTCAAGCCGGAACATCGAGCTTTGCTCGAAGAACGACAACGACGGCATGCCGTACAGCGGCGTGCCCATGATCTGGTTGGTGTAGAACGGCGCATCGCCGCCACCCGGGAAACCGGCGATCTCGATATTGGCGCCGGTCTGGCCGCCGGTGGATTCCGGCCATACGCCGGGCGACATCTTCAACAGGTCGGCGGCACTGCGCGGGTTGTCCTGCTGGATTTGTGCGGCCGAGGCGGTGGTAATGGAATAGCTGGCGTCGATCTTGCGGACGCCGGCGACGGTAGCGGCACCGGTGACGACCACCGTATCCAGCGATTGCACCTGCTTGCCGTTCTTGGTGGTGTTGGGTGCTTTTGCGACCTGGCTGCTGGCCGGGGTGGCGTTCGGCGCCGCGGGCGTGTCCTGTGCCCAGGCGGCGCCGGTTGCCAGTGCGGCGGCTATGGCGGTGGACAGCGTCAAGCCTTTCATCGATCGTGCGTTCATTGTCGTTCTCCCCATGAGTACCAACTTATGTCGTGGCGTCGGCCATCGGCCGTGCCGGAACGCCGCTTGTCTTGGTGATGCGGTTGATGTCGAACGCGGCGATATTCGGCAACAACACGTCTGCTTCAAACAGCTGCTTCGCATTGCCGATACCCACGGCCAGCATGCCGGCGGCGTGGATACCGGCAATGCCGGCGCGGGCATCCTCGACACCGATGCAAGCCTCGGGCGCTAGCCCCAGGCCCTTGGCGGCGGCGAGAAAGATTTCGGGGTGCGGCTTGGAATGGCGGATGCGGCGCGCGTCGACCACGTAGTCGAACGCGCCCTCGAGCGCCAGGTGTTGCAGCAGCAGGGGCGCGTTGCGGCTGGCCGATGCGAGCGCCAGCTTGAGGCCGGCGGCGCGCACCGACGCCAGCGCGCGGCGTGCGCCCGGCAAGAGGTTGTCCGGCGTGAGCGCCTCCACCAGCTCGACGTAGCGCGCGTTCTTGCGCGCGGCCAGTGCCGCCTTTTCCGCATCGTCGTAATGGTGCGGCGCGCGCTCCAGCAGGATCTCCAGCGAGCCCAGGCGGTCGACGCCCTTCATGCGCTCGGCGATGGTCTCGTCGAAGGGCGCGCCGATTTCCCCGGCCAGGGCTTGCCATGCCGCGCGGTGCAGCACCGCGGTGTCGGCCAGCACGCCGTCGAGATCGAACACCACGGCTTGCACGGCAGGCAGCGCGAAGGGGGGGATCGGCAGCACCAGGGTCTGGCCGCGTTCCAGATGCTGCGCTTGCCGGTAGTGATGGAAGGCCAGTGCCGCGCCTTGCAGCAGCGTGTAGCGCGCCTCGGTGGCGGTGATCTCGACGCGCAGGCGCGCGGCATGCCAAACCACCGCGAAACGGCAACCGCGCCAGGCCGCGGGCAGGCGCGGCGCCAAGTGCAGATGGCCATCGCGTACGCGCAGCCCGCCGAAGCCCCACACCAGCGCCAGCCAGCTGCCGGCCATGGCGGCCATGTGCAGGCCGTGTGCGGCATTGCCGTGCGAGTCGTCCAGATCGACGCGCAAGGTATCGAGGAAATACCGGTACGCCTTGGCGTCGTATCCGACCTCGCTGGCCACCACGGAAAACGTCGAGGCCGACAACGTGGAGTCGTGCAGCGTGAGCGGCTCGTAATAGTCGAAGTTGCGGTGCTTGGCGGCGGGATGGATCGCAGTGCCCGCCAGCGTCAGCGCCAGCACGACGTCGGCCTGCTTGCACACCTGGTGGCGATAAAGGCTCAGCGGGTGGCGGTGCAGCAGCATCGGGCGCAACGCCACATTGCGCATGTCGGCATCGGGAAGGCGCGGCTTGTCGAGAAAACCGTCATCCTGCGGGAACACGCCCAGCGCGGTGTCGACCGGCAGATACATCGTGTCGGCGGCGCGTTGCCAAGCGGCGATTTCGTCCGGCCCGAGCTCGATGCGGCCAACCAGGTTGGCGTAGTCGGAGGGGAAGTGCCCGGCCAGCCAGTCCGCGGTGGCGACCGCGTCGCGCAGGTGCTGTTGCGCCATGCGGTTGGTGTAGTGGTTGTTGTCGACTAGCGCCGAGTACTCGTCCGGGCCGGTGACCTCGCACAGGCAGAACGCACCGCCGCGGCGGGCATCGTGGTGGCCGATGGCGATCCAGATGCGTGCTGTTTCGAACAGCATCTCCGCGCCCATCTGGCGCAGGAACGCCTCGTCGCCCGTCACCGTGACGTACCAGCGGATCGCCCACGCGATGGCGGCGTTGATGTGGTACTGCGCTGAACCGCCGGGAAAGTACGCCGAGCACTCGTTGCCGCTGATCGTGCGCCACGGGTACAGCGCACCGCGCGGGTGGTCCAGCTCGCGGGCGTGGGCGCGCGCCTGGTCCAGCGTGCGGTAGCGCCACGCCAGTAGGTGGCGCGCCATGTCCGGCGCCACCTGGGTCAGCGCCGGCAGCACGAACGCCTCGGTATCCCAGAAAACGTGGCCCTCGTAGCCTTCGCCGGTCAGGCCCTTGGCGGCGGTGCTGAACCCGTCACTGCGGCTGCCGGACTGAAACAGCTGGAACAGGTTGAAACGCAGCGCTTGTTCCACTTCCGCCGGCCCGTCGATGGCCAGGTCGGCGCGCTCCCACAACTGGCGAAACCGTTCCGCCTGGCCGGCAAGCAGGGAGGGGAAGCCCGCTTGTCCGGCCGTGGCCAACGCCGCCCTGGCATCGGTCAGCAGAACAGGGTCCGTTTCCGCGTTGGCACCTGGTTCGGACCACGTCCAGGTTGCGAACTTGTCGAGCACCACGCAGGTGCCCGGTGCAAGTTCGCCGTGGAATGTCTGGCATACGCCGGCAGCGGAGGTGCTTGCTTCGCCGGCAATGAGATGGCTGGTGCTGGACAGCCCGTGCGCCTGCGCGCAGACGAGTCGGATCGCACTGTGGCGGGTATGCTGCGCCACCCACGCACCGGCCGTGTCGGCTGCGCTGGCGTGGGTGGCAAGCCCGCCGTCCACCGCCGCCCCCACGCGTGGGTCGTCGCCTTGGGTGGTGGCGTTGCGCGCGGTGTCGATCGCCGATTCCAGGCGGATCGGCCCGCGGTAATCCAGCGAGCGCACGCGATAGCGAATCGCCAGCAAGGCCGGCCGGTCCAACGGCACCACCCGCTCGGCGGTGATCTCCACTGTGCCGCCGGTCGCCGCCTGCCAGCGCAGGGTGCGCCGGTAGCTGCCGTGGCGCAGATCGAGTTCGCGTTCGCTCGCATGCGCGGCGTCTGTATCCGGGTCGATCCGTTCGTTGCCAAGCCACAACCGGATGCGGCTGGCGTCGGCCACGGGCAGGCGCGTGTCGGTGTGCGCGGCAAACCCGGTGAAGCGCTCGTGGTAATGGATGGGCGAGCGTTCCCACACCCCGACGAGAAAACAAGCTTGCGTCGGGCTGCTGCCTTCTTCGCTGCCAGCGCGTACGCCGAGCGTGCCGTTGGCGAGCACAAACAGGCTTTCGTTGACCGCGCGATCCATTGGCCCGCCATCGCGGCGGTGCAGCCGCCACGCATCGGTTGCCGGAGTGGCTGCCGTGGTGTTGGCGGAGTGGGTGCCTTGGTCGACCATCAGCCGTGTTACTCCTTCGGATACAGCGCAGCCGGCGCCGACGAAGGCGAGCATACGAGCCAATGTTACCGATATCAAGATATCGGTAACATTGGCTTTGCAACGACCTTCTCCGCACTTTTCATGTTGAACGGAGGCGGGTACGCGGCGACACTGGGGCCTCGCCGCTGAGGCGATGGTCGACGCTGATACCGGGAGCCGTGGAACCGTGAGTCCAACCAGGAAGAAGCTGACCGTTGCCGCCGCGGCCACCCCGACCATGGCCGATCTGGCCCGGCTGGCGGGGGTGTCCAAGATCACTATCTCGCGCGCGCTGGCCGACAGTCCGCTGGTGGCGCGCAAGACGCGCGAGCGGCTGCAGGCGCTCGCTCACCAGCAGGGCTATCGGCTCAATGTCAGTGCGCGCAATTTGCGCCTGCGGCGCAGCAAGACGGTGGCGGTGATTGTCGAGATGCAACCTTCGAGCAACCGCACCATGTGGGATCCGTACCCGCTGGCCTTGCTGGGCGGTATCTCGCAGGAGCTGACCTCGGCCGGGTACAGCGTGCTGCTCACTACCCGTCAGGGCATCGCCAATGCCACCATCCAGACCGCCGATGGGCTGATCCTGCTGGGTCAGGGCGAACGCGGCAAAGCCGAATCGCAATACGAGCGCCTGGGCCTGCCGATGGTGGTCTGGGGCGCGGAATCGACCGACGATCGCCACGTCGTCGTCGGCAGCGACAACCAGCAGGGCGGCGCGAGCGTCGCGGCGCGGTTCCTGTCGCTGGGTCGTCGCCACCCGGTGTTCATCGGCAATGTCGAGCACCCGGAGATGGCGCAGCGCCTGCAAGGGTTTGCCGCCGAGCTCGCCAAGCAGCAACTGGAACCTACCGTGATGCCGCCGGCCGGCTGGACGCTCGAGGCGGGCGCCAAAGTCGTCCGCTCGCTGGCCCGGCGCAAGCTCAAGTTCGACGCCATCTTCGCCGGCAGCGACCTGTTGGCGATGGGCGCCATTCGCGCCCTGGTCGAGCTGGGCATTGGCGTGCCCAACGACGTCTCCGTTGTCGGCTACGACAATACTCCGCATGGCGCGGGCTTTTTGCCGCCGCTTTCCAGCGTCGAACAGGATTGGCAGGAAGGCGGCGTGCTGCTGGCGCGCAAGGTGCTCGCGCTGATCGACGGCAACCCCGCGCCGTCACAGATGCTTCCCGCCCGCCTGATCGTGCGCGATACCTGAGGCGCGAAGGCGGCGGGCTCCGGGTTGTCGTGGTCGGGGCCACCCGAGTCGCCGGGCATCGTCGGGGGTGCGGGAAGGCGCCGTCCGCGCACGTCCGCTGGACGCCGCGGCGCCGTGTGTCCCGCCGCCGGCAGGGTGCGACGTGGCAGGCTCAGTGATCAGGGCAACCGTTGGTCGCCGCTTTCCACGGACTCGCCGATCTACCGGGCGAACTCAGCGCGGCAGCACGCTCGTGCCCATCAGGAACTCGTCCACCGCGCGGGCGCATTGGCGGCCCTCGCGGATCGCCCAGACCACCAGCGACTGGCCGCGGCGCATGTCGCCGGCGGTAAACACGCGCGGCACGCTGGTGTGGTAGGGGTTCACGCCTTCGCTGATGGCCTTGGCGTTGCCGCGCTTGTCCTTGGCGACGCCGAAGGCGTCGAGCACTTTTTGCCGGGGCGAGACGAAGCCCATCGCCAGCAGCACCAGTTGCGCCGGAATCTCGAACTCCGTATCCGGCAGCTCCTTGAACTCGCGGCCGTGGAATTCGAGGCGCACGGCGGTGAGGCTCTTGACGTTGCCGTGGCCGTCGTCGTTGAAGCGCTTGGTGCCCACCTTCCAGTCGCGTTCGCAGCCTTCCTCGTGCGAGCTCGACGTGCGCAGCTTGAGCGGCCAGTAGGGCCAGGTCAGCAGTTTGTTTTCCTGCACCGGCGGGCGCGGCATCAGCTCGAACTGGGTGACGCCGGTGCAGCCCTGGCGGTTGGAGGTGCCGACGCAGTCCGAGCCGGTGTCGCCGCCGCCGATCACGATCACCGGCTTGCCGGTGGCGAGGATCTGGTCGGTGAGCGTGTCGCCGGCGTCGACCCGATTCTGCTGCGGCAGGAAATCCAGCGCAAAGTGCACGCCGTTCAATTCGCGGCCGGGCACCGGCAGGTCGCGCGGGGTTTCCGAGCCGCCGGAGAGCACCACCGCGTCGAACTCGCGTTCGAGCTCGGCCGGGGTGACGGTCTGCGGCTGGCAGAAGCCCATCGCGTCCTCGGGGTTGCCGATGTAGACGTTGGTGCGGAACACCACGTCTTCTTTTTGCATCTGGTCGATGCGGCGGTCGATGTGGGTCTTTTCCAGCTTGAAATCGGGGATGCCGTAGCGCATCAGGCCGCCGATGCGGTCGTTCTTCTCGAACACGGTGACGGCGTGGCCGACGCGCGCCAGCTGCTGTGCGCAGGCGAGCCCGGCCGGGCCGGAACCGACCACGGCGACGCGCTTGCCGGTCTTGACCGCGGCGCGCTGCGGCACCACCCAGCCTTCCTCCCAACCCTTGTCGATGATCTTGTGCTCGATCGACTTGATGCCTACCGGGTCGGCGGACAGCCCCAGCGTGCATGCGGCTTCGCACGGCGCCGGGCAGATGCGCCCGGTGAACTCGGGGAAGTTGTTGGTGGACAGCAGCGAGTCGAGCGCGCGCCTCCAGTCGGCCTTGTAGACGAGGTCGTTCCAGTCCGGGATCTTGTTGTTGACCGGGCAGCCGTTGTGGCAGAACGGGATGCCGCAATCCATGCAGCGCGCGGCCTGTTTGCGCGCGGTCTCGTCGTCCATCTCGGCGACGAATTCGTGGAAATCCTGCTTGCGCTCGGCGATCGGCCGGATCGGCTCGGGCTGGCGCGGGATTTCGAGAAAGCCGGTGATCTTGCCCATGGCGTGGCCCTCAGACGGTGGTGGTGGCAGCGGCGCGAACGGCAGCGACTTCGATCAGCGCGCGCCGGTAGTCGGTCGGCATCACTTTGATGAAGCGGCCGCGCATCGTCGGCCAGTCGGCGAGGATTTCCTTGGCGCGGAAGCTGCCGGTGTAGCGGAAGTGCGCCTCCAGCAGCCGGCGCAGGATCGCCTCGTCGGTTTCCGCTGCCGCCAGGCTGCCGCCGATGCGGTGCCACTGCGCACGTTCCATGCGCACACCTTGTTCCACGCCGGAAAGCACCGGTTCGAGCGCGACCATGGCCAGGTTGCAACGCGCCTCGAACTGGTTGTGCGGGTCGTACACGTAGGCGACGCCGCCGGACATGCCGGCCGCGAAGTTGCGCCCGGTTTCGCCGAGCACGACCACGGTGCCGCCGGTCATGTATTCGCAGCCGTGGTCGCCGACGCCCTCGACCACCGTGATCGCGCCGGAGTTGCGCACCGCGAAACGCTCGCCGGCCACGCCGTTGAAATACGCCTCGCCGCTGGTGGCGCCATAGAGCAGCGTGTTGCCGGCGATGATGTGGTCCGGGCCGAACCCGTGGAAGTCGTTCGGCGAGCGCACGATGATGCGGCCGCCGGATAGCCCCTTGCCGACGTAGTCGTTGGCCTGGCCGACGAGATCGAAGGTGATGCCGTGGGCGAGGAATGCGCCAAAGCTTTGTCCGGCGGTGCCGCTCATCTGCACGTGGATGGTGTCGTCCGGCAGGCCCGCCTGGCCGTGCAGGCGCGCGAGCACGCCGGAGAGCATCGCGCCCACGCTGCGGTTGGCGTTGCGGATGTCGACGATGAAGCTGGTCTTTTCGCCATGCTCGAGCGCGGCCTTTGCCTTGTCGATCAGCGCGTGGTCGAGGGCGCCGTCGAGCTGGTGATCCTGGTGTTCCACGTGCCGCCACGCAGTGCCTTCCGGCACCTGCGGGCGATGGAACACGCGCGAGAAATCCAGCCCGCGCGCCTTCCAGTGCTCGATGCCGACGCGGGTGTCCAGGAGATCGGCGCGGCCGATCATGTCGTCGAACTTGCGGAAGCCGAGCTTGGCCATCAATTGGCGCACTTCCTCGGCCACGAAAAAGAAGTAATTGACCACGTATTCGGGCTTGCCGTTGAAGCGCCGGCGCAGCTCGGGGTTCTGCGTGGCGATGCCGGTGGGGCAGGTGTTCAACTGCCCCTTGCGCATCTGGATGCAGCCCTGGGTGACCAGCGGTGCGGTGGCGAAACCGAACTCGTCGGCGCCGAGCAGCGCGGCAACCACCACGTCGCGGCCGGTTTTCATTTGGCCGTCCGCCTGCACGCACACGCGGCCGCGCAGGCGGTTCAGCACCAGCGTTTGCTGGGTTTCGGCCAAGCCCAGCTCCCATGCCGAGCCGGCGTGGCGGATCGACGACCACGGCGAGGCGCCGGTGCCGCCGTCGTGGCCGGCAATCACGATGTGGTCGGCCTTGGCCTTGGCGACGCCGGCCGCGACCGTGCCCACGCCCACTTCCGAAACCAGCTTCACCGACACGTCGGCCTGCGGGTTGCAGCTCTTCAGGTCATGGATGAGCTGGGCGAGGTCTTCGATGGAATAGATGTCATGGTGCGGCGGCGGCGAGATGAGCCCTACGCCGGGCACCGAGTGGCGCAGCTTGGCGATGTACGGCGATACTTTGTGACCCGGCAACTGGCCGCCCTCGCCGGGCTTCGCGCCCTGCGCGATCTTGATCTGGATCTGGTCGGCGGAAACCAGATACGCCGCGGTGACGCCGAAGCGCCCGGAGGCCACCTGCTTGATGCGCGAGCGCAGCGAGTCGCCGGCCTTCAGCGTGAGATCGCGCACGATGTTCTGCTTGCCGAGGATCTCGGCCAGCGTCTCGCCTTCCTTGATGGTGTCGCCGCGCATCTCGCGCCGGTAGCGTGCCGCGTCCTCGCCGCCTTCGCCGGTGTTCGACTTGCCGCCGATGCGGTTCATTGCCACCGCGAGCGAGGTGTGCGCCTCGGTGGAGATCGAGCCGAGCGACATCGCGCCGGTGGCGAAGCGCTTGAGGATGTTCTCGACCGGTTCCACCTCGTCGATCGGCAGTGGGCCGTCGGTGTTGAACTTGAACTCGAACAGCCCGCGCAGCGTCATGTGCCGGCGCGTCTGGTCGTTGATGATGTCGGAGTATTCCTGGTAGTCGTGCGGGTTGTTGGCGCGCGTCGCGTGCTGCAGCTTCGCGATCGCGTCGGGCGTCCACATGTGTTCCTCGCCCTGCACGCGCCAGGCGTAGTCGCCGCCGTCGGCGAGCGCATCGGCGAGCGTCGGGTCGTCGCCCCACGCGGCCGCGTGCTGCTGCAAGGCTTCTTCGGCGAGCTGGAACAGGCCGATGCCTTCGATGTTCGACGTGGTGCCGGTGAAGTACTTGTCCACCAGCTCGCGCGACAGGCCCACCGCCTCGAAAATCTGCGCGCCGGTGTAGGACATGTAGGTGCTGATGCCCATCTTGGACATCACCTTCTGCAAGCCCTTGTTGATCGCCTTGACGTAATGCGCGATCGCCTTGTCGGCGGTGACGCCGTTCGGCGCATCGGCGTAATGGCGTTCGAGCGTTTCCATCGCGAGGTAGGGGTGGATTGCCTCGGCGCCGTAGCCGGCGAGCAGCGCAAAGTGGTGCACCTCGCGCGCCGAGCCGGTTTCCACCACCAGGCCGGTCGAGGTGCGCAGGCCGCGCGCTACCAGGTGCTGGTGCACCGCCGAGGTGGCGAGCAGCGCGGGGATCGCCACCCGCTCACGGTCGGCCTGGCGATCCGACACGATGAGGATGTTGTGGCCCTGCTTGATCGCATCCACCGCCTGCGCGCACAGCGAAGCCAGCCGCGCCTCGATGCCTGCCGCGCCCCAGGCCACCGGGTAGGTGATGTCCAGCGTGTGGCTGCGGAACTTGTTCTTGGAGTAGCGCGCGATCTTGCGCAGCTTCGCCATGTCGGCAAAGCCGAGCACCGGCTGCGTCACTTCCAGCCGCAGCGGCGGGTTGATGTTGTTGATGTCCAGCAGGTTCGGCTTGGGCCCGATGAACGAGGTCAGGCTCATCACCAACTGTTCGCGGATCGGGTCGATCGCGGGGTTGGTGATCTGCGCGAAGGTTTGCCGGAAATAGTCGTACAGCGAGCGGTTCTTCGACGACAGCACCGCCAGCGGCGTGTCGTTGCCCATCGAGCCGAGCGCTTCCTGGCTGTTTTCCGCCATCGGCAAGAGCTGGAATTTCAGGTCTTCCTTGGTGAAGCCGAACGCCTGCTGGGCATCCAGCAGGCTCGCTTCGCTGCGCGGCTCCGGGCGTGGCGCGACGAGGTCGTCCAGACGCACGCTGATGCGCTTGATCCATTGCTTGTACGGGCGCGCGTTGGCGAGCTGATCCTTGATCTCCTGATCGTCGATGATGCGCCCGGCAGCCATGTCGATCAGCAACATCTTGCCCGGCTGCAGGCGCCATTTCTTGACGATGCGCGACTCCGGGATCGGCAGCACGCCAGCCTCGGAGGCGAGCACGACCAGATCGTCGTCGGTGATGACGTAGCGCGCCGGGCGCAGGCCGTTGCGGTCGAGCGTGGCGCCGACCTGGCGCCCATCGGTAAAGGCGATCGCCGCCGGGCCGTCCCACGGCTCCATCATCGCCGCGTGGTACTCGTAGAACGCGCGGCGGTTGGCGTCCATCAGCGTGTGCTGCTCCCACGCTTCCGGAATCATCATCATCATCGCGTGGGCGAGCGGGTAGCCCGCCATGGTCAGCAGTTCGAGACAGTTGTCGAACGAGGCGGTATCGGACTGGCCGGGGTAGATCAGCGGCCACAGCTTCGGCAGGTCGTCGCCGAGCACCGCGGAGGAAATCGCGCCGGTGCGCGCGTTGATCCAGTTGACGTTGCCCTTGACCGTATTGATCTCGCCGTTGTGGGCGATCATGCGGTACGGGTGCGCCAGCTCCCACTCGGGGAAGGTGTTGGTGGAGAAGCGCTGGTGCACCAGCGCCAGCGCGGAGACCGCGCGCGGGTCGGCCAGGTCGCGGTAGTAGCGGCCCACCTGGGTGGAGAGCAGGAGGCCCTTGTAGACCACGGTGCGGGTCGACATCGAGGTGACGAAGTACTCGCCGCCGTACTTCAGGTCGAGCGCGCGGATCGCATGGCTGGCAGTCTTGCGGATCACGTAGAGCTTGCGCTCGAGCGCGTCGGGCACCATCACGTCCGGCCCGCGGCCGATGAAGATCTGGCGGATCACCGGCTCCTTCGCCTTGACCGTGGGCGACATTTCCATCGCATGGTCGACCGGCACGTCGCGCCAGCCGAGCAGCACCTGGCCCTCGGCCTTGACCTTGCGCTCCAGCTCTTGTTCGCATGCCAGCCGCGCAGCCTTTTCCTTCGGCAGGAAGATCATGCCCACGCCGTATTCGCCCGGCGGCGGCAGGGTGATGCCCTGCAGCGCAAGCTCCTCGCGATACAGCGCATCGGGGATCTGGATGAGGATGCCGGCGCCATCGCCCATCAGCGGGTCGGCCCCCACCGCGCCGCGATGGTTGAGGTTCTTCAGGATCGCGAGCCCCTGGTCGATGATGGCGTGGCTTTTGTGCCCCTTGATGTGGGCGACAAAACCGACGCCGCAGGCGTCGTGCTCGAAGCGCGGGTCGTACAGGCCCTGGGCATGCGGGTGGCTCATATCTCTTCTTCCAAGGGAAGCTGCGGCATCATTGAATATACTGCACCGCAGCAATCGCGCAAGCAGACCAGTGAAAAAAATCGCGTATGGCCGTTTATAGGGCCAAACGATTCACGCTGTCGCTAGGACTTTTTCGGGTTGGACCGCGGTTTGCCGGCGTTCGGCCCGGTGCAGGCGCCGGCGGCGGAGCGGCAGGCGCCTGACCGCATTGGGTGCGGAGCCAGGCAAAGCACCCGCGCCATTCGCCGCGCTCAACCGCGGGTGAGCAGCCCGATGGCGACCAGCGCCAGCGCGACGCCGGCCAGGTTCAGCCGGCTCAGACGTTCGCGAAACACCAGCACGCCGGCCAGCGCGCCAAGCATCACCACGCCGAGATTCATGCTGGCAAACACCAGCGCCGGATGCTCCGGCAGTGCGCGATGCGCCTTGAGGTAATACAGGATGTTGCCGAAATTGCAGGCACCGAGTGCCGCCCCGCCAAGGGCGCTGCGCCGGTTGAAGCGTCCGCGCGAGTGCCAGGCCGCCAGCGCAAAGGCCACCGGCAACGCCAGCGTGAACATGGCCAGCAACGCACTGCCGAGCGGTACGCCGGCGGCGGCCACGCGCTTGAACAGCACGTCGATCGCGGCAAAACCGACGAATACCGTGAGCGGCCAGACCCACGCCGCCCGTCCGTCGCTGCGGGGATGCCCGTGGCGCCACACCATGCCGATCAGCGCGGCAAGGCCAAGCCCGCAGCCGGCGAGCTTCCAGCCGTCCAGCCGTTCGCCGAACAACACAAACGCCGCGATCAGCGAAAGCAGTAGCGACAACCGCTGCGCGGCATCGGAGCGCACGATGCCGGCGTGCCGCACCGAGGCGCCCAGCGCCACAAAGATCGTCGGCAGCAACAGCGCGAGTGCCACCAACGCCGGCCAAGGGGTGGCCGGCGTGCGCAGCGGCGCCAGCGAGGGCGCCAGCAGCCACGCGGCAAGCAGTGCCGCGACCACGTAGTTCCACGCCACCGCCTGCGGCACATCCACACCGTGCCGTTTCGCCAGCTTGAGCAGCACCGACACCAGCACGCTGCACACTGCGGCCAGCAGCACGTAGATCATCGCGACACCCGCGCAAACGGAAGCGGGGAGGGTACACCACGCCGTGGCGCTGCCGGTTGACGACAACCCGCGTGCACCGGGTGGAAGTGCCTGCGCACGGGTGGCGAATGCGGGGGCGGCTCAACCGGAACGTTGATCCCGTGCGCGGTGGGAACCAAGTGGCGGCTGACCGGTCTGCTGCACGTCTTGCCAGCACAGGGAAGGTGGGCCGCCGCATATCGAACGCCATCGGGTTTGCTCGGGTTGATCGAATCCGCGAAGGGCTGTCTGCCCGACGCGCGGTGGCCGTGGCAGTCGTCGTGGCATGGCATGCCGGGCTGTTGATGTTGCTGCTGAGGCCTGCGGCATTTCGGCAGCGGTCGGCAGGGCGAGTGGCCGTGGATACTCGCAGTGCCTTGCAGGTGCGCTGGCTACCCCGGATGCCGGCGATGCCGCGGCATCCGGCACCGGCCACGGCAGTGGCGCGCGCAAAGTCGGTAACCCGGGCGCGTGCGACCCGTGCAATCCGCACGGTGCAGGCGGTGGCGCCGGTTGCCGCATCCGCCAGCACGAGGCCGTTCGTCGCGGCGCCCGCTGCGCATCCGCTTTCTACACCGTTGCCTGCGCCCGATTACGTGCCCGGCCGCCGCCGCCTTGCCGCACCGGAATGGCAACACTCGCGTCCACGCCTGCCGGGCAGTCGCGAGCCGGCGCATGGTGCGCCACTGATCGCCATGGCCGACCCGCGCACCCAGGGCGCCGCCGGCGTCGTGCGCTTCATCGGCACCTTGGCCGGTGCAGTCGACCCGCACTGCGTGGACGTCGATGCCTGGCGCGGCATGACTGCCCGCGAACGCATCGCGCACCACGTCGATCCCGATGCGATCACCGCCACCGTCGAGCGCTACGGCTGCGCACCCCCGCCGGCGCCGCCGGGGAGCCCGGCGTACTTGCGGACTTCACGCTGAGCGTTAGCCCAGCGCCTACAGCCAGATGTGGTGCAAGTCCTGTACGCCACGCACGGGTGGTGGCTATGATCGCGTCGGTCCGCACCAAGGGTGGTAGGAAACCGGATTTCGACGGGCGGGAAGGGTCACAGGATGGTGATGAGCAACGACGGTACGCGCCGTACGGGTGTGTGCGCGTGGTATCGCACAGGGGTATGGGTGCTTGCGGTGGCGGCCAGTGCGGCTGCGCCCGCGTCGTGGGCGCAAACGGCTTCGGTTCAGCAGGCGCAGCACGAGGGCGCGCGGCAGCAGGCACAACAGCGCGAGGCGTTGCGCCTCGCGCCGGACGTGCGGTTGCCGACCGCGGCGGGGAGCGATTACCACCTGACGACGGTTCCGGCGGAAACCCCGTGTTTCCGCGTCGACACAGTGCGGCTGGAAGGTGCACATCGCGAGGGCTTCGGCTTTCTGCAGAAGTATCTCGACGGCTATCGCCATCGTTGCCTCGGGCAGCAGGGATTGCGCCTGCTGGCGCACCGGGCATCGGATTTGCTGCTGGCCCGCGGCTATGTCACCAGCCGCTTGGTGGTTCCGGAGCAGAACCTCGCCACCGGCCATCTGCGTGTGGTGCTGCTGGCCGGCACGGTTGCGGCGGTGCGTCTTGCGCCGGGTTCGGCCGCGGTGGACTGGCGCAGCGCCTTGCCGATCCGTCCCGGCGACGTGCTGAACCTGCGTGCGATCGAACAAGGCCTTGAACAGCTCAAGCGCGTGCCCGCGCAGGACGCGAAGATCGACATCGCTCCCGGCGCGCGTCCGGGCACCTCCGACCTGGTGCTCACCGTCACGCGCGGCAAGCGCTGGCGCGTCGTCGCCAATCTCGATGACAGTGGTGCCGACAGCACCGGCAAGGAACAGGGCGGCCTCACCCTCGCTATCGATCAGCCGTTGGGCATCAACGATCTGCTGAGCGTCGGCTATACCCACAGCCTCGGGGACCTCAGCCGCAGCCAGGGCACCCAGGGCAGCCGTTTCCAGTACAGCGTGCCGTGGGGCAACTGGACCTTTGCCCTGGCGTCCATGCGCTACGGCTATCGGCAGACGATCTACGGCGCGGTGCAGTGGTTTGCCTACACCGGGACCTCGAACACCACGTCCACCAGCGCCACGCGCCTGCTGCATCGCGATGCGCACAGCCGCACCGCGCTGGAAGCGACGCTCACCACGCGCGGCGAACGCAGCTACATCGACAGCGTGCAGATCCAGACCCAGCATCGGCAGGTGACCTCGGCAGAACTGGCGCTGATCCAGCGCCGCTACCTCGGCCGCTCACAACTCGACCTGCGCCTTGCCTATCGCTGGGGGGTGCCGTGGCTGGGCGGGCAATGGCGACCCAGTGTTGCAGGCGGTCCCAGCAACCGCTACGGCTTTGCCACGCTGGACGCTGGCCTGAGCACACCGTTCCAGGTGTTTTCCGTACCGTTGGCGTGGCTTTCCGAGCTGCGCGTGCAGGCCACCGGCGACACGCTCTATGCCGAGGACGATTTGGCCATCGGCGGCCGCTACACGGTGCGCGGGTACGACGGCAACAGTGCGCTCGCCGGCCGGCATGGCTACTACTGGCGCAACACACTCAGCTTGCCGCTGGGTGGCAGCAGCGCCCAGCTTTATGGCGGCGTGGACCTGGGCCGGGTCGGCGGCGACGCCTTGCGCGGCTTCGGCAGCCACCGCTTGAGCGGTGCCGTGGTCGGCATACGTGGCGCGCGCTACGGCTTGGCCTGGGATGTGTTCGCCGGTTGGCCGCTTGCGGCGCCGCACGGTTTTCCGGTGCGTCGCCCGAGCGCCGGCATGCAATGGATTTACACCTACTGACCCGCATGGCGCCGCCGGGCGCGGCCATGTCTCGCGTCGGTGCGACAGATTTCATCAGGGAGCATCACCATGCAGCACGCGCAACCGCACAAGACCAGGGGTACCTCGATGGGTCGCGTCGCCTGGCGGCGTTCCCTGCGTCGGCATGCGTTGTGGGCCGCATTGAGCCTGGCGCTCGGCGGGCCGCTGGCACAGGCGCAAACCGTTGCCGACGGCGGCACGCGCACCAGCGTCATTGCCGCGCCCAACGGCGTGCCGGTGGTCGACATCGCCGCACCCAACGGTGCCGGGCTGTCGCACAACACCTATCAACAGTTCAACGTCGGCAGCAACGGTCTCATCCTCAACAACAGCGCCGGCATCAGCAATACGCAACTGGCCGGCTACATCGGCGGCAATGCCAACCTTGGCATCGGCCAGGCGGCATCGCTGATCCTCAACGAAGTGACCTCCACCACGCCGAGCCAGTTGAACGGTGCCATGGAAGTGGCCGGCCGCGCCGCACAGGTGGTGGTGGCCAACCCCAACGGTATCAGTTGCAACGGCTGCGGCTTCATCAATGCGCCGCGCGGCACGTTGACCACCGGCCGGCCCTTGTTTGCCGGCGATGGCTCGCTCAGCGGCCTGGCGGTGACCGGCGGCACGATCACCATCGACGGGCCGGGCCTGCCTGCCGCCACCACCGATCAGGTGGATCTGCTCGCGCGCGCCGTGGCGATCAACGCCGGCGTGTGGGCACATCGGCTCAACGTCGTCACCGGCCCCAACCGGATCGACTTCACCACGCTTGCCACTCAGCCGCTGAGCCCCACCGGGGCAACGCCGAACGTGGCGCTCGATGTCTCGGCGCTGGGCGGCATGTATGCCAATGCCATCCGTCTGGTCGGCACCGAGGTGGGCCTGGGCGTCAACAGCCGCGGCGAGATCATTGCCGGCAGCGGCGACCTGACACTGACCAGTGCCGGTCAGGTCGTGCTGGGCGGCAAGACCACTGCCACCGGCAACCTCACGATTCGGGCTGCGCAAGCGCTGGCCAACCAAGGCACGCTTGCCGCCGGCGGAGCCGTCGACCTCGGCAGTGGCGATTTCACCAACCAGGGCGTGCTCTACGGCAACCACGCGATCACGCTTTCCGCCACGGGCGCGGTGGCCAACGGCGGCGAGATCGAAGCGCAAGGCGGCGCGTTCACCGTGCAGGCGCAGGGTGCGATCACCGGCTCCGCCGGCAGCACCGTGTACGCCAGCGGGCCGATCAACCTGTCCGGCGCTGCGTTTGCCAACGCCGGCAAGCTGGAGTCGGCGCAGGGCATGGCGCTGCAGGTCGGCGGCGGCGCCACCAACAGCGGCAGCCTTGCCGTGGATGCCGGCAACTTCAACCTGACCGCCGGCAGCCTTGAAAACACCGGTAGCCTGGCGGTCGGCGGCGATGCGGCGTTGAACGTCGCCACCACCCTGACCAGCACCGGCACCTTGGTTGCCGAGGGTGCCGTGACGCTGGCGGCGTCGAGCCTGAACACCGCCGGCATCGTGCAAGCAGGCAGCACCCTGGGTCTCCGCGGCGATGCGCTGACGAACAGCGGCAAGCTGTACGCCCTCGACGGCGCATGGACGGCCGCGTTGAGCGGCGGCTTCGCCAACCAGGGTGGTGGCGCCATCTACGGCAGCCGGAACGTCGTGGTGACGGCGGCCTCGCTGGCCAATGCAGGCAGCATCGAGGCCCGGCAGGGCAACGCGATCACCCTCGCCGGCGGCTTCACCAACAGCGGCACGTTGCAATCCGATCAGGCCGACATCGCGCTGCAGGCCGCGAGCCTCGCCAACACCGGCACGCTCAGCGCACAGCGCAACCTGCAACTTCAGGCGGGTGGTGCGGCACGGAACGGCGGCGTACTGGTCAGTGGCCAAGTCTTCAACCTGTCGGCAGGCTCGTTCGACAACCAAGCCGGAGGGCAAATCCAAAGTGGCAGCGACGCGGCCTTCTCGGCCACCACGCTGGGCAACGCGGGCGCGATCAACATCAATGGCAACGCCGCGTCGTCCGGCACCGCGCTGACGAATGCGGCGGGTGCACAGTGGCTTGCCGCGGGCACCTTCACGCTCAACCAGACCGGCGACGTGAGCAATGCCGGCGTGTTGCAGGCGGGCGGCAACCTGGATCTGCGGCATGCCGCCTCGCTCACCAACGGCGGCGCGCTGCAAACCACGGCGGGCAACCTCACGCTTGCCGCCGGCACGCTGGTCAGCACCGGCACGCTGGGTGCGAGTGGCGACGCGACCCTCAGTGCCGGCAACGGCCTCAGCAGCACCGGTACCCTGATCGCCGGTGGCGCCATCGGGATGACGGCGGCGCAATTGGTGACCGCCGGCACTGTCGAGGCGGGCGGCGCGTTGACGCTGAGCGGCGGCGCACTGAACAACGGCGGCAAGCTGCATGCGCTGGGTGGCCTCTGGCTCGCCACGCTGAGCGGCGCGTTCACCAACCAGGGCAGCGGTGACATCTACAGCGGCCAGGGCCTCACGCTCAACGCCGCGTCGTTGACCAGCGCCGGAGGCATCGAGGCACGGCAGGCGGCCGGCATCACCGTGGGCGGCGCGTTGGCGAACAGCGGCACGCTGCAATCCGACCAGTCCGGCATCACCATCAGTGCGTCATCGTTGGCCAACGCGGGCACGCTCAGCGCCGCCCAGTCTTTGCAATGGCAGGTTGGCCAGGCCGCGCAAAACAGCGGCGTGCTGATCAGCGGCCAGGCGATGGGCCTGTCGTCGGGCAGTTTCGACAACCAGGTCGGCGGGCAGATCCAGGCCGGCACCGACCTTGCCTTGTCCGCGGTCGCTGTGGACAACGAAGGCACGGTCAATGCCAAGGGCAATGCTGCGCTCAGTGGCATCACGCTGAGCAACGCCGGCACGGGGCAAATCCTCGCGGCCGGCACACTCACTGTGGGCGAAACCGGCGGCGTCGACAATGCGGGTGTACTGCAAGCGGGTGGCAACTTCACCCTGACACAGGCCACCTCGCTCACCAATGCCGCCAATGCCACGCTGTACGCCGGGCAGGATTTCAACCTAACGCTCGGCCAGGCGCTGACCAACGCCGGCACGCTGTACTCCGCCCGCACCAGCACGCTGTCGGTGGGCAGCGTGGACAATGCTGGCACGCTGCGCAGTGGAGGCGCCCTGTCCCTGACCAGCGCGGGTGACGTCGTCAGCCGTGGTGCCATCCAGGCACAGCAAGGGGTGAATCTGGCAAGTGGCACGGATCTCACCAACAGCGGCAAGCTTTACGCCATCGACGGCGGATTGATGGTGCAGGCCGCGCGTACTTTCAGCTCCGCGTCCACTGGCGACATCTACAGCGGCCAGGGCATCGGCTTCCGGGTGGGCAGCTTTGCCAACGCGGGCACGCTGGAGGCCACGCAGGGCGTGAACCTCGTCGCGCAGGGAAGTGCCGGCAACAGCGGCATCCTGCAGGCTGACCACGGCGACGTCGTGATGTCGGCGAGCGCGCTGACCAACCAAGGCACCTTCAGCGCCAACGGCAACATGCAGCTGGATACCAGCGGCACGCTGAGCAATGCCGGCCAGGTCGTCACCGGCGGCACGTTGCGCCTGGCGGGTGCCGACGTGGGCAACAGCGGCCAGATGCAGAGTGCCGGCGACACCACGCTGCAGGCCGCCGCGATCGACAACCGCGGCCGCGTGCAGTCGGGCGGCGTGCTGACGATCAGCCACAACACCACCTTGACCAACGCGGCGCCGGGCCTGCTGCTGGCGGCAGGCAACCTCAGCGCTGATACCGCGTTGCTGCTCAGCAATGCCGGCGTCATCCAATCCGGCGGCAACTTGTCCGTTGCAGGCACGGGGGCATTCGACTCCATGGCCGGCAGCACGTTGTACGGTGCCGCGCTGACTACCTTGCAACTGGGCGGCGGCTTCTCCAACGCCGGCATGCTGTACGGCGGGCAGGGCCTGCAGCTTGCCGCTGCCAGCGTGGCCAACGCGGGCGTGCTGCGCAGCGATGCGGCGCTCAACGTGGCGACGCAGGGCAATGCCGGCAACAGCGGCACGACGTATGCGGCAGGCAACGTCGACTGGGACGTCGCTGGCGTGTTGACCAACACCGGCGTGTTGGCATCCGCCGTCAACACCATGCTTGCCGTGGGCAGCCTGGCGGGCGACGGCACCCTGGCCGCGGGTTTGCAGGGCAACGGCGCGCTGGGTACGTCGGGCGTGCTCGATGTGGCGGCGACGGGAAACCTGGCCTCGCAAGGTCGCGCGATGGCCGCCGGGGACCTGGTCTTCACCGGCCGGGCCGTCGACCTCTCCGGTAGCCAGACGCGTGCGGGCGGAAACATCACGTTGTCCGCCAGCCAAGGCAACGTGACGAACGTCGGCGGCAACCTGGCCACCAACGGGACGGTATCCATCCGCACACCGGGCAGCCTGATCAATGGCGGCACTGCGGCGGTGCAGGGCGGCACCATCAGCGGCTTGACGCTTGCGCTGTCGATGGCCTCCCTCGACAACGGCTACGGCACGCTGATCCAGACGGGCACCGGCGACCTGGCGCTTGCGCTGGCCGGCGCCTTCGTCAACCCGAACGGCATCTTCGCGACGAACGCACGCAACCTCACGGTTTCCGCGGCGTCGGTCGACAATGCCGCCGGTGCGATCCAGGACGCCGGCGACGGCACCCTGGGCATCACGACATTGGGCAACCTGAGCAACACCGGCGGCAAGATCGCGGGCAACGGCGCGCTCGCGCTGCAGACCGGCGGCGTGCTCGGCAATGACGGCGGCCTGCTGAGCGTCGCGGGCGATGTCACGGCTTCGGCGGGCAGCTTCGACAACGTGGGCGGCACGCTGGTTGGCCGGAATCTCGGCCTCACCGTCGCGCAGGCGTTGACCAACACGGGCGGCGGCACGATCCAGTCCGGTGGCGCACTCCGGCTCGCCGCCGGCTCGCTGGACAACACCGCGGGCTACGTCAAGGTCACCGATGCGCAGTCGTTGAGCCTCACGGCCACGGGCGCCTTGACCAATGGGGCTGGCGGCTTCATCGGCGGCAATGGTGCGACCACGGTAAACGCCGGCAGCCTCGTCAACGCAGGCCAGGTCTATGCCGGCAGCACGCTGGGCGTCAGCACACAAAACCAGCTCACCAACGACGGCGGCGCGCTGCAGGCACAGGGCGCGGCTTCCGTCACCAGCGGTGGGGCGCTGGGCAACCGCAACGGCCGCATCGAGGCCGGCAGCGGCGACAGCGCTGCCAGCTTGGTCGTGCGTGCGGCAAGCCTGGACAACACCGCCGGCCGCATCGCCAACGTGGGGCAGGGTGCCAGCGCGTTCGCTTTCACGCAGGACGCCGTCAACCACGGCGGTGCCCTCGGTGGCCAAGGCGCGGTCACGCTGTCGGCCACGAGCCTGGACAACAGCCAATCCGGCAAGCTGGTGGCCGGACAGGCGCTGACACTCGGTCTCGGCAGCTTGAACAACACTGCCGGCAGCGTATACGCGGCGGGCGATCTCGGCTGGGCCAACGGCAGTGCCAGCCTGAAGAATGCACAGGGCTCGCTGCAATCGGGCGGCAACCTGGCACTGGAGCTGGCCGCGGTCGACAACGCCGGCGGCACGCTGGCCGCCAACCAGAGCGTCGCCCTGACCCTGGGCAGCACCACCGCATTGGGCAAGATCGCCGCCGGCCAGGATCTGACGCTTTCCCTGGCTGGTGGCTACACGAATACCCTCGCCAGCCAGCTCAGCGCCAACCGCAACCTCGCGTTCAACCTGACCGGCGATTTCCACAACGCCGCCGGTGCCACCTTGCAGGCGGTGGACCAACTCACCGTCAACGCGGCCAACATCGACAACGCGACGGGCGCCACGCTCAATGGCGCAGCCACCGTGCTGACCACGAGCGGCGCGCTCAGCAACGAGGGCAGCATCGAAGGCGGCACCATCACGCTCACCACGGGGTCGCTGACCAACACCGCCAACATCATTGGCGGCGCCCTCACGGTCACCGCCGGCGCGCTCACCAACGGCAGCGATCTCGGCCCAGTCACCGGCAACAATGCGTATCAAAGCGCGCTAATCGCAGCCGCAAACGGCATCGACCTGTACGTTGGCGGCGCGCTGCTCAATCGCGATGCCACGATCTTCACCCTCGGCCACCTCACCATCGCCGCCGATGTCAGCGGCGGCGGCAGCCAAGCCGTGACCAACCTCTCCGGTGACATTGAGGCCAACGGTGGCATCACGATCACTGCCCACCAGTTCACCAACCAGCGGCGGGTGTTCAACACCACCACCGTCAATCTGACCGCCGCGGAGCAGGCGCAGAACACGACCAGCGTCACCCTGTCGCGCTACGCCTATTTCGACACCGACCCGAATCACCAGGTGCCGAACATCACCGCCGCCCAGGTGATCGGTGCAGCGGAATACGCCAACGTCAACAGCTTCTGCAACAGCTTCAACAGCGCCAACAGCGGCTACCAACGCTGCGACGGCTATCCCTTCGGCATCGGTCAGCCGGACACCTTCCAAGGGGTTTACACCTCGACCGTGACGGCTGTGCAGCAGCTTGCCGCCACCAGTGCCCAGAGCAAGCTGGTGGCCGGCGACAACATCACGCTCAACGGCTCGGTGCTCAACGACAAGTCGACCATCGCGGCGGGTAACAACCTCATTATCAACGGCCAGAGCGGCAGCGCGGCGAACGCAGCGGTGCAGAACGTGGCGTTCGAACCCACCGCCACCGTGCAGACCACCGTCGACGACCAGACCGGCACCCAGATCCTGGTATGGAGCCCCAGCCGCGCGTGGATCGGTGGGCCATGGGTCAGTTACGGCTCCAGCACGTCCAGCAACACAATTTCGCTGGCGCCGGGGCAGGCGCCGGGTTGGGTTTCCTACAATCCCGGCCAGGATGCGCCGGCGGTCATGAGCGCTGGCAACACGGTCAGCATCACTGCCCACAGCATCAGCAACACCGCCGTCGGCGCCAACGGCCAGCCAGTGCAGAGCGCCATCGGTCTGGGCAGCAACAGCGCGGGGTCGTCCGTGGCCGGTGCGGGTGCGGTTGTGGTGGGTAACGTCAGCGGTACCAGCGGTGGCACCGGCAGCGTGACCGTGGGCAGTGTGCCCGGCGTGGCGAGCGGTGGTTCGCTCGGCCTCGCGGCGGCGCGCACCCTCGGTGGCGCGTCGGCGCCGGGTGCCGCGTCGGCGCAGGGCCTCGGCTTGAGTGGAGCAAGCTCTCCCGTTGGTACGGCTGCCCAGGCGGCGGCATCCACCAACACCGCGTCGGTCAACGCCAGCGTTCCCGCACCCAGCCAACCGGCATCGGCCGCGCCGCAGGTGGTCTCCACCCTGGTCGGCCCCGACGCCAGCGTGCATCTGCCGCAGCCGGGCCTGTACACCATCAACGTGCAACCCGACAGTCCGTTCCTGGTGGAAACCAACCCGCAGTTCACCCAGTACGACAACTTCATCAGCAGCAACTACCTGTTGCAGCAACTGGGCTTGAATCCGGCGCAAACCCAGCAGCGTTTGGGCGACGGCTTCTATGAGCAGCAACTGGTGCTGAGCCAGATCACCGACCTGACCGGCCGCCGTTATCTGGCCGACAACACCGACGCGCTGGATCAGTACCGCACGCTGATGAGCAACGCGGTGGATGTGGCCAAGCAGTTCGACCTGTCGGTAGGCGTGGCGCTGACACCGGCGCAGATGGCCAGCTTGACGCAGGACATCGTGTGGCTGGTGAACGTGACGGTGGACGGCCACCAGGTGCTGGAGCCGGTGGTGTACCTGAGCGCGGCCAGCGCCAGGAACCTCGCGGCCAGTGGCGCCACCATTGCCGGCAAGGACGTGATTCTCACGGCCAGCGGTGACCTCACCAACAACGGCCGCATCGCCGCCAGCCAGAACGCCCAGCTCATGGCCGGCAACTTGCTCAACAGCGGCACGATCAGTGCCGGCAACGATCTCAGTATCAACGCCGCGCAGAACATCTTGAATGGCGGCACGCTCCAGGCCGGCGGCAATGTGAGCCTGGTGGCCGGGAACGACGTGCTGAGCGGGGTAAGCGTGGCGCAAGGCCTGGGCGCGGTGGCGCTGCCGGGCCTGGGCACCTCGACGGGTCCCGTGGCCCTGACCAGCCTCCCGCTTCCAGGCAGCATCACGGCGGGTGGCAATCTGTCGATGGCGGCCGGCCGGGATCTTTCGCTGGACATGGCCCCGGTGCTAGCTGGCAGCAGCCTCAGCCTGGCCGCAGGCCGTGACCTCACTGCCACAGCCACGGCGATCCGCGCCGGTAGCGACGCTCAGTTGCTGGCCGGCCGCGACCTCAGCCTGTTGGCCGTCGGCAGCACCAACCGTACCGGCATTACGCAGAACAGCGTGGAAACCGCCACGCACACCGTGAGCACCCTTACGGCTGGCGGTGCGTTGACCCTGCTGGCCGGCCACGACGTACTCAGCCAAGGCGCCCAACTCACCGGCACCACGCTGAACCTTGCCGCCGGCCACGACGTCAACCTCGCCGCGGTCACCGACAGCACCACGCGCCTCACACAGGGTTTCCAGGGCCACATCATCGTCAGCACTGGCCAATCTGACCAGATCGTGCGTGGCACTGCCCTCACCGGTACCGCCGGCGTAGCGGTGTCGGCAGGCCACGATCTCTCCACCGAAGCTGCCACGCTGGGAAGCGACAACGGCGCGGTGAACCTTCTGGCCGGTGGCACCCTGAATTTAGGGACGGCCGACGAGCACAGCGCTAGCACCTATCAATCCGTGAGTCACAGCGGTGGATTCCTGCACAGCACGACCACGGCCGTCACCGATAACGTCACCACCACGCATGCCGTCGGTACCGTGGTGAACGGCAACACGGTCAACCTGCAATCGGGTAGCGACATGACCTTGCAGGGCGCCACGGTAGTGGGCTCCAACGGCGTTGCACTGAATTCCGGCGGTGCCATCAACGTGCTGGCGGCCACCGATACGCGCCACGAGGATTACCAGAAGACGGTCGAAACCAGCGGATTCCTGAGTGGTGGCGGCATCGGTTTCACCATTGGTCATCGCACGCAACAAGTTACGACAGGCAGCGACAGTACGCTGTTGAATGGTTCGCTCATCGGCACGGTCGACGGCGATGTCAACGTCCATGCCGCGACCGGGTATACCCAAGTTGCCAGTTCCCTACTGTCCCAACACGGTGACGTGAATGTGTTGGCAGGCAACATTAATATCACTGCCGGTGCGGAAAGTGGGCACCAGATGACCGACACGCTGTTCAAACAAAGCGGGTTGACCGTGGCGGTGGGTGGTGGCGCGATCGGCGCGCTGGCCAGTTCACTGGAGACCGGGCAACAGCTGATGCGTACTGCGAGCCAAGCCCACGATGGCCGCGTGAACACTATGGTCGCCGCCAACGCGGCGATCGCCGGGTATCAGGGTTATCAAGCGGCACGGGGTTTGGCCCAGCAGTTCGGCAGTGGCGCGAGCGGTGCCGGCTTGAGCGTGTCGCTGACTTATGGCCAGACCAAATCCACCTCGCACTCGGTGACTGATGCGACACAAGCGGTGGAGAGCACGGTGAGCGGGCAAAACGTTATGCTCATGGCACGCGGTGGGAATGGCACAGCCGGTGATCTGAATGCCACCGGGTCGCACATCCTGGCCATGCAAGATGGCACTCTCGTTGCGCAGCACAATCTCAATGTGACCTCGGCGCAAAACACCTACACCACCACCACCACCACCACCACCAACCACAGCGAGTCTGGCAGCGTGGGAGTAGCGGCCTCGTTCGGGCAAAACGGCATGGCCCTCGGCGTGACCGTGAGCGCGGCGATGGCCCACGGCAACGCCAACACCGACAGCGTGCAACAGGCCAACAGCACGGTGACGGCAGGCAAGACTTTGCAGTTTGTCTCCGGCAACGACACCACGCTGGCCGGTGCGGTCATGCAGGGCAATCAGGTGATCGGCAACGTGGGCGGCAACCTGACGCTACAGAGCCTGCAGGATACGGAGCAGTCGCACAGCACCCAGACCAGCGTGAGCGCCAGCGCCACGATCGGGTATGGCGCCTCGGTCAGCGCGTCGTACGGGCACTCCAGCTCGCACTCCGACTACGCCAACGTGGCGCAGCAAACCGGCATCGAAGCGGGCGACGGCGGTTACCAGCTTGCCGTGGGCGGCGACACGAACCTGATAGGCGCGCTGATCACCTCCAGCCCAACCGCCATCGCCGCCAACCGCAATACCCTGAGCACCGGCACGCTCACGGCCAGCACCATCCAGAACCACAGCTCCGGCTCGGCGGACAGCATGGGACTGGGCGCAAGCCTCAACACCGGCGCCACCTTTGGGCAAAACCTCGACGGCGACCCCGGCAACAACAACTACCTCGCCGCCAACGGCGGCAGGTATGGGGCCACCAAGGCGGTGATCCAGAACCTGATGAATAGCGGCAGCGCCTCGAGCTCATCGTCGGGGCAGACGCTCAGTGCGATCAGTGCGGGGGCGATTCAGGTACGCGATGCATCGTCGGACACGGCCCAGACGCTGGCCAGCTTGGAAGCCAATGCGCAGACGACTACCAACACGCAGGCAACCGCACCCGATGTGGTGGCGCTGGAGTGGAGCGCGGCCAACGAGCAGACGGGGAACAACCTGTTGTTCAACGCGGGGGTCTGGGCGGCGAATCAGGGGGCGTTGAAGGATGCACTGGCTGCGGTGCAGCGCGTGGTGAGTTGCGCCATCGTTTCGGGCAGCAAGTCATGCGCGACGGAGAAGCTGTCTGGCGCCTACGGTATCGTGCCGGGCACCAAGCTCGACGCCTTCATAAATGGCATCAACAACGATAAGGAACTGGCCGGCAACAATGCGGGCGATCTGGCCGTACTCACTACCACGCCCGCTGGCGCAGAGAATACGGTGGTCTTGAATGTTTACTCGCCGCAAGTGAGCACGCTTGGCAGCTTGCTGGCCGGCTTCTGGAACAGCCTCAATGCCAACCATGCCGGTGGTGACTTGGGTACGACGGCGGGAGCCGAATTGGCGGCAAACATCGCGGGCCAGGTCAACCAGATCAACCAAGGCAGCAGCGGCTTCGGCACCGGGCTCGCGCTGCTGCCGATGGCCCACAGCGATGGCACATCCCAGTTGGCGTTGTCGATGGAGCAAAACCCCAGCGACTGGAGCAACGTCAACGGCAGCACGCCAACGCTGGTGATGCTGGCCGAGCCCGCGGCCAACGCGGCGACGTTCCAGGCGGCGGCCAATACACTGGGGCTCAATGCCGGCGTGGTGTATTCGGCCAACGTCAACGATCCGGTGGCGCGATCCTGGTTCATCGGGAACAACCCATCGACGGGCGGCGACCCGAACGGCATGTTCGAGGTGCCTCCGTTCACCTATGGGGCCAGCGGCGTGGGGCTGGTGTCGAGCTCGGTGTCGGGCACCTCGAACCACTCCGACATCGGCTATAGCTCGCTGGTGACACCCGTAGCCACGAACAATGGACAGACGAGATACCCGTGGGGGCCGTCGGGGAACACCTTGGTGCCGGGTGGGGTTCCTGTGTTTGCAAAGGCGCCCGATTTCCCATCGGGAACTCCGATTCAGACATTCGATTGGTGGGATGGCGGCGATCGAACCTTTGCGGCCTTCCCGGCAAGCGGCACGCCCGGCGCCTACACGCTCACCTTCTCGTCGATCTCGGTGGCGGGCTCTACTGCGTGGAATCCCAACATCGCGTTGCTGACGTGGCCATCAGGGGCCGCTGTCAACCTGGGATCAGCGATGGCCTCGATGAATGGGCTGCCAGTCAACGGGGCCGCATCCACCAATGTGCCGACGTTTGCGCCAGGTTCCAACCAAACACCGAACCTGTCGACGTCGCCAGCAGGCGCGGCATCGAACGCCAACGGCACGTCCAGGAAGGCTCTGACACCCGCGCAGCAACGCTGCCTGGCCCTGACCGGAGGGGCGCCACAATGTTTGCAGTGAGCGGCGGCGTTACCAAGGGGGCAAGGTACGGTCTGGCGATAGTGGGGTTCATGCTGCTGGCGGGGTGCTTGAACCCACAATCAGTCAAGCCAGCCGTGGACATGTTCTCGATCTATGACGGTCGGCCTTCGACGGCGGTAGAGCGGGAGCAGGCGCTTAGGGACTGTTTCAACTATGGAAATTCGTTAGGAATTTCGGGGCCTATGGCAGTTGGTATGCAAATTTGCATGCTACAGATTGGCTTCCGTGCACCTGACGGAGAACCACCGGGTTTGAGTTCATCCGTCCTTGATCCCGGTGGGAATTGCGTGGCTGATGCGTACATGCCGGTTTGCTGGGCCATGAAGTACGGCTGGCCGCAAGACCCTCCGCCCCGTTGGGTCAAGCAGGGGGCTGATCCTTACCAGCTCGGTAACGTGTGGTACGACTGCTACTCACGGTATGTAATGGTTACGCCCTATTCCACGTTTGCTGCCGACGTAGACCGTTGCATGGCTGAAAGTCACGGCTACACCGTCGCACATCCTTACTCACCGGCAGCGCCATGGCTTCCTCGCAAATACTGGCCCGACTGCACCAAGCCGGTCGCCGAGAGGAATTGGCTCGAAAAGAAATGGTGCCCGTCGTCTGCAATGCCCGCGCCCGCCGCGAACACGACAGGCCAATGAGCAAACCCACCACGCACTCGGTCACCGATGCGACCCAGACCGTGGGCAGCAGTGTGAGCGGCCAGAAAGTAACAAAAGGGGTTAACAAAAGGGGTTGGGTTCATTTATTCACAAAGCCAAACCGAGCAGCACACCCTCCAGAGCACCAACAAGAACGCCAGCGGCGGAGTGGGCCTGCATCGGCACCGACGGCATCGGCTTCTACACCGAAGCCAGCGTAGGCAAGGGCAAGGCGCACGGCAACAGCAGCACGCACGCCGACACAGTGGTGAGCGCGGCCGACACGCTGAGCCTGACGGCCGGCCACGACGCCACGATCCAGGGCACGCAGGCGAAAGGCGACACCGTGCTGACCGACGTCGGCCACGACCTCACCATTACCGGCGAGCAGGACACCGGCGACTACGCCAACACGCAGTGGCAGGTGGGCGGCAAGGTGGTGGTGGGCATGCAGGAAATGAACCTGAAGACTCATGTCGCCGCCTCCCGCGCTCGGCGGTACGTTGGAACTACCACGGTTTCAACGTCGCCCAGCGACAGGAGGCAGCCATGTCACTTTACGCAGCGATCGATTTGCATTCCAGCAACAGCGTGTTGGCGGTCATGGACGGCGAGGGCAAGCCGGTGCTGTGCCGTCGGCGCCCCAACGATTTGCCGCGCCTGCTGGCGGACTTGGCCCCGTACCGGGACGAGCTGGTCGGTGTGGCGGTGGAGTCCACCTACAACTGGTACTGGCTGGTTGATGGCCTGATGGACCATGGCTATGCCGTCCATCTGGTCAACACCACGGCGATTCCGCAGTACGACGGCCTCAAGCACGGCGACGACGACAGCGACGCGCTGCACCTGGCCCAGTTGATGCGCCTCGGCTTACTACCGGAGGGCTACATCTATCCCCGCGCGCAGCGCGGCACCCGCGACCTGCTGCGTCGACGCTTCAGTTTGGTGCGGCAGGCGGTGCGGTTGATGCTGTCGATCCAGTCCAGTTTCAGTCGCAGCACAGGCAAACAGCTGTCGGCCAACCAGTTGCGACAGCTGACGCCGTCGCAACTGGTCGACCTGTTTCCCGATCTTTCCACTCGTTTCGGCGTGCTGATCCAGTTCAAGCTGTGGCTCACCCTGCAGGAACAGATCACCACCTTGGAACGCTGGATTCACAAGGACGTGGTACGACCGGATCTGCTTGGGCGCCTGCAAAGCGTGCCGGGCATTGGTCCGATCCTGGGCACGACCATCCTGCTGGAGAGCGGTGCCATCGAGCGCTTCGCTTCCGTTGGTGACTACGCCTCGTACTGCCGCATGGTCGAGAGCGTGCGGCTGTCCAACGGCAAGCGAAAGGGGCATGGCAACCGCAAGTGCGGCAATCGCTACCTGTGCTGGGCGTTCATGGAAGCGGCCAACTATGCGGTGCGCTTCGATCCGTCGATCCGGCGCTGGTACGAGCGCAAGCGTGCCCGCAAGCACCGCGTCGTGGCGATCAAGGCTGTTGCGCACAAGCTGGCCCGCGCCTGTTACCACATGCTGCACGAAGGCACGGCGTTCGATCTCACGCGCGCCTTCGGCTGATCACGCTGACGGTCGCAGGCCGGAAACGGGGTGTGGCTTCGAGCCAGCAAACCTGAAAGGTCGCGGCCGTCGGCACCCGTGTTGGACGCAAGACCGCACGCGGACCGAGCCACAAAAGGTTGGGCCTTGAGCCCGTGATCCTGTGCCACGCATGTCGTGCACCTGGACGGGATCCGCGATGACCGATGAGTGTTTGGCAAGCAACAAGGGCCGCTGATGCGGCCCTAACCAGAACGGTGACTGGCGCGATCTTCGCGCCGCATGAAACACAGCGGCTGGTGGTCAGCGGCAAGGCGGGCACCTGCCCTTCGGCGCGGCCGGAGAAGAGCAAGTGCGTGCCTATTGACCCGGACGGCGAAATGGCGACCCCTTTTCCTTAACTCCGGAGACGATACCATGAGAGTTTTTACTTTTAGTGCCATAGCAACGACATTGATAATGTTATTAGGCTGCACGAGTATGCTTGACAACTCACGCTTTTACGACGGATCGATACCCCATCCAGCGCAACGGTGGCCGTTGAACTTATTGGCGTGCCAGGCGTCGCCGTGGGTATTCACGGGGTTAGAGCTAAAGATATCCACCCTCTATGTCCCTTCGTGGACTAGCGGTATTAATTACACCTGCGCGCCACCTATGAAGTCCCCGATCCCTGACATCTATGACGATGCTAATGTTTCACGTGACACATTTACCCACGTTGATAAGGCGATGGGTGCATGGAATGCGTACGACGTAATCTATGGACAGATAGTAAATACGAATAATCACCTTTATAAACCTGATGCGAATAACATCTCTCCGGGGCAATTCTATGACCCAAGGTGGATCTATCAGAGGCCGCATTCTATATATTACCCAGACGAATGGTCGTTTAACCGTGAGATCACTACTAATGTCGAAGTTATCAATGGCATACAGTGGCAGTACGCCATGTTTTGGCAATACTCCAGTCTGTCAAGTAGGCCGGACGACTTGGCCTTGCCTGTCAACAGCCAATACGGCGATCCATCCGATGGCTCGGCATCCACCCCGTTGGCCGTGGTCGTGAGACAGCCAGGCGCACTCGCCCTCCTTGGGGAGGTATACATGCACCGGGTCGACAGCACCCACACCATGCTTGTCTACGCGGTATACAAGCGCCCTGTCGTGCAGGATGCCCAATGGCTCGCCGCTCGCCGCGGGTTGTTGAGGAAACTGGTCAATGCGGTAAAGATAACCCCGCTGACCGGTGCACAAATCGAGGAATACAAGCAACAAGCGGCGGCCTACCACGATGCGGCCCTGGCCCGTGACTGCGCCGCCGGTACGTACACTGGCAAGCTGAAGAAGCTGATGTGCAAGTGATGTCGAACACGGTACGTTACGTTGCTGGCGATACTACTATATTACAGGCCTTTGCCCACTTTTGACGCGAATCGAATCCAGATAAAGAAGGATGCGAGGGACTACAACCTGCAACATAAGAGCGAGGAGGTAAAGCGGGCCTCGAAAGTTAGCGCTCTATGACGTATGGGACGCCATAGGCGATGCAGTTATCATCAAGCCAAAGGGTACATGGAGGAAGTCAGAATGAGTGGTAAATACAAGCATATTTCCGCGGTATCGCTGACCTCAATGGCCGCGCTTCTGTCGGGATGCGTGACGCTTTCCGGCAACTACAAGGTATCGCTCCAGGACGGGGCGAACGGCGGGAACACGGTAATCCTGACCCAGGGAAGTGGCATCTATACGGCGCGCAACGCGCTTTGTTCCACGCACCCCGGTGCCACCGTCGTCATCAGGGACGCCACCTCCGGCGTGGAACTGAAGGGTGAAAGTCCCTATCATTGCCGTTGAGCGGGGGCTGGTACTTGACTGACCGCTGCCCGTACCCCGTCGCTGCCGCCGATTGTTTTAGCAACGACATGTCCGGCGTGGATGGTGGTCGCAGCCTCCTGAGCCATTCGACGCTCTCACACGCTGGGTCGGTGCCGCAGGTTGACGTTTTCGCAAGTACTGGGCGGGCGGTACAAGGCCGGTAGCTACAATAAGCCAAGTTGAAACGAAATGGAGACCTGCCGAGTGGATACCGTTATTTGCGGTTGTCAAATCATAAGGTAGTACCGCATGGTGGCGACCGAGATCGGTGAGTAGGGGAAAGTTGAGTGCGGAGTCGGTAAATTTGCTTGGTGCCTCAAGCCACTTCGGCTTTGGGTACGGTGCATTGGCGACGGCGGTAATGGGAATGGGTGACGTAACATTGCGGAAATTGCGGTTGAGGCAGAAGTGAATGAGGTTTGCCACGGTGTTGGCTGTGCCAACAACGGCGAATCTGTAGCCGTTTGGTTATACCTACGGTGCATTGCAGGTGGAATAACAACAGGGAGAAGTTACGATGGCATATCGTTTTCTGTGTATGGCCCTAGCGTCGGCGGTACTTGCCGGTTGCCAGACAGTTGCGCCGACATCCGGCGCCAATTCGCCGCACCGGCCAATGACGCTTTGCGATGCGCCGGCTGTACGCTCGCAATGCGTTGACGTGCTGGCGGCCACCCACTGGACTTCGGCGGTAATGGTAGGCAACGCCGTCGAAGTCAATCCGCTCATCGAGGCGTTGATGCCGGCCGCGGCTGCGGGGTCGAGTGCCGACACGGAGATGGCGGTGCGGGTGCTGGAGTCGCCCGCGCGCGACCCGCTGGTCATCGTGGATCACAGCGAGAAATTCCGAGTCGCCGTCCTGCGCGCGGCTTTGGCCAAGGCGAAGACTCCGCTGGTGCCACGCGACGTGGCGATCGTAGTCAAGGATCCCAAGCAGTTTGTCGACTTGCAGCAACAGGCGACGGCGCTGGGTCTGCACTTGTGGCTGGTTGCGGCATCTCGCCCGTAAACCGAACGGGAAAACCCGGGAGTGGTTGAGGTTTCCTGAGCTGTCACCCCGGGATCCCCCTGCAATCGGGCAATGGTGGCCGGGACGCCGGTGAGCGCTCCAGCCACCCTACCCTTCTGCCGTGGCCGTGTGGCCTTGCGACCTCGACTTGTGGTGAGTCAATTTCGGCTACGAGTACCTGAAGGAGGTGCGCATCCAGATCTCCGCCATCGGCTTGCTGGCGCTCTACCGCCTCTGGCAACTGCGTCAGCAGGGCGAGGCGAACTTGCTGGCCGAACTATGACGGTCCGCCTGGGGAGTTGATGGGGCGGCCCGAGCGCTTCCTGGTGCGCAAGCTGGGCAAGGAGTTCCTGGTCGCGGCCCGCGAGATCGAGTGGCTGCAGGCCGCGGGCAACCATGTGAACCCGTATGTGCGCAGGGCGACTACCCGCTGCGCAGCACCGTGGTCGGCATCGAATCGCGGATGGAGTCGACGCGCTTTTTGCGCGTGCACCGCGGCCATTTCATCAACCTCGACTACCTTGCCGGGATTGAGCCGCTGGACAGCGGCGATGCGCGCATGCACCAGTGCGACGACAGCAGCATCCCCTGGCCATCGCGCGGTGTTGCGTGAGCGCTGCGGTCGGCTGGCGGAGCAAGCGGGGAAGGTCGCCGGGGAATGCGGGCTGCGGTTTCCCATCGACCTTTGCAATCGAACTGAGAGAGCCGGTCCTGTCCGCCGGCTTGCGGTCGCGCCTACCGCAACGCCGCCGCCGCGCGCGCCAATTGCTCGATGCCAACCCAGTCACCGTTGGTGAGTTTGTCTTTGGGAGTGAGCCAGGAGCCACCCACGCAGGCGACGTTAGGCAGGGCGAGGAAATCGCGCGCGGTTTCCGGTTTGATGCCGCCGGTGGGGCAGAAGCGCAGTTGCGGCAGCGGGCTGGCCCAGGCTTTGAGCAGGGCAACGCCGCCGACCGGTACGGCGGGGAAGAGTTTCAGGTGGCGGTAGCCGCGTTCGAGCAGGTGCATGGCCTCGCCGACGGTGGCGACGCCGGGCAACAGCGGCAGCGCGCTGGCATCGGCAGCGTCGAGCAGCTTGGGCGAGACGCCAGGGGACACTGCGAACTTCGCGCCGGCCACGCGCGCGGCTTCGAGTTGCGCGGCGTCAAGCACGGTACCGACACCGACGATGGCATCGGGTACCTCGGCGCTGATGGCACGGATGGCATCGAGCGCGGCCGGTGTGCGCAGCGTGACTTCGATGCTGCGGATGCCGCCGGCGACGAGCGCGCGCGCCATCGGCACCGCGTGGGCGACGGTGTCGACGATCACCACCGGCACCACCGGGGCGAGGGCGAGGATCTCGGCGATCTGCTGTTGTTTGGTTTCCTGCGAAGTCATGGCGGGCTCGTGGGGTGTGGGGGAGGTGAGGGGACAAAAAGGGGTCAGAGTCAGTTTTCCGCAGCGTTTCGGGGTAACCGGGTCGCCCAGAAAACTGACTCTGAAGACTCATGTCGCCGCCTCCCGCGCTCGGCGGTACGTTGGAACTACCACGGTTTCAACGTCGCCCAGCGACAGGAGGCAGCCATGTCACTTTACGCAGCGATCGATTTGCATTCCAGCAACAGCGTGTTGGCGGTCATGGACGGCGAGGGCAAGCCGGTGCTGTGCCGTCGGCGCCCCAACGATTTGCCGCGCCTGCTGGCGGACTTGGCCCCGTACCGGGACGAGCTGGTCGGTGTGGCGGTGGAGTCCACCTACAACTGGTACTGGCTGGTTGATGGCCTGATGGACCATGGCTATGCCGTCCATCTGGTCAACACCACGGCGATTCCGCAGTACGACGGCCTCAAGCACGGCGACGACGACAGCGACGCGCTGCACCTGGCCCAGTTGATGCGCCTCGGCTTACTACCGGAGGGCTACATCTATCCCCGCGCGCAGCGCGGCACCCGCGACCTGCTGCGTCGACGCTTCAGTTTGGTGCGGCAGGCGGTGCGGTTGATGCTGTCGATCCAGTCCAGTTTCAGTCGCAGCACAGGCAAACAGCTGTCGGCCAACCAGTTGCGACAGCTGACGCCGTCGCAACTGGTCGACCTGTTTCCCGATCTTTCCACTCGTTTCGGCGTGCTGATCCAGTTCAAGCTGTGGCTCACCCTGCAGGAACAGATCACCACCTTGGAACGCTGGATTCACAAGGACGTGGTACGACCGGATCTGCTTGGGCGCCTGCAAAGCGTGCCGGGCATTGGTCCGATCCTGGGCACGACCATCCTGCTGGAGAGCGGTGCCATCGAGCGCTTCGCTTCCGTTGGTGACTACGCCTCGTACTGCCGCATGGTCGAGAGCGTGCGGCTGTCCAACGGCAAGCGAAAGGGGCATGGCAACCGCAAGTGCGGCAATCGCTACCTGTGCTGGGCGTTCATGGAAGCGGCCAACTATGCGGTGCGCTTCGATCCGTCGATCCGGCGCTGGTACGAGCGCAAGCGTGCCCGCAAGCACCGCGTCGTGGCGATCAAGGCTGTTGCGCACAAGCTGGCCCGCGCCTGTTACCACATGCTGCACGAAGGCACGGCGTTCGATCTCACGCGCGCCTTCGGCTGATCACGCTGACGGTCGCAGGCCGGAAACGGGGTGTGGCTTCGAGCCAGCAAACCTGAAAGGTCGCGGCCGTCGGCACCCGTGTTGGACGCAAGACCGCACGCGGACCGAGCCACAAAAGGTTGGGCCTTGAGCCCGTGATCCTGTGCCACGCATGTCGTGCACCTGGACGGGATCCGCGATGACCGATGAGTGTTTGGCAAGCAACAAGGGCCGCTGATGCGGCCCTAACCAGAACGGTGACTGGCGCGATCTTCGCGCCGCATGAAACACAGCGGCTGGTGGTCAGCGGCAAGGCGGGCACCTGCCCTTCGGCGCGGCCGGAGAAGAGCAAGTGCGTGCCTATTGACCCGGACGGCGAAATGGTGACCCCTTTTTGCCTTTTGCGGTCACGCGTCGGCGAGATGATGCCGGTCGACGGTGCCGAACACGGTGACGCCGGCATCGGCGGTGCCAACCGCGTTGCGGAACGGGGCGAACAGTTCGCGGCCCATGCCGACGTGGTGTGCGGAGAGGTCGATGTGCGCCTGTGCGCGCGCGGCCCATTCGGCGGCGTCGACTTTCACTTCCAGCGTGCCGGCTTCGGCATCGAGGCGGATGACGTCGCCTTCGCGCAATTTTCCGATGGCACCGCCGTCCACCGCTTCGGGAGTGACGTGGATTGCTGCCGGCACCTTGCCGGAGGCGCCGGACATGCGGCCGTCGGTGATCAGCGCCACGTGGTGGCCGCGCGCCTGCAACACGGAGAGCGGCGGCGTGAGCTTGTGCAGCTCGGGCATGCCGTTGGCTTTCGGGCCCTGGAAGCGCACCACGGCGACGAAATCGCGGTTGAGCTCGCCGCGGTTGAACGCGGCCTGCACTTCTTCCTGGTCGTTGAAGACGAGTGCGGGTGCTTCGACCACCTTGCGGTCATCCGGGATGGACGACACCTTGATGACGGCGCAGCCGAGGTTGCCGCGCAGCACGCGCAGGCCACCGTCCTTGCGGAACGGCTCGTTGGCCGGGCGCAGCACGTCGAGGTTGCCGCTGGGGCCGACGTCGTTCCACACCAGTCGGCCGCTGGCTTCCAGCGCGGGCATTTTGCGGTACGGCGCCAGGCCCTTGCCCCATACCGTTTGGACGTCCGGATGCAGCAGCCCGGCATCCAGCAGCGAGCCGATCAGGAACGGCATGCCGCCGGCGGTGTGGAAGGTGTTCACGTCCGCGCTGCCGTTGGGGTACACGCGGGCCATCAGCGGCACCACGCGCGAGAGCGCGTCGAAATCGTCCAGCGTGAGTACGATGCCGCCGGCGCGCGCCACGGCCACCAGGTGCAGCAGGTGATTGGTGGAGCCTCCGGTCGCGTGCAGGCCGACGATGCCGTTGACGAAGGCGCGTTCGTCCAGCACGCGGCCGATCGGCGTGTAGTCGTCGCCCAGCGCGGTGATCTGCGCGGCGCGGAATGTCGCGGCGCGGGTAAGCGCTTCGCGCAGCGGCGTGTTGGGGTGGACGAAGCTCGCTCCCGGCAGGTGCACGCCCATGATCTCCATCAGCATCTGGTTGGAGTTGGCGGTGCCGTAGAAGGTGCAGGTGCCTGGCGCGTGGTAGGCGGCCGACTCGGCTTCGAGCAGCTCGTCGCGGTCGGCCTTGCCCTCGGCGTAGCGCTGGCGCACTTTCGATTTTTCGGGGTTGGACAGCCCGCTGGTCATCGGCCCGGCCGGCACCAGGATGGTGGGGATGTGGCCGAATGACAGCGCGGCGGTGAGCAGGCCCGGCACGATCTTGTCGCAGATGCCGAGCATCAGCGCGGCGTCGAAGGTGTCGTGCGAGAGCGCGACCGCCGCCGCCATCGCGATCACTTCGCGCGAGAAGAGGCTCAGCTCCATGCCGGCGCGGCCCTGGGTGATGCCGTCGCACATCGCCGGCACGCCGCCGGCCACCTGCGCTACCGCACCGACCAGGCGCGCGGCCTTGCGGATTTCCACCGGGTAGGGCTCGTACGGCTGGTGCGCCGAGAGCATGTCGTTGTACGCGGTGACGATGCCGATGCTGGGCGTGATCTTGCCGCGCAGCTTGCTCTTGTCCGCGTCCGGTGCGGCGGCAAAGCTGTGCGCGAGGTTGGAGCAGCCGAGGCGGTGGCGATACACGCCCTGGGCTTTCGCGGCGTCGATCCGCGCGAGGTAGGCCGTGCGCGTGGGGCGGCTGCGTTCGACGATACGGGCGGTGACTTCGGCGAGGACGGGATGGAGGGTGGTCATGGCGGAACTCCGGCGGCGTTGGGGCTTGCGATGCGCGGGCCAAGGGTGGCCCGCCGCGACACCAGCACATGGCGCTGGTGTCGCGGAGCCTTTGCCGGGCCAGGCCCAGCAAAGGCGAGTCAAAAACGGGCAGGAGCCCGTTTTTGACATCAGGCACGGCGGTGTGGCTCTGATGCTGTGTCTGCGAAAGGAACTTAACTTGTGCCTCGCCAGTGCAGTCCTGCCTTGGCAAGGCTCGGCGGGCTTGGCGTCGCCAAGCCCACTTCCGTCAGCCAGCGACCCTGCTGCTGGCTGACGTGCGGCCATCCATGGCCGCTGGTCTTGCGGTGCGCAGACCGTCCATGGATCGCTCGTATTTCACGGTGCCCAGTAAACCGCCACCGGCACCTGCGCTTGGTGCACGACGGCGCGTACCGGGTAATCCTTGGCGCTGTCCATGCCCAGCCGCACGTCGGCGATCAGGTCGCGTTTTTTCGCGCCACGGATCAAGAGGTACAGCGCGCGCGTGGCCAGCAGCACCGGCAGCGTGAGCGTGATGCGTGGCTCGCCGGCGCGCGTGGCGCGCATCGGCAGCACCTGCGCCAGCGTGCGCGGATCGGTGGCTTCGGCCAGGTGATCGCCACCGGGGAAGAACGACGCCGTGTGGCCGTCGTCGCCCATGCCGAGCAGTACCGCGTCGAACGGCAGCGGCAGCGCGGCGATGCGCGTGGCGGCATCCGCCAACCCGGCCTCGGGCGTGGCGGCGCCGGTGTATAGCGGCACGAACGTGGCGGCCGCCGCGGGCCCTTGCAGCAGGGTCTCCTTGACCAGTTTCGCGTTCGAGCGCGGATCGGTATCCGGCACCCAGCGCTCGTCGACCAGGGTTACGGTGACCCGCGCCCAATCCAACACTTGCCTGGCCAGCTCGGCAAAAAACGCGGCGGGTGTGGTACCGCCGGAGACCGCGACCAGTGCACGTCCGCGTGCCGCGATGCCGTCGCGCAGCTGCGCGGCGACGCGCTCCGCCAGCGCGCTGGCCTGGGCGGCGGCCTGCGTGAAGTGGTGGCTGGTGAGGTTGGGCGCCATGTTCACTCGCTGTCCTCGTGCCAGGTGCGGCCGTCGCGTTCGATCAGCGCCACCGATGCGCTCGGGCCCCAACTGCCGGAAGCGTACGGGCGCGGCGCTTCGCCGCTCGCCGCCCAGCCGGCAAGGATGGGATCGATCCACTTCCACGCGGCTTCCACCTCGTCGCGGCGCATGAACAGTGTCGGGTTGCCGCGCACCACATCCAGCAACAGGCGCTCGTAGGCGTCCGGCTGGGTGACGCCGAATGCCTCGGCAAAGCTCATGTCGAGCGGCACGTGGCGCAGGCGCATGCCGCCGGGGCCGGGGTCCTTGATGTTGACCGAAAGCTTGACGCCCTCGTCCGGCTGCAGGCGCAACACCAGCTTGTCCTGTGCGAGCGTGCCGACCTTGGTGCCGAAGATGGAATGCGGCACGCGCTTGAACGCCACCACGATCTCGGACACGTGCTGCGGCAGGCGCTTGCCGGTGCGCAGGTAGAACGGCACTCCGGCCCAGCGCCAGTTTTCGATTTCGGCCTTGAGCGCCACGAAGGTTTCGGTATCGGATTTCGCGCCGTTCAACTCCTCGGCATACCCCGGCACCGCCTGCCCCTCGGCCACGCCGGCACGGTATTGGCCCCGCACGGTGAACTGCGACACCTCGCTGCCGGCGATCGGCTTGAGCGAGCGCAGCACCTTGAGTTTCTCGTCGCGCACCGCGTCGGGTGCGAGCGAGGCCGGGGCTTCCATCGCCACCATGCACAACAGTTGCAGCAAATGGTTTTGCACCATGTCGCGCAGCGCGCCGGCATGGTCGTAGTAGCCGGCACGACGGCCGATGCCCAAGGTCTCGGCCACGGTGATCTGCACGTGGTCGATGTGGTCGGCGTTCCACAGCGGCTCGAACAAGGCATTGCCGAAGCGCAGCGCCAACAGGTTCTGCACCGTCTCCTTGCCGAGGTAGTGGTCGATGCGGAAAGTTTGCGATTCGCTGAACACCTCGCCGACCAGATCGTTGATGCGGTTGGCGCTGGCGAGATCGCGGCCGATCGGCTTTTCCAGGACCACGCGCGAGCCCTCGCCGTTCAGGCCGTGGCCGGCCAGGCGATGGCAGATGTCCACGTACAACTCGGGCGACGTCGACATGTAGAACACGCGCACGTGCTCGGGTTGCCCCTTGATGTACGCGGCAAACGCCTCCCAACCATCGTCCTTGCGCGCATCCAGCGGGCGGTAGTCGACCTGGGCCAGGAAGGCGTCAAGCTTGGCCGGCTCGGCACCCTTGCGCACCAGCACTTCGCGCAACTGTGCGCGGTAGGCATCGTCGGTGAGCTTCTCGCGTGCCACGCCGATGATGCGGCTCGCGGCCGGTATTTGGCCGTCCGCATGGCGATGGAACAAGGCCGGCAGCAGCTTGCGCAGGGCAAGGTCGCCAGTGCCGCCGAAAATCACCAGGTCGAACGGTTCGACCTTGTACAAAGTAGCCGTCACGCAATCACCTCGCAGCCGGGGAGATGGGCGGTAGGGGTGGATTCCGCCCTCGCGTCGACGATAGTACCAGTGAAATACCAGCACAAGCGCACTCCTGCATACGAATTCATTGTGCCCACGCAGGCCGCAGGATTACCGGGTTTTCACCTTGCTTGAACGATTGGACGTCCATCCAGCTTGCGGTCAATGGTTTGCTATTGGTATCTTCTACGGATGGAAAACGCCCTTGCCCGCGAATACCGCCGGATCTGTCGCGATCCGGCCAGTCATCAGCCGCTGGCCTACCTGCGCTTGCGCAGCGCCATCCGCAACGTGGTCGAACAGCACACCATCGAGCCGGGCCAGGCGCTGCCCAGCGAGCGCGATCTGTCGCAAAACCTGAAGCTTTCGCGCGTCACCGTGCGCAAGGCCATTGCGGGGCTGGTCGAAGAGGGCTTGCTGACCCAGCGCCACGGCGCCGGTACCTTCATTGCCGAGCGCATCGAGAAACCGATGTCGCGGCTGTCCAGCTTTACCGAGGATTTGCGCGACCGCGGCCTGCATCCGCGTTCCGAGTTTTTCGAGCGCACCATCGGCGAAGTCACGCCCGAGGAGTCGATGGCGATGAACCTGTCGCCCGGCTCGCTGGTGGTGCGCCTGCACCGCGTGCGCTATGGCCAGAACGAACCACTGGCGATCGAGCGCAGCGTGGTGCCGGCCAATCTGTTGCCGGACCCGATGCTGGTGCACGACTCCCTGTACGAAGCGTTGGGCGCGCTGGGTTGCCGGCCCCGGCGCGCGTTGCAGCGCCTGCGCGCGGTGTCGCTCAACGCGCAGCAGGCGCGTTTGCTGCACGTGGCCGCCGGCAGCGCCGGGCTCAGCATCGAGCGACGCAGCTTTCTGGACGATGGCCGGGTGGTCGAGTTCACCTGTTCCTGGTACCGCGGCGACATCTACGACTTTGTGGCCGAGTTGCACGCCGACTGAATCCACCGGTTGCCGTGTGCGGCAACCTTGACGCGAGGAAATCATGCAAGCCAGCGACACCCTGATGTTCCGTGAGGCGCACGAAACCGCCGACGTGGTAGCCCGCCAGTTTCTGGCCAACGAGCGGGTCGTCGCCGAGCTGGCTGCGGCGCTGCGCAAGGCGCCGCCGCGCTTCATCGTCACCTGCGCGCGCGGCAGCTCCGACCACGCGGCGGCGTATGCCAAGTACGTGTTCGAAACCCAGCTCGGCGTCGTCACCGCATCGGCCTCGCCCTCGGTCACCTCGGTGTACGCTGCGCCGCAAAAGTGGGAGGGCGCGTTGTTCATCGCCATCTCGCAATCGGGCAAGAGCCCCGACCTGGTGCGCAATGCGCAGGCGGCCAAGGCGACTGGCGCGCGCGTGGTAGCGCTGGTCAACGTCGAGGATTCGCCGCTGGCCGCGCTGGCCGATACCGTGATCCCGCTGCACGCCGGCCCGGAGCGCAGCGTGGCAGCCACCAAGAGCTATCTCGCTGCGCTGGCCGCGATCCTGCAACTGGCCGCGCATTGGCACGGCGATGCCAAGTTGCTGGCCACGCTCAAGGCGTTGCCGGATGAACTGCGCGCCGGTTGGGGGGCGGACTGGTCGCCGCTGGTCGAGGTACTGAAAGGCGCGCACAACCTGTTCGTGCTCGGTCGCGGCTACGGCTTTGCGGCGGCGCTCGAAGCCGCGCTCAAGTTCAAGGAAACCAGCGGCCTGCATGCCGAGGCGTTCAGCGCCGCCGAGGTCAAGCACGGCCCGATGGCGCTGGTTGGCCCGCATTTCCCGGTGCTGTGCTTTGCGCAGGACGACGAGTCGCTGGGCGGCACGCTCGCAGTCGCCGACGAGTTCCGCGGTCGCGGCGCGAACGTGCTGGTGGCCGCGCCGGGCAAGACCGGCAACGGATTCCTGCCGCTCGCCGCCGGCCTGCCGCCGATGTTCACCCCACTGCTGACGATCCAGAGCTTTTACCGCGCCACCAGCGCGCTGGCGCTGGCCCGTGGGTTCAATCCGGATGTGCCGCCACACCTCAACAAGGTCACCGAGACCGTTTGATTTCGCGCGGCCCCGCGAGCCCCGGAATCGCGGCCCATGGATGGGCCGCACGTCGGTCGCCTGCAAGGCGGGTGGCCGACGGAGCCACCTACGGGCTACGCCCGTTGGTGGCGAGCCGGGCAGGGGCAGGAGCCCTTGCCCAGCATCGGTAAAGGCTCTGGCTCGACCGCGTTGCCGCTCCAGCGCTCGGTTTCGATTCCATCATTCAGCCGTATAGGCCTCTATATGCCAACCGCCCTGACCCACGCCAAAGTCCTCACCGCCCACGGCTGGCGCGACGATCTTGCGGTGCTGATCGACGGCGCACGCATCGCGGCGCTGTTGCCGATGGATCACCCGCAGGTGCGCGCCGCGCAGGCGGACGATCTGGCCGGTGCGCTGCTGGTGCCCGGCTTCATCGACGTGCAGGTCAATGGCGGCGGCGGCGTGTTGTTCAACGCCGCGCCCACGGTGGACACCATCCGCACCATTGGCGCCGCGCACCGGCAGTTCGGCACCACCGGTTTCCTGCCCACGCTCATCAGCGACAGCCCGGAAGTGATGCGCGCAGCGCTGGCCGCCATCGAGCAGGCATTTGCCGAAGGCGTGCCGGGCCTGCTCGGCGTGCATCTGGAAGGTCCGTTCCTCGCGCCCGAGCGCAAGGGCGTGCACGACGCCAAGTGGTTCCACGTGCCCCGCGAGGACGAGCTGCAACTGCTCACTGCGCCGCACCGCGGGGTGCGCGTGCTGACCCTGGCACCCGAGCGCGTACCGCACGAAATGATCGCGCGGCTCGCCGCCGCCGGCGTCATCGTCAACGCCGGCCACACCGCCGCCGACTACGCCACCGTGCGCGCCGCCCTTGCTGCCGGCGTGCGCGGCTTCACCCATCTCTTCAACGCCATGACGCCGTTCGGCAGCCGCGCGCCCGGCGTGGTCGGCGCCGCGCTGGACGACGCCGGCAGCTGGTGCGGCATCATCGCCGACGGCCACCACGTGCACCCGGCCAGCCTGCGCAATGCCATTGCGGCGAAGGCGTCCGGCAAGATCGTGCTGGTCACCGACGCCATGCCGCCGGTCGGCGCCGCCGACCCCAGTTACGTACTGAATGGCGAGACCATCACCGCGAAGGACGGCATCTGCCAGACCGCCGCCGGCGTGCTCGCCGGCTCCGCGCTCGACATGGCCAGCGCCGTGCGCAACGCCGTCAATCTGCTCGACCAGCCGCTGGCCGAAGCCGTGCGCATGGCCAGCGCATACCCGGCTGACTACCTCGGCCTCGCCGCCACCCACGGCCGCATCGCCGTCGGCTGTCAGGCTGACCTCGTCGCCATGACCCCCGACTGCCGCGTGCAGCACACCTGGATCGCGGGCGACAAGTGGTAGCAGCGCGCGGGGCATGCCGGTTGGTCTTGGGCATCGGAAATCGGAAGAGCGCTCGGCGGCGAAGGCGCGTCGTGGGACGGGCTTCATCCCGGCGGACTCTGCGCGAGAGGCCACGTTGAGATGAATTCCGACCCAGCGGGAGCGAGCTGCTAGACTGCGCGGCGTTCTGGTGTCCCGGCGGCGTTTGCCGGCGGGATGAAACGGGAAGCCGGTGCGCGGGGTATCCGCAAGGCCGGCGCTGCCCCCGCAACGGTAAGTGAGTCAACGCGCGGCCATCCGCCACTGTGCGAACACGCACGGGAAGGCGCCACGCGGGGCGATGCCCGCTCACGAGCCCGGAGACCGGCCTGGACATGACTGCTGGCGCGCGGTGGGCGTGGCTGGACAGATGTGTCCGGCATGGCCGTGGCGCTTCTCTCCCGCTTCCTTGCGTGCGCTGGCGTGGTGACGACCATGCGCCGCACGGGTGTGCGGCTGAGGATTGCAATGAACAAGACCTTGCTTGCAGCGGCGCTGATGACCTGCATGCTGCCTGCCTACGCTGCCGACCAGAACGCCGCGAGTGCCCTCGATCCGGTGGTGGTGACCGCCACCCGCACGCCGGTGACGGTGGACGACACGCTCTCCGCGGTCACCATCGTCACGCGTGCCGACATCGAGCGCTTGCAACCGCTCTCGGTGCAGGACCTGCTGACCGGCCTGCCGGGCGTAGCGATCGCGCAATACGGCGGCCTGGGCCAGCTCAGCACGTTGTCGCTGCGCGGCAGCAACGCCAACCACACGCTGGTGCTGATCGACGGCGTGCGCATCGGTTCGGTCACCGCCGGCTTTGCCGCCATCCAGCAGTTGCCGGTGGACCAGATTGAGCGCATCGAGATCGTGCGCGGCCCGCGCTCGAGCCTGTATGGGCCGGACGCGATCGGCGGGGTGATCCAGATCTTCACCCGCCACGGCCGTCCGAATGGCGGCACCGTGCCGTCGATGAGCGTCACCGTGGGCAGCCGTGGGCTGGCCGGCAGCACGCTGGGTCTTTCCGGCGGCGACGCGCACGCCTGGTACAACGCCAGCCTCGGCGGGCAGTACACGCGTGGTTTTCCAGCCTGCAAGATGGGCGCCGCGGAGGCCTTCGCCGGCTGCTTCGTGGATGACCCGCGCAACGACGCGTTCCGCAACTGGAACGGCGCATTGAGCGGCGGCTGGCGCTGGGACAACGGCGCCGAGCTGTCCGGCAACTGGCTGCGCAGCCGCAACTTTGTCGAGTACGCCGGCAGTCCGTTCGGCAGCAACCGCGCGCTGCAGGAGCAGCGGTTGGGCGGCGCGCGGCTGGCGTTTGCGCCGCTAGCGGCGTGGAAGGTGATGCTCAGCGCTGGGCAGAGCAAGGATCTCTCCACCACCTATTACCAGGGCACGTATCTGGGTGCGTATTACCCGCGCCGGCAGACCGGTTACGCCAATTCCCGCCGCGACCAGGCCAGCTGGCAGAACGATGTCACGCTGGCGCCCGGCCAGCTGTTGACCGCCGGCGTCGACTGGCAGCGCGAGCACGTGGACAGCTCCACCGGCTATCTTGCCGATCGCCGCCTGGATACCGGCGTGTTTGCGCAGTACCAGGCCAGCTGGGGCGCGAACACGCTGCAGGCATCGGCGCGGCGCGACCACAGCGGCCAGTTCGGCAACCACAGCACCGGCGCGCTGGCGTGGGGCTACGCCTTCGACCACGGCCTGCGGGTCTCCGCCAGCTATGGCACCGCGTTCCATGCGCCCACGTTCAACGACCTGTATTTCCCGCCGTTTTTCGGCATGGCTTCGGCCAACCCGCAGCTCAGGCCGGAAACCTCGCGCAGTGCCGAGCTGGGCGTGCAGCAGCAGGGCGACGGCTGGCACTGGGCGCTGAACGCGTACCAGACGCGCATCAACCAGATGATCCTGCTCGACGCCACGCGCAACTACGTGCCGTTCAACCTGTCGCGCGCGCGCATCCGCGGACTCGAAGGCCAGGCGGGCGCCACGCTGGCCGGCTGGCAGCTCGCGGCGTATCTCACGTTGCAGCAGCCGAAGAATGACGATGGCGGCACGAACGACGGCAAACTGCTCAACCGGCGCCCGGAACGCACGCTGCGCGTCGACCTCGACCGCCGCTTCGGCGCCTTCGGCCTCGGCACCACGTGGTACGCCGCCAGCCACAGCTACGACGACGTGGCCAACACCCGTCGCCTTGCCGGCTACGGCACCCTCGCGCTGCGCGCAAGCTGGCAACTGGCGCCGGCGTGGCAGCTCGAAGGCCGCCTGGCAAATGCCTTCGACCGTCGCTACGAGACGGTCTACTACTACAACCAGCCGGGGCGTACCTGGTCGCTCACGCTGCGTTGGAAGCCGTGAAGCCGTGAAGCCGTGAAGCCGGGATCAGGGATGCGGGATTGGGGATACGGACAGGCAAAATCCCGGCGAGCCACGGGGTTTCTGGAACGGATGCGCGGGATACGGAAGAGCTGCGACGGGACGGCTCGTGCGAATCCCCAATCCCGTATCCCCAATCCCCATGCCTAATGGCAGGGCCTGCCTCTCGGCACATACGCGGCGGGTGCGGATGGGTGCATAAAGGCGGCATGTCCGGGAGTGCCGCCACGCTGCCACGGTGCCGCCGGGTTCTCCCGTTATGCTTGCGCGCCACGGAGGACACGTGAACGTTTTTGCACCCATGATCCGCCGCCCGATCGGCACCTCGCTGCTGGCCATCGGGCTGGCAATGGCCGGCGTGTGGGCTTATCTGCTGCTTGGCGTGGCGGCGTTGCCGTCGATCGAGTTTCCCGGCGTCGGCGTGATGGCGCAGATGCCGGGCGCCAGCGCGCAGGTGATGGCGAACACCGTGATGTCACCGCTGGAACGGCACCTCGGGCGCATTCCCGGCGTCAAGGAGATGTACGGCTCCGCGGCCGAGGGCGCGGTGCAGATCCAGATCATGTTCGACATGAGCCGCAATGCCGACGAGGCGGCGCGCGACGTGCAGCAGGCGATCAACGCGGCGCAGCCCGACCTGCCCACCGGCATGGTGCCGCCGCAGTATTTCAAGTTCGACACCTCGCAGATTCCCATCCTGCTGATCACGCTGACCTCGTCCAGCCTGCCGCCGGACAAGCTCTACGACTTGACGCAAACCCTGCTGCAGCCAGCGATGGCGCAGATCCCCGGCGTGGCGCAGGTGGGCGTGGGCGGCGGCTCGCCGCATGCGGTGCGCGTGGCGCTCAACAGCGCGGCGCTGGCGCACGCCGGCATCACTTCCAACGACATTGCCAATGCGCTGCGCGCCGCCAACGTCACCGCGCCACAGGGTGCCATCGGCAACGGCCGCATGCAGTTCATGATCGGCGCGAACGATGCGCTGCACACGGTGGATGATTTTTCCAAGCTCATCGTAGCTACCCACAATGGCGTGCCGGTGCGCCTGGCGGACGTGGCGACGATCACCGGCGGTCAGGCCGACAAGTATCAGGCAGCGTGGTTCAACGGCCAGCGCGCGGTGCTCATGCAGATCAACAAGCGCGCCGATGCCAACTCGGTGGCGACGGTGCGCGCGATCCTGGCGCGCCTGCCGGCGCTGCGCGCGCTGATGCCGGCGGATGTCTCGATCCAGCCGGTGTTCGACCTGACGCAAACCACGCAGTCGGCGCTGGACGAGGTGCAGATCGCGCTGGGCATGAGCGTGGTCATGGTGGCGCTGGTGATGCTGGTGTTCCTGCGGCGCACGCGGCCGATGGTGATCGCGATGTTCAGCGTGCCGCTGTCGCTCGCCGGCGCGCTGGTGCTGATGTGGGCGCTGGGGTTCACGCTCAACCTGTTTTCGCTGATTGCGCTGGTGCTGTGCGTCGGGTTTGTGGTGGACGACGCGATCGTGGTGATCGAGAACATCGTGCGCCACATGGAGCAGGGCAAGGGACCGCTGGATGCGGCGCTGGCCGGCGTGCGCGAAATCGGCTTCACCGTCATCTCGATCACGTTGTCGCTGATCGCGATCTTCGGGCCGATGGTGTTCGGCCACAACATGTTCACCCTGCTGATGCGCGAGTTTTCGGTGACGCTGATCGCCACCATCGTGATCTCCGCGGTGGTGTCGCTCACGCTCACGCCCGCGCTGTGCGGACGCTGGCTGAAGCAGGAGCGGCCGCAGGCCGAACGCCGGCCGGGCCGCGCGGAGCTGCTGGCCGAACGTTTCGACCACTGGATGCTCGCGGTCTACACCCGCGCGCTGGACTGGTCGCTGCGCCACCGCCGATTGATGCGCTGGCAGCCGCCGATCCTGCTGGTGCTGACGGTGCTGCTCGCGGTGCTGGTCGGCATGACCGCCGGCGGCGGCATGATGCCCAAGGAGGACATTGGCATGATGCGGGTGCAGCTCACCGCCGACGCCAACATCTCGCCCACGCGCATGGCGCAGCGTACGCAGGAGATGGCGGCCGAACTGCGCCACGACCACGACGTGCTCGATGTCACCACTGTGCTGGGTCGGCAGGGTGGCGACAATGGCGCGGTCGGCAACCGCGCCACCATGTTCGTGGACCTGCGGCCGCACGGCGACGGCCCGAACGACCGCCACGCCACCGCGCAGGAGGTGGTGGATCGGCTGTCCAAACAGTTTGCGAACGTGCCCGACCTGCGCCTCTCGTTGACGCCGATGCAGTTTTTCGGTGGCGGTGGCGGCGGCGACAGTGGCGGCCCGCAGTACTCGTTCCAGCTCACCAGCACCGCCGGCGTCGCACTGCAGATGCCCACGCTGAAGTTGGCGCAGATGATGCGCAGGATGCCGCAGTTCCGCGATGTCACCACCAGTTTCGACAGCATTGGCAAACAGCAGATGCTGGCGGTGGATCGCGACGCCGCGGCGCGCCTGCACCTGGGCGTGGCGCAGGTGGACGACGCGTTGAACGACGCGTTCGGGCAGGCGCCGGTGTCCACCATCTACTCGGACATCAACCAGTACCAGGTGATCCTCACCTCGAACAAGGCCGACACACTGAGTCCGGATGCGCTGCTCAACACCTACGTGCGCAACACCCAGGGCAAGATGGTTCCGCTCTCGGCGGTGGCGCGGATCCACCCGCACATCGCCCCGGTCAGCATCCAGCATTACAACCAGGTCGAGTCCTCGCGCGTCAGCTACAACCTGGCCAAGGGGGTGACGCCGGTGACCGGCATGAAGCTGGTCGACCAGGCGATTGCCGCCGCGCAACTGCCGGCGGGCGTGCAAAAGCGCTACACCGGCGAAAACAAGGACCTGCTCGATTCGCTCACCAACTCGCTGCTGCTCCTGCTCGCGGTGATCGGCGCGATGTACGTGGTGCTCGGCATCCTGTACGAAAGCCTGATCCACCCGCTCACCATTCTTTCGACCCTGCCGGCGGCCGGCGCCGGTGCGTTTCTGGCCATGCTGGTCACCCACACCCAGCTCACGTTGATGAGCGTGATCGCGGTGCTGATGCTGATCGGCATCGTCAAGAAAAACGCCATCCTGATGGTGGATTTCGCGCTGGTGCGCGAACGCGAGCACGGGTTGTCCGCACCCGACGCGATCCGCGACGCGGCGCTGGTGCGGTTCCGCCCGATCACCATGACCACGCTGGTGGCGATGGGTGCGGCGCTGCCGCTGGCGATCGGTTTCGGCATCGGCTCGGAAATGCGCCAGCCGCTCGGCATCGCCATCCTGGGCGGACTCGCGGTGTCGCAGCTCCTGACCCTGCTCTCCACTCCGGCGATGTACCTGTGGCAGCACGACCACCGCGAGCGCAAGGCCAGGCGCCGCGCGCTGCGTGCCGAAATCCGCCGCCAGCGCGAACTGGCCAAGCAGGTGCCGGCCCTGCCACCGCAGTAGATCGCCTGCGACCGATCACGCGGGAGATGGTTCCGTGGCGTGCGGCGACGCCGCACGCACAGTTCAGTGATGCTTGCTAAGGTTGGGCCTTTCCGCCATCTGGAACCTGCCCATGCGTCTGCGTCCGGCGTCGCTCCTGGCCACTTTCGTGTTTGCCGTCGCCGCGCTCGTACCGGTGGCGCATGCCGCCGAACCGCTCACGGTGCCGCCGATCGACTACCACACGCGCACGCTCGCCAATGGCCTGCAGGTGATCAGCGTGGTCGACCGCGCGAGCCCCGACGTAGCGGTGCAGATGTGGTACCACGTGGGCTCCAAGGACGACCCGCAGGGGCGCTCGGGCTTTGCGCATTTGTTCGAGCACCTGATGTTCAAGAGCACCAGGCACATGGGCGCGGAGCAGTTCGACCGCCTGACCGAGGACGTGGGCGGCGCGAACAACGCCTCGACCGGCGCCGACGTCACCAATTATTTTGAGGTGGTGCCGGCCAATCATTTGCAGACCATCCTGTGGGCCGAGGCCGAGCGGCTGTCGAACCTCAACGTGGACGAGAAGAACTTCGAGTCCGAGCGTGCGGTGGTGGAGGAGGAATACCGCCAGAGTGTGCTGGCGCAGCCCTACGGCAAGCTGTTCAACGCGATCGACGCACATTCGTACACGCGCCATCCGTACAAGCGGCCGACGATCGGCAGCATCGCCGATCTCGACGCGGCGAAGCTGCCTGACGTGATCGCGTTCCACCACACGTTTTACCGACCGGACAACGCCACCTTGATCGTGGTCGGCAATTTCGAACCGAAGCAACTCGACGCGTGGGTCGACCAGTATTTCGGCTGGATTCCGAAGCCGGCGACGCCGGTTCCACAAGTAGTGGTGCAGGAGCCCAAGCGGCGCAAGAGCGCGCAGTACACCGTGACCAGCGCTACTGCGCCGCTGCCGGCGGTGGCGATGACCTGGCTGATTCCGTCCGCGGCCGACGTCAAGGATCTGATTCCGCTGCAGGTGGCTGCGGCGATCCTGGCGCAGGGGAAATCCTCGCGGTTGTACCAGTCGCTGGTGTATCGCCACCAGGTGGCCCAGCAGGTGGGCGCCGATGCCGATGGCCGCGTGGGGCCGGGGCTGTTCACCGTGTATGCGATTCTCGCCAGCGGCCATACCGTGAAGCAGGCGGCCAAGCTGTTGCACAGCGAGCTGATCTGGCTGGCGACCCAGCCAATTTCCGACACTGAATTGGAGAAGGTGAAGACCCAGCTCTTGACCGCGACGCTCAAGCAGCGCCAGACCGCGCAAGGCACGGCGTTTGCCCTTGGCCAGGCCGCGCTGATCGAAGGCAGCCCGGCGCGCGCCAACGACGACCTTGCCGCCTTGCAGGCGGTGACCGCGAAGGACGTGCACCGTGTGCTGCGCCACTACGTGACCGATGCGCGCAGCGTCACCATCGACTACGAGCCGCAAAAAGCCGGCGCCAAGGGAGATGCGAAATGAGCCGCCTTGCCTGGTCGCACGGTGTCCTCCTGGGAGCCGCGCTCGGACTCCTGCCGCTGGTGGCCGCAGCCGCCGACGCAGCACCGACCGAATTTCCGACCGCGCCGCCGGTGTCCGGCCCCGCAGCTGCGTTGCAAGTGCCCGTGCCCAGCATGCAAACCCTGCCGAATGGGCTGCGGCTCATCAGCGTGCGCCGCGCCGATCTGCCGCTGGTGACCGCGCGTCTCATCGTGCGCAGCGGCGGCGAGATGGACCCGGTGCAAAAAGCCGGCCTTGCCGACCTCACCGCCAACCTCTTGACCCGCGGCGCCGCAGGCAAGAGCGCGCCGCAGATTGCCGCCGCGGCCGAAGCGCTCGGTGGTTCACTCGAAGCCGCCGCCGGCTGGGATGAAAGCGCGCTGGGCATCACCGTCACCACGCCCAAGCTGCCGCAGGCACTGAAGCTGCTGGCCAGCGTCGTGCGTCATCCGGACTTTGCGCCGGCCGAGCTCAAGCGCGCGCAGACGCAGGCCGAGGACGACGTGCGCCTTGCGCTCAGCCAGCCGGTGGCGCTGGCCTCGCTTGCCGCCGGGCGTGGCGTGTTTGGCGGCGGCGCCTACGGCCACTCGCGCACCGGCACGCCGGCCTCGATTGCACGCATTACCCGCGATGACGTGGTGCGCCTGCACGCGCTGCTGTATCGCCCCGACAACGCCATCCTCGTGCTGGCCGGCGACATCACGCCAGTGCAGGCCATGGATCTGGCGCAGGCCGGGTTTGGCGATTGGCAAAAACCGGCGACGCCGCTGCCGACCAAGCCGGCCAGCACCACGTCGAGCGTGCTGCCGGCGCTGGTGCTGATCGACCAGCACGGTGCCGGCCAGGCCGGCGTGGTGGCCGCGCATATTGCGCCGCCGCGCAAGGACCCGAGCTATTACGCCGGGGTGGTGGCCAACGCGGTGCTGGGTGGCTCGTACTCGGCGCGGCTCAACCAGGAGATTCGCATCAAGCGCGGGCTTTCCTACGGCGCTTCGAGCCGGCTGCAGCCGCTGGCCGATACCGGCCTGTGGCTGGCGGCCGCGCAAACCAAGAACCCGTCCGCGCCCGAAGTGGTGGCGCTGATGCGCCAGCAGTTTGCCCAGCTGGGCGACGAGCCGGTGGCGGCCGCCGAGCTGGCGGCGCGCAAGGCCACCCTCATCGGCGGCTATGGGCGCAGCCTGGAAACCACCGCCGGGTTGGCGCAGCAGGTGGGCGATCTGGCGGTGTACGGGTTGCCGCTGGCCGACATCGGCAGCTATGCGGCGCAGGTGCAAGCGGTGACGCCGAAAGAGGTCACCCGGTATGCCCACGAATGGCTTGGCGCCAAGCACCTGCACCTGGTGGTGGTGGGTGACGCCGCACAGTTCGCCCCGGCGCTGCAAAAGGCCAACGCCAAGGCGCTGCTGCTGGACGCCGGCACGCTCAACCTCGACAGCGCAAATCTGCGGCCGCAGGTCGCGCAGCACTGACGGCGGGATTGGGGAGACGGGATTGGGGATTGGCAAGAGCCGCATCGCGCAGGCGGCAAAAGGATCCGTGGGGATGGGCAACCAACCAAGGCACGTCGCAGCAGGTGGCTTTTGCGTACCCCCAATCCCCCAATCCCGCACCCCAATCCGGCCCCGTCATCACGCTGTTTTGAAATACCGTTCAGTACAGTTTAGGAAGTTGAGTGAGGGCTATTGAAGGGTAATCGTTATGAGCAGGATTTCGCGCTGCGGTCGTCTTTTGGCGGCGGTTACGTTGGGGGTGGTGGCATTGCCGGCAACAGCCGCCGAATGGCAGGTGCAGGCCGGTCGCAGTTACATGAACAGCTACGGCGCCAACGCCGTGTTCGTCGACGCCACTTGGGCGCCGCATCCGCTGGGCATCGGCACGCTTACCTGGGCACCGGATGCAACGGCGGGCTGGATCGGCGGGCGCGACCTCGGCCAGTTTCGGCACGCCCGCTATGGCACCAGCGATGACATCTGGCTTGGCGCAGCGGGTGCACGGTTTCGCCTGGGCACGGAGGAAGACTGGTATCACCCGCTGTATTTCAGTTTCCAGGCGGCGCTGCACACCGGCCGCACCCAGGCGCTGAGCAGTGCCTACGAGTTTGTCAGCACGCTGGGCTGGCAATGGCGCCGTTTCAGTTTCAGCGTTCGCCACATCTCCAACGCGAAGCTGCACAAACCCAACCGCGGCGAAACCATGGCCTTGGTCGGCATGCGTTTCGACTGAGGCAGAGCGGCAGGCACATCCAGCCGCGCAAGGTTGGCGTCGCGGGGTGACGGTCGGGGCGGCTGCAATGGCATCATGGCGACACGCCATGGTTGCCATTGCCCGCATGCACGTCATCCCCCGCATCCGCGCCGCGTTGCCCACCGATGATGGTGCGCTGGCCGCGCTTGGCGCGCGCACGTTCCGCGCCACCTTTGGTGCGCAGAACACCACGCAGGACATGGACGCCTACGTGCGTGCGGCGTTTGCGCGTGAGCAGATGGCGGCCGAGCTGGCCGATCCGGACAACCATTATTTGCTTGCGTTTGCGGCGGATGCGGAACCGCCGATCGGCTACGCGAAATGGCGTGTCGGTGTGATCGAGCCGGCGGTGCGGGGCAGGCGACCGGTGGAATTGCAGCGGTTGTACGTGGACCCTGCGGCGATCGGCTGCGGGGTAGGTGCCGCGCTCATGCGGGCATGTCTCACGGCGACGGCTGCCGGCGGCCACGACACGCTGTGGCTCGGCGTGTGGGAGCGCAATGCGCGCGCACTGGCGTTTTACCGACGCTGGGGCTTTGCCGAGGTTGGCGAGCACGTGTTTCGGCTTGGCAACGACGACCAGCGCGACATCCTCATGCAACGGGCCGTCGCCGGCTGACGCCAGCGGCGGCGAAGCAGCCGGTTTCTTCGCGGCTGCTCAGTGCCCACCGGCGCCGACGTCGCGCGCCTTGGGCACGAACGGCGGCTTGGCGATCCAGATCACGACGACCAATGCGACGAAGATCCAGCCGAGCGCGTACATGATGTCGTTGAACGACATCTGGAAACCCTGCTGGGTGATCATGTTGTTCACGATGGTGGCCGCGCGCTGCGGATGGCCTTGGCCCAGGTGTTCCAGTCCGGCTTGCGCCACCGGGTTGTACGGGTTGATCTGTTCGGTCAGCTGCTCGTGGTGGGACACCGCGCGGCGTGTCCACATCAGGGTGGTGATGGAAGCCGCGAAGCTGCCGGCCATGGTGCGCAGGAAGGTGGCGACGCCCGAGCCGGAGGCGATCTCGTTGGATTCGAGGTCGGAGAGCAGGATGGTCAGCGTCGGCATGAAGAACAGGGCGACGCCGAGGCCCTGCAGCAGTTGCACCATGGCGACGTTGTAGAAGTCGATCTGCAGGAAGAAGTCCGCCCGCCAGAAGCAGGTGACACCCATCACCAGGAACGAGGCGGCCGCAAGCAGGCGCAGGTCCATGCGGGCGGCGTACTTGCCGACGAAGAACGTCAGCAGGATCGGGATGATGCCCAGCGGCGCCGTGGCGAAGCCGGCCCAGGTGGCGGTATAGCCGAGGTTTTGCTGCAGCCACAGCGGGATCAGCAGCGCGATGGCGAAGAACGCGGCATAGCCGAGCACCATCGCCATGGTGCCGGTGGTGAAGTTGCGGTGGCGGAACAGCTTGAGGTCGACGATGGGGTCGTCGTCGGTCAACTCCCAGATCAGGAAGACGGCGATCGCGATGGCCGAGAGGATGCTGGCGATGATGATGAAGTTGGAGTTGAACCAGTCCTCGTCGTTGCCCTTGTCCAGCACGATCTGCAGCGCACCGATACCGACGATGAGGGTAACGAGGCCGACATAGTCCATCCGCGGGCGCTCGAGTTTCTCCAGCTTTTCGCGCAGCTGCGCGGCCACCACCGTGCTGGCAAAAATGCCGATCGGCACATTGATGAAGAAGATCCACGGCCACGAATAGTTGTCGGTGATCCAGCCGCCGAGGATCGGGCCGGCGATCGGCGCCACCACCGTCACCATCGACAGGATCGCCAGCGCCATGCCGCGATGCTGGGGCGGGTAGGTGCCGATCATCAGGCTCTGGGTGATCGGGTACATCGGTCCGGCGACCGCGCCTTGCAGCGCGCGGAACAGCAGCAGCATGCCCATGCTTTGCGAGATGCCGCACATGAACGAGGTGAGCGAGAACAGCAGCGTGCACCACACGAACAGCTTCACCTCGCCAAAGCGGCGGGTGAGGAAACCGGTGAGCGGCAGCGAGATCGCCATGCTCACCGCAAACGAGGTGATGACCCAGGTGGACTGGTCGTTGCTCACGCCGAGGTTGCCGGCAATGGTCGGCAGCGAGACGTTCGCAATCGTGGTGTCCAGCACCTGCATGAACGTCGCGAGCGACAGCCCGAACGTGGTCAGTGCGAGGTTGGGGGGACGAAAGTAGGTGCTCATGGGGCCGTTTGGGTGGCGGGCCCGGCGGCATGCATCGCCGGCGTTCCCGCGGGTCGGGCTGCGGGCCGGGCTTCAGCCCGGCCACCTGCACATCGAGAATGCAAGAGCCTCATCCCCGCGGATCGGGCTTCGGCCCGCCCCGCGAGGATGTGGGTTGCCGCATCACTTCGCATCGCCAGCCATGTTGGCGTGGATGATCCGGGCGATCAGCGCATCCGGCTTGGCCGCCTGTTTCGCATACACGTCGGTGCTGAAAGCCGGCTGCGTCGGCGGCTCGCGCGCCAGCATTGGGCCGCTGCCGTCGTGCAGGTTCACGTCCACCGTCAGCGACATGCCGATGCGCAACGGGTGCGCGTCGAGCTGCTTGGGATCGGAGAACACCACACGCACCGGGATGCGCTGCACGATCTTGATCCAGTTGCCGGTGGCGTTTTGCGCCGGCAGCAGCGAGAACGCGCTGCCGGTGCCGATGCCGAGGCTTTGCACCTTGCCCTGGTATGTCACCTTGCCGCCGTAGACGTCGGAAGTGATTTCCACCGGTTGCCCGATGCGCATGTGGGTCAACTGGGTTTCCTTGAAATTGGCGTCGATCCACACCTGGTGCAGCGGCACCACCGCCATCAGCGGCGTGCCCGGGGCCACGCGTTGGCCGAGCTGCACCGAGCGTTTCGCCACGTAGCCAGTCACTGGCGCCACCAGCGTGGTGCGCAGGTCGTCGAGATACGCCGCGCGGAATTTCGCCGCGGCCGCCTCCACGTCGGGGTGCGAGGCGACCACGGTGTCGTCCACCAGCACCTTGCTGGTCTGGAACTGCTGCTGGGCGGTCACCAGCGCGCTTTGTGCGGCGGTCAGCGCATCGCGCGCATGCGACAGCTCCTCCGCCGAGATCGCACCCGATTTGGCAAGTCCCACGCGGCGGTCGTAGTCGGCCTTGGCCTTGGCCACCGCCACCTCGCGCACCGCCACGATCGCCTGCTGGCCGTTCACGCTGGAATACATGCCGCGCACCTTGCGCACGGTGGCCGCCAGGTTGGCCTGGGCTTCGGCCAGTGCCACGTCGGCATTGGACCGGTCCAGCTTCACCAGCGTATCGCCCTGCTTCACCAGGTCACCATCATCGGCGCCGATGGTGACCACCGTGCCGGGGATCTGCGGCGTGATCTGCACCACGTTGCCGGCCACGTAGGCGTCTTCGGTGCCCTCGTACCAGCGGCCGTCGAACCAGTACCACAGCACCCAGAGGATGCCGAACAGGATGATGACGACCAGCAGCGCGCGCAGCAGCACGTTGCGCCGCCGCTTCATCGGCGCCGGCACAACGGGGTTCGCGGCGGCGGAAGGATTGGGAGTGGACATGGGGTGCCTTCAGGAGCGGGGAGCGGTGGCGGCGGACGAAAGGGCGGGCGTGGCGGGCGCGTCGGCAGCGGGCTGCCAACCACCGCCAAGGGCCTGGATCAATTGCAGCGACTGGTCGCTTTGTTCGGCCTTGAGCTGCGCCATCCGCTGCTCGGCCACCAGCAGTTGCTGGCGCACGCTGAGTGCTTCCAGCCAACTGCCGATGCCGGCCCTGAAGCGCTGGTCGGCAAGCTGCCAGGCATCCTGTGCGGCGCTCAGGGCGCGGCTTTGCGCGTCGGTCTGCACGCCGAGCGATTGCAGCGCATCGACGTCATCGGCGACTTCGTTCACCGCCTGCACCAGGGCCTGGTTGTACTGCGCCACCGCCAGCTCGTATTGCGCATCCTTGCCGGCCAGGTTCGCGCGCAAGCGGCCGCCGTCGAAGATCGGCAGCGAAAGCGCGGGCGCCACGCTGTAGAAGCGCGCCGGCAACTGGAACACGCTGTGCCCGCCCACGGCGATGGCGCCGGCCAGCACGCCGAGGCTGAGGTTGGGCAAGAACGCGGTCTTGGCCGCCTTGATGTCGTGGCTGGCCGCGTCCACCCGCCAGCGTGCGGCAACCAGATCGGCGCGATGGGCGATCAGCCCGGCGGGCAGTGCCGCGGGCACGCCCAGTGCCGCGGGCGCCAGCGCGGTGGGTCGCGCCAACGCGCGGCCGCGATCCGGACCCTTGCCGAGCAGCACCGAAAGCGTCGATTGCGCGGCATCGATGCCGCGCGCGGCCACCGCCAGCTGCTGCTGCGCACTGGCCACTTCGGCGTCGCTGCGGCGCAGCTGCAACGCATTGTCCAACCCGGCGGTGACCCGTTGCGCGGTCAGGTCGCGCACCTGCTGCGCGCGCTGCAGCTCGTCCTTGGCCAGATCCTGCGCGGTCCAGGCGTGGCCGAGTTGCACATATGCGCGGGCCACGTTGGCGGACAGCGCGATGCGTGCGGCATGCGCGTCCACTTCGGCAGCGCGCGCCTGACCCACCGCGGCTTCCCACGCGGCGCGCTTGCCGCCCCACAAGTCGATATCCCATTTGAAACTCGCGTAACCGTAGCGTGCGGCCGCCATGTGGCCGGTGCCGAGGCCCGGCACCGTGGTCGGGATGCGCGCTTCGGACACGCTGGCGCCGACGCCGAGCGTGGGCCTGCGTGCGGCATCGGTTGCGCCGGCGATGGCCTGCGCCGCCTGCACGCGCGCATCGGCGACGGCCAGCGTGGGGTTGTCGGCCAGTGCCTCGGCAATCAGCTGCGACAGTTGTGCGTTGCCCAGTCCCGCCCACCAGTCCGCCTTGGGCCACGTGGCCGCAGGCACGCCGGCGAGGCTTTGCGTGGTGTGCAGCGTGGCCGGGTCGGTGGGCGTCGCGTGGGGCGCAAGGCCGCTGCTGGTGGCGCAACCGGCAAGGGCAAGGGTCAGTGCGACCGCGGCGGCGCGGGGATGCAGGCGCATGGGGGTTCAGTCTCGGGAGCGGTGGATCAAAGGTCGGGGCGCAACACCTGCAGCATGCGCTGCAGGTAGTCGAACAGATGTTTGCGTTCTTCCGCCGCAAGCGGTGCCTGCGCGGCGGCCAGCACCTGCTCGCCGCAGCCGGCCAGTTGTTGCCACAGGGCCTTGCCGTCGGCGGTCAGCTCGATGCGCAGCGCGCGGCGATCCAGCTCGTGCGGGCAACGGCGCAGGTAGCCGCGGTGTTCGAGCTGGTCGAGCTGGCGCGTCATGGCGCCGCAATCGACGTCGACCGCATGGGCCAGCTCGCTGGCGCGCATCGGCCCCAGCCGGGTCAGGCGTTCGACGATCAGGAACTGGGTAAAGCGCAGTTCCAGCCCTCTGGCCGCGATCTCCGCCTCGATCGCACGCACCAGCTCGCCACGCACGGCGCCAAGCAGGGCGCCGACGTTGTCGGGGCGGCAGGAAGAGGGGGTGGAGGCAACCATGGGCGCGCATTTTTGCCTTGCAGCAACTACTTGTCAAGGCAAATATGAATGCATTGGTTATTGACGGTACAAGAATCACACCGGCGGCGACGATCCTCCCGGCGGCGCCCATGCCGACGCCGAACCGGCACAATGCGGGCTTGTCCCGTCACAGGCGTTGCGTCGTGAACCTTGGTCCCTTTGCGTTCTCCAGCGCCGTGCTGGCGCTGTTGTTCGGTTTCGTCGCGGCACAGGGCGCTGCCGGGTTCCTGCGCAAGCGTGGCTGGGCCGATGCCAGCGGGGCCATCTACTGGGTGATGGGCTTCGCCCTGCTGCTTTCGCGCGCCGCCTACGTCGTCGGCTGGCGCAACGTGTATTTCCCGCAGCCGCTGCACATTTTCAACATCCGCGATGGCGGCTTCGACCTGGTCGCCGGCCTGATCGGGCTGGCGCTGATGACCGCGGTCATCGCCTGGCGGCGCGGCGCGCTGCGCAAGCCGCTGGCGCTTGGCGTGTGCGTGGGGCTGGCGGCCTGGGGCGTGGCCAGCCTCACCGCGCATGCACTGCAATCCGCGCGTGCACAACCGTTGCCGGCCATCACCTTGCACGATCTGGACGGCCATGCGGTGCCGGTCGCCCAGCTCACCGGCAAACCGCTGGTCATCAACTTCTGGGCCACCTGGTGCGGGCCGTGCCGCAGCGAAATGCCGATGCTGGTTGCCGCCCAGCGCGCGCAGCCGCAGGTGCGTTTCGTGTTTGCCGACCAGGGCGACGACCCGGCCCAGGTGGCCGATTTCCTGCGCAAGGAAAACCTCGCGCCAAGCAACATGCTGCTCGACGTCAACCTCGACCTCAGCACCTACTACAACGTGCGCGCCTACCCCACCACGTTGTTCATCGACGCCGACGGCGTGCTGCGCGACACCCGCATGGGCGAGCTCTCCGCCGCCACCCTGGCCGACCACCTGCGGCGCATCGCGCCGCAGGTGGTACCGGTCACTGCGCCGGGCGGCGCTTGACCCAGGTATCGAACAGCTCGTCGATGCGACGGTACTCGTCGTACCAGGAGTCCGGATGGACGAAGCCGTGGCGTTCGAGCGGGTAGAGCGAGATCCAGAAGTTCTTCTTGTGCAGCTCGACAAAGCGCTGGTAGAGGCGGATGGAGTCGGCGGTGAGCACGTTGTCGTCGATCAGGCCATGCTCGATCAGGAGCGGATCGGCGAGGTTGGCGGCGTATTCGATCGGCGAGCTGGTTTTGTACGCTTCCGGGTCGAGCTGCGGGTCGTTCAGGATGTCCGACGTGTAGCCGTGGTTGTAGGTCATCCAGTCCGACGGCGCGCGCAGCGCGGCACCGGCGGCGAACTCGCCGGGTGCACACAGCAACGCCATCTCGGTCATGAAACCGCCGTAGCTGCCGCCGTAGATGCCGACGCGGCGCGGGTCGACATGGTGGTTGGCGACCAGCCACGCCTTGCCGTCCAAGAGGTCTTCCAGCTCGGGGTGGCCCATGTTGCGGTAGATCGCGGTGCGCCACGCGCGGCCGTAGCCTTCGGAGGCGCGGTAGTCCATGTCCAGCACCACGTAGCCCTGCTGCACCAGCAGGTTGTGGAACAGCTGCTCGCGGTAGTAGCTCGACCAGCCGAGCTTCACGTCCTGCAGGTAGCCGGCGCCGTGCACGAAGATCACCGCCGGGCGCGGCGCGCCATCGGCATGCGCCGGGCCGTAATACTTGGCCCAGATCGTGCCCGCGCCGTGGCTCGACGGCACGCCGACGATCTGCGGCGCGATCCACGCATGCGCCGTGAAGGCGGGCGAGGTGGTGGCGGTCAACTCGCGGGCGTTGCCGCCGGTCACGTCCGCCACTGCGAGCTGCGGCAGCACGTAGGGCGCGGAGTGCAGTACGGCGAGACGGGTGCCATCGGGTGACAGCACGAACGCATCCATGCCCTGGTAGTGCGTGATCCGGGTGAGTTCCCCGCCGGCCGCGGGCACGCGGTAGACGTCGTAGCTGTACGGTGCAATCTGGTTGGTGCGCAGGTAGAACCACGCGCCGTCGGGGCTCAGCTGCGGGTGGCTCACCTCGAACGCGCCCTGGGTCAGCGCCTTGGCCTTGCCGTCCAGCGGCTTGACGTAGAGCTGCGAGTAACCCGTGGCCTCGGACAGGTACCACAGCGTGCGGCCGTCCTTTTCCCAGCCGAAATCGTTGAAGTTCCAGTTGATCCACGCCTCGTCGTGCAGGCGCTCTTGCGCCACCAGCGCGGCCTTGGCGAAGTCGATGGTGGCGAGCCAGCGATCCTTGTTGTCGATCGCGCGCAGTTGCACTGCGACTTGGCTGCCGTCGTCGCTCCACGCGATGCCGCCACCGCCGGTGTCTTCTTCGTCCGCGATGGTCACCGGCCGCACGTTCGGTGCCCTGAGCGCCTTGGCCTCGTCGGCATGGCCGTCCGCCGTGAGCTTCGCGATGGCCTTCTCGCGCAGTGCCTCCAGCGGATCGTCCTTGATGCCGGGCAGGGTGTCGGTGGATATCGGTTTGGCGGTGTGTGCGGCGAGATCGAGCAGCAACAGCGATTGCGGCGCCGGGGCGTTGCGGCCGACATAGCTGCGCGCATGCTGCACTTCGGTGTAGCCCGAGTCGGTGACGTAGTGGATGACGTCGCCGGGCGCGCCGGCGGCGCGCTGCGCCGGCACCGTTACCAGTAGCAGCCAGCGGCCGTTCGGCGACAGCGCGCTGTCCACCGCGCGGATCTTGTCGCCGAGCCAGAACGGTTGCGGCACGCGACCGGGGTCGGCGGCATCCAGCGCCTGGTCGCGTTCGCGCACGGCATCGCGATCCGCCTTGATCGCGCGCAGCGTGCTGAAGAGTTCGAGCTGGTGGCGCGCCAGCGCATCGGGTTGCTTGGTTTGCGGATCGTCGGCGAATTTCAGGATCGCCACCGGCGCAGTGACGCCGCTGGCAAGGTCGTAGGCGTACCACGCGATGCCGTCGCGAAACTGCAGTGTGCGGCCATCGGCGGAAAACCGCGGCGCGGATTCGTGCTGCGGCGTGCGCGTGACCTGGGTGCGCTGGCCGCTGGCGAGGTCGACGAGGAACACGTCGCCGTGCAGCACGAACGCCGCGTGGCGATGCGTGCGGTCGTACACCGCCGGGCCGTCGGCCGCGCCCAGCTGTGCGGGATCGAGCCGCACCGGTGCGCCACCGTCCGCGCTGACGCGATATCTGTCGCGCACGTCGCTACCGTCGCGTTTCAGCCCGTAATAAAGGTCTTTGCCGTCCACGCTCCAGTACGGCGACTCGACCGGATGCCCGATCCAGTCCGGGTTCGCCATGATGGTTTGCAGATCGAGCGGCGCGCTCGGCGTCGGGGTTTGCGCCGCGGCCGGCACGACAAGCAAGGCCGCGAGGCCGGCCAAGAGCAGGCGTCGCATGATGCGCTCCGAGAATGAAAGCCCTGCAGCATAGCGACGCGGTGAATGTCGGCAAGCGCCATCGGTCGTGGTTTCGTTCCGCGCCGGCCATGGCTACCCTCGAAGCCCCACCTGTTGGTTGCCGCCCGCCCATGTCGCTTGCCCGTTATCTCCCCCTGCTGGCACTGATCGCTTGCACACCGCCGGCCGTTGCGGCGCGCCAATCGCCACCGCCGACGCCGCTGCATGCTGCGTCGAGCGTGTTCCACGGCGTGACCGTGAACGACCCGTATCGCTGGCTGGAGAACGCCGGCGACCCGGCGGTGGAAACGTGGATCGCCGCGCAAAACGCGTATACCGAAAAGGTGCTGGGTGCGATGCCGGACGGCCAAGCGCTGACGGCGCGTGTGCAGCAACTGGCGATCACCTCCACCACCCGCAGCAGCCCGCAGTTGGCCGGCGGCACCTTGTTCTATCTGCAGGAAACCCCGCCGGCGCCGCAGCCGCAACTCATGGCGCAAACCTGGCCGAACGGCACGCCGCGGGTGCTGGTGGATTTGAACGCCGCCGGCGGCAACACCGCGATCACCGCGTACTGGCCTTCGCCCAGTGGCCGCTACCTCGCCTATGGCACGGCCGAAGGCGGCAGTGAGCTGACCACGATCCATGTGCTCGACGTGGCAAGCGGCAAGACGCTGGCCGACGCGCTGCCGTGGGCCGGCGGCGGCACCACGCCGCAGGGGCTGGCATGGGATGCCGACGAAAAAGGCTTCACCTACGTGCGCTTGCCGCCTCCGTCCAAAGGCGAGGAAGTGGTGCAGTTCCACGCGGCGCTGGTGCACCACGCGCTCGGTGCGCCGGCGGCCAGCGACACGGTGGTGTTCGGCAAGGATTTCTCGAAAGTCGCCGAGTACCGCCTGCTGCCTTCGCCCGGTGCGAAGCAGCTCGCCGTGCTGGCGAACGTGGGCGATGGCGGCCCGGCGCAGGTGTGGCTGCGCAGTGATGGCAAGTGGAACCGGGTGCTGGATGACGCGGCGAACGTGCGGTTTGCCGATTGGGTCGGCGATCGCCTCGTGGTGGCGAGTTTCGAGCACGCGCCGCGCGGCAAACTCCTGGCAGTGAGCGTCGACGGCAAGGTCGCGCCGCTGGTCGCCGACCGCGCCGGGGCCTTGCAGCAGGTGGCACCGATCGCCGACGGATTCCTCGTGGTACGCAGTTGGGGCCCGGACTGGTGGGCCGAGCAGTACGACCATGCCGGCAAGTTGGTGCGCCGCCTGCCGTTGCCGGCGCACGGCATCGGCATTGGCGCGATCGCCGGCGAGGCCGGGCAGGCGCTGGCGCTGATCCCGTATGCCGGCTGGACGCTGCCGGGTCGCTGGGTGGAGTACGACGCCGCAAGCGGCAAGCTCTCGACCGTGTTCGAGGTGAAGTCCGCGGCTGATTACGCCAAGGTGGAAGTCTCGCGCATCGACGCCACGTCGAAGGACGGCACGCGGGTTCCGGTCACCGTGCTGGCGATGAAGGGCGTCACGCCGGACGGCGCGCGGCCGACCATCCTGTACGGTTACGGCGGCTTCGACATTCCGGTGGCGCCACACTTCATCGGTGCCGAGCTGGCGTGGCTGGAACGCGGCGGCGTGTTGGCATTCGCCAATCTTCGCGGCGGCAACGAGGACGGCGAGGCATGGCACGCGCAGGGGCAGAAGCTCGCCAAGCAGCACGTGTTCGACGATTTCCACGCCGCGGCGCTCGCGCTCATCGCCCGGCGCTGGACCGACCGCGCGCATCTCGGCGCGCTGGGCGGCAGCAACGGCGGGCTCCTGATGGGCACCCAGATCGTGCAGCACCCCGGCGATTACCGCGCGGTGGTGGGCATGGTCGGCATCTACGACATGCTGCGCCACGAGACGGTGTTCGCCAACGGTGCCTACAACGTGCCCGAGTACGGCAGCATCGCCGATGCCGCGCAGTTCAAGGCCACGCTGGCGTATTCGCCGCTGCAGAATGTCACCCCGCACACCGCCTACCCGGCCGTGCTGCTCACCACCGGCGTCAACGACCCGCGCGTGGCGCCGTGGCAATCGCGCAAGTTCGCCGCTGCGCTGCAGGCGGCCAGCACGTCAGGCCAGCCGGTGTTGCTGTTGACCCGCATGCACGCCGGCCACGGTTTCGGCGCGCCGTTTTCGCAGCGCGTCGGCAATACCGCGCTGATGCTGACGTTCTTTGCGCACGAGCTCGGGCTGCCGTGAGTGCGCCACTCGCCTCGCCCGGGGGGTTGTTGGCCGCCGAGCGGCACGAATTTGCCACCGCCGAGCGCTGCCACATCACCGAGCTGTCCAATTCGGAAGCCGACCCCGGCCTGTCGGTGGCGCTGGCGCGGGTGGCGCCGGGCGTGGTTACCCGCTGGCACCGTCTGCACGCCACCGACGAGCGTTACGTGCTCATTGCCGGGCAGGGCGCGGTGGAGGTCGGCATGCTGGCGCCGCAGGCGGTCGGGCCGGGCGACGTGGTGCTGATCCCCGCCGGTTGCCGCCAGCGCATCCGCAACACCGGTGCGGGCGACCTGGTGTTCCACGCGCTGTGCACCCCGCGGTTTCGGCCCGAGGCCTACGAGGATCTGGAAGCGGCGTAGCCGTTTTCGGCCAGCGCCGTTGGCACCCGGCCGACGCATCGACGACACTGGGGCGCCTCTTCCCGCGAATCCCGCCATGTCCACCTTGCCCGAAACCATCGAACGCGAAATCGGTGCCAACCCGCGCCACAGCATCATCTGGCTGCACGGCCTGGGCGCCGATGGCCATGATTTCGTGCCGCTGGTGCCGACCCTGATTGCGCACGACTGGCCGGCGATCCGCTTCGTGTTTCCGCATGCGCCGGTGCGCCCGGTCACGGTGAACGGCGGGCTGCCGATGCGCGCGTGGTACGACATCGTTGCGTTCGACCTCAATGCGCGGCAGGACGAGGCCGGCATCCGCGAGTCGATGGCCAGCGTCGAAGCCCTGATCGCCCGCGAGAACGCGCGAGGCGTGGCCGACGAGCGCATCGTCCTGGCCGGGTTCTCGCAAGGCGGCGCCATCGCGCTTTCCGCTGGCCTGCGCCATGCGTACCCGCTGGCCGGCATCGTCGCGTTGTCCACCTACCTGCCACTCGCCGCTGCGCTCGCCACCGAGCGCAGCCAGGCCAACGCCGCGGTGCCGATCTTCCAGGGCCACGGCAGTTTCGACCCGGTGGTGGTGCCGCCACGCGCCACCGCCAGCCGCGAACAGCTCGAGCACCTGGGGTACAAGGTCGACGCCCACGTCTACCCCATGGCCCACGCTGTCTGCGTCGAGGAAATCGCCGACCTGCGCGCGTGGCTCACGCCGCGCCTGGCGGGCTGATCGCGCTTGCAAGGATCCTGACACCCACCGAGGCCAGCTTTCCCGTATCCCGAATCTCCCATCCCGAATCTCGGCTCCCCACCTCATGCCCTTGTTCCGCCCGCCTGACGAACCCAGCCCGCTGCCCGACTTCTGCAGCCTGCCGGTGCTGTTCACGCTGCTGGTTACCGGGGCGCTGACGGCCACTGTCGTGTGGCTGGCTGCTGGCAACCATCACGACCTGTCGGGCTACAGCGTGGGCATTTTGTTCGTGGCGTGGCTGGCGCTGCTGATCGACGTCGCGCTGTGCCTGCTGCGCCCGTACTTGCAGCGGCTGCCGGGGCATTGGTCGTACCTCGCCGCGTGGGCGCTGTTGATGCCGATCGTGGGCATCGCGAGCTGGGTGGCGCACGGGTTTGACGCGGCGCTGCACATGGGTTTGCTGGCGGGCAGCCGGATGGTGTTCGTGCGTGACAATGTGCTGATCGCCGCACTGCTTGGCGCGGCACTGCTGCGCTATTTCTATGTCGCCGCGCAGTGGCGTTTGCGCCTGGCCGCGGTGAGCCGCGCGCAGGTCGAAGCGTTGCAGGCGCGCATCCGCCCGCATTTCCTGTTCAACAGCATGAACACCGTGGCCGCGCTGATTCCGCTCGATCCGGTGGCGGCCGAACGCACGGTGGAGGATCTCGCCGAGCTGTTTCGTGCAGCGCTCGGCGCCGACAAGCAGGGCGATGGCACGCTGGGCGAGGAGCTGGCGCTGCTCGACCGCTACCTGGCCATCGAACAGCTGCGGCTGGGCGAACGGCTGCGCGTGGAACGCGATGTCGAGGCGCTGCCGGCGACGTTCCCGCTGCCACGGCTGCTGCTGCAACCGCTGGTGGAAAACGCCGTGCACCACGGCGTGCAGCCGCTGCGCGAGGGCGGCACCGTGGCCTTGCGCGGAGCCTGCACGGGGGATCATCTGGTGATCGAGATCACCAACCCGCTGCCGTCCACGCCAGCCCGCGCCGGCAACGGCCACGGGCTGGACAACGTGCGCCGACGCGTCGCATTTCGCTACGGCCCACGCGCGCAGCTGCGCGCCGGTGCGCGCGGCGACCGCTACGTGGTGACCCTGACCTTGCCGCTCACCGAGGCGCGGCCATGAGCCTGCGCGTGCTGATCGCCGACGACGAACCCTTGGCCCGCATGCGCCTTGCCGCGCTATTGCGCGAGTGCGCCGATGCCGAACTCGCCGGCAGCGTCGGCGATGGCGAAGCCGCACTGGCCGCACTGGCCACGGCGGCGCCGGACGTGCTGCTGCTCGACATCAACATGCCCGGGCTGGATGGCCTCGATCTCGCGCAGCGCCTTGCCGGCCAGGCGCGTCCGCAGATCGTGTTCTGCACCGCCTACGAAAACCATGCGCTGCGTGCGTTCGAGCTCGACGCGGTCGATTACCTCTTGAAGCCGGTGCGCCTCGAACGCCTGCGCGAAGCGCTGCAACGTGCCCGCAAGCGCCTTGCCGAAACCCCGTCGGTGCCGACCGTATGGCTCTACGCCCGCATGCGCGGCGAGCAGGTGCGGGTGGCGCTGGACGACGTCATCTGCCTGGTTGCGGAAGAGAAATACGTCAGCGTGCGCCACACCGGTGGCGAGCTGTTGATCGACGATTCCCTGCGCCAGCTCGAGGAAGCCTGCCCCGGCCAGCTCATCCGTCTGCACCGCAACTGCCTGGTGCCTTCGGCCCGCCTGCTCGGGCTCAAGGCCCAGCCCGACGGCCGCGTCGTCGCCCGCCTCGTCGGCACCGACTTTTGCCCCGAAGTGAGCCGCCGCAACCTGCCCGAACTGCGCAAGCTGCTGCGGGTGGGGTGAAATGGCGCGGGTCAACGATCTCGTCAAGGAGATCGCGCGCATGCCGCATGCGGGCACCGGAAAGCCGGAGCCGTTCAAACACGCGCTGTCCGGTTACTGGTCGCGCCGCCTCAACGACGAACACCGCATCGTTTACAAAGCCGGCGGCGATGCGGTTTTCATCGCACAGCTGCGGTATCACTACTGACCGGTGTCGCTTTTCCAGTGCCGCCGCACGCCATGCCGGGTGATGTTCGCGTCCGCCGTATTGAGGGTGTTCCCGGCCTTGCCGCGCCGTGCTGCGCGATACTGTGCAGTCTGTTCCCCGCATTGATCGCCATGTCCATCGCCACCCTTCGTATCGCCACCCGCAAAAGTGCGCTTGCCTTGTGGCAGGCGGAGCATGTCGCCGGCCTCTTGCGCGCGGCACATCCGAAGCTGGTGGTGGAGCTGGTGCCGCTGTCGACCAAGGGCGACGAAATCCTCGATCAGCCGCTGGCGACGATCGGCGGCAAGGGGCTGTTCCTGAAGGAGCTCGAGGTGGCGATGCTGGACGGCCGCGCCGACCTGGCGGTGCATTCGCTGAAGGACGTGCCGGCGCAGCTCGAAGCGCATTTCGCGCTGCCGGCGATCCTGCCGCGCGCGGATGCCGCCGATGCGTTTGTCAGCACGCGCTATGCCGATCTGGCCGCGCTGCCGCAGGGCGCGAAGGTAGGCACCTCGTCGTTGCGTCGGCAGGCGCAGCTCCGCGCCGCGCGGCCGGACGTCGAGTTGCTCGATTTGCGCGGCAACGTCGGTACCCGTCTGGCGAAACTCGCCGCCGGGCAGTACGACGCCATCGTGCTGGCCTGCGCGGGGCTGGAGCGCCTCGGGCTTGGCGCGCATATCCGCAGTCGCCTCGCGGCGCCGGCGTGGTTGCCGGCGCCAGGGCAGGCGGCCATCGCGATCGAATCGCGCGCGGATCACCCCGAGGTGCAAGCCCTGCTGGCCGGGTTGAACGACGCCCGCACGCAGCGCGAAGTAGGTGCGGAGCGTGCGTTGAACCTGGCTTTGGGCGGCAGTTGCACGGTGCCGGTGGCGGCGTGGTGCACCAGCACGGCCACCGGGCTGCATTTGCGCGCCCTGGTGGGCGATGCGTCCAGCGGCAAGCTGCTGCGGGCGCAGGCGGAGGGCGGCGATGGCGATGCGCTGGGCAAAGCGGTGGCGCAGGCCTTGTTTGATCAGGGCGCGGCGGCGTTCCTCGGCACCCCGTAAAAAAACGGCCCCGCGATCGCGGAGCCGTCGAAACCGACATCGCCACGCGATGGGTCAGAGGTTGTACACGAGGTTGGTCGTGGTCAGCGTGTCGGTGCGCTTGAGGCCCGGCACCACGTCGCTGTTGTGGCGCACCTCGAAACCCACCTTCAGCGCGAGCTTGCGCGTCATGCTGACGGCAATGCCGGCGTCGTTCTGGATGTAGGTGTTCTTGGAACCTGATTCGGTTAGGAACGTGTTCTCGAACGCGGTGTTGTCGGTCAGGCGGTACTTGTAGTTGACCAGGCCGCGGGCCACCACCTCATGTTCGGTGGGCTGGCGCACCTTGGTGCTGACGCCGGCGGTGACCACGGTGAGGTCGGCCGGGCGATACTTCTTGTAGCCGGGGCCGATTTCGAACGACAGCTCGTTGCGGGCGTCTTTCAGCGCGATGTAGCCGTAGCCGAGCGAGACCACCCCTTGCCACAGGTTGGCGCCGAACTCGTCGTGCTCGTAACGCGCGGCGCCGACGATGTAGCTGCGCGGGTCGAGCTTGTAGCCCACCGAGGCCCCGGCGTCGTACCGGTTGGCGGTGCTGTTGTAGGTCCTGATCGTGGTGCCGTTCGGCTCGAGTACTTTCTGCTGTGCCTTGGTGCGCAGGCCGTCGAGGAAGGCGTTGTTTTTCCAGTGCTCGTTTTCGAAGTTCAGGTTGAGCTTGGCATTGGCGTTTTGCGAGCGCGTGTTGCCGGTGGCCGAGGCGAAACCGAATTCGCCGGAACCGGTCCAGCCGCCGTTGTTGCCGGCGTCGCTGGCATCCGTGCTTTGCGCCTGCGCGCCAAAGCTGACGCATGCCGCCAGCAGGGCGGCGGCCATCAGAGTCTTGTGCATGGGGAGGAAGTCCGTGTTTGTTAAGCAGATGTAATCAACCACACACCCTAGCGCAGTGCGTTGAATTGATGATGAATGTCGCCGCTTCGAAACCGTAGAAAGGCGCGTGTCGGCGGGTGCCGCAGGTGCGCAGACCGGCACCTGGCCTCAGGCTGCCACGCCGACGCGCGCGTCGAGCAAGGCGTTCGCGTACAGGTGCCGGTCAAGCATGCGGCCGGCGACGCAGCCGGGTATCGCGATGGCGGCCGCGACCAGGGCGAGCCCGGTGTCGGCGAGCAGCAGCGCGGCACACGGCAACACGTAGGCCAGCAGCGTGGCGCCGACCCGCGCGGCGGTGCGTTGGCGCCGCGCCGGGCAGGCCGACGTCTCGAACTCGTGCAGCGCCTGCCACAGGCCGCTTTCGAGCAGGCCCAGGCCAAGCGCGAGTATCAGCAGCGGCAGCGCCCAGCCATGCGTGTGGTCCGGCAGTGCCTGCACCAGCGCGGACAGCCACAGCCACAGGCCGCCGGTGAAGGCTGCCGCGGTGATCCGGCAGGTGGGCAGCAGCGCAGTGGCCCGCTGCAACGCGGGCCCCAGGCCGGCGCGGTCATCGTGGGTGGCGGCGAGCACGCTGAGCAGGCTGCACACGGCCAGCACGGTGCCGGCCAGGCGGGTGATCCAGAAACGGTGGTCGCCGTGCGTGAGCCCAACCACCGCCAGCATCGGCAGCCAGGTAGCCAACGCGATCAGCGCCGAGCGGGTGGGCCAGTTGCCGTTGCCCGGCTGCCAGCCGCGCCACCGGGTGAATCCGGGCAAGCGCAACCCGGCAGCGAGCGGCGCGATGCCAACCAGCACGGCGCCCAACGCCAGTGGCGCAAGCATGCCGTTGCGCGTTTGCGGGCTCATGCCCAGCAGCAGCGACAGACCGAGCAGCGCCCAGATGCCGTATCCACTGAGTGCCAACACTGGCAAGCAGGCAGCGCCCGGCGGCGCGTGGTTCGGCGCCGTGGCATCGTTGGCGGCTTCAAGGCGGGGCGGAGCAGATGGCATCGGGGCATCCAGGCGATGGCGAAGCATGGCGGTGGATCGGCTGCGGCGGGCTTGCGGACGGCCATGCGGCTCTCCATGCTACACGGCGACCCTCATCGCGAGCGCGCCATGGATCGTTACGAACGCATACTCACCCTGCATCGTTTGCTGAAATCCGCGCGCTATGCAATGACGCTGCCGGTGCTGACGGACGAGCTGGAATGCTCGCGCGCCACGCTGTACCGCGACATCGGTTTTCTGCGCGATGCCCTGGGAGCGCCAATCGAAAGCGTGGCCGGCGAGCACGCGGCGTGGCGCTACGAACAGGCCGAGGGCGAGCGCTTCGAGCTGCCGGGGCTGTGGCTGACTTCCGACGAGCTGGCGGCATTGCTCGCGCTGAACGAGCTGATCGGCCGCAACGGTCCCGGCGTGCTGGCCGGTGCGCTGGCGCCGTTCCGTTCGCGCATCGAAAACCTGCTGTCCGACCACGGCAGCGGCAAAGCACTGCCGATCGAGCGCATCCGCGTCATTCCGTGGGGCTCGCGCCGGCTCGACCAGCAGGCGTTCCGGGTGGTGGCTGGCGCGGTGCTCGAACGCCGGCAACTGCGGTTCCGCTACCGTGCGCGCACCACCGACGCCGACAGCCGGCGGCTGGTGTCGCCGCAGCGGCTCACGCATTACCGCGACAACTGGTACCTCGACGTGTGGGACCACGACCGCGAGGCGCTGCGCAGTTTTGCGGTGGATCGCATTGCGGACGCGCAGGCGCTGGAAACCCCGGCGCGTGACGTGCCCGACGCCGAGCTGGACCAGATGCTGGCGTCGAGCTACGGCATTTTTGCCGGCGCGCCCAAGGCCTGGGCCACGATAAGGTTTTCCGCCCACGCCGCACGCTGGGTCGCCGACGAGCACTGGCACTCGCAGCAAAAGGGCGAGTGGTTGGCGGATGGCCGCTACGAGCTGAAGCTGCCGTATTCCAACTCCAAAGAGCTGTTGATGGACGTGCTGAAGTACGGGCCGGATGCCGAGATCGTCGCGCCGCTGCCACTGCGCGAGGAGATGAAGATCATGCTGCAGCTGGCCATCGGCACCTACCAGAACCCGCCGCGCTGAGCGGCTACAGCAAGGTCGCCTGCGGGCCGGCGTAGCTCAGCACGCCGTTTTCGACGTGCGCCGCCGAGGTGTACGGGTGCAGCTTGGTATGTTTGGCGTCGAGGATGTGGATCACCTCGATGCCGCGCACTTTCATCGCGTCGGCCAGCATCGAGCGGTGGCAGCGCCACCACACCGCCTCGGCGCACATGATCGCGGTCCGCTGGCGTCTGGCGTAGGCCAGCAGCGCGGCAAAGCCGGCAACGAACTGCGGCGTCGCCATGTAGTCGGCGTAGCCGCGGAACGAGGCGTTGCGCCACGCGGTGTTTGGCGAGTCCCTGTGCACGGGGCGCCGGCCGCCCACGTCCTCGAACCACGCATAACCAAAGCCGTGCGCGACGAGACTGGGCTCGAAGTTTTCGCGGGCAAACTGCGGCACATGGCGCGAACCGGGGAAATGGCGCACGTCGGCGATGGCCTCGATGCGGTGCACGGCGAGCAGGGCCAGGAACTCATCCAGCGTGCGGGTCGAGTGCCCGATGGTCCACACCGTCTGTGGATCGGTGGCGTTCACGGCTCAGGCGATCTTCATCAGCGCCGCGCCCTTGTGCATGGCAACGTGGTCGGTCTTGTCGCTCTTGATCTCGTATTGCGGATCGGCCGGCGTACAGTGGCGCGGATGGCCCTTGTACAAGGTGTCTTCCGTATGCACGCGGACGATGTGGCCGGTGACGTAGCCGGCCTCCGAGTTCCAGCGCACGTGGTCGCCAAGGTGGAACTGCTGGGCCATGGTTGTGGTCTTTCCTCTGATTCGATGGCGCCATCCTCGCACCGCGGCCGTGCAGGCGGTGCGACGCGGCAAACCGCGTGGTGGCGGAGGCGCAAGGGGCGGGGCCGCGTGCGCTTGGTTTCTGGCACCCGCGCCCCTACGATGGCAGCAGACTTGACGGAGTTCGACATGCAAAGCGGCAACCCCACCCTCAACAAGAACATTTTCCTCGATGCCGCCAGCGGCACCGTGTTCAGCCGCAACGACCAGGCAATGACGTTGAATGGCACGGTCAACAAGACCGGCCTGATGCTGCTGCTCGTCGTTGTCGGTGCGATGTTCAGCTGGAGCCAGTTCACCGGCCCGGCGAGCCTGCCGGCGGTCGGTCCGCTGGTGCTCGGCGGGGCGCTGATCGGTTTTGTGCTGGCCATGGTCACGGTGTTCAAGAAAACCTGGGCACCGGTGACCGCGCCGCTCTACGCGCTGTGCGAAGGCGTGTTCATCGGCGCGCTGTCGGCCATTTTCGAGATGCGCTACCCGGGCATCGTGATGCAGGCCGTGGGGCTCACCTTCGGCACCATGGCGGCGATGCTCTTGGCCTACCGCAGCGGACTGATCCGCGCCACCGACAAGTTCAAGCTCGGCGTGGTCGCGGCCACCGGCGGCATCATGATCCTGTACCTCGCCAGCTTCGTTGCCGGCTTCTTCGGTCACTCGTTCGGGTTCATCAACGGCAGCAGCACCATCGGCATTGTGTTCAGCCTGGCGGTGGTGGTGATCGCGGCGCTCAACCTCATCCTCGATTTCGACATGATCGAGCAGGGCGTCGGCGCCGGTGCGCCGAAGTACATGGAGTGGTACGGCGCCTTCGCGCTCACGGTGACGCTGGTGTGGCTGTACCTGGAAATGCTGCGTTTGCTCTCGAAGCTGCAATCGCGCAATTGATCCGGGCTCCGGGCCCGGCCCGACAACGCCGCCTGCGGGCGGCGTTGTCGTGTGCGCACCGGGACCCTTCTCCGTTGTGGGTCGGGCTTCTGCGGCCCGACAGGCTGTTGGCGGGATGGTCACGGGCGTTCGCTTGGCGTCTGCGGCGTCAATCACTGGCGCCGACCAGTGAATCGTAACCGTGCCGCCAACAGCCCGGCGGGATGAATCCCGACCCACAGGAGTCGCGTTGCTTGCCACCGCGCGCTCTTCCCAATCCCGTATCACGAATTCCGAATCTCGGCTCACCGAGTCCAACAAAAACGCCGCCCAGCAGGCGGCGTTTTTGTTGGCAAGCGGAAGTCAGCGTGGCTTACTTCGAGTGATCCACCATGTAGTTCACGGCCGCCTGCACCTGCGCCTCGGAGAGCGCCGGGTTGCCGCCCTTGGGCGGCATGAAGTTGCCGTCCGGGCCGTGGTAGCCGTCGGTGGCGTGCTTGAACAAGGTGGCCATGCCCTGGGCGATGCGCGGTGCCCAGGCGCCCTTGTCGCCGAACTTCGGCGCGCCGGCCACGCCGGCGGTATGGCAGCTGGTGCACAGGTTGTCGAAGATTGTCTTGCCGTCGGTGCTGCCGCCGTAGGCGACTTGCGAAGATGCAGCCTTGGCTGCGGCATCAGCGGCAGCCTGCATTGCGGCGCGGCCGGTGTCGCCGGCGTACACCGCGCTGATCGGCGCGATGCGGGCGTTGATCGTGGCTTGCGAGTTGGGATCGTGCTCGGCTGGCACATGGTTGTGCACAGTCATCGCGATGGAGACCAGCACCACGGTCAGTACGACCAAGCCGCCGATCAACCGGGCGAACTGGCGCACAAATACCCGATCGCTGTCGTTCATGGATCTCGTCACGAGAGTCTCTCCAGGTCGTTGAAACGTCCGGGCTGCCCCTGCAGCGGCCGGCGCCGCGTTGTACGGCCGCACGGGCGCATCACGGGGATGCGCGCCGGACAGGCACAAGCTGCGGAGTATAGGACAAGCCCGGCGCAAGTTTTCAGGATGACGCCATCGGTCGCGGCGTTCCAGCGCGCTTGCCCCCTGCCGTCGGTCATGCCTTACCCATGTCAACTGGCATTGTTCGCTGGCGTTCCTATGCACCTATGCTTGGCACCCATATCCCCCACCGCCGCAGGTTTTCGCGAACCCGCGACTGGTGACGGTGTCGAAGCAGGCCACTGGCGGCACCTGCCGCAGGCACCCCGTCCTGACCAGGAGTTTCTGCATGTCGCGTTTCTGGAAAATCGCGCTCGTCATCGTCGCGGTGATCGTGCTGGTCATCGTTGCGGTGCGGTTGCTGCACAAGCCGAGCGGCTCTGGCCAGGGCGGACCCGGTGGCAAGGACAACGCGCCGGTGCCGGTGACCGTGGTGCCGGTGGTGCGCGAGAACGTGCCGGTGTACCTGACCGCTTTGGGCACGGTGCAGGCGCTCAACACCATCGCGGTCAACCCGCAGGTGGGCGGCGAGCTCTTGAGCCTGGGCTTTGCCGAAGGCCAGTCGGTGAAGAAGGGCCAGGTGCTGGCGCAGATCGATCCGCGTACCTACCAGGCCACCTACGACCAGGCGGTGGCGCGCAAAAGCCAGGACGCAGCGCAACTCGCCACCGCGCAGAGCAATCTCGCGCGCAGCGTGAACCTGGCGCCGAAGGGCTTCATCTCCAAGCAGGATCTGGACACCTTGCGCAACACCGTCGCGCAGTACAAGGCGGCGGTCGCCTCCGACCTCGCCGCGATCCGCGACGCGCAGGTGCAGCTCAACTACACCAAGGTGCTGTCGCCGATCGATGGCATGGCCGGCATCCGCGGCGTCGATCCCGGCAACGTGGTCACCACCAGCTCGACGCTGGTCACGTTGACCCAGCTGCACCCGATCAACGTCATGTTTGCGCTGCCCGAACAGAACCTCGACATGGTGCGCGCCGCGCAGATGAAGGCGCCGCTCGAGGTCACCGCGCTGGATCGCGTGGATGCCCACCCGGTCGCGGCCGGCGGCGTGCTCAAGGTGATCGACAACCAGATCGACACCACCACCGGCACGTTCCGCCTGAAGTCCGAGTTCCCGAATCTGAAGGGCGAGTTGTGGCCCGGCCAGTTCGTCAACGTGCAGCTCAAGGTGCGCACCGACAATGGCGCGCTGGTGGTGCCGGCGCAGGCAGTGCAGCGCGGTCCGGATGGCGATTACGTGTACCTGGTGCAGGGCGACGACACGGTCAAGATGCAGCCCGTGGTGGTGGCCGGAGAGGTTGGCGACAGCCACGTGATGATCGGCACCGGCCTCAAGGAAGGCGACAAGGTGGTGACCGAAGGCCAGTTCCGCCTGAAGCCCGGCAGCAAGGTCAAGGCGCTCAAGCCGGGCGAAGTGCCGGCGGCGCCGACGGCCGCCGAGCTGGAGAAGGCCAAGCAGAACAAGGGAGGCGGTTCCCGCGGCCGTCGCTGAGTTTTGACGCCGGTCGCCGCGCGGCGGCCGGCCCCGCCCCGCGCCCCGGCCAACTTCCGGCACGCCAGCCGCCACCCCGACCGCAAGACGGACACCCATGGGATTTTCCGGACTTTTCATTCGCCGACCGATTGCCACCTCGCTGCTGATGGTGGCGATCCTGCTGCTCGGCATCCTGGGCTACCGCCAGTTGCCGGTGTCGGCGTTGCCGGAGATCGAGGCGCCGAGCCTGGTGGTGACCACCCAGTACCCCGGCGCCAGCGCCAGCACCATGGCGGTGCTGGTCACCACGCCGCTGGAGCGCCAGCTCGGGCAGATCTCCGGGCTCACGATGATGAGCTCGGATTCCTCGGCCGGGCTGTCCACCATCATTTTGCAGTTTGCGATGAACCGCGACATCGACGTTGCCGCGCAGGACGTGCAGTCGGCGATCAACCAGGCGCGGCTGCCCAATGCGCTGCCGTACCCGCCGGTGTACAACCGCGTGAACCCGGCCGATGCGCCGATCCTCACCCTGTCGCTGCAGTCGGACAGCCGGCCGCTGCGCGACGTCAACAACTTTGCCGACTCCATCCTTGCGCAAAAGCTCTCGCAGGTGCCGGGCGTGGGGCTGGTGTCGATTGCCGGCAACGTGCGGCCGGCGGTGCGCATCCAGGTCAACCCCGCGCAGCTCTCCAACCTCGGGCTGACGCTGGAGGACGTGCGCAGCGCGCTCACCCAGGCCAACGTCAACGCGCCCAAGGGCACGCTCAACGGCAAGACGCAAAGCTACTCGATCGGCACCAACGACCAGCTTGCCGATGCCGCCGAGTACAAGAACACCATCATCAGCTACAAGAACAGCGCGCCGGTGCGGCTGGCCGATGTGGCGCACGTGGTCGATGGCGTGGAGAACGACCAGCTGGCCGCGTGGTCGAACGGCAAGCCCGCGGTGCTGCTCGACATCCGCCGCCAGCCGGGCGCCAACATCGTGGAGACGGTCAAGCAGATCCGCGCGATCCTGCCCGAGCTGCGCAGCGTGCTGCCGGCCGACGTGCACCTGGACGTGTTTGCCGACCGCACCATCACCATCCGCGCTTCGGTCGTGGACGTGGAGTTCACGCTGCTGTTGACCGTCTTCCTGGTGGTCGCGGTGATCTTCGTGTTCCTGCGCCGGTTGTGGGCCACGGTGATCCCGTCGGTGGCGGTGCCGTTGTCGCTGCTGGGCACGTTCGGGGTGATGAGCTTCACCAGCATGTCGCTGGACAACCTCTCGCTGATGGCGCTCACCGTGGCCACCGGCTTCGTGGTCGACGATGCGATCGTGATGATCGAGAACATCGTGCGCTACATCGAGCAGGGCAAGAGCGGCAAGGAGGCGGCCGAGCTTGGCGCGAAAGAGATCGGCTTCACCGTGGTGTCCTTGACGGTGTCCCTGATTGCGGTGTTCCTGCCGCTGCTGTTGATGCCCGGCGTCACCGGGCGGCTGTTCCACGAGTTTGCGTGGGTGCTCACCATCGCGGTCGCGATCTCGATGCTGGTGTCGTTGACGCTGACGCCGATGATGTGCGCCTACCTGCTGAAACCGGATGAACTGCCCGAAGGCGGCGATTCGCACGAGCGTCAGCTTGCCGCCGGCAAGCGCACCGTGTGGTCGCGCACGGTGCTGCTCTACGAGCGCTCGCTCAACTGGGTGCTCGATCACCAGCGGCTGACGATGCTGGTGGCCGGGGCGACAGTGGCGTTCACCGTGTTCCTCTACATCGTGATCCCCAAGGGCCTGTTGCCCGAGCAGGACACCGGCATGATCACCGGCGTGGTGATGGCCGACCAGAACGTGGCGTTTCCGGCGATGGAGGCGCGCACCAAGGCGGTGGCCGAGGCCTTGCGCAAGGACCCGGCGGTGGCCGGCGTGGCCGCCTTCATCGGTGCCGGTACGATCAACCCCACGCTCAACCAGGGCCAGCTCTCGATCGTGCTCAAGGACCGCGGCAAGCGCGACGGGCTGGACGAGATCCTGCCGCGCCTGCGGCACGCCGTGGCCGGCATCCCTGGTGTGGCGCTGTTTTTGAAGCCGGTGCAGGACGTGACGCTCGATACCACGGTGTCCGCCACCGAATACCAGTATGCGTTGGCGGACACCAACACCGACGAGCTGGCAAAGTATTCGCAGCAGATGGTCAGCGCGCTGCGCCAGCGGCACGAGCTGGCCGAGGTGAGCAGCAACCTCGCCGACCAGGGCAATGCGCTGAAACTCACGATCGACCGCGAGAAGGCCAGCCGCCTCGGCGTGCCGGTGCAAACCATCGACGACACCTTGTACGACGCCTTTGGCCAGCGCCAGATCTCCACCATCTTCACCCAGCTCAACCAGTACCGCGTGGTGCTGGAGGTGGCGCCGCAGTTCCGCACCACCACCGCGCTGCTCGACCAGCTCACCGTGCGCGGCAACGGCAACGGCGCGCTGGTGGGCAGTACCGCCACCCGTTTTGGCCAGCTCAAGTCCAGCAACTCCGCAACGCCGTCGGGCATCGGCAACCAGGGCAACGTCGGCTTCACGCTCGGCGGCGGCGGCACGATTCCGCTCTCCTCGCTGGTGAGCGCCAAGGTCACCAACGCGCCGCTGGTGGTCAGCCACCAGCAGCAACTGCCGGCGGTGACGATCTCGTTCAACGTGGCGCCGGGGTATTCGCTCTCCGATGCCGTGCGCGCGTTCAACCAGGTCGAGGCGCAGCTCGCGTTTCCGCCGCAGCTGCGCGGGCAGTTCATCGGCAAGGCGGCGGAGTTCTCCAACTCCATTGGCGACGAAGTGCTGCTGCTGCTCGCCGCGGTGATCGTGATCTACATCGTGCTGGGCGTACTCTACGAGAGCTACATCCACCCGCTGACGATCCTCTCCACGCTGCCGCCGGCCGGCGTCGGCGCGCTGCTGGCGCTGATCCTGTTCGGCATGGATCTCTCGGTGGACGGCATCGTCGGCATCGTGCTGTTGATCGGCATCGTCAAGAAGAACGCGATCATGATGATCGACTTCGCGATCGAGGCGCAGCGTACCGGCATGAATGCGCGCGACGCGATCCACCGCGCCTGCCTCCTGCGTTTCCGGCCGATCATGATGACCACCGCGGCAGCGATGCTCGGCGCGTTGCCGCTGGCGCTCGGCACCGGCATCGGCGCCGAGTTGCGCCGGCCGCTCGGCGTGTCCATCGTCGGCGGCCTGCTGCTCTCGCAGCTCATCACGCTGTACACCACGCCGGTGATCTACCTGTACATGGAGCGCTTCCAGGATTGGCTGCGCATGCGCCACGAGCGACGCGCGCTGGCGCATGCACAGGCGGATGCGGCGCGGTGAAGCCGGTGGCCGCGCAGGGCACGGCGTTGCCGCCGGCGGTTCAACCGTTTCGCGGCGTGGACGTTGAATACCGCATGCTGCGTCCATCCGTTGCCGGCGACGGCACGCGGCGCATCCGGAGCGTCCGCGCATGAACCTTTCCAGCACCTTCATCCGACGCCCGATCGGCACTTCGCTGCTGGCGATGGGCGTGTTCGCGGCCGGCGTGATCTGCTATCTGCTGCTCGGCGTCGCTGCGCTGCCGAACATGCAGTTTCCGGCGATTTTCGTGCAGGCCAGCGAGGCGGGCGCGGATGCGACGACGATGGCGTCCACCGTAGCTGCGCCGCTGGAGCGTCATCTGGGGCAGGTGCCCGGCATCCAGATGATGAACTCGCACAGCTCCGAGGGCCGAACGTTCGTCTTCATGATGTTCAACCCCGGCGTGAACCTGGACTCCGCCGCGCGCGACGTGCAGGCGGCGATCAACGCGGCGATTCCTGATTTGCCGCCCGGGCTGAACGGCACGCCGAACTACCAGAAGGCCAACCCCAACGACGATCCGGTGATTGCGATTGCCTTGTCCTCGTCCACCCAGGCGTCGGCCGACCTGTACAACACCGCCGACACCTTGCTGGCGCAGCGCCTGCGCCAGTTGCCCGGGGTCTCCTCGGTGGATATTGCCGGCGCGTCGACGCCGGCGATCCGGGTGGATGTGAACCTGCGGGCGCTGAACGCGATGGGTCTCTCACCCGACCAGCTGCGCAATGCGCTCAGCGCCGCCAACGTCACTTCGCCGCAGGGCTTCCTGTCCAACGGCCGCACCACGATGGCGATCAGCGCCACCTCGCAACTGCACACTGCGGATGAATTCGCGCAGCTCGTGATCGCGATGAAGAACGGCACGCCGGTGCGGCTCTCCGACGTGGCGCACGTCTACAACGGTGCGCAGGATGCCTATCAGGCGGCATGGTTCGGCGGCAAGCCGGGCATCCTCATGTACGTGTACAAGAAGGCCGACGCGAACGTGATCGCCACCGTCGACCGCGTGCGCGCCGAGCTGCCGATCCTGCACGGCTACCTGCCGCCGGGCACCACGATGACGCCGTTCTTCGACGGCACGCCCACTATCCGCGCTTCGTTGCACGAGGTGCAGGCGACGCTGCTGATTTCGCTGGCGATGGTGATCCTCACCATGGCGCTGTTCCTGCGCCGGCTGGCCGCCACGCTGATTGCGGCAATCACGGTGCCGCTGTCGCTCGCCGGTGCGTTCGTGGTGATGTACATCCTCGATTACACGTTGAACAACCTGACGCTGCTGGCGCTGGTGATTGCCATCGGCTTCGTGGTCGACGACGCGATCGTGGTGATCGAGAACATCATCCGCCACATCGAGGCGGGCATGAGCCGGATGCAGGCGACGCTTGCCGGCGCGCGGGAGATCGGCTTCACCATCGTCTCGATCACTGCCTCGCTGATCGCGGTGTTCATCCCGCTGCTGTTTGCGGGTGGTTACACCGGCATGTTCATGCACGATTTTGCGGTCACCCTGGTGGCCGCCATCGTGATGTCGGCGCTGGTGTCGCTCACGCTTACGCCGGCGCTGTGCGGCGTGTTTCTGCGCGGGCCGGCGCACGACGAGGCCGGCGAGTCGCGCCTGGGTCGCGCGCTGGAAGCCATGCATGCGCGCCTGCTGGCGGTGTACGAGCGCGCGCTGGACTTTGCGCTGCGCCACACGCTGGCGTTTGCGCTGACGCCGCTGGTGCTGATCGGGCTGACCTGGTTCCTGTTCGGCGTGGTCAAGAGCGGCCTGTTTCCGCCGCAGGACACCGGGCTCATCTGGGGTCGCGCGACGTCCAGCGCCACGGTGTCGTTTGCGCAGAGCGAGCAGCGCATGCAGCGGCTCACCCACATGCTGATGGCCGACCCCGACGTGGCCAGCGTCGGCACCCGTTTGGGCAGCAGCCGGCAAGGCGCGAGCGGCTCGTTCAACATCGACCTGAAGACCCGCGCGCAGGGCCGCAAGGACGACACCTTCGCGGTACTCGATCGGCTGACCGCGAAGGCCGCGAAATACCCCGACCTCAATTTGCGCCTGCGCCCGCTGCAGGATCTGCCTAGCGCGAGCGGCGGCGGCACCAGCCAGGGCGCGCAATACCAGATCGGCCTGCAGGGCAGCAGCCTGGCCCAGTTGCAGGAGTGGCTGCCCAAGCTGGTGGCCGAGCTCAAGAAAAACCCGATGCTGCAGGACGTGGGCAGCGATGTGGACCAGGGTGGCCTGCGTCAGAACATCGTGGTTGACCGCGCCACCGCCGCACGCCTCGGGGTGTCGATGGGCGCGATCGACGGCGCGTTGTACGACGCGTTCGGGCAGCGCCAGGTGTCCACCATTTACTCGGACGTCAACCAGTATGCGGTGGTGGTGAACGCGTTGCCCGACCAGACCGCGACGCCGGCGTCGATCGACCGGCTCTACGTGCCATCGTCGAGCGGCAAGATGGTGCCGCTCACCGCCATCGCGAAACAGGTGCCGGGCCTCGCGCCCAGCTCGATCACGCACCGCAACCAGATGACCACGATGGATCTCAGCTTCAACCTCGCGCCGGGGGTGTCGATGGGGCAGGCGATGATGATCGTGCAGCGCGCGGCCAGCGGCATGCGCATGCCGGGCGACATCAAGCTCGACGTTGGCGGGGATTTCCGCCGCTTTCGCGAAATGCAGGGGGGCATGTTCTGGCTGGTGTTGGGGGCGGTCGTCACCGTCTACATCGTGCTGGGCATGCTGTACGAAAACCTGATCCACCCGGTCACCATCCTGTCCACCCTGCCGGCCGCAGGCGTCGGCGCACTGCTGGCACTGTGGCTGACCAACACCGAGCTGTCGGTGATTGCGCAGATCGCGCTGGTGCTCCTGATCGGCATCGTGAAAAAGAACGCGATCATGATGATCGACTTTGCGCTGGTGGCCGAGCGCGAGCACGGCCTGCCGCCGCGCGAGGCGGCGCACCAGGCCTGCCTGGTGCGCTTCCGTCCGATCATGATGACCACCATGGTGGCGATCCTTGCCGCGTTGCCGCTGGCGATCGGGCTGGGCGAGGGCAGCGAGTTGCGGCGGCCGCTCGGCATCGCGCTGATCGGCGGCCTGATCATTTCGCAAAGCCTTACGCTGCTCTCCACACCGGCGATCTACGTGGTGTTTTCCTGCCTCGGCGCGCGCTTCAAGGCGTGGCGGGCGCGGCGTGCCGAAGCGCGCCGGCTGCGCCGCCGGGCGCTGGCGCACACCGCAGGCTGAAGCGGGTGGCGGGCTGGACGCGCGGGGGCGGCGGTAGTTCCGTAAGATGGCGGCTTGATTTTGCCGCGGCTGCAGGGGGCCGGAGCATGTTGGAACGATGGTGGCAATGGTGCTGCACGCGCCACGCGCTGGTGCGCGGGCTTGCGGCGCTGGTCTGGCTGGCGTGTGCATGGGTTGCGGTGTGGCCGGAGCCTGACCCGGCGCAGCGTATGTTTGTCGTTGCGGTGCTGGTGTGCGCCACGGGTGCGGCGCTGGCGGCTACCTGGCGCCCGGCGTTTGCGCTGCTGCTGGCCGGCCTGCCGTTTGCGGCGTTGCGCATCATTTCCGACCTCAAGCTGCGCTACCTCGATGCCGCGCTGATGCCGGCGGATTTCATCTACTACGCGCGGGCGAGCCTGTTCGAAACACTGCGCCGCTACCCGCAGATGTATTGGCTGGCGATCGCGGTCGTGGTCGGCGTGCCGCTGGTGCTGGTGCTCGCGTGGCGGCTGGATCGTCGGCTGTGGCCAGCGGCGCGCGGCCGGCGCCTGGTCGTGTTGCGCGTGGTGGGGGCGCTGCTGTGCGTGGCCGCGTTTCGCGTTTGCCTGTTGCCGACCGGGCCGTTTGCGTCGGTGCACCAGCGCAACGCATGGCAAAAGATGACCGACGACGCGCAGCTCACCAACTTCTTCGTCAACCTCAACGATGCCGGCGTGAGCCTGCCGGAGATGGCCGACGACCAGGTGGCGCGGCGCGACTGGGGCGCGACGGCAGACGGCTTGCCCGGCACGCGCCCGCCGCCGTATCCCGACATCGTGCAGGTGCTGGAGGAAAGCACCTTCGATCCGTCGATCTACAGCGTGTGCAGGGTGCCGGCGTGCAAGGTCGCGCTGTTTCGACCGGGCAGGCGCACGCGTGGCTACGGCCTGCTGCGCACGCACACCTTCGGCGGCGGCACCTGGGTCAGCGAGTTTGCGGTGGAATCCGGTTTGCCGCAGGACGTCTTCGGCCCCGGCGGCATGTATGCGCCGTTCGTGCTGGCGCCGCATTTGCGCGACTCGCTGCCCAGCCTGCTGCGCCGGCTCGGCTACGCCACGATTGCGATCTACCCGACCAACGGCGATTTCATCAACGGCCGCAATGCCTATCAGGCCTACGGCTTCGACCATCTCTACGACGCTGCCGAGCTTGGCTTGAAGGAGTGGGAGGAAAGCGACACCCAGATGTTCGACGCGGCCAAACGCGTCTACGACAAGGTGAAAAAACCGGGGCAACCGGTGTTCGTGATGATCCTCACCTTGAACCAGCACGGCCCGCACGACGAGAAGCCGATGCGCCAGTTGCCCAAGCCGTTCCGCAACCTGGTCAAGAACGTATCGCCGGCGCTGGGCCTGAACCTCGATACCTACCTGTGGCAACTGCACGACTCCGACGTCGGCATGCGACATCTGGAAAAGCTGTTCCTCGCGCGCCCGGAACCCACCGTGCTGGTGCACTTCGGCGACCACCAGCCCTCGTTCAACGGCCTCATCCGTGGCCTCGACCGCAACCTGCCCGACACGCTGCGCGGCGAGCGGGATTTCCTCACCTACTACATGGTCAAGAGCAACTTCGCCGGCCCGCCGTTGCCCAGCTACCCCGCGCTCGACATCGCCTACCTGCCGACCATGGTGCTGGCGGCCGCCGGACTGCCTGCCGACGGTTATTTCGCCGCCGTGACCGCCTTGCGCGAGCGCTGCAACGGCCGCTTCACCGACTGCCCGGACAAGACGCTGCTGGCCTCGTATTACGCATGGATCTTCGACCGCCTGCAGGTGTACCAGTGACGCGTGCCGCTTCGGCGCCACTGGCGTGGGCAACGGTCATCGCCGCGGCGCTGGCGATCGCCGGCGCGCTGCTCGCACCCGCGGCGCCGTGGGCAGATTGGCTGTTGTGGTTCGGCAAGCCGCTGGCCACCGCGTGCATCCTCGTGCTGGCGTTGCGCGCGCAGCCGGCGGTTTCCGCGCGCTATCGCCGTTTCATTGCCCTGGGGCTGGGCTGTTCGCTGCTCGGCGACGTGCTGCTGATGCTGCCGGGGGATCTCTTCGTGCCGGGGCTGGTGGCCTTCCTCGTCGCGCACCTGTGCTATCTGCGGGCTTTTTTCACGCTTGGCGTGATGCGCCGGTTGCTGTTGCCCCTGCTCGCGACGCTCGGCTTCGGCGCCGCCTGCGTGGCCGCGTTGTGGACCGCGATCGCGCCACCGCTGCGGCCGGCGGTGATCGCCTACGTGGCGGTGCTGGCCAGCATGGCCGGAGTGGCGCTGGCACGTGCGCGGATGGCGCACGGCGACCGGTCGGCGCGTCTTGCGGCGGTTGGCGCGCTGCTGTTCATGCTGAGCGACGCCCTGCTGGCGTGGGATCGGTTCCGTGGGCCGCTGCCGTTGGCGCCGCTGTGGATCCTGGCGACGTACTATGCAGCGCAATGGCGGATCGCGCGTTCGACTTCCGCCGCGGAGGGTGCATGAACCCGCAGGCGTTGATCATCACCTGGGCCACGCCGGCGTTTTTCCTGCTGATCGCCATCGAGTGGCTGGTGGCGCGCGGGCGGGGGCGCGACGCGTACGCCGGCAACGACAGCGTGAACAGTATCGGCCTCGGCGTGCTGTCGCAGATCGTGGCGGTGTTCACCACGGCGCTCACGTTCGGCATTTACGCGTGGTGCGCGCAGCACCTTGCGCTGTGGCGGTTGCCGGCGGACAGCGTGGCAACCTGGGTCGTTGCGCTGCTCGGCTACGACTTTTGCTACTACTGGCTGCACCGCAAGGGGCACGAGGTGAATATCCTCTGGGCCGCCCATGTGGTGCACCACCAGAGCGAGCGCTACAACCTCTCCACCGCGCTGCGCCAGACCGGCACCGGGCCCTTGCTCAGCTGGATCTTCTACCTGCCGCTGGCGATTCTCGGCGTGCCGGTGGAAGTGTTCGTGATCGTGGCGCTGATTGACCTGCTGTACCAGTTCTGGGTGCACACCGAACAGATCGGCACCCTCGGCTGGTTCGACCGCGTGTTCTGTTCGCCGTCCAACCACCGCGCCCACCACGCGGTGAACGACCGCTACCTCGACAAGAACTACGGCGGCATCCTCATCCTGTGGGATCGCCTGTTCGGCACCTTCGTGGCGGAAGACCCGGCCGATCCGCCGGTGTATGGCACGCGCGCGCCGCTGCGCAGCTGGAACCCGCTGTGGGCGAATGCCGAGGTGTACTGGCATGCGTGGCAGGACAGCCGGCACACCCGGCGCTGGCGCGACAAGCTGCGGGTGTGGCTGAAGCCGCCGGGCTGGCAGCCGCCCGACCTTGCCGCGCGCTATCCGCGCAGCGGGTTCGCGCCCAGCCGCGAGCGCTACGACCCGCCGATGTCGCGCGCGTGCCGCACCTACGTGCTGATCCAGTTCGCGCTGCTGCTTGGCATGGCGAACCAGTTCCTCGCGCTGGCGAGCCACGCCGCGCCGGCGTCGCAAATGGCGTACGCCGGCTATCTCGTCGCCAGCCTGTGGGTGCTTGGCGGCCTGATGGAGAGACGCCGCTGGGCGCGCTGGGCGGAAGCCGTGCGGGTGATCGCCACCGCCGTGCTGCCGCTGGCCACCCTGCGCTGGTTCGGCGTCGCCCATCTGGACAGCCGCGTGGCGCTGGCATTTGCGCTGGTGTTCGGCGCCAGTGCGCTGGCGCTGGTCATGCTGCGTGCCGACACGCCCGCGATGCATCAGCACGCGTAGGGGGCGTTGGGGCCCTTCGCCAAATGGCCCTCGTGCATCTGCGCTCCTGCAACATGACGACTGGCGTCCACCGCTGAGCGCGTCTTCCGGTTGCCTGGCTTCTGGCCCATGACCCAACTTGCCGATTGGCTATGATCGACCGGCTTTCACCACGGGGATGTCCATGGGTTTCCTGAGCCGCATGCTGCGCCACAAGTCGGTTGAGCAGTTGCAGGGGGAGGCCAGCCGGCGCGGGGATTTCCGCCGCGTGCTGGGTCTCTGGCAGCTCACCGCGATCGGCGTCGGCGGCATCATCGGCGTCGGAATCTTCGTGCTCGCCGGCCAGCAGGCGGCGGCGAACGCCGGCCCCGCGGTGGCACTGTCGTTTCTCATCGCCGGTGCCGGCAGCGCGTGCGCGGCGCTGTGCTACGCGGAGTTTGCCGGGCTGATTCCGGTCACCGGCAGCGCCTACACCTACGGCTATGCGGTGCTCGGCGAGTTCGTGGCCTGGATCATCGGCTGGGATCTCCTGCTGGAATACGCGCTGGTGGTGGCGGTGGTCGCCATCGGCTGGTCGGGCTACGTGCAGGTGCTGCTGGCCTCGGCGGGGCTGCACCTGCCGGAGTGGGCGCAGCAGAGCATGAGCCCGCAGACCATGCACTATTACCTGCAGCAAATCTTTGGCGTGCATGGCACCGCGGTGGTGGCGCCGAGCGACGGCCACCGCTTCAACGTCATCGCCGCCGCGGTGTCGGTCGGCGTGGCGATCCTGCTCACCGTGCGCATGGAGGTCGGCGCGCGCTTCAACACCGCCATCGTGGCGATCAAGGTCGCCGGCGTGCTGCTGGTGATCGGCGTGGGCGCGTTCTTCATCCACGCCGCCAACTGGCACCCGTTCATTCCGCCGCGGGTGTTCGATGCGCAGGGCGTCGGCCATTTCGGCTGGGCCGGCGTGCTCACCGGCGCCAGCGTGGTGTTCTTCGCCGTGTTCGGCTACGACACGCTGACCACCGCGGCGGAGGAGGCGAAACACCCGCAGCGCGACCTGCCGCGCGCGGTGCTGCTTTCGCTCGCGGTGGCGATGGTGCTGTACGTGGCGGTGTCGCTGGTCATCACCGGCATCACCCATTACAGCAACTTGAACGGCGACGCCTCGGTGTCGCAGGCGTTCGCCGCCATCGGCCTGCACTGGGTCAGCGTGGCGATTGCGGCGGCCGCGGTGATCGGCGTCACCAGCGTGCTGTTCGCCTTCATGCTCGGCGCGGCGCGCATCTGGTTCGCGCTGGCGCGCGATGGCCTGTTGCCCGGCTGGTTCGCCAAGGTCAGCCCACGCTTTGGCACCCCGGCACGACCCACGCTGATTTTGGGCGTATTTACCGCCATCGTCGCCGGGCTCCTGCCGATTGGCGAAGTGGCCGAACTGGTCAACATCGGCACCCTCAGCGCCTTCATCATCATCTGCAGCGCGGTGCTCACGCTGCGCATCCGCCAGCCGCAATTGCCGCGCACCTTCCGCATGCCGTGGATCGGTTTCCTCGCTCCGCTCGGCATTGCCTTTTCGCTGCTCCTGATCTTTGGCCTGCCGTGGCCCGACGCGGCCGGCTGGCAGCGCATCGGCGGCCTGCCGGTCGTCACCTTCGAGCGGTTCCTAATCTGGCTCGCACTGGGCCTGGTGATCTACTTCGCCTACGGCATCCGGCACAGCCGGTTGGAAGAGCAGGCGGGGTGAGCCGGGGCAGCGTGTCGCGTCGATCCGCCCGGAATCGGTGGCTCGTCAAATCGCCGCACGCTGGCGCCAGTTCTTGCGACGTGACCTCTGGCAGGGTGATCGCCGCGCGGCGCGGATTACGATCCCGGCATGAGCCGCCGCTCGCCGTGTTTGACGAACGACATGGTTGCCGGCTGCGGTTGCGCTTGCCGGCGTTTGCCGGAGCCTGCCGTGAATCAGCGTTTTTGCCTCAGCCTGCTTGCCGCCGCCCTGGTCGGTACATTGACGTTTGCCGCTGCGGCGCAGGATGCGCGGCGGTCGACGCCAGTCGACGTGGCGTATCCCGGCACGCTCACCGTCAACGTGGATCTGACCGACGCGCCCAAGCGCGTGTTTCGCGTGCACGAGACGATCCCGGTCGCGGCCGGGCCGTTCACGCTGCTCTACCCGGAGTGGATTCCCGGCGAGCATGCACCGTCCGGGCCGATCTCGAACGTGGCCGGGCTGATCATCACCGCGAACGGCAAGCAGCTGCCGTGGCGGCGCGACCTGCGCGACATGTATGCGATCCACCTGGACGTGCCGGCCGGCGTCAGCCAGCTCGATCTGGCGTTCGAGTTTCTGGCCCCGGCGCCGGGGCAGGGCAGCCTGTTCGGCGCGAGCGCATCGTCCACGCCAAACCTGGTGGATGTGGAGTTCAACCAGGTGGCGTTCTATCCGGCCGGGCATTTTTCGCGCAACGTGCGTATCCAGCCCACGGTCGAGCTGCCGGCGGGCTGGCAATACGGCACCGCGATGCAGGTGGCGAGCCGGCGCGGCAACGCCATCACCTTCCAGCCACTCGGCTTCAATGATTTTGTCGACTCGCCGCTGATCGCCGGCACGCATTTCAACCGCGTCGACCTGGCGCCCGGCGCCAAGGCGCCGGTGCATTTGAACGTGGTGGGCGACGGCGCCAAGGATGTCGTGCTGACACCGAAGGAGCTGGAAGGCCAGCGCGCGATGGTGGCGCAGACCAACCGAATGTTTGGCGCGCACCACTACGCGCATTACGACTTCCTGCTCACGCTGTCCGACCACACCGGGCACTTCGGGCTGGAGCACCACCAGTCCAGCGACGACCGCCTGCCGGCGGACTTCTTCACCAACGCCGACATGCACACGCTGGCCGCCAGCCTCATGACCCACGAGTACCTGCACTCGTGGAACGGCAAGTTCCGTCGCCCGGCCGATCTGTGGACGCCCAACTTCAACGTGAAGATGCAGGACGATCTCTTGTGGGTGTACGAGGGGCTGACCGATTACTGGTGCAGCGTGCTTACCGCGCGCGCCGGGCTGTGGAGCCCCGTGCAGTTCCGCGACACGATGGCCGACATCGACGCGGCAATGAGCGCGCGCACCGGCCGCGCGTGGCGCCCGCTGCAGGACACCGCCGATGCCGCGCCGCTCACCTACTACGGCGGTCGCGGCTGGGCCAACTGGCGGCGCGGCACCGACTTCTACGCCGAGGGCCAGCTGTTGTGGCTGGACGTGGACACCAAGCTCCGCGAGCTCTCCGCCGGCAAGCACTCGCTGGATGATTTCGCGCGCGCGTTCTACGGCATGGACAACGGCAGCGCCATCACCAAGACCTACACCTTCGACGACGTGGTGCACACGCTGAACCAGGTGCAGCCGTTCGACTGGGCGAAATTCCTGCGCGCCCGGCTCGACTACACCGGCGCGAACCTGCCCGAGCACGGTATCGCGCGCAGTGGCTGGAAACTGGTTTACACCGACCAGCCGAACGCGCGCACCAAGGCGATGGAAAGCATTCGCCACGGCGTCGATCTGGCTGCTTCGCTCGGCCTCAGCGCCGCCAAGAACGGCCATGTCCAGGACGTGCAGTGGGGTGGGCCGGCGTTCAAGGCGGGCCTCGTGCCCGGCCTCGTCATCGTCGCCGTCAACGGCAAGGATTATTCGCCCGATGCGCTCAAGGATGCGGTCACCGCCGCCAAGGGCGGCACTGCACCGATCGAGCTCTTGGTGAAAAACGTCGACGTCTACAGCACCGCCAAGGTTGATTACCACGGCGGCCTGCGCTATCCGCACCTGGAGCGTGCCGGCGGCACGGACTTCCTCGGCGCCATCATCGCGCCGAGGAAATGATCGGCGGGGCCGGCCTCGGCGCTGGTTTCCCCGCGCCCCATGACCTCCGGCACGGGGGATGGCGCGCCGGCAACCTCTAGCATCGGGTATCCGCCGCCCCGCGAGGTGCGGCGCGACCGTCGTCTTTGGGAGAATCCATGAAAGCCACGCGTCTCGCCTCCGCCATTGTTGCCACCGTTTTTGGATTGGCTGCCATGAATGCTCTTGCCGATGTACCCGCGCCGCAGGACGTTGCCTACCCCGGCACCCTGCAGATCAACGTTGATGCCACCGACCTCGCGCATCGCGTGTTCCGCGTGCACGAAGTGGTGCCTGCCGCGCCCGGCCCGCTCACGCTGCTCTACCCGCAGTGGCTGCCGGGCAACCATTCGCCGACGGGCCCGATCGACAAGCTCGCCGGGCTGGTGGTGAAGGCGGGCGGCAAAGTGCTCGCGTGGAAGCGCGACCCGCTCAACGTCTTCGCGTTCCATGTGGAAGTGCCGCAGGGCGCGAGCCAGGTCGAGGTGGATTTCCAGTTTCTCTCGCCGCAGAGCCGCAGCCAGGGCCGCGTGGTGATGACGCTGGAGATGCTCAACCTGCAGTGGAACGCCAACTCGCTGTACCCGGCCGGCTACTACACGCGCCAGATCAAGACCCGCGCCAGCGTGAAATTCCCCGCTGGCTGGCAGTTCGGCAGCGCGCTCGAAGTCGCCTCGCGCGACGGCGACACCGTGCACTTCAAGCCCACCACCTACAACACGCTGGTGGATTCGCCGATCTACGCCGGCAAGTACTTCAAGCGCGTCGATCTCGACCCCGGCGCCAAGACCCCGGTTCACATGGACTTCGTCGCCGATGCGCCGAAGTACCTGCCGACCAACGACGAACACATCCAGCCGTTCAAGAACCTCGTGCAGCAGATGTACAAGCTCTACGGCACGCACCACTACGACCACTACGATTTTCTCGTCTCGCTCAGCGACAAGATGAGCGGCAACGGGCTGGAGCACCACCAGTCCAGCGAAGACGGCACGGTGGCCGACTTCTTCACCGAGTGGAAGAAAAACGCGCTGACGCGCGATCTCTTCTCGCACGAGTTCAACCACTCGTGGGACGGCAAGTTCCGCCGCCCGGCCGACCTGTGGACGCCCAACTTCAACGTGCCCATGCAGGATTCGCTCCTGTGGGTATACGAGGGCCAGACCCAGTTCTGGGGGCAGGTGATGGCTGCCCGTTCCGGCCTGTGGAGCACCGACGATGCACACGACATGTGGGCCTACGTGGCCGCCGTGTACGACAAGGGTCGCCCCGGCCTGGCGAGCTGGCGCAACGTGCAGGACACCACCAACGATCCGATCATTGCCCGCCGCGCGCCGCTGCCGTACCGCAACTACCAGGGCAGCGAGGATTACTACAGCGCCGGCCAGATGATCTGGCTCGATGTCGACGCCAAGCTGCGCGCGCTCAGTGGCGACAAAAAGAACATCGATGATTTCGCCAAGGCATTCTTCGGCATGGACCCGGGCAGCTTCGTCACCAGCACCTACACCTTCGACGACGTGGTGAAGACGCTGAACGACATCGCGCCGTACGCCTGGGCCGACTACCTGCGCAAGCTGCTCGACGGCCACGGTCCGCTGATCGACGGCATCGCGTCGCACGGCTGGAAACTCGTCTACACCGACACCCCGAGCGCCGCGGTCAAGTCGGTCGAGGCGCGCCGGCACGTGGCCGACCTCACCTATTCGCTGGGCCTCTCCATTGGCAAGGCCGGTGCCATCAACGACGTGCTGTGGGATGGCCCGGCCTTCAACGCCGGCGTCGCGCCCGGCATGACCGTCATCGCCGTCAACGGCCACGACTACGACGCCGATGCCCTGAAAGAGGCCGTCACCGCCGCCGCCAAGGACAAGCACCAGCCGATCGAGCTCCTGGTCAAGAACTTCGACGAGTACAAGACCCTGCGCATCGACTACCACGATGGCCTCAAGTACCCGCACCTCGTGCGCGACGAGACCAGGCCCGACACCTTGAGCCAACTCTTGAAGGCCCGCTGAAACCCACAGCGCCTGTTTCCGCCGGGAAGCAGGCGCCATGTCACCCGTTGGCGGTGCACCTCAGCGCCGCCTGCATCTCCGCTATACTGCCCACCCGCCACGCCGCCGGCCCTGCCCAGCGTGCGCGTCCACCGTGCGCCTGTAGCTCAGCTGGATAGAGTACTTGCCTCCGAAGGTAGTACTCAGCAACATCTTGAGAGGTTTCGTCCGTCCCACCCGCTATTGTTCAAAAAGCACCGTCACCAAGCAAAAAGTCCTTAAAAAACGCGCCTGTAGCTCAGCTGGATAGAGTACTTGCCTCCGAAGCAAGGGGTCGTGGGTTCGAATCCCGCCAGGCGCACCATTTCGCTGGGACAGTTCTGGGACGGATTTGGGACAGACCCCGCATCGGTAGTCGGGGCGCAATGAGTAATACCCTCTTGTCCACCGAGCTGATTTCCTTGAGCTCGGTGCTGCCAACAATCGACAGTGCCTGCGAAACACGCGGGATGCCAGTGCAGCACCGATGCAGCATCGTTGACGTCGACGGGTACTGCCGCTGATGGCCCAACAGAAGGCTTCCCTACCCTCGATGTGGGCTCTTTTCGCGTTCCAGGCATTCGAAGTGTTGGTATCTACGCGATCCTTGTTTGGGGGCGAATTCCACTCCGAAGTGCAGCACGTTTGAACGACGGTTCGAAGACACATACGTGGCATGCGGAAGCGCGGCCGTCGTTGTTGTAGGTCGAAGACCCCGCATCTGCATTGCTCGTATTGTCTGGCGTTCGGTTCAGCGTGCCCCTCGGCGACGTGAAACCCACGCTAAGCAGGAGGGCCGGGACATCGCGGAGTTTCGTCAGAATTCGCGATCAGGCCGCTGACGAGTGCTGCAATGATGCGGGGTGCGCAGTCCGGCGCAGGGTGTACGCGACGATCGGTACGAGGGTGGACAGCAAGGCGCCGAGCAGCAGCGGGCCGTACCCGGCGAGCGTGACGAGTTTGCCGGCGAGGCCGGGGCCGACCATCGAACTCAGGGCGAATACCGCAGGCACCAGCACCACCGCGCGGCCGCCCGGGTCGCGGCGGGCGATGATGGCGGTCTGGAACACGCAGCCGCAGGTCAACGAGAACTCCCACAGCCACGCACCGGCGGCGAAGCCCGGGAAACCGTGTGCCGTGGCGAGCAGCGCCAGCCCGGTGCCGACGCCGGCGAGCACCAGCACGTGCGGCGCACGCTCGCCCCAGCGCTCGCCGATGGCGGCGACGGCGAAGGCGGCGGTGCCGCCCAGGAGTTTCAGCACGGCGAACACCAGGCCCATTTCGGCCGGGCGGACGGCGAGTTGGGCGCCCAGGCGTTCAAGGAAGGCCCACAACCCGATGTTGCCGACGAGGAACAGGAAGAACACGCCGAGCGCATACAGGCTGGCGGCGGGCAGCTGCTGGCGGGTGCCGTCGGTTGCCGGCGGCGCCACCAGCGGATGGCGCGGCACGCGGAACGCGGAGAGCCCGAGCAGCAGCACCACGCCGGCCAGCGCGAGCGCCGCGCCCTGGTAATGCCACACCGCGATCACCAGTGGCGGCAGCGCGAACAGCACGATGGCGGTCACCGCCAGCTCGGTACCCTGGCGCACGCCGAAGGCGCGCACCTTGTCCGGCAGGTCGGAGAGCACGCGCATGCCGAGGCAGGTCATGGTGGAGGCGAAGAAGCCGATCGCGGCCCACGCCGCGTAGAGCGCCGCCGCGTGCTGCACGAACGCGCTCGCGGCGAAGGCACCGGCGGTGCCGAGCGCGCTGACCACGGTGAGCACGCGCCAGTCGAGGCGGTTCATCCACAGCGGCGCCCCGAGCGTGCCCACGAGATACCCGGCGAAGCAGGTGGAGCCGATGTAGCCGACGGTGGCGGCCGGCAGCGCGAAGGTTTCCGCCAGGCTGCCCAGCAGCACCGGCAGCGCATTGAATGGCAGCCCGCCGATCGCCGAGGCGAGGCTGGCGGCGGCCATCACTACCACGAGCTTGCGCATGGTCGCGTTCACGGCGCGGCGCTCACATGTACAGCACGAGCAGGTCGTTGATGACCGACGGGCGATCCTGGCCGACGACGTGGATGTCGATCTCCTGGGTCACCAGCACGCCGCTCTTCACCGCTTCCACCGCTTTGACCCGGCTGCGCGCGTGGATGCGGCAGCCGGCGGGCACCGGCGTGGGGAAGCGCAGGCGATCGCTGCCGTAGTTGACCATGTTGTGGAAATCGACCACTTCGTAATCGAACGGCAGCTTGAGCTGGCTCACCAGCACCTGCACCAGCGCACCCTGCGCAATGGTCATGCCGAACGGGCTTTGCGCCTTCGCGCGCGCGGGGTCGGTATGGATCCAGTAATCGTCGCCGGAGAGGTCGGCGAAACGGTCGATCAGTTCCTGGGTGACGGTGAACTCGTTCGACCAGCCGCCGAAATCGTCGGATACGAGCGCGCGCATCGCCACCACGTCCTTGCACGAGACGCGGCGCTTCGGTGCTTCGGTTGCGACCGGGGCCGGAGCAGCGGCGGCAGTTGGCGTTTCCGCGCGCAACACCGCCGGGGTGTCGCCGTCCTCCGGCGCATAACGCAGCAGGGTGAACTCGCCGGGGCGATCGTCGAACACCGGGCGCACGCGCGCGCCGATCTGCCAGCGTTCGGGCGGCAGCCCGAGCAGCGTGGTGTTGAGGTGCGGGCCTTCGTCGAGCTGCACCACAGCAAGCAGTTGCGGCAGCTCGTCGGTGAACTCCGGCAGCGTCGGCACGCGCGCCAGGGTGAAGCTGTACAGCGTGCCGTGGCCGGATACCGTGCGCCATGCGAGCTGGCGCGAGGCGCAGACCGGGCAGTGCGCACGCGGGAAGAACACCCATGCGTCGCACGCCGTGCATTGCTGGATGCGCACCTCGTGCGCCTTGAGCCCGTCCCACCAGGGCTGCGAGATCGGCGTCGGGCGCGGCAGCGGTTTGTTCCATCTCATCACGCGGCCCCCCTGAGGATCAGTGCGCCTTGTTCGCTCATCACGCCGCCGGTGCCGGAGACATAAGCAAGGTCGTGCCTGCCGAGCTGGCGCTCGCCGGCGCGGCCCTGGATCTGCTGCATCGCCTCGATCACCTGGGTCATGCCGCCGGCGCTGCCGGTCTGGCCGAAGCTCAACTGGCCGCCGTGGGTGTTCATCGGGAAATCGCCGTTGAAGGTAAAATCGTGCTCGCGCAGGAAGCGCATGCCGCTGCCCGGCGCGCAGAAGCCCGCGCCTTCGAGCGAGAGCAGCACGGTGATGGTGTAGCAGTCGTAGACCTGCGCCATGTCGACCTCGGCGGGTTTCACCCCGGCCATGTCGAAGGCGGTGCGCGAGGCGGGGATGATCGGCGTGGCGAGCATGTCCTCGGCATAACTCGGCGACTTGGTCTTGACCTGCTCGCCGCAGCCGATCACGCGCACCGCGCGGTGGCGGCAGCCGCGCGCCACGTCGTCGCGCGCCACGATCACCGCGGCGCCGCCGGCCACCGGCATCACGATCTCCAGCATGCGCAGCGGCTCGGCGACCATGCGCGAGGCGAGCACGTCGTCCACCGTGATCGGCTTGCCGTGGAACATCGCGTCCGGGTTGTGGCAGGCGTTGAAGCGCTGGTCCACGCAGATGCGCGCCATCGCCGCGGCGTCGTAGCCGTGCACCGCCGCGTAGCGCTGGGCGATCATCGCGTAACCGGTGTTTTGTGCCATGTGGCCGTAGGGCAGGTCGAACTCCGCCTCCGGCGCGCCCCAGCGCGTGCTGTGGCCACCGTAGCGCGAGGCTTTCATCACCTCGGCGGCGTGGTCGTCGTATGCACTGGTCGGCGCCATGCGCGCCGGGATCACGCACAGCACGGCGCTGCACAGGCCGAGCTCGATCGCCGCCGCCGCGCGCCATACCGCGCCGACCGAGCTGGCGCCGCCGAGATCGATGGTTTCGGCAAAGCCGAGCTTGATGCCGAGGTATTCGGCCACCATTGCCGGCACGAACTGGTTGGCCTCGTGGAAATACGCACCGGTGACGACCAGACCGTCGAGGTCGCCCAGCTCCAGCCCGGCATCCGCCAGCGCCATGCCGGCCAGCTCGCTCACCTGGTCCAGATGGAACTGCCGAGGTGCCGTCGCGTATTTCTCCGGCTTGTATTGCGCTGCGCCGACCAGCGCCGCCTTGCCCTGCAAACCCATGGTGTATCCCCGCGCCGACGCGATGAGCCATTGTGGGCAAGCGCGCGTGTGGCGGCCATCGTCTGATGGGACTAAGGCGCGGGCGTGCTGTAAGCGGACGGCCTTGTCGGGGGTGGATCCCGACCCGCGGAGTCACCCCAGCGTGGCGCGCACCTGCGCGGCGAGCGCGCGCTTGTCGACCTTGGCGGTGGCGCCCATCGGCAGCGCGGGCAGTACGCGCACGTGGCGCGGCACCTTGTAGTTGGCCATGTGCTCGCGCGACCAGGCGATGAGCCCGGCTTCGTCGAGGCTGGCGCCAGGGCGCAGCACGACGCAGGCACAGCCGACTTCGCCCATGCGCACATCGGGTACGCCTATCACGGCGACCTGGGCGATGGCCGGGTGCTCGGAGAGCATGCGCTCGATCTCGGCCGGGTAGCAGTTGAAGCCGCCGACGATGAACATGTCCTTGAGCCGGTCGGTGATGCGCAGGTAGCCGCGCGCGTCGAGCACGCCGACGTCGCCGGTGTGCAGCCAGCCGTCGGCATCGATGGCTTTCCGGGTCGCCGCATCGTCCTGGAAATAGCCGCGCATCACGTGATAGCCGCGCAGCACGACTTCGCCCGCGGTACCGACCGGCACCGGCCGGTTGTTCGCGTCGACGCAACGCACCTCGGTGCCGGGCAACGCGTGGCCGCAGGTATTGGCCACGGTTTCGGCGTCGTCGCCGGGGTCGCACACGGTGGCGCAGCCGCCGCATTCGGTGAGCCCGTAGGCGGTGGTGACATGGTCGATGCCGAGCTCCTCGCGCATGCGCCGGATGAGGATGGGCGGCACGACCGAGGCGCCGGTCACCGCGCCGGTCAGCGAGGAGATGTCGAAGGATGCCAACGCCGGGTGCGCCAGCATCGACAGGAACAGCGTGGGCGGGCCGGGCAGGAAGTTGATGTGTTCGCGCTGGATCAGTGCCAGCACCGCATCCACGTCGAACACCGCGTACGGGTACACCGTGGCACCACGCAGGAACGCGGCCACCCAGCCGGCCTTGTAGCCGAAGGAGTGGAAGAACGGGTTGATGATGAGGTAGCGGTCGCCGGCGCGCAGCTCCACCGCGCCGCTCCACGCGGTGAACGCGCGGATGGTGGCGCCATGGGTGCACATCACGCCTTTCGGCCGGCCGGTGGTGCCGGAGGTGAACAGCAGGTCGGCGACGCTGTCCGGCGCGAGATGCGCCAGCCGCTCGGCGACGCTTGCCGCCGGCGCGGCGTCGCCGAGGGCGAGGAAATCCTGCCACCCGAGGTTGCCGGCGGTGGGCGCGCCACGCACCACCACGATGTGTTCGAGGCAGGCCGGGCGCATCTCGCCGGCCAGCATGGCCGGGTAGTCGTGGCCGAGGAATTTGCCGATGGAAACCAGCACGCGGGTGCCGCTGCGCGCGAGCATGTCGGCGGCTTCGGTGCCTTTCATGCGGGTGTTGACCGGCACCAGGATCGCGCCGGCGGCGTGGATGCCGCAGGCGGCGAGGATCCACTCGGCGATGTTCGGCGCCCAGATCGCCACGCGGTCGCCGGCGCCGACGCCCAGCGCGATCAGGCTGCGCGCAATCCGCACGCTGTGTCCGGCGAGATCGGCATAGCTGATGCGGGTGTCGCTATCGACGATGGCCTCGCGGGCCGGCCATTGCGCGGCGGCCCGCCGGATTGCCTCGGGCAGGGTGCGCGGCAGGCCGGCCGGATAGTCGGGTACGCGGTCGCTCATGGAAACTCCACTTTCACGCTGGCGCTGGTCGGCAGCGCCTGGCAGGCAAGCGTCCACGCCTTCTCGAGATCCTTCTTGTCCAGCACCTCGTTGTGCCGCAGGAACACGCTGCCCTCCTTTACCTGGCACATGCAGGAGGCGCACATGCCGGCACGGCAGGAGTACGGCGCGGGCAAGCCGGCCGCGAGTGCGGCATCGAGGATCGGCTGGTCGCCGGCGCAGCGCACGTGGTGGACCTCACCGTCGAGCAGGATATCGATGTCGGCCTCAGCCACCGCCGGGGCCGGGGCATCGGCAGCCGCGGCGGCATTGATGTCGTCCGCGTCCTCCTCGTCGGGCAACGAGCTGAAGCGTTCGACGCGGATGCGTTCGGCCGACATCTCGATCGCCTGCAGGGCGCTCACCGCCGCGTCCATGAACGGGCCGGGGCCGCAGATGAAAGCCTGACCGGCGGCGAATGGCTTGGCCAGCTCCGCAAGCTGGGCCAGCGTGGGCACGCCCTGCACCGAATCCAGCCAATGGATGACCTGCAGCCGGGTGGGGTGCGCGGCGGCCAGCGCCATCAGTTCCTTGCGGAAAATGATCGAGTGCTCGTCGCGGTTCATGTACAGCAGCACGACGCGGCCGCTGCCCAGGTGCAGCGTGGAGCGCAGGATGGAAAACACCGGCGTGATGCCGCTGCCGCCGGCGAGCAGCAGGAAATCGCCATCCAGCCCGGCGCGCGGGGTGAACGAGCCCGATGGCGGCAATACGTCCAGGGTATCGCCCGCTTTCACGTTGTCGCAGATCCAGTTGGACCCGGTACCGCTGCGCACGCGCTTGACCGTCACCCGCGGGCCGTCGTCGACCGCCGGCGCGCTGGACATCGAGTAGCAGCGGCGCACGCGGCGGCCGTTCACCGGCAGGCGCAGCGTGAGGAACTGGCCGGGCTTGTACGCAAAGGTCGGGCGCAGCGCCTCGGGCACGTCGAACACCAGCGACTTGGCGTCGTCGGTCTCGTCCATCACGGCGCTCACCCGCAGTGCGTGGTAGCGCGGATCGCCTGGTGTCGCCATGGCTACAACCCCAGGCCGTGCACGGCACGGTCGGCATGGATTTCCGCGCCGCTGATCGCCGCGGCATCGTCGCTGACGAGCCACAGCAGGGCACGCGCGATGTGTTCGACCTTCAGCGCCCGCCCGCGCGGGTTGGCGTGCGGGTCGAACAGCACTGCTTCCGGAGGCACGCCCGGCGGCAGCGACGCCTGCATCATCGGCGTCCAGATGCCGTCCGGGTGCAGCGAGTTGATGCGGATGTCGTAGCCCTTGCGCCGGCAATGCAGTGCGGCGGAACGGGTGAGCGCGGCCACCGCCGCCTTGGACGCGCTGTAGGCGGGGTAGCCATCCACCGGCAGCCACGAGGCGACCGAGGCCACGTTGGCGATCGCGCCGCCGCGCGTCCGCATGGCGGCCACGCCGTGTTTCAGGCCGAGGAAACACGATTGCGCATTGACCTCCAGCGTCCTGCGGAAGGCGTCGAGGGTGGCCTGCTCGAGGTCACCGGGAATCAGGATGCCGGCGTTGTTGACCAGGATGTCGAGCGGGCCGAGTTGGTGGCCCAGGTTTGCGAGCACGCGTTGCCAATCGGCCTCGCTGGATACGTCGTGGTGCAGGAACAGCGCGTGGCCGGCACCACACTGGGCGACGAGGTCGGCCGCCAGCGTCGCACCGGTATCATCGGCGATGTCGGTCAGCGCGACCCGCGCTCCCTCGCGCGCAAACAGCCGCGCCGCTTCGGCACCGAGGCCGCTGGCGCCGCCGGTGACAAGCGCGACCTTGCCGGCAAGACGATCACTCATGGGCACCCTCCGCAATGGCCTCCGCTGCCGCCGCCCGTCCGGCGCGGCGACCGGAAAACACGCAATCGGCGAGCGACAGGCCACTCACATAGTGCGCCGACGCGATGCCGATGGCGGAACGCCCGGCGGCGAACAGCCCCGGCACGTTGATGCCTTGGGCGTCGCGCACGTGGCCGTCTGATTCATCGACGACCAGCCCACCCAGACTCAATGTGGCAAGCGGGAACCGGCGGGCGCCGATCGAGATGTCCAGCGCGTGGAACGGTGGGGCGGCGCACGCCTGGCGCAGGTCTGGCGATTTGCCGAGCGGATCTGCGCCGGTGCCGTGCGCTGCGGCGTTCGCGCTGGCCACGGTGGTTTCCAGGATGGCCGGGTCGGCGCCGATCTTGCGTGCCAGGTCGGCCAGCGTGCGCGCCTTGGGCGAGCCGGCCAGCATCAGCATCAGTGCCGGCAATGACTGGAATGCCCATAGTCGGCCGAACAGACACTCCTTGATGGCTTGCCGGCGCAGGCGGGTGTCGATGATCAGCCACGCCTTGCCACCTTGGTGTTCGACGATCTCGTAGCCCAGGCGCGCGCCGTAGACCTGCTCATTGCAAAAGCGCTCGCCACGGGCATTGACCACCAATCCCTTTGGCCAGCAGTACGGTGGCGTGATGAAGCGCCACGCGGAAATGTTGCCGAGGCGCGCGGTGGCGCCGCCGATGCTGGCGCCGAGGCGGATGCCGCTGCCGTCGCAGCCGGCGCCGCCGATCGGCCAGCCGGCGCGGTAGCGCGGCGCGTGTTCGGCGATCAGTTGCGGGTTGTAGATGTAGCCGCCGGTGGCGAGCACCAGCGCGCGCCGTGCGCGCAGGTAGCACGGCTGCGCCAGCGCCTGCTCGATCTGCGCCTGCTCGCGGCGCGCGGCGGCGGCCTTGCCGGGGTGGTACAGGCGCCAGCCGGCAATGCGGACGTCCAGCTCGGCGTGCCGGCGCGTGCGTGGGTCGCCTTCCGGCAGCACCCAGGCTTCGACGCCCAGCACGCGGCCGGGGCGGCCGTCCCGCGTGCGCAGCCGCACCAGCCGGCGCACCGCGGCCTGCCGCAACGGCTTGGCTCCGGCGTGTTCGGTGGCGCGTTGCATGGCCGCGTACAGGGCAGTGCCGCTCTGGCCTTTCGACACTGCGCGGTGGCCGCGCGGCACCGGCGCCGTCGCGCCGCGAAAGGCCGGCACCATCTCGCTGCCGGAGTAGTAGAGAAACACGCCGTCCGGTGGATACGAGGTCTTGTGCGCCGTGGTGGTCGCGGCGAAGGCGACGCCGTGGGCTTCGAGCCACGCGAGGTTGCCTGCGCTTTCCGCGCAGAAGCGCGCCAGCGTGGCGGGTTGCACGGCGTCCTCGACTTCGTGGCGAAGGTAATCCTGCATGGCTTCCGGCGTGTCGGCGAAGCCCGCTTGCTGCTGCTGGCGGGTGCCGCCGCCTGCGTACACCACGCCGCCGGACAAGGTGCTGGCACCGCCGCCACCGAAGCGGTCGATCACGATGGTCGTGGCGCCTGCCGCGCGGGCCTCGATGGCGGCGCACGCGCCGGCGAGGCCCCAGCCGACCACCAGCACGTCGGCGCCGTCGCTCCACGTGATCGCGTCGTCGGTGTCCACCTCGAGCGACGGAAGGATCGGCGTCACGGTGGAGCCGTGCGGCTCACCGGTGGCCGCCGCTGACGGGTCGGCGCCACGCATGCCGTTCATGCGTGGCTGCCGGCGGGTTCCGCGGTGTGGGCCAGCAGGTCGCGGTGTTCGAGCGCCAGCGGCTGGCCGGTGGCGTGCGCCACCGCGCGGTAGGCAAACGTCATCGCCGGACCAAGCGTGGAGCCGGCGCCGGGGTAGGAAGGCCCCATCACCGAGGCGCTGTTGTTGCCGGTGCAATACAGGCCGTCGATGGCGCGGCCGGTGGCGTCGAGCACGCGGCCGTCGCGGTCGGTGACCAGGCCGCCCTTGGTGCCGATGTCACCCGGCCAGATCTTCATCGCGTAGAACGGGCCCTTCGCGATCGGCGCGAGGTTCGGGTTGGGCTTGACGTTGACATCGCCGTAGTAGCAGTCGAACACGTTGCCGCCGCGGCCGAAGTCCTCGTCGGTGCCGGTCTGCGCGAAACCCGTCATGCGGGAGGCGCTGTCCGCAAGCCCAATGGCATCGACGCCGATGGCGGCGGCGAGCTCGGCGAGCGTCTCGCCCTTCCACACTAGCGTGTTCCACCAGCTTTTGCGGATGCGCGTATCCGGCATCGCCATCGCCGGCATCAGCGGGCCCATCGGGTATTTCGCGCGGAAATCCGCGTCGAACACGATCCACGCGGGGATCGCGCCGCCGTGCGCGGCGTGGTCGATAAACATCGCCTGCTGGAACTCGGGGTAGGGGCCGGATTCGTCCAGAAAACGCTTGCCCTGCGCGTTCACCACCATGCAGCCGGGCATCGAGCGCTCGACGAACACCGGGCGAAATTTCTCTTCCTTCGGGACCTGGATCGTCGGCGCGCCCCAGGTGTGTTCCATCAGCGCGGTGGCCGCGCCCAGCGCCTGCGCGGCGCGGATGGCGTCACCGGTATTGCCTTCCGGTGGCGTCGCCGTCCACTGCGCATCGGTCGGCTTGGGCAGGTATTGCTCGCGCATGGCCTGGTTGCGCTCGAAGCCGCCGGCGGCGAGCAGCACGCCGCGGCGCGCGTGGATGGTGCGGCGCGTGCCGCCATGTTCGACCACGACGCCGGCGACGCGGCCACCGTCGAACACCAGCTCGCGCATCGGCGTGTCGAGCGCCAACGGAATGGCGCGCTGGCGCAGCGCCCAGTACAGCCCGGCCACCAACGCCTGGCCACCGGTGAGGCGGCGGTCGCGTTTGGTTTTCCAGCGCCAGGGGTAATCCAGCGCGTAGCGCAGCATGATCTTGACCAGCACCCAGTTGGAGCCGCGCCCCTTCGACAGCATGGTGTGCGCGTCGAAGGAGTTGATGTTCATGCGGCCCATGATGAGCTGGCCGGGGTTGGTCGGCCGCACGTGACCGAGCGCCTCCAGCCCGAGCTTGGCCGCGTTGAAGCCGAGCGGATCCATCGTGCGGCCGCCGGGGCGCGCGCCGGGCAGGGTGGGGTAGTAGTCGGCATACAGCGGCACGCAGCGGTAGCCCACGCCGATCGCGCCGAGGTACTCCGCCATCTGCGGCGCGGTTTCGAGATAGGCGAGGATGCGCTCGTCGCTCGACATGCCGCGCGCGGCGGTGCGCACGTAGCGGAACGCGTCGGTCAGGTTGTCCTCCACGCCGGCCTTGGCCTGGTCGTGGTTGCAGGGGATCCAGATGTCGCCGCCGGACAGGGCCGAGGTGCCGCCGACCTGGGCGGCCTTCTCCACCACCAGCACCGACAGCCCGGCGTCCTTCGCGCGCACCGCGGCGAGCAGGCCGCCGGCGCCGGAGCCGACGACGACGAGATCCACCTCGGCAGGCAGGGACGTGTCCATGTCAGACGAACGGATCGGCGTTGGGCAGGCCAAGCATCACCGCGCCCTGCGCCCGCGCGTAGGCGTCGGCGTTGTTGGCGATGTGGCCGCGCGCCTGGTGGATGTCGCGGAAGAAGCGTTCGATCGGATTGGCCTTGTACAGGCCCGAGCCGGCGCAGGCGCGCAGCAGCTCGTCCACCTGCTGCGCGCAGATCTTCGACACGCGGGCCGATTGCGCGCGCTGCAGAAGGCGGCCTTCCACCTCCATCCGTGTGCCGGCCTTGGCATTGGCAATGATCGGTTCGTAATTGCGAAGGAGCACCAGCGCCTGCTCGTCGGCCACCATCATCGCCTCGCTCACCGCGAGCTGGGCGTTCGGATCTTCCGCGGTCTTGCCGCCGTGCTTGCCCACGTGCTCGGCCGAGCGGGCACGGAAATGCGCGATGGCGCCGTTCAGCGCGCCGATGCACGCGGTGGACACCGCACGCTGGAACACCTGGATGAACGGGATGCGATACAGCCAACTGCCGTTTTCCGCGCGGCCCGGGCAACCTTCCAGCGTGTAGTTGTTGGTACGTTGCGTGCGGTGCGTCGGCACGAAGGCGTTTTCCACCACGATGTCGTGGCTGCCGGTGGCGCGCAGGCCAAGCACGTCCCAGTTCTTGACGATCTTGAAATCCGCCTTGGGCACCAGGAACGTGGTGTGTTCCAGGCCCGGCGAACCGTCGCGCTTGGGCAGCAGGCCGCCGAGGAACACCCACTCCGCGTGCTCGCAGCCGCTGGAAAACCCCCAGTGGCCGGAGAGCCGGTAGCCGCCTTCGACCGGTTCGGCCTTGCCCACCGGCATGTACGTTGAGGCGATGCGGGTGGACGGATTCCTGCCCCACACTTCGTCCTGCGCCTGGTTCGGGAACAGCGAGAGCTGCCAGTAGTGCACGCCCATCACGCCGTAGATCCACGCGGTGGACATGCAGCCTTCGGCCAGCGCCATCTGGATCGAATAGAACACCCGCGGATCCATCTCGTGTCCGCCCCAGCGCTTGGGCTGCAACACGCGCAGCAGGCCGGCCTCTTCCAGTTCGCGCACGGTTTCTTCCGGCACCTTCCCTGCTGCTTCGGCCTGCGGCGCGCGCTCGGCCAGGCGCGGAATCATGGCGCGGGCGCGATCGATCAGCGCCTGCGCTTCGGGGGTGAGCCATTCGGCCGTGGCGGAGGAAACAGACGCGCTCATCGGGCGATCCTTCTCGCTGCGTGGGATGGCTGGATGGTTGCAGTGCCGGCGCCGGGGTTCATCGTCTTTTCGGACGATGGGGATCGGGATCGTGGGCGGGGTCCATCCCGACCGCGCTTCTAGTCCGAGTGGGGGATTGCAGCGGCGGTGCACGCGGCCACGCTGGACGGCAGCAAAGGGAGTGTCCGATGGCCGCCAACCAGTCGTTCGACCCGCGGGATTTTCGCCAGGCGCTGGGCGCGTTCGCGACCGGCGTCACCATCGTCACCGCGCGCGCCGCCGACGGCTTGCCGGTGGGCATCACCGCGAACAGCTTCAACTCCGTCTCGCTCGACCCACCGATGGTGTTGTGGAGCCTGGCGAAAAACGCGCGCAGCCTGCCGGTGTTCGCCGCGGCGGACCACTGGAACGTGCATGTGCTGGCGAACGACCAGGACGCGCTGTCCAACCGCTTTGCGCATGCGGGGGAAGACAAGTTCGGCGCGCTGGCGTTGGATGCCGGCGTCTCCGATGCGCCGCTGATCCCCGGCTGCAGCGCGCGTTTCCAGTGCCGCGCCGCGTTCCAGTACGAGGGCGGAGACCACGTGATTTTCGTCGGCGAGGTGGTGGAGTACGACCGCACGCCGCGCCCGCCATTGCTGTATGTCACCGGTAGCTACGCGCTGGCGGCACGCAAGGCGGCGGCGGTCGCCAGCGTTGCGACCGAGTGCGAGCAGCCCGACGCGATCTATTCGGAAAACCTCATCGGGTACCTGCTGGGCCGCGCGCACTACCAGTTCGTCGCTGGGTTCCGCCCCACGCTTGATGCGAACGCCCTGAGCGATGCGGATTTCTTCGTGCTCTCGCTGCTCAGCGTGCGGCAGCCGTTGTCGGGTGCCGAGATCGCCGCGCACATTGCCTACACGGGGGCCGACATCGGCGCAGTGGCGCTCGAGTCCCTGCGCGCGCGTGGTCTGCTGGAACATGTGCCGCTAAGCGGCGAATGGCGCCTTGGTGCGAAAGGCCGCGACGCCATCCTGCACGTGCTGGCGGCGGCTAAGGCGGTGGAAGCCGACGCCTTCGAGAAGCTCGACCCGATGGAAGTGGTCGGCCTGCGCAATCTGCTCAAGCGGCTGATCGCGGTAACCGATCCGGGGTTGCCGAAGCTGTGGCGGGGCACGCCGGCGTAGTTCCGCGCGCGCGTTCCGGCCGGGAGCTTGGCCCAAGGGGGCGACGTCGGTGCGGGAACGACGATCGCAGCCCCAGGCAGCAGAAAGCCACCGCCAATCGTGGCGTTCATATCGTCTATCCAGACGATGCCGCACCGCCGCATGGGCGGGAACATCGCTGTATTCCCGGCGCGAGGTGGATGGCATGAATCAGGCTGGTGGCATCCCGGTTGGTCACTACGCCGACATAGCGCCGGTGGCCGGCGCGCCGCAGCGGGTGCATTACCATGCGGGCGGTCCGCAGGGCGCCAGGCGGGCCGTGGTGTTCCTGCATGGCGCCGGTGCCGGCGCCAGCGGCTACAGCAACTTCAAGACCAACTACCCGGTATTCGCCGAAGCCGGTTATCGCGTGGTCGTGCCTGATCTCCTCGGTTACGGGCTCTCCAGCAAACCGGACATCGAGCAATACGACCTCGACTTTTTCGTGGCCGGCGTCAAGGGCCTGGTGGATGCATTGGGGCTTGATAAAGTCACGCTGGTGGGCAACTCGCTTGGTGGCGCGGTGGCGCTGGGCTACGCGCTGGCGCATCCGGGCGACGTGGAAAAACTGGTGCTGCTCGGCCCCGGCGGCGTGGAAGATTTGGACGCCTATCTGGCGATGCCCGGCATTGCGCACATGTTTGCCGTGTACAAGTCGGGCAAGGTCGGTGCCGAGGCGTTGCGCGAGATTTTCCACGCGATGCTGTATGACCCGTCGCAGCTCGACGAGGAAACCATTCGCGAGCGCGCGCCGCTGGCGCAACTGCAAACCGATGCCGCGCGCTCGATTCTCAAGGTGCCGAACATGACGCCGCGGCTGGGCGAGCTGGCGTGTCCGGTGTTCTGCATCTGGGGCGCCAACGACCAGTTCAACCCGCCGGAAGGTGGCATGAAGATCGCGCGCGGCGTGGCCAATGCGCGGGTGGAATGGGTGAGCCATTGCGGCCACTGGGTGCAGGTGGAGCACCGCGAATTGTTCAACCGGTTGTGCCTGGATTTCCTGCGCCATGGCTGAGCCCATGCCCGACGACCTCATTGCGCAGCTTGGCGACGAGCTGTTCGACGCGCTGCGCGCACGGCGCACGCTGGCGCCGCTCACCGCGCGGCATGCCGGCATCACCATCAACGACGCCTACCGCGTCTCGCTGCATTTCCTGCGTCGGCGCGAAAGCGCGGGCGAGTGCGTGATCGGCAAGAAGATCGGCGTCACCTCGAAAGCGGTGCAGGACATGCTCGGCGTGTTCCAGCCCGACTTCGGCTTTCTCACCGACGCCATGCGCGTGATGGACGGCGCCACCGTGAGCCTGGCGCAGTCGGGCCTGATCCAGCCGCGTGCGGAAGGCGAGATCGCGTTCGTGCTGAGGAGCGGCCTCAAGGGGCCGGGCATCACCCGCGACGACGTGCTGGCCGCCACCGACTACGTGGCGCCGTGTTTCGAGATCGTCGATTCGCGCATTGCCGACTGGAAGATCCGCATCGAGGACACCGTCGCCGACAACGCCTCCTGCGGCGTGTTCGTGGTCGGCCCGCAGCGCATCGACCCGACCGCGCTCGATCTGGCCGCGGTGGCGATGACGATGGAGAAAAACGGCGTGCCGTGCGGCGCCGGCCTGGGCAGCGCGGTGCAGGGCCATCCGGCCGAGGCCGTGGCGTGGCTCGCCAACACGCTGGGCGCGTATGGCATCCCCTTCAACGCGGGCGAAACGATTCTTTCCGGATCGCTCGCGCCGCTGGTGCCCGCCGCGGCGGGCGACCGATTCACGATGCGCATCGGCGGCCTCGGCGGCTGCTCGGTGGCGTTTGCCGTTTAACGGGACGAGGGCAAGACATGGGCAACAAGATCAAGTGTGCGGTGATCGGGCCGGGCAACATCGGCAGCGATCTCCTGGTGAAGCTCCAGCGCAGCAAGGTGCTGGAGCCGGTGTGGATGGTCGGCATCGTGCCCGACAGCGAAGGCTTGAAGCGTGCGCACGAACTCGGCCTCAAGACCACGGCCGAAGGCGTGGATGCGATGCTGCCGCACGTGAAGGAGGACGGCATCCAGATCGCGTTCGATGCCACCAGCGCCTACGCGCACGAGGAAAACAGCCGCAAGCTCACCGCGCTCGGCGTGCTGATGATCGACCTCACGCCGGCCGCCATCGGCCCATATTGCGTGCCGCCGGTGAACCTTGCCGCGCACGTGGGCAAGCACGAAATGAACGTCAACATGGTCACCTGCGGCGGCCAGGCCACGGTGCCACTGGTGGCCGCGGTGAGCCGCGTGCAGGATGTGGCCTATGGCGAAATTGTCGCCACCGTGTCCAGCCGTTCGGTCGGCCCCGGCACGCGCAAGAACATCGACGAATTCACCCGCACCACCGCCAGTGCGGTGGAGAAGGTGGGCGGTGCGAAAAAGGGCAAGGCCATCGTCATCATCAACCCGGCCGATCCGCCGCTCATCATGCGCGACACCATCCACTGCCTCACGGTGGATACGCCCAAGGTGGCGGAGATCGAGGCCTCGGTGCAGGCGATGATCAAGGAAGTGCAGAAATACGTGCCCGGCTACAAGCTGGTCAACGGTCCGGTGATCGACGGCAACCGCGTCACCATCTGGATGGAGGTGGAAGGCCTCGGCGATTTCCTGCCCAAGTACGCCGGCAACCTCGACATCATGACTTCGGCTGCCGCGCGCACCGCCGAGATGTTTGCCGAGGAGATGCTCTCCGGCAAATTCGTCCCCGCCCCGACCGCGGCCTGAAGGAGACCCCCATGGACCTGAAAGGCAGAAAGATCACGCTGCACGACATGACGTTGCGCGACGGCATGCACCCCAAGCGGCACAAGATCACGATCGAGCAGATGAAGTCGATCTCGCAGGGGCTCGACGCCGCCGGCGTGCCGCTGATCGAGGTGACCCACGGCGACGGCCTCGGCGGCGCCAGCGTCAACTACGGCTTCCCGGCCGCGAGCGACGAGGAATATCTCGGTGCCGTGATTCCGCTGATGAAGCACGCCAAGGTCTCGGCGCTGCTGCTGCCTGGCATCGGCACCGTCGACGACCTCTTGATGGCCAAGGACATCGGCGTGCACTGCATCCGCGTCGCCACCCACTGCACCGAGGCAGACGTCAGCGAGCAGCACATCAAGATGGCGCGCAAGCAGGGCATGGACACCGTCGGTTTTCTGATGATGTCGCACATGAACTCGCCCGAGGGCCTGGTGAAGCAGGCCAAGCTGATGGAGAGCTACGGCGCCAACTGCATCTACATCACCGATTCGGCCGGCTACATGCTGCCGGACGACGTGCGCGAACGGCTCAAGCCGGTGCGCGATGCGCTCAAGCCCGAAACCGAGCTCGGCTTCCACGGCCATCACAACCTCGCCATGGGCATCGCCAACAGCCTTGCGGCGGTGGAAGCCGGCGCCAACCGCATCGACTGCGCTACCACCGGCCTCGGCGCCGGCGCCGGCAACACGCCGATGGAAATCTTCGTGGCCGTGTGCAACCGCAAGGGCATCGAGACCGGCGTGGACCTGTGGAAGATCCAGGACGTCGCCGACGACCTCGTGCTGCCCATCATGGATTTCCCCGTGCGCGCCGGCCGCGACGCCATCACCATCGGCTACGCCGGCGTGTACGGCAGCTTCCTCTTGTTCGCCAAACGCGCGGCCGAAAAGTACGGCCTCTCCTCGCGCGACATCCTGGTCGAGCTCGGCAAGCGCAAGATGATCGGCGGCCAGGAAGACATGATCGAGGACACCGCGCTCACCATGGCCAAGGCGCGCGACGCGAAGAAGGCGGCAGTCGCTTCGTGAGCGAGCGGCTTGCCGGGCGCGTCGCGCTGGTCACCGGCAGCGCGCTCGGCATCGGGCGCGGGATCGCCCGGCGCTACGCCAACGAGGGTGCCGCGCTGGTGCTGGCCGATCTCGACGCCGAACGCGGCGAAACTGGCGCCGGGGAAATCCGCGGCGACTTCGGCGCCGAGGTGCTGTTCGCGCGCACCGACGTCGGCGTGCGCGCGGAGATCGAGGCGCTGGTTGCCGCCGGCATGCAGCGCTTCGGCCACATCGACATCCTGGTCAACAACGCCTGGGGCCGGCGCCCCGGTTCCAGCGGCTTCGCGCCGGTGGAAGGCGTGCTCGACGCCGACGTCGAACACGGCTTCCGCATCGGTGCCCAGGCCGCACTGTGGGCGATGCAGGCGGTATTCCCCGGCATGCGCGAGTGCGGTTGGGGCCGCATCATCAATCTGTGCTCGCTAAACGGCGTCAACGCCCACCCGTATTCCGTCGCCTACAACATGGCCAAGGAGGCCCTGCGCACGCTGACCCGCACCGCCGCGCGCGAGTGGGCGCCGCACGGCATTTGCTGCAACGCCATCTGCCCCGGCGCCGCCACCGAGGCCTATCGCCAGTTCGCCGCCGCGCAACCGGAAAACGCCGCCGAGCTGCTCAAACTCAATCCGATGGGCTACATGGGCGACCCGGAGCGCGACATCGGTGGCGTCGCACTGTTCCTCGCCAGCGAGGATGCGCGCTATCTCACCGGCAATACGTTGTTTGCCGATGGGGGGAGTCATATCAATGGGGTGCCTTGGAATCCGACGCCCAGGTGCTGAGGTGGGTTGGGGTTTTGTGTGTGGCGAGGCGTAGGTTTGCGCGGGCAGGTGTGGCTGCTGCCGTACCGCGCGGAACTCAGCGGCGTGGCGCGGCGTCAGCGCAATGCCAATGCACCGTCTGCAAGCGGGCTCTCGTGTCTGGAGTGGGACACGTTGCTGATGCGTGCCCGAAGTAAACCGCTGTCGCACCAATTGCGTCGCCGGACTGACTTCAGGAGCACACCCGCAGGGCACACGAAGCCGTCCTGACGCATCGCTGGCCGTGGGGCACGTTTCTTCGCCGTGGCCGATGACCTCTGCGAAAGAGCGGTGCGTGTCGGCGGGTTGCGACGCGCAAAGCGATGAGCGGCGTCCCAATGCCGTTAGTCCCATCGGACGATGGCAGCGGCAGCGGCAGCGCCTAGCCTCGTCGGCACGCTGACGCGGCGTCCATTTCAGGCGGGTATCACGATGAGACTTCAGAACAAGGTGGCGGTGGTCACCGGGGCCGGGCAGGGTATGGGGCGGGCGATTGCGCGGTTGTTCCAAGCGGAAGGGGCGACCGTGGTGGGGTTCGACGTGAACTTGGCAGCGGTGCAGGAAACCGTGGGCGCCGAAGGCCTTGCGCTGAACGTGAACATTGCCGACAGCGCTGCGGTGAACGCGGCGTTCGACGCTATCGTGGAAAAATTCGGCCGCGTGGACGTGCTGGTGAACAACGCTGGTATCGGCTCGGTGGACAAGTTCGCCGAGATTCCTGACGAGACCTGGGCGCGGGTGATCGGCGTGGATTTGACCGGCGCGTTCTATTGTGCGCGGGCCGCGGTGCGGGTGATGCAGGCCAAGGGCATCAAGGGTGCGATCGTCAACACCTCCAGCGTGTCGGCGGTGTCCGGCGACGGCCCGGCGCATTACTGCGCGGCCAAGGCCGGTCTGATGGGGCTGACCCGCTGCATGTCGAAGGAGCTGGCGCCGCAGGGCATCCGCGTCAACACGCTGGTGCCGGGGCCGACCAACACGCCGATGATGCAGGGCATCCCCGAGGAGTGGGCAAAGGCGATCATCGCCGGCGTGCCGATGGGGCGCATGGCCGAGCCGGAGGACATCGCGCGCGGCGCGCTGTTCCTCGCCAGCGACGATGCCGGCTTCGTCACCGGCCAGAACCTTGCCGTGAACGGCGGTAGCGCTTTCATCTGAGGAGCCGACGATGACCGATCGACTGAAGGGCAAGGTGGCGTTCGTCACCGGTGCGAGCCAGGGCATCGGCGCCGCGACCGCGAAGCGTTTCGCGGCGGAAGGCGCGCAGGTAACGATCTGCGGACGGCATCTGGAGGCGCTGCAGAAAATCGTCGCCGAGATCACGGCCGCCGGCGGCAAGGCCGAGGCGGTGGTGGCCGACGTGGGCGTGGAGGCCGAGATCGTCGGTGCGATCGAGGGCGTGGCGAAGAAGCACGGCCGCCTCGACATCCTGGTCAACAACGCGGCTGCCTATACATGGGGCGCGCTGACCGACATGGATACCGCCACCTGGCATGCGAATTTCACCACCTCGGTGGACGGCACGTTCTGGGGCACGCGCACGGCGATGAAGCTGATGCAGGACAAGGGCGGCGCCATCGTCAACTTGGCCTCGATTTGCGGCACGCTGGGCACGGCGATGATGTCGGGCTACTCGGCGGCCAAGGCGGCGATCCTCAATTTCAGCCGCGCGGCGGCGGTGGAAGGTGCGCGCCAGGGCATCCGCGTCAACGTGGTGGTGCCGGCGATCATCGCCACCCCGGCCACCGCCGGCATGCTGGCCGACGACGCCACCCGCAAGGGCACCGAGGCGATCATTCCGATGGGCCGCGTGGGCCAGGCTGACGAGTTGGCCAATGCCATCCTGTTTCTTGCCAGCGACGAGGCGTCCTACATCACCGGCGCGGCGCTGCCGGTGGATGGCGGGCGCGCCGCCGTGCTGGTCACTGCGCTGCCGCAGTCATGAGCTGGCCAGCCACGCTGGAGGAACGCATCGACCGGCTGGAATCGCTGGACGCGATCCGCCAGCTGGCGGGCAAGTACTCGCTCTCGCTCGACATGCGCGACATGGACGCGCACGTGAACCTGTTCGCGCCGGATATCCGCGTGGGCCGCGACAAGGTCGGCCGCGCGCATTTCAAGGCCTGGCAGGACGCGACGCTACGCGACCAGTTCACCGGCACAGCGCACCACCTGGGCCAGCACATCATTGAGTTCGTGGACAAGGAGCACGCCACCGGCGTGGTGTATTCCAAGAACGAGCACGAGTGCGGCGCCGAGTGGGTCATCATGCAGATGCTCTACTGGGATGACTACGAGCGCATCGACGGCGCGTGGTATTTCCGCCGCCGCCTGCCGTGCTACTGGTACGCCACCGATTTGAACAAGCCGCCGGTGGGCGACATGAAGATGCGCTGGCCGGGGCGCGAGCCATACCGCGGCACCTTCCACGAGCTGTTTCCGAGCTGGCGCGAGTTCTGGGCCGAGCGCCCGGACAAGGACACGCTGCCCCAGGTTGCCGCGCCCGCGCCGCTGGAAAAGTTCCTCGCCACCATGCGCCGCGGCACTCCGGCGCCGAAGATCCGCGTGCGCTGACCGATGACGACGCCGCCTGTCCATCTGTTCGAACCGGTGCGGCTGGGCGCGCTCGCGCTGCGGAACCGCGTGGTGATGGCGCCGATGACGCGCAACCGCGCGGACCCCGACGGCACGTCGAATGCGTTGATGGTGGAGTACTACGCCCAGCGCGCCGGCGCCGGTCTGATCGTGGCCGAAGGCACCTGGCCCAGCGTCACCGGCCAGGCGTATTGCCGTCAACCCGGTATCGAGACGGCGGCGCACATCGCCGGCTGGAAGCGCGTGACCGATGCCGTGCACGCGCGCGGCGGCCTGATCGTGCTGCAGATCATGCACGGTGGGCGCATCGGCAGCCGCGCGATCAAGCCGGCCGGCGTGGAGACCGTCGGCCCCAGCGCGATCCAGGCCGCCGGCGAGGTCTACACCGACGCCGCCGGCATGCAGCCGTTCGACCCGCCGCGCGCACTGTCCACCATCGAGGTGAGGGATGTCGTGCGCGAGCACGCGCAGGCGGCGCGCAACGCGCGCGAAGCCGGCTTCGACGGCGTCGAGCTGCATGGCACCAGCGGTTATCTCTCCATCCAGTTCTTGAGCACCGGCAGCAACCGGCGCGAGGACGAATACGGTGGCAGCGCGGCGAACCGCGCGCGCTTCGCTTACGAGTGCCTGGCTGCGATGGCCGAAGCCATCGGCGCCGACCGCGTCGGCCTGCGCCTGTGCCCCGGCAACAGCTTCAACGACATCCACGACGAGGATTCCGCCGCGAGCCACGCCGAGTTGATGCGCCAGGCGGCCACGCTCGGTCTTGCCTACCTGCATGTGATGCGCTCGCCCGGTGCGGCGGTGGGCATCGACGCGTTTGCATTGGCGCAGCGCGAATACCGCGGCAACCTCATCCTCAACGATGGTTTCGACGGTGCCGAAGCCGATGCGGCCATGGCCGCCGGCACCGGCGCCGCGGTGTCGTTCGCCCGCCACTTCGTTGCCAATCCCGATCTGGTGCAGCGCCTTGGCGAAGGCCAGCCGCTGGCGAAGTTCGACCGCCGCACGCTGTATACGCCGGGCGCCGCGGGGTACACGGATTACCCGGTGGTGGGTTGAAGGGTGTGCCTGATTCTGGCTCGGATCGTTCCACCGAACGATCCAGCTTCGCGTGGTGGTCGGCCACAAACCATGCACTTTGACGGAGCGAACGATGACGCAATCGACATCTTCCGGCGCACGTTTCCGGGCTGCGGTGGCGGCGGAGCGGCCGTTGCAGGTGGTGGGCGCGATCACTGCCTATGCCGGCCTGATGGCCAAGCGCGTCGGTTATCAGGCGCTGTATCTCTCCGGCGGCGGCGTGGCGGCGAACTCGCTGGGCATGCCGGATCTCGGCATCTCCACCATGGAAGACGTGCTCACCGACGCTCGCCGCGTGGTCGAGGCCACCGGTTTGCCGCTCTTGGTCGATATCGATACCGGCTGGGGCGGCGCGTTCAACATTGCGCGCACCATCCGGAATTTCGAGCGCATCGGTGTCGCCGCGGTGCACATCGAGGACCAGGTGGGCCAGAAGCGCTGCGGTCATCGCCCCGGCAAGGAGGTGGTGCCGAAGGCGGAAATGGTCGACCGCGTGAAGGCCGCGGTGGACGCCAAGGCTGACGCCGATTTCGTGGTGATGGCGCGCACCGACGCCGCCGCGAAGGAAGGCCTCGATGCCGCGATCGAACGCGCCGTGGCCTACGTGGAAGCCGGCGCCGACATGATCTTTCCCGAGGCAATGCAGACGCTGGACGACTACCGCAAGTTCAAGGCGGCGGTGCAGGTGCCGATCCTCGCCAACCTCACCGAGTTTGGTTCCACCCCGTTCTTCACCACCGCCGAGCTGGCCAGTGCCAACGTGGATATCGCGCTGTATTGCTGTGGCGCGTATCGCGCGATGAACAAGGCGGCGCTGGGTTTCTACGAAACCGTGCGCCGCGACGGTACACAGAAGGCCGTGGTGGGCACCATGCAGACCCGCGAGGAGCTGTACGACTACCTCGGCTACCACGCCTACGAGGACAAGCTCGACGCGTTGTTCTCGCATGAAGGCTGACCGCCAAACGACAGGAAATCGCCCGTAAGCGACGGCTTGGGGCTTTTGCGAATCCCCAGTCCCGAATCGCCAATCCCGGCCCCAAGGCCATCGCCCGCGCGCAGGCGCCCACGGTGCGACGCCATTGCCCCATCCGCATCACAGGAGACACCCATGAGCGAGCAAGTCCTTCCCAAAGCCAAGAAATCGGTGGCGCTGTCCGGCGTGGCCGCGGGCAACACGGCACTGTGCACGGTGGGCCGCAGCGGCAATGACCTGCACTATCGCGGCTACGACATCCACGACCTGGCAGGCAAAGGCTGTTTCGAGGAGGTGGCGCACCTGCTGGTGCACGACCACCTGCCGAACTGGACCGAGCTGCAGAATTACAAGGCCAAGCTGAAGCGCCTGCGCGGGCTGCCGGCGCCGGTCAAGGCCGTGCTGGAGCTGCTGCCGGCCGCGACCCATCCGATGGACGTGCTGCGCACCGGCTGCTCGGTGCTGGGCACCGTGCTGCCGGAGAAGGACGACCACAACGTCACCGGCGCGCGCGACATCGCCGACCGCCTGATGGCGAGCTTCGGCTCGATGCTCTTGTACTGGTACCACTTCAGCCACAACGGCAAGCGGGTGGAGACCGAGACCGACGACGAGTCGATCGCCGCGCACTTCCTGCACGTGCTGCACGGCAAGGCGCCGAGCGAGCTGCACGCCAACTCGCTGGACAAGTCGCTGGTGCTCTACGCCGAGCACGAGTTCAACGCCTCGACCTTCAGCGCGCGCGTGATCGCCGGCACCGGGTCGGACATGTACTCTTCCATCACCGGTGCGATCGGTGCGCTGCGCGGCCCCAAGCACGGCGGCGCGAACGAAGTGGCGATGGAGATCATCTCGCGCTACCGCAGCGCGAACGATGCCGAAGCGGACATCCGCGCGCGCGTGGAGCGCAAGGAGATCATCATCGGTTTCGGCCACCCGGTGTACACGGTGTCCGACCCGCGCAACGAGATCATCAAGGAGATCTCGCGCAAGCTGTGCACCGATGGCGGCAACCCGGTGCTGTTCGCGGTGTCCGAGCGGATCGAGAAGGTGATGGGCGAGGTCAAGAAGATGTTCCCGAACCTCGACTGGTACTCGGCCAGCACGTACCACATGCTCGGGGTGCCGACCGCGATGTTCACCCCGCTGTTCGTGATCTCGCGCACGGCCGGCTGGAGCGCGCACGTGATCGAGCAGCGCCAGGACGGCAAGATCATCCGCCCCAGCGCCAACTACACCGGCCCGGAAGACCTCGCCTACGTGCCGATCGACAAGCGCTGATTACCGGCGTGATGCAACGAAAAAGGCGCCCTATGGGCGCCTTTTCCATCAGCCTGGCCGATGCGCCAGTGTGCGCCGGCGGTTGGCGAGCCAGCCGCCGCCGCAGATGCCGAGAACCAGCACTGCATCCAGCACGTACAGCAGCGCTTCGCGGCCAGTGAACACGCCGGCCAGCAGGTGATCGTGGGCGAACATGCGGCCGGCGGTGATCACGATCGCCCCCGCGCCGATGTAGACGATGATCGGGAAGCACTCGATGAGTTTCAGGATCAGGTCGAACCCCACACCACCAGAGGGCTGGGTTCCCCAGCCCGTTAGTCTCATCGGACGATGCTGGTGCACGGCAGCATCCGCAGAATCAGGCCATCGCGAAAGGGCGGTTTGCCCGGGAGATGCAGGCCATGATGAAGCTCAGCGGGCTCGCCTATGTGGTGGCGCAGACGACCGACGTCGCGCGCTGGAAAACCTACGCCGAACAGGTGCTGGGCATGCAGACCGCCCCGGCGCCGGGCGGCGGCCTGTACGTGCGGATGGACGAGCGCCAGTTCCGCTTCCTGATCGAGCCGGGCGAGGCTGACCGCTACGCGGCGTCGGGCTGGGAGGTGATCAACCAGCCGACGTTCGAGCAGGCGCTGGAAACGCTGCGCGCGGCGAAGGTGGCCTTCAAGCTGGAGGACGCCGCGTTCTGTGCGCAGCGTCGGGTGCAGCAGGTAGCGAGTTTCACCGATCCCTCCGGCAACCGGCACGAGGTGGTGTGGGGGTTCCAGTCGGATTTCACCCGCTTCGTGTCGCCGGTGGGCGTGCCGGGGTTTGTCACCGGCGAGATCGGCATGGGGCACGTGGTACTGCCGGCGCCGAACTTTGCCGAAACCGCCGCGTTTGCGCGCGAGGTGATGGGCTTCGGGCTTTCCGACATCTTCAATTTCCAGCCGCCGGGCACCGAGGGCGTCGTGCTGCCGATCCACTTTTTCCACTGCGGCAACGCGCGCCATCACAGCCTGGCGCTGGCGGCGTTCCCGGTGCCGTCGGGTTGCGTGCACGCGATGGTCGAGGTGCGCGACATGGCCGAGGTCGGCCGCGCAATGGATCGCATGCTGGCGCACGAGGTGACGCTCAGCGCCACGCTTGGCCAGCACACCAACGACCGCATGACCTCGTTCTACATGCGCTGCCCGTCCGGCTTCGACATCGAGTACGGCTACGGCGGCGCGGTGGTGGACTGGAAGCGCCACGTGGTGCACGAGTTCACCCGCGTGAGCCTGTGGGGCCACGATTTCACCATTGCGCACAAAAAGGCGGGTTGAGATGGCCGACAAACGCATGGGCGCGGCCGACGTCGTGGCGCAACTGCACGACGGCATGACCATCGGCATCGGCGGCTGGGGCCCGCGGCGCAAGCCGATGGCGCTGGTGCGCGAGATCCTGCGCAGCCCGCTGAAGGACCTCACCATCGTCTCCTACGGCGGCGCGGACGTGGGCATGCTGTGCGCGGCCGGCAAGGTGCGCAAGGTAGTATTTGCCTTCGTCTCGCTGGATTTCATCCCGCTCGAACCGTACTTCCGCCTCGCGCGCCAGCACGGCGCGGTGGAGACGATGGAAGTGGACGAGGGCCTGTTCCTGCTCGGCCTCAAGGCTGCCGGATGGGGCCTGCCGTTCATCCCGACGCGGGTGGGCCTGGGCACCGACGTGCCCAAGGTCAACCCGTCGCTCAAGCTGGTGGATTCGCCCTACGACGACAAGCAGTGGCTGGCGATGCCGGCATTGCCGCTCGACGTGGCGCTGGTGCACGTGGACCGCGCCGACGCGCGCGGCGTGTGCCAGGTGAAGGGGCCGGACCTGTACATGGACGACCTCTTCGTGCGCGCGGCGAAGGCCACGTATGCAAGCTGCGACGAGCTGGTGGACGGCAGCGTGTTCGAGGCCGGGGACGAGGCGCGTTACGTGCCCTGGGAGCGCAGCGAAACCACCGGCGTGGTGCACTTGCCGTGCGGCGCGCACCCCAGCTCGTGCGCGCCGCTGTACGGCTTCGACGTGGCGCACTTCAAGGAGTACGCGGCCAGCGCGAAGGATGCCGACGGCTGGCAGCGCTATGTCGAGCGCTACGTGGCCTGCGGCGAGGCGGAATACCTCGCGCGCGTCGGCGGCGAGGCGGCGATCCGCCAGCTTGCTCCGCCGGTGTTTTGAGGAGATCGCGATGACGGATGCAACCCTGATCGACCGCATCATCTGCGCCGCCGCCGAAGCCTGGAAGGACGACGGCGAAGTGCTGGCCACCGGCATCGGCGTGGTGCCGCGCCTGGCGGCCTCGCTGTGCATGGCCACGCTCAACCTCGACCTGATGATGACCGACTCCGAGGCCTTCATCGTGCGCGAGCCGGTACCCATCGGCCCGCGCGGCGACTACCGCGTGAAGCGCGAGAGCGCGATGGGTTTTGCGCGCATCTTCGACAACGTGTGGAGCGGCAAGCGCCACGCGATGGTCGGCCCCACCCAGGTCGATCGTTGGGGCCAGGCCAACATCTCGATGATCGGTGCCGACTACGCCCGGCCGAAGGTGATGATGCTCGGCGTGCGCGGATTTCCCGGCAACTCCATCAGCCACGCCAATTCGTTCTTCGTGCCGCACCACAACCCGCGCGTGTTCGTGGCCGGCGAGGTCGACATGGTGGCCTCGGTGGGCTACAAGCCGGATCGCTTCCCGCGCGGCTGGAACTACGAGGACGTGGTCGACATCCGCCGCGTCTACACCAACCTCGCGGTGCTGGATTTCAGCGGGCCTGGGCATCAGGTGCGACTGGTGGCGGTGCACCCCGGCGTGACGCCGCAGGCGGTACAGGAAGCCACCGGCTTCCCGCTGCAGATTCCGGATGCGGTGCCGACCACGCCGCAGCCGACTGCCGCGCAGCTTGCGCTGATTGCGCGCTTCGACCCGCACAACCTGCGTGCGCACGCGCTGGGGGCCTGAGATGGCCGATACGACCGATCCCGGCGACGCCTTCGTCGGACGCCCCGACCATTCCGTCTACGAGACGGACAAGCCGGTGCTGTACGCGGTGGCCGACCGCGTCGCCACCGTCACGCTCAACCGCCCCAAGTACCACAACGCGCAGAATTCGCAGATGACGTATGCGCTCGACGCCGCGCTGCGCCGCGCGGTGGACGACGACGCGGTGAAGGTGATCGTGCTGCGCGGCGGGGGCAAGCATTTTTCCGCCGGCCACGACATCGGCACGCCGGGGCGCGACCTGGACCACTCCTATCCGCGCGCCGCGCTCTGGTGGGACCACGTCAACAAGCCCGGCGCCGAGCGCCTCTACGTGCGCGAGCAGGAGGTGTACCTGGGCATGTGCCGGCGCTGGCACGACCTGCCCAAGCCGACCATCGCGATGGTGCACGGCGCCTGTATCGCCGGCGGGCTGATGCTGGCTTGGGTGTGCGATTTGATCGTGGCCAGCGACGACGCGTTTTTTCAGGACCCGGTGCTGCGCATGGGCATCCCCGGCGTGGAGTATTTCGCCCATGTGCACGAGATGAACCCGCGCCTGGCGAAGGAGTTCCTGTTCCTCGGCGAGCGCATGAGCGCGCAGCGCGCGCACGAGATCGGCATGGTCAACCGCGTGGTGCCGCGCGCCGCGCTGGAATCCACGGTGCACGCCATCGCGGCGAAGATCGCCAGCCAGCCGCGCATGGGGCTATCGCTCGCCAAGACCGTCGTCAACCGCATCGAGGAGATGCAGGGCCTGCGCAGCGCGATGGATCTGGCGTTTGGCTACCACCACTTCGCGCACGCGCACAGCCAGGTGCTGGGCGCCGGCGAGCTGGGCGGACAAGATGCCGCGTCGATGATCCGCGCCAACAAGAAGGACGCCCCATGAGCGCGCTGCACACGCCACTGTGCGATCTGCTCGGCTGCCGCTACCCGGTGGTGCAGACCGCGATGGGCTACGTCGCCGGCGCCTCACTGGTGGCCGCAACCTGCAACGCTGGCGGCTTCGGTTTTCTTGCCGGAGTGACGATCCCCGCCGAGCGCGTCGAGGCGGAAATCCTCAAGGTGAAGGAGCTCACCAGCGACAAGCCGTTCGGGCTCAATTTCCACATGTTCCAGCCCAACGCGCAGCAGCTGCTCGACCTCGCGGTAAAGCACGGCATCCGCGCGGTGAGCTACGGGCGCGGGCCGGATGCGAAGACCATTCGCCGCCTGCGCGACGCCGGCATCGTGTGCATGCCCACGGTCGGCGCGCTCAAGCATGCGCAAAAGGCCATCGAGCTGGGCGCCAACGTGGTCACCGTGCAGGGTGGCGAGGGCGGCGGCCACACCGGCAGCGTGCCGACCACGGTGCTGCTGCCGCAGGTGGTGGACGCGGTGGAGGTGCCGGTGGTCGCGGCCGGCGGTTTCTACGACGGGCGCGGCCTGGTTGCGGCGCTGGCCTACGGCGCGCAGGGCATCGCGATGGGCACGCGGTTCCTGATGACCAGCGATTCCGGCGTGCCCGAGGCCACCCTGGCGCGCTATGTCGCCACCAACGATGCGGCAAAGATCGCCATCTCGCGCGTGGTCGACGGCATGCCGCAGCGGATGATCCCCAACGAATACCTGGCGATGCTGCAGAAGGCCTCGCCATTCAAGCGCCTGCGCATCGCGCTGAAACTCGCGCTGGGTTGGAAGGCGCAGACCGGCATGACCAGCGGCCACGCGCTGAAGATACTCTGGCAGGGCATGCGCGGCGACGACGCGGGGGGCCTGGCGCAGACGGTGATGGCGGCCAATGCACCGATGCTCCTGCAGCGCTCGATGCTGGCCGGCCACCCGGACGAGGGCGTGATGGCCTCCGGCCAGGTCGCCGCGTTGATCGGGCGTCTGGATTCCTGCGAGGAAGTGATTGCCGGCATCGTCCGCGTGGCAACCGAGCGGCTGCAGGTGCTGGGCGAACTTGCGCGAGGAGAGAGCCATGGCTGAGCCGTTCACCACCGAGATTCATCCTGACGGCGTCGCCGAGCTGGTGCTCGACTGCCCGCCGGTGAATGCCTTGAACAATGCCGGCTGGCATGCACTGGCAACGACCATCGCCGCGCTTGGCGAACAACCCGAGGTGCGCGTGATCGTGATCCGCGCGGAGGGCAAGGGTTTTTGCGCGGGCGTGGACATCAAGGAGCTGGCCGCCGACCAGGGCCTGATCGTCAGCGTCAACGCCGGCAATTACGCCACGTTCAAGGCGGTGCATCTGAACCCGGTACCGGTGATCGCGGCAGTGCACGGCTTCGTGCTCGGTGGCGGCATCGGCATCTGCGGCGCGGCCGACATCGTGGTCGCCGCCGAGGATGCGCGCTTCGGCCTGCCCGAGGTGGACCGCGGCGCAATGGGCGGCGCGGCGCACCTGCAACGCATGTTCGGCGTGCAGAAGACGCGCTACCTGTTCTTCACCGGCGAAATGATCGGCGCCGCCGAGGCGCTGCGCCTGGGCGCGATCGAGCGCGTGGTGCCGCGCGCCGACCTGCGCGAAACCGCGCTGGGCATCGCGCGCAAGATCGCGGCCAAGAGCCCGGCGATGATCCGCATTGCGAAGGAAGCCTTGACCGGCGTCGAGGACGGCGACCTGGAAGCCAAATACCGTTGGGAGCAGGGCTTCACGCTGCAGGCGTACATGAGCCCGGATTCGGCCGAAAGCCGCAGCGCGTTCGTCGCCAAGCGCGACGCGAAATTCTGAGGATCATCCATGGATCTCACCTACACCCCCGAGCAGCAGGCGTTCCGCGCCGAGGTGCGCGCGTGGCTTGCCGCACACGCACCGCGCACGCCGCTGCAAAGCTACGACACCCGCGAAGGTTTCGAGCAGCACCGCGCGTGGGAGGCCGAGCTGGCCGAACACGGCTACAGCGCCATCACCTGGCCGAAGGAGCTCGGCGGCCGCGGCGCCGGCCTGATCGACTGGCTGGTGTTCGAGGAGGAGTACTGGGCCGCCGATGCGCCGCTGCGCGTCAACCAGAATGGCCTCCTGCTGCTTGCGCCCACGCTGATGGAGTTCGGCACTGCGGAACAGAAAGCGCGTTTCCTGCCACGTACCGCGCGCTGCGACGACATGTGGGCGCAGGGCTGGAGCGAGCCCAACGCGGGTTCGGACATGGCTTCGATCACCTCGCGCGCGATCCGCGACGGCGACCATTACGTGCTGAACGGCCAGAAGACCTGGTCCACCCGCGCGCTGTTCGCCAACTGGATGTTCGGGCTGTTCCGTTCGGACCCGGAATCCAGCCGCCACCATGGCCTGTCGTACCTGCTGGTGCCGCTGGACGCCGAAGGCATCACCGTGCGCCCGATCAAGGCGCTGAACGGCAAGTTCGCCTTTGCCGAAGTGTTCTTCAAGGACGTGCACGTGTCGGTGGAGAACCGCGTCGGCGAGGAAGGCCAGGGCTGGCACGTGGCGATGGCCACCGCGGGTTTCGAGCGCGGCCTGTTGCTGCGCTCGCCGGCGCGCTACCAGCGCACCGCAAAGCGGCTGGTGGAGCTGTATCGCCGCCACCGCGGCGAGGCCGCGCACGACGGCACGCTGCGCGACGCCGTGCTGCGCGCGTGGATGGGCGCCGAGGCGTACACACTTTCTTCCTACCACACCGTCGCGCGGCTGCAGCACGGCGCAAAGATCGGTGCGGAATCCAGCACCAACAAGATTTTCTGGTCCGAGCTGGACCTGGACATGCACGAGACCGCGATGCACCTGCTCGGCGCGCGCGCCGAGCTGATCGACGACCCCGAAGTGCACGAGTGGCTGGAAGGTTTCCTGTTTGCGCAGGCCGGCCCGATCTACGCGGGCAGCAACGAGATCCAGCGCAACATCATTGCCGAACGCATGCTCGGCTTGCCGAAGAACTGAGGGAGCGGCCATGGACTTCACCTTCACCGAAGACCAGATCGCGTTCCGCGACGCCGTCAGCCGCTTCTTCATGACCGAGGCGGCGCCCGAGCAGTTGCGCGAAGTGTGGGAAACCGGCGCCGGGCGCTCAGCGGCATTGCGCAAGAAGATCGCCGAGCAGGGGCTCACCGCGCTCTCCGTGCCCGAGGCCGAAGGCGGGCTGGGCATGGGCGACATCGACTGGGCGTTGATGACGCAGGAGTTGGGTTATTACGCCATCCCCGATTCGCTGGCCGATACCGCCTACCTTGCACCCGGCCTGCTGGCGGGCTTGCCTGCGGGCCACGCGCTGCGCGCGCAATGGCTGCCGCGCGTGGTCGACGGCAGTTGCCGCATCGCCATCGGCCACCCGGTGAATCCGTGGGTGGCCGACGCGCACCTCGCCGATCTGCTGCTGATGGCGCACCCGGTGGCCGACGGCTGCGAGCTGCACGCGGTGCCGCGCGCCAAGGTGGAGCTGACCGTGCTGCCCAGCATCGATGCCTCGCGGCGCCTGTTCGAGGTGCGCTGGCATCCGGACACGGAAACCCGCGTGCTCGATGGCGTTGCCGGAGCGCCGCAGTGGGCCGCCACGCTCGACCGCGCCGCACTCAACGTCGGCGGCCAGGCGATCGGTCTCGCGCAGCGCATGCTCGATCTGGCCACCGATTACGCCGCGCAGCGCAAGCAGTTCGGCAAACCGATCGGCAGCTTCCAGGCGATCAAGCACCACCTGGCCGACGTGGTGACCGAGATTGAATTTGCACGCCCGGTGCTCTACCGCGCCGCCGCCGCACTTGCCGCCGGCGAGCCCGATGCCAGCGTGCGCGCCTCGCACGCCAAGCTCGCCTGTGCCGATGCCGCGTGGACGGCTGCGCGCAAGGCGATCCAGGTGCACGGCGCCATGGGCTACACCTGGGAGGTGGACCTGCAGATGTTCATGAAGCGCGCCTGGGTACTTGATGCCGCTTGGGGCGACCGCGCGTTCCACCGCGCCCGCCTCGGCGCGGCCTTGCTGGACGCCGAAACCTTGCCGTCGATCGGCCCCGGCACGACGTTCGCATAGGCCCGCGCGAAAGAACCGCCCCCGGTATTTCCAACCTGTATCCCGAATCCCGAGCAATCACCATGGCAGATGCATACATCATCGACGCGTTGCGCTCGCCCACCGGCAAGAAGAAGGGCTCGCTGGCGGCGGTGCATGGTGCCGATCTGGGCGCGCACGTGATCCGCGCCATCGTCGAACGCAATCCGATCCCTCCGGAGGACTACGACGACGTGATCTTCGGTTGCGTCGACACCATCGGTCCGCTGGCGGGCGACATCGCGCGCACGGCGTGGCTGGCCGCGGGCATGAGCGACGCGGTGCCCGGCGTCACCGTCGACCGCCAGTGCGGCAGCTCGCAGCAGGCGGTGCACTTCGCCGCGCAGGCGGTGATGAGCGGCACCCAGGACGTGGTGCTGGCTGGCGGCGTGCAGACGATGACGTCCATCCCCATCGGCGCGGCGATGACCGCCGGCCAGCCCTACGGTTTCACCACGCCGTTTGCCGAAAGCCAATGCTGGCGTGCGCGCTACGGCGAGGCGCCGGTCAACCAGTTCTACGCCGCGCAGCGTATCGCCGACCACTGGGACATCAGTCGCGAGGCGATGGAAGAATTCGCGCTGCACAGCCACGAGCGCGCGCTGGCAGCGACCGCGGCGGGACATTTCGCGCGCGAGATCGCGCCGTATGGTGAGCTGCGCGTGGACGAGACCCCACGCCACACCACGATGGAAAAAATGGCCGCGCTGCAGCCGGTCGACCCGCAATACCCGAAGATCACTGCCGCGGTATCGAGCTGCACCTGCGACGCGGCGGCAGCGATCCTGGTGGCGTCCGAGGCCGCGGTGAAACGCTACGGGCTTAAGCCGCGTGCACGCATCGTGCACCTGAGTGCGCGCGCCGACGACCCGATCTGGCACCTCACCGCCCCAATCGCGGCGACGCGCCATGCACTGAAAAAATCCGGCATGCGGCTCGCGGACATCGACTTGGTCGAGATCAACGAAGCCTTCGCCAGCGTGGTGATGGCGTGGCTCAAGGAGACCGGCTACCCGTACGAGCGCATCAACGTCAACGGCGGCGCCATCGCGCTCGGCCACCCGCTCGGCGCCACCGGCGCCAAGCTGATGACCACGCTGCTGCACGAGATGGAGCGCCGCCAGGTGCGCTACGGCCTGCAGACCATGTGCGAAGGCGGCGGCCAGGCCAACGTCACCATTCTCGAACGGCTTTGAGGAGAGGCCCATGGGCATTTGCGACGGACGCACCGTCATCATCACCGGCGCTGGCGGCGGCTTGGGCCGCGCCTATGCGCAGACCTTCGCTGCCGAGGGCGCGAACGTGGTCGTCAACGACATCCGTCGCCAGGCCGCGGAGGCCGTGGTGGCCGAAATCGTCGCCGCCGGCGGCAAGGCGCTGGCGAACGATGGCGACATCACCAGCCTCGCCGGTGCGCACGCTATCGTGGCGGCGGCCATTGCCGCGTTCGGCGACGTGCAGGTGCTGGTGAACAACGCCGGTGTGCTGCGCGACCACATGTTCCTGTCGCTCACCGAGGAGGATTGGGACACCGTGATGCGCGTGCACCTGCGCGGGCATTTCTGCCTTGCCAACGTGCTCGGTAACCACTGGCGCGCACAGAAGAAGGCCGGTGCGGTGGTGGATGCGCGCATCATCAACACCACCTCCGGCGCCGGCCTGCAGGGTTCGGTCGGGCAGAGCAATTATTCCGCCGCCAAGGGCGGCATTGCCGCGCTCACCCTGGTGCAGGCCGCCGAGCTGGCACGCTACGGCATCACCGCCAATTGCCTCGCGCCCGCCGCGCGCACATCCATGACCGAAGGCGCGATGCCGGAGCTGGTGAAAAAGCCCGCGCACGGTTTCGACGTCTGGGACCCGCGCAACGTCGCCAGCATCGTGGTGTGGCTGGGTAGCGTGCAGTCCGCGCACGTCACGGGGCGCTGCTTCGAGGCCAAGGGCGGCGAGCTGTCGGTGGCCGACGGCTGGCGCACCGGCAAGATCAATGACAAGGGCATGCGCTGGGTGCCGGCCGAGCTGGGCCCGATAGTCGAGAAGTTGCTGGCCGAAGCAGTGCCCGCGCAAAAGGTGTGGGGCACCTGACATGGATCTCGCGCTGGACGACGACCAGCAGGCGATTGCGCAAGCCGCCGCGGATTTCCTCGCCGAGGCGTGCGCCGCGCCAGCCATGCGCGCTGCCGCGGACAGCGCCGACGGCATGGATCGCGCGCTGTGGCAGGGCATCGTCGAACAGGGCTGGTGTGCGGTGGCCGCGCCCGAAGCCGAGGGCGGGCTGGGCTTGGGCGAGGTCGGGCTGGCGCTGCTGGCCGAGCAGCTTGGCCGGCATCTGGCCGGCGTGCCGTTTTTCGAGAGCGCGATCGAAGCCGCCGCGCTGCTGCGCGCATGCGGCAACCCGGAGTCGGCGTTGTTGGCCGGCGTGGCCTCCGGCGCCGTGCTGGTGCTGGCAGCACACGCGACCCATGCCGACGCCAGCACCACGCCTGCGGGCGACTGGCGCCTCGACGGCACGTGGCCGCAGGTGCCCGGCGCCGCGTGGGCGGACAACTTCCTGTTGCTGATCGAGGGCGAGTCGCCGCGCCTCTTCTGGGTGCCGGCGCCGGAGCTTGCCGTCGAACCCCTTGCCATGATCGACACCACGCGGCGCAGCGCCAGCGTGCACGCGCACGCCGTGCATGTGCCGGCCACGGCCCTGCTGGCTGAAGGTGCCGCGCTGCGCACGGCGCTGGTGCATGCGCGCGGTCTTGCCGCCATCGCGCTGGCGGCCGAGCAAGTTGGCGTTGCCCAGCAATGCCTGGATCTCACGCTGGCCTACGCCGCGCAGCGCATGCAATTTGGGCGGCCGATCGCGTGTTTCCAGGCGGTGAAGCATCGCTGCGCGCAGATGCTGGTGGCGATCGAATCCGCGCGCTCGGCGGTGTACGGCGCGGCCGCGGTGGCCGATGCCGCGCCGGAGGCGACGACGCTGTCGTTCCACGCTGCGGAAGCATGGTGCGCGGCGTGCGACGCGGTGCGCTACGCCGCGCAGGAAGCCATCCAGTTGCACGGCGGCGTCGGCTACACGTGGGAGGTGGACGTGCAGCGTTATTTCAAGCGAGCGCAGGCCAATCGCGTGCGCGGCGGCGACCCCGCCGAGTGGCGTGAGCGGGTCGCGGCGCAACTGCTGGATGCCGCGCCATGAACCTCACCGAGACTCCTGAAGAACGCACGTTCCGCGCCGAAGTGCAGGCGTGGATGGCGGCGCACCTCACGGGCGAGTTCGCCGCACTGCGCGGCTGCCACGGTCCCGGCGAGGAACGCTTCGACGCCGCGCTGGCCAAACGTTGGGAGCAGGAGCTGGCCACTGCCGGCTGGGTCGGCATCGGCTGGCCGCAGGCCGCCGGCGGTGCCGGCTTGCCGCTGGGCAAGCAGATCATTTTTCACGAGGAATACGTCCGCGCAGGCGGCCCTGGCCGGCTCGGCCACATCGGCGAGCAATTGTTCGCGCCCACGCTGATTGACTTCGGCACACCCGCGCAGCAGGCGCGTTTCCTGCCCGGCATCCGTGCCGGCCGCGAGTACTGGGCGCAGGGGTATTCCGAGCCCAATGCCGGCTCCGACCTGGCCAACGTGCGCACCCGCGCGCGGCTCGACGTGGAACGCGGCGAGTGGGTGATCGACGGGCAGAAGGTATGGACCAGTTGGGCGCAGGAGGCCGACTGGATCTTTGTGCTGGCACGCACCGAGGAAGGCTCGCAGCGCCACCACGGCCTGAGTCTCCTGCTGGTGCCGCTGCACCAGCCGGGGGTGACGGTGCGGCCGATCCGGCAGATGACCGGCGGCGCCGAGTTCAACGAGGTGTTTTTCGACGGCGCGCGCACCGAGGGCAGCCTGCACCTGGGCCCGGTGGGCGAGGGCTGGAAGGTGGCGATGGCGCTGCTCGGCTACGAGCGCGGGGTTTCCACCCTCGGCCAGCAGGCGCAGTTTCGGCACGAGCTGGATCTGGTGATCGCCGCGGCCAGGGCCAACGGCGCCGCGCAGGACCCGGTGCTGCGCCAGCGCATTGCCGACGCGGCGCTCAGGCTCGCCACGCTGCGCTTCCACGCGCTGCGCGTGCTGGGTGCCGGTGGCGCCTCGCATGCCGCGTACACCGCCAAGTACGCCTGGTCCAACTGGCGCCGCGATCTTGGCCAGCTTGCCGCCGACGTGCTGGGCCGCGCCGGCGACGTGGTCCGAGCGGACGATGCGGCGCGCACGCGCCTGCAGCAGGTTTGGCTCTCCAGCCGGGCGGACACGATCTACGCCGGCACCAACGAGATCCAGTTGAACTTGATTGCCGAGCGCGCGCTCGGCATGCCGCGCGAGGAGCGCAAGGGGCCATGACCGCAACGACGCAGGCGATGATCGATACGGTGCATGCCTACGTGCGTGCGCTGAACGCCGGCAATGCCGATGCGGTCGTCGCGCTGTACGCCGAGGATGCCGTGGTCGAAGACCCCGTCGGTACCCTGCCGCGGCGCGGGCGCGTGGCAATTCGCGAGTTCTATCGCGCCAGTTGCGCCATGCGACTCGACGTCGCGTTGGAAAGTGACGTGCGTGCCGCGGCGCGTTCCGTCGCGTTTGCCTTCCGCGTGCGCCTGGTGGATGGCGGCCAGCCGCTCACCATCCACCCGATCGACGTTTTCGATTTCGATGGCGAAGGGCGCATTGCGCACATGCGCGCGTACTTCGGCCCCACCAACATCCAGCACGCTTGAAGGCCCCGCCATGAACCTGCACGACACTCCCGCTTACGTCCCCGCGCATGGCCTGCTCAAGGGCAAGTCGGTGCTGGTCACCGCGGCCGCCGGTGCCGGCATCGGCTTTGCCGCCGCCAAGCGCGCCGCGGAGGAGGGCGCCCGCGCGTTGCTCATCAGCGACGTGCACGAGCGGCGCCTGCACGAGGCGGTGGAGGCCATCCGGCGTGACACCGGGCTGAGCCAGGTGCACGGGCAACTGTGCGACGTGAGCCGGCAGGCCGATGTGGATGCGCTGTTTGCCGCCGCAGCGGACAAGCTCGGCAGCGTCGATGTGTTGATCAACAACGCCGGTCTGGGCACCAGCAAGCGCATCGTGGAAATGAGCGACGAGGACTGGCACAAGGTAATCGACATCACCCTCACCGGCACCTTCCGCATGACGCGCGCGGCGCTCAGGGCGATGCAGGCGCAGGGCGGCGGGGTGATCGTCAACAACGCGTCCGTGCTCGGCTGGCGCGCGCAGGTGGAGCAGGCGCACTACGCGGCGGCGAAGGCGGGCGTGATGGCGCTCACCCGCTGCGCGGCGATGGAAGCCGCCGAGTTCGGCGTGCGCGTGAACGCGGTGGCGCCGTCGCTCGCCATCCATGCGTTCCTGAAGAAATCCGCCAGCGAGGAACTGCTGCATCAGCTCGCCGCGCGGGAGGCGTTCCACCGCGGTGCCGAACCGTGGGAGGTGGCCAACGTGATGGTGTTCCTCGCCAGCGACTATTCCAGCTACATGACCGGCGAAGTGGTGTCGGTCAGCTCGCAGCAGGCCTGAGCATGGCCACGGTTTTCGACTCTGCCGCCAGCGTGCTCGCCGCCGTGGGCCGGGATCTCGGCGCCAGCGACTGGCTGACGATGACCCAGCCGCGCATCGACCAGTTTGCCGAGGCCACTGGCGACCACCAATGGATCCACGTCGACCCGGTGCGCGCGGCGACCGGCCCGTTCGGCGCCTGCATTGCGCACGGTTATCTGACGCAATCGCTGGCGAGTTATTTCCTGCCGCAGATCGTGCATTACGAGCGCCTGGCGATGGGCGTCAACTACGGTTGCGACAAGGTGCGTTTTCCGGCGCCGGTCAAGGTGGGTGCGCGCATCCGCGGCCACGGCCAGGTGCTGGCGGCCGAGGCGCTCAAGGACGGCGGCGTGCAAGCCACGATCCGCGTGACCGTGGAGATCGAAGACGGCGCCAAACCCGGCTGCGTGGTGGACACCATCAGCCGTCTGTATTTCGAGCAGTGAAGGTCATGCCATGAATCAGCAAGCCAACGACGCCGTCATCGTCTCCACCGCGCGCACGCCGATCGGCAAGGCGTATCGCGGCGCGTTCAACGACACCGAGGCGCCGGTGCTTGGCGGCCACGTGATCCGCGCCGCGCTGGAGCGCGCCGGCGTGGACGGCAAGGACGTGGACGACGTGGTGCTCGGCATCGCCGCGCAGCAGGGCACCCAGGGCTACAACCTCGGTCGGCTGTGCACCTACACCGCCGGCCTGCCCGAGACGGTGGGTGGCATGACCATCGACCGCATGTGCGCCTCCGGCCTGGTCAGCATCGCCACCGCGGCCAAGGCGATCATGTATGGCGAATACACCATCGCCGTGGCCGGCGGGCTGGAGTCGATCTCGCTGGTGCAGAACAAGCACAAGAACAGCTACCGCGCGCAGTCCAAGGCGGTGCTGGCGGCCGAACCCACGGCCTACATCCCGATGATCGAAACCGCCGAGATCGTCAGCCGGCGCTACCACATCAGCCGTGCGGCGCAGGACGAGTACGCGCTGCAAAGCCAGCAGCGCACGGCGGTGGCGCAGCAGGCCGGGCGGTTCGATGCGGAAATCGTGCCGCTGCCCACGGTGAAACAGTTATTCGACAAGGAAGGCAACGTCACCGGCAGCGAGGCCGTGACGCTTGCGCGCGACGAGGGCAATCGCCCGGGCACCACGCTGAAAAGCCTCGCGGCGCTCAAGCCGGTGTGGAAGGGCGGGCAGTGGGTGCAGCAGGGCGAGTTCATCACCGCCGGCAACGCCTCGCAGCTTTCCGATGGCGCCTCGGCCTGCGTGCTGATGAGCCGCGCGGAGGCCGAACGCCGCGGACTGCAACCGCTGGGCGCCTACCGCGGCCTGGCGGTGGCGGGGTGCCGCGCCGACGAAATGGGCATCGGCCCGCTGGTAGCAATCCCCAAGCTGCTCAAGCAGCGCGGGATTGGCGTGGCCGACATCGGCCTGTGGGAGATCAACGAAGCGTTTGCCTGCCAGGTGGTGTACTGCCGCGACCAGCTCGGCATCCCGAACGACCTGCTCAACGTCGATGGTGGCGCCGTCGCCATCGGTCACCCGTTCGGCATGACCGGCTCGCGGCTCACCGGGCATGCGCTGATCGAGGGGCGTCGACGCGGCGTGCGCTACGCCGTGGTGAGCATGTGCATTGGCGGCGGCATGGGCGCCGCGGCCTTGTTCGAGCTGGGCTGAAACGGTGATGAATCGCCCGGCCCTTTCGGCATGTCCCATTGCCAGTGCGTGCCGCTAGACTCGATGGGCATGAGCACTCCGGATGCCCCGTCCAGTCTGCCGCCTGACGCGGCGACGTCGCCGGCTGCACCAACCGTATTGACGGTTGAGCGGTTCAGCCATCTCGTCGAGCGCATCTACGATGCCGCGCTCGACCCTGCGTTGTGGTCGGCGTGCCTCGACGAAATTCGTGAGGAGCTCGGCGGCAATTATGTGTCGCTGATCGTGCGTCACGTGACCGAAGACGATCCCGGCCTCATCGTGTCGGTGGCCAGCGACCACGGCCCGATCGACCCCAGCACCGTGGGCATCGCCGCCAGTCCGTTCACCGACGTGCCGATCGGCCAGTTGGTGACCGAAAGCGATTTGATGTCGCCCGCGGAGTGGAAGGCCAGCGCCTACTATCGCGAGTGGTGTGCGCCGCACGATGTATGCCACGTGATGGCGGCCAACCTCAGCACTCGCGCCGGCAGCGTGTACGGCTTTCGCGTCACCCGCCCGGAATCGTGGCGACCGTTTTCGCCGCTGCGGATCGAAACTGCGCGCCGGCTGTTGCCGCATCTGCGCCAGGCACTGGATGCCTATCTGTCGGTCAACCGCGATCGCAAACTCAGCCTTCTATACGGCCGCGCTATGGCGCAGCTCATGGTGGGCGCGGTGGTGCTGGACGAGCGCGGCAAGGTGGTGGAGTGCAACGCGGCAGCCAGCGGCATCCTCAGCTTGCGCGACGGTTTGCGGCTGGCTGGCGATCAGCTCGAAGCCACCTACGCAAACGACAACCGCAAACTGCAGCAACTCATCCACAACGCGCTGGCGCGATCCAATTCGGCACAGGCGGAACTCACCGAGGCGATGTCGGTGAGTCGGCCGTCCGGCCAGCAGAGCTGGGGCCTGGTGGTGCAGGCCGTATCGCCGGACGAGTGGACCGAGGGCAAGCATCGGCCGAGCGTGGCAGTGTTTGTGCGCGACACCGAAGGCAAGGCGCATCCGCCGATCCGGCTTACCCAGCAACTGTTCCAGTTGACGCCGGCGGAAACGGCATTGGCCATCCAATTGGCCAACGGCCTCTCGCTGGAAGAAGCCGCCGAGGCGCTCAACATCCGGCGCAACACCGCGCGCGCGCATTTGCGCTCGATCTTCTCCAAGACCGGCGTGCGCCGGCAGACCGAGCTGGTGCGGCTGTTCCTGAACAGCGTCGCCTGGCTCGGCTCGACGCCGGAGTGATCCGACCGCAGCGCGGTCGGGATCGGAAAGTTTCTTAGTCCCCTCGGACGATTCCCCCCGTGGCCGATTGCCGCAGGCTCGTTGCATGCCCGCGATCAGGCCGGCCGGAGATGCCTGCTGACGCGTCGGCACTTGCGTGTCCACCTACGGGGAGAGAATGCCATGCGTTTTTTTCGTGCGATGCCGTGGCGCCAATGTGCGCTCGCGGTAGCTGTCAGCCAGGTGTTGTACGTGGTGCCGGCACTGGCCGGCGATGAGGTGCCGCCGGCAGTCGATGGCGCCGCGGCGGCACAAGCCGAAAAGCCGCCGGCCACCACCGCAAAAAAGAAGCCGGTGGCATTGAAGGAAGTGGTGGTGACCGCCCAGCGGCGCAGCCAGAACCTGCAGGAGGTGCCGGTGGCGGTGACCGCCATCGACGAAGCCGCGCTCACCGCGCGCGGCATCCAGAACGTGTCCGACCTTGGTGCCGTGGCACCGAACCTCACCGTGGTGAACTCCCCGGGCAACGGTACTTCGTCGGCCATCTCGATCCGCGGCGGCAACAACTTCAACCCCGCGCCTTACTGGGACCAGCCGATCGGCGTGTATGTCGATGGCGTGTACCTGGGCAAGACCCAAGGCAACGTGTTCGACCTCGTCAACCTCGAGCGCATCGAGGTGCTGCGCGGCCCGCAGGGCACGCTGTTCGGCCGCAACACCATGGCCGGCGCGATCAATCTCGTCACCCGTCCGCCCAGTGGGGTGTTCACCGGTGACGCGACAGTGACGTTCGGCAACTACGGTGCCAAGGTGGCGCGCGCCTCGGTCGACCTGCCGGCCATCGGCAAGCTCAAGATGTCGCTGGGCGGCCGCGTCGAGCGTCGGGATGGTTGGGTCAAGACCACGCCAGGCAGCAGCGAGCCGGATCTCGCCAATCGGCACAACCACGCGTTCTATGCCGATCTGGAATACGACGCCAGCGACAACCTCACGCTGCGCTATCGCTTCGACTACACCAACATCAAGCAGCACGGCATCTTTAACCAGACGATCAACTCCGACGTCGGTACCGATTTCGGCATCCCCGGCATCATCGTCAACCACGGACGCCAGACCCGCGCCAGCATCGACTCACCGGATTTCGAGAAATCCCGGATCGCCGGCAATGCGCTGACGGTGGCGTGGAAGCTCGGCGACTTCGGCACGCTCAAGTACATCGGGGCGTACCGCGACATGCACTGGAGCGACGGGCTCGATCTCGACGGTTCGCCCATCCTGTTCGCGCAAACCGCCAACACCACCCGCTACCGGCAGGCCTCGCACGAGCTGCAGTACATGGGCAGCAGCGGCCCGTGGAACTGGACGGCCGGCGCGTATTACTTCACCGACAACGGCTTCACCGACAACCCGCAGACGTATTTCTTCGGGCTGGCCAGCTACAACGAAAACTACAGTTACCAGACGCGCTCGCGCGCCGTGTATGGCCAGGTCGACTACAAGCTCACCGATACGCTAACGCTCACCGGCGGCTTGCGCCGCACGCTGGAGCAGAAGCGCGGCGGGCGTTTCGAGGCGCTGGTCGACCCGGCGTACGTGCTGGTGCCGCAGGGCACTTCGGCGCGCGCCAACTTTGGCGCCACCACGCCCACGGTGAACCTTGCCTGGCAATTCACTCCCCGCAACATGCTGTATGCGCGCTATGCCGAGGGCTACATGGCCGGTGGCTTCAACGGCGAGGCGCAGACGGTGACAACGGCCACCACGCCGTACAAGCAGGAGAAGCAGCGCACGCTCGAGGCTGGCAGCAAGAACCTGTTCCTCGATGGCCGGCTTAGCCTTGATGCCGCGGTGTTCGCCAACCGCATCAGCAACCTGCAGCAGGCGATCTTCACCGCCGAGGGCTCCGCCGGCAGCACCATCCTCAACGTGGGCTCGTCCCGCCAAGTGGGCGCGGAGCTGGAAGCTCACCTGAGCGCCACCGAAAACCTGACGCTGGGACTCAACTACGGATACATGCACACCAAGTACACCCGGTTCCTGGTGAATGGTGTGGACGTCAAGAACAACCGCTCGGTGCAGTTTGCGCCACGCAACACCGCCAGCTTCACCGTGGATGATGTACTGCTGCGCACCGGCAACGGCGTGCTGCACGCCACCCTGGACTACCGCTACACCGACCGCTTTTACCTTTACGTGTACCCGTTCACGCAGACCAACCCGCCGCAGCAGCTTGCGCAAAACACGCGCGTCAAGCCCAGTGGCATCCTCAATGCACGGATCTCGCTGAGCGACGTGTACCTTGGGCACGGCGTGAGCGGCGAGGTGTCGCTGTGGGCCAAGAACCTTGCCGACAGCGGCCACCTCGACAGCATCATTGATTTCGGCCCTGGCTTCGGCAACCTGCGCACTGCGAATTACGCCGAGCCACGCACGTTCGGGGTGTCGTTTACGGCAAGGTGGTGATGGGCTGGCGACGCGCGCCGATGGCGGCGCGCGTCGCGTGGGTGGATGAGGCTGTGCCCGATTACGTCGGGGAAAGGACGCAATGAGCCCGGTATTACGGCAAGGTCGCCGGGGCCGGTGCCGAGCGACCCAGCAGCAAGTCAGCAGCCTTTTCCGCGATCATCACGATCGTGGCGTTCGGGTCGCCGGTGGTGATGCGCGGCATCACCGAGCCATCAGCCACGCGCAGGCCGGCCACGCCGCGAACGCGCAGTGCGTCGTCCACCACGGCCAGTTCGTCGTGACCCATGCGGCAGGTTCCCACTGCCTCATAGTTGACGTTGCAGGTGCGGCGGAAGAAGGCGTCGAGTTCCGCGTCGCTGGCGCAGCCGACGCCGGGCAGGCGTTCGGCGCCGCGGTAGGGTGCGTAGGCGGGCTGGGCGAGGATCTCGCGTACCAGGCGCACGCCACGCCGTAGTGCCTCACGGTCGCGGGGCTCCGCGAGGTAGTTGGCGTCGATCAGCGGCGGTTGAGCCGGGTCCGCCGCGCGCAGGCGCAGTTCGCCGCGGCTTTCCGGACGGGTCAGGATGACCAGGTTGGTGTAGCCGTGCTCGTTCGCGATGCCACCGGTGGGGTCGAACATTAGCGGCATGAAATAGAACTTGAGGTCAAGCTCACGGCTGCCGGCCGCACCACTGCGAAGGTAGGCCACTGCATCGGTGCCGGAGCCCGCAAGCGGACCGCTGCGGGCAAGCAGGTAACGCAGGCCGGAGGCAGCGAGGCGCCACGGGCTGGTGAAGTTGCGGTAATCCGACACCGGCGCGGGGCTCACCGTTTGCACCATGGTGCCGACGTGATCGTGCAGGTTGCGGCCCACGCCGGGGAGGTTGGCGATGGGCTTGATGCCCAGCGAGTGCAGCTGGTCGGCCTCGCCGATGCCGGAGAGCAAGAGCAACTGCGCCGACTGGAACGTGCCGGCGCAGCTCACTATCTCGCGCGTGGCGCGGACTCGCCGCATGCGACCGGCGTGGCGGTATTCCACCGCCACTGCGCGTGTGCCCTCGAATACGATGCGCGTGGCGTGGGCGCGTGTGCGCATGTGGAGGTTGTGGCGTCGGCGCACCGGGTGCAGGTAGGCCACCGCCGTGCTGATCCGGCGCCCGCGTTGGATCGTGTGTTCCGCAGGCCCGAAGCCCTCCGGCGTGGCGCCGTTCTGGTCGCTGTTGTATGGGTGGCCAGCCTGCTGCGCGGCGGCTATCCACGCTGCGAGGCCCGGGTTGTCGATGCGCGACTGGCTCACGTATAGCGGTCCGGCGCCGCCATGGTAGGTACTCGCACCAAGTTCCCGATGCTCGGCCCGCTTGAAGTATGGCAATACCTCGGCATACGACCAGCCGCGGTTGCCCTGCGCGGACCACAGGTCGAAGATTTCCGGTGCGCCGCGGCTGTAGCACATGCCGTTGATCGAGCTGCTGCCGCCAAGCACTTTGCCGCGCACGTCGAACAGCGTACGGCCATCCAGATGCTTTTGCGGCTCGGTGCGGTAATGCCAGCTGGCCATGCCGTGTTCAAGCATCGGCAGGAAACCCGCCGGCAGGTGGATGAGCGGGTTGTGATCCGCGCCACCGGCTTCCAGCAACAGTACCCCGATGTCGGGATCTGCTGAAAGCCGATTGGCCAGCACGCAACCGGCAGAGCCGGCGCCGATCACGATGTAATCGTAGGTGTCCTCGCATAATGGCATGGCTTTCAGCCTGCGTTGTTTCCAAGGCGCGCAATCGTCTTGATTTCCGCCAGCGCATCGGGATAACCCAGCGCTGTCACACCCACTGCTGTCCAGCAGCAGGTGGCGCCGCCCATGAAGGCAGCCTTGCTGCGCATGAATGCCTCCATGTGCAGCGGGTAATGGACGTGGAAACTGGTGAGATCGACGATGTCGGCCGGGCCGAGGCCGTGGCGCGCCAGCAGCGTTTCCAGTGCCGCAAATGCCAGCTCGAATTGCCTTGCCGGATCCTTCGGCACGTGGCCGTCAGTGTCCACGCCGAGTTGTCCGGAGCAGAACAGAAGCCCGCCGGCGGCATAGGAATCACGATAACCGTATTGCTGCGCCAATTCCTCGTCCACTGCATGGCCTCGATGAAGGTTGAAGACCGCGGCGCGTGGCGCCGGTCAAATGAAGCCGAGCCGCTGCGCGGTTCTTGCCGCCGGCAACAGCAGGCGGCCGATGATCCACTGGTATTTGCCTTGGTGGGATACGGGTTCGGGCCGACTCACCGGAATTGGCAGCGCGGCGAGGTCGTCGCGGGCGAGCGCGGCGGCCACGATCTTGCCCATCAACGGTGCCATCACGTTGCCCCAGGCGTTGAAGTACATCAGCCCGTAGACGCCTTTCTGCAGCTCGTAGAAGCCGGGGAACTGGGAGGCCGTCAGCGCCACGCGACCGGTCCAGTAGCGATCGGGTTCGATACGCATGCCACGCGTTTCCGGCCAGGTTCGGTGAATCCAGCGCAGTTGCGAGGCGAAATGCCAGGCCATGTCCATCGCGTGGCCGACGCGCGGGATGGAGGAAAGGATCAGGCGCCCGTGCCGGTCGTGCACCAGCGGATTGATGTCCAGCGGCGCCTGCGAGAACGTGCCGCCGCCCGGCAAGATCTGCTTTCGTGCCGCCTCCGGCAGCGGCTTGGTGGCGATGCCGTAGGCGGTCAGCGGATGGAAGCCCCGCTGGAACGCCGGCTCCACCGCGGTCGGGTAGGCGTTGGTACAAAACACCACGCGATCGGCGACCACGCTGCCGCCGGCCGTGCGCACCCTCCAGCGCCTGCCTTCGGGCTGGATCGTCAACACCTCGCTGTCCCCGTGCACGCGTGTGCCCAACTGGGCCGCGGCGGCCACCATGCCGTTGGTGAACAGGTATGGGTTGATGCGCCCGCCATCGGGAAACAGGACGCCGAATGGGTAATCGTTCGAGCCAGTGAGGCCCTGCATTTCCGCCGCCGACAACGGTACCAGGTGCTGCAAACGCAGATCTTCCAGATACTGGCTGGTGCGCACGAAGGCGTCGCGTGCGCGTGCCGTGCGCATGCCGTTGATGTAGCCCGACCGCACTGCATCGCAGTCAATGGCGTACTGGCGCGCCAAGTCGTAGGGCAGGGTGTGGTGCTCCCGGAAAACCTCCAGGAACGAGGCGCCGCCGCCGGGAAACGCTGCCAGTGGCTTCACGCTGCGCAGGATCGGCAACACGTGGCCGGCGTTGCGCCCGGAGGCGCCCCAGCCGGGCTGTCGTGCTTCGAGCAGGCACGTGCGTACACCGGCTTCGGCCAGGTGCAGACCGAGGGAAGCGCCGGCCAGTCCGGCGCCGACCACGGCCACGTCGGCCTGTACGTCGTTGGCGAGTTGCGGCCACGAGGGCGCGAGCCCTTGTGGCGCGGTCCAACCGCTGGCGGCCACGTCCACCATGCCGGTGTCATACGCGTCGCGGCGGGTCATGCAGAAACCCCGTCGTTCACAACGCGATGGCTTTCGCCCGTGTGCGGGCGGCTGAACAGTGCGGCGACCGCCGCCAGCACCGACAACGCTGCCAACAGCGTCATCGGCCAGAAATAATCGTGCGTGGTGTCGTACAACCAGCCCACCGCTGCCGGCGCCGCCGCGCCCACGATGCCGCTGACGGTGAACAGCGTACCCAGCAGCAGCGCGTAGCTGGAAGGCGCGGCAACCTCGGCCAGATGCATCGAGCCGGCCTGTGCCGGCAAGCCGGACACGCCGCCCCAGACCAGGATGAACAAGGCCAGGCATGCCCATGCCGCCGACGGCGAAGTCACGCCAAGCAGCGCGGCCGTGCCGATGGCCTCCAGCAGAAGGATTACCGGCAGCAACACGTATGGTCGGACGCGATCAGACACGTAACCGCCGATAAGCAGCCCTGGCAGGCTCACGAAATTGGCGATGCTGTAGATGCGGATTGCCGCCGGCAGGCCGAGGCCACTCTTGTCGAGATATGCCACCACGTTGAACAGCACCCCGTTCAGCGAAACCTGGCTGGCGGTGATTGCCAGCAGCAACGCGGCATAGGCCCACTTGGCGGTGCGCCGCGGCGCTCCGGAGGCGGCCTGCGCCGCATGCCCGGGCCCTGCGGCAATGCGGGCCGGTAGCGTGCGCAGCAGCGCCAGACCGATGACGAAAGTGGCCACGCCGACCACCCAGAACGCCCAGCGCCAACTGGTCGCGCGGGTCAGCACGCCGGTGGCGTACGGCATCACCGAGCTGGCCAGCGCAGTGGCGCCGATGAAGATGCCCATCGCCAGCCCCTTTTTTGCATCGAACACGCCGGCGATCAGGGTAAGGCTGGGAACGATGCTGCCCAGCCCGATGCCGACCCCGCACGCAAACGCGGCCACCAGCAGTTGCCCCAGCGCTTGCACGAATCCGGCGCCAAACCACGCCATGGCCGCCAGCATCGTGCCAGCGAGGAAGGTGCCGCGGATACCCAGAATGCTCGTCGCCCTTCCGGTCAGCAGGTTGCCCAGGCTCATGCCCAACAGCAGCGCCACCGGCCCCAGACCCATCCGGGTTTCGTCCCAATGAAATTCGGCCTGCATGGTCGTGGTGTAGACCGTGAGCGAGGTCAGCATGGCACCCACCAGCAGGAAGCCGATGGCCGACACCACGGCCAGCCAATACCACGGCTGGCGGTTCATTCCTGCGGCAGCCGCGCCCGCTTGCGGCTGCGTGGAGTCTGGCTTCTCGTCGGTCACCGGCTTGGTTCGGCTCTGTTGGCGGCGGAGGACTTCAGTGCAGACTCTAGGTCGAACGTCGGCGATGACATCGTCCGCGCGGACGATGGGGCCGGGCGCGTGGCGTGTGGGTGTTCCTGTCACGAGCTCCATCGATGGCAGCCGCGGGCCGGGCGCGCCGGTGTGTCCTTGCGGAAAGGCCGGTTGGCGTTTCCTGCTTCCTGTGTGGATGCCAGGAAGTGGCCGCCCACGAGCGAGCGGCGGAGGTCGGCGAAACCGCTTCAGTGGGATCGCGGCCGTGACTGCCGAAGTTCTTAGTCTCTTTGGACGATTTCATCGGCGGTCAGGTGGTCGCACCCTCTGTCGGGCCCGCAGGCGGGAAACGCATGCGACTGGCTGAATGCGCATGACGTCGCAACCGTTCGAGCCCCGTGCTCGATGCCCGCGGCGATGGGGATCGCGACGACCAGCGGGCGTCGACGTTCGATGTTTTCCCTTGTCCAGTTGCGGTGCCGCAGCGTGGACATGGGGCCTGGATGAGGACTGAGCGTGACGAGTATCCGCATTGCGCAAATCCGTCGTGGCCTGCTGGCCGTCGCAAGCGCCCAAGTGCTGGTGGCGCTGCCATCGTGGGCTGGCGCCGGCACTGATCCCGCCGTCGACGCCGGCGCGTTGGCGGCGGATGGTGCCCAGAGCAGCCGTGCCGACGGCGAAAAGACGCCCGTGAAGCTCAAGGAAGTGGTGGTGACCGCGCAGCGCCGCACGCAGAAGCTGAAGGACGTGCCGATCTCCGTCAGCGCGATTGGAGAGGCCGCGCTGCAGGCGCGCGGCATGGCGAACGTGGCGGATTTGAGCTCCGCGGTGCCGAACCTGCAGGTCAGCACCACGCCGGGCGATTCCACCGCGGCGCAGATTTCCATTCGCGGCATGGCCGGCTACAACCCGGCGCTCACCTGGGACACGCCGGTGGGGTTGTACGTGGATGGCGTCTACATCGGCAAGACCCAGGGCTCGGTGTTCGACCTGCTCGACCTGGAGCGCATCGAGGTATTGCGCGGCCCGCAGGGCACGCTGTTCGGGCGCAACACCATGGCCGGTGCGATCAACCTCGTCACGCGGCCCCCCAGCGGGGATTTCAGCGCCATGGCGCAGGTTGGGTTCGGCAACTACGGCAGCAAGGTTGGCAAGGCGCTGGTGGATCTGCCGGCCATCGGCAAGCTCAAGGCCACGCTGGGTGCGCGCATCGAGCGGCGCGATGGCTGGGTCAGGACCACGCCCGGCAGCTCGACGCCCGAGCTGGGCAACCGCCACAACGAGGAGGCCTTCGCCGCGCTGCGCTACGACGCCACCGACAACCTCACGATCGACTACCGCTACGACCACAGCAAGACCAGCCAGTACCCGTTGTTCAACCAGGCGGTGTACTCGCAGGTGGGCGAGCTGTTCGGCATCCCCGGCATCATCGTCAATCCGGACCGACAGACCACGGCGTCGGTCAATGCGCCCGAGTTCGAACGCGTGCGCATCGACGGCAACGCGCTCACGGTGAACTGGAAACTGGGCGGCGCCGGGACGCTCAAGTACATCGGCGCGCACCGCGAAATGCACTGGGACGACGCGCTCGACCTCGACGGCTCGCCGATCGCGCTGGCGCAGACCCAACGCCTCTCGCGTTACCGCCAGAACTCGCACGAGCTGCAGTATCTCGGCAGCGCCGGCCCGTGGAACTGGGTGGCCGGCCTGTACTACTTCGGCGACAAGGGCTACACCGAAAACCCGCAGAGTTTCTTTTTCGGCTCGGCCATCTATACGTCCAACTACGGTTTCGACACGCGTGCCCACGCGGCCTACGGTCAGGTCGACTACCGGCTGGGGGAGCGCTGGACTTTCACCGCCGGTCTTCGCCGTACCGACGAAACCAAGGATATTTCGCGCTTTCTGGTCGCCAACGGCGCGGTGGTCATCCCGTTCGGCACGCATGCCAGCAAGGCATTTGGCGACACCACCGTCACGCTCAACGCGGCGTACAAGCTTGGCGACAACCACATGCTCTACGCGCGCTACGCCGAGGGCTACATGAGCGGCGGCTTCAACGGTGAGGCACAGGACCCCGTCTCGGCCGTGACGCCGTACCTGCCGGAGAAGCAGAAAACCTTCGAGGTGGGCAGCAAGAGCACGTTCTTCGGTGGCCAGGCCAGCCTGAACGCTGCGCTTTTCTACAACCGCATCGACGAGCTGCAGGAGCCCGTTTTCACCGCCCAGGGTTCTGCTGGCTCGGCGGTGCTCAACGTGGGCAAGGCGCACGCCGAGGGCGTGGAGCTGGAAGCGCAGTGGCACCCCACACCGGATTTCACCCTGCACGCCAACTACGGTTACCTGCACACCAAGTACGACCGATTCATGGAGCTGGGCGTCAACGTGGCGGACAACCGCGCAGTGGTGCACGCGCCACGCCACACCGCCAGCCTGGTTGCCACCGACACCTTCCTTCGGACCGGTAACGGCAGCCTGACCGGCACACTGGAATACCGCTTCACCAGCGGCTTTTACGCCTACCCGTACCAATTGCGCTTGGCCGACCCCACGCAGCAAGTGGCGGCCAACAGCCATATCGGCAGCCAAGCGATGGTCAACGGCCGGTTGGCGTTTTCCGGCATGAACTGGGGCCATGGGCTGGATGGCGAAGTCGCGCTGTGGGTGAAAAACCTCACCAACGTCGCGCACGTCAGCAACGTGATCGACTTCGGCCCCGGCTTTGCCAACCTGCGGGTTGCCAATTTCGACCAGCCACGCACGTTCGGGATTGACGTGACAGCGCGCTGGTAGCCCACGGCGGGCAGGAGCGGAGGCAATGGCGGCCAGTTTCGACTACATCGTCATCGGTGCCGGCTCCGCCGGCGGCATGCTTGCGTCGCGATTGAGCGCGGATCGCCGCAACAGAGTGCTGCTGTTGGAGGGTGGCGGCAGCCACCGGCATCCGTTGGTGAGCATACCGGTTGGCTGGGGGCAGGCGTTGTACAACCCGCAGTTTTCGTGGGGCCACGCGACGGAGCCGGAACGCTGGGCGGCGGGGCGGCGGATTGCCCTGCCGCGCGGCAAGGTGCTGGGTGGCTCGTCGTCGATCAACGGCATGCTGTACGTGCGCGGCGACCGTGCCGATTACGCGAGCTGGGTGGCGCACGGGGCGCGCGGCTGGAGCTGGCCGGAGCTGCTGCCGTATTTCCGACACACAGAGGATCAGGAGCGACCCGACGCCGGCACATGGCATGGCCGCGGCGGTCCGCTGCCGGCAAGTGACCTGCGCGAACCGCAGGCGGTATCGCGGGCCATGGTCGACGCCGCGGTGCAGGGAGGCTTGCGCCGCTGCGCGGATTTCAACGACGGCCATCCAGACGGTGCCGGCCTGTTCCAAGCGAACCTGCGCAGGGGCCGTCGCTCATCAATTGCCGTCAATGCGATCGAACCGGCACTGGCGAGGCCGAATGTCTCCCTGCGCCCGTGGGCGCTGGTGACGCGCATCGAACTGGCGGACGGGCGTGCGGTCGGCGTGCAGTGGCGCAATGCCGACGGCACGCCGGGGCACGCCAGTGCGCGTGCCGAAGTGCTGCTGTGTGCGGGCGCGTTGCAGTCGCCGCAGGTATTGATGCTTTCCGGCATCGGCCCGGCCGGGCACCTGCGGGAGCTTGGCATCCCCGTGCGGCGCGACCTTCCCGGGGTGGGCGCCAACCTGCAGGATCACGCGATCGTGCCGATGTCGTGGCGCCTGCACAGCGGCGTGCCCAGCCTCAATGAGCACTATCGCGGCCGGGGATTGATCGGCTCGCTGCTGCGCTACGCGTTCTGCCACCGCGGGCCGATGACGGTGCCCGGTGCCGAGTTCGGTGCCTGGCTCAGCAGTGATCCTTCGCTGCCGTACAACGACATCGAGGTGCACGGCTTGCCGGCGTCCGGCGACATCGAGGCGTTCATGGCGGGCGGCAAGGCGTATCGCGCGGAGGCGTACCCCGGCATGACGTTGGCGCCATACCAGGTGCGGCCGTACTCGCGCGGCTCGGTGCGCCTGCGCAGTGCGGATGCGGGCGACCTTGCCGTCATTCGCATGAATTATCTCGACGACGAGCGCGACCGCCGCGCGTTGTTGCACGGTCTGCGCAGCATGCGCCGCATCGCTGCGCAGCCGGCACTGGCCGCACTGATCGACGCGGAGACCCGACCGGGGCCGAGAGTCGAAAGCGACGCCGAGTGGCTCGATTGGCTCGGTGGTTACCTGGGCTCCGGCCACCACGCCTCCTGCACTTGCCGCATGGGTGCGGCTGACGACCCGCTCGCCGTGGTGACGCCGGATCTCAAGCTGCGCGGCGTGGATGGCCTGCGCGTGATCGATGCCTCGGTGATGCCGCACCTCATCTCGGGCAACACCAATGCCATCTCCGTGGTGATCGGTGACAAGGGCGCCGACCTGGTACTTGGGCGGCCGGCGCCAATGCCGATTGACGCTGGAACCGGTGCCTTGCCGTCGGCTGTCGACCCTAGTTTGTGGTCGGGGTGCACACGGGCGCAGTCTTCTCCCCAGCCAGTAACCGCCGTGCGAACGGAACCGAATCTTTGAGCGAGCCATTGACGGTGGCGTTGTGGTCGAGGCCGGCGTAGAGGTGGGCCTGGACGGTGCTGCCGGCAGCGCAGGCGTCGTGGGCAAGCATCAACTGGCTGGCGGTGGTGGCGTCGACATCTTTCGCGCCGATGCCCATGAACAGCGGTTGCGCGAGCTTCAGCGTGGGGTACAGGAAACCCTTGGCATACGGCCCGATGGCCTGCATCAGGCTGCCGCGGTAGGCGCTTCGGTCAGTGATGCCCGCGTTCACCGCGTCGGCTTCCATCTGCGCGATGCAGGCGCCGCGGGCTTCCTCCACGATGGCGCGCGCTTTCGGGTTGAACAAGCTGGCCAGATCGATCGGCGTGGCCGACTGCGCATTGGCGGCAAGCACGAGAAACGCGGTGTAGGCAAATTGCGGGCGCACTTCGTCCGGATCGTGCTTCGACGCGGCGGCCATGGCATTGGGGGCAAGGTAGGGCGTGCCGGTGGCGATGGTGCCGAGGATGGTCAGGTGCGGCACGTATTCGGGCGCATAGGCGGCCGATGCGAACGCTGCCGCGGCGCCTTGCGATTGGCCGATCAGGATGGCCTGCCGCGCCAGCTCGGGGTGTGCGCGTTGTGCGGCGCGGATGCTGTCTAGCACGCTGTAGGCTTCGACGCGCGCATCCATGTACGGATGCGTGCCCGGGGTGCCGAGGCCCTGGTAGTCGGTGGCGATGATTGCGAAGCCCTGCCTGAGCCAGGCGTCGAGGTAGCTGGCGTCGCGATAGGAGCGCACGGTCCACGACGGCGCGCAGACGTCGGCGATGCCGACCGTGCCGTGCGCCCAGGCCAGCAGCGGCCAGCCGCCTTTGGGTGGCGTACCCGGCGGGACGAACAGCGCGCCGGAAACGGCCACCAGCCCGTGCCCGCGCAGGCCGTCGGTTGCGCTGTACAGGATGCGGTACTGCCGGCCGGCGGCGGCCAGGCCGAGTGGTGCTTCGAGTGGCTCTTCGCGCAGCATGCGGCCGGGCGTCGTGAGCGCCCCGGTCCAAGTGTAGAACGCGGAGACGCGCCCATCGGTGTCGTTGGCCGGCGCTGCGGCAATGGCGGTGCCGATGGTCAGCAGTGCCATCACGCAGGCAAAGGTTGCGGTGCGCAGCGCGCGGCCATGACGGAAAAATGCGGATGCGCTACGGTGGATCAGGTGCACGGCAAGGCTCCGGTGGGTGACGAACAGGTGGGCACGTCGGGCACCGGTCGGAGAGGAGGTTGGACGTGGCCGGAAACTGGAAAATCATCTACCTCGCGCGGCGCAATCCTTCGCTCGCGCCGGAGGCGTTTCCCGCGGCGTGGCAGGAGCATTCGGCACGCGGCCGGCAATGCCGCAACGTGCAGGACAAGGTGACCGCGGTGGCTCAATGCCCGCGCCTGCTCGATGTGGAGATCCCCGGCCTGGCCCGCGACTACGACGGCGTCGGCCTGCTGCGTCTGCGCGACCGCGCTGTGGCCGACGACATCTGGGACGACCCCGAGACGCTCGCGATCATGCGTCCCGACGAGCCGCGCGTGTTCGCCGGCTACGTGCGCAACTTTGCGCTGGTGGCCTGCGAGCGGGTGCTGCGTGCTGGCACCGAAACCGGTTGCGTGCTCTACGGTTTCCTCGTGCGGGCGCCGGGTCTGCTGCGGGAGCATTTCGAGGCTGCCTGGTTTGCCGCGCCGCCCGGCAACGCCGTGGGTGGCATCGACGCCAGCGCGCGACGCGTCGTGCGCAACCGCGTCGATGCGGCACCGCCGGGATATGCCTACGACGGTGTCGCGGAGTGGTGGTTCGATTCGGCGAGCCACTTGTGCGCCGCGTTCGCCGGCGGTGCGGTCACGCAGCATCTTCCGCTGGTCTGGCGCGCCTTGATCGACCCGGCGCGTTCGGTGTTCATCGCCGCCGGTGTCAGTTTGCGGCGTGGCGCTTGAAACACCGCGCCGACCCGCCCCGCGGCGGACCGGCGCGATCCACGCATGGTTCGGCATGACCTACGCGACCGTCGCCTCGCTGTAGGGCACCACGCCCTTGGGCACGTACACGCCCTCGCAGCGGTCGAGGTAATCGCGCTCTTTCGCACGCGGGTTGTAGAACTGCTTGTACCAGGTGCGCTGCTTCATGAACGGGCCGTCCGAGGGCACGAACATGCCGTTGATGCAGGGCGCCTTGACTGTCCACGCCTCGAAATCCTGCGCAAACGACAGCAGCGACGTTTCCTGGAATTGCGCGGCGGTCACGGCGTCGGTGATGCCGGCCTTGGCGGCGCCGCTTGGCGACTTCACCACCAGCGAGTGCCAGATCTGGATGCTGCCGTCTTCCACCGGCGTGTGCATGATGAGCAGCTTGGCGTCGTACAGGCCGGTGAGGTCGGAGATCAGCACGCCGGGGCCATGGTAGGTGGTGATGGTGTGCAGGATCGAACGCGTGCCGTCCGCGGCCACCAGGGTGCGATGGCCGCCACACTGGCGCTGGATGGCCAGATGACCGCGGAACTCGTTCTCGTAGCGGTCGACCGTGGAGCCGTGGATCGGCCCCAGGTGGGCGTAGTCGGAGATGTTGTCCACCACTTCCTGCGGGTGCTGGGCGAGCATGCCGACGTTGTCCCACTTCGGCGTGACCCATGCCGGGTCATCCCACTCCGCGAGCGCCGGCGCGTCCCACTCCGGCGCGCCGCCCTCGGGGTCGTACCAGATCCAGATCGCGCCCATCGACTCCACCACGCGCCACGCCTTGATGCGCGCGCTCTCGGGAATCGGATCCTTGCTGTAGGGGATCTGGTTGCACTTGCCGTCCGGGCCGAACCGCCACGCGTGGTAGGGGCAGCGGATGCAGTCGCCTTCGATGTTGGTGCCGCCGTTGTCGCGCACCACGTAGCTGGTGGTGTTTTTCGCGCCGAGCGGGTTGCCCATGTGGCAGCAGTAGGCGTCGAGCAGCACCGGCTTGCCGCTTTCGCGCCCGCGGTAGAGCACGAAGTCATGGGCGAAAAAGCGGATTTGCCGCGGCTTGTAGCTGTTGATGTCGTCGGCCGTGGCAATCATGAACCAGCCGCGGGGGAAGGTGAATTCACCCAGCCGATACTCTTTCGTCGTCGCCATTGTGCTCTCCGTCTGCGTCGCGCTGATGCCTGATGGGCAGGAGGATCGTGGCAGCGCCGCGCGTGCGCCGCTTACCCTGTTCGGACGATGGGCGCGTTAGCCGCTGCGCGGCGCAGCGCCCTGACGCGGGTCAAATCAGGTGGAACTCGGCCGCCAGCGGCTGCAGGTCGATCATTTGCGGATCGGCCGCCAGCGCGGGCGCGCGCGGGTCGGTGGCGACCCAGTACAGCGCGGCGGCAACCGTCTCCGGCGCGGCCGCGCCGTAGCGCTTGGCGATGTTGCCGCCGGTGCCGATGGTGGCGCGCAGCGCTTCGGTGGCGACCACGCCGGGGTTGACGCTGTATGCGCGCACGCCGCGTTCGCCGTATTCGCGGTTAATGATGCCCGCCAGCCGTGCCAGCGCGGCCTTGGAGGCGCCGTAGGCATAGCCCCAGCCGCCGTGGTCGGCAGCCACCGGCGGGTCGTGCTTGCCGGCGCCGGAACACACGTTGATGATCTTTCCGCCGCCCTGCGCCACCAGCGTGGGCAACAGCCGGCGCGCCAGCCGGTAGGGCGCCACCACGTTGCCTTGCAGCGTGCGCGCGAGCGCGGCTTCGTCCAGATCGGCGATCAGCGCGTTGGTTTCGGCATCCTGGTAGACCGCGTTGTTCACCAGGAGATCGATGCGGCCGTAGTGCGCGAGCACGGCATCCAGCCCGGCATCGAGCGAGGCGGGATCGGTCAGGTCCATCGCCTGCGCAAACACCTCGGCGCCAATCGCGCGCAACGCTGCGGCGGTGGTGGCGAGGCTGCCGGCAAGGTGCTGGCCGTCGCGGTAACGCAATTGATGGTTGAGCGTCTGGCCTTCCGCCAGCGTGCGCGCGGCAATCGCCACGCGCCAGCCCTTGCGGCCGAATGCCAGCGCCGTGGCGGCGCCGATGCCGCGGCTGGCACCGGTCACCAGCACCACCGGCGCGTTCATGCCGTGGCCTCGTGCAGGGCGCCGAGCCGCGTGCGGTAGGGGGCGATCGCCGCGGTGAGATACAGCACGCTCACCACGAACAACGCCATCATCGACAGCAGCGACCAGCGCAGGGCCTGCTCGCCGAACACCGGCGTCAGCGCGTCGCTGACGATGCCGGTCACCAGCGGACCGAGCCCGACGCCGAACAGGGTCAGGAAGAAATTGAGCAGCGCCGCGGCCACCGCACGCTCGGAGGCGTGCACCATGTTGCTGATGGCCGCGAACGAGAGCGATGGCCACCAGCTCGCAAAGAACCCGAACACCGCCGCAAACAGGATCACCACCGGCACCTGCATGCCGCCAATGACGAGGTGGCCGCCTGCCGGCCACAGGAAAAACGCTACCGCCGCGGGGATCGACAGCGCCATGCCGAGCGTTGGCATGCCCACCTGCCAGCGCACGTCGCGGCGCACCAGGCGGTCGCAGATGCCGCCGCCCACCACCGAGCCGACGGTGGCGCCGATGCCGCTGGCCAGGCCAAACCACAAACCGGCCTGCGCCAGGCTCATGCCGTGAGTGCGGATCAGGAAGGTCGGCGTCCACACGCCATATGCATAGCCGGCCACGCCGGCGAGGCTGCACGCGATCGACACCCGGCGCAGTGCCTTCACCCGCAGCAGGCGCACGAGTTGCACGAACAGCGGCTCCTTGATCTCGCTCACCGCTTCGGCGTCGAAGCGCCCGCGCTGCGGCTCGCGCACTACCAGCCACACCAGGAGCCCGAGCACGATGCCGGGCGCGCCGAACCAGATGAAGGCGTGCCGCCAGCCATAGGTCTGCGCGATCCACGCGCCGAACGCGAGGCCGATCAGGAGCCCGAGCTGCGGCCCCATCATGAACACGCTGATCGCCAGCGCCCGGTTCTTCTTGGGGTACAGGTCCGAGATCAGCGAGATCGACGGCGCCATGCCGCCTGCTTCGCCGATCGCCACCGACATGCGCGCCACCAGCAGTTGCCAGAACTGGGTGGCCAGCCCGCAGGCCATGGTGGCAAAGCTCCACAGCGCGCCGCAGACCGCCACCACCTTGCTGCGCGGGTGGTGGTCGGCATAGCGGCCCACCGGGATGCCGAGCCCGGCGTACATCACGCCGAACGCGAGCCCGCTGAGCACGCCCATGGCGGCGTCGTCCAGCCCGAACTCGCGCTCGATCGGCTCGATCACCACGGCAATCACCTGGCGGTCAATGTAGGAAAAAATGTAGACCAGCGACAGCAGCACGAGCGAAACGTGCGTGCGCCAGTTCACGGCGGCGGGGAGGCGGAGCGTGTCGGTGGTCATGCCTGCATCCTTGCCGTCGGGGTGGGGCGCAACATCGTCCTTTTGGACGACGAGTCGCCGGCGTGCGACGGTTAGCGTCGAATCACACTTCGGGAGGTCCTTGCCATGCCAACACCTGCGCCGGTTGCTTCCGCTGCGCCCACGGCGCGCGAGCTGCTTGCAAGCCAGCGCGAGGCGTTCCGCGCGGCGTTGCCGGTGGCTGCGGCCACCCGGCGCGAACGGTTGCAGCGCGCGATCGACCTGCTGGTCGCGCACGCCGAGGAGCTGTGCGCCGCCATGCGCGAGGATTTCGGCGGGCGCCCGGAAGTCTTTTCGCTGATGAACGACGTGCTTGGCGCGCTCGCCACGCTCAAGGTGGCGCGCGACCGGCTGGACACCTGGATGGCCGACGAGCCGCGCGCCAGCGTCGCGCCGTTCGACCAGTTCGGCGCCACGGCCTGGGTGCGGTATCAGCCCAAGGGCGTGGTCGGCATCATCGGCACCTGGAACGCGCCGGTCTACACGCTGTTTGCGCCGCTGGCGAGCGTGTTCGCCGCCGGCAACCGTGCGGTGCTGAAGCCGTCGGAAGTCGATCCGCGTACCGCCGACCTCGTTGCCCACCTCGTTACGCAGCACTTTGCCCCGGAGGAGTTGGCGGTGGTCACCGGCGGCCCCGAGGTGGCGGCGGATTTCGCCGCGCAACCGTGGGACCACCTCGTGTTCACCGGTTCCACTATCGTCGGCCGCAAGGTGATGCAGGCCGCCGCCGCCAACCTGGTGCCGGTCACGCTTGAACTCGGCGGCAAGTCGCCGGTGCTGATCGGCGCAGGCGCCGACATCGCCAATGCTGCGGAGCGCATTGCTGTCGGCAAGGCGCAAAACAGCGGTCAACTGTGCGTGGCGCCGGATACGGTGTGGGTACCGGCGGCGCAGCGCGACGCGTTCGTCGCCGCGCTCAAGACCGAGTACGCGCGGCTGTATCCGACGATTGCCGGCAACGCGGATGTCACCCCCGCAGTCAACCAGCGGCATTACGAGCGAGTGGAAAGTTACGTGGCCGACGCGGCGGCGCACGGCGCCCGGGTGGAATCCGCCGGCGGCAGCGGCGCCGCGGATGAGCGCCGCATGCCGCTGCGCATCGTGATCGAGCCACCGGCCGACAGCGCCATCGCGCAGCACGAAATCTTCGGCAGCGCGCTGGTGCTGCGCAGCTATCACGCCATCGACGAGGCCATCGCCGCGATCAATGCAGGCGAACGCCCGCTGGCGCTGTACTACTTCGGCAACGATGCGGCGGAGCAGGCAAAGGTGCTGGACCAGACCCTTTCCGGCGGTGTCGCCATCAACGACGTGCTGATGCACGCGGCGCTGGAGGACGCGCCGTTCGGCGGCGTCGGCGCCTCCGGCATGGGCCACTACCACGGCCGCGAAGGCTTCGTGGAGTTCAGCCACGCGCGCTCGGTCTACCGGGCCGGCAGTCACGACCCGCGCCGCGAGTGGGGCATGCTGCCGCCCTATACCGACGCCTTCAAGACCATGCTGCATCAGGGGGTGACGCCTTGAGTGCCGGTATCGAACCGCTGTTTTCGCTGGCCGGCCGCGTTGCCATCGTCACCGGTGCCGGGCGCGGCATTGGTCATGCCTGCGCGCTGATGCTGGCGCGTGCCGGTGCCGACGTGGCGCTGGCCGCGCGCACGCAAACGGACCTCGATGCGGCGGCCGCGGAGATCCGTGCACTGGGGCGGCGCGCCCTCGCCGTCGGGACGGACGTCAACGACGACGCCGCGCTCGATTCCCTCGTGGCGCGCACGGCGACCGGGCTCGGCGCGCCGACATTGCTGGTCAACAACGCCGGCGGCTCCGGCCCGAACGACCCGCTCAAGATGGATGCCGACGCGTTTGCGCACGCGCTGGCATGGAACGTGGTGCCGGCGTATGCGCTGATCCGGAAGGTCGTGCCGCACATGCGGGCAGCGGGCGGCGGTGCCGTGGTCAACATTTCCTCGGTGGCCGCACGCTATGCGCAGAAACACTTCAGCGCCTATGGCGCCGCCAAGGCCGCGCTCAACCAGATGACGCGCAACCTCGCCCAGGATTTCGGCCCGGAAGTGCGGATTAATGCGGTCGAGCCCGGCACCATCGAAACCGAAGCGCTGGCGCCCTATCTCACCCCCGAGCGTCGCGAACGCATGCTCGCCTCCACGCCGCTCGCCCGGCTCGGGCAAACCGACGATATCGCCGCCGCGGTGCTGTTCCTGTGTTCACCGGCAGCAAGCTGGATCACCGGCAAGGTGCTCGGCGTCGATGGCGGCGTCGAGGCGCCGAATTTCAGCTGAGGCCGCGGCCCGGGCGAACGCGAGGGCCACGTGCTCCGGGTGAGGCGGGTTGCCAGGCGATCTGCGCGATGCGGCATCACCCGACGCGCGTCACGCCATCCGCCCCGCGCGGTTGCCGCGATGCATCGCGCCTTCGATGTAGCCGAGGCTCGCGCCGTCGCCGATTTCGTCGAGCGGAATACCGAGATCGGCGAGGCTTTGGGCGAGGCGGTTGTCGGGTTCGGCGCCGACCGCGAGCACGACAGAGTCGGCCGGCGTTGCGTGCGCCACGCCCTTGGCATCGTGCCAGTCCACGGCCTGCTTGCCGATCGCGTCCACCGTGGCCTGTAGCTCGAGCTTGCCGTGTTCGCGCACGCCGTCGAGCACGCGCCAGCGGCGCACCACCGACAGCTCGCGGCCGGCGCGGTCGCTGGCCTCGAGCACGGTGACTTCGCGCTCGCGGGCAAGCAGGAACTCGGCCAGCTCCAGCCCCACCAGGCCGCCGCCGATGATGACGACACGCTTGCCCAGCGGCATCCACAACTTCGACATGCGCTGCAGCGCCTGACGGCTGTCGACCACGCCCAGCATGCCGCCGGCCTTGAACAGCGCGCGCTCGGCGAGCGAGAGCTTGGCATGCGCGATCTCGCCGGCGCGGTCGCCAGTCAGGAGCCGGCGCAGTTCGTCGCCGCTCCATACGTGGCGCTGGTCGGCGCCGGGGATGGCCGGCGCCGCGCGGCGGGCACCGGTGGCGACGATGATGCGGTCGGGGGCGAACGCGGCGACCCATTCGCGCGTGACGGCGGTGTCGAGCTTCACCTCAATGTTGGGGTGCTGCATCTGCGCCACGAGGTAATCGAGCAGGCGGCCGTTCTCGGGGTAAGCTAGGCCGGCGAAAAACAGCGTGCCGCCGAGGCGGTTGCTGCGTTCCACCAGGGTGACCTTGTGGCCGCGTTCGGCAGCGACGCGTGCGGCCTCCATGCCGGCCGGGCCGCCGCCGATCACCAGGATGCGACGCGGCGTGGCGGCTGGTTCGATCCGGGTGTCGTGTTCGTGGCCGGTGAGCGCGTTGACGGCGCATTTCACCGATTCGTTGAGGAAGATCTGGCTGACGCAGACGTAGCAGTACACGCAGGGCCGCACGTCCTGCGGGCGACCCGCGGCGAGCTTGTTCGGCAGCTCGGGATCGGCCAGCAGCTTGCGGGCCATCGCGACAAAGTCGAAATCCCCCGCGGCAATTCCCTGCGCACCGGCCTCCGGTTCGACGCGGCCGGCGACGATCACCGGCACGTTGACCGCCTTGCGCACCGCCGCGGCGAATGGGATGTAGGCGCCAGGCTGCTGCGGCAACGGGGCGTCGCTGAACTCGCCGCCGGTGTCGATGCTGGCGTAGGCGGAGACGTGCACCGCGTCGACGCCGGCCTGTTCGGCCAGCCTGGCGGTGGCCACGGCATCCTCCAGCGTGATGCCGTGCTCGGTGTGCAGCTCGCGGCCGTCGAGCCGCAGCCAGACCGGGAAATCGGCGCCGACCTCGGCCTTCACCGCCCGGATCGTGTCCAGCAGCAGCCGCGCGCGGTTTTCCAGCGGGCCGCCCCACGCATCGGTGCGCTGGTTGTAATGCGGCGACAGGAAGCCCGCAAAAATGTAGTTGTGCGCGGCATGCAGCTCGATGCCGTCGAAACCGGCACGCTTGGCGCGCGCTGCCGCGGCAACGAACCATGCCGTCATCTGCGCGATGTCGGCGGCGTCCATCACGCGGTAGCGCGGCGGCGTGCTGCCGAGGTTGCTGACGAAGGTTGCCATCTCCTCGTGCGACAGGGTGGCGACGAAGCCGGCCTTGCCCGGCGGCGGCACCGACGGTACCCACAGCTCGCGGCCTTCGGCGATGTCGCGCGCCGCGACCTTGCCGTGGTGCACGAGCTGAATCGCCATCTTGGCGCCGTGCCGGTGCGCACGCTCCACCAGTTGCGCGAGGCCGGGGATGAACTCGTCGCCGGAGATGCCGAGCTGGTGCGGCTCCGAGGTGCCGGCCGGGAACGCGATCGCGCAGACGCCGGTGGTGAGCAGTCCGGCACCACCCTTGGCGCGCGCTTCGTAGTACGCCAGCAGGCGTTCCGTGACCTTGCCGTCGTGACCGCCGAAACTCGACCCCATCGGTGCCATCACGATGCGGTTGCGTAGCTCCAGCTTGCCGATGCGACCGGGCGCGAGCAGCGCCGTGTAGGGATTGGCCATGACAAAGTCCGATGACGGCTGAAGATGCCATTGTGTGGCACGCGGTTGACGCGGCATCGTCCGTTCGGACGCGGCGACGCCCGGCTGGCCGCAGCATGATGCCGGGTATCGCCCGTGCCTGGCCAGAATCTTGAGCGACAGCGCCGTCCAGATCGCGAATCTCCTGTACCGCTACGCCGAACACATCGACGCGGGGCGCCTTGCCGAAGCTGCGGCACTGTTCCGCCATGCGTCGATCCGGTTGCAGGGGCGTGCCGAACCGCTCGATGCCGATGCGCTGCTTGCGTTGTGGCAGCGACTCATCGTGATCCATCCGGATGGCACGCCGCGCACGCAGCACGTCATCAGCAACCCGCTCATCGAGGTGGACGAAACCGCGGGCAGGGCGACGGCGCGTTCCCGCTACACCGTATTCCAGGCGGTGGACGGTTTCGCGTTGCAGCCGGTGGTCTGCGGCCGCTACGAGGACGGCTTCGTGCGGGAGGATGGAGCGTGGCGATTTGCGTCGCGTCGATACCTCCTCGATCTTGCCGGCGACACCCACGCACACATGCAAGCGGCCGCGTTGGCGGCGCTCGCCACCTGACGGGAGAACAGCATGAGCCTCACCAGCGTTGTCACGGGTTCGGCATCGGGCATCGGTGCCGCGGTGCGCCGCCAGCTTGAAGTAGCGGGTCACGGCGTGATCGGCGTCGACCTGCACGACGCAGAAGTCATCGGCAACCTCGCCACGGCCGAGGGCCGCCGCGCAGCGCTGGCCGCCGTGCTGGCTCGCTGCGGCGGCAGGCTCGACGCGGTGGCGCTGTGCGCCGGCCTGGGGACCACGTTCGAGCCGGCAACGACGATTGCGCAGGTCAACTATCACGGCGTCATCGATCTGCTGGACGGACTGTTGCCGGCGCTCCGCCGGGGCGAGCACCCGGCTGCGGTGGTCGTTTCCTCGGTGGCGTCGACGCAGCTTCCCTGGGAAAAAAACCCGATCGGCGAAGCGCTGGCGGCCGGCGACGACGCGCGCGTGGCGGTGGTGCTCGAAGGCGCCGGCGACATGCGCGGCAACCTTGCCTATGCCGGCTCCAAGAACGCGCTGACGGTGGCGGTGCGCGAACGCGCCAAGGCGTGGGGTGCCGCCGGGGTGCGACTCAACACGGTGGCTCCGGGCGCGACCCAGACGCCGCTGCTCGAAGCCGGGTTGAACGACCCGCGCTACGGGCAGGCGATCCGCGATTTCATCCCGCCGATCGGTCGCCGCGCGGCACCGGAGGAAATCGCGGCGGCCGTCGGATTCCTGCTGAGCGCGGCCGCCAGCTACGTCCACGGCGCCCAGCTCGTGGTCGATGGCGGCATCGATGCGGTGAGTCGCCCGACCTCGTTCTGAACCCGAGGCTGGCAGCCACCACTGCCATCTCGACGTCGGCATCCAGACGGTAGCGGTAAGGCGCGACTGACCGAGGCTGGACTGACCGAGGCTGGACGGGGCGGCGGTTCAAACCGCCTCGTCTCGACCGCCGGGCCTGCGGGCGCCCGAACAACGGAAACGGGTAACCCGGGTGCCTGCACACCACCAGGCAACGTATTTCCGGCAAGCAGTTGCCCGGATGATTCGCACAGATCAGCCGCGAGCAGTCAGCCACCTGCCGCGGCGCACGCCAATTGCCGTCTTTTCGGCGGGCGAAAGGCGGCAACATGTGGCTGCCGCCTGTGTCCATGCGACCCGCGAAGCGAAACGGTCACCAGTCGACGCGTACGGTCACGCCGTAGGTGCGTGGCATGTTGTAGTACGCCAAACGCAGGTTGCCGAACCCGGGACCAAAGTCGATGTAGTTGTCGATATGCGACTTGTTGGTGATGTTGTTCACCCACAGCGCCACTTCGCCGCTGACTTTTCCCCACTGCATGTCGGAAAAGGCAATGCGGCCGTTGAGGATGCCCTCCGCCTTGATCCGCGTATTGCCGGCAACGGCCTGCGCTGGGTTGACCACGACCTTCTGGTACGTATAGCGGTAGTAGCCGCTGGTGAAGCGGTAATCCAACGACGCCCCCAGCGTGCCGTTCGACGTGCGCAGCAGGACATCGTGGGCAGTCAGGCTGAGGATGTGCCGTGGCAGCATCGCGTACGACTGGTTGTTGGCGATGTTCTTGCCGAGCTGCATGTACTTGTCGAACTTGCCCTTCATGTAGCTGTAGTTCAGGCCCATGTCGAAGTCATTCGTTGCGCGCCATTGCAACTGCCCTTCGAAACCGTAGGTGTGCGAACGACCCACGTTCAACACGTTCGAGGCGGCGGCGCCCTGGGCGGTGAACACGATCTGCTGCAGGTTCGTCGTTCGATTGTAGAAAACGTCGGCATTGAGGCGCATCGCACCACCAAGCAAGGTGTTCTTGCTGCCGAATTCGAGGGTCTTCGCCTTTTCAGGCTTGTACGGGCTGGTGACCTGGCTCGCGGTCTGCGCCTCGGCGTTGAAGCCGCCGCTCAGGAAGCCCTCGGCATAGCGTGCGTACAGCAGATGGTTCGGATCCATCTGGTACGAGATGTTCAGCATCGGCGTCGTCGAACCCCAACCGGCGGAGGCTTCGGTGCCACGCGGCACCAGCGTGTAGCCGCCGGCCTGCATGAACCGCGACACGTTCTTCTGGTCCAGAGTGCGGCGCAGGCCGGCAGTGATCGTCCACTGGTCGTTCAGCTTGTACTCGACCTGGCCGTACGCTGCACGCGAGCGGCTGCCGTACCAATAGAGATTGGGGTCGAATACTGCTGCGCCGAAGAAGTACTCCTGCGGGTCGGCGTTGAAACCTTTGTCCTCGAAGTAATAAAGGCCGGTCACCCAGTTCCAGTTGCCCACGCTGCCCACGTATTGCAGTTCGTGCGAGGTTTCGCGGTAGCGGTTGGTTTCCTGGCTTTGCGCAAAATTGATGGGTGATCCGTCGAGCTCCAAGCCGTTGTTGTAATGCGTTTCGCTGTGCGCACCGATGTACTTGATCGTGCCGACGCCGAGCTTCCAGTCCACATGCAGCGCGTTGGCGTCCGTGCGCAGGTTTTCGTAGACCGGAGCGTCGATGCTGGCGTGCGTCTGGCGATCCTGATTCACGATGATGCCGGGGATATGGAACACCTTCAGGATGTCGGAATGCACGGTCTGCCCGAATGCCGGGGTATTGTGTGCATTCGAGAAGTCGTAGCGGTATTCAATCGAAAGATTGTCGGTGGCGTCCAGCAGGAAATCGGCATACGCGTCGCGGGTGTCGATCTTGCCCAAGCTGCCTGCCGAGCTGCCTGACGTGGTCTTCACCCAGCCATCCTGGTTCTTGGCGCGGCCACCTACCGATACCTTGAGCTTTCCCAGGGCGGGCAGGTCCATGCGCAGCATTTCGGTGTGCTCGCCGTAGCGACCGATGCCGGCCTGTGCCGTACCAGTGAACACGCCGCTTGGCTTCTGGGTGACGATATTGACCGCGCCGCCAATCGTGTTGCGTCCGTACAGCGTGCCCTGTGGGCCATTCAGCACCTCGATGCGTTCGAGGTCGGGCAGGCTGAATACATCCACCTTGCTTTTGCCGAAGTACACGCCGTTGACGTACACACCGGTGGTGGAGTCCCAATACATCGCCGGGTTGCCGACGAATTGTCCGCGCAGTGAAAACTGTGCTCCGGTGGTGTAGCCACCGGTCTCGGGGATCACCACCAGGCCGGGAGCGATAGCGTTCAGGTCGGCGACGCTGGTGATGCCGCGCCGGTTCAACTCGACCTGGTCCATCGCGGAAACCGTCAGCGGTACCGCCTGGATGTTTTGTTCGCGGCGTTCCGCCGTTACCACCATCGCCTTCAGCGTCTTCGCCTTGGATTTGTTGGCGGGGGGCTGCGTGGTCGGGGCATCCTGCGGATTCTGGGCGTCCGACGCGTCCTGCGCACGGCCGGGTGGTGCGGTGACCATGATTCCGGAGGTGGCAGCGAGCAACATGCCGATCTGCCACGAAAGCGCACGACGCTTCATTTCGAGAACTCCCCATCCGAAGACACTTGAGATGCCGCTGCGCTTGCATGAAGCGGCGCGGATTGCGGTTTTACGGATGCATGGTGGCCCGGAAGGGGTGGTTGTCCGCATCGTCCGACGGGACTAGTCAATTGAACGGATATGGCGGCGTGGACGCCGACCTTGCGATGCATCGGGCGATGGGGCCGGCTCAGGTCGGTACGCGCCTGCAATCGGGGGACAATGAGAGGGTGCCGATCCCGGGGCGGGCCCGGGAACCAACACGGATCTGGCGGCTCGCTCTCAGCGCCCGCGAAACTTCGGCTTGCGCTTCTCGATGAATGCCTGCATGCCTTCCTTCTGGTCGGCGGTGGCGAACAGGAGTTGGTTGGCCTTGCGTTCGAGCGCCAGCGCGGTGCCGAGTGACGCGTCCATGCCGGCGAGCACCACCTCCTTGATCTGTTCCGCGGCGAGCGGCGGCATGGCGGCGATGGCGTGCGCCATGGCCAGTGCCTCCGGCAGTACCTGGGCGTCGGGCACGACCATGCTCACCAGTCCCATCAGTCGCGCTTCGGCAGCGTCGACCGGCTTGCCGGTGAGCAGCATGCGCATGGCGTTGAACTTGCCCACCGCGCGCACCAGGCGCTGGGTGCCGCCGATGCCGGGCATGATGCCGATGCGGATTTCCGGCTGCGCAAAGCGCGCGCCTTCGCCGGCGATGATGATGTCGCAGTGCATCGTCAGTTCGGCGCCGCCGCCGTAGGCATAGCCGCAGACCGCGGCGATCACCGGTTTGGGGCAGTGCTCGATCGGCGCCCACACGCGCTCGGTGTGGCGCTGCATGATTTCGATCGGCCCGGCCTGTTCCAGCCCCTTGATGTCGCCGCCGGCGGCGAACACCTGCCCGCCGCCGGTGAGCACGATGCAGCGTACCGTGGCGTCGGCGGCGAGTTCCACGAACACCGCGGCGAGTTGCGATTGCAGCGCGAGGTTCAGGGCGTTGGTGGCCTTGGGCCGGTGCAGGCGCACGACGGCGACGCCGTCCTCTGGGCGCTCGACCAGCACCACGCGGTCGGGGCTTTTTGCGGCACGCGCTCGCGTGCGGGCAGGGGTCTTTGGCATGGGTGCATGGTCGGCAACGGCGAGGATGGCAACATCGTCCGATTGGACGTGGAACGCCGGCGTGATGCTGCCTAGTCTGGCCGCGTGGACGGGCTTCGGGATCGCGCACTGATGGGTTACTGCGAGCAATTCGATGGGCGCGTGGTGCTGGTTACCGGCGGCACCAAGGGCATCGGCCGCGGCATTGCCGAGGGCTTTCTGGCCGCCGGTGCGACGGTAGTGGTATGTGCGCGCAACGCGCCGGCCAAGCTGCCGGAAGCGGGTGGCAAGCGCGCCGAGTTCGCGGCGTGCGACGTGCGCGAGGTGGAGGCGATCCAGGCGTTGGTCGCCGGCGTGGTCGCCCGCCATGGCCGGCTCGACGTGCTGGTGAACAATGCCGGCGGCAGCCCGATGGTGGAAGCGGCGACGGTATCGCCGCGCTTCCACGAGGGCGTGATCCGTCTGAACCTGCTGGCGCCGCTGCATGCGGCGCAGGCGGCGAACGCGCAGATGCAGCGACAGGCCGACGGCGGCGTGATCCTGATGATCGGTTCGATCAGTGGGCTGCGCCCGTCGCCCGGCACGGCGGCCTACGGCGCGGCCAAGGCGGCGGTGCTGAGCCTGGCCGGCTCGCTGGCGATCGAATGGGCGCCCAAGGTGCGCGTGGTGGCGGTGAGCCCCGGCCTGGTACGCACCGAAGCGGCGCACGAGCATTACGGCGACGAGGCCGGCATCGCGGCGGTCGGGCGCACGATCCCGGCCGGGCGCATGGGCAACCCCGACGACATTGCGCAGGCGTGCCTGTTCCTGGCCTCGCCGCGCGCGTCCTACATCAGCGGCACCAACCTGCTGCTGCACGGCGGCGGCGAACGCCCCGCGTTTCTCGCGGCGGCGCAAGAGCAGGAGCATCACCATGACTGACCCCGAGTGGATGGCTGCCATCCGTGCCCTGGTGGGCAAGGACTACGGCCGCGTGTACGGCTGGGATCCGGTGAACGTGCCGATGGCGCGGCAATGGGCCGAGATCATGGGCGTGGACAACCCGCGCTATGCCGAAGGCAAGCTGGTGCCGCCGGCGATGCTGCAGGTGTGGTGCATGGAAGGCCCGACCATCAACCATTACCCGCCGGGCTCTACCACGGAAAACCCGTACGAAGCGCTGAAACTGATCGAGGCGCACGGCTATCCGTCGGTGGTGGCGGTGAACTCCGAGCTGGAATTCGACCGTTATCTCGCGCCCGGCGAAAAGCTCTATTACACGACGCGGCTCGACGCCATCAGTGAGGAGAAATCCACCGCGCTCGGCACCGGTTTTTTCATCACGCTGAGCATGACGTTCTTCTCGCAGCATGCCGCCGGCGACGAGGAGGTTGGCCGCCTGCTGTTCCGGGTGTTCAAGTTCAAGCCGGCGCATGCGGCGAAGCCGGCGATGGGAACGCCAGTCGGCCCGCCGAAGATCAAGCGCCCGGCGCCCGGCATCAGCGACGACACCCGGTTTTTCTGGGACGGCGCGCATGCCGGCAAGCTGATGATCCAGCGCTGCAAGGCGTGCGGCACGCTGCGTCACCCGCCCGGCCCGTGCTGCCCCGAGTGCTACTCCTTCGAGTGGGATGCGCTGGAGGCCAGCGGTCGCGGCACCGTGTATTCGTTCGTGGTGATGCATTACCCCGAAGTGCCGCCATTCGATTACCCGAACCCGATCGGCCTGATCGAGCTGGAGGAGGGCACGCGGCTGGTCGCGCAACTGGTGGGCGTCAAGCCCGCCGACGTGCACATCGGCATGCCGGTGCAGGTGGAGTTCAACCAGGTCGACGTGGGCGCGCCCGACGGCAACGACACCATCGCCTTGCCGCAGTTCCGACCGGTGGTGGGGTAGCGCCATGGATTTCCGACTGAGCGAAGACCAGCAGGCGTTCGCCGCCGCGGCCGCCGCGCTGTTCGCCGAGCATTGCGGCGACGACCAGTTGCGCACGCACGACGTTTCCGGCGAACCCTACCAGCGGGCGTTGTGGCCGGCCTGCGTGGACACCGGCCTGCACGCCATCGTGGTGCCGGAGGCTGCCGGCGGGCTCGGCCTCGGCATGACCGACCTGATCGGCGTGCTCGAGGCGCAGGGCTGCGCGCTGGCACTGGTGCCGCTGTGGGAACACCAACTGGCGGCCGCCGCCGTGGCGCACTTCGGCGCGCCGGAACTCAAGGCCCGCGTGTTGCCGGCGGCGGTGGACAGCAGCGCGCCGTGCACGGCCACGCTCGCCGCACTGGCCGACGCGCGCGGGCCGCGCCTGCATCTCGCCCGCGTTGCCGGGCAATGGCAGCTCTCCGGCCGGCAGGCGGCGTTGCCGCTGGGCGGCGATGCGCGTTACGCCCTGCTCGGCGCCGAGCACGACGGCACCCCGCGCGTGGTGCTGGTCGACCTGCAACAGCCGGGCATCGCGCGCACCCCGGGGCTGGACCAGCATCATCTGGGCGTGGCCGACCTCGCGTTCGACGCGCTGCCGCTGGCCGACGATGCGGTGCTCGACATTGCCGCCCACGCCTGGTTCGAACCGCGAACCATCGCCTGCCTTGCCGCGCTGCAGCTCGGCGTCAGCGCCGAGCAACTCCGGCGCACCGTGCAGCACGTCAGCGAGCGCCAGCAGTTTGGCCGTCCGATCGGCAGCTTCCAGCTCGTGGCCGGCGGCCTGGCCGACGCACATATCGGCGTGGAGACGCTGCGCAGCGCGCTGGCGCAGTTGGTGTATCGCCTCGATGCCGGGCTCGGCGCACTGCCGCAGGCGCTGGCCGTGCATGCGCAGTTCTGCGATCTCGGCCATTTTGCCGGGCTCAAGGCGCAGCACGTGCACGGCGGCGTGGGCGTGGACCTGTCGCATCCCGCGCATCGGTTCCTGTATTGGAGCCGCGCCCTGGCCGTGCACGAAGGCAGCGCCGGCCACCACCTCGAACGCCTTGGCGACTGGCTCGCTGGGCACGACCAGCTCGGCTGGAAATACGATTTGCCGGAGGATGCCGCATGACCAGCACCCGCACTTTCGCCAGCGTGCAGGCGGGCGAGGAGCTGCCGAAGCTCGTGATCCCGATCACCGTGGCACTGGTCGCCGGCGGCGCGATCGCCACCCGCGACTACTTTCCCGGCCACCACGATCCGGAGGCGGCGCGCGCGCTCGGCTCGCCGCATATCTTCATGAACATCCTCACCACCAACGGGCTGGTGGAGCGTTTCGTCGAAGGCTGGGCCGGGCCGGATTGCCGGCTCGCCACGCTGAAAATCAAGCTCGGCGCGCCCAACTACCCCGGCGACACGCTGACCTTCACCGGCACGGTCACCGACCGCAACGAGGCCGGGCACAGCGTGGAAGTCACGCTCAGGGGCGCCAATTCGATGGGCGCGCACGTCACCGGAACCGTGCGGGTGAAACTGCCATGACCACCACCAGCGGCATTGCCGGCAAGGTCGCGATCGCCGGCCTCGGCGCCACCGAATTTAGCAAGAACTCCGGCCGCACGGAGATCCGCCTGGCGATGGAGGCGACGCTCGCGGCGCTTGCCGACGCCGGCATCGAACCGGGCGAGGTGGACGGCTTCTGCTCGTACACCATCGACAAGGTGCCCGAGTACGAGATCGCGCGTTTGCTGGGCACGCAGAACGTCACCTTCTTCTCGCAGATCCCGCACGGCGGCGGCGCCGCCTGTGCGCCGGTGCTGCAGGCCGCAATGGCGGTCGCCACCGGAGTGGCCAAGACGGTGGTGGTGTACCGCGCCATGAACGAACGCAGCTGGTACCGCTTCGGCAGCGGCAGCTATGGTTTCGCGAACACGCCCACGGTGGAGAACGTCAACTACGGCTGGTACATGCCCTCGGGCCTGCACACGCCGGCCTCGTGGGTGGCAATGTTCGCGCAGCGCTACATGTACCGCTACGGCGCCACCAGCGAGGATTTCGGCCGCGTCGCCGTGGCCGTGCGCGACTTCGCCGCGACCAACCCGGCAGCGTTCTTCTACCAGAAGCCGATCACGCTCGAAGACCACCAGAAGAGCAAGTGGATCTGCGAGCCGCTGCACTTGCTCGACTGCTGCCAGGAAAGCGACGGCGCGGTGGCGATGGTCGTCACCTCGCTCGACCGCGCGCGCGACCTGCGCCAGCAGCCGGTGGTGGTGAAAGGCGCCGCGCAGGGCATCTACGAAGGCCAGCAGATCATGACCTCGTTCTACCGCGACGACATCACCGGCCTGCCGGAAATGGGGCTGGTGGCCAACCAGCTCTGGGCGCAGAGCGGGCTGACCCCGACGGACATCCAGACCGCGATCATCTACGACCACTTCACCCCGTTCGTGCTGCTGCAACTGGAGGAGTTCGGTTTCGTGCCGCGCGGCGAGGCGAAGGATTTCATCCGCGCCGGCCATCATCGTCGCGGCGGCAAGCTGCCGGTGAACCCGCACGGCGGCCAGCTCGGCGAGGCCTATATCCACGGCATGAACGGCGTCGCCGAAGGCGTGCGCCAGGTGCGCGGCACCGCGGTGAACCAGGTGGCGGACGTGGAGCACGTGCTGGTCACGGCCGGCACCGGCGTACCCACCAGCGGCCTGATCCTGGGCGTGGAGTAGGGCCATGTTCGTCGACCTCACGCCCGAACAGCACGCGTTGCGCCGCAAGCTGCGCGACTACTTCAACGCCCTGATGACGCCCGAGCTGCGCCAGCGCCTGCGCGGTGCCGAGGGCGGCAGCGACTTCCGCCGCATCGTGCGCCAAATGGGTCAGGACGGCTGGCTCGCGGTCGGCTGGCCGAAGGAATACGGCGGGCAGGGCTACGCCGCCACCGAGCAACTGATCTTTTTCGAGGAGGCGACCATCGCCGGCGCGCCGTTGCCGTTCGTCACCATCAGCACGGTGGGTCCGGCCCTGATGCTGCACGGCAGTGCTGCGCAGAAGGCGCAATTCCTGCCCGGCATCGCCGCGGGCGAGATCGTGTTCGCCATCGGCTATTCCGAACCGGGCGCCGGCTCCGACCTGGCCACGCTCAAGACCCAGGCTGAATTCAGCGGCGACTCGGCCACCGGCCACTTCACGGTGAACGGTTCCAAGCTGTGGACCTCCGGCGCCGAGAGCGCGGACTACATCTGGCTCGCCGCACGCACCAGCGCGGAGCGCCCGCGGCACAAGGGCATTTCCATCCTGATCGTCGACACCCGTGCCAGGGGCTTTTCCAGCACGCCGATCGAAACCGTGGGCAACCTCACCGCGGCCACCTACTACGACAACGTCGAGGTGCCGGCCGCCATGCTGGTGGGCGAGCTCCACGGCGGCTGGAAACTCATCACCGCGCAGCTCAACCACGAGCGGCTCGGGCTGGGCGCGTGGTCCGACAAGGTGTTCGGCCCGTTCAGCCGCGTGCTGGCCTGGGCCGGGACGCCGGACGAGGACGGCAGGCGGGCGATCGACGCACCGTGGGTGCGGCGCGCGTTCGCCGAGTGCTACCGGCGGCTCGAAGCCATGCGCATCACCAATTTCCGCATTGCCGCCGGGCTCGAAAGCGGTGAGGTGGACGTGGCGCTGGCCTCGATCACCAAGGTCTACGGCACCGAAAGCGCACTGGAGATCCTGCGCCAGTTGCAGGAGATCGTCGGCGCGAGCGCGCTGGTCCGCGCCGATTCCAGCGCGGCGTTGCTTGCCGGCGAGCTGGAGTACGAGATCCGCGCCAACACCATCAACACCTTCGGCGGCGGCGCCAACGAAATCCAGCGCGAACTGATCGCGCAGTTCGGCCTTGGCCTGCCGCGCGTGCAGCACTGAGGACGCCGCATGGCCGAGCGCATGTCCAACCCGAACCCTTCCACGCCGGCGCTGGTTTCGCGTGAAGCGACGCAGGCCAAGCTCGACCTGCGCAGCGCGGCGGCCGCCCGGTACCGCGCCTCGCAAACCGACGCCATTGCCGAGTGCATCGAAGCCCGCGCGCGCGCCTACGGCGAGCGCCCGGCCTTGCTGTACGGCGAGGCGCGCTGCACCTATGCGCAATTGAATGCCGCCGCCAATCGCGCCGCGCACGCGCTGCATGCGCAGGGCGTGCGGCGTGGCGACGTGGTGGCCTTGTGCCTGGAGAATCGCCCGGCCTTCTTCGAGGTATGGCTGGGCCTGATGAAGGTCGGCGCAATCGCGGTGTTCCTCAACACCAACGTGCGCGGCAAGCCGTTGGCGCATGAATTGACGACCACCGGCGCGCGGCGGGCGGTGGTCGGTGAGGAATGCCTGGCGCTGTTCGCCGAAACGGAAACCGATGCCACGCTGTGGCTGTGGGCGGATGCCGAGCACCCCGCGCCGCCGGCGCAGCGTGCATCGTGTGCGCTTGATCTGGGCGCGCTGGCGGCAACGGTGCCGGACACCGACCCGCCGCCGGCGTGGCGCGCCGGGCTCACCGCCGGCGACCCGGCGGTGTACATCTTCACCTCCGGCACCACCGGGCTGCCCAAGGCTGCCATCGTCAGCCACGCGCGCTGGCTCATCACCGGCGACGTGATGCAGGTGACCACCGGGCTCGGGCCGCAGGATTGCTTCTACGCCTTCCTGCCGCTCTACCACGGCGCGGCCTCGCTGTCGGCTGCAGCCACCGCGTTCACCGCCGGCGCGAGCCTGCTCCTGCGCCGCAAGTTCAGCCGCCGCGCGTTCTGGCCCGACGTGCGCAGCTACCACGTCACCGCCTGCCAGTACGTGGGCGAGATCTGCCGGTTCCTGCTCACCGAGCCGCCGCGCGCCGACGACCGCGAGCACAGTTTGCGCACCATGGTCGGCGCCGGCCTGGCGCCGGAAATCTGGGAGCAATGGGTGGACCGTTTCGGCCCGATGAACATCTTTGAAGGCTGGGGCGCGACCGAGGCCAACGCCAACGTCATCAATGTCGACAATCGCATGGGCAGTTGCGGCCGCGTGCCGTTCTGGGAAAAAACCAACCTGCGGCTGGTGCGCTACGACGTGGAGCGCGGCATCCACCCGCGCGGCGCCGACGGCTTCATGCAGCTTGCCGGCGTGGACGAGCCGGGCGAGGCGATCGGCATGATCCTGGACCTGCCGGACATCGTCGCCGGCCGCTTCGAGGGCTACACCTCGCCCGAGGCCACTGCGCGCAAGACCCTGCGCAACGTGTTCCGCGAGGGCGATGCGTGGTGGTCCTCCGGCGATCTTTTGCGCTGCGACGCGGATGGCTACTGCTGGTTCGTCGACCGCATCGGCGATACCTTCCGCTGGAACAGCGAGAACGTTTCCACCACCGAAGTGGCCGACCAGCTTGGCGATTTTCCCGGCATGGATTCGATCACCGTCTACGGCGTGCAGGTGCCCGGCCACGAGGGGCGTGCGGGCATGGCCGCAGTGGTGATGCACGATGGCCGGGCATTCGACCCGAAGGCGTTCTGGCGCCTCGCCAGCGAGCGCCTGCCGCGCTACGCCGCACCGCTGTTCGTGCGGGTGCCGCCGGCCGCCGACATGACTGGCAATTACAAGCTGCGCAAAATCGACCTGCAACGCGAAGGCTACGACCGCGCGCAGGTCGCGGACCCGCTCTACGTGCGCGACGACGCCGCGCAGGCCTATCTGCCGCTGACCAGCGAAACGCTGGGCCGGGTGCTCCATGGCTGACGGCGCACCCACGGCCATCAGTTACCCGCTGACGCCGCCGGCGGCCGACGGCTCGGTCGTGGAAGTGGCGCCCGGCGTGCTGTGGGCGCGCATGCCGATGCCGATGACGCTGGACCACATCAACGTGTACCTGTTGCGCGGCGAGCACGGCTGGGTGGTGGTCGATACCGGGCTCAACACCGCGCGCTGCCGCGAGCTGTGGCAGCACATCGCCGCCACCCACCTGGACGGCCTGCCGATCACGCTCCTGGTGTGCACGCACTGGCATTACGACCACGCCGGGCTGGCCGCCTGGTTCGTCGAGCATTTCGGCGTGCGGGTGGCGATGACGCTGGGCGAATACTTCACCATGCGCGCCTACGCGCAGCCGGCACCCGATCCGCTGCCGTCCACGCAGCGCGATTTCTACCGCCGCGCCGGGCTCGATGACGCCGGCATCGACAAGCTGTTTGCCGGCGTGCGCCACGATCCGTTCACCGCGCCGGCGCCACGCAGCTATCGGCGCCTGCGCGGCGGCGACGTGCTGGCCATCGGCCAACGCCGCTGGCAGGTGGTGATCGGCGAAGGCCACTCACCGGAACACGCTTGCCTGTACGACGCCGACGCGCATCTGCTGCTGGCCGGCGACCAGCTTCTGCCGCGCATCACCTCCAACGTGCTGGTGTCCGACATCGAGCCCGAAGCAAACCCGCTGGCGTTGTGGCTGGCCTCGCTGACGCGCCTGGAGAGCCTCGCGGCCGACACGCTGGTGCTGCCGTCGCATCAGGAGATCTTTCGCGGGCTGGCCGTCCGCACGCGCGAGCTGGCGGAGCACCACGCGCACCAGCTCGACGTGCTGCGTGGCTGTCTGGGACACGCGCCGCAGGCCAGCGCCGTGGCGGCCATGCACACCCTGTTTCCGCGCCGCCGCGGTCCGTTCGACGACATGCTGGCGCTGGGCGAGACGCTGGCCCACCTGGCGTGGCTGCGCGACGCGGGCGAAGTGCGCCGCACGCTGGATGCGCACGGCATCCATCGTTTTGCCTTGACTGCCGCCGGGGAGGCGCCATGAGCGAACTCGACGAATTTCGCGCGCAGACGCGCGCCTGGCTCGACGCCAACTGCCCGCCGGCGATGCGCCAGCCGATCACCGCCGACGACATGGTGTGGGGCGGCTCGCGGCTTGCGTTCAAGAACGACGACCAGCGTGCGTGGTTCGAGGCCATGCGCGAACGCGGCTGGCTCGCGCCCGATTGGCCCAGGGAGTACGGCGGCGGCGGGCTGGATCGCCGCCAGGCGCAGGTGCTGGACGAGGAGATGCGCCGCCTGCATTGCCGCCAGCCGCAATACAACCTCGGCATCTGGATGCTGGCGCCGGTGCTGCTCAAGCACGGCACCCACGCGCAAAAGCTCGAGCATCTGGTGCCGATGGCGCAGGGCCGGGTGCGCTGGTGCCAGGGCTTCTCCGAGCCGAACGCGGGCTCCGACCTCGCCAGCCTGCGTACCCGTGCCGAGCCGGACGGCGAGGACTTCGTCGTCAACGGCTCCAAGATCTGGACCAGCTACGGCAACTTTGCCGACTGGATGTACGCGCTGGTGCGCACCGACCCCACGGCAAAGAAACAGGCCGGTATCAGTTTCGTGCTGATCGACATGAAGAGCCCCGGCGTTAGCGTGAAACCGATCGAGCTCATCAGCGGCAAGTCGAGCTTCTGCGAGGTGTTTTTCGACAACGTGCGGGTGCCACGCCGCCAGCTCGTCGGCGCGCTCAACGATGGCTGGACGCTGGGCAAGGAGCTTTTGCAGCACGAGCGCGCCGCCATGAGCAAGTTTGCCGAAGGCGCCGCACCCTCGCTCGATCCGCTCGCCAGCGTGCGTGCCTGGCTGGCTGAAAACCCCGACGATGCGCTCGCCCCGGAGCTGCGCACACGCCTGGCGAAACTGCTGATGGACGCGCAGGCGTTCGCGCTCACCCATCGCCGGGTGACCGAGCAGGCGCTGGCGAGACATGACGTGAAAGGCCCGGCCGCGATCATGAAGCTGGTGCAGACCGAGCAGGAAGTCGCCAAGTACGAACTCCTGGCCGACGCGCTCGGCCAGCGCGCGCTGGTGTGGGAGGATGCGCCATCCACCGGCCTCGAGCACGAGGTGGATCGCGGTTGGCTGCTGTCCAAGACCTACACCATTGCCGGCGGCAGCAGCGAGGTGCAACTCAACATCATCGCCAAGCGCGTGCTTGGCCTGCCGACGTGAGGTCGTCGCGATGAGCCTGTTGCTGAGCGACGAGCAAGTGCAGTTGCGCGAAGCCGCGCACGATTTCCTCGGCGAGCGGTCGCCGGTGGCGCGCCAGCGCGCGCTGCGCGATGGCGGCGATGCGCTCGGTTTCGACCCGGTGTTGTGGCGCGACGCCGCGGACATGGGCTGGACGGCGGCGGTGTTTCCCGAAGCGGTTGGCGGCCTCGACTTCGGCTGGCAGGGCCTCTCCGCCGTGTTCGAGGAGTGCGGCCGCAGGCTGGCCGCGCTGCCGCTGCTGTCCAACGTGGCGCTCGCCGGTGGCGCCGTGCTGGCGCTCGGCAATGCCGAACAACAGCAGTGCCGGCTGCCGTCCATCATCGCCGGAGAGCCGCGCTTTGCGTTGGCGTTCGAGGAAGGCGCGCGGCATGCGCCGACCCGGGTGCGTACGTGGGCGCGTCGCGCCGGCGCTGGCTGGGTGCTGGATGGCGAAAAGACCTTCGTGATCGACGGCGTGGGCGCCGAACAATGCCTGGTGCTGGCGCGCAGCGCCGGCACGGACGATGAGCCCGATGGCCTCAGCCTGTTCTGCGTACCCGCCGATGCGCCCGGCGTGGTCGCAACCGGCGTGCGCATGGTCGATGCACGCAACACCGCCAACCTCGCGCTGCACGAGGTGCACGTCGACGCCGATGCCCTGCTCGGCACGGCGGGCAAGGTGTGGCCGGCGCTCGACCAAGTGCTCGACCGCGCGCGCGCCTGCCTGGCCGCGGAAGCGCTGGGCCTGGTGCGCGAGGTGTTCGCGCGCACCATCGACTACCTTGGCCAGCGCGTGCAATTCGACGTGCCCATCGGCTCGTTCCAGGCGTTGCAGCACCGCGCCGCACGCCTGTATGTCGAGATCGAGCTTTTGGAGAGCGCGGTGCGCGGCGCGTTCGAGGCGATCGACGCCGGCTCGGCCGAGATCGGCCCGCTTGTGAGCCTGGCCAAGGCGCGCGCCTCCGACCTGTGCGCCACCGTGCCGAACGAAGCGGTGCAGATGCACGGCGGCATCGGCGTCACCGACGAGTTCGATCTGGGTTTGTTCGTCAAGCGCGCGCGCGTGCTGCGCCAGCAACTGGGCGACGGCGCGTTCCATCGGGAACGCTATGCGCGACTACGGGGGTTTTGAATGGCCACGGGTTCCGAATTGATGGCGCTGGCCGCACGCAGCACGGCGCAACTGACCGCGCCCGGTGCGCCGTTCGAGCTGGTCGACGTGGAGCAGGGCGGGCACACGCTGAAAGCCTACCGGCAGGCGTTCCCCACGCTGCCCGCGCTGCTCGACGCCGGGCGCGTGCATGCCGACAAGGAGTTCCTGGTCTACGAGGGCGAGCGCTGGACGTTCACGCGTTTCTTTGCCGCGGTGGATGCGCTCTCCGGCTGGCTGCAGCGCGAGGCCGGCATCCGCGCCGGCGAGCGCGTCGCCATTGCCATGCGCAACCGCCCGGAGTGGGGCGTGGCGTTCGTCGCCACTGCCATGACCGGCGCGGTGCCGGTGCCGCTCAACAGCTTCGGCCTGCGCGACGAACTGGCTGCCGCCTTGCGCGAAACCACGCCGCGCCTGCTGTTTTGCGATGCCGAGCGCCACGCGCGCATCGGCGAGGATTTGCCGGTGCTGGGCGTGGCCGCCATCGTCGCCGGCGGTGCCGTGCCGCCCGGCACGCACGATTTCGATGCGTTGTGCGCAGCCGGCACGGCCCCTGCGCAGACGCCGGTGCTGACGCCCGCCGACCCGGCGCTGATCCTCTTCACCTCCGGCGCGTCCAGCCGGGCGAAAGCCGTGCTGTCCGGCCAGCGCGCGGTGTGCCAGGCGATGTACAACATCGAATACATCGGCACGTTCTCCGCGCTCACTTCACCCAAGGCGATCGAAAAGCTGATGCAGAGCGCCAACCCGCCGACCACGCTGATGGCGGTGCCGCTGTTCCACGTCAGCGGCCTGCATGCGCAACTGCTGGCCTCGTTGCGCGGCGGGCGCCGGCTGGTGCTGATGCGCCGCTGGGACAGCGCGCGCGCGCTCGAGTTGATCCGCAGCGAACACATCACCCAGTTCAACGGCGCACCGGCGATGGTCATGCAGCTTCTGGCCGAGCCCGGTTTCGACGCGGCCACCACCACGCTCGCGGGCATCGGCTTCGGTGGCGCCGGCCTGCCGCAGCGCGTGGTGGACGACGTGCTGGTGCGTCGACCGGATTCGCTGTCCGGCGTGGGCTTCGGCATGACCGAGACCAACGGCGCCGGTGCCGCCGTGGCCGGCGCACTGTTCTTTCGCCGGCCGAACAGCTCCGGTTGCCTGTCGCCGGTCATGCAGCTCAAGGTGATCGACGCCGGGGGCAAGCCGCTGCCGGCCGGCGAACCCGGCGAGCTGTGCCTGCGCGGCGTGTGCGTGATGGACGGCTACTGGCACAACCCCGAAGCCACTGCCGCTGCGCTCGACGCCGACGGCTGGCTGCACACCGGGGACATCGGCTACCTGGATGCCGAAGGCTTCCTGCACGTGGTCGACCGCATCAAGGACGTGATCAACCGCAATGGCGAAAAGATCGCTTCGGCCGAGGTCGAATCCTGCCTGCTGCAGCACTCTCAGGTGCAGGAGGCGGTGGTGTTCGCCCAGCCCGACGAGGTCACCGGCGAAGCCGTGGTGGCCGTCGTGGTGGCGCGCAGCGGCGCCACGTTGTCGGCGGATGCGGTGCGCGCCCACGTCGCCGCGCGGCTCGCCGCGTACAAGGTGCCGCGCGACATCTACATCCACTCCGGGCCGCTGCCGCGCAGCCCCAGCGGCAAGCTGCTCAAGCGCGCCGTCAAGCGCGAATATCTCCCCTCCTGAAACCGCAACCGGAGTGCCTCACATGCGCAAGTCGATGCTGATGGGCGGCGTGGCCGCACTGGTCGCGGCCCTCGCGGTGCCGGTGGCATGGGCCGCGGCACCGGCGACCGTCGAGGTCGCCGCGCCCGCGCCCGGCGCGCTGCTGTCGGTGCAGGCCACCGCGGTTCCCGCCACGTTGCCACACGCGGCAACGCGCGAGGTCATCACCTACCGCAGCCGCGGCGTGCACGGCGAGCCCATCGTGGTTTCTGGCTACGCGCTGCTGCCCAAGGGTGCGCCACCGAAGGGCGGCTGGCCGGTGCTGGCATGGGCGCACGGCACCACCGGCGTGACCGACACCTGCGCGCCTTCCGGCGATTACGTCGGCGGGCCGATCCACCCCTATGAGACCGCGATGGAAACCGCGCTCGACTGGTGGCTGGCACGGGGCTACGCGGTGGTTGCCACCGACTACCAGGGCCTGGGCACGCCGGGCGGCCATCCGTACATGGACGCCACCAGCCAGTTGCACACGGTGGACGACGCGGTGCGCGCGCTGCACGCGCTGCGCCCCGGCGCGTTCAGCAAAGACTGGCTGGTGATGGGCCACAGCCAGGGCGGTGCCGCGGCGCTCGCGGTGGCCGCGCACGGCCAGGCCGACCTGCCGCAGTACAAGCTGCGCGGCGCCATCGCCATCGCGCCGGGCGGCTACCGCTACTCGGCGATCATGGAGTACCTCAAGGCCAACCCGCACCCGCCGGTCGGTGTCGCGCTGTTCTTTCCGATCATGCTCCAGGGTGCGCAGGCCGCCGACCCGAAACTCGACGTGGAGCAGCTCATCAGCCCCGACCTGCAGCCGCTGATGAACCTCGCCGGCAGCCGCTGCCTCGCCGAGCTGCGCACGGAGGTCAAGCAGGCGCCGGCGACGGTGTTCAAGCCCGGCGCCGACCTCGCCCCGCTCACCGCCTATCTCGACCGCCAGGCCATCGGCCACCTGCAGCCCACGGTGCCGGTGATGTTCGTGCAGGGCAGCGCCGACCAGCTCGTCGCCGCAGGCGGCACGCAGGCGTACTACAAGCAGATCTGCGCTGCACACGCCACCGCCTTCTATCACGACGTCCAGGGCGGCAGCCACGGCGATGCCTTGGCGCAAAGCCCGGCGGCAGCGCATGACTTTCTCGCTTTCCTCGCAGGCGGACACCAGCTGAAAACCTGTGCACCAGTTGCTGGCACGCCGCCCGCTGCTACGCACTGAAAGGCGCCCGCGTGGGATGTACTGGCCACTTCGACGGTTTTGATGCCGTCGCGCATCGTCAGGTCGAGACAGACCTCGCCCTCAAGTTCCGTGCCCCATAACCGAGGCCATGAGCTGGCCTGCTTGGCCTGATTGGCCAGCCAGTGTTGCTCGAACTGCACCGGGCCGAACTAGTTCAAGGCAGAGTGTAATCGGGCTTGGTTGGATTGTGTCGCGCGCCGTTGGCAACATCTGAATTTCTTTCAGTACAAGGCGATCATCAAGGTCAACGTGTCGCGCGTTAGTTGCCGGGCGTGAGGGGAGACCACGCGAGGACGACATCAACGGCCGCATCCGAGCCGCCAAGGCGTGTGCGGCTACGGCACCGATCGTCACCTGATCGCCATCAGCTATCTCATCTGCGCCAACCTCAGGCACCTGCCGAAGAACTCGTGGACGCATGCGGTTCAGCGGGTCGCTGCGTGAGTGTCAACCACACGGATTGAGAGAGCCACGAGAACAGTTTCCCGCCATTATCACCTGGCTCAAGTGCGGAGTTTCAGTACCAGTTTGTCGTGGTCGGACGGCAGGACGCGATACTGTTCCTGCGGGGCGTCTCGTCTACGCATCGGTGTGCCCGTCGAAGGAGCGCTTGCCGAAATAGACGTCTGTGCTTTCCTCGAATCAAGCCCGCCACGGGCGACATTGAAGGAGAAGCACATGGAGTCCACTTATCTCACCACGGAGCAACTGGCGGAGCGCATCCACTACGACGCGCGGACGATCCGGACCCGGCTCAAGGATTCGGTGCTGCTGGAGGGCATCCACTACATCCGCCCGTTTGGTGGTCGCAAGCTGCTGTACGTGTGGGAGACGATCGAACGGGACATGGGCGAGTTCTCGGGGCGTTGCCTGGCACCGGTCCCGATGGCCAACGGAGGCGTCGCCCATGGTTAAGGTGCGTGTACGCCCGGAGACGGGCAACCTTTACTTGGACTTCGGCTATAGGGGAGCGCGGTGCCGCGAGTACACCGCGCTACCAGATACGCCCGCCAACCGTCACCAGGTGCAGGCGCTGGCACGCCGAATCGAGCGCGATTTGCGCTCGGGAACCTTTGAATATGGCCGCTACTTCCCGGATAGCCCGCGCGCTACCCAGTCGCCAACCATCGCCGGGGCGCAGGCCTCGCCGGGTGCACTCAAGTCGAGTGCGTCGACGGCACCGACTTTTCGTGAATTCGCTGAGACGTGGTTCAAGGAGTCCGAGCCCCGGTGGCGCAAGCGATATCACGCCGCAGTGCGCGACGAGCTCGACAAGCACTTGTTGCCGTGGTTTGGCGAGAAGCTGATCTCCGACATCGCGCGTGCAGACATCCTCGGTTTCCGGGCGGAGTTTGCCCGTCGCAAGGGGCGACGCGGGGCCCTCGTGTCCGCCAAGCGCATCAACAAGGTCATCAGCGTTTTCAGCTCCATCCTCAACGAGGCATGTGACCGGCAAGGCGTACCGTCTCCCGCGCGTGGCATCAAACCGCTGAAGCAGAAGCGCTCGGAGATCCTGCCTTTCAGCCTCGCCGAAGTGGACCTGATGGTGGCCACCGTCCGCCAGGATTACCGCGCGTACCTGATCGTGCGGTTTTTCACCGGGCTTCGCACCGGGGAGGTGAACGGCCTGCAGTGGCAGGATATCGACTTCGCTGAGAACCTCATGAAGGTGGAGCGCAGCGTGTCGCGCGACGGCGATGGGGAGCTCAAGACTGAAGGATCCCATCGGGTGATCCAGATGGTGCCGCAGGTACGGGCGGCCTTGCAGGCGCATCTGGCGACGAAGACCGAGTCTTGTCCGTGGGTCTTCAGCACGCGCCACGGCAACCCGATCGACGCCGTGAACTTCACCAACCGCGTGTGGTACCCGCTCCTGCGGCTGCTCGGCCTGCGGTTGCGCGCCCCTTACCAGACCCGACATACCGCAGCCACCCTGATGCTGGCGGCTGGCGAGAATCCCGAGTGGGTTGCGCACACGCTCGGACACTCGACTGTTGATTTCCATCCAAAACTGAGCCACTTCCCCGGGTGATTTTCGTCCGATTTTGAGCCACCTCCTACCACCCTCCGCTCACAGCACGAGCGGGAGCAACAGGAGTGATCGACGTGGCCCTATTGAGCGTAATCCGACGCTGGCACCTTCGCGACAAGATCTCGATCCGAGAGATCGCCCGACGCACGAAGCTGTCACGCAACACCATCACCAAGTATTTGGCGAGCGGGGAGACCTCCCCGAGGTATCCCCACCGGAAGAGTCCGAGCCAGTTGGATGCGTATGCCGTAGAGCTGTCCGACTGGTTGCGCACCAACCAGCGACAGTCGCGCAAACAGCGACGCACCTTACGGCAGATGCATGCCGCTCTGCTGACGAAGGGTTATGCCGGCTCCTATGGCCGGGTTGCCGCGTTCGCCCGCGAGTGGCGGCGTGCCGAGCAAGAGCGGGCGCAGACGGCCGGGCGCGGGACGTTCGTGCCATTGCTTTTCGCACCGAGCGAAGCGTTCCAGTTCGACTGGAGTGAGGACCACGCCCGCATCGGCGGTGAGCGCGTCAAGCTGCAGATTACCCATTTCAAGCTCTGCCACAGCCGCGCCTTCCTACTGCGCGCCTATCCGCTGCAGACCCACGAGATGCTGTTCGATGCACACCAGCATGCCTTCACCGTGTTCGGCGGCGTGCCCCACCGCGGCATCTACGACAACATGAAGACCGCTGTGGACAAGGTCTGCAGCGGCAAGCTGCGCGACGTCAACGCCCGATTTGCCGCGATGGTGAGTCATTACCTGTTCGAAGCCGAGTTCTGTAATCCCGCCTCCGGCTGGGAGAAGGGCCAGATCGAGAAGAACGTCCAGGATGCCCGTCATCGGATCTGGCCCACGGTGCCCGCGATGCCGACGCTCGATGCGCTCAACGTCTGGCTGCAAGAGCGCTGTGTGGCGCTATGGCACGAGTTTACCCACCCGACGTGGCGGGATCGGACGATCGCCTCGGTCTGGCAGGACGAGCAGCCGTTGCTCATGCCGATGCCGGCTCCCTTCGATGGCTTCGTCGAGCAGACCAAGCGCGTAACGCCGACCTGCCTGGTGCATGTCGAGCGCAACCGCTATAGCGTGCCGGCCAGTTATGCGAACCGGCCGATCAGCGTGCGTCTGTACGCCGACCGTGTGGTGATGGCCGCCGAGGGCCAGGTGATTGCCGAGCATCCGCGCCGGATCAACCGCACGCACGATGGCGGCCTGACGGTCTACAACTGGCGTCATTACCTCAGCGTGGTACAGCGCAAGCCCGGCGCCTTGCGCAACGGCGCCCCGTTTGCCGATCTGCCGGAAGGCTTCCGTCGCTTGCAGACTCAGTTGCTCCAGCGCCCCGGCGGTGATCGGGAGATGGTCGAGATCCTCGCCCTGGTGCTGCAGTACGACGAACAGGCGGTCCTCACCGCGGTCGAGTTGGCGCTGGAGGCCCATGCCCCGTCCAAGCCGCATGTGCTCAACCTGCTGGCTCGGCTGGTCGGCCAGACACCGCCGGCTCCGGTCGGTGCGCCACCAGCCCTGGCCTTGCAGGTCGAACCGGTCGCCAACGTGGCCCGCTACGACGGTTTGCGGAGGACACACGATGTCGCATGACGCCGTGATCACCACGCTCAAGTCGTTACGCCTGCATGGCATGGCCCAGGCACTCGATGAGCTGGCCCAGCAAGGTGCCTCGCTGTATCGCGAAGCGATGCCCTTGATGAACACACTGCTCAAGGCCGAAGTGGCCGAGCGTGAGGTGCGCTCCATCAACTATCAGCTGAAGGTGGCGCGCTTCCCGATCTACCGGGATCTGAGCAGCTTCGATTTTGCCCAGAGTACGGTCGACGAGGCACTGGTTCGCCAGTTGCACCGTGGCGACTTCATGGATCAGCGGCAGAACCTCGTCTTCGTCGGCGGCCCCGGCACCGGCAAGACCCATCTGGCCACGGCCATCGGCGTGCAGGCCGTCACGCATGGGCGGCGGCGTGTGCGCTTCTTCTCCACCATCGAACTAGTCAATGTGCTGGAACTGGAGAAGGCCGCCGGCAAGCAGGGACAACTGGCGACCCGCCTCATCGAGGCCGACCTGGTGATCCTCGACGAACTGGGCTACTTGCCGTTCTCGCAGGCTGGGGGCGCCTTGCTGTTCCACCTCATCGGCAAGCTCTACGAGCACACCAGTCTGGCCATCACCACCAACCTCAGCTTCGCCGAATGGGCGGCGGTCTTTGGCGACGCCAAGATGACCACCGCGCTACTGGACCGGCTCACGCATCGCTGCCACATTCTGGAAACCGGCAACGACAGCTACCGCTTCAGGAACCATGGCACGGACATCACAAAGGAGACCAAGACCCCAACGTCAACCCCAATCTGAGCTAACCTGCAGCACGAACGGGTGGCTCACTTTTCGATGAAAATCCCGGCTCAGTTTTCGGCGGAAATCAACAGGCAGGCGTCTTCGATGGCGTGCTGGACACTGGCCAAGGTGTGTGGCGTGGAAAGCGCCAGCGAGTACTTCCCGGCGACCTGGGCGATGGTGGGGAGGATAGGGAGTTCCACATAGGAGACGGTGGGTTCAAGGAATCGGCTCTCAGCCGTGTCGGGCTTGAACGCCTGTTGTGGCGTCAGGGCTGGGAGCCGGATCGCCCGATCCGCGATCGCCATGTCCCAATGGGCCCCACTCTGGTCTGTCGGTGCGTCCGACAGCTTGGTCAAGATGCGAACAGCGCACAGGGACGCGGGCGCACGCCCGGTAACCAGCGAGAGCAGAGGCCAGATGGCGCCGGCGGAGGTTTCGTTGGTGGCCGCCTCTGCCGTGAGTTGTTCCATCAGGGCTTTTGCGACGATTCTGGCCTCCGGCACCAGCAAGGATTCCGGGTGCTCGGTGAGCAACAGGTGGTTCCGGCCCCAGATGGATTGTCTTGCCCGGAACACGCCGTTGCGGGCGGTCGCCAGGTTTCTGCTGGGGGCTGGCAGGATGGCTGCGATCGGCCTCCCTTGCGCCTCTTCGGGAGATTCGCCGCGCAGGGATTGCGGCCCGTCGACGAACCCGATCTCCTTCGTGATGATGCGGGGCACGAAAGGACGCGGTGTTTCGTGGCGGTGCGTGGCTCGCCGGCCGGCAGTCGCGTCGGGCGACGACGGTTTGCTTGTCGCAGGCGGCGATGGTGCAGCTACGGCGCCGGTCGGCTCGACCGGTGGGATGCGCCGAACATGTCCTTTCACCGGCGGCCCTTGAGTCAGCGCCGGTAGGTAATGGTGTTGTGCCCATTTCGCCAAGCCCTTGAGAGGGCAGTTTTCGAAGTTGCCGACGATCCGCGCCAACTCGGCGCGGGATTGGGCGGCCCCCTGCTTGTGCAGCCAGTCCGAAAAGGACGCAGATGGCTTGCCTCGTGCACCGCGGATGGTGGCAGCCAAGGTGTTGAGCGCATCGCCATTGCCCGTGATCCCGTTTCGGAGGTCACCGTTCCATTGATGGCTACATATAAGTAGTAGCGCTCTAAGCTGTTCGAGCTCGGGCTGGGCGGTCCGTCTTTCTTCGAACAGGGCGGCGTAGATCGGATACTTGGTGGTGTAACCGACAAGGTGGGCGTGTCTGGTGTAGTCCTCCTTCAGCTTCGGGGTGATTGCGGCAAACCCCTGGTGGACGCGAGTTTCCAGCTCGGACAGCGCGGCGGTATTGGCCCAAGGAATTGACGTCTCGTCGGGGAGCCAGGGTGTGGCTGCGACGACACGCCGCAAAAACCTTAACAACGGGGGGATGGCCGTCATGTTTGGTGGCGGCGCGGTCCGAGCAATATCGACGAGTAGGGGCTCCTCCGGGCGCAGCTCCGGAATCGCGTTCAGCAGGTCGCCTACGACATGCGTCGGTTCGGCAGCTTGTATCTTCACAGCGCTCTGTGCAGGACGTTACTCATTTGCACATCATACGTCGGGACAACATTGTTGTACGTCGCGTGCCGTTATCAACTGAGCAGGACGTCAGGCGAAATGTAAGTTGCTCTCATTTTGTAGACTAAATATTAGTAAAAACAGTTAGCTACGTACGTAACAAATTCGACGTTGTACTTTTAATGTTTATTGGCGTGCTTGTTTAATTTCGCCCTCCGAAGCAAATCCCGCCAGGCGCACCATTTCGTTGGGACAGATCCGGGACAGACCGCGGCCGCAAGTCGAGATGGCCGATTGGGCCGGATGAGTGAAGCCTGACGAGGCGGTCGCGCGTTACATGGCCGCAGTGACCTCCATGAGGTCGAGTTTTTTGTCGCCGTGTCGTGCGCTCCGGAGAATTCGCCCGGGGCGTGGCGAACGATCCGACGGTGCAACCACTCAGTGCCCAGCACACACTCCTTCGAGGTCGGTGTAGCCAGACCATTTGGCGTTGGCACCACAGCCGGGGCAATCCGGATTGCGCGGCAGGCGCAGCTTGCGGAAGTCCATGTCCAGCGCATTGATCAGCAGCAATTGGCCCACCAGCGGCGTGCCGAGGCCGAGCAGCAGCTTGAGCGCTTCGGTCGCCTGCAGCAGGCCCACCAGGCCCGGGAGCACGCCCAGCACGCCGGCTGCGCTGCAGTTGGGCGCGGCATCGGCGTCCGGCGGCTGCGGGTACAGGCAGCGGTAGCACGGCGAGTGCGGGTCGCGCGGATCGAACACGCTGACTTGGCCGCTGAAGCGTTCGAGCGCGCCGTATACCAGCGGCAGTTTCAGGCGGATGCTGGCGGCGGTCAGCAGGTAGCGGGTCGGAAAATTGTCGGCGCCATCGATGATGAGATCGTGCCCGGCGACGAGCTGCTCGACGTTGGCCGCCCGCAGGCGGGTGTCGCGCAGCTCCACGCGGACCCGTGGGTTGAGCGCCGCCAGCGCGATCCGCGCCGATTCGGTCTTGGCCATGCCGACGCGCGCATCGGCGTGGATGATCTGCCGCTGCAGGTTCGAGCGCTCGACGCGGTCGTCGTCGATCAGCGTGATTTCGCCCACCCCTGCGGCGGCGAGATACAGCGCGGCGGGCGCACCCAACCCGCCGGCGCCGACCAGTGCAATGCGCGCAGCGGCGAGCCGCCGCTGGCCGGCGACGCCCACCCCGGGCAGGTTGATCTGGCGCGCGTAGCGTTCGGCGGCATCGGCGTCGAGCGCGCCGCCGTGGGCGATGGGCAGGCCCTCGTGTTGCCAGCGCGCATAGCCGCCGGCCACCGAGCGCACATTGGTGTAGCCGAGCTGGCGCAGCGTCCGCGCCGCCAGCAGCGAGCGGATGCCGGCCTGGCACAAGGTCAGGATCTCGCGGCCGCGGTCGGGTTCGAGCTCGTCGATCTGCAGCTCGAGGAACCCGCGCGAGAGGCCCTGCGCGCCGACCGGCATGCCGGCCGCGCGTTCGCTCTCCTCGCGCACATCCAGCAACAGTGCGCCCGCGGCCTGGCGCCGCAGGGCGCCGGCGGGCGCCAGCTCGCCGATTTCGCCGCGCAAGCGCTGGATCAGGGCCTCGGTATCGTTGGCGTTGGGCATGGACGGTGCGTTCGATCAGTCGGCCGCTGGCCAGCAGTGGATGGCGGCGGCCGGCAGTTCCACGCACAACGGTTCGGGCAACGCCTGTCCCGCCGGCAGCGCCACCCACAGGTGGCCTTGTCCGCAACGAACGCGGCATTGCTGGCCATAAGGCCCGATTTGAATGCTTTCGGGCACCGCGTGCAAGGCCGTGGCCGGCGCCGTCGCGGCGTCCGATACGCGCAGCGCGTGGGGCGCGATCGACCAGTCGACCGCGCTGCCGTCGGGCAGCTCGGCCGGTAGCGCGAGCGTCGCGTCGGCCGCCGGCCAGTACAGCCGGGCGGTGCCATCGACCCGGCGGATGCGCCCGCGCAGCACGTTGCGTTGGCCGAGCAGGCGCGCCGCGGCACCGCTCACGGGATGGGCCTGGACTTGCGCCGGCGGCCCCGCCTGCACGATGCGGCGTCCATGCATCAACACCAGGCGGTCGGCCGCCGCCGCGAGCACCGGATCATGGCTGGCGACCAGCGTGGGTACGCGCGCGGCGTGGATCACCGCGATCAGCTCGGCCACGATGTCGTCGCGGGTGATGGGATCGAGCGCCGAAGTCGGCTCGTCCAGCAGCAACAGGCGCGGTTCGCGGGCCAGCGCACGGGCCAGCGCGACGCGCTGGCGCTGGCCGCCCGAGAGCTCGCCGGGCCAACGCTCGGCATGCTCCGCCAGGCGCACGCGTTCGAGCCAGTCCATGGCGCGTTGCCGACGTTGCGCCCCGTGCAGCGGAAACGCCACGTTGCGCCACACGTTGAGGTGCGGAAACAGGCCGTAGCCCTGCGGCAGATAGCCCACCGCGCGCTGCGACGCGGTGCGTCCGGCGAATGGCTGGCCGTTCGCCGGCAAGAGCCCCGCGATGGCACGCAGCAGCACGCTCTTGCCCTCGCCGCTGGCACCCAGCAGCACGGTGAAACCCTCGACCTCGAAGCGCGCCGCCAGCCGGATCGGTTGCTCGATGTGGTAGTCGATGTGCATCAAGTGCGCCCGCGCCTTGCCAGCATCCCCAGCGTCAGCGGCAGCGGCAGCGCCACCAGGAAAAATACCCACAGCAGCGGGTACACGGCATCGAGCCCGGAATCCTGCAGGTTGACCCACAGCTTCACCGGGATGCCCTGCGGGTAGTAGGCAATGATGAGCACCACGCCGAACTCGCCGAGCGCGCGCACCCACGCGAGCGCCACCGCAGCCGCCAGGCCGAGGCGCGCCAGCGGCAGGCTGACGGTGATGAAACTGCGCGTGGGCGAATGCCCCAGCGTCAGCGCGATTTGTTCCAGTTCGCGCGGCACGCTCTCGAACGCTGCCCGCGCGGCGATCACGTAGTAGGGGAGTGCGGCGTAGAACTGGGCCGCCACGAACGCCGGCGGCGAATTGGTGAGCGTGAGCCCGATGCGCTGCAGGGTCGCGCCCACCGGCGCATACGGACCGAACAGGCTCATCAGCAACAGGCCCATCGCCAGCGGCGGCGTCAGCAACGCCAGCAGCAGGATCGCATCCACCAGCCATTTGCCGCGCCGGTCGCGGCGTGCCAGCCACCATGCGAACGGCGTGCCGAGGCCGATGATGGGGACCAGGGCAACCAGGCTGTAGCCCACCGACACCGCGATCGCCTGGCCGTCGCCTGGCGCGAGGTGGAAATCCGCCCAGTGCGTTGCCACCAGCAGCCCGACGAACGGCGCGAGCAGCAGCACCACCGCGACCGCGGTGAGGCCACTCGACACCCATGGGCTGCGCAGCGGACGGGCCATGCCGGTCACGACGCTCCCTGCGTTGCGGGGGCGTAGCCGTACTGCCGCAGCAGCGCCTGCCCGCGCGGGCCGTGGATGAAGGCGATGAACTGCTGCGCCAGTTGCGGTTGGCGCGCCGTCTTCAGGATGGCGGCGTAGAACACCAGCGGTTGCGCGCGCAGCGCCTTGCCGTCGGGCAGTTCGATGCCGGCCTTGGCATACCAGTCCGCGCGCATCGCGGGGTTGCCGAGATTGATCGCATCCGGCAATGCCAGCGTCGGCAGGTGGTGCGAGTGGGCCGCGCTCGCATAGCCGATGGTGGCGTCGATCTGGCCGGCCTCCAGCCGCGAGAGCAACGAGTTCTCGGTGAAGATCTGCCGCGGGTTGATGATGTCGCCCGCGATGCGGCGGACGAGTTGCGGCTGCCGGTAGTAGCGGGCGGCAAGCTGCAGCGTGAACAGCACGTTGGCGCCCTGCGGATCGATCGACGGGTCGCTGCGGCCAAAGCGCAGGCCCGGTTGCGCAAGCACGGCATGCCATGGCTGGCCTCCGGCGGCCGCCGCGGCAAAGGCGGGCGCGAAACGGCTGCGCGGGCTGTAGATCACGACCATGCGGGTACTGGCGATCGGCTCGACCGACGCGATCAGCCCGGCCTTGCGCAGCACGTCGACCGGCCCCGGCGTGACGGCGATGAACACGTCGGCCTGCAACTGCTTCGCGGCGAGCAGGCGGGCCAGTGCGTACGAACCCTGCCCGGTGCCCTGGAACGTCGCGGCGTGCGCCTGCTCGAAGGCGGGCCCGAGCCCCCGGTCCATGAGCGCGCCCATCGACCCGGCGTAGGCGACCCGCAGCACCGTCCGCCCCGCGGCGGCCAGCGGCAGCAGCGCGAGCACGAGCCAGGCCAATGCCGCGATCGACGCGAGCCCGCGGCGCTTCATGCGGATTTCCCGGTGGCGTGATGGTGGTGCGCGGAATCCTCGACGCCGATCCGCAGCCATCGGTCAGTGCCGGTGGCCATGCGGGTGCTGGTGGCTGCCGGCCGCGACCGCGCCGCCGGCTTCCGCGGACTGCGCATCGCACAGCGAGCAGCCCTCGCTCCACGCGCTGTCGCCATCGATGTAATGCTCCTGTTTCCAGATCGGTGCCGCGTGCTTGACCGCCTCAATGGCGAGCCGGCAGGCGCGGAAGGCTTCGTCGCGATGCGGGGTGCCGGCGGCGACCAGCACCGCGATGTCGCCGACCGCGAGGCGGCCGCAGGCGTGCCCGATGTAGAGCTTGAGCGGGTCGCCGACTTCGCGCCGGGCGCGGGCGCCGATGTCCGCGAAGATGTGCAGCGCGAGCGGCCTGAAGATGTCGTAGGAGATGCCGGTGACGACCCGGCCGAGGTTCGCTCCGCGCACGCAGCCGATGAAGGTCGCGATGCCGCCGAAGCGCGGGTCGGACACCCAGGCAATGGCGTCGGCCACCTCCAGCCGGGCTTCGCTGGCGTCGACCACGAGGGTGCGCAGGTTGTCCATCTCAGCCACCACTCACCGGCGGCAACACCGCCAGCTCGGCCCCGGCCGGCAGCGGGCTGGTTTCGGCCAGCACGCTGTCGCTGCTCGCGAACGCCGAGCGCTCGACCACGCTCGCGCGGGCGTTCGACGCATGGGACTCGAGATAGGCCACCAGCGCGGCGCGCAGGTCGGCGACGGTTGCGGCCTCGGCCACCTCCAGTTCCAGCCAGCCGCGCGGATCGACCTCGCGCAGGGCGCCGTACAGGGCGAGATGAATCTTCATGCGTCGGCTCCGGCCGGTTGCGGCCCCTGCAGGTGGCTCAGGCCGCAGGCGTCGACCAGCGTGCCGGCCGCGAGCTGGCTGATGCCGGCTGGCGCAATGACCCAGGCGTTGGCGCGCGCGTAGGGGGCGATGCGGTAGGACTCCTGCCCCGGCAGGATCAGCGCCTGCAGGCGACCGTCGGCGTCGATCCCGAGCCGCGCCTTGAAGTGCATGCGCAGGTCGGGGTGCTTGCCGTGCGCGTTGGCGAGCCGCACGCGCAGGGGGCGTTCGGTCGGCAGGCGCATCAGCGCGCGCAACGCGACGCTGACGAAGAACCGCAGCCCCACGGCCACCGCGATGGGGTTGCCCGGCAGGCCGAAGAACAGCGTGCCATCCGGCAGGCGCGCAAACAGCAGCGGCTTGCCGGGGCGGATCGCGAGCTTGTGGAACAGCACCGTGGCGCCGAGTTTTTCCAGCGCGTGCGGAACGAAGTCGTAGCGCCCCATCGAGACCGCGCCGGTGGACAACACGATGTGCGCGCCGGCGGCGCGGGCGCGCCCGACCGCGGCAAGAAACGCGGCGGCGTCGTCCCCGACCACCTCGCGGTGGACGACTTCCGCCCCGGCGTGCGGCAGGCGTGCGGCGAGGTAGGGGCCGTTGCTGTCGCGGATCTGGCCCGATTCGAGCCTGGCCGCGGGGTCATCGACCAGCTCGCGGCCGGTGCACAGCACGGCGACGCGCGGCCGGGCCGCCACCTCCACGGCGGCGACGCCGAGCGCGGCCAGCAGCATCAGGTGCTGCGCGGCCAGCACGGTGCCGTGGTCCAGCACGGTGCCGCCACGCTGCACGTCCGAACCGGCGGTGCGCACATTGGTGCCAGCGGCGACGTCGGCCAGCAGCCGCACGCGCGGCGGGTCGGCCAAGCGTTCGGCGCGTTCGACCGGGATGACCCGGTCGCGCCCGTCCGGCACCCGTGCGCCGGTCATGATTTCCCAGGCGCCGGTGGTGGCGACCGCGGCCGCGTCGCCGGCGGCCTGTTCCCCCGCGATCGGCCAGATGCTGCCGGCAGTCGCCGGCGCCTCGGCGCCCAGCGCGAAGCCATCCATCATCGAGTTGTCGAAGGGCGGCAGGTCGACCGCGCTGCGGACGGCGGCGGCCAGCACGCGCCCATCCGCCGCCGCCAGTGTCACGTGCTCGCTGGGCAGCGGCGTACAGGCCTCGCGGATGCGTTCGACGGCGATGGCCGGATCGAGCAATGCCGTCATGCGTGGTCTCCGCCGGCGGCCATGGCCAGCGCATGCGGCAGCACCGGCGCCAGGATGTCCATGCCTTGCGCGACCGCCTTGGGACTGCCCGGCAGGGCGATGACGAGCGTGCCGCCGACCAGCACCGCCTCGGCGCGGCTCAGCCACGCGAGCGGCGTGTGCTGGCTGCTTTCGACGCGGAACATTTCGGCCAGGCCCGGCACGCGGCGATCGGCGATGCCGGCCAGCGCCTCGGGCGTGCGGTCGCGCGGTCCGAGCCCGGTGCCGCCCGTGCAGATGACCAGCCGGGTGCCGGCGGAAGCGAGGTCACGCAACCGTTCCGCCAGCGTCGCCGGCTCGTCCGGCAGCACCTCGGCGGCGACGATGCGGGCGCCGAGCGCGGTGAGGCGCTCGACCAGCACCGGGCCGGCGCGGTCGGCGTAGTCGCCGCGGCTGGCGCGGTCGCTCAGGGTGATGACGGCGGCGCTCTGCCCGTCGAGCGGCGCCTGCGCATGCGGCTTGAAGCGCTCGCGTTCGGCGGCGGTCATGCCATCGGGATGGATCCACAGCCCCTTCTTGCCGCCTTCCTTGAACAGCAGGCGCACGCCGCCGAAGCTCAGCGCGGGCTGCACCGGCTTGGTGAGGTCGTAGAGCGTCAGCAGCGCCGCGTTGACGCCGGCCAGCGCTTCCATTTCCACGCCGGTGCGCGCGGCCAGCGCGGCTTCGCAATAGACGCGGATCACCTGCCGCTCCGGCTCCGGCACGCAGCGCACCTCGGCAAATTCGAGCGCCAGCGGATGGCACAGCGGGATCAGGTGCGAGGCGTTCTTGGCGCCCTGCAGCCCGGCGAACTCGGCCATCACCAGCGCGTCGCCCTTGGGCAGACGGTGCTCGACGATGTCGGCAAACGCGCTGCCGGGGTGGAACTCGCCGACGGCCACCGCGCGCCGCGCGGTGATCCGCTTGCGGCGTACATCGGCCATGTGGAAATTCGCGTAGGGAGTGTCGTGATTCATGTTCGGCTGTGGAGGTGCGGCGTTTCGATCCCGGGGTGCCACCGCACGGGACGCGTGTGATCCGGGCGGCGCGCTGAAGCATGCAAGGCAGGCCGGTATCTTGGCGACACGTTTTGTGGCGAAGTGCGTGACGGGGTGTTGGTTGCCATCTGACTCTGGCTCGTGGTTTTCAGCTGGCATCGGGCCACCGGCTACGGGTCGCAGCTTAGCTCAGGACTTGCGGTGGTTCCGGATCGCGGAACCCCGGTTGCGACGGTGTGGATGGGGAACCGGCGGCTGCTCCAGATCAGGTGTGGACGAAGGTGGATAGCATACCCTCATGGGTATAGTGGCCCGGCACAAGGGGGTGAGGCGTGGAAACGCGAGACACACTGGGGCGGTTGATGCGCGACCTGCGCATCTCGGTGACCGACCGCTGCAACTTCCGTTGCACCTATTGCATGCCGAAGGAGCTGTTCGGCGCCGACCACGCGTTCCTGCCGCGCGCCAGCCTGCTGAGTTTCGAGGAGATCGTGCGGCTCGCGCGCTTGTTCGCGGCGCTGGGCGTCAGCAAGCTGCGCCTGACCGGCGGCGAACCGCTGGTGCGCAAGGACATCGAGCGGCTGGTCGCGCTGCTGGCGCCGATCCCCGGTATCACCGACATCAGCCTGACCACCAACGGTTCGCTGTTGACCGCGGACAAGGCACGCCGGTTGAAGGCGGCCGGCTTGCAGCGCATCACCATCAGCCTCGATGCGCTCGACGACGCGACGTTCAAGGCGATGAACGGGGTCGGGTTCCCGGTGGGCAAGGTGCTGGACGCGATCGACAACGCGGCCGCGGCGGGGCTCACGCCGGTCAAGATCAACATGGTGCTCAAGCGCGGCGCCAACGAGCAGTGCATCGAGGACATGGCGGAGCATTTCCGCGGCAGCGGCTGCATCCTGCGCTTCATCGAATTCATGGATGTCGGCACCACCAACGGCTGGCGCATGCAGGACGTGGTGCCCTCGGCCGAAGTGATCAAGCGCGTCGATGCGCGCTGGCCGCTGGAGCGCGTGCCGGCAAACTATCCCGGCGAAGTGGCCAACCGCTGGCGCTACAAGGACGGTGCGGGCGAGGTCGGGGTGATCGCCTCGGTCACCCAGCCGTTCTGCGGCGGGTGCACCCGCGCGCGGCTGTCGGCGGAAGGCGTGCTGTACACCTGCCTGTTCGCCGGCGGGGGCACCAGCCTGCGCGACCTGCTGCGCAGCGGCGCCGACGACGAGGCGGTCATGGACAAGATCGCCGGCGTGTGGGGCCGGCGCCGTGACCGCTATTCGGAATTGCGCACCCAGGCGACGCCGGAAATCGCGGCGCGCAAGAAAATCGAGATGTCGTATATTGGCGGCTGACTGCGGTTTGGCGTGGGCGCCTGCGACGGAATGCCGGTTTGGCGCCGCCGCCGGCATGGCACCCGACAGCGGTTTCGCCGGCGCAGGGGTGGGGCGCCGCAACCGACGCGCACGATGACGACTCGGCGCACGCGGGGGTGTTCGGGGTAACCAGGTGGATTATCAACATGGAGGCAGGCCCATGCATGTAATCGATCGCGTGTTCGCTTCACTCGCGCTGGCCGCACTGGGATTCGTCTTTGCGGGTTCCGCCATGGCGGCGTCGGCCAGCGATGCCGGCTGGCATGCGGGGGTCATCGCCAGCGCCGGCAAGATCCACCCGGTGCCGAAGAATGCCGTGTTCATGCCGGATCGCGCGGCGACCTACAAGGTGGTCTTTGCCTTGACCCACCCCGGCAAGGACCCGACCGAGGTGAGCCCGGCGCTGGAACGCGTCGCGCGCACGGTCAACCTGTATGCCAGCGCCGGCGTCCCGCTCGATCACCTGAAGTTCGTGGCGATCGCCTACGGACCGGCGACGGAAATCGCGCTCGACGACGCGCACTACCAGCAGTTGCACCATGTCGCCAATCCCAACCTGCCGGTGATCCGCGAGCTGCACCAGCACGGCATCGAGGTGGCGGTGTGCGGGCAGGCGGTGATGGAGCACCACTATCGCTTCGAGTGGGTGGATCCAGCGGTGCCGGTCGCGTTGTCGGCGTTGACCACCATCACCGAGCTGCAGCAGCAGGGCTACGCGCTGATGCCGCTGTAAACCCGGGTGCCGCGCAGATCGCGCGAGAGGAGGCGTGGGATGCAACGTAGCCTTGGGCGCACATGGCGCCGCTGCCTGTTGGCGGCAGGTCCGCTGTTGCTGGTGGCTGCGGCGGTCGTCGCCGCACCGGCTTCGTCGACACAGGACTACCTGCCGCCGTGGAACCCGCCGCCTGCCGGCGGCGTGCATTTCCAGGTGGCGCCGGTGGACGCGATTGCCGACCTGCACGGCGATATCGTCGATCCCCAGTTGGTGGTGTTCTTCGCCGGCAACCAGTTCATAGTGGTGCACGATCTGGTGACGGCATTCCGGCAGGCGTATCCGCAGTACCAGCGCATCTACGTGGAAACGCTGCCGCCGGGCATCCTTGCGCAGCAGATCCAGACCGGTTCGCTGGTGATGGGCAACCTGAAGATCGCCTTGCAGCCGGACGTCTATACGGCCGGCAAGGGGGCGATCGCGCACCTGCAGGAGGAGCACGGCTGGTTCGCCGACACGTTCGACTATGCGCGCAACGGGCTGGCGATCCTGGTGCCGGCGGGCAATCCGAAACACGTGCGCGGGCTGGCGGACCTCGGCCGCGCGGACGTGCGGGTCAGCATGCCCAACCCCAAGTGGGAAGGCATCGCGCGCCAGATCGAGGCCAGCTACCGCAAGGCCGGCGGCGAGGCGCTGGTGACGGCGGTCATGCAGACCAAGGTCGCGGCCGGCACCACGTTCCTGACCCGCATCCACCACCGCCAGTCGCCGCTGCGCGTATTGCAGGGGGAGGCCGACGCCGCGCCGGTGTGGTCGACCGAGGCGTGGTTCCAGCAGCAGATCCTGCACCATCCGGTGGAAACCGTGGCGATCCCGGCGGCGCAGAACAGCGTGGCCACCTACACCGCGGCGGTGATGAAATCGGCCCCGCACGCACAGGCTGCGTGCGATTTCGTGAAGTTCATGGCGGGTGCGCAGGCACGTGCAATCTATGCGAAGTACGGTTTCCAGCCGCCGGGGCGTTGACCCGCCAGGGTCGCGGCCGGACCGTCAGCAGGTCGACACCGCGGCGGAATGGCGGCTGAGCGGGATGGCCACGGTGGTCGCGTCCACCGGCTGGTGATAGCCGCCCGGCCCGAAGCGGTCGATCAGGTCCGACTTGTAGGCGTCGAAGAAGCGCGCGAAGAACTTGTCGCCGACGCAGCCGGTGGCCGCGAGGCCGTCGCTTTCGGCGTCCCATGCCAGCCGCACCGGCAGCAGGGCATTCGGCGCCGGGCCGGACACCCGCGCGGCACCGGCGGCCGGGTCGTACACGCTGCCGTGGGTGCAGCACACGATGCGGCCCGGCGAACCGGCGAGCGGGCTCGCCGAATCCGCGTAGCGGATCGCGCTGTAGTCGGGGGTCGGGTAGCTCAGCTGGTGCGTGCAGATGGCCACGCAGGCGACGAGGTTGGCACGCGGTCCGACACCCGCTGGACTGGTGTAGTCGCCATCTTCGGGTGAAGCGAGGGTGGCCGGATGCGCGGTGCGCGCGCCGAGGTTGATGAGGAAGCACGGGATGCCGCGATAGGGGTAGGCGAACACCAGCGCCTCGGTGGTCGGGACGTCCGCCGCCTTGAGCGGACTGCCATCGGCATTGACCAGGCGGGCCGGTGGGTGGTCGGCGATGGAAGCGGCGAGTGCGGGGTGGCCGCGCCAGCACGCGGCCGCGATGGCGGTGCCAGCGCATACCTTGACGAATGATCGGCGATCCATGGGGATGGGTTCCGGCCGGGGCGCCTGCGCGGCCCGGCCGCCCTCCGCATTCAGGCCTTGAACATGTCGCGGTACAGCCCGCGCGCCCATTCCAGATAGGCGGTGCCGTTGGCCTCGCTGCGCTTGTTGTCGACCTTGGTGTCCTTGAAACCGGTGATCGCATCCTTCTTGGCGTCGTAGCCGTAGTAGGTGTCGACCCAGATCGCCTGCTTCGGAAAGGCGTCGACCATCGAGTAGCACAGTGTCTGCGGCGAAGTCCACGCGATGTCCTTGCCCTGTGCGCGCGCGGCCAGCACCTTCGCGACGTAGTGGCCTTCGCTGTTGGAGGTGTTGCCGCTCTTGGAGTACGGCATCGGCCGCGAGTCGCCGGTCACGTAGACGCGCTGGTCGCCGATCAGGTTGTAGAAGCGGATGTCGATGTTCGCTTCCTTCTGGTTGCTCTTGGTGGGCGGCGCCATCAGGTCCAGTTCCTCGATCAGCGTGGCCGCGCGGACGTTGGGGTAGATCGCCGCGTCGTCGAACTTGTAGCTGTCGAACTCGGTGTGGACGGTGCGCCCGGCGACGTCCACGCCGGTGACCGCCGCGGTCGGGTGCCACTCAATGATGCCCTTGTACAACTCGTCGAAGGCGGCGTGGAAACCCGGTGCCTTGATCGTGATCTCGGGGTTGGCATCCAGGATCACGACCTTGCCTTTGAGCTTGTTGTGCTTGATGACCGAGGCGATCAGGCAGGCGCGCTCGTACGGCGCGGGCAGACAGCGGTAGTTGCCGCTGGGCACGGTCTGGATGAACACGCCACCTTCGAACTGGTGCACCTTGCGATGGATGGTGACGTGCTCGGTCGGGCAGATGAAACCGCCGGGGTAGGTCTGCCGCAGCGCGACCTTGGCGTCGATGTCGTGCACACCGATCTTGTCGTAGTCGTAGGAAATGCCGGGTGCGACGACGAGGAAGTCGTACTTGATGTCGCCCTCATTGGTGGCGACGGTGCGGCTGGCGCGGTCCAGCCCGATGCAGGTCGCGTTGACGTAGATGTAGCCGCCGTTGTGGGCGGCGTCGAGAAAGCTGTGGTCGGCGAGGAACTCGAGGTTGACGATGCCGGGATACCACAGGTTGCTGGCAAAGCACGACGAATACATGCAGCGCTTCTCGACCAGCACCACGTCGAACTTCGGGTACGCCTTCTTCGCGTGCTTGGCGATGGTGAGTCCGGAGGTGCCGCCGCCGATGATCACCAGCCGTGGCCCCCTGGCCTTTGGCAGGTCGAGCATGCGGTGGGTGGAAACGAACGGTGCCCCCTGCTTGCCGCCGGCGGGTTGCGCCACGCCGGCGGCGAGTGCCGCGGGCCCGGCGGCAAGCACGGCGGGTGCGGCCGCCAACACTGTGCCGCTCATCTTCAGGAAGTGCCGACGATCGATTTCGTGGGTCATGCCTGGTCTCCTCATGGGATGCGAACCGACGGCTGCGTGCCGTATCGCCCGGTAATTCTCAGCCGCAAAAGGCGTGTGCTGGCGTCGCGCCGTCGGTAATGGTGGAGCTCCCCTGCTGGTGTCGGTTGCCGGACGCACCGGCAACGGCGCATACCATACGCCGTGTGGTACGGATGGTGTCCGGCAGTGCGTGAAGGCTGCGCGTGCGGATTCCCGGGGACGCCTCCGCATGAGCCGGCCGCACGTGACGGAACCGCGAGATTCACGGTCGTGTTGCACCACAGCGTGCATTCCGCAACGCGACGAGATTAGCGTTCATCATTGATACCGTACCGGGTATCTGAAGTTCGAGGAGAGGTACATCACGATGCTGTTGATGAAGACGCGGCCGATCTGGAAAGCGCACGTTGCCGGCGTGGCGCTCGGCCTGGTGTTGATGGTGACGTTTTTGGCGACCGGCCACGGCCTCGGCGCCTCCGGTGCACCGACCGATCTGGCGGCGGCCGCATCCAAAGCCATCGCGCCGGCGGCCACCACGGTTAATGGCTATCTGGGCCCGATGGTGGCGGGTGGCAACAATCCGCTGAACTCCTGGATCGTGTGGGAAGTGATCGGCATGGGCATCGGCGCGCTGCTTGCCGCTTGGTGGTCGGGCCGCCTGCGCCTGCGCGTCGAGGGGCCGCCGCGTGCACGCACGCTGGGGCGCCTCGCCCTTGCGCTGGGCGGCGGCATCCTGTCGGGCTTTGGCGCGCGCGTATCGGCCGGGTGCACCAGTGGCCTCGGCCTGTCGGGCGGGGCGGTGCTGGCGACGGCCGGCTTCGTGTTCCTGATCGGCTTCTTCCTGACCGGCATCATCGTCGGGATGGCCACGCGGAGGCTATGGCAATGACCTTTCCATTGGGTTGGACGACCCCGCTCTCGGGGATCGTGTTCGGCGTCCTGTTCGGGTTCGTGCTGCAACGCGGAGGGCTCGGCAACGGCTGCCGCCTGAGCGCGCAGTTGCGCCTCAAGGACTGGACCGTGTTCAACGTGATGTTCACCGCGATCATCGTCGCCGCCGGCGGCCTGTACCTGATGCAGCTGTTCGGACTGGTGAAGTGGTCCGACCTGTTCGTGCCGACCACCTTCGTGTGGGCGACGCTGCTGGGCGGCGCGCTGATCGGCGCCGGCATGGCGGTGGGCGGCTACTGCCCCGGCACCTCGGTGGTGGGCGCGACCGCGGGACGCATCGACGGCATCGTGTTTTTCGTGGGCCTGGTGATCGGCGTCGTGATGTTCGCCGGCGTGTTCGGCAACATTGAGCCGTTCCTCACCGCGGCGCCGGGCCCGCAGGCCCAGACCGTCGGCGAGCTGCTGCACATCCCCGACTGGCTGGTGCTGGCGTTGCTGGTGGGTGGCGCCGTGCTGGTGGGCTGGCTGAGCCGTCGCATCGCCACCTCCAACCAGATCAGTTGCGCGGATTGAACCCGAGGAGTCCGACATGAAACAGAAATCCGTACCGCTGACTGCCGCGTTGTCCGTGGCACTGCTGTCGCTGGGCGGCCTGAGCGCCTGCGGCAGTCCGACGTCGCCGACCGCCACCGCGCCGCAAGCCGCGGCTGCCGGCAGCGCCACTGCGGCAAGTCCCGCAGCGGCCAATCCGTGCGCACCGAAGGGGACCAAGGCAGCGGCCAACCCGTGTGCGCCGAAGGCGGCAGCCAGCCCCTGTGCGCCGCAGAAGGCAAAGATGGCCAGCCCGTGTGCGCCGCAGGGGCACGCCGGTTGAAGCCCAGGGCAGCCAGCGTCGGCGTTGATCGCGCGCACCTGCGGGTGTCGCGCTCGGTGCTGCAACGCGGGCTGCTGGCTGGGGGTGTCCACCACCTGCACTCCACGCGGCACACCGCGCGCGACCTGATCCGTTTGCTGGACGATTGCGTGGCGCGCGGCGTTACCCCGCTCGGCGATGCGTTGGGTTCCGGGGTTCCGCAGGCATGGCAGCACTACGCTGCGGACGACGGGCAGGCAACGCGTCCGGGCGGATGGTTCTTCTACTACCACTCGCACGGCCGCGGTGCGCGCGGGGAGCATGGGCACTTCCACGTGTTCGTGCGCCTGCCGCGCGGACGCGCCCGGTCCGCGCCGGACTTCGTGCATCTGGTCGGCATCGGTGTCGACGCGCGCGGACTGCCCGTGCGCCTGTTCACTACCAATCGCTGGGTGACCGGCGAAGCGTGGCGGAGTGCGCCCGCCATGGTGCGAAAGTTCGCGCAGATCGTGGCGGCGCAACCCGCGGCGGCGCCGCTTGAGCGATGGCTGCACGACCTGCTGGTGCTGTTTGCGCCGCAGATCCGCCTGCTGCTGGCGCGCCGTGACCAGCGGGTCGCTGCGCGTGGCGGCGAAGGCGTGCTCGACGATCGCCACGTGTACGTATTGAGTTGCTGCAGGGTTTCACTGACTGATCAGGTGGCGGCGATCGATGCCGTGTCGCCGTGAAGGCGTTTACCAGGAGAATGACATGAAGCGTTTCTTTGCCAGTGCGCTGTTGGCCATCGCCGCAGCGCTGGTGTCGGGCATGGCGTTCGGTTCGGGCGTCGTAGTACCCGGTCCGCTGGTGACGCCGGCGTGGCTGCAGCAGCATCAAGCCGAGGTGAATGTGCTCGATGTGCGCGAGGATACGGCGTCGTTCACCAAGGCACCGACGTTCACGACCGAGGGCGGCAAGAAGACGCTTGCCGGTTTTGGCGGACATGTTCCCGGCGCGTTGCTGCTCGATTTCGCCAAGGTGCGCACGTCGCGCATGATCGATGGGCGCGAGATCAAGTGGATGCTGCCGACCCAGGCGGATTTCCAGGCCCTGATGCGCAGCGTCGGCGTGCAGGACGGACGGCCGACCGTGATCGTTTCCGATGGCACCTCCGCGGGTGACCTCGACATGGCGGCGCGGGTGTATTGGTCGATGAAGGTGTATGGCGACAACAACCTCGCGATCCTCGATGGCGGCACCGCGGCGTGGCTCGCAGCGGGATATCCGGTCAGCACCGACGCTGCCAAATCCGCTGCCGGCAACTGGGTCGCGAAGGCCGAGAACCGCAAGCTGTTCGCCGACAGCACCGACGTCGCCAAGGCCGCCGCGCAGGGCCGGCAACTGGTCGATGCGCGGCCGTTGCCGTTTTACATCGGGCTGGAGCGCAAGCCGATCGTGCTGGCCGCGGGCCACATCAAAGGGGCCGAGGACTTTCCGCCGGAGGTGCGCGCGGTGAAGCGCGACGGCAGCATGCGTTTCCTCAGCCGCGCCGACTACGCGACCGTGTTCAAGCACCTGGGCGTCAACTCGCACAAGCCGACGATCACCTACTGCAACACCGGCCATCTCGCCTCGGGCGCGTGGTTCGTGCTGCACGAAATCATGCAGAACCCTGGTGTCGCCGTGTACGACGGGTCGATGTACGAGTGGACCACCGAAAAGCGGCCGGTCGTGGGTTTGTAGTGAGCGGGACTGCCGATATTGCAGCGTGCAACCACGGAGCCGTCGATGAGTGTGCATGAAACCCGGCCAGGACGCCTGATCGAGGCGCGGGAGAATTTCCTGTCGACGGAAGGTCGTTCGCGGCGCGAGGTGCTGCGTCGCATCGGCCTCGGCCTGGGTGCGACGGCGGCCGCGGCGGCGGTGCTGCCGACGCTGGCGCATGCCGGCGAGTACGTGCCCGATCCGAAGAACCTGCCGCCCAACGTTCCGCCGTGGTCGCAGGATCTGGGCAAACCGGTCGGCGCCGACCCGTATGGCGTGCCTTCGCCGTTCGAGCGCACCAACATCCGGCGCTCCAGCCCGGGCCTGACCACGACCACGCAGTCCTCGGTAGCCTTCTCGCCGCTGCAGAACCAGTTCGGCATCATCACGCCCAACGGCCTGCACTTCGAGCGCAATCACAACGGTCGCGCCGACATCAATCCCTACGACCACCGCCTGATGGTCCACGGGCTGGTGCGCGAGGCCAAGATCTACACGATGGAGGACCTGCTCCGATTTCCCTCGGTCTCGCGGATCCACTTCATTGAATGCGGCGCGAACACCGGGATGAATTGGGCGACCCCGGCGGTACCGACCGTACAGTACACGCACGGCATGCTGAGCTGCTCGGAGTGGACCGGCGTGCCGTTGTCGACCCTGCTGGACGACGTCGGTTTCGACCGCAAGCGGGCGAAATTCATCCTTGCCGAGGGTGCGGACGGCTCGGGCCTCACGCGCACCATCCCGATCGAATTCGCACTGGACGACGTGCTGGTGGCGTACGGCCAGAACGGCGAGATGCTGCGGCGCGAACAGGGCTATCCGGTGCGGCTGCTGGTGCCGGGCGTGCAGGGTGTCTCCAACGTGAAGTGGCTGCGCCGGATCAAGGTCGGCGACCAGCCGTGGAACACGCGCGAGGAATCGTTGCAGTACAGCGACCTGATGCCCGATGGCCGCACACGCCAGTACACCTGGATCCAGGAGGCCAAGTCGGTCATCACCTCGCCCTCGGGCGAACAGCAGTTGCTGGACAAGGGCGGGTACTACCAGATCCGCGGCCTCGCCTGGTCGGGGCGCGGCCGGATCAAGCGCGTCGACGTCTCCACCGATGGCGGCCGCAACTGGCGCACGGCGGAGCTGCAGGGCCCGGTGCTGACCAAGGCCCTCACGCGCTTCCGCGCCGACTGGCACTGGGACGGCAGCCCGGCCCTGCTGCAGAGCCGCTGTGTCGACGAGACCGGCTACGTGCAGCCGAGCATGGCGCAACTGCGCGAAGTGCGTGGCACCCACTCGCCGTACCACAACAACGGCATCCAGACCTGGCAGGTCGATGCCGAAGGCAAGGTGCACAATGTCCAAGTCTAGGTTGCTCGCCATCGCCGGCATCGCGGGGCTTGGCGTGGCGACCCTCGCGTATGCGGCCAGCGCGTCGAAGTACGGCCTGGGCACCGCGGCCACGCCGCAGCAGGTCGCCGGCTGGAACATCGATGTGCGTCCCGACGGGCAGGGGCTGCCGCCCGGCCAGGGTTCGGTCGCGCAGGGCGAGAAGGTCTTCGACGCCAATTGCGCGATGTGCCACGGCACGTTCGGCGACAGCAACAAGTACATGGTGCTCGCCGGCGGCGTGGGTTCGCTCAAGACGGCCGCGCCGCTCAGCACCGTCGGCAGCCGCCTCAACTACGCGACCACGCTGTTCGACTACATCAACCGGGCAATGCCGTTTCCGCACTCGAAGTCGCTGACTGCCGACGAGGTGTACGCGGCCGCGGCATACGTGCTCAACCTCAGCGACATCGTGCCGGGCAATTTCGTCGCCAATCGCGAGACGTTGCCCAAGGTGAAGATGCCGAACCGCGACGGCTTCTACGAGTTCCCGGGCCTGATGCACGTGCACGGCAAATCGGACACGCACAACACCACCTGCATGCACGATTGCGCCAAGGAGGTGAAGATCACCGGCTCGATCCCGGAGGGCTTCGTCGCCTCGATGTATGGCGACATCCGCGACAACTTCCGCGGCCTCGCCAGCATGAATGAAGCCGCGCCGCCGGCCGATGAAGCCACCGCACATGCGGCGGCCGCGCCGACGCCGCGGGCGCTGACCGAACAGTTCGGGTGCGCCGCGTGCCACGGCATCGACCAGAAGATCGTGGGGCCGGCGTTCCACAGCGTGGCCGCCAAGTACAAGGGGGATGCAGGCGCGGAACAGCGCCTGTTCAAGAAGGTGCGCGCGGGGGGATCGGGGGTGTGGGGCAGCATCCCGATGCCGCCGCAGGCGGGGCCGAGCGACGCGGAACTCACCGCAATCATCCAGTGGGTTCTGGCCGGCTCGCCGGAAAAGTAGACCGCACGCATGACAGGCATGCGCGCGGGTAGAGCCAACCATCAGCCGAGGGCGTTGCAATGAAATCGAACAGGCGGGAGTTTCTGAAACTGGCAGGCGGCGGCAGCGCTTTGGCGCTGCTGGTTGGCAGCGGCTGGATACCGACCCGGGCATGGGCTGCGGACGACGTGCTGCATGCGCTCGCGCCGGGCGACAACCGCAAGGAGTTCGAGGCGCACACCATCGACGAACTGGTGAAGGCGCTGGGTGGCACGCAGGCGCAGTTGTCCAAGGACATCGACTTCACCGCGCCCGACATCGCGGAGAACGGCGCGGTGGTGCCGGTCGAGGTGCAGAGCAACCTGCCGAACACCAAGCTGATCGCGATTGCCTGCGCGACGAATCCCAATGCACTGACCGCGGCGTTCCACATCCCGGATGGCACCGAACCCTACGTGTCGCTGCGCATGAAGCTGGCACAGACCGCCAAGGTCACGGCACTGGTGCAGACCGACCAGGGCTTCTTCTACGCCGAGCGCCTGGTCAAGGTGACGCTCGGCGGCTGCGGCGGTTGAGAACGACCCATTCACGAGGACATGCGTCATGCCAGATCCGACCAAGATTCGCGCCACCGTCAACGGCGATGTGGTGGAAGTGAAAATGCTGATGTCGCACCCCGAGGCGACCGGCCTCACCACCGATGCCGCGGGCAAGCTGAAGCTCGCCACGACGCCGCATTACATCAAGACCGTCACGGTCGCCTGCAACGGTCGCACGGTGATGACCGGCGACTGGGGCCCGGCGGTTTCCAAGAACCCGTTCCTCACGCTGCGGTTCAAGGGCGGCAAGTCGGGCGACAAGATCACCGTCACCTGGAACGACTCGGCCGGCGAGACCCGCACCGACGAAGCTGCCGTGGGTTGAGCGCGCGATGAACCTGTCCCGGCGTGAGTTCCTGCGCGTGCTGGCGGCGGCGTCCGTGGCCGGCATGCCGCTCGGCAAGTTGGCGTTTGCGGCGGACCGCGACGCCAAGTCGCTGTACGACGTGCCCAGATACGGCAACGTCGGGCTGCTGCACTTCACCGATACCCACGCGCAGTTGCAGCCGGTGTATTTCCGGGAGCCCTCGCAAAACATCGGGGTCGGCGCGGCGCGCGGCCGGCCGCCCCACCTCGTGGGCGAGCACTTTCTCAAGTACTACGGCATCGCGGCCAACACGCCCGAGGCGCATGCGCTCAGTTGCGTCGATTTCGTCGCTGCGGCCAGGCGCTACGGGAAGCTGGGCGGGTTCGCCCATCTCGCGACGCTGGTGAAGCGCCTGCGCGCCGAGCGCCCCGGCTCATTGCTGCTGGATGGCGGCGACACCTGGCAGGGCACGGGGCTCGCGCTGTGGAGCCGCGGCCAGGACATGATCGACGCCCAGCTCGCGCTCGGCGTCGACATCATGACCGGGCACTGGGAGTTCACCTACGGCGCCGACCGGGTGCGCGAGGTCGTCAACGGGCCGTTCAAGGGCAAGCTCGAGTTTCTTGCGCAGAACATCCGCACCGCCGATTTCGGCGATCCGGTGTTTGCGGACTACAGCTTGCGGGAAGTGAACGGCGTCAGCGTCGCCGTCATCGGCCAGGCGTTCCCGTACGTGCCGATCGCGCACCCCGGCCGCTTCGTCGATGGCCTGACCTTCGGCATCCAGGACGACCGCCTGCAGCGCACGATCGACAAGGTGCGCAAGGCCGGCGCGGTCGTGGTGGTGCTGCTGTCGCACAACGGCATGGACGTCGACCTGAAGCTCGCCTCGAAGGTGCAGGGGCTCGACGCGATCCTCGGTGGTCACACCCACGACGGCGTGCCGCGACCGGTGGCGGTGAAGAACGCCGGCGGGCAGACGCTGGTGACCAACGCCGGCAGCAACGGCAAGTTCCTCGGCGTGCTGGATTTCGACGTGCAAGGCGGCAAGGTGCGCGGCTACCGCTACCGCCTGCTGCCGGTGTTCGCGAACCTGCTGGAACCCGACCCGGCGATGCAGGCGCTGATCGATCGCCACCGCGCGCCCTACCGCGCCAAGCTGGAAGAGCAACTCGCGGTGAGCGAGGGGCTGCTGTACCGCCGCGGCAATTTCAACGGCAGCTTCGACCAGGTCATCCTTGATGCCCTGCGCGACGTGAAAGGGGCGCAGATCGCGTTGTCGCCCGGCTTCCGCTGGGGCACCACGCTGCTGCCGGGCGAGTCGATCACGCGCGAATGCCTGCTCGACCAGACCGCCATCACCTATCCGACCGCGACCGTCAACGAGTACACCGGCGCCGAGCTCAAGGCTGTCCTCGAGGATGTCTGCGACAACCTGTTCAACCCCGATCCGTACTACCAGCAGGGCGGCGACATGGTGCGCGTGGGCGGGATGAGCTACGCCTGCACGCCCGGCGCGGCCAGTGGCCAGCGCATCAGCGACATGCGCCTGGCCGGCGTGCCGATGGATGCCGGCAAGAAGTACAAGGTGGCGGGCTGGGCGCCCGTCGTGAGCGACCCGGGTGGCGCACCGGTGTGGGAGGTCGTCGAGCAGTACCTGGCCGCGCATCGCACGCTGGCCCCGCCCACGCTGGAACAGCCGCGCCTGATCGGCGAAACCGGCAATCCGGGAATCGTCGGCGCATGACGCGGCGCAGCCCCGGCAGGCTCATGGCATGGTGCCTCGCCTTGCTGGTGGCTGCGGTCCTGCCGGTGCACGCGGGCGACTGGGCGCCCACCGACATCGACATGCCGGTGCACCAGGTCGGCCCGCACACGTACTACGTGGAAGGCCGGCTGGATGCGGCGACGCGCGAGAACCAGGGCTTCATTGCCAACGCCGGTTTCGTGATCACCGGTGATGGCGTGATCGTGTTCGATTCGCTGGGCTCGCCGTCGCTCGCCGACCGGCTGATTGCGGAGATCCGCCAGCGCACCTCGCAACCGATCAAGCTGGTGGTCATCAGCCACTACCACGCCGACCATTTCTACGGCATACCGGCGCTGCGCGCGGTGGGCGCCAAAGTGTGGGCGGACGTGCGCGCCAAGGCCTATCTCGGCTCCGAGGCGGCGTTGCAGCGGGTCACCGAACGCCGCGCGCTGATCGGCAAGTACCTCGGCGCCGATTTCAAGCCGCCGTTGCCCGACCGCTGGATCGACCACAACGAGTCGTTCAAGATGGGTGCGGTCACGCTGTCGCTGCATCGTTTCGGGCCGGCGCATTCGCCCGAAGACCTCGGCCTGCTGGTCGAACCCGACAACGTGCTGTACTCCGGCGACGTGATCTATGCCGGCCGCGCGCCGTTCATCGGCCCGGATTCGAACACGCGGCACTGGCTCGTCGCCATCGACGAGGTGCTGGCCTTGCATCCGCGCGTGATGGTGCCGGGGCATGGCCCGGCGTCCACCGATCCGCGCCAGGATGCGCAATTCACCCGCGACTACATCGCCTACCTGCGCGAGCAGATGGGCAAGGCGGTGCGCAATTGGGAGAGCTTCGACGACGCCTATGCACACACCGACTGGTCACGCTTCAAGGGCGTGCCGACCTTCGATGCCGCCAACCGCCTGAACGCCAACTCGACCTACCTGCAGATGGAGCAGGAGTGGCTCAAGCAGGGCAAGCCATGAAGCGCAGCTCAGGCGAATTTCACCAGCAGGCGCATGAGTTCGTTGGTCGACTCGCGGACGGCCGCCGGACTCGGTTCCTCGTCGACGTGGCGCAGCAGGCTGCACGCCAGCATCTCGTAGAAGGCGCGATCCAGCGCACGCCGCGCCGCAGTCATCTGCGTCGCGATGTCTTCGCACTCGGCACCGCCTTCGACCAGCCCCTTGATGCCGCGCAGTTGGCCTTCGACGCGCGCAAGACGCAGCGCGACCTTCTTGCGGCTTTCGCTGATCTCCTGCATGGATGCCTCCAACCTGATTTCCGATGGATGGTCCGCACGCCAGTGCGTACGAATCGACGTCACATTCTCTCACGGAGCGAGTCGGTACTGGTGCCCGAACCTGAAGGGCGTCCGCACCGGGTGGCGTGATGCGTTGAACCCGATGGTGCAGGGGGCGCCATGCGGGAGGGGAAAAACCGTGGCAGGGGCGAAACGGCCGCGGGTATCGCACGTCGCAGCAGGGCTTGCAGGCCTGCAGGGCCAATGTTTTCGCGCCGTTCCACGAATCGATGAAGGGGACACCATCATGCAATCGCAGTATTCCGCACGTTTCCGTTCAGCCGTCCATCGCGCGACCTTTCGCCGCAGCATATGGCTGCTTGCACTGGCGGGCGTGGCTTCCGGGGCGTGTGCCACGGACGGCTATTTCACCCATGGCTATGGCATGCAGGCATCGGGTCGCGGCGGGGCTTCGCTGGCATTCGCCGACAACGCCTTCGGCGGGGCCAACAATCCGGCGACGATGGCGTTCGCCGGCAACCGGCTCGAGCTGGGGCTCACCGCGTTCACTCCGCGGCGTTCCGCCTCGCGCAGCGGCCTCGGCCCCGGACTCGATGGTTCGGTGTCGAGCAACCGTGACTGGTTCGGCATTCCCGAGTTCGGCTACAACCACATGCTGAGCGACCAGCTTGCGCTGGGCGTCACGGTGTACGGCAACGGCGGCATGGATACCGATTACCCCGGCGCCAACTTCAACTGCGGCAGGGGGCCCGCCAACATGCTGTGCGGGCAGGGCAGCCTCGGCGTCGACCTGATGCAACTGGTCGTCGCGCCGACCGTCGCCTACGCGTTCACGCCGCGCCAGTCGATCGGCGTCACGCCGCTGTTCGTGTACCAGAGCTTCAAGGCATTCGGCCTGCAGGCGTTCGCGGGCACGCCGGGGTTGTCCGCCGATCCCGCCAAGGTCACCGACAACGGGCGTGACTCCTCGACCGGCGGCGGCCTGCGCCTCGGTTACTATGCGCGGGTGAGCGACGACTTCGCGGTGGGCGCCACCTACGCGATGAAGGTGCACATGAGCCGCTTCTCCGATTACTCGGGCCTGTTTGCCGAACGCGGCCGCTTCGATATCCCGAGCAACTACGGCGCCGGCGTGGCCTGGACGGCATGGCATGACGTGACGCTGGCGCTCGACTACATGCGCATCAACTACAGCGACGTGCATTCGGTGGGTGACACCAGCCTCCGGCCGACGCAGCTTGGCTCGACCAATGGGCCCGGGTTCGGCTGGCGGGACGTCAACGTGTGGAAACTCGGTGTGGAATGGGCGGGTGCGGAGCGCTGGACCTGGCGTGCCGGCTACAACCACACCGACAACCCGATCCGCGGCAGCGACGTCACCTTCAACATCCTCGCGCCGGGCGTGGTCACCAACCACGTGACGCTCGGCTTTACGCACAAGCTGGCCTCGGGCGGTGAGCTGACCATGGCCTACATGCACGCGTTCTCGCAGAGCGTCTCCGGCGCGTCGATCCTGCCGGTGTTCATGGGTGGCATGCCTGCCGGCACCGAGAGGATCTCGATGCGCGAGGACTCGTTGGGCATCCAGTACGACTGGAAGTAGCCGGTTCGGCACGGCACGTCTGCTGCGATCCATCGCGGCGGACTGGCGTGCGGGCGCCGCGGCGCGGCGTGTTCCCGTGCCGCCGCGTGCCATTATCGGCCGCGCGGCGGCGTGCCGGTTCCGACCAGGCGGCCGTTGACTTCGGTGCCGTAGAGCGACCACTTGCTGTCGTGGTGCTGCTTGCGGGTGGCGGCGACGCTGTCCTTGAAGCGTGGATCCTGCGGGCGCTCGTGCGCGTCCATGAACATCGCCACGTCCCAGGCGTCCTGGTCGGTCAACGTGTCGCCGCGACTGAAGGGCATGTTGGCCTTGATGAACGCGGCCGCGTTGTCGATGTTGCCCATCCCGGCGCCCCAGTTGAACGATTGCGGCCCCCACAGCGGCGGGAACACGAACTTGCCGGCCACCTGCTGGCCCTCGCCGTTCGTTCCGTGGCACAGCGCGCAGTGGCTTTCGTAGACCTGTTGCCCGCGCGCATAGCTGGGCGGCAGGGGCGACGTGAAGCCTTCCTTGGGGTAGCCGTAGCCGGCGAGGTTCTTGCCGGTGGGCGCACCGGTCGCGAGCCAGTACGAATAGGCGGTCAGCGCCCGGATGACGTCGCTGTCCGCCGCCGGCGCCTTGCCGTTCATGCTGAACTGGAAGCACCCGCGCAGGCGGTCGGCAAAGGTGTTGACCTTGCCGTTCTTGGCGCGGTAGTGGGGGTAGCGCACATAGGCCGCCCACATCGGCGCCGAGTTGGCGCGCCGCCCGGCATCGAGGTGGCAATTGCTGCAACTGAGGCCGTTGCCGACGTAGGGTTTGGCGTGGCCGGGCGTGTCCAGGAAAATGTCGCGGCCTTCGCGCACCAATGCCCCGAACGGATCGTCCGGGATCGCCGAGTCGGGTGGCGGGGTGAAGGCGGGCAGCGCCGCGGCTGCCGGCTTGGTTGCGGCGGGGGCAGCGGTCGTGCGGGATGCCTGTCCACTGGAGCGCGCCGCCCACGGCACGACCACCATGGCCAGCGCGATGAGCGCGATGCGGGGTGCGGGTTTCATGGCTTGCCTCCCTTGGCGCCTGCCGGTTGTGCGGCAAACCACGTGGACACGGCCCGGATGTCCGCGTCGTCGAGCGCGGACGCGACGTGCTGCATCAATCCCAGCGGATCGTTCCTGCGCGTGCCGCTGCGCCAGGCACGCAACTGGTTGGCGATGTACAGCGCCGACTGGCCGGCCAACGGCGGGAAATGCGCGCCGACGCCCACGCCTTGCGGACCGTGGCACTGCACGCAACCGGGAACCTGCTGGCTCCACCTGCCGCGGGTCGCCAGTTGTTCGCCGCGGGCGCGATCGCTGCCGCTGTCGGCGACTGGCGGCTGCGTCGCGGCAGGCAACGGCATGCCGGCGTAATAGGCGGCCAACGCCTGGCGCTCGGCCGCGGTGAGCGATTTCGCGATCGGCGCCATCGTCGCGTTGGCGCGCGAGCCGTCGGCGAAATTGTCGAGTTGGCGCTGCAGGTAACCGGCATCGAGATGCGCCAGGCGCGGAAAGCCGGCGGCGGCCTGGCCATCGCCGGCAACGCCGTGGCAGCTTGCACAGGGCGGCGCGCCGCGCCCGTTTCCCGCCGCGGCAATGTGCGCGGCGTCGGGCGTGGCGGCGCCTGCTGCGGCGGTGCACAGCACCATCGCTGCGCCGAAGATCAACCGCCGGTTGCGAATATGCATCGAGCGCGCTTCCCTGAAGGACCTCCGCGTACGCCACGCCGGGCAGGCGGGCGCGGATCAGTGTCGGAGCCGTTGCCTGCTCACAGTTGCATCAAGGCGTAACCCTTGAGTTGCATCTCGGTGATCGTGGTCACGCCGGACAGGGCCACGGGAACGTCGTGGTCCATCCAGTCGAAGTGGTATTTGTACTCCGCCACCGCCTGGCCGCACACCACGATGTCCACCCCGGCCTTGCGCAGCTCACGGATGATCGGCAGGTTCGGGTTGTGCACTAGATACGTGTCCTCGTAATGCTTGTCGTCGAGCATCGCCGGCGTCGCCGCGCCATAGGCGATCGCGACAAAGTGCAGGTTCTTCAGCGGTACCCCGGCCGCGGTGAACAGGTTGACCGCACGCGCCACGCGTTCGACGGCGGGACTGACCTTGGTCGGGTCGTCGCTGCCGCGGGTCATGGCGAACACCACCTTGTAGGTGGCCTTCGGATCGGGCATGTACGACGAGCCCTTGGGTACCGGGTGGATTTCCCCGCCGCTGGTGATGACGCCGGTGTGCCAGCCGGCCGTGTTGGCGTTGTCGGCGGTGGCCGTCGTCGCGGTGCTGGCCGCGGCGGCGCCGAACGACAGGCCGAGGGCAAGCAGTCCGAGCAGGGCCAGGGTGGATGGGGCATGGTGCATGGCATTTCTCCACGGGAATCGAAAGGTGGTACGGCAACAGCTACGGCACGCGGATGGTCATGCGCGCATCAACTGATGGTGCGGGAATGGCCGTTCTCGTCGAGGTAGGGATAGCGGGTGTGGCCGTACCGGACCAGCAGCACGGCGACACCCAGCAGCAGGATCGCCCCCGCCTCGGCGAGGGTGTCGAGCGAGGTCAGTTCGGTGGAGTCGAGCATCATGTGCCGCGCCAGCGCGACCATCGCGACATACAGCGGCATCCGCACCGGCAGCCGACCCGTGCGCCAGTACACGCCACTCATGGTCACGATCTCGAGGTAGATGAAGAGCAGCAGCAGGTCGGTCACCGACACGCTGGCGCTGTTCATCATCGAGCGCACTTCCTGCGTCGTGGCCACCACCGTGGCCATCAGCACCAGCAGCAGGCCGGCATATTCGATGGCGGCAAACATCTGCCGGCCATGGCGCTTGATGGCGGGAACCGGGAGCTCTGGCATCGGTGTTCTCCGTGGCTTGCGGATCGAATCGATACGGCCCCATGCCATGCAGGATGCAACCGACGGCACGGATTCTGAGGCGGAAAGCCGGCGCGATATGGCGGCGGCCGGTGGGTTGCGGCACGTCGGCGCGCGCATGCCCGGTGACCGCCGATGACGGCGGCGTCAGCGCGGTTTCGCGGTCACGGATGGCCGCGTAGGCATACCAATGTATCTGGTGGTTCGAGGCCAAAGCCCCCCCTTCGGAGCTGACCGCAGCCGAGACTGCGCGGGAAGCGCAGCACGCGTACGTTTCGAAGGTATCACACACCCCTAGGGGTATGAAAGCAGCCCCCGCTTTTGCAAATGCGGCTGATGCACCCATCGGTCGAAGGGTGGCGAGGCCAAGCTGACCGCCGCAATTTGGGCCCGCCGGAAGGCCATCGAGCCGGAGGCTGCATGACGGGGAGACACAATCGGTTTTGGCGGATGGCTGACCCAGATCAGCACCGTCCATGCATGGCGGGCCTACCCTACACGAACGCGAATCATTCGTGTTGGCGCGCCAACGAGTCATGCGTTTTCGCGTGCGCGGTTTGCGCTGGCGTGCCGATGCGCCTTCCAGTCAGGGAGGTCTCTGACCATGACTGAAGTCCAGCAACTGGCGGCTTTTGTCCACGGTGCCCAATACGCGCGAATCAGCGCGCCGGCGGTGGAACAAATCAAGATCCGCATCCTCGACACACTCGGCGTCGCCATCGGCGCGCTCGACGCACCATCCATGCGGGCGATCCGCAAACTCACCGAATCGCTCGGCGGCAACGGCGCCTCCACGCTGATCGGCGGCGGCAGTTCGGCGCCGGACCGGGCGGCGTTCTACAACATCGGCCTCAGCCGTTATCTCGATTTCATGGACAGCTACCTCGCCCCCGGCGAGACCTGCCACCCGTCGGACAACATCGGCGCGGTGCTGGCGGCGGCGGAGAGCGTCAACGCGAGCGGCAAGGATTTCCTCACCGCCGTGGCGGTCGCCTACCAGGTGCAGACGCGGCTGTCCGACGTAGCGCCGGTACGCGCCAAGGGTTTCGACCACACCGTGCAAGGCGCGTACGCGGTGGCGGCCGGCGTGGCCAAGGCGATGGGCCTGGATGTCGCCAAGACCGCCAACGCGATCGCCATTTCCGGCACCGCCAACAATGCCTTGCGCGTCACCCGCACCGGCAATCTGTCGAACTGGAAAGGCCTGGCCTATCCGCAGGTCGGCAAGGAGGGCACGCACTCAGCGTTGCTGGCCAGCGTGGGCATCACCGGTCCCGAGCAAGTGTTCGAAGGCAACAAGGGGCTGAAGGAAACCATCACCGGCCCGTTCACCATCGACTGGTTGCATGAGGATCTGGAAAGCGTCCTGCGCACGATCATCAAAAAGCACAACGCCGAGATTCACTCGCAATCGTCGATCGATGCCGCGATCGACATCGCCACCCGACCCGGCTTCCGCGCCGACGCGATCCGCGCGGTGCGCATCGCCACCTTCCAGGTTGCCTACGACATCATCGGCGGCGGCGAGGAGGGCGACAAACGGCATATCCGCAGCAAGGAAGAGGCCGACCACTCGCTGCCGTACATGGTGGCGGTGGCCCTGCTGGATGGTCAGGTGCAACCGGCCCAGTACGCTGCCGCGCGCATCGTCAGCGCCGATGTGCAGGCCTTGCTGCAGAAAATCACCGTGGCGCCCGATGCCGGTTTCACCGCCCGTTTCCCGCAGGAAATGCCCAGCCGGGTGGAGGTGGAACTCAACGACGGCAAGGTGTTTTCAGCCACCGCCGCGGCCTACAAGGGGTTCACCTCGCAGCCGCTGGATTGGGCCGGCGCCAGCGAAAAATTTCTGCGGCTGGTCACGCCCTTCACCGGCGACGCGCTGGCGGTGCAGATCGCCCGCACCGTGCATGAGCTGGACGTCCATGCCGTGCGCGAACTGACTGCGCTGCTGGCCAAGGTCCCGTTGCAGCGCAAGCTCCCGGCCGCCGCCTGATCCCCGAACCACCCCCACACATCGAAAGGAGAAACATCATGGCCAACACCAGTTTCGATTTCGTTCCACGGGCCTATCGCCCGGAAAAACCCCGTTCGTTCGGCCTGACCGAAATCCGCGGGCCGTATTACGCCACCTATGGCACGCGGCATCTGGCCGACGTGCTGGACGTCGCCGGGCAATGGGTCGACGGCGTCAAATGGGCCGGCGGTTCCTTTGCCCTGCTGCCGCGCGAACAGGTGCGCGCGTTCAGCGATCTGGCGCACCAGCACGACGCCTACATCTCCTCCGGCGGCTGGATCGAAACTGTCTTGCGCTACGGCCCGGATGCCGTGGCCAAGTACCTCAAGGAGGCCAAGGAGGTCGGGTTCGACGTGATCGAGATCTCCACCGGCTTCCTCACTGTTCCCACCTCCGGCCTGCTGCGCCTGATCGAGCAGGTCAAGAGGGCCGGGCTCAAGGCCAAGCCCGAGTTGGGCATCCAGTTCGGCTCCGGCGGCGATTCCACCGAAGCGGAGCTGGCGGCCGAGGGCAAGAAGGATGTGGGCGATCTGGTCAATCGTGCCAAGCGCGCGCTGGACGCCGGCGCCGACATCATCATGATCGAGTCCGAGGGCATCACCGAGAACGTGGTGAACTGGAACACCGCGGCCGCCGCATCGATCATCAACGGCGTGGGCCTGGAGCACGTCATGTTCGAGTCGGCCGACCCGCTGGTGTTCGAGTGGTACATCAAGAACTACGGCAACGAGGTCAACCTGTTCGTCGATCACTCGCAGATCCTGCAACTGGAAGGCTTGCGCCAGAACATCTGGGGCAACAAATCCACCTGGGGACGCGTCGCCAATCCGGCGCCGATCAAGGAGTGACCCGTATCCGGTGACCGGTACGGTCAAGGAGCGTGGCAAAGATGCCGGCGTCGCGTCGCGACGCCGGCATTGTCGTCATTGGGGCCGCCGGCGGTCCGGCCCCGGGCGAGCCCCGTTTGACGTACCTCATTGGCAGGTTGCTTTGTTGCAGGCATTTGGGACACCGTTACGCGGGGCGTTTCGCCCCGCCGCCGCGACCGGGCATGCGTCGAACGCCGATGCGTGGCCCGCGGGGCAACGAACTGGATCGGGTCGACCCGCGCCGCACGGCGGGCAGGTCGGGCCGTGGACAATGGCTGGCGCGCAACCAGGCGCGCCGCGGCGGGTTTAGAACGGGAGTGGTGCATGAGCGACAGCGATGCGATGACCTACGACGTGATCGTGGTCGGTGGTGGCCCGGGCGGCCTGGCGACGGCCATCCGCCTGAAGCAACTGGCCCGCGAGCGCCAGCACGACATCAGCGTGTGCGTGCTGGAAAAGGCGCCGGAGATCGGCGTGCAGATTCTCTCCGGCTGCATCATGGATCCGCGCGCGCTCGGCGAGCTGATTCCCGACTGGGCCGAACGCGGTGCGCCGCTGACGCTGCCGGTGGCGGAGGACCGTTTCCTGTTTCTCACCCAAACCGGCGCGCGGGCGACGCCGCACTGGCTGTTGCCGCCGTGTTTCCGCAACGCCGGCAACTACGTGGTGCGGCTGGGACACGTGGTGCGCTGGCTGGGCGAGCAGGCCGAGGCGCTCGGCGTGGACGTGTTTCCGGGGTTTGCCGCCGCCAAGGTGTTGTACAACGAGCGCGGTGCGGTGCGCGGCGTGCAGACCGGCGAGATCGGCGTCGCCAAGGACGGCACGCACACCGCCGCCTACGAGCCCGGCACGCAGCTCGTGGCGAACTACACGATTTTTGCCGAGGGCTCGCGCGGGCATCTCGGCCGCCAGTTGATCGAGCGCTTCCACCTCGACGCCGACTGCGATCCGCAAAGCTATGCCATCGGCGTGAAGGAGCTGTGGGAGGTGGATCCCGCCAAGGCGCGGCCGGGCCTGGTCATGCACACCGCGGGTTGGCCGCTGGATGCGCAGACCTACGGCGGATCGTTCCTGTATCACCTGGAGGACCATCTGGTGGCGGTCGGCTTCGTGATCGGCGCCGACTACCGCAACCCCACCTTGTCGCCGTTCGAGGAGCTGCAGCGCTACAAGACACACCCGGCCATCCGCCCGTTGCTCGAAGGCGGCAAGCGGATCGCCTACGGCGCGCGCGCGCTCACCGCCGGCGGCCTGGCGTCGTTGCCCAAGCTGGTGTTTCCGGGCGGCGCGCTGATCGGCTGCGAGGCCGGGGTGCTGAACGCGTCGCGCATCAAGGGCAGCCATGCGGCGATCAAGACCGGCATGCTCGCGGCCGATGCGGTGTTCGACGCGCTGGTGGCCGGACGCAGCAACGACGAACTTGCGAGCTACCCCGATGCCTTGCGCGGCTCGTGGCTGTACCAGGAGCTGCGCAAGTCGCGCAACTTCAAGCAGTGGTTCCACTACGGTCGCAACGTCGGCACGGTGATGACCGGCGTGGAGCAATGGCTGCTGCGCGGGCACATCCCGTGGAACCTGCATCACCACACGCCCGACAGCGCCCGGCTGCGGCCGCTCGCGGAGTGCGTGAAGATCGAATACCCGAAGCCCGACGGCAAGCTCACGTTCGACCGCGCGAGTTCGGTGTTCCTGTCCAACACGCACCACGACGAAAACCAGCCGGCGCACCTCACGCTGAAGGATCCGAGCGTGCCGGTGCAGGTGAACCTGGCGAAGTACGGCGGCCCGGAAGCCACTTACTGCCCGGCCGGCGTGTATGAGTTCGTGACGGGCGCGGACGGCCAGCCGCGGCTGCAGATCAACGCCGCCAACTGTGTCCATTGCAAGCTGTGCGACATCAAGGACCCGACCCAGAATATCGTCTGGACCACGCCGCACGGCGGCGAAGGCCCGATCTACAACGGCATGTGAGGTGACCGCCCGCCGCGGTGGCGGCGGGCGCGGGAAGCCCACCCGACGGGCACGTTGCCCGCGTGGCCGTCCCTTCTCACCCCTTCATTCTCGGGCGTGGCCGCCGGGAGAAGGTGGCCCGAAGGGCCGGATGAGGGTACGCGCGGGACTTGAAGCTGGACGCCCACCACGGCGCCTCTCCCGGCAGAGAGAGGCGGCGAACAGCGGAACGATGCCGCGCCCTCAGATCGTGCGTTCGGCGATCAGGCGTTTGATCTGGGCGATGGCCTTGGAGGGGTTCAGGCCTTTCGGGCAGGTGTTGGTGCCGTTCAAGATGGCGTGGCAGCGGTAGAGCTTGAACGGGTCGTCGAGTTCATCCAGGCGCTGGCCGGTGGCTTCGTCGCGCGAGTCGGAAATCCAGCGGTAGGCCTGGAGCAGGACGGCCGGACCGAGGAAGCGATCCGGGTTCCACCAGTAGCTGGGGCACGAGGCCGTGCAGCAGGCGCACAGGATGCACTCGTAGAGGCCGTCCAGCTTCTTGCGGTCCTTGGGCGATTGCAGGCGTTCGCGCGAGCCCACCGGGCTGTCGGTCTTGAGCCAGGGCTGGATCGAGGCGTACTGCGCGTAGAAGTGGCTGAAATCCGGCACCAGGTCGCGGATGACCGGCATGTGCGGCAGCGGGTAGATGTTGACCTGGCCCTCGCGCAGATCGTCCAGCGCCTTGGTGCACGCCAGCGTGTTCTCGCCGTTGATGTTCATCGAGCAGGAACCGCACACGCCCTCGCGGCATGAGCGGCGCAGCGTCAGCGTGGGGTCGATGGTGTTCTTGATCTTGAGCAGCACGTCCAGAACCATCGCGCAGTCGCTCACATCGACCTCGAAGGTATCGGTGCGCGGATTGCCGCCGATCTCCGGGTCCCAGCGGTAGATCTTGAACTTGCGGACTTTCTTGGCGCCCGGCTTGGCGGCAACGTAGTTGCCCTTCTGCACCCGGGACATCTGTGGCAAGCGGAACTGGGCCATGAGAGTTCTCCCTTGGAACGAAATATTGAGATTGCCCGCGGCAAGCGTCGCGGGGCTCCGGTCAGTACACGCGTTTGGCCGGCGGGATGGTTTCCACCTCGTGGTCGAGCGGCTGCGTGTGTACCGGCCGGTAGTCGAGGGTGCATTGGCCCTGGTGATCGACTTTGACCAGGGTGTGCTTCATCCAGTTGGCGTCGTCGCGTTCGGGAAAATCGTCGCGCGCGTGGGCGCCGCGGGTCTCCGGCCGTGCCGCCGCCGAGTGCATCGTGCCCACGGCCTGCACCAGCAGGTTGCCGAGCTCGAAGGTCTCCATGAGGTCGGAGTTCCAGATCAGGGACGGATCGGACACGTGCACGTCCTCGAACTGGGCGTAGACCGCGTCGATCCGCTCGCAACCCTGCTTTAGCGTCTCGGCAGTGCGGAATACCGCCGCGTCGTTTTGCATGGTGCGCTGCATCTTTTCGCGCAGCACTGCCGTGGGCGTGCCGCCTTTCGCGTGCCGCAGCTTGTCGAGCCGGGACAGCGCCGGATCCAGCACGTCGGTCGGCAGTTGGGCGAAGGGCGTGTCCGGCTTGATGATCTCGGCGCAGCGCTGCGCGGCAGCGCGGCCAAACACGATCAGGTCGAGCAGCGAGTTCGTGCCCAGGCGGTTGGCGCCGTGGACCGAGACGCACGCCGCTTCGCCGATGGCGAACAGGCCCGGCACGATGTGGTCGTTGTCGGTGCCGACTTTTTGCACCACCTGGCCGTACAGGTTGGTCGGGATGCCGCCCATGCAGTAATGCGCGGTCGGCAATACCGGGATGGGCTGCTTGGTGACGTCCACGCCGGCGAAGATGCGCGCGGTTTCGGAAATGCCCGGCAGGCGCTCGTGCAGCGTGTCGGCGCCCAGGTGCGCCAGGTTCAGCAGCACGTGGTCCTTGTGCTCGCCCACGCCGCGGCCTTCGCGGATCTCGATGGTGATGGCGCGGCTGACCACGTCGCGCGAGGCCAGATCCTTCACGTGCGGCGCGTAGCGCTCCATGAACCGCTCGCCGTTGGCGTTGGTGAGATAACCGCCTTCGCCGCGCACGCCTTCGGTGATCAGGCAGCCCGCGCCGTAGATGCCGGTCGGGTGGAACTGCACGAATTCCAGATCCTGCATGGCGATGCCGGCCCGCAGCGCCGCGCCGCCGCCGTCACCGGTGCAGGTGTGCGCCGAGGTGCAGGAGAAATACGTGCGCCCGTAGCCGCCGGTGGCGAGGATGACCGCGTGGCCGCGGAAGTAGTGCACGTTGCCTTCGCTGAGGTCGATCGCCAGCGCGCCGGTGATGTCGCCGCTGCGCGGATCGGTCACCAGGTCGGTGACGAAAAACTCGACGAAGAACTTGACCTTGTGCTTCAACGCCTGCGTGTACAGCGTGTGCAAGATGGCGTGGCCAGTGCGGTCGGCCGCCGCGCAGGCGCGCTGCGCCAGGCCCTCGCCGTGGCGTACCGTGTGGCCGCCGAACGGGCGCTGGTAGATGTGCCCGTCCTCGGTGCGCGAGAACGGCACGCCGAAGTGTTCCAGCTCGATGACGGCGGGAATCGCCTCGCGGCACATGTACTCGATGGCGTCCTGGTCGCCCAGCCAGTCGCCGCCCTTGACGGTGTCGTAGAAGTGGTAGCGCCAGTCGTCCTCGCCCATGTTGCCGAGGGCTGCGGCAATGCCGCCCTGGGCGGCCACCGTGTGCGAGCGGGTGGGGAACACCTTGGTGACGCAGGCCACCGACAGCCCGGCTTCCGCCAGACCCAGCGCCACGCGCAGGCCGGCGCCGCCGGCGCCGATGATCACCACGTCGTATTGATGGTTTTCAACCTTGTACGCTTCGCTAGCCATGGCGCGTGTCGTCCTTTCGAATCAGATGGGGAATCAATGCAGGCGCGCGAACCAGATGGCGAGTACCGCCAGGGTCGTGGCCAGGGCGCCGAGGAACGCGCCAAAGCGCAGGGCAATCTGCAACGTGACCTCCAACCAGCGCGTGTGCACGTAGTCGCCGATGATGACGTCCAGCCCCAGCATGCCGTGCCAGTAGAGGCACACGGTCAGGAGGATCAGCGCGAACGCGTGCAGCGGCTGCCCGATCGCTGCCAGCACGGCGGCATAGTCGAGCTGCACCAGGCTGGCGGCGAAAAACAGGAACCAGAGCGTCAGCGGAATCAACGCCACTGCCGTCAGGCGCTGCAGCCACCAGTGATGGGCGCCGGTGTGCGACGCTCCCCAGTTGCGCGCGATCTTGAGGGGCTCGCGCACGCTGGATTGGCCCGGAAACTCGCTCATGCCGCACCTCCCGTCAAACGGATGACCAGCAGCACCCAGATCAGTACGGTCAGCACCGTGCTTACTCCCACGACCACCCAGCCGGTGGTCCAGTACGAGGGGTTTTTCGTGCGGTCACGCTTGGCCTGCTGGCCGTAATCCCAGGCCAGGCTGTGCAGCAAATGCTGGATGCCGTTGCACAGGTGGAACAGCAGTGCCCAGATCCACGCGAACCACACGATGAGGCCGATCCAACTGCCGGAGAACTCCGCAAACAGTTGCCACCCGTGGGGGCCGGAGGCGGCCGCGATCAGGCCCCACGTGAAAACCACGGCGCCGGCCGAAAGCAGCAACCCGGTCAGGCGGTGCAGGGAAGACTGCACCATGTTGATGCGCCAGCGGTAGATACCGAGGTGCGGCGAAATGGGGCGTGGATTGTGCACGGCAAACACCTCCTGAAACCGTTTGGTCAGCCTGTCAGTCGTCAGCTTCTGTGCGTTCCCTGTCGGCGGCGCATCCGGCGCGACGACGCCGCACGCGATGCCGTGAGTCGACGGATTATCGGACTGAAAGCGTGACGATGATTTTGACGCTATATCTTTTGGCGCGCACCACAGCGCCATCGTGCCAACCGCCCGCAACGCGGCGCACCTGCGGCCGGCGTTGCACCCGTGCGGCTTGATTCGTCAACGGCGCCATTTGGTGACGATCGCGGCCAGCGCGTCGCGGATCGTGGGATCCAGCAATTCCGGGTATTCGGACACGCGGGCGATGAGGCCGAACACCGTTACCGTATCGGCGATCACCGTAGGGTCGCACGCCCAGATGTCGGTGGGGTCGTAGGCACCAAAGCGGTCGGCGTCCGACCACGCCAGCAGAAAGTTGGCGCAGCGGTGGGCTTGGCCCGAGCTGCCGAGTGCCACCTCCGCCAGGCGGTGCATGGCGGCGACTTCCCCCGGCGAGGGGCGGGTCGGGTCGTCCGGGCCGGTGCCAGGCAGGGTGGCGGACAGGTCAGGCAGGCTCATGGGCGATTCCGGAATGAAGCGGGGTGGTCGGCCGGTGTTCCGCATTCGCCGTCGGCAACCCCGCGAACAGCTGGTCCACGGCGTGCGTCACGGCAGCGCAGCCGGAGTCGTGCTCGTGGAATGGCACCCGGCGCACGAGGGCCAGCGTGATTTCGGCCGCTTCGACCAGGTACTGACACGCCGCCTCGATGGCCCAGGTGCGGGCCAGTTGCATGGCATCGCCGGCGCTCGCGCAACCTTGTGCCAGCAGCGTGGCGGTAACCTCCGCGGTGGCGTGAACGACGCTCTCGCTGCGGATCGCCAGCTGGCCGATGCGCCCGGTGAGCAGCCACCGTTCGCCGCCTGTCCGGGGGGCTGGATGATGCGCGCGGTCCACGCCAACCGCATCGAACAGGCAGCCAAGCCGCTGCTGGAAGTGGCTCGTCAGCATGCGTGTCGGTTGCCATTGCCAGGCGTCGATCCCGTGCGCGACGAGCTCCATCCCGGCGGCACGGATGGCTTCGCTCGCCACTGGATCGTCGTCGGACAGCGTCGCCACGTCCACGCCGCTGGCCACGCAACCGAGTGCGTTGCGCAGTCGGGCGACATCCATTTCCAGGCCGGTTGCCGCGGGCAGCCGCAGGTCGATGTCCTGGGTGGACCATGCAAGGGCACGGCTGGTGGCCGGCCCGAACTGTGCGCCGTCACTGAGACGCACGCAGTGGCCGCTCACCGGGTCAATGGACCAGCCGCTCGGAAGCGGCGTGCTCGGCAACAGGAAAGGAGGAGACATAGGGATCTGTGCGCACGACAACCCCTGCACGGTAGTGCGTAAACGTCGCAGTGCGGTGATTTGGATCAGACCCGCCGCGGGAAGCGCCGCCAGTTGCCTGCCACGTCTGCCGTCGGCGGGGCTTGTACCAAATCATGAAAAAAAGCCGCACGGCGCTGCATAGTGGCCACGAGCGGTTGATTGGGCAGGTTGACATGTCAGCAACGAGTGATGGCGGAAACAATCCCGTGCTGCGCGCGCGCGGCGAGGTGGTGGTGCATCACGCGGAGGCGGCCGAGGCGCTGTACCGGGGGGCGCTCGAAACGCAACCGGACAACGCCGAAGCGCTGAACTACGTGGCGATGTGCGAGCTGGGTCGGGGCGACTTTGACAGCGCCCGCGAGCACCTCGAGAAGGCCGTGCAGGTCGATCCGGAGGAAGCCAATTTCCGCAAGAACCGCGGCATCCTGCAGCTGGCGCTTGGCCAGGCGCAGGACGCCATCGAAACCTTCGACCAGGTGATTGCGATGGATCCAAAGGATCTGTCGACGCCGTTGCACCGGGCGGCCGCGCTGGAACAGTTGGGCAACGCCTACGACGCCACGGCGGCGTATTACCGCGCGATCGCCACCGCCCAGGCGGCGTTTCGCTGGCGCACCCGCGACACCACACCCCCGGTGCTGCGGCCGGTGGTGCGGCACGCCATCGACTACATCCAGCGCCACCAGCAGCAAATTTTCCTGGAGCTCATGGAGCCGGTGCGCGCGCAGTACGGCGCCGCGGCGCTGGCGCGGGTGGAGCAGGGTCTGGACATCTATCTCAAGCGGGCCGTGGCGATCTATCCCGATCCGCAGCAAAGCTGCGCGTTTTTCTACCTGCCGGGGCTGTCCGCCGCACCGGTACTGGATGCCGCGCGCATGCCCGGCATGGCTGCGCTGGCGGCGGCTGGTGACACCTGGCTGGCCGAGCTGGAGGCAGCTGCCGCCCAGCGGGCAGGGGAGCCGTATTTCGGCACGCACGATCTGGCGCTGCTGCGTGAGCAGGGCGTGCTCGACGGCGACGCCGACGCCCGGCTCACCGCGTGGTTCCTCTATCGGGATGGCGACCGGGAGCCAGCCGCGCGGCAATATCTGCCGCGCACGCTGGCGGCAGTGGAGTCACTGCCACAACGCGTAGAGGTGGAAAACCTCGGCCCCAACGTCTACTTCGCCATGCTTGCCCCGGGCACCCATGTGTTGCCGAGCAGCGGCCTCACCAACGTGCGGGTCAACGTAGAAATTCCCCTGCGCGTGGATGGCCGCTGCGTGCGCAGCGTTGCCGGCCAGGAGGAAACCTGGCGCGCAGGAACGGGCGTGGCCTACGACGGCAGTTTCGCGCACGAGTTGTGGAACCACGGCCCCGGCCCGTGCACGGCGCTGGTGCTGGACGCCTGGCACCCGGAGCTGAGTGCGGCCGAACGCGCGGCGTTGCCCTTGCTGTTCGAGGGCATCAGTCGATTTCACCTGGCGGCGGGCGTGGAACCGCCGTTTGGCAATTAGCGGGTGGCGCCGGCACTTCGTTGATCCGACCAGTGAAGCGCTCGAGCGCGCCGTGCCTGAAGGTTTCGGCTGACACCGGCGTGTCCCTTCCTTCGACCCCACCCCGAAGAAGTTGCAGCATGTGGACGCCGTTACCGGTTTCGGCACATCGAGAGGCACCACTCATCACGTGCCGTCATACGGCCATTTGATATGAAACGCCGGCATACCAAATCACCTTGGTATTGATCCATTTCTCCGAGGAGTCGAATCATGAGCAGGCGAGCACCACGTACATGCACCACGCGTGCGGACGTTCAACGGCTGGAGGCGCTGATTGCCCAGTTGCCCGCGCACGGCCGGGTTGAGGTATCGCTACGCGACGAAAGCACGTACACCGGAGTCATCCGGGTGCGGGCGACTGCTCAAGTGTTTCGCGATTCGCGAGGGGAAGAGGGCATCAATGCCGAAGTCACCCTGGAGAACCGGGATGCTCCCCATGGAGCCTGGAAACTGTGGCTGGATCAGGTCGACCACATTACGCACCTGGATTCCGGATTGGCCGGCGAAAACTGATGGTTTGCGGCCCGGCCTCCCGGGCTTTCTCCACCGCTCGAGCAGCGATGCAGCGCATGTCGTCCTCGCAAGCGTACCGCGCGCTTTCAACGATTTCTTCAACCGTGGCGCGCTGATCGCGTACCAGCGCGTGGCGCAACGGAGGTCTCCGGTAGCCGTGCGCCGGTTGTTGCGCACGTGTTCCATATACGGCGTATGTGCCTTTCGTTTTTGCTGCGACTTGGCCAATCGTTGCGCGATGACCGCCCCTCCATGCTTTGACGCAGGCGGATGTGGCGCTGGTAGGCAGTGTTTCGCAATGCACGATGATCCGGGTTGAGCCGGGGGATGCACGGGATGTCGCTGCGTACGGATGGCCTCGTTGCTCCCCGCTTGGGGACACGATCCAGCCGCTGAAAGCCGGGTCGTCCGCGCTGGAAGGCTGCGGTCGCGAATTGCCTTTGCGGTGTTTCGCCTTTGCCACGGGCCTGGGCAAGACGCGATGGGTGATGGCTGCTTCAATCGGTTGACCACGTGGCACGCACGCCGGTGAATCCGGTTGCACCCCGCCACCGGCGCATCGGCGCACACTGCGCACTTCGCCGGTGCGGAGTGCAACATGAAGTCTGGTCTGGTGGTGGCGTTGGCGGCAGTGGGTGGTTTGCTCGGCGCGCCCGCGTGGGCGGCGACCGCGCCGGCACAGCCGGCAGTGTCGGTGGCGCAGGCGCAGCAGTTGGTGGGCAGCGCCTCGCATGGTGCAGCGCGCGTGGTGCGCGTGTTTGCCGGGCCGGATGGCATGGTGGGCGCGGTCATCGAGCCCAGCGAGGGTGGCGCGCAGCAGGTGGTGTGGCTCACGCCGCACGCGCAAGCGCTGGTCACCGGCAACAACTTCTATGACGCCGAGGGCAACAGCCTCACCTATCAGGCGATGCTGGCGCAGGGTTTGATGACCAGCCCGGCGGCGACGCTCACGGCTGCGGCGGCGCCTGCCAGCCGACCGATCCTGCTGGGCAGCAAGGGGCCGATCTTGACCGAGCTGTTCGACCCCAATTGCATCTATTGCCATGAGCTGTACCAGGCGCTGAAGCCGGCGATTGCCGCCGGCCAGCTGCGCGTGCGCTACGTGTTGGTGGGCGTGGTGAAGCCATCGAGCCTGCCGCGCGCGGCCGCGATTCTTGCGGCCAAGGACCCGACTGCCGCACTGGCACAGGACGAGGCGCGGTTCGACGTCAAGGACGAGGAGGGCGGTTATCCGCCGGACAAGACCATGGATGCGGCGGCCAAGGCCGTGGTGGATGCCAACAATGCGCTGTTCGACAAGATGGGCGCCAGCGGTACCCCGACGCTGCTGTATTGCGCCACCGGCCAGAAGGACGTGCAGACGTTGGGCGGCATGCCAAAGGATGTGGCGGGTTTCGTGGCGCAACTGGCGAGCGGACCGGCGCGGGAGTGCGGCGCGAAATAGCCCGGCTTAACCGGCGGCGTGCGGCGCAGCGGCCAGCGCGCGCGTGCGCCGGTGCGTCCACACAATGCCCGCCACGCCCACGCCAAGCACCGGGTATTGCACGGCAAAGGCGAGCTTGAATCCGGCCAGCGAGTACAGCGTGTCCGCGTGGCCGGCGCTGTGCAGGTCGAGCACCCAGCCGATCAGATACATCATGAGGAAGCTGGCGAGAAAACCGCCGACGTTGACCACGCCATTGGCGGAGCCGAGGCTTTCGCGAGGATTGAACGCGTTGGCGTGATCGAAGCCGATCACCGCCGCCGGGCCGCCGATGCCCATGGCGACGAGCGTGACCAGCAGCAGCGCCAGCGGTGGCCGCCCCGGCCACACCAGCAGTCCGATCCAGGTCAAGCAGATCAAACCTGTGATGTGTAGCACCAGCCGCGCCCGCCGTCGCGGTTGACGCGCCGAGGCGCGACCAAGCAGCGGCCCTGCGAGCGCGCCGGCAACCACCGGCACGATCAGCAGTTGTGCGGCGCGACTGGGCGCATAGCCCAACGCGTGCACCATGAACGGGTAGCCCCACATCAGCGAAAACATGGTGACCGAGGCCATGGCGGTGTAGTGCGTCCAGAACCCGAGCCAGGTACCAGGCTGCGCCATCGCGGTGCGCAGCAGACGCAACGAGTCGCGCAGGCTGGCGGGACGCGCCAGTGCCGGTGCGAGTGGCGGGTGATCGCGCACCACCAGCACGATCGCCACCAGCGCCAGGAGCACGCTGGCGGCGGCGCTGAGGAACGCGTGGATCCATCCGGATTCGTTGAGCAGCAGTGCAAACGGCACCGCGGAAATTACCTGCCCGAGTTGCCCCAGCAGTCCCAGCCATTGGAACAGTTGCGGCACGATGCGTCCGCTGAACCACGCCGTGACGAGGCGCACCACCGAGGTGAACACCATCGCGTCGCCGCCACCAACCAGTACGCGGCCGACGACCGCCATCGTCGTGCCGGTCGCGACGCCGACGAGGATCTGGCCGCCAATCATGAGCGCCATGCCGGCGATCAGCAGTTTTCGCGGGCCGGCGCGGTCGATCAGCATGCCCACCGGGATCTGCATGCCGGCGTACACCACCAGCTGCAGCACCGCCAGCAGCGACAGCGTGGCCGCGTCGGCATGGAACCGCGCCGCCGCAGCCACTCCGGCCACGCCGATGGTGGTGCGCTGGGTGACCGCAACGATGTAGCCGAACACGCCGACGCCATAGATCAGCCAGGCGCGGCGGGAGGGGGAGGCGGGGTTCAAGGGCGGGATCGTGGTGGCAACGGTACACGCAAAGTATGAATGATGCGCCGCCGCATGGTGCAGGCCATGCCTGGTGCAGGAGGCTCGCGCCAGGAGTGGCCGGACACTGGTTCGTTGCTGCCGTCGGCGATTTTGCCCAGTGGTCGGGTTGAAGCCGGACAAGGCTTTTGATGGGACGGGCGGGGGGGAACCAAGTGCGCGCAGTTGCGTGAAACACACGCTGGTGTCGCTTCAGCTTGACGCGACGAGGCAGTCGGTGGCCTCCCACCCGGCGAGGTGCAACAGCAGGCGCGCGAGGCTCAGCACGTCCTGATGGTTGTGCTCGCCGACGCGACGCAGCTTGGCAGCGCTGCCACCGCGCAGGTAGGCGAGCCAGGCGGCGGGCGCTTCGCTGCCGGGCAGGTCGTCCTCGCGCACGATGCCGAGCACGCGGCGCTCGATGGTGACCAGCCGGCAGTTCTCGAAGCGGCCACGGTAGCGTCGGCGCGACGGGTAGAGCAGGTCGACGTGTTCCAGCCCGGCGAGCGGATTGGCCTGCCGGGCAAGGCGGTAGCGCGTGCGCAGCAGCGGCGCGTCGTAGCTTTTGCCGTTGTAGCTGGCAAGCACGGTGTCCGGCGTCAGCCAGCGTGCGAACTCGGCCAACATTGCCGGTTCGGCGGCGAGCGTGGCGATCACGAGCTGGCGCACAACGATGTCGGTGCCATCCCAATGCGCGGCACCGATCATGAACGCGCGGGTGCCGGCGCCACCGGCGAGCCCGGTGGTTTCGGTGTCGAAGAACAGCACTCTGCGGGGATCGAAATCTGGCCGGCGGTCGAACGCGCCGTCGATCTGCTCCGGCAATCCACCGAACGGCAGGCGCGCGGTGATGAGGCGCAGGCCGGGGGCGATCTCTGCGCCGGGCAGGGCGCGGTCGCGCGCTGCCGCGGGCGTTGCGGTCGAAGGGGCGCGCACGCGCAGCAGGTTGCGCAGCGCGGTCACGCTGTCCGGCGTGATGAGCGATGTGCGTGCCCGCAGTGCACCGTCGGCAGGCAAAGCCGCCGCGCGCCCGCCAGCTTGCCGCGTCAACGCGCGCAGTTGCGCCAGCGTCGCGCTCATGCGGCGGCGAGCGCGGCAAGCACACGCAAGGCATGGGCCTTGGGCGAAGCGTCGACCGGCAGGCGGTCATCCAGCACCGGCCCCACGCAGCTTGGGCAGCCGGCGCGGCAGGGGCAGCCTTGCACCAGCTGCATTGCGTTGCCGACCAGTTCGGCCTGGCGCCGCCACAAGGGTTCGGACAGCCCGATGCCACCGGGGTAGTTGTCGTACAGGAACACGGTCGGCGTGAAGCGTTCGAGCATCGCGACGTTCGGCGCGCCGCCGTCCGTGGCGCGGATCTGCCCGCGCCCGTTGCCGTCGGCGTGCACCGACCATGCACCGTCGCCGCTGCCCACGGCCTGGTGCAGGTCGGCACCATCGGCCATGACGGCGAGACGTGCGACCACATGCAGCGCATAGGCAGCGGCGAGGAAACCGTCGAGCGCGTCCTGGCGGCCGGCGAAGAGGGCATCCAGCGTGGCCTGCGGCAACTGCCACCACGCGGCGCTGGTGTGCATTTCCAGATCCGGCAGGTTGACCGGCCCGCAGCCGATGTTTTCGTGGGTGTAGTAGCGGATCTTTTTGTAGCCGGCGACGCGGCGCACCACGTGCACCTCGCCGTGGTGGCACTCGCCGGCACCGGCCGGAGTGCGCGCGAAACTCTCCAGCACCTTGAGCCGGGTGTAGTCGATGGCGTCGGTGTAGTAGTCGACGTGGGTGCGGGTGACGAACGCCTTGCGGCCTTCCCAGTCCAGCCGCTCCACCTGGTACGGCACCGACTGCACCATGTGGATCGCGCCCTCGTAGAGCATCAGCGGCGCGGAGCTGAAATCCACCTCGGCAATGATGGTTTGCCGGCCGGCCGTGCGATCGACTACGACGAAGTTGCCATCCGATACCGAGCGCAGGCCGACCGCGTTGGCCGGGTAGCTGTCGGCCACCCACTCGTAGCGTCCGCCTTCGGGCTGCAGCACGCCGTCTTCGGCGAGCAGGTCGAGATACACCTTGGGGTCGATGCCGCCGAAACGGTCGCCGGCAAGGAACGGCAGCTCGAACGCGGCGCAGCGGATGTGGTCGAGCAGGATCACCGGTTGGTCGGGCGCGATGCGCGCGCACTCTGGCGGCGCGCCGGTGAAAAACTCCGGGTGCTGCACGATGTACTGGTCGAGCGGATCGCTGGTGGCGACCAGCACGCCCAGCGCCGGCTTGTGGCGCCGCCCGGCGCGGCCGAAACGCTGCCAGCTGGCCGCGATCGAGCTGGGATAGCCGTTCAGCACCACCGCGTCCAGCGCGCCGATGTCGACCCCGAGCTCCAGCGCCGAGGTGGCGACGATGCCGTCCACGCGCCCGGCGCGCATCGCCTGCTCGGTGGCGCGCCGCTCGGTGGGCAGGTACCCGCCGCGGTAGGCGCGGATGCGCGGCGGCTTGCGCGGGTCGTGGTCGAACACGTCCTTCAGGTATTTCGTCAGCACCTCGACCAGCGTGCGCGAGCGCGCGAACACCAGGGTCTTGAGCCCGGCGCGGATGGCCATGCGCACGATGCGGTTGGATTGCGAGCGCGCCGAGGCACGCAGGCCCAGGTCCGGGTTCACCACCGGCGGGTTCCACAAGAGCACGTGCTTCTCGCCGCTGGGCGCGCCCGAGCGCGTGATGGCCGTGACCGGCGCACCGAGCAGCGCCTGCGCGTGCTCGCGCGGGTTGCCGATGGTGGCCGAGCACAGGATGAATTGCGGGTGTACGCCGTAGAACGCGCAGATGCGCTCCAGCCGGCGGATCACGTTGGCCAGGTGCGAGCCGAACACGCCGCGGTAGCTGTGGATCTCGTCGATCACCACGAACGCGAGGTTCTCGAAGAACTGCGCCCACTTGGTGTGATGCGGCAGGATGCCCTGGTGCAGCATGTCCGGGTTGGACACCACGATGTCGCCCGCGGCGCGGATCGCGCGGCGCTGGTCGCCCGGCGTGTCGCCGTCGAAGGTGGCCGCGCGGATGCCCAGCTCGCCGGCCTTCGCCAGCTCCATCAGCTCGGCCACCTGGTCCTGCGCCAGCGCCTTGGTCGGGAACAGGTACAGCGCCTTGCGGTGTTCGCGCAGCGCCGCGGCGACGACCGGCAGCGTGTAGCACAGCGATTTGCCCGACGCGGTGGGCGTCACCACCACCACGTGCTCGCCGCGCGCGACGGCATCCCAGGCGTCGCGCTGGTGGCGGTACAGGCGGTCGATGCCGCGCGCGTGCAGGGCGTCGACCAGCCCCGGCGGCAGCGCCGGCGGAAAGTGTGCGTAGTCGCCCGGCGTGCCCGGCACCACGAAGCTGCCGGTGACGCGGTCGGCATACTTGGTTTTGAGCCGCGCGGCCAGCGTGGCGCCGCTGTGGCGGTCGGGCTCGGGCGACGGCTGGACGATGGCGTTCATGCCCGCAGGGTGCCCGGCGGGCGTCTCGCATCCTGAGACGGGTGGCACCCGGCGCCCGACTACAATGGGTCGTTTCCGCGCGCGAGGCCGCCATGCACATCTACAAATCGTTCCAGATCGAGGCCGCGCACCGCCTGCCGCACGTGCCGGAGGGCCACAAGTGCGGGCGCCTGCACGGGCATTCCTTCCGCATCGACGTGCAGCTCGAGGGCACGCCCGATCCACACACCGGCTGGGTGCTCGACTTTGCCGACGTCAAGGCGGCCTTCGCGCCATTGTTCGACCAGCTCGACCACCATTACTTGAACGAGATCGAAGGGCTCGACAACCCCACCAGCGAGGTGCTTGCGCGCTGGGTGTTCGAGCGTCTCGCGCCACGGCTGCCGGGGCTGGACGAGGTGGTGGTGCACGAAACCTGCACCTCCGGCGCACGCTTTGCGCGGACCGATCTTGACGCGCCGCGGCGCTAGCACACAACGCGCAAGTCGTGGTGAATTCTGAACATTTGACGATTGGTCTGGCCGATCCAGAAAAAATATATTGCACTGCACAAAAAAGCTTGCTAGAGTGCTCCTCACTAACCGCATACCCGACGAGGGCAAGCTCATGTCTCAGCAGTTCAACAACCAGTTTTTCGCCTACACCAAACAGATCGCCGATGGTGCGTTCAAGGCCCAGTCGCTGGCTCTGAAGAGCCTGGAGACGGTGGCCGGCCTGCAGCTCAAGGCGTTCGAACAGCAGACCCGCGATTCCGCCGCGTTTGTCGCCGAGGCCCTCGAAGTGCGCGATGCCGATACGCTGCGCACCCTGTGGGAGAAGGGCGCCACCCTGGGTCGCGAGCAGGCCGAGCGTGCGGTCGAGGTTTCGCAAGAAATCATCGCCGTGACGCAGAAGGCCGCCGAGTCACTGCAGGCGCTCGTGCAGGAACAGCGTCAGGCCGCGAACGACGCCGTCGTAACGCCGGCGGCCAAGAAGTCCGCTTCCAAGTAATCAACGATTCTCCTGTGGCACCCTGCCGCGTCGCACTCCCCTTCGGCGCGGCAGTCTGGGTCGGACCCTCCCCTGGTCCGACCCTTTTCTTTGGGCGGAGGGGCCGCAGCGGGTGAAATTGGACAAGTTGCCGCACGCCGGACGCTTGTCGGTGCAAATCAGCGACTGATATACTTTTACGGATTGGATTGCCGCTCGTGGCTGTGGTCGAAGCTGCTAGCTCGCGCGGAGAGGTCGGGTGCTCAACAGTCTCCCATTCGGTCGCCGCCTGGCGCTGCGCGCCGTGATCTGGCAGGTACTGGCGGGGCTGGTGGTCGGGCTGGCGTTTCTGGCGCTGGGGCGTCGCGAGGCAATCGCGGCGGCTGGCGGCGGGCTCACGCTGGCGCTGGGTACCGCGCTGTTGTCCGCGCAGGTGTTTGGCCGGTTGGTGGGTGGCGGGGCAGCGTTCGTGCGTTTGCTGCTCGGCATGGCGCTCAAGTGGGCAGTGGTCGTCGGCGGGCTGGCGGTGATCCTGATTCAATACAAATTGCCGCCGCTGGCTGCCGTGACGGGGCTGGTGGCTGCCTACGCGGTTTATCCGCTGGCATTTCGATTCAAGGGTTGATCCATGGCAAGCGAGCCGCAGGGCGGACTGACCGAATACATCCAGCACCATTTGCAGCACCTCGTGCCGCATGCGGCGAAGGAAGGCTTCTGGGCGGTGCACCTCGATTCGGTGACTGTATCGCTGGCGCTCGGCGTCATTTTTTGCCTGTGGTTCTGGCTCAAGGCGCGCAAGGCGACCTCGGGCGTGCCGTCCAAGGGGCAGGCGTTCGTCGAGATGGTGCTCGAGTTTGCCGACGGCCAGGTCAAGGACGTGTTCCACGGCGACCGTCGCATTCTCGGCCCGCTCGCGCTCACCGTGTTCGTCTGGGTGATGCTGATGAACGCGATGGACCTGCTGCCGGTCGACCTGCTGCCGGTGATCACCGAAGCGCTCGGCATCAAGCATTTCCGCGCCGTACCCACCGCCGACATCAACATGACGTTCGGCATGTCGATCACGGTGTTCGTGCTCACGTTGTTCTACAGCTTCAAGTCGAAAGGCTTCGGCGGCTACATGCACGAGCTGTTCACCGCGCCGTTCGGCAAGCACCCGCTGTTGTGGTTGCCCAACCTCGCGCTCAACATCGTCGAGATGGTGTCCAAGCCGGTCAGCCTCGCGATGCGACTGTTCGGCAACATGTACGCGGGCGAGCTGGTGTTCATGCTGATCGCCGGCCTGTTCAGCGCCGGCGCCGGGCTGGCGGGCTGGGCGCTGTATGGCGCCGGCATCATCGGCTACACGGTGTGGGGCATCTTCCACATCCTGATCATCACGATCCAGGCCTTCATTTTCATGGTGCTGTCGGTCGTGTACATCTCGATGGCACACGACCATCACTGATTCCGGTTTCGTTCCAATCGTTCAACCCTTCAACGCAACAACCGCCTTTTCGAGGAGATCACCGTGGACCAAGTCGCCGCTCACATCGTTCAAATCGCCCAGATCCAGGGCTTCACCGCCATTGCCCTCGGCTTGATCATCGGCCTCGGCGCGCTCGGCGCCTGCATCGGCATCGGCGTGATGGGCTCCAAGTTTCTCGAAGCCGCCGCGCGCCAGCCGGAACTGATGCCGCTCTTGCAGGGCCGCATGTTCCTGCTCGCCGGCCTGATCGACGCGGCGTTCCTGATCGGCGTGGCGCTGGCGATGTACTTCGCGGTTGCCAACCCGCTGCTGTCCTCGCTCGCGGGCTGAGCTACCCGGCGCCGCAAGGCGCCGTCCACCTGTTGCGGGCCGTCTGGCCCGTGACGGTTCCGTATCGAATTTGCAGGTAAGGCAGCGATGAATTTCAACGCGACCCTGATCGGCGAGATGATCGCCTTCGCGATCCTCATCTGGTTCTGTGTCCACTTCATCTGGCCGTACATCAACAAGGCCATTGAAGAGCGCCAGGTCAAGATCGCCGAGGGCCTGAGTGCCGCCGAACGTGCGCGGGCCGAGCTCAAGAACGCCGACGTCAAGGTGGCCGACGAGATCCGCAAGGCACGCCAGCAGGCTTCCGAGATCATCGATCGCGCGCAGCAGCAGGCGAACGCGATGATCGACAAGGCGCGCGGCGATGCGGTGCTGGAGATCAACCGCCTGAAGGCGGCGGCCCAGGACGACATTGCGGCGATGGCGCAGCAGGCGCGCGAGCAGTTGCGCGAGCGCGTCGGCGCGCTCGCCGTGCAGGGTGCGTCCAAGATCGTCCAGCGCGAAGTCGACGCCGCGGCCCACAAGGCGCTGCTCGACGAGCTCGCGGCGGAAATCTGATCCATGGCCCAGTCCATCACTCTCGCCCGTCCGTATGCCCGCGCCGCGTTCGAGCTGGCACGCGACACCGGTACGTTCGACGCGTGGTCGCAGGCGCTGGCGTTTGCGGCGGCGGTGGCCGCCGACGTCCATGTGGCCGCGCTCGGCAACGATCCGCGCGCGCTGCCCCGTGAGCTGGTGGCCTTGCACCTGCCGCCGGACATGCCGGGCGACGCGCCGTTTGCGCGTTTTCTCGCCGAGCTGGCCGAATACCGCCGGCTGGGCCTGCTGCCCGAGGTGGCCGCGCTGTTCGAGCAGTTCCGGCGCGAGGCCGAGTCGCAGCTCCTGGTCAAGGTGACCAGCGCGATGACGCTCGACGCCGCGCAAACCGAGCAGCTCAAGGCCTCGCTCAAGCGCCGTTTCCGGCGCGAGATCCAGCTTGAAACCGCGGTCGACCCGGCGCTGTTGGCCGGCGTGGTGATCGACACCGGCAGCGAAGTGATCGACGGCTCCGCCCGCGGTCGCCTCGCGCGGCTGGCCGGCGCCTTGGCGCATTGATTCGTTTTCAGCTCTTCCAGGATATCCATCCATGTCCAGCACTACTTTGAATCCGTCCGAGATCAGCGAGCTGATCAAGCACCGCATCGAGCAGTTCAAGCTCGGCGCGGAAGCCCGCAACGAAGGCACGATCATCAGCGTGTCCGACGGCATCGTGCGCATCCACGGCCTGGCCGACGTGATGCAGGGCGAAATGATCGAACTGCCCGGCGGCGCCTATGCGCTGGCGTTGAACCTCGAGCGCGACTCGGTGGGCGCGGTGGTGCTCGGTGAGTACCTGCACCTGCACGAGGGCGACACCGCCAAGACCACCGGCCGCATTCTCGAGGTGCCGGTCGGCCCCGAGCTGCTTGGCCGCGTGGTGGATGCGTTGGGCAACCCGATCGACGGCAAGGGGCCGATCACGGCCAAGGCCTCCGCGCCGGTCGAGCGCGTGGCGCCGGGCGTGATCTGGCGCCAGGGCGTGAACCAGCCGGTGCAGACCGGTTACAAGTCGGTCGACTCGATGATCCCGATCGGCCGCGGCCAGCGTGAGCTGATCATTGGCGACCGCCAGACCGGCAAGACCGCGCTGGCGATCGACGCGATCATCAACCAGAAGAACTCCGGCATTTATTCGATCTACGTCGCGATCGGCCAGAAGCGCTCGTCGATCGCCAACGTCGTGCGCAAGCTGGAAGAAAACGGCGCACTGGCGAACACCATCGTCGTCGTTGCCTCGGCGTCCGAATCGGCCGCGCTGCAGTACATTGCGCCGTACGCCGGCTGCGCCATGGGCGAGTACTTCCGCGACCACGGCGAAGACGCCCTGATCGTGTACGACGACCTTTCCAAGCAGGCCGTGGCCTACCGCCAGATTTCGCTCTTGCTGCGCCGCCCGCCGGGCCGCGAAGCCTACCCCGGCGACGTGTTCTACCTGCACTCACGTCTGCTCGAGCGTGCCGCGCGCGTCTCGGCCGACTACGTCGAGAAGGTCACCGACGGGGCGATCAAGGGCAAGACCGGTTCGCTCACCGCGCTGCCGATCATCGAGACCCAGGCCGGCGATGTTTCCGCGTTCGTGCCGACCAACGTGATCTCCATCACCGACGGCCAGATCTTCCTGCAGACCGACCTGTTCAACGCCGGCATTCGTCCGGCCGTGGACGCCGGCATCTCGGTGTCGCGCGTGGGCGGTTCGGCGCAGACCAAGATCGTCAAGAAGCTCTCCGGCGGCGTCAAGCTGGCGCTGGCGCAGTACCGCGAGCTGGCCGCGTTCGCGCAGTTCGCCTCCGACCTCGACCCGGCGACCCGCGCCCAGCTCGACCGTGGCGTGCGCGTCACCGAGCTGATGAAACAGAAGCAGTACGCGCCGCTCTCCATCGCCGAGTTGGCGCTGTCGGTGTACGCCGCGGAGAAGGGCTACCTGGACGACCTGCCGGTTGCCAAGGTGCTCGACTTCGAGAAGGGCCTGCACGCCTTCATGCACCAGAACCACGCCGAGCTGATGAAGGACATCGTCGCCACCGGCAAGTGGGACAAGGACGTGGAAGCCGTCTTCAAGAGCTCGCTCGACGAGTACAAGAAGACGGGGAGTTGGTGACGGGAGCCGGGATGCGAGAGTCGGTATTCGGGATTCGAAAGAGCCGCGAATCCCAGCCTTCGCCAATCCCTTGTCTCCAATCCCGAATCCCCGAGCGAACATAGCGAGCGAGAATCCATGGCCAGCGGACGCGAAATCAAAACCAAGATCAAGAGCACGCAGAACATGCGCAAGGTGACGCGTGCGCTGCAGATGGTCTCGGCCTCGAAGATCCGCAAGGCGCAGGATCTGATGAAAGCCTCGCGGCCGTATGCGCGGCAGATGCGCAAGGTGATCGCGCACGTGGCGCAGGCGTCGACGGATTTCAAGCATCCGTTCCTGATCGAACGCAGGGACCTCAAGCGCGTCGCCTACATCGTGGTGTCGACCGATCGCGGCTTGTGCGGCGGCCTCAACTCCAACCTGTTCCGCCGCCTGCTGCCGCTGGTGGCGCAGTGGCGCGAGCAGAAGGTCGAGGTCGACGTCGTCGCGATCGGCCAGAAGGCGCAGGCGTTTTTGCGCCACATCAAGGGCGTGAACCTGGTCGGCAGCGTCACCGGGCTGGGCGAGCACCCCAAGCTGGAAAAGCTGATCGGCGTGATCAAGGTCGTGCTGGATGCGTACACCGCGGCCGGCGTGGATCGCGTATTTCTCGCCTACAACGACTTCGTCAACACCATGGTGCAGACGCCCACGGTCGACGCGCTGTTGCCGCTGCCGCTGGTCGCCGCCGAGCTCGAAGCCCACCAGGCGAACGGCGAGTCGGCGTACGCCGGCATCACGCTGGAGCAGACCCACGACTGGGACTACATCTACGAACCGGATGCGCCGACCGTGCTGGAGCACGTGCTCGGCCGCTACATCGAGTCGGTGGTGTACCAGGCGGTGCTGGAGAACCTCGCCAGCGAACACGCGGCGCGCATGGTGGCGATGAAGAGCGCGTCGGACAACGCCAACAAGGTGATCGACACCCTGACGCTGGTCTACAACAAGACCCGCCAGGCGGCGATCACGCAGGAAATTTCCGAAATCGTCGGCGGTGCGGCGGCGGTGTGATTGAGCCGGGATTGGAGATATGGGATTCGGAATTCGTAGCAGCGCCACGCGCTCCGGCTGTTCCGAATCACGCATCTCGAATCCTGTATCCCGATAAACCCGAATTACGAGTGGAGCTACCCCAATGAGTCAGGGCAAAGTGGTTCAGATCATCGGCGCGGTCATCGACGTCGAGTTTCCGCGCGACCAGGTACCGCAGGTGTACGACGCGCTCAAGCTGGACGGCACCGAGATCACGCTGGAAGTGCAGCAGGTGCTGGGCGACGGCGTGGTGCGCACGATCGCGCTGGGCTCCACCGACGGCCTGAAGCGCGGGCTGACCGCGACCAACACCGGGGAAGGCATCAAGGTGCCGGTCGGCAACGCCACGCTCGGCCGCATCATGGACGTGCTCGGCCGCCCGGTCGACGAGGTCGGGCCGATCAACACCGAAGAGCGGTGGGTGATCCACCGCGATGCGCCCTCGTACGCCGATCAGGCATTGTCGGACGAGGTGCTGGAAACCGGCATCAAGGTCATCGACCTGGTGTGCCCATTCGCCAAGGGCGGCAAGGTCGGCCTGTTCGGCGGCGCCGGCGTGGGCAAGACGGTGAACATGCTGGAGCTCATCAACAACATCGCCACCCAGCACGCGGGCCTGTCGGTGTTTGCCGGTGTCGGCGAGCGCACCCGTGAAGGCAACGACTTCTACCACGAGATGCAGGAAGCCAAGGTGGTGCGCCTGGACGACCTGCCGCAATCCAAGGTGGCGATGGTCTACGGCCAGATGAACGAGCCGCCGGGCAACCGCCTGCGCGTCGCGCTGACCGGCCTCACCATGGCCGAGTACTTCCGCGACCAGAAGGACGCGAGCGGCAAGGGCAAGGACGTGCTGTTCTTCGTCGACAACATCTACCGCTACACGCTGGCCGGCACCGAGGTGTCCGCGCTGCTGGGCCGCATGCCGAGCGCGGTGGGCTACCAGCCGACGCTGGCCGACGAAATGGGTGTGCTGCAGGAGCGCATCACCTCGACCAAGACCGGTTCGATCACCTCGATCCAGGCGGTGTACGTGCCGGCGGACGACCTGACCGACCCGTCGCCGGCCACCACCTTCGCTCACCTTGATTCCACCGTGACGCTCAGCCGCCAGATCGCCTCGCTCGGCATCTACCCGGCGGTCGACCCGCTCGACTCCACCAGCCGCCAGCTCGATCCGCAGGTGGTGGGCCAGGAGCACTACGACATTGCCCGCCGCGTGCAGGGCACCTTGCAGCGCTACAAGGAGCTCAAGGACATCATCGCCATTCTCGGCATGGACGAGCTGTCGGAAGAGGACAAGCAGGTCGTGGCACGCGCGCGCAAGTGCGAGCGCTTCTTCAGCCAGCCGTTCCACGTGGCCGAAGTGTTCACCGGCGCGCCGGGCAAATACGTCACCCTCAAGGAAACCATCCGCGGCTTCAAGATGATCGTCGACGGCGAAGTGGACTACCTGCCCGAGCAGGCGTTCTACATGGTCGGCGGCATCGACGAGGCGATCAAGAAGGGCGAGGAGATGGGGGCCAAGAAAGCCGCCTAGGCGGCTTTCGGGGATTCGGCATTCGGGATTCGGGATACGCAAAAGCCTGAAGTCCGGAGTCACTCCGAATCCCCAACCCGGTATCCCGAATCCCTTCGAGCAACGCGAGAGCAACCATGACCACCATCCGAGTCGACATTGTCAGCGCCGAGGCCGAGATCTTCTCCGGCGAGGCGACGATGGTCGTTGCCACCGGCGAAGTCGGCGAGCTGGGCATCACGCCGCGGCACGCGCCGCTCATCACCCGTCTGAAGCCCGGCCACGTGGACGTGCTGCAGGAAGGCGGCGAGCGCGCGCAGTTCTACGTGTCCGGCGGCATTCTCGAAGTGCAGCCGCAGGTCATCACCGTGCTGGCCGACACCGCGACGCGCGCCGCCGACCTCGATGAGGAAGCCGCGCAGAAGGCCAAGAAAGAGGCCGAGGATGCGATCGCCAACCGCACCGAGGAAATGGACGTAAGTGAGGCGCAGCGTCGCCTGGCACAGGCGCAGGCGCAGCTGCAGGCACTGGAACGGCTGCGCAAGAACCTCAAGCACTGAAAACCCGCGCCATCCGATCCACAAAACGCCGGCCTCGCGCCGGCGTTTTGCGTCTAACATGCCGTGGGCGATCTGGTGAACGAGCGGGTGGAACGCGCCGTCGGTGTGGCGCGCCATACTGTCGGGTGGCAGGTAGGTGCATTCCGCCGTGGACAAGGAAAGCACGGCTGCCTGCCGCGTGGAACCGACACGCACGGGCCGTTCCCGGTCGCGCAAGAATGGTGCACAGCCCAGCCGACGCGGCCCGCGCGCAATGCGAGCCACCGCTGCTTGCATTCACCTCCTTCCCCACACGCGAATTAGGCAAAATACTGCGTTTGCGGCAAAGTTCCGCTTCCACGTCTGAGAGGGATCGCTCGCCATGACGCTGCACGTCGTCGTACTTGCCGCTGGGGCCGGCACACGGATGAAATCCGCGCGGCCAAAGGTGTTGATGCCGCTTGCCGGGCGCCCGTTGCTCGCGCATGTGTTGGATGCCGCGCGGGCGTTGCAGCCGGCGGCAATCCACGTCGTTTACGGCCATGGTGGCGAACAGGTGCAGGCGGCCTTTGCCGGGCAGGCGGACTTGCGCTGGGTGCTGCAGGCCGAGCGGCTCGGCACCGGCCACGCCGTGCAGCAGGCCATGCCTGGCGTGTCGGACGACGCGCAGGTGCTGGTGCTTTATGGCGACGTGCCGCTGATCCGTGCCGAGACCTTGCGTGCGCTGGTCGAGGTCGATGGGGGATTTGGTCTGCTCGCGATCCGGTTGGCAGATCCGCACGGCTACGGTCGCGTGCTGTGCGATGTGGACGGCTGCGTGCAGGGCGTGGTGGAAGAAAAGGATGCCAGCGCCGCGCAGCGTGCGATCGACCTTGTCAATACCGGCATTCTGGTGGCGCCGGCCGCCGCGTTGCGCGGCTGGATCGCACGGCTGGGCTGCGCCAATGCGCAGCACGAGTACTACCTGACCGACGTGTTTGCGCTGGCGGCGCAAGCCGGGCAGGCCGCGCGCGTGGTGACGTGCGCCGACCCGGTCGAAGCCGCTGGGGCAAATGATGCGATCCAGCTCGGTGAACTGGAAGCGGCGTTCCGGCGCCGCAATGCGCAGGCGCTGCAGCGTGCCGGCGTGCGGCTGGCCGATCCCGCACGCTTCGACCAGCGTGGCACGGTCACCGCCGGGCGCGATGTCGAGCTCGACGTGGACGTGATCCTCGAAGGCGCGGTGACGCTCGGCGATGAGGTGCGCATCGGGCCGTTCGTGCGTCTGAAGGATGTCGAGCTGGCCGCCGGCACCGTGGTGCAGGCGCACTGCGACCTCGAAGGCGTGGTGACCCGAGGGCCGTGCCTGATCGGCCCGTTCGCGCGCCTGCGCCCCGGCACCGAGCTGGACGCCGGCGTGCACGTCGGCAACTTCGTCGAAACCAAGAAGACGCACATTGGCGAAGGCAGCAAGGCCAATCACCTCAGCTATCTCGGCGACACCGTGATCGGGCGCGGCGTCAACGTCGGCGCCGGCACCATCACCTGCAACTACGATGGCGTGAACAAGTTCGCCACCCGCATCGAGGATGGGGCCTTCATCGGTTCCAACAGTTCACTGGTGGCGCCGGTCACCGTCGGTGCCCAGGCCACGATCGGCGCCGGCTCGGTGGTCACCCGCGACGCGCCAGCCGGCGAGCTGACCGTGGCCCGTGGCCGCCAAGCCGTCATCCCAGGCTGGAAGCGGCCGACCAAGCAGCAAAGCTGAGGACGCCCCGGCAGTACGCGGCTCAGTGCCGACGCGAACCGCGCAGGCTGCTGACCGAGAAACTTGCCACTTCGCCGCCACCGGGCAGGCGCCGCGATTGCCCCGGCGGCGGGCCCCAGGCGTGGGCGGCGACCACTTCCCAGGTGGAGGGAATGCGGCCGTCCACGCGCATGGCCTCGTAGGCGTCGAGCATGGCCTGATAACGTGACTTGCCGACCAGGTGCCGCCCGCGTTCGGCGTCGGCGTGGGTGGCGCCCAGGCCACGCAGGTCGTCCAGCAGTTTGCGCGGCGTCGAGTAGGTCATCGTCATCGCGGTCACTTGCAGCACCGGCTCGCGCAATCCGGCGTTGATCATCGCGTCGCCGACGTCGTGCATGTCGAGAAACCGCCCCACGTGCGAGCCTTCCTCATCCACCGCGGCCCACGCCGCGCGCAGCTCCTTGAGCGTATCCGGCCCGAAGCTGGTGAACGCCAGCATGCCGCCGGGTTTCAGCACACGGCACGCCTCGGCAAATACCGCGTCGAGCTGGTCCACCCACTGGAAACACAGGTTGGAGTGCACGATGTCCATGCTGTGGTCGGGGAACGGCAGCGCGGTCGCCTCGCCACACACGCGGCGCAGCGGCTTGAGCCAGCCGGAATGTTTCTTCGCCTCGCGCAGCATCGGCAGCGCCAGGTCGAGCGCGATCACTTCGGCCTTGGGGTAACGCTCCTTGAGCAGCGCAGTGCCGCGCCCGGTGCCGGCGCCGATGTCCAGCACTTGCTCCGGGGTTTGCTCGTAGTAATCCAGGCGGTCGAACAGCAAGTCCTCGGTCGCGCGTTGCAGCGCGTCGTGGTCTTCATAGGTCTTTGCGGCGCGCCCGAACTGCTGGCGCAAACGCGCGCGGTCGAGATGGAAGCTGCTCATGGATAGGTTTCCAGCAAGGGTTGCAAGGCGGCGGCGACGGCGTCCGCGTGGCCGAAAAACGGCGCGTGGCCGGCGTGGTCGATTTCGGCGTAACGGCCGTGCACCTGCTGCGCGGACCACGCCATCGCCGGCGGTGGAATCAGGCGGTCGCGGCGGCCGGTGATCCACACGCTCTGCTGGCGCAGGGCCGGCAGGCGCGCGCGCAGGTCGGTGGTATCCAGGATGCGGATGCCTTCCTGCAGCACGCGCAGATCGGGCTCGCCGCGTGCAAACGCCAGCTCGCGCAGGTGGCGCAGTTCGCCGCGCGGGTCGGCGCTGCCCATCGCCTCGAGCGCCAGGAAACGGTCGATGGTGGCGTGGTAATCGGTTTCCAGCTCGCTGGCGAGCTGGCGCACCAGATCGGGCTCGGTGCCCCAGATCCAGTCGTCGCTGCGCACGAACTTTGGCGTGGCGCACAACATGGCCAGCGCGCGCACCTGCTGCGGCAGCTCCAGCGCGGCGGTGAGCGCGATCGAGCCGCCGAGCGACCAGCCCAGCCAGATTGCCGGCGGCGTGAGCGCGGCGATCGCCTCGGCGCAGGCGTGCGGCGCGAGCGGCACGTGGCTGGCACGCGAGTTGCCGTGGCCGGGCAGGTCCACCGCATACACCGTGCAGCGTGGCATCAGCGCTTCCACCAGCGGCGCCATGATGCCGCCGTGCATCGCCCAGCCATGCAGCATCACCACGGGCACCGGCCCGGTGCCGAGCTTCTGCACGAACAGGCTCATGTGCGGGGTTCCTCTGCCGCCAGCGGTGCAAGGTCGGCGCCCACGGCGCCGCGTTGGTCGAACACGAAACAGCCGCCGTGCCAGTGCGCGCCGCCGGTGGTTTCGAGATATTTCAGGATGCCGCCTTCGAGCTGATGCACGTGCGCGATGCCGATGCCCTGCATGTGCAGCGCGGCCTTCTCGCAGCGGATGCCGCCGGTGCAGTACGGCACCACGGTCTTGCCGGCGAAACGCGCGCGGTCGGCGGCCACGGCGGCGGGGAAGGCGGTGAAGCGGCCGATGCGGTAGTCCACCGCGCCGTCGAACGCGCCCACGGTGGTTTCGTAGTCGTTGCGGGTGTCGAGCAGCACCACCTCGCGCCCGGCGTCGTCGTGGCCCTGGTCGAGCCAGCGTTTGAGCGTGGATGCATTTACAGTGGGCGCGCGCCCGGATTCGGGGCGCAGCGCGGGGGCGCGCAGGGTGATGATTTCGCGCTTGATCCGTACCCGCAGTCGTCCAAACGGCACGCGTTCCGAACGCGAGGCCTTGGCCTTGATGGCGGCAAAGCGCGGGTCGCTGCGCAGCCACGCCATGAACGCGGCGATCGCGGCATCCGCCCCGGCCAAAAACAGGTTGATGCCTTCCGGTGCCAGCAGCACCGTGCCCTTGAGCGCCAGCGCCTCGGCCTGCCCGCGCACGCGCTCGCGCAGCGTGGGCAAGTCGTCGAGGCTGACGAAACGGTAGGCGGCGATGTTGAGTACGCTCATGGCAAGGCAAACACGGGCAAGCCGCTGATTATAGGTGGCGCGGCCGGTGCGCCCCTTGAGGCAGCTCAGAGAGTGCGGCGAGCAGGCGATCCACCTGCGCCTCGTCGTGGGCGGCGGACAGCGTAATGCGCAGCCGCGCCTGCCCGGCCGGCACCGTCGGCGGACGGATGGCCGTGACCAGCAGACCGTGCGCTTCCAGCCACTGCGTGGCGGCCAGTGCGGTGTCGGCATCACCCAGCAGCAGAGGCTGGATGGCGGAAGGCGAGTTCGCCAGCGGCAAGCCGAGCTGTGCCGCCCCGGCGCGGAAGCGCGCGATCAGCGCCTGCAGTTTTTCGCGGCGCCAGTTTTCGCTGCGCGCGAGCCGCACCGCGACGCAGCCGGCGGCGGCCAGTGCCGGCGGCATGGCGGTGGTGTAGACGAAGGTGCGCGCGAACTGGGTCAGTCCATCGACCAGTGCCGCGGAGCCGGCGACGAACGCGCCGCTGGCGCCAAGCGCCTTGCCCAGCGTTGCCATCAGCACCGGCACTTCGTGCTGGCCGAATCCCTGGCCGGCGACGCAGCCGGCGCCATCGGCGCCGAGCACGCCCAGGCCGTGCGCGTCATCCACCATCAGCGCGGCGCCTTCGCGGCCGGTCAGCGCCGCCAGTTCGGCCAGGGGGGCGAGATCGCCGTCCATGCTGAACACGCCATCGGTCGCGAGCAGCGCGGCGGCTTGCGGCCGGCTTGCGAGTTGGCGCGCAGCGCCGGCCACGTCGGCGTGCGGATAGCGTCTCAGCTCCGCCCCGGCGAGCTTCGCGCCATCGAGCAGGCAGGCGTGGTTGAGCTTGTCCTGCACGCACAGGTCGCCTGCGCCGAGCAAGGCCTGCTGGATGCCGAGATTGGCCATGTAGCCGGTGGAAAACAGCAGCGCGCGCTCGCGCCCGGTCCACGCGGCGAGGGCGTCCTCCAGCTCCGCATGCTCGCGCCGGTGGCCGCAGATCAGGTGGGCGGAAGTACTGCCAACGCCGGTTTCATCTGCCGCCTGCTTGAGCGCGGCGATCAGTTGCGGGTGTTGCGCCAGGCCGAGGTAATCATTGCTGCAAAAGCCGAGCAGGCGCTGTCCATTGCGCACCAGCCAGGGGCCGTCGACCTGTTCGATCACCTGCAGGCGGCGGTGCAGGCTGGCGTGTTCGCGGGCGAGCGTGCGCGCGGCGAGACGGTCGAGCAGGTCGGCGCGCGGCAGATTTTGGCTCACGCCGCGGCGCCGCAGCTGCAACTGCCGTTGCAGCAGGTGTCGCCGGTGTAGAGGTCGGCGTGCGCGGTGTCGGTCATGCCCGCGGGGATCAGCGGATGCAGGTCGAGCCGCGCGAACAGCGCGCAGTCGTGCGCCACATCGGGGTTGTCGGTGGTGAGCAGCTTCTCGCCGGCAAAGATCGAACCGGCGCCGGCAAAAAAGCACAGTGCCTGCACCGCGTCGTCCATCTGCCGGCGGCCGGCGGAGAGGCGCACGATGGATGCGGGCATCACGATGCGGGCCACGGCAATGGTGCGTACGAACTCGAACGGGTCGAGCTTTTCCGCGTGTTCGAGCGGCGTGCCGGGCACCGGCACCAGCTGGTTGATCGGCACCGACTGCGGGTGCTCGGGCAGGTTCGCCAGTGCCTGCAGTAAACCGGCGCGCTGTTCACGGGTTTCGCCCATGCCGACGATGCCGCCGCAGCAGGTCTTGAGTCCGGCTTCGCGGATCTGTTCGAGCGTGTCGAGGCGGTCGTCGAACTCGCGGGTGTGGATGACCTCGCCGTAGTACTCCGGCGCGGTGTCGAGGTTGTGGTTGTAGTAGTCGAGCCCGGCGCCCTTCAGTGCCTGCGCGTGGCCTTCGCCCAGCAGGCCCAGCGTGGCGCAGGTCTCCAGGCCGAGCGCCTTCACCGCGCGCACGATGGCGGCCACCTTGGGGATGTCGCGGTCTTTCGGCCCGCGCCACGCGGCGCCCATGCAGAACCGGCTGGCCCCGGCGGCCTTCGCGGCTTTCGCCTGCGCCACGACTTCGTCCACCTCCAGCAGCTTTTGCGCGACGACCCCGGTCTGATAGCGCTGCGCCTGCGGGCAGTACGCACAATCCTCGGGGCAGCCGCCGGTCTTGATCGAGAGCAGGGTGGAAATCTGCACCGCGTTGGCGTCGTGGTGCGCGGCGTGCACGGTGTGCGCGCGGTACAGGAGGTCGTTGAACGGCAGCGCGAACAGGGCGGCAATCTCGGCGCGCGTCCAATCGTGGCGCAGCAGGACTTCAGGCATGACGGGCTCCCTATGGAAGCCCGCAAGTCTGGTCATCTGATCTGGCTACGTCAACCGACATAGGCGTAGGTCGGTTGACGTAGCCGAGGCGGGCGGCGCGTGGCGCGCCCGCCTTGCCCTTACTTCCCGCCCGCCGCGCGCGCGGCCTTCACCTGATCGGCGGTGATGGTCTTGCCCTGGTTGCCCCACGAAGTGCGCTCGTGGTTGGCGATGTTGGCAATGTCGGCATCGTTCAGGCTGCCCGCAAATGGCGGCATGGCACCGGGATAGACCTGGCCGTTGATCGCTTGGCCCTGGAGGCCATGCAGGATCACCGAGATCTGCTTGGCCGGGTCGGCGTCGAGCACCGCCGGGTTGCCCTTGAGCGGCGGGAACGTTGCCGGCAGGCCTTCACCGCTGGCCTGGTGGCACGCGGCGCAGTTGGTGGCATACAACTCGTTGCCGCGTGCCGGGTCGAACTTGTACGGACCGGTGGCGGCCGGCGGTGGCGCGACGGCGGCACTTTCCGGTGCGGCGGCCTTGGTGATCTCCGGCTTGGTCAGCGCTTCGCCCGGCTTTTGCACTTGCAGGACGCCAATCGCACCGAGTTGCGCGTGTGCCATCGAGTGGTCGACAAACGGGTACTTGCCCGGTTCGTCCAGTTTCAGGTCGAAGATGGCGCCCTCGCCCGGGCCAACGCTGTAGGTCGACACGCCGTCGATCGCCTGCGCCGGGTTGCCACCTGGATACACCTTGTCGAAGATCGCGCCGATCACGTGGAACGCGCTCCACAGGCTCGGGCCGGCGTTGACCACGTACAGCCGCACCAGGTCGCCCGGCTTGGCGGTCAGCGGGTGGTCGCGGTACTGGAACGCGGCGCCGTTGAACACGACTTCATCCGGGCGGATTTCCTGCATCTTGTCGAAGTTGGCGCCCATCAACTTGCCAGCCACCTGCGAGGTGTACCACTCGCCCTGCACCAGCACGTAGCTCTCCTGCGCGGCGGGCAGCGGCGTGGCCGGGTCGACGATGATCGCGCCGTACATGCCGTTGGCAATGTGCAGCATCACCGGCGGCGTGCCGCAGTGGTAGAGGAACGCGCCCGGCACGTGCGCCACGAACGAGAACTTGATCGACTCGCCCGGCATCAGCTCCACGTAATGCAGGCTGGGCGGGGTGATCGCGCTGTGGAAGTCGATCGAATGCTGCATCGTGCCGCGGTTGGTGAAGGTGACGTTCACCGTCTGCCCCTGCCGCACGTGGATCACCGGGCCGGGCACGGTCTTGCCGAACGTCCACGCCTGGTACTGCACGCCGCTGGCGATCTCCACCGTGTCGTTGCTGGAGGCGATATTCACATCGACGCTGTTGCCTTCCGCCACCGGCGGCAGCGCGGCGTCGCGCGCCTGCTTGACCGGCGCGCTGGAGGCCAGCGACAGCGGCGACACTGCAGCCGCGGCGGCCGTCGGCGAAGCGGATTTCACGTTCAACGCGCTCTGCAAGCCGGCCAGCAGCAGCGCAACCAGCACCACGATCGCGCCCAGTGCCGGTGCCTGCACCCGCCATGGCAGGCGTGCGGCATCGTTCGGCTCGGCTTCCACGTTCCACTCGGCCACCGTGCGCCATGTCGGCCAGCGCTTCTCGATCAGGTAATCGACGCTGTACAGGCTGGGCCCGACGCGATAGTTGACGATGATGAGGGCGGCGAAGATCAGCACGTAGCTGAGCGCCGCGCCAATGTTGGTCACGCCCACCGAGTACGGCCCGCCAAAGCCCTCGGCCGTGCTCCATATCAACAAGCTGAAAAGCAGGCCGACGATGTAGGTGGTCTTGCGCGCGAAACCGAAAATCAGCGCCAGCGCCAGCGCGGTTTCCGCGAAGCGCGTGAGCCACACGAACAACCCCGCGTGCGGCGTGACCAGCCCGATCCACATCGCGAACCACCAGGCCGACCAGGCCGGCTGGCCGTTGGCGGCGTTGTGCAGGTAGCCGACGTAATGCGCGGCAAAATCGGGCGAGTAGGTGAGTGCGGCGCCTACGAGCCAGACCATGCCGAACGCCACGCGCAGCGCGGTGCCGGCAACGGCGGACCAGGTTCCGACAGTAGGTGCTTGGTGGTCAGGACCAGCCATGGTTATTCCCTTGAATCACGAGTTGGAAGGTTCAGTTGCAAACACTGCCACCGGCCGCCGTACGGCTGCCAGCCCGGCGCGGTGGGTGCTCAACTGCACAAGTGTACGGTGCGCGCGGCAAGGTCACGTGAGGTTACTTGTCGCGGCAGTGATTTTGCTGGCGCAAAACCGATGCGCACTGCGCCTACGCCACCGCGCGGTGGCCGCCGCTGCCGGTACGGCACGTGCGCTGCCAGCATGCCGGTTCTGCCGCTGACACACCGGACCCATGTTGCACGCCGCCGTCCACCTTGCCGCGCCGCTGCGCGCACTGCACGCCTGGTTGCTGCCGCCGCGGTGCCTGCTGTGTGGTGCCCCCGGTTTTGCCGGTGGCGAGCTGTGTGCCGGTTGCGTCGCCGAGCTGCCGCGCAACACCGCCTGCTGCGCGGGCTGCGCCTTGCCGTTGCCGACGCCCGCTGCCCTGTGCGGTGAGTGCCAACGGCATGCGCCGCCCTGGACAACCGCCTGGGCACCGTTCCGCTACGGCTGGCCGCTGGATCGGCTGGAGACCCGCTACAAGTTTGGCCGCGATCTGGCCGCCGGTCGCGCGCTGGCGGCGCAATGGGCGCGCGAACCGGTACCACTGGCGCTGCCCGAGTTGCTGGTGGTGGTGCCGCTGCACGCCAGGCGCCTGCGCCAGCGCGGCTACAACCAGGCGCTGGAACTCGCCAAGCCGCTGGCGCATCACTTCGGCGTGCCGCTGCGCGGCGACGCGCTGGTGCGGCTGCGTGCCACCAGCGCCCAGACCGAACTCACCGCCGTGGCGCGGCGGCGCAACGTGCGCGGCGCGTTCGCCATCCATTCGAATGTGGCGCTGCCTGCCCACGTGGCGGTACTGGACGACGTGATGACCACCGGTGCCACGCTGGCCGAATGCGCCCGTGCGCTCAAGCGTGCCGGGGTGGCCCGCGTCGACGTGTGGGCGCTGGCCCGTGCGCCATCAAGCAGGATCTGATCGCCGCTGCCCGACGCTTGATACTGGCGGGGTCGCAACCCGACCCGCATTCAGCGGGGCGATGCAACGCCCATGCCCGTTCGGCAGTCACGCCTTCACTTCACCGCCAGCGCCACCGCGATCCCCACCCACACCGTCAGCCCCCACCAGTTGTTGTGCTTGAACGCGGCCAAACACGGCCCGCGCTCGCGCTTGCGGATCAGCCACAACTGGTAGGCAAACAGCCCGGCAGCCACCAGCAGACTCAGCCAGTACGGCCAGCCGAGCTGCGCGCGCTGGCCCACGAACACCATCGCCAGCAGCAGCGTGGCCATCAGGATGCCGATGATCGGCACGTCCGCATCGCCAAACAGGATGGCGGTGGATTTCGCGCCCACCTTCAAATCGTCCTCGCGGTCCTCCATCGCGTACTCGGTGTCGTACACCACCGACCACAGGATGTGCGCAATGAACAGCAGCCAGCCGATCGCCGGCACGTGGCCGAGCACCGCCGCGAACCCCATCGGGATCGACCAGCCGAATGCCGCGCCCAGCACCACCTGCGGCAACGAGGTCCAGCGTTTGGTGAACGGGTAGACCGCCGCCAGTGCGGCGCCCGCGAAAGAGAGCAGGATCGTCGCGCGATTGGTGAGCAGCACCAGCCCGAACGAGAACGCCAGCAGCGCGGCAAAGATCACCAGCGCCTCACGCGGCGTCACCCGCCCGCTGGCGAGCGGCCTGCCTGCGGTGCGCGCCACCTGCGGGTCGAGCTTGCGGTCGGCAAAATCGTTGATGGCGCACCCGGCGGCGCGCATCGAAAACACGCCAATGGTGAAAATCACCAGCAGCTTCCATGGCGGAAAATCCCCCGCCGCCAGCCACAGCGCCCACCACGCCGGCCACAAGAGCAGCAGCGCGCCGATCGGGCGATCCATGCGCGTCAGCACCAGGTAATCGCGCGCCTTGTCGCGATACGCCGGCGGGACCCGGCGCAACAGCCATTCGAGCACGCCGCGCGCACGCGCCGAGCTGTCGGCCGGGCGGGCAGTGGGCGCCACCGGCCGGGCGGGACGCGTGGGCTTCGGCCTGGCCGTGCCCGTCTTGCGCCGCTGGCGCTTGCGTGGAGAAGGAGCCATCGCGGCAGTTTAGCCCGCGTCACTGGCGCCGGTTCGTGCGCCACGCCCGCTACGGGCGATCCAGCGGGCTCAGCACCCCGTGTCCGCCGCGGTTGAGCACGTGGGTGTAGATCTGGGTGGTCGCCACATCCTTGTGGCCCAGCAGCTCCTGGATCGTGCGCAGGTCGTGTCCCGCTTCCAGCAAGTGCGTGGCAAAGCTGTGGCGCAGCGTGTGCGCGGAAAGCGGCTTCGCGATGCCCGCCGTCAGCCGTGCCTGCTTCAAGGCACGCGCCAGGATCGCGTCGTCAAAATGGTGCCGACGCTCAATGCCGTCCAGCGGATCGCGCGAGCGCTTGCCCGAGGGGAATACGAACTGCCAGCCGAAATCGCGCCCTGCCAGCGGGTACTTGCGCGCCCGCGCATGCGGCAGCCGCGTTTCGCCATGACCGGCATGCAAATCCTGCTGATGCAGAAGCCGAGCGCGCTCGATCTCTCGTTGCATGGGTTCGACCAGCAACCGCGGCAGCATGGTGCGCCGATCCTTGCCGCCTTTGCCCTCGCGCACAATCACTTCGTGGCGCTCGAAATCCACGTCCTTCACCCGCAAGCGCAGACATTCCATCAGCCGCATGCCGGTGCCGTAAAGCAGACTGGCAATCAGCCACGGCCGTCCCTCCATCGCCGCCAGCAGGCGTTTTGCTTCCTCGCGGGAAAGCACGGTGGGCACCCGGCGCGGACGTTTGGCGCGCGTCACGCCGTCCAGCCACGGCAATTCCACGCCCAATACTTCCCGGTACAAAACAGCAGGGCGGACAACGCCTGGTTCTGGGTGCTGGCCGCAACCTGGTCATGCACCGCCAGTCGCGACAGGAACGCCTCCACTTTCTCCGCACCCATCCCGCGCGGATGACGCCTGCCGTTGGCCAGGATGTAGCGGCGAGTCCACCCCACGTACACCTCCTCGGTACGCAAGATGTGGTGCCGCGTCCGCAACACCCGCCGCACCTCGTCCAGCAACCGCGGCGGTCTGCCGGCGCCGTGCATATCGGTGATTTCGGGCTGATAACCCATAACGACCTCGTTCGAGGGGATATCCGCCGCAGCATGTGGCCCGGTTGGACCCCGTGGAATCGGGTAAGCCCTTGTCGCAACGTAGGATTCCACCGCCTTGACTACGCTTCGCCGACCAACGAATATCGGCGCTATACCCCGGTTTCGGGGTCTACTAAGCGTTAGGCCAACAAAGGATGAAGATTGACTTCAGCTGAGAACAACAATGATGACTGGCGTGAAATTCGGTCGCGCGCCGACTCGATCGCCAATGCCGTATTTCTCATTGGGGGAGGAGCGCTGTCACTATCCATCTCCGTCATGCTGGGCAACAAGGCGTCTGGCCTCATCACTCTACATGTCGCAGGTTTGGCAATCAGTGCTTGGTATGCGTTGCTTGCTTCTATAATTTTATTCCTGCTGCTTAAGGGGCATTTGATCTTTCAGGCATACACGTTGCAGTTCAATGGCGCGTTCCTAAATCGACACATCGCGGCATTCAATCGTATAGGGTGGTCGCTTGGTTTGCTTGGGTTCGCAACCTTTGTTATCGGTCTTATTTTTATGGCTGCGTGCAGCCGCCTTGGCCGTAGGCGCCCCGTGACCTGCCTAACAAATCATTCGAGGCGGACGGCTACGCCGACGCTCAAATAAAGCGTTAGGCATCATGAGCTCCGTACTTCGAATCATCGCCTTCATCTCGCTCGCAACTGCCCCGTGTCTAGCAGTTGCGCAATCGCAAGTGCACTTCTTGACCTTCCCAAAGTCCGACGTCGAGGCGCTAGGGCAGATCGACAGACTCAACGTCACGGTCAACTGCAGCTGGATTGCGTCGCTACAAGGCGTGCCAGAGCTTTACGACGTCGAGATGGGATACGACATGCCAACGCAGAACCTACTGGAGGCACGGCCTCGACTCGGGGCTGCGGCGGTCTCGTTGACGGAATGGAGCGGCGTCATCGGAGTTCGAGTTCCGTCTGACGCCGATGCCAAATCGTGCTTCTCGGTTACTGTCACAGCCGAGGGTCGCGAAGGAGTCAGCCGCAGTTGGAAAGGCAAAGCCCTTGGCCTCCCGGAATGACGCCTAACCACTCATTCGAAGGGACGCGGCGGCCTGTCACCCAGTTTGCGGTGGCAAACTGGGCGCCAGTCCACCGCGCCCCTCAACTCGATCGTTAGATGGCAATGGATCGCACATGATCGTTGTGGCAGGGCTCAACAAGCGCGAAGTACGTCGTATGCTGCTGTTGGGCATTCCGTGGCTTGTGACCACGCTGCTCTGCTTTCAAAGCTTCAGCCCTATCTGGTACGTTCTTTTTGCACTCGTTGCGCTTCTTCCGTATTCATACTTCTACGTGCTGGCTTACAACAATGTCCAAGCCAAAGTTAGGCGGCAACCTGGTTGGCGGTTCTATCTCGGCGTGGTAGTTGTGCAGTTGCTTGTCATCGGCCTCATGTGGGTCGGAGCGAACATCTAACTGTTCGTCCAAGCGGACGCCGTACCGGCACCGCTTAACTCAAGCGTTAGACATAGGGGGCAACATGCGTCATGTTTCGAAGCTGCTCGTAGCTACCGTAGCCATCTGCACCTTCACCGCCTCAGCCAAGGAAGTAACGATCACACAAGAACTTCAGGCTGCAATGCAAGATATAGCCGTCCATTCCAAGGTCGTGATGGTTGATGGCTCGGGAGCCACTCCGGGCACCTTCCAAGAAGACTCCGACCCCACGACTCTACAAATTGTGATGTTGGCTAAACCATCAGACGGAACCGCTCAAGTTTCCAGCGATGGCGAAGTCATCTTTCTTCAAAAGGATACTCCGGAGAAAGAGCAGCAAGCCCTATTTACGACTGCCTTCTATCTCAAAGCTAAGGCACGCGAAGCGGCTTCACAACCAGCCAAGGCGCACAGCTCACCGTAGGCGTCTAACATCTCGTTCAAGGCCGACGGCTTCGCCGCCGCTTAACTCCAGCGTTAGGCGACAGTCATTACATCGCCGGACGAGATGCTCGCACTTCGCACCAGCTTTCAATCGTTCGTTCACCCGCTCAGGAGAAGGTATATGGCTTGGCACCTACGGAATAAGCCGACTGGCATCAAGAAAATTTCTCCGATTAAGCCTATCAAGCCGATCCAACCAATCAAACCAATCCAGCCAATACGACCAATCAAGCCGATTGCACCAATTGGGAAAGAGTATTACTGGGTACCAGACAAGAAATGAAAATTTCGGCGCAGCGGTTGCCGCCAAACATCTCGGTAGGAGACTCCCCGTCAACTCGAAGTGCATAACGTCCGTGCCTTGAGCTTTCGAGCTGTTGCTGGTCGTGGTGTTGTTGACATTGGTGCGGTGTTGCAGTCAGCGTTGAGTGTGGGAGCAACGTGTGTCAGACGGCATTTCCGTAGACGGTCTTGTTGCACCGGTGGAGCTGGTGCGGACCAGGGTATAAACCCCGCCGGGGACCGCGTTCATTCAGAGGTATCGTCGAGGGTCGGGGATCGGCCGGCACATCGTTGGGACATCCGAATAGTTAGTCAGGTTCTCTCCGGGTGGGTCTGACCCGTCGTTACCGTGCTGCGCTGACGTGGAACGAAAACGGTGAAGCCAAAGCGTGCTGCGAAGCAGTGTTCAGGTGGTGGCGGCCTGCCGGTGCATCGAGTGGGCCAGGCAGGCGTGCGGGTCGTAGTCGACGTCGTGCGCGAGCATGGCCCAGATTTGTCGGGCGTGTTTGTTGGCAATGGCCACCAGCAGCTTGCGGAAGGGCAGGCGCGCATCGAGCGTGCGTATCCAGCGTTGTTCGGGCGTAGCCATCTCGATGGCGACGGCCTTGGCGCGCTGCAGGCTGGAACGGGCGCCCTGAATCAGCAAGGTGCGCAGGTAGGCGTCGCCCCGGCAACTGATGCCGCCCAGCTTGGCGTGGCCGCCGCTGGAGTGTTGGGTGGGCACCAGACCGAGCCACGCGGCAAGCTGCCGGCCGTTCTTGAACTCGCGGGTGTCGGTGACCGTGGCCACGGCCGCGTCGGCGGCGGTGGGGCCGACGCCGATCAGGGCGCAAAGCCGCCGGCAATGCTCGTCCGCGCGCACGTGGGGGGGCGATGCGCGCGCTGCACGCGTCGACGGCCTCGTGCAGGCACGCCCAGCGGTTGCACCGCTGCACGCCTCTATCGCCACCACAGTTCACGCCGGCAACTGCGCCAACCACAACCCGAAAGGCTCGCGCTTCAAGTCCTGCCGACGCCGCACGTGCCCAGTGTCATCCATCTCACACACGGAGAACACGCTCTTCGCCAAGTCCACAGCGATGGTTATAGTGCTCATGGGAACTTCCTCTTCGCAGTGACGGTCGTATCGCAACACCATCATGGCCCGCGTGGCCGAAGGGAGGGGAAGTCTCTTTTTACCCGTTCAAGGGGACGCGCAAAACAATCCGCACGACGCTTAACGTCAGCGTCAGACCGCAGCCTGAGATCCTCATCAACTTTGTTCAACAGCTGAACCAACGGCCACAAGGCCGTCACTGAAAAGGGGAACACTGTGAATGAGTCGATTCGTCTTAAATACCTTCGCATTGCGCTGGTATTGGTTGGTGTCACATTCATCGTTGGCATCTATCTGCTGATGACCGTCTGGCCATCCGGTTGGACATGGCACACTGGTCACTCCGATTACCTTCTGATGATCGTGGGGATTTACGCAACGCTTGGTGTGTTTTTGCTTTTGGCTTCCCGTAATCCTCTTGCTCATCTCAGCCTCATCTGGTTCACGATCTGGTCCAGTTTGGTGCATGGCGGGATCATGACTTTCCAAGCATTGGCCAGCTCCATGAATTACGGCCATCTCGTGGGGGACGTTCCTGCACTCTTCATCGTGGCAGCCGTACTCGCAGTCCTGACTCCGAAAGCAAAGAACTCTGCTCTTGCTCAAGCGGCCTGACAATTCATTCAAGTCGAACTCGCTTCGTCACAGCAGAAGCCGGTTACAAAAGGCGTAACCGCCTTCTGCCTTCATCACGCAAATCGGCTTAATTCAGGTGTTAGCCAGAAGTAGACCCTGATCTTTATCTCCTTGTCCGCGCCGCACCATTGTTGACGTCGTATCAACTGAGGGGAATGACATGTCAAAACAGCTTTTGCGCATTGCTGCCATCTACCTAATTGTTGGCGCAGGTTTGGGTCTGTACATGGGGGTTGCACATAATTTTGCCCTGGCTCCCGTGCACGCCCACCTATTGCTGGCTGGCTGTCCTTGGCCGTGATGGGCATCATTTATCGCCTCTATCCGGCTTGCGCTGAGACCAGGCTCGCAAGGGCTCACTTCTGGCTTCACAACATCGGTCTGCCCGTTTTCATGGCTGGATTGGGTCTGATTCTGACTGGTAGAGACAGCATGACTTGGTTGGCTGTAGTTGGAGCAACCACGCTTCTTGTTGGCTTGATCTGCTTCAGCATCAATCTATTGCGAAAAGCAGATACGTAACTGGAGGTTGCGGGCTAACTGTTCATTCAAGCCGAGCCCACTTCGCGGCTCGGCTTGACTCACGCGTCAGACCTTGCCTCGGACTTTTGCCGTGCTCGACCCCAAGGTCATCATTTCGGGTGCACGCTCCACTGTCTCCTTCAAGCCGAAGTGGATGGTGCGGGAGCTGGTGGCGTACGGCGAGCCGGAGGCGGCGGTCACGCTCATGCAGCTTGATTCGGAGGCCGTTGCGGCCATTGGTGTGACACTATGCAGCGCCCGGCAACCCCATGCGCGACGCCGCCACATCTGCGGCGCGGTCGTGGAGTTGATCGAGGGTGGGGCTCGTCCTCTCCGGCGCAAACGTCGGGTGTATCCCGAGCGCCGACGGTAGGCGGGCCATTCCAGCGGATGCGCTGTGCGCCGCTGAATTCAAGCATTGGGCACCACAGAATGCGTTTATGGTCACTGCATCCCAAGTACCTCGATCCACAAGGCCTGGTTGCCTTGTGGCGTGAGTCCCTGCTTGCCAGGGCAGTGTTGCGGGGCGAAACGCGGGGGTACCTTCACCATCCGCAACTTGAGCGGTTTCGGGCTCACGCGCATCCGCGGGCTGCCATCAATTCGTACTTGGCCGCCGTCTATGCCGAGGCTGTCGCACGCGGTTATGCGTTCAACAAGTCCAAGCTTGGCCCGGCGCAGTATGCACAGCCCATCGCGGTAACCTCCGGCCAACTCGCGTTCGAGTGGCAGCACTTGCTGCGCAAACTGGCAGTTCGCAGCCCCGAGCGGTTTGCGCAATTGCAAGGCACGGCGGTCTTGGCCTGTCATCCACTGTTTCGCCGCCGGGCTGGGCGGGTGGCGCCATGGGAGCGGGGGCAGGGCGGCGCCTGACAATTCGATTCAGGGGACGCGATAGTTCCTGCGGTTTAGTGGGCACCCCGACCTGACGTTTCAGGAGTGTCCAATGCCGAACCAAGTCCGATGACGAGCACCCGTTACAGCGATGAATTCAGGACCACGAGGGCCGGACGTGTTGTTGCCTTCCATGGCGTCGGGGTTCCCTATTGGCGCGGTTTGGCTCGGGCAGCTGCTTGCGGCTGCATGGCTTGGCGTGGCGGTCCTCAACTGGCTCCAACGCCGCGCGACGTTGGGCGGCATTTACGGTAGGCCGATCGTGCCCGCAAATCTCGCGCTGTACTTCGTGAGCGCCCTTAGCTTGATGCGGGTGTTGCGTGGCGACGCGGCACAACCGTGGATCCGGCCAGCGTTCCTGGTGAGTGCGGTGCTTGCGGTGTCCTACGGTGCGCTGCTGCTCCGCGGCCCGTTCAACAAATAGCGCCCGTCGCGTCGCGGGCTCATGTTCCCTTCGGGCGGACGTGCAAAAGGCCGCGGACTGTTTCACTCTGGCGCCCGGCCGTCATGAGCCACGGATGGTCGCCGCAACCGACAGCGTTGCTACGATCAGTCGTTCCCGGAAAGGACTCCGCCCCAACTCGGTCAGGAGAACGTCATGAGCGCCCACCCTGAAGATGCGGTACTGGCAGGGAAACTGAAAGCGCACCACGCGGCGATGATCAAGGAGCTGGATCGCCTGAGCGCCGGCCTGATGACCGCGGCAGAGTCCGGCACCGGCGCAGCGTCGGCCAGGGCCGCGCTGGAGACGTGGATCCACAATGTCCTGATCCCGCACGCCGAGGAAGAGGAAGCCACGACCTACCGGGCCGCCGGCGAACTGCCGGAGGGGCGGCTGCTGATTCGATCGATGCTGGACGAGCATGTGTTGATCCGCCAAACCGGCGCGCACGTGGCCACGGCGAAGAACCCGGTGGCGGCCGGGGCCTATGCGCGGGCGCTGCTCGAGATTTTCGACAGTCACCAGCGCAAGGAGAACGACATCATCCTGCCGTTGCTGGTGGAGTCCGACGCGGTTTCGCTGACCGCGGTCATGGGCGGCGGCCACCATGGGCATGGCCACGGACATGCCCATTGACGGTGCGCAGACCGTCGGGCCCGGCATGCCGAAGCAACGCTGACCAGGTCGGCAACGGCGCCGGAACTCGCGGACGATGCGCGGTCGGGAGAGATCGTTGGCAGGCTGAACTGGTTGCGCGCCGCTGCTTGACTCCAGTGTTGGCATGAGAAGAACGGTTCCAGGTTCACTTCTTGATTCAAGCGGGCACCGCTTCGCGGCATGGCTTGATTCTGACGTCATGCACCGAAGGAGATTTCAAAATGGGTGACGCAAGTTTCGCGTACACGATCGTCAACCAAACGCCTACGGTGGAGACGTACCGGCGTCTTCGTGTGGCCGCGGGGCTCAGCCCCAAGACGGTTGAGGCGTCCGAACGCGGCTTGCCCAATACGCTGTTCGCGGTCCAGTTGCTGATTGGGGATGAAACCGTTGGCATGGGGCGGGTGGTCGGTGACGGCGGCACGTTTTTCCAGGTCGTGGATATCGCCGTGTTGCCCAAGTATCAGGGACGTGGGCTCGGCAAGGTCATCATGGCGGAGATTGCCGGTTTCATTGCCCGTGAAGTGCCCGAGTCAGGCTACGTCAGCCTGCTGGCGGATGGCCAAGCGTACCGTCTCTATCAGCAGTACGGATTTGAGATGACCGCACCCGCGAGCGTAGGCATGGGGTTCAAAAAGGTGGCCAGTGACGGCGCCTGAGGCCGTTGAGTCGGTGCCGGTCATGGGGCCGCTTTTATTTGAGGCGGTGTTGCGACGAGCGGTTTCAGGTTCACTTCTTGGCGCGCAGCTTGCGCGTACGCGGCACCGGAGTGGCTTCGGTGGCGATTACACCGGTTGACGGGGTCGGTACCGTTTTGCGACCTCCGTCCGCGGCCTCGACGAGGAGCGGCCGTAGCAGATCGCGCAGGGCTTGTAGCGGTGCCTTGGCGTCCGGCTCGAATTGGGCGTGCATCACCACGCCGTCGATGGCGGTGGCGATGGCGCGGGCCTGGCGCGGGCGCTGACGGGATGGCGGCAGCAGGTCGGCGATGGCGGCAGTCATGGCTTGTTTGTTGCGGCGGCAGAGCGCGGTGGCCGCGGGCAGGGTGGTGCCGAGTTCGACCACGGTGTTGAGGAAAGCGCAGCCGCGGAAGCGGGGATCGGCCAGCCATTCGGCGATGGTGGGGACGAGCGCCGCGAGCGGGTTGCCGCGGCGTGGGCGATGACGCACCAGTGCCGCGGTGAACCAGGCGATCCAGTTTTCGTGTTGGCGTTCGAGGTAGGCCAGCACCAGGTCGTTCTTGCCGGGGAAGTGGCGATAGAACGTCAGCTTGGCGACTTCGGCCGTGGCGATCACGCGGTCGACGCCGGTAGCACGGATGCCTTCGCAGTAGAACAGCGCGTGCGCGGCCAGCAGGATGCGCTCGCGTGCCGGGCGACCCTCGAGCTTGAGTGGGACCGTGGTGGGCATGCAAGCAGTGTAGACAGGTTTGCCGCGGGGGACTAGCGTGTCGGGTAGACAGATCTGTCTACCTCATCGCTTGAGCTGGAGATTCCCTTGGAAAACAAATCACCGCTACCGCCGTTCACGCGCGAAACCGCCATCCAGAAGGTGCGCCTGGCCGAGGACGCCTGGAACTCGCGCGACCCGCAGCGTGTCGTGCTGGGTTATTCGGAGGACACCTCTTGGCGCAACCGCGCCGAGTTCGTCACCAATCGCGCCACGGCGTTGGCCTTTCTGCAGCGCAAGTGGAACAAGGAGCTCGACTACCGGCTGATCAAGGAAATGTGGGCGTTCGACGGGCCGCGCATCGCGGTGCGTTTCGCCTACGAATGGCACGACGACTCCGAGCATTGGTTCCGCAGCTACGGCAACGAAAACTGGGAGTTCGACGCGCACGGGCTCTTGGCGCGCCGGCATGCCAGCATCAACGACGTGCCGATTGCTGCCGCCGAGCGCAAGTTTTTCTGGCCGCTTGGCCGGCGTCCGGACGATCACCCCGGCCTGAGCGATTTCGGGTTCTGAGCCTTTTCGCCGCCGCTGGTCGCGTGGTGACTGGCGCTTATCGCCACCCGGCCGCGCGTGCGGCGCGTTCCTGCCTTGCATTGAAGACGTTGCCGTGCAGCCGGGCGTCGACGGCGGCCTGCACGGTGGGCGGCAGGTCACTCGCGGCTTGGCGCAGCTCGCCGCTTTCGACCGGAGCCATTGGCGCGATCACCGGCAGCGCCCAACCGGTAGCAGCGCGGCACGCCAAGCCGCTGCGCGACGGCGGCGTGCGGATGGTGAAGGTGCGGCAGATGTGGCCGTCGGCCGCGCGGAAGCTCAGGCCGATGGCGACCGGAGCCTGCGCATCCGGCTCGCTCGCCAGCGACTGGTCGAGTGCACGGACGAGGGCGCCGGCAGCGTAGGATTCGCCGTTGTGCGTACGTACCAACCCGTTGCCGGCGTGCCACCACAGGCCGACGGCAAGCAGGGCCACCGATGCCGCGAGGGCGGCGCCTGGCAGCATCCAGCGGCGCGGCCGGTGGTGAGGGGCAGCGTGCGTGCGGCGCCGGCCGGCCAGTGACGTGGGCGTGGCGGCCGCCGTGGTGCGTGGTTGCAGCATGGCGGTCAGGTGCGCGGGCACCGGTTCGTCCAGCACCGGATCGAACGCGGCGCGCAGTTGCGCATTCAGGGCTTGCAGTTGCTGCACGCGATGAGCCTGGGCAGGGTCCTGCGCCAGCAAGGCGTCGACGCGCGCGCGGGCCGCGGCATCGAGTTCGCCGTCCACGTAAGCCTGCAAGGTTGCGTCGTCGATCGGGTTCATGCGTCGTTTCCAAGTAACGCCTGCAAGGCGGTGCGCGCCCGTGCGAGGCGGCTGGTGACCGTGCCAACCGGCACCTCCAGCAGGGCCGCCGCTTCGTCGTAGGAGAGGCCTTCGACCAGCACCAATGCCACCACCTCGCGTTGATCCGGCGACAGCGTGGCCAGTGCCGCCGCCAGTTCCAGTTGCTGCGCCGGCTGCGTGCCGGTGGGGTCGGCTACCGTCTCGCCGGCTTCCTCGGACGCGAACAGCTTCGCCGTGCGTCCACGTGCACGCAACTCGTCACGCCAGGCGTTGCGCGCAATCGCGAACACCCACTTGTCCAGTGGTGAATCCGGCCGCCACTGCGTGGCCCGGGCGAGCGCACGCTCCAGCACGATCTGCACCAGGTCGTCGGCATCGGCAACCTGGCCCGCCAGCGCCCGCGCGAGACGGCGCAGGCGCGGTAGCAGCGGGATCAGTCCTTCGCGTACGGCATCGCTCGAATCCACGCATCACCTTCCATTACGTCTGGCGGGGCCGATTCCTTCCCGCGTGCGCGGCAACGCGGTTCGAAGGCGTAAATCATCGCAATGCTAGCATCCGGCCCGGTCGTCTCCGAGGTGTCCGGTCATGCCTTCGTGCCGTGTTTCCGTAGTCTGCGTGTCGGCCTTGCTCGCGCTGCTGGCGCTGGGCCATGCCGCGCCGGCGCAGGCGCAGTTGCTTGGCCCGGTGCAGCGCTTGCCCGGCAGCCTGTCGCTGCCCGCCACGCCACTGCCCATCGGGTTGCCGACGACGAACCTGCGCAGTGTGGATGACCTGCTGCAGCAGACGCAGACGCTCACCCGCAAGCTGCAGATCCGCAACCTGCTGCGCAGTGCGCCACGCCAGGTGGACGTGGACCCGCAGGGCGCGCCGATCCTGCGCGATGAATTCCTGGTCATCGGCCTGGCGGGGGCATCGCTCGACGCCGTGCGCGCGCTGGGCTTCGAGGTGGAACCCGACGCGGCCGCGGATGCGTCGCTGGGGCTGGACTTTGCGGTCGTGCACGACACCCGTCACCGCGGCGCGGCGGCGGAGATGCGCGCCCTGCGGCAAGCCGCGCCCAATGCGGCGTTTGCCTATCAGCACCTTTATCTGCCGGCGGGTGACGGTACGGCGGCTGCAGCGGAACTGGACACTGCGGCGGCAACCGCACCCGAACGCCGCGTGGGGCTGATCGACGGCGGGGTCGACGCGGCCGATCCCGCGCTGGCGCGGGCGCGCATCGAACGCCGCGGCTGCGCGCAGCCCAGCCCGTCGCGGCACGGCACGGCGGTGGCCGCGCGCCTCGTCGCCGGCAGTCCGGACACCTTGTACGCCGCCGACCTGTGGTGCGGCGCCGCGGTCGGCGGCACCACCTCGGGCCTGGTCGATGCGCTCGCGTGGATGGCGGGCGCAGGCGTGCCGGTGATCAACATCAGTCTGGTCGGTCCCGACAACCCGGTGCTGGCGCGTGCGGTGCAGGCGATGATCGCGCGCGGCCACGTGCTGGTCGCCGCGGTCGGCAACGACGGGCCGGCGGCGCCGCCGCTGTTCCCGGCGGCCTATCCCGGCGTGATCGGCGTCAGTGGCGTCGATGCGCACGACCGCGTGCTGCCCGAGGCGGCCAGCGGCGAACAGGTGGCGTTCTGCGCGTCCGGCGTGGTTGGTCACGGCCGCAACCTGCTGCGCGGCACCTCATTCGCCGCGCCGATCGTGGCGCACCTGGCCAGCGGCCTGCTGGACGCGCCGCATCCGGGCGCTGCGGCACAGGTGATGCAGTCCCTGGTCGGCGATGCCCACGCCCTTGGCCCGCGCTGCGGCCATGGTTTGCTGGCATCGGGAACCTGAACGTTTTCCAACCGCACCCGGGCGGCGCGGAAGGATCTTTGGGGCCGGCACGTAATGGACCCTGCAAGCCGCGGATTCGCCGCCGGCAGGAGATCCTCCCATGCGCAACACGACACTCCATATCGCTCTGTTCGCCGGCGGCCTGGCCCTGGCCGCACTGACGCCGGTCCATGCCCAGGTCCTGGGCGGCCTTGGACAGCTGGGCGGCCAGATCCCCGCGATGACCGGGCAAATGGGCGGCCAGATCGGTGGCCAGATCGGCGGTTCCGCACGCGGCATGGGCAACGTCGGTCTGCCCGGCAACCTGCCCGACATCAATCGTGTGGCGGCGGAGCGTCGGGCTGAACGCCTGCGCCAGCGCGCTGCCGCGGCGGCACAAACTGCGACGCAGGCCACTGTCCCGGTGAATGGTCAGGCAAACGCCAGTGGCGTTGCCGGCCTCGCGGGCAGCGTGGCGGGGAGCACTGGCAACGTCGGTGGGCTCGCCAACGGCGCCGCCAATCTTGGCGCCGATGCAGCGAGTGGCGTGGATGGCTCCGGCGTGCGGGATGCCGCGGCCGGTGCGGCCGGACAGGCCGCGGGCCGGGCGCGTTCCACCGCTTCGTCGGCGGTGAGCGGAACCCGCGGTGCCTTGCAGGGTGCGCGCGATGCCGCTGGCAACGCGGCGGGCAAGGCGGCCGCGAATGCCGAAGGCGCGGCCGGGCAGGCCATCAGTGGCGGCGCCGTCTCGGCCGCGGGCACCGGCGCGTTGGCGTCGAAGGCGGCGGGCAGCGCGTCTTCGCAGGCGGGGTCGGTCGGTTCGAGCGCCGCGGGCCAGTCCGCGGGCAGCCAGTCGGTATCATCGACGGGGGTGTCCAACATCGTGGGCCATGACGGCAATCGTTCGGTCAATGCCTCGGGCGCGGCCGCCGGCAACGGTAACGCGCAAGGCAGTGCCGCTTCACCGTCGGGTACCCGCCAGGGGTCGGCCGCGGCGAGTGGCCAGGGCGGCTTGCAGGCTGGCGCCCAGGGTTCGACCAATGGTGGTATTTCCGCCTCGGCGCAGGCCGATGGCAGCGCCAATGCAGGTGCCCAGCAGCACTGAGTTGGGTCGCCCATGCGGCAAGCCATGGAGCCCCGGACAACGGGGCTCCGTCGTTTTTGGCGTGCACCCTCGCGGTGACGGTGGCAAGCCGCGTGGTGCATCGACCGACGTCGGATGATCGGACCCGCGGCCTTCCGATGACGCCCGCTGCTGGTAGCGACGGCGACGGCTGGCGGCGGTCGGGTTTCGAAGCCACCGCACCTGTTCCGGCCCGGCACCCGCCGTGCCGCGATCATGGTGCGCCGATACCCGCGGCCGGTTGATGGATCGATGGAGCGCGGGAGCACTCGGCCCGGCCACTCGCACCGGCCTGGTTTCCGCCGCCCACGCTCCTGGCGTGGACGCGGTCGTGCCAAGCTATGGCTGTCCGCCGCCGACCGCGCCGGGTGACTGCCTGCTGGTTCCGGTCGGCTCCAGTCAGGCGCGAGGTATCCATGTCACGTCTTCGCAGGTGGGCGAGAGAACTCAAGCGGCAGACGCTGGTGGTGTACTTTGCCGCGCGGGACCCGCGCACGCCACGGTTGGCCCGGTTGCTGGCGTTTGCTGTTGCCGCCTATGCGCTCAGCCCGATCGACCTGATCCCGGATTTCATCCCGGTGCTTGGCTACCTGGACGACCTGGTCATCGTCCCGCTGGGCATGTTGCTGGTGTTGCGGATGTTGCCGGTGGAGGTGCTGGCATCGGCGCAGGCCAAGGCGGCCGAGTCTGCGGAGCGGCCGACTTGCTGCGGCGTGGCGGCGATGGTGGTGCTGATCTGGCTGGCCGCGGCGGTAGTGTCCGGCTGGTGGGTGTGGCACTGGTTGCGCGCCTGATCGTGGAGCATGCCGAAACCGTTTTTCGGCGCGGCGCGATCCCGGCGCCGGTTCTTGCAGAAGGGGGTCACGATGCTTACCCAAAGTTCCATGGCGCTGGCCGGGTTCATCACTTGGGCATTGTTGCTGCTCGCATGGATGGAGATCCTGCGCTCGGGGCTGGTGCTGGGCGGCAAGGTTCCGGCCAACGGTTTCGTGCCGGACAACGCGAATCTTTCCGCCTTCATGCAGCGGCTGGCGCGGGCACACGCCAACTGCATCGAGGGGCTGCCGATCTTTGGCGGGCTGCTCATCCTGGCCATCGCCACTGGCCGTTCCGCACTGACCGACCCGCTCGCGTACTGGCTGCTGGCGGCGCGGATCGCGCAGTCCTCGATCCACCTGGTGTCGATCTCACCGACAGCCGTCACCGCGCGGTTCAGCGCGTTTACCGTGCAGATGGTGATTGGACTGTACTGGGCCGCCCGGCTGCTGTTCGCCGGCTTGTAGCGCCGTGGCGCGGTGGGGCCCGAGGGCGTGCGGGTAGACTTTCCGTACCTCCCCCGGGTTACCGACCATGCCGTCCGACAACATTCTGCTCACCGATCAGCACCGCGAGATGGAGCTGGGCATTGCCGGGCTGGTGGATGGTTCGGGCAGCCGCGCGGAGTTCCACGCCGCGGTGCTGCTGCTGCGCAAACACATCTACGTGGAAGAAGTCGCGCTGTTTCCGGTGATCGACCGTGATCGCGCGCGCTGGATGGCGCTGGCGCAGATGCGTTACGAGCATGGCGACATGTGGCCGCACATCGAGTCGGCGCTGGCGTTGCTGGAGGCACGCGCGGATCTGGAAGCGATGCTGGACGATGCGGCAGCCATGGAACGTCTGCTCCACGCGCACGACCGCAAAGAAGAAGAAGCCATCTACTCGGTCGCCGACCGTTACGTCGCCGCGGGCGGGCAGCCGCCGTTGGCGGAAATGTTCGCCAGCACGGAAATTCCCGCCGGCTGGCGCTGCTTGCGCGCGCCCGATGCGCTGGGTGATCCAGGCGACCGACCAGTGGCATAGCGGCCCCGCTGTCGCGCTGCGAATCCCCCAGCGGTGGCGACCAGCCGCGTCGTTTGGCCTGGGCAGCCCGACCGGCACGAGCGCGGAAGCTCACCGGCGCATTCCGTGGCAGGGCTGGTAGCTGTCGAATGAGCGGAACGGTAGTGCCTTGAGCCGTTTGCCGTGGCGCCAAATGGCGAACCTCTGCCGCTGGCGCCATTATGTGATCAAGCGGGCCAAGTATGCACGCCAGTGTTTGGCCGAAGCCCAGTACCGGTTCAACCGTCGCTTTCAGTTCGCCGCGATGATGCTGCGCGGGTCTTGCCCGGACCAGTCCCGCACACCACCGACGATTTCCATGGCTGAGGTGGAGGGACAAGCAGGGAACGTCGAGACTCGGGCGGGCAGTCACTAGGGATAATCAGCTACTTATTTATTGGTGAGCTCTTACGGAAGAATCAGGACGGATCATCAGACTTCTCCTCTTTCTCTCCGGTCCTGCGCTGCGACTGGTGTGACGCTTGGTGTGCCCCAGCGCGAGCGAGTGGTTGGTTCGGAGCTAGCTCCCGCACGACCTCAAGAAACCTGCCGAGCAGCGCCGAATCGTCGTCGGTGCGATGGATGACACACAGATCGACCACTGCGTGGTCTTTTTTGTCGAGCGGGACGTACAGCACGTTCGGGAGCTGGAGGCTGCGGGCAGAATCGGGAACCAAAGACAGGCCGATGCCGCTCGCCACTAACGCAACAGCGGTGGGGACGTCATCCACTTCCAGAACCTGCTTCGGAACCAGATTACGCCGCCTGAACAGCGTGAGGACGTGGTCGATGTAGCTCGGACGTGGTGCGCGGGGGTACAGCACCAGCGGCGCCGATGCGATCTTGGCAAGAGATAGCACCCGCTCCGATGCAAGCGGGTGCGTCCGGTCCAGTGCGACGTTGATGCGTTCGGTCTGCACCCGTTCCCAAGTGAGGTCGGGTTCACGCTGGAAGAAACGATTGAATCCGACGGTCAGCCGACGCTCGCGCAGGGCCTGGAGCAGTTCGACGCGCCCCATGGTGTACAGCGCCACCTCGGCCCGCGGGTAGCGATTCTGGAAGGCGCGTGTGATGCGCGGGATAGCGCCGAATACGGCAGATCCGAAGATTCCGACGTCCACCCGGCCGACCTGGCCGCTGGCAGTGAGATGGGTGTGGGTTATCGCGCGGTCCATCAGCATCAGGATGTTGCGCGCTTCGCGGTAGAACACCCGTCCGGCCTCAGTCAACTCGGCCCCGCGAGGTTTGCGGATCAACAAGGTGGCCTGCGCCGCACCCTCCAATTGTTGGATCTGCCGCGTCAGTGGGGGTTGCGAAATGTGCAGTTTCAACGCGGCCGCACGGAAACTCCCCTGCTCCACGACCGCGACGAAGTAGCGAAGGTGGCGAAGATCGATGGCTGACAGGTTCACGGGCCGGCTCCGAGGGTACGACCGATACCTGTACGGTAATACGGTATCGACAAAATTGTATTGGACAGCACCAGCGATCTCGAACAAACCTCGCGGTGTCCGAGCGATCACGACCATCGCCTGGGTCCGGGGGGGGGGAAGACGATTTTCAAACGACGCCGCGCGCGACCGGGTGACGACAAGCCTGCGTCGCGGTACGACGAGGCGACGTTCGACCTGCAGATGACTGCTAAGGAAGGGGAAGGGCCGCACCTCGTGCATGGTTTACGCCGGCGGTATCGGCGGTGGTGCGGGCACCGGGAGTTACCGGGAGAAGAGACAAGCGACGGCCGATACGGCCACCGAGCAGCGCGGATCCGCTGCGACCGAAGCAACGGCAATAGCCTGAACCTCGTACGCATGGGGGATGACAAATGAGACATGTTACTGGCTTTAGACCCTTATCGTTGGGATGTGGCGTGCTGGCGCTTGGGATGTTCCTGTATGCAAACGGTGCCGCAGCGGTCGGAACCGGCGCCAATGATGCAGTGGTGAACCCCAATGCCACGGTCGCCACCAGTGCCACCATCACGCTGCTGGGCACGATGGGTGGCCCGCCACTGGACATTCATTCCGAGCGTGCCGAAAGTTCCACCTTGCTTACAGTCGGCGACCATCAATATCTGATTGATGCGGGTACCGGCGTGACGCGACGACTGATGAAATATGGATTGCCACCCTACAAGGTGAATCGCATCTTCATCACGCACAATCATCTTGACCACACGGCAGGGCTCGTTTCGTTGCTTGCTGAGAGCTGGTTCAATGGCTGGTACTACCACGACCCGTTGTACATGGATCGCAGCACGCAAAAGCCGTTCACTACGATCTACGGTCCACCGGACACTCAAGGCTTGTTCGACGGCGCCATGCAGTTCCTGAGCGTATCGGCTCACATCTTCAATGCCGACGATACTGGTGCCGGCACCATGAAGCCGCCAAGTCACGTTTTCGGCGTGCATACGGTTATTGCGCATGACGAGCCAGTGACTTTCTACGATGATGGCGCCGTGAAGGTCACGGCCGTCGAAAATAATCATTTCGGAGACCCGGAGCCGGAGCGCTTGCGCGAGGCGGGCTCTTTCAGCTATTCCTATCGCTTCGATACACCGGCAGGAAGTATCGTATTCACTGGAGACACCGGACCCAGCGAAAACGTGACGAAACTGGCGACTGGAGCGGATGTACTAGTGGCGGAAGTCCTCGACTTTGACCTCATGTTGAATCCGAAAGTATCTTGCGAAGGCGTTGGTGTCAGCAAGGCGCCCAACAAAGAGCAAATACGTCACCACATGTTGCACCAACACCTCTCGCCTCAAGCGGTAGGGGAGATGGCCAAGAAAGCGGGTGTGAAGACAGTTCTTCTGTATCATGTCGTGCCCGGGGATGCGCCACTCACGTATGGAGTGGACTATGTTACTGCGGTCAAGAAATATTTTTCTGGCACCGTCCTGTTTGGGCATGATTTGACCCAATACACGTTGGTAAAGAAATAAAAGCACCGCGGAGGCCGACTGACCCCGCAGGTGTGTGTGGTCAGTTCGGCTCCGTTTTTCCTTTGGCTATACCGATTCGTCCTACACGGATAGGCGTGTTGCTTGCGTCCGTGTTGCTACGACACTGCGGATGGAAACTCTGGGAGTGACGGGATCATGTCAGCAGGTATCAAGTGTGGCTCCTTTGTCCCACGATGGAAAAGGGCTACCGCAGCTGGCATTCTCGCTGTAGGGGTCGTTCTATTGGCGGTGACGGGCAACGCCAGGGCGGCCGATAACTTTGACCTGGGAGAAGTCCACCCTGGCAACAAAAACCTGGGCCCACGACCAGGGCCACCACGCTACCTCGACGATTATAGCGCCCTGGCCAATACAGATCGTGTGGCCTTCCTGGACAAGATCCATTATCTGCCGCTGTCAAAGGGTGCTTACTTGAGCCTGGGGGGCGGCTACAAGGGGATTTACACCAACCAGCGGAACATGTTCTTTGGCGTAAACCCAACCCCCCAAGGCCCACTTTCTCACATGAGCTTCTATTCTCATCGTGCAGAGGTACATGCAGACCTTCACTTGTTCGGCAACACGGTACGGGTATTCGGAGAGGTGAGCGATACCCTCAGCGCTGGTCGGCAGAAGGGCGGGAAATTCCCGGTGTTCGAGTCGGATTTTGAGCTGCATCAACTGTTCGCGGACGTGAACTTCCACGTTGGAACCGCTGCCCGTGGTTTTGTAAGGATGGGACGGCAAGAGATGAAGTTCGGATCGGGGGTGCTGTTTCGTGTGCGTGAAGGCTTTCCGGTGCGTGAGGTGTACGACGGCATCCGCGGCACTGTGCGGCTAGGGCAACGTGTAACGCTCAACGCCTTTGCCGTGCAGGATGTCGCCAACCATTATGGTTCGTTCAACGATTCGTCTGCCGGTACCGGTCGGTTTGCGGGTATCTATGGCACTGTTGCCTGGATGCCAAAAACGTTCAGCCAGGATCTCTACGTGCTGTACTACCGCAGGAATGGACGACGTGCATTCGGCGTACACGGTAACGACGAGCGGTACACAATGGGGACGCGTGCGTTTGGCAATGCCGGCCCGTTATTCTACAGCAACGAGGCGATGTTCCAGACCGGTCACTTCGGCCACGACAACATACGAGCATGGGCAACCGCCAATACCATCGGGGTCAACCTGCCCCGCTGGATGTGGCGTTCGAGCGTCGGCTTGCAGGCGGACGTAGGTAGTGGTGACGGCAACAAGGGCGATCACACCACCGAAACCTTCGATCCTTTGTTTCCTTCGGATGGGCTGCGATACGGCTTTGGATTGTACGGGCATCTGTCCAACCTCATCTCCGTTGGCCCGAAAGCGTCCATCACGGCCGTTGAGCCAGTGACGGTGTCGGTGAGCGTGTTGGGGAACTGGAAGGAAACGCGGACAGACGCGGTTTATGTAGGAGGGCTTGGCGCCCCGTTGCCGGGAAGCGCGAACACTCACTCTTCCTATATCGGAACCTCTTACATCATGTTTGTTCGGTGGGCTGCTGCCAAATATTTGACCTTTGATGCGGCGTATCAGTACATGCACGCCGGCGGAGCGATCCACGAAGCGCACGGGAGTGATGGTCAGTTCGTCGCCATTTACGGAGCATTCTACTTTTAGGTATCCAAGTGAAGGTGCCAGTTCGCACTGGCGAATCCTTGGATAATGAGAAAGCGCTTGCGCGCGGTGACAGGATAGGGTAATCCCCTCAGAAAGTAGCGGCACCCAGAAGTGGAATTTTCTCGTAGTCTGACCCGAGGAGGTTCCATGAAGACGTCACGATTCAGCGACAGCCAGATCATCGCGGCATTGAAGCAGGCTGAGGGACGCAGCCCGGTTGCCGAGCTGTGTCGGCGGCACGGCGTCAGCTCGGCAAGGTGTGAGCCGTTGTGACAATGGCCCCGAGTACCCCAGTGGGACGCCGCTGTCCTTACTTATGCGCGGCCGGCATAAGCGTACGGCTTATCCCCATTTCTGTCGGCGGCCGGCGCTGGCCAGAATCCTTGGCATGGTGTCGCACGTTTCCCGTTTGTCCGCTCTCACGGTGTCGCCGGTTTGGCGGCGCCGTGGGCGATGTAGCCGGCCGTTGCCGGTTGCGCATCACCCGTCGAGACAAACCACCATCAGGAGTAAGCAAACATGAGTCTGCAACTTGGTCAGGTCGCCCCCGATTTCACCCTCGATTCCACCCAGGGCCCGCTGCATTTGGCGGATTACGCCCGTGACCACTGGCTGGTGTTCTTCTCGCACCCGAAGGACTTCACCCCGATCTGCACTACTGAGCTGGGTGCGTTTGCGCATCGCAAGGCGGAGTTCGAGCAGCGCGACACGAAGCTGCTCGGCCTTTCGGTGGATTCGGTGACGGAGCACAAGGCGTGGGCAAAGGACATTGCCGAGGTGGGCGGCAGCGAGGTGGGGTATCCGATTCTTGCCGACCCGAACCTGGATATCGCCAAGCAGTACGGCATGTTCCATCCGCAAGCCGACCCGACCGTCACCGTGCGCTCGGTGTTCATCATCGATCCGCAGCGCAAGGTGCGCACCATCCTCACCTACCCGCCGTCCGTCGGCCGCAATATCGACGAGATTTTGCGCACGATTGATGCGCTGCAGCTTACCGACAAGGGCCCGGTGGCGACGCCGGTGGATTGGAAGCCGGGCGACGATTTCGTGGTGTCCGCGAAGCTCTCCGATGCCGAGGTGGAACAGAAGTTCACCGGCGTGCGCAAGGTCAAGCCGTACTTGCGCTATGCGAAGGCCGCCAAGGCCTGACGGTGATGTATCCCGGGTGCGTGATGCCTGTTCGCAGCGCGCATTGGGTGTGAGTGTCGGGCCACGGAATGCCTGGTGAACAAGGACGGCTGACTGGCAGGCGGCGCGAGCAATCGCGCCGCCTGTTTTTATGCGGGCCATTCAGGAACCTGATTAGCGATATTCCTCGGCTATGAGTGGCTCCAATGGTTTCAACTTGGAAAGGTGTCAAGGCCGTCATATTGCCATGTGTCTATTTCCTCTCCCCATAGGAGAGAGGGAGTAAGCGCGTGTGGAGCCGCGCCTCTTTATCGAATTCCGCCAGAGCTGCATGGCACCGCGGAGTTGAATCCATCGCTAGTGAAATGACGTCCCGCATTCCGATAGAAGTCGCCGCTTTTCGCTTATGCGCCATATGTGCACATGGCGCCGTCATTTCCGCTGGCGGCATGCATGGCTTTACGTTGCAGTCTTCCGCCGCTGCACGTCATTCGAACCATGCCAGCTACCGCGAGTCTGTCACGTTTGCCTTTGCCGAAGGATCGGTTTCAGCACCTGGACCTGCTGACCGAAGGATTGGATACCGCAAGCCTGTGGTGGTTGTCGGGCTACACGGCTGGCCTGGCGCGAAGAGTGGCACCGGGCCCGGACGTCCCGATGCCGGTACGTGCGGCGGCGGAGCCTGATGCGGGTGCGCGGCTTACCGTGGTCTACGGCAGCCAGACCGGCAACGCCAAACGGCTGGCCGAGCAACTGGCGCAACAAGCCGAAACCGGCGGGCTTGCCGTGCGCCTGTTGCGTGCCGATGCCTACCCGCAGCGCGAGTTGGCGCAGGAGCGCCTGCTGTACGCGGTTATCAGCACGCAGGGCGACGGCGATGCGCCGGACGACGCGCGCGGCCTGCTCGATTTTCTCGCCAGCCGCCGCGCACCGAAGCTGGATGCGCTCTCGTTCGCGGTGCTTGGCCTGGGCGATACCAGCTACCCGCAATTCTGCGTGATCGGGCGCAAGCTTGACGCGCGCCTCGCCGAGCTGGGCGGCAAGCGGCTGTTTGCCTTTGGCGAAGCCGACCTCGATCTCGACACTGTGGCGGTGCCGTGGGCCAAGCAGGCGTTGGGCATTGCGCGCGACGTGCTGAAGGCTTCGGGGCAGCCCGCGGAGGCTCGCGTCACACCGCTGCGCCCGCATCTGGAAGTGGCGGAGGCGGCAAGCTGGTCGGCCACGCATCCGTTCACCGCCGAGATCCTCGCCGCCCAGCGCATCACCACCGCCGACAGCGCGAAGGATGTGCGCCACATCGAAGTGAATCTGGCCGAGTCGAGGCTGGATTACCAGCCCGGCGATTCCCTTGGCGTGGTGGAACGCAACCCCGAGCCGCTGGTGGACGCGCTGCTGGAAACCGTGCACCTGGATGGCACCGCGGCGGTCAGCGTGGGTGACGTTACGCGCGAGTTGCGCGAGTGGCTGTATGCCAAGCGCGAGATCACACGCCTGAACCGGCCGTTCGTCGCCGCGCTCGCCGAGCGCAGCGGCGATGCGGAGCTCAAGGCGCTGCTCGATCCCGCGCAGGGCGAGGCGCTGCGGGCGCTGCTGGAGGCCTCGCAGCCAATCGACCTGTTGCAGCGCTACGGCGCCGAATGGACACCCGAGGCGTTGGTGACCGCGTTGCGCCCGCTGGTGCCGCGGCTGTACTCGATCGCCTCCAGCCGTGCCGCAGTGGAGGACGAGGCGCACCTCACCGTGGCACACGTGGAATACCCCACGCCGGCCGGCACGCGCTGGGGCGCGGCGTCGCATTGGCTCGCCACGCGTGGCGAGGGGGCGCAGATCGAGGTGTATCTGGAGCGCAACGAGCGCTTCCGCTTGCCGGCGGATGGCGCGCGCGACGTCATCATGATCGGTCCCGGCACCGGCGTGGCGCCGTTCCGCGGCTTCGTGCAGGAGCGTGCCGCGGCCGGGGCGACCGGGCGCAACTGGCTGTTCTTCGGCAACCCGCATTTCCACACCGATTTCCTCTACCAGCTCGAATGGCAGGCGGCGCTGAAGGACGGCTCCCTCACGCGCATGGACGTGGCTTTCTCGCGCGACCAGGCGGAAAAGGTCTATGTGCAGCAGCGCGTGCGCGAGCGGGGCAAGGAGCTCTACGCCTGGCTCGAAGGCGGCGCGCACCTCTACGTCTGCGGCGCGATCTCGATGGCCCGCGATGCCGAAGCCGCGGTGCGCGACGTGCTGGTGACTCACGGCGGCCGCACGCCGGAAACCGCGGACGAATACCTGAACGCGCTGCGCGAGCAGCACCGTTATGCAAGGGACGTGTACTGAGATGGGCAAGCCTTCCGATATCGAACGCATCAAGAGCGCGAGCCGCCACCTGCGTGGCACCCTGCTGGAGAGCCTCGCCAACCCGATCACCGGCGCGCTGCGCGTGGACGACGTGCAGCTCCTGAAATTCCACGGTGGCTACCAGCAGGACGACCGCGACGTGCGCGAAGCGCGCCGCGTTGCCAAGCTGGAACCGGCGTATATCTTCTTCGTGCGCCTGCGTTTGCCCGGCGGCGTGCTGACGCCGCGGCAGTGGCTGGCGATGGACGACACCGCGCGCCGGTTCGGCACGCACGGCATCCGCATGACCTCGCGGCAGACGATCCAGGTGCACGGCATCGACAAGCGCAACCTGCGCGCGGCGGTGCAGAACATCCACGCCAGCGGGCTGGACACAATTGCCGCCTGCGGCGACGACAACCGCAACGTGGTGGCGGCGGTCAACCCGCTGCTGTCGGCCGTGCATGCGCAGATCCATGAGCAGGCACAGGCCCTGTCGCTGCACCTGCGGCCGCAGTCGCGGGCGTGGTTCGAAACCTGGCTGGGCGAGCCGGCCACCGATGGCAGCGAGCCGGAGCCGCTGCTGGGCGACGCCTACATGCCGCGCAAGTTCAAGATAGGGTTTGCGGTGCCGCCGGAAAACGACATCGACGTGTATTCGCAGGACGTGGGTCTGGTCGCGATCATCGAGGACGGCCAGCTCGCCGGCTACAACGTGCTGGTCGGCGGCGGCATGGGCGCCAGCCACGGCGACGCGAAAACCTATCCGCGCATGGCGAGCCTGATCGGCTTCATCACCCCCGACCAGGTCACCGCCCTGTCGGTCGCCACGCTCACCATCCAGCGCGATCACGGCGACCGCAGCGATCGCAAGCACGCGCGCTTCAAGTACACGGTGGACGACAAGGGCCTGCCATGGATCAAGGCCGAGATCGAACGCCGCGCGGGGTTCACTTTGCAACGCCAGCGGCCGTTCCGCTTCACCCAGCGTGGCGACCGCTTCGGCTGGCGCGAGGGCGACGACGGACGCTGGCATCTCGGCCTGCGCATTCCGTTTGGACGCGTGCACGACGACGGCAAGACCACGCGCCAGGCCGGCATGCGCGAGATCGCAGCGCTGCTTGCCGAGCACGCGCCGGATGCGCAGATCCGCCTCACGCCGAACCAGAACGCGTTCATTGCCGGCGTGCCGGGCGAGCTGCGCGCGGCGATCGACGCGATCACCGCCAAGCACGATCTGGATCTGTACCGCAGCGAGACGCCGCTGGGCTTGAACGTGATCGCCTGCGTGGCGTTCCCCACCTGCGGGCTGGCGATGGCTGAATCGGAACGCTGGATGCCGCACCTGGTGCCCAAACTGCAAGGGCTGCTGGACCAGCACGGCCTGCATGACGAGCCGCTCGACGTGCGCGTCAGCGGCTGCCCGAATGGTTGCTCGCGCCCCTACCTCGCGGAGATCGCGCTGATCGGCAAGGCGCCGGGCCGCTACAACCTGATGCTGGCCGGCGACCACCGCGGTCAGCGGATGAACGCGGTGTACCGCGAAAACATCGACGAGCCGGCGATCCTGACCGAGCTCGATGCGCTGTTTGTGCGCTTTGCGGCCGAGCGCGAGGGCGGCGAACACTTCGGCGATTTCTGCGCGCGCACCAACGTGGTCACGCCGCCGGCCGAACGCGAGGTGACGCCGTGAGCAGCGCGGTGGAGATCGAACAGGCCGCGCATTCGCAGGCCAGGCTCGCCGAGCTCAACCGCTGGCTTGCCACGCGCAGCGCACCCGAGCGCATCGCCTGGGCGCTGGAAACCTTGCCCGGCGAGCATATGCTGTCGTCGAGTTTCGGCGCGCAGGCCGCCGTGTCGCTGCACCTGACGGTGCAGGCGAAGGCGGACATCCCGGTGGTGCTGATCGACACCGGATACCTGTTTGCCGAAACCTACCGCTTCATCGACGAGCTGCGCGCGCGCCTCGACCTCAACCTCAAGGTGTACCGCGCCGACATGGGCGCGGCGTGGATGGAGGCACGCTTCGGCAAACTGTGGGAGCAGGGCGTGGACGGCATCCGCCGCTACAACGAGCTGCGCAAGCTGGTGCCGATGCAGCGGGCGCTGACAGAACTCGGCGTACAGACGTGGATCGCAGGCATCCGCCGCAGCCAGTCCGCAAGCCGCGCGCACGCCGACATCCTCGAACGCCACGAAGGACGCTGGAAACTGCATCCCATCGTCGACTGGAACGACCACGACGTGTGGCGCTACCTGCATGCGCACGATCTGCCGTACCACCCGCTGTGGCACGCCGGCTACGTGTCGATCGGCGATACCCACACCACCCGCCGCTGGCAGCCCGGCATGCGCGAGGAAGACACCCGCTTTTTCGGCCTGCATCGCGAATGCGGCCTGCATGCCGACCTCGGGCATTCGGATGTGTCGGCGGCGTGAGTCCGCCCCGCGGCCTGTCGGCTACTGGCGCAGCAGCAGCCGGTACGCCGGGTTCGCGCTTTCGTCCGCGTAGGGGTAACCCAGCGTGTCGAGAAAACGCTGCAGCAGCGCGCATTCGATGTCGGGCACCTGGATGCCGACCAGGATGCGGCCGTGGTCGGCGCCGTGGTTGCGGTAGTGGAACAGGCTGACGTTCCAGTCCGGGTGCAGGTGGGCGAGAAACTCCGGCAGTGCGCCGGGGCGTTCCGGGAAGTCGAAGCGGAACAGGTGCTCGTCATCCGCGAGCGGCGTGCGCCCGCCGACCATGTAGCGCAGGTGCAGCTTCGCCAGCTCGTCCTCGGACAGATCCAGCACCTCGAAGCGTTCGGCGCGGAAGCGTTCGGCCAGCAGCGCGCGCTCGTCGCGGCTGCGCGTCTGCACGCCGACGAAGATGTGCGCGTGCCGCGCGTCGCCGATGCGGTAGTTGAACTCGGTGATCTGGTGACGGCCGAGTGCGGCGCAGAAGCGGCGGAAGGTGCCGCGCTCCTCGGGGATAGTCACCGCGAACAGCGCCTCGCACTGTTCGCCGGCCTCGGCGCGCTCGGCGACAAAGCGCAGGCGCTCGAAGTTCATGTTGGCGCCGGAGATCACCGCCGCGAGCGTCGCGCCCTTGAGTGCGTGTTTCGCCGCATACTGCTTTAGCCCGGCGACGGCGAGCGCGCCAGCGGGTTCCGGAATGCTGCGGGTTTCCTGGTAGACGTCGCGGATCGCCGCGCACAGCGCGTCGCCGTCCACGCGCACCATCGCATCCACGTGCCGCTGGCACAGCGCAAAGGTGAGCGCGCCGACCTGCTTGACCGCGGTGCCGTCGGCAAACAGGCCGACATCGGGCAGGTACACGCGCTCGCCGCGTTCGAGCGATTGCGCCATCGCGTCGGAGTCGTCCGCCTGCACACCGATGACCTTGGTCTGCGGCGAGATGGTCTTGATGTAGCTGGCGATGCCGGCCAGCAGGCCGCCGCCGCCGACCGGCACGAACACCGCATCCGGCGCCGGACACTGGCGCAGGATCTCCATGCCCACCGTGGCTTGTCCGGCGATCACGTCGAGGTCGTCGAACGGATGCACGAACACCAGGCCGCGTTCGCCCTGGATGCGCGCGGCCGCGGTTTGCGCATCGCTGTAGGAGTCGCCCGCCAGCACGATCTCCACCGCGTCACCGCCGATCCGGCGCACTGCGTCCACTTTCACCCGCGGCGTGGTGAGCGGCATCACGATCACCGCGCGGGTGCCGAGCCGCACCGCGGCCAGCGCGACGCCTTGCGCGTGGTTGCCGGCCGAGGCCGCGATCACTCCGCGCGCGCGCTGCGCGGCATCGAGCGAGGCGATCTTGTTGTAGGCGCCGCGCAGCTTGAACGAGAACACGCTTTGCAGGTCTTCGCGCTTCAGCAGCACGCGGTTGCCGAGGCGCGCGGAAAGCAGCCTGGCGTCTTCCAGCGGCGTCTCCTGCGCCACGTCGTAGACGCGTGCGGCGAGCGTGTGGCGCAGGAGTTCCAGATCGGAGGGCGCGGCATCGGCTGCGCCTTCGGCGAGCTGGGCGTTCATGCCGGGGTGGCCACCAGATGGCTGCGCATGCCGCTGCCCACCACCGACAGGCTGCTGGCATCGAGCACGTCCACCAGCTTGCGCACCTGGCGCAGGATCTGCTGCAACGTGCCCTCGTCGCCGTGCAGCACCAGCGTCAGTTGCGACACCGCCGGGTCGTGGGTGGCCGCCACGGTGAGCGCGTCGATGTTGACGTGGCGCGCGGCGAACAGGCCGGCCACGCGCACCAGCGCGCCGGATTCGTTTTGCAGCAGGATCGAAAGCGTGTGTTTCATGGCACTCTCCAGCGGCGCATGGCGCCGGCTCAGAACATGTGGGTGGGGGCGAGTTCCGGCGTTATCGGCGCACTGCGCGAAGGGATGAACGGGCCGGTGATCATCTGCGCGTAGCTCGCGCCGGGGCTGACCATCGGGTACACGCCGGCGTCCGGGTCGATCATCACTTCGAGGAAGGTCGGGCCGCGGTGGGCGAGGAAGGCGGCGATGGTCGTCTCGATGTCGGCCTTGCGCTCGAGCCGCTGCGCCCACTCGAAGCCGTCGGCCTTGGCCGCGGCGACGAAATCCTTCTTGCGCAGGCTCTTGTCGGTGGCGGAAAAGCGGCCCTTGAAGAACAGCTTCTGCCACTGCCGCACCATGCCGTCGACGCCGTTGTTGAGCAGCAGGATCTTGAGCGGCAGCTCGTAGGTGGTGACGGTTTCCAGCTCGCCCACGTTCATGCGGATCGAGCCGTCGCCGTCGACGTCGATCACCAGTGCATCCGGGCGCGCGAACTGCGCGCCGATGGCGGAGGGCAGGCCGAAACCCATGGTGCCCATCGAGCCGGAGGTGAGCCAATGCCGCGGCGCACGGAAATCGAAATACTGCGCGGCCCACATCTGGTGCTGGCCGACGCCGGTGGCAACGATCGCGCGACCTTGGGTTTGGCGGTTGATCGCCTCGATCACGGCTTCCGGCTGGATCAGCGGGCTGTCGCGGTTGTAGTTCATCGCGTAGTCGTGCTTGAGCTGCGCGAGGTGCGCGTGCCAGGCGGAGAGGTCGGAGTGGAACGCGTGGCTGCGGCCCCAGGCCGTCAGCTTTTCCAGTGCGGCAACGAGCGGACCGATGTGGTGCCAGTCCACCGTCTTGACCTTGCCGATCTCGGCCGGGTCGATGTCGATCTGCGCGATGAAGCGCGCATGCGCGGCGAACTGGTCGGGCACGCCGGCCACGCGGTCGTCGAAGCGTGCGCCCAGCGCGATGAGGAAATCGCAATCCTCCACCGCGTAGTTGGCGTACGCCGTGCCGTGCATGCCAAGCATGTGCAGCGCCAGCGGCCTGGTGGTGTCGTAATCGCCCAGCCCCATCAGCGAGGTCACGACCGGGATGCCGAAGGTTTCCGCAAACGTGGTGAGCGCCGGTGCGGCGGCGGCGGAGACGACGCCGCCGCCGGCGTAGATCAATGGGCGTTTGGCCTGCGCCAGTGCGGTAAACAAACTGGCGCAGGCCTCGTCGCCGAGTTTCGCCGCTGCCACCGCGTTGAGCCGCGCGCGGTAGCCGGGGATCGGCAAGTGGCTGTTGCCGTCGAACTTCAGCGTTGTGTTCTGCACGTCCTTGGGAATATCGACCACCACCGGACCGGGGCGCCCGCTGCGCGCGATCTCGAACGCCGTGCGCAACGTGGCTTCGAGTTTTTGCGGATCGGACACCAGGAACACGTGCTTGGCGCACGCGCCCATGATGTTGGCGACCGGCGCCTCCTGGAAGGCGTCGCTGCCGAGCGCCGATGTGGGCACCTGGCCGCAGATCGCGACGAACGGCACCGAGTCGGCCATCGCGTCGCGGATCGGGGTGACGAGATTGGTCGCGCCCGGCCCGGAGGTGACCAGCGCCACGCCGACCTTGCCCGAGGCGCGCGCATAGCCGGCGGCCATGAAGCCCGCGCCTTGCTCGTTCGCCGGCACCACCAGCGGCAACGGCTCATGGCCGGCGGCGTCGCGGTGTTCGGCGTTGTAGCGGAACACCGCGTCATACACCGGCAGGATCGCGCCGCCGGAGTAGCCGAACACGACGCCACCGTGCTCGTCCGCAAGCACCTGTACCACGATCTCCGCGCCGCTCATGGCTTGCCCGGCAAGCGGGTGGGTGGGGATGGTGGGTGCCGCAAGGGCAGTCTGCATGGGGGTGGTCACGATCGAATCCTGGTGGTGGGTAGGGGCGGGCGCTGCGAATGTCAGTTGCGGATCAGCTCCTCGGAGTGGGCCGGATGCACCGGGATGCCGTAGGTGCGGATCACTTCCAGATCCTGGGTGAGCGCGGAGAAGCGCTCCCACGCGATGCCGTTGCTGTCGGTTTCGCTGCGGAAGCCTTCGGCCTCGTCCTCCTCGAAACCGAGGTTGCGCACCTGGCCGGCGCGCGCGGGGTCCTGGCTGATCGAGAAATTGAGCAGCTCGGTGCGCCACATCGCGTAGGTGTCCGCAACCACGGCTTGCGGGTGCTGGCCGAGGCGTTTGCTGTAGTCGGCGATGGCGGTGTCCAGGTCGGCAACGATCAGGGCGATGTGAAAGCGTTTCATGGCGTACCTCGTTCGATCAGTAGGTGAGCGGGCCGCGGCAAGTGCCACGGCCCGCGGTCGGCCTCAGCCGACGGCTTGCTTTTTCTGCGGCGCGGCGGCCACCGGGGCGTCGCCCTGCAGCCAGGTCATGCGCGCGCGCAGCTTGGCGCCGACCTGCTCCAGCGGGTGGTCGAGATCGGCCTGCTTGAACTTGTTGTAGTTGGGCAGGCCGGCCTTGTATTCGGCCGTCCAGTTCCTGGCGAAGGTGCCGTTCTGGATGTCGGTCAGCACGTCTTTCATGCGAGCCTTGACGCCGGCGTCGATCACCCGCGGGCCGCTGACGAAATCGCCGTACTGCGCGGTTTCGGACACGTACTTGAGCATCTTGGCGATGCCGCCTTCGTAGAACAGGTCGACGATCAGCTTGAGCTCGTGGAACACCTCGTAATAAGCGATCTCGGGCTGGTAGCCGGCTTCCACCAGGGTCTCGAAACCGGCCTGCACCAGGGAGCTCGCACCGCCGCACAGCACGGCCTGCTCGCCGAACAGATCGGTCTCGGTCTCTTCCTTGAAGGTGGTCTTGATCAGCATCGCGCGCGCGCCGCCGATGCCGTCGGCATAGGCCAGCGCCTTGTCCTCGGCGTGGCCGCTGACGTCCTGGTGCACCGCCCAGATGTCCGGCACGCCGCGGCCGCGCTCGTACTCGGTGCGCACCAGCGCGCCCGGGCCCTTGGGCGCGACCATGATCACGTCGATGTCCGCGCGCGGCGCGATCTGCTTGAAGTGGATGTTGAAACCGTGCGCGAACAGCAGCGCGCCATTCGGTTTGAGGTTGGGGGCGATGGCCTGCTCGTAGAGCGCCGGCTGCACCATGTCCGGCACCAGCACGGCGACCAGGTCGGCGCCTTTCACCGCCTCGGCGGGTTCGGCCACGGCAAAGCCTTCGGCCTTGGCCTTCTGCCACGACGGGCCGTTCTTGCGCAGGCCGACGACGACGTCGAGGCCGGAGTCGCGCAGGTTCTGCGCGTGCGCGCGGCCCTGGCTGCCATAGCCAAGCACGGCGATGCGGGATGAAGCGAGGATGGTGGTGCTCATGCGATGACTCCCTGGGTGGTGGTATGGGTGGTGCGGCGGGTGACGTTGGCGGCGGAGGTGGTGGCGCCGTCGGAGGCGGAGCTGACCAGCACCGCGAATTTCGCCAACAGGCCACGGGTGGCTTTCGGTGCCGGCGGCTGCCAGTCGGCGCGCCGGGCTTCGAGATCGGCGCTGGTGGAAATTTCGCGGCTGATGGCGTCGATGCGCAGCGGATCGCCGTCGCGCAACAGCGCGATCGGGCCGCCGCGCGCGGCTTCCGGCGCGATGTGGCCCACCATGAAGCCGTGCGTGGCGCCGCTGAAACGACCATCGGTGATGAGCGCCACGTCGTCGCCGAGGCCGCGGCCGATCAGCGCGGCGGTGACGCCGAGCATTTCGCGCATGCCGGGGCCGCCGGCCGGGCCTTCGTTGCGGATGACGACGACATCGCCCTTGCCGACGCGGCCGTCCTGCACGGCGGCAAACGCGTCCTCTTCGCTCTCGAACACCTTGGCGGTGCCTTCGAAGTGGGTCGCGCCGTGGCCGGCGCTGTTCTTGCCGGGGATCTTCAGCACGCAGCCTTCCGGCGCGACGTTGCCGTACAGGATGGAATACCCGCCGTGCGGCTTGATCGGGTTGGCGACCGGGTAGATCACGTGCTGGTCTTCGAACCGTGGCGCGGCCGCGGCTTCCTCGAACAGCGTGCGGCCGGTGACGGTCGGGGTGTCTTCGAGCCGCTCCGCGGCGATCAGCTCCTGCGCGACGCGCGCGATGCCGCCGGCGTCGTACATCTCCACTGCCGTGTAGCGGCCGGAGGGCATGAGGTCGGCGATCACCGGGGTTTCCTCGGTTTCCGGCTGGAAATCCTCCAGCTTCCAATCCACCCCGGCCTCGCGCGCGATCGCCAGCATGTGCAGCACCGAGTTGGTGGAACCAGCGGTGGCGGCGACCATGCGCGCGGCGTTGCGCAGCGAGGTGCGGTTGATCAGCGCGCGCGGCGTGCGCTTCTTGCGCAGGCAATCCATCACCAGCTCGCCGCAGCGGAACGCGGCCTTGAGTTTTTCCGGATGCGTGGCCGGGATGTCGTTGGCGCCCATCGGCGACAGCCCCAGCGTGGTGATGACCATCGCCATGGTGTTGGCGGTGAACTGGCCACCGCAGGCGCCGGCGCCGCCGCAGGCGTCGCATTCGACCGAGTGCAGCTCGCTGTCGTCCATCTTGCCGGCGCCATGCGCGCCGACCGCTTCGAACACCTGCTGGATGGTGATCGGCCGGTTCTTGTGCAGACCGTGCGCGATGGTGCCGCCGTACAGCGCCACCGCCGGGATGTCGAGCCGCGCCATCGCCATCGCCGCGGCGGGGATAGTCTTGTCGCAGCCGCACAGGATCACCATCGCATCGCACAGGTGGCCTTCGACCGCGGCCTCGATCGAGTCGGTGATGACCTCGCGGCTGACCAGCGAGTAGCGCATGCCGGGCGTGCCCATGGCGATGCCGTCGGTGACCGCGATGGTGTTGAATTCCACCGGCGTGCCGCCGGCCGCGCGCACGCCGGCGGCCACCTGGTCGGCCAGCTCGCGGTGGTTCAAGTTGCACGGGCTGACGTTGGACCAGTTGTGCACCACCGCCACCAGCGGCTTTTTCAGCGCGTCGTCGTTCATGCCGGTGGCGCGCAGCATGGCGCGGGCGGGGGCGCGGTCGGGGCCGGTTTTGATCAGATCACTGCGCATGGATATCCCCATGGTGGAAACAAGAGAGATGCCTCCCTTGCGCGTGCGGTGGCGATGGTCCGGGGGGCGCGAAGGAAAGCCGGGGAGTCGTCGGCAGTCGTCGCTTCCACCGCCACGCGCAACGCGCAGGGGAGGACAAAGGCGGCGAAGCCAGCGTGGCGTTCGCCATGAACAGGGGCGCTCAGCCGCAGCATGAGTTCGCCAGATCGGCATACATGTCGGCGGCGGTGGCGCTGCCGGCAACCGCGGCCAGCACCGCGTCGCACACTTTGGCCGTCGACGCGCTGCCGCCGAGGTCGCGCGTATGCGGGCCGTCGCGCAGCACGCGCTCGACCGCGGCCTCGACCGCTGCCGCTTCGGTTTCCAGCCCGAGCGAATGGCGCAGCAGCAGGACGGCAGAGAGGATCGCGCCGGTCGGGTTGGCCACGCATTGGCCGGCAATGTCGGGCGCCGAGCCGTGGATCGGCTCGTACACCCCGCGCCGGCCTTCGCCCAGCGAAGCCGAGGGCAACAAGCCGAGCGAGCCGGCGATCGCGGCCGCCTCGTCGGTGAGGATGTCGCCGAACAGGTTTTCGGTCACCACCACGTCGTAGCTGGACGGGCGGGTCAGCAGCAGCATCGCCATCGAATCGACCAGCTGGTGCTCGACCTTGACGTCGGGATAATCGGCGGCGATGCGATTGACCGTGCTGCGCCACAGGCGCGAGGTGTCCAGCACGTTCGCCTTGTCCACGCTGGTCAGGTGCTTGCGCCGCCCGCGCGCCAGCTCGAAGGCGCGGCGCACCACGCGCTCGATTTCGCCCACGGTGTATTTGCACTCGTCGGTGGCGACCTCGGCGCTGCGGCTGCGCGCGCCGAAGTACATGCCGCCGGTCAGCTCGCGCACGAACAGCACGTCCACGCCGGCGAGCTTTTCATTCTTCAGCGGCGACAGCGCGGCGAGCGGCGCGTGCACCTTGAGCGGGCGCAGGTTGGCGTACACGCCGAGCGCCTTGCGCAGCGCGAGCAGGCCCTGTTCCGGGCGCACCCGGGCATTGGGGTCGGACCACTTCGGTCCGCCGACCGCGCCCAGCAGCACGGCATCGGCGGCCTGCGCCGCGGTCAGTGTGGCGGCCGGCAAGGGCTCGCCGGTGGCGTCGATCGCGCAGCCGCCGAGCAGGTGCTCGGCAAACGTGAACTCGTGGCCGTAGTGCGCGGCCACCGCCTTCAGCACGGCCACCGCCGCCTTGGTGACTTCCGGGCCGACGCCGTCGCCGGAAAGCGTGACGATGTTTGCCTTCATGCGGCGTGCTCCTGGTGTTCGTAACGGGTGATGGCGTCGCTGCGCTGCAGGAGGTAGCCGAGCTGGTCGACGCCTTCGAGCAGGCAGTGGCGGGCGAACGGTTCCAGCGTGAAGTGCATGCGGGTGCCGTCCGGCAGGGCGATGAACTGGCCTGCCACATCCACCGTCAGCTCGATGCCGGGGTGCGCCAGCAGCCAGCGGTTCTCGTCTGCCGTGAGCACGATCGCGACCAGGCCGTTCTTCAGTGCGTTGTTGCGGAAGATGTCGGCGATCTCGCTGCACAGCACGGCCTTGATGCCGTAGTCCAGCAGTGCCCATGGCGCGTGCTCGCGCGAGGAGCCGCAGCCGAAATTGCGTCCGGCGACGAGGATCGCGCAGCCCTTCGCCTCGGGCCGGTTGAGCGGAAACTCGGGGTTGTCGCTGCCGTCGGCGAGGTAGCGCCAGTCGTTGAAGCAGCGCTGGCCCAGCCCTTCGCGCGTGGTGGTGGTGAGAAAACGCGCCGGGATGATGCGGTCGGTGTCGATGTTCTCGTCGACCAGCACGGCGGTGCGCGAGGTGATGCGGGTGACCGGATTCATGCTGCCGCCTCCTTCAGGTACTCGCGCGGATCGGCGATCACGCCGGCCACGGCACTGGCGGCGGCGGTGGCGGGGCTGGCCAGTACGGTGCGCACGCCCTTGCCCTGGCGGCCTTCGAAATTGCGGTTGGAGGTGGAGACCACCAGCTCGCCGGGCTTCGCGCTGTCGCCGTTCATGGCGATGCACATCGAGCAGCCGGGCAGGCGCCATTCGGCGCCGGCGGCGAGAAACACCTGGTGCAGGCCTTCGGCCTCGGCGTCGTGGCGTACCTGTTCGGAGCCGGGCACCACCAGCATGCGGATCCCAGTGGCGATGTGCCGGCCGCGCAGGATGCGGGCGGCGACGCGCAGGTCGGACAACCGCGCGTTGGTGCAACTGCCGACAAACACCACGTTGACCGGGGTGCCCTGCATCGGCTTGCCGGGCACGCTGTGCATGTAGGTTTGCGCGCGCTGGTCCACCGCGTTGCGCGGTGCCGGCACCGGCGCGTTCATGGCAATCGCCGTGCCCGGATGCGTGCCCCAGGTGACGGTGGGCACCACGTCGGCGGCGTCGATGTGCACCTCGCGGTCGTAGTGCGCGCCGGGGTCGGTGTGGAGCTGTTTCCAGTGCGCGACAGCGGCATCCCAGTCGGCACCTTGCGGCGCGCGCGGGCGGCCCTTGAGCCAGGCGAACGTGGTCGCATCCGGCGCGATCAGCCCGGCGCGTGCGCCGGCTTCGATCGACATGTTGCACACCGTCATGCGCTCTTCCATCGTCAGCGCTTCGATCGCCGCGCCGCGGTATTCGATGACGTGGCCGGTGCCGCCGTTGATGCCGATCACGCCGATGATGTGCAGGATCAGGTCCTTGGCGGCGACGCCGTCGGGCAGCTTGCCGTCGACCACGATGGCGAGCGTCTTCGGCTTGCGCTGCAGGAGGCACTGGGTGGCCAGCACGTGGCCGACCTCGGTGGTGCCGATGCCGAACGCCAATGCTCCAAACGCACCATGCGTGGAGGTGTGGCTGTCGCCGCAGACGATGGTCATGCCCGGCTGCGTCGCGCCGAGCTCCGGCCCGATCACGTGCACGATGCCGCGGTTGGCGCTGTTCCAGCCGTGCAGCGTGACGCCGAACGCGCTGGTGTTCTTCTCCAGTTGCGCGACCTGCGCCTTCGCGGCCGGCGTGCCGTACGGGCGCTCGCCGGTGGCATCCGGTGGCAGCGTGGGCGTGGAGTGGTCGAGCGTGGCCAGCGTGCGTTCCGGCCGGCGCAGCTTGATGCCGCGCGCGCGCAGCTCGTCGAACGCCTGCGGCGACGTCACCTCGTGCACCAGGTGCAGGTCGATGTACAGCGTGGCTGGGGTGTCGGCGGTTTCCGGCGCCACCACGTGCGCGTCCCAGATCTTTTCGAACAGCGTCTTGCTCATCACGCGGCCTCCTGCTGGCGTTCCTCGACCCTGCTCAGCCAGCCCCACTTGTCGGTGGTACTGCCGTCGAACAAGCCGAAGAAGGCCTTTTGCAGCGCGCGCGTGATTTCGCCCGGCTTGCCGCCGCCGACCTGTTTGCGGTCGACCGAGCGCACCGGGGTGATCTCGGCCGCGGTGCCGGTCATGAACACCTCGTCGGCGCTATACAGCGCCTCGCGCGGCAGGTCGCGCTCCTCCACCGCGATGCCCAGCTCGGCGGCCAGCGTCAGCACGCTGTCGCGGGTGATGCCGGCGAGGATGCCGGCGCTGGTCGGCGGGGTCATCAGCTTGCCGCGCTTGACCAGGAACAGGTTCTCGCCCGAGCCCTCGGAGAGCAGTCCGTTCGGCCCCAGCGCGATGCCTTCGTCGTAGCCGCCGCGACGCGCTTCGAGCCCGATCAACTGGCTCGACAGGTAATTGCCGCCGGCCTTCGCCCAGCTCGGAAACGTGTTCGGTGCTGGCCGGTGCCACGACGAGACGCACACGTCGGCGCCACGTTCGGCGGCCTCGCCCAGGTACTTGCCCCACTCCAGCGCCATGATCGCCACGTCCACCGGCGCTTCGCCGCGCGGCAGCACGCCCAGTCCGCCGGCGCCGCGGAACACGATGGGGCGCACGTAAGCCGAGGGCAGCTGGTTGGCGTCGATGACAGCGTGGCTGGCCGCGTTGATCTCGGCCTCGCTGTAGCCCACGTCGATCTCGTACACCTTGGCCGATTCGAACAGGCGCTGGGTGTGGTCGGCGAGGCGGAAGAAGGCCGGGCCGTCCGGCGTGGCGTAGACGCGCTCACCCTCGAACACGGAGGAGCCGTAATGCAGCGCATGCGTGCTGACGTGGACGGTCGCCTCGTTCCACGGTTTGAGTTGGCCGTTGTGCCAGACGAAAGCGGTGTGGTTCATCGGGAGGATTCCGTGGTTACAGGTTGGCGGCAGCCGCGGCCGCGGCGTGCGGCGCATGGCGTTCGATGTGGTTGACGATGGACAGCGCGGCGTGCGCGGTGGCTTCGACGATGTCGGTCGAGGTGCCGTGGCCGCGCCATTCGCGTGCGTCGTGGCGGGCGACGAGATGCGCCTGGCCGCGGGCGTCGCCACCGGCGCCGATCGCGCGCACCTGGAATTCGGCCACGTCCAGCGGCTGGCCGGTGGCGCGCTCGATCGCGCGCAGCACGGCGTCCACCGGGCCATCGCCGATGGCCGCCTCGGCGGCGGTGCGGCCGTCGTCGTGGCGCAGCTTGACCGAGGCCGACGCGCCGCCAAGGTGCGTGCTGGTATCGAGCTGCACCAGATGCCACGGACCGAGCGCGCGCGGCTCCTTGCCCAGCGCGAGGGCTTCCAGATCGTCATCGGTCACTTCGCGTTGCTGGTCGGCCAGCGCCTTGAAGCGCGGGAACAGGGCGTCGAGCGCGGCATCGTCCAGCGGGTGGCCGAGCACCTCCAGCCGCTGACGCAGCGCGGCGCGACCGGAGTGCTTGCCCAATACCAGCGTAGTTTCGGCAATGCCGACGTCCTGCGGGCGCATGATCTCGTAGGTGCCGCGGTGCTTCAGCATGCCGTGCTGGTGGATGCCGGACTCATGCGCAAACGCGTTGGCGCCGACGATGGCCTTGTTGCGCGGCACCGGCTGGCCGGTGAGCTGCGCCAGCAGGCGCGAAGCGGGGTAGAGCTGCGGGGTGCGGATGCGGCTGTCGGCGCCAAACCACGCGCCGCGCACCTTGAGCGCCATCACGATCTCTTCCAGCGCCGCGTTGCCGGCGCGTTCGCCGATGCCGTTGATGGTGCACTCCACCTGGCGAGCGCCGGCGCCGACGGCGGCCAGGCTGTTGGCCACGGCCAGGCCGAGGTCGTCGTGGCAATGCGCGGAAAACACCACGTTTTCGGCACCTTTCACGTGCGCGCGCAGCCAGGTGAACCGCTCGGCGATTTCCGTCGGGGTGAGGTAGCCCACGGTGTCCGGCGCGTTCAGCGTGGTCGCGCCGGCGGCGGCGGCGGCGCTGAACACTTCGGCCAGGTATTCCGGTTCGGTGCGCGTCGCGTCCTCGGCGGAGAACTCCACCTCGTCGCACAGCCCGCGCGCCTGTTCGACCGCGGCGATGCTGGCGTCCAGCACCTGCTGCTTCGACATGCCGAGTTTGAACTCGCGGTGCAGCGGGCTGGTGGAAATGAACACGTGGATGCGCGAGTGGTGCGCTTTTTCCAGCGCGCGCCCGGCGCTCTCGATGTCGCCGCGCTGGCAGCGCGCCAGCGCGCATACGGTGGTGGTCTTCAGGGTCTCGGCAATCTGTGCGACCGCAGCAAAATCATCCGGCGAAGCCTGCGGGAAACCCGCTTCGAGCACGTCCACGCCAAGCGCTTCGAGCATCTGCGCCATGCGCAGCTTCGCGCGCCGGTCCATCGAGAACCCCGGCGTCTGTTCGCCGTCGCGCAAGGTGGTGTCGAAAATGCGTACGTGGTCGACGGCAGTCTTGCCGCCGTCGTCGTGCCCGCTGTGCTGCTGGTTTGCCATTACTGACTCCGCTTGGATTTGCCTGTTCTTGCCAAGAAAAAACCCCGCGCCGTTTCCGGTGCGGGGTTCTTCAGGTGGTTTCAGGTCTTGTTGCTAGCTACCCGGAAACATGCCCTCAGCCCGCACCCCCGTTGGTAATGAGGAGGACGAGTACGAGAAGGCCAATAAGAAGGTTGCCGTGCAGCCGCAGACCACCGCCGACACCCTTGAGGCGATCGGTGGCGATGCTGTTGTGGTGGCTGTTGCGCTGCGACATGACACCGACCCTAAGGCAAGCAATTGACGGCTGTCAACAGTTTTTTTTGAAAGTATCGCGGCAGCGAGGCTGTGTTTGGTTCGGACGGCTGGACGTCCGAACCAGAATCCGGGGTGAGACAAGGCTTGCGGGGCAAGCCCGGCGATCGTCGTTCACGTTTCGGGCTTCGGATCGGCAGGCGGTTTGCCCTGGCGCTCAATACACCCCTTGCGCCAGCATCGCGTCGGCCACCTTGACGAAACCGGCGATGTTGGCGCCGTCGACGTAGTTCACCGTGCCGTCCTTGCGCCGGCCGTGGCGCACGCAGTTGCCGTGGATGTCCTGCATGATCGCGTGCAGGCGTTCGTCCACCTCGGCATGGCTCCACGCCAGGCGCATCGCGTTCTGGCTCATCTCCAGCCCGGAGACCGCAACGCCACCGGCGTTCGAGGCCTTGCCCGGCGCGTAGAGCGCGTCGCTGGCTTCGAACACTTCGACTGCCTCCAGCGTGGAGGGCATGTTGGCGCCCTCGGCCACGCAGCGCACACCGTTTTTCACCAGCGTGCGCGCGTCGTCGCCGTCGAGCTCGTTCTGGGTGGCACAGGGCAGCGCGATCTCGGCCGGGATGTGCCATGGGCGCTTGCCGGGCAGATACTCGAAGCGCTGGTCACCGGCCAGCTCGGCCAGCCGGCCGCGGCGCACGTTCTTCAATGCGCAGATCGCGTCCAGCGCCTCGGCATCGAAGCCGTGCGGCGCGTAGAGCGTGCCACCGGAATCGGACAGCGTCAGCACGTAGCCGCCCAGTTCACGAATCTTGAGCGCGGCGTACTGGGCGACGTTGCCGGAGCCGGAGATCAGTACCCGTGCGCCGTGGGTCTGCCGTTTGGCGTGCTGCTGCATTTCCTCGACGAAATACACCAGGCCATAGCCGGTGGCTTCCGGCCGCATCTGGCTGCCGCCAAAGGCGATGCCCTTGCCGGTGAACACGCTGCCGGCGTGGTTCGCGAGCTTTTTCATCATGCCGGTCATGAACCCGACCTCGCGTGCACCCACGCCGATGTCGCCGGCCGGCACGTCGGTGTCCGGCCCCAGATGGCGGTACAGCTCCAGCATCAGCGCCTGACAAAATCGCATCACTTCACCGTCGCTCTTGCCCTTGGGGTCGAAGTCCGAACCGCCCTTGCCGCCGCCCATCGGCAGCGTGGTGAGCGCGTTCTTGAGCGTTTGCTCGAAGGCGAGAAACTTGAGGATCGAGAGCGTCACCGACGGGTGCAGGCGCATGCCGCCCTTGAACGGCCCGATCGCCGAGCTGTGCTGCACCCGCCAGCCGCGGTTCACCTGCACCTGGCCGCGATCGTCCACCCAGGCCACGCGAAACTGGATCGCGCGCTCGGGTTCCACCAGACGCTCCAGCAGGCCATCGCGCAGGTATTCCGGGTGCGCGGCAAGAAACGGCCACAGGCTCGCGGTGACTTCGCCCACCGCCTGCAAAAACTCCGGCTGGTGCGGATCGCGTCGCTCTAGGCGTGCAAGAAATTCGGTCCTGGAACCGGGTGTGCTCATGGTTGGTGTCTCCCCATTGGCTGGTGGTGGTCAAACAAGTCGCGGCAAGCCGACCATGAAAAAGCCCCGCATCCGGTGGGGTGCAGGGCTCATGGCTTGGCTCAGGTGGTTGGTTCCGTCCCGGCGCAGCCTTCAGCCCGTATCCCCGCGAATCGCGAGAGGGTCGAAGTGGATGGCGTGACGATTTTTTGTGCGAAGTTTGCGCGGCGCCGCATGCGTGCCGTCAAAACGCTTCGGTGCGGCTACGGATGGCATGATGCGGTGCGGCATGAATTGACCCTAGGGCGCAACCGGCAACGCTGTCAAGCGGTTTCTTGCGATGGGGCGATCCGGGTTTTGGCGCATGATGGCGATAGTTGGAGCACGTGACATGGACGGAATAAATGTTAGTGCTGTGATGTGCGTCACGGTTTAAGGCACACGAGCGGCGCTAGGCGCCACAACCCTGCAGCCGCTACGATGACGCGCTCGGGACGCGGGTGAAGGAAACCGGGCGAGCGCAACCAAGCGTCTCGGGTTTTCCTGCCTGTGCACCAGGTCGGCCGCCCTCCTTGGCGACCATCGTTGGTTCGATATCAGGGATGCGCGCATGCGAAATCTGCAAGACACCAAGATCGCGATCGTTGGCCTGGGCTACGTCGGCCTGCCGCTCGCGGTGGAATACGGCAAGCACTACGACACGCTCGGCTTCGACATCAACGAGGCGCGCGTCGGCGAGTTGCGCGCGGGCAGGGATCGCACGCTGGAAGTCACCTCTGCCGAACTCGGCGCGGCACCGCGGTTGCGGTTCTCCTCCGCACTGGAGGACCTGCGCGGCGCAAACTTCTACATCGTCACCGTGCCGACCCCGATCGACACGGCCAAGCGCCCCGATCTGACGCCGCTGGTCAAGGCCAGCGAGACGCTGGCGAAGGTGCTGAAAAAGGGCGACATCGTGGTGTACGAATCCACCGTGTATCCGGGCTGCACCGAAGAGGTGTGCGTGCCGATCCTGGCCAAGGGTTCCGGCCTGGTCTTCAACCGGGATTTCTTCGCCGGCTACAGCCCGGAGCGGATCAACCCCGGCGACAAGCAGCACCGCGTCACCGGCATCCGCAAGGTCACCTCCGGCTCCACGCCGGAAGTGGCCGAGTTCGTCAATGCGCTGTACGCCTCGATCATCACCGCCGGCACCCACAAGGCCAGCAGCATCAAGGTGGCCGAGGCCGCCAAGGTGATCGAGAACACCCAGCGCGACCTGAACATCGCGCTGGTCAACGACCTTGCCAAGTTGTTCAACAAACTCGGCATCGACACCCTGGAAGTGCTGGAGGCGGCCGGCACCAAGTGGAACTTCCTGCCGTTCCGCCCGGGCCTGGTGGGCGGGCACTGCATCAGCGTCGATCCGTATTACCTCACCCACAAGGCGCAGGAGGTCGGCCATCACCCCGACGTGATCCTCGCCGGTCGCCGCACCAACGACGGCATGGGCCCGTACGTGGCCGACGAGGTCGTGCGCCTGATGCTGCGCAAGGGCATCAACCCGGTGCATGCGAAGGTGCTGATACTCGGCCTCGCGTTCAAGGAGAACTGCCCGGACCTGCGCAACACGCGGGTGGTCGACATCGTGCACACGCTCACCGACTACAACCTCGCGGTGGACGTGTACGACCCGTGGGTGGATGCGGCGGCGGCCAAGCACGAATACGGCATTACGCCGATCGCCGCCCCCAAAGCGGGCGACTACGACGCCGTCGTCATCGCGGTGGCGCACCAGCAGTTCGTGGAGCTGGGCGCCGCTGGCGTGCGCACGTTCGGCAAGCCGCAGTCGGTGGTGTACGACGTTAAGTACGTGCTGCCGCGCGACGCGGTGGACGGGAGGCTGTGATGGCAACGATCGACACCCTGCTGCCGCAAACCGTGCAGGAACGCGTGCGCGCGCAGGCCGGACACAAGTGGCTGGTGACCGGCGCCGCCGGCTTCATCGGCTCCAACCTGGTCGAGGCGCTGCTCGCACTCGGACAGACCGTGGTCGGGCTGGACAACTTCGCCACCGGCTACCAGCGCAACCTGGACGAGGTGGAACGCCTGGTCGGGCCCGAGGCCTGGTCGCGCTTCACCTTCCTCGAGCACGACATCCGCAAGCTGGAAGACTGCCAGGCAGCCTGCCGCGACGTGCACTACGTGCTGCATCAGGCAGCGCTCGGCTCGGTGCCGCGCTCGATCGAAGACCCGCTCGCCACCCACGCCGCGAATGCCACCGGGTTCCTCAACATGCTGGTGGCCGCGCGCGACGCCAAGGTGCAAACCTTCACCTATGCGGCGTCCAGTTCCACCTACGGCGACGAGCCGAGCCTGCCCAAGGTGGAGGACAAGATCGGCCATGCGCTGTCGCCTTATGCGGTGACCAAGCTGCTCGACGAAATCTACGCCGACGTGTTCACCCGCTGCTACGGCTTCAAGGCCATCGGCCTGCGCTACTTCAACGTGTTCGGTCCGCGCCAGGACCCGGACGGCGCCTATGCGGCGGTGATTCCGCAGTGGCTGGCGACGATGATCAAGCGCGAGCACGTCTACATCAACGGCGACGGCGAAACCACGCGCGATTTCTGCTTCGTCGCCAACGCGGTGCAGGCCAACCTGCTCGCGGCGCTGGCGGACGAGGAGCAGCGCAACCTCGTCTACAACGTGGCGGTGGGCCAGCGCACCAGCCTGAACGAGCTTTTTGCCGGGCTGGTCGATGGCCTCGCCGCCGCCGACGTGCACTACGACCTGCCGGCGGTGTACCGCGACTTCCGCCCCGGCGACGTGCGCCACTCGCTGGCCGACATCAGCCGCGCGCACGCCCGCCTGGGCTACGCGCCCACCCACACCCTGCTGCAGGGGCTGGACGTTGCCATGCCGTGGTATCTCGGCTTTATCGCCAGCCAACCCGGTTCGTGAGACCACGGGCCACGACGAATCAGTTGTCGTGAAATATGTGTTAGGAATGTGACGCACATCACGTAACTCGTATTGCAGAAAACGATATCTGGTGCTATGGACACGCGCTGCCGTTGCGGCTAGGCTTTCCGCTCCACTTCGGTCATCAGGGAAGGGAAGCGGCATGTGGCGTTCTCTGCATCGGCAGTCCACCCGCTGGTTGTTGCTGCTGGCGCTTGGTGAGTTGTTGTGCCTGGGCGTCGCGCTGAACATGGCCACCTGGCTGCGTTTTGGCAGCATCAACGCCTTGGGACACCTGCCCGAACGCTCGCTGATGTTCGCCGGCATGATCATGCTCGGCCTTGCCGCGATGGGGCAGTACCAGCTGCACATGCGCACGACCTGGTTTGGCCTGCTCGCGCGGCAGGCCATTGGTTTCCTGCTCGGTGCGCTGGGCCTGGCCGTCGCGTTTTATGTGGTGCCGCAGACATTTGTCGGGCGCGGTGTGCTGGGCATTGCGCTGGTGCTTGGTTTCCTGGCCGTCACCGCGTTCCGTGCGGCGTTCATTCGCCTGGTGGAAGTGGAAGCGTTCAAGCGCCGCATCCTCGTGCTGGGTGCGGGCGTGCGCGCTTCGCAAGTCCATAGCCGCCTGCGGCGCCAATCGGATCGGCGCGGTTTCGTCGTGGTCGGTTTTGTCGCGCGCGACGGCGAGCCGGTCGAGGTGCCGGCAGACCGCCTGCTGAGTCTGGACTCGCCGCTCGATGCGTGGGCCGAGGCGCAACATATCGACGAGATCATCGTTGGCGTGGACGACCGCCGCGGCAACCTGCTGATGGAAGAGCTGCTGCAATGCCGTCAGCTCGGCATTGCCGTCACTGACCTCACCACGTTCTTCGAGCGCGAATCCGGCCGCGTGCAGCTTTCGCTTACCCACCCCTCGTGGCTGGTGTATTCAGGCGGCTTCGACAGCACGCCCATGCGCAAGCTGACCAAGCGCGGGTTCGATCTTGCCGCCGCTGTACTGGTGCTGGCGCTGACCTGGCCGTTGATGCTGCTGACCGCGCTGGCCATCCGCATCGAGTCGGGTGCGGGGCAACCCGTACTGTACCGGCAGGAGCGCGTCGGCGTGCGCGGCAAGACATTCCAGCTCATCAAGTTCCGCAGCATGCGCACCGACGCCGAGCGCGATGGCATTGCGCGCTGGGCGGCCAAGCACGACAACCGCGTGACCCGCGTGGGTCGCTTCATCCGCAAGGTTCGCCTGGACGAACTGCCGCAATTGTGGAACGTGCTCAAGGGCGAAATGAGCTTCATCGGCCCACGCCCGGAGCGTCCGCAGTTTGTCGCCAACCTGACCAAGAAGATCGACTACTACAGCCTGCGCCACACCTTGAAGCCCGGCCTCGCCGGCTGGGCCCAGCTGCGCTACCCCTACGGCGCCTCCGAAGAAGATGCTGCGGAAAAGCTCAAATACGACCTTTACTACGTCAAGAACCACAATCTCGTGTTTGACCTGCTGATCCTGATCCAGACGCTGGAAGTGGTGGTATTTGGACGCGGCGCTCGGTGAGGCCTCCGGTGTGCCGGGTGGCGTACGCCGATCGACCGGGTGTTGCCATGCATGGTGCGAAAGGCGTTCAGATGGCCTTGGCGGCGTTCCAGTCGCGGTGGGCGCGGTTGCTACGGCCTGGGAGTTGGCGGCATGTCATCACAACGCTCTGAACCACACGAGTCCGCGACCATGGCAGACGACATCCGCGCGACCGAGCCGGTGTCTGCGGAACGCACGCCACGCAGGCGGCGCCTGCGTGCCTTGGGCATGATCGCCCTGTTGGTGTCGACGGTGCTGGCGGCAGCGAGTGTCGCGGTGCCCCAGGTGCGCATCGCCCTGACGCACTTTGTCGGGGCGACGCGAGCGCCGGTTGCCGCGCCCGTGCCGAGCGACGCGGAGCTTGACGCGTCCGAAGGCGGCGCGGTTGGTCGGGTCGTCATGCCCAGCCCCCTGCCGCCCTGGCTCGTGCAGGACCCTTTCGTTGAGGGTGCGCCGATGACCTTCGCGCGGCCACGCGAGGTGCCGGCAGGATTCGAGAGCCGTCCTGCCGTGGTGTCGACCCCACAGGAAGATTGCGGCTACCGGGTGTCGGCTATTTCGGTCTCGTCGCTGGAGGCTCCCCGGGCGCGCCCGTCGCCCTGCCTTGTCCCGCCGCTGACCGTTGCGGTCACAACCGGCAACGCCGGTTCGGCGGTTCCGCTCGCGCAGGGTGCGTTTGCCCCGGTGCCGTTTGCCGTGCAGCCGGCGGCGGCGCTGCCGACGGTCATCGCGGGGCACCCACGGCTGTTGCTCGACCCTGCGACGATAGCCAGAATGCAGGCGGACGTGGCTGCCAACACCCCGGCGTGGCAGGCACTCAAGGCCAACTGCGATCGCTTCATCGGCGGGCAAGTGAACTATCCGACTGGTACGGCGTATCCGAATCCGCCGAACTTGGGGTCCGGGTATCAAGGGGAAGAGTACCTGCCCGCCGTGTTGGCCGAGGGCATGTGCTACCAGGCCCTCAAGGCGAGCAACCCGAGCGCGGCGGCGACGTATGGCGCCAAGGGCGTGGACATCCTCATGAAGATGTCCACGCCGTATTCGACCGGCAGCGGCAACCAGGGGCAGGACCCGTGCACGGATTCCGGCTACGGCATCCGCAACTACGGCGTGGGGTTCGGGCTCGGCTACGACTGGCTGTACGACCTGCTGACAGCCGCGCAGCGTGCGCAGGTATACACCACGGCCAACTCGTGGCTGGTGCCGTGGGAAACGTCTACCGGTTGCGCCTACTTCGCCTACCCGAACCCGCAAAGCAATTACTACGCCGGCTATTTCCACGCCAAGGCAGTGATTGCCATGGCAACATTCGGCGACAACCCCAATGCGCCGGCCGAATGGAATGATTGGTACAGCAACCAGTTTGCGCAGAAAGTGCAGCCGTATTACAGCCAGTACCTGGCCGGCGGCGGTTGGCCCGAGGGTTTTGGCAATTACGGGCCGCCAGCCATCCTCAACCTGAGTTTGCCGATGCGCGAAGTGAAAACGGCCACCGGGGCGGATCTGGTGCACACGCAGCCGGCATTCACTTTCCCGCTGGAAAACGCGGATTACGCGATGCACCTTACCTGGCCGTCGCGGGCGTACTTCGACGATCGCGACATGAATCATTCGAATGGCAACCCGACGCCTCCCGTTGGCACGCCGTGGATGAGCTTCTTTCAACAGGTGCTGGGGACGCTCAACTACTGGGGCTCGCACAAGGTCGCGGTGTTTCACCAATACATGAACAACGTCAGTGCCGCGACGTCGAATTACAACCCCGCACCGGCGTGGCTCGCATTTCTCGACGACGCCACCCGGTTGCCGACGGCGCCGGTCACCTCGCTGCCGCTGGCGTACCTTGCCGGCGGCATGGGCATGGTGGCCGCACGGTCCGACTGGACGACCACAGCGAGCTGGATGTCGTTTCGTGCAGCCCCCTACGTGAACAACCCCAATCAGGGCGAGGAAGGGTTTGACGAAGGCAGCATTGCGATCGTGCGCGGCAATGCGCCACTGCTGGTCAATACCTGGGGCTGGATGGTGCACGAGCCGAATGGCAGTTCGGATGAAAACCTGCTCTACAACGACTTGTATGGCGCTTTCACTGGTACGGTGTATCAGGGCAACAAGCAGATCTACAACATCTACTACGTGCGCAACATGAGTGGCGGCACCCTGGTCGAGCCTTATGGGCAAGGCATGGTCACGCCTGCTTCCGCCAGCACGAAAGTCGCCTTGTTCGAGGACAAGCCGGATTACGTGTACGTGCAGGCCACCGGGCTGGCGGACATGTACCGGCCGTTCAAGGCTGGCCTGGCGGTGACCGGCTGGACGCGGCAGATCGTTTACCTGCGGCCCAATCTCTTTCTCGTGTACGACCGCACCAGTAATTCCAGCAGCAGCTACGACCAGTTTCTCGCGTGGCACTTCCCGGCGATGCCCGTTGCCGGCGCAGCGGCCAGTGGGCAGAACCGGTTGGATATCACCTACAACGGCGTGTATGTCGGTGCAATGACCACGGTTTACCCGGTCAACGCCGCGCTGACCACGATTGCGTTGTACCCCACGAGCAACCCCACCAAGGTCTGGCAGGTGCAGGAGCGCCCGGGCAGCGCGGGTGCCAGCCAGACGTGGTTGACCGTATTCGACACGGCGGCAACGCCTGCCGCCGTCGCCGCAGCGGCGCCGGTTACGGCGACCCAGGGCAACATGGTTGGTGTAAGGCTGACTTCGAGTGCCGGCGTCAACGTGGTGCTGCAGAGTGGCGTGGCGGCCGGTACCGCGGTGGCCGGCCCGATCAGCTACGTGGTGCCGGCGTCGCAAACCCACCACCTCATCACCGAGCTGGCGCCGGGGGTTGGCTACAACATCACCACTAGTGTCAGCGGCAGCAACCTGACCGTCACCGTGAGCCAGGGTGGCACCTTCATGAGCAGCACCGCGGGCATACTCGATTTCTACGTGGACGCCGGTGGCGCCGTGCAACAGCAGGCCCCGGTGAAACTGACCGCACCGGTGTCGGACTTGCCGGTCGCGGGCTACCCCAGGCCATACAACCCCTGAGCACCCGGTCGCCCGGGATCATTCGCCGGTCTGCGGATCACGCTGCCTGAGGATGCGGGCCGGGATGCCGCCCACGGTGGCGCCCGCAGGGACATCATGCACCACGACGGCATTGGCGCCGATGCGGGCGTGGTCGCCGATGGTGATCGCGCCGACGATCTTGGCGCCGGCGCCGATGAAGACATGGTTGCCGATGATCGGCGAGCGGCCTTTTTCGGCGCCGATGGTGACCTGGTGTTCCACGTAGACGTGTTGCCCGCCGCGCACGCTGCCGTTGATGACGACACCCTGGCTGTGCACCAGCACGAAACCGTCGCCGAACGTTGCGCCGCGGCCGATGATGCATTGGCCCAGTACCGCGTTGAGCTTGTTGAGGATCATCGCCAGCGGCGCCAGCCGGCGACGCTCGCACCATGCCATGGCGCGGTAGCAGACCATCGCGAAACTGCCGTCGGTCGCGATGGTCTTGAGCAGCGTGGCGGGACGCGTGCTGCCGTAGCACCACTGCGCCTTCGCGTGCAGGTCGGCGCGCACGCTCATGGCGCAGCGTCCTTGCCGGGTACCAGCGACAGCAGTTGCTCGGCGTTGTTGCGCCATTGATGGGCGCGCACGATGGTGGCGCGCGCCTCGGCGCCGACCCGTTGCAGCTCGTCGGGGCGCGCTGCCAGGGCGAGTACCTGATCCACGCAGGCGTCGAAGTTCTTGCGCGGGAACAGCCAGCCATCCACGCCGGGCGTCACCACTTCGCGGATCGGTTCGTAATCGGGCACCACTACGCCGACGCCCATCGCCATCAACTCGAACAGCTTCATCGGGGAGCCGTACTGGTTGGAGTCGGCCAGCAGGGCGTAGTCCATGCACGCAATCCACGACGGGATGTCGGTGTGCGACACGCGGCCGGGCAATAAAACGCGGTGCTCCAGCCCGGCTTGGGCGATCGCCTCGCGCACGGCTGGCAGCTCGACGCCATCGCCGACCAGCAGCAGCGTCAAACCCGGTGCTTCGTCGAGCCGGGGCGCGATGCGCCGCACGAACTCGGCAATGCCGTGCCAGAACACGAACGCCCCCACGTAGCCACAAATCACGCCGTTGCCGAGGTGCCTCGCGGCGCGCAGCGTCGCCCGGTCGTGGCGCATGGGGTCGAAGCGCGCCAAGTCCGCGGCGTTCGGCGAAACCACGCTGGGGGCCACGTTCCCGTAGGCAGCCGTGATCTGCTGCTGGAACCAGCTGGAGATGAACACCAGACCGGTGGCATTGCGGAAGCACCATGCCTCGATGCGTTGCGCGATGCGCTGCATGTGCAGCGGACGCACCCGCGACATCAACGCCGAGTCGTTGATTTCCAGCACGATCGGGATGCCGCGACGGCGGCACAGCCAGACGGTGACGCCCAGGAACAACGCATAGCGCTCGTACACCAGCTGCGGCCGCTGGCGCGCGATGTACCGGCCCACCCGCCAGCGGGTGACGAGGTTGTAGCCCAGCTCAAGAAACTCGAACGCGATGCCGGGGGCATGCGCCATCAAGGCAACGATGCTGCGCTTGCGCGGTGCGTCGCCGGTGGCAGGCGTGACGGGCGGCTCGCGCTCCGGATCGGCGCCGGGAAACGAAAGGATATCCACCGTGTGCCCGAGTTCGCGCAGCGCGCCGACGATGCCGCGAATGTGTACACCTTCGACCTGCCGTCCCTGGGTGCGATGGTGGTAGAGGATGCGCATGGGTCAAGGGTTTCCGGTCGGGTGCCTGGGGCAGGAAGGTTCCCGGATGGGGAGCAAGGATGCCGCCGAAAGGCCGCAGGTCGGCTTATTCATCCTCGTCCGCCTCGGTGAGGAACCAGGGCCGATCCGGATTCGTGCCGGCGGGTTCGTGGTCCAGCCATTTCGCGATCGCGGGCTGGCTTTCACGGGCGACAAAGCCCGCGCTTTGCCAGCTGCCCGCGAGCGCCTCGCAACCGCTGAAGGCGAACGAGATGGAGGTATGGCCGCTGCTGCGGGCCGCGTGTATCAGCGTTGCCACCAGGCTGGCATCCACATGGGTGCTGCCGCGATCCGACCAGTAGCTGCATATGCGCAGGACGGTGCCGTGGACCTGGCAGGCAAACCACGCACGCAGCGGCGCCTCCGGGTGGTCGGCCAGCAGCAGGTAGCGGGTGTGGTTCAGCGGGCAATCGTCGAAACGCCAGCGATTGGTCGTGGTGTCGCGCACGCCGATGGGTTCGGCGTCGGGCAACGGGCGTTGCCACAACGCATCCATGCGCGGATCGACGCCTTCCGACCACGTTGCCACCGTGTTGCTGCGCGGTTGACGGCAGGCACGCACGGCCATCCGCGTGTGATCCAGCACGGCGCCGATCGGGGTGGCCAGCCACCGGGGCAGGTAGCGGCGCAAATAGGTGGTGTGGCGCAACACATAGGAATGGCGCGTCAGCTCACCGATGTTGGCGTAGCCGAGACGCGTGGCGACTGGCAGGGATTTGCGATTGGGAAAACCGTAGAGCAGGTCGAATTGGCCGGCGGCGGCCGCAATCAAGGCTTGTTGCAGCATCAACGCCGGGCCCAGCGTGCGGTGTGACGCATCCACCGCGATGTCGGCCAGCAAGCCGGCGCGCACCGCGTTGCCACGCCACCGCATGCGGCGCGGTGCGACACCGCTACAACCGATCAAGGCGTCGTCGTGATACAGCAGCATCAGGAGCGGCGTGCCGAACGGACAGCTGCGGTAGAACCAGTCGAATTTTTCTGCCCGGTGGGACGCGTCGCCGAGGTTGCGCTGCCATAGCGCAATGACGGCAGCGCGATCACGCTCGGGGTCGGCGAGTCGCGTCCAATAACCGCGGGGTTCCGCTGGCCTGGCGGCGACGGCGTTCATGACGGTGCCCCGGTGGCGACGGCGCCGAACATCTGCGGCGCCAGGTGCAGGTAACGCGTGCTGCGGCGCTTGTTGCGGATGTCGGCGTAGATCGCTTCGGCCTGGGGTGCGTCGAGGCCCAGGGCGGCCGCGAGTTCGCTGGTCGGGCGCTCGTGTTCCAGCGCCCACAGCGCAAGATCCATCTTGGCCCACGGCAGGGCGAAATAGAACTCGTCCTGGCCTTGGGCAAGGCTGTAGGTGTCGGTGGTGGGCTCGGCGGTGGCGACGCAGGCGGGCAGGCCGAGGTATTTCGCCAGCGCGTAGACCTGCGTCTTGTACAGATGCGCGATGGGCTTGACGTCGGCCGCGCCGTCGCCGTTCTTGACGAAGAAGCCCTGGTCGTATTCGAGCCGGTTCGGGGTGCCGACCACGGCGTAGTTCAGGCGGTCGGCGTGGTAGTACTCGAGCGTCTTGCGGATGCGCTGCTTGAAGTTGGTGGCGGCGACGATCTGCAGGTATTCGGGCAGTGGCAGTGCGCACTCGCGGCGCTCGCCGGCCGGCGATTCGGCGACGAGGTTGAAGTGGTTGATCGCGCCTTGCCGGCCGCCGGCAATGACGATCTTCATGCGCCAGTCGGCGGTGTATTCGGGCACCAGGCGGCGCACGGCCTCGTCGCGCGCACGGTAGCAGCCGATGGCGGCGAGCGTGGGGGCAATGTCCACGGTTTCGACCCGCACGCCCAGGTGTTCCGCGAGCACGCGCGCATGCGCCGCGCTGCTGCTGGCGGAGTCGCGCTCGGGCAGGATCAGCGCCAGCACGTGCTGCGCGCCCAGCGCCTTGACCGCGAGCGCGGCGCACACCGAGCTGTCGACACCGCCGGAGATCGCGACCACCAGCCCGCGCTTGTGCAGCACGCGCGCGGTGGTTTCGCGCAGGGCGGCGGCGAGGCGGTCGGTCTCGGCCGCGCCATCGAGGGCGAACACATCGGGGTTGAGTGGGCTCACGCTGATCTCCGCTTCACGTGGTCAGGCGCGATGCGCCAGGATGGCGCGGATGTCGCCGTGCGCGTCAGTCAGCGCCCGTACGGTGTCGTAGTGGCGATCGCGTGCCAGGCGACGCTGCATGGCCGGGCCTTGGCCCAGCCCGGCTTCGAAGGCGAGCCAGCCGCCGTGCTTGAGCAGGCGCGGGGCCTCTTCCAGCAGGCGGAGCAGGATGGTGACGCCGAGCGGGCCGCCGTCGAACGCCAGCCGCGGTTCGTGGGCGGCGATTTCCGTGGCCATGTGCGGTACCTTGGCGCTGGTGATGTACGGCGGCGCGCATGCCACGAGATCGACGGTGGCGTCGAATTCGGCGCCGAAGGGGGTCAACAGGTCGCCTTCGCACAGGCTGACGTTGTCTGCCTTGAGCCAGTCGCGGTTGCGGGCGGCCAGCGCAAGTGCGTCGGCGCTGATGTCCGCGCCGAACACCTCGGCGCCGGGCACCTGCCGGGCGATGGCGAAGGCCAGGTTGCCGGAGCCGGTGCACACGTCGATGACGCGCGCGGCCTGGTGTGCATCGCGCGCCGCGAGCAGGTCGATGCAGCCTTGCGCAAGCAATTCGGTTTCGATCCGCGGGATCAGCGCGCCGGGGCCGCTCAAAAGATCGAGCCCCATGAAGCGGCTGCGGCCGGTGAGGTAGGCAACCGGCTCACCAGCCAGCCGGCGCCCGACGAGTGCTTCGAGCCGCCGCTGTGCGGCGGCGTCCGCCAGTGGCGGCAACTCACCGATGGCCGCGGCGGCGAGTGAGCACGGCGCACCGGCGGCGGCGAACCACAGCGCGCGCAGTGCAGTGTCCGCGTTTTCCAGCGGTTTGTCGGGCACGGTTTCCAGACTGGCTGCAAGGCGCTGGTGCAAGGTGGCGTAAGTGGCGTTCATGGGCATCGGTCAAACCGGGGGATGTTCCAGCAGGGCCTTGCGGCTGACCTTGCCGGTCTGGGTGCGCGGCAGCGCCGCGCAGGGCGTGATCTGCTGCGGCACCATGAAACTTTCCAGGTGTTTCAGGCAGTAGGCGCGCAATTGTGCCGGGCGCAAGGCGGCGTCCGGCTCCAGCACCACGTAGGCGTGGATCGCCTGCCCCAAGAGCTCGTCCGGCACGCCGACCACGGCCGCCTCGCGCACGCCGTCGAGTGCCTGCAGCACGTTTTCCACTTCCACCGGGCTGACCTTTTCGCCGCGCGTCTTGATGATGTCGTCGCTGCGGCCGACGAAATACAGAAAGCCTTCGGCATCCATGCGGAACCAGTCGTGGGTGCACAGCACGCGCTCGCCGGGCAGCTTGCCGGGCACCAGCATGTATGCGGAAAGATCCGGGCGGTTCCAGTAGCCGAGCATCACGTGCGGCCCGCGCACGTGGAGAATGCCGGCGGCGCCGGGCGCCACCGGGCCGCCGTTCGGGGCGCGCAGGAACACTTCGGTGCCGGGGATCGCCTTGCCCACCGAGCCGGGTTTGGCCTCCATCAGCTCGGGTTCCAGATAGCACACGCGCTTGCACTCGGTGAGGCCGTACATCTTATAGATCAGCGCGTTCGGGAAGATCTCGCGCAGGCGCAGCGCCTGCTCGTCGGGCAGCGCGGCGGCGGTGTTGGTGACGCGGGTGACGGACGGGAAGCACAGCCGCTCGCGCCGGTGCGCGGAAAGCAGCATCGCGAAGATGGTGGGCACGCCGGGAAACACGGTGGCATCGAACTCCACCATGCGCGCGAACACCTTCGCGGGAAAGGCGAAGGAGCGCTCCAGCACCAGCGTGGCACCGAGTTGCACCGTCATCAGCCATTGGTACAGGCCGTAGTCGAACGCCAGCGGCAGTGCGCACACGATGCGGTCGTCCGCGCCCAGGCGCAGGTACTGGATCAGGCTTTGCGCGGCAAACAGCATCGACTGGTGGGTGTGCATCACGCCCTTGGGCGCGCCGGTTGAGCCGGAGGTGTAGATGAGCGCCGCAAGGTCGAGCGCAATCGCCGGCGCCGGCGCTGCACAAGGCGTGCTGCGCGCGAGCACTGCGGCGTAGCTATCGATGCCGGTCGTGCCCTCCGGCAAGGTGCCGGAGGCGATCACGTGCAGGGCCGGATGCGCGGGCAGCAGCGGCAGGAATTCGGGTGCCAAGTGGCCGTCGGTAATGAGCACGCGCGCGCCGCTGTCGTCCAGCACGAAGCCGAGTTTGTCGCGCTTGGTCAGCGGATTCACCACCACGAACACGCCGCCGGCGACCAGCGTGGCCAGTATCGCGACCAGGCACGGCCAGGTGTTGTCCATGTAGATCGCCACGCGGTCGCCGCGGCCGACACCGCGTGCCGTCAGGGCCGCGGCCAGGCGCTGCACTGCATCCACCAGTTCCGCGTAGCGGTACGCCTTGCCATCGACGATCGCTGCGGTGCGTGCCGCCCACGCCGGGTCGGCGCCGGGTTCGAACAGCGCGTCGAACAGCAGCCGGCGCGGCGCGGTGGTCACGCGACGGCCTGCCGTTGGCGTTCGACGAAGGCAGCGATGGCGTTCACGGTGTCGAAATTCTCCGGCAGCATGTCGCTCGCCTTCACGTGCAGGCCGAAGGTTTCCTCGATGAACATCACCACTTCGAGCACGCCGGTGGAGTCGATGATGCCGCGGTCGAGCAGCGAGGTGTCGTCGGGCAGTTCGGCGGCGTCGTCGCTGAACAGCAGGTTGTGCAGGATGTAATCGCGTACGCGTGGCTTGACGGCCGTGATTTCGGTGGACATGCGTGGTTCCCTTGAACGTCATGCGGCACGCCGCCGCACGAAAGTCTCGTCCAGCAGCATCGTCGACAGGATGCCGACGAAGGCCTGGTTGTCGGCAAAGCCGATGGCGTGGCCGCGTCGGCATTTCTCCACCAGGTATCCAACCGCGACCGGATCGAAATAGCCGCTGGCGGCAAGCCGTTCCGGACTCAGCAGTTCGGCCACGTAGTCGAGCGGTTTGCCGTTGGCGAAAAAGCTCGCCTGGTCCGGCGCGCGATACGGCTGCTTGGTGCGCGCCTGGATCGCCGGCGGCAACAGGCCGTCCAGCGCCTTGCGCAGCACGTGCTTCTCGGTCAGGCCGCGGATTTTCCAGCGTGCGGGGAGTGCGTTGGCAAACTCGATCACGCGGTGGTCGAGAAACGGGAAGCGGCCTTCCACCGAGTGCGCCATCGCCGGGCGATCCCCTTGCGCCGGCAGCAGATAATCCGCCAGCAGCGATTTGGCCTCCACGTACTGGTCGCGCGCCAGCGGTGCCCAGCGCGCGATGGCGGCCGGCAGGCGCGCCTCGTACCAGTCCGGCGGGTTCCAGTCGGCCAGGCTTGCGCGCAGGTCGGGTGCGAAAAAACGCAGCGCATGTTGCCAACTGGACCAGCGCGGCGCATGCGCGAAGATCGGGCGATCGAGGTGCTCCATGCCGCGACCGAAGAACGCCGTGGCCAGCGCCGCGTGCCGGGTCGGCGAGTGGTCGAGATAGCCGTAGAGACGGCCGAGCAGGGCGGAGCGAAAGTGGGAGCCCGGCTGGCGCGCCCAGAACCGGCGCACCTTGGCCTCCTTGAACAAGTCGTAGCCGGCAAACACCTCGTCGGCGCCCTCGCCGGTCAGTACTACCTTGCGGCCATCCGCACGCACCTGTTGCGCCAGCAGCATCAACGGCACCCCGGCGGTGCGCAGCACCGGCATCTCGGCATGCCGGATGAACGCCGGGAAGGCCTCGCCGATCTGTGCCCGGGTGCAGCGCAGCGTGGCGTGGTCGCAGCCCAAATAACGCACCATCGTCTGCTGTTCGGCGCTTTCATCGAACTCCGCCTCGTCGAAGGCCACGGAGTAGGTGCGCAGTTGCGTGCTGCCGGCCGTGCGCATCAGCGCGGTCACCGCCGAGGAATCCAGCCCGCCGCTGAGGTAGGCGCCCAGCGGCACGTCGGCCTGCAGGCGCAGGCGCACCGCATCGGTCAGCAGTTCGCGCAGCTCGCCGGCGGCTTGCTCGATGCTCGTCCAGCGCGTGGTCGGCGCGTCGCGCTCGGGGAACGTCCAGTCCCAGTAGCGGGTGAGGGTTTCGCGGCCGTCGGCTTCGATCGCGAGCAGGTGGCCCGGCGGCAGGCTTTCGATACCGGCAAATACGCTGCCCGGTGCGACCGGACCCCAGTAAGCAAATGTCTGCGCCAGGCTGAACGGGTCGAGCCGCGCGGTGATCGGCGCCCCGACCAGCAGCGCCTTGATCTCGGAGGCGAACCACAGGCGTCCGCCGGCGCGGGCGAAAAACAGCGGCCGTACGCCACAGCGGTCGCGCGCCAGCACCAGGCGCCGCCGGCGCGAGTCCCACAGGGCCAGCGCGAATTGGCCATTGAGGTGCCGGACGAAATCGTCGCCGTACTCCTCGTACAGGTGCACGATCACTTCGGTGTCGGATCGGGTGGCAAACCGGTGGCCGTGCGCGACGAGTTGGGTGCGCAGCGCGCGGTAATTGAACACCTCGCCGTTGAATACCGTCCACACGCTGCCGTCCTCGTTGGCCATGGGCTGCGCGCCGGTCTTGAAGTCGATCACCGCGAGCCGCGCATGCGCCAGCCCGATGCCCGGCGCCTGATGAAAACCGTAGCCGTCCGGGCCCCGGTGGTGCAGCGTGTGGATCATGCGGGTCAGCCGCGCGCGATCCGCATCTGCCTGATCCGCGATGCCAAAGAAACCGGCGACGCCGCACATCGTGCTCAGGCGCCAGCAAGCAGGGTGGGGCGCACGTGCGCGGCGGCACGCCGTATGCGTGGCCTGCGACCTCGCCCGCCAGTGCTTGCCCTGGGTACGTTCCACGCCACGTCCGCCTCCCTGTCTCACGCCGGTCTGCGATGGTCGCCAGTGCGCCCACCGCGGCCAGGCGCGTATGGGGCGCAACAAAAGTGTGACGTGCATCACAGAAATGCGCAATACTCCGCCTTCCATCGCGGTGCCGTGGGCAACCGCCTGCACAAGGTCCTGATGACCGCGGATGGAGATGTTTGGGGCTGCTTCAGGCAGCCGCGACAGGCTACAGGGGGCTGGCATGGCACAGGATTGGAGCGGTATCGAAGTTGACTGGAGTGCCTTTGCGCCGTGGCAGGTTCAGCCGGTGCGCCACCGCCTGATGGCGCACCCGTTGCTGCAACGCGATGCGCTGATTGCGCTGGGCAAGCGACTCGAGCAGCGGCACAGCGTGCGCACGCACAGCAACCAGGTGACGGCGGGCACCCCGTTCAATGACGCGCCCGGCCTGCATCCTAACCGTGCCGGCGCAGCGGCGACGCTCGGCGACCTCGCCCATGCCGAGGCGTGGATGTCACTGCTCAATGTGCAAGGCGATCGGCTGTATCGCACCTTGGTGGATGCGGTGCTCGACGGCGTCGCGCCGCGGATCGCGCAGCGCGACCCCGGCATGGGCTACCGCGCCGGCTGGATCTTTCTCACCTCGCCGCACACCGTCACGCCGTTCCACTACGACAAGGAACACAACTTCATCTTGCAGGTGCAGGGCCGCAAGACCCTGTACGTGTGGGACAAGCAGGACACCGAAGCGGCCAGCGAAGCCTCGCGCGACCTGTTCCACGCCACCCACAGCCGCGACCGCCTGCAGTGGCGGGAATCCCTGCGCGAGCGCGCCCACGTGTTCCATCTCGAACCGGGCATGGGCGCCTACATGCCGTCCACCAGTCCGCACCTGGTCGAAAACGGCGACGAGCCATCGGTGACGATCAGCTTTACCTATTACACCGATGCCACGCGGCGTGATGCATTGCTGCACCGGGCGCACGAGCGGGTACGCGGATGGGGCGTCGAGCCGCCGCCGGTGGGACGCAACGCGGTGCTGGATGCCGCGTTGCTGGCCGGCTTTCGTGCCGCGGGAGTGCTGCGCCACTGGCAGGCCCGCCTGGGCGGCGGGCTGCCGCCGCGGTCGGACCGCGTGGCGTATGCACCAGCACCGCGCGTGCCGTCATGACCCATCCCATGGCGCCCGCTTCCGAGCACGAGCTGCCGGCGGCGCCCGGAGTGCCGGGCATGGACGCCGAAGCGCCAACCGTGCACGCCGCGTTTGCCCGGGTGGCGGCGGTCAACCCCGACGCGCAGGCCGTGGCCTGGCTTGGCGGTGCGCTGACTTACGGCGAACTCGCCCGCCGCGCGCAGCGCGTTGCGGCCGGTCTCAGGCGCCACGGCGTGGCCGCCGGCGACCTCGTTGGCGTGCTGCTGGAGCGCTCGCCGGAAGCGCTGGTGGCGCTGCTTGGCGTGCTCATGGCGGGCGCCGCGTACCTGCCGCTCGATCCACGCGACCCGCCCGCCCGCCTGCGCCAGCTGCTGGCCGATGCCGGGGTGGCGTTCACCATCGGCGTACCCGGTGCCGACGGCGTGGTATGCACGGCATTGGCCGCGCTGGACAGCGAGGACAACGGGCTTGCGTCGCCGGTGGCGAATGCCGACGCGCTGGCCTACGTCATGTTCACCTCCGGCTCCACTGGCACGCCCAAGGGTGTGGAAATCACCCATCGCGGCATCTTGCGGCTGGTGCGCGGTGTGGATTACGTGCAGCTCGGCGGCCAGCCGCGGGTGCTGCACGCCGCGCCGCTGGGGTTCGATGCCTCCACCTTCGAGATCTGGGCCGCGTTGCTCAACGGCGGCACCTGCGTCATCCACGCCGAGCGCGTGCCGACCGCGCACGGGCTGGGCGCGACCCTTGCAAGCCAACGCGTGGATACCGCGTGGCTGACCGCCGCGTTGTTCAACGCGGTGGTGGATGAGGACGTGCGGCAACTGACGCCGTTGCGGCAGCTCCTGATCGGCGGGGAAGCACTGTCGGTGGCGCACGTGCGGCGCGCGCTGGCGGCATTGCCGGGCACGACGATCATCAACGGCTACGGCCCGACCGAATGCACCACGTTCGCCGCCACCTATGCCATCCCACGCGACCTGCCGGCCGAGGGCGCGAGCATTCCTATCGGCCGGCCGATCGCGGACACCACGCTGCACATCGTCGATGCCGCGGGTGCCGCAGTGCCGGATGGCACGGTGGGCGAGCTCCTGATCGGCGGGGGTGGCGTGGCGCGCGGCTACCGCCATCAGCCGGCGCTGACTGCGGAGCGTTTCGTCCTCGATCCGCAGCACCACGAGCGGTGCTATCGCACCGGCGATCGCGTGCGCCGGTTGCCGGATGGGGCGCTGGAGTTTGTCGGGCGCCTCGACGCGCAGGTGAAGATCAACGGCCACCGCATCGAGCCGGGCGAGGTGGAAGCGGCGCTGCGCGTCGTGGCCGACGTGCGCGACGGCGCGGTGCTGGTGCGCGAGGATCGCCCGGGACGCAAACAGCTCGTGGCCTATGTGGTGGGTGCGTCGACGCTGTCGCCGCCAGCGGTACGCGCTGCGCTGGCGCAACGGCTGCCCGATTTCATGCTGCCGGCGCGCATCGTGTGCCTCGAACGCCTGCCGGTCACTGCCAACGGCAAGCTCGATCGCCATGCGTTGCCGGCCCCGGACCGCCAGCGGCCCGCGCTGGCGCAGCCGTTCGCGGCGCCGCGCAACGCGCTGGAAGCCAAGCTGTGCGCCGTGTTTGCGGATACGCTCGAGCTCGACGCGGTGGGTCGGCACGATCATTTTTTCGAGCTGGGCGGCAGCTCGTTGCTGGCGCTTGAGGCGATCACCGCGATCCGCGCCGCGTATGGCGACGCGCCCTCGCCCGCGGCGTTTTTCGACGACCCGACGCCAGCCGGCCTGGCGCGTGCACTGACCGCTGTCGCGCCGGCGGCGCCGCGTGCGGAGCGCCACGCATCCGCCGAGGAGCCGATCGCCATCATCGCCGTGGCCGGGCGCTTTCCCGGTGCGGCGGATGTCGAGGCGTTCTGGGACAACCTGTGCGCCGGGCGCGAGTCGATTACGCGGTTTGCGACGGACGAGCTCGATCCGTCGATCCCCGTGGCCACGCGCAACGACCCGGCCTACGTGCCGGCGCGCGGCGTGCTGGCCGACGTGGACAAGTTCGACGCCGCGTTTTTTGGCGTGACGCCGCGCGAGGCCGAGCTCACCGACCCGCAGCAGCGCGTGCTGCTGGAATTGTGCTGGGCGTGCATGGAGCGCGCCGGCCACGTGCCGGGTGCGGATGATGCCGAGGTCGGCGTGTTTGCCGGCATGCACAACGCCACATATTTCCAACACCAGCTGGCCGCACACCCGGAACTGGTGGAGAGCTTCGGCGCGTTCCAGACCATGCTGGCGAACGAGAAGGACTACGTCGCCACCCGTATTGCCCACCGGCTCGACCTGACCGGTCCGGCGATCAGCCTGAATACCGCGTGCTCCACCTCGCTGGTGGCGATCTGCGAGGCGGTCGAGGCCTTGCGCAGCGGCCGCTGCGACCTGGCGCTGGCCGGCGGCGCCGCCATCACCTGTCCGCCGCGCAGCGGTTACCTGGCCCAGGCCGGCAGCATGCTTTCGCCGGATGGCCACACGCGCAGCTTCGATGCGCAGGCCGCCGGCACGGTGTTCAGCGACGGCGCCGGCGTGGTGCTGCTGCGGCGCTGGTCGGAAGCGCTGGCCGATGGCGACCCGGTGATCGCCGTAATCCGCGGTGGCGCGGTCAACAACGACGGCGGTGGCAAGGCGAGTTTCATGGCGCCGAGCAGCGCCGGGCAGGCGGCGGTCATCGCCAAGGCGCTGGCGCGCGCCGACGTGCCGGCGCGCAGCATCGACTACGTCGAATGCCACGGTACCGCCACCCCGATTGGCGACCCGATCGAGCTGGAAGGCCTGACCCGTGCGTTCCAGGCGCAGACGCCGGACACCGGCTACTGCCGCATCGGCTCGCTCAAGAGCAACGTCGGCCACATGGTGATTGCCGCGGGCGTTGCCAGCGTGATCAAGACCGCACTGGCGCTCGAACGCGAAACGCTGCCGCCCAGCCTGCATTACCACACGCCCAACCCGGCATTCGATCTCGCTGCCTCGCCGTTTTGCGTCAATGACCGCGCGACGCCGTGGCCGCGGCGCGACGTCCCGCGCCGCGCCGGCGTCAGCGCGTTCGGCGTGGGTGGCACCAATGCGCACGTGGTGCTGGAAGAGGCGCCGCTGCGTGCGGCCAGCGAGCCGGCCGCCGGGCCGCAACTGCTGTGCCTGTCGGCGCGCACGTCGCTGGCTTTGCGCGCGGCCGCCGCCAATCTCGCCGAGCATTTGCAGACCCACCCCGAGGCGAACCTGGCCGACGTGGCGTGGACGCTTGCCATTGGCCGCAAGGCATTTGCCCGGCGCGTCGCCGTGGTGGCGCAGGACGGGCCCGATGCGGTGGCCCGGCTGCGCGCGCTGGCGGTGCCCGAGCAGGGCGATGCTCCGGCGAGCGGGGTCGTGTTCGCGTTCCCCGGCCAGGGTTCGACCTACCCTGGCATGGGGCGCGCGCTGCATGCCGCCGAGCCGGTATTCCGCGACGCGTTCGATGCCTGCATGGCGGCGGCGCAGGGCAGTGCGGGTTTCGACCTGCGTGAACGCCTGTGGAGCGACGACCCTGATGCGCTGCTGCCCACCGCGGTGATGCAGCCGGCGATTTTTGCGATGGAATACGCGCTGGCACAATGGTGGCGCAGCCTCGGTGCCGAACCGGTGGCGCTGGTCGGCCACAGCGTCGGCGAATTCGCCGCGGCCGCGCTGGCCGGCGTGTTCACGCCGGAAGACGCGATGCGGCTCGTCATCCAGCGTGCGGCCCTGATGCAGGCGCAACCGCCCGGCGCGATGCTGTCGGTACGCATGCCGGCCGACGAACTGCGCGCGCAGTTGCCGGCCGACCTCACGCTGGCGGTGGAAAACGCGCCGGGTGCCGGTGTCGTCGCCGGCGCGAGCGAGGCCGTCGCGGCACTGGCCGCCAGCCTTGCGGCGCGCGGCATCGCCTGCCGCCCGCTGCACACCTCGCATGCGTTCCATTCCGCCCTGATGGAACCGGCGGTGGCGCCGTTCCACGCCGCGGCCGAAGCGGTGGCGCGCCACGTACCGAGCCTGCCGATCGTGTCCACCGTGACCGGGCAATTGCTGGACCCCGCCACGGTGCAGTCGGCCGATTACTGGGCCAACCAGTTGCGCGCGCCGGTGCGTTTCTCCGCGGCGGCGCAGACGGTGCTCGCCACCCCCGGCCGCGTCGTGCTGGAAGTCGGCCCGCGCACGGTATTGACCGCCGTGGTGCGCCAGCAGCCGTTGCTGCGCCAGCACGGCGGCAGCGCAGTGGCGTCGTTGGATGCGACCGTGGTCGACGAAACCGCAGCCGTGCGCAGGGCCGTGGCTGTGCTGTGGTGCCGCGGCTGCGCCGTCGACCTCGCCGCACTGGATCGTCGGCGCGTACGCCGGCGGTTGTGCCTGCCCACCTATCCGTTTGCGCGCGAACGCCATTGGGTCGATGCCGTGCCGGCATCGACGTCGCCACCGGCGGTCGCGGCCACCCCGTTTTCCGGAGACACCGTCATGCCCGTTGCTGCTGCCGCCGATCGCACCGCTTCCCTGATCACCAGGCTCAAGTCCGCGTTTGAGGATGTGGCCGGGCTGGATCTCGCCGACGCCGACGCGAACGCGAACTTCATCGAGTTGGGGCTGGACAGCCTGATGCTCACCCAGCTCGCATTGCAGGTATCGAAAACGTTCGGCGCGCCGGTGAGTTTTCGCGAGCTGATGGGCGACGCCGCGAGCTTCGCCAGCCTCGCCGCGTTGCTGGATGCGAAGCTGCCGCCGGATGCCGCGCCGCCGGCTGTTGCCACGCCGGTCGTCCCGGCGGTAGCCGCTGCTGCCGCGCCGCTGGCGATCGCGGCCGGCGCGCCAAGTGGCTACGTGCAGCAGGTGATCGCCCAGCAGATGCAGCTCATGGCGCAGCAGCTTGCGTTGCTGGGCGGCGCGGCGCCGATGGCCGTGCCCGCCGCGCCGGCTCCGGCAGCGAGCGCAAACCCGGCGCCAGTCGTAGCGCCTCCGGTCGTTGCCGGCGACCCTGGTGCGGCGCACGTGCACTACGACGTCAAGCAGGCCTTTGGCGCGATTGCGCGCATCCATACCGACCGCGATCCGCTCACGCCGCGCCAGCGCGGCCTGCTGGACCGCTTCATCGCGCGCTATGTGGCGCGCACGCAGCAATCCAAGACGTACACCCAGGCGCATCGCGCGCGCATGGCCGACCCGCGCGTGGTCAACGGCTTCCGCCCGCTGCTCAAGGAGATCATCTACCAGGTGGTGGTGGAGCGTTCGAAAGGCGCGCACCTGTGGGACCTCGACGGCAACGACTACGTCGACGCGTTGAACGGTTTTGGCATGAGCCTGTTCGGCTGGCAGCCGGATTTCGTGCTGGAGGCGATCCGCAGGCAGCTCGACCTCGGTTACGAAATCGGCCCGCAGCACCCGCTGGCCGGTGAGGTGGCCGACCTCGTGTGCGAAGTCACCGGGCACGAGCGCGCGGCGCTGTGCAATACCGGCTCGGAGGCGGTGCTGGGCGCGATCCGCATCGCGCGCACGGTGACCGGGCGCGAAACCATCGTGCTGTTCAGCGGTTCGTATCACGGCATCGTCGACGAAGTGATCGTGCGCGGCACCAGGAAGCTGCATGCGGTGCCGGCGGCGCCGGGCATTTTGCGCAACACCGCCGAGCACGTGATCGTGCTGGACTACGGCACGCCGGAGTCGCTCGCCTGGATTGCCGCGCATGCGGGCGAGCTGGCCGCCGTGCTGATCGAGCCGGTGCAGAGCCGGCGCCCGGATTTCCAGCCGGTGGCGTTCTTGCGCGAGGTGCGCAGGCTCACCGCCGAGCAGGGCGCGCTGTGCATCTTCGACGAGATCGTCACCGGCTTTCGCGCGCACCCGCGCGGCACCCAGGGCCTGTTCGGCATCGACGCCGATCTCGCCACCTACGGCAAGGTGATCGGCGGCGGTTATCCGATCGGCGTGATCGCCGGCAAGCGGCAGTACATGGATGCGCTGGATGGCGGCCAGTGGCAGTACGGGGATGCTTCGATTCCCACCGTGGGCGTCACCTATTTCGCCGGCACCTTCGTGCGCCATCCGCTGGCGCTGGCAGCCGCCAAGGCGGTGCTGGAACAACTGAAACGCGAAGGCCCGGCGCTGCAGGAGCGGCTCAACGCGCGCACCGCGGCATTCGCCGACGAGCTCAATGGCTTCTGCGTGGAAGTGGGCGCGCCGATCGCGATCAAGCAATTCGCCTCGCTGTGGCGCACGCAGTTTCTCGAAGAGCATCCGCTGCAGGACCTCCTGTTCGCGATGATGCGCAGCCGCGGCGTGCACATCCTCGACCACTTTCCGTGTTTCTTCACCAGCGCGCACAGCGAGGCGGATTTCCGGCTCATCACGCAGGCGTTCAAGGCGTCGGTGGTCGAGCTGCAGGAGGCCGAATTCCTGCCGTGCAAGGCGGCTGTTGCCCATACCGCGATGGATGCCGCGCACCCGCTGGTGCCCGGCGCACGGCTTGGACGCGAGCCCGATGGCACGCCGTGCTGGTTTGTGCCCAACCCCGCCCAGCCCGGTAAATATCTCAAGGTGGAACCATGAACACGCCGGTCGAACCCGCCCGCGGCAGCGGCACACCCGCGGTCGACTACGACCCGTTCGCGGCGCCGGCGCTGGCCCGCGTGGTACCCAGCACTGAGGCGCAACGCGAGATCTGGCTGGCGGCCAAGCAGGGCGACGCCGCGTCGCTGGCGTACAACGAAGCGGTGGCGCTCACCCTGCGTGGCGCGCTCAGGCGCGATGCACTGCTGGGTGCGCTGCAGGATCTGGTGGATCGCCACGACTCCCTGCGCGCCACCTTCGGCCCGGACGGCGAGACGTTTTGCGTGGCGGAAGCGCTGCACCTTGCGGTGGTCCGGTCAGACCTTTCCGCGCTGGATGCGAGCGCCCGGGCCGCAGCGCTGGACGCGCGCCGCACGGCGATGGTGTCCACCGCGTTCGACCTCGAACATGGGCCGCTCTGGCGTGCGGAGCTGCTGCAGCTGGGGGACGACGAACACGTGCTGCTGCTGTGCGCCCACCATCTGGTGTGCGATGGCTGGTCGTGGTGGGTGATCGTGCGCGAGCTGGGTGCCTTGTATACCCAGCGCGCCGGTGCGACAACCGCCACGCTGGCGTCAGCGCCGGCGTTTGCCGACTACGCGCTGGCGCTCGGCGAGCCGGCCGCGCGCGGCGCGGATGCCGCCGACGAGGCATGGTGGGTGGCGCAGTACGCCGCGCCGCCGGGTGTGCTGGATTTGCCCGGTGACCGGCCGCACCCGACGCGGCGCAGCTTTGCCTCGGCACGCGAGGATTACCTCTTGCCCGCAGCGCTCGTCGGCGATTTGCGCCACCTTGCCGCGCATCACGGGGTGAGCCTGTTCGCTGCGCTGCTGGGCAGCTTTGCCGGCCTGCTCGGACGGCTCGCCGGCAGTACCGAAGTGGTGCTGGGCATTCCGGCCGCGGCGCAAGCCAGCGCGGGCATGGGCGATCTCGTCGGGCACGGCGTGCACCTGTTGCCGTTGCGCTGCGGGGCGGGTGCGGCACTGCCGTTCAGGCAGCTGCTGAAGCAGGCCGGCGGCACATTGCTGGATGCGCTGGATCACCAGCGCTGCACCTTCGGCAGCCTCGTGCGCCAGCTCGACCTGCCGCGCGACAACACTCGGCCGGCGCTGGTCAGCGTCATGTTCAACATCGACCAGGCGCTGGATCAGGAGAGCGCTGCGTTCAGTGGCCTTGAGCTTGCGTTTGCCAGTGTGCCGCGCAGGTTCGAGCAGTTCGAGCTTTCCGTCAACGCGGTGCAGGAGGCCGGCGCGCTGCGCCTGGAGTGCCAGTACGCCACCGACTTGTTCGACGCCACGACGGTGCGGCGCTGGATGCGCGCCTTCGAAACCTTGTTGCGCGCGGGCATCGAACACTCCGAGTGCGCCTTGGGTGTACTGCCGTTGCTGGATGCGCAGGCCGTGCGCGAATTGCAGGGCTGGCAGCCCGTGCCTCGCGCATGGGGCGCCGATGCAGCCGCCATGCACGCCGCGTTCGAGCGGCAGGCAGCGCAAACGCCGGATCGCGTCGCGCTGACGGTCGGCGTGCTCGGCCTCACCTATCGCGCGCTCGACGAGCGCGCCAACCAGTTGGCTCATGGCCTTGTGGCGCGCGGCGTCCAGCCCGGCGATCTCGTCGGCGTGGCGCTGGAACGCGGGGCGGACATGCTGGTTGCCGTGCTTGGCGTGCTCAAGACCGGCGCTGGCTACGTGCCACTCGATCCCGGTTTCCCGACCGATCGCCTGAGCTACATGGCGGGCGATGCGCGACTTGCGTTGCTGCTTGCCCAAGGCTCGCAGCTGGCGCGCTTTGCATCGGTGGGCTGCCCCGTGGTGGCGTTGGATGCGCTGCCGGCGGACTGGGCACGGTTGCCCACCACGCGGCCGCGGGTGGCAATCGACCCGGCAGCCATCGCCTACGTGATCTACACCTCGGGATCGACCGGCAAGCCCAAGGGCGTGGCCATCCCGCATCGCGCCGCCGCGAACTTTCTCGCCAGCATGGCCGAGCGCCCCGGTTTGCATGCCGAAGATCGCGTGCTCGCGGTCACCACGCTTTCGTTCGACATTGCGGTGCTCGAACTGTTCGGCGCGCTGGGCGTCGGTGGCGAGGTGGTGCTCGCCACGCACGACCAGGCGGCGGATGGCGCGGCCTTGCAGACACTGCTGGCACAGCACCGCATCAGCGTCATGCAGGCCACCCCGGCGACCTGGCGCATGCTGCTGCAGACGGGCTGGCAGGGCGACGGCAAACTGCGTGCATTGTGCGGTGGTGAAGCGCTGGCACCGGAGTTGGCGACCGCCTTGCTGGCGCGTTGCGGCGAGCTGTGGAACCTGTACGGCCCGACCGAAACCACGGTGTGGTCGACCTGCGCCAAGATCGAACCCGGTGCGCCGATCAACATCGGCACGCCGATCGCCAACACCACGGTGTGGGTGCTGGATGAACGCCGCGAGCGTTGCCCGGTTGGCGTGCCCGGCGAGTTGTGGATCGGCGGCGCCGGTGTGGCGCTGGGCTATCTGCACCGCGATGATCTCACCGCCGAACGCTTCATCGCCGACCCGTTTTCCGCCGCGCCGGGCGCGCGCCTGTACCGCACCGGGGACTGTGGTCGCTGGTTGCCGAATGGCACGCTGGAACATCTCGGTCGCGCGGATTTCCAGATCAAGCTGCGCGGTTTCCGCATCGAGCCGGGCGAGATCGAGTCGCGTCTTGCGAGCTGCCCCGGGGTGCGCGAGGCGGTGGTGATCGTGCGCGAGGATCGTCCCGGCGACCAGCGGCTGGTGGCCTATGTGGTGGCGGATGCGCCGGTGGATGCACGCGCCGCGCGCGAGCATCTGCGCGGCAGTCTGCCCGACTACATGCTGCCGCAGCACGTCGTCACGCTGGCCACCATGCCGCTCACGCCCAACGGCAAGCTGGACCGCAAACGCCTGCCGCCGCCGGTCGGCACCATGTCCGCAGTGGCGCCGACCGCGCCGCGCGACGAGCTGGAGCGCCAGGTGGCGACCGCGATGGCCGACGTGCTCGGTTGCCCGGCGGTGGGCAGCGACGAGGATTTCTTCGCCCTCGGCGGGCATTCGCTGCTGGCCGCGCAACTGGCCATGCGGCTCGACCGCGCGCTGGATGTCGACCTCACGCTGCGTGACTTGTTCGACGCGCCCACGGTGGCGCGGCTGGCCGACCTGATCCGCGCCGCACGCGCACGCGGCACATGCGCAGCGGCGCCGATTGCACGCCGCGCCGACCGCGCACATGCGCCGCTGTCGTTGATGCAGCAGCGCGTCTGGTACCTGGAACAACTGCACCCCGGCAGTGCCGCCTGGCACACCCCGTCGGCGCATCGGCTGTGCGGGCTGTTCGATCACGCCGCCTTCGCGCGCGCGCTGCAAACCGTGGTGCGACGTCAGGCGGTGCTGCGCACGGCCATCCAGTTGACCGACGACGGCCCGACGCAGTGCATCCACACCGAGCTGGAGGTGGCGCTGCCGCTGGAGGATTTGACCGCGCTGCCGGGGACCGGGCGCGACGCCTACCTGCAGCAACGGTTGGCGGCGCTGATCGCCGAGCCGTTCGATCTCACCGTGGCGCCGCTGTTCCGCGTGCGCTTGTTCAAGCTGGGTGCCGAGCACCACGTGTTCTTCTTCATGGCCCATCACGTGATCTGGGATGGCTGGTCGTTCGATCTGCTCTATCGCGAAATGGGCGCGCTGTACGCCGCGTATGCCGCTGGCCAGGAGAACCCGCTGCCGCCATTGGCGATCGAGTACGGCGATTTCGCACTGTGGCAGCGCGCGCAGATGCAGGGCGAAGAGCTGGCCCGCCAGCTGGCGCCATGGCTGGAACGCCTGCGCAATCCGCCGGCCCCGCTCGAATTGCCCGCCGATCATCCGCGCCCCGCACGCATGAGCGGCGCCGGGGCCACCGAGTGGGTGCGCATTCCCGGCGATCAACTGGCGGCCGTGCACGCGCTGGCGACGCAGCAGAACACGACGCCGTTCGTGGTGCTGCTGGCGGCCTTCACCGTGCTGCTGCATCGGCTCAGCGGCCAGCACGAGATGATCGTCGGCGTACCGGTGCGCAACCGCGACGAGGCGGAGCTGGAGTCGGTCATGGGGTTCTTCGTCAATGCGCTGCCGCTGCGCCTGGCGGTGGCGGACACGGCATCGTTCGCCGATTGCGTTGGCAGTGTGCGCCGCGCCGTGCTCGACGGGTTTTCCGCGCCGGGCGTGCCGTTCGAGGAACTGGTGCGCGCGCTGCACCTGCCGCGCGACGACAGCCGCCCGCCGCTGGCGCAGGCCATGTTCTCGTTTCAGGACGTGCGCGGCCGGGTGACCCAATGGGGCGGGCTGGCGCACGAGCACCTGCCGGTGTTCCAGCGCGGCAGCGCCGAGGACATCGGCCTGTGGTTCATCGAACAGGATGCCGGGTTATTGGGCGGCATGAGCTTCAACGCCGACCTGTTCGACGCCGCCACGGTGGCCCGGTTCCGCGCCCAGTACGAAACCCTGCTGGCCGGGCTGGTGGCCCATCCGTTGCAGCCGGTCGGCGCTGGCGAACCGGCGCCATCGCCGGCCGTCGCGGTGGTGACATCGACACCCGTCATGCTCAAAGGCAACGACGTTTCGGTGGACGCGCGCCAGCAGCAGCTGGCCGCGATCTGGCGCGAGTTGATCGGCGCCGACGACATCCGCCCCGAGGACAACTTCTTCGATCTCGGCGGCCATTCGCTGTTGGCGGTGGAAATGGTGACGCGCGTGCAGCGCGAGCTGGGTGTCACGCTCAAGCTGATCGACGTCGCCACCGGCACGCTGGCGACGCTTGCCGCGGGCATGCCGGAGGCGGGCAAGCAAACGACGGGCGGCCTGGGTGGCCGGGTTCGGCGCTGGTTTGGTCGACGGTGAGGGGGCAGACAAAGATGGGCCCGCCGACGGCACTGCCGCATGGGGAGGACTGGAGGCTGGTTGCAGCCATTGCGCCTGGGGGGGGAGCCGTGGAACGAATTGAACAAAGAGGGTTGATGCCCGGGATGCGCGGGCGGTTGGGAAGGTGGTGCTACCGAACCGGCCTGCTGCGCGGCTTGCAGCGCGCGCGCCGGTGGTGGCGGCGGGATGTACGCGTGCTTGCCTACCACCGGGTGCTGACGCTGGAGGATGCCGCGCGATTCGGTTTCGACCTGGAATTGGTGAGCGCGTCGGTGGATGGGTTCCGCCGCCAGATGCAATGGCTGAGCCGGCGTTTCCGGCCGATGCGGTTGGGCGATGTGGTGTCGGCGCTGGAGGCGGATGTCGCGTTGCCTGCCGACGCCGTGGTGGTGACCTTTGACGACGGGTATGACGACAACTATCACAATGCATTTCCGATCCTGCGCGAGCTGCAGGTGCCGGCCACGTTCTTCGTCTCGACCGGGCACATCGATAGTGGCTTGCCGTATGCCTACGACTGGCTGGTGCACATGATCCTGTACACGCCGGCGATGGTGCTCTCGTTGCCGGAGATCGGCATCGTTGAGCCGTTGCCGGCCGATCGTGTACAGCGCAGGCAGGTGGCGGGCCACGCGCTGGATCACCTCAAGGCGATGGAGGGGCAGATCCAGACGGCGGTGATCCAGCGCCTGGAGACCGAATGGGACATGCCGCGCACGCGGCGGCATGCCGACTGCCAGCCGATGAACTGGAACCAGCTGCGCGAGATGCATGCCGCCGGTTTCGAGATCGGCTCGCACGGCGTGCACCACCGCATGCTGGCCAAGCTGTCGGCCGACGAGATGGAACGCGAGTTGCGCGATTCCAAGGCAACCCTGGAGCGCGAGCTGGGAGCGCCGGCCTCGCTCATTGCCTACCCGGTGGGCGGCAACGACGCGTTCGACGGCCGCGTGACCACCGCCGCCAAGGACATGGGGTATCGCGCCGGCTGCAGTTACATCAGAGGCACCAATGACGAAACCGCCGACCCTTACGCGCTGCACCGGCTGGCGGTGGAGCGCGAGATGGATACCGGCTGGTTTGCGGCCATGCTCACGTTGCCTGAAATCATCAGTTACCCCTCCACCAGCCGTGCCCACTGACAGGTAGCCATTCCGTGTTTGCCCTGACGCTCTTGTATATCGCGCTGACCATCGTCCGGCCGCAGGACTACCTGCCCGGCCTGGTCGGGGTGCCGCTGTTGTCCAGCGTGATCGTGCTGGCGATGGCGAGCTGGCTGCTGTCGTCGGTCAAGACGTTCGCGGCGCCGCACTTCTGGCTGCTGCCGCTGTTTCTGGTCGCGATGATGGTTTCGCAGGTCGTCAATGGCTGGATGGGTGGCGCGATCGAGCAGATCGGCATCTTTGGCCCGTCGGTGGCGCTGTTCTTTGTGCTGGCGACGGCGCTGGCCGCGAAGCCGCAGCGGCTGCGCACGGTATTTGCCCTGCTGGTAGGGTGCGCCACGGTGCTGGCGGTGCACGGCATCGACCAGAAACTCAATGGCGTGGGCTGGACCGGAGTCGGAATGGTCGAGGACGGCCGCATCCGCTATGTCGGCATCTTCAAGGATCCGAACGACCTGGGCATGCTGTTCGTCTCGGTGCTGCCGATGGCCGCCTACCTCAGCGCCGGTGGCGTGCTGCGCCGGCTGCTCTGGGGTTCGTCGGTGCTGCTGTTGCTGTATGGCATCTACCTGACCAATTCGCGCGGCGCGTTGCTGGCCGTGCTGGTGGTTGGCGGCGGTTACCTCTGGTACCGCCGCGGGCTGGTCACCGCCGGCTCGCTGGCGCTGGTCGGCCTGGTCGCCATGCGGTTGTTGTCTGCGCGCATGCAGGATCTCGATGCCGACGAGAGCTCGGCGGCCGGACGCGTCGATGCCTGGTACGAGGGGCTGCACATGTTCATGTCCAAGCCCCTGTTCGGCGTGGGGGCGGGCAACTTCACCGACTACAACAACCTGACCGCGCACAATTCCTTTGTGCTGGTGCTGGCCGAGACCGGCCTGTTCGGATTCATTACCTGGCTTGCGTTTGTCGGCTACAGCTTTCTGATGATGATCGCGGTACTGCGCATGGTGACGCCGCCGCTGACGGCGGCCAACCTGGGCGACGCGGCGAAGGTATCCCATACCAATGCGCTGGCACCGGTCGCCGGGCGCTGGCCTGCGGCGGTTGCGGCAACCGCAACCGCAATGCGCACCGCGGTGCCGACCCGGCTGCCACTGGTGCGACCCGTGGTGGCGGCGGCCACGGTGGCAGCGGCGGACGCGTCCACGGCTGGGGAAGACTGGCAGGCGCAACGCCGGATCGGGTTGACGTTGCTGCTGTCGCTGAGCGGTATGTTTGCCGCGGCGTTTTTCCTCAGTCGCAGCTACACGATCATGCTGTACCTGATCATGGCGGTGGCCGTGGGCCATTACCTCGGCTTGCGCCGGCAATTCCCGGCCCTGCCCGAGTTTTCACTCGGCGAGGGCTGGTGGCGTTGGGTGTTCTATGCCCTGGGTGCCGTGGTGCTCCTGTTTGTCATCGTCACCTTGCTGCTGCACAACCCATGAAGACCCGCGACGGCGCGCTGCGCAACACGATGTTCTCTTCGGTGGGCATCTACACCGAGTATTTCCTCGGCATGGTCGCGGCGATTCTCGTTGCCCGTCATCTCGGCCCGGCCGCGTACGGCGTGTACGGGTTGTTCATGTGGTTTGTCGCCATCGGCGTGGTGATCAGCAACTCGGGCATCACCACCGGCGTCATCAAGTTCGTGGCCGAGGCGCGTGGCGCCGGGCACGCCGAGCAGATCGTGCCGGTCATCCGCCGCCTGCAGTTTGCGCAGCGCATGCACCTGGTCGTGGCGGCCATCCTGGCGGTCGGCGCGTATGCCTTCCTGCGCCAGCGGCTGCCGGTGGCGATGCGGCTGGACGAGTTCCTGATGTTGCTGGTCGCGATGGCGATGCGCACGACGTACATGTTCAACGTGTCGACCGCCAAGGGGTTCGAGGCCTTCGATGCGACCGCGCGCGTCGCCATGGTCGCGGCGCCGGCAAACCTGGTGATGATCGTGGTTGCCATGCTGCTGCAGGGCTCGATCTACTGGTTCATCGTGGTGTACGCGCTCTCCAGCGTCGTGTTTCTCGCGATCTCGCAATACGAAGTGCGGCGGCTGACGCAGCGGTTGCCCCGGGACGCGGCATTGCCCGCCGATTTGCGCCAGCGCATGAGCCGCCATCTGCGTCTGGTTTCGGCCACGGTGGTGATCGGTTTCTTCATCGCCAGTGGCGTGGAAGTGCTGTTCCTCACCATGTACGACAGCACGCAGGCCGCGGGCTATTTCAAGGTGGCGTATCAATTGGCCACGGGCGTCACGCTGCTGGTGCCCGGCGTGTTTGCCGAATTGTTGTTGCCGATGATGGCCAAGGCGCTCAGCCAGGGCGGGCAGGTCGCCGGTCGGCGTTTCGTGGTGGTAACCAGTTACCTCGCGCTGCTTGCGGTGCCGGTGATCGTGTTTTGCGCGGTGTTTGCCGGCCCAGTGATCCGGCTCCTGTACGGCACCTCCTATGCACCTGCCGCCGTGGTGTTCGCGTGGGTCGCGTTTGCCTGTGGCATCGGCTGCGTGACGCAAGGGGCGACCAGCCTGCTGGTCAGTGCGGATCGGCAGCACGTGATCCTGGTGCTGACGATCGTTTTCGGGGCGCTGAAGGTGGCGCTGGACGTGATCCTGATCTCCCGCTTTGGACTCGAAGGTGCGATCGCGGCGGTGGTGCTGGGCGGCTTGATCGGCAGCGCGACCTACTTCGTCGTCGGCATTCGCGTCAGCGCCACGCAACTGGACTGGTCGCGGCTGCTGCGCATCGTCATCGCCGGCGGCGGTGCGGCTCTGGTCGCCGTGCCGGTGCATGGTCTCGCGTTGCCGCCGATCGCGGCGTTGCTGATCGGCGGCATCTGCGTGACCGCGAGCTATCTGCTGTTCACCCTGGTCTTTGGGTGCTGGACCGAGGACGACCTCGATCAGCTCAGGCAGTTGCACCGGCGGTTCGCGGGCGGTCGGCCGCGGGCGGTCGGGCTGCTGCTGGCGTGGGCGGGCGGCCGCGCTGCAAGGCGCGAACAGGCATGAGCGCCGGCCGCGCCGGTGCGAAGCCGGCGGCGAATGGATGCTGCGGCGTGTACGGTTCGCACCCTGCACCGCCGGCGGATTGCCAATGAACATTCTTGTGGGCGATGACGTTGAACATCACGCATGTGGTTGAAAACCTGAATCGCGGCGGCCTGGAACGCATGGTCATCGAACTGGTGCGCGTGCAGCATGCGCAGGGCCAGCATTGCCAGATCGTCTGCCTGTATGAAGCGGGCACTTTGGCGCCGGAAGTGGCGGCCATGGGGGTGCCGGTGTACGCATGCGGCAAACGCCGCGGGCTGGATGTGCGCGCGCTTTGGCGCGCGCGGCGCGCCGTGCGCCGGCACGGCACCGAAGTGCTGCATACCCACAACGCCATGGCGCATTACCAGGCGGTGCTGGCATGCACCGGGCTCGGTATCCGCCGTGTCATCAACACCCGCCACAGCATGAGCAGCAATCGCCGCGCACCGCGGCTCGAATGGCTGTATCGCCGCGCCCTGGCGCGCACCGACGCGGTGGTGGCCGTGTGCGAGGCGGCGCGGGCCGATGCGGTCGCACTGGGCATCGTGCCAGCGGCCAAGTCGCGGGTGGTGCGCAACGGGATTCCGGTGGCGTCGTTCGCTCCGGCCAACGCGGCGAGGCATCGCCAGTTGTGCGTGGCGCTGGGGGTGGCGCAGGCCAGCCGCATCGTCGGCACCGTGGGGCGGCTCACGCGGATCAAGGATCAGGCCAATCTCATCCGTGCCTTTGCGCAGCTGCACGCGGGCGTGCCGGATGCGGTGCTGGTGCTGGTCGGGGATGGTCCCTTGCGTGCCGAACTGGAGCAAGGCGCGCGCGCAGCCGGTGTGGCGGCGGCGGTGCACTTTCTCGGCGACCGCAATGACGTACGCGACTTGCTGCAGGGCTTCGACCTGTTTGTGCTGTGCTCGCGCAGCGAGGCGTATTCCATGGCGCTGCTGGAGGCGAGCGCCACGGCCTTGCCCATCGTCGCCACCGAGGTCGGCGGCAATGGCGAGATCGTGCAGGCCGGCCGCACCGGTTGGCTGGTGCCGCCAGGTGCTCCGACCGCGCTGGCCGATGCCATGGCGGCGGCGCTGGCCAATGGGGGGGCGGCGCGCGAGTACGGCGCGGCGGCGCGGCGCTGGGCATTGGCGGAGGGGTCGCTGGAGACCATGGCGCAGCGCTATCTGACGCTGTACCGCGATCCGGCGCAGCAGCCATGAAGATCCTTGTCCTCACCAACCTGTTTCCCACCCCGTGGGATCCGCGGCGTGGGGCGTTCAATCGCCAGCAGTTCGAGCGACTGGGCCGTCGGCATGAGGTGCAGGTGCTGACGGCGGTGGATTTCCGCGAACGGCACGGCCAGCGCAGTGCGGTGGAGGTGCCGGGCGTGGTGGCCGGCTGGTTCACCTACTTTTACCCGCCGGGCGTTGGCCGCGTCTTGCACGCGGTTTGCTGGGGGCTCTCGCTTTGGGCCCAGCGTGGCCGGGTTTTGCGGCACGCGGGCTTCGATTGCGTGCTGGCGAGCTGGGGGTACCCGGACGCCGTGGCGGCCGGCTGGGTGGCGCGGCGCCTGGGGGTGCCGTACGTGGTCAAGGTGCATGGCAGCGACCTCAACGTGATCGCCACCCATGCGCTGCGGCGTTGGCAGATTGCCCGCGCCCTGCGGCGTGCCGGTGGCGTCGTTGCCGTCAGCCGTGCGCTGGCGGAGAAAGCGGTCGCGATCGGCGCCGACCCGGCACGCACCGAAGTGATTTACAACGGCGTGGATGGAAAGCTGTTTGCGCCGGGGTCACGCGTCGAAGCGCGTGAGCGGCTGGGTGTGCCGGCAGCGGTTCCATTGGTGCTGTACGTGGGCAACCTCAAGCCGGCGAAGGGGTGTCTCGACTTGATCGAGGCCTTCTTGTGGCTGCGCGAGACCCAGCCCCAGGCCATGCTGGTCTACGTGGGCGCCGGCGCGGCGCGCGACGACATCAAGCAACGCGCCAGCGCGGGTGCCATTGGCAGTCATGTGCGGCTGGTCGGGGCGGTGGATCACGCTGCCCTCGCGGACTGGTTTCGCGCCGCCAACGTGCTCTGCCTGCCGAGCCACAATGAAGGCGTACCCAACGTGGTGCTGGAAGCCATGGCCAGCGGCACGCCGGTGGTGGCGACGCGGGTTGGCGGCATCCCCGAAGTGGTGCCCGACTATGCCGGGAATCTGGTGCCGGCGCATGACCCGCAGGCGTTGTGCGCGGCACTGCAGGACGTGCTCGGGCGGCCGTGGGATGCCGCACGCATCGCATGTCACGCAGCTGAATTCCGCTGGGAAGACAATGTCGACCGGCTTGAACGCAGCTTGTGCGCGGCGGTTGCCGCTGCACCGGTACGGACGGTAAACGCCACGTGAGACTCAAACCCTCCAAGCGGCAGCTGCTCGGCCTGTTGCCCACCGGCATCGCGCAAACTCGTGGCGCGGTGGGCGACGGTGCGCGCTACCTCACGTTCGACGACGGCCCGCACCCGGAGCACACTCCGCGCCTGCTCGATCTGTTGCAGGCAAACGGCGCTCGCGCGAGCTTTTTCGTAATCGGCAAACATGCCGAGCGCTATCCGCGCCTCGTCGAGCGCATCGTGGCCGACGGTCATCTGCTCGGCAACCACTCGTGGAACCACGACCATTACGACCATCTTGGTCTCGCCGAACAGCTGGCCGAGCTGGACCGCACCGACGCGTTGCTGGCCCGGTTTGACGGACGTGCCCGGCATCGGGTGCGCACACCGCAGGGCGTGCTGCCGTTGCCGCTGTTGTTTGCGCTCGCGCGCCGCCGGCGCAGCGTCGCGTACTGGTCCTACGACAGCCTCGATTACCGCAAGCCACCGGTGGCCGAGCTGGTGGGACGCCTGCAACGCGTGCCGCCGATGGCGGGCGACATCGTGCTGATGCACGACGACAACGCGTTGGCGTGCGATGCCCTTGCCCAGTTGCTGCCGGTCTGGTGCGCTACCGGTTTCCGGTTCTTGTCGTTGTCACCGGAGCGCAGCCAATGATGCGGGTGGCGGCCACGGCTGCGTCCATTTTCTTCGACCAGGGAGCTGACGGATGTTGATGGGAATCCTCGCGATGGCGGCCTTACTGGTGGCAGGCGCGGTCGTCGCACTGCGCTATGCGATCCACGCGCGCAACATGCAGATCTGGCTGGGCAGCTATTTGCGCCGCCGGGTGCCGGCGCCGCCGGTCGGCCCGGTGCACGTGATGTTCTGCTTCGTCGATCACTTCGAGCCGAACTGGGGCCGGGTGGACCTGGCGACCCAGCGCGCGCGGGTGGATCGCTGGTGCCGCGACTACCGCGCGCTGGCGTCGCGCCATGTCGATGCAGACGGCCGCCACCCGCAGCATTGCTTCTTCTATCCGGAGGAGGAATACGCGGAGGAGCACCTGACCAAGCTGGCGGCCCTGTGCAAGGAGGGCTTCGGCGAGATCGAGATCCACCTGCACCACGACCATGACACCGAGGCGAACTTCCGCACAGTGATCGCGCGCTTCAACCAGTTGCTGCACGAGCGCCACGGCGCCTTGCCGCGCGATCCGAAGACCGGGCAATTGCGGTTTGCCTTCGTGCATGGCAACTGGAGCCTCGACAACTCGCGCGCCGATGGCCGCTGGTGCGGTCTCAACAACGAGCTGATCCTGCTGCGCGAACTTGGCTGCTATGCCGATTTCACTCTGCCGTCGGCACCCAGCGACACCCAGACCAGCACGGTCAACAGCATCTACTACGCCACCGACGACCCGCTGCGGCCGAAATCGCACGACAAGGGCGTGCCGGTGCGGGTGGGCGGACAGCCATCGGGCGATCTGATGATCGTGCAAGGGCCGCTCGGCCTCAATTGGAAGCGCCGTCGCTTCGGCATCATTCCGCGCATCGAGAATGCCGACGTGCGCCGAGCCTGCCCGCCCACGTCGGATCGCGTGGACCACTGGGTGCGCACCGGCATCCACGTCGAGGGGCGGCCGGAGTGGATCTTCATCAAGATCCACACCCACGGCACCCAGGAGCGCGACATGGACACGCTGTTGGGCGAGCCGGCGGAACGCATGCACGCGTATCTCGAAAGCGCCTACAACGACGGCACCCGCCACGTGCTGCATTACGTCACCACGCGCGAGATGTACAACATCATCAAGGCGGCGGAGGCCGGCAAGGCCGGCAACCCGAACGTTTACCGCGACTTTGAACTGCCGCGGCCGTCCGCGGCGGCGCCGGGTTGAGCGCCGTGGACCAGCCGATATTCAGCATCATCATGCCGGCCTACAACGGTGCCGCCACCATTGGCCGCGCGATCGACAGCGTGCTGGCGCAGACCGACCCGGGGTTCGAGCTGATCGTGATCGACGACGGCTCGCGCGATGCCACGCGCGAACGGGTCGACCAGTTCGTGCAGCGCGATGACCGCATCCGCCTGCTGGTGCTGGAGCGCAACGGTGGCGTGGCGAGGGCGCGCAACGCCGGCATCGACGCCGCGCGCGGGCGCTATCTCGCCTTTCTGGATGCGGACGACTACTGGCTGACGACAAAACTTGCCCGCCAGCGCGAGGCGTTCGCCGCGGGCGCCAGCGTGGTGTGCTCGGCGTATTTCCGTGAGGGCGCCAGCGGGCGCCGGCTGGTCACGCCACCGGCGCAATTCGATTTTGCCCACCTGCTGCGCGGCAACTGCATCGGCAACCTGACCGGGGCCTACGATCGCGAAGTGTTGGGCACGTTTCGCCAGGAGTCGATCGGCCACGAAGACTATCTCATGTGGCTGGAGGTACTGCAGCGCAGCGGCTCGGCGGTGGCCATCCAGGAGCCGCTCGCGGTGTACAGCGACGGCGGCGCGTCGCTGTCGTCCAGCCTCCCGCGTTCGGCGCGCTGGACCTGGCGCATTTATCGCCGCCATCTCGGCCTGTCGTGGCCCGCATCCTCGCGCTGCTTTGCCAGTTATCTGCTCGGCGCCGTCCGCAAGCGCTACGGCTGACAGTCAACGCCGGTTCGCGAGCGGGAATCGGTCGGCAAACCAGTCGGTGATGGTGTCGATCAGCAGCTTGCGGTCGGCGGTCAGCGCGTAGGTGTGGTCGGTGTGCGCGAGGTAATGCACGCTGGCGCCCGGGTCGCGCGCCAGCGGGCCGTAGATTTCGCCAAACTGGCGGGCGTGATTGAAGTGCTCGCTGATGCCGCCGCTGTAGATGAAACAGAGCTTCAGGCCGCGTGCGAGCATGTCCGCGTAGTTGCGGCGCACCTGGTCGCGCGGCGGCACGGTCACCTCGAATACCGCCCGCCCCTCCGGCTTCCGCCGCTGCCTGGCCATGCGTGCGACCCGGCGCAGGACGCGCACCGGGCTCAGCAGCCGCGGCAGGTAGTGCCGCAGGTTGAAGCCGAAGGTGCGATAGACGTAGCCGTCGATGAAAACGACGCCAGCCACGCGCGGGTTGACGCAGGCCACGGTGTGCGAATTGGCGGCGCCGGCGCACAGGCCGATCAGCACGAAACGTTCGCATCCGGCGTGCGTGCCGAGCAGGTTCATCGCATCGGCGACGTCGGCCAGCACTTCCGTCGCGTGCGACTGGTTCTGCCCGCTGGCGCCGCTGTCGCCCAGCGTCGAAAGATCCATGCGCAGCGTGGGATAGCCGGCCGCATTCAGGCGGCGGGTCAGGTCGACGTGCAGGCGGAACGGCCCGACCCGGTGCACCATGCCGGCGTTCAGCACGATCGCGCCGACCGGAGCGGGGGTTGCCGGCAGTCCGGCGATGCCGATCAGGTGATCGGCGCGCCCGAAGCGAAAAGCCTGTTCGGCCGTCATGCCGTGCCCAGCAGGCAGTCGCAGGCAGCGCGCACCATGTCGGGGGCGAACACGGTGGTTTCCAGGCGCCCGGGGTCGAGCCATGGCGAGGGTGTGGCCAGCGTGCGGCGTTGCACCCCGGCAGCAAGGAAGCTCGAAGGTACCGGCTGGGTGGCGACCTCGGCGGATTGCAGCAGCACCGTCGGTACGGCTGGCGGCTCGGGGCGCCATTGCAGCAGCTGGTGGCGCAGGGCGGGGCTGACGGCAAAACCCAACCATTGGCCTGCGGCGTCGGCCGCCGGACGCGGTCGGGGATAACGGCCTGGATCCTTGCGCAGCCACTCCTGCCATGCATCGAGCTGCACGACGTAGGCGGCGCCATCCAGGATGGGATCCCAGAGGATGAGCCGCGCAAGCCCGGCCGCGGGCGCCGCAGCCAGGGCCAAGCTGCCGCCGATACGTGTGCCGTAGGCGGCAAGCTGGTCGCAGCCGCTGCGCCGGCGCAGTTCCGCGGCGGCGGTGGCGGTGTCGGCAAGGCATTGCGGCCAGCTCACCTTGAGGCTTTCGCCGGGCGAATCGCCCGTCCCATAGCAGTCGAAACGCAGCACCGCAAAACCGGCTGCGGCCATGGCGTGCGCCAGCTGGCGGTACAGCCGATGGCCGCGGATCTGCTCCTGGCCGATCGGCGCACACAGCAGAACGCCGCCCCGCGGCGTCGAACCGGCCGCCGGGCAATACATGCCGAACAGGGACTGTGGACCAAACTGGATGGGCTCGTCGGCACCGTTGCGGGTGCTCATCGCTTGTAGACCAGCCCGAAGTAGATGCGGGTCTCGTGATAGCTCTGGCCGGCGGCTGTGCTATGCCGCTGCTGGCGGGTGAGCGCCGCGCGCCAGCTCCAGTGGCTGTTGCGCTGTCCGACGATGCCGATGCCGGCCAGCAGGGTCTTGTCCACCCGGTGCATGGTGGTGTACCGCAGGTTTTCGCGGCTGGCGAAGAGCGAGACGGTTAGCGTCGGGCGCATGCGGTAGTCGAGGGCGGTGGTGGCGCCGGTGCCGCGCTGGTCGTACACCGAGCCCCCGAGATAATCGAGCTTGCGGTAGTACGGCGCCAGCGTGAAGGACACCCGCTCGCCACGAAAGCCATAGACCAGCTCCGTCTTGTGCTCGAGGAACACCTGCGGGTTGACCATGGTGTCGCCGATGCCGACGCCGTAGTCGTTGCGCAGCGGGTTGGTGCCGGGGCGCAGCATGAGGTCGTGCGCGGCGTCCGAGTACTGGCGGCGGCCGTCGAGCGTCAGGTTGTTGCGGGCCGAGATGCGCCAGGTGGCGCTGGCGCGCACCAGCGGGCTCGTATGTGCACGCGCACCGGCGCGGTCGTAGTCGATGCGCGTGGCTCCCAGTTCCAGGTCGAGATCCACCTTGGGCAGGGTACTCACGTAGTGGGCGAACAGCTCGTGGCGGTCGTAGTTCGGATAGATGGTCGTGGTGTGCAGACGCACGCGTTCGGTGTCGAGGTTGAGCGACATCCGCGCCGTGGGGCTGAGGTCCTTGATCAGGCGCAACGCGGCTTGCGCCCGGTTGGAGTTGAAGTCGCGGGTTTTCTCCGCGTAGCTATTGATGTAGCGCAGCTCCGCTTGCCCTCGCACGGTTTCACCGAGGCGGAAATGCAGCACCGGGCCGACCATGAACACGTTGGTCTGCTGGCGGTTGTTCGGCGCATCGCTGGCGAGCGAATCAAGCGGCTGGATGCCGGCATAGTCCTGCACGTTGAGATCCAGCCGGCGCGGGGAGAGCGTCCACAGGGCCTGGCCATTCAACTGTGCGGACTGCTGGTCGCTGAAGCGGTTGCCGAGATAGCTGCGGTATTCGAGATTGCCGATCACGTGCGCCTGCAGAGCCGCACCCTGCTGGTCCCAGGTGAAATTGATGCCGGGGATCAGGATGGTCTGGCTGATCGGCCGGCTGGTGGTCAGCCGCACGTTGTCGCTGTGCGCAACGCCAGCGTACAGGTCGTAGTCGAACTGGCTGGCCACGGCGGGCGCGCTGGTGGCGAGCAATGCCATGGCAATGGCGCGGTGCAAGGTGGTGGACGACATGGGTTCATCCCTCCCTGTGGATGAGCCAAGGGCCGCGGGAAGCCGGCGACGGGCGGGCGGTTTGGGTGATGGCGTGCAGCGTAGCGGTGGGTTTCCGTTGCCGGGTGGTGGGCAGTGCTCACGGCACCTGGTTGAACACGACGCCGGCGAATTTCTCCGGCGCAAAATGCGCGGCTGCCTGGCTGATGGCGGCCGGCGTGTCGCACCCGTAGCCGGCGACCAGCAGTACGAAGTCGGCCAGCTCGGAAAGGATGCGCGCGTCGGGCGAGCCCTTTACCGCCGGACCGTCGAGGAACAGGTAGCGGTCGCCGTAGCGGCTGCGCAGGTGTTGCAGCAGCGCCTGCATGCGGAACGAGGAGAAATACTCGCCGCCGTCTTCGCGCGCGCTGCCGGCGGGGATGAGGCGCAGGCGCGGCACGCCGGTGGCGTAGATCTTCGCGGCAATGCCCTGCGAGGGCTGGTCGAGAAAATCCACCAGCCCGCCGTTGTCGGTGGCAACCCCCAACGCGCGATGCTGGTCGGGATAGCGCAGGTTGCAGTCGAGCAACAGGCTGGTCTTGGTTTCGTCCAGCGCAAACGCCGCGGCCAGGTTGCGGGCCACGAAACTGGCGCCGCTGCGCGGACTGACCGCGACCACGAGGGTAATGAAGTTATTGCCGTTGGCCAGGCTGAGCAGGCGCGTGCGCAGTTCGCGAAAGGTGTCCGACTGCACGCGCGAGGAGGCGTCCCGATGGATCAGGCGGCGCTCCTCGAGCTGTTGCGGCACCAGCGCGCGTGGCTCGGCCATCAGCGCGATGGTGTGGTCGGGCACCGCCTGCGGGAGGCGGTCGGTGGTGCCGGCATCGGACTCCATGCGGACCACGGCGGTGGCTGACTTGTCGGGTTTCATGCTGCCCCCTTGAGCTTCAGCACGAACAGGATCAGATACGCCGCCGCCACGGCGGCGAGGATGGTGGCAAGTTTGAGGTTGCGCGCATGGTTGCGGCGGCGGTCGTCCGGTGTGGCGTAGTACGGCACGGTGGCGAGCACCGGCAGGCCGGTGAGGCGTTCCAGCTGCTCGGCCGAGCGCACGCGCGGGTCGAAGCGGGCCAGACCGAACAGCAACCCGAAGGGCAGGGCCAGACCCAGCCCGATGCCGCCCAGCGCAAAGTGCATGAAGCGCAGTCCGGTTGGCAGCAGCGGCTTGGTGGCCGGGTTCTGCACGGTGAAGGTCAGGCCCTGCTTGGTCGCGTCCAGGTCCATCGACACCCGCGCGTTTTCGCGGCGTTTCAGCAGATCCTGGTAGACGTCGCGGTTGACGTCGTAATCGCGCGTCAGCTCGGCGGTGACGTTTTCCGATCCGGCGATGCGGCGGCTGCGCGCCATCTCGTTGTCGAGCATGGCCTGGCTGGCGTTCATGCGCGCCGTGGTGGCGGCAATCTGCCCGCGCAACGCGGAGAGGTCGCCTTTCATCTGCTGGTAGAGCGGGTTCATCTGCACGCTGGCATCCAGCGCGGCGGGCTTGCCGTTTCTCGCCACCGCCCTGCGCGCGTTGGCTTGCGCCAGTTGCTGCTGCAAATCCTGCATCTGGTGGCGGGTGCGCACCACGTCGGGGTAGTCGTTGGTGTAGGTCAGCAGAAGCTTGTCCAGCTTGCCCTGCAGCTCGGCCAGTTGGGCCTGGTACAGGCCGGCGGTGGTCTGTATCGCGGAGACTTCGGATTCGCCGGACAGCTGGGCCATGAGCGAGGCTGCCTGCGAGCGTTTCTCCATCAGGTCCATGCGCGCGTTTTCCACCTGCGAGCGCAGCTCGTTGATGCGCGACTGGGTGGCGGCTTCGCTGCCGGTGCGGGCGTCGGGGTTGCCCTCGCGGTAGGTCTTGAGCTTGTCCTCGGCCGAGGTGAGTTTTTGCTTGTAGGCCTGCACCTGGCCGTTGATGAAGTCGAAGGCGTCGCGGCTTTCGCGCTGCTTGGAGGCAAGGCTGTCGCTGATGAACAGCTGGCCGAACAGGCGGGTGACCCGATAGGCCCGCTCCGGATCGGAGTCGTAGTAGTGGATCGTCAGCAAGTTGTCACGCGAAAACTTGACGGTGGTGCGGTCCTTGATGCCGGTGGTGATGTGGTCGAGTTCGACCGGGCTCGGGTGCGCGGCAAGCCAGCCGCCGGTCGCGAGCACCTGGTGCAGCACCGGCTGGCTCAGGATCACGGCGCGCGCAATGTCGGCGCGGTTGGCGGTGCCGGTGGGCGTGGCTGCGCCTTTCATCAGCGGCGCGATGATGTTGCTCTCCTGCACCAGGATGGTGGTCGAGGCTTCGTACTTTTTCGGCCACAGCACGCCGACCACCAGCGCGATGAACGCGATGGCCGCAAATACCGCCGCCAGCGCCACGCGTCGGCGACGGGCCTCTTCCAGCACGACAGGCACGAGCGCCTGAATCGACATGGGTTGTTCGTTCATGGCACTTGCCACTCCTCCCCAGAGGAAAGCCCTCAAGGCCGTCGTCGTCAGAAGCTGCGCTGCGGCACGGTGATCACGTCGCCGGGTTGCAGCGGGTAGTTGGTCTTGAGGTTGCCGTCGTTGAGGATCGTGCCGAGGCGAACCGCGTATGCCTGGTTCGAGGCTTGCCCGGTCTGGCGGTACAGCTCGGTGCGATCCGGCGCGGCAAACTCGGTGACGCCGCCGGCGGCCAGCACCACATCGAGCACGGTCATGCCCGGACGATAGGGCAGCGAAACCGGGTTGCGCACGGCGCCGGTGACGCGCACGCGGGCAAGGTATTCATGGCTGCGCAATTGGGTAAGGATCACCGCCACTTGCGGGTCGCGCACGTAGGCCTTGAGTTTGTCCTTGATGGTGGCCGCGACCTGTTCCGGCGTTTCCCCGCCGGCCTGCACGTCGCCGATCAGCGGCACCGTGATCTTGCCATCCGGGCGCACCGGCACCGAAACCCCAAGTTCGGGGTTGTTCCACACCGAAACCTGCAGCTGATCGTCCACGCCGATGTTGTATTGGGCGACGCCGGTGGTGCGGGTGATCGGCGGCGCCTGGGTGGACGGCCGCACGGAGGCACAGCCGGCCAGTACCAGGGCCGTCGCACAGGCAACCCGTTTCACGAATCGTTTCATGATGCCCTGCCCCCTAAAAACTGTGACGCAGTTCACAGTATACGGGAAACAGTTCAGCGGGTGAGCAGGAAACAGTTCAGCAAGCGAGATAGCCGCAGCGCGTGAATTCCGCGTCGACGATCAACCTCGGCCGGGCTGGCGCAGCCAATGCTGCAGTGCGATCGGATCCGCCGTCAGGGGCGCTGCGCTGGCCGAGCGTTCGAGCATGGCGACCAGCGCTGCCGGCGCGGGCACGGGGTGGCCGACCAGCGGTTCGACGATGCTGTCGAACTTGGCCGGGTGGGCGGTGGCGACCACCGCCCACGGCCGGGTGTCGCCGCCTTCGCGCAGCGTGTCGAGCACGTGCATCGCGGTGGCTGTGTGCGGGCAGAACACCTCGTCGTGGGCATGCGCGTGGCGCGCGAGGGTCTGCCGGATGGCGGCGTCGTCCGTGCTGCTGGCGCTGACCGCGGCGCGCAGGGTGGCCGTGTCGGCAAAGGTCCAACGCAGTCGCTCGAAATTGCTCGGTGCGCCGACATCCATCGCGTTGGCCAGCGTGGCCACCGCTTCGCGCGGGCGGTAGTCGGTACCGGCAAAGAATTCGGGCAAGGTGGCGTTGGCATTGCAGGCCAAGCGCACCTCACCTACCGGCAGCCCGAGCTGGCGCACCCACAGGCAGGCCAGCGCATTGCCGAGGTTGCCGGTGGGCACGATGAAGTTGAGCGGCGCGCCGTGCGCTCGCCACCAGCCCAGCGCGGCGTGCGCGTAATAGCTCATCTGCGGCAGCAGGCGGCCGAGGCTGATGCTGTTGGCCGAGCTGAGCGGCACCTCCGCCTGCAGCGCCGCGTCGCCGAGCGCGGCTTTCACCATGCGCTGGCAGTCGTCGAAGCGCCCGGCCACGCGCAGCGCCTGCACGTTGTCGCCGAAGGAACCGAGTTGGTGCGCCTGACGCGGGGAGACCAGGCCATCCGGGTAAAGAATGACGACGCGCAGGTTGGGGCGGTGGAAGAACGCCGCGCCGACCGCGGCGCCGGTGTCGCCCGAGGTGGCCACGAGGATGGTCAGCGGCCGGGCATCGGCGCGCGGCAGGCGCGCGAGACAGGCGGCAAGGAACCGTGCGCCGACATCCTTGAACGCCGAAGTCGGGCCGTGGAACAGCTCCAGCATCGCGCTGTGCGGGTGCGCTGGCAGTGCGCGCAGCGGGGTGTCGAAGGTAAGTGCCTCGGCGCAGATCGCGGGCAGCTCGGCGGCAAGCGGATCGCCGGCAAAGAACGGCACCAGCAGGGTGGCGGCGGTGGCGGCCAGGCTGGCGTGTGGATCGAAGGTGGCGGGGTCGAGCCGCGGCAGCGCTTCGGGCACATACAACCCGCCGTCCGGCGCCAGGCCGGCGGCAATCGCCGCGCTGATCGAGGCCGCCGGCGCGTGGCCGCGGGTGCTGAGGTAGCGGATCGGGGCATCCATTGCTGGCGGTTGGCCTCGGGTCGGTGATTGCGGGGTCATGCGGGCAGCGCCTCGTCGCAGAGGCTCGCGGCCGGGCCGTTGATCGGCGACACCCAGGTATCGCTTGCCACGCCGCCGGCGGCGAACGCGGCCTGCATCGCGGCGGCGGCCGCTTCGGCCAGCGCGCGGGTTTCGTACCAGCCGAACACGCTGGGGCCGGCGCCGGAAATGCTGGCGCCGAGCGCGTGGTGGTCGAGCGCCGCCGCCTTGACCTGGGCAAAGTACGGGATCAGCGGCGCGCGGCGCGGTTCCACCAGCACATCCTTGAGGCCCGCACGCACCAGCGTCGCGTCGCTGCGGGCACAGCCGGCCAGCACCAGCGCAAGGTTGGTGCTTTGGGTGACGAAATCATGCAGCTCATAGCTGCCGGCCAGCGCGGCACGTGCGCGGCGGGTTTCCAGCACCGCGTGCGGGTGCACCAGGGCGCAGTACCACGCGCGTGGCACCGACCAGCGCACCAGGTGTTCGGGGCTGGCGAGCACCAGCCCGCCCAGCAGCATCGGGCCCAGGTTGTCGCCGTGGCGACTGCCGCTGGAAACCGCTTCGCCGTCGAGCGCAAAGCGATACAGCGCTTCGCGCGACAGCGGCTCGGCGAGCAGCGCGTTCGCGGCCACCAGCGCGGCCACGCAGGAAGCCGCCGAGCCGCCCATGCCGGAACCGAGCGCGATGCCCTTGTGCAGCGTGAGCTCGAAACCGTATTCGAGGCCAAGCGCCTGTCGCAGCGACAGCAGCGCCGCACCGGCGGTGTTGCGTGCGGGGTCCATCGGCAGCCCGGGCACGCGGCCGTGGATCGCCGCGATGCGCACTTCGGGCGCGTCGATGCGGCGCACCCAGGCGTGGTCGCCGGCCCCGGCCAGGCTGTGGCCGAGCAGGTCGAAACCGACGCCGACGTTGCCGACGCTGGCCGGGGCAAAGGCGCACGCGATGCGGGCGGGGGTGATGCGGGTACGGGACATGCGGGGTTCCATGACAGTGGCGTTCATGCGCGCGCCTCCAGTGATTCGGCAATGCGCAGGAGGTCGCCGAAGACGCCGGCGGCGGTCACTTCGGGGCCGGCGCCGGGGCCTTGCACGCACAACGGATTGTCGCAGTAGCGGCGGGTGGTGAACTGCACGATGTTGTCGGTGAGCCGGGTATGCGCGAAGGCGTGGCTGGCCGGCAGCACCTGCAGGCGCACGCTGGCGCGGCCGTCGCGATCCAGTTGCGCCACGTGGCGCAGCACGCCGCCTTGCGCGTGGGCTTCGGCCAGTTTTGCCGCCATGGGTGCATCGAGCGCCGTCAGATGCTGGAGAAACTCGTCGCGCGGCAGCGCGGCCAGATCTTCCGGCACCAGGCTTTCGAGATCGACATCTTCAAGCGACAGCGGCCAGCCGGCTTCGCGCGCAAGGATCACCAGCTTGCGCGCCACGTCGCGCCCGGAGAGATCGTCACGGGGGTCGGGTTCGGTATAGCCCTTGGCGTGCGCCTCGCGCACCAGGGCCGAAAACGGCTGCGCGCCGTCGTGGCGGTTGCACAGCCAGGCCAAGGTGCCGGAAAACATGCCGTGCACGGCCAGCAGCTGATCGCCGGTGTCGAGCAGATCGCGCAGGGTCTGCACCACCGGCAGCCCGGCGCACACCGTCGCCTCGTAGCGAAACCGCGCGCCGCTTTCGGCGCAGGCGCGACGGATAGCCTGCCAGCGTTTGAGCGGGCCGCTGCCCGCGAGCTTGTTCGGGGTGACCACGTGGATGCCGTTGGCCAGCCAGTGCGGGTAGAACGCGGCCACCTCGTCGCTGGCGCTGCAGTCGATCAGCAGCGCGTGCCGGCCGTCGTTGCCGCGCACGTGCTGGGCGAACGCATCCAGGTCGTTGGGTCGCCACACCTGCGCACCCCCGTGGCGCGCGTTGAGCTCGGCATCGTCGCAATCCAGCCACATCTGCTTGCGCGCCACCACGCCGCACAGTTTGAGTTCCAGCGCGTGGTCTTGTTGCAGCCGGGGTTGTGCGGCGCGCAACTGTTCCAGCAGGGCGCTGCCGACCCGGCCCGGCCCGATCACGCCAACGGCCAGCGTGCGGGTGTGGCGCGTGCTGACGCGCGGCATCGGCATGGAGGGCGGCAAAGCGGGGGAAACTTGCTCGGGTGCACAGGTAATCACGACAGCCTCTCCATTGGAGGCCCCGTTCGTCGTGGCGTGTCGGTTTGCACCGGCCCGCCTCGTGGAGGGGGCCGTTGCGTGTGTGAAGTTACTCGCGCACGAACGCACCCCGGCAGCCGCTAGTACCGGTGCCGGTGGTAATGCTCGTGGTGGCGATGCCGCGTGCGCATGCCGCACCGCACCCGATCGGAATCAGGCGAAACACGCGGTTGACAGGGGCGCAATGGAGCGACATGGCAGTGACCATACGGCCAATGTTGCACTGCAGTCAACAGGTGCAGATGCAACCATTTGCGGCCGTCTGGATGGCCGAACGACTGCGGCAGGATGTCGCGGGCAGGCCACCCGGTGCGGTCGCGTCAGGCATGAAACTCTACAATGACGGGATGAACCCCCATGATTTCGTGCGCGAGACCACCCGCGCAGCGGCGGCTTTGTTTGCGTTTGGCGCCGCCAACGCCCTCTACGCTGCCGCCGTACCGACGGTTCCCGACACCATGCAGCAGCGCGTGGCCGCCTGTGCCAGTTGCCACGGTGCGCACGGCGAGGGCCTGCCGGGTGATGTCAAGATTCCGCGTCTGGCCGGCAAGCCCGCCGCCTATCTGTTGCAGCAGCTGCAGTCGTTTCAGGATGGGCGTCGCCACCACGCGCCGATGGAATACGTCGTGCGCCAGTTGAGCCCGGCTTACCTGCAACAGATCGCCGATTACTTCTCGGCGCAGCAGGTGCCGTTCCACCCGCAACCGGTGCCGGCCACGTCGGCCGATGCGCTGCGGCGCGGCGAACAACTGGTGCATCACGGCGACCCGGCACGCGGCATCCCCTCCTGCGAGAGCTGCCACGGCAGCACGTTGACCGGCGTGCAGCCGTCGATGCCCGGGCTGACTGGCTTGTCCTACGCCTACATTCAGACCCAGCTCGACGCCTGGCGCACGCACCAGAGGTCTTCCGATGGCCCTGGTTGCATGACGGTGGTGGCCAACCGCATGACGGTGGGTGATGTCACCGCGGTGTCTGCCTGGCTGGCCAGCCAGGCGCCGCCGTCCAACCCGCACCCGTTGCCGGCGAGTGCACAGACCGAGCCCCTGCCGGGCTGGTGCGTGGTGGGCAACGAGGAGGCACAGCGATGAAGCGGTGGATCGTGGGCGTCGCGGGCGTCCTGTTGTTGGCGGTGATCGGTATCGGCGCGTGGTTGTTCGTGCCGGCGCGGGCGCCGCAGGTGTTGCCGGCGCAGGCGCAGGCGGACGCGGCAAAGCTGCGCGACCCGGCGCTGATCGAGCGCGGCGCCTACCTTGCCAAACTCGGTGATTGCGCCGCGTGCCACACCACGCGCGGTGGTGCGCCGTATGCCGGTGGGCGGCCGTTGACCACGCCGTTCGGCGAAGTCAGCGCGCCCAACATCACGCCGGATGCGTCCACCGGCATCGGTGCCTGGCACTTCGCCGACTTCTGGCGCGCACTGCACGACGGCATCGGCCGCCACGGCCAGCCGTTGTACCCGGTGTTTTCCTACACCTCGTTCACCAAGGTCAGCCGCGACGATGCGCTGGCGCTCTTCGCCTATCTGAAATCGCTGCCGCCGGTGCAGCAGCCGGCACGTGCGCCGGAGCTGCAGTTTCCCTACAGCGTGCGCCAGGGCCTGGTGGCGTGGCGGGCGTTGTACTTTCAGCCTGGTGAATACCGGCCCGACCCGAAGCAGTCGCCCGAGTGGAACCGCGGCGCCTATCTGGTCGAAGGCCTGGGTCATTGCAACGAGTGCCACACCACGCGCAATGCGTTCGGCGCCATGGATGAAGAGCGGCGCCTCGCCGGCGGGCAGATTCCCGCGCAAAGCTGGTATGCGCCCGACCTCAGCACGCGGCCCGGCGGCGGCCTTGCCGGCTGGAGCCAGCAGGATATCGTCGCCCTGCTCAAGACCGGCACGTCGACGAAGGGCTCGGCGTTTGGCCCGATGGCCGATGTGGTGCGCCTGAGCACGCAGCACATGAACGACGCCGACCTGGCGGCGGTCGCGGTGTATCTGCAGTCGTTGCCACCGCGCCAGCCCGTGGCCGCGGCCCCCGTCGTGCGCGCGTCCGACCATGCCCATGGCGGCGAGTTGTATGCCAAGCGGTGCGCCGATTGCCATGGCGACAACGGCCAGGGCGTGGCTGGCACCTACCCGCCGCTGGACGACAACACTTCGGTGACCGAGCCGACCGGCATCAATGCGGTGCGCAGTGTGCTGCTCGGCGGTTTCGCCCCGGCCACCGCCGGCAACCCGCAGCCGTATTCGATGCCGCCGTTCGCGCAATCCCTGAGCGATACCGAGGTTGCCGCGGTGGTCAACTACGTGCGCCAGTCGTGGGGCAACCACGCGGCGCCGGTGGCCGCCGGCGACGTGAGCCGGCTGCGGCACACGCCGGTGGATTGATCGTCAGCGCGTGAGGTCGACGGTGTAGACCGCCGTGCCGTCGCCGTTGGCACGCAGTTCACGCACGCCGGGCAGGCCATCGGCGTGGGCGATGGCGGCTTTGCCAGCGGCGCTGATGAAGGTCACCGGGCCGGCGGTCTTGAGCGGCGCAAATCGCCATGACGCTGGCGGCAGCGTGGCGCGGTCGAGCGTGCCATGTGCCGCGATCCAGCGCGCGAGGATCTCCCGCGTCCCCTCCGGCGCGGCCAGCACGATGGTCTTGCCGTCGAGGCCGGGGAACCCGCCACCGCCACTGGCGCGGTAGTTGTTGGTGGCGACCACGAAGCGCTGGCCCGGCGTGACCGGCTTGCCGTCCCAGGTCAGCGCCACGATGCGTGCGCCGACCGGCTTGGAGACGTCGATGGCATAGGTGAGCCCGCCCTGGATCTGGTCGAAGTTGAAGCCGGGAAAGCGCGCATTGACCAGTGCCTGGGGTTCGCGCCGGGCGGGATCGATGCGGTTGAAGCGTGCGGCGGATTTTTCCAGCCACGCCCTGATCCCGGCGCTGTCGGTGAGCACGGCGGCCAGCGTGTTCGGGTAGTAGTAGAGATCGGCCGCGCTGCGCACCGTGAGCGCGCCCGGTGCGACATCGGTGTAGTCGCCCGCGCCGCCGAAGCCGGTACGGAACGCGGCCGCGGCGGAAAGCACCGGCACGCCGGCCAGCTCCGGGTGGACGCGCGGCAGTTCGCGGCGCACGTAGTCGCGCTGCGCGGCATTGACCGCGGCCAGTGCGCGCATGTCGCCGACATCGGCAAAGTAGCTGGAAAGGCGCAGCGTGCTGCGCCCGATCGGGGTGTCCAGATGCGTCACGGTGGCTGCCTGCACGTTGGCCACCAGCGGCGCGATCACGGGGTCGGGCGCCACGCAGGTGTGCGGATCGTTCGACTGGTGGCAGATCGGTCGCACCTCACTGTGCGTGTGCGCGGGGTCAATCACCCAACGGCCGCCTTGGCGGTCGAGCGTCAGCGCGATCACGCCCAGATCCTTGCCGAAAAAGCCGCCCATCACCGCCGGCTTGCCGCGCACGAAACCGCGCACGGCGTCCACGTCCGGCAGGTGCGCAAAGCGCGGGCCGGGAAAGCTCGCGTGCGAATGGCCGAGCAGCAGCACATCGATGCCGGGTACGCCGGCGAGGTGCCAGCCGGCGTTTTCCATTCGTGGGGTGTACGGCGCGGTGTCGAGTCCGCCATGCACGATGGCCACGACGAGGTCGGGGCGGGCGGCGCGAATCTGCGGCAGGTATTTGCGGGCGGCTTCCAGCACGCCGTCGGCGGTGACCCTGCCGGCAAGGTTCGCGTGATCCCACTGCATGATCGGCGGCGGGGTGAAACCGATGATCGCGACGCGCAGCGGTACGCTCGCCTGGCTGCCGTCGGGACGCGCCACGGTGATGGGTTTCGTCACCATGGTCCATGGCGGAAAGATTGGCTTGTCGTTGCGAGCGGCATCGACGTTGGCCAGCACCAGCGGAAAATGCGGACCGGCGCACCGGCGCCGGGTGCCGGCATCCACGTCCATCGGCGTGCCGGTCACCTGCGCGAGGTAATCCAGCCCATAGTTGAATTCATGGTTGCCGGCGGTGCCGCCGTCGTAGCCGATGGCATCCATCGCGCGATATACCGCCAGCTCCTCGTCGCAGGCCGGTGGGTGCACCTGCGCCTGGTAGTCGGCGAGCGCGGTGCCCTGGATGGTGTCGCCGCTGTCGAACAGAAAGTGGTTGGGAAACTCGGCCCGCGCCTGCGCGATGAGCGTGGCGGTGCGGTCGAAGCCCAGCGTCGGGTCGGCTTTCCCTTGGTAGTAGTCGTAGCCGAGGACGTTGGCGTGGATATCCGTGGTTTCGAGGATCGCCACCGTGGCGCGGGTGCCGTCGGGGAGCGCCGCCGGTCGGGTGGGGGCATGGGCGCAGGCGACCAACGCAAGTGCGGGCAGCAGGGCAAGGGTGCGCAGCGACATGGGGCGACTACTGACGAACGGGGTCAACACGCTAACAGATCGCGGTCAAACCGCACCGGCTTGGCGGTTGGCGTACTTGGCGGCAATGGGCGGTGTGGCTCAAGTCATTCCATTGCCGGCCGTTATCAAAGACAGTGGCCTTGCATTTGCATGGCGTTGACCCGTTCCTTGTAAGGAGGGGATTGCGTGCGCAAGCGGGCTGGGTGCGGCGGGCGGTGGTGGCAGCTTGGGCTGATCCTGGTGCTGGCGGGCGGTGTATTGCCTGCGCAAGGCGCCACGTCAACCGACAACGCGGCAGCGTTCGACCAGTTGGCCGGCCGCCTCGACCGCGGCGAAATCGCGTTCACCTCGCAGGGCGATCTGATGCACCTGCTTGAACGGTTGCAGCGCGACGTTCCGCCCGGCGATGCGCGGCGCGAGCTGCGTTATCAGTACCTGTATTGCGTCATCGGCCCGACCGAAACACCGCAGGCCGGCATCGCGTACGCCAACCGCGGGCTCGCCGCCGCGCGGCGCATTGGCTACGTGGACGCCGAGATCAATTTTCTGTTCTGCCGCGGCAGCAACCAGGAAGGGGTCCCCGATACCAAGGCGGCGATGGCCGATTACGACGCGGCCATTGCGTTGGCGCGCCGGACGGAAAACAACCAATTGCTTGCCGATGGCCTGACCTGGCGCGGCCGTTTGCAATCAGTGGACGGCGAGTATGCGAAGGCCACGGTCGACCTGCTGGAAGCCCAGCGCTACTACGCAAGCATCGGCGCCTCCAAGCAGGAGCAGGACAACCTGCTCAACATTGCCACTGCCTACCGGCAGATGGGCGAATACGCGAAGGCGCGCGGCTATTTCACGCAGGCGCTGACCACCGGCACGGCCGATGGCGACGTCGGGCGGCAAATGACCGCGCACATGGAGCTGGGGTTTATCGACCTCGGTGCGGAGCCGCCGCGTACCGATGCGGCGCGCGCGCATTTCGACATCGTGGTGCCGTTGGCGCGCAAGGCACAGGCCGCGCTTACGCTGGCCTCGGCGCAACTGGGGTTGGCGCAGGTCGACAACCAGGCGGGCCAGTGGAACGACGCGCTCAAAATGCTCGATGCCTCCAGCGCCGGCATGGCCGCGCTGCACAACCAGTGGAGCAACGACATGATCGCGCTCCAGCGGGGTGTCGCTCTTGCCGGGCTGGGGCAGTTGCCGCAGGCGCTGGCGGCTTTCGATCAAGCCGAACAATTGCTGCACCAAAGCGGCAACTTGCGTTACTACGGCATGCTGCTGCAGCAACGTTCACGCGCCTATGAGGCACAGGGCAACACCAAGCTTGCGCTGGCCGACCTGCAACGCGCGATCAAGGTACAGGCCGCGCTCGACCAGCGTGCGCGCTCGGATACCGCGACGCTGATGCGCTACCAGTTCGACACCGCGCAGCGCGAGGCCGAAAACCAGCGACTCAAGAACGAGCAACGACTGCAGGAGCAACAATTGGCTTCGCTGCAGCGTGCACGGCGCTGGCAGCAACTGGCGCTGCTGCTGGGCGCGGTGCTGATTGCGCTGTTGACCTGGCTGGCGATCCGCCAGATTCGCATGACGCGGCGGTTGCGCGAAATCGCCGATACCGATCCACTGACCGGCATTGCCAACCGGCGCAACATCGAGTGGCGCGGGCAGCGCGCGCTTGATCGCGCCATGAGCGCAGGGAAGTCGCTGGCCGTGGTGCTGCTCGACATCGACCACTTCAAGCAGGTGAACGACACCCATGGGCACCTGACGGGAGACGCGGTGCTGGTACGCCTGGCGCAGGCTTGCCGCGATGCCTTGCGCGAGGGCGATGCCATCGGCCGCATCGGCGGCGAGGAGTTCGTGGTGCTGTTGCCGGGCGCGGAGATCGCATCGGCGCGCGACATCGCCGAACGCTTGCGGCTCACCGTGAGCGACCTGGCCTTTCACGACCTGGCGCCCGCCCTGGTGGTGACTGTCAGCCTCGGCGTCACCGTGAGCCACGTCGGCGACAGCCAGTTTGGCGCCTTGGTGGAGCGCGCCGACCGCGCGCTGTACCGCGCGAAATCCTCCGGCCGCAACCAGGTGGCGGTGGCGGGGGGGTAAAAACCGGGATTGGGGATACGAGATTCGAGATTCGGCAGATCAGAAGCGCGGAGCCTTTGACTTTCCGAATCCCGGATCCCGGGTCAAGCCATCACCCGATCGCCCACCAGCACCACATCCGCGGGGCGTAGAGCGAACAGGCCGACGGTGACCACGCCGGCGAGCTGGTTGAGCTGGCGTTCGAGGCCGACCGGGTCGGTGATTTGCCAGTTGTGCACGTCGAGGATCCAGTTGCCGTTGTCGGTGACCACACCGTCGCGCCACACCGGCTGTCCGCCGAGCTTGACGATCTCGCGCGCGACCAGGCTGCGCGCCATCGGAATCACCTCGATCGGCAGCGGAAACTTGCCGAGGATATCCACCCGCTTGCTCGAATCGATGATGCAGACGAACTTTTGCGCTGCCGCCGCCACGATTTTTTCGCGCGTCAGTGCGGCACCGCCGCCCTTGATCAGGCGCTTGAACGGGTCGCACTCGTCGGCGCCGTCGACGTACAGCGCCAGCGGGCCGACGGCGTTCAGGTCCATCACCTCGATACCGTGCGCCTTGAGCCGCGCACTGGATTGTTCGGAGCTGGAGACCGCGCCGCGGATGCGATCCTTGATGCCGGCCAGCGCGTCGATGAAAAAGGCGACGGTGCTGCCGGTACCGACACCGACGATCGCGCCATCCTCGACGTAGCGCAGCGCGGCTTCGCCGGCGAGCTGCTTTTCGTTTGCGTTGCCCATGGCCGCCATTCCGTGATGAGAAGTCGCCATGATCGGCGATTTGCCTGCGGCTATTCCAGCGCGAGCAGATGTTTCCACTGCGCCGGCGTCACCGGCATCACCGACAGGCGGTTGCCGCGGCGGACCAGCGCCATGTCGGCCAGCGCTGCATCCGCCTGCATTTCGCGCAGGGTGATGATGCGCTTGAGCCGGCGCACGAACTTCACGTCCACCAGTGCCCAGCGCGGCGCTGCGCGCGAGCTCTTGGGATCGAAATGCAGGGCCTCGGGATCGAACTGGGTGGGGTCGGGGTAGGCGTCGGTCGCCACCTCGGCCAGGCCGACGATGCCCGGCTCGGCGCAGTTGGAGTGGTAGAACAGCACGCCGTCGCCGATGCGCATGCCGTCGCGCATGTAGTTGCGCGCCTGGTAATTGCGCACGCCGTCCCACGGCTCCTGGCGGTTGCGTTCCAGATCGTCGATGGAAAAGGCCTCGGGTTCGGATTTCATCAGCCAGTACTGGCGTGCGGCTTTTTTCATGCGGGGTGACCTTGCTTGCAATCGATCAGTTCGTGGTCGGTGGCGACGTAGTCGAGCGGCACGTCCCAGGCTTCGGCGGTGAGTGCGTCCACCTCCTGAAAATCGTAGGCCACGCCCACCAGCAGCGGCACCGCCGGACGTGTCTCGTCGTTCAAGAACGCGAAGCTGCGGTCGTAATAGCCGCCGCCTTGGCCAAGCCGGTGTCCGGCGCGGTCGAACGCGATCAGTGGCACCAGCACCAGGTCGAGCTGGAACGGCGCAAACCACTCCTTTGGCGCCACCGGCTCGGGGATGCCGTAGTGGTTGGGCGCCACCGCGTCGCCGGCCCGCCACGGCGCAAATTGCAGGGTATGCCCCTTCGCCAGCAGCGGCAGCACAAAGCGCTGTTCGCGTTCGAACAGCGGGGGGATCACCAAGTTCAGCGGCAGCTCGCCGCCCATCGCCCAGTAGCCGGCCACGCGCTGGTCGGTGAAATACTCGGGCAGCTGCTCCAGCGAGCGGCGCAGACCCTGCGCCGCGGCCATGCGAGCCGGCGGCGGCAAGGCACGCCGGCGCCGGCTCATCTCATCGCGCAGCGCGCGGCGGCGGTCGTCGGCTTCCACGATACGGGTTCTCCAGCGAAAGGCGCCCCGTCCATCGGGTGACGGACGGGGCGCAGGAAGGTGGCGTCAACCGCAATGCCGCTGCCCACCAAACGACCTTGATCCACGAGGATCAGGTGGGAGGGCCACATGGTCTCAAGGCTTCCCGCACGTGGCGGACATGCGCAACGACCGATGGTAAAGCCGACCCGGGGCCGTATTTAGGAACAAGGCAAATGTAAGAGTGTGCCGGCGAACACCGCAGAAAACGCCAACGCCAGTTTAGGCTGTTGCCCGGCAGAAAGCATCCGCTTGTCGGGCTTGCAGGCGGGGATTCGGGATTGGGCAGACCAAAGGCGTGGTGGCGTACGCGGATAAGAGGATTTTCACGCCACCGTGTGCGACGGGATTGCACTGGTCAAGTGCACGGTGCGCGAGCCCGCATGTCCTGCACAAGAGCGACGTGTCGAGCTTTGGCGTTGGGCTCCTGATCTTCCGAATCCCCAATCCCGCATCCCCAATCTCGGCCTTTCCGATCTGCCCAATCTCGAATCTCCAATGCCGAATCTCAGCCTTTCTGATCCCCCAATCCCGCATCCCGGCCTTGCGCCACCACGCCTTCCATCGCAACCTCCAGCCGCTGGCGCAGCGCCGCGAGGCGGTCGACGGCTTGTTGCTGATGGCCGCCTTGCTGCTTGCGCAAGGTCAGCAACTCGTGCGCGACGCTTACCGCGGCCAGCACGGCGAGGCGCTCGAAGCTCGGCACGCGGGTGGCGCCGCGCAGTTCGCGCATTTTGTGGTCGAGAAAGGCGGCGGCGGCGACCAGGCCGTCACGCTCCTCGGGCGCGCAGGCAATCAGGAACTCGCGGTCGATCAGCCGCAGCGTGACCGGTTCGTTGGTGGCGTCCATCGCTTCAGCCGTTGCCTTCGAGGGATTTCAGGCGTTGGATCATGGCTTCCACCCGGCTGCGCGCCTGATCGTTGCGTGCCAGGAGGTTGGCGCGCTCGCCGGCAAGCTGATCCTGGCTGTGCCGCAGACTGCGGTTTTCCTCGCTCAGGCGGCGCACGGTATCCAGCAGCCGATCGACTTGACGGCTGAGTGCATCCAGCTCTTGCTGGACGGCATCGGGCGCACTGGCATCGAGCGAAGTCATGCGCGGCACTATAGCAGTGCGCAACCGCGCCAAGGAGCGACGAAGTACGCGCCCCGCGGCGTAAAATGGCGCCCTGTTTCCAGGAGTGCGCCATGCCGGCCAGCGAACCGCTCAGTCACGACCAGCTCGACGCCTTCGTGGTGCGCCTGCGCCTCGGCGTGGAGGCCAGCGAGCTGCATGGTTCGCTGTGCGGCTACCTTGCCGGCGGCGCGCAACCGCATGGGCACGACCTGCTGCCGGCATTGCAGCTGGAAAGCGCCGACAACGCGCTCGGCGAGGCCGATCAGGCGCTGCTCGACGGCCTCCTGGCGCAATGCCGCGATGCGCTGGACGACAGCGATCTGGGCTTCGAGCCCTTGCTGCCCGAGGACGACCGTCCGCTCGACGTCCGCGCCGAGGCCATCGCCGCATGGTGCCGCGGGTTCCTCGGTGGCTTCGGCCTCGCCGGCCCGCAGGCGCATGCCGAGCTTTCCGACGACGCGCAGGAAGTGCTGCGCGATTTCGGCACCATTGCGGCCTCCGCGTTTGCCTATGGCGACGCCGACGAGGATGAAGACGCGTTGATCGAAGTGCAGGAGTTTCTGCGTGTCGGCGCGTTGCTGCTGTACACCGAGTCGCTCGCGCGCCACGCGCCGCGCGGCAACCGCGTGCATTGAACGCGCCGGGCGACCCGCACACCGCTGCCCCGATCGCGCGCGAGGAATTCGCCGCGCGCCGCCGGCAGTTGATGCGCATGGCAGGCGAGGAAGCGGTGCTGCTGGTGGCCGCCGCGCCGGAGCGCCTGCGCAACGCCGACGCGGCGTGGCCGTATCGCCAGGATTCGGATTTCCAGTACCTCACCGGCTTCCCCGAGCCGGGCGCCGTGCTGGCGCTGCTGCCCGGCCGCGCACATGGCGAGGTGGTGCTGTTTTGCCGCGAGGACGATCCGGCGCGTGCGCGCTGGCAGGGCCACGCGGTGGGGACCGAACGCGCGGTGGCCGATTACCGCATGGACGATGCCTTCCCGATCGACGACATCGACGACATCCTGCCCGGCATGATCGAGGGGCGCGCGCGGGTGTACTGCCATTTCGGCCGCGAGTCCGCGTTCGACGCGCAGCTCATGGGCTGGATGCGGCGCCTGCGCCAGTTGCGCGGCGGCGGCGTGGTGCCGAAGGAGTTTGTCGCGCTGGGCCATCTCTTGCACGACTTGCGGCTGTACAAATCCGCGGCCGAGCTGCAGCTCATGCGCGCTGCCGCGGACGTCATTGCCGAAGCGCACGTCGCGGCGTGGCGGGTGGCGCTGCCCGGCCGCCGCGAGTACGAGGTGGAGGCCGAACTGCTGCACGCGCTGCGCCGGCGCGGCGCGGTGCCCTCGTTCACCCCGATCGTCGCCGCCGGGGCCAATGCCTGCGTCATGCATTACCAGCACCCGCGTGGCACGCTTGCCGCCGGCAACCTGCTCTTGATCGATGCTGGTGCCGAGCTGGATTGTTACGCCTCCGATGTCAGTCGCACGGTTCCCGTCAGCGGCCGCTACAGTCACGAGCAGCGGGCGCTGTACGACGTCGTGCTCACCGCGCAGCAGGCCGCGATCGCCGAGGTACGCCCCGGCCGCGCGTTCGATGCGGCGCACCGCACCGCCGTGCGGGTGATTGCCCAAGGGCTGTGCGCGCTGGGCCTGTTGCCTGGCGATGCCGATGCGGCGATTGCCGATGGCGGCTACCAGCGCTTCTTCCCCGGCAAGACCGGCCATTGGCTTGGCCTGGATGTCCACGACGTCGGCGACTATCGCATCGACGGCGCCTCGCGCGTGCTTGAGCCCGGCATGGTCGTCACCGTCGAGCCCGGCATCTACGTGCCGCCCGACGAACCCGGCGTGGACGCCCGCTGGCGCGGTATCGGCATCCGCATCGAGGACGACGTTGCCGTCACCCGCGGCGCGCCCGAAGTGCTCAGCGCGGCGGTGCCGAAGGATGCAGCGGAAATCGAGGTGCTGCTGGCCAAGCGCTGACCCACGGGGTTTTCAGCCTGCCAGGGCGAACGCGTCGCGCGTGAGGTTTTCCGGTGCGTCTTCGGTGCACACCACGTCATCCTCGATACGGATGCCGCCAAATTGGCGAAAGTGATCCACTTTCGCCCAGTCGATGTCGGCGGCAACCGGCTGCTCGCGGAGCTTTGCCAGCAGCATGTCGATGAAATACAGGCCCGGCTCGACGGTGGTGACCATGCCGGGCGCGAGCGTGCGGGTCTGACGCAGCGCCGGATGGCCGGTGGGCGGCTCAATGCGACCGCCGTGTTCGTCCACCTGGAAACCGGCGACATCGTGCACCTGCGCGCCGATCTGATGGCCCAGGCCGTGCGGCAGGAAAGCCGCCGTGACGCCCGATTCTACGGCGCTCTCGGCGTTCATGCGGATGAAGCCGTGCTCGCGCAGCACTTCGGCAATGACGTGATGCGCGTGCAGGTGCAGCGCCGTGTAGTTCTGGCCGGTACGCACCTTCGCCACGAAGCCTTGCTGCGCGGCGTCCATGCGGTCGATCAGGGCCTGGAATTCGCCGGCATCCGGCGCGGCGTAGGTGCGGGTGATGTCGGCGGCGTAGCCGGCGCAGCTCGCGCCAGCGTCGATCAGGAACGAGCGATGCGTGGCCGGCGGCGTGCGGTCGAACGTCATGTAATGCAGCGTGGCACCGTGTTCATTCAAGGCCACGATGTTGCCGTAGGGCAGCTCGGCGTCGGTCTGGCGCGCAGTGGCGAGATAGGCAAGGTGGATGTCGAACTCGCTCTTGCCGGCGCGGAATGCCGCCGCCGCGGCCCGGTGCGCGCGGGTACCGATGCGGTTGGCCTCGCGCATCAGCGCCAGCTCGTAGGGCGTCTTGAAACTGCGCTGCCAATGCAGGTAGTCGAGCACCGGCGACGGGTTCAGGCCGACGCTGCCGGCGGCAGCATCCGGCGCGATGATCGCGTTGTGGCCCTTCGGCAATTGCGCCAGCGCTTCGGCGGCGCTGCGCACGACCACGATGTCGAAGTGTTCCACCCAGTAGCCGCTCGGCGTTTGCGGCACCACGTTCCAGTAGTCGTTCGGCTGCACGAAGACGAGCTTCGGTTTGGCCCCCGGCGTGTGCACCACCCAGCTTCCGGGCGCGGTCGTCAGCGGCAGCCAGTACTTGAAATGCGGGCTGGCCACGTACGGGTAGTCCTGGTCGTCGAGAAACTTGCCCAAGGGCGTGCCGGCGGCCACCAGCAGGTGATCGCAGCCCCCGGTGGCGAGCGCTTCGTCCGCGTGGCGGCGCACGGCGGCGAGATGGGCGGGGTAGAAGGCGGCGAGCGTGGCGTTCATCAAAAATAGCCTGACCGATGGGATCGGCCAGTCTAGCGCCGCGTCGGTTCAGGCCATGCGGAGCCAGGTTTCCAGCAGCTTTTCGTGTTCCTTGGTGATGGCGATAATGCGGTAGCCCGCCCAGAACTGGCCCGGCGTGGCCGCCGCATCGTGCCACTGCTCCTGCACGCCCAGCTCGATCGGGTGGCGCTCGCCGGGCAGGGTCACGCGCACCTGATGGATCGCCTCGCTGCGCGGTTCGTGCTTGCCGATCAGCAGCATGCCGCCGGTGGACAGGTTGCACAGGTGGCCCAGCGGCCGCTCACTGATGACATCGGTGGCAACCACGCCGGCGGCGACCGGCCGGCGTGGGGTGCGGCGCTGCTCGTGCGGGCTCACGGGCGCACTCCGGTGGTGCGTCGCTCTTCACCCTGGCGCAGGCTGCCGGCCAGCGAATGCCACGCGCGGTCGAGCAGGCCTTCGCGCCGCCCCGGCACCTCACGCACCTGACCGTAGACGATGCCGCGGGCCAGCTCGCGCAGGTTCATTTCTTCGCCGCGCCCGCCGCGGCGGGTGACGAACAGGCTGTTGCCGGTGACCGACGAGAACCAGGCGAGCTTGCGCTGTACCGCTTCACCAGTCTGGTCGTCGTGGAACTCGAACCAGGTGCCGAATGGCAACTGGCGCAGGCGGTTGTACACGCGGGCCTCCTGGGGGCCGAGCGGGCGCTCGCTGTCGTCGTCAGGCGCCGATGCCGCCGATTCGCCCAGGCGTTTGCGCTGCTTGAGGCGCATGGCCAGGTCGGTGGAACTGGGAGCGGCTGCGGCAGGGGCGCGTGCGGCTGCTGGCGCGGGCGGCGTGACCGGCGCACGGGCAGGCGTCTTTGTGCTGGTTGCTGGCGGATCGACCTGGCGGGTCGCCATGGCGGCGGCCGGCGGCACGGCTGGTGTTGTGGGAGTTGGCGCCGGGCGCGGTGCCGCCGGCGCGGCGTTTGCCGCGGCGGGCGCGGCTCCGGCTTCGTCGCCAACCAGCCGTTGCGCCACCTGGCTGGCCTCTTCGCTGTCCATGCCGATCTGCTGCAAGCCGGCCTGCACTTCGCGGCGCAGCCACGCTGCGTCGGTGACCGCTTCGCGGCCCAGCAATTGATCGGTGACGTGCAGGCGCTGCTGGAAGGCTTCGCCGTCCTCGCCGTGTTGCAGCAGCGTGAGCGAAAGCACGTCGGACCAGGCGCGGTCGAGCAGGGCGCGCAGCAGGCCGCGTGGCGGGTTGTCCGTGAAGCGCTCGGCCAGCAGCTCCCTGGCGCGCTGACGGGCCTGATCCAGCCGTTCGCGGCCCTGCATGGCTTCGACGTGGCGGCGCTCGGCGGCTTGCACGCGGCGGTTCAGTGCCGTGAGCTGGTGTTCGATGTCGGCCAGCAGGCTGGTATACAGCCCGGCGGTCGGCGGCTCTTTTTGCGCCCGTTGCACCAGTTGCTGCAGGCGATCGGTGAGCTGGCGATCGGTATCGCCGTCCGGACCGTCCAGCCAGTCGTTGGCGGCTTCCGCCACGGCGTTGAGCAGTTGCCGGCCGGGGTGTTCGCGCTGTTCGAGAAATTCGTGGTCGCTGACGGCAAGCCGCAGCATGGGCAACTGCAGGCCGCTCAGCACCGATTGGGCGTGCGGGCCGTGCTGCATGTGCTGGCCGAGCTGCTCGAACAGCATGGCCATCAGCTCGACCGTGTTGTCCTGCTCGGGGCTGAGCCGGGTCGGCGCCGCGTCGGCCGGTTTGTTGGCGTTGAGCTGCAACAGCAGCTCGTCGCGCAGGCGCTGTGCGCTGCGCAGCTCGCGACTGGCCTGGCCGGTGACCTGTGCGAGGTGTTCTTGCAACGCCCCGAGGGCGGATTGCAGCTCGTCCGTGGTGGCGCTTTGCCCACCGCCGCCGGTGCCCACGCCCAGGCGGCGTTCGGCCAGCAGTTCGCGCAGATTCTCCATTACCGAGATGGGGGCGGCGGCGCCAGCCGGGCTGGTAACGCCGCCGAACGCTGGCCCTTCGGTGGCCGCAGCCGGCATGGCTTCTTCGCCGAGAGCGTCCTCACCCGGTGCTTGCCCCGAACCACCCCACGCCGTTGCGTGCCCGCCGCTGGTGACGCGAACGCTGGCATACGGCCGCAGCTGCGGCAACAGACCCGCGCCGCTCAAGGTGTCGTTGATGCGCTCGTAGAGCGTGCCGATTTCCCCGAGCACGGCCTTCTCGAAGGTTTGTATCAGCATCAGGCGATGAGTTTGCGGCAGCTCGACCGTGCCCATCGCGGCGCGCAGGGCGGCGGCGAGGCTGTCCGGGCCGACCGGCAGTGCGGCACCTTCCAACGGTGGCATGGCAACCAGCACTGCGTAGCGGTACGCCAGCTGCGCCAGTAGTGCGCGGTGCCGCGCTTCGCCGCGTGCGGCGAGCTTGGACAGGGTGGCGGCAAGTTCCTGTTCGCCGCGTTCGAGCAGGCGCAGCGGCTGGTTTTCGAGCGACTCTTCGGCAGTTTCGGCCGGTTTGCCCAGATGCAGGAAATCGCCGCGCACGGCATCGGCAAAGGCTTTCATGAAAGCCGCGCGCTGCTGTTTCAGCAGGGCGCGGGTGTCGAAGCACTGCTGCTGATCCTGATGGCCGTGCGAGCGTTCGGCGCGCTGGTAGAGCTCTTCGTCGAAACGCTCAAGGCAGCGCCGCAGGGCCGGCTCCAGCCATTGCGCGCACAGCGGTGCCACCGTGCCGAGCAATTGTTGCGTGCGCGCAGGCCAACGCCGTGCGCCGACCACCGCAGAAGTGCTGGTCCCCCGATATTGATGCTCGGCGTCCATGACGCATCCCCACAGAACTTCGCCACCGAGTTTAGGCGGCTTTATTCGGCGCGCCAACGGGTAGTTGCGCTCACGCCATGAACAGCTCGATCACGTCGTTGAGAAAACGCTGCCCGAGCGCCGTGGTGTGCAATCGTCCGTTTTCGGCGGTCAGCCAGCCGCGCTGCCGGGCCCGCGCCAAGGGTGCGGCGATGGCGTCCGCCGGCAGGCCGGTACGCGCAGAGAAATCATCCATGGGCACGCCGTCGATCAGACGCAGCGCGTTGAGCATGTATTCGAACGGCAACTCGTTTTGGGCGACCACGCCCTCGCCACCAATGCGCGCCGGGCTGCCCGCCGCTTCGACGTACGCACGCGGGCTGCGTGCTTTCCAGCGCCGGCGGACATGGCCGGCTGCGGGGTCGCTGATCTTGACGTGCGCGCCAGCGCCGATGCCGAGGTAATCGCCGAATTGCCAGTAATTGCGGTTGTGCCGGCATTGTCGGTCCGGGCGCGCGTAGGCGGAAATCTCGTATTGGTGATAACCGGCGGTCGCCAGCCGCGCTTGACAGGCTTCCTGCATGGCCCACGCGTGGTCGTCGTCGGGCAGCGGCGGCGGGTAGGCCGCAAACACGGTGTTTGGCTCGATCGTGAGCTGGTAGTGCGAGATATGCGTGGGGCCGAGCGCCACCGCGCGTTCGATGTCGGCCAGCGCGCCTTCCAGGGCTTGGGTTGGCAACGCGTACATCAGATCGACATTGATGTTGGTGTAGCCGGCGTCCTGCGCGAGTTTCACCGCGGTTTCCGCCTCGCCGGCCGAGTGGATGCGGCCGAGCCGGCGCAACTTGTCGTTGTCGAAACTCTGGATGCCGACCGAGATGCGATTGACGCCGGCGGCGAGATAACCGTCGAACCGCCCGTGTTCGACCGTGCCGGGATTGGTTTCCAACGTGACCTCGCAGTCATCGGCGAAGCGCAGGCGTTGCTGCGCACCGTCGAGAAACCTTGCGATCAGATCGGGGGCGAACAGGCTCGGCGTGCCGCCGCCGAAAAACACGCTGACGATGTCGCGCCCGTGGGCCGTCGCGCCGAAATCGGCGAGGTCGGCGTCGAGGTCGGCCAGCAGCACGTCAATGTACTCCGCGTACGGCGGCGGCTTGGCGCCCAGGCCGTGCGAGTTGAAATCGCAGTACGGGCACTTCTTCACGCACCACGGCATGTGCACGTAGAGCGACAGGGGAAGGTTGGAAAGCGGCATGGGCGAATTGTAATCGGCTGCCTTTCGTAATAACGTTGGTTATAACGTCAGCGAGGGTACGCGATGAACACCAAGCTCAAGATCACCGCCATCGGCAACTCGGCAGGCGTGGTGCTGCCGCGCGAGCTTCTGGCGCGCCTGCGGGTGGAAAAGGGCGACACGCTCTACGTCACCGAACTGCCGGACGGCATCAAGCTCGCCGCCTACGACCCGGTGTTTGCGGCGCAGATGGAGGTGGCGGAGGCGATCATGCGCGAAGATCGCGACGTGCTCCGGCAATTGGCTGCGAGCTGACCCATGCACGCCATTGTCTGGATCGATCGCGAACTGGCGCTGGCCATCCACGACCGGCAGTTGGCCGAACATGGCGGCGCCGACGGCGTGCGCGACGAGGGCTTGCTGGCGTCGGCGCTGGCACGACCGCAGCAGTTGCAGGCGTACGCCGAGCCGGAACCGGATCTGGCGGATCTCGCCGCCGCGTTGGCCCACGGGTTGGCGCGCAATCATCCGTCCGTGGATGGCAACAAGCGCACGGCTTACGTGGTGTGCCGAACCTTCATGGCGCTGAACGGCGGGCAGCTGGCCGCCACGGTCGAAGACAAGTACCAGACTTTTCTCGCGCTGGTCGACGGCAGCCTTTCGGTCGATGCGTTTGCCGCGTGGTTGCGTGACCACTTGCGCCCACAGCGCGTGCAGGAAGCCGCCGCAAGCTACCGGCGCTGACCGAAAATCAACCCAGCTGCTCGCGCAGTCGCCGCAGTGCCTGTCCGCGGTGGCTCAGGTGGTTTTTCACCTCGGCGGCGAGTTCGGCCGACGACACGGTTTGGCCATCCGGCAGGAACAACGGGTCGTAGCCGAAGCCGTGCGCGCCACGCGGCGCGTCCAGCACGCGGCCGTGCCAGCGGCCTTCGGCGATGATCGGCGCCGGGTCTTCGGCGTGCTGCAGCAGCACCAGTACGCAGATGAAAAACGCACCGCGCTGCGCCTCCGGCACGCCCTGCATTTGCTGCAGCAACTTGATGTTGTTCGCGGCGTTGTCGCCATGCCGACCGGCGTAGCGCGCGGAGTACAGACCGGGCGCGCCGTGCAGCGCGGCCACGCACAGGCCGGAGTCGTCGGCCAGCGCCGGCAGGCCGGTGGCACGTGCCGCGTGGCGCGCCTTGAGCAAGGCGTTTTCGACGAATGTCACGCCGGTCTCGGCGGCGTCATCCACGCCCAGCTCGTGCTGCGGCACAAGCTCGAAACCGCTGTCGGCCAGCAGCGCGCGAAACTCCGCCAGTTTGCCGGGGTTGCTGCTGGCCAGCACCACTTGCGTCATCGCCTGTCCTGGCCTTGGCTCTCAAGTGCGGCACGCTGCGCAGTCACCAACTCGGTGATGCCCTTGTTGGCCAGCGCCAGCAGTTGGTCCATTTCCTCGCGGCGGAACGCGTGGCCCTCGGCCGTGCCCTGGATCTCGACGAAGCCGCCGCCGTCGTTCATCACCACGTTCATGTCGGTGTCGCAGTTGGAGTCTTCGGCGTAATCGAGGTCGAGCACCGGGTGGCCGCGGTAGATGCCGACCGAGATCGCGGCGATCGCGCCGACGATCGGGTTGCGCTTGAGGGCTTCGCGCTGCATCAGCGTGTTCACCGCATCGACCAGCGCGACGTAGCCGCCAGTGATCGCCGCAGTGCGCGTGCCGCCGTCGGCCTGGATCACGTCGCAGTCGAGCGTGATCACGCGCTCGCCGAGCGCGGCGCGGTTGACGCAGGCGCGCAGGCTGCGGCCGATCAGGCGCTGGATCTCCATCGTGCGCCCGCCCTGGCCGCCGCGCGCGGCTTCGCGCGGCATGCGCGTGTTGGTGGCGCGCGGCAGCATGCCGTATTCCGCGGTCACCCAGCCTTCGCCCTTGCCGCGCAACCACTGCGGCACGCGTTCCTCGATGCTGGCGGTGCACAGTACGCGGGTGTCGCCGAAGCTCACCAGCACCGAACCTTCGGCGTGGCGCGTGTAGTGACGCTGGATCGTAACGGTGCGCAGCTGGTCGCTGGCGCGGCCGCTGGGGCGGGTGAAGTCGGTCATGGAGTGCTTCGGCAACGTGGGGAGCAAAAGTTTACCATTGCGGTCTTTCCTGCCTGTCTGGCTACGCGATGATCCGCAGCATGACCGCCTTTGCCTCCGCCGAAACCAGCGGCCCCGCCGGGGTACTCGGCTGCGAGCTGCGCACCGTCAATCACCGGTATCTGGAAATCTCGCCGCGCCTGCCCGACGAACTGCGCGCGCTGGAATCGCCGCTGCGCGAACGCATCGGCGCCCGGCTTGCGCGCGGCAAGGTGGACGTCACGGTTCGCCGCGCCGACGCTGCCGATGCGCCGCTGGAGGTCGACGAGGCGTTCCTGGCGAAGGCGGCCAAGTTGGCGCGCGAAATCGACGCGCACTTTCCCAGCCTGCGCGTGGAGTTCACCGAGCTGCTGCGTTACCCTGGCGTGCTGCGCCGTTCGGCGGTCGACCCGGAAGCGCAACAGGCAGCGTTGATGGCGGTGGTGGACCAGGCGTTGGACGCGCTCGTCGCCACCCGCGAGCGCGAAGGCGCCAAGCTCGCTCAGATCCTGCGCGACCGCCTCGCCGCCATCGAAAAAGCCGTTGCCCAAGTGCGCGAGTGGATGCCGCAGATCAACGCCGCGCTGCGCGCGCGGCTTGAAGCCAGGCTCGGCGAGTTCAGGCAGGGCACCGACCCCGGCCGGCTGGAACAGGAGCTGGTGCTGCAGGTGACCCGCGCCGATGTCGACGAGGAGCTGGATCGGCTCAGCACCCATGTCGCCGAAACCCGCCGCGTGCTGGGCCTCGACGAGCCGGTCGGTCGCCGGCTGGATTTCCTCATGCAGGAGTTCAACCGCGAGGCGAACACGCTGGGCTCCAAATCGGTGGATGCCCGCACCACCAACGTCGCGGTCGAGCTCAAGGTGCTGATCGAGCAGATGCGCGAACAGGTGCAGAACGTCGAATGAACGCGCGGCGGAAGGTATCTGCACATGGGCGTTGAGCCGGGTACGTTGTTCGTGGTGGCCGCGCCTTCCGGCGCTGGCAAATCGACGCTGGTCAACGCGCTGCTCAAGCGCGAGCCAGGGATGACGCTGTCGATCTCGCACACCACGCGGCCGCCGCGGCCGGGCGACCGCGACGCCGAGCAGTATTACTTCGTCGACCGCGCCGCGTTCGAGCGCGACATCGCGGCAGGGTTGTTCCTCGAACACGCGGAAGTGCACGGCAACCTGTATGGCACCTCGCGGGCCAAGGTCGCCGCCAACCTTGCGCAGGGCCGCGACGTGCTGCTGGAGATCGACTGGCAGGGCGCGGCGCAGGTACGCGCGCAGCAGCCTGGTTGCGTCAGCGTGTTCATCCTGCCGCCGTCGCGCGCCGAGCTGGAGCGCCGCCTGCGCGGGCGCGCCTCGGACAGCGAAGCGGTGATCGAACGTCGGCTGGCGAATTCGCGCGGGGAAATTGCCCATGCGCACGAGTTCGATTTCATCATCGTCAACGACAAGCTCGATGACGCGCTCGACGCGTTGCAGGTGGTGGTGGATGCTGTGCGCCTGCGCAGCGCGATACAGTGTCAGCGGCATGCCGCATTGATCGCGGAGCTGCTGGCTTGAACCCGGCGCCGCGGTGCGGCTCCGCACCGACTTGGCGCCCGTTGCGTGCTCCGCTAACGTAGGCGATTCATGAACCCGTCCGCACCCATTGACGACGTGCTGATCCGCATCCGCGGCCTGACCACGGTGCTGGGCCGCAAGAAGGTGTTCGACGCGCTCGATCTCGACATCCAGCGCGGCAAGATCACTGCCATCATGGGCCCGAGCGGCACCGGCAAGACCACCTTGCTCAAGCACATCACCGGGCAGATGCGCGGTGATGCCGGGAGCATCGAGGTGAACGGCGAGAACGTGCCGGACATGTCGCGCGAGGCGTTGTACGCGCTGCGCGAAAAGGTCGGTTACCTGTTCCAGAACTCGGCCCTGCTGACCGATTTCGATGTGTTCGAGAACGTGGCGTTCCCGCTGCGCCGGCACACGCAATTGCCGGAGGTGCTGATCCGCAACGTGGTGCTGACCAAGCTGCAGGCGGTCGGCCTGCGCGGCGCTGCCGGGCTGATGCCCAGCGAGCTGTCCGGCGGCATGGCGCGGCGCATCGCGCTGGCGCGCGCGATCGTGTTCGACCCGATGCTCATCCTGTACGACGAGCCGTTCGTGGGACTCGATCCGATCGCGCTGAACCAGGTGCTCAAGGTCATCCGCACGTTGAACCAGACGCTCGGCATCACCAGCGTGCTGGTAGCGCACGAGCTGTCCGCGATCCAGCGCGTCGCCGACCGCATCTGCCTCATCGCCAACGGCAAGATCGTGGCGCAAGGTGATCCGCAGGGCATCGCCCACGACGGCTCGCCGTGGACGCGGCAATTCTTCGGCGGCGAGGCCGACGGTCCCGTGCCGTTCCAGTATCCAGCCGGCGATTACGCGCAGGCGTTGGGCTTTCCCGAGGGTTCGCCATGAGCGCACGCATGAGCCCGGACAACGTCGTGGTGCGCTCGCTGGCGCAAATTGGCGATTGCGGCCTGTTTTTGCTGAAGATCCTCGCCGCGCTGCCGCGCAGCACGCGCTATGCGCGCGAAACCGTGCGCCAGTTGTGGTTCGTCGGCGCGATGAGCCTCACCATCATCATGACCTGCGGGTTGTTCGTCGGTATGGTGCTGGCACTGCAGCTTTACCACGTGCTGTCGATTTTCGGCGGCACGGCGGCCACCGGCACCGTGGTCGCCATTTCGATCTACCGCGAGCTTGGCCCAGTGGTCACCGCGCTGTTGTTTGCCGGCCGTGCGGGCACCGCGATCACCGCCGAGATCGGCCTGATGCGCGCCACCGACCAGATCGCCGCGATGGAACTCATGGCGGTCGATCCGCTGGCCTACGTGGTGGCGCCACGGTTTCTTGCCGGGTTGATCGCGATGCCGCTCCTGTCCAGCGTGTTCTGCGCGCTGGGCATTTTTGGCGGGCATCTGGTCGGCGTGAACTGGCTGGGCATCGACAATGGCACGTTCTGGTCGAACATGACGGCCACCGTCGACGTATGGCAGGACATCATCAACGGCGTGGTATGGAAAAGCTTCGTGTTTGGTGCGGTGGTGGCGCTGATCGCGGTGTTCCAGGGCTTCACCGCACCGCCCACCAGCGAAGGCGTCGCCTATGCCACCACCCGTACCGTCGTCGCCTCGTCGATCGCCATTCTCGCGCTCGACTTCGTGCTGACCGCCTTCCTGATGTGACTGCCCCGATTTCGAGGATGCTGCCGTGAGCCAGAGAAAATCCTATGCCGTCGGCACCGGCCTGTTCATCGTGCTGGGGTTTGCCGCGTTGGCGTATCTCGCCACGCAGACCAGTTCCATCGCGAACCGCCACACCGGCGCGACCTACACCGTCGACGCCAAGTTCGAGAACATCGGCCAGTTGAAGGAGCGGGCGCCGGTCAAGGTTGCCGGCGTGCGCGTGGGGCAGGTCGAGTCGATCGGCCTGGTGCCGGGCACCGCGGTGGCCGACGTCAAGCTCGCGATCGACCAGCGCTACGACAAGATCCCCGCCGACTCGGTGGCCACGGTGTTCACCAGCGGCCTGCTCGGCGACCAGTACGTCGGCATCGAATACGGCCATGCCAAGCAGTACGTTGCCGCCGGTGGCCAGTTCGGCCTGACGCGTTCGAGCCAGCCGCTGGAAGAAATGCTCGGCAAGTTCTTCGGCGCCGGCGGCGCCGCCGACGCGATCGGCGGCACCTACCAGGTCACGGCGCATTTCAGCAACGTTGGCGCGCTGTCGGCGGGCGCCTCGGTGAAGATGGCCGGCGTGCCGATCGGCCGCGTGCTGTCCGTGGTGGCCGAGCCGACCAAGCTCGACGCGGTGGTGACGCTGGCGATCGACAACCGCTACAACCAGATTCCGGACGACTCCGCTGCCGCGGTGTTCACCAGCGGTTTGATCGGCAGCCAGTACGTTGCGATCCAGCCCGGCGGCTCGCCCGACATGTTGAAGAACGGTGACGAGATGATCCTCACCCAGTCGGCGATGCAGCTCGAGGACCTGATCGGGAAGTTCCTGGTCAACGGCTCGGACAACGCCGGCAAGAAGGCTGCCCCGGCGGGCAAGTGAGTTGCCCGTCGCTCACGTATTGCGAGGATTCAACGCATGATTCGTCAACTGACTTTTGCGATGGCCGTGGTGCTCGGCGGGGTTGCCGCTGCGCCGGTGCTGGCGCAGCCGGCCGCGGCGCAACCGGCCGCGGCGCAGACGCCGGAACAGGTGGTGCAGGACATCGCGCACGAGCTTGACGCGGCCGTGGCCGGCCACAAGGCCGAGCTGCAGCAGAATCGCGAAAAGCTGATCGGCACGATCAACCGGGTGTTCCAGCCGCATTTCGATGTCGACTACGCCGCCATCCTGGTGCTCGGCCAGCACGCCCGTGCCGCCACGCCGGAGCAGCGCTCCGCGTTCGCCAAGGCGTTCTACGATTCGATCACCCACCGCTACGCCGAAGGCCTGCTCAAGTACACCTCCGGCGCGGTCAAGGTGCTGCCGTACGCCGGGGATCTCAATCCCAAGCGCAGCGTCGTGCGTACCCAGGTCGCCACCGGCGATGGCAAGACGGTATCGGTCGATTTCGCCTTCCGCCGGACCGCCAGTGGCGAGTGGAAGGCGTATGACGTGGTGATCGAAGGCATTTCCTACATCACCAACTACCGCAATCAGGTGGACGCCGAGGTCCGCAAGGTTGGCTTGGATCAGCTCATCAAGAACCTGCAGACGCAGGGTGACCAGGCGCTGAAGTCGATGGAGCAGGACAGCAAGGCCCATGGCGGCTGAGCCTGCCTTTGCCGTGACGGCCTGCGAACCGGACACGCTGCGCGTGTCCGGCACGCTCGGTTTTGCGACCGCCACCGCCGCGCTCGCGGCGTTGCGCGCCGGCTTGCGCGACGGCACACGGCACACGCTCGACCTGGCCGCCGTTGAAACCTGTGACAGTGCCGGCATGGCCTGCCTGCTTGCGGTGCTCGCCGAGGCGCGCGTGCAAGGGCGCGAGCTGACCCTGGAACACGTTCCCACCGGCCTGCGCACGTTGGCACAGGTCAGCGGCGTCGACACCCTGCTGGGGTGAGCCAGGCAGGCTGAATCCGGGCCGGCCGTCAGTGCCCGGACGCGGCTCCGGTTGCCGATTTGGCGTGCTTTTGTTCCCACTGGCGCTGCTGCTCGAGCAGCTCGTCCGGGTCAAAGCCAGGCTGATCCACACCCTGCATCTTTTCGATCACGTCCGCCGGCGGGTTGCCGTCATACAGCTTGTACAGACGACGTTGCCGCCATGCGTCGCGCATGAACGCATAGGGGTCGTACGCGGTTTCGAGATAACTTTCCGCGTCGATCAACTGCGAGCGCACCGAGATGACGAACAGCACCTGCGGGAGGTAATACTGCCCGTAGCTGAAGTAATGCGTCCGCGCGATGATGCTGAGCGGGTCGAAGAAATAACCGTCGACCGGGTAGTGCCAGACGTCGCGCATCGAGCTTGGGCCGAGCAGCGGCAGCATCAGGAAATCGCCTTCCGGGGCGCCCCAGCGTGCCAGCGTGATGCCGAAATCGGTGGTCTTGAGCGGCAAGCCCATGCGCGTGGCCGGGTCGAAGATGCCGCCGACGCCGATCGTCAGGTTGATGAGAAACCGCCCGGTACCGCCCAGTGCATCGGCCGGTCGTGCCTGCAACAGGTCGTTGGCCACCGTCACCGGCATCTGGATGTTGGTGAAAAAGTTGTTGACCGAACGCCGCACCGGTGGGTTGGTGATGGCGCGGTAAGTCACCGCGGCTGGCCGCAGCACGGCCTTGTCCAGCCTGTCGTTGAACGCGTACACCTTGCGGTTGACGTTTTGCAGCGGGTCGTCAGTGCGCGGTGGCGCGATGGCGCAGCCGGCCAGGAACAGCAACACCAGTGCCGCCAACCAGTGCCGCGGCGTGAACAGGAAGGGCAGTGGACGCGTCAACATGGACTCGCACCAATATGAGGTGGGATTCAATAGTGTACTGCCTGGTTTTCTATCGCGCGCGCGTGCCGGCTGATGAAGCAGCGAGCTGCGCATGGTACGCGTTTGCCACGTGAACGCACGCTGCCCTACACTGTGCGACTCACATAAGTTTCTATTCTTCAAGGGTTTGGTATGGCACGCATTACGGTGGAAGATTGCCTCGAGGTCGTCGGCAGCCGCTTCGAGCTGGTGTTGATGGCGACCAAGCGCGCGCGGCAGCTGGCCAAGGGCGCCGAGCCGGCGGTCAACCCCGACAACGACAAGCCAACGGTGCTCGCGCTGCGCGAGATCGCCGGTCGCCGCATCGACCAGGCCACCATTGACGAGATCGACAAGGCCGAGCGCGAGCGTGCCGAGCGTGAGGCGCTGGAGTGGGCTGCGGCCGAAGTCGACGACGACTTGTCCAAGGTCGGCGACGACTGATGCAGGTTGGCTGCAGGCCTTCGCCACCGCGCACCGGCTCTGGCCTCGTGCGCGTCGCGAAGTCCGGCAGCCGGTGTTTATCCGGCGGACTGTTGCGGCGCGTCGGTTTCGGCCAACATGTCCCCTCATGAGTGCCACCCGCCCGCCAGTTGCCAACGCACTGCCGCCTTACGTGCAGTTGCTGCGAACCAAGCTCGACTACCTGCCACCCGCGCAGCTTGAGAAGGTGCTGGGTGCATACCGCATGGCGGCGCAGGCGCATACCGGGCAAACGCGCAGGAGCGGCGAGCCCTACATCACCCATCCGGTGGCCGTGGCCGGCGTGCTTGCGGAAATGCACATGGACGTCGAGACCATTGTCGCGGCGATCCTGCACGACACGCTCGAAGACACGGCACTGACCCGCGCCGAGCTGATCGGCGAGTTCGGCGAGACCGTGGCCGAGCTGGTCGACGGCGTTACCAAGCTCGACAAGATGCGCTTCGGTACCCGCCAGGAGGCCGATGCGGAAAGCTTCCGCAAGATGCTGCTGGCGATGGCGCGCGACCTGCGCGTGATTCTCATCAAGCTGGCGGACCGGCTGCACAACATGCGCACGCTGGGCGCCAAGGAGCACGATTCGCGCCGGCGCATTGCGCGCGAAACGCTGGAGATCTACGCCCCGATCGCGCAGCGCCTGGGCATGAACAAGGTCAAGGCGGAGCTGCAGGATCTCGGCTTTCGCGCACTCTACCCCGACCGGTATCGCGTCATCAGCGAGCGCATCCGCGCTGCGCTTGGCAACCGTCGCGAGGCGATGGCGAAGATCGAGACGGCGCTGTCTGCGCGGCTTGCGGCCGAGCAGCTCGGCGCGCACGTGGTGGGGCGCATCAAGTCGCCGTGGAGCATCTATTCCAAGATGCGCAGCGAGCACAAGAGCTTCGCCCAGCTGATGGACGTCTACGGTTTTCGCGTGGTGGTCGACACCGCCATGCAGTGCTACATGGCGCTGGGCATGGTGCATAGCCTGTACAAGCCGGTCGACCGCCGGTTCAAGGATTTCATCGCGATTCCCAAGGCCAACGGTTACCAGTCGCTGCACACCGTGCTGCTCGGGCCGTTCGGCGCGCCAATCGAGGTGCAGATCCGCACCGACGAGATGGATCGCGTCGCGGTCAGCGGCGTGGCTGCGCACTGGGCCTACAAGACCGATTCGGCGCCGGCAAACAGTGCGCAGGCGCGCGCGCGCGAATGGCTCGCCTCGCTCGCCGACAGCCAGGTCAACACGCCGTCCTCGCGCGAGTTCATCGAAAACGTCAAGATCGACCTGTTTCCCGACGAGGTGTACGTGTTTACCCCGCGCGGCGACATCCTCGCGCTGCCGCGCAATGCCACGGCGCTCGACTTTGCCTATGCGGTGCACACCGATGTTGGCGACCACGCGGTGGCCGCGCGGGTCGACAAGAAACTGGTGCCGCTGCGCGCGCGGCTGGCATCGGGCGAACTGGTGGAGATCATCACCGCGCCGTCCGCGGTGCCGAACCCGGCCTGGCTGGAAGCCGTGGTCACCGGCAAGGCGCGTACCGCGATTCGCCAGCACCTAAAGCACATGCAGCACGAGGACGCGGTGGATTTCGGCCACCGCATGCTCGACCGCGCGCTCGACGCGCGCGGCAGCAGCATCGAGGCAATCCCGGCCGCGGTGGTCGACCAATTCCTGGTCGAAGCGCGGCTCAAGCGGCTGGAAGAACTGCTGGCCGACATTGCGCTCGGCAACCGCATGTCGGACGTCGTCGCCGGCCACCTGCTCGCGCTGCGCGACGGCCGCCCGGACGAATCCGCGCCGGGCGCACCGCTGGTGCGCGAAAAGATCCGCATCACCGGCGCCGAGCGCGGGGTGCTGAGTTTTGCCAACTGCTGCCACCCGGTGCCGGGCGACGCGATCATCGGTTACCTCTCGCCGGGCAAGGGCATCGTCGTGCACCGCGAGGAGTGCCCGAACGTGGTGGAGCTGCGCAAGTCGCCCGAGCGCTGCGTAGCCATCGGCTGGGATCGCGACGTGCAGGGCGACTACCGCGCCGAGCTGCGGGTGGAGGTCATCAACCGCCCCGGCGTGCTGGCGACCATCGCCGCCGCGATCGCCGCTGCCGACTCCAACATCGAGAACGTCGAATACGCCGAGCGCGATGTCGCCGCCGCCACGCTGCTGTTTGCGATCGAAGTGAAAAACCGCAAGCACCTCGCCGACGTCATTCGCCGCGTGCGCCGCACCGGCGTGGTGAGCGGTGTCTACCGCTACCCGTTGTAGAGCCCGCGGCCTGTGCCGGTGCGCAAATCGCCCGGCTGCACTGAATCGTCCCCAGGGAGAAATGGCAATGTCCACGTCCGCTACCGCCGTGCTGGTGATCGACATGCAGGTCGGCGTGCTGGAAACCTGTCTCGACGCCGCCGGCGTGACCCGGCGGGTGGCCGCGCTGGTGGAACGCGCCCGCGCCGGCAGCGTGCCGGTGATCTGGGTGCAGCATGTGGATGCGGACTTGCCGCACGGCAGCCCGGCCTGGCAACTCGCGCCGGGACTGGCGCCGCGGCCGGACGAGCCGGTGGTGGGCAAGTCGTTCAGTGACGCGTTTGCCGGTACCACGCTGCGGGCCGAGCTCGATGCGCGGGGCGTGGGGCGGCTGGTCTGCGCCGGTGCGCAAAGCGATTACTGCGTCGGTGCCACCTTGCAGCGCGCGGCGGTCGAAGGATATGCCATCGCGCTGGTGGCCGACGCGCATACCACCGAGGACGCCTGCTTCGCAGGCGTCACCATCGATGCGAGGCAGATCATCGCGCACACCCACCGCACGCTGGGCAGCCTGCGTCGTCCGGGCGTAGAAGTGGAACTGGCCACGCACGACACGGTGGCATTGAAGCTGTAACTGCCAGCGACGGACTGTGGCCGTCTTGCACCACTCGTTTACACTTGGACTTTTACGCGGCCGCGAGGTTTCCCCATGTCGTCCCACCAGATCATCACCACCAGCAACGCACCGGCCGCGATCGGCCCGTATTCGCAGGCCGTGCGCGCGGGCGATACCGTGTATTTCTCCGGGCAGATCCCGCTTGATCCGGCCACTGGCGCGGTGGTCGAGGGCGACATCACGGCGCAGGCGCGGCGGGTGTTCGACAACCTGGCCGCGGTGGCAAAGGAAGCCGGCGGCTCGTTTGCGCAGTTCGTACGCGTGGGCATCTATGTCACCGACCTGGCAAACTTCGCTGCGGTCAACGCGGTGATGGCCGAGTACTTCAAGGCGCCGTACCCGGCGCGTTCCACCATTGAGGTGTCGGCCTTGCCGAAGGGCGTCAAGGTGGAAGTGGACGCGATCATGGTGCTGGGCTGATTCGTCGTCGCGGGCGATGAGCGATGGTGCGCCCGCACTCGGTGGTGCCGGCCTCCAGGCGGTGTCGACGCTGCCCGGCGTCGGCCCTGCGCTGCAGGCGCTGCTGCACAAGCTGGGCCTGGACCACGTGCAGGATTTGTGGTTCCACCTGCCGCTGCGCTATGAGGATCGCACCCGCATCACCGCGCTGTCCGACCTGCGTGTTGGCCAAGATGCGCAGGTGGTCGGTGTGGTGGAGGCGGTGGAAAAAGGCTTCCGCTATCGCCCGCAGCTCAGGGTGGCGATCGGCGACGACACCGGACACAGCCTGCAGCTGCGTTTTTTCCACTTCAATCGCGCGCAGGCGGAGCAGTTGGCGGTCGGCGCGCGGCTTTTGTGTTTCGGCGAAGTGCGCCATGCGGCGCTCGGTTTCGAGATGGTGCACCCGCAGTATCGGCGCATCGGCGCCGGCGAAACGGTGGTAGTCGAGGACCGGCTGAGTCCGGTATATCCGACTACCGAGGGCCTCGGCCAGAAACGCCTGGCCGGCGTGATTGCGAAGGCGCTGGCGCTGCTGCCGGATGAAACGGAGCTCGAGCTGATCCCTGCCGCCTTGTGCGAACCGCTCGGCCTCGCCTCGCTGCGCGAGGCCCTGCTCACGGTGCATCGCCCGCCACCGGATGCACGACTCGACCTGCTGCTGCAAGGCCGGCATCCGGCACAGCAGCGGCTCGCTTTTGAGGAGTTGCTGAGCCAGCACCTGAGCCTGAAGCGCATGCGCGCCGCGGTGCAGCGACGGCAGGCGCCGGCGTTTGCCAGTGACGGCGCGCTACGCGCCCGCCTGCTTGCGGGCCTGCCCTTCGCGCTGACCGCGGCGCAGCGGCGGGTGGACGCCGAAGTGTGCGCGGATCTGGCGCGTCCACACCCGATGCTGCGGCTGGTGCAGGGCGACGTGGGCTCGGGCAAGACCATCGTCGCGGCACTGGCCGCGCTGGCTGCGGTCGAGGCCGGCTGGCAGGTGGCGCTGATGGCGCCGACCGAACTGCTTGCCGAGCAGCATCTGCGCAATTTTCGCCACTGGCTCGCGTCGCTCGATGTAGCGGTCGAATGGCTGGCCGGCAAGCAGCAGGGCAAGGCGCGTCAGGCGGCAATGCGCCGGGTTGCGGACGGCGCACCGATCACCATCGGCACCCACGCGCTGATGCAGGAAGGCGTGGCGTTCACGCGGCTCGGCTTGGTGATCGTCGACGAGCAGCATCGTTTCGGCGTGCAGCAGCGGCTTGCCCTGCACGACAAGGGCGCCGACCGTGCGCACGGCAGCGTGCCGCATCAGCTGGTGCTCACCGCCACCCCGATCCCGCGCACGCTGGCGATGAGCGCGTATGCCGATCTCGACGTGTCGGTGATCGACGAGCTGCCGCCCGGGCGCACGCCGGTGCAGACGGTGGCGGTGTCCAATGCACGCCGGGTCGAGGTGATCGAGCGCATCCGCGTCGCCTGCGGCGAGGGCCGGCAGGCGTACTGGGTGTGCACGCTGATCGAGGAGTCCGAGCAGCTGCGTGCGCAGGCGGCCGAAGTCGCGTATGCGGAACTTGCCGCCGCGTTGCCGGATTGTCGCGTCGGGTTGATCCACGGGCGGCTGAAGCCGAAGGAAAAGCAGGCGGTGATGGACGCGTTCCAGGCTGGCGAGATTGCCGTGCTGGTTGCCACCACCGTGATCGAGGTTGGCGTCGACGTGCCCAACGCCAGCCTGATGGTGATCGAAAACAGCGAGCGCCTGGGCCTGGCGCAGTTGCATCAGTTGCGCGGACGCGTGGGGCGCGGCGCGATTGCCTCCAATTGCGTGCTGCTCTACCAGCCGCCGCTCGGCCAGCTCGCGCGCGAACGGCTGGCGGTAATGCGCGAAACCAGCGACGGCTTCCGCATTGCGGAGAAGGATCTCGAGCTGCGCGGCCCCGGCGAGGTGCTCGGCACCCGCCAGACCGGCCAGCTCAGCTTCCGCATCGCCGACCTCACCCGCGACGCCCACCTGCTGCCCGCCGTGCAGCGCGTCGGTGAACGCCTGTTGGCCGACTACCCGCATCAGGCCGACCTGCTCATGGCGCGCTGGGTGGGCGGCGCGGCGCGCTTTGCACGCGCCTGATTCAGTTTCCAGTCGTTGACGCGCGCGGCCTCGGCCAGCACAATACGCGCGTCCTGCGGACGCCGTCCGCAGTGACATCCTGTCCTGACTTCTCAAGGCATATGGACGTTTACCCTAGTCGCAACGTCGGCACCTGCTTGCTTCGGGTGTCGGCACTGCATCACAAGCTGATTGCCTGCGGCAGCCGCCAGCGGTCGGCCGGTCTTTTCCTGGACTAGGAAACGCCGGCTCTCTCCAACGGCGCTGTGCGCCTTGTTTTGGAGATGAGCCATGAAGCTCCTTCGCGATGTTTTTCGTCTGCGGGCCTCCCGCGGCCCGTTCGGTGCGCAGCGTGATGCCCGCGTACGCGAGTTTGTCGTGACCGTGCCGGCGCCGCTTACGGGCGCTGCCCTGGGGGCGAGCGCAGCCCCGGCGGCCCCCGTTGCTGCGACTGGTTCGTTGCCGCACGCGTCGGCGCGCGCCGCGTGATGGCGGTAAGGCGCCGCGACTGGCCATCGCCAGCGCGCAGGTGACCGCGCGTGGCAGCCGCCGGCATGGCGACTGCCGCCTTTTGATCGTTTCTTTCGTCCAATGGTCGCGCCGACTGGCGCGCGCTGCCGCGACGCCGGCAGCAAGAGCCGCGGTGGCGTTGCATGAACAAGCCTTTTTCCCGCATAACCGAGAAAGTCGTGGCACCCGCGCATGTGCCTGCGGCGGACGATGCGTTCCGCGCCGGCGACGAGCTGTTGCGCGCGCTCGACACCTCGGTGCGAGGCCTTGACGAGGCGCGCATCAACGAACGCCTGCATCGCGACGGCGCCAACGAGGTTGCGCATGAGAAACCGCCGCACTGGTCGCTGCAGTTGCTGCGGGCGTTCAAGAACCCGTTCATCGTGGTGCTGCTGGTGCTGGCCGGTGTGCAACTGGCCACCGATCGCAGTGATCTGACCGGGCCGATCATCATTGCGGTGATGGTCGGCATCAGTGTGCTGCTGAGCTTTGCGCAGGAGTACCGCTCCTCGCGCGCGGCGGAAAAGCTCAAGGCGATGGTGCGCAACACCGCCACGGTGACGCGTCGTGCCTCGGACGGCCACAGCGAGCAGATCGAAGTGCCGGTGGGTGAGCTGGTGGCCGGCGACATCGTGCACCTGGGGGCCGGTGACATGGTGCCGGCCGACCTGCGCCTGCTGACCGCGAAGGATCTGTTCGTCAGCCAGGCGATCCTCACCGGCGAGTCGTTGCCGGTGGAAAAAGTGGCGCCGACGCATGCCGCCGGGGCCACGGCGGCAGCGCCGCTCGACCTGCCGACGATCTGCTACATGGGCACCAACGTGGTGTCGGGCGCGGCGACCGCGGTGGTGGTGGCGACCGGCGGGCGCAGCTACCTCGGCTCGCTGGCGCACAGCATGACCGGGCAGGCGGTGCAAACCAGCTTCGACCGCGGCGTGAATTCGGTGAGCTGGCTCCTGATCCGCTTCATGGCGGTGATGGTGCCGATCGTGTTCCTGGTCAACGGGCTGGACAAGGGCGACTGGATGCAGGCGTTCCTGTTTGCGCTGTCGGTGGCGGTCGGCCTCACGCCGGAGATGCTGCCGCTGATCGTTACCGCGAACCTGGCGAAGGGCGCGTTGGCGATGTCCAAGCGCAAGGTGGTGGTGAAACGGCTCAACGCGATCCAGAACTTCGGCGCGATGGACGTGCTGTGCACCGACAAGACCGGCACGCTCACGCTGGACCGGATCGTGCTCGAGCGGCACCTGGACTTGAACGGCGAAGAGTCCGAGGACGCACTCGAATACGGCTACTTGAACAGCCGATTCCAGACCGGCCTCAGGAACCTGATGGACAAGGCGGTGCTCACCCACCGCGATCTCGAACCGGTCGCGGCGCAATACCGCGTGGTGGACGAGATTCCGTTCGATTTCCAACGCCGACGCATGTCGGTGGTGGTGGCGCGCGACGAGCGCGAGCATCTCCTGATCTGCAAGGGCGCGGTCGAGGAGATGCTGGCGATCTGCAGCTTCGCGCAGGTGGGTGACGAGGTGGCGCCGCTGACCGACGAGCGCCGCCGCGACATCCGCGCGATGACGCACCGTTTGAATGAGGACGGCTTGCGCGTGCTGGTAGTGGCGGTGCGGCGTGCGCCCGCCAGTGAGCGCGCGTGGAGCGTGGCGGACGAAGCCGGGCTCACCGCGGTGGGCTGTCTCGCGTTCCTCGACCCGCCGAAGGACTCCGCTGCCACCGCGATCGCGGCGCTGCACCAGCATGGCGTGACGGTCAAGGTCATCACCGGCGACAACGAGGCGGTGACGCGCAAGATCTGCCGCGAGGTGGGGCTGGATGTCACCCATTCGGTGCAGGGCCGGGATGTCGAAGCGCTCGACGCCGACGCGCTCGATGCGCTGGTCGCACGCACTGTCGTGTTCGCCAAGATGTCGCCGCTGCAAAAGGCCGCGGTGGTGAAATCGCTGCAGCGCCAGGGCCACACCGTGGGTTTCCTTGGCGACGGCATCAACGACGCGCCCGCGCTGCACGACGCCGACGTCGGCATCTCGGTGGACACCGCCACCGACATCGCCAAGGAATCGGCGGACATCATCCTGCTGGAAAAAAACCTGATGGTGCTGGAGGAGGGCGTACTGGAAGGGCGGGTCACCTTCGGCAACATCATCAAGTACATCAAGATGACCGCCAGCTCGAACTTCGGCAACATGTTCAGCGTGCTGGTGGCGAGCGCGTTCCTGCCGTTCTTGCCGATGCTGCCGCTGCAGATCCTGGTGTTGAACCTGCTCTACGACATTTCGCAGCTGTCGATTCCGTTCGACCGCATGGACGACGATTACCTGCGCAAGCCGCGCAAGTGGGATGCCAGCGACATCGGCCGTTTCATGGTGTGGATCGGGCCGGTCAGCTCGATTTTCGACATCACCACGTTCTGGCTGATGTGGCACGTGTTCGACGCCAATTCGAGCACGCATCAGGCGCTGTTCCAGTCGGGCTGGTTCGTCGAAAGCCTGCTCACGCAAACCTTGATCGTGCACATGATCCGCACGCGCCGCATTCCGTTCCTGCAGAGCGCGGCGGCGGCGCCGGTGCTGGGGCTCACCACCGCGATCATCGCCATCGGCATCGCCATTCCCTATCTCGACATTGGCGCCAAACTCGGCATGCTGCCGCTGCCGCCGGCGTTTTTCGCCTGGATTGCGGCCACCGTCCTGACCTACTGCGTGCTGACGCAATTGGTGAAGATGCTCTACATGCGCCGCTACGGCCGCTGGCTGTAGGTGCCGGAACCCGCGCGATGCGGTAGTTGCCGGCGTCGGCGCCCTCCGCGTCCGCGGTCCGCGCAAACTTTGACGAATGTCTGCTGGCGATGGACAAACATGGCGTGGTAGCGTGCGCCCACGTTTGGCTCACTGGGGAGAGTCCGTGGATATTCGGCGCATGCGCATGACCGCGCTGGCACTGGCCAGCTGCGGGTTGACGGGATTGTTTGGCACCGGGATAGCCAGCGCGATGCCGGCTGCGGGGGGCGACGCGGATGCGCCGCAATCAGCCACGCCGAGTACCGGCCAGGCGCAAAAAGGCAACGTGAAAGCCACCAACCTGCAAGAGGTGACGGTGGTTGGCACCCGCCGCACGGGGCAGGTTTCCTATACCGACTCGCCGGTACCGGTCGACGTGCTGCCGATGAACAACGCAGCCACGCAGGGGGCCCAGCAAGGGCTGACCGAAACCTTGAGCTACAAGGTGCCGTCGCTGGTATCCGGCTACCAGACCGGCTCCGACAACGCCGATTCGGAGGACACCCCGGCGCTGCGCGGGCTGGGCTCGGATCAAACCCTGGTGCTGGTGAATGGCAAACGGCTGCACCAGATGGCGCTGGTCAACCTGTTCGGCGCGCGCAACCGCGGCGATTCGGGCACCGACCTCAATACCATCCCGTTGCTTGCCGTGGACCAAGTGCAGGTGCTGCGCGACGGCGCGGCGGCGCAGTACGGCTCGGATGCGATCGCCGGGGTGGTCAACGTCGTGCTCAAGCGCAGCAAGGGCTGCGAGGCGGTGGCGGGCTACAACCAGTACACCCAGGGCGATGGCCAGGATTACCTCGCCTCGGCCTACTGCGGCTTTGCCACCGGCAACGACGGCGTCATCGCGATGACCGTGCAGCACCAGGATCGCGGCCGCTCGAACCGCACCTCGGCGGCGCTCGATCCGCTGCGTACCATTGGCGACGCTTCGGTACACGAGAACACCTTCTATTTGAACGGCGACGTGCCGATCGCCAGCGATGCGCATGTGTATTTCGACGGCGGCATCCAGAACCGCGCCGTGTCGTCGGCGGCGTTCGCCCGCGGAGGCATTGGCTCGGACGACATCCCGGCGCGCAACTCGGCAGCGATGTATCCGGATGGCTTCGTGCCGTACATCAACCCGTACATCCAGGATCGCCACGCTACCGCCGGCATCTGGTGGATGTGGCGCGACTGGCGCTTCGACGCGTCGCAGACGCTTGGCTACAACCGCCTGATGGACACCATCCGGCACACGCTGAACGCGTCGATGGCCAACCTCGATCTTGAACTGGGTGGCGCCGGCGTGAGTCCCAACGTGTTTGGCGCGGGCGGTTTTTCGTTTGGCCAGGACACGACCAACTTTGACGCCACCAAGCTGTTCGACGGCTGGATGTCCGGGGTGAACGTCGCGTTTGGCGGCGAGTTCCGGCGCGAGCAGTACAAGATCTACCCGGGCTCGGTCGGCTCGTGGATCGACGCCGACGGCCCCGGCGGCGGCAACGCCGGCAGCCAGGGTTTTCCCGGCTTCCAGCCCAGCGATGCGACCAACAAGAGCCGCCACAGCTGGGCGCTGTATGTCGATGTCGAAACCGACTGGACCGATCGCTTCATGACCGATCAGGCGATCCGCCACGAGGACTACAGCGACTTCGGCTCCACCACCATCGGCAAGCTCTCCGGCGCGTTCCACGTCAACGGGAATTTCCTCCTGCGCGGGTCGGTGAGCACCGGCTTCCGGGCGCCGTCCCTGCAGCAGCGCTACTTTTCCTCCACGTTCAGCGATTTCGTGAGCGGGGTGCAGACCAACGTGGTGATCGCGCCGAACGGCAGCCCGCTGGCGAATGCCGCCGGGATCCCGCCGCTCAAGCAGGAGAAGTCGCGCAGCGCCACGCTCGGGTTTACCTGGACTCCGCTCGACAACCTGTCGATCACCGTGGACGGCTACCGCATCGACATCAAGCACCGCATCGTGCTCAGCGGCACGTTCGACACCAGCGATCCGAACATCGGCAGCGTGCTGGCGGCGCAGAACATCGGCGAGGCGCAGTTCTTCGTGAACTCGGTGGATACCCGCACCCAGGGCTTCGACCTCACCGCCGACTACCACACCACGCTCGGCGCCGGTCGGCTCGACAGTTTCCTTTCCTTCAACCACACCGAGACGACGATCCAGAAGGTGCATACGCCGCCGTCGCTGGCGGGGCGCGAGGATTCACTCCTGGGCGAGCGCGACGCGTTGTTCATCACCAACGGTGCCCCGCGCGAGAAGGCGGTGCTCGGCTTCAACTACGCGCTGGGCAAGTGGGATACCGACGTCAAGTTCATCTACTTCGGCCCGATGACGCTGGGCACGTTCTCCGGCCCGCCGGTGCCGAACGCGCACTACGCCGACAAGACCTCGGCCGACGTCGGCGTCACTTACCATTTCACGCCGGCGATGAAACTCACGGTGGGTGGCCACAACGTGTTTGGCAAATACCCGACCCGGCAGGATCCGAACGAAACCGACAACGGCTTCTGGTACGAGGCGGTGCAGTTCGGCCTGAACGGCGCGGCATGGTTTGCGCGTCTGTCGTACAAGTTCTGACGCTACGCGGCCGGCAGTGCGCTGCCGGCCGCCATCACTCCTCGCGGTTCAGCTGGCGCCGCCGGTAGCTGCGCCACCAGGCCCAGCCGATGCCAAGCGTGGCGGCGGCCACGATCAACCACAAGCCGTTTTGGCCGCGTTGCAGCCATTTCGCCAGCCACTCGTGGTTGTTGGCGCCGAAATAGCCCAGATACACCCAGATCGGCACGCTGATGGCGGCAGCGAGCGCGTCGATCAGCACAAAGCGCAGCAGCGAAACTTTGCGCGTGGTGCCGGCGGTGATGTAGATCGTGGTGCGCATGCCGGGCAGGAAGCGCGCCACGAACAACACGCGGTTGCCGTAGCGGGCAAACTTGCGCCGCACCATGTGGTAGCGGTGCGGGGTGACGATGCGGGCGACCCAGCGCCACTTGAGCATGCGTTTGCCGAAACGGCGGCCGATCATGAACATGGTGGCGTCGCCCAGCAGGACACCGACCATGCACAGCATGAACATGGTGTGCACGTTGGCGTAGCCCAGCCCGGAGATCACGCCGCCAGCCACCAGCGTCACGTCTTCCGGCAACGGCAGACCGAGGCCGCAGACGAGCAGCGCGAGCCACACTGCGACATAGCCGTTCTCGGCAAAAATCGTGATCAGTCGGTCAAGCAGTTCCATCGGCGCCCCAGTCGCACGCAAGTCCGCATGATCCCATATTCGGCTGGTGGCACATGGCGATTCAGTCCGGTGTGGCAGTCGGTCGCACACGCGCCGCCAGCAGATCGCGCAGTTCGGCTTTTTCGGCGTCGTCGAGCGGTGCCGCGCGCATCTTCGTGAGCAAGGCTTCGCGGCGCAGCGCCGTGGCCTGCTCGTCCATGCGCGTCAGCGCCTCCAGAAACTCGATGCGTTGTGCCTCGGGTGTGCCGATCACCGCGGTCACCATCAGCTTTTGCAACGCGGCGTATTCACTGCGCTCGGCAAAGTGTTCGACCAGCATCGCCGCGTTGATGCCGGGGCGGCTGCGCGCCACATCCATCAGCTCGGCGAGCAGTGCGACGCCCGGCTTGTCCAGGCGCAGGAAGCGGTAGGGCTTGTCGACCCGATCGGCCATGCCCGGCTGTGCCAGCAGCAGGGCAATGGCGCTGCGGACCAGCGAACGCTGGGCGTTGGTGTGGCGGGGCGCGCCGCGTGGTGCGCTGGGCGCGAGAATGGCGCGGGCGCCGGTGCGCTTCTCCAGCTCATCGGCCATGAGGTCGCGGAACGCGCCGTCGGGCAGCTTTGCAATCAGCGGGCGCGCATGCTCGGCCAGTCGTGCGCGACCGTCGAGGCTGGCGGTATCCACATCTTGCGCGAGGTGCTCAAAGAAATACTCGGACAGCGGCGTGGCGGCGTTCAGACGCGCAAGAAAGCCGTCCTTGCCCTCCTTGCGCACCAGTGAATCGGGGTCTTCCGGGTCGGGCAGAAACAGGAAATACGCTTGCCGGCCGTCGCGCAGGCAGGGCAACGCAGCATCCAGCGCCTTCCAGGCCGCGGCACGCCCGGCGCGGTCGCCATCGAAGCAGAACACCACGTCGTTGGCGCTGCGAAACAGCCGTTCGGCGTGTTCCGACGTGGTCGCGGTGCCGAGCGTTGCCACCGCAATCGGCAGCCCCGCCTGGTGCAGTGCGGCGACGTCCATGTAGCCCTCGACCACCACGATGCGCGCGAGCTTGGGGTTGGCCTGTTTCACCTGCCACAGCGCAAACAACTCGCGACCCTTGTGGAACAGCGGCGTCTCCGGCGAGTTGAGGTATTTCGGCCCCTGGTCGGCGCCAATCACCCGCCCACCGAAGGCGATCACGCGGCCGCGGCGGTCAAGAATCGGAAACATCAGCCGTTCGCGGAAGCGGTCGTACTTGCCGCCGCGCTCGCCGCTGGAAACCATCCCGGCCTCGGCCAGCAATTCCATCCGCCGCGGCGTGTTGCCCAGCGCCTTGATCAGGCCGTCGTACCCGGCCGGCGCCCAGCCGATGCGGAAATTGGCCATGATGGCGGCGTCCAATCCGCGCTGCTTGCAGTACGCCTGCGCCTCGGGGCTGGTCGGCAATTGATCCTGGAACCACTGTGCGCAGGCATCGAGCAGCGCGTAGAGGTCGGTCTTGTCTTCGCGCGGGCGCTCGCCGCCGCGGTTTTCGCGCGGCACGGTGAGGCCGACGGATTGCGCCAGCTCCTCGACGGCGTCGGGAAACTCGAGCCGCTCGTAATCCATCAGAAACTTGATCGCGCTGCCGTGCGCGCCGCAGCCGAAGCAGTGGAAAAACTGCTTGGTCGGGCTGACCGTGAACGAGGGCGTGCGCTCGTCGTGGAACGGGCAGCAGGCCGTCCACTCGCGCCCGGCCTTTTTCAACGGCACCCGGCGTTCGATCACGTCGACGATGTCGACGCGGGCAAGCAGGTCGTCGATGAAGCTGTCGGGGATCAGTCCGCGCATGAGGTCTGCATTCTAGGCGGTCGCCGTGGTGCGGCGCTCTTGCGCCGCAGTGGCCGCGCCCGCAAGCTGCGGGGGCTGGCCATGCCGGGATGCCGCGATGCTGTTCACCACGTTGCTGATGTTGAAACAGCGCACCATTGCGCGGGTGTTCGCCGACGCTGGTGCGCTCGATGCCCTGCACACCCGCAGCGCCGAGGAACTTGGCCTGCGCATTGGCATCGCGTGGCAGCAACTGGCGAGCCACGGCGTACTGCGCAGCCCGGCGTCCGGGCGCTGGTTTTTCGACCGCGCAAGCTGGCGGCGTCTGTACCGGCGCCGCATGGCATGGGCATTGGCGGCGCTGGCGGGCGTGCTGCTGATCTGGCTTTTCGCGTGGTCGCTGCGCTGGCGCTGAGCGCTCAACCCGCGAGCTTCGCCTTGATCTGCGCCGAGACCTTGGCCATGTCGGCGCGGCCGGCGGCGTGCTCCTTGACCGCGGCCATCACCTTGCCCATGTCGCGCATGCTGCTGGCGCCGGTGGCGGCAATGGCGGTGGCAATGATCGCATCGAGCTCGGCGGCATCGAGCTGCTTGGGCAGGTAGGCTTCGATCACCACCATTTCGGCGCGTTCGGCGTCGGCCAGGTCGCTGCGTTTTGCGGCGTCGTACTGGGTGATGGAATCGCGGCGCTGTTTAAGCATTTTCTCCATCACGGCGATGATTTGCGCGTCGTCGAGCACGATGCGCTCATCCACCTCGCGCTGTTTGAGTGCGGCCAGCACCAGCCGGATCACGCCGAGCCGCTGCTTGTCGCCGCCGCGCATCGCGGTTTTCATGTCCTCGGTAAGCTGCTGCTTGAGCGTCATGGCGTGTCCTCGCGGGATTCGATGATTTTACGCAAACGACAAAACCGGTGGCACCTTGCGGCAGCACCGGTTGGTCGACTCGGAGTGTTTGCGGCGGCTGCGGAAACCGCACCAACCACATCCGTCCCGGGGGCGCAAGCGCCAACGACGAGACGGAGGGTGACTCAGTACAGCCGGGTCTTGCGCGTCACGTCGCGCGACAGACGGCGCAGGTGGCGTTTGACGGCGGCAGCGCGCTTGCGCTTGCGTTCCTGGGTCGGCTTTTCGTAGAACTCGCGCTTGCGCGTTTCGGCCAGGATGCCGGCCTTTTCGCAGGTGCGCTTGAAGCGGCGCAGGGCCACCTCGAACGGTTCGTTCTCGCGGACTTTGACGTTGGGCATGAATACTCCGAGTGATAAGCTGGCCGCTTTCAGGGTCGAGGAATGCGGCGAGCCGCGAAGTATACCGTGCCTGACAGCGAACTTTCAAAGCAGCACGGCGTGAAGAACGCCGCGGGTCCGGTGATCGACAAACCGGTGCTGGGAATCGAGTCCTCGTGCGACGAAACCGGGGTAGCCATCCTGCGCTGGGTGCCGGATGCGCCCGGTGAAGGTCTGCTGGCCCACGTGCTGTACAGCCAGATCAAGCTGCATGCCAATTACGGTGGCGTGGTGCCCGAACTGGCCAGCCGCGACCACGTGCGCAAGCTGTTGCCGCTGGTGCGTGAAGCCTTGGCGCAGGCGGGGCTCAAGGCGTCCGACCTCGGCGGCGTGGCGTACACCGCCGGCCCTGGCCTGGTGGGTGCGTTGCTGGTCGGTGCCGCGGCCGGACGCGCGCTGGCGTGGGGGCTGGGAGTGCCGGCGCTGGCCGTGCACCACATGGAAGGGCATCTGCTCGCCCCGTTGCTGGAAGCCGATCCGCCCAAGCCGCCGTTCGTCGCGCTGCTGGTGTCCGGCGGGCATTCACTGCTGGTCGAGGTGAAAAAGATCGGCCAATACCGCATTCTGGGCGATACCCTGGACGACGCCGCCGGCGAGGCGTTCGACAAGACGGCCAAGCTGATGGGGCTGCCGTACCCCGGTGGCCCGGCGCTGGCCAAGCTGGCCGAGCAGGGTACCCACGGTGCCTTCCGTTTCTCGCGGCCGATGACCGACCGGCCAGGGCTGGATTTCAGTTTCTCCGGGCTCAAGACCCAGGTGCTGCTGGCCTGGCAGCATTCGGATCAGGGCGAGCAGACGCGCGCCGACATTGCACGTGGGTTTGAAGAGGCCATCGTCGACACCTTGCTCATCAAGTGCCGCCGGGCCTTGACGGCGACCGGTACCGACAAGCTGGTGATCGCCGGCGGGGTCGGCGCCAACCGACGGCTGCGTGCCGAGCTGGCCGCGGCCGGCGAAAAGGACGGGTTCCGCACGTATTTCCCACGGTTGGCGTTCTGCACCGACAACGGCGCCATGATCGCGCTGGCCGGCGCCATCCGTCTCGCGCACGGCCAGCACCAGGGCGAATCGGTGCAGGTGCGCCCGCGCTGGAATCTCGAGGAGCTGCCGCCGGCGGCGTGAGCCAGCGGTGTGGGCGGTGGAATGGAAACGCAGGCGGCCGTGGTTGCGTCGTCGTGGTCGGGTTGCGGGCTGACTTGCAGTTCCATGGAACCGCGGTGAGCCGGCGAACCGGCACACGAACTGCCGCAACCATCCGTTTTCGTGGTTTCTGTCGCCGCCACGTCCCCGGCGGCACGACCATCACGGTGCGAGCTTGTTGACCCGCATCGCCAGCCAGTTTTCCACGTTCGGCCAGTCTTCGGCGAGGATGCTGAAACACACGGTGTTGCGCAGGCTGCCGTCACGGCGGCGCTTGTGCGCGCGCAGCACGCCTTCACGCTGGGCGCCGATGTGCTCGATCGCGCGCAGCGATGGTTCGTTGTTTTCGTCAGCGTGGAAGGCGACGGCCACGCACTTGAGCGTGTCGAAGGCGTGCTCCAGGAGGAGCTGCTTGCAGGCGGTATTGAGGTGGGTGTGCTGCCACTTTTTTGCGTACCAGGTGTAGCCGATGGCCAGCCGCGGCAGCGCTGGTTCGATCTCGTAATAGCGCGTGCAGCCGACGATCTTGCCGGTACTGGCTTCGCGCACCGCAAACGGCAGCATGCGGCCCTCGGCCTGGCCCTTGAGCGCTTCTTCGATGTACGCGCGCGCTTCGCCCGGGCCGGGAATGCGGGTGACGGTGAGGTTCCACAACTCGCCAACAGCCGCCGCGGCTTCGAGATCGGCGGCGTGGTCGAGTGTCAGGGGTTCAAGCGTGACGTATTCGTTTTGCAGGGTGACAGGCGAAACCGTGGGGGCATTCATGCGTCAAGATCCGGGATGAGCTTGCTTTCAAGTCGCGCAATATTGTCTTTCAACAGCAATTTGCGCTTCTTGAGACGGGTCAACTGCAGCTCGTCCCGCCCCAGCACACCGGAAAGCTGCTTGATCGCGGCGTCGAGATCACGGTGTTCCTGTCGCATCTCGGCAAGCAGCTGGACGGTTTCGGCTTGGTCCTGGATCTGCATGGCGGCGGTTCGCTCGGGGAAGCCGGTAGTGTAGTGCCCGCCGCTACAATGAGGGCACGCATGCTTCCTGCCGCCTGTTTTGTTGCAGTGCGGAATCTGCGATCATGACGCGTCCGCTGTGACGGACGTCCATACTTCCAAGTGCACCCCTAGCGAGGGAAATCGTGTCCATCTTTGCAACTCTCGAAATGGCGCCGGGCGATCCGATCCTCGGCCTGACCGAAACCTACCTCGCGGACAAGCGCCCGGAGAAAGTGAACCTCGGCGTCGGCATCTACGTGAACGACGCCGGCAAGGTGCCGGTGCTGGCAGCGGTACGTCGGGTCGAAGAAAACCTGGTGCGCGAAAACGCGCCGCGCAGCTACCTGCCGATCAGCGGCTTGCCGGCCTACAACACCGAGACGCAGAAGCTGGTGTTCGGTGCCGATTCGGCGGCGCTTGCGGCCGGCCGGGTGGCGACGGTGCAGACCATTGGCGGCAGCGGCGCGTTGCGCGTCGGTGCCGATTTGCTCAAGCAGGTGCTGGGCGACAAGGCCAAGCTCGCGGTGAGCAACCCCACCTGGGGCAACCACCGCGCAGTGTTCAAGGCCGCCGGTTTTGTGCTCACGGATTACCGCTATTACGACGATGCCAGCCATGGGCTGGATTTTGCCGGCATGCTTGCCGACTTGGGCCAGCTCGAACCCGGCACCGTGGTGCTGCTGCATGCGTGCTGCCACAACCCGACCGGGGTCGATCCCAGTGACGAGCAGTGGCAGCAGGTGGTGGCGGTGCTGAAGGACCGCAAGTTGCTGCCGTTTGTCGACATGGCCTACCAGGGCTTCGACAAGGATGCCGACCAGGACGCGACGGCGGTGCGCCTGCTGGCCGACTCCGGCATCCCGGCGTTCATCGTCGCCAACTCGTACTCCAAGTCGTTCTCGCTGTACGGCGAGCGCGTGGGGGCGCTCAGCTGCGTCGGAGTCGATCGCGAAGAGGCCGCGCGGCTTTTGTCGCGGATGAAAACCACGATCCGCGCGAACTACTCCAGCCCGGCCACGCATGGCGGCAAGTTGGTGGCGGGCGTGCTCGGCAGCCCCGAGCTGCACGCGCAGTGGCAGCAGGAGCTGGCGGAGATGCGCGAGCGCATCCACACGATGCGCGCGGCGATGGTTTCCAAGCTTGCCGCGCTCGGCGCACCGGACTTCTCGTTCATCAACCGCCAGACCGGCATGTTCTCGTATTCCGGCCTGTCCAAGGCGCAGGTCGAGCGCCTGCGCGACGAGTACGCGATCTACGCGCTGACCAGCGGGCGCATTTGCGTCGCCGCGCTCAACACCGGCAATATCGATTACGTGACCAAGGCGATTGCCGCCGTCTGTCGTTGATCCTTCCGTTTGCTTGTTGTCAACGAAGGCCGCCATCGAGGCGGCCTTCGCCTCTTTAAGGGCATGCCATGTTTTTTCGCAATCTCACGTTGTTCCGTTTTTCCCCCGCCGTGGCCGATGACCTGAAACGCCTCGACGAAGCGGTGGGCGAGCATCGCCTGCGTGCCTGCGGCCCGTTGGAAATGGCCACCCAGGGTTTCGTGCCGCCGGTGGGGCGCGGGGACGATGCCGCGATGACGCACGTGGTCAAGCACTGCACTTGGGTCACGGTGGGCGGCGAGGACAAGCTCCTGCCGGCTGCGGTGGTGAACGAGGAGCTGCAGCGCAAGGTGCGCAAGATCGCCGAGGACGAAGGGCGCAAGGTCGGCGGGCGCGAGCGCAAGCGGCTGAAGGAGGATCTCCTGACCGAGCTTTTGCCGCGCGCCTTCGTGCGCAGCTCGCGGCTGTCGGCCTATGTGGATACCAAGAATGGCTGGCTGGTGCTGGACACCGCCAGCCGCAAGTCGGCGGAAAACGCGCTCACCCAGATCCGCGAAGCGCTCGGCAGCTTTCCCGCCGTGCCGCTGGCGCCGGAGGAAGGCCCGCGCGTGCTGATGACCGATTGGCTCGCCAACGGCACGCTGCCTGCCGGGCTCACGCTGGGCGACGAATGCGAGTTGCGCGATCCGGCTACTGCCACCGGCGCCATCGCCAAATGTCGCCGGCAGGATCTCGATGCCGACGAGGTGAAGGAGCACCTGCGCAATGGCAAGCAGGTGTTCCAGTTGGGGCTGGTCTACGACGAGCGCATCAGCTTCGTGTTGGGCGAGGATCTGGTCGTGCGCAAGCTCAAGTTTCTCGATGCCGTGACCGACGAGCTGGGCGACAGCTTCGAGGATGCCGCTGCCGAGGCGGACGCGAGTTTCGCTCTGCTCACGCTCGAGCTCGAACGCCTGCTGGGCAAGCTCGAAGCGTGGTTCGGCCTGCCGCGTCCCGGTGAAGGCTGAGACGTGGGGCCGGGCGGCATACCGGTTGCTTCGACGTAACTAGTTGAACGAAAAGGAGAAAAGTAGCTATTGACCGACGGCTCTTGCGCCTGTCGCCGGTTCCCCTCACATTCCGCGTGTCCGGGTGCGCCCATTGGCGGGTGGCTCCGGCACGGTGAATGCAGACATGGCGCAGCATCTTGAAGGCGATTGGCTGGAACTCTCGACCGCGGACGGCCACGTCATCCGCGTGCTCAAGTTTGCCCATCCGCGTGCGCGTCGCCTGCGTCTGACGGTGACGCCGAAGGGCGCGCGGGTGAGTTACCCGAGTGGCACCCACCCGGCACAGGTCACGGCTTTCCTGCGCCATCACGCCGACTGGCTCGAACAAAAACTCGACGAGCTGAACCTGGTCGTGAGGCCGCTGGCACCGCTGCGCGTGGGGCACGCCACCACGCTGCCGCTGCGCGGCGAGCCAGCCACGCTGGACTGGGCCGACGGTGCCTACCCCAAGGTCGATGCGCATGCCGGCGGGATCACCCTGGTGCTGCCGCGTCCGCACACGCGCGCGCTGCCGGTGGCGCACGGCCTGCTCGCATCGCATTTTGAAGCATTGATCCGGCGCGACGTCGCGCGCTGGCTGGCGCATTACGTGCCGCAGCTCGGGCTGGCGCCGACGGCGCTCAAGGTGCGGCCGATGAAAAGCCTGTGGGGCAGCCTGGACACCCGCGACCGCATCAATCTCGATCTCGCCCTGGCCCTCGCGCCGCCGGTCGCGTTGCGCTATGTGCTGGTGCACGAGCTGTGCCACTTGCGGGTGCGCAGCCATTCACCCCGGTTCTGGGCACAGGTCGGCACGCTGTTGCCCGAATGGCACGAACAGCGCGACTGGCTGCGCGTGAACGGCGCCACGCTGAAAGCCGAGCTGGATCGACTGGTGGCCGATGTGGCTGATTAGCCGGGATTTGGGATGCGGGATTGGGGGTTCGTAAAAGCGGGGCCGCGGGCTGTCGGGTGACGGTGGTCGGATGTGCCGCTGGAGGCCGTAGCCTTCTCCGTCCAATGCGCTGAAGCCGCGCTCACCCAAATTGCCGCGAGTCGCGGCTTTTCCAAATCCCCAATCCCGCATCCCGAATCCCCGCCCTTCAGTTCGACAACGCAAAGGCCGTCAGCACGCGCGCGGTGTCGTCGGGTTGCTCAAGTTCGGGCATGTGGCCGCAGTCGGTCAAGGTGCTGGCGCTGATCGCAGGCGCGTGGATGAGGCCGTTGCGCAGGCTGTCCAGCGCGGAGATGTCGATCACCCGGTCGTCCTTGCACCACAGGCCAAGCACCGGCATGGTCAGTTGGCCCAGGCGGTTTTGCACCGCAAGGTATTGCGAGGGCGCACGCAGCTCGTTGAACACCTTGTTGATGAATGCGCGGTTGGCGACGTTGCGCTTGGCCAGCACATCGACGAAACGGCCGGGAATGTCGGGCAAGGTCTTGAACACCAGCTTTGCGGCGCGCGCAAAGCTCGCGCGGTCGTTGAAGGCGAACGGATCGCGCCCGGCGAGCGATTCGCGCGCAAAGGCGTTCTCGTTGAACTTGAGTCCGAAGCTGTCGATCAGCGCCAGTGCGGCCACCTGGTCGGGATGTTCGGCGGCAAACACGCCGGCAATCGCGCCACCCATCGAATGCCCCGCGAGCAGGAAGCGCCGAAGCCCGAGCGTGTGCACGAAGGATTCGAGCCGGGTTGCCTGCGCGTCAATGTCGTAGTTGGCAGTCATGTTGCGTGAGGACTCGCCCCAGCCGGGCAGGTCGGGGATCACCACGTGGAAATGCGGCGTGAGCTGCTTGGCCACCGGCAGCCACACCGACTTGTGGTCGTCAAAGCCGTGCAGCAGCACGATGGTGGGGCCGTCCCCGCCTTCGTAGTAGCTCCATTGCGTATCGCCGGCCTGCACCGTGTGCTGCGACAGGTGCGCCTGCATGGCCTGGCGCCAGTCGTCCGCCTGCATCAGCCATTGCGGCGCGAAGAGATAACTGCCGCCGACCAGCACGACGACGGCGATCGCGAGGCCGGCGAGGAATTTCAGTCGGCGGAACAGCATGCGTTGCCAGAGTGGGCGGGGGGAAGAAGTGATCATGCGATGGGACTCGATGCGGCGCGCCGCCGGCGAACCGGCGGCGCATGGGGCGGGTTACTTGGCGGCTTTCGCGCGCGCCTTGGCGAACAGGGCCTCGATTGCGTGCTGGGTCAGCGGGTGATAACCGGCTTTGGCCTTCGCGTACACGCTTTCGGCGTAGGCGAAGCCATCCGGCGTTTTCACCAGTGTGCGGTACAGCGGCATGGTGAGGTACAGCCGGCCGATATGCGTCATGTGTTCGGCGGCCGCCGGCCACACGGCCTGGTCGCCGGCGGCGATGGCGTGGATGTACCAGCGCATGCCGATCTCGGCGTTGGGGGTGCCGGTGAGGTGCCAGGCGGCATCCAGCGCTTGTGCTTGCGCCAGCGTCGGTACGTCGGGCAGGCGGTCGAGGAAATACATCCATTCCTGCGTGTTCCAGCCCTTCGCGTCGAGCTTGGCGGCGGGCAGGGTGCCGGCGAGGAACGCGGTACGTTCCTGGTCGATGGCGTCGAAGCGCGGGGAGTCGGGCAACGTCGCGTCTTTCGGGATGCCGGTGCCGTAGACCCAATCCTGCACTTCGGCCCAGCTCAGCTTGCCGGGGTATTTCTCGATCAGGTTGGGCTTGAGGTAGGCCAGCATCTGCTCGGTGGTGATGCTGTGCCACGCGAAATGCTGGAAATAGCCCTTCAGGTAAGCGTCGAAGGCTGGGCGGCCGAATTTGGCTTCTAGGGTGCGCAGGAACCACGAACCCTTGTCGTAGGCCACGTCGGAAAGCGCATCGTCGCCGCTGAGGCCCTTGGGGTCGGGCGCGAGCTTCTGCTGGTTCTCGGTCAGCGTGCCGATCTTCTTTTCCAGCGCACGGGCGGAGAGCAGGGCTTCTTCATCGGCCTGGCGCTTGCCGTACACCGCCTCGGTGATGCGGCCCTGCACGTAGGTGGTGAAACCTTCGTTGAGCCAGATGTCGCGCCAGCTGGCCGAGGTCACCAGGTTGCCGCTCCACGAATGCGCGAGCTCGTGCGAGATCACGCTGACCAGGCTCTTGTCGCCGACGATGATCGTCGGCGTGGCGAAGGTCATGTTCGGGTTTTCCATGCCGCCGTACGGGAATGAGGGCGGCAGCACCAGGATGTCATAGCTGCCCCAGGGGTACGGCCCGTAGAGCTTCTCGGCGGTTTTGATGATGGTTTCGGTGTCGGCGAACTCGTGCGCGGCCTTGGCCACCATCGAGGGCTCGGCATACACCGCCGAGCGCGGGCCGGTTTCCGCCACCGCGAGGTCGCCGGCGGCGATCGCCAGCAGGTAGGACGGGATCGGGTGCGGCTGCGCGAAACGGAAATCGCCGTCCAGCGGATGGTTGGCCGCGTTCGCCGCGCTCATCACCACGCGCAGGTTTTTCGGCGCGGTGACGTGGGCGTCGTAGGTGAAGCGGATCGCCGGCGAATCCTGCAGTGGCACCCACGAGCGCGCGTGGATGGATTCCGACTGCGAGAACATGAAGGGCGCGCGCTTGTCCGCCGTCTGCTCCGGCGGCAGCCACTGCAGCCCGGAAGCCTCGGGCGAGGTGCGGTAGGTGATGCGCACGCTGGCCGGGTGGGTTGGGGTGGCGATCGTGAGCTTCGCGCCGAGCGTCTTGTCGACCGGCGCCAGCGCGTATTTCAGCGCCTGCGTCTTGCCGTTGGCGGCCACGGCGTCCACCGCGGCAATGGTGAGGTCGCGGGTATCCAGCACCAGCGCCGGCGCGGCGGGGTTTTTCCAGTCGAGCTTGAGCGTGGCGACGCCGTCCAGCTGCCGGTGCGGGAAGTTGATCGCGAGATCGAGGTCGAGGTGGGTGACCACCACCTGGTCGGGCTGGGCGTAGGAATTGGGATCGCCCGCGCTGGCGACGGTCGGCAGCACGGCGGCGCCGAGCGCGAGGAGGGGAAGCAGGTGCATGCGATGCTCCGGGGTAGGCAGGAGCGCGAGTATGCCACCCCCGTGGTGCGCATCTCCCGTGCCGCACAGTAGCCTGCGCCGTCTGAAGGTGTGCTGCGGCTGGGCTTGAAGCCGACCCACGGTGCAGTGCGGGCTGTTGTCGGTCGCAATTCATCCCGATACGTCCGTGGCGCAGCCGTCAAGCGTACCGGGTAGGTGCCGCCCAAAGGAATTCTGGCGAGCGGTTCGCCAGTCGTTTAAGGTGCGGAGGCCAGGTCGCGGATCGGAGGGGACATGCTGCCCGAGGCGGGTTCAACGGTATCCGGCTATTTCGTCGAGGCATTGGTTGCCACGGCCGGCATCGCGTTGGCGTCGTTTGTGCAGTTCACCGTGATTGGCTGGTGGCGGCGGCAGGAACCGGTGTACCTGTCCTATGCGGCGTTGTGCCTGTGCATTGGCGCGCTGGCAGTGGGCAATGTCGCGCTGCGAACGGCCGACAACCTCGACCAGGCGTTGGCCGCGGTGCGCTGGTCGATCACGGCAGCGGTGTTGTCGTTCTTGCCGTTCGTGTGGTTCGTGCGCGCGTACACCGGTGCACGCACGCCGCGCCGTGCAACGCTGGCGGTGGCGGCGCTGGTCGGGCTGTTTGCGGGCATCAACTTTGCCAGCCCGGCAACGCTGTTTTATGCCACGGCCACGCCGATGGCGCCGATCGTGTTGCCGTGGGGCGAGCATCTGTACCGTTTTGCCGGCACGCCGTCGGTGGCCGGCATGGCGTTTCATGCGGGCACCTATGTGGCGTTCGGCTGGGCCTTGTGGCGCACGCTGGGCCAGTACCGGCGCGGCGGGCAATGGCAGGCGGGGTTGTTGGCGGCCTGCCTGTTGCTACAGCTTGCGGTGCTGCTGTGGGGCGACATCGTGGTGGATCTGCTGCATGTCAACCTGCCGTATTTCGACGTGTTCGCGTTTTTGCCGTTCGTGCTCTTGATGGGCTTGTCGCTGGCGGTGCAATTGCGCCAGCGGTCGATCGAGCTGGTGCGAACGCGACGCGAGCTGGAGGCGGAGGCGCAAACCCGGCATCACGCCGAGCGTGAACTGCGCCAGCTGGCTTATCACGACGGCCTGACCAGCCTGCCCAATCGGGTGCACCTGCTCGGGCGCATGGCCGACGTGTGGCGCGACACGCTGGCAAGCGGGCGGCGTGGCGTGATGCTGCTGATCGACCTGGACAACTTCAAGACCATCAACGACGGGTTGGGGCACCTCGTTGGCGACCGCCTGTTGCAGGCCGTGGCGGCGCAACTGCGGGCACAGGCACCGGATGGGGCTCTGCTGGCGCGGCTTGGCGGCGATGAGTTTGTGGTGCTGCTGGGCCCGCTGGTCGGCATGCGGGACGAGGTGCGTGCGCAAGCGCAAGCGCTCGCCGCGGCCTTGATCGCGCGCCTTGCCGAGCCGATGGCACTCGACGGCCGCATGCTGGCGGTAGGCGCCAGCATCGGCATGGCGGAGTTTCCGGATGGCGAGGACGACGTCAACGATCTGCTGCGCCGCGCAGATATTGCGCTGTATGCCGCCAAGGGCGCCGGTCGCGGCGTCGCGCGTGCGTTTGCGCCCGCGCTGCAGGATGCCGTCGATACGCGCCTGCTGCTGGAGCGTGGGCTGCGTGGCGCGCTCGAACAGGACAACCTGCGACATCAATTTGCCCTGCACTTTCAGCCGCAGGTGTCGTTCGATGGCAAGGTGCAGGGGGCTGAGGCCTTGCTGCGCTGGTCGCATCCGCAGTCCGGGCGAATCGAGCCGGAAGTGTTCATTCCCATGGCGGAAGAGACTGGCCTGATCCATGCGCTGGGGGCGTGGGTGATCGGTGAGGCATGCGCGCGGATCAAGGCGTGGGATCGCGACGGGGTGCCGTTTACCGGTCGCCTTGCGGTCAACGTCAGCGCATGGCAACTCGCCGTGCCGGGTTTCGTCGAACGCGTGGTGGCGCAAGTGCAGGCGGCCGGCCTGTCACCGTCGCGCCTGACACTGGAACTGACGGAGAGCGCGCTGCTGCGGGATTTCGACGGCGCGTTGGCGACCCTGCAAGGGTTGGTCGCTGCCGGTTTCAGCCTGGCGCTGGACGACTTTGGCACCGGTTATTCGTCACTGCGTTATCTGCAACGGCTGCCGCTCAAGGTCATCAAGATCGACCGCGCTTTCGTGCGCGCCCTGACGCTGAACGACACCAACCCGTTGGCCGGGTTCATCGTGGACGTGGCGCATCGGCTCGGCATGGTGACGATCGGCGAGGGGGTGGAGACGCCGGAGCAACGGCAGGCGCTGGAACGCCTGGGCTGTGATGGCATGCAGGGCTATCTCGTCAGCCGCCCGCTCGACGACGTGGCGTTTCGGCAGTGGCTGGCCGGGCGTCAGGCTGCGTTTGCCGTACGCCGCAGCGAAGGTCAGCAGTAGCGCTCGGCAAGCAGGTCGGTGGCGCCGACCAGTTGGTCGACGATGGCCGGGTCGGCGGCGCTGTGGCCGGCCAGCACGATGTGCAGCGCGGCGTGCGGCATCGCCGCGGCAAGGTCGAGCGCGGTGCTCACCGGGCAGATGATGTCGTAGCGGCCGTGCACGATAGTGGTGGGAATGCGCGCGAGCCGATGCGCATCGCGCAGGAGCTGGTTCGGTTCGAGAAACATGCGATGGCGAAAGTAATGCGCCTCGAGCCGCGCCAGGCTCACCGCCTTGTGCGGCTCGTCGAAGTCGCCCGGCGCATCCGGATCGTGCACCAGCGTCGTGCTGCCGCCCTCGTACGCGCTCCACGCCTTGGCGGCGGCGAGTCGCACGTCCTCGTCGTCGCCGTCCAGCCGCTTCCAGTACGCGGCAATCATGTCGCCGCGCTCGGCTTCCGGGATGAAGTCGCGATAGCGCGCCCAGCGCTCGGGGAAGATATGGCGCGCGCCGCCATCCACTTCATTGAACCAGCGCAGCTCCTCGTCACGGGCGAGAAAAATGCCGCGCAGCACGAGGCCCAGCACGCGCTCGGGATGGGCTTCGGCGTAAGCCAGCGCCAGGGTCGACCCCCATGAGCCGCCAAACACCACCCAGCGCTCGATGCCGAGTTCCTCGCGGATCGCCTCGATGTCGGCGACCAGATGCGCGGTGGTGTTGTCGACGAGGTCGGCAAACGGCGTGGATTGCCCGGCGCCGCGCTGGTCGAACAACACCACGTGCCAGCGCTCGGGGTGAAAGTAGCGACGGTAGTCGGGCACGATGCCGGCGCCCGGCCCGCCGTGCAGGAACACCACCGGCACGGCATCCGGGTTGCCGCATTCCTCGATGTGCACCGTGTGCCGTGCATCCACCGCGAGGCGATGGGTGCGGAAGGGTTCAATCGCGGGGTAAAGGGTGTGCATAGGGAGCCGGGATTCGGGATGGGGGATTCGGGATGGGAGAATCGAGATTCGGGGTGCGGGATTCGGGATACGAATCGCGCTGCGGGACCCATGCTAGCGGTCGGCAAAATGGCTGTCGTCATTCGAAGTCGCTTCGTTCCCCCGCGGAGCTCATCTCCCTTTCCCCGCTGGGGAGTGGGGTGCAGGCCTCGCTTCAGCCCGACATCACAGCCCGTTTCGCCGCCGGAGTGACGGCATCTCGACCGGCCGCCAACCCGCATCAGGTGATCAGCTGAATTGCAGGGTTTCGGTGAGGTCGCCCGGCGCGTGGCCGGTGGCGGCGCGCATGGCGCGGTCGCGCAGCACGATGCCGGGCAGCGGCTTCAGGCCGAAGCGGCGGTTGATGAGGCGCTGGATCGAGCCGGTGTCGTACACCGTGTGTTCGACGTGCCCGCGCTTGGCGTGCGGCGACACCACCAGCGCCGGGATGCGCGTGCCCGGCCCCCAGCGGTCGCCCCTGGGCGGGGCCACGTGATCCCACCAGCCGCCGTTTTCATCGACGGTGATCACCAGGAGTGTGCGCGGCCACAGCGGGCTGGCCTTCAGCGCATCGACGACCTGCGCCAGGTGGCGGTCGCCGGCGTCCACGTCGGAATATCCGGCGTGCATGTTGAGGTCGCCTTGCGGCTTGTAGAAGGTGACCGCCGGCAGCGTGCCGGCGGCGATGTCCGCGAGCAGCTTGTTGGTGCGCGCGGTTTCGCCGTAGCCGCCGTCGCGCAGGTGCGCGCTGCGTGCGGCGGTGCCGGGAGCAAATGCCTGGAAGTAGTTCAGCGGCTGGTGGTGCACCTGGAAATTCGGGCTGACCGGGAACTCCGTGCTCAAACCTTCGTCGCCACGACCGTCGAGCGCGAGCTGCCAGGCGCCCGCGTACCACGCCCAGTCGATGCCTTTGGCGCTCAAGCGGTCGCCGATCGTGGCGTGTCCCTGCGGCGGCAGCGTGTTGTAGTCGTCGGCCTTGGCATAGCCCGGGCGGTTGGGGTCGGTGGTGAACGCGGGCGAATACGCGGGGCCCATGGTGTTCACCGCCCAGAAGTCCGGCGTGAGCGCACTCGGGCCGGCGTATTTCGGCTTGCCCTGCAGTGCGCTGGCCGGGGAATCGGCGGCAAGCCGGCGCACCGTGCCGGCCGGGTCGTCGCCCTCGAGCTGCACGATGTGCAGTTTGGCCGGGCTGCGGTCGGCGTGCGGGTAATAGGGCGGTTGCGCGGCCACCAGGTATTGGTGGTTCAGGAACGAGCCGCCGAACGCGCCCATGAAAAACCGGTCGCACAGCGTGTACTCGCGGGCGAGGTTCCACAGCCGCAGGTTGGCGGCGCTGTCGCCGTAATGTCCCATCACCAGCGCGCCGCTGTCGCCCCAGGCCACGAACCCGTCGTTGCGCCCGCCATTGATCTGACGCTGGTTCTCATAGAACGCATGGAGCAGATCGCGAGTGACCACGCCGTGCGGCAGCGGCAGGCCATCCGGCGTGGCGAGTGCAAACGGCGCGTTTGGCAGGCTGGGGATCGCGCCTTCGTCAATCTCGAACGTGCGGTGGTTCACCACCTGTTTGTGCGGCACCATCCCGCGCCAGATCGGCGGCAGATGCGCCAGCACGCTGCCGTCGCGGTCGCGTTGGCGGTACTGCTCGGGGGTGACAACGGAGAGTGGTGTGGCGAGGCCGGGGAAATCCGCAAACAGGTTGTTGAAGCTGCGGTTCTCGGCGTAGATCACCACGATGTGGTCGATGCGTTCGCGCAGCGCGGCGTCGAAGGCAGCGCCATCCGCTGCCGTGATCCCCGGCGCGGGAGCACACGCGGTGGCCTGCGCGGGGCCAACCGCCAGCGTGGCACCGGCCAGCGCGATCCCCCCGAGCAGGCGCCGGCGTGCGGGGTCGCTGGGGGTTTCGTCATCGGGTGCGGGCGGGGCAGGCGGCAGCTGGTCGGTCATGGCGGTTTCCGTGCGGCAGGCCGGCAGTATGCACTGCCACTGTTACAGATCTCGTCTGACGAAAGTACCGCCGAGACGGTGCGGCCTTTACCATAAGCACTCCCCGTCGTTGGATCTTCTCCCCCATGGGTACTTTGCAGCGCCTCGATGCTCGCGCGTTGGTGTGCATTGCGGTCGCGCTTTTGACCTGGTCGTCGTCGTATGCCGCCATTGCGTACGCTCTGGCGGCATTTACGCCGGGCGAAGTCGCGTTTGCGCGGCTCGCGGTTTCATCGCTGTGCTTCGCTGGCTTGATGGCGGCGACGCGCACGCCGTTGCCGCCGAGGCGTGACTGGCCGGCCTTGGCAGTGCTCGGCCTGCTTGGCCAGGGCCTGTACCAGCTGTGCCTCAACTGGGCGGAAACCCGCATTGCGAGCGGCACCGCAGCGATCCTTATCGCACTGGTGCCGGCGGCAACCGTGGTCACCGCGGCGCTGTGGCTGCGGGAGCGCCTGAGTGCGCGCGCCTGGCTTGGCCTCGGCGTTGCGCTGGCCGGAACCGTGCTGGTCGTGCTTGCCAGTGGCCGGCAGGTGGCGCTGGACCCGAAGGCGCTGCTGGTGCTGGTGTGCGTGGTGGTGACCGCGGTCTATTTCGTCGGCCAGAAACCGCTGTTTGCGCGCTCCAGCGCGCTTGGCGTGACGGCGGTGACGTTCTATGCCGGCACGCTCGGTTGCTTGCCGTTCGCCGGCGGCCTGCCGCACGCACTGGTCGACGCAAGCTGGGGCCAATTGTCCGCGCTGCTGTGGCTGGGCGTGGCGCCGGGGTTTGCCGGTTATTGGGCGTGGAACATCGCGATCCATCGTGCCAGCCCCGCACGTGTCGCCAGCTTCATCTACCTCTCGCCCCCGATGGCCGTCGTGATCGGCTGGCTGTGGCTGGGCGAACGGCCCGGGCTTGGCGTGCTGGTCGGCGGCGCAGTGGTGCTCGGCGGTGTCGCGCTGGCCAACACGCGGTCACGCACAGCGCGTGGTATCGCCACGGCCATGCCGGCGCACGACGCGCAGACATGAAAACGGCGGCCCGCGAAGGGTTTCGCAGGCCGCCGGACTCTCCCCGTAACTCAGTTCAACGCATGCACGCGCACGACGGCGGGGTCGTCGGCGTGATCGAGCAACAGGCGCCGCACGCGATCCTGCCAGGCGGCACCAAACGCCGTGCGCTGCTCCGGCGTCGCGTCCGGGTGGAATGCGGCGCCCATCAGTTCGCGCAGATGCGGTGCCGGCGGCACGCTGGACAGATCCAGCTCGACCGCAACGCTGGCGCCGGTGTCCTGGCGGGTGAAGCGGATCGCGCCGGTGTTCGGAGTGCGGGTGAAGTCGAGCATGCCTTGACGCACGAACTCGCCGCCGATGCCGTGGAAGCCGTTTTCGGCCGCGGCGCCGGTGACCAGCGTCAGCACTTGCGACATCACGCCGGTAACGCCTTCATCGGCGGGCGCCGGCATTTCGATGGTGATCGCGCCGCGCTCGGCCGGCTCGTCGCCATACAGCGCACGCAACGCCGCGCGGGCGATGAGCCAGGTACCGGCAACCGTCGGGCACGAGTGCCCCGCCAGCCGCACTGCATCGACGTAGTGGTATTCCATCAGGCCGTTTTCGGCGGCCCCGAGGAAATCGGCCAGCGGGTCATGCATGCGAATCGCCGGTGCCTGGTCGAAAAACGCTGGATGGTTCATCACTCCTCCGGAAGACCCTGGATACCGAAGTCGATCACCACCGCGTCGGCGTCGCGCTGGCGGTAGGTGACCGTGATGTTGTCGCCGAGGCGGTCGCGCAGCTGGGCGATCAGCGGGATCGGGTCATGATCATTGACGAACCGCATCGTCTCGCCGTTGCGCAGCGCGCCAATGGCGCCAAAGATCGCTGAGTGGCGGAAGCGGCGGGCAATGCCGCGTGCGTCGAAAAGATGCACGTTCTGCTCGGTGGTGACGTCGATGGTCATGTGGGTCGAGGCTCGTGGTGTGGAAGACGCTACACGCTACGCGGTATCGCCGTTTCGCCCACTGATCTGCGTCAGGGGGGGAAGGAGTGTTTCGCTTACGCCGATCATGCACGAAGCGGCTTTGGCGCAATGCGGAGCGCGAGGTCGGTCGCTGGTGAATAGACGTCCAAAACCATGGGGGCTTGGACCCGACATGAAGCAATCAGCGGTGTGGATGACGCGCCCGCGTGAACAAGAGCGAACGCGTCAGAATTTGTAGCCGCGGTGGATGGCGACGACGCCGTCGGTGAGGTTGCGCACGTCGACGCGGCCGAAGCCGGCGGTTTCCATCATGGTTTTCAGTGTGGCCTGATCCGGATGTTTGCGGATCGACTCGGCGAGGTACTGGTAGCTGCCGGCGTCGTGGGCGAATACGCGGCCGAGGCGCGGCAGCACCTGGAAGGAGTGGAAGTTGTAGAGCTTGCCGAACAACGGATGCTGCACTTTGGAAAACTCGAGGATCAGTGCCCGGCCGCCCGGTTTCAGCACGCGGCAGATATCGGCCAGCGCCATGTCTTTGTCGGTGACGTTGCGCAGGCCGAAGGCCATGGTCACGGCGTCGAACGAGTTGTCGGCGAACGGCAGGCATTCGGCGTTGAGCTGCGCCCAGCGCAGGCCGGCGACGAGGCCGCGGTCGGTCAGGCGGTCGCGGCCGACGCCGAGCATCGCGGCGTTGATGTCGCCGACGACGATTTCGCCGGTGTCGCCGACCACGGACTTGAGCAGGGCGGCGATGTCGCCGGTGCCGCCGGCGAGATCGAGCACACGGTCACCGCGGCGAATGCCGCTGGTGGCGACGAAGTGGCGCTTCCACAGGCGATGCACGCCGAAGCTCATCAGGTCGTTCATGAGGTCGTAGTTTTTCGCGACCGAGGTGAATACCTGGCCGACCAGCTTCTGCTTTTCGGCCATAGGCACGTTGCGGTAGCCGAAGTGGGTGGTGGCAGGCTGATCGTTCATGGCATGTGTTCCGGTGGCGGCAGCGGCAGGCTGCCTTGCGGGGAGGCTTCCGCAGGGGTGGGCGATGCGGGTTCTGGCGACGAGCCGTTGCCGTCCTTGTCGCCACCCGGCGTGATCTTGAGGATGGCGTGGCGCATCTCGCGCGAAAGAATGACGCGGGCGTCGCGCACCATGTCTTCCAGCGCGCGGTCGTAATCGAGCTTGCCATCCGCGTCGGTCCACACGATGTGGCGCTCGCGCAGCTTCTGGATGAAGCCGCGGAACAGCGCCTTGTCGAAAAACTCCGGTGCGGAAAGCTCGTTCAGCAGGGCGAGGCGCTGGGCGGTGAGGGTGCAGGTGGTTTCCAGCGCACCGGCGGAAAGCACGTGCGGGCCGTGTTTCACTAGCGCGGCAACGGCGATGTAGTAGCGCTCGAAGGCCTGGATCAGGCTGCGCGCGATGATCTTGAGCTGGAACGAGGCGTCATCCTGGCCGGGGCCGCGTTCCAGCATGCGGCCGTCGCCGGTGGCTTCGAGCAGGCCGCGGCGTACGAAGAAATCCATCGTCGCCTGCAGCTGCGCACTGAAGCCATCCGCGTCCCAGGCGAGAAACAGCTCGCCTTGCAGGAACGGATAGATGATGTGGCCCAGGCGTTGCACGGAGGAGCGCGACATGCGCCGGTTGTTGAGAAAACAGCAGGCGATCCACGCGGCGGCAGCCACCAGGTGCAGCACGTTGTTGCGGAAATAGCTGAGCAGCACCGCGTGTTCGGCCTCGACGTCGAGCACGTCGCCAAGCGGGTGCTTGATGCGGCGGATCCAGCCCATGTGCTCGCCGTGCGCAATGATGCCGGGCGGGTCCATCGGCGTCAGCGTGATGCGGTCGGAATAGGGCAGCTCCTGCAACAGCGACTTGGTCACTTCGAGCTGCGCCAGAAGGTCGGTTTCCGCCATCGCGTGCTTGGGAGTCGCCAGCAGCGTTAGCGCCAGGAGGTTGATCGGGTTGACGTCGGCCGCACGGTTGATGTTGATCTGGATCTTGTGCGCCAGCTGGTCGATGGCCGCGCTCATCCACTCCGGGCGCACCTCGGGCTCGTTGCCGGCGAGGCGCCAGTCGGCGCTGGCGGCATCCAGCAGCGGCGTGAGTTCGATCGGTTCGCCGAAGTTGATGGTGACGGTGCCGTAGCGCTTGCGCAGCACCTTGAGCCCCTTGAACAGGCCGAACAGGGATTCCCGCTCCTTGGCCTGACCGGACAGTTCGCCGGCGTAGTTCTTGCCTTCCATCAGCCGTTCGTAGCCGATGTACACCGGCTGGAACAGTACCGGCCGGCGTGGCGCGCGCAGGAATGCGCGCACCGTCATCACCAGCATGCCGGCGCGCGGCGCCAGGAGCCGCCCGGTGCGCGAACGCCCGCCTTCGATGAAGTACTCCATCGGCACGCCGCGGTCGATCAGCTTGGCCATGTATTCATTGAAGATGACCGAATACAAGGCGTTGCCCTTGAACGTGCGGCGCATGAAAAACGCGCCGCCGCGGCGCAGCAGCGGTCCGATCAGCGGCAGGTTCAGATTGATGCCGGCGGCGATGTGCGGCGGTACCACGCCGGACATGTGCAGCTGGTAGCTGAGCAGAAGGTAATCGGCGTGGCTGCGGTGGCAGGGCACGTACACCACTTCGTAGCCGGGCGCCGCCGCGCGCGCCTTGTCGAAGTGGTGCATGGCGATGCCGTCGTACAGCTTGTTCCAGAAATTGCGCAGCAGGAACGACACCGAACGCACCACCGGGTGCGAGTAGTCGGCGGCGATCTCCAGCATCATCTTGCGGGCGCGGCGCCATACCCGTGCTTCGCTGGTTTTCTCTTTCGCGGCGACAGCGCTGATCGCCGCGCGCACGGGTTCGGCGCGCAGCACGTCGTCGACCATGGTGCGCTTGTGCGAAAGATCCGGCCCGATCACCGCCGCGCGAATGCGCTGGAAGTGGGTGCGCAGCACGCGCGCCAGCTTGCGCGCAAGGCGCGGCGGCGGCAGCTCGCGCGACTCGGCCAGCACCGCGCGCAGCGACACCGGCTCGGAGAAGTGCACCACGGTGTCGCGCCCGTTCAGCAGCAGCGCCAGCATGCGGCGGAAACGCCCCACCATCACCCAGTTTTCAGAAAACAGCACGCTGAACCAGCCGGATTCCCGGTTGGGCGCGCGGCCGACGAAAATGGACACCGGCACGATCTGGATGTCGCGCTCACCGGCGCCTTTCAGTGCGTGCGTGAGCTGATCCACCGCCACGCCGAGTTTGCGGTGGCGCTTGCGCCCAAAGAGCCAGCCGTCGCGGCGCATCAGCGCAAACACGGAGCGCCGCCGGCGGGTACCGGCCAAGGGCTGCATCGGGCTGGGCAGGCCAGCCTCGCGGCAGGCGCGGTCGAGGATCAGCGCGTCGGAAAACCCGTCGCGCTCAATGACGTAGCACACCGGCGCGTCGGCCTTGAGCAGGCTGGCAGGCTCGGCAGGATCGCGGCGCAGACGCACCCAGGGTTGCAGCAATTGGCCGGCAAGCCCGAACCACCAAGGCGCGCGGCGATGGGATGAATCCGCAGGGGACATCGGTCGCATCCGTCTATTCTACCGGCTCACGGCGCCAACCATGCCCGCGCGTGTGGTGCCGCGGATGGGGGCTCTCCATCTCGTCGACAACTCGTTGTTTTTGCACAGTTGGTGCGGCGCGGAACCGGTTGACCGAATCGCCGCGCAGCACCCACTGCGCGGGAGCTTGTCGGGGCGGGCCCGACCCGCAAGCGCACCAGCGCCCCGCTCTCACGTCGCCGTGCTTTGCCGAATCCCGGATCCCGAATCCCGGCTCGTCAGAACGGTGCGTTGGCCACGGCAACGGGTGGCGGAGCGTGCCGCGCGGCAGCGAGCAGCGTGGCGCTGTACCAGCGCCCGTGTTCGCGCACCAGCTGGGTTTGCGTGGACAGCGGTTGATCCAGCAGGCGGTAATCGACCTTGACCACCGCGTGCGTGCCGTCGTTCGACACCACGCTCACGCGCGCCGAATCCAGCGCGGCATCCAGCGGCAGGCCGTACACCGCCAGCATGCGCTTGATCCCGCGGTAACCCACGTTGAGGCGCGCCATGGTGGCGTCGAAATTCGCGTCGCGCAGCGCCTCCGGGCTGCTCAGGTCAAGCTTGCGTGCAGTTGCCACCAGCACGCGGATGGCACGCTGCGCCGAGGCTTGATCGAACCATGGTGCCCGCGCCGCCCACGGCGTCAGTGCGTCGATCAGGCTGGCGGCCTCGGCCTTCTGCCCGGCATCCAGCCGCGGGGTTTGTTCCAGCCCGTTCTTGAGCACGGCGCCGCCGACCTTGATCATCACCGGCAACTGGTCGTGGTAACGCTGGTCCAGGTGGTCCAGTTGCGGCGCGAGTATCGCGTCCAGCGACCTCTCGGCGTTCGGCGCCGTCAGCTCATGCACGACGAGGTTGAAGCGCGCGCGGTCGGCGGCGCTGATCGGCGGCATGTCGGTGTGGTTGCGCCGCCAATCCACACGCAGCGTGGCGTAATCGCTGGCCGGCAGATTGTGCTTCCACAGGCCCTTGAAATCCCCGGCCTGCAGCAGGGCGATCGAACCGCGCACGGCGGCTTCCGGCGTACTGCCACCGACTTGCAGTGCCTCGTTGCCATGGCAGGCCGCGAGCAGCGGCAGGGCGAGCAGGCAGAGCAAATGATGCAGGCGCATGGGCGGGTTTCCGAAAAGGCCGAAGACGATTGCCGCACGGCAACTTGGCTGGTGAGGGTAAGCGGCGGCGCCGACGCGGACAAGCTCGCGCAACGGCAAGCGCAAGAAAAACCCCGCGGGCGCAAGCCTCACGGGGCAATCCGGCAGAGCCGGAAGGGAAATGGCCTTGCCTGCGGGAACCAGTGGTCAGCAACAGGAAGGCGTGGCCATGGTACGTGTATGTCGACGTTAAGGCAATGCCTTTAATTCCGCTTGCATGACATTGTTTCCCATGATTTTTTAGTGGTTATTCGTGAGTCGGGCTGAGGTTTAACCCACGGGAGCGACGGCGCTCGCCGCAGGTGGCTTTTCCAAATCCCCCGTATCGAATCCCGAATCCCAGCTCGTCGGACTGAAGCCCGGCCCACGGGGGCAACGAAGCTCGCCACAAGCTGCTTTCCCGAATCTCGAATCTCGTATCCCCAATCCCGGCCTCACTCGTACCGCAGCGAGTCCATGATCTGTACGCGGCGCTGCGCTGGCGATTGGTGCCAGTTGTTGTGGAACAAGGCGGGTTGCCACGAGCCGTAGGTGGGGTTGGGCAGCACGAACCAGCGGGTGCCAATCCAGTTCAGGTGGTCGGCGATGGCGGCGCGGCGCCCGGTTTCGGTGTTGTGCGCGATATCCACGAAATCGCCGAGCTGATCGCCGAATTGCATCAGCACCCGGTATTTGCGGCTGACCAACTGGCGTCGGCAGCCCTTGTCGGTGCCGTGCTGCATGCAGCCGGGTACCGCGGTGCCCAGACCGAGGAATGCGTCCGCGCCGGAGACCGGGAAGCCGAGCTTGCGCAGATTCGCCCGGGTAACGGTGTCGAGATCCTGCGGGCGGTTGGAAAGGTAGATCACCGCGATGCCGTGCGCGGCCGCGTATTGCGTGAAGGCCAGGGCGCCCGGCAATGCGCGTGCCTTCTCCTCCTTGCACCATGCGGCCCAGCTGGCCTCGTCGTACGTGCCGCCACTGCGCACCATTCGTGCCTGATACGGCGAGTTGTCGAGCACGGTCTCGTCGATGTCCAGCACCACGGCCGGCGGCAATCCGGCAGCCGGCGCGACGCGGTCGGCGGCAGTCAGCGCATCCCAGTGCGGGTCGTGCAGCGCGGCCAGCAGGCGTGCCTGCGCATCGCGGTAGGTTTGCACGTAGATCAGGTCGTGCTCGATCGCGGTTTGCGTCCACGCGACGGCATCGAGGTTGTCGTCGGCCGCGGTTGTCGCGCTTGGTGTCGCGTGCGGTGCGGACACCGATGCGCAGCCGGCAAGCAGCCATGACGCAACCAAGGCAAGCGACAGATGCACGCGCATGGCGACTCCGACCAAGACCCGACAATGCCGGCGAGTTTACGGTACGCCCGGCATGGCTCCAGCGTGGCCAGGGCTGGTCGCGGGCCGCGCCGGCTGACAGACTGGCGGCGTCCCCCATGCCGGAAACCGCATGAACATTTCTTTTTCGCCCGGTGCGCCCGGCACCGCGTTGCGTGGCGTGAGTTATCTCCTCGCCGCGTTGGCGCTGTGGCTCGCGCTGCGCCTGCACCTGTTGTCGGCATTGCTTGCGGGGTTGCTGGTTTACGAGCTCGTGCAGACGGCGGTGCCGCTGCTTGGGCGACGGATTTCCGGCGACCGTGCGCGGCTCGTGGTGGTGGCCATGTTCGGCGCCATCGTGGTCGGGCTGATCGTGCTGTTGATCTTCGGCATCATCACGTTTTTCCGCAGTGAGCTGGGCAACCCCGAACTCCTGTGGAACCAGCAACTGATGCCGCTGGTGGACAAGGCCCGTGCGCAATTGCCGGCCGTGCTGGTCGATTCGCTGCCCGACAGCGTGGACGACCTGCGCCAAGGCGTGACCGAGCTGGCGCGCAAGCATGCCGTCACGCTGCAGCTGGCCGGCAAGGAGACGGTGCGCGCGTTCGTCCATATCGTGATTGGTCTCGTGCTCGGCGCCGTCGTGGCGCTCAGCCATACCCGGGCCGTGCGTCGGAAGGGCCCCCTGGCGGTGGCGCTACGTGCGCGCTGCGAACACCTGGCCCGCGCGTTCCATGACATCGTGTTTGCGCAGATCAAGATTTCGCTGGTGAACACCGTGCTCACCGCGATCTTTTTGCTCGGCATGATGCCGCTGGCCGGCTATCACGTGCCGCTGTCGAAAACGCTGGTGGTGGTCACCTTCATCGTCGGTTTGCTGCCGGTGGTGGGCAACCTCATTTCCAACACCGCGATCGCCGTCGCCGCACTTTCGGTTTCCTTCGGCGTCGGCATCGCCGCGCTGGTGTTCCTGGTCGTCATCCACAAGCTCGAATACTTCCTCAACGCCCGCATCGTCGGCTCGCAAATCCACGCCCGCGCGTGGGAGCTCCTGGTGGCCATGCTGCTGCTCGAAGCCGCCTTCGGCCTGCCCGGCGTTGTCGCCGCCCCGATCTACTACGCCTGGCTCAAGGGCGAGCTGGAAACCGCGCGGCTCATCTGATTGCGGTACAAAAAAGCCGGGGCTTGCGCCCCGGCTCTCAGGTGAAGTCTGTGGCGAGGCCTCAGAACTTCTGGGTGTAACGCAGGTAGAAGTAACGGTCGATGTCCAGCGCCGGGTCGTAGGACGTGGCGCTGCTGTTGCCCACCGAGTACGTGATCGGGCGATCCTTGCCGAACACGTTGTTGATGCCGACCTGCACGCTGCCATTCCACGGCGTGTTGTAGCGGAACTGCATGTCGTGGAACACGATCGCGCCCTTGCGGTTGGCGCCCACGCCCCAGTTCTTGCCCTCGTAGTTCGGCTGGTTGCATTCCACGTCGGATTCCCAGCACCAGTCGCGGAACGCGCCGTAGTAACGCAAGCTCCAGGTGGCGCCGAAGTCGCCCATGCCCCAGTCGAGGCCGGCATTGGCACGCCAGCGCGGCAGGCTCCAGGTGCCGGCGCTGCCGACCACGTCCGCGTCGGCGGTGCTCTGCGTGTCGTAGGCGGTCAGGTAGTTCGCGTCGAGGTTGAGGCTGAAGCGGCCGTAGCCGAACTCCGGCAGGCGGTAGTGCGCGCCGAAATCCCAGCCCTCGGTCGACAACATGCCCATGTTGATGTTGCCGCGGTTGAGGCCGACCACCTGGCCGGTCCCCGGGTCACGACCGAACTGACTGCAGTACGTCGCCGAGTCGGCGAGGTAGCACTGGTTCAGCACGTAGTTGGCGCTGATGCCGGTGATCACGTTGGTGATCTTGATCTTGTACCAGTCGGCGCTGGCGTCGAAGCCCGGCAGCCATTCGGGGCTGTAGACGATGCCGGCGGTCTTGCTGGTCGAGTGCTCCGGCGTGAGGTCGGCGTTGCCGACGCCCGCGTTGAAGGCCGTGGTGCTCTGCGTGTTCGGCGCGGAGATCGGCAGGCCGGTGGTCGACAACTGGCGGAAATTCGCCGGCAGCCCCTGAGCCGCGCACTTCGCGGCCACGCCTGGGTCGGTGGCGGCCGCGCCGAAGCGGGTGTCGCAGGGGTCGGTGTAGTAGTCGAACGATTGCGAACCGCCACCCGACACGTCGTCCAGCGTCGGCGCGCGGAAGCCCTTGGCGTAGGTGCCGCGCACCATCAGGTCAACCAGCGGCTTCCACTGGAAGCTGTACTTGTTGTTGGTGGTGCTGCCGAAATTGCTGTAGTTCGAGTAGCGGCTGGCGATATCGACCGACAGCGATTGTGCGCCCGGCAGATCCTTCAGCAGCGGCACGTTGACCTCGATGTAGGCCTCGTTGGTGTTGTAACGGCCAAACGTGTTGCCGCCGGCGAGATCGGTCGTTTTGCCCGAGGCCACCAGCTGGTCGAGGATGTCGTAGCCGGTGATCTTGCGGTGCTCGAACCCGGCCGCGAATGCCAGCTCGCCGGCCGGCAGGTCGACGATGCCGCCGGTGATGTTGGCGGTGTAGTCGGTCGACACGCTCTGCAGCGAGCCCTGGCTCAGGCTGTTGACGTACTTGAGCGCCTCCGGCGTCGAGGCGGAAGGGCCGCCAAGGATGTTGAACGGCGTGCACAGCGTGGTGGGGATCGGCGCGGTCGGCGTGCCGCACTGGACGACGCCGGCGCCGTTGAGGAACGACGGTCCCAACGCCTGCTTCATGTTGGACAGGTTCAAGTTGCCCGAGCCGTAGTCCACTGATTCGTACTTGTTGTAGTTGACGCCGACGTCCCAGTTCCACAGGTGGTCGTTCACGGTGAACGAGCCTTCAAACCCGCCATCGAGGTGGAAGGACTTGACGTTGTTGCGGGTGATGCGCGGCAACTCGATGACGCGCCGGTAGAAGAACAGCGGGGTGCCCGGCTCCGGGTTGTAGTAGCTGTTCGGGTCGATGTAGACCGGGTTGGTCGCCTGGGTCAGGCTGTTGAGCGGGTAGCCGGCGATCTGGCGCGTGTTGTCGCGCTCGGCATACATGCCGGTCGCCTTGAAGGTGACGTACTGGCTGATGTCGTAGCGGCCGGCGGTGAAGATCGACTTCAACTGGTTGGCGCCGCCCAGGTTCATCTGCAACGACGGATCGTACAGGTCGTCGACGGTCAGGCCGTTGTGGTAGTTGGCCGGGTTACGCGAATCGGCACCGACACCGACGCCGTCCCAGGAGCCGGTGTGGTTGAGCACCTTCGACGTACCGGTTGCGCTGCCGAGCGAACTGACGTGGCGATAGCGGCCCCACGGACCGGTACCGCTCAAGCCGTCCTCGATGTGGTTCGGGCCATAGGTGAAACTGGTCTCGTAGCGCTTGCTCGCCCAGATCGCGTTTTCCTTGGTGTAGTTGGCACCGAAGATCAGCGAGCTCTTGTCGTCGCTGGTGCCCATGGTGAACGAGTACGCGTTGCGGTTGCCGTCGCCTGCTTCGTTCTGGCCGTAGTACGCCGAGGCTTCGGCGCCGGAGTAGCGATCCTTGAGCACGATGTTGATCACGCCCGCGATGGCGTCCGAACCGTAGATTGCCGAGGCGCCGTCCTTCAGCACGTCGATGTGGTCGATCAGCGCGGCGGGAATCGTCGACATGTCGGTGAAGCCGGCAAGGCTGGAGGCCCAGCGTTTGCCGTTGACCAGCACCAGGGTGCGCTGCTCGCCGAGGTTGCGGATGTTGACGTACTGGCCGCCTTGCTCCGGGTTGGAAGTGAGCACGGACGCCTTGCTGAAGGTCTGCGCACCGGCCACCGTCAGGTTGGACAGGATGTCGCCGACGCTGATGAGGCCCGTTTTCTGGATATCGGCCTGGGTCATCGTGAACACCGGTTGTTCGGTTTCCACGTCGACGCTGCGGATGCGTGTACCGGTCACGGTGACGGTCTGCAGCGTCTTGGCCTTTTGGGCACTGGGTTGCTCGTTGGTGTTGCTGGACTGCGCGCTGCCGGTGTCCTGGGCGAAGGCGATGCCGGTGGCGGCGAGTGCGCCCACGGTCAAGGCGAGGCGTACGGCCGTCGTCAATGGGTGATTGAACAGTTTCATGGTGACTCCCCTACGTAGTGGACTGCAGCGGTCGTTGTGGGTCTCCCTCCGCGGGTATTCGCAACGTCCTTGTGTCAGGTATTGCGCCTGACACGCATGTGACCGCCGCATGACCATAACGAAAGTTCTAACGCACAGTCAACGCGCGAATAACATTTGTGTCGTAAGAGGTTACGCCACGCCGGGTGCTGGCGCAGGCGCTGTCTGGCTAGGCGGCAGCGATGGGCTGCCGACCCTCGTGGCCGGCCATCAGCTGGCGCAGGTCGCGCAGCTGGGCTTCATAGTGGCGCCAGTGGCCGGGCGGGCTGAGGGCGTCGGGTTGGGGGGCGGGGCGGGGCGTGAGACAGGCGGGGTGCCAGGGCAGGTCGCAAAACGCCAGCAGTTGGCGAGTGGCGGCCTCGGAGCCGGTCTGTAGCGATTCGTAGGGAATTTCGAGGATGCGGCCCGGCAGGCAGCGCTGCCAGTGCGCAAGAAGTTGCTCGGTTTCGATCAGGTATCTGCCGGTGTCGAGCAGGTCGAAGCTGTAGTCGTGCCAGCGTGGTTCGAGGTCGAACAGGTGGCGAAAGTTGTCGAGGCAGGTGTCCAGTGCGTTGCGGCGCAGGTAAATGAATTTGGCATGCGGCAGGGCGCGCGCAATGAAGCCCACATAGAGCAGGTTGCTTGGCAGTTTGTCGATGTGTCGCGTGGTTTCGCCGGTGGCGGCGTGCACGCGGGCAAGGTAGTCGCGGCCAAGGTGCGCCCAGTCGATGTGGGCGATGCGCCGGGCAATGTCCGGCTCGACGAGCAGCGGGCGTTGGCCACCCGCGGCGCGTTGCAGTTGCAGCGGAAAATGCGGCAGGGTGCCGATGCTGCGCAGGTCGGGGTGGGCGGCCAGGATGCGGCCGGCAAGACCGATGCCGCTGCACGGCATGCCGACGAGGAAGATGGGCGACGGGCCGTCGGCCTGGCTGTCCGCAGGGACGGCACCAACCGGACAGGCGCGCACGATGGCCTCGAACATGGCCTTGTCGCGGGCAAAGGCGTAGCTGCGCTGGCGGCGGGCGGCGGCTTTGCCGCGGGCGTAGTGGTCGAACGCGCGCGGATAGTCGGCCAGGTCTTCAAACGCCTTGCCGAGCGCCATGTTGAGCAGGATCTGCGCGGCCGGTTCGCTGACGTTCGCGGCGAGCCGGCCCTGCAGGGCGGCGATACGGTTGTGCGCTGCTGTCTGTGTGCGCACGCGGGCCAGTGCAAGCCAAGCGTTCCACTCGTCGGGGGCCAGCCTCACGCAGGTTTCCAGCTCGTGTTCAGCGCCGTCGATATCGCCCAACGCGATCAGCGCGCGGGCAAGGTTGTAATGCGCCAGCGGGCGGTTGGGCTGCAGGGTGGTGACGCGGCGGAAGGCGCTGGCCGCTTGCACCAGAGCCTGCGCCTGCGCGTACACCGCGCCCAGGGTGTCGAAGGTGAGGGCGTCGTCGGGCGCCAGGGTCATGGCACGGTCGGCGACCAGTCGGGCGTCGCGCGTGCGCCGCGCCAATGCCAGCGCCTTGGCGTACTGCGCCAGGTAATCGGCGCGACGCGGTTCGAGATGGGTGGCTTCTTTCAGCAGCGACAGCGCGTTGCCCAGCGAGCCCACTTGCATGGCGGCAACGCCGCCCATGAACAGCAGACGGGTGTCGCCCGGCGCCAGCGCAAGCAGCTGCGTGGTGCGTTGTTGCACCCGCGGCCAGTCGTTCTGATTGAAGGCGGCAACGAGCTTGGCAAAAGCCCGGGTCGAGTCGATCACCTGTGTTCCCCTGTGGCCGGTGCGGCGATCACCCGGCGCTACGCCGCACACTGAAAGGCATTTGCGCGCGAGCGTCAACCGCCGTCGTTCGGAGCGCGCGCCATGCCTGCCCATCGCTGGCTACGCAGCGCATGCAAAAACGGGACGGGTGGCCGCGTCGGTGCGCCGTCGTTTCGCGCGGCGCGCGGCTACCTGGGCGTTCCGTGGAGTTCGCAACCTTTGGAAGTATTTACGGCCCTGCCAGCATGGCGCGGATACGGGCCATGTGGGATTGGGCGGTTTCGCGCGTGGTGGCCTGGTCGGCTTCGGGGTCTTTGCCCTGCCAGTGCAGGTCGGCCTGTGGCAGCTCGGCAAGAAAGCGGCTGGGCTGGTTGGCCACGATCTCGCCGTAGTGCCGGCTCTTGGCGGCCCATGACAAGGTGAGCAGTTCCTTGGCGCGGGTGATGCCGACGTACATCAGGCGCCGCTCTTCATCCAGCCGGCCTTCGTCCAGTGCGCCTTCGCTGGGCAGCGCGCCCTCTTCGCAGCCGGCGATGAACACGAAACGAAACTCCAGCCCTTTTGCCGCGTGCAGGGTCATCAGCCGCACCGCATTGCCCGGGTCGTCGCGGTCGGCGTGGGACAGCAGCGCGAGCTGGGCGGCGAGGTCGCCGGCGCTGGCGCCTTTTTGCATGGCGCGAAACCAGTCGGCCAGTTCATTGAGGTTGCCGAGCTTGCGCTCGCGCACCGCCGGGTCGGGCGTGGCGGCGACGAGTTGGGCCACGTAGCCGGTACGGCGGATGACGCGTTCCACCAGCTCGGCGGCGCTCTCGTGCAGGGATGCGCTACGCAGCTCGTCGAGCAGTTCGGAGAAGGCCGCCAGCCCGTTCGCGGCGCGCGCGGGCAACTGGCGCAGCACGGCGTCGCTGCGCGTGGCTTCCAGCAGCGAGCAGTGCTTCGACTGCGCCAGCTGGCCGAGTTTTTCCTTGGTGGTGTCGCCGATTTCCCGGCGCGGCTTGTTCACCACGCGCAGAAACGCCGCGTCGTCGCTGGGGTTGGTCAGCAGGCGCAGGTAGCACAGGATGTCTTTCACCTCGTCGCGGTCGAGAAACGACAGCGCGCCGGAGAGGTGATACGGCACGCGTGCCAGGCGCAGGGCTTTTTCCAGCGGACGCGCCTTGAAGTTGTTGCGGTAGAGGATCGCGATGTCGTTCCAGCGTGCCTTGTACTTTTCGGCAAGGGTGGCCGCGATGGCGGCGATTTTCTCCGCCTCGTGGTCGGCGTCCTTGCATTCGAGCACGCGGATCGGTGCGCCCTCGGGGTGTTCGCTCCAGAGTTTCTTTTCGTGGCTGTGCGGGTTGTGCGCGATCAGCGCGTTGGCCGCGCGCAGGATGCGTTTGCCGCAGCGGTAATTCTGCTCCAGCTTGATCACGCGCAGGTTCGGCCAGTCGCGGCCGAGGCGGTCGATGTTTTCCGGATTGGCGCCGCGCCAGGCGTAGATCGACTGGTCGTCGTCGCCCACGCAGGTGAGGCCGCCGCGTTCGCCGGCCAGCACTTTCAGCAGGCGGTACTGCGCGTCGTTGGTGTCCTGGTATTCGTCCACCAGCAGGTAACGCAGGCGTTCGCGCCAGGCATCGCGGCAGGCGTCGTCGGTTTCCAGCAGCTGCAGCGGCAAGCGGATCAGGTCGTCGAAATCCACCGCGTTGAACGTGGCCAGGCGCGCCTGGTACATCTCGTACAGGGCGGCCGCTTCCAGCTCTTTCGGACTGCGCGCGGCGGCGAGTGCCTCGGCGGGAGAAAGACCATTGCCTTTGGCTGCGCTTACCAGGTGCCGGATGCCGGCGAGCACGTCGGGCTTGGCGCCCTTGGGCGCGAGCTCCTTGATGAGGCTGTCGCTGTCGCTGGCATCGAACACCGAAAAGCCGCGCCGCAGATCGGCGCGCGCATGCTCGATCTGCAGAAACTTCAGGCCCAGCGCGTGGAACGTGCACACCGTGAGCGCGGCCGCGTCCTCGCTGGTGACCAGCTTGCCGACGCGCTCGCGCATTTCGCGCGCGGCCTTGTTGGTGAAGGTGATGGCGGCGATCTTGCCGGCAGCCAGTTTGCGGCGCTGGATCAGCCAGGCGATTTTCTGGGTGATGACGCTGGTCTTGCCCGAACCGGCGCCGGCCAACACCAGGAGAGGGGTGTCGCAGTGTTCGACGGCGGTTTGTTGTTGCGGGTTGAGCATGAACGACGTGCGGGGCAAAACGAGGCTGGATGGTAACAGAGCGCCTGCGCCCGCTGAGCGGCGGGCACCGCGTTTGACGCGTTACCATGCAGGCCTGCCTTTGCTGCCGTCCATCATGGCCAAGCTCTATTTCTATTATTCGGCGATGAATGCCGGCAAGACCACGACGCTCCTGCAGAGCGCGTACAACTATCACGAGCGCGGCATGCGCACGTTGATCCTCAGCCCGGCGCTGGACAACCGTTACGGCGCGGGCATGGTCGCTTCGCGCATCGGGCTCAAGGCCAATGCGCACCGCTTCGGTGCCGCAGAAGACCTGCAGGCACTGGTGGCCGCCGATATTGCCGCGCACGGGAAGCTGAGCTGCGTGTTTGTGGACGAGGCGCAGTTCCTGCACAAATCTCAGGTGTGGCAGCTCACCGACGTGGTGGACGTTTTGCACATCCCGGTGCTGGCCTATGGCTTGCGCACGGATTTTCGCGGCGAGCTGTTCGAGGGCAGTGGCTACCTGCTGGCGTGGGCGGATGAGCTGGTGGAGATCAAGACCATCTGCCACACCGGGCACAAGGCGACCATGGTGGTGCGTGTTGATGCACAGGGCTGCGCTGTCACCGCTGGCCCACAGGTGGAGATTGGCGGCAACGACCGCTACGTTTCGGTAAGCCGTGCCGAGTTCAAGCGAATCACCGAAGGCCACGGTCGGGTTGAACTGCAGCAGACCGTGTTGCCGCCCTGAAAACCCGCGCCCCGCGGGTTTTCAAATAGGTAAAGGGCTCCTGCTCTCGGCAACACCGGCGGTCGCCCCGGCCGGCGCGAAACCGCCGGGCATGTCACGTGGCGTTGCCTTTATCGCCGGCGATGAGGTCCGGGCACCTCCACGACGCGTCCTCGCGCATGCCCTAACCTGCCCCATTCGTATACCCCCAGAACCCCACAGGCTGCCTTCGATGACCGACACCACATCCGCTCCCGCCTGGCCGCGCCCCTACTGGCAAGGCAGCGCCGGGCAAACCGCCTTGCTGCAGTTCTACGTGTTCGGGCAGTTTGCGCGCGAGCTGGTGATACCCGCGCCGCGCTACGCCAGCTCCGGCTTGCCGGCCGGGGTCGAGCTCAAGCGGTTCCAGAACCTCGCGTTGCGCCAGTGGGACGGCTACCCGCTGGCCGGTGCACTGGGCGAGCTGTTGCGCGATGACGCGCCGGAAGCATTCGAAACCGCACGCACCGCGCCGGATGCGCTCGTGGTGCGCGGCGAGCTGGCTGATGGCGCCAGCCTGGATTACCTGCGCGACACGCTTGGCGTGCTCGCCGTCTTGCTCGACATCGGTGGCCGGGTGGTACTCGATCCGCAGATTTTCGGCCTGTTCGATGCGTCGGCCTGGCGCGAGCGTTATCTGGTGGCGGACGGTGCGCCGCCGCGCAGCCACGTGCTGATTGCGCGCACGCTGGCAGACGACGGCGTGCACGCGCACGTCCACACCCGCGGCATGCGCAAATTCGCCCGCCCCGACATCAGCCTGCGCGACGTGCCACCCACCGAGCTCGACCGCGCCGGCGTGCTGTGCGAAAAGCTGGTGGAAATGGAAGCCTTCGGCGCGTGCTTCGTTGCCGGCCAGGAGCTCGACGTCGATGGTCTCGCCGCCCCGCTGACCGCCGCGCCCGGCGGCAGCCTCGACGACCCCGCGTTCAACAATTTCCACGTGGCCTTTCGCTGGCCGGCGTGACGCCGTCAGTTCACTGGCCGCGGTCGGGTTCCGGCTTGGGCAGCGACTGCAATGGGCCGATCTCGACGTGGCCGGTTTCCGCCCGCGCCTGCTCCCACACCACGTCTTTCAGCCTGGCGTACTCGGCTGCCGACCACAACGCCGGCGCGTAGTAATCCTCTCCGCGTATCGGCGTACCGCCGGCGTGCCGTCGCCGTTCCAGTACATCGTCGCCAGCATTGCCTGCGAGGGCTTGTCCGCATAGCTTGCCGCCTTGCGCAGCGGGTTCAGCGCCGCGGCCTTGTCGCCGCTTTCATAGGCGCGGATCGCAAGCTTGCGATAGCGCAGGTCGGGGTGGGTGGCCATGATGTGCGGGTGGCCGAGCAGAGTGATCTGCACGCCGTTGCTGGCGTCCTGGGCGATGGCCTCTTCGGGGTCGCACGCAAGGGTCATGGCCAGCGCGACGGCGAGGAGGTGGCACGGTCGAGTCGTGTGGCAGGCTCCGGCAGTCGCTGAGTCGCGACGGCCCGAGGTTGCCCGCTTGCCGCACCCGCCGCAAGCAGCTTTTCCCAATCCCGAACTCCGAATCGGCCGCTTACTGCACTGTCACCGTCTTGCGGTTGTCGTCGGGCACTTTGTCGATCAGCTCGTTGTAGGGGTCGATGCCGGCCATCGCGGGTTTGCCGTCGACGGTGACGGCGAGCGTGGTGTCGCCCGCCGGCAGCTCGCGTTTGGCAAGGTAGAGCGGTTTGCCATCGCGGCCGTTGGCGCCTTGCGCAAACACGCCAATGGCGATGGGAAGGTTGGGCGCCGCGCGCGTGTCCTCGCCTTTGCCGTTGGCGTAGGACATGCCGGCGTGCACTTTCATGGTGACCGCGTAGCGGCCATCCGGCAGACGCTTGGCGTAGGCGGAGATCATGCGGTTGTCGAACAGGGTGATCTTCCAGAAGAAGTCGTCGAGCATGGGCTGGTATGCCGGGCCGAGATGCTTGCCCAGCGCGTCCACGAAGAGCTGCGAGTCGACATACGGCGGCTGCTGAAACCCGTAGTCGATCAGGAACTGCTTGAGGAACGCATCGAGCCGGGCCTCGCCGACGTAATCCTGCAGCGCGTAGAAAATCAGCGAGCCTTTGCGGTAGTGGATGTAGGGCTGGTTTTCGACCTTGGCGAGCGGCTCCTCCGCGGTCTTTTCGGTACCGCGGCCGGCGAGGTACAGATCCAGCTCGTACTTCAGGAACTTGCGCATCTGGTCGGCGCCGTACTTGTGCTGCATCACCATCAGCGAGCTGTATTGCGCCAGCGACTCGCTGAGCATGGTGGAGCCCTGCATGTCGGCGCCGATCACGCGGTGCGCCCACCACTGGTGGGCCACTTCGTGCGCGGTCACGTCGTACACGTAGTCGATGCGGCGCTGGTCGCGCAGGTCGGCTATGAAACCGATCGACTCGGAGAACGGGATGGTGTTGGCGAAGCTCTGCGCAAACGCCATGTAGCCGGGAAACTCCAGGATGCGCAGCTGCTTGAATTGGTACGGCGTGTAATGGCGGTCGTACCACGCCAGCGAATCCTTCGCGCTTTCCAGCATGCGATCCACGTTGAACGCGTGCGCGGGGTCGTAATACACCGAGATTTTCACCCCGTCCGCGTCCTCGCTTTTCACCGCGTAGCGCGCGGAAAGATAGGCGAAGAAGTTCAGCATCGGCTCGCGCATCACGTAGTGGAAATAGCGGCGGTCGCCCTGCGCCCACTTCTTCACCAGCGTGCCCGGCGCCAGTGCGATCTGGTCGGCGGCGGTGGAAACGGTGGTGTCGAAGCTGATCCAGTCGGCGTCGTTGGAAAGATAGTTTCTGGCGCGCGCGGCTTGGTCGGAAAGCGGCGGCATGCGCGGCACATCGGGGTTCAGGCCGTACTTCTTGCGGTCGTTGCGGTCGCTGATCTGAAACTTGGGCTGGTAGCCGAATTGCGGCAGCACCATGTTGTTGAAGAACGTGCCGTTGTGCACGATGAAAGTTTCGCCCGACTCATTGGTGAAGCCCTTGGGCGCGTAGTCGAGCGTGAAGTCGAACGGCAGCGAGGCGCCGGGTGCGAGCGGGGTATCCAGCTTGTAGATGGCCACGCCGAGGCGGCGGTCGAAACGCACGGTGGCGTGCGGCGCAAAGCCCAGCGCCTTGGGGTAGAAGCCCTCGGTGTAGTTCACGAACAATTCGGTGACCGGCACCTTGAGCTTGTTGACCAGCGTGTAATGCGCGCGGATCGCGAGCCTGCGCTGATCGGGGTAAATATCCACGTCCGCCTTGATCGCCGTGATGCGCGGCTGCGGCAGCTTGGCGTACTTCGCGTAGAGCTTTTCGTAGTCGGCGTGCTCGCGCAGGGTTTCATCGTGGCTGATGTAGCGGTTGAGCACGTGGGTGTTGTAGTAGACGAACCCGCCTAGCCCGGCAAAACCGAGCAGGCTCAGCACCAGCACGGCAGTCGGCTCCGGGCGCAGGCGCGCGCGCGCCTCGCGCAGCCGACCGCGCCAGTCGCTGCCGGTGCCGCGCACCCACAGCACCGAGGCCAGTACCAGGAGCGCCAGTGCGAGGCAGCCCCAGTACGCGTTGAACCACAACGCGCCGACGTAGAAATGGCCGAAGCCATTCATGTCCGAATACGGCACGTTGGGCGCGCCGGCGTAGTTGTACAGGTTGTCGTCCCAGTGCAGCAGGCTGAAAGCCAGCGTGCTGACCAGCCACGCGATGCTGAGGAAATAACCGAGGAACTTGTGGTTGCACACCACCTGCAGGCACAGCGCCAGCGCCGCGATCAGCACGAACGGGATCGCGTCCAGCGCCAGCATGCGCAGGTACAGCCAGGGCTCGATGCGGTAGTAGCCATGGCCAAGTTGCCAACCGATGCCGACCACCGCGCCCACCAGCAGCATGCTGGCGATTACTGCCAGGAGCGCGCCGAACTTCGCGGCCATCGCCACCCAGTCCGGGGTGGGGAAGGCGTCGCTGACCTCGGCCGAGCCGTGCGTGCGCTCGCGCCACACCAGCTCGCCGGCGTAGAAGATCACCACGATCATCAGCGGCAGGCTGAAGCTGTTGTTGATGGCGGTGAGCACCTGGTGGGTGACCGGCCAGGTCGGGGTGCCATAGACCAGTCCGGAGGACACCAGCGACACCACCATCACGGTCAGCGCCAGCACCAGCAGCACCAGGAACGCGGCGCCGCGCAGCACGCCCCGGGTGTCGAACGCGAACTGCGCGCGCAGTTGCACGAGGTGCGTACGCCAGCCATGGGCCAGCGTCACGTGGGGCAGGGCGAGAACCGCGGTGCCGGCCTGCGGGCGCAGCATCGGCGGCTCCGCACGCGGTTTGCGGCGCGGCAGCTGCAGGCCTTCGCGGTTCGGGCGGAACACCACGAAAGTGGCGATCAGGAGCAGTACCGCGATGCCCAGCCACAGCAGGCGGTTGAACAGCAGCACGCCATCCAGCGCCGGCAGCAGGTGGTTGGTCTGGTCCGGCGTCCAGTAGCGGGTAACGAGCGCCAGCGTGCGTCCGCCGAATGGGTCGAGCACGGCGGCAAGGTAGTGGTTGTCGAGGTTGCGGCTCAGGTACCCGGTGACCCCTTGCAGCACGAACCAGGCGATGACGCCGACGTAGCTGGCCAAGAGCGAGCGGGTGGCGGTGGCCAGCAGAAACAGCAGGGCCGCAATGAACAGCAGGTTGGGCAGCACCAGCACGCCGAAGCCCCAGGCGTAGCCGCGCCAGTCGGCCGGGCCGAAGCGGCTGGCGTCCAGCCACGGCATCGCGCCGCCGAGCGCGATCGCCAGCGCGCAAGCGGCGAGGATCGCCACCAGCACCAAGTAGCCGGCGAGAAAGCGCCCGCCCACGTAGGCGCCGCGGCTGATCGGGGTGGCGAATAGCAGCTCCGCCGTGCGCTGCTCGAAATCGCGCGTGGCGGCGGCCGCCACGAAGGTCACCACCAACAAGATGCTGAACACCGTCATCATGCTCAGCAGGCGCGCGATCACCAGCGGTGCGTTGCGCAGCACGTTGCCGCTGGCACCGGCGGCGCTCACCGCGTCGGTCGCGGTCAGGGTGAAGGCGATGCCCAGCGCCGCGGCAAGGATGACCCAGAACAGTGGCGCCTTCAGTTGCTGGCGCCACTCGAAGCGAAGGATTTCGAAAAGCATGATCCTGTCCCGATGGGTGGCGTGGCTTCAGGCGGCGCGCAACGTGGCTTGCGCGCGCAGGCGGCCGAAATACACGTTTTCCAGATCCGGCGCGATGGCCTCGAAACTTTCGTCGGGCCGCTCGTCGGCCAACACGTGCAGCAGGGTGCGGCCAGCGGCGAGGCGGGTGGAAAGGATGTTCATGCGCGCGCGGTAGGTGTCCAGCTCGGCCTTGTCGATCACGCGCCGCCAGACGCGTCCATCCAGCGCGCGGATCGCTTCGTGCGGCTCGCCGGCAAGCAGCACCTGGCCTTGCCCGAGGATCGCCATGCGCTGGCACAGGTCGGTGACGTCGGCCACGATGTGGGTCGAAAGGATCACCACCACGCGCTCGCCGATTTCCGCCAGGAGGTTCAGGAACCGGTTGCGTTCTTCCGGGTCGAGCCCGGCGGTGGGCTCGTCCACGATCACCAGCTTCGGCGCGCCGATCAGCGCCTGGGCAATGCCGAAGCGCTGGCGCATGCCGCCCGAAAAGCCACCGAGCCTGCGCTTGCGCACATCCCACAGGTTCACCTGGCGCAGCAGGGCTTCGACGAGGTCGCGGCGCTCGCCTTTGGCAGTGACGCCCTTCAGCACCGCAAAGTGGTCGAGCATCGCTTCGGCCGAAACCTTGGGATACACGCCGAACTCCTGCGGCAGGTAGCCGAGCAGGCGGCGCGTGGCCCGCTTGTCGGCGAGCAAATCCATGCCGTCGAGCGTGATCGTGCCGGTGTCGGGATCCTGCAGGGTGGCGATGGTGCGCATCAGCGAGGACTTGCCGGCGCCGTTCGGGCCCAGCAGGCCGAACATGCCGTTCGGGATCTCCAGCGATACGTCGCGCAATGCGCGCACGCCGTTGGCATAGGTCTTGGAAAGCTTGCTCAGGCTCAGCATGGATCGTCCTTTGCGCCGCGCGATGCGGCATCCGCGCAAGGCAGACTAAGGTATGAGATGGCGCATGCGCACCGGCCCAAGGTCATGCCTGCGCAAGATTTCCCGCGGCAACATGCGCCAGCGAATGGCGTTTGCGCCGCGCGTGGAGCCCCCGCGATGCGGATCGGTTCGTTATGATGAAAGCCTTGTGGGCGCGTCACCCCGCGCGCCCGGCCCCCGACACTCCAGGAGACACCATGGCCGCCACTCAAGAAGCCCGCGTACCCGACATTGGCGGCCACGACAACGTGCCGGTGATTGAGGTGATGATCAAACCGGGTGATACCGTCGCCAAGGACCAAAGTCTGGTCACGCTGGAGTCGGACAAGGCGACGATGGAAGTGCCCGCGCCGTTTGCCGGCGTGGTGAAAGAGGTCAAGTTGAAGGTCGGCGACGAGGTCTCCGAGGGCTCGGTGATCGCGTTGATCGAGGCTGCGGCGGCGCCGGCGAAAGCGGCGGCGCCAGTGGCGGCTCCTGCACCCGCACGAGCCCCGGCCCCCGCTCCGGCGGCATCGGTTGCGGCTGCGGCGCCACCGACGGCATCCGCCCCGGCGGTTTCCGGCGGCCTGCGCGAAGCGCGCGTGCCGGACATCGGCGGCCACGGCGGCGTGCCGGTGATCGAGGTGATGGTCAAGGCGGGTGATCGCATCGCCAAGGACCAAAGTCTGGTCACGCTGGAGTCGGACAAGGCCACGATGGAAGTGCCGGCGCCGTTCGCCGGCGTCATCAAAGAAATGAAACTCAAGGTGGGCGACGAGGTTTCCGAGGGCGACGTGATTGCACTGGTGGAAGCCGAAGGCGCCGCGCCGGTGACAGCACCCACGCCGGCACCGGCGCACGCCGCCGCACCGGTGGCGACCGAAGCGCCCGCGCTGCGCCATGCCGAGCCGGGCCATTCGCCCGAAGGCGACGCCGGCCCGCACGTGCGACCGCCGTTCGATGCGCACCTCGTCATGCCCGGCGATACGCCGTATGCGAGCCCGGCGGTGCGCGCGTTTGCGCGCGAGCTTGGGGTCGACGTGGCGCAGGTCAAGGGCAGCGGCCGCGGCGGCCGCATCGTGCGCGAGGACGTGCAGCACTACGTCAAGCATGCGCTCGCTTCCGGCGCGCGCCCGGTCGGCGGTGCGGTGGCCGGCGTCGGTGGGCTGAGCCTCTTGCCGTGGCCCAAGGTCGACTTCGCCAAGTTCGGCCCGGTCGAGGAACACCCGCTCTCGCGCATCCAGAAGATTTCCGGCGCCAACCTCGCGCGCAACTGGGCGATGATTCCGCACGTCACCCAGCACGAGGATGCCGACATCACCGAGCTGGAGGCATTTCGCAAGCAGCTCGGTGCCGAGCACAAGGATCTGCGCATCACGCCGCTGGTGTTCCAGATGAAGGCCGTGGTCGCGGCGCTCAAGGAATACCCCAGGTTCAACGCCTCGCTGGATGAAACCGGCGAGAAGCTGATCCTCAAGAAGTACTTCCACATCGGCATCGCGGTGGATACGCCCGATGGCCTGGTGGTGCCGGTGATCCGCAACGTGGATCAAAAGGGCCTGCTGGATCTCGCGCGCGAGCTGGCGGAAATCTCGGTCAAGGCGCGCGAAAAGAAACTCGGTCCGGCCGACATGTCCGGCGGCTGCTTCTCGATCTCCTCGCTCGGCGGCATCGGCGGCACCAAGTTCACGCCGATCATCAATGCGCCGGAAGTGGCGATCCTCGGCGTCTCGCGCTCGCGCGTGCAACCGGTGTGGAACGGCAAGGAGTTCGCGCCGCGCATGTTGCTGCCGCTGTCGCTCAGCTACGACCATCGCGTGATCGACGGTGCACTCGCCGCGCGCTTTGCGGTGTTCGTCGCCAAGCAGCTCGGCGACATCCGCCGCCTGCTGCTCTGACACCGCGCTTTTGACTCCCTCTCCCTGCCGGGGAGAGGGTTGGGATGAGGGGCTGCGCCCGCGCCATCTCCCCGCACGCAATCGAAGGATTCCCCATGGCGAACACGATCGAAGTGAAAGTTCCGGACATCGGCGGCCACGATGGCGTGCCGGTGATCGAGGTGATGGTCAAGGTCGGCGACACCGTCGCCAAGGAGCAGAGCCTGGTCACGCTGGAGTCGGACAAGGCCACGATGGAAGTGCCCTCCACCGCGGCCGGCGTGGTCAAGGCGATGAAGCTCAAGGTGGGAGATGAAGTCTCCGAGGGGGATGTGATCCTGGTGCTTGAAGCCCAAGGCGCAGAGGCTGCAGGCTCTTCCCCCGCTCCCCTCCGGAGAGAGGGCCGGGGTGAGGGGGCGGGTTCGCCGAAGCCTTCCGCCAGCCCCGCCCCCTCGCTCCAACCCTCTCCCCAAGGGGGAGCGGGGGCAAAAGCTTCCGGCAAAACCCCGGACATCACCTGCCAGCTGGTGGTACTCGGTTCCGGCCCCGGCGGTTACTCCGCCGCGTTTCGCGCTGCCGATCTGGGCCTGGATACGGTGCTGGTGGAGCGCTACGACACGCTGGGCGGCGTGTGCTTGAACGTTGGCTGCATCCCGTCCAAGGCGCTGCTGCACGCCGCCGCGGTGATCGACGAGGCCGCGGCGATGGCCGCACATGGCGTCACGTTCGGCAAGCCCACGCTCGATATCGACAAGCTGCGCGAGTTCAAGGACAAGGTGGTCGGCCAGCTCACCGGCGGCCTGGGTAGCATGGCCAAACAGCGCAAGGTACGTACCGTGCAAGGTGTCGGCAACTTCATTTCGCCGCACGAGATGGAAGTAAAGACGGCCGAAGGCACGAAGCTTGTCCGCTTCGAACAGGCGATCATCGCCGCCGGTTCGCAGGCGGTGAAGCTGCCGCTGTTCCCGTGGGACGATCCGCGCGTGATGGATTCCACCGACGCGCTCGCGCTGGCCGACGTGCCGAACAAGCTGCTTGTGGTCGGCGGCGGCATCATCGGGCTGGAGATGGGCACGGTGTACGCCGCGCTCGGCAGCGAAGTGACCGTGGTCGAGTTCATGGAGCAGATCATCCCGCCGGCCGACGCCGATCTCGTGCGCCCGCTGGCCAAGCGCCTCGGCGCGCGCCTCAAGGGCGTCCACACCGGCACCAAGGTGGTGGCCGCGAAGGCGACCAAGAAAGGCATCGAAGTCGCCTACGAGGGCAAGTCGATCCCCGAGACCACGGTGTTCGACCGCGTGCTGGTCGCGGTCGGCCGCGCGCCCAACGGCAGGAAGATCGGCGCCGAAAACGCCGGTGTCGCGGTGACCGACCGCGGCTTCATCAACGTCGACACGCAGATGCGCACCAACGTGGCGCACATCTTTGCCATCGGTGACCTCGTCGGCCAGCCGATGCTGGCGCACAAGGCAGTGCACGAGGCGCACGTGGCGGCCGAAGTTGCCGCAGGCCACAAGGCATATTTCGACGCGCGGGTGATCCCGTCGGTGGCGTTCACCGACCCCGAAGTGGCCTGGGTGGGCGTCACTGAGCGCGAGGCGAATGAGAAAGGCCTCAAGATCGGCGTGGGCAAGTTCCCGTGGGCGGCCTCCGGCCGCGCCATCGGCATCGCGCGCACCGAGGGCTTCACCAAGCTCATCTTCGACGAGGAAACCCATCGCCTCGTCGGCGGCGCGGTGGTCGGCGTCAACGCCGGCGACCTGATCTCCGAGCTGGCGCTGGCGGTGGAAATGGGCGCCGAGGCGGCCGACATCGCACTCACCATCCATCCGCACCCGACGCTCGGCGAGTCGATCGGCATGGCTGCCGAGGTGTACGAAGGCACCATCACCGACCTGTACATCCCGAAGAAGAAGTGATTGCCGCGCCGCGCATCGGCACGGCACGCGCCCTGCAAGCGAGGCCGTCATGGCATTGAAGGTATGTCTCGCCGGCGCCACCGGCTGGGCCGGCTCGGAGCTGGCGCGCGGCATCGCCGCCAGCGCGGATCTGCGCCTGGTGGCCGCGGTGTCGCGCCGGCATGCCGGCCGGCCGCTGGGCGAGGCGCTGGGCGACGCCGTCATCACCACGCCGGTGTTCGCCAGTGCGGCCGCGGCGCTGGCCGCACCCTGCGACGTGTTCGTCGAATACACCCACCCCGACAGCGCGCGGGCGAACATTCTCGCCGCACTGGCGCATGGCGCCCACGTGGTGGTGGGTACCTCGGGCCTCACCGACGCGGACTACGCGCAGATCGATGCCGTGGCGCGCGAGCGCGGCCTTGGCGTGCTCGCCTGCGGCAACTTCGCGCTCACCGCGGTGCTGCTGATCAAGTTCTCCGAGATGGCGGCGAAGATCCTGCCGCAGTGGGAGATCATCGATTACGCCTACGCCGGCAAGCCGGACGCGCCCAGCGGCACCGTGCGCGAGTTGGCCACACGCATGGGCAAGGTGCGTCAACCGCAGCTGGAAGTGCCGCTGGAGGAAACCCGCGGCCTGCGCGCAGCGCGCGGCGGCACCCTGGCCGGCAGCCAGGTGCATGCGGTGCGCCTGCCGGGCTTCGTGCTCGGCGCCGAGACGCTCTTCGGCCTGCCGGATCAGACCCTCAGCATCCGCCACAACGCCGGCAGCAGCGCGAAGCCCTATGTGGATGGTGCGTTGCTGGCAATCCGCAAGGTTTCCACGCTGACCGGCCTGCACCGCGGCTTGGACGCGGTGCTCGAACTGTAGGCCCCAAGGCTCTCAGGCAGCGCGGCCCCGTGCGTGCCGCTGCCACAGTCCGAGCAGCCAGGACGCGCCGAGGCAGCCGCCCAGGGCAAGCAGCCAGCCCGTCGCCGGTGTGCCGGATGCCGACAGCAGGTCGCGGAAGGCCGGCTGCCAGGTGTTGCCGTAGATCGCGAGCACGACGCCTCCGGCCACCAGCAGCCCGGCGGCGAGCGTGCTCGCCAGCGTCGACTCGATGTGCATCTCGGTGGCTTGCTGGCGGGCCGGTACGGCGGCGACTTGCGCGGCCATCCGCTGCGCGAAATCCGCCGGCAGCGCATCCGGCATGGGTTCGCGCAACGTGCGCACCAGCAGGCGGTAGCGGCGCACGCGGGCATCGTCGGCCCCGGCATCGAGGCCCAGGCGTTCGGCCTGCAGCGCGCGTTCCTGCGCCTGCCATTCGTGCTCGCGCGCGGGGTCGTCGAAGGAAGGCAAATCGTGGTTCATGCGGCAACTCCTGTCCGGGTTTCCAGCGTCTCGCGCAGGCGCAGGCGCGACCGGAACAAGTGGCTCTTGATGGTACCGCCGGCCAGCCCGGTGATGGCGGCGATCTCGGGGATGGTGCTTTCCTCGAGGTAGTACAGGGTCAGCAGCGTGCGTTGCAGTGGCGGCAGGGCGTCGATCGCCGCATGCAGGTGCGCGGCGATTTCCGCATCGGCGCAAGCGGTTTCCAGGTCGAAGTCGTCGGCCACGCTTTCCACCAGTGGCGCCCCCTCGTCGTCGTGCGCCTCGACCAGCGGGATGCGCTTGTGCTGCAGGTGGCGCAGGGCGATGGTGTAGGCCACGCGGCCGATCCAGGACTTCAGTGCGCTCTCGCCGCGGTATTGGTGCAGGCATTGGTGCACGCGCAGGAAGGTGTCCTGGCACAGCTCGCGGGTATCCTCCGGATTGCGCACCATGCGCTGGATGATGTGCCAGCACAATCCCTGGTGCGAACGCACAAGCTGTTCGAACGCGCCCGGCCGCTTGGCCAGCACGGCAGCGACCAGGGCGCGGTCGGAGGAGTGCGTGTCATCCATGGCAGACGGGATACAGGCAGCGGCGCAACGGTTGCAGCGGGTCGACTGCAACCATCGGCCGGAGAGCGGTATCCATGGTTCCGAAACCCGGCATTGCCCTTTCCCGCCCAGGAGGAACTATGGACTTTGGCATATTGATCCCGATCTCGTTGTTTGTCTGTATCACCTACGCCATCAAGGTCAGCGTCGATGCCGTGACGCGCCGGCGCATGCTGGACGCGGGTGGTTCGGCCGAGCTGGTCAACTCGGTGCTGCGCGACGAGGAGCTGCGCCGCCGCCATTCCTCGCTGCGCTGGGGCATCGTGCTGTTGTCGCTGGCGGTCGGTTTCGGCCTGATCCAGTGGTTCGGCTGGCAGGAAGTGACCCCCGGCATGATCGCCGTGCTGGCCGGCGCCACCGGCCTGGGCAACCTGGTGTTCTTCGCGATCTCGCGCCGGCTGGGCCAGTGAACCGCGTGCAGCGCAGGATGCTTCGCGTCCGGTAATCGTCGGCGAGCGGCAAAGCTGGTTCAATGGCGGGTATCGCCGCCCTGCCGGCATACCTGCCCCGGCAGGGTGCATGAACGAGCAACTGTTGTTCAATTTCGTCGATCTCGCCGGCACGTTTGCGTTTGCGATCAGTGGCGCCACCGCCGCGCGGCGCTGCCGCCTCGATCTCTTCGGCATCCTCACGCTGGCCTACATCACCGCCTGTGGCGGCGGCATCGCGCGCGATGTGTGCATTGGCGCGATCCCGCCGGCCGGGTTGTCCGACTGGCGCTACCTCGCCACTGCCGTCGTCGCGGCGCTGGCCACCGTCATCGCCTACCGCCCGATCGAACGCCTCACCTACCCGGTGCGTCTGTTCGACGCGATGGGGCTCGGCCTGTTTGCGGTGTACGGCGCGCACAAGGCACTGCTGCACGGCGCCAACGCGGAAGTCGCGATCCTGCTTGGCATGGTCACCGCGATCGGCGGCGGACTGGCCCGCGACATGCTGCTGGCGCGCGTCTCCGTGGTGCTGCAAAAAGAGATCTACGCCTCCGCCGCAGCCCTCGCCGCAGCCCTTGCGGTCATTGGCGAACGCCTGGGATGGTCCGCTCTCTGGGCTACCTGGCTCCCCATCGGCCTGTGTTTCGCCTTGCGCTACATCTCGCTGCGGCTGGGGTGGAACCTGCCGCGGTTCGGCACTGCGAAGTCGCGTGCGTCGGACACGAAAAAGGGCCGGGTCTGACGACCCGGCCCCGTGAATCGATCACGCGGCTCAGTGCTTGGCGTGATGGGTCTTGGCGTGATGGGTCTTGGTGTGACCCTTGGCAACGCGCTCGCCTTTGTTTTTGTCGTTGGCAACTTCGCTGACGGTCTTGCCGACATCGGCGTCGTCTGTTTTCGCCGTGTGGGCAGCATCGGACACGGTGTCGCCGTGGGCGTCCTGGTCCGTGGTCGGCATGGTCGGCATGGTCGCGTGCTCGTTCGGCGCGTGCCCGCTCTGGTGCTGTGGCTGCGCGAGTGCGTATGAAGCTGGCAATGCGAACGCCGCGGCAAACAAGGCGGCAGTGATGGTCTTGGTCATGGCGTAACCTCGCAGAAAGTGAGCCACGAATGCGTGGCATCCATACCGTAGGGCGTCGCGGTGGCACCCGGATGAATCGGCGGTATCCATAAAGAAACCGTTGCGCACGGCGGGATGCGGCCTGGCGGGCGCCAAACTGACGGCCGGGTGAACTGGGCCGGTGACCGCGTGTGGTGGCGGTGCGTCGACGCCGGCCGGGCCGCAGGCGGCCGTTGATGACGAAAGGCACGGCAAGGCGCGTGGCAACGCATGCTACCTTGCGCAGCTCCAGGCCGGGGAGGCCTGCACAAGGAGCGTCACGTGTCCACACCCAGCGTGAGTGTCGAGTCAGTAACGAAGCGGTTTGCGGGACATACCGCGGTGGATCGGTTGTCGATGCAGGTGCCGGTCGGCGGCATCTTTGGCCTGCTCGGGCCGAACGGGGCCGGCAAGTCGACCACGATCCGGCTGATCATGAGCATCATCGAGCCGGACGAGGGCCGCATCACACGCTTTGGCTCGGCGCAGAGCAGTCGCGATCTTTCCGCGCGCATCGGCTACCTGCCGGAAGAGCGCGGGCTGTACAAAAAGATGAAGGTGCTCGATCACCTGATCTTTCTGGGGGAGACCAAGGGGCTGTCGCGAGCGGAAGGGCGCAAGCGCGCGCTGGCCTGGCTGGAACGGCTGGAGATCGCGGGCTGGGCGCAGAAGAAGGTCGAGGATCTTTCCAAGGGCATGCAGCAGAAGGTGCAGTTTGCCGGCGCACTGCTGCACGAGCCGGAGCTGGTGATCCTGGACGAGCCGTTTTCGGGGCTCGACCCGATCAACGCGCAGACGATGAAGGACATCGTGGTGGGGATCGCCAAGAGCGGCCGCACGGTGTTGTTTTCCACTCACGTGATGGAGCAGGCCGAGCGCATGTGCGACCACGTGGCGATCATCGCGCGCGGGCGGATGGTGGTGAACGGCACGCTGGCGCAGGTGAAGGCGGATTTTGGCGGGCGTTATCTGGCGCTGGGTTTCAGCAGCGGCCGCGAGCACGCGAACGCAGCGCTGGCCGATCCACGGCTGGTGGCGCGGCTGGACGACTACGGCGCGAGCGCGGAGCTGCGGCTGGCCGATGGCGCCACGCCGGATCAATTGCTTTCCGCGCTGGTGGGCGCCGGCGTCGGGCTGCGCCGGTTCGAGGTGGTGGAGCCGTCGCTGCAGGCGATCTTCGTCGCCAAGGTGGGCGCCGACCCGGATGCCGCGCCGTTGCCACAGGGAGCTGCCGCATGAACAAGACCATGGCCGTGGTTCGCCGCGAGTACGTCGAGCGCGTGCGCAGCAAGGCGTTCCTGATTTCCACCATCCTGGTGCCGGTGTTCATGGTGCTGGTGATGCTGTTGCCGATGCTGATGTTGGCCGGTGGCGACCACACCAGCCGGGTGGCGGTGGTGGACGCTTCCGGCAGCGCGCTCGGTGCACCGCTGGCGAGCACGCTCAAGGCGGCGCGGTTCGGCAGCAAGCCGAATGCGATGCCGCGCTATGCCGTCACCGTGTTCCCGGCAACGGCGGCCACGCTGACCGCCGAACGCGACCGGCTGATTGCGCAGACCGGGCTTTCCGGTGAGCACCGCGGCGACGGCTACGACGGGGTGCTGGTGCTGGCACCGGGAACGCTTGCCAGCGGCAAGCTGGAGTACTACGGCACCAATGTCGGTTCGCCCGATGCGATGGCGCGGCTGCAGCGCGACGTGTCCGATGCGATCGCCGGCGTGCGCCTGGCGACCGCCGGCGTGGACGAGGGCGTGGTGAAGCAGGCGATGGCCAAGGCGGATGTTTCCACCACCAAGGTCGAGGACGGCAAGATCACCGGGCAAAGCGGCATGGCCGCGTTCGGCATCGCCTACGCGATGGGCTTCATCCTGTATCTCGCCATCGTCATCTATGGCCAGCAGATGACCACCTCGGTGATCGAGGAAAAAACCTCGCGCATCATGGAGGTGCTTACTTCCTCACTCACGCCGTTCCAGATGCTGATGGGCAAGGTGCTCGGCGTGGGGCTGGCCGGGTTGACGCAGATGGCGATCTGGGGCGGTACGGCGTTCGCGCTGGGTAGCCAGGGCGGGCACATCGCCGGCGCGTTTGGTGCCAGTGCCGAGGCGGCGAAGGATTTCGCACTGCCAGGCATGCCGGTGAGCCTCTTGGTGGTGTTCCTGCTGTATTTCGCACTCGGCTTTCTGCTCTACGGCGCGCTGTTCGCCGCGGTGGGCGCGATGTGCAATTCCATCCAGGAAACCCAGCAGTACATCCTGCCGGTGACGATGCTGACGATGATCGGGTTCTTCGCGGTGTTCGCGCTGATCAAGGATCCGAACGGCGGCATCGGCGCCACGCTGTCGCTGATTCCGTTCTTCTCGCCGTTCACCATGCCGGTGCGCTGGTCGATGACCTCGGTGCCGCTGGTGCAGCTCGGCATCTCGCTGGCGCTGATGGTGCTCGGGCTGCTGGCCTGCGTGTGGATCGCCGGGCGCATCTACCGCACCGGCATCCTCATGTACGGCAAGAAGCCGAGCTGGCGCGAGTTGTGGCGCTGGATCCGCGTGGGCTGATCGTCCCGCCATCACGCGCAAACGGCCGGCATCCGCCGGCCGTTTGTGTTTGCGCTACTGGATCACCACGTAGTGCGAACCCTCGTCGTCGGCCACCACCAGCACCAGCTGGCGCGGGCGTACGCCCGCGAGCTGGCTCAGCATGCGCAACCCGGTGATCCGCGTGCTGCCGACGCCGATCACGACATCGCCGCGGCGCAGGCCGGCCGCGGCGGCGCGACTGCCGGGAGCCACGTTGCCCACCGCCACGCCGTACAGGCCCTGGCTGCGTGCGCTTTGGCCGAGCTCATCGAAGGTGACGCCGGCCAGGCGCGGATCAAGCTTGCCGCCGTCGAGGCTGGCGAGGCGTTCGGCGCGCAGCACGGCGCTCACTTCACGCGCCTTGCCGTCATGCAGCACGCCAAGTCTCACCGTGCTGCCCACTGGCAGCAGGCCTTCGGTATTGCGCAGCTCGTCGACATTGCGCAGCGGCTTGCCATCCAGCGCGGTCAGCACGTCGCCCGGCGCGAGACCCGCGGTTTCCGCCGGCGAGCCGGGGTTGACGCCGGTCACCACCACGCCGGTCTCCTGCTTGAGGTTGAGCAACCGCGCGATGCGCGGCGTGATGTCCTGCGACTGCAGGCCGAGCGTGCCGCGCTCCACTTTGCCGTGCGCGATGAGCTGGGCCATCACCTCGCTGGCAAGGTTCGACGGGATCGCGAAACCGATACCCACGTTGCCGCCCGAGGGCGAGAAAATCATCGTGTTGATGCCCACCAGTTGCCCGCGCAGGTTCACCAGTGCGCCGCCGGAGTTGCCCGGGTTGATCGAGGCATCGGTCTGGATGAAGTTCTGGTAGCGCGAATCGCCCAGGCCGGAGCGGCCGAGCGCGGAGACGATGCCCGAGGTCACGGTTTCGCTCAGCCCGAATGGCTCGCCCACGGCCACCACGTAATCGCCCACGCGCAGCCTGCCGGAATCGGCGATCGGCAGTGCCTTGAGGCCGGACGCGTGGATCTGCACCACCGCCACGTCGGTGTCCGGATCGGTGCCGACCAGCCTGGCCTTGAAGGTGCGGCCGTCCTGCAGCGTCACGGTGATTTCGTTGGCGCCGCCCACCACGTGGTTGTTGGTGAGGATGTAGCCCTTGGCCGCATCCACGATCACGCCCGAGCCCAAGCTCTGCTCGACCCGCTCGCGCGGCGTCGCCGGCAGGCCGAAGAACTGGCGAAACACCGGGTCGTCGAAATACGGGTTGTGCACCTGCACCCGGGTCTTGCTGGAGATGTTGACCACCGTGGGTGTCACGTTGGCCAGCATCGGCGCCAGCGACGGCATCGCCTGGCCATCGACGGCCGGCGGCATCGCGGCGTGGCTGACGCCGGGCGCGACGACGCCGAGCAGCAACGCAAGGGCCCCGGCAAGCCAGGGAAAACCGGAAGGTTGGCGAGGTGCCATGTGTTTCTCCTTGAGGGCAAAAATCGACGCGCATTGGACTGTCCGCCAGCGCATGCGGTTCCCGGTGACGGCGGGTTGCGCGATGGTGCATCCGGACTTTACAACCGACCTTGTGCGGGGTACTGTCCAAGGCACTCCCAACCACAATATCTTGTGCTTGTTCGTTGCAGGTAAAACAAGCGCTGGTGGATGAGAGTCGCCGATCGGGAGGCGGGCCCCGGCACTGCCACGCTCCGCGCCCGGGGCGCCACGTGGGTCGTGTCGCGGGTCGTACAGCATAGATAACGACAAGGCCGTGAGGCCGCCGGAGGTCAGGAAGCCGATGAGCACAGCGCGTGCGCCAGTGACAGGTTCGGAGTTGCAACGCGATGCCGCGGTGGAGATTCCGCTGCAGCCCGCCTCACAAGACATTTGGGATCGCAAATACCGCCTGCGGACCAAGACCGGCGAGCCGGTGGACGCCGATGTCGATGGGACCTGGCAACGCGTGGCCCGTGCGCTTTCCGAGGTGGAAGCCACCCCCGAGCTGCGCGAGCACTGGAACGAACGCTTCCTGTGGGCGCTGCGCCACGGCGCGATCCCGGCCGGTCGCATCACCTCCAACGCCGGCGCGCTGGCGCACAAGCCGGCCACCAGCACCATCAACTGCACCGTATCGGGCACCATCCACGACTCGATGGACAACATCCTCGGCAAGGTGCACGAGGCGGGGCTGACGCTCAAGGCGGGCTGCGGCATCGGCTACGAGTTCAGCACGCTGCGTCCGCGTGGCGCCTACGTCTCTGGCGCCGGCGCGTACACCTCCGGTCCGCTGTCGTTCATGGACATCTTCGACAAGATGTGCTTCACCGTGTCCTCGGCCGGCGGCCGGCGCGGCGCGCAGATGGGCACCTTCGACGTCAGCCACCCGGACGTGAAGGAGTTCATCAAGGCCAAGCGCGAGGACGGCCGGCTGCGCCAGTTCAATCTCTCGCTGCTGGTCACCGACGGTTTCATGCAGGCGGTGGAGCACGACGAGGACTGGCCGCTGATCTTCCCGGTGCACGTCAAGGAGCGCGACGAGCTGGATCTCGACGACCCGGCCAAGGTCGTGTGGCGCGAGTGGCCCACCCACGAGAACTACGTGGAGCGCGACGACGGCCTGGTGGCCTGCAAGATCTACGGCCACATCCGTGCGCGCCACCTGTGGGACATGATCATGGTCTCCACGTACGACTACGCCGAGCCCGGCTTCATCCTGATCGACCGCGTCAACGAGATGAACAACAACTGGTGGTGCGAGCACATCCGCGCGACCAACCCGTGCGGCGAACAGCCCTTGCCGCCGTACGGCTCGTGCCTGCTCGGCTCGGTCAACCTGACGCGCTTCGTGCACGATCCGTTCGGGCCGAAGGCGCGCTTCGACTGGGACGAGTACCGCGAGGTGGTGAAGGTGTTCACCCGCCTGCTCGACAACGTGGTGGACATCAACGGCCTGCCGCTGGCACAGCAGCGCGAGGAGATTCTTTCCAAGCGCCGGCACGGCATGGGTTTCCTCGGTTTGGGTTCGACCTTGGCGATGCTGCGCATGCGCTACGGTTCGGCCGAGGCGGTGGCGTTCACCGAAGATGCTTCGCGCGAAATGGCGGTGGCCGGCTGGGAAGTCGCACTCGATCTGGCGAAGGAAAAAGGTCCGGCGCCGGTGCTGGCCAAGGAATACGCCGTGACCGGCGACATGCTGCGCAAGCGGCCGGAGATGGCGCGCGACGGCTGGAAGCTGGGCGACCGCATCCCCGGGCGTGTACTGCACGCCAAGTACAGCCGCTACATGCAGCGCGTGGCGCAGGTGGCGCCGAACCTCGTCGCCGAGCTGGCCGAGACCGGCGCGCGCTTCACTCACCACACCTCGATTGCGCCGACCGGCACCATTTCGTTGTCGCTCGCCAACAACGCGTCCAACGGCATCGAGCCGAGCTTTGCCCACCACTACTCGCGCAACGTCATTCGCGAGGGGCGCAAGACCAAGGAAAAAATCAGCGTCTACAGCTTCGAGCTGCTGGCCTATCGCGCGCTGATCAACGCCGATGCGATGCCCGATTCGGACGACCCCAAGGTGAAGTTGCCGGACTACTTCGTGGCTGCCGACGACATCAGCCCGAAGCAGCACGTGGACATCCAGGCGGCGGCGCAGAAATGGATCGACTCGTCGATCTCCAAGACCGCCAACGTGCCCACCGACTACCCCTACGAAAAGTTCAAGGACATCTACTTTTACGCCTACCAGCAGGGGCTCAAGGGCTGTACCACGTTCCGTTTCAACCCGGCCGCGTTCCAGGGCGTACTGGTCAAGGATTCCGACCTCGCGCACACCCTCTACCGCTTCGAACTCGAAGACGGTAGCGTGGTGGAACTTCACGGCAATGAAGAGGTGGAGTACGACGGCGAGACCCACACCGCTGCCAACCTGTTCGATGCCTTGAAGGAAGGCTATTACGGCAAGTTCTGACACCAAACGCAATCGCATCGCGGCCACCGTCCGAGGGGATCACCTGCATGTCCATCGATCATGAAGTCGAAGCGTCATCCAGCGTCACGTCACCGGCCCCTGACGCGCCGGTAGTCACCGAAATCGTCGTCGAAACCGTCACCGTCGTGCCGGACGAGCCGGCGTTCGATCCGGAGCCGGTGCTGGTACCGGTCATCGTTGCCGAGCTGCCAGTGGCGGCCGCGCGCACCCCGGCAGCAAACCGGCCGGTGGCGAAGAAATCAGTGGCCAGGAAGCCCGCAGCCAAGAAGCCCGCATCCAAGCCGGTGGTGAAGAAGGCGGCAGCGGCAAAGAAGCCTGCCGCCAAGAAGGCCGCGCCGAAAAAGGCGGTTGCCGGGAAGTCGGCGGCGCCGAAGAAAACCGCTGCGAAGAAGTCGGCGGCGCGCAAGACCATCAAGCGGGCTGCGCCGAAGAAGGCCGTGGCCAAGACGGCAGCGACAAAGAAAGTGGTTGCGCGTAAGCCGGCGAAGACGGCCGCGGCGAAGAAACCTGTGCGCAAACCGGCAAGCCAGGCCGCCGCCGTCAGGAAGGTGACGAAGAAGCCGGTGAAAAAGACGCTCGGCAAGGTGGCCCAAAAAGCCGCCAAGCCGGCAAAGAAAGTCAGCAGCAAGAAGACGGCCGTCAAGGCCGCGGTGAAAAAGGTCGCCCCGAAGAAGGCGACTCAAACAAAAAAGGTCGCCGCCAAGGCAACCAAACGGTCCACTGCCAGCAAGAAGGGCAGCCGCAAGGTTGGTCGCAAGCCGGCTGCGCGCAAGGCTGCCCGCAAGTAGTACGTCGTGTCACGGCCGGCCCGGCCATGCCGGGTCGGCCGCGTTTTTCCCGCGCCGCGTGGCGCCGGCCAGATCAGGAACCACTCCATCATGGCGATCAAGATCGCAAAAAAGATCACAGGCTACGCCGTCGTGCAGCCCGAGGAAAAACCCGCGCCGGCCGCGGCCACGGCGCTGAAGCCGGCGCCCAAGCCCGAGCCCAAGGCCGCCGAAGTCATCCAGATGCACGAGAGCCTGCAGCGCCCCGAGACGCTGGTCGGCTCCACCTTCAAGATCAAGTCGCCGCTGTTCGAGCACGCGCTGTACGTCACCATCAACGATATCGTGCTGAACGCGCACACCAAGTACGAAGTGCGCCGCCCCTTCGAGATCTTCATCAATTCGAAGAACATGGATCACTTCCAGTGGATCGTTGCGCTCACCCGCATTCTTTCCGCGGTGTTCCGCAAGGGCGGCGATGTCACCTTCATCGTCGAAGAGCTGAAAGCCGTGTTCGACCCGCGCGGCGGCTACTTCAAGGCCGGCGGCATCTACATGCCCTCGATCGTGGCCGAGATCGGCGGCGTGATCGAGCAGCACATGAAAAACATCGGCCTCATCCACGATCCGGAAATGAGCGACGCCCAGCGTGCGCTGATTGCCGAGAAACGCGCCGCCTACGAAGCCATCGCCGCGCGCAACAACGCCGCGCATGCCGATCACGCCCACGCCGAGCCGGCCGCCGCACCGAAAGCCGTCGAAGCCGAAGCCGACACCGGAACCTCCACGTTCCCCGCCGGCGCCGCGATGTGCGCCAAGTGCAACACCCAGGCGCTGGTGCTGATGGACGGCTGCCAGACCTGCCTCAATTGCGGGTACAGCAAGTGCGGTTGACGGAGTTGCCGCGGAGGCCGTGAACGTGGGTGTCTGCTAGCGCATAAGCTGTCGTGTGTAGCGCATAACGGGTCGCGTCACGCGCATAAGCTGTCGCACCACGGCGGACGCACTCAGTTGTTCTTTAGCGCATAAGCGTTCATGTCTAGCACATAACGATTTACGTTTTGCTCATAAGCGTTCGCGTCACGGTTGAGACACTCAGGCGAACTCCGGCATTCGGCATTCCCCTTTTTACGCCCACCTGTGGGCCAGCCGGACCGTTACCACGTCGGGCCTTGGATCGCTGGTGCTCGCCCGGGTGATGCTGGATGGAGCTGTACGACTTGGACGACGGGCAACTTGCGACCCCCGAGCGCAAATTAGATGCGACCGCGGTGGGTGGCGCGGCGGTCGCGTGATCGCACGCGGCGGACGTGGTGCGCGTGCGTCAGATCCACAGGAGACCCAGCGCAGCTACGGGAGTCGCCGGGTGGCGCGTAAGTTGTCCAGCCCGAGTACGTTGGTGGGCCGCTACCCAGCTCGTACCCTGGTGCGTCAGGCCGGAGTGTGGGGTCACTCCCGGCGCCGCCATCGCTATCGTCCGACCGACCAAGTGGCCGCGATTGCCCTGAACCCGTTGGCGCGACCGTTTTGTCCGCCGGCACCCAACCAAGTGGGCGCGGGTGACGTAACCTATCTGCCTACGCAGCATGGCTGGCGGTGCTCGGCGATCGCGGTGGGCCGGCGGATCGTCGGGGCTGTCCGCTCGGCGAAGGTCGACAGCGTACTGGTGGCTCGGGCGCTGGAGCAGCCGTGGTAGGCCCACCAACGCTGATCGGGGCTGCTGTTCCACTCCGATCAGGGCGGTACCTATACCAGTGCGACCTTCGTCGCTACGCTGCAGCGGCTCGGGATCAAGCAAAGCAAGAGCCGGCGCGTCAATTGCGGGGACAACGCGAAGGTGGATCCAGTGTTTCGCCGCCTCAAGCACGAATGGATCGGCGATCAAGCGTACCGAGACCACGCCGAGGTCGAACCGGAAGTGTTGCAGTACCTGCCGCCAGTCAACAACCAACACCGTCGGCATGCTGTCATCAGCCAACGCCCGCCAGCCGCGGTCGATGCGCCCGCGTTATGAGCACCTCTTTTGGTTGTCCAGGATGGCTGAACCGATACCGCATAAGCCCGCTTCTGGCTGGTACTAAGGACTATGGGTGTCGGCTGAGCCCCAGCATCATTCGGCGGCACGATGACTGACCCGCCCAGACGTCGGACGCGTGCTCCCGCTATCCTTTACCGGCCCCCTGCCTCACGGGGGAGGACGAAGGGATCAGGGGATGCCCGCTGACGAACCGGAACAACATGCCAGGGCAAGAATCGACGAGCTGCTGACTGCAGCCCGCTGGGTCATCCAAGACATGGCCGACTTCAACCGCAATGCGGCGGAAGGCGTGGCGGTGCGTGAGTTTCACCTCGATAGCGGCCCCTGTGACTACCTGCTGTTCGTGGGCGGCAAGGCGGCGGGTGTGATCGAGGCCAAGAAAGTGGGCGTCACCCTGTCCGGCGTGGCCGAGCAGGCCGCGCGCTACAAGCTCGCCGTGCCCGCCCACCTGGCGCGCTGGAACGACTTCCTGTACTTCGACTACGAGTCCACCGGCAACGAGACGTACTTTTGTGATGGGCGCGATCCGCAGCCGCGTTCACGCCACATCTTCGCCTTCCACCAGCCGCATACGCTGCATGACTGGCTGAAGGAGCAGGACACGCTGCGCACTCGCCTCACGCACCTGCCGGCGCTGGACACGCACGGCCTGCGCGATTGCCAGATCGAAGCGATTCATGGGCTGGAGCAGTCCTTTGCCCATGATCGCCCGCGTGCGCTGATCCAGATGGCGACTGGCGCCGGCAAGACCTTCACTGCCTGCACGTTCTCGTGGCGGCTGCTGAAGTTTGCCAAGGCGCGCCGCATCCTGTTTCTGGTGGATCGCAACAACCTCGGTGACCAGACGCTCAAGGAGTTCCAGAACTTCGATCCGCCCGACGCCGGCCACAAGTTCACCGACACCTACATCGTGCAGCACCTGCACGGCAGCCACATCGATCCGGACGCCAAGGTGGTCATCACCACCATCCAGCGCCTGTACGCCATGCTGCGCGGCAAGGAGTTGTCCGACGAGGACGAAGAGCGCTCGGCCTTCGAAGTCGAGGCGGGCGACGAAGGGGAGATTCCGCCCGTCGCCTACAATCCCGCCATCCCCATCGAAACCTTCGATTTCATCATCACCGACGAATGCCACCGCTCCATCTACGGGCGCTGGCGGCAGGTGCTGGAGTACTTCGACGCGTTTCTGGTCGGTCTCACCGCCACCCCCAGCAGGCATACGCTAGCCTTCTTCAATTCCAATCTCGTGTCCGAGTACGGCTACGAGCAGTCCATCGCCGATGGTGTCAACGTCGGCTTCGAGGTTTTCCGCATCAAGACCGAAGTGGGCGAACAAGGCGGCACGGTGGAAGCCGGCTACGCAACGCCCATCCGCGATCGCCGCACCCGCGCGCTGCGCTACAAAGAGCTGGACGAAGACCTTGCCTTCGCCAAGGAAGAACTCGACCGCTCGGTGACCGTGCCGGCGCAGATTCGGGCGGTGCTCCAGTGCTATCGCGACAACCTCTATACCGAACTCTTCCCCGGCCGCACCGGCGAGTGGGTACCGAAAACGCTCATCTTCGCCAAGGATGACAACCACGCCGAGGAGATCGTCACATCCGTGCGCGAGGTGTTCGATCAGGGCAACGACTTCGCCAAGAAGATCACCTATCGCACGAACGATGACCCCAAGGCGCTGATCAAGGCCTTTCGCGTCGATCCCTTCCCGCGCATTGCCGTCACCGTGGACATGATCGCCACCGGCACCGACATCAAGGCGGTGGAATGCCTGATCTTCATGCGGGATGTGAAATCCGCCGGCTACTACGAGCAGATGCGTGGCCGCGGTGTGCGCAGCATTGCCAACGCCGATCTGCACCAGGTCACGCCCGACGCGCAAACCAAGACGCGCTTTGTGCTGGTCGATGCAGTCGGTGTCACCGAGAGCCAGAAGACCGTCAGCCAGCCGTTGGAGCGCAAGCGCAGCATCGCGTTCGACAAATTGATCGACCAGATCGCGCAGGGGCGACGTGACGACGATGCCATCTCCAGCCTCGCCGGCCGCCTTGCGGCGCTGGATCACCGCATCGAGGATGAAGACCGCAGCCGCGTCTCGGCGGCCGGGCAGGGCGCCACGCTGAAATCGCTCGCGGCCCGCCTGCTCGACGCCATCAGCCCGGACATCGTCGAAGCGAGGATCATCGAACGTCACGGCAGCGTGGAGGCTGCGACGAAAGCGCAGGCACAAACCGTTGCCGACGAACTGAAAGACGCCGCCTGCGCGCCGCTGGACGATCCCAAGCTGCGCAACCTCATCAAGGACATCAAGCAGAAGACCGACATCCTGATCGCCGAGCGCACGCCGGACGAGATCATCAGCGCCGGCTACGACGTCAAGCATGCCGAGGCGCGCGTGCAGTCGTTCAAGGAATTTATCGATCAGCACAAGAACGAACTGCTGGCGTTACAGATCCTCTACGGTCAACCGTATGCGAAACGCCGACTCACGTACGCATCCATCCGCGAGTTGGCGCAGCGACTCACCGACCCGCCGTGGCACCTCACCACTGCCGACGTGTGGCAGGCGTACAAGCGCATCGAAGCCGCGCTGGTGCGCGGTGCGCCCAGCGACAAGGTGCTTACCGACATCATTTCGCTGGTGCGCTTCGCCACCGGCCAAAGTGAACTGCTGGAACCATATTCCGCGCGCGTCGAGCAGAAATTCAACCTGTGGATCGGCCGCCAGATCAAGGCTGGCAAAGCCTTCAGCGAGGAACAGATGAACTGGCTCAGAGCCATCCGCGATTATCTTGCCGCCAACGTCGAGATCGCCCCCGCCGATCTGCAGCGCGACACGCCGTTCAGCGCGTGGGGTGGCATGATCGCCGCGCGTAAGGTGTTTGGCGAGGAATTGAATGGAATGTTGGACGAGATGGCTGAGGCGCTGGCCGCATGAGCGAATCGCTTCCCGCCGGTTGGGCCGAAACGACGCTCGGTGAAACTGTTGCATCTCCAAGACCGAAGGCGTCGCCGTCGAGCCATCCCGATCTTCCATTCGTTGGCATGGACCAGATTGCTGCGAATGGTATGCAGTTGCTGGGCACCTCAAAGTTTGGCGAGATGAAGAGCAACGGTGGCTTGTTCTTTGACGGTGATGTTCTGTATGGCCGCATGCGGCCTTACTTGAACAAGGTACATCGTGCGAAATTCGACGGCGCTTGCTCTGCCGAGTTCATCGTGATGCCTGGGAGCGGCGCGTTGGATGGTGACTTCCTTGCCTACTTGCTGCATCACCGGCGGTTCGTGAGTTTTGCAAGCGGTCAAAGCTCAGGTGATCGCCCGCGCGTCGACTTCGGCGGAATCTCGGACTACAAATTCGACTTGCCACCTGCGAACGAACAGCGCCGCATCGTTTCCAAGATCGACGAGCTGTTCAGCCGCATCGACGAGGGCGAGCAGGCGCTGAAGCGCGTGGCCAAGCTGGTGGAGCGTTACCGCCAGTCGGTGCTGAAGGCCGCCGTCACCGGCAAACTCACCCGCGACTGGCGCGAAGCGCGCAAGCGTGCCGGCGAACCCGTGGAATCCGGCGCAAACTTGCTGGCCCGCATCCTCAAGGCCCGCCGCACCGCGTGGGAGCAAGCCGAACTCGCCAAGCTCAAGGCCAAAGGCAAAGCCCCGACCGATGACCGCTGGAAGCAGAAGTACCAGGAACCCGCGTCACCCGACACCACCGACCTACCCGAACTGCCGGAAGGGTGGGTGTGGACATCGCTGGACATGATCGCGGACGTAACTGGTGGCATCACGGTTGACGCAAAACGCGGTGGCGATGGCTGCATGATGGTTCCCTATCTCCGGGTTGCGAACGTACAGCGCGGATACTTGAACCTCGCGGAGATCAAGTCGCTGCTGGCGCCGGTTGCGCGTGTGGAGGCGCTACGGTTGCAGCCGGGCGACATCCTTTTCAATGAGGGCGGCGATCTGGACAAGCTGGGACGTGGGTGGGTTTGGGAAGGTCAGATTCCCGTATGTATTCATCAGAATCATGTGTTCCGCGCGCGTCTGTTCGTTGCGGGGGCTTGGCCGAAGCTCGTCTCGTGGTACGCGAACGAGATGGGCCGCGCGTTCTTTCTCGACAAGGGTAAGCAGACGACGAATCTGGCCTCGATAAGCCTCACCAAGCTCAAGGCTTTACCCGTCCCGATGATGAGGAGCGAGGAAGCAACGGAAATCGAGGGTCGCGTAACGGCGGTGATGACAGCGCTTGAGCATCAGCTGGCCGACATTGGTAGCAGCGCGTCACGTGCCTCGACTCTCCGCCAATCCATCCTCAAAGCCGCGTTCTCCGGCCAACTGGTGCCGCAGGACCCGCACGACGAACCCGCGTCGAAGTTACTGGAACGCATCGCCGCCGAGCGCGCAAACGTCGCACCATCGCATCGCAAACGAACCAAGAAGAACGCATGAGCACCATCGACTCGGCCCTTGTCAGCAAGGTCTGGAACTACGCGCACGTGCTGCGTGATCAGGGCATCGGCTACGGCGACTACGTTGAGCAGATCACGTTTCTGCTGTTCCTGAAGATGGATCAGGAGCGCAACGATCTCCTGAACGAAGCGTCCACGATCCCCGCGAAGTGGCGCTGGAACAAGCTTGCGCCGCTCGCTGGTGACGATCTGGAAGAGCAATACCGCCACGCGCTGGAAGCATTGGGCCGCGAGAAGGGCTTGATCGGCACGATCTTCCGTGGCGCGCAGAACAAGCTCACCGACCCGGCGAAACTGAAGCGCGTGGTGTCGCTGATCGACGGCGAGACCTGGATCGGGATCGACGTCGACGTGAAGGGCGCGATATACGAGGGGCTGCTGGAGCGCAACGCGGAGGAAGTGAAATCCGGCGCCGGCCAGTACTTCACGCCGCGCGCGCTGATTGACGCGATGACCGAGGTGGTGGCGCCGCAAATCGGCGAGGCGGTGCATGACCCCGCCTGTGGCACTGGCGGTTTTCTGCTGTCCGCCTACGAGTACATGAAGGATCAGAGCCAGGATCGCGCGCTGCAGCGCAGGTTGCGCGAGGAATCGATCAGCGGCGACGACATCGTGCCCGAGGTAGTGCGCTTGTGCGCGATGAACATGTACCTGCACGGCATCGGCAACGGCGAAAGCCCGATCGAGCACCGCGATGCCTTGGCGGGCGACAGCGGCGAGCGCTTCGACGTGGTGCTGACCAACCCGCCATTCGGCAAGAAATCTAGCTTCACCGTGGTCGGCGAGGATGGCTCGCTCGACACCGAGCGGGAAAACTACGAGCGCGAGGATTTCAAGTTCACCACGTCCAACAAGCAGCTCAACTTCCTGCAGCACATCATGACGATCATGGCCGACGACGGCCGCGCCGGTGTGGTGCTGCCAGACAACGTGCTGTTCGAGGCGGGCAACGCGGGCGAGGGCATCCGCAAGCGCCTCTTGATGCAGTTCGACTTCCACACCTTGCTGCGCCTGCCGACCGGCATCTTCTACAAGCCGGGCGTCAAGGCTAACGTGCTGTTCTTCGACAAAAAGCCGCCACGCGCGGATGGCTCGCCCAACAGCAAGGCGGTGTGGATCTATGACCTGCGTACCAACCGGCACTTCACGCTCAAGAAGAACCCGCTGGCGCGCGCCAACCTGGATGATTTTGTCCGCAGTTACGCAGCGATCAACCGGGCCAAGCGCAAGGAAACGGAACGCTTCAGGCGGTTTGCGGTGGGAGACCTGCTAAAACGCGACAAGCTCAACCTCGACATTTTCTGGCTGAAGGACGACAGCCTCGAGGATGTGGACAACCTGCCGCCGCCGGACGAAATCGCCGCGGACATCGTCGACAATCTTCAGGCGGCGCTGGATGCGTTCCAGTCCGTGATGGACGAGTTGGGCGTTCCGACGTCAGCCGTAGACAAATGATCCCGCAAGAGTGCGCAGGACATCCACCGAGGTGTCAGCGTTGAGCGCGCTCTTCCGCTTCAGCGATCAGGTGTTCCTGCGCCTTCGCAGGCAGGGAATGGAACGCCAGGATCAACCGGGCCAGTCGGTCGTCGCTGGCAAACAGATAGGCGGCAGGTACGCCCAAGGCGTCCGCCATGCGCTGGATCGTCACCGGGTCAGGGTGATGCACGCCCCGCTCGTACCGATTGATGCGTGTGCTGGCCACGAAATGATCGAGCCCTGCTGCGATTCCAAGCTCTCGTTGTGAGAGACCTATCCGTTGACGGGCTTCCTTGAGACGCTTGGAGAGGACCGCCAGCGGGTTGAGTTTCTGGGGCACGGCTGGAACCGGGCAGGGAGACCCCTACGAGGTTCGTAACTTCGCCTTGCGCTGCATACTACGTATTCCGTAGCATAGGCACCACCTCCGACGCCTGACGTGGGTGATGGCGTATGGCTTTCCAACTTGTTTTCGATGAAATGACGACGGTCGACATCCCTCTCGACGAGTCGGCGCTCGAGACGTGGCAGATCCAGCTTGCGAGGGCGGACGAACTGGATGCGATCGGCACGCTGCAGAGGCGCTTGGCGGCGCTTGTAGCGTCCGGCATTTCCGAATGCTTGGACCCGGACTTGCGACCGCCGTCAGAGGCGCAGATCAACTACGCAACCGCGATCGCCCGCGAGCTGAACATACCCATCAGCGGCGAAGCGCTTCGATACCGTGGGCCGATGGCTGACTTCACCAGCCGGTTTGTCGAGCAGTTCAAGCAGCGGCGTGCGCAGCGCTAAGCGTCGCACGAGGCCGGCAACCCCACCAGCGCGTGGGTACCATCGGCAATGACGTGAGTTGCGCGCCGCGCGCATCGTCCTCGGGTAGGAGTGGATCGTAGTGATGTCGACGGCCGAGCTGGAGAAACTGATGGAGGCATCCATCCAGGACGCGAGAGCGGAGCCTGCGTTCTTCCGTGCGCTTCTCGATGCCACCTTGTATGTGCATGCCCCGAAGGTCGAGCCGCCCGGAAAACGCCAGTTGGTGATGTTCAAAAGCCCGGATGACGGCCGGTTCGTGGTCCCGGTTTTTACCGACAAGACCAAGGCTGATTGGGCTGCGCGCGGGAACGTTCGCGTGCTGGAACTAAAGGGGCGGGACCTCCTCGAGCAGATCCGCGGTTCGACCCTGATGCTCAACCCGAATGACACCAGGTGCACGTTGTACCCGCAGGAAATTGAGCGACTCTTGCGCGACGGCGAGGTCGCGCCGGTACAGAAATGGACGGCTGATATTGATGGCAAGAGCGAGCAAAGCATCTACAAGCTCGATCAGTTGCCCAAAGCGTTGGTGAGGGAGCTGCAGGCTGCTCTTCCCATTATCCGGGAAGTCGAGGTGGCCTACCTTGCCGGGCTCAAGTGGGCGAAGGGCACCGAGCCGGACAGCTTGGTCATCGCGCTCGGTGGTGACCAGAAAGTTGCGGAGCGCAGCGTCCGCACCCTGTTGACCGCCCTGTACGATGTGTCTCGACGCATCGACCGGCCGATCGATGTGATGCACTTCGACAGTCACGATCCGCAACCCGAGTGGATCGACAGGTTCGGGATACGACCGGTCTACCGGCGCCAGCCGATGAAGCCCAATCCGGCGCATGCTGGTTACAACTGATCGGGTCGCCTGCTTGCGGCAGGGCTTGGTGACAGGCGGGATTCGGCCGGTTGCGGATGTCTGTCCGGTGGTCTGATCGACGACCTAAGGGCTTACGCGTCGCGTCCGAACCGCGTGCGGGCGACAGGTCTGGATAGGATTTCGTGCGGTCAGGCTCTTCTTGGCCGAAGTGTGGGTGATTAGGGCAACTTACCGCGGGTAAGGCGCACGTCTGCTATCGACCCAAAGCGGACATTACGGACTTCCCAACTGGGCCAAAGCGCACACCTGCCTCAGCGTCGTCCGCTTCTGGACCATCCCGGGTAGCCGTCCAGTGGTTTGAGTAACCCGTCGTCCTCGTCGTTGCCCTCGAGGTCGCGGATGCCAGCCCGCGGCAAGTCGTCCAGCTCGTCTTGGTCCGTGCAGTGCAGCAACGTCAGGGTTTGGTCGTACTCGGGGATGAAGACGCTCGATTCGCTCAGCTCCACATCCCGCCATCCTTCGAACCACGCATCGCCGCTGTAGGTGGCCGACCCGGATCGGCTTCTACCGCCGCGCAACGCGGCCGCCACCGACCCCGCGGGCAGGGGCGTGCCGCTGGATATCCAGCCGTGGGCATCACGAAGCGCGGGCGACCGAACCATATGGCGCACCCTGCCACCTTCGCTCAACACGTAGGCGCAGGCCAGACGGGAGGTGGCGGCTAGGCGCGATGCGGCGGTCTCGCGAGAGGCGAAGAACTTCAACCGCAGTTTGTCGACAGTGTCGAAGTCAGGCGCCATGCCGCGTGCCAGCGCGGCGAAGAAGACAACCGGCAAGAGCAATTCGGCCGCGAACACGTCACAGCACACCTCGTTGGGCGATCGCTTCGCGTAGCTCCAGTCGGGACCATGGTCATGCTCGGAAGGCAGGTCGAGGACCAAGTGGCCGATTTCGTGGCACACGGTAAAGCGCCGGCGAGTGGCGCGATCCAATTCATTGATCGTGATCAACGGCCCGGCGCCCGTGATCATTGTGTAACCCGCTTCTCCTTGGCCGAGCACGTCCAGCGAGATCTTGCCGGCGACCTTGGCCACGTATAGGCCAAGGTCCACCGGGACCGCCGAGATCCCGGCGTCCCGGACGAAACGCCGCGCCTTTTGCTCGGCCTCGAACTCGGTCACTGACCTTCCATGATCCGCTTCGCTCGGCGGGCGCGCTCGATCAAGTCCGCAGGGGACGGGCGGGCCGCCCCGCGATGCACAACGGTGGCGGCGATTGCCAGGATGTCCGGCGTCGCCTCGGCGTCGGTCAGCGCATATAGCGCCAAGGTAGGATCGATGGCATTGCTCGTACGCAAGAAGCGCAGTACCGCGACCTGATGCGCCGTCGCCTTAAGGTGCCGGACCAACCGGGTAAATGTTTCCTCCGGAGGCGGCTCCTTGTCACCACGCTCGATCTTGGCGATGTACGCGTGATCAACCTCGGCCAGCGCACCCAAGTCCCGCAAGGAAAGCTGTCGGCCTTCCCGTAATTCGCGCAGGACCACGCCAAACGCCGACTCAGCCACGGCGGGGCTTGACCGTGGCAAGTCTGTCTGTGGTACGATCTGGACCACGGATCGCACGGATGATCGAAACTCTATAGGACGTTGGTGACATAGTGTTCTACCTAAGCCGTGGCCTGAACTAGGCAACGATTATGACATGCTCCAGGCGCCCTTTCAACGCGCCTGCCACTGGGGTGTAACCAGTCCCGATCCACCCACTCTGCGAGGATTCTCCATGAACACCCAAGACAAAAAGCCGCCAGACGACAAGGATTTCACCATCAAGATCAACACCCGCACCTACAAGGTCCCGGGCCCGACCATCAGCTTCGAGGACGTCCTGCGCCTGGACGGCATCGATACCGCCGGCCAGGATCCGAGTCTCTTCGACGTCGATTGGCGTCACGGCAACGAAGGTGGAACGCTCAAGCTTGGCCAGAGCGTCGAACTCCAGAACGGGATGCGCTTCGATGCCGGCAAGTCAAACCGCTCCTGATCTGCATATCCAGCGCCTGGTGGACGAGGGCCATGAGGTAACCATCGACGGTGGTTACCTCATCGTCGATCGCATCCCCTATGTGACGTCCGCCCGGGAAATCGCATGGGGCGCCTTGATTTGCCAGTACCGCAACGTCGGCGGTGTCCCGCAGCTCGACAACGATCACCAGTGCTGGTTTACCGGCTCAATGCCGCACCGTGCGGACGGTACGTCGCTGGAAAGTTCGCTGGTCTCGGAGAAGCAGCCGCAAACGGTGGCAGGTCGCCCGGTGCAGATGCGCTTTTCGAATAAGCCCGAGCCCATCGGCGACTTCTTCGACAACCACTACAACAAGGTCACCCATTACATCCGCAAGCTGTCCCGGCATGCCCGGGACATCGATCCGGCCGTTAGCGCTACCTCGGTGGGCTCGTACCGCCGTCGGGAAGTGCCTTCGGTCTTCCAATACGCCAACGACGCTATCGCGCAGGGCGGCCTGGACGCGGTCGCCGACAAGCTGCGCCTGCGGCGGGTGTGCATCGTGGGTGTGGGCGGCACCGGCAGCTACCTGCTCGATGCCTTGGCCAAAGAAGAAATCGAGCACATCGATCTGTACGATCATGACGTTATTGAACCCAAGAACCCCTTTCGCATGCCGGGAGCGATGAACCGGGAAGATGCCTACGCCGGCCACTACAAGGCCCTTTGGCTGGCATCGTGCTACGCGGCCATGCGCACCGGCGTCACGGGCCACCCGCGGCGGATCGACGCCGATAACGTGGCGGAGCTGGCCGGGGCGGACTTTGTTTTCATCGCTGTGGACCACGGGCCCTCGCGAGGAGTCATCGCGCGCTTCCTAGTGGAGCAGCGCATTCCGTTCATTGATGTGGGCATCGGCATGGACAAGCGTGCGGAAGTGGCGGCGCTCATCGCCCGGGCGCGGGTGACGCTGGTCACGCCGGACACAGCGCATCTGGTCGACGAGTTGCCGACGGCCGACGACTCGGAGGACGCGGTGTACAACAACATCCAGGTGCTCGAGATCAATGCGATCAATGCCATGCTGGCGGTGATCCGATTCAAGCAGTATCTGGGCTTCTACGCCGCCGACGAGCACCCGGAGGTTATCAAGTACGTGTCCAGTTGGGATGCGCTGGTACTCCGCGGATCGACCCAGAAATGAAGATCATCGAGCTGACCCCGCGATATTTGGACGAGTTCCCCCGGGTACTGGAGGAAGGCGTCCTTTACATCAGCGAAGAATGCGATCTGGCTGCGCACAAGTGTTGTTGTGGCTGCGGCGAGGATGTGATCACGCCCTTGAACCCAGCACGCTGGCGACTGGATCGCCATGGTGGGCGCGTGTCGCTGTACCCCTCGATCGGCAACTGGAAGTTTGCGTGCCGATCGCATTACTGGATCCGAAACAACCGCGTGATCCCGTCCTACGGCATGGACGACGAGGAGATTGCCGAGGTTATCGAGCTGGACCGGGTAGACCGAGAGCATTTCTTCGCGCAGTTGCAGCAAGCGCCGCCGTCCAGCGGTTCGCAAGCGAGCGCCTCGAAGCCTCAGCGCTGGCTGGCGCGGCTGTTCAAGCGCCTGCGGAGCTGGGTCTAGACGCCTTTGCGGCCTCGCAGAGCGAGCTAAGTGGCGTCCGCATCGTCTTTCGCACCACCCCGGCTTCAAATCGATCTGCAGCGCTGAGGCCGCTAGTGCGTGAAGAAACGCGGAGTTTTCGAGAGGGATCAGCGCGCCGAAGAGAATCTGGCGAAACGCAGTTCACGTCTGGGGAGAAATTCGTGGGATACGTTCTGAGGAACCTCGTGCGCATTAATGAATGCGCGCTTCGGCCGCGAACGTAGGCGGCTGTTGGCGGCACGACTTGGTTGATCCCCCACGCACGACGCCAAGGGCCTCGCGTCCGCTTCTGGCCGGAAACGTACGCGGGGCAAGGCGGTTAGCCTGTGTTATTAAGGGCGGAGTAAGCGTCCTCGTTCGACCCGACCCGACATTTACAAGGCAACGGCTACATCCGCTCGTCTATCGACACACAGGCCAAAGAAATGCGGATGTTCCGTGTTCGCTGAGCGTTCTCTTGCTTCGGCGAGCGCGTAGGGAAATCTTGCAATACGCTGTTGTCAACTGTAGATCGAGACCGCTTCTGACCGGATATCTGTCGTCAAGGATGTTCTCGGATCATGTCGGCGTCGTCATCGTGCCACCGTGCTTCGTGCTCGTAGCCGCGTGCGATTTCAATCAGGCATTCGGCAGTATTGGGGTAACTCCCGACTAGCGGTTGGGCGAGGCCACGGTAGTGGTCGGCCAGCGTGCGCTCTTGTTCGCCGCCGTCGAGAATCCCTCGACTGTGGGCACCTCGATTGTTGCGCACACCGCACTCAAATCCGCTGCGAATATTTTCGGCGGTCGAGTCTTCGAGTAACTCCCGTACTGGTAGACAAGGCCACAGCCCATCGGGATCAGCCGGGCAGCACGAAAGCCAAGTTCCGATGGTGCTGTCAACTGCACCCTGACGGTGGCCATCCTGAGCCCGTGCACGCACTTCCGCTACCCACGCGTGGAACAGGGCCGAGTCGACCGTACCGTCCTCGGCCAAGCCAGGCATCCCTCGACCTTCGTACATTACCTGCCACGCGTTTTTGCTCACGGACGGGTGAACCTCCGGGCGATTATCGTCTACGTCTCGAGGTTTGAACGCGAGCGTCGCGAGTTCCATAAAAAAGGCAGGGTCCTTCGCTAGTTCGGAGAACAACGTCAATGCCCCCTTACGCAGTTCGAATGCGCTGAAATACTGGAATTGAAGTACGGCGATGTCACGTCGCGGCACAGTTTCGTCCTTGACCAACGCGTCGATGGCGTGAGCGATGTGGTAGGCGTCTGGAAGCACGCCTTCCGGCTCGGCGCCTTGGCTCATCGCAGCCAGCACCTGGATCAGCCGAGTCGAGTCGACTACGTGCTCTTGGAACTGCAGTATCTGGAACGCGGTGCGGGCACGGCCCACGGCCATAAGCTTTTCGACGACGAAGGAGATTTCACCATCCTCACGCGGACCGATGCCTGGCCAGACCGTGCGCCAATAGGCGTCCTGAGTCGCCACGGGCAGGGTTGCGACCAACTCCCAAGTAGAGCGCTCGACAGGCGCCGCGGACAGCGCCGCCAGCGGTAGGCCGTCTACGCCGGAGGTCACTATGGTGTGCAGGAGGGCGGATCTATGATCGGCGGGCGAGCCGTGCAGCACACCGCGCGCAACCGGATCGTGTGTGGGGTAGTCGTTTGCCGCCAGGTACGCGACCAGCCAGTCGGCGAGCGCCGGCACCACATCGGGGAGCGATGGTAGATACCAGCCGACTAGGCAAGGATTCGCGATGGCGAGCAGTCTCTGCACACCTGGCCACCCGTGCGCTGCGAAGACCTCGGCCAGCGCTCGGGTGCGGCCTTGGCTCTGTGCAGCTTCGGCGGCTTGGTAGTCGCTTTCGCGCCCGTCCGGAAGCTCCACCCAGTCTTGTTGGAACAGCCAGGCGTGGCGCGTCGGCAAGTCCGCTGGCGCCAATTCGTCGTAAAGGGCGCGCAGCGATTGTGTTTCGGCAACTGCCAACACGTTTTCACGGTTGAACGACAACTGCCAATGCAGATAATGGCGTAGCGCATCACGCACAATTAGCCGCTCGTCGTCGGGGAAACTTACCGCGCTGCGCAGCATGGCCAAGATCCGGTCACGATATCGCCCATCGAACGAATCAATTTTGGACACCAACAATGCGATACGAGGAGCGCGTCCCTGAGCCTGCGCCAAAATGCGCTCCCACACCTCAGCCACGTAGTATTCGTCGAAGTGATTCACCCGAGGAGCACCGGCATCGTCATCGCGCCAGTGCGGTTTGGCGTTTTCGCTGGCCCACATCGACCCACTCGGGACGCAATGAGTGAGGACTTCCCAAGCAGCATCGGGATGCGCACCGATCAACCGGTCGAGCACTGCTAGGCGAACTTGGGCGCTGGCGGTGGTTTGCGGCCACCACGTGCGCAGTAGTGAGATGAGGCTGTTGCTCGGCCGGTTACCGAGATTCTTGCGCACCGGAAAGGCCATCATGCGAGCTAGTGCATCGCACACCCTCGCCAGATGGCGGGGAGACCAAGCCAGGATTTCCAGTGCCCAGAGTAGGTTCGTGTGGCAGTCGCGCTCGAACATCGCATCGCCGTCGTGGTCGACGAACAGAGCACGCAGCGGGGCTGGGTTGGCACGTAAGCCCGTATCCACTGCACGCAAGAACTCCGGGGGTGAGGCTTCTGCCAGCTCGCGCATATAGTCGGCCAGCGACATCCAGCGCTCGGGCGACGCATTCTCAAGCAGGCGGGTAACCAGCTTATCGATATCGCCCAGCAGCTCAAGGTCGTTCACGCTTTCGGCGTAAACTGAAAGTTTGGTCAGCGAGTCTGCGATCGAACCGATGACTACACCCGATTCTTCGCGAACCTTGCCGTACACCGCGGCCATCCAACGCTGATCCGGCGCCAGTTCCAGTGCCGGATCGGGTCGTGCGAGGACAGCTTCGGCGGTGTTCAAAAAGCGCCGCTTCTGGTCGGCGGCGAGCCGTGGGGCAAATAGGTACAGCAGTTCCAATGGTGCCTTTGCCTTCCAGACTTGGCCGATCTTGAGCACGGGGGCATCGTCCAGATGCGCCAAGTGCAGCAGATCGCGTTCGGTACTTTCATATGGTTGGCCGGTGATAGCTTCCACGCAGGCCACGTCACCGCGGCGCGAACCATTCCAACCACCCAGCAGCACTACGACGCTCAGGCTGCGAGCGGCGAGGGAGGTCATCCAGGCGGGCGTGCGGAGCGCAGGGTTAGTTGCGCGCACGCGTCGGTATACGGACCACGAACGTCCGCAGCTCATCGCCAGCCTCGCAGCGTCGGCCTCGGCTTCGCCCATTGCCGTAAGCGCATCTCCGAAGTCGTGCACTTCTGCGCGCGGTAGTTCGATATGCGCAGTGTCTGGCGTGGGAGCGAGTTCCTTGGAGCGCGCGCGGTGGCCAAAGGCCGAGGGAACGATCAGGATGACGCCTTCACGTGGGGCTCGCGCTGCCGCCACGGCGGTGTTCGCAGCCACCGCCACGCGAACGCCTGCATTGGCGTCTATGTAGCGCCAGCCTTCAACGTCGGTGACGCACAAGGCCGAGTCGGCGTAGCCAGCGTCGTCCAATTGCCCGCATGCAAACGCTACTGCCTCTTCCACGCTGTCTGCTTCCAGCAATAGCAAGGCTGGCGCATCCGCCAGCGCTCGGGTGAACTGCTCGACGGCGCCGGCACGACCAGTGACCAGCGCGGCCAGAGTAATCGGGAGTGGTGTTTGTCGGCGCCAGGTCTCCCACGCGGCGCCGACAGACGACACCCCGGGACCGCTCAGACCAATGCTTTCGGCGAACCACAGCCGCACGCCGCCAGCGACCTCCAGCCACGAAGCCAGATCGTCGGCATCGTAGGCACGCACCGATCGCCAATGGTACGTGGCCTCGGCCTCGCGCTGCCAAGCATCCTTGCCTGCCCAGATGCGCGGGGTGACGAAAATGAAGTCCATTTTGCACGCCTGCGCCGACGGCATCGCCTCGGTGCGTTCCCGGAAGTCGCTTCGCGCCTTGCCGAGCGGAGCCTTTGCGCAACCCATCTCCCACCGAGAATCGCCAACCGGGACCCATGCGTTGCCGGCGCTGGCGGCGATCATTCCGTCCCAGCCTCCAAAATTGTTCGTGTCGGCCCCACGAACGACTAGCCGCGTCAGCGTGGCAGTCGCACCAATCAGTCGGCGGACGAGTTCGGGAAGCTGCCCGCGGGCGTGGGCCGAGTCAGCCCACTGGTCGATTTGGACGGATGAGATACGCATATGATGTGTGGTTGGGGCCTTTATAATGATACGGGCGGTACCGGCGATTATGCTCGACCTACGAGCGCCCGAAGGTTGCCTGCGCTGACGAGAGGCAGACGCTGGGACAGGGAGATTAGCCTGTGTTATCGGGGGTAAGGCAGGCGCCCGCTACCGAACCGAAGCGGACTGTGCCTAAGCGTCCGACACCACTTGCTTCCAGTACGTGGACCACTTGGGACCTTTGAACGTCGCCAACGCACACATCTCGATCGGGATAAAATCGGGGGCTGGGACGGCTGGCTCATGCGTTCCTGAAAAGCAAAGCACGGCGACGTTTCAGGGGCAGCTAGACTCCAGTAGCGCAAGAGGGCTGGGCCAATCGGTGAAGACTGGTACCCGGCTGGGACGCTGCCGGGCAGCGGAGCGGTAGCGATGGGCGCGGTGCACGACGAGTATTTGCGATACATGCAGTGGCTAAGGGCCACGGAAGAACCTGCTGACGCCAAGCGTATTGCGCGGATCGTCCAGAACAATCTGGATACCTTGATCCCGACGGTGAACAATGGGGGCCAGCGGGCGACTGTGCTGACACCCCTGCTGCGTCGGGACCTAGATAGTGCGTCCGACGTGATCGAGCCAGCACATGCCGATGCAGCGGCTGCGCAGCTTCCTTGGACACGATTGAAGAAGCTGACGATCGGACCATTCCGCGGGTTCCGGCGCGAAGAAGAGTTCGACCTATCGCCTGACATCGTGCTGTTCCAAGGCCCCAACGGCAGCGGCAAGAGCAGCCTTTGCGAGGCCTTGGAGTTTGCGTTGCTGGGCTATGTTGAAGAGGCTTCGGCGAAGCGCATTGACGATCTAGGGCAGTATTTCAACAACATCTACGAAGGCAGGTATGTCGCGCCACAGCTGCTAGCAGCTGGTGGTGCCAATGGTGTCCCCGTCGCACCCAATGCCGAATTGCTGCGCTTTGCCATCGTGGAGAAGAACCGCATCGAAGGCTTCGCGCGGTTGGCTGCACGTACCCCGGCGCAGGCTGGTGCACTCATTGCGATGTTGTTTGGCCTGGATGGCTTCAACACCTTCGTCGGCAACTTCACCGCCAGCCTGGACAACCAGCTACGGCTGGGTACGCCCAAGAAAGACGCCTTGGCGCTCAAGCAAGCGGCGCTGGTGGCTGCACGGCAAAAGGTCGATAGCAACACCGAAGTACAAGCGGCCTTCGATGCCGAGCAGGTACAGCTTGCCAACCAGTTTGAAGAGGGGCTGACCTACGAGCTGCTGCTGCGCCGCCTTGGCATGGACGGACAGGAAGGGCGGTTGCAAGAGGTCCATGCCGGCCTGCAAGAGCAGATCCCCGCGCAATCGGGGCTGACGGTTGCGTCGTTCGTGGCCCTGCGAAAGACCATTCGGAGGAAGCTTGCTGAGGTGACCAAGACACAGGCGGATCTGGACGCCCGGGCCGGCGAGGTCTCGTTCCTCGCACTGTATCGAGCGGTGGTGTCGCTGGCGGAAGGAGCTCCCGACAGATGCCCAGCCTGCGACACGCCATTGGCCAGTGTGGTGCGGGATCCATTCGTTCGCGCACATGACGGGCTTGAACTCCTGTCAGACCTTGCTGCGCTTGAGGCATCGAAGAAGCGCCTGGCCCAGGAATGCAGCCAACTGTCCTCACGGTTGCATGGAAAGGTTGCGACAACGCACGCCTATGCGCCCATGGATGGTGGGGAAATTGAGCCATTGGTGCAGTGGGCGGAGCAGGACCAACCCATCGAGGCCTGGTCAGAGGGCTTGCTGACCAAGACCACTTGGAAAGCGTTGTTGGCGAAAGTTCACGCACTTGAGGAAGGCGACGCGGACATTCGGGCAAGGCAGGCGCGGCGGGCGCCACTCAGGGAAGAGGAGCAAGCACTGGAAGCGATCAAGGAACAGGTCGAGGCACTTCGACTTCGCCGTTCGATTCATGACCGGCAGGTCGTGACAGAACAAGCCAAGATCGACGGCTTCGATGAAGCCAACGCGGTGCTGATTGCAGAAGCGGCTGCAGAAGCGGCTACGGTTACCTTCGAGAAGCGGATTCAAGACGGATATGCGTCTTTCCTCGACAGTCTCAAACGGTATCGCGACGGACTGCCTGAGGGTCTGTTGGCCGACTTGAACGAGACGGTCATGGATCTCTACAACTTGTTCAATGTGGACGACCCCGACCATGACAAGCTGGCCAAACTCTATCTTCCACTTCGTGGGGGCGAGCGGATCCGGGTTGCGTTCGTGGGAAGCCAAGACCAAATGCACGATGCGCTGTGCGTATTGAGCGAGGGGCATCTGCGATGCCTAGGGCTGGCTATCCTGCTAGCCAAAAACATTAAGCTGGGTTTGCCGTTGCTCGTGTTCGATGATGCGGTCAATGCCATCGACCATGACCACCGCAAGGGAATACGCGACACGTTGTTTGGCGATGCCAGACTCAATGACAAGCAGATCGTGATTACCTGTCATAGCCCGGAGTTCATCACCCAGGTTCAGAACGGTTTAAGGTCTGGAGCTTCGAAGCTCTACATCCTCAAACATCATGGCGGCGATCATCAGCCCATAGTCAGGAACGGCAGCGATCGCCACTACCTACGCCGCGCCCAAGAGAGCCTTGACGAGGCTGATCAGCGCCAAGCGTTGGCGTCCTGCCGGCAGGCCCTGGAAAACTTGATGACCCGAGTCTGGAAGGCGCTGGGCAACGCCGACGATTCACTAGGGCGGGTATCGCTGGTTTTGCGCAGGCCTGACAGCGATCCCGAGCTGCGCAACTTGGTGGATGTCTTGTCCAAAGCCGTCCGCAACGGAGTTGATCAGGGGCGGCTGGCAACAGCGGCCTGGACGCAACGCAACGAGGCGTTCCAGGAACTACTGGCTGTTCCTGAGGCCGCGTTGGCGTGGAAGTATCTGAACAAGGGCACGCATGACGGTGATAGGGAAGACTTCGAGATTGGTATCGTCCGGCAGATCCTGGCGGCGCTGACGAAGATGAGCACTTCCTTTGGCAACTAGGCAAATGCATTGGAAGTTGAATCCGTCCTCCAAGAATGACTCGACACTACCTCGCCCAAGCTCGTGTGTCATTGGAATCACGACAACCCTTCCAAGCTCATGTGTCGTTGGAAGAGACTTATCTTTGACTTTTACACATTTCTGCGGTTAAGTAGTCGACAGCGCATGGTCAGATGGTGTCAGCTTCGATGGCTCCGTCGCAAGTCGCATTCCCCGCAACAGCACCCGCGTCCCTGAGCGCGCGCCTCCAGGTTCCCACTCTCGTCGTTCCACCGGTCGTTCATGCACCGGAGCATCGACCACCCACACGAAGAATGACGCGCAGCTTGAGCTGGGGAGGCTAGCTACGTCACGAGGAGCCGACCATGGTGAGGGCAACCCCGGCGGTCTTTCCGCCATATCCGCCGCACCGCGGCCCAGGCCCATGCTTGAGCAGTTACGCAGTCGCTGGCGTGATCAGCCTTGTGACGGGATCCGTGTGCAATGGCCGGAAGTGGGGCGAGATCGTGTCAGAAGGGTTATTACACGGTCAGGGGTGCGCCGCCGGTACGCCATCCCGTGCTATCGCGATGGCGATCGGGAAGCCCAGTGCGAGGCCGCCGAAGAGGCAGCGGCTTGCATCCTGCTCGACGCCTGTCCTGGCATCGAGTTCCAAGAACAGCCGCTGACGCTGACGTTTTCATGGCTTGGCAAGCCCCATCAACACGTTCCCGATCTGCTGGTGGCGTCACCCGGCCGTTACGAGTTTTGGGAGTGCAAACGCGATACCGAGGCTAGGAACTTCTGGATTCGCAAGCGTGCCGAGCGCCTGCAGACGCTGCTCGCACCGACCGGAGTTGGGTATCGAGTCGTCACCGGTCGTGAAGTCTTCGCTGGACACTACCTAGAGAACGCGAGGTTGCTGCGCCGCTTTGCGACGCATAGGGTTCCCTCATCCGTTGAATCCGAGGCCGAGCTACAAGTACGTCAGACCGGTACGGTCACTATTCAGCGGATACAACGCGCACTACGTACCGGCACCGGCATAGCCGACATTCTCGCGCTCGTCTATCGCGGCGACCTTTCCGTTGACTTGAACGTGCGGTTGACCGCGCAATCGCTGGTTTTCCTTCCGGACAGAAATCGGAGGCTCCCATGGGTCTGGCAGCTTTTCGCCGCGGTCAGCGCATAACGTTGGATGGCGTCTCGTTCGAATTGGTCGGTCGGCTGCCGTCCGGAAACTGGCAGTTGATGGAAGTCGATTCCGGTCTGCGGGACGAGCAATCGTGCGACGACCTATGGCTCGCATTCTCGGAACACCGGCTTCGCTTTGCCGCGAACGAAGACACAGACTCACGTGGTTCATCGGAGCGACTCGTCCACCTCAGCGAAGCATCATCGCAGACGTCACACGCAGCCAGTGATGCGGACCTCAAGGATGCACTGCATCGGCAGAAATTTGTGCGGGCAGTCGACCAACTTCGCGGTGCGCTGCCGATTGGCATGATCATTCATGACACGTGGCTCAAGCTTCGGTGGCCATCGACCGAGCCACCGGTTCGGACGGTCGAACGGTGGTGCGCAAAAGCACGCGTTGCGAGCGACCCGGTTGCGGCTCTCGTCCAGAAGAGCTATCGGAAGGGGAATCGGACACCGCGGTACCCAGTAGAGGTTGTTGAACTCGCCGACGAAGTGGTCCAAACCCAGTACCTGCAGCGTACTCCGCGCATCACAGTGGCCAAGGCCACCGACGCACTTGCCCGACAGATTCGCCTCGAAAATACTCGGCGCCCCTCGTCGGAAAAGCTGCCCATCCCGGGGAGACGATTGATCGAATCCCGTATTGCGCTCGTCCCCGAGCGTGAACGAATCGCAGCGCGATATGGATCCGACGCCGCCATGGTCGCGTTCCGGACTTCACTTGGCGGTATCAAGACGACCCACGCACTGGAACGCGGTGAGATCGACCACACCTTGCTCGCCATCGTGCTGCTGGATGATGACTTCATGCCTTGGGGCCGGGCGTCCTCATCCATTTGCGTGGACGCGCACACGCGCGCCGTGACCGGATTCTGCAACGGGGCGGAAGTGCCGAGCATCGTCAGCGTCGCACGCTGCATCAAGCGCTCGGTGATGCCAAGGGCTGAGCTGCTGAAGGGATTCCCCGACGTGAAAAACCGATGGGATTGCTTTGGTGTGCACGAGACCTACGTGCTCGACAACGGCTTGGAGGAACACGCGGCGGCCATGAGACAAGCTGCGTCCGAACTCGGCGGCTCGACCGTCGAGTTTTGTCCGCGCAAGGCGCCCTGGTTCAAGCCACACGTCGAGCGGCATTTCCGGAGGCAGGACCTCGACTTGCTCCAGACACTGCCGGGCTGTACCGGCGAGAACATCGCTGCGCGCCCGATGTTCGACCCGAGGAAGGATATGCTGCTGCGGCGACGCACCTTCGACCAGATCTACATGATCTGGTTGGTCGATATCTACATGCGGCAGCCCCAAGCGGCGTTGGGCAACATTTCGCCTGCCGAGGCGTGGAAACGGTCTATTACGTTGGAAGACCAATTCGTGCCGACGCGCACGGTCTCGCTCGAGCGCCTGTTCCTGCGCAAACTCACCGGACGAACGTTGGATCACGAAGGCATCCAGTATGACAACCTCATCTACAACAGCCTGGACATGGGAGCCCTGCGCGCGCAGCTGGGTGCGCGGTTGAAGGTCGACATCTGGGTCAGCGACGAGGACCTCGGCTATATCTACGTCGACGTCCCGGAGCAAGACATTTCGATTCGGGTGCCCTGCCTCGATCAGGAATATGCATCGGGACTGACGCGATGGCAGCACGGCAAATGCAAGGCCATGCGTCGGGTCGGCGTGGATGAAGGGTTGGAACTCTCACTGGGCCAGGCCCGCGACCACATCGGCAAGCTGGTCGAGGCTGACTTCTCGGAGTTTCACCACGCGAAGTGCAAGAAACGCACGCGGTTTGCCGCGGACAACCCAGCAAACCGGCCGGGCGGCACCACAGGCCGAACTGTGGCAAAAAACGGGGGCACAACCCTGGCAACGGGAAGCCTCGTGAGCGCCGCCGACCGCGCACTGATGCGACGAGCCGGTCAGGTAACGCCCGTACTCCCCCAGACCATCATCGAACCATAAAAGGGTAGCCGACGTGGCCGATAACGCATGTGACCCGCGCCGCATCGTCAACGACATTGTCATCCAGCACGACGCGTTCCGCCGCATGCTGCAACGCATGAGGAGCCTTTGGTGCGATGCGCAGTCCCACATACCGGTCGTGGCGCCCTTCATCGGCGAGACCGGTACCGGAAAGTCGACCGCCATCAAGGCGTTTGTCGCGATGCACCCACGCAAGCGTACGCCCGACGGCCTCGTCATTCCGGTGCTCGCGATCAACACGCCGTCTAAGCCGACGCCACGCAACCTGGCGGAGCGGATTTTGCGTGCGCTGGGCGATCCGCGCCCCTCATCGGGCTCCGCGTCGGCCAAGCTCGACCGCATCGTTATGAACATGGAAGCAGCGCAAGTCCGCATGATGGTGCTGGACGACATGCAGCATTTTGTCGACAAGCGACAGCACGTCGCGTTGTTTGAGGCCTCCGACTACCTAAAGGAACTGCTGGTCAGCTACGACCATGTCCTGATGTGCTTCGGGTTATCGGAATGCCAGTTGGTCATCGAGAGCAACGAACAGTTGAAGACTCGCAGCAAAGCAGCGTTCGAACTGGCCCGGTTCGATTGGATCGAACAATCGTCGCAGGATCAGTTCGTTGCCGTCCTCGCAGCGTTCCAGAAGAGCATTGCGGGCTTTGACCTGCCTGAACTTGCATCCCCCGACGTCTCCATTCGCGTGTACCTGGCGACCGGCGGGCTCATTCGATACGTCAGCGCCATTCTGAGCAGGGCCGTGCGCACAGCTATCGATCATCACAAGTCGAAGATACGACTGGACGACCTAGGCGCTGCGTGGTCTGAAGAGGTTGTTGGCGCGAACAGGGACTATCCCAACCCGTTCCGCAGCGGGTTCAGACTAAATGACCTCCAAACCAAGATCGATCTCGCCAAGACCATCGGGCAACGGGTTATCCGTCCGACCGCATCACATGCCCGTGAACCGCGGGCGGTGCTTGCCGAGGTCGGACTTTGATCCTCAACGACGGGCTACTGATGCGGACTCCGGCGTATCAGCCGCTGGAATCACCGCTGAACTACGTCCTGAGACTGTCGGAAGCAAACGGGTACCACACACCTACCGTTATCATGGAGCTTGCTGCCTCAGGCGAGGACTGGCGGGCGTTTGCGAAATGGGATTACGCGCACCTGAACAAACTGCTTCCGGCGTGCCGACACACGCCGCCGTCTTTTGTCTATCGACGGTCGACGTCGACTCACCAATGTGACCTATCGCTGTTAGGCCATCCCATTCTCTCACGGCATCTGAACGCGCTTCACGCCGGAGTTTGCCCGAAATGCGTGGAGGAGCTCGGCTTTGCTCCCGCCTGGTGGGACCTCCGCTACGCCGTTGCATGCCCCACGCATCGCCGCGTGTTCATCTTTCGGTGCCCGGGCTGCGGCAGGCGGTTGTACGTCTTCCGACGCGGATTGCTCACCTGCTCGTGCGGCGCAACCTTGAACGCGGAGATAGATGAGCAGCCATCAGTCGCGCTGCTGTGGCTCATGGATCTCTTGAAGCACAAAACGGAGAGCCGTGTGTTGGATATAGGTTCGGACACTCTGCGGACGCGTCCCCTGCGGCCGGAAGAGGCAAGCCTGGCCACGCTCTGCACGATCATCGAATCTATCGGAAGGGCCGAGCATCGGATGACGAGCGGTACGGTCACCCGGTCAGTAGAATCGCAGCGCAGCTGCCTACCCACGGTCGCCGCCTTTCTTTATGACTGGCCCAACGGCGTGTTTCCGTTTTGTGCACGCTGGCACCAACATAAGCCAGTGCGGCGCGAAGAATGCCGCGACTTGCGCGTTGTCTTCCCGTGGGCGTTCCAAGGGTTGTTCGCGAACCGGCACGAACGACGTCGCGATACACTGTTCGTGATCGACGCCGTGCTGCAATACGTCTCATCCGAGCTCCCGGGATGGGCTATCGGTTTTCGGGCTCACGATTTGCAACAACTATCCCAGGATGAACGCGCGTATTGCGGGACCGCGAGGGCGGCCGAGCTATCCGGGGTACCACGCTACACAATCACCCGGATGATCCGACGTAAGCGCATCCCATATCGTGTTTCGTACCACGGTACACGGCATGCTTATGAGATCAAAACCGAGGTCGCACGCAAGCTACGGATCGCCTACGAACCCGCCTTGCTATTCCGGGATGGATCAAGGTACCTAGGCGTTACACACAACGTATATCGTGATTTGCGCCACGCTGGGGTGATCGAGAAGCGGCGTGAAACCATGATGCCGGAGGGCATAGCCATTCGAGACCTCGATGATTTCAAGCGGCGTGTAATCGGGCAGGCCCGGATGACGGCGAGTCGCGAAGGGTTGGAGTCTTTGGATCAGCTCCGGCTCAAAAAGTGTCCGCGCGGGGCGATGGTCCAGATTTTGAAGCACATTCTGCAAGGTTCAATTCGGTCGTCTTACATCGGGCGTGTACCGAAACGTATCAATGACCTCCTTGTGCGTCCGACGGACGTCGCTCCGATCATTGCGAGGTTCGCACCAAAACGGCTGCCGACGATGCAAGAACTGCAGGCGCGCCACGATCTCAGTTGCTCGGAAGCGCGCACGCTTGTGCGTTGCCTGTCGAATACACCTGACTCCGCCAAAAAGATCTCCCTAGCTACGATGAACGTGGCAAAACTCGACGAATTCATGTCTCGGTATCGTGGCCTCAGTAACTACGCGCGCTCGCACCACGTCGGGTATCGAGCCGCATTGAGCGATCTACTGCACGCGGATGCAGAGATGCTGCAGATGCCTGTAGTCAATCGCCATGGACGGTTCGTGTATTTCGTCCAACGTCAGGGTGGTTGTCCCATACCGTGACGAGAAGCGTCGACCTGTCGCTTTTTGGTCGATGCGTAACCGCCCGCTTCGCGACCTGACCGTTCACGCTTTGCAGCCGTGCGGGTAGCCGCGCAACCACGCGGGCCAACGTCTGTCACCATCGCGACTGTGGAGCGAGGGGCTCCGGGCCGCACCCGTACGCTTCGAATGGCTGCTTGAAGTGTAAGCTTATGCGCAAAATACAACCTCTAGCGCAGCCTTATGTGCGATCCATCTGCACCGTTATGCGTACAACAAAAGCTGAAACCACGTCGCCGTGCCATCCGTCCCGCAAGCTTATGCGCGAGCGGACAGTGGGTTCGGACATCGCCTACTTGCCGGTGGCCACGCCGATCGGGGTGTTCGTGGTGGCCGCCCGCAACGACGCGGTCACCGGCGGCTGGTTCGAGGGGCAGAAGTATTTCCCCGGGATCAGCGCCGAGGCGGGCTGGCGCCAGGAAGAGACCCCCGTGCTGCGCGCGGCGCGGGATGAGTTGGATGCGTATTTCGCCGGTACGTTGATGCGTTTCACGGTGCCGTTGGCGCCGGAAGGCACGGCGTTCCAGTGCAAGGTGTGGGAGGCCTTGCGCGCGGTGCCGTTTGGCGAGACCACCACCTATGCGGCGCTGGCGCGCGCGATCGGCCGGCCCGGCGCGTTTCACCCGGTGGGTGCGGCGGTGGGACGCAACCCGATGTCGCTGTTCGTGCCCTGTCATCGGGCGCTGGGCAGCGATGGTTCGTTGACCGGCTACGCCGGCGGGCTGGAACGCAAGCGCTGGCTGCTGGATCACGAGAGTCGCGAGCCGCGGCTGTTCAACTGAGACGGGACGGTGTCGCGTGATCTGGCGGGTACATCGGTCCGTCGTCCATGAACCAGACAGCCGTACGCTAGTATGCTCGCGGCACGCCGCGTGCCATGGGGGCGCGCGGAGCCACCTTTCGGACTTCCATACATGAAGATGCATCACTCGCTGTTGGCCGTTGCGCTGGTTGCGGCGGCTGGTTTCTCGGTTGCTCCCGCCGCGGCTGCGGCACAGGCGGCGCCCGCCGCCAATGCGCTGGGCGGCAATGCCATCCCCGGCTTGTGCATGCTCTCGCGTGAGGCGGTATTTGCGCAGTCCAAGGTCGGCCAGGCGGCAAGCAATCGTCTGAAGTCGCTGGCACAAGGCCAGCAGAGCCAGCTGGAAAACCAGAAGAAAACGCTGGACACGGATATCCAGGCGTTCCAGCAGAAGCAGGCCACGCTGACCGAAGCCCAGCGCCAGCAGCAGGGCGGCGCGTTGCAGGGCCGCATGCAGGCGTTCCAGGGTCAGGTGCACGACCTCGAGGAGCGCGTGGATGCGACGCGCGGCAAGGTGATGCAGCAGATTGGCCAGCACGCGCAGTCGGTGGTGGAGGCCGCGTACAACAGCCACCATTGCGGTTTGCTGTTGAACCGGGACGCGGTGCTCGGCGGCAACACCACGAACGACTTGACGCCGGATGTCATCAAGGGGCTCGATGCGAAGGTCATCACGCTCAGCTTCAACCTTGAACCGGTCTCGGCGGCCGCGCCGGCCGCGGCAGGCAAGTAAGCGTCACCGCGTGGCTTTTGCGGGGCCGGTCGCTCAGGCGGCCGGCCCCGTTGCGTTGCGACGCCATCGACCTTGGCGTGCGCGGCGTGACAGTAGAATGCGGTGATGTTTTCGCGTGCGGGGGAATCATGGTGCATCTACGGTGGCTGTGGCTGGCAGGGGCCGCACTGGCAACCCAGGGTGGCGGCGTACTGGCCTACGCGACGACACCGGCTGCCGAGATGCGCAGTCCGGCGCCCACGCATTACACCGATTGGCCAGCGATCAAGAGCGAGCTGCCAGCGGACGATGCGATCGCGGCGCATGCGCGCAGGATCGTGGCCGGCATGACGCTGGCGCAGAAGATTGGCCAGATGACCCAGGCCGAAATCAAGACCGCCACGCCGGAAGACGTGAAGAAGTACTACCTGGGCTCGGTGCTCAACGGCGGCGGTTCGTGGCCGGGCGGCAACAAGCATGCGTCGATCCGTGACTGGCTGAACCTGGCCGATGCCTACTATGCGGCGTCGATGGCCACCGGCATGGCGACGCCAGTGCCGGTCATCTGGGGCACCGACGCAGTGCACGGCAACAGCAACGTGTTCGGCGCCACGCTGTTTCCGCACAACATTGGCCTGGGTGCGGCGCACGACCCGGCGCTGGTCAAGGCGATCGGCGCGGCTACTGCCAAAGCGGTACGCGCGACCGGCGTGCAGTGGGCGTTCGCGCCCACGCTGGCAGTGGCGCAGGACGCGCGCTGGGGGCGCACCTACGAGAGCTTTTCCAGTTACGGCCCGCTGGTGGGCGAATACGCGCAGGCCTATGTCGCAGGCTTGCAGGGCAAGTTCGGCGATCACGACGTGATCGCGACCGCCAAGCATTTCATCGGCGACGGCGCGACCTGGCAGGGCAAGGACCAGGGTCAGGCGCGAGTGAACCGCGAGGCGATGATCAACGTGCACGGCGCCGGCTATTACGGCGCACTGCGCGCCGGCGTGCAAAGCGTGATGGTTTCCTACAACAGCTGGGACGATCTTGCGCAGCACATCGACTACGGCAAGATCAGCGGTGCCAGGGCGCTGGTGACCGGCGTGCTGAAGGACAAGCTCGGCTTTGGCGGCCTGGTGGTGTCGGACTGGAACGCGATCGGCCAGTTGCCCGGCTGCACCAACGCCGACTGCGCGCTGGCGGTGAATGCCGGCATCGACCTCTTCATGGTGCCGGATGACTGGAAGGCGTTCATTGCCAACACCACGCGCGAAGTACAGGCGGGCAAGATCCCGCTGGCGCGCATCGACGATGCCGCCACCCGCATCATCGAGGTGAAGCTGCGCATGGGTTTGTTCGACGGCAAGCGGCCGTCGCAGCGCGCCGGTGCCGGCGACGCGGCGCTGCTGGAGGATCGCGACCTTGCGCGCCGCGCCGTGCGCGAATCGCTGGTGCTGCTGAAAAACAACCACGAGGTACTGCCGCTCAAGACCGGCGCCAAGATTCTCGTGGTGGGCAAGGGGGCGGACACCATTGCCGACCAGGCCGGCGGCTGGTCGCTCACTTGGCAGGGCACCGGCAACACCGATGCCGATTTCCCGCATGCGACCTCGATCCTTGCCGGCCTGCGCGACGCCGATGGCGCGGCCAACGTGACCTACAGCAAGGACGCGCACGGGGTCGATTTCGCCAGGTTCGACGCCATCGTCGCGGTGCTCGGCGAGCAGCCGTACGCGGAGATGATGGGCGACATCCCCGCCTCCGCGACGCTGCGCCACACCGATCGCTACCCGCAGGATCTCGCCGTGCTCGACGCCGTCGCCAAGGCGCACAAGCCGGTGGTGACCGTGTTCCTGTCCGGGCGCCCGCTGTTCGTCAACGATCTCCTGAACCGTTCCGACGCCTTCGTGGCTGCCTGGCTACCGGGGTCGGAAGGCGCGGGCGTGGCCGACGTCCTGTTCGCCCGCAAGCTGGGTGCGACGCGCACGAATTTCCGCGGCACCCTGTCGATGCCGTGGCCGGCGGTACCGTGCCCGGATGCGCCGAATGCGGGCGCACAGGCGTGGTTGTTCCCGCTCGGCTACGGCCTGCGTTACGGGCAGGCACGCGAGCTGGCCCAGTTGCCTACCGAGGCTTCGGTGACGAGCTGCGGCGCGGTCGCCACGGTCGGCGTTTTCCACACCCTGGCGGTGCCGCCTTTCAGCCTGTACCTGGCGGCTGCGGGGCAGGCGCCCTATGAGCTCGGGCCGGATCTCAACCACGTGCTCGACTGGCCCGAGTCGCGCCCCGCATTGCGGGTGGCGACGGTGCAGGTGAACACCCAGCAGGATGCAAAACAGGTGAGCTGGCTGGCGCCGGCCAGCCTGGTGGCGCGCAGCACGACGCCGCGCGATTTCGTCGCCGCCGCAAAGGCAGGCGCCGCGCTGCAGTTCGACACCGTGGTGACCAAGGCGCCGCAAGGCGCGGCCACCCTGTTTGTCGGGTGCGGCGCGCGGTGTCGTGGCGGGGTCGACCTGGCGCGGCTGGTGGCTGGTTTTGCGCCCGGCAGCCGGCACGTGGTGAGCGTGCCGCTGGCCTGCTTTGCGCGGGCGGGCGCGGATTTGTCCAAGGTGGACGTGCCGTTTGGGGTGGCGGCCAGTGCGCCGTTCTCCGCGGCGTTTGCCGACATCAAGATCGTGATGGCTTCGACGGCGCCGATGCCGACGTGCCCATCGGTGGTTGCGCGGTGAATTCCGCCGCGGACGCAGCGTGCGCTGCAGTGGTGGTCGCGCGTCGGTGGCGCCGTGGCTGAGCCGCGACGTGCACACGCCTGGCGCGCGCTGGCGCTGATCACGCTGGTCAGCGCGGCGGCGGTCTGGCTGCAGTTGCGTGCCTTGCGGCCCGCGCCAATCGTCGTGCCGCGCGTGGTGTGGATCCTGCCGCCGCCACCGCCCGGCGTGCAGCTGTGGCTGTCTACTGCCGACCGCAAGTTGCAGCTGGCGCATCAGCCTGACGTGCCGTTTGCGGCGCAGGCCCCCGCGCATGCCGACATCGTCATCGACACTGACCGCCGGTTTCAGTCCATCGTCGGGTTTGGCGCGGCGCTGACCGATGCCTCGGCGTGGCTGCTGCGCAACCGGCTCAGCGAGCAGCAGCAGGCTGCGCTGTTGCGCGAGCTGTTCGGCCCACCGCCGGGGCTCAACTTCAACATGCTGCGCCTGACCATCGGTGCCTCGGATTTTTCGCTCAAGCCGTACACGCTGGATGATTTGCCACGCGGCGGCACCGATACCGAGCTGCAGCATTTCAACGTGGCGGAAAACCTGCGCGACGTGATTCCGACGACGCGGGAGATCCTGGCGATCAACCCGCACATCCAGATCGTCGCCTCGCCATGGAGTGCCCCGGCGTGGATGAAATCCGGCAATGCGCTGATCGGCGGCGCGTTGCTCGAGGAGTACGAGCCGACGTTTGCGGCCTACCTCGCGCGCTACGTCGACACCTACCGCAGTTACGGCATTCCGATCTTTGCGCTCACGCTGCAGAACGAGCCGAATTTCCTGCCCAAGACCTACCCGGGCATGGAGCTCACCGCCGAGGCGCGCACGCGCATCATCTCGCAGTACCTCGGCCCAATGCTGGCCGGGCGCAAACCGCACACGGTGATCCTCGGCTGGGACCACAACTGGGATGAGCTGCAGCAGCCGTTGAGTGTGCTTGGCGATCCGGACGCCGCCGGCTACATGGCCGGCACCGCATGGCACTGCTACCGCGGCACGCCGGCCGCGCAGAGCGACGTGCACCGGGCCTATCCGGACAAGGACATCTACGTCACCGAGTGTTCCGGCGGCGACTGGGCCTCGGCCCAGCATGGCGAACTGATGTGGTTTGCGCGCGACCTGCTGCTGGGCAGCCTGCGCCACTGGGCGCGCGGGGTGATCTACTGGAACCTGATCCTGGATCAGACACACGGCCCGCATTTCGGCGGCTGCGACCTGTGCAAGGGGATCCTTCTGGTTGACTCCAAGACCGGCGCGGTCAGCCGCAACGACGAGTACTACGCGTTTGCGCACTACAGCCGGTTTGTGCTGCCGGACGCAGTGCGCGTGTGGTCCACCGCGACCGGCGACGGTTTGGCCAATGTCGCGTTCCGCAACCCGGATGGCTCGCTGGTACTGGTGGCCATCAACAGCAACCATGCGCCGCGTGCGATCAGCGTGCGCGCCGGCCAGACCGCGTTTGGCTACACCTTGCCCGCGCAAAGCGTGGCAACCTTTGGGTGGAACACCGCGTCATTGCCGCCTGCGCAACCGAAGCCGCCGGCGTTGCCGCGACCCTGAACCGGCGCCTGCACGCCAAGGAGTTGCGCCATGCGCATGCCCGCTTCAACCCTCCATCGCCTGCTGGCTGCGACCGTGCTGGCGGTGGCCAGTTTCGGCGTGCCATTGGTGGCGCAAGGCGCGCCGCGCACCAAGGTCGTGGTCATCAGCCTCGACGCCTTTGCCGCGCACAGCCTGCACGAAACCCGCCTGCCGGCGCCGACGCTGCGGGCGTTGATGCGCAGCGGCGGCTACGCCGTCTCGATGCGCCCAATCAACCCCACCATCACCTGGCCCAACCACACCAGCATGGTTACCGGCGCCGATGCCAGCCGGCATCACGTGCTGATGAACGGCCTCATCACCGGCCAGCGCCGCGATGCGCCGCCCAAAGTGGACATGCAGGCATCCAAGGCGACGCTGGTGGCGGTGCCCACGGTGTACGACGCCGCGCATGCGGCCGGGCTGACCACGGCCCAGGTGGACTGGGTGGCGATCATGCGGGCACCGAGCATCGACTGGCAGTTTGCCGAGCATCCCGATCCGGATGGCCCGATTGCGCGCGACCTCGTTGCCGACGGCGTGCTGAGCCGCGACGACCTCACGCACTTCGGCGACGCCTCGCAGGCGTGGCGCGACCGCATCTACACCCGGGCCGCGGTCGATATCATCCGCAAGCACCACCCCGATCTCTTGCTGGTGCACTTGCTGGCGCTGGACAGCATCGAGCACGATACCGGCTACGGCAACGACGCCGGGCGCAACACCATCGCGTTTCTGGATGACCGCGTGGCGGACATCGTGCGTGCCGTGCGCGAGGCGGGCGAGTTGCCGAACACCGCCTTCCTGATCGTTTCCGACCATGGCCAGCGCAGTGTGCACTGGCGGCTGCGCCCGAACGTGCTGCTGGCGCAGGCTGGCCTGCAGGCACCGGACGCCAAGCAGGCTGCCTACAGTTTGGCCGGCGACGGTTATGCGCTGGTGTACCAGCGCCATGCCACGCCTGCTTCACTCGCGATATTGCGCAAGTTGCTTGCCGGCCGGCAGGGCATCGCGCAGGCGCTGACGCCGGCAGAGGCCGCGCGTCTCGGCTGGCCAACCCCGGCGCAGAGCATGCAAGCGCCCGATCTGCTGCTCTACGCGAAAGCGGACTACACCTTCCGCGATGGCGCCGAAGGCGCATATGCCACCCACGGCAGCGAAATCGGCGATCACGGCTACCCCAACACCGACCCGTTGATGCAGGGCATTTTCATCGCTACCGGGCGTGGCGTATTGCACGCCGGCGAGGTGCCGGCGGTGTCGGTGATGGATGTCGCGCCGACGATTGCCGCGCTGCTGGGCATCCCGTTCGCTTCGCCGCAGGGCAAGCCGATCGCCAGCGTGCTCGCGCCGTCTGCGGTTCCGGCGCCGACGGTGGGGCATTAGAGTACTCGGCCATCCCCTCTCGTTTTTGGAGCACTCCCATGGCGGCACAGCAGGCGTTCTACCCGATCGGCACCCCCGGCAAGCCGTGGGGGCCGCAGGAGGTTGCCGCGTGGCGTGCGCGCCAGGTGCGCCAGCGCAGCTATGCCTCCGAAGTGGCGCTGCGCATCGACGCGCTGCGCAGCCGCTATGACGTGAGCGAATACGGCATGCTCGAATACGCGCCAGATCGCTACCCGCTGTACGTGCTGCGCAGCCAGAGCTGGAACGACGAGCTGCCGACGATGATCGTCACCGGCGGCGTGCACGGCTACGAAACCAGCGGCGTGCAGGGCGCGCTGCAGTTTCTCGAACGCGACGCCGGGCGGTTCCTCGACCGCATCAATCTGGTCGCCGTGCCGTGCGTGAGCCCGTGGGGCTTCGAGCGCATCCACCGCTGGAACCCGGATGCGCTGGACCCGAATCGCTCGTTCCGCGCGCACAGCCCGGCTCCGGAGTCGGCGGCGTTGTGGAAGCTGCTGTCTCCGCTCGCCGATGTCGCGCTGATGCACATCGACCTGCACGAAACCACGGATACCGACGAGAGCGAATTCCGCCCCGCGCTGGCGGCACGCGACGGCAAGGACTACGCGCCGGGCACGATTCCCGATGGCTTCTACCTGTGTGCCGACAGCGCGCGGCCGGAGCCGGCGTTCCAGCAGGCGGTGATTGCGGCGGTGGCGAAGGTGACGCACATTGCGCCGGCCGATCCGGACGGCACCATCATCGGCTCACCGGTGGTGGCACCGGGCGTGATCGAGTATGCCTGCCGCGAGCTGGGGCTGTGCGCTGGCATCACCAATGCGCGCTACCGCACCACCACCGAGGTGTATCCAGACAGCCCGCGTGCCACCCCGGCGCAGTGCAACGATGCCCAGGCCGCAGCGGTGCGCGCGGCGATCGAGTACGCGCTCACCCACGCTTGAACCCTCAATTTGTAGTGGTTTGCGACTCCACCACCATGTCCAGCACGTAGGCCACGTCGGGGGCGTCGGCCGGCGGATGCTTCAGCGTGTAGCGCTTGACGCGCAGCACGCTGCGCTCGCCGGCATGGTGGGTGTAGCCCTCGATACGCGCGAGCGGTTGCCACGCGCCGGGCGTGCCGGCCTTGAGCCCTTGCGCGTCGTAGTGCACCTCGCGCGCGTCGAGGCACTGCGCGTCCGGCGCCAGCGGGTTGGCGCACGGCACGGTTTGCGGCGCGATCTCGAAAAACACGGTGTCGCCGGCCGAGCCGTAGCGGGTCTGCGCGGTGGGCACGCCGGTGAACGCCAAGGTGTCGCCGGTGGCGGTGCGCAGTTCGAGCTCGGGGTGGTCACCGTGCGTGGTCAGCGCCAGCGTCGGCTTGCCGGTGAGGCGCGCACTGATCGCCTGATCCAGCTGGTTCAGCATCGGATTGGCGCACGCCATCATGGTGTGCATGAACGGCCCGGCCACCAGCGTGCCGGCTTCGATGCGGTAGCTGCCGCCCATCGCATTGCAGCTGTTGTGCACGCTCACGCGCCCGGCGTCGAAATCCAGCTCCAGCGGGCGCTCCGGGCGCGCGAACAACTCGTCGACGCGTTGCCCGGCCTTGTCGGTCGCGGTATTGAGCCGCCAGTGGTAGGCACCCAGTGTGGCGACATCGAGGGCGTGCGGTTCGGCGGCTGGCACCGTGGTGCACGCGGCAAGGGCGAGCGGCAGCAGCAGTAGCGACCAGCGCATAACGGTCTCCGCGGTGGGGATCGCCCGAGCTTACGGCAAGCATTCCGGGTCGCTGCATGGGTACTGCGGCCGGGTGCGTTGCCGTTCACGCTGCAGACGTGGCGCGCATCGCCGACAATGCATGCCTTTCGGGTGCAATGCGGAGCGGTGTGCATGCTCAAGATGGTGGGCTTTGATGGCGATGACACGCTGTGGCGCAGCGAGGATTACTACCGCGCCGCCAACGTGGAATTTGCCGCGATCGTGGGCGCCTATGTCGATCTGGACGACGCCGAGGTGCACGCGCGCATGCTGGCCACCGAGCGGCGCAACCTTGCCCTGTTCGGTTATGGCGCCAAGGGCATGACGCTGTCGATGGTGGAGGCTGCCATCGAGCTGACCGATCGGCGCATCAGTGCAGCGGACATCGAACGCATCATGGCGCTGGGCAAGCGCGTGCTGCAGCACCCGGTGGTGCTGCTGCCCGGCATCCGGCAAGCGGTCGCCACGGTGGCCGCGCGCTACCCGGTCGTGCTCATCACCAAGGGCGACCTGTTTCACCAGGAGCGCAAGGTGGCCGAATCCAGTCTCTCCGGCCAGTTCCGACGAATCGAGATCGTGTCCGAAAAGAACCCGGCCACCTATCGCCGCCTGCTCGACGAGTTCGATCTCGCCGCCCACGAATTCGCGATGGTCGGCAATTCGTTGCGCTCGGATATCGCACCGGTGGTGCGCCTTGGCGGCTGGGGCGTGCACATGCCCTACCACGTGACCTGGGCGCATGAGCTGGAGGCCGAGCTCGATCCGCGCGACGCGCCGCACTGGCGTGCGGTGGCCGGCGCGGCGGAAATTCCGGCCGCGCTGGCGCAGCTCGACGCGTTGGCGCCCGCATGACGACCGGCGTGCCGTGCGTGGTGCTCGACACCAACGTGTGTCTTGACTTGTTCGTGTTCGGCGACCCGCGGGCGGCGATGCTCGGGGCTGCATTGCACGCGCATGCATTCCTGGCGGTGACCGATGCCGACTGTCGCGCGGAATGGCTGCGCGTGCTGACCTACCCGCAGTTGGCACTGGCGACCGCCCGGCGTGCGGCAGTCGCGGCCGAATTCGACCGCTGGCTGGCGCCGTTTGCGGGCACTTCTGAAACGCAGGCCCCACCCTTGCCACGCTGTGCCGATGCGGATGACCAGAAGTTTCTCGAACTTGCGCAGCGCGCCCGGGCGTGCTGTCTGCTGAGCCGCGACCACGAGCTGCTCAAGCTGGCTGCGCGCACCCGGCGCGACCACGGCTTCGACATCGTGACGCCGTGGGATTGGGTCGGGGTGCCTGCCGCGGCCTGAACGCGTTGTGCGCGTCGTCTCCACGGAGCTGGCGCCAAGCTCTGCGCCTGGCGACCAAGAGAGCGAGTCATGTCCGTGCCGTATGACATCGATTGCCCGTATTGCGGAGAGAACATCGAATTGCTGCTCGACGAGTCGTTGCCGGAGCAGTGCTACATCGAGGATTGCAGCGTGTGTTGCCGGCCGGTCGTGCTGGCGGTCAGCTTCGATGCCGACGGCGTGCCGCACGTGCACGCAGCGCGCGAGGACGATGCGTGACGCGCCCGGCAACCCTCACGCGTCGAGCGTGATTTCCGCAATGCCGTGCTTGGCCAGCGCTGCGCGCGTGGCGGCATCATGCTCGGGCGTCACCGGGCGGCTGAGGTTCCACGCCAGGCCCGCTTTGAAGCCGAGCGCGACGGCGTCCTGCGCCGTCCACAGCACGCACACGTCGCGCGCCAGCCCGCACACCACCACTTCCTCCACGTCGCGCTCGTGCAGCCAGCCGGCCAACCCGGTCGACGGTCGCGTGCCGTGCGGGCCGTGGTTTTCGCGGAAGCCGCTGTAGGAGTCGACCAGCGGGTTCGTGCCCTTGCGCAGGATGAGGTCGACCGCCGACCAGTCGATGCCGGGATGCAACGCGGCGCCGGGCGTGCCCTGCACGCAGTGGTCCGGCCACAGCGTCTGCGGCTGGCCGTGGAGGGCGATGGTAGCGAACGGCGGCTGCCCGGCATGCGTGCTGGCGAACGATGCGTGCCCCGCCGGGTGCCAATCCTGGGTGGCGACCACGTGCGCGAAGCGGCGCGCGTGCAATACGCGGTCGATGCTGGCGACGATCGCGTCGCCCTCGTGGCAGGCCAGCGCGCCGCCCGGCATGAAATCGGGTTGCACGTCGACCACGATCAAGGCAGTACGTTCGCTGGGGGCGGATGTCATGGCTGGAGATGCGTGAGAGGTCTCAAGAGTCTAGCGCGCCGCCATAATGGCGCCTGGCGTTCGGCAGGCGGCGGGAATGAATTACGACCAGGGGTGGATGGCGTTCGGCTGGCTGGGCGGGCTCGAAGCCGGCGGTATCAGTGCGGTGGCGGCCGTGGTGCTGTATCTCGTGTTTCACGCCATCGGCCAGCACTGGGGCTGGAGCGATGCACGCAAGATCGGCTGGAGCTACCTCGTCGCGCTGATCGCCACCACGCGCATGGACGCGTGGAACCTGTTCTATTTCAACTTTGCGCAATTGCAGTCGCTGCAGTTGCTCAAGGCGAAGCTCGCAGCGGTGCACGACCCTGACGGTCTCGGCATCCGCGTGCTGTGTGAGTTGATCGGCATTGCGGTCGGCATCTTCCTGCCATGGGCGGCGTTGCGCCTGTTTCGCGCGGACGACAAATAGCCCGCCCCCAGGGTCCTGCTGCGCCTGTACCTACGCCCGCAGGCGGCTCCACCAGTGGCGGGTGCGTGCGGCGCCGGTGTGCAGCCGATCCAGCCGCAACTGGTGGGCACGATTGAACAGCGCGCGATAGGCCAGCAGCACGCTGCCGAGTGTCCCGAGCGCCGTCGCCGCGGCAATCATGAACATGATGACGATCTGGTAGCGCACCGCCGCGGCCGGCGCGGCGCCGGCCAGCATCTGGCCGGTCATCATGCCCGGCAGGCTGACGATGCCCATCACCATCATCGAGTTGATGGTGGGGATCATGCCGGTGTTGAGGCTGGCGACGATGAGTGGATGGGCCGCTTCCCAGCGGGTGGCACCAAGCGCAAGGCGGCCTTCGATCAGCGCACGCTCGCGCACCGTACCGTCGAGAAAATGGTTCAGCGCCAGCGACACGCCGTTGAGGATATTGCCGAGCACCATGCCCAGCAGCGGGATCGCGTATTGCGCGCGGTACCACGGTGTGACGTCGATGATGCCGACCAGGGCGGCGCCGGTGACCACGTAGGAGGCGCCGAGCACGCACAGCACGTTGTCGAGGTAGATGCCGGCATAGCGCCGCGTGCTGCGGCGCACGGCGGTGAAGCCCGCAAAGCTCGCCATCACCAGTGCGATCGCGATGACTGGCAGCGGGCGCGCGAGTGCGAACACATAATCGAGCACCAGCCCGACCAGCAGCAGTTGCACCACCATGCGCACGCTGGCCACCAGGAGCCCGCGCGTGATGCCGAGCCGCAACGCCATCGACAGCGCGAGGTTTACGAGGATCAGCCCCGCCGCAAACGCGAGTTGCCAGTTGCCGATGTCGAGGTAACCGGCATTCATGGCGCAGCCTCCAGCGTCAGCCGATGGTCACTGACACGCGCCAGTTGCGCGGCGTCGTGGCTGGTCCAGAGGCAGGCGCGGGCCGGCTGTTGCGCCAGCCAGTGCGCGATCAGGGTTTCGACATGCGCGGTGCGCGCCGGGTCGAGCGAGGCGGTGGGCTCGTCCAGCAGAAGCAGCGTCGGGCCCAGCAGCAATGCGCGCAGCACGGCTACCAGCTGGGCCTCGCCGCCGGACAGGCGGTCGGTGTCCTGTGCGAGGAAATCGGCGCCGATGCCGATGTCGGCCAGTGCGCGTTCTGCATCCTCGCGGCGAAACGTCTTGCCGCGATGGATGCGCCAGCGGAACGGCGCGGCCAGCGCGGCCGCCACCGTGCCCTCCGGCAACGCCGGGCGCTGCGCGAGGTACATCGCACGGGCGCGCCACGCCGGCGGCCGGGCGGTGTCGAAGTCCTGGCCGTCCAGTTGCAGCGTGCCGGCCTGGCGCGGTGCCAGCCCGGCCAGCGTGCGCAGCAGCACCGTCTTGCCGCTGCCCGACGGTCCGACGATGGCCCAGCGCTCGCGGCCATGCACGGTGAGCGTGAGGTCATGCCACAAGGCGCGCGCGCCGAAGGTGCAGCCCAGGCCGCGCGCGGCGAGCAGGGGTGGGGGAGGATCGCTGGTCGTTGGCGCACTCATGCGGCGGCCAGCCGATGCAGCGCGGGCAGCCACAGCGCGAGTGCCAGCAGCGTGGCGAGCAGTACCGGCGGGGTCAGCAGCAGGCCCACTTTCATGTATTGCCCCCAGCCCACGCGCTGGCCCTTGCCCGCGAGCACGTGCAGCCACAGCAAGGTGGCGAGGCTGCCGATCGGGGTGAACTTGGGGCCAAGGTCGTTGCCGATCACGTTGGCGTACACCATCAGCTCGCGCGTCAGCGGCGGCACCTGGGCTTGCGCCACGGCGAGCGCACCGACCAGGGTCGATGGCATGTTGTTCATCACCGAGGCGAGCAGGGCCGAAAGAAACCCGGTACCGACCGTGGCGACGATGTCGCCGCGCTGGCCCAGCCAGTTGAGCACGCCGGCGGCGCGGCGGGTGAGGCCGGCTTCGCCCAGGCCGTACACCACGAGATACATGCCGAGCGAAAACCACACGATCTGCCAGGGCGCGGCGCGCAGCACGCGGGCGACCGGCAGCACTGCGGGCTGGCGTTGTCCGATGCGGGCGGCGACCAGCACGAGCGCGAGCGCGGCCGCACCGGTGGCGATCGAGAACGGCACCCGCCACGGCGCCAGCGCGAAGTAGGCGACCAACAGGCTGGCGAGGATCGGCAGCGCCGCGCGAAACACCCGGTGGTCGACGATGGCGCTCGCCGGCGCCGCCAGCTTTTCGAGCGCGTAGTGTGTCGGCACGTCACGCCGGAATGCCAGCCACAGCACGCCGAGCGTGGTCGCGATGGAGACCAGGTCCACCGGCACCATCATCGCCGCGTAGCGGTCGAAACCGATGCCGAAAAAGTTCGCGCTGACGATGTTGACCAGGTTCGAGATCACCAGCGGCAGGCTCGCGGTATCGGCAATGAAGCCGGTGGCGATGACGAAGGCGAAGGCGGCGCGCGGCGGGAACTCCAGGCGCAGCAGGATCGCGATCACGATCGGCGTCAGCAGCAGCGCGGCGCCATCGTTGGCGAAGCAGGCGGAAATGGTGGCGCCCAGCAGCACCACCAGCGGAAACAGCCGGCGCCCGCGGCCGCCGCCCCAGCGCGCGATGTGCAGCGCCGCCCAGGTGAAGAACCCGGCGGCATCGAGCAGCAGCGAGATGACGATCAGCGCGACAAAGGTGAAGGTCGCGTCCCACACGATGTGCCACACCCGCGCCACGTCGGCGAGCTGCACCACGCCGGTGGCGAGCGCCAGCAGCGCGCCGCCCATGGCGATCCAGCCGATGCCCAGGCCGCGCGGCTGCCAGACGACGAGTACGAGGGTGAGGATGAAGATCGCCAAGGCGAGCATGGGGCAAGACCGGGAATAGGGAATCGGTGGGACGCCGCGCGGCTGGGTGGAGCGACGCGGGGCGTCACAATAGCGGATCGAACAGCCGCGCCACATGCATGCCGACGCGCTTCAAGTAGGGCGCATCGACGTATTCGCCCGCGGTCACTTCGCGCGCGTGGCTGAAATCGACGGTGAGCATGGCCGCCACTGCGGCGGCAAAGTCGCGATCCACCACCAGTGCGCCCACCTCGAAATTGAGCCGGAACGAGCGGCTGTCGAGGTTGATGCTGCCAATGGAGGCGGCATCGTCGTCCACCAGCACCACCTTCTGGTGCACGAAACCGGGCTGGTAGCGGAACACACGCACCCCGGCGCGCAGCGCGTGGTGCGCATGCAGCGTGGAAGCCGCAAACACCACCCGGTGGTCGGGCCGCGCCGGGATCAGCACGCGCACGTCGACGCCGCGCAACACCGCCAGCCGCAGCGCCGCGCGCACCGCGGTATCGGGCACGAAGTACGGCGTGGTCAGCCACACCCGATGACGTGCCGAGTTGATCGCGGCGACGAAAAACAGCGAGCCGGTTTCCTGCGCGTCCGCCGGCCCGGTGGCCACCACCAGCACCCGTGCCGTGCCGCAGGCGGCGGGCGCCGGGTGCAGCGGTGGCGGCGCGCCGGTGATCCATTGCCAGTCGTCGGCGAACAGTTGCGCCAGATCGGCCACCGCCGGCCCGCGCAACTCGAGATGGGTGTCGCGCCACGGCGCGAGCGGTGGTTTGTGGCCCAGGTATTCCTCACCCACGTTGAGGCCGCCGACGAACGCACACTGCCCGTCCACCACCACGATCTTGCGGTGGTTGCGGAAGTTGAGCTGGAAGCGGTTGCGCCAGCGGTGCGTCGCAAACCGGTGGATGCCGACCCCGCCGACGCGCAGCGTTTCCACGTAGCTGGCCGGCAGGTCATGGCTGCCGACGCCGTCGTACAGCACGCATACGGCCACTCCGGCCGCCGCGCGTTCCAGCAGCACCCGCTGCAGGCGCCGGCCGATGGCGTCGTCGTGGATCACGAAAAACTGCACCAGCACGCTGCGTTGCGCGTGGTCGATGGCCGCAAAGATGGCGTCGAACGTGGCTTCGCCATTCACCAGCAGGCGCAACCCATGGCCGGCGCGAAACGGTCGCCGTTGCATCGCCACCAGCGCCGCGTAGCGGCCGGTGCCATCGTTCCCGGCGAGCGGGTGGCGTTGGTGGGTGAGGCGGTAGTGGTGGGCGAGATAACCGCGAAAGTGGTTGGTGCCAAGGAACAGGTACGGGATCAGCGTGAGCTCCGGCAACAGCAGCAGGCCGAGCACCCAGGCGATCGTGCCCTGCGGCGTGCGCGTGTGCATCAGCGCGCGTGCCGCCGCGACGATGCCGCCGACGTGCATCACCACGGCAATCAGCCCGATCAGGTCGTTACTCATGCGGTGGCGAACGCTTCCATGGCGGATGAAGACAGGCAGGTCGGCGGTGGGCGGTGGCCGCAAGCCGGATAATCCGTTCCCCGCACTCAGTCCGCCAGCAACTGGTCGACCACGGCGCGCGCCTGCTGGCAGATCTCCGGCATGGCGGTGGACTCCCACAGCGTACCGCGCAACAGGCTGCCGAGCGCGAACAGGTGCGGCCACGCGCCGCCCGGATGGCACAGCCGGCAGTCGGGCGTGGCAACCAGTCCGAGCCCGAGCGGATCGGGCACCACGTGGCGGTTCAGCACCATCTGGCGCAACAGCGGGTGGGTGGTGTGGCGCGCGTCGAACGTCATGCCGGTGGCCTGCACGACGAGGCCGGCATGCAGCTGGTCCGGCGCACCGGGGCCGGGCGCCTGCAGGGTCAACGCCAGTGTGGCGCCATCTGCATCGACCTCGACGCTGCGCACGCGGCCGCGCCGGTGGGTGAGGCGGCCACTGCGTTCCAGCTCGGCGACGGCCATCACCACGGGCACCGGCATGCGGTGCCGGGCGCGCTCCCATGCCCAGTGCGCGTGGCGCAGAAAACGTGCGCGTTGCGCACTCGGCAGTTGTGCCCACAGCAGTGCGGCGTGGGGGCGCAGGCTGTCAAATACGCTGCGCCAGTCGTCTTCCAGCCCCATGGTTTCGCGCAGCAGGTGCATCCAGCGCCACAGGTCGGCATCTTCCAGCAGCCCTTCCACCAGCTCGCTGCCATCGTTGCTCGGGATCGCCATGGTGGGCAGGTGTGGCTCCGGCCAGTGGCCGTGGCGCGACAGCGCGGTGAAGCGCGTGGCCGGCCAACGCGCCGCCAGCTCCAGGATCACGTCAATGGCGGTCAGCCCCATGCCGATCACGATCACCTCGGCCGACGGCGCGGGCTCGTTCGTCAGCAGCAACCACGGATCGACGGCATACCGGCCGCTGGCCCGCGCCGCGGCACTCACGCCGGCCAGCGGGTGCGGCGGCAGGCTGCCAATGGCGAGCACCGCGGCATCGACGGGGCGGGCATCGTCGCCACAGACCACGGTGACGCCGGAGGCTTCGGGCACCAAGGCGTCGGCGCACAGCGGCACGCTTTGCACGTCGTGGCCGCGCGCCTCGCCGTGCGCCAGCGCGCGGCGCACTTCGTCTTCGAGATAGTCGCCGTAACGCCAGCGCGGCACGAAATCGGTGCCGCGCACGCTGGCGTCGGCGCGCTGCACGAAATCGAGAAAACCCTGCGGCTTGCCGGCAAACAGGCCCATCGACGCCGCGCGCACGTTGAGCAGCAGGCGGGGCGACGGGTTGGCATAGGCCACGCCGCGGCCCGGTACGCCAGTACCTGTATACCAGTCGATGTGGAGTGGCTGGGGCACCTCGCGGCCAAGCAACTCGCCGAGCAAGGTCGCGGCGGCAGCGCCACCGCCGATGATGGCGATCCGTCGATGCATCGGCGCGGTGTCCGGCGGGGGCGTCAGGAGGCGATGCGACGCGGGCCGGCAAGGGCCGGTGGCAGCCACCCTGCCGTCTCGCCGCCGGGGATGTCGCGGTGACTTGCGTCGGCGCTGCGGCACACGTGCAAGGTATAGGCGGTTTCCCGCCGCGACAGGTTGCGGCAACGGTGCACCAGGGCAGCGTCGTGCTCGAACCAGCGCGCATCGCCGGGACCAAGCCAGTCGCGGCCGTGTGCCACCAGGGAGCCGGTCAAGGGGTCGCGTCGCCAGGTTTCCAATGCCAGTGCACCGTGCAGGGCCAGCTCCAGCTCCCAGTCACCGGCCTGCCCGCACAACGGTACCGGCGCGCCGGTGGGCCATGCCTTCACCGCCACGTGCAGCGCAGGCTGGCGCTGGCGCGCCAGCGACCAGTAGCCGCTGACGCCGCAATGGCGTTGCAGGGTGTTCAGCCGGCGGGCAATGACGGCGCCATTGCGATGCACGACGCGGCCGAGTTCGCGCGCCATGGCGGCAAGGTCGGGGTGCGCCGCCATGCCGTATTCGAGCACGATATCGCGCAAGGTCTTCAGCCCATGCATGCGTTGCCCCATGAGTGGCTCCATCGTCGATATGTCGGCGCAGTGGAGCATGCGCGCCGTTAAACCACCGTAAGCACCGGCCAAAAAAAGCCCCACGGGGAGGTGGGGCGTAACGCGGGTGTCGGGGAATGGGAAAACACCCGTGCTGATAATCTGCGCGGCCGTGCATCCACGCCGCGTGCAGGCGCGGTGAAGCGGTTTTCACACGAGCGTTTGACTTGCGCGCTGGCGGCACGCCGTTCGGTTCGGTATGGTGGCCTTTCGATGTCTCGCCACTCTTGGCCGGAGCGACCATGACCACCGCCACGCTTGCCTTGCCGCGCTACCGCCGCGGCGACGAACTTGCCAGCTGCGTGCTGCATGGCATCGGCATTGTGCTCAGCATTGGCGGGTTGACCACGTTGGTGGCGTTTGCCGCGCTGCACGGCGGCGCGCGCGCGGTGACGGCGAGCGCGGTGTATGGCGCCACACTGATCCTTTTGTACACCGCCTCCACGCTGTACCACGCCATTCCGCTGATGCGCGCCAAGCCGGTGCTGCGCACGCTGGACCACATCGCGATCTACCTGCTGATTGCCGGCACCTACACGCCGTTCACGCTGATGGCGCTTTCCGGTGCGTGGGGCTGGGGCCTGTTTGCGGCGGTGTGGACGTTGGCGGTGGTTGGCAGCGTACTGGAACTCGGCTGGTTTCGCCGCTACCGCTCGCTTGCCGTGCTGCTTTACGTCGGCATGGGCTGGATCGGCATGCTCGCGTTCAAGCCGCTGGCCGCCGAGCTGCAAACCGGCGGCATGACGCTGCTGATTGCCGGCGGCCTGGCCTATACCTTGGGCGTACCGTTCTACCTGTGGCGCCGACTGCCGTTCCAGCATGCGCTGTGGCACGCCTTCGTGCTGGCGGGCAGCGTGCTGCATTACTTTGCAGTCTTGTTCTACGTGCTGCCGGTAGCCTAGAGGCGGCTCCTAGCCCATCAGCATGGCCAGGCCGAACAGACCGACCATCACCAGCGAAATCACCAGTTTCACCAGGGCCCCGGCGAGCAGGCCGACCCAGGTGGCCGCGCCCACGTTGGCGCTGCGCAGCACGCTGGTACCTGAGGACAGCTCGCCGATCAGGGCGCCGGCAAACGGTCCGATCAGGATGCCGGGGATGCCGAAAAACATGCCGAGGAAGGTGCCGAGCGTGGCGCCCCACAACGCGCGCTTGCTGGCACCGACGCGTTTGGCGCCGAGCGTGCCGGCGACGAAATCGACCAGCACGCCGAAGGCGCCCAGCGCACCGATGAAGAGCAGCCACCACAGCCCGAGATGCTGGTAGTTGTCCACCGCCGCAATCAGCCAGATGCCGCCAAACACCATCGGGATGCCCGGCAGCGCCGGCAACACGGTGCCGACCAGCCCGCCGACGATCAGCAGCGCACCCAGGGTGTAGAAGGCCAGATCGAACAGCATCGTCAGCTCCGCAGGCGCTGGGTCAGGCCGCGCAAAAAATGTCGCAGCAATTGGTCGCCGCACGGGCGGTAGTTGGGATGGCCGGGCTTGCGGAACAGCGCCGACAGCTCCGGCTTGGACAGCGGAAAGCCCGCCGTCGCGAGGATCGCGTGCAGGTCGTCGTCGCGCAGCTCAAAGGCCACCCGCAGCTTTTTCAGCACCAGGTTGTTGCCGACGCGCCTGGCCACTGGCTGCGGCGGTCGGCTTTCGTCGCGACCGCGCAGGTGCACGATCAGCCCGTCGAGAAAATGCGCCAGCGCCTGGTCGGGGCAGTCGCGGTAGCCGGGTTCGTCCTCGCGCTGGAGCCAGGCAGCGACATCGTTGGCGTCCACGGCAAGCCCGGCCTGCCCGATGATGTGAACGAGCTTGCCGTCCGGCAGATCGAGCATGTAGCGCACGCCGCGCAGGATGTCGTTGTTGAGCATGGGGCGATTGTATCGGCGCGTGCGGGTGGTCGCCCACGCGCCTCTTCACGGCTCAGCGCATCAGCTGCGCCTGCGGCAGTGGAGCCGGGGTCGCGTCCAGCGAATGGGCAAGCCGTTCGTTGGGCGACCCTTCGCGGACGTGCGCCAGCAGCGGATCGAGTTTGTGCGCGAGGCGCAGCTGCTGGATGCTGGCCATTGGCTGGTCGAGATTGCGCAGCATGGCGCCGGTGCGCGCACCGGGGCGGTCGGGGCTGCCGGGGGCACGAGTAAGCGCGGCCAGCTCCGGGCCGACCAGCGTGGTCAGCGCAAAGTAGGGATCGTCGTGGATGCCGGCCGTGGCCAGCAGCTTGCCCGGCAGCAGCCAGGCAGCGGTATCCGCCTGGGTGGCCGGCGCCTGCGCGTGGACATCCACCAGCAGCCAATGGCTAGGCTGCACCAGCATGTCGCCGCCATCGACGAAACCCAGCGTGCGGTAGCTCCCCGCCAACCCCGGCAGGTGGTCGCCGTAGAACAGCAGCAGGGTCGGGCGCGTGCGCCGCGCGAGCAGGTCGGCCAGCCGCCCGAGTTCGGCGTCGGCGTGGCGCAGGTGGTGGAGGTAATTCTGCAGCTCGACGCGATCCTTGCCGACGATGGCTGCCGGCACTTCGATCGCGTCGCGCGCGGCAGTGTCGGCGGGGTCGACATCGTACGGGCCATGCGCCTCGATGCTGATCGCGAACACGAATTGCGGCGGGCCGTCGTCCTTGAGCTGCTGCGCAATCTCGTCGGTCAATGCGCGATCCGCCATGTATTTGCCGTCGTTCGGCGCGTTGGCGGGGAACGCCGCTTGCGACACGAAGCGCTCGAACCCCAGCGTCTTGAACGCCGTGGTGCGGTTCCAGAAACCGGGGTCGTTGCCGTGCAGCGCGGTGGTGGCGTAGCCGTGCGCCGCCAGTACCTGCACCAGACTTGGCACGCGCTGGTGGCTCATCTGCAGGTAGGGAAACTGCAGCGTGTCGAAGTAGCGCAGCGACAGCCCGGTGAGCATCTCGAACTCGGTGCGGATGGTGCCGCCGCCAAAGGTCGGCACGTGCAGTGCGCCGCTGGCGCCGCGTGCGGCAAGACGATCGAGGTTGGGCGTGAGATCGGCGGCCTCGAAGCCGTGCAGGCGGCGCGGGTCGAAGAAGGATTCGCTCTGCACCACGACGATGTCGGGCAGCACGGCCGCCGTCGGCAGCAGCAGGCTGGTGCGCAGCTCGGGCGTGGATTGGTCGATCAGTTGTTGTGCGATGGCGCGGTCGGGGCGCAGTTTCTTCTGCGCATACTGCTGGCGGAACAGCAGCAGCTCGCTGATGAGGCCGGACTGCACGCGGGTGGCGCTGGCCGACCACGGCTCCAACCACAACACGCTGCCGTTGTAGAGCCTGGTCCAGCCACCCCAGCCGCCGAGCAGGCTGCCCAGCGCCAGCCCCAGCATGCCGCCCGCCAGGAGCCGTTTGCCGCCGGTGCGCCGGGCGCACAGCGCCGGTTCGTGTTGCCACGCCAGCACGGCAATGATGCTGGTCGCCAGCAGTGCCAGCCATGGCCACGGACTGCCCGGCAGGTACCCCGCCAAAAGGTGCCAGCCGCCGCGGCGCAATTGGCCCACCATCTGGAAATCGGCTGGCAGCAACGGCACGCCGAGGTTGGCCACCTTGAGCGCGTTGACCGCGTAGACCACCCCCTGCAGCAGGAATGCGAGGCCGAACGCCAGCAGCAGGCGCCGCGTCGCCACCAGCAGGAGGCCCGCCAGCAGCAGACCCGGCAGGGCATTGGCCAGCGGATAGCGCGCCTGATCCAGCAGCCGCCACGGCAGCACGCCTGCGCCGCCATCGACGAGGCCGGTCAGCAGCACGAACGCCAGCGCACCGGCGAGCACCCGGGCGAGGGGCAACAGCGGACGCAGGCGTGTGGCAAGCGATGGGGTCATGGCATTACCGGGTCGTGCGAGCAGGGCTCGGCGGGTCATGAAGCGGAAGGGCAGCGTAACGATACTGACATGAACCGTTCATGCCGTTGTCATGGATAAAGATCAGGCCAAGCCGGCAAACGCTTTGCGGCACAATGCCGGCATGCCCGTTACCGCCACCCCCGAACTGCAGGCGCTGGTCGACGATCGTTACGCCGAGCTTGCGGCGCGCTGCCGCGCAGCCGGCGTGCCGTTGCACGATGACGCCGGCGTCGCCGAGCGCATTCGCGCCACCCTGCTGGCCAGCGATTTTGCCTTCGAGGCATGGCGTGCCCAGCCGCAGCTGCTGGCGCCGGCCGGGATCGAGCGCCTGCGCGCCAGCGCCGATGCGGGGCCGCGGGCGGAGACGCTCAAGTTGGCCGAGGACGAGGCGCAGGCGATGGCAACGCTGCGGCGCTTTCGCCATGCCGAAGCGTTGCGGCTGGTGTTTCGCGACGTCAACCAGCTGGACGAGCTGCCCGAGACGCTGTCTGCCACCAGCGTGCTGTACGAGGTGCTGCTGGATCGCGCGCTGGCCTGGTCCGAGCGCGCCACCACCGCGCGCTACGGCACGCCGCGCAGCCGCACCGGCGAGGCGCAGCGTCTGATCGTGGTCGGCTTCGGCAAGCTCGGCGGCGCCGAGCTCAATTTTTCCTCCGACATCGACCTCATGTTCGCCTATCCGCACGGCGGGCAAAGCGACGGCGCGCGCGCGCTCGACAACGGCGAGTATTTCGTGCGCCTCGGGCGCCAACTGGTGCGCCTGCTGGCCGAGCCCACGCGCGACGGCATCTGCGCGCGGGTGGATTTGCGTCTGCGTCCGTTCGGCAACGCCGGACGCCTTGCGCTGTCGTTTGCGGCGATCGAGCAGTACTACCAGCGCGAAGGCCGCGACTGGGAGCGCTACGCGTGGATCAAGGCGCGCGTGGTTGCCGGTGGGGCACTCGCCGGCAAGCAGTTGCAGGAACTCCTGCGGCCGTTCATCTATCGCAAGTACCTCGACTACACCGCGTTTGCCGGCCTGCGCGAAATGAAGGCGCTGATCGACGCCGAGGTTGCGCGCAAGGACCTCTCCGGCAACATCAAACTTGGATCGGGCGGCATCCGCGAGATCGAATTCATCGTGCAGCTCAACCAGCTCATTCGCGGCGGCCGCGAGCCGGCGCTGCGCGTGCGCGGCCTGTTGCCGGCGCTCACCGTATGCGCGGCGCGCGGGCACATTCCGGCGGCGCGCGCCAAGGTGCTGCGCGAGGCGTACGTGTTTTTGCGCCGGCTGGAAAACCGCCTGCAAATGCTGCGCGACGCGCAAACCCACGACATTCCCGACGATGCGCTGAGCCGTGAGCGCATCGCGCTGGGGTTGGGCTGGCCTGGGTGGGAAGGGTTGGCGGAAACGTTGGCGCGACACCGCGGGATCGTCGCCGAGGAGTTTGCCGAAGCGCTGATGCCGCACGGCGGGCACACCACCGGCGCGCCGGCTGCCGATACTGCGCTGTGGCAGGCCGCGTGCGACGCCTCGCTGGCGGCCGGCACGCTGGCCGCCAGCGGCTTCGCGCCCGGCGAAGGCGTGGCGGATGCGCTCGGCAAACTACCGCTGGCGGGGTCGGTGCGCGGCATGTCGGCGCGCGCGCGCGAACGACTCGACCACCTGATGCCGCAGCTGATTGGCGCCGCGCGCGACAGTGCCGCACCGGTCGCCTGCCTGCTGCGCCTGTGCCGGCTGGTGCAGGCGGTGGCGCGGCGATCCTCCTATCTGGCCTTGCTGGAAGAACAGCCGGCCGCGCGCAAGCGGCTGGCCGACGTGTTTGCCGACAGCGGCCTCCTGGCCGAGCAGGTGATCGCCCAGCCGTTGCTGCTGGATGACGTGCTCGACCCACGCATCGACCAGTTGCCGTTGCGGCGGGCCGACATCGCCGCCGAAATCGTCCGCGTGCTGGCGGCGCTGGACGACCACGGCACCGAGCAGGAGCTGGAGCGGATCAACGAGTTCCAGTCGTCCACCGCGTTCCGGCTGGGCCTCGCGTTCAACGATGGCCGTGCGGACGCCGCGGCCACCGCGCGCCGGCTGGCGGCGCTGGCCGAGTCGGTGGTGGGTGCGATCACCCGGCTCGCCGCGCGCGAGTTGGCGGCGCAGCACGGCAGCCTGCCCGGCGCGGGCCTCGGCTTCGCGGTGCTGGGTTATGGCAGCCTCGGCGGACAGGAGCTGGGTTTTGCGTCCGATCTCGACCTGGTGTTCGTCTACGACGGCGAGCGCGCCCGGGCGACGAGTGATGGAGAGCGCCCGATCGAAGGCGTGCGCTGGTACCAGCGCCTCGCGCAGCGGGTGATGAACTGGCTTGCCGTTTCCACCCGCGCGGGCCACCTGTACGAGGTGGACACGCGCCTGCGTCCGGACGGTTCCAAAGGCCTTTTGGTGAGCAGCTTCGACGCCTTCGTGGCCTATCAGCAAAGCCGGGCGTGGACGTGGGAGCACCAGGCCTTGCTGCGCGCGCGCCCGGTGGCCGGCGACGCCGCGCTTGGCGAGCGGCTGGCCGAGGTACGGCGTGCGATCCTCGGCGCGCCGCGCGACACCGCGCGGGTGCTGGCCGAAGTGAGCGAGATGCGCCGTCGCTGGCGCGCGCAACGGGACCGCTCCGACGCCGCCCAGCTCGATCTCAAGCAGGGCTACGGCACCCTGCTCGACATCGCGTTTGCGCTGCAGGGTCTGGTGCTGGCGCATGCCGCGCAGTACCCGGAGCTGCTGGCTTCCACCGCGAACAGTGGCCTGCTGCGCGCCTGCCGTGAAGCCGGGTTGCTGACCATGGTCCAGACCGACACACTGGCCGGCGCGCACGCGACGCTGCTGCAGCGCGCACTGCAATGCACGCTGGATGGCCGCTCGCGGGTGGCGCCGCGCAGCGCCGAGCTGGAGGCGCTGGCGCAGCGGGTGGCGGCGGTCACGAACGAATTGGGGTTTGCGTTTGCGCCGCCCCTCGGCGTGGATGCTTGAAGGTCGGCGCCCGCGGCGGTCGCCGGCGATGGTTCACCGTGCTTGAAGCAGCAGGTGCGCCTGCACCGTCACGTCGGCGCCGATCACCGAGGTATCCGCGAAGTCACCACGGCCCACGCCGAAATCCAGCCGTTTGAGCACGCTGGAAACATCGGGCGTGGCCCGGTTGCCGTTGGGCGTGAACGTCACCGCGAGGCGCACCGGCTTGCTCACACCGCGCAGCGTGAGGGTGCCGTCGGCCACCACCTTGCCGCCCACTGCGTGCAGACCGGTGGTGACGAACCGCGCGCTGGGATGACGCGCCACGTCGAAGAAATCCGCACCGGGCAGGGCGGCTTGCTGATCCTTGTCCCGCACCGCGACGCTGGCGAGCTGCACGGTCACATCGAACTTTGCCTGCGCGAGCTGCGCCGGGTCGTAGCGGATCGTCGCCTGCCACGTCTTGAAACTGCCGTGGAAAGCCGCGCCCTGGAACGTGCCGGTGAAGCCCAGTGTGCTGCCGGGTTGCACCGTGTAGTCGGTGGCCAGCGTGGTAGCCGGCAGGGCCAGCGCAAGCAGCACGGCGGCGAGCCGCGCGGACAGACGGGTCATGGTTCTTCTCCGGTGGTGGCGCGGCCTGCGTGCGGGCGCCCGAATGGCAACATGCGCCGCAGCACATCGTCGTGGTCGAAAACGTGATGCTTGAGCGCGGCACCCACGTGCAGCACCAGTACCAGCGCCAGCAGCAGAAACAGTGATTTGTGCACCAGGTGCGCGGTGTCCGCGAGGGCGTCGCCGGGCATCGCGAGCGCCGGCAGGTTGAATTGCTTGAACCACTGCTACGGTTTGCCGGCCAGCGAGTTGAACCACCAGCCGGTGAGCGGGATCGCCAGCGCAAGCAGGTACAGCGTGGCGTGCGTGGCGCGCGCCGCAAGCTGCTGCCAGCGCGGTGCGGTGGCGACCGGGCGGCGGTCGCGGCTGCGCCAGGCCAGGCGCAGCAGCATCAACCCCAGCACCGTGAGCCCGACCGACTTGTGCAGCGCCAGCCACTGGATCTTCTGCATCGGCCCGTGCGCGAGATCCATCGCCAAACCGAATACGCCGTTGCCGAGGATCGCCAGCGCCAGCCCCCAGTGAAAGGTCTTGGCCAGGATGCCCCAGTGCTGGTCGTCGCTGCGCAGTGACATGGATCGCGTCCCTGGATGGCTTGCGGAAGGGGCGGCAGTCTGGTCGATCGTCGGCATGGGCGCCAGCCAATGCCGGCGAACGCTGCGTTCCTGTCGGGCGACGACCGGTGCGCCAGCGCCGCAGGCCGACCGCGGCTCGCGTGCCACGCCGACTTTTGGCATCATGCGGCGGGTTCACGGGGAGTCCACCATGTTTGCTGCGCTTGCGCTGGGGGCCTGGCTGGCTGCGGCATCACTGGCGGGCGCGGCGCAGGTACCCGTTCCGGCGCCGGCAGCGAGCGCCGCGAAGCCGGCCGAAGCGCTGCTGCCGACCCCGCAATTCACCCATTTCGACATGGCCGACGGGCTGCCCAGTTCGTCGATCAACGCAGTAGTGCAGGATCACCGCGGCTTCATGTGGTTTGGTGGTTCCGGCGGGCTGTCGCGCTACGACGGGGTGGAGTTCCGCACCTACAAGCACGAGCCGGACAACCCCGATTCGCTGTCGTCCAACGACATCACCCAACTCGTGTGCGCGCGGGACGATCGGGTGTGGATCGCCACCGGCGACAGCGGCGTGGACCGGCTCGACCCGGCCACTGGCAAGTTCGAGCACTGGCGGCATGATCCGCACGATCCGCACAGCCTTGCCAATGATCTGGTGACGGCGCTGGCCCTGGGGCCGGATGGCAGCTTGTGGATCGGCACCCGTGGCGGCCTCGACCGCCTGGCACCGGACGGCAAGCGCATCACCCACGTGGCCTACCTGCCGGCGATCGGCGGCGGCACCGGCAACGTGCGCGACTCGCTGGTGGGCGCGCTGCATTTCGATGCCGATGGCACGCTGTGGATCGGTACCTGGTCGGGGCTGTTGCTCAAGCGTCTGCCGGACGGCCGTTTCGTCCGGGTGCCGGTGGATTGGGGTTCGATGCAGGGTTCGTTGCAGATCTGGCGCATCAATGGCAGCGGCAAGCATCTGCGCATCGGCACCCGCGCCGGATTGATGACGATCGGTGCCGATGGCGTGGCGCGGCGCAAGTTCAGCCTGGACCAGATGCCGCAGGGTTACGTGTTCGACAGCGCGCGTGACGCCAGCGGCCGGTTGTGGATGGCGACCATGGACGGGGTGGTGATGGATGACCCGGCCACCGGCCTGCATCGTTTCGGCAGCCAGCCGCTGCTGGTCGGCGGCTTGCCGGGGCAGTGGACGTGGCGCGTCGTCAGGGATCGTGAAGGCGGCATGTGGTTCACCTTCTACGATGGCGGGGTGGCCTATCTCGGGCCAGGTTGGGAAGGGTTCTCGCGCTACACCCACATCCCCGACGACCCGACGAGCCTGCGCGACGTGATGGCCAGCGTGGTGGCGCCCAGCGCCGACGGCAAGCTGTGGGTCGGCGAGCGCGGCAAACTGGACAAGCTCGACCCGACCACCGGCAAGGTGGAGCACATTCCCGGCAACCTCGGCTCGGAGGCGATCGTCATCCTCGACACTGGCAAGACGGTGTGGGCGACCACGCACGGGCAGCTGTGGCGCTACCAGGGCGGCAAGCTGGGCACGTTTGCCGCCGGCAACCCGATGCTGAGGCGGCCCGCCATCGTGACCCAGGGCAACGGCGACGACCTCTACGTCAGCGTCCTGAAGTACGGCGTGGTGAAGCTCGATACGCGCACGGCGGTGGTCACGCCGGTGCCGATGCCGCCCGATGCCACCGATGTGGACGACACGCCGAGCGTGCTTTCCTTCCGGCACGGGGTGCTGTGGTACGCCAACGCCGAGGGGCTGCTGCGCTGGGATGCCAATCTCGACCGCATGGGTTTCGTCCCCGGCGTTGCACGCGGCACCGTAGTGGGCGCCACCGACTTCGACCGCCCGTTCTGGCTGGTGCGCGAGGATGCGCTCGAGCACTACCACTGGGACGGCGCGCGCGCGGTGCGCGATCGCGTCGTCGGCGCGGCGCAGGGCTGGGACAGCCCGGTGACCATGGGGTTGGAGGAAGATGCCACCGGCAAGCTGTGGATCTTCACCCGCACCGGATTGCTCAGCTATGCACCGGCCACTGGCGTGTTTCGCCGTTATGGGCGCCAGGAGGGGTTGGCCAACGAGGAGTTCCAGAGCGACGGTGCGCAGTTGTCGCCGCGCGGCCCGTTCTACGCCGCCAACCAGGCTGGGGTGATCGGCTTCAACCCGCTCACCCTGCGCGAACACGCCGTCACCCCGTTGCTGGCGGTGACCGCGATCGCCGTGCGCGGCGAGCGTGGTGTGCGGCAGTTGCCCACCAGCACCCGCGACGTGCACCTGGGCTGGAACGACCGCGACCTGCGCGTGAGCGTGCGCGCGCTGTCGTACGTCGATCCGCGTGCCAACCGCTACCGCTTCCGCCTCGCCGGCCTCGATGACGGCTGGGTGGACACCGGCAATCATGGCGACCGCGAATTCGTCGGCCTGCGTCCCGGCCGCTACATCCTGCGGGTGGAAGCCGCCGGCGCCGGCGGGCGGTGGGGCGGGCTTGACGTGCCGTTGCAGATCCGCGTGGATGCGCCGCCGTGGTTGCGCTGGTGGGCATGGACGCTGTACGCGCTGGCGTTCGTGCTGGTGGCCGGCTGGATGCTGTGGGCGTGGCGACGGCGCATCGCGCAGCGCCACCGCATGGCGCTCAGCGAACAGGCACGTGTGCTGGCCGAGCAGACCAGTGCGGCGAAGACCCAATTCCTGGCCACGCTCAGCCACGAAATCCGCACCCCGATGACGGGCGTGATGGGCATGGCCGAGTTGCTGCTCGATACCCCGCTCGACGATCGCCAACGCGGCTATACGCAGGCCATGCAACGCTCCGGCGGCATGCTGCTCAAGCTCTTGAATGATGCACTCGACCTGGTGCGCATCGACGCCGGGCGGTTCACGCTGGAGATCGCCCCCTACGCGCCGCGGCAGATGGTGGAGGAGGTGGCGCAGCTGGAACAGGGCGTGGCGTGGAGCAAGGGCCTGCGCTTCGAGGTCGACGTGGAGGGCCTGCCGGCGCAGGTGCGCGGTGATGTGGTGCGCATCAAGCAGGTGCTGCTGAACCTGGTGGGCAATGCGCTCAAGTTCACCGAGCATGGCAGCGTCACGCTGCGCGCACGGCGTGCGGATGCATGGCTGGTTTTCAGCGTGATCGACACCGGGCCCGGCATTCCCGAGGCCAGCCAGGCCCGCCTGTTCGAGCGCTTCGAGCAGGAGGACAGCCCGCAACGGCGCGTCGGCAGCGGCCTGGGACTCGCCATTTGCCGCGAGTTGGTGACCATGATGGGCGGCAGCATCGAGCTGCAATCGCGTCTCGGCCACGGCAGCAGCTTCATCGTGCGCCTGCCGCTCGACGAGGTGACGTTGCCGCCGCAGGCGCCCGGTGTCCGTGCGGCGCGGCGCGGTCTGCAGGTGCTGCTGGTGGAGGACGACCCGACGGTGGCGGCGGTCATCGTCGGCATGCTGCAGGCGCAGGGCCAGCACGTGGTGCATGTGGGCGATGGCTTGCAGGGGCTGGTGGAGCTGGAGCGCGGCCGCCTCGACGCGGTGCTGCTCGACCTCGACCTGCCGGGCATCGATGGCTTCCAGGTGGCGCGCCTGATGCGCCAGCATGCGGCCGGCGCGCAGCTGCCGATCATTGCCGTCACCGCGCGCTCCGCCGCCACCGACGAGGCCGAAGCCCAGCGCGCCGGCATGAATGGTTTCCTGCGCAAGCCGCTCACCGGCGCCGAGTTGGCCGCCATGCTGAACCGCGTGCTGGATGCGGACCGCGCGGACGTCGAGCCAATCGCGGTTGACCCGGCATGAAGCCGGGATTGGGGATTCGGGATTAGAAAAAGCCGCGAGTCCAGCCGAATCTCGAATCCAGAATCCCGCCCCCTCACATATCGTTCTTCACCAGCTCGAACCCACGTTGCTGGTACTCGCGCCAGCGGGTGCGTGAACCGGCGCGCTCGGCGGGGTCGGCGGCCACGACTTCCAGCACCCGCTGGTAGCCGCCTTCGGCGCAGGCTTCGCGCAGGTTGATCACCAGCGGGCGATCCGGCGTGTCGACACCGGGCGGGGCAATCAGCACGGCGGTTTGCGCATCGTCCTCGTCGCCGGCGATCTGGTGCGGGATGAAGGCATCCTCGTCGAATGCCCACAACAGCTCGTCCACCGCCTCGGCCTGCGCGTGGTCGCGGGCAAGGATCAGCGCTGGCTGCTGGGCCGCGAAGGCGCGTTTTGCCAGCTCGCACACCAGGCGCAAGGGCTCTTCGCGAAAACGCGGTTTGGCGATCAGGTAAAAATCGGCGCGGGGCATGGTGTGAAAGGACAGGTGGGCCAAGGCAGTGAGGGTAGCAGGCCGCGTGCCGCGGCATGTGCGGGCAGCAGCGGGGCTGTCGCGCCGCCAGTACGGTATGGGGCCGACGCCTGAACCCCGGCCGTTTGCACCGCGGCGCCGGTTCGGCGCGGGCAGTCGAACCGGCTAGACTGGCGCCTCGCCGGCCCGATCGGCGCGCATGCTGGCCGATCCGTCTATTCGATGCTGAACATCCTCGACCGCTATTTTCTGCGCGAGCTGACGCAGACCGTTGTCGCCACCGTGGTGGTGCTGATGGTGATCGTCGCCGGCACCGCGTTTGCCACCGTGCTGCAGCAGGTGGCCAAGGGCAGCTTTCCCACCAGCGTGATGTTTCAGGTACTCGGCCTGCGCACGCTCGAAGGGCTCACCAACATGTTGCCGCTGGCGAGCCTGGTTGGCGTGCTGATGGGCCTGGGGCGCATGTACCGCGAGAACGAAATGCACGTGCTGATGGCGTCCGGCATGGGACCGGAGAACGTGCTGCGTCCGGTGGCGCTGTTGGCGGTGTTGCTGGTGGGGCTCACCGCGGCGGTGTCGCTGTGGCTGGGGCCGTGGGCGGCGCGCGAGAGTGGCACCCTGATCAACGTGGCCAACCGCTCGGTGATCGCGGCCGGCCTGGACGCGGGCCGCTTCACCGAGTTGCCGGGCAAGGGCGGCATCATCTTTGTCGATGCGATCAGCCGTGATGGCACCCGCCTCGGTCGCGCGTTTGTCGCCACCCAGCGCGGCAGCGAGGATGGCCGCCAGCACGTCAAGCTGGTCACTGCACAAAGCGGGCGACTGTATCAGGAGAGCAACGGCGCCAATCGGTTCATCTCGTTCCGCGACGGCTGGCAGTACGACATTCCGCTTGGTGGCGACAACTGGCGGCGCATGCAATACCAGCGCAACGACACCGCGTTGTCGGAGGTGACCAGCGATGACAGCGACGACCCGGCCGAAAGCATGACCACGCTCGCCTTGCTGCGTTCGACCAGCCACGACGCCAAGGCGGAACTTGCCTGGCGCACCAACGCGCCGGCGCTGACGCTGGTCATGTTGATGCTGGCGCTGCCGCTCGCGCGCCAGAGTCCACGCGAGCCGCGTTACGGGCGTCTGATGCTGGCGATGTTGAGCTTTTATCTTTACTACCTGCTGCTTGCGCTTGGGCGTGCGCAAATCGGCAAGGGGCACTGGCACAACCAGTGGCCGCTGTGGGCGCTGCATGCGCTGATGCTCGCTTTTGCCGGTTGGCTGTGGTGGCGCCAGCACGCGCCGCGCAAGCCGAGCCGATCCGTCGCGGTGGGCAGCCCATGAGGCTTTCGGTGAAGCGCGTGGATCGGCTGGTGGCGCTGAGCGTGCTTGGCTCGCTCATCGGCGTGTGGTTGGTGCTGACCGGGTTCGACGCGGTCACCCAGTTTTTGCGCCAGCTCGGGCATGTCGGCAAGCACGGTTTCACGCTGGGGAACGCGGCGGTGTACGTGCTGGTGACCACGCCGCGGCGCGCCTACGAGATGTTCATCTTTGCCGCCGTGATCGGCGGCCTGATGGGGCTGGGCGGGCTCGCCGCCACCAGCGAACTGACCGCGCTGCGCGCGGCCGGCATGTCGCGCCTGCGCATCGCGGCCTCGGCCACCGGGGTGATCGCGGTGCTGGTGCTGGGCGTCGCGATCCTGGGTGAAACCGCCGCGCCCTGGGGCGACCAGCTTGCGCAGTCGATGCAGTTGCGGATCAAGTCCGGCAACATCGGCACCACCGGCAGCGGGCTGTGGGCGCGCGACGGTGAGCGCATCATCAATGCGCGCAGCAGTCTGGTGCGCGAGGTAGGCCACGGCAGCGTTGTGCAGCTGGCCGACGTGCGCGTGTTCACGCTGACGCCCGACGGCCAGCTCAGCCGCTTCGAATGGGCCAAGACCGCCGACCACGACGGCCACCAGTGGACCCTGCACGACGCGCGCGTGAGCACGCTCGACGCCAGCGGCGTGCACACCACGCAAGTGGCCGCCGAAAGCTGGCCGTCGAGCCTCAACCCGCAGGTGCTGGCGCAGTCGGTGATCCTGCCGCAGTACCTGTCCATGCGCGGCCTGCGTCGCAACATGCGCTATCTCAAGCGCAATGGCGAAAGCCCCGGCGTGTACGCGGTGGCGTTCTGGGGCCGGGCGCTGTACCCGCTCAACGCGCTGGTGCTGGTGCTGTGCGCGATGCCGTTTGCGTTTGGCACGATGCGCTCGGGCGGGTTGGGCAAACGCATCTTTGTCGGCATGCTGCTGGCGATCGGCTGGTATTTCCTGCAGAAGGCGATGGTCAACTTCGGCACTGTCTACGGCTTGTCGCCGCTCTTCGCCAACCTGTTGCCGGCGCTGCTGTTGATCACCGTGGCGTGGCTGGGTTTCCGCAAGCGTGCATGAGGGGCATGGCATGAAAACGATCGACCTGCGCAGCGATACCGTCACCCGGCCAACGCCGGCCATGCGCGCGGCGATGCTGGACGCTGCTGTCGGCGACGACGTGTATGGCGAGGATCCGACCGTCAACGCGCTGCAGGAACGGCTCGCCGGCGAGCTCGGCTTCGAGGATGCGCTGTTCGTCCCCAGCGGCACACAGTCGAACCTGTTGGCGGTGATGAGCCACTGCGAGCGCGGCGACGAATACCTCGTGGGCATGGCCGCGCACACCTACAAGTTCGAGGGCGGCGGCGCCGCCGTGCTCGGCTCGATCCAGCCGCAACCGATCGTGCAGGCCGAGGATGGCAGCCTGCCGCTCGACCGGGTCGCCGCAGCGATCAAGCCGGTTGACCCGCACTTTGCGCGCACCCGCCTGCTGGCGCTGGAGAACACTTGGCATGGCCACGTGCTGGCGCTGGATTACCTCGCCGCCGCGCATGCATTTGCGCGCGAGCACGGGCTTGGCATCCATCTCGATGGCGCGCGTATCTTCAACGCCGCGATTGCCACCGGGGTCAGTGCCCGTGCGATCGCGCAGCATTTCGACACGGTGTCGGTATGCCTGTCCAAGGGCCTGGGCGCGCCGGTCGGTTCGGTGCTGGTGGGTTCGGCCCCGCTGATCGCCAAGGCGCGGCGCTGGCGCAAGGTGCTGGGCGGCGGTTGGCGCCAGGCCGGCATGCTGGCGGCGGCGGGTCTGTACGCGCTGGATCACCATGTCGCCCGGCTGGCCGACGACCATCGCCGCGCGGCGCATCTCGCCGGCTGCCTGCGCGAAATTGCCGGCCTGAACCTCCTCGGCCAGTACACCAACATGGTGTTCGTCGAGGTGCCGCCTGAACGCCTGCAGGCGCTCGACAGCTACCTGCACACCCAGGGCATCCGCATCAGCGTGGGCTACATGCCAACGCTGCGGCTGGTGACGCATCTGGACGTGGACGACGCCGACATCGAACGCGTGGTGCAGGCGTTCCGCGGGTTCTTTGCCCGCGGCTGAACGCGGCCGTCAGCCCAGTGCGTGGCCGAACTGCGCCTTGAACATGGCGGCGAATTCGGCGTAGCCGAAATGCTGGTTCTGGGTGCCTGGGTGCTCGATCTTGAGTGCGCCCATCAGTGACGCAACGCGGCCCACGGTGGCCCAGTCCTGGCCGTGCATGATCGCGTAGATGAGCCCCGCGCGGTACGCGTCGCCGCAGCCGGTCGGGTCGACGATGGCATGCTCGTGCGCCGGCGGAATGGCGTAATCCTTGCCGCCGGCATGGATCATCGAGCCGCGCGGGCCCATGGTGACGATGTAGGCCTTCACGCGGGCGGCAATCTCCGCCGCGCTCCAGCCGGTGCGCGTCTGCAGCAGTTGCGACTCATAGTCGTTGACGATGACGTAGGTCGACTTTTCGATCATCGCGCGGAACTCTTCGCCGCTGAACAGCGGCATTGCCTGGCCGGGATCGAACACGAACGGCACACCGCGCTCGTGGAATTCGTCCACGTGCTGCAGCATCGCCTCGCGGCCGTCCGGCGCGACGATGGCAAACTCCATGCCGGCAATATCACGCACATGGTTGTCGTGCGCGCTGGACATCGCGCCGGGGTGGAAGGCGGTGATCTGGTTGTTGTCCAGGTCGGTGGTGATGAAGCACTGCGGGGTGAACTGGTCGTCGAACACGCGCACGTGGTCGAGCCGGATGCCGCACTTTTCCAGGTGCGCGCGGTAGGGGGCGAAATCCTGGCCCACCGCCGCGACCGGCAACGGGTCGCCACCCAGGAGTTTCAGGTTGTAGGCGATGTTGCCGGCGCAGCCGCCAAACTCGCGGCGCATCTTGGGCACCAGGAACGACACGTTCAGGATGTGCATCTGGTCGGGCAGGATGTGATTCTTGAACTGATCCTGGAACACCATGATGGTGTCGTAGGCGAGCGATCCGCAGATGACGGCTGACATGGTGGCCTGGTGGTCCGTAAGTGGGGCGCACAGCCGGCCGCGCGCGAGCGCACGGATTCCGGCGGCTTGCCAAAGCGTTCCATTCTAGGATGAACGCTGGCGATCGGCGCACACCGAGTTCGCGAGTCGGGTACCGAATGGCCGGAACCTCGCGAGAAACAAGGTTTTTTTTAACATTGTCATGGTTGCGTGAAAAGCAACCGCTGACTAGACTGGCGAGCTTGTTTTCACTCGGCAGCGCGCGGCAGGCCTCATGTTCAAGAAGTTTCGCGGAATCTTCTCCAACGACGTCTCGATCGATCTCGGCACCGCCAACACGCTGATCTACGTGCGTGGCCAGGGCATCGTGTTGAACGAGCCTTCGGTCGTCGCCATCCGTCAGGATCGTGGCCCTGGCGGCCCGCGTGCGATCGCCGCCGTGGGTGGCGAGGCCAAGCGCATGCTCGGGCGCACGCCGGGCAACATCGCCACCGTGCGCCCGATGAAGGACGGCGTGATTGCCGACTTCACCATGACCGAAGCGATGCTGCAGTACTTCATCAAGCAGGTGCACAAGAGCCGCTTCCTCCGCCCCAGCCCGCGCGTGCTGGTGTGCGTGCCGTGCGGTTCGACCCAGGTCGAGCGGCGCGCGATCAAGGAATCCGCCGAAGGCGCCGGCGCCCGCGACGTGTACCTGATCGAAGAACCGATGGCGGCCGCGATCGGCGCCGGCATCCCGGTGCACGAGGCGCGCGGCGCGATGGTGCTGGATATCGGCGGCGGTACGTCCGAGGTGGCGGTGATCTCGCTCAACGGCATCGTCTACTCGCAGTCGGTGCGCATCGGCGGCGACCGCTTCGACGAGGCCATCATCAACTACGTGCGGCGCAACCACGGCACGCTGATCGGTGAATCCACTGCCGAGCGGATCAAACTGGAGATCGGCTGCGCGTTCCCGCAGGCCACCGTCAAGGAGATCGACATCTCCGGGCGCAACCTCGCCGAGGGCGTGCCGCGGATGATCACGATCAACTCCAACGAAATCCTCGAGGCGCTGCACGAGCCGCTGGCCGGCATCGTCGCCGCGGTCAAGGCGGCGCTCGAACAGACCCCGCCGGAATTGTGCTCCGACGTCGCCGAGCGCGGCATCGTGCTCACCGGCGGCGGCGCGCTGCTGCGCGATCTCGACCGGCTGGTTTCCGAGGAGACCGGGTTGCACGTGCAGGTGGCCGACGATCCGCTCACCTGCGTAGCGCGCGGCGGCGGCAAGGCGCTGGAGCTGATCGACCAGCACGGCAGCGATTTCTTCGCCACCGAATAATCGGAGCCCGCCCATGGTCTTCGAGCACCATGTGCCGGGGCAGGCCACGAACAGGCCCTGACCGATGGCGCGCGCGCACGACGAAACCTCGCCCCTGTTTGCCGGCAACGCCGCCGGCACGCTGCGGCTGGTGTTTTATCTCGCGTTGGCGATGGTGCTGATGGTGCTCGACCATCGCAACAGCTGGTTGTGGCAGGTGCGCAACACGGCTTCGATGGTGGTCGAGCCGGTGTACCGGCTGGCCAGCCTGCCCGGCAACGGGGTTCGCGCGCTGACCATCGCGTTTGCCGACCGCAAGCTGCTCACCGAACAGAACCAGCGCCTGCGCGAAGACCTGCTGCTGGCCAACGCACGGCTCAATCGCATGGCCAGCGTGGCCGAGCAAAACGAGCGGCTCAAGGGCCTGCTCGACACCCAGCACAGTCTGGATCTCAACGTGCAGCTTGCGCGCGTGGTCGGCGTCGATCTGGGGCCCTATCAGCAGCGTCTGGTGGTGAACCTTGGTGCGCGCGACGGCGTCCACGGCGGGCAGCCGGTGATCGACGCGCACGGCGTGATCGGGCAGGTGGTACAGGTACTGCCGACCACCTCGGTGGTGATGCTGGTGACCGATCCGGCGCACGCGATTCCGGTGGTGGACGAGCGCTCGGGCTTGCGCACGGTGGCTTATGGCGCACACGATGCCGATGGCATCGTGCTGCCCAACGTGCCGCTGGCCGCCGATGTACGCGTGGGCGACCGGCTACTTACCTCCGGGCTGGGCGGACGGTTTCCGCCGGGGTTTCCGGTCGGCACGGTGCTGAGTGTCGCGTTGGGTGATTCGGGCATGTTCCGCATGGCCCAGGTGCAACCAGCCGCCGACGTGGATCGCAGCGATGACGTGTTGCTGCTGCACGATCAGGCCGAGCCGGCCGGTCCGCCCGCGCCCGCGGTGCCGGCCGGGCCGCCAGCGGCGCTGGCACCCGCACCGGGTACGGCAGCAAGTGCGGCGAAACCGGCGGCGTCGAGCCCGGTTTCCACCCCGGCGCCGCATCCGGTCGCGCCGGCCGCTGCGCCGCCGACCGGGGGGGCGCCATGAATCGGCAGCGGCTCACCCGCTGGTGGTTTGCGGCCACGCTGGGGTTTGCGCTGGTGCTGATGCTGGTGCCGTTGCCAGCGCCGCTGGCGGCATTCAAGCCGTACTGGCCGGCGCTGGTGCTGATTTACTGGGTGCTCGAGGCGGAGGATCGCGTGAGCCTCGGGCTCGCGTTCGTGGTGGGGCTGGGCGCGGACGTGTTCGATGGCGTGTTGCTCGGCGAGCAGGCCTTGCGTCTGGTCGCGCTGGTGTTCATCGTGCGCCACTTTCGCTCACGGCTGCGGTTTTTCCCGATGTGGCAGCAGACGCTGGCGGTGCTGGCGCTGCTGCTAAACGACCGCGTGCTGCTGCTGATCGTGCGCAGCTTGTCCGGCGCGCCGCTGCCGCCGGCCGGTTTCTGGATCGCGCCGCTGGTCGGCGCCGTGCTGTGGCCGTTCCTGTTCCTGCTGCTGGACGACCTGCGCATGCGCCTGCGCCTGCAGTGAGGGCGCCATGAAGTTGCGGCGCACCCTCAAGGACCCGCATCACGAAGCCGTGGTGTTTCGCCGCCGCGCGCTGGTCGGGTTTGTGCTGATCGTGCTGGCGCTCGGCGGGCTGGTGGCGCGCTATGTGGTGCTGCAGGTGGCTCGCTACGACGAGTTTGCCGCGCGCTCGCAGAGCAACCGCATCAAGCCGATCGCGATTCCGCCGGCGCGCGGGTTGATCTTCGACCGCAACGGTGTGCTCTTGGCGAACAATGTGCCGGCGTTTCGGCTGGAAGTGGTGCCCGAGCAGGTCAGGGACATGGACGCGATGCTGGCGCGGCTGGGGCGCGTCATTCCGCTCAGCCGCGACGACCTCGACAGTTTCCACAAGCAGCTCAAGCAGAGCCGCCGGTTCGAGAGCGTGCCGCTCAGGATGCGCTTGACCGAGGACGAGATCGACCGCTTTGCGGTGAACCGCTGGCGTTTTCCCGGCGTGGACGTGGTGCCGTACCTCAACCGGCGGTATCCGCTCGGGCCACTGTTTGCGCATGTGATCGGTTATGTGTCGCGGATCGACGCGGATGATCTCGACCGGCTCGATCCTGCACGCTACAAGGGCACGACGCATGTCGGCCGGATCGGCATCGAGCGCTCCTACGAAAACGTGCTGCACGGCACGCCCGGCTACCAGTTGGCGGAGGTGAATGCCGACGGCCGCACCCAGCGCGTGTTGCAGATCCATCCGGCGACGCCGGGCAAGAACATCTATCTTTCCATCGACGTGCGCATCCAGAAAGCCGCTGAGAAAGCACTCGACGGGCGTGCCGGCGCGGTGATCGCGATCGACCCGCGCAATGGCCAAGTGCTGGCGATGGTCAGCGAGCCCACCTACGATCCCAACCTGTTTGTCGACGGCATCAGCCACGCCGATTACGACGCCCTGACACACGACCCGGAAAAGCCGCTGCTCAACCGCGCGATCCGCGGCGTGTATCCGCCCGGCTCCACGGTCAAGCCGTTCATCGGCCTGGGCGGGCTGGAACTCGGGCTGCGCAAACCGACCGACAGCGTGCTGTCCACCGGCACGTTCTACATCCCCGGCCAGAGCCGCGGTTATCGCGACGATGTGCGCGGCGGCGTGGGCGTGGTGAACCTGATGCAGGCGATCCAGATGTCGGTCAACACGTATTTCTACAAGCTCGCGCTGGACATGGGCATCGACCGTTTCAGCGCATGGATGGGCAAGTTCGGATTTGGCCGTCCCACCGGCATCGACCTGGACGGCGAAGCCAGCGGCGTGCTGCCGTCGCGCGCGTGGAAAACCCGGCGCTTCAAGCAGCCGTGGTACCCCGGTGAAACCGTGATTGCCGGCATTGGCCAGGGCTACTGGGCGGTGACGCCGCTGCAGCTGGCGCATGCGCTGGCGACGCTCGCCGGCCACGGCATACCGCATGCGCCGCGACTGGTGATGGCGACCCAGGCCGGCGTGGAAGCGCCGAAGGTGCCGCTGCCCAATCCGCCGAGCGGGCCGTCGCTGGTGACCAACCCGGCAAGCTGGCAGGCGGTCGACCAGGGCATGCAGTTGGTGGTGAACGCACCGCGCGGCACCGCCTACGGGCTGGGCAAAGGGTTTCCGTATACGGTGGCCGGCAAGAGCGGCACCGCCGAGCGCTATTCGCGGCGCAGCGATGCCTACGACACCAACAAGAACCTGGCCTATCTTGCCAGCCGCCATCGCGCGTGGTTCGAACTGTTTGCGCCGGCGGAAGATCCGCGTATCGCCGTCGTCGTGCTGCTGGAAAAAGGCGCCTGGGGCGCCTCCTCGGCCGGGCCGATTGCGCGCAAGGTGCTGGATGCGTGGCTCGCGACGCAGCCCAACCCGCCGCCCAACACGCCGCTGCCGGAGGCCGGCAGCGCAGCGCCAGCCATGCCGGTTGCCGCGCCAACGCCGCCATCTCCCGCGGTCGGCGCCGCACAACCCGCAGGCGCCAGCAGCACCTCGGCCGCAACCGATGGGGTGGATGAGGAGATGCAGCCATGAACGCGATGCTGGCAATGCGTTTGCGCCGCTTGCGGCGGAATCTCCTGGTGCGGCCGCGGATCGACTTGCCGCTGATGGCCGGGTTGCTGCTGCTGGCGGTCGTCGGGCTGGCCACGTTGTTCAGCGCGGCCGATGGCACTTACCCGCTGGTGCTCGGGCAGGCCGCCCGGTTTGCCCTCGGGTTTCTGCTGCTGCTGCTGGTTTCGCGCGTGCCGCCAGCGGTCTGGCGCAACTGGACGCCGTGGCTTTACGCCGGCAGTACCGCGCTGCTGGTGGTGGTCGCGATCCTCGGCGAAGGCCGGGGTGCCGATCGCTGGCTCGATCTGGGCGTGCTGCGTTTTCAGCCGTCCGAACTGGCCAAGCTCACCATGCCGATGATGGTCGCGTGGTATTTGCATCCACGCCAGCTGCCGCCCTCGTGGAAGGACATGGCCGTGGTCGGCGTACTGATTGCGGTGCCCGCGTACCTGATTGGCAAGCAGCCGGATCTGGGCACCGCGTTGCTGGTGGCGGCTGCCGGTGCGTTCGCGCTGTTTCTGTCGGGCGTGGCGTGGTGGCGCATCGGCTTGTTGCTGGTGGGCGCGGCCGGCATGGCGCCGATCGCCTGGCATTTCATGCACGACTACCAGCGCGGCCGCATTCTCACCATGCTCAATCCAGAATCCGACCCGCTCGGCAACGGCTGGCACATCATCCAGTCGCAAATTGCCGTGGGCTCCGGTGGCGTGTTCGGCCGCGGCTGGATGCACAGCTCGCAGTCGCGGCTGGATTTCCTGCCCGAGCACACCACCGACTTCATCTTCGCGGTGTTTTCCGAAGAGTTCGGCCTGGTCGGCGTGTGCCTGATGCTGGCGCTGTACGCCTTCATCATCGGCCGCTGCCTGTGGATCGCGATGGAAGCACGCGATACCTACTCGCGGCTGCTGGCTGGTGCGATCGGCATGAGTCTGTTCGTCTACGTGTTCGTCAACGGCGGCATGGTGGCCGGCATGCTGCCGGTGGTCGGCGTGCCAATGCCGCTAATGAGCTACGGCGGCACCTCGGCGGTCACCCTGCTGGTGGGTTTCGGCATGCTGATGTCGATTCACGTCAACCGCAAGACGCATTACTGAAAGCGGCCTGCCGGTGCCACGGTTTGCGCCGAAACGCGTGTTACGCTCTCGCGCAGTGGTTGCCGATTCCTTCCCCGCCATGCCCGTGATCCTTGCGCCGCGATTGCGCAGAGCGCTGTGCCGAACCTTGCTGCTGCTCTCGTTGTGCACGCCGTTTGCGGCCGCGTTGGCCGCCGTCCTTCCCGGCCAGGCAGCCCTGGTGGCCGAGGTGGCCCGTGACACCGGCAAGGATCCGCAGGCGCTGGACGCGCTACTGGATGCGGCGCAAGTACAGCCGGCCATCCTCGCGGCGATCAGCCGCCCGGCCGAGAGCAAGCCGTGGAGTGCCTACCGGCCAATCTTTCTCACTTCCGCGCGCATCGACGACGGCATCGCGTTCTATCGCGAGCACCGCGACCTGCTCGAGCGCGTCGGTCGCGAGTACGGCGTGGCGCCGCAGTACCTGGTGGCGATCCTCGGCGTCGAAACTTTCTACGGGCGTGTCACCGGCAAGTACAAGGTGCTCGATGCGCTGGTCACCCTCGGCTTTTACTACCCGCCGCGCGAGAAGTATTTCCGCCAGCAGCTCAAGACCCTGCTCGAACTGCCGGCCGATCATCTCGCCGGCCCGCTCGACAGCCTGACCGGTTCATACGCCGGCGCCCAGGGCTGGGGCCAATTCATGCCCGACAGCATCCGCGACTACGGCGTGGACGAGGATGGCGACGGGCGCATCGACCTGATGCATTCGTTGCCCGACATCCTCGCCAGCGTCGCCAATTATTTCGCCGGACATGGCTGGGTCAGTGGCGGGCAGGTCGCCGTGCGCGCGCAGGCCGATGGCGCGGCCAAGGCGCTGACCTGGCAGGCGCAGCCGCAGTGGCCGTTGGAACAGCTCGAGGCGTGGGGTTATGCCGCCGGCGAGGCGCTGGATCCCGGCGCGCCGACCAGCCTGTTGACGCTGGATGGCGCCACCGGTCCGGAGCACTGGTTCACCTTCGACAATTTCCAGGTCATCACCCGCTACAACCGCAGCCCGATGTACGCGCTGGCGGTGATGCAGCTCGCGCAGGCAATTGCGGACGGTGTGCAATGAGGCTGGCACGGCTGTTGCCACTGGCGTTGCTCGTGACGCTGTTGGCGGCGTGCGGCGGCAGGCATGCAACGCGGCCAAGCGGCACCACGCGCGCCGGCAGCGCGCACCACGGCTGGTTTCATCGCGACCGCGACAACACCAGCCTGCCGCAGGATCGCCGCTATGGCACGCAGGCCGACAGCACGCCGGCCGGCCCGCCGCCGGCCTTCATCTACACCATGCCCGAGCCGGTGCCGAAGGCCGAGCCCCGCTCGCCGTATGGCAACCGCTCGCCGTACACCGTGAACGGCCAGACCTATTCCGTGCTGCCCAGCGCGCGCGGCTACGACGAGCGCGGCATCGCCTCGTACTACGGCAACAAGTTCCACGGCTACAAAACCTCGAACTTCGAGGCCTACGACATGTACCAGTTCAGTGCGGCCAGCAAGGTGCTGCCGCTACCGAGCTATGCGCGGGTCACCAATCTCGCCAACGGCAAAAGCGTGATCGTACGGGTGAACGACCGCGGCCCGTTCCACGCCAACCGCGTCATCGACCTCTCCTATGCCGCGGCGGTGCGCATCGGCATCTGGCCCAAGGGCAGCGGGCTGGTCGAGGTGCAGGGGCTGGATCCCGCCGCGCCCGGCGGGGAACCTCCGCCGTTGCCGCCGGTCTCCAAGGGGGCAAACTTGCCGGGCATCTATCTGCAGGTGGGCGCGTTCTCCGACGCGACCAACGCCGAGCGGGTGGCGGCGCAGCTGCGGCGCGCGAATTTTGCGCCGGTGCAGGTGGAACAGGTTCAGATCAACGGGCGCACCATGCGCCGGGTGCGCTTGGGTCCGTTGAACGACGTCGACACCGCGGATGACGTGACCACCCGCATCGAAAACATGGGCCTGCCGCGCCCGCAGGTCGCAGTAGACTGATTGCTATTTGGCCGCGCGTAAGGCCTCTTACCGGAACGCTAACCACGATGAGATTTTTGCCCCGCACCCTGACCTCGCTCGTTGCCGTCGTACTGGCCGCGGGTGCCGCCTTTGCGCAAGCCGTGCCGCCACGGCCGTCGCCGGTGCCGCGTCCGGTGGTGCCGGCGATGCCGGTGCCGCCGCCGCCCGAAGTGGATGCGCAAAGCTGGGTGCTGATGGATTACGCCACCGGCCAGATCCTGGCCTCGAAAAATCCCGACGAGCGCCGTGCACCGGCCTCGCTGACCAAGGTGATGACCGACTACGTGGTGTCTGCCGAGTTGGCGAACGGCCGCATCCACCCGAAGGACGAAGTGACCATCAGCGAGCACGCCTGGCGCTCCGGCGGCGCCGGCACCGATGGCTCGACCAGTTTCCTCAAGCTCGGCAGCCAAGTGCCGCTGATGGATCTGCTCAAGGGCATGATCGTGCAGTCCGGCAATGACGCCGCGATTGCCCTCGCCGAGCACACCGCTGGCTCCGAAGACGCATTTGCAAACCTGATGAATGCGTATGCAAAACAACTCGGCATGGTCAATACGCATTATTCCAATGCATCGGGTTATCCGGTCGCCGACCATTACACGACGGCGCGTGATGTCGCCATCCTGTCGCGGGCGCTGATCCACGATTTTCCGGCCGATTACGCCATTTCCGCGATCAAGGAATACAGCTGGAACGGGATCAAGCAGCAAAACCGCAATGCGTTGCTGTGGCGCGACCCGGCGGTGGACGGCATCAAGACCGGGCACACCGCGGCCGCCGGCTTTTGTCTCGATGCTTCGGCCAAGCGTGGCGATCAGCGCATGATCGCGGTGGTGATGGGCGCGTCCACCGACAAGGGCCGCGCCGATGCGGCGATGGCGCTGCTCAATTACGGTTTCCGGTTCTACGAAACCCACAAGCTTTATGCGGTCGGCAAGACGCTGGCCAATCCGCGGCTGTGGAAGGGCGAAGCCAATCATCTGCCGCTGGGCGTGGCGGAAGACGTGCTGGTGACGGTCAAGACCGGCCAGTACGACAAGCTCAAAGCCACCATGGACATCCCCACGACGCTGATCGCGCCGTTCAAGAAAGGCCAGCACGTGGGTGTCCTGCGCATCACGCTGGATGGCGCGCCGATCCAGAACGTGCCGCTGGTGGCACTGAATGACGCGCCGCAGGGTGGCTTCTTCTCGCGCCTGTGGGATTCGATCCTGCTGTGGTTCCACGGCAACAAGCAGACGGCGACGGTGGCCCCGCCGCCGGCAAAGGCCACCAAGTGATTCGCGAAATCGACTTCACCCAGGCCAAGCGCGAAGGCAAGGGTTTCCAGTTTCCCGGCGAGTTCGAGATCACCGCCGTTGGCAAGGCCGAAGCCGGCCTGCCCACCCGCGTACCGGAGCTGCTCACCCGTGCGGGCCTCGAGGTGCGGCACGAAACCGTCCGTGAGCGCGCCTCCGCCGCCGGCAACTACGTCTCCGTCACCATCAGCTTTCACTGCTGTACCCGCGAAGAATATGAAATGGCGCATGCCGTACTGCGGGCAGACGAGGCGGTGAGGTATACGTTGTAGCGGGAAATAGGGAATAGGGAATAGGGAATAGGAAAAGCTGGCTTTCGCGTTTTTGAATGTCTCAGGAAACACAAGACCATTATCTCGCCGTGACTACTGATTCCCGATTCCCGATTCCCGATTCCCGGCCCTTGGCCATCCGCCGCCTCGGCCGTCAGCCCTACCTGCCGATCTGGCATGCGATGAGCGAGTTCACGGATCGGCGCACGGCGCAGACGCAGGACGAGTTCTGGCTGCTGGAACACGATCCGGTGTTCACTTTGGGGCAGGCGGGCAAGATGGAGCACGTGCTGGCGCCGGGGGACATTCCGGTAATTCCGGTGGATCGCGGCGGGCAGGTGACTTACCACGGGCCGGGCCAGATCGTGGGCTACCCGCTGCTCGACCTGCGCCGCGCGAAGCTCGGCGTGCGCGATCTCGTGCACGGCATCGAGCAGGCGATCATCGACACGCTGGAGCACTGGAACATCATTGCCATCCGCCACCCCGGCGCGCCCGGCGTGTACGTGGCCGATGCCAAGATCGCGTCGCTCGGCCTGCGTGTGCGTCGCGGCTGCACCTTTCATGGGCTGGCGTTCAACGTGGCCATGGACCTGGAGCCCTTCCATCGCATCAATCCCTGCGGTTACAAGGGTTTGCAGATGACGCAAGTGGTAGACTTCGGCGGCCCGTCACGGTTGACGGACGTTGAGGACGTATTGGTCGAAGAGTTTTGTCGCCAGTTCGGCTTTCGCGCCACGCGTGCGGCACCCGTCATCCCCGGTTTGCCTCAGCATGCAGTGGTTTGATCCGTTCCGATGAGCGACGTTTTCACCCCTCTTTTCCGCACCGAACGGCACGCTTGTGCCGCCGGCTTCCCTGTCCCGGCTTGAGAATCCCCATGCGCTTCCGCCCTGTGCTGGCCCTGCTGCTGGCTCTGACCATCACCTGCAGCTATGCCCAATCGGCCGCCGACCTCGGTGCAGGAGGCCAACGCAAAGCCGCGGTATGGCCGGTGGCACCGACCACGACCCAGGCGCAGGCGGCGCAGCTTTCCGCGCGCTTCCTCACCCGCTTCCATTACGACGCGCAGCCGCTCGACGATGCGATGTCCCGGCGCATCTTCAAGACGTATTTGAAGCTGCTCGATGGCGACAAGGTGTTCTTTACCCAGCAGGACATCGACGGTTTTGCGCCCTACACGGCCAAGCTCGACGACGCGATCTGGAACGAGGATCTCTCCGCACCGTTCGCGATGTACAACAAGTTCCTGCGGCGCGCGGTGCAGCGCATGACCTACGCGCGCAGCCTGCTGGCCGCCGGCTTCAACTTCGACGGCAACGAGAGTTACGGCTTTGACCGCAAGGATGCACCGTGGGCGAAGGATGAAACCGCGATCGACGCCTTGTGGCGCAAGCGCACCATGAACGACTGGCTGCGCCTGAAGCTCGCCGGCAAGAACGACGACGACATCCGCAAGACGCTGACCAAGCGCTACACCAACTACATCGACCGGGTAAAGCAGCTTGATGGCGAGGACGCATTCCAGACCTTCATGAGCGCGTACGCGACCGCCACCGATCCGCACACCGACTACCTCAGCCCGCGGCAGGCGGAGAACTTCGCGATCCAGATGAAGCTCTCGCTCGAAGGCATCGGCGCGCAACTGCAGGCGCGCGACGACTACACCGCGATCTTCAGCCTGGTGCCGGGTGGCCCGGCCGAGAAATCCGGCAAGCTCAAGCCGGGCGACCGCATCGTCGGCGTGGGGCAGGGCGACAAGGGGGCGATCACCGATGTCATCGGCTGGCGGCTGGACGACGTCGTGAACCTCATCCGCGGCAAGAAGGACACCGTGGTGCGGCTGGAGATCCTGCCCGCCGATGCCGGCCCGGACGGCAAGCACGAGATCATCAGCCTGGTGCGCAAGAAGGTGAACATCGAAGAGAGCGCGGCGAAGAAGAAGATCATCGAGGTCAAGGACGGCGATACGGTGCGCAAGATCGGCGTGATCGACCTGCCGAGCTTCTATTCCGATTTCGGCGCGCGCAGCGAAGGCGACAAGAACTACCGCAGCGCGACCCGCGATGTCGCCAAGCTGCTCACCGAGCTCAAGGCCGCCGGCGTGCAGGGCGTGGTGATGGATCTGCGCAGCAACGGCGGCGGCTCGCTGGCCGAGGCGGTGTCGATGACCGGGTTGTTTACCGGCAAAGGGCCGGTGGTGCAGGTGCGCGACGCGCGCGGCCGGGTGGATGTGCAGGCCGCGGACGAGGCTGCCCCGGCGTGGAACGGCCCGTTTGCGGTGCTGGTCAACCGCGGTACGGCGTCGGCTTCGGAGATCTTCTCGGCGGCGATTCAGGACTACGGCCGCGGGCTGGTGATCGGCACGCCGACGTTCGGCAAGGGTACCGTGCAGACCCTGATCGACCTTGATCGCTTCAGCCCCAACCCCGACGGCAAGCCGCAGTTCGGCGAGCTGAAGATGACGGTGCAGGAGTTCTTCCGTATCAACGGCGGCTCGACCCAGATCAAGGGGGTGGCCCCGGATCTTGGTTTTCCGGGCAACGGCGACGCGAAGGACTTCGGCGAGTCCACCTACGACAACGCGCTGCCGTGGACGCATATCGCCCCGGCGAAATACCGTGCCGAGGGCGACATCAAGGGCTATCTGCCGCTGTTGATGAGCAAGCATGCCGCACGGGTGGCGAAGTCGCCCGGGTGGAAGTTGATGCTCGACGAGCTGGCGCAATTCAAGGCGATGCGCGACAAGACCACGGTATCGCTCAACTTTGCCCAGCGCGAGGCGGAGCGCAAGCAGCTCGACGCGACCCAGACCGGGTTCCGCGCGCGGCAAAAGGCAATCGACGGCAGCGACGCGTTTCTCAAGGATCAGGACAGCGCGCTGGACGACGGTCTCGACCCCGGCGAGCGCAGCCTGAAGACCGAGCTGCAACAGGAGAAGGACGCCAAGAAGGCGCCGGACGCGCAGCTGCGCGAGGCCGCGCACATCGTGGCCGACGAGGTCGGGTTGCTCCGGCTCGATCCGAAACTCGCCGGCGATATCCTGCCGCCGGGCAGCAACTTTGCCAGCGCCGTGCTGGCTGCGCCGGAGAAACCGGCGCCGGCCGCGGCGTCCACCGTCGCGCATTGATCCGCGGTTTCTGGTGGGAGTGAGCGTGGGGACGCAAGGCGTCCCTGTGCTTCCCGTGGTGGGATTCGTGATTTGGGATTGGGGATTCGACCAGAGCGCGGTTCCCGCTGCATGCCCGGATCCATCCAGGCATGCTTGGCGCGATGGCAGCCGGGTTGAACCGGCTTTACGACGGGAACGCGGCCCCCGGGCGAATCTCCGATCCGGTATACCGAATCACGGTTTCGACGCTCGCTGCGCGCGCCGCCATGCTTGCCACGCCGTGATGCGCGGCTCGTCACGCAGCAGTACCGAGTGCGGGTCGATCGTCACCAGGGCACCCACCGGCACGGCGAGGCTGCCGCGGCCCGTACTCATCGGCACCGTATGCACGCCGCCGTCCACCGCCACTTCGACCGGCATCGGAAATGGCAGGTCGTTCGGCGTTTGCCAGCGGAGATCCAGCGTGTTGCCGTGGCGCGTGCTGACGAGCTTGGGCAGTGCCGCCTGGCGCAGGTAGACGTTGAAGAACCAATCCAGCTTTCGGCCGGTGACCTGGTTGACGATGCGCTCGAAATCCGCCGTGGTGCGGTACTGCGGCGTGAAGTTGCCGGGGCGTGGATCGGGGCGGCCATACACCAGCTCGCGTACGCTGGCGTAGAACGCCTGCTCGCCGATCAGGTGCTTGAGCGTCTGCAGCATCAGCGCGCCCTTGTTGTAGATGTCCTGACCGGGGCCGCCGCGCGCGTCGTCGTATACCGCCTCTTCGGTGCGCGGGGTGCCGGAAACCACGGGATGGCGGTTTTGCACCCGGCCGCGCAGGTGGTGCAGCCAGGTGTAATACGCCGCATCGCCATCCAGCCAGCGTGCGTACAACGGTTGCATCAGGGTGGCGAAGCCCTCGTGCAGCCACATGTCGTCCCAGTTGGCGTTGGTCATCTGGTTGCCGAACCATTCGTGGGCAAACTCGTGCTGCAGCAGCCGGTCGAAGCCCGAGCCGTCCAGCGCGTAATGGTTGCCGTAGGCGTTGATGGTCTGGTGCTCCATGCCCTTGTACGGGGTTTCGACCACGCCCATTTTCTCGTCGCCCCACGGATACGGGCCGATCTTCGCCTCGAAGAAATCCAGCATCTGCGGGAATTGCGCAAACAAGGCTTCGGCCTGCGCTTTCTCGCCGGGCAGGTACCAGTAGTGCAGCGGAATCGTGTTGCCGTAGCGGCTGTGATAGCTGCCCGAAAGCTCGTGGTAGGGACCGACGTTGATCGCGATCGCATAGGTGGTCGGGTGTTTCGCGCGCCAGTGCCAGGTGCGCGTGCCGCCGTTTTCCGTCACGCCTACCAGCACGCCGTTGCCGGGCGCGGCCAGCGGGTTGGGGACGGTGACGTAGAGGTCGACGAGATCGGGCTTGCCATCCGGCTGGTCGATGCATGGCCAGAACAGGTCACAACCTTCGCCCTCGACCGCGCTGCCGATCCACGGTTGGCCATCCTTGGTGTGGCTCCACACGAAGCCGCCGTCCCACGGCGCATTTTTCGCGACGTGCGGCATGCCGCCGTAGGTAATGCTGGCGGTGACCTCGCTGCCTGCGGCCACCGGTTGCGGCAGGGCGATGCGCAGGCGGCCATCCGGGTTGCTCCAGGCGCTGGCCGGCAATGGCTGGCCGTCGATCCGGATCGCACTCACCGGCAGGTTGCGATCCAGATCGAGCAGCAGTTCATCGGTCGATTGCAAGGCGTGAAAGGTGAGCGTTGCGCTGGCCGCGATGCTTCGCGTTGCCGGCAGCACGCTGATGTGCAATTCGGCGTGCGCGAAGTGCACACGCTTCTGCGCGGCTGGCATCGGCGTGCCGGAATCCTTGGTCAGCGCGGTCAGCGGCGGTTGGTCCGGTGCGGCGGTCTGCGCCAGACCCGACGACATGTCGCTGAGCCCCAGCGCGAGTCCGAGTGCAAGCAAAGTGAGACGCATGGCGATGACTCCGCGGAAGACCGTTGCGCACCATGTCATGTTGCTGCCCGCGGCAACATCGCCAGAAGTCATGCGGGGATTGCGGATGACGAGATTCGGGATTGGAGAGGCGCAAAAGCCGCTGACGGAGTGCAGCGACTTTTGCCAATCCCGAATCCCGGTCTACGAGTACCGTTGCTCCAACAGCGCGAACAGCGCGCGCAGACCCATGGCCTCGCCGCCGCGCGGACGGCCTGGTCGGTCGGTGTCGTTCCACGCGTAGGTGTCCAGGTGCAACCACCGGGTGCCGTCGGGGACGAAGCGTTGCAGGTACAGCGCAGCGGTGATCGCACCGGCGTGGCGCGAAGCACCGGTATTGGAGAAATCGGCGAGGTGCGAAGCCAGCATCTTGCGGTACGGCTGCCACAGCGGCAGCCGCCACAGCGGGTCGGCGACGGCGTCGCCGGCGGCGAGCGCGGCGTTGGCCAGCGCGTCGTCGTTGCCGAACAGGGCCGGCAGGTCGGGGCCGAGCGCGACGCGGGCGGCGCCGGTCAGGGTGGCGAAGTCGATCATCAGGTCGGGCTGCTGCTCGCTGCCATAGGCCAGCGCGTCGCACAGGATCAAGCGCCCCTCGGCATCGGTGTTGTCGATTTCCACGCTGTGCCCGGCGCGCGTCACGACCACTTCGCCCGGACGCATGGCCTCCCCGGCCACCGCGTTCTCCACCGCCGGCACCAGCAGCGTGAGTCGCACCGGCAGCTTGGCGCCGATCACCAGTTGCGCCAGCGCGATCGCGTGCGCGGCGCCGCCCATGTCCTTTTTCATCCAGCGCATGCCCTCGCCGGATTTGAGGTTGAGCCCGCCGGTGTCGAAGCACACGCCCTTGCCGACGAGCACCAGCTTCGGATCGCCCGCATTGCCCCAGGTGAGCTCGACCAGCCGCGGCGCGCGATGGCTGGCCCGGCCGACGGTGTGGATGGTGGGAAAGTTGGCCGCCAGCAATTGCTCGCCGACCCATTCGCGCACTTTGGCGCGGCAGGTCTTGCCTAGTGCCTTGACAGCGCCGGCGAGTTGTTCGGGGCCCATGTCCTGGGTGGGTGTGTTGACCAGGTCACGCACCAACGAGGTGGCGGTGACCAGCGGCAGGGTGCGGGCCAGCGTGGCGGCATCCACCGCGAGCGTGGCCGCGGTGCGCGGTGCCTGGTGGTAGCGGGTGAACCGGTATGCGCCCAGTGCCCAGCCCAGTGCGGCTTGCACCGGGTCGAGCGTTACGCCTTCCGCGGCGAGCTTGTAGACACCGGCAGGCAGGCTGCGCGGCAGTGCGCCGAGGGCTGCCAGTGGGTCCGTCGCGTCGACCCCAACCAGCACCCGCGCGAGGTGGCCGGAGGCATCGGCGATGCGCAGCGTGGTGCCGGGCTGCGCGTCAAAGCCATTGGCATCGAGCCAGCGTCGTTGTGCGCTGTCGAGGCGTTTGCGGGCGGCGGCGAGGTGCGCCGCATCGACGGCTTCGAGGGGGATGCACTGGCGCGGGGCGGTACGGCGGTCGATCAGGCTGGACATGGCGTTCAAACGGGAGGGAAACCGCCATGATGGGGGGTGTGGGGCGCGAGGTCACGTACCGGCGTCAGCATCCAGCCAGCGCACGAGCTCACCCAGGTCACGCACGGTGACGTCCGGCGCGGTGCCGAGTGCGGTTGGCCACGGTAGGCCGCGACGGTTCACCCACGCCGTATGCAGGCCGGCACGGTGGGCGCCAAGCACGTCGAGCTCGGGATCATCGCCCACGTGCAGCAGTTCGCCGGCGGCAACCCCGAGGCGGTTTGCCGCCACGCGGAAAATGCGTGGATCGGGTTTGCCCACGCCCACCTCGCGCGCCGCCACGGCGCAGCGGAAATGCGCCTGCAGGCCGATGCGTGCGAGGTCGGCGTTGCCGTTGGTCAGGCTCGCCAGCGGCCAGCGTGCGGCCAGCTGCGCCAGCGCCGGCAGGCTGTCGGGAAACAGCGATACGGTGTTGCGGGCGGAAAAGTAGATCTCCCACAACGTGTCAATCGGTGCTGCCACGATACCGCAACGGGCAAACGCCTCGTGCAGGGTCAATTGCCGCTGCGCGGTGAAGTCGTGCGCCAGCTCGGGGCGGGCCTCCGCCACCTGCATGCGCAACGTCCGCATGGCCGGGATCGGCCACGCGTGCGCCACGCGCGGGAAATGCACTTGCAGGTAAGCGTCCACCGCGCGGTCGGCTTCTTCGAGCGCCGGCGCGACCGGCCACAACGTGTCGTCCAGATCGAGCGAGAGCGCGCGAACCTGCACGACCTTACTTTTCGCTGATGCGCAGCACCTGGCCGGACTTGAGCGCTTCGTCCTTCTTGAGGTGGTTCCAGCGGCGCAGCTTGGCCTGGGTCACATGGTTGTCGAGCGCAATGCTCTCCAGCGTGTCGCCGTCGGCCACGGTGTAGTTGCCGGTGGCCTTGGCCTCCCTGCGCGCATCCAGTGCCTTGTGCGCTTCCAGCGCGCGCTCCGACGTCGGCGCGATCGCCGCGGCCGCGGCATAGCTGGCGCCCGGTGCCGCCAGCGGCGGCTTGGCGTTGCTGGCGGTTGCTTCGGCGTACACCTTGTCGCGGCGTGCGTCTTCCTTGGCCACCAGTGCAATGCCGTCCTGGTAGGGCAGCACTGAATGGTCGCGCAGCACGGCCTTGGCCTTGTCGGTGGCGAGGAAGTCGATGAATGCCTTGACCTCGGTGGCCTTCCGGCTGTTCGGGTTGGTCACCAGGTACAGCGGGGTGTAGAGCGGATAGCTGCCGTCGGCGATGTTGGCCGCCGTGGGCATGACCCCGCCGATCGGAATCGCGCGCAACTTCGGGTTGCCGCGCACGTCGGCCAGCGTCGACAGGCCGAGGCCGTTCGGGTTGAGGGCGATGCCTTCTTCCAGCGCCTTGGTGTTGAGGTACAGGCGGGGCGCGGAAATTTGCTGCGTGCCGCGCCCGAACAGCAGGTTGCGCAGGCTGTATTCGACGCCGTCGTTCGGGCTGATGACGGCATACAGGTCGATCGGGGCGTTGCTGCCGCCAACCTGGCTCCAGTTGGTGATGTGACCGAGGTAGATCTGGTGCAGCTGGCGCAGGCTGAGGCTGCGCACCGGGTTGGACCGGTTGGCGATCATCACCAGCGCATCCCACGCCACCGGGGTAAAGGTGAGGCGTGCGTCTTCCGCGCTGCCGTCACTGGCGCGTGCGCTGCCGGCAAGATCGGCGCTGCCCCCGGCCACCGCGTCGATGCCGGAGGCGGTGTTGAATGGCTGCAGCTCGATGCGGCCGTGGCCGCTGCGCTGCCATTCGCGCGACATGTCGTCCATGACCGCACGCGCCGTGGTGACGTCACCGCGCCAGATCAACGACGCCTTGGCCTTGCTGCTTTCGGCCTTGTGCGTGGTGGTGTGGTGGGTAGTGGCGTGATGCGTGGTTTTTTTGCCGGCGGCGAGCGCTGGCGTGGCCAGACAGGCACCGAGCAGAAGAAGGGACAACAGGCGAACGACGCGAACGGACATGATGGGACAGACCCTGGGCAGGATGGGGGGAGCGGCAGTCGCGCAACTGCTCGCGGCGCACGCTCGGCCGGTTATTTCATCGGCACCGCCGGCAAACTTCAAGCGCGCGGCCACGGCAAATGCGCACTGGGTCGCGAAGTGGTGGTTGCCGCAAGTGATTGTGTGAGCTACTGCCTGAACGCAGTGCCGCAAAAACGCCGCGCCCGGCGGTTGCCGGGCGCCGCCGGGTGCCCTTTGCCCGCGCGCTATTTCAACTGGTCCCACAAAAAGTCGTAGACCATCGCGTGCATGTGGGCGGATTGCCGGTTGTCCGCGCTGGCGCCGTGCCCGCCTTCGAGGTTCTCGTAGAACCACACATCGGGGATGCCCATGCCCTCCATCTTGGCTGCCATCTTGCGCGCCTGCGCCGGGCCGACGCGGTCGTCGCTGGTGGCGGTGTAGAACAGCACCGGCGGGTAGTGGGTGTCTTTGCGCAGGTTCTGGTAGGGCGAAAACTTCTGGATGAAAGCCCACTGTTCCGGGTCGTCCGGGTTGCCGTATTCGGCCATCCACGAGGCGCCGGCGTCGAGGTGGATGTACCGCTTCATGTCCAGCAGCGGTACCTCGCAGGCAATCGCACCGAAGAGCTGCGGGTACGCGGTGAGCATGTTGCCCATCAAGAGCCCGCCGTTGGAGCCGCCTTCGGCGCCGAGGTGCGCGGCGGAGGTGACGCCACGCTGGACCAGATCCTTCGCCACCGCGGCGAAATCCTGATACGCCTTGGGCCGGTTCGCCTTGAGTGCGGCCTGGTGCCAGGCCGGGCCGTATTCGCCGCCGCCGCGGATGTTGGCAATGACATACACGCCACCGCGGCCGAGCCAGGCGCGGCCGACGGAACCCGAGTAGTGCGGCTGCAGCGAGATTTCAAAACCGCCGTAGCCGTAGAGCAGCGTGCGGTGGCTGCCGTCTGCTTTCAGATCCTTTGGCGCGATCTCGAAATACGGCACGCGGGTGCCGTCCTGCGAGGTGGCGAAGTGCTGGCTCACGGCAAATTTCGATGGATCGAAGAACGCCGGCTGCTGCTTCACGACCTTGGCCGCGCCCGCGCCGACCACTCCGCGTGCGAGCGATGGCGGGGTGAGAAACCCATCCACTGTCAGCCAGTATTCGTCATCGGTGTCCGGGTTGGTGCCGGCCACGCTGATGGTGCTCATGGCCGGTGCGCCGGACATGGCCGCACGCTGCCAGTCGCCGGCTGCCTGCGGGGTAAGCACTTCGAGCCGGCTCTGCACGTCGTGCAGCTCGTCCAGGATCAGGTGGTGGCGCGTCCAGGCGTAGCCTGAGAGCGCGGTGTAAGTATCGGGCGTGAACAATGCGGTGAAATCGCGCTTGCCGGCCATGAAGTCGTCGAAGCGGATGGCGATCAGGGCACCGCTGGGCCAGGTCTTGCCACCGACCGTCCACGCCGAGCGCAGTGTCACCAGCAGCCACTCCCGGTGGGCGTCGGCATTGGCGTCGCTGGGGATATCGAGCTTTACCAGCTGGTCGCCCTGGCGCAGGAAAGTTTCGCCGTGGAAGAAGTCGGTGGACACCTGTACGAAATCGCGCTCGTAGCCCGGCGTGCGGTCGTGGAACGCGGTTACCGCCAGGTCGCTGGCCTTGCCTGCGTACACGGTGATCGCCGACGCCAGCGGTGTGCCGCGCGTCCACACCTTGGCGATGCGCGGGTAACTTGATGTGGTCATCGAGCCGGGGCCGAAGTCGGTGCCGACATAAATGTGGTTCTCGTCGATCCAGCCAACCTGGGTTTTGGCGGTTGGCAGCTCGAAGCCGCCTTTCACGAAGGCCTTGGTGGTGGTGTCGAATTCGCGCACGGCCACGGCGTCGCCGCCGTCGGGTGAGAGCGACACCAGGCAATGCACGTAGGCCGGTTTCAAGCACTGCGCGCCCTTCCACACCCAGCGCTTGCCCTCGGCCTGGTTCAGCGCGTCGATGTCGAGCACGGTTTCCCATTGGGGATTGGCTTTTTCGTACTCCGCCAGCGTGGTGCGGCGCCACAGCCCGCGTGGATGGGCCTTGTCCTGCCAGAAGTTGTAGAGGTGATCGCCCATGCGGCGCACGTAGGGAATGCGCGCATCGGAATCGAGCACCTCGAGGATCTGGTTGCGCGTGTGGTCGAAGGCGGGCGAGCTGGCAAAGGCTTTTTCGGTGATGGCGTTTTGCGCCTTCACCCAGTCCATTGCCCGCGTGCCGTGGGTGGCTTCCAGCCACAGGTAGGGATCGTCGCTGGCGGCGGGCGTGGTGGCGGCATGGGCGGTTTTCATGCCGGCCAGTGTCGCGCCCAGGGCGAGGACGATCCAGGGGAAAGGTTTCGAGGTCATGCCGACATCCCTGCGGGAGACGGGTTTCGAGTGTGACGTGCGGATGCCCGACGCGCGCGTGGCCAAAGTCGGGGGCTGCAAAAAAGGAAGGCCCCGCGAGCGGGGCCTTCCGGTCGACGTGGCGACTCAGTGCAGCAGCGGCACGATGAGCAGCGCCACGATGTTGATGATCTTGATCAGCGGGTTCACCGCCGGGCCGGCAGTGTCCTTGTACGGATCGCCCACGGTGTCGCCGGTGACGGCGGCCTTGTGCGCCTCCGAACCCTTGCCGCCGTGGTGGCCATCCTCGATGTACTTCTTGGCGTTGTCCCACGCGCCGCCGCCGGTGGTCATCGAAATGGCCACGAACAGGCCGGTGACAATGGTGCCAATCAAAACACCGCCAAGCGCCTTTGGCCCGAGCAACAGGCCGACGAGAATCGGCACGATCACCGGCAGCAGCGAGGGCACGATCATTTCCTTGATCGCCGACTTGGTCAGCATGTCCACCGCCTTGTCGTACTGCGGCTTGCCGGTACCTTCCATGATGCCCTTGATGGTACGGAACTGGCGGCGCACTTCCACCACCACCGCGCCCGCCGCACGGCCCACGGCTTCCATCGCCATCGCGCCGAACAGGTACGGGATCAGGCCGCCGATCAACAGGCCGATGATGACCATGTGGTCGGAGAGGTCGAAGGTGAACGTCTCGTTCGGGTGGTTCACCGCGAGGTTGTGCGTGTAGTCGGCAAACAGCACCAGCGCGGCCAGCGCGGCCGAGCCGATGGCGTAGCCCTTGGTCACCGCCTTGGTGGTGTTGCCCACCGCGTCCAGCGGGTCGGTGACACCGCGCACCTCCGGCGGCAGGTCGGCCATCTCGGCAATGCCGCCGGCGTTGTCGGTGATCGGGCCGTAGGCGTCGAGTGCGACGATCATGCCGGTCATCGAGAGCATCGCCGTGGCGGCAATGGCGATGCCGTACAGGCCGCCGTGGGCATACGCCGCCCAGATCGCCAGGCAGATCGCCACCACCGGCCATGCCGTGGCCTTCATCGACACGCCGAGGCCGGCAATGATGTTGGTGCCGTGGCCGGTGGTCGAAGCTTGCGCGATGTGCTGCACCGGTTTGTAGTTGGTGCCGGTGTAGTACTCGGTGATCCACACGATGGCGCCGGTCAGCACCAGCCCGATCAGCGCGCAGAACCATAGGTTTACCGCGCCGTACGCGAAGTGCGGCATCAGCGACGTGGTGATCGGGTAGAACGCGGCGGCGGCCAGTACGCCGGATACCGCCACGCCCTTGTACAGCGCGCCCATGATCGAGCCGCCTTCGGACACGCGCACGAACAGCGTGCCGATGATCGAGGCAATGATCGACACCCCGCCCAGGAGCAGCGGGTACAGCACCGCGGTGCCGGTGTCGTTCAAGGTCAGGCCACCCAGCAGCATGGTGGCGATCACGGTCACCGCGTAGGTCTCGAACAGATCCGCCGCCATGCCGGCGCAGTCGCCCACGTTGTCGCCGACATTGTCGGCAATCACCGCCGGGTTGCGCGGGTCGTCCTCGGGAATGCCGGCTTCGACCTTGCCCACGAGGTCGGCGCCCACGTCCGCGCCCTTGGTGAAAATGCCGCCGCCCAGGCGCGCAAAGATCGAGATCAGCGAACTGCCGAACGCCAGGCCCACCAGCGCGTGCAAGGCCTCTTCCGTCGGCATGCCGCTGGCCTTGAGGATCAGCCAGTAGCCGGCGACGCCGAGCAGCGCGAGGCCCACCACCAGCATGCCGGTGATCGCGCCGCCGCGAAACGCCACGTTCATCGCGGCCTTGAGCCCGCTGCGGGCGGCCTCGGCGGTGCGCACGTTGGCACGCACCGACACGTTCATGCCGATGTAGCCGGTGGCGCCGGAAAGCACCGCACCGATGAGAAAGCCCAGTGCCGTGGGCCACGAGAGAAAGAACCCGATCAGCACAAACAACACCGCGCCCACCAGGGCGATCGTGCCGTATTGACGGTTGAGGTAGGCGCGCGCGCCTTCCTGTACCGCCCCCGCGATCTCCTGCATGCGTGCATTGCCGGCCGGTCGCGCGAGTACCCAACGCGCCGACACCGCACCGTAGATGATTGCCACCACCGCACACGCAAGCACGATCCACCAGCCAAACTGCTGCAGCATCGGAGCCTCCCCATGTCGTGACAGGCCGCCCGTTGCGGACGACTGTGGGGAGTATAGGCAGGGGGTTGCGTGTAACTCGTTGTGCGCCGCAGCAAGGTCGGAAACCCGCGCGGATCGCCACCGGGCGACCCGGGCGTGGCGCCTCAGGGCCCGTGAAAAATTCGAATGTCGTCGCGACAGCATCGGCAGGCGCCCTTGGCAAGGCGCGCCACGTGAAAACAGGCGAGGTTGGGTCGACCAAATGACCGCCGCTTTTGCGCAGCACGGCGCCGCCAGGGGTATCTGGTGTCGGCTGCAGTAGACGGGCGGTTTTTTTACAGGCTCTCAGCGCAGGGCGATGTCCAAGATGATGCCGGTCGCCAGTGCCACCAGCAGGTAATCGTTGTTGCTGCCGCGAACCCAGCCATAGCCGCGTGGCGGCTGGCGCAAGTGGTAACGGCGGTAATCGCGTACCACGTAGATCGGTCGGTCATAGCGGTAGCCGCGCCGCCAATGATGGCCGCGGCGTTCGTCGTGGCGCATCACGCGATAACGGTGCTCGCCGCGATACCCATGGCCACCATGGCGGCCGTGGTCATGCACGTAACCGCGGCGGTCGTAACCGCGATCGTGGTCCCGATCGGCCAGCGCGACGTTGCTCAGCGCAAACAACGACAGCGCAACCAGCGCGGTACGCAGAGTCTTGTTCATGCGGATTCCTCCTCGAGCCGTGCTCGCAAGACGGGCAGTGGCTTTGAGCGTAAGAAATTCCGTCTGAACGCCGGGTGTTCCGTGCAACCGCGGTTTCAGCCGCAAGCCAGGTGGACGTCAAGGCGAGGCGAGGGGCCAGTGACACTGACGGTGATCGGCAAGCGGGCAGTCGTTGCCGTCTGTCCGCACCCACCGATAACCGCAAGGCGGCTCACGCCGGTAGTAATCGCGTGTTGCGTAGATCGGGTTGGTGCAAGCGTGCCAGACAGGGGGCTTTGCGCCGGCAGCCGACAGCCTGGCTCGAAACTAGGCCGATGTTGCTGGATCGGCCGTTGCCGCCGGCATGGTCTTTCGACATGACCGGCGGCATGCGCGATCGTGGTTCAGGGGGTCCACGCCGGCAGTTTTTTCGCCACGGCAACGTTCTTGAGCCGCACGTATTTCGGCAAGCCATCCTTGCCGGTTGGTGGCGGCAGTTCGCCGGCGATCAGGGGCGACAGGTAACGGCGTGCCGCTGCGGTGATGCCAAAGCCGTCGCGGGTGACGAAGCTTTTCGGCAGCTTCTTTTCGCGGTTGGCGACCTTGACGAGCGGCGCCGGCGCGAGCTTCCAGCGGTAGGGCGCATCGCTCGTGCGCACGATCACCGGCATCACCGCGTTGTGCCCGGCCAGCGCGTATTCCACTGCGGCCTTGCCCACGGCGTAGGCCTGCTCTGCATCCGTCTTCGACGCCCAGTGACGTGCCGAGCGCTGCAGGTAATCGGGTACCGCCCAGTGCACCTTGAGCCCGAGTTTTTCTTTGACCAGATTGGCCAGCGTCGGCGCGACGCCGCCAAGCTGCACGTGGCCGAAGGCATCGCGCGTGCCGCCATCGGCCAGGAAGTTGCCGGCTGCGTCGCGGATACCTTCGGAGGCGACCACCGTGCACCAACCCACGCGCGCCACCGTGGCTTTGACCTTGGCGAGAAAGGTAGCTTCGTCGAAGGCGTGTTCCGGAAACAGAATCAGGTGCGGCGGTGCGTCAGCGCCGTCGCCCGCGAGCCCGGCCGCGGCGGCGATCCAGCCGGCGTGGCGACCCATCACTTCAAGAATGAACACCTTGGTCGAGGTCTCCGCCATCGAGGCGAGGTCGATGCTGGCTTCGAGCGTGGAGACGGCGGTGTATTTCGCCACCGAGCCGAAACCGGGGCAGCAGTCGGTGACGGCGAGGTCGTTGTCGACCGTTTTCGGCACCCCGATGCAGGCGAGGTCGTAGCCCAGTGTCTTGCCGATCTGCGACAGCTTCAGCGCGGTATCGGCCGAATCGTTGCCGCCGTTGTAGAGGAACCAGCGGATGTCGTGCGCGCGCAGCACCTCGATCAGACGTTCGTATTCGGCGCGGTTCGCGTCGAGCGATTTCAGCTTGTAGCGACAGCTGCCGAACGCGCCGCCGGGTGTGTGGCGCAGGGCGGCGATCGCGGCTGCGGTTTCCTTCGAGGTGTCGATCAAATCCTCGCGCAGCGCGCCAAGGATGCCGCTGCGCGCGGCGTACACCTTGACGCCGCGGGCGCGCGCTGTCTCGATCACGCCGGCCGCCGTGGCATTGATGACGGCGGTGACGCCGCCGGATTGGGCGTACAGCAGACGGCCGGGCGAGGATGGGCGTTGCGGCATGGTGATCTCCTTGGCGTGAGCGCGAATTATCGCGCAACGCCGAGCGAGCGCAGCCGCAATGCGGTTTGACGCGCGATGGGCGCAAACGCTAACGTGCAAGCCACTTTTCCTCGGAAACGGCGGCGTAGCGCCGCCATTGCGGAGCGATATGCGACTCGTGCTACTCGGCGCACCCGGCTCGGGCAAGGGCACCCAGGCCGCCCGATTGAAGAGCGATCTGGGTGTACCGCACATTTCCACGGGCGACATGCTTCGCGCCGCCGTCAAGGCCGGTACGCCGGTCGGGCTCAAGGCCAAGGCGGTGATGGACGCCGGCAAGCTGGTGTCCGACGACATCCTGCTGGCGATGCTCGAAGAGCGTCTCGCCCAGGCGGATGCCAAGGCCGGGTTCATCCTCGACGGCTATCCGCGCAATCTGGCGCAGGCCGCCGCGCTCGACGATCTCCTGGCGCGCATCGGCAAGCCGCTCAGTGCGGTGGTCAAGCTCGACGTGCCGAACGAAACCATCATCGGCCGCTGCGAGATCCGTTTTGCAGCCGAGCACCGCAAGGACGACAACCCCGAGGTGGTGCGCGATCGCCTCAAGGTCTATGCCGAGCAGACCGCGCCAGTGGCCGATTTCTACGCGCAGCGCGGCAAGCTGCAGGTCGTGGACGGTGTCGGTGCGCTGGACGAGGTGACGGCGCGCGTCAAGCGCGCGCTGGCGGCTGCGGCGTAACACCGGGGCGGTCGGTTTCCCGCGACTTCCGGTTTTCGGGAGCGACTTCCGGCAGCCGACTTCGCCCCGCTTTCCGCTCCCCCGAGGTTTCCATGCGTCTGCACATTCTCGGCATCTGCGGCACCTTCATGGGCGGCGTCGCCGCCTTGGCGCGCGAACTCGGCCACGAAGTCGAAGGCTCCGACTCCAACGTCTACCCGCCGATGAGCACCCAGCTCGAAGCGCTCGGCATCCGCCTGATGGACGGCTATGCGGCCGATCACCTCAAGCCCGCGCCGGACCGCGTCATCGTCGGCAATGCGCTGAGCCGCGGCAATCCCGCCGTCGAATACATGCTCGACGCGCGCCTGCACTACGTTTCCGGCCCGCAATGGCTGGGCGAGACGCTGCTGCGCGACCACGACGTGCTCGCGGTCGCCGGCACCCACGGCAAGACGACGACCACCAGCCTGCTCGCGTACCTGCTCGACCGCGCCGGCATGGCGCCGGGGTTCCTGATCGGCGGCGTGCCCAGCAACTTCGGCGTCTCGGCGAGATTGGGTGGGCGCGACGGCATCCCGAATTCCGCATCCCGGACCCCGTTCGTGATCGAGGCCGACGAGTACGACACCGCGTTCTTCGACAAGCGCTCCAAGTTTGTCCACTACCGCCCGCGCATCGCCATTCTCAACAACCTGGAATACGACCACGCGGATATTTTCCCCGACGTTGCGGCGATCCAGCGCCAGTTCCACCATCTCGTGCGCACGGTGCCGGGCAACGGTCGGCTGATCGTCAATGCGCATGACGAGAACCTTGCCCAGGTGCTGGCGATGGGCTGCTGGACGCCAGTGGAAACGTTCGGCATCGGCCGCGGCGACTGGCAGGCGCGCCTGCTTGTCGATGATGGCACCGCGTTCGAGGTGTCGCATGGCAGTGCAGTATTGGGCGAAATCCACTGGTCGATGCTCGGCCACCACAGCGTGATGAACGCGCTGGCGGCGCTGGCCGCGGCCAGTGCCGCCGGTGTCGATCCGCGCGCGCTGTTGCCGGCGTTCGCCGGGTTCGAGAGCGTCAAGCGGCGCATGGAGCTGGTGGGCGAGGCCGCCGGCGTACACGTGTACGACGACTTTGCGCACCATCCCACGGCGATCGCCACGACGCTGGCCGGGCTGCGCGCCAAGGTGGGCGGCGCGCGCATCCTGGTCGGCATCGAGCCGCGTTCCAACTCGATGCGCCTCGGCGCGCACGTCGCCGGCCTTGCGCCATCGCTGGCTGACGCCGACGCGGTGGTATTCCTGCAGCGCCCCCATTTGTCGTGGGACGAGCACCGTGTTACCGACGCGCTGCATGGTCGCGGCAGTGTCGCCCCCAGCGTGGATGCGCTGCTGGCGGCCTTGCGCACTCAGGCGCGCGCGGGCGACCACGTGGTGTTCATGTCCAACGGCGGTTTCGAGAATGCGCCGCGGCGCTTCGTCGAGCTGCTGCGGGCCTCTTGAGCGCGGTGCCACGCGCGCTGGTTACACTTGGCGCATGCCTGCGCGTTCACCTCGCACCGAGCTGCCGCTGTTTCCGCTGTCCACCGTGTTGTTTCCCGGTGCGCGGCTGGATTTGCGCGTGTTCGAACCGCGTTACCTGGATCTCGTGCGCGAGTGCACGCGCAACGACAAGGGGTTTGGCGTGTGCCTGATTCTTGCCGGCGACGAGGCGGGCATGCCGGCAGTGCCCGCCGCCGTGGGCACGCTGGCGCGCATCGTCGATTTCCATCACGACGCCGACGGCCTGCTTGGCATCGTGGTTGAAGGCGGGCCGCGGTTTCGCGTGCGCCGCACCCGGGCACGCGCCGACGGCCAGTTGCGTGGCAGCGTCGACTGGTGGCCGGAAGAGCGCTACGTGCAGGTGCCGGTCGAACTGGCCTTGCTGCAAACCATTGGCGAGCGACTGGTTGACATCATGGCGCCCCAATTCAAGGATGCCGCGCGCGCCAGCTACGACGACGCACGCTGGCTCGGCTTTCGGCTGGCCGAGCTGATGCCGTTGACCAATGACGAGCGCCAGCGGCTGTTGGAGATGGTCGACCCGCTGCAACGCCTTGCCGAGCTGCGCGACATCCTGCCGCGTTTCCAGAAAGCCTGACCCGGAGAACCCCGATGACCACGCTGCATGGCAAGACCCTTTTCATTACCGGTGCTTCGCGCGGCATCGGCCTCGCGATCGCACTGCGTGCCGCCCGCGACGGCGCCAACGTGGCGATTGCCGCCAAGAGCGACGTGCCCAACCCCAAGCTGCCCGGCACGATCCACACCGCTGCGACGGCGATCGAGGCCGCCAGTGGTCACGCGCTGGCGATCAAATGCGACATCCGTGAAGAGGAGCAGGTCGCGGCGGCGGTCGCCGCCACCGTCGCCAAATTCGGCGGCATCGACATCCTGGTCAACAACGCCAGCGCGATCTGGCTGCGCGGCACGCTGGAAACGCCGATGAAGCGTTTCGACCTGATGCAGCAGGTCAACGCGCGCGGCAGTTTCCTGTGCGCGCAGACCTGCCTGCCGCACTTGTTCAAGGCGGAAAACCCGCACATCCTGACCTTGTGCCCGCCGCCATCGCTGAACCCCAAATGGTGGGGCCCGCACACCGCCTACACCCTGGCGAAGATGGGCATGAGCTTTGTCACCCTGGGGCTCGCCGCCGAGTTTGGCCCGCGCGGCGTCGCCATCAATGGCCTGTGGCCGCGCACCCTGATCGCCACCGACGCGCTCAACATGATCCCCGGCGTGAGTGGCGCAAACGGCCGCTCGCCGGAGATTCTCGCCGACGCCGCGCACGCCATCCTCACCCGCCCGGCCAAGGAGTGCACCGGCCGCTTCCTGATCGACGATGAAGTGCTTGCCGCCGCTGGCGTCACCGACCTTGCGCAGTACGCCGTCGACCCGAGCCAGCGCCTGCTGCCGGATCTGTATCTCGATTGACCTCCCACCTCACGGAACCACCATGACCACCCAAGCCACCACCGACCTCATTGCGCGCGCCAAACAGTATTGGCTGCCGGTGTACCACCCGCGCGACATGGTGCTCGACCACGGCAAGGGGGCGCGCGTGTGGGATACCGATGGCCGCGAGTACGTGGATTTCAGCGCCGGCATCGCGGTGAACTCGCTCGGTTATGGCGACCCCGACCTGATCGCCGCGCTGACTGGGCAGGCCGGCAAGCTGTGGCACACCAGCAACGCGTTCTACACCGAGCCGCCACTGCGTCTGGCCGAGGAATTGGTGCGGGCCTCGGGCTTCGCGCAGCGCGTGTTCTTCTGCAACTCCGGCGGCGAGGCGAACGAGGCGGCGATCAAGCTCGTGCGCAAGTGGGCCGCGGCGCAGGGGCGGCCGCCGGAAAAGCGTGTCGTCCTCACCTTCAACGGCTCGTTCCACGGCCGCACACTGGCTACCGTCACCGCCACTGCGCAGCCCAAGTACCAGGCCGGTTACGAGCCGCTGCCGCAGGGGTTCCGCCACATCCCGTTCAACGACGCGGGCGCGGTTGAAGCGGCATTGGCGGCTGGCGATGTCGCTGCGGTGATGCTCGAACCGGTGCAGGGCGAGGGGGGCATCGTGCCGGCAGCGCCGGGGTACCTGAAGCGCGTGCGCGAGTTGTGTGATGCGCACGACGCGCTGCTGGTGCTGGACGAAATCCAGTGCGGCATGGGCCGCACCGGCACGCTGTTCGCGCACGCGCAGGACGGCATCCAGCCCGACATCGTCACGTTGGCGAAAGCGCTGGGCTGCGGCTTTCCGATCGCCGCGATGCTGGCCGGCCCGCGGGTGGCCGATGTCATGCAGTACGGCGCACACGGCAGCACGTTTGGCGGCAATCCGATGGCGACCGCCGTCGCCCGCGTCGCCCTGCGCAAGCTCGGTTCGCCGGCGGTGCTCGGCAACGTCGCCACCCAATCCCAAGCGCTGCGCGACGGGCTGGCCGCGATCAACGCCGACCTGCACCTGTTTCAGGAAATCCGTGGCCGCGGCTTGATGCTCGGTGCCGCACTGGATACGCCGTACCTTGGCAAGGCCGGCGACATCCTTGGCCACGCCGCGGCGCAAGGCCTGCTGATTCTGCAGGCCGGGCCGAACGTGTTGCGCCTGGTGCCGCCGCTCACCATTGCCGGCGCGGACGTCGAAGAAGGCTTGCGCCGCCTGCGTGCCGCGCTGACGGCGTTCAAGGCGGCGTGAGCACTGACCGCTGCCTGTTTTGCGCCATCGCCGCCGGGGAGATCCCGGCTGCGATGGTGGCCGCAGATGCCACCGCGCTGGCGTTCATGGATCTGCGCCAGGGCGTGCCGGGTCATGTCCTGGTGATTCCGCGTCGGCATGCGGAAAACCTCTATGAACTCGCCGACGAGGAGGCCGACGCAGTGATGCGTCTGACGCGGCGGGTTGCCTTGGCGCTGCGCGATGCTTTCGGCGCGGAGGGATTGAATCTCTGGCAATCGAACGGTCGTGTGGCAGGTCAGGAGGTTTTTCATTTCCACCTGCACGTGCAGCCGCGTCGTGCTGGTGACGGTTTGCTGCGCGTGTACCCGCACGGCGTGCCCGCACCGACGGCTGCGGCCGAACTGGCGGCGATGGCGACCGCCGTGCGCCACCATCTCGCCGGGTAGCCCGCGGATGGTCGGTATCATGGGAGCCTCTCATCAAGGAGTCGAGCCGGTATGAAATACCTGCACAGCATGGTGCGCATCCGCGACATCGACGCGTCGCTGCGGTTTTACTGCGAGGGCCTCGGCCTGCGCGAAGTGCGGCGAATGGAAAACGCGCAAGGCAAGTTCACGCTGATCTTTCTTTCGGCGCCAGACAGCCCGGAAGCCGAAATCGAGCTCACGTACAACTGGGGCTCGACCGAGGATTACGGCAGCGCACGCAACTTCGGCCATCTCGCGTTTCGCATGGACGACCTGTATGCGACCTGCCAGCGTCTGCTGGACATGGGCTACACCATCAACCGCCCGCCGCGCGACGGCCACATGGCGTTCGTGCGCTCGCCCGACCTGATTTCGATCGAACTCCTGCAGGACGGCCACCTGCCGCCGGCGGAACCGTGGATATCGATGCCCAACAGCGGGCAGTGGTGAGGTTCAGGCCGCGTCGGTTTTCGCGCGGGCTTTGCCGATGCGGAACCGGCACGCGTGGCCACCGCGCAGCAGGCACTCCATGTGCTGAATCGGGCGCCCGGTCGCTGATTCCATGAAAGCCAGATCAAACCGGCAGATGTCCGGGTGTTGCTTGGCCAGCTGGTGAAACACGCAGTTGTAGGCTTCGACCTGGGTTTCGCCGTCGCGCTGGACCGTGCTGGCTTCATAGCCGATCGCGTCCAGTTGTTCGGCAAGTCGTGATGCCACAGCATCGTCGCTGCCTTCAGTCACGCGGCTTGCCGCCGCCGTACCGAGCTCGTGGCCAACTGCCGCCAGCAATGCCTGCACGCCGGCCTTGCCGTTTGTCGCATACAGGTGCTCGAGGATGCCGGTGGCGATCAGGCCGTAATGGCGTGGAAACAAATCCCTCCCGGCGGGCAGCAGCAGGTAACGCGCCTGCGGCCGTCCGCCAGTCGGGCGGGCCATGCCGCGCTCGACGCACCCCGCAGCAATCAGCGCGGACAAGTGTTGCCGCACTGCGTTGTGGGTGACGCCGAGCGCCGCACACAGCTCTTCGACGCTTGCCCCTTGCGGCTCGGTCAACAGTTTGCGCAGCAGTTTCTGCTGCGTCTGACCGAGCTGACGCAATGAGGCAACGGGTTTCACTGGGCCTTGGCCGGGAACTGGGCGGCAATGCCGCCAGACAGCGCGTCGGCGATGGTGTTCATGTGCTCGTCCATCATCGTCCAGGTCTTGGCTGCGCCAGCCTTGTCGCCGCTCATCATGGCGGCGACCAGCGCCTTGTGGTCGGCAGCATGTTGCAGCAGCAAGCCGTCCACCGTGGCTTCCGGCCAGTTGTTCGGGTTGGCGCCATGCAGGAACTTGGCGATTTCACCGGCGTTGGTCGACAGCGTTTCCATCGCCTTCTCGACGCCTGCCTTGTCGCCGGCGTGCTCAGCATCGGTCAGCGCCTTCACGCCACCCCAATGGCCGGCCAGCAGCTTCAGCATGCCCTTGCCCGCGTCGGCACCGTAGAAGCCGGCAACCGCATTGGCGATTTCCTTGGCATTGGCGACGACAGCGTCGGCCGCCTTGGTTTCGGCCGCCTTGTTGCCCGCCTTGACCGCCGTGGCGTAGTCGCGGGTGGTGACGATGTGGCCGTGCCAGAGGCTGCGCAGCGCCTGGTGCAGCTTGGGGGCGGCCGGTGCCGCGGCAGGCTGGCTGGCAGTCGCCTGCATGGCGGGCATTTCTGGTGCGGCGGTGCTGGCCAGCGGCAAGCCGAGGCCAAGCGCCAAGGCGCAAGCGATGGTAAGAGATTTCATTTGGTGTGCTCCTGTGACATGCCGCTGGATGACGGCCCCGTCATCTTGTGCGACTGGCGCGGACAGTAAAGCCACCTATGTGTAAAGCGCGTATTGGAGCCGTTTCACGCTTCTGCCGTTCAGCTTCAGGTGGCTTCGGCAAACGCTTCGCGCGCTGCCTGCACGGTGGCGGCAAGGTCATCGTCGCTGTGGGCGCTGGACAGAAAACCAGCCTCGAACGCGCTTGGCGCGAGATACACGCCGCGTTTCAGCATGGCGTGGAAAAACCGGTTGAACCGAGGTACATCCGCTGCCGTCGCCTGCGCATAACGCGTTACCGGGCCGGCGTGGAAGAACAGACCGAACATGCCGCCAACGTGGTTGGTGCTGAACGGCACTCCTGCCGCATCCGCCGCGGCTTGCAAACCGTCGCACAAGGCTGCGGTGTGTTTGGCGAGCCGCGCATGAAAGCCGGGGGCCTGGATCAACTCCAGCATCGCCAGCCCGGCCGCCATCGCCACCGGGTTGCCGGACAACGTGCCGGCCTGATACACCGGCCCGGACGGCGCGATCTGCGCCATCAGGTCGCGGCGCCCGCCATAGGCGCCCACCGGCATGCCGCCGCCGATCACCTTGCCGAACGTGGTCAGGTCCGGGGTTACGCCGTAATGCGCTTGCGCACCACCGAGCGCCACACGGAAGCCGGTCATCACCTCGTCGAAAATCAGCACCGTGCCATGCGCGCTGCACAGCTCGCGCAATCCGGCGAGGAACCCCGGCACTGGCGGGATGCAGTTCATGTTGCCGGCCACCGGCTCGACGATCAGGCAGGCCAGCTCGTCGCCGCATTCGGCGAACAGCGCCTGCGCTGCTTCCAGGTCGTTGTAGGGCAGGGTGAGGGTGAGATCGGCCGTGGCCTTCGGCACGCCGGGTGAAGTCGGCACGCCGAAGGTCAGCGCGCCGGAGCCGGCCTTCACCAGGAAGCCATCCGCATGGCCGTGGTAGCAGCCTTCGAACTTGACGATCTTGTCGCGTCCGGTCGCGCCGCGCGCCAACCGTACCGCCGACATCGTCGCCTCGGTGCCGGAATTGACCATGCGCACCACGTCCACCGACGGCACCAGGCGCGCGATGGTCTCCGCCATGGTGACCTCCGCGGGACACGGCGTGCCGAACGACAATCCGTTGCGCACCGCACGCTCCACCGCTTCGCGCACCGCCGGATGATTGTGGCCCACGATCATCGGCCCCCACGATTCCACGTAGTCGAGGTAGCGCCGGCCCTCGACGTCCCACAGATAGGCGCCATCCGCGCGGGCCGCAAAAAACGGCTCGCCGCCCACCGATTTGAAGGCGCGTACCGGCGAATTCACGCCGCCGGGCAGGCGGCGCAGGGCGCGCTGGAACAGGTCGTGGTTGGTCATCGCTGGCTTACTCGTGGGCAGGGAACAGGGCGCTGAAGCGCTGGGCCATGGCGCGAACGTCGGCGGCGCCGAACAGGCACGACACCGAGGCGACCAGATCCGCGCCGGCCGCGATCAGGGCTCTGCCATTGTCAGGGGTGACGCCGCCGATCGCCACCCGCGGCACGCCCAGTGCGGCACTTTGCGCAAGCAGGTCGAGCGAGGCGCGCGGTGCATCGTGGATCGTTGGCGAAGCATGGAATGCGCCGAACGAAATGTAGTTGGCGCCGGCCGCCACCGCGGCTCGCGCGAGCGCCATCGAGTCGCGCGCCGAGACGCCGATGATCGCGCCGGCGCCGAGTAGTGCGCGCGCCTCGGCCACGTCTTCCGGCCGCCGCAGGTGCACGCCGTCGGCTCCTGTCGCTTGCGCGAGTTCGGCATCGGATTCGATCAACAAGGTGGCGTGGTGGCGACGACACACCTCGCGCAGTGCCGCGGCTTCGCCGTGACGCCGTGCGTGGTCGGTGGTGCCATCGCGGTACTGCACCACCCGGGCGCCGCCGGCCAACGCCGCCTCCACCGCGGCCACCAGGTCAGGGCGCGGGCCGTTCGTGATCGCATACAAGCCATGGCGGGGAAACGTCGTCGCGTTCATTGAATGTCCTTGGTGGGAAAGGGGCCGCGCTTCCGCAACGGCAGGGGAGTTGCCAGAATGCGCCCATTCCCTTTCACGAAGAAACCCGACGATGAGTGAGCGTTCGGCAGCAGTCCCAGGCACGCGCAAATGGATGTGCGTGGTGTGCGGTTACATCTACGACGAATCGCTGGGGGTGCCCGAAGAAGGCATTCCCGCAGGCACCCGCTGGGAGGATGTGCCGGAGACCTGGACCTGCCCTGATTGTGGCTCGACCAAAAGCGATTTCGAGATGGTCGAAACCGACGACTGATCAGCGCACCGCGCCGATGGCGCCGTCGATCCCCAACACGTCGCCGTGTACGGCACCGATCCGGCGCGCACTGCCAGCGGGCAGCTCCAGCACGTATTGCGCGTTACCTTGGCTTGGGTAGATCGGACACGGGTTGGCCTGGCACGGGGGCGCGTCACGCTGGGCCGAGACCAGCTTGCGATCGGCGTCGAAGTACAGGATATCCAGCGCGATCAGTGTGTTTTTCATCCAGAACCCGCGCGGTGCGTTGTCTGGAAACACGAACAGCATGCCGTGACCGGCGGCCAGCTGGCTCCGCGCCATCAATCCGTATTCGCGTGCCGCCTCGTCGGTCGCCAGCTCCACTGCAAACTGCGAACCGTGCAAGGTGACGGCCACGGTTGGGGGCGCGGCATGGTTGCATCCGTCACACAGAAACCCAAACAAGCAACCAATCAACAGCTTGCGCATATGTCCTCCGTTGTGTCGAGCATCAGCCACCCTGCGTCGGTGCACAAAACGGCAAATGGTGCTTCCCTGCCACCGCACTCGGCGCTATAGTGCACGCCCCCCGCAAGTGCGGCTTGCATCGCGGGGGTGCGATGGACATCAATCCGAACAAAGACGTTACATTGTCGGTTGACGGTCATAAAAAACGATGTATAGTAGGCGGCTCACCGGCGACGAAATGTCTCGGGCGGTCCTTCGGGATCGGGAGCAGATCTTTGACAGTGTGCACAGGTGAATTGTGTGGACGCCTTGCGCTGGCGGGTCGCTGACCTGTCCAAGCAATGCAAAGCGTCCCACCCAAAGAAAGTCAGTAATGAGTTTCGGAGGTTGGGGTCACGCTTCAGAAAGATAGGTCGACTTCGGTCGATCGAAAACTTAAGTGAAGAGTTTGATCCTGGCTCAGATTGAACGCTGGCGGCATGCCTAACACATGCAAGTCGAACGGCAGCATGACCTAGCTTGCTAGGTTGATGGCGAGTGGCGGACGGGTGAGTAATGCATCGGGATCTACCCAGACGTGGGGGATAACCTCGGGAAACCGGGACTAATACCGCATACGTCCTACGGGAGAAAGCGGGGGCTCGCAAGACCTCGCGCGGCTGGACGAACCGATGCGCGATTAGCTGGTTGGTGGGGTAAAGGCCTACCAAGGCGACGATCGCTAGCTGGTCTGAGAGGATGATCAGCCACATTGGGACTGAGACACGGCCCAAACTCCTACGGGAGGCAGCAGTGGGGAATATTGGACAATGGGCGCAAGCCTGATCCAGCAATGCCGCGTGTGTGAAGAAGGCCTTCGGGTTGTAAAGCACTTTTATCAGGAGCGAAAGCATGTCGGCCAATACCCGGCGTGGATGACGGTACCTGAGGAATAAGCACCGGCTAACTTCGTGCCAGCAGCCGCGGTAATACGAAGGGTGCAAGCGTTAATCGGAATTACTGGGCGTAAAGGGTGCGTAGGCGGTTCGTTAAGTCTGTTGTGAAATCCCCGGGCTCAACTCGGGAATGGCAATGGATACTGGCGAGCTAGAGTGTGTCAGAGGATGGTGGAATTCCCGGTGTAGCGGTGAAATGCGTAGAGATCGGGAGGAACATCAGTGGCGAAGGCGACCATCTGGGACAACACTGACGCTGAAGCACGAAAGCGTGGGGAGCAAACAGGATTAGATACCCTGGTAGTCCACGCCCTAAACGATGCGAACTGGATGTTGGTCTCAATTCGGAGATCAGTATCGAAGCTAACGCGTTAAGTTCGCCGCCTGGGGAGTACGGTCGCAAGACTGAAACTCAAAGGAATTGACGGGGGCCCGCACAAGCGGTGGAGTATGTGGTTTAATTCGATGCAACGCGAAGAACCTTACCTGGCCTTGACATGTCCGGAATCCTGCAGAGATGCGGGAGTGCCTTCGGGAATCGGAACACAGGTGCTGCATGGCTGTCGTCAGCTCGTGTCGTGAGATGTTGGGTTAAGTCCCGCAACGAGCGCAACCCTTGTCCTTAGTTGCCAGCACGCAATGGTGGGAACTCTAAGGAGACTGCCGGTGACAAACCGGAGGAAGGTGGGGATGACGTCAAGTCCTCATGGCCCTTACGGCCAGGGCTACACACGTACTACAATGGTCGGTACAGAGGGTTGCAATGCCGCGAGGCGGAGCTAATCCCAGAAAGCCGATCCCAGTCCGGATTGGAGTCTGCAACTCGACTCCATGAAGTCGGAATCGCTAGTAATCGCGGATCAGCTATGCCGCGGTGAATACGTTCCCGGGCCTTGTACACACCGCCCGTCACACCATGGGAGTGGGTTGCTCCAGAAGCTGTTAGCCTAACCGCAAGGAGGGCGACAACCACGGAGTGGTCCATGACTGGGGTGAAGTCGTAACAAGGTAGCCGTATCGGAAGGTGCGGCTGGATCACCTCCTTTCGAGAGTGACAGCGCGACTCGTCGCGCAAGACGTCCACACAAGACACCTGGTTTTCATGCAGCGTCCCAAGGCTTTCCGGGTCTGTAGCTCAGGTGGTTAGAGCGCACCCCTGATAAGGGTGAGGCCGGTGGTTCGAGTCCTCCCAGACCCACCAACCACGGGGCCATAGCTCAGCTGGGAGAGCACCTGCTTTGCAAGCAGGGGGTCGTCGGTTCGATCCCGACTGGCTCCACCATTGGGCATGCATGGATTCACGGCACACTGAAGGATTTGAAGCGGACCGGCGTTGAGGCCGGTACCGTGTTCTTTGACAAATGACAAACGAGTGACAAGCGTCTTGGTTCGAACCGAACCGAGACACGTGTTGAGGCACGAACAGGTGGTTTGATACATGGCCCCGAGGCGACTTGGGGTTATATGGTCAAGCGACCAAGCGTATACGGTGGATGCCTTGGCAGTCAGAGGCGATGAAGGACGTGGCAGCCTGCGAAAAGTGTCGGGGAGCTGGCAACAAGCTTTGATCCGGCAATGTCCGAATGGGGAAACCCACCGCGCAAGCGGTATCGCACGATGAATTCATAGTCGTGCGAGGCGAACCCGGGGAACTGAAATATCTAAGTACCCGGAGGAAAAGAAATCAACCGAGATTCCCCCAGTAGCGACGAGCGAACGGGGAGCAGCCCAAAAGCGTGAGTTGTTCTAGTCAAACGGCCTGGAAAGGCCGGCCATAGACGGTGATAGCCCGGTAGGCGAAAGGGCAACTTGCGTGAAATTGAGTAGGGCGGGGCACGAGAAACCCTGTCTGAACATGGGGGGACCATCCTCCAAGGCTAAATACTCCTGACTGACCGATAGCGAACAAGTACCGTGAGGGAAAGGCGAAAAGAACCCCGGAGAGGGGAGTGAAATAGACCCTGAAACCGTATACGTACAAGCAGTGGAAGCCCGCAAGGGTGACTGCGTACCTTTTGTATAATGGGTCAGCGACTTACTGTCAGTGGCAAGCTTAACCATCTAGGGGAGGCGAAGGGAAACCGAGTCTGAATAGGGCGCATAGTCTCTGGCAGTAGACCCGAAACCGAGTGATCTATCCTTGGCCAGGTTGAAGGTGCGGTAACACGCACTGGAGGACCGAACCCACATCTGTTGCAATAGATGGGGATGAGCTGAGGATAGGAGTGAAAGGCTAAACAAACTCGGAGATAGCTGGTTCTCCTCGAAAGCTATTTAGGTAGCGCCTCGTATGTATCTTCCTGGGGGTAGAGCACTGTTATGGCTAGCGGGCCATCGCGGCTTAGTAAACCATGGCAAACTCCGAATACCAGGACAGACTGTACGGGAGACACACGGCGGGTGCTAACGTCCGTCGTGAAAAGGGAAACAACCCAGACCCGCAGCTAAGGTCCCCAAGTTCTAGCTAAGTGGAAAACGATGTGGAAAGGCATAGACAGCCAGGAGGTTGGCTTAGAAGCAGCCATCCTTCAAAGAAAGCGTAATAGCTCACTGGTCGAGTCGGTCTGCGCGGAAGATTTAACGGGGCTAAGCTAGACACCGAAGCTCGGGGTGCACAGCAATGTGCGCGGTAGAGGAGCGTTGGGTAAGCCTGTGAAGGTGTGTCGTAAGGCATGCTGGAGGTATCCCAAGTGCGAATGCTGACATGAGTAACGATAAGAGGGGTGAAAAGCCCCTCCGCCGAAAGCCCAAGGTTTCCTCGCGCAACGTTCATCGGCGCAGGGTGAGTCGGCCCCTAAGGCGAGGCAGAAATGCGTAGTCGATGGGAAGCTGGTTAATATTCCAGCACTTGACTGTAGTGCGATGTGGGGACGGAGAAGGTTAGGTCTACCGGGCGTTGGTTGTCCCGGGGAAAGGCGGTAGGCATGCACCCTTGGCAAATCCGGGGCGCTTTATGCCGAGCACCGAGACGAGTCCTTTATTGGACGAAGTGACCGACACCACGCTTCCAGGAAAAGCCACTAAGCTTCAGCTACAGCCGAACCGTACCGTAAACCGACACTGGTAGGCAGGGTGAGAATCCCAAGGCGCTTGAGAGAACTCGGGTGAAGGAACTAGGCAAAATGGCACCGTAACTTCGGGAGAAGGTGCGCCCATTGGCGTGGTCACATGCGTGACTTGGCGTCGGTGGGTCTCAGTAACCTGGCCGCTGCGACTGTTTACCAAAAACACAGCACTCTGCAAACACGAAAGTGGACGTATAGGGTGTGACGCCTGCCCGGTGCTGGAAGGTTAATTGATGGGGTCAGCCGCAAGGCGAAGCTCTTGATCGAAGCCCCAGTAAACGGCGGCCGTAACTATAACGGTCCTAAGGTAGCGAAATTCCTTGTCGGGTAAGTTCCGACCTGCACGAATGGCGTAACGACAGCGGCGCTGTCTCCACCCGAGACTCAGTGAAATTGAAATCGCTGTGAAGATGCAGCGTTCCCGCGGCAAGACGGAAAGACCCCGTGAACCTTTACTATAGCTTTACACTGAACGTTGAGTTCTTCTGTGTAGGATAGGTGGGAGGCTACGAAACGCAGACGCCAGTTTGCGTGGAGCCATCCTTGAAATACCACCCTGAAGTGCTTGACGTTCTAACCTCGGCCCGTAATCCGGGTCAGGGACCGTGTATGGTGGGTAGTTTGACTGGGGCGGTCTCCTCCCAAAGTGTAACGGAGGAGCACGAAGGTACGCTCAGCGCGGTCGGACATCGCGCACTGTGTGCAAAGGCATAAGCGTGCTTGACTGCAAGATCGACGGATCAAGCAGGTACGAAAGTAGGTCTTAGTGATCCGGTGGTTCTGTATGGAAGGGCCATCGCTCAACGGATAAAAGGTACTCCGGGGATAACAGGCTGATACCGCCCAAGAGTTCATATCGACGGCGGTGTTTGGCACCTCGATGTCGGCTCATCACATCCTGGGGCTGTAGTCGGTCCCAAGGGTATGGCTGTTCGCCATTTAAAGTGGTACGCGAGCTGGGTTCAGAACGTCGTGAGACAGTTCGGTCCCTATCTGTCGTGGGCGTTGGAGATTTGAGGGGGGCTGCTCCTAGTACGAGAGGACCGGAGTGGACGTTCCGCTGGTGTTCGGGTTGTCATGCCCATGGCATTGCCCGGTAGCTACGAACGGATGCGATAACCGCTGAAAGCATCTAAGCGGGAAGCGCGCCCCAAGATGAGATCTCCCGAGAGCTTGACTCTCCTTAAGGCACCATCAAGACCAGGTGGTTGATAGGCGCGATGTGGAAGTGCAGCAATGCATTGAGCTTACGCGTACTAATGAGCCGTGCGGCTTGACCATATAACCCCAAGTGGCCTTCACCACGTGTGCGCTCCGCTTGAACCCGGACGCTTGTCACTCGTTTGTCACCCCCCTTGAAGCTGGCGCCTGCGCGCCGCTTCTACCCCTTCCCTGGCGGCCATAGCGCTGTGGCCCCACCCGATCCCATCCCGAACTCGGAAGTGAAACGCAGCCGCGCCGATGGTAGTGTGCTTCGTGCATGCGAGAGTAGGTCACCGCCAGGGTCTTACACCGAACGCCTCCGCAACTTCGTTGCGGGGGCGTTCTCCTTTGCGGCGAGGGAAATCCGCTCGCCCCCTCGGCGCGCTGGACGCAGTGATTTTCGTCTGCTGCGCCAGGGGTGACGGAATCGCGGGACTGGCAGCTCCGCCAACATGCCGGCTTTGCCCGGCGGAACCGTGGACGGACTGAAAGTCCGGCGTACGAGTAGCCGCCTCGGCGGGTGCGCGTCGGCCTCCCCCCGCATGGTGGTTTGCTGCGGCAGACGCAGTCCGGTCGGCGCGCTCGATGCCTTCCCGCTCGTCCGACCGCGCTCCGATCCACGCGTAGTCGGCCAACCGATACAGCTCTCGCGTTTATGCCGTGTGCGGTGTGTGGGAAGCGCCTGAGCCCGCTGATTCCTTTTGTTAAAATGGGCAAATGGCTTCGTCGTTAATCGACATATTGCGCAACGTCTTCGGGTATTCCAGCTTTCGCGGCCAGCAACAGGCTGTGGTGGAACACGTGGCGGCAGGCGGGGACGCGCTGGTTTTGATGCCAACTGGCGGCGGCAAGTCCCTGTGTTATCAGATACCGGCGTTGGCCAGGGCCGGTACCGGTATCGTTGTCTCGCCGCTGATCGCCTTGATGCAGGATCAAGTCGACGCGTTGCGCTCGGCTGGCGTTTCTGCCGAGTACCTCAACTCAAGCCTCGGCAGCAGCGAGCAGCGAGATGTCGAACGTCGATTGCTCGCCGGCGCGCTTGATCTTCTGTACGTTGCGCCGGAACGCCTGTTGACGGCCCGGTTCCTTGACCTGCTTGGCCACATCAGGATTGCCTTGTTCGCCATCGACGAGGCGCACTGCGTTTCGCAATGGGGACACGACTTTCGCCCGGAGTATCGCGGGCTGTCGTTGCTCGCCGAGCGCTTTCCGACCATTCCGCGCGTTGCGCTTACGGCGACTGCGGATGAACGTACCCGTGCCGAGATCGTGGAGCGGCTGGCGTTGGCCGGGGCGCGCCAGTTTGTGTCGAGTTTTGACCGGCCAAACATCACCTATCGGGTGGCATTGCGGCATAACCCGCGAACGCAACTCAAGCAGTTCCTTGCCGGTCACCAGGGCGAAGCCGGTATCGTCTACGCGTTGAGCCGCAAGAAGGTGGATGACACCACCGCATGGCTCGCTGCGTCCGGTATCGATGCGCTGCCGTATCACGCCGGGCTCGATGCCGCCACGCGTGCCGCGAACCAGCAACGGTTTTTGCGCGAGGATGGCGTGGTGATGGTGGCCACGGTGGCCTTTGGCATGGGGATCGACAAGCCCGACGTCCGCTTTGTGGCGCATCTGGATTTGCCGCGTTCGATCGAGGCGTATTACCAGGAAACCGGGCGCGCCGGTCGCGATGGGCTGCCGGCGGAAGCATGGATGGTCTACGGGCTGTCCGACGTGGTCACCCTCAGCCAGATGATCGCGCAGTCCGAATCGGCCGATGAGCGCAAGCGCGTCGAACGCCAGAAACTCGAATCGCTGCTGGCTTATGCGGAAGCCGTGCGCTGCCGCCGCGAGGCGCTGTTGGCCGCGTTCGGCGAGACGTATGCCGGCCCTTGTGGGCACTGTGACAATTGCGTCGAACCGGCGCGCACCTGGGATGCGACGGTGCCGGCGCAAAAGGCGCTGTCGGCGGTGTATCGAAGTGGGCAGCGTTGGGGTGCCGGGCACGTGATCGACATCCTTCGTGGGGTGGACAACGCGCGCATGCGCGAGCTTGGGCATGATCGCCTGAGTACCTTCGGCATCGGCCAGGAGCTGGACGAACACGCCTGGCGTTCCGTGTTCCGGCAACTGCTTGCGGCCGGCCTCCTGGCGAGTGACGCGCAAGGCTATGGTACGTTGCGCCTGACGGACAGCAGTCGCCCGGTGCTGATCGGCAAACAGGCGGTGTGTCTGCGCGAGGATGCGAAGCCGACGCGGGCGACGCACCGGCGGCAGGGCACCAAATCGGCTGCAGCCGGCAACCTCGGTGTCGAACCGAACGAGCAGCCATTATGGAATGCGCTGCGCCGCCTGCGCACCGATCTCGCCCGTGCACAGGGGGTGCCGCCGTACGTGGTGTTCCACGACGCAACCTTGTTGGCGATGCTGCGTGCGCGCCCGACCACCACCGACGAGCTTGCCGAAGTTAGTGGCGTCGGCGCTGCCAAACTCGAGCGCTACGGTCGCGACTTCCTTGGCGTGATCAACGCAGCCGCATGAACCGGCGTGCTTCTTCCGAATGTCCTGCACGCATCGGGACGGGCGGTGATGGCGGGTGAGGGATCCGCTCGACTGGCGCGACCCTGAGCTTCGGTGCCGGTGAGAAAGTTTGCGTGATTCGAGGCGCCAACGAGCCGCTACTGGCCGGCGTGCGTTTCTGCAAATCGGACGCCGAACTGGCAACAGCGGAATGAGTGTCTGAAACGACAACGGCCTGCATCGCTGCAAGCCGTTGTCTTTATTGGTGGCCGGGGGCGGAATCGAACCGTCGACACGAGGATTTTCAGTCCTCTGCTCTACCAACTGAGCTACCCGGCCGAAGGGAGCCGATCATGGGCGGCCAAGGGCTCGCTAATGACGGGTGGAGCCGCGCATTAGACCGAATGTGCGCCGAATCGTCAAGCCTTGTGGGCTTCGTCGCGGATCGGAGGAGTGAAGCCGACAGCCACGTCGTAGTCGCCGCCGAACAGGAATTTTTCCATTTGCTCGGTGAGGTACTTGCGGTCTTTCGCGTCCAGCGGGTTGAGGCGGTATTCGTTGATGAGCGTGGTCTGGTGGGCCAGCCAGTCGCGCCAGGCCTTCACCGAAACCTCGTTGTACAGCCGCACGCCCAGCGCGCCGGGCCATGGGATGTAGTCGAAGCCTTCGGCGTCGATGTCGAGCTTGACGCAGTGGACGATGCGGCTCATGCGGTGATGGGTGTCGAGTCGAACGGAAGCGAACGCGCAGTGTGCGCGAAGTTGTCACACGATGTCGTTGATGTGCAGCAGGAGGCGGCGCACGGGCGTGGGCAGGCCGAGTGCGGCAATGGCTTCAGCATCGCACCAGCGCAGATCCGGCGCGTCGGCCACGGTGGCCGTGGGCATCGCGTGCGCGTAGAGCCATGGCGTCACGTGCAGGCGATAGTGGGTGAATACGTGGGTGAACGCGGGCAGGGCGAGCGCATCGGCAACGCGGGCCAGGCCGGCGGCTGCGTGCGCGGCGGCCTTGGCGTCAGCGGCCTCCGGCAAGCTCCACAGGCCAGCCCAAACGCCTTGAGGGCCACGGCGCTGGAGCAGTACGCGGCCGCCGTGGTCGCGCAGCACCAGCATCAGGGTTTCCCGCGTGGGCAGCGCCTTGCCGGGTTTGCGCGTGGGCAGCGCGTCGACGAGTCCGTCGCGGAGAGCGACGCAGTGCGGGGCGAGTGGGCAGGTGGCGCAGTCGGGCTTGGTGCGGGTGCAGACCGTTGCACCGAGATCCATGATCGCCTGGGTGTAGTCGGCGACGCGCGCGGCGGGCGTGTGCTCGTCGGCGTGTTGCCACAAGGCCAGTTCGACGGCGCGCTCGCCCGGGTAGCCGTGGATGCCGTGATAGCGCGCCAGCACGCGCTTGACGTTGCCATCGAGGATGGGGACGCGCTGCCCGCAGGCCTGCGCAAGGATGGCACCGGCGGTGGATCGACCGATGCCGGGCAGGGCCGCCAGCGCCGCGAAGTCGTGTGGCAGCCGGCCACTGTGGCGTTCGACGCAAAGCTGCGCCGATTGGTGCAGGAACCGCGCCCGGCGGTAATAGCCCAGTCCCGACCACAACGCGAACACCTCGTCCTCCGACGCCGCAGCCAATGCCGGCAGGTTGGGCAGCGCGGCGATAAAGCGCTGGAAATAGCCGGTTACGGTGGCTACCTGGGTCTGCTGCAGCATGATCTCGGAAACCCACACGCGGTAGGCGTCGCGCGGGTGCTGCCACGGCAAGTCGTGGCGACCGTGGCGGTCGAACCAGGCCAGCAACACATCAGCAAAGCGGTTCACTGCGGCGTATCGGTCGCAGGCGCGGAGACTGACGCCGAAGTGGCCGGCCCCTCGCCATCACTCTGCACGCTGAGCCCTTCGATGCTGACGCTGCCCAACTGCCACTTGGCCACCTGCAGTGATCCACTGGCCGGCGGCACGCTGGGTTGGGTTGGGCCGGATGATTCGCCAGGCGCGTTCAGTCCATTCCACCAGCGGGCCAGCGCAAGTGGCGGCAAGCGCAGGTCGGCGTGGTTGCCGGGGCCGTCGAGCCGAAGGTGCAGCAGCAGGGGTTGGGTTTGATCGGCCGGGGCCAGTGTCAGCGCCACGGTATAGCTGCCGGAGTCGGCCTGATCGAGCTTGCCGCCGAGCTGGGCGGCGGCATCGGCCGCACCGTGCCAGCGCGCATTGCCAGTCAGGCCAAGGGTGGTGCCGTGGCCTTGCGCCGCGTGGATCTCGATGTTGTCGAGCAGCAGCGCGTTGCCGCGCAAATGCGGAGTGGCGACGAGGCGCAATTGCAGCGGCGCGCCACTGGGGGTGGTGGCCGACAGGTCGAGCGGAAACGGTTCGTCCGGCGCCAGACTGCCGGTAACCAGCATCACGTTGTTGAGCAGCACGCGATCGCCGCGCACGAAACTGCCATGTTCGATGCGGATGCCGGTGTCGATGCGCGGGATGGTAGGTGCGACGGTGGAATTTTGCAGGTGCAGCGCGGTCAGCCACGCCTGCAACGCGTCGAGATCGACGCGCGGTGCATCCACTTCCATCTGGGTGATGGCTGGCGGGCCGCCGAACACGGTGCGCCACGGCAAGGTGAGTCGTCCGCGCGCCGCCAGCAGCAGCGGGGTGTCGGTACCATCGGCACTGAGCGTGATGCCACTGAGCTCGAGCGCCGGCCGCGGGAACAGCGTGGGGCTGGCCGGGCTGGCGAGGTTCAGCGTGAGGCCGGCTTTTTGCGCTTGGTCCTGCAACAACGCGGTGAAACGGTCAGGTCGCAGCAACAGGTATACGGTGACCGCCGATACGAGCAGTGCCGCCAGCAGCACGGTGCCGGTCGCAATCAGCAGGCGGCGCCATCCGTGCGGCATGTCAGCTCCGGACCGCCACGTGCTCAGCCATGATCGGCGGCGCCAGGCAGGATGCCGTCGACGAAGGCAGTGGCGTCGAACGTGCGCAGGTCGGTGGCGGTTTCGCCGAGCCCGACGAAGCGGATCGGCAAGCCGAACTCACGGGCGAGCGCAAACACCACGCCGCCCTTGGCGGTACCGTCGAGCTTGGTGACGACCAACCCGGTGACGCCCACGATCTGGCGGAACTGGCGCACTTGGTTCACCGCGTTCTGGCCGGTGGTACCGTCGATCACCATCAGTACCTCGTGCGGCGCGTCGGGGTCGAGCTTTTTCAGCACGCGGGCGATCTTGCCGAGCTCGTCCATCAGCCCGCCCTGGGTGTGCAGACGACCCGCGGTGTCGGCGATCAGCACATCGGCCTGGCGCGAGCGGGCGGCCTGCACAGCATCGAAGATGACGCTGGCGGCGTCGGCGTCCTGGCCTTGCGAGATGACCGGCACCGCGTTGCGCTCGCCCCATGCCTTGAGTTGCTCCACGGCGGCCGCGCGAAAGGTGTCGCCAGCAGCAAGCAACACCTGCATGCCCGCGTCGTGCCAGCGGCGTGCGAGTTTGCCGATGGTGGTGGTCTTGCCAACGCCGTTGATGCCCACGGTCAGCACGACGAATGGTTGGCGTCCGGTGGGGGACAGCGGCTGCTCGACCGGCTTGAGCTGGGCGATCAATGCGGCGCGCAGCGCATGGCGCAGCGCGGCTGCGTCGGCAAACTCGCGCGCGTGCATGCGCTTGCGCAGGTCATCCACCAGCGCACTGCTGGCGGCAACACCGACATCGGCGGTGAGCAAAGTGGTTTCGAGCTCGTCGAGCAGGTCGTCGTCGAGCTTGGGGTTGTGCTGAAACAGGGTGCCCAGCCCGCGTCCGAGGGTGCTGGCAGCGAGGCGTTCACGCCAGCTGCGCTTGGCTGCGGACGGTGGTTCCTGCGGCGCCGCGACCGGGGCTTCCAGTGTCGCTTGCGGCGCCGGCTCAGCAGGCGGTTCGGCGGGCTTTTTCTTCCAGAAGCTGAGCATCGCAGGGCCGTTTCAAGGACAATGACGGCATGCTAACACCCTCATATGTACCGGCCCCTGAGCCGCATCGGACGTCGTGAGCAGCCATCCCGGCCGCGTGCGCATCATTGGCGGCAGCCTGCGCAATTCACGCCTTGCAGTGCCGGAGTTGCCCGGCCTGCGGCCCACGCCGGAGCGCGTGCGCGAGACCTTGTTCAACTGGCTGGCGCCGGTCATCCACGGTGCGCGTGTGCTTGATCTGTGCGCTGGCACCGGCGCGCTGGGCATCGAGGCATTGTCGCGTGGTGCGGCGCAGGTGCGGTTTGTCGAGCCGGATGCGCGGGCGGCCGCAGCGTTGCGGGCAAACTTGGCGCGCCTCAAGACGGCTGGCGGCGAGGTGACGACCAGCAGCGCGCAGGCGTTTTTGCGCGGTGCGCCACGGGCGCATGACCTCGCGTTTCTCGACCCGCCGTTTGCGCTCGACTTGTGGAGCGAGCTGGCGGGTGCGCTCGAAGCCGGCTGGCTGACCGCGCAGGCGTGGGTTTACGTCGAGTGTCCGCGCGCCGCGGCACCAGCGCTGCCGGCCGGCTGGGCGTGCCACCGCGAGGGCGTGGCCGGCGAGGTGCGCTACGCCGTGTACCGGCGCGAGCCGGCGCGCACACCCTGCTAAGCTAAGATGACATTCCGCCGCACCGCCTGCCTGTGAACACAACCCCCGGCAACCCTCGTCTGGCTGTCTACCCCGGCACCTTCGATCCGATAACCAACGGCCATGCCGACCTGGTGTCACGCGCGGCGCCGCTGTTCGATCATGTCGTGGTGGCGGTGGCGGAGAGCTCCAGCAAGAATCCGGCGTTCAGCTTGGCCGACCGCATTACGTTGGCGCGGTTGGCGCTGGCCGATTTGCGCAACGTCGAAGTTCGCGGCTTCGACTGCCTCCTGGCGGATTTCGTCACCGAGGCCGGAGCCGGCGTACTGTTGCGCGGGCTGCGCGCGGTGTCCGATTTCGAGTACGAGTTCCAGCTTGCCAGCATGAACCGGCACCTGATCCCGCAGGTCGAAACGCTGTTTCTGACGCCGGCCGAGCAATACAGCTTCATTTCCTCTTCGCTGGTGCGCGAAATTGGTCGCCTTGGCGGCGACATTTCCAGTTTCGTGCACCCGGCGGTGCAACAGGCCATGCGTCAGCGTTGGCACAACGGCCGCGCTGGCGACCATTCCAAACCCGAACCAGAAGGTGACCACCATGCGTAAGTTCGTTTTCGTTGCTGCCATCGCACTGACTGCCGGCCTCGCGCTGGGTGGTTGTTCCAAGCAGGCTCCCCAGGAGGATCAGGCCTCCACGCAACAGACCGCCGCGCCGACCAAGCCGACCAGCGTCACCGACACCAAGGGCTGGCAGGCGTACCTCGGGCCACTGATCCAGAAGAATCTGCAGGGCATGGCGGCGCAGCAGCCGTACGTGTACTTCGTCACCCCGGGCCAGACCGACGACGACAAGGCGATGAACGATCGCCAGCTGTCGAATGTGGAAGACACCGTGGCGCGCGGCGTCACGCCGGGCAACCTCCTGGCGTTTGCCGGCCCGGTGTCGGCGACCACGGCTGATCTCGTGGCTGCCGCGTTCAAGGATGCCCAGGCGGGCACGTTCAAGGGCGTGATCGTGCTGTTCATTGGCGACAAGGCCGACGAACAGCGCGTGGGTGATGCGATCAAGACGACCGGCGCCACCTATCGCTTCGTCCAGATGTAAGTTGGGCGGTGGCGGGGCGGATTTGCCGCTCCGCCGGCGTCCCCTCGGGTGGGCGCCTTTCGCTATCACGTACGTCCGTTTGACGGGCGAGAGGCACACCACATGAACTTCTCCCTGCACGTCCGCGCCCTGCTGTGCGGCTTTCTGCTTGCCGGTGGTGCTGCGTGGGCCGCCGAGCCGGCCACACCGGCGCAGGCAGCGGCCCCCGGGCATGCCGGTATTGCCAGCGCGAGCAACTACGCCACCGATGCCGGCTTTGCCGTGCTGGCCAAGGGTGGCAACGCGTTCGATGCGGCGGTGGCAGTGGCGGCGGCGTTGTCCGTGGTGGAGCCGGAAAGCTCAGGCATCGGCGGTGGCTTCATGGCCACGCTGCATCTGGCGAAGGGCGGCCGCAACGTGTTCATCGACGCGCGCGAAACCGCACCGATGGCGGTGAATTCCAAGGATTACTTGAACCCCGACGGCACACCCAACCGCGACACCGCGCTGAAAGGCCCGCTGTCCGCCGGCATCCCTGGCGAGCCGGCCGGGTTGGTGCTGCTGGCCGAACGTTACGGCAAGCTGCCGCTGGCGGTATCGCTGGCGCCGGCGATCAAGCTGGCGAAGGAGGGCTTCAAGCCTGCGCCGCGCCTGCTGCGCTCGATCGCCAGGGAGCAGAAGAACCTCGAACGCTGGCCGGCCTCGGTGGCGAAATTCCTGCCGGGCGGCAAAGTGCCGGCGGCTGGCGAAATCTGGCGCGACCCCGAGCAGGCGCGCACGCTGGAGCTTCTGGCGAAGGATGGCAACGCCGGCTTCTACCAGGGCGAAGTGGCAAACAAGCTGGTCGCTGCCGTTCGCGCGGCCGGCGGCAACTGGACGCTCGCCGACCTGGGCAACTACCGCGCGAAGGAGCGCACGCCGATCAGCGTGGACTACCGCGGCTACCGCATCGTCACTGCGCCGCCGCCGTCTTCCGGCGGCGTGGCGATCGCCGAGATGCTCAACATCCTGCGCGGCTACGACCTGACGAAGATGGATCCGGCCACGCGTGCGCATTACGAAATCGAGGCGATGCGCCGCGCCTACCGCGATCACAACGATTATCTGGGCGACCCCGATTTCGTGCAGATGCCGCTGGCGATGCTGCTGTCGCCGTACTACGCCGACGGCCTGCGCCAGAGCATCCTGAAAGACCGCGCCACGCCGTCGGACATGCTGCCGCACGAGTCGGTGCACGAGCCGGGCCAGCACACCACGCATTTCTCCATCATCGACAAGGACGGCAACATGGTGGGCATCACGTCCACCGTGAACTACATCCTTGGCTCCACGTTTGTCGCCAAGGGCACCGGCGTGCTGCTGAACGACGAGATGGATGACTTCGCGCTGGTGCCGGACCAGCCCAACGTGTACGGCCTCTTGGGCAGCAAGGCCAACGCGCCGAAGGGTGGCAAGCGCATGCTCTCCTCGATGTCGCCGACCATCGTCATCGGCAAGGATCGCAGCGCGGTGATCGGCTCGCCCGGCGGTTCCACCATCATCACCCAGGTGTTCGAAGGCATCATGCATTTCATCGATGGCCAGGGCGCGCAGCAGATCGTGGCCGACAAGCGCTACCACCATCAGTTCCTGCCCGATGTGGTCTACGTCGAGGATGGCGTGTTCGACGCCGCCACCAGCGCCAGGCTCAAGGCGATGGGCTACACGCTCAAGCCGCGCGAACCGTGGGGCTTCATGAACGTGGTCACCTGGAACCACCGCGGCAACCAGCTCGACGCCGCCAGCGATCCACGCCATCACGATGGCTTGGGCAAGGTGGAATGAGGGCAGCATGGCCTTGCGCTCCGTCACGCTTGGCACCCAATTGCGCCGCCGGCTGATCCGCATCGGCGGCGGCGTGCTGCTGGTGCTTGGCGCCTTGCTTGTGCTGGGTACCGAGCGTGCCGTGGTGGCATATCGCACGGTGCTGGCGCAGCACGGCGGCGAGGTGGTCGATCTCGGCCACGCGCTGGATGCGCGCAGCGGGCTCGAAGGCCGCATGGTGCACCTCGTTGGCGCCCCGCGCGTGGTCGAATCGCCGTACGACGCGGACTTCGGCCAGCAGGTGGCAACGCCAGTGCTGACGCGCCATGTAGCCATGTTCCAGTGGCGCGAGCTCAAGCTCGGCAACCAAACCACCTACGAGCTTGATTGGGCCGACACACCGCAGGATTCCAGTCGTTTCCAGCAGCCGGCCGGGCACCACAACCCTGGCATGTTTCCGCTTGCGCGCGCGCAGTTCCTTGCCAGCAAGGTCATGCTTGGGCCGTATGTGCTGAATGCCGCCCTGGTGCGCGCCCTGCCGGGCAGCGAGCCGGTTCCGGTCGATACGCACGCGCTGCCGGCGAACATGGCGGCCACGTTCGTTGCCCATGCCGGCGCGCTGGTCACCAGCAGCCATCCCGGGGCACCGGGGCTGGGCGATTTGCGCGTGAGCTGGACAGCGGTGCCGGCGCAGGAGGTGAGCGTCCTCGCACGGGTGGTCGGCGAGCAGCTGGTGGCCGTGCCGAACGCCGCCAACGGCGTGGGCTACGAGGTCAACGTGGGCGACAGCTCGCTGCTGGAGATGCGCCCCGACATGGCGGGGGCACCATCCGTGCCGTGGCTGCGGCGTCTGCTGGCGCTGCTGCTTGCCGTGGCAGGCGCGGCGTTCGTGGGCTGGCGTGCCGGTGCGCGTCCGGATGCGCGGCTTGCGGTCGGTGGCGGCTTGCTCGCGTGGGGCGCGTTTGCGGTAGTGCCGTGGCTGGGGGCGAGTGTCGGCATCGCGCTCGCATGGATCGTGCTGGCGCTGGCTGGCGCCGTCTTGCTTGGCTGGCGGTGGCGCGCGTCGCGCGTCGGGTGATTCACGTGGCCGGCGCGCCGTGCTCCAGCAGCCACAGGCCGGCAAACAGCTTGGGGTCGATCGAATAGCCTTCGGCGGCGCGGGCGAAGAGCCACGCGCCCGCTTCCGCGCGCGGTACTTCGTGCACCACGATGTTTTCGGTTTCGTCGCCACCGCCGGCGCCGACCTTGCGTAAGTCGTATGCGCGCACAAAGGCGATCATCTCGGTGCTCATGCCGGCCGAGGATGGCCCTTGGTGCAGGAGCTCCACGTGTGCGCAGCGCCAGCCGGTTTCCTCTTCCAGCTCGCGGCTTGCCGCCAGGAGGATGCCTTCAGTTTCATGCCCCGCGAGGTCACCCACCAACCCCGCGGGCATCTCGATCGTGCGGGCGCAGATCGGTACCCGGTATTGCTCGACAAACAGCACCTTGTCGGCCGGCGTCACCGCGATGATGATCGCCGCGCCTGCAGGGTTGGTGCGTTCGGCGTATTCCCAGCGGCCGCGCTTGCACAGGCGCAGCCAGCGCCCGGCGTACAGGGTTTCGGTGGGCGCTTGCGCATCCGCGGGCGCGGGCAAATCGTGCGGGTTCATCAGGAATTGCGCTGCACCGAGTAGTCGGCCAGCGTCGCCAGCGCGTCGCGCCAGGGCGAGGCCGGCAGCGCGGCCAGCGCCTTGTGCGCAGCCAGCGCGTGGGCAAGCGCGCACTGGTGCGTGCGTTCGAGTGCACCGGAGTGGCGGATCTCGTGGATCACGTGGTCGAGCGAATCGAGCCCGCCGCGCCTGATCGCCTCGCGCAGGGCGCTGGCTTCGTTCGCGTTGGCGCGTTCGAGCGTGTAGATCAGCGGCAGCGTCGGCTTGCCTTCGGCGAGGTCGTCGCCGATGTTCTTGCCGAGCGTGGCGGCATCGCCGGTGTAGTCGAGCAGGTCGTCGGCGATCTGGAACGCGTAGCCGAGCTCCATGCCGAAGTGGCGCAGTGCGGCGAGCTGATCCTCGGGCAGGTTGCCCAGCAGGCCGCCCAGCTCGGTGGCAGCGGCAAACAGCACCGCGGTCTTGCGCTCGATCACCGCGAGATACGCCGCTTCGTCCACGTCGGCATTGCCGATGTTGAGTAACTGCAGCACCTCGCCCTCGGCGATGGTGTTGGTGGTGTCGGCGAGGATGCGCATCACGCGCATGTCGTCCAGCTCCACCATCAGCTGGAACGAGCGCGAGTAGAGGAAATCGCCCACCAGCACGCTGGCCGCGTTGCCCCACAGCGCGTTGGCCGTCTGCTTGCCGCGACGCAGGCCCGACTCGTCGACCACGTCGTCGTGCAGCAGGGTGGAGGTGTGGATGAACTCGATCACCGCCGCGAGCTTGATGTGCTGGTCGCCGCGATAGCCCGCCGCGCGCGCCGCGAGCGCATGCAGCATCGGGCGCAGGCGCTTGCCGCCGCTGCTGATGATGTGGTCGGCGATCTGGTTGATCAGCACCACGTGCGAGGCCAGACGGGCGCGGATCAAGGCGTCGATGCGTCGCATGTCGGGGTCGGCAAGCGCCCGTACGGCAGCGAAATCGGGCGGGCGGGGCGTTTCGGCGGGGATCGAATTCATGGGCGCGGGGCTGGTCGTCAACCGACAATTATAGGGAATCCGGACGGCAGACCGCTGCGCCGGCTTGGCAATCGCCGCGCCGGGCGGTTACCCTGCACGGCAGACGCGGGGTGCCTTGGGCGCAAGCCGGGGCTGAGATCACACCCGTCGAACCTGATCTAGACCGTACTAGCGAAGGGACGTCACATGCCCAGATTCGCAGTGAGCCCCGTGGCGCACGAGGCGGTGGCGGATGCGCTCACGCAGTTGCGCGAGCGCTCGCCGCTGGTGCAATGCCTGACCAACATCGTGGTGGCGAATTTCACTGCCAACGCGTTGCTGGCCGCCGGCGCCAGCCCGGCGATGGTGGACAACCCGGACGAAGCGGCCGCTTTTGCGCGGCTGGCCGGTGGCGTGCTGGTCAACCTCGGCACGCCGTATCCAGATACCGCGCGGGCGATGGCCAGCGCGGCATCCAGCGCCCATGCAGCCGGCGTGCCGTGGGTGCTCGACCCGGTCGCGGCCGGCGTGCTGGGGTGGCGCACCGGCATTGCCCGGGAACTGCTGGCTGGGCAGCACCCGGCGATCATCCGCGGCAATGCATCGGAGATCATCGCGCTTGCCGGCGGCGCCGGTGGGCGCGGGGTGGATTCGCTGGTGGGAGCCGAGCAGGCGGTGGATGCCGCAGTGGCGCTGGCCACGCAGCATGCAACGGTGGTGGCGGTCAGTGGCGAGGTGGACGTGCTCACCGATAGCCGACGTATCGTGCGCCTCGCCAACGGCCACCCACTGCTCACCCGCATCACCGGCGCCGGCTGCGCGCTGGGCGCGTTGATGGCCGCGTTTGCGGCGGTGGTGCCCGATCCGCTGCTGGCGGCGGCGGCCGCCACCACGTTGTTGAACGTGGCGGCCGAACGGGCGGCGGCACAGACCGCAGGGCCGGGCAGTTTCGCCGTGGCCCTGATCGACCAGTTGCACGCGCTGCCACCACAGGCGCTGGCCGACCAGCTGCGCCAGCCGTGAGCGCCACCGCGTCGATGGCGCCGCGCGGTGCGCTCGACCTGTCCCTCTATCTGGTGACCGATGCACGGCTGTGCGGCGCGCGTGGCGTGGTCGCCACCGTGGCGCAAGCGGTGGCGGCCGGCGTCAGCGCCGTGCAGTTGCGCGACGCGCGGCTCGACGATGCCGGGTTCGTCGCGTTGGGGCAGGCGTTGATGCGGGAGCTGGCCGGCACCGGCGTGCCACTGATCGTCGACGACCGGGTGGACCTCGTGGCCGCGATCGGCGCCGATGGCGCGCACGTCGGCCAGCATGATCTCGACCCGGTCGCGGCGCGCCAGCGCATCGGGCCCGCGCGTTGGCTGGGGCTGTCGGTGCAAACCGTGGATCATGTGGCGGCGGCGTTGCGCCTGCCGCGCGGCACCGTGGATTATCTCGGCGTCGGGCCGATCTGGGCGCAGGCCACCAAGCGCGATGCGGCGGTGCCGTCCGGGCCGGAAACCCTTGCCGCCATCGTGCGGCGCAGCCCGTGGCCGTGCGTCGCCATCGGCGGCATCGATGCGGTGCGCGCGCCGCTCGTGCGCCGCTGCGGTGCCGCCGGTATTGCCGTGGTCAGCGCGATCTGCGCCAGCGCCGACCCCGCGCAAGCGGCGCGCGAATTGCATCAGGCATGGGAGCCTGGCCGATGAATCCACCGCCCGTGGCACTCACCATTGCCGGCAGCGACCCCGGCGGCGGCGCCGGCATCCAGGCCGACCTCAAGACGTTTTCCGCGCTGGGGGCCTACGGCACCAGCGTCATCACTGCGCTCACCGCGCAGAACACCTGCGGCGTCACCGGCGTGCTGCCGATCCCGGTGGATTTCGTGCGCGCACAGTGGCGCACGCTGGTGGCCGACATCCGCCTGGATGCGATCAAGATCGGCATGCTGGCCAGCGCCGAACTGGCACAAGCGGTTGGTGATTTCCTCGACGAACGGCGCTGCGCACACGTGGTGCTCGACCCGGTGATGGTGGCCACCAGCGGCGACCGCCTGCTCGATCCCGCAGCCATCGGGGCGTTGCGTCGCTTGTTGCCGCGCGCGTCGCTGGTCACCCCGAACCTGCCGGAAGCCGCGGCCCTGCTGGATGCGTCGCCCGCGCGCAGCGTGGCGGAAATGGCCGCGCAGGCGCAGGCACTGGTTGCCGCCGGCGCACAGCGCGCGCTGGTCAAGGGTGGCCATCTGGCGGACGCGGCCGAAAGCACCGACGTGCTCGCCGGGCCGGAAGGCGTGCGGTATTTCCGCTCACTGCGGGTGGCCACGACCAATACCCACGGCACCGGCTGCACCTTGTCCTCGGCGCTCGCGGCTTTGCGACCGCGCTGCGCCGACTGGCCTGCCACCATCGCCGCCGCCAAGCACTGGCTGGATGGCGCCTTGCGCGCCGCCGATGGGCTGGCCGTGGGCCACGGCCACGGGCCGGTACACCATTTCCACGAATGCAAGGCGCGCTGGACATGAGCTTCACCGCCACCGCATGGCAAGCGGCAGCACCCATCGTGGGTGCCATCGAGCAGCATCCGTTCATTGCCGGCCTCGCCGATGGCACGCTGGCGATGGAGCGCTTTCGCCACTACATGGCGCAGGACGCCTGCTACCTCGCCGCCTATGCGCGGGTGCTGGCGCTGGCGGCCAGCCAGGCGCCGCATGCCGACGAGGTGGAGTTCTGGGCCGGCAGCGCGGTACGTGCCATCAGCGTGGAGCGCGAGCTGCACGCGCAGTTCATCGCCGACACCGCGGGTATCGGCGTCTCGCCGACCTGCGCCGCCTATACCGGCGGCCTTGCGGCGCTTGCCACCCAGGGCTGCTACCCGGCGTTGGTGGCCGGCCTGTTGCCGTGCTTCCGCATCTACCAGCATGTGGGCGAGCGCCTGGCGCCGCATGCTTCCGCTACGCATCCTTACCGGTTGTGGATCGCCGCCTACGCCGATCCGGCGTTTGCCACGGCCAGCCGGCGGGCGGGCGAGCTGGCTGACCGCGCGGTGGCAGCAGGCGGCCCGGCGCTGGCGGCGCGTGCGCAAGCCGCGTTTCTCACTGCATGCCGCCACGAGTGGATGTTCTGGGACGCCGCGTGGCGGCTGGAAACCTGGCCACTGTAACCCCCCGCTGCCGCCGCGCCGACAGCAAAAAGGCCGCTGCGCCGACGTGCGCGGCGGTGACGACAAGGTAAGATGAAGCCTTGTCCCATCAAGGCGGCGGCGCGACTGCTGCCGGCACCCGAAGGAAACTCCCATGGCACGTGGCGTCAACAAGGTCATCCTCGTCGGCAACCTCGGCAACGACCCCGACATGCGCCACACCGCCAGCGGCATGGCGGTGTGCACGCTCAGCGTCGCCACCACCGAGAGCCGCATGGACAAGCAAAGCGGCGAGCGCCAGGAGCGCACCGAGTGGCACCGGGTCAAGATGTTTGGCCGACTGGCGGAAATCGCCGGCGAATATTTGAAAAAGGGCCGGCAGATCTACGTCGAAGGCTCGCTGCGCACCGACAAGTACACCGACAAGAACGGGGTGGAGCGCTACTCCACCGACATCATCGCCAACGAGATGCAGATGCTCGGCGGCGGTGGCAGTGAAGGTGGCGGCAGCTACCAGCGCGAGCGCCCGCAAGGCGGTGGCGCCGGCAGCTACGGCGGCTCCTCCCGCGGCGGCAACGCCCCGGCACCCGCAGCCCCGGCCAACAACGGCGGCTTCGAGGATGACGACATCCCGTTTTGAGGTCCCGCGCCCGTCAAACTCGCAAAAGCCCGCCCGTGCGGGCTTTTTGCATTTCTGCGCCACGGTGGGCAGGGATTCATCCGACGCCCCTTTTACGCAAAGCCGGCTGCGCTGAAGCCCGGCCAGCGAGAATCTTGTCACTCGCCGTAAACCGCTGTACCGAATCCCCAATCCCCAATCCTGGTTCTGTTCATCCTGTGCATGGGCGCGGCGCGGCACGATGTCGGGAGCGTGGACGGCTTGGACGGGTGCAACGGATGAAGCAGTGGATCAGTGCGGTACTGGCCGTGGGGTGCATGGCAGCGGCCATGGCCGCTGGTGCGCAGATCGAGATCCACCCGCTGCCGGACGCGGCGCCGATCAAGCCGATACCGTTGGGCGGGCATGCGCTGACGGCCGCCGATGCCGCGGTGTGGCTGGACGCGCGGCTGGGGACAGCGTTGCGCGCGCACTTGATCGACGCCGCCACGGTGGCGGTGGTTGCCGGCGGCAAGGTGGCCGTGCTCAAGGGCTACGGCCGCGATGCGAATGGGCGTGTGCCCGATCCGCAGACGACGGACTACGCGCTGGGTACCGCTTCGGCCGGCTTTGTCTGGACCGCGGTGATGCAGCTTGCCGACGCGGGCAAGGTCGATCTCGACGCGGACGTTGGGCGTTATCTCGGCGCCCCGCTGCCGTCGCGCGCCGGCAGGACGGTGACGTTGCGTCGATTGCTGACCCACACCGCGGGGTTTGCCGACGTGGGGCCCGGTGCGAACTCCGCGACCGCATGCGAACGGCAGCCGGCACCGGCAACCGCGGCACCCTCGTGGTCGGCGTGTGATGTAGCGCTGGCGGCACGCATCGTTGCGCACGTCGCGGGCGAAAGCGTTGCCACCTACATCGCGCAGCATGTTTTCGTGCCGGTCGGCATGCACGGCGCCGCGTTCGATGCGCAAACCGGCACGGCCACGGTCACGGCGCAGGCGATGGCGGATTACCTCACCGCCATGCTGCCCGGTAATCGCCCGCTCGACGCCGCGGCGCTCTCGCCCGCGGCCGCGCGGCATATGCAGGGAGTGACACTGCCGCTTGCGCCGAGCGTGCCCGGCATGGCGCTCGGCTTGCGCCGGTTCGACCGCAACGGCCGGCCGGCCGTGGGGCTGGCGGCTGCCACATCCGCGCAAAGCGTGTTGTGGGCGCTGGTGCCCGATGCCAGTGTCGGGTTGTTTGTTGCCGTCGAGGGGCGTGAGGCGCGGTCGGTCGGCGGTACGCTGTTCGGCGGCTTCATGGATCGCTACTTTCCGCCGCGGCCGAGTGTGGCCCACGTGCAACCGACCACGGCCCCGGCGGATGCGGCGCGGCTGATCGGCGACTACCGTTCCAGCCGTGCGCCGACCGGTGGGTTCCGCGCCATCGCCGGCTTGTTCGACCAGGTGCGCATCGACGCCACCACGGGTGGGGAAATCGCCACGCATGGCTTGGCCGGGGTGCCCGGCGTACGGCATTGGCGCGAAACCGCCGCGGGCCGTTGGCAGGGCGCGAACGGGCGCGGGCAGCTGGGCGTCGCACTGGATCACGACCGCGTGCGGCATGTCGCGCTGCGTTCGCTCGCGCCGCCGGAGGTCTGGCTGCCGGTGCCGCGATGGGCCTCGGCACGCTGGAACCTGCCGCTGTTGTGGGCGACGCTGGTGCTGCTGATGCTTGCAGCGCTGGCGTGGCCCCTGGCTATGCGCGGGACGTCGGCCGGTACCTTGCGTCGCTGGTCGCAGCGTGCGCATGCGCTGGCACTGGTGCCACTCGCGTGTGCGGCCGGTTGGGCGTGGGCGGTTTGGTGGGCCGATGCCGGAGCGAGCGGCACCGCGTTTCAACTCGCGGTGCGCGGGGTGCAGGTGCTGGGCGCAGTGTCGCTGGTCGCGATGGTCGTGGCCGTCATCCACGTCTGGCACGCGTGGCGCAGCCCGTGCAGCCTCTGGCGCCGACTGGATGGCGTGCTGCTGCTCGCGGTGGGCCTTGCCGCCACCTGGTTCATCCTCGCCTTCGGGCTCCTGGTTCCGCGCCTGGGCATTTGAGGGTGGCCAGGCCCGTCGCTGGTCCTTGCCGGCAAACATGCGAGAATGCCGGGGTACCCGCAGGGAACGAGTACGGCCTTGTGAGAGCTGCCATGTCGCCTGTCCAATGAAAGTCAGGGGCCTGTTGCGCTGGCGCGTTGCCGGTTTGTTGCTGGCGATGGTCGTCATCGTTGCGTTGCCGTATCTGGCGGCACAGGTGATGGCGAGCGAAACCCAGCAAGCCAATGCATGGCTCAACCATGCAAGCGAAGTGAAGGCGCTGACCTACCGCATTGGTTATGTGGTGCGCGACAGCGAAGCGGCCACGTACCAGTTGTTGCTCGGTGACGGTGGCGCCGAGGTGGAAAGTCGGGCGATGGCGGCCAGCCGCGAGATGCCGGCGATGTTGGCGCGCTTGCGCCAACTGGCAACGACGGACGCCACCCAGCAAACCGGGGTGGGGGCGCTCGAAAGCGTGGTCAACGGACGCGTGGCATTGGTGCGTCAGGCATTGACGCGCCTGCAGCGCGGCGAAACCGCCGCTGCCCGGCAATCCCTGCGCGATGGCGGCGACCTGTTTCACCTGCAGTCGCTGATTGGCGACATTGCAAAAACCGAGGATGGTCTGCAGATCGCACATACCCGTGACCTGGCGCAGCGTGTGCGCCGCAGCCAGTTGGTGCTGGGCTTCATCGCACTGGCGCAGTTGCTGCTGCTGGTCGTGATGGTGGTGGCTTCCGAGCAGCAGATCGGCAAGCGGCGGCTGGCGGAAACCCGCGAGGGCCGCGCGGTGCTGCGCTCGCAAATGATCGTGCAGGCGGTGCGCGAGCCGATCGCGTTGTTCGGCGAGCACTTCCGCACGCTCTTGGTCAACACCGCGTTTGCCGAAATGTATGGCCTCGACGTGCACCAGCGCGGCGCGCTGCCGCCGCTGCCGGAAATGGGCCACGGCGCGTGGAGCGATGGTGCCCTGCTGCAGCGCCTGAGCGACGTGCTGTTGCGCGACCGCGAGCTGTGGGATTACGAGCAGGTGCAGCGCACTTCCGATGGCGTGGATCGCCACGTGCTGATCAACGCGCGGCGCATCCAGCAGCAGGAGCATGACGGCCAGGTGCTGCTGGTCACGGTGAGCGACATCACCGCGCGTTCGCTGGCGGAGGACAAGGTCAACGAGCTCAACCACCAGCTCGAAGGCAAGGTGGCGCAGATCTCCGACGTCAACCGCGAGCTGGAGGCGTTCAGCTATTCGGTGTCGCACGACTTGCGTGCGCCGCTGCGCCACATTGCCGGGTTTTCGCGCAAGCTCGGCGAGCATCTCGGCGCCCAGGTGGATGCGACCAGCGCGCATTACCTCGAGGTCATCGCCAGCTCGGCACAACACATGGCGCAGTTGATCGAGGACCTGCTGGTGTTTTCGCGGCTGGGCCGCGGCGCGATGCGTCTGCAGCCGGTGGATATGCAATCGCTGGTGGAAGAGGCGCGCGCGCTGAGCGAAGGCGACCTCGGTGGGCGCCGCGTCAGCTGGTCGATTTCACCATTGCCGATCGTGGTCGGCGACGAGAACATGCTGCGCACGGTATGGCAAAACCTGATCGGCAACGCGGTGAAATACACCGGCAAATGCGAGCTGGCCGACATTCGCGTCGAGGTCGAGCGCGACCGCAACGAGGATTACATCTTCACCGTGAGCGACAACGGCGCCGGCTTCGACATGCAGTACGCCAGCAAGTTGTTTGGCGTGTTCCAGCGCTTGCACCGCGCCTCGGATTTCCCCGGCACCGGCATCGGACTGGCCAGCGTGCGGCGCATCATTGCGCGCCACGGCGGCCGCGTTTGGGCCGAGGCCGAGCCGGATCGCGGCGCGCACTTTCATTTCTCCCTGCCGGCCCGCGACTTGGGCGGCATCAACCAACGGAAGATCGCATGAGTCATCCGCCCCTCCGCACCATTCTTCTCGTCGAAGACAGCCTGGCCGACGCCGAGATGGCCCTGGACGCGCTGCACGAAGCCAACCTCGCCAACCCCATCGTGCACGTGGAGGATGGCGTGGATGCGATGGACTGGTTGCACCGCCGCGGCGCGTTTGCGCTGCGGCCGGCGGGCGACCCGGCGGTGGTGCTGCTGGACATCAAGATGCCGCGCATGGACGGCCTCGAAGTGCTCAAACGCATGCGGGCAGACGAACACCTGCGGCGGGTGCCGGTAGTGATCCTCTCCTCGTCGCGCGAGGAGCGCGACCTGGCGCGCAGCTGGGATCTTGGCGTCAACGCGTACGTGATCAAGCCGGTCGATGTCGACCAGTTCTTTACCGCCGTGCGCACGCTCGGCCAATTCTGGGCGGTGCTGAACCAGGCACCGGAACAACCGTGAACCGCAACGGGGAACAAGGCATGCACGGCTCATCCGATCAACCGATCGTCCGCGTGCTGGTGGTGGAGGACAACCGCAACGATGCCGAACTGGCATTGACCGAGCTGGACGATGACGACTTGCGCTACGAGGCGCGCGTGGTCGACAACGAAGACGCCTACGTGCTGGCGCTGAACGAGTTTTTGCCCGACGTGGTGCTCTCCGACGTGAGCCTGCCGGGATTTTCCGGGCAGTGCGCGCTGGCCTTGCTGCGCCAGCGCGATGCCGATCTGCCGTTCATCTACGTATCGGGGATGATCGGCGAGGAGGCCGCGATCGAAGCGCTGCACACCGGCGCCACCGATTACATTCTCAAGCAGAACCCGGCGCGACTCGCCAGCGCGGTGCGCCGCGCCCTGGCCGAGGCCGCCGAGCGCCGTGCCGGCAAGCGCGCCGAAGCCGAGCTGATGCGTTCCCAGCGGTTTGAGAGCCTGGCCATGCTCGCCGGCGGGCTCAGCCACGACCTGCGCAATCTGTTGCAGCCGCTGCTGCTGGCGGGCGACAGCCTGCGCAATTACCAGGATGACCCGCAGGTGGCGCGCCTCGGCGCGCTGGTGCACGACTGCGGCAAGCGCGGGCTGGAAATGGTGCGCTCGATGTTGTCCTTCGCCCGCGGGGCGCGACAAAGCGAGCAGACCGTGCGCCTCGGCGCGTTGATGGATGCACTCTCGCTGCTCCTGCAAGGCAGCGTGCCGCGCACCGTCCGCATGGAGATGCAGGTGCATGCGCCGGACCTGCAATTCGAGGGCAGCCACACCGAGTTGCAGCAGTGCCTGCTGAACCTGTGCCTGAACGCGATCCAGGCGATGCCCAAGGGCGGCACGCTGCGGTTGGAAACCAGCCGCCGCCAGCTCGACGCCGGGTTCTTCGCCACGCACGAGTCGCCGCATCCGGGTTGCTACCTGTGTCTGTCGGTGATCGATACCGGTGCCGGCATGAGCCGCGAGGTGCTCGGCCGCCTGTTCGAGCCGTTTTTCACCACCAAGCCGCAGGGCACCGGGCTGGGCCTGGTTTCCTGCCGCCGCATCGTGGCGGCGCATGGCGGCGTGGTGCGGGTGGACAGCACGCCCGGCAAGGGCACGCGCTTCGATCTGTACCTGCCGCTGCAGCCGGTTGCGGTCGAATCGGGCGTGCCGGAGGACGGCGACACGCTCGAAGGCGCGGCCGAAGAGGTGCTGGTAGTGGCCGAGGCGGCCAGCCAGTTGTCGCTCCTGACCAACACGCTGGATGCCTGGGGTTATCACCCGCATGCCAGCCAGAGCGGCACTGCGGCGTTGCAGTGGGTGCACGCGCACGGCCTGCCCGATCTGGTGCTGATGGACGCGGACATGAACCTCTTCACCGGGGTACGCACGCTCAGTGCGCTGGTGGAGCAGGGTTACGCCGGCGCCGTGGTGATGCTGGCGCAGGCCGAGGTGCCGCCCAACATGGATGAGCTCCCGCCATTGCCGCACCTGCTGGTGCTGGACAAGCCGGTCACCACGCGCAAGCTGCTGCGTACCTTGCGCCAGGCATTGTCCGATGCGGGCGCGCCGGCGTGAAAGGCCGGGATTGGGGATTCGGGATTAGGGATTCGGAAGAGCCGATGCACCGGGCTTCCGTCGGGCGGGCTGTGGCCCGGCAGCGCCGCGCGAAAAGCCAGTCGGGATTCATCCCGACAGCAGTGCGGGCGGGCCGTCCGACTCAGTCGATGCCGAGCTTTTTCAGCTTGTAGCGCAGCGCGCGGAAGGTGATGCCGAGTTTCTTGGCGGCCGCGGTCTTGTTGTAGCGCGACTCTTCGAGTGCCTTGACGATGGCGGTGCGTTCCAGGTTGTTGATGTAGTCGTCAAGGCCACCGGCGGCGGTCGTCGGCAGCGGCGCCGGTGCAGTGGCGCTGGCCGCAACCGGCGTGGGCGCAGCCGGAGGGGTGTCCATGCGCATTTGCCGTTGCGGCAGCATCAGGTCGTCGGCGGTGATGCGCTCGCCGTCGCACATGGCGGTGGCGCGCTCAAGGATGTTTTCCAGCTCACGCACGTTGCCGGGGAAATCGTAGGCTTCCAGCGCGTCGCGGGCGCTGGGCAGCAATTGGTGGCCGCCGCCGGCGTTCTTGCGGGCAAGGCTTTTCAGGATGAAATCCGCCAGGAGCGACACGTCGCCACGGCGGTCGCGCAGCGGCGGCACGTGCAGCTCGATCACGTTGATGCGGTAGAACAGATCCTGGCGAAACTGGCCGTGCTCGACCAGCGCGGCGAGATCCTTGTGGGTGGCTGAAAGGATGCGCACGTCAACCGGAATCTCCTCGCGCGCGCCGATCGGGCGCACGGCTTTTTCCTGGATGGCGCGCAGGAGTTTCACCTGCATGTGCAGCGGCAGCTCGGCCACCTCGTCCAGAAACAGGGTGCCGCCGTTGGCGGTCTGAAACAGGCCTTCCTTGTCGCCGACGGCACCGGTGAAACTGCCTTTGTGGTGGCCGAAAAACTCGCTCTCCATCAACTCGGAGGGGATCGCGCCGCAGTTGACCGGCACGAACGGGCCGGCCGCGCGCGGGCCTTGTTCGTGGATCAGGCGCGCGACCAGTTCCTTGCCTACGCCGGATTCGCCGGCGATGTACACCGGAGCCTGGTTGCGCGCGAGCTTGGCGATCGTGGCCCGCACCTGCTGCATCGCCGGCGAATCGCCGATCAGGCGTTCATCGGCACTGCCGGCTTTCGCGGCTGCCTTGCCGCTGCGTTTCTCCTCGACCAGGCGCAGGGCGGTGCGCACCAGCTGGCGCAGCATCTGGATGTCGACCGGCTTGGAGACAAAATCAAAGGCACCGGCCTTGAGTGCGGTGACCGCGGCGTCGACGTTGCCGTAGGCGGTAATCATTGCCACCGGCGTTTCCGGATGGTTGGTTGCAATGTGCTCGATGATCTCCTGACCGTTGCCGTCGGGCAGGCGCATGTCGGTGAAGCACAGGTCGTAGGTTTTGCTGCCGAGTGCACGCTGCGCTTCGGCTACCGTGCCGACGGCATCGACCTGCAGATCCATGCGGCCGAGCGTGATCGTGAGCAGCTCACGAATGTCGCGCTCATCGTCGATGACCAGGACGGTCTGTTGGCTCATGGATTAAATGCCTGATGGCAGCGTTGCGGCTCAGGATACCCGTGGTTCCGGGGCGGGGCAAAAGCGCCGGTCGCCAAGGCGTCCGGCAGGGCACGTCAGCCCACGGCGGCATCCGCCGTCGACAGGCCCATTTGGGCCGGCGTCAGCACCAGCCGGAAACAGCTGCCGCCGCCGGCCACGCGCACGTATTCGAGCGAGGCCTGGTTGGCTTCGGCCATTTGCCGGGCCAAATACAGGCCGAGCCCGGTGCCGTATTCGTGGGTGGTGTAGAACGGCTCGAAGATCTGCGCGGCGACCTTGGTCGGGATGCCGGGGCCGCGGTCGATCACTTCGAGGATCGGCACGCCGTGGTCGCCCGGGCGCGCCACCACCATCACCCGCGCCGATTCGCCCGGCATGCGCCCGTAACGCAGCGCGTTCTGCACCAGGTTCCACACCACTTGTTGCAACTGCTGCGGGTCGGCCATCGCGGCGACCGTGCCGGTGCTGCCGGCGATCGCGCGCAGCGAATCGGCGCCAAGGTCGTTGCCCTGGCGGTACTCCTCGACGAAATCCTGCGCCCACTTGCCGAGGTCGAGCGTTTCCGGACGCGAGCGCTCGCGGCGCGAGAGCTGCAGGATGTTCTCGATGATCTCGTTCAGGCGGATGCAATGGTTGTTGATGATCTCGACCATGCGCTGGTCGCTGGCGTCCATGCTTTCCGATTCGGCCAGCAGCTGTGCCGAGTAGCGGATGGCGGCGAGCGGGTTGCGGATTTCGTGCGCGATCGACGCCGACAGCCGGCCGAGCGAGCTCAGGGTCAGCTCCTCGGCGCGGCGCGACAGCAGCGAGGTGTCGTCGAGAAAGATCAGCACCAGCGAATCGTCGTTCGGCGCCAGCCGGGTAAACCGCGGAATCACCTCGGGCACGCCGTCGGCCAGCTGGGTGGCGGTTTCGTCGAGCTTGCCGGACGTCATCCAGTGGTACAGCCGGCGCGACAGTTCCGGCGCGAGGCGACCGAGGTCGCGCTGCCCGGCGCTCGGGTTGCCCATCAGCATCCACGCCGATTCGTTGATCTGGTGGATGCGGTTGGCGTCGTCGACCAGCAGCACGCCGGTCTTCATGCGCCGGATGATGAGTTCGTTCACCTGCGCGAGATTGGCCAGGTCGGTGCTGCGCTGCTCGGCCAGCGCCTCGCTGGCGCGCAACTGGCGGCCAAGCACATGGCACAGCGTGGTGATGGCGAAATACGCCACGCCGAACATCGCCGCTTCCATCAGCCCGCGCTCGGCGATGCCGTTGCCCGGCTCGGCCAGTGTTGCGTGCCCGAGCAGGCCGAGCGTTGCCAGTGCCGCGAAAAAACTCGACAGCCGCAGCGACAGCACCAGCGCGCCGACGCCAAGGTTCACCGCCAGCATCATGGCGATGCCGATGCGCGCGTAGTCGATGGCGGCCACCGCAAGCACCGCGGCCGCAATATCGACCACCAGCCACACCGACACCGTGGTTCGCGCGTATGGCACGCAACGCCGGGTCAGCGCCAGCGCCGCAATCGCAAACAAGAGGTAAGGCAGGGGGGCGACCAGCGCGAACGTGTGCGTGGTGATCGGTTGTCCGGTGCCTTGCAGCAGGGTGACCACCAGCGCGATGTACACCAGCGCCTGCACCAGCCGAAACACATTGAGAAACAGCAACTCGTGGCGCGCGGCAACCGGCACCGCGAGTTGGGCATCGAGTTGCGGCAGGCTGGAACTGCTCACGGCATCGGTTCCTTGGCGATCATGGCCGAGTATAAAAGCCGGCGCCCGTGCCCGCATGTGGGCACCGCCGGGGTGCGGCAACGCCGTCTTGAGGCCGCGTCGGCACCGGCCTGCCGACCCATGGTGGTGCAGCGGCCAAAGACCGCGCGGCCGCCGTCGCTTGCGTTGCGGCCACCCGCGCCCCTAGCCTCGCGCTACCGGGCAAGCGCCCGCGCTGGACGGGTTCGTGAGTTCGACTGCTGCTGTGGCCGGCGAAGGCGCCGCGCCTGCGCTTTCCGCGCTGGCGTTCTTCTTCGTGATGACGGCGTACTACATCATCCGCCCGGTACGTGACCAGCTCAGTGGCGCAGTAGGTTCGCAGTCGCTGCCGCTGTTTTACGGCGTGGTGTTTGCGCTGATGCTGCTTTTGGCGCCGCTGTTCGGCATGCTGGTGGCGCGCTTTGCGCGGCGCCGGCTGCTGCTGTGGAGCTACAGCTTTTTCATCGCCTGCCTGCTGGCCTTTGTGCCGGCCTTCGTGTGGCAGGATCGGATCGGCGCGCGCGAGCTGGGCGTGGTGTTCTTTGCCTGGGTCAGCGTGTTCAACCTGTTCGTGGTGTCGCTGTTCTGGAGCGTGATGGCCGACATCTTCAGCAGCGCCCGCGCGCGCCAGGTGTTTTCGCTGATTGCGCTGGGCGGCATGGCCGGTGCGATTTTCGGCCCGCTCCTGACCCGCGCGCTGGTGTACTGGGTGGGGGTGGCGCCGCTGCTGGTGGCATCCGCACTGGCGCTGACCGCCGCGCTGGCGCTGTTGTTGCGGCTGACCGCACACCATGAGTCGCGCAACGCCGGCTGGGATGCCGGTGCCGCGATCGGCGGTTCGCTGTGGGCCGGCATCCGCGAGTTGTGGTCGCGGCCGTTCCTGCGCCTGATGGCGTTCATGATGCTGCTCGGCGACGGCATCGGCACGCTGGCTTATGCGCTGGTGGCCGATTATGCCAAGGCGCATCTGGCCGACACGGTGGCGCGCACCGAGTTCTACAACGATCTCGACCTGGCCACCAACACGCTTGGCGTGCTGTTGCAGTTGAGCATGACGCGTTGGCTCCTGGTGCGCTTTGGGCCGGGGTGGGGGCTGGTGTTGCCGGCGGTGGTGAACGTGGCGCTGCTGATTGCGGTGGCCATCGTCGGCCACGGCCAGCTAGTGCTGTTCGGCATGGTGGTGCCGATGCTGGCGGTGATGATGGTGACCACGCGCGGCTTTGCCTATGGCATGACCAAGCCCGCGGTCGATGCGTTGTACACGCGGGTGCCGCGCGAAACGCGCTACAAGGGCAAGAACTTTGTCGAGACCGCGGTGTGGCGCTTCGGCGACCTTGTTGTCACCAGTGCGGTGAGCGGCTTGCGCGCCGTCGGCATCGGCGTTGCCGGCCTGGCCGTCGCCGGCACCGGCGTCGCCCTCGCCGCCACCTGGGTCTCCACCCATGCCGGCTGGTCCCCCGATCTTGCCCCGGAAGACCCGCCATCAGCCTGATGTGCGGAGTTCGGCGTTGCGCCACGGCTCGCCGTATCACCGCTCTTCCGAATCCCGAATCTCCAACCCCGAATCCCGGCCCGTCACCCCGTGATATACCGCTCCAGATGCGCAATCTGCTGTGCCTGCGCGTCGATCACGGCCTTCACCAGATCCCCGGTGGAAATGATGCCTACCACCTTGCCGTGCTCGAGCACCGGCAGGTGGCGCACGCGGCTGTCGGTGCACAGGCGCATGCAGTCGAACACGTCGGTGTCCGGGCTGACCGTGGGGGGATCCGCGCGCATGATGTCGGCCACCGCGGTTTGTGCGGAAGAGCGACCGCGCAGGATCACCTTGCGCGCGTAATCGCGTTCGGAGACCACGCCGGCGAGAGTGTCGCCGCCCATCACCAGCAGGGCGCCGATGCGGTGCTCGGCCATCATCTTGATGGCGTCCAGCACCGGCGCCTCGGGCGTGATGGTGTAGACGTTGTGGTTCTTGCCTTCGAGCAACTGCCTGACTTGACGCATGCCTGAGCCTCCGGTTGCGCCCGCGGTTGAGGGCACTGCGAGTCTAGCGCGCCACTTTTCGGCGGGTGTCGCCTTGCCGTGAACCCGGCATCACGCGCGGCGCGTGGCCTTCGATGTAACCCGGCCCGCCGAGCTGACGCATCTGGCGTTCGATCCAGTCGGCGCGGCGCAATACGTACGCGCTGGGGCGCTCCGCATGCAGACGGCGCGGGCTGGGCAACACGGCGGCCAGCCGCGCGGCCTGCGCCGCATTCAGGTTTGCGGGCGAGGTATGGAAATAGCGCTCACTGGCTGCCCCGACGCCATACACCCCATCGCCCAACTCGGCGATATTCAGATAGACCTCAAGGATGCGCTGTTTGGGCCAGTTGAGTTCGAGCAGCACGGTGAAATAGGCCTCCAGCCCCTTGCGCAGGAAGCTGCGGCCGTTCCACAGGAACAGGTTCTTCGCGGTCTGCTGGCTGATGGTGCTGGCGCCGCGCAGGCGGTGGCCGTCATCGGCGGCGTCGACCGCGGCGTGGATGGAATCGAAATCGAAACCGTGGTGGTAGGGGAATTTCTGATCCTCCCCCGCCACCATCGCCAGCGGCACCCACGGTGACACCGCGCGCCACGGCACCCAATGCTGATGCAGCTGAAAACCGTGCTCGCCGCGCACCAGCGCGCCGACGCGGCGCTCCACCATCACCGCCGAGGTCGGCGGCGGCACAAAGCGCAGCACGAGGACCACCAACTCGGTCAGCACCAGCCATGCGAGCGCGGCAAACGCGCACCAGCGCAGCAGGCGGCGGGGCGACAACAACGGGCGGGACATGGCGAGGCACTGGCGAAGACCGGCCGCAGTATAAGTGGCCCATTGCGCGACGCGGCTGCGCCCCCATCTCGCAGGGATTGCCGACGAGGTCTGGCCGTGGAAAACCTGCCCACCGATGATGTGTTGCACCGCTTTTTGCTGGAACGCGCCGGTGTGCGCGGCGCCTTCGTGCGCCTGGGGCCGGCCTGGCGCGAGATGGCCGGTCGCGTCGACTACCCGTCGTCCGTACGTGGCCTGCTCGGGCAGGCGCTCGCCGCCAGCGCGCTGATGACCGCGCACATCAAGCTCGAAGGCGAGTTGTCGGTGCAGCTCAAGAGCGACGGCCCCCTGCGCCTGCTGTTTGCCGAGTGCTCCGATCAAGGGCGCCTGCGCGGCATCGCACGCTGGCAACCGCCGGTGCCAGCGACGTTCGCGCTGTCGACCCTGCCGGACGCGGTGATGGCGATCACCATTGGCAACCTCGAACGCGGGCAGCGTTACCAGGGCCTGGTCGAGCTGGGGGCCGATGACCTGGCCGGCGTGCTGCAAGGCTATTTCGAACAATCCGAACAACTGCCCGCGCGCCTGCTGCTGGCTGCCGATGACGCACATGCCGTGGGGCTGATGCTGCAGCGCTTGCCCGGCACCGGCGGCCACGATGCGGTGGATGACGCCGATGCGTGGCCGCGCGTGCAGCAGCTCACCGCGACGCTGGGCACGGAGGAGTTGCTGCACAGTGCGCCGCATGAGCTGCTCTACCGGCTTTACCACGAAGAGTCGGTGCGCCTGTTCGAACCACGTCCGCTGGCGTTCGGCTGCAGCTGCTCACGCGAACGCGTCGCCGCCATGCTGCGCTCGCTCGGGCGCGCCGAGCTGGAAGCCACGCTGGCCGAGCAGAACGGCCGGATCGAGGTCACCTGCGAGTTCTGCGCCGAACGTTACGAGTTCGATCGGGTCGACGTTGAATATCTGCTGCGCGACGTACCGGGGACGGCATTGCCCGGCAGCAGTCACTGACCGGTCGCGGCGGCACCGGCGAGCCAGTGCGTCGCCGGCTGCGCCTGCGAAAACAGGAAGCCTTGCCCGTAGCCGCAGCCGATATCGTGCAGCAGTTGCCGCTGCTCCGGCGTCTCGATGCCCTCGGCGATGACCTGCATGCCGAGCGAGTCGGCCAGGGCCTGGATGGCACGCACCACCGCCGTGCCCTGGTCGCCGGATTCGCCGCCCATCTCGATCACGAATGAGCGGTCGATCTTGAGTACGTCGAACGGGTACTGGTGCACGTAGCTCAACGACGAGTAGCCGGTGCCGAAGTCGTCCAGCGCAATGCCCACGCCTTGCCGGCGCAGGTTTTGCAGCAGCTGTTTGACCTGGTCGGGGTTTTCCAGCAGCGTGCGTTCGATCACTTCGACCCGGATGCGCTCGGGGGCCACCTGATGGGTGGCGAACAGCGCCAGCAGGCGGGCATCGAAATCCGGGTAGCGGAAGTGCTGGCCGGAAACGTTGATGCTGATCGTGCCGCGGTCGCCGAGGATGCGCGGTGCATCGGCGCACACCAGCTCGAAGAGCTGCCAGTCGATCGCTTCGGCACAGCCGGTTTCCTCGGCGATCAGCAGGAAATCCTGCGGCAGCAGCAAGCCACGCTCCGGATGGTTCCAGCGCAGCAGCGCTTCGTAACCGGTGATGCTGCCATCGGCCAGCGACACCACCGGCTGGTAGTACGGCACGAATTCGCGGCGTGCCAGCCCGTGGCGCAGATCGCTCTCCATGCGCAACAGTGACAGCGCCTCGCGGCGCAGGCGGTCGTCGAACAGCGCGATGCGGTGACGCCCGCCGTCTTTTGCGTGGTACATGGCCGAATCGGCGTCGCGCAGCAGTTCTTCCGGCTGGCGGTAGTGTTCGTCGGCCATGGCTATGCCGATCGAGCCGGAGGTGAAGATTTCGCGCCCACCGAGCCGGAACGGACGTTGCAGCTCGGACAGTACGCGCGCGGCCACCTGCTGGGCATCCGCTGCGTTGTTCACGCCTTCCAGCAGCACCGCGAACTCGTCGCCGCCCAGGCGGGCCACCACGTCGCGTGATTTGAGGCAGGAGCGGATGCGGCCGCCCACCTGGAACAGCAGGTCGTCGCCGACCAGGTGGCCGACCGAATCGTTGATGACCTTGAAGCGGTCGAGGTCGACGAACATGATGGCAAACAGGGCTTCCGGCACCTTGCGCAGACGCTGCAGCGCGGTCTCCAGCCGTTGCAACAACAGCGTGCGGTTTGGCAGCCCGGTCAGCGAGTCGTGCAGGTTCTCGTATTTCAGCCGGCGCTCGATGCGCTCGCGCTCGGCGATCTGCTCGCGCAAATCGCGGTTGGCCAGCCCGAGCGCGCGGGTGCGCTCCACCACGCGGCGTTCGAGGCTGGCGTAGGCCAGCTTGAGTGCGGCGTCGGCCTGCTTGCGCTGCAGCGCGTTGGCCACGTGGTAGCTGACAAAGGTGAGCAGCTCCTGATCGCGCTCGGTGTAGGCGTGCTCGGGGGTGTAACTCTGCACCGCCAGTACGCCGCGCACCTTGCCGCCCCAGGTCAGTGGCACGCCGAGCCAGCACACGGATGCCGGGCCAATGCGGTCGATGTTGTTGCCGTCGAGCAGACGTCCGATCTCATCTTGATTGATAAGCAGCGGTTTGGCCGTGCGCTGCACGTATTCGGTGAGCCCGTGGCCGTGGCTGCGCATCGAACGCGAGGGTTCCACTTCGTCCACCGAGTAGGGAAAACTGACGACCTGCTCGCTTTCGTCGATCAGCGCGATGTAGAAGTTGCGCGCGTAGAGCAGGCCGCCGATCACCCGGTGCAATGCGGGGTAGAACGCGTCGGCATTGGCGCCTTCGTCGCTGCTGCTGGCCAGCTCGGCAATGCGGAACAGCGCAGCTTGCAGACGTTCACCGTGTTGCCGCTGCAATACCTGCTGCCGCAGCACGCGGTTCGCTTCGCGCAGGGCGGTGGTGCGGTCGGTCACGCGATGTTCCAGTTCGACGTGCGCGCCGTGGCGTTCGATTGCGGTCTGCACGTGCTGCGCCACGTAGCTGAGCAGCTCCAGGTCGTGCCGCGTGTAGCGCACATTCGTGCGGTAACTTTGCACCACGATGCAGCCGACGGTCTGCACGTCGCGGCGCAGCGGCACACCGAGGCAATGCTCGCAACGCGGGCCGTGCATGGCGAAGTGGCCGGCCAGTTGGGTGGCCAGTTCTTCCGGCGCGCCGTACAGCGGCTTGCCGAAGCGCACGAGGTTCCACGTGATGCCGTGCTCGATGGTGGCCAGCGGCACCGCGTGGTCAGGTGGCGGCGGGGCGGCGTCCAGCGTATCGACGAAATAAGGGAAGCGGACCGTGTCGGTCGCGTGGTCGTACAGCGCGATGAAGAAGTTCTCCGCATACATCAGGCTGCCGACGATGGTGTGCAGCGATTGCATCAGGGCCGGCATGTCCTGCTCGGCGCTGGCCTGTTCGGCGATCGCATACAACGCACGCTGCAGGCGTTCGGCCAGCGCGAGGCGCGAAATCGCCTCGTACAGGCGGCTGGATTCGGCCAGTTGATGCAGCCGTATGGCGGCCAGCCGACCGATCCAGGCCAGCGTGCCATGCACGCTTTCGGCAGCGGGCTCGGCGGCACCCAGCACCAGCACGCGCTGGTGTTGAACATCCTCGGCAAGTTCGTAGCACCATCCGGACCCGGGTGGCGCGGCGTTGCGCGCACGCCAATGCAGGGTGCCGTCGATCGCCAGTTGTTCGAGAATGCGCTCGCAGATTTCGCGTACACCCGAGGCGTCCGCAGTCGTCATCAGCTGCTCGATCGCGAGCGGCATCTGCGCTGACGCCGCCGCGGTCGGCAGGCAGGGGGCGGGGCGGGGCGGGGTCACGGAATTCATGCAGGCAATGCGGGCCCGGCGGTCGGTACGGCAATGTGATCCCTCTTATAGCTGTCGCGCGTTCCCGCCGCCAGCGGAACCTCGACGTGCGGAGCACGGTCTATTCGGGAGGCAGTTCACATATTCGCGCGAATTACTGTACCGACGGCTTGCAACGATGTTAGGCAAATGTAAAATACGGCTTCCGTTCATCTGACGCGTTGATTGTCGCAGACCCGAATCCGCCATGCGCCGCTTGCTGCTTCCCCTGCTGCTTTGTCTGCTGCCCCTCGTGGCGGCCGGGCAGACAGTGGACGACACCAACGGCAAGCTTGCGGCCAGGCTTCTGCAGCAACCGCCGGCCCAAATGGCCGAGGTACAGCCGGGCGTCGTGGTGCCGCTGTGGCGCGGCGCCGACGGCCGCCTGCTCGCAGTCAAGGCGGACAGCCGCAGCGGTGCACAGGCGCTGCGCGGCACGCCATTGTCGTTTCATGCGGTCGACGCCGCCAGTGTGATGAACACCGGCATTGAGTACGGCTTCAGCAAGAATTGGCAGGCGCACGCCAACGTCAACCAGCAGTCGTGGGTCAACAGCCCGCTGCGGGTGGTGGGCAGCGAAGTCGGTGCCACCTACAACGACGGGCGCTACAGCCTGGGCGTCAGCGTGGGTACCAACAGCACTGCCAATGCGGCGAGTTTGCCGCGCGTATTGCCGGGTGCCACGCCCAGCATCGACGGCTTGTCCGGCTTCGACAGCAGCTCGCAACTCAATGCGCGCGGCCGCTTGGCGTTTGGCGCCAAGAGCGGCGTCGACCTCGGCGCAAGCGTAGGCCGCATCCACCTGTTGCCCGGCAACCTGCTCGGCATCAGCACACTGGATCAAAAGGCAATCAGCTTTGGCGTGGATCACGGCGCCGTCAGTGGCACCTTGATCGGGCGCACGATGGCGCCGCTGGCCGGCATCCCTGGCAATGGCTACAGCCCGGATCGGCGCTGGAACAGCATCGACCTAGGCGTGACCTGGCGTTTGCCGTGGCAGGGCTCGCTCAGCGTCGGCGCGCAAAACATGTGGTCTTCCGGCACGCCAACCAGTACGCCAATGGGCCCGGAACCGGATCAGTCGCGCACGCCTTACGTGCAATACCACCAGGATCTCTGAGCCGCCTCGTGTGCGGCACAAATCACGAACGCCGTCGCCTTGCGACGGCGTTTCGGTTTCTGCACGCAGTTGATCCGGCGACTGATTGGCGCACCAGGCGGCCACACCTACCCGCAGTGCCGTGACTACTCGCACCGGTTGCACCGGGGTTCCGGGTTTGCCGGCAATGCAGCCGCAGGGGTTTCTCGCTGACGGCGCATGGGGTGCTGGTCGCCGGGATCAATCCGGGTTCGGCTTGCGCAGGTGCAAATCGCCGCTGAAAGTTTCCACCTTGATGCTGCCGTCGCCGCCACCAAGGCGGGTGTTGAGCGTGTGGCCGCTGCCGCGACCGGGTTCGATGGCGCTGCCGAAATCGCTGCGCAGATCGCCGCTGAAGGTGCTTGCATGCAAGCGGGCCGAGGTCGCCGCCGGCAATTGCAGTTGCACATTGCCGCTCATGCTGTCGATGGTGAGTTGCCCCTCCTTGACCAAGCTGCCGGCAAGCTGCACGTCGCCGGAAACCGTGCTGAGCGACAGCTTGCGCCAAGGTCCGCCACTGGCCTGAATGCGGCCGGACACCGTTTGCAGTTTTCCGGCATCGCCGATCACCGGCGCCAGGATGTCGCCGCTCACGGTTTGCAGATTGGCCTGCGCGGCGTACCCCGCCAGCTCGATCGTGCCGCTCACGCTGTCGACCGTGAGTTGCGGCGTACGGGCGCTGATGCGTGCGCGCCCGCTGACGGTGTTGACCTTGACGGTGCCGCCGTCGGTGCCGTCGATGCTGAGCGGTGCGCTGACCACCTGCACGTCGAGGCTGGCGCCGCGCGGCACGTGCAGATCGAGGTTGGTTGGCTCCATGTGGCGGTTGCTGCCCCAGTTGAACCAGCCGCCACCGGCTTGCGATTCGACCTCGATGGCGAGGTTGGCGCTGGTGCCGGTGATCGCCAGCGGCTTGGCGCCGGCGCCGAGTTCGCCGCTGACTTCGACCAGCGCCCGGTCCCACGCGGTCACGTGCACCGTTCCGGCCACGTTGGCGATGCGGATGCGCGCGCTGGGCGTTGCCGGGTGACTGAGACGGATCGGCGTGCCGGCAAGGGCCTGTCCGACGGACAGGCAAAGCAGCAGCGGCATGCAGGCAAGGAAGGTTTTCATGAGCGTCAGCCAGCCTCGTGGGCGAGGTGTTGCAATGCGACCTGCTGGCGTTCGGTGCGCGCCAGCAAACGCCGCAACAGGGGGGAATCGGGATTTTGCTGCAGCGCACCCTGCAGCACCTCGCGGGTGGCATCCAGCTCGATGACGGCGCCGCGCAAGCGTGGATCGGCAGGGGTGACCCGCGCGGTCGCAGCGTCACCCAGGTCTTGTCCGGCGCGTCCATGCAGGCTTGCGCCAATGCCGCCGGCAAGCAGGAATGCGGCAGCGACCACCGCGGCGAGCATCCACGGCCGGCGTTTGTGCTTGGCGGTTGCCGACGGCGTGGCATCCAGCGCAGCGGCAATATCCGGCCACAAATCGCGCGCCGGCGTGCTGGGTTGTTTGAGGTCGCGCAGGGCGCGAGGCCATTCAAGTTCGCTCATGTCGAGCCTCCGAGGGCGGCGCGCAACAGGGTGCGCGCGCGATGCAACTGGGCTTTCGAGGTGCCGGCGGCAATCGCCAGCGCGGCACCGATTTCTGCGTGGTGCCAGCCCTCGATGTCGTGCAGCACCAGCACCGCGCGGGCGCGTGGCGGCAGACGGCCGATGGCGGCTTGCAGCTCTGCGCGTTCGGCCGCGCAGAACGGGGTGTCGGCGGGGTCGGGCAGGGCATCGGCGGCGTCGAAGGTGACCGGGTCGGCACGTTGCGCGCGCAACGCCATCAGCGCGAGGTTGATCGCCAGCCGGTACAGCCAGGTGCCGAATGCGGCCTCGTGGCGAAACTGCGGCAGTTTCTGCCACGCCCGCACGAACGCATCCTGGGTGAGGTCTTCCGCGCGGGCACGGTCATAACCGGCGAGCCGGCACATCGCGCCATGCACGCGATCCACGTGCCGCCGATACAGGCGTTGGAAGGCGAGGCGATCGCCCGTGCTGGCGGCACGCACATCGTCGGCATCCGGATCAGGTGCGATGGGCGTGGCGGGCATCCGCAGAGTGGCGAGGGCACAAGGTGCAGGCATCTTGCCAGCTTGGATGCGCCTTTGCGCCGGAAGGTTTGCATCGCCATTGGCGTGGCGATGCAAACCCAGGCCGTTTACGCGACGGCAGTGGCTGCGCGCGGGGCCGGGGTGGCGAGCGCGGCCACCACGCGTTGCTGCTCCGCATGCAGCTTGGGCGGCAATCGCGGCGCAAAGCCGGCGAGATATTCGCCGATGGCCGCAAGCTCGGCTTGCCATCCCGGACGATCCACGGCGAGCAGTTCGTCGAGTGCACCGGGTGCGAGTTTCAGGCCCGCAAGATTCAACTCGTTCGGGCGCGGCAACGTGCCGATCGGCGTGTCCATGCCGCTTGCGCTGCCTTCGACGCGCGCCAGCATCCATTCAAGCACGCGCAGGTTTTCGCCAAAGCCGGGCCACAGGAAACGGCCATCGACGCCCTTGCGGAACCAGTTGACGTGGAACACGCGCGGCAGTTTCGCGCCCGGCCGGTCGAAGGCGAGCCAGTGCGCGAAGTAGTCGCCGTAGTGGTAGCCGCAGAACGGCTTCATGGCCATCGGATCACGCCGCAGCACGCCGACGGCACCGGCCGCGGCAGCGGTGGTTTCCGAGCCCATCGCTGCGCCCAGCAGCACGCCGTGGGTCCAGTCGCGCGCTTCCATCACCAGCGGCAGCAGGTTTGGCCGACGACCGCCGAACACGATCGCGCTGATCGGCACGCCTTGCGGCGCCTCGGCCTGATCCGACCACGTGGGGCACTGGCGCGCGCTGGCGGTGAAGCGCGAGTTGGGATGGGCGGCCGGGCCGTTGGCCGGGTCGTACGGGCGGCCCTGCCAGTCGGTGACCGGCGTGCCCGGCAGGCCTTCCCACCATGGCTGGTTGTCGGCGGTGACGGCAACGTTGGTGTAGATCGTGTCGTGCGCGATGGTGGCCAGTGCGTTGGGGTTGGTGGCGGCGCTGGTGCCGGGTGCGACGCCAAAGAACCCGGCTTCCGGATTGATCGCATAGAGCCGTCCGTCTGCGCCGGGGCGCATCCAGCAGATGTCGTCGCCAACCGTCCATACCTTCCAGCCGGCGGCGCGATAACCCTCGGGTGGAATCAGCATCGCGAGGTTGGTCTTGCCGCAGGCGGAAGGAAACGCGGCGGCGATGTAATGGGTTTTTCCCTGCGGGTTCTGGATGCCGACGATCAGCATGTGTTCGGCCAGCCAGCCTTCATCGCGGCCCTGGTTGGAAGCGATGCGCAGCGCGTGGCATTTCTTGCCCAGCAGCGCGTTGCCGCCGTAGCCGGAGCCGAACGACTGGATCAGCCGCTCGGCCGGGAAATGCATGATCCAGCGCCGTTCCGGATCGAGCTCGCCGATCGAATGCAGGCCGCGCACGAACTCGCCCTCGCGCTCGATGCGCGCCTGGGCGGCCGCGCCCATGCGGGTCATGATGCGCATGTTGGCAACCACGTACGGGCTGTCGGTGATTTCCACGCCACAGCGCGCGAGCGTGGAGTCGATCGGCCCCATGCAATACGGGATCACGTACAGCGTACGGCCCCGCATGCAGCCCGCAAACAGTGCGTCCATCTTCGCGTGCGCTGCGGCCGGGGCCATCCAGTGGTTGTTCGGGCCGGCGTCTTCCTCGTGCTCGTGGCAGATCACGGTGAGGCGTTCCACGCGCGCCACGTCGCGCGGATCGGAGCGGTGCAGGTAGCAGCGCGGGTGGGTTTGCTGGTTCAGTTCGATCAGCGTGCCGTCGGCGAGCATATGCGCCACCAGCGCGTCGTATTCGGCTTGTGAACCGTCGCACCAATGGACGTGGGCGGGGTGGGTGCGTGCGGCGACATCATTGACCCAACGCTCGAGCGCGGGCAGGGTGCTGGCCATCGTGTCCTCACTGGTCTTTCGGCAAAAGGTAGGCGCGACCGTAATTTGCACTTACTGGCATAGGCAAGGGCGAACGCAACACGCAACAAAAACGGCGCCGCAGCGCCGTTTGTCGCGAGCACTCGACGCGCGCTCAGGCTGGGATGAGCGTGGCGATCATGTGCTCGATGTAGCTGTCGAACTCGTCGTGATTCAGACGCGGCAAGCCGAGCGTGAAGTTGAGTTGCAGAAAGCCAACGTAGGCGGCGTAGGTGAGTCGCGCGCGATTCAACGCCTCGCGCGGCACGAGCCCCGCCTCGCGGTAGGCGGTTTCGAGAAACTCGGTGCGCCGCTTCGACACGCGGGCCATCACCGGCACCACCAACGGGTGATCCAGCGCCTTGAGCAGCGCGGCGTAGACGCGATGAGGCTGCAGCTCGTGGGCAACGCGACGGAACAGTTCCGGCAGGCGCTGGCGGGGATCGGCAATCTTTTCGATCTGGCCCAGCACCTCGCGTTCGCCGTATTCCTCCCAGCGATCCAGGGCTGCCTGCAGCAGCGCTTCGCGCGAACGGAAATGCCAGTAGAAGCTGCCCTTGGTGACGCCGAGCTCGCGTGCCAGCGCTTCGACGGCCAGCGCGCCCACGCCATGGTCGGCGATCATCTGCAGCGCGGCGAGCTCCCAGTTTTCCGCGGTAAGGCGGGTGCGTTCGGGCTTGTGGTTGGAATCCATCGGCACATGGTAACGGCTGCTTTGCGCTTTGTAATCCGCTGCGCGGGCACGCCGGGCAAGGTTGACGGTGGTGGAATCCGCGCCCCATACTCACCCGTATGGATTCGTTCACCGCCACTGCTTCGTCTGGGTTCCGCACCGCCGATGGCCTCCGTCTTGCGGTGGAAACCCATGCCGCAGCGGGTCACCCCGGCCTTCTGTTTGCGCACGGCTTCGGCCAGACCCGCGGCGCGTGGGGGGGTACGGTGGCCGCGCTGGCAGCACAGGGATGCCGCTGTGTCAGCTTCGACGCACGCGGTCACGGCGAAAGCGATCGGTTGCCGGGGGGCGCCTACCGCATGCAGCAGTTCGCCGACGACCTGTTTGGCCTGGCGCGAACCCAGCCGCAACCGCCGGTGCTGGTCGGCGCGTCGATGGGTGGCTTGCTCGGCCTGGTGGTGGCCGGCGAAACGCGGCCGGTGCCGTTTCGTGCATTGGTACTGGTGGACATCACGCCGCGCTGGGAGACCCGCGGCGTGGAACGCATCCTCGCCTTCATGCAGGCGTGCCCGGATGGCTTCGGCAGTTATGCCGAGGCGGCCGAGCGCATTGCGGCCTACCTGCCGCAGCGCGCCGGGCGCAAGAGCGAAGCCCAATTGAAGCCGTTGTTGCGCGCAGGCGCGGATGGCCGCCTGCGCTGGCATTGGGATCCGGCCCTGCTGGGCGGGGATTTCATCAACGACGGCGAGCGTTATCAACCGCGTCTGCTCGCCGCCGCGCAGCGAATCGACGTGCCGGTGCTGCTGCTCTCGGGCGCGCGCAGCGACGTGGTCTCCCATGCCACCGTAGCCGAATTCCTGAAGCTGGTACCGCACGCCCGGCACGTCGAGGTGCCCGGTGCCACGCACATGCTTGCCGGCGACGCGAACGACGCGTTCACCCGCGAGATTGCCGGCTTCATCCACACCTTGAACGACGCGGACGCCCATCGCGGCGCCCGTGCCATGTAACCGCAACGAGGGTGCCAACGATGTCCGTGATCCTGACTTTGCTTGCCGCGTTGATTGCCAGCGGCGCCTGCGCCTACCACCGCGCCAGCCTGCGCACGTTTGCCTTCGCGGCCCCCGTGGCAACGCTGGTGGTTGGCCTGGTGGCCGATGCGCCACTGACCATGATCGTGCTGCTGGTGATCGAGCTTGGCATCGCGCTGCCGCTGCTTGTCGGTGGGTTCCGCAAGCGCCAGATCAGTGCACCGCTGCTCAAGCTGTTCGCCAAGGTGACGCCGAAGCTGTCGGATACCGAGCGCACCGCGTTGGAAGCTGGCACGGTGGGTTTTGAGGGCGAGCTGTTTTCCGGCAAGCCGGATTGGCACGAGTTGCTCAAGCAGCCCAAGCCGGTGTTGAGCGTCGAAGAACAGGCGTTCATGGACGGCCCGGTCGAAGAGCTGTGCGGCATGATCGACGACTGGCAGATTACCCACGAGCTGGCCGACCTGCCGCCGGAAGTCTGGGCCTTCATCAAGCGCAACAAGTTCTTCGGCATGATCATCCCGAAGCGCTACGGCGGGCTGGAGTTCTCCGCGCTGGCGCACTCGGCGGTGCTGCAGAAGCTCAACTCGATGTCGGCCACGGTGGCCTCGACGGTCGCGGTACCGAACTCGCTCGGTCCGGCGGAGCTCTTGCTGCATTACGGTAGCGAGGAGCAGAAAAACGAGCTGTTGCCGAAACTCGCCGTCGGCGAGGAGATCCCGTGCTTCGCGCTGACCGGCCCGTATGCGGGCTCGGACGCCACGTCCATTCCCGACACCGGCATCGTGTGCAAGCAGACGGTGGACGGCGTCGAGACGCTTGGCGTGCGGCTCAGCTTCGACAAGCGCTACATCACGCTGGCGCCGGTGGCGACGCTGGTCGGCCTCGCGTTCCACATGTACGACCCCGAGCATTTGCTGGGTGACAAGGACGACATCGGCATCACGCTGGCGCTCCTGCCGCGCGAAACCAAGGGGCTGGAAATCGGCCGCCGCCACTTCCCGCTCAACATCCCGTTCCAGAACGGCCCGGTGCGCGGCAAGGATGTGTTCGTGCCGCTCGGCACGCTGATCGGCGGGCGCGAGATGGCCGGCCATGGCTGGCGCATGCTGGTGGAATGCCTGTCGGTAGGGCGCGCGATCTCGCTGCCGTCGAACGCGACCGGCGGCATGCGCATGGGCGCGGTGGCGACCGGGGCCTATGCGCGCATGCGCAAGCAGTTCGGGCTGGCGGTGGCGCGTTTCGAGGGCGTGGAAGAGGCGCTGGCGAAGATCGGCGGCCTCACCTACGCCACCGCGGCGCTGTCGCGGTCGACCGCGGCGGCGGTCGACCGTGGCGAGAAGCCGGCGGTGACGTCCGCGATCGCCAAGTACCACGCCACCGAATGGGCGCGTGTCACCGCGGGCGCCACGATGGACGTGCACGGCGGCAAGGCGGTGCAGCTCGGGCCGTCCAATTACGCCGGCCGCGGCTGGGCCTCGGTGCCGATCGCGATCACGGTGGAAGGCGCCAACATCATGACGCGCAGCCTGATGATCTTCGGCCAGGGCGCGATCCGCTGCCACCCGTACGTGCTGAAGGAAATGCACGCGCTGACCATGGCCGACTACGGCGACAAGCTGCGCGCCTTCGACAGCGCGTTGTTCGGCCACATCGGTTTCGGCCTCTCCAACGCCATGCGCAGCTTCGCGATGGGCCTGACCGGCGGGCGTCTGGGTGAGGCCGCCGGGGACGCCTACACCCGGCGCTATTACAAAAAACTCAACCGCTACTCTGCCGCGCTCGCGCTGTGCGCCGACACCTTCATGGGCGTGCTCGGCGGCAAGCTCAAGTTCAAGGAGAAACTCTCCGCGCGCCTGGGCGACGTGCTGAGTTACCTCTACATCGCCAGCGCGATGCTCAAGCGCTACGAGGACACCGACCGTCCCGAGGCGGACCGTCCGTTCCTGGCGTGGGGGTTCCACGAGTGCATGTGGCTGATCCAGAACGCGCTGGACGGCGCGATCCGCAACTTCCCGGTGCGCCCGGTGGCATGGCTGCTGCGTGCGCTGGTGTTCCCGCTCGGTCGCCGCGAGGTGCCGCCGTCCGACCGCCTCGGCCGTCGCGTCGCCGCGTTGCTCACTGCCCCGAACGAGGCGCGCGATCGCCTGGCCGAGTGGACCTACCTCACGCCCACCGCCAACAACACCGTAGGCCGCATGAATGCCTTGCTGCCGGAAGTGATCGCTGCCGAGCCGGTCGAGCGCAAGTTCCTCAAGGCGCTCAAGGCTGGCGAGTTCAAGGCACACGACTACGACGACCAACTCGCCGAAGCACTGGCCGCCGGGGTGTTGAGCCAGGCCGAGCACGACCTGATCCGGCGCGTGCGCGACGCCACGTTCGAGTTCATCTCGGTGGATGATTTCGCACCGGAGGAATTGCGCGCGGCGGTAACCCGCGCCGACCGCGAACGCAGGGCAAAGGTCGCCTGAGCAGGAAACGCTGCGCGCCGTTCAGTGCCGCCGCCATGCCGGCGGCACGATCGAGCCGCGCCGCAGGGCGACGAGCAGCAGCGCGATCGAGCACAGGCTGCACAGGGTGAGCGCCACCACCGAGGCCTCGGCGCCAAACGTGCCGCCGGAGAGCCAATCCGGCCCGCTGCGGGTTGACACCAGCCATCCATCCGCGTGCGTGCCCGACACCGGGATGCCGTAGAGCGTGCCCTGCGCGAAGTTCCACGCCGCGTGCAGGCCGATGCACGGCCACAGCGAGCGGGTGAGGTGGTACACGAGCGCAAACAGGATGCCGGCCTCGATCGCGATTGCCAGCGAACTCCACGCCGTGGCGCCGGGATTGCCGGCATGCGCAAAGCCGAAGAACAAGGCCGAGAGCGCCAGTGCCCACCAGGTGCCGAGGCCTTCCTCGATCACCCGGAACAGCACGCCGCGGGTGAGGATTTCCTCGCTGATGCCAGCGCCGAGGCCGACCGTGAGCAGCGCGACCAGCCAGTGCGCGTCGGGGTTGGTGCCGGTCACGCGATAGCTGCCGACCAGCCACAGCACGCCGACGACTGTACTGAACAACCCCAGCCCGAATGCTGCGCCGGCCGCCATGCCGCGCGGCAGCTTGCGCAGCGCGAGCTCCGCCACCGGGCGCTGCTCGATCACATGCACCAGGAACAGATAGGCCAGCACCACCGGCAGCACGAATCCGGCGAGGTAGCGCACGCTGCCGAGCGGCGTGTTCAGCGCGTTCATGGGCGTCGGCGAGCCGCCCAGCATCACCTGCACCAGCGCCCCGAACGCGAGCATGGTGACAGCCAGCCCCACGACAAACACCGCGATGCGCGCCGGCGGCGAGTACAGCGTGACGCGCAGCCAGCGCGGCGTGTTGGGCGGCGTGGCGAAGGCGAGCGGAGAGGTCGGCACGGCAACGCTCCAAGTCAAACGCGCAGCCTAGCGCAGCACGTCGCGCGGCTCATCTGACGTCGCCGTGATGCCCATCGGCCGTGCGCCCCTACAGCCCGCGTGTGGTTCAAGACCATCGGCGGGACAAATCACGGGGTCGCCCGTGGGTGATTCCTTCGCAACGGCTTCTTGGCAGCCGGCGTGCCGCGCACCGAGTTGTGACCGCGGAAGCTACGGGCATGGCCACCAAGTGCCTCCAGCTACCAATCAGTGGCAGCGCGCAGGCTTCTGATGTGCTGATATGTCGCGTGGCGCACGCCGCAACCGTGCGGATTATTTCGGGCATTCAGTGCCTGCCGCGTAACATGGGCAGCCGATATCGCGCCGCGGGGCGCAGCAACGAGTACCGACGATGGAGTCAGTGCAGCACGCCATGGCGCAGGAAACCGCGCACCTCGATGAGCTGGAGGCCGAGGCGATCTACATCTTTCGCGAAGTGGCTGCGAACTACCGGCGGCCGGTAATGCTGTACTCGATCGGCAAGGATTCCTCGGTGCTGCTGCACCTGCTGCGCAAGGCGTTCTACCCGGCCAAGCCGCCGATCCCGCTGCTGCACGTGGATACCACGTGGAAGTTCCGCGAGATGATCGCGTTCCGCAACCAGGTGGCGGCCGCGGGCGACGTGCAGGTGCTGGTCTACACCAACCAGGAAGGCGTGCGGCAGGGCGTTTCGCCGTTCACCCGCAGCGCCGCGGTGCACACCGACATCATGAAGACCCAGGCGCTGAAGCAGGCGCTGGACCAGTACAGGTTCGACGCCGCGCTGGGCGGCGCGCGCCGCGACGAGGAGAAATCGCGCGCGAAGGAACGCGTGTTTTCGTTTCGCAACGCGCAGCATCGCTGGGACCCCAAGCACCAGCGCCCGGAGTTCTGGCACACCTACAACACGCGCTTGTGCGAAGGCCAGAGCGTGCGCGTGTTTCCGATTTCCAACTGGACCGAGATGGACGTCTGGCTGTACATCCGCCGCGAGGGAATCCCGCTGGTGCCGCTGTACTTCGCCAAGCCGCGGCCGATCGTGGAGCGCGACGGCGCGCTGATCATGGTCGACGACGACCGCTTCGTGTTCCGCCCCGGCGAGGCGCCGACGCTGCGCACGGTGCGCTTCCGCACGCTGGGCTGCTACCCGTTGACCGGCGCGGTGGAATCGGGCGCCGATACGCTGGACAAGATCATCGAGGAGATGGCCACCACGCACACCTCCGAGCGCCAGGGGCGGGTGATCGACAAGGACCCGTCGGCATCGATGGAGCGCAAGAAGCAGGAGGGTTACTTCTGATGGCCGCGAACGACAATCAGGGCCTGTTGCGTTTCATCACCTGCGGCAGCGTCGACGACGGCAAGAGCACGCTGCTCGGCCGCCTCCTGTATGACGCCGGTACGGTGCCGGCCGACCAGCTCGAGGCGCTCAAGGCCGACAGCCGCCGGCTGCATCCGGACGCCGGCGACGCACTGGATTTCGCGCTGCTCACCGACGGCCTCGAAGCCGAGCGCGAGCAGGGCATCACCATCGATGTGGCCTACCGCTATTTCCACACCGCGAAACGGCATTTCATCGTGGCCGACTGCCCGGGGCACGAGCAGTACACGCGCAACATGGCCACCGGCGCGTCGAACGCCGAGCTGGCGGTGGTGCTGGTGGATGCGCGCAAGGGGCTCCTGCCGCAGACGCGCCGGCACAGCTACATCTGCGCGCTGCTCGGCATTCGCCAGGTGATCGTGGCGATCAACAAGATGGATCTGGTCGGCTGCGACGAGCAAGTCTACGCCGGCATCGTCGAGGCGTATCGCGAGCTGGCGCAAACGCTCGGCATCACCAAGGTCGACTGCCTGCCGGTGGTGGCGCCGGGCGGCGACAACATCGGCGTGGCTTCCGCACGCATGCCGTGGTATCGCGGGCCGACGCTGCTGCAATTGCTGGAGGCGGCGGATGCGGCGCCGACCCGCGCGGCAGATTTCCGCCTGCCGGTGCAGTGGGTCAATCGGCCCGACCAGAGCTTCCGCGGTTACGCCGGCACTGTCTGCGGTGGCAGCGTGGCGCGTGGTGACGAGGTGGTGGTGCAGCCCGGTGTCGAGCGGGCGCACATCGCGCGCATCGTCACCGCCGATGGAGATCTGGAAACCGCGCGCGAAGGGCAGGCGGTGACGCTGTGCCTGGACCGCGAGCTCGACGTCAGCCGCGGCGACGTGATCGCCGATGCCGCGCATCCGGCGCCGATCGCCGACCAGTTCGCCTGCCACCTGGTGTGGCTGGGCGACAACCCGCTCCTGCCCAACCGCAACTACTGGCTGCGCATCGGCACGCGCACGGTCAATGCGCGGGTGATGTCGATCAAGCACAAGGTCGACGTCAATACCCAGGCCGAGCTGGCCGCGCGCAAGCTGACGTTGAACGAAGTGGGTTACTGCACGATCGGGGTGGACGCCGCGATTGCCTTCGAGACCTACGCCACCAACCGCACGCTCGGCGGCTTCATCCTGATCGACCGCCAGTCCAACGCGACAGTGGCCTGCGGCATGCTCGATTTCGCGCTGACCCGCGCGGCAAACCTGCACTGGCAGCATGTCGACGTGAACCGGACCGTGCGCGGCGAGAGCCTGGGGCAGCGGCCACTGTGCGTGTGGCTCACCGGGCTGTCCGGCGCCGGCAAATCCACCATCGCCAACCTGGTTGAAAAGCGCCTGCACACGCAGGGCTACCACACCTACCTGCTCGACGGCGACAACGTGCGCCACGGCATCAACAAGGATCTTGGCTTCACCCCGGCCGACCGCGTGGAGAACATCCGCCGCATCGGCGAGGTGGCGCACCTGATGGTGGATGCCGGCTTGATCGTGCTGGTCAGCGCGATCTCGCCGTATCGCAGTGAGCGGCGCTCGGTACGCGAGCGCTTTGCCGGCGGCGAGTTCGTCGAGGTGTTTGTCGACACCACGCTGGCACAGTGTGAAGCGCGCGACCCCAAGGGCCTGTATCGCAAAGCGCGCGCCGGCGAAATCCGCAACTTCACCGGGATCGATGCGCCGTACGAGGCACCGGAGAACCCTGAGGTGCACCTGCCCACGGCGGACACCCGTGCCGAGCGGTTGGCCGAGCTGCTGGTCACCCAGTTGCTTCCACGCATCGCCTCCCAACCGTAGCAACCCGCGCGGGCGTCGCCAAAGGCATCGTCCGCCAGTGCGCTCTTATGGGCGATCGGGCTTTCGCATGGAATCGTCGTCCGCGGACGGGCCCGGCCAACACCGGGCCGTGATGCCGTGCACGATGACGCGATGCCGCGGTGCGGCCGATAATGGCAACCCTCCCTCCCCGCAAGGCGTCCCGTGATGACCGAGAAGACCGTACTGAATGCCACCCACCGCGCGCTCGGCGCGCACATGGTCGACTTCGGTGGCTGGGACATGCCGGTCAACTACGGCTCGCAGATCGAGGAGCATCACGCGGTGCGCCGCAATGCCGGCATGTTCGACGTCTCGCACATGACCATTGTCGACTTGCACGGTGCGCGGGTGAAGGATTTCCTGCGCCATCTGCTCGCCAACAGCATCGACAAGCTCAAGGTCACCGGCAAGGCGCTGTACTCCTGCATGTTGAACGAGCAGGGCGGGGTGATCGACGACCTCATCGTCTACTACCTCGGCGACACCTTCTATCGCACCGTGGTGAATGCGGCCACCCGTGCCAAGGACCTGGCGTGGATCACGCAGCAGGCAAAAGCGTTCGACGTCGAGGTGAAGGAGCGCCCCGAGCTGTCGATGATCGCCGTACAGGGCCCGCACGCCCGCGAAAAGGTGCTGGCACTGGTGCACGAGGTGGATCGCGCGCGGATCGAAAAGCTCGCCAAGTTCACCGCGGCGGCGGCGCAGGGGCCGGGCGGCATGCCGCTGTTCGTCGCACGTACCGGCTACACCGGCGAGGACGGTTTCGAGGTGATGCTGCCGGCCGAACACACGCTGGCGTTCTGGAACGCGCTGCAGGCCGCCGGGGTGGTGCCGTGCGGGCTGGGTGCGCGCGACACACTGCGGCTGGAGGCCGGCATGAACCTCTACGGTCAGGACATGGATGAAACCGTGTCGCCGTGGGAGGCCAACCTGGGCTGGACGATCGCGCTCGATGCCGGGCGCGACTTCATCGGCCGCAAGGCGCTCGAAGCGCAGAAGGCGGCCGGTGTCACGCGCGTGATGGTCGGGCTGGTGCTGGACGGCAAGGGCGTGCTGCGCCATGGCCAGAAGGTGCTCACCGCCAACGGCGATGGCGTGATCCTTTCCGGCAGCTTTGCGCCGACGCTGGACAAGGCGATCGCGTTTGCGCGCATCCCGGTCGGCGAGCCCGGTGCCGTACGCGTCGACATCCGCGGCCGCGAGCTGCCGGTGCACATCGTGAAGTACCCGTTCGTGCGCGACGGCAAGCCGTGCGACGGCATCTGAAGCGCGTTTGCTTGCGGCTAGAATGTGCCCATTCCCTGACCCCTGACTGGAACCGACCATGAGCGAAATCCCCGGCGACCTGAAGTTCAACAAATCCCACGAGTGGGCCCGCGTCGAGGACGACGGCACCGTGCGCGTGGGCATCTCCGACCATGCGCAGAGCCAGCTTGGCGACCTCGTCTACGTCGAGCTGCCGGAGATCGGCTCCAGCGTCGAAGCCGGCAACGCCGCTGCGGTGCTCGAATCGGTCAAGGCCGCCTCGGACATCTATTCGCCGGTGTCGGGCGAAGTGGTCGAGGTGAACGAGCTCCTGAGCGACAAGCCGGAGACGATCAACGCCGATGCGTTTGGCGAAGGCTGGATCTTTGCGGTGCGCCCGAGCGACCGCAGCGAGCTCGATCAGCTGCTCGATGCCAAGGCGTACGAGGAGCTGATCGAACACGACGAGCAATGAGAGTTCGTCCATGTCCGCCCGCAAACGGCCGCCGCGAGCGGCCGTTTGCGTATCCGGGTGTGCCGCGACGGCCTGCGCATCGGTCGCGTGGTGTTCATCTCGAAAACGCGCGTGGCAGGTCCTCCGGACAACATGATGCGTTACTGGCGTCAATGTCCGGCGCCTCTGGGCGAGGTGGGCAAAAGTGGCTTGTTTCAAGTGCTTTCGCGTTTTGTTGCGGTCTGCGCGCTGAACGTTGTATGGACGTCCAGACGTCTGTTGATGAATACCGGCAAAGGGCCGATTTTCAAACCGCTGCCAGGGCGCGGGTGACGGGCGTGGTGAAACGGCTTGATTTGCCGACCAAAATCCATTGACAGCAGCTACCCTGCGGAATAGCTTTCGCCCAAGTTCACGGGGAACGGCAACATGGCAACACCGAAATTCATCGCACCGTATGTCGAGCATGGCGAGAAGGCCAACGCGGTTCGCAAGATCACGGTCTCGATTCCGCTGCATGTACTGAGAACGCTTTCCGACCTGCGCACAGAACGTCAGGTGAAAAATCTGCGGCACGCCACCAACAGCGACTTGCTGGTGGAGGCGTTCCTCCACGCTTTTACTGGGCAACCACTGCCAACCGATGAGGAGCTGAGACGAACCATGGTTACCACTGCCAAGAAACCTGCTGCAAAGAAACCGGCCGCTGCCAAGAAAGCGGCCGCCAAGAAGACGGTCGCGAAGAAGACCGTCGCCAAGAAAGCCGCCGCGAAGAAGCCGGTGGCAAAGAAGCCGGCAGCAAAGAAGGCTGCCGTAAAGAAGGTCGCGGCCAAGAAGCCTGCCGCGGCGAAGAAAACCACTGCCAAGAAAGTTGCAAAGAAGCCGGCGGCCAAGAAGGTCGCGGCCAAGAAGCCGGCGGCGGCCAAGGTGGTCAAGGCCACCAAGGCCAGCAAGCCGAGCAAGACCAGCAAGAAGTAAGCAACCTACAAATACGCGTCAATCGTGATTGGCTTTCCGCGGTGCCCAGCGCGGAAAGCCCGCTTCGAAATTTCGTCCCGGCCCTGCCGGGACGTTTCGTTTGGGCAGCAGGAAGGTGTGGAACCAAAGGGGCGCTGCTCCGCATGGGCGCCGGTTGCAATGGTGCCGGGTCGCCTTGTCGCTGGATTTGCACCGGTCGGCACAATGCGGGTACCGTTCGCCCATCCGCGCCGCGACGTTGTCAGGGGACTCGTCGCTCCTGGATTTACGGGGGGAAAAAGCGCGGGTATCTGTCGACACTCAGTGAGAGACCATGGATACCCGATACATGCTGCAAGCGCGCCGCTGCGCGCGCGGGGCCGCCCGGCCCGTTATCGTTGCCATCCTTGCCATCTTCGCGGCATTGGCCATCGCCGCATACCTGCTGATCTTTCGCCCGGTGCAGGAGCAGCGTGCGCTGGATGTCGGTGGCGCACCCGCCACCACGGCAGTAGTCAACCAGGCGGCCACCGCCGCTGCGACCACGGCCACGACGAACCTGCAGGCGATGGACGTCAATCAGCTTTTGACCGAAGCGGGCAAGGCGCTCAAGGCGCAGCGCCTGCTGGCGCCAGTGGGCAACAACGCATTCGAGTACTACCTGCGCGTGCTGGCCAAGCAACCCGGCAATGCGGTGGCCACCAGCGCGTTGCGCGAGACCTTCCCGTATGCGGCAACCAGCGCCGAGCAGGCAGTCAACTCGCGCGACTTCAACGAAGCACAGCGCGAGATCGACCTGTTGGCGAAGGCCGATCCGGCCAACTTCACGCTGACCATCCTGCGCTCCAAGCTCGACGCGCAACGCAAGCTGGCGAACCAGCAACAACAGCAGGCGCAGGATCAACAAAAGGCCGCGCAGTTGGTCGCGCAGCGTGCCGCAACGGAAAAGGAAAACGCCGCCAAGGCGGCGGCACAACAGGCTCAGCTGGCGGCGGAGCAGCAAGCCAAGGCCCGCCAGCAGCAGGCGGGCGAACAACAGCGCAAGCAGGCGGCGCCGGCGCAGGCCACGGCGAAGACGGCCACGGCGGCCGCCGGTGGCGAAAACGCCGACGCGGTGTTGCTCAAGCCGGCCAGTCCGAATTACCCGACCGCGGCTTTGCGTGCCGGGCAGAGCGGCTGGGTGATGGTCGGCTTCACCATTTCGCCGGAAGGGCGCACCACCGACATCCACGTGATCGAGGCGCAGCCACGCCATGTGTTCGACCGCGCGGCAGTGGATGCCGTGTCGCGCTACCGGTTCAAGCCGGCGATGCATGACGGCGTGGCGGTGGCCAGCAACAAGCAGCAGAAGATCGAGTTCAGTACCGGACGCTGACCCGATCCGTCAGGTGCAGGCAAACGGCGCGTGCCTGGCATGCGCCGTTTGCTTTGAGGGGAATGGGCCTAGCTAGCTTCCGTGGTGTTTGTGGCTTGCCGTGTGTGCAGGCGCGATGCTTGCGACTGGCGGGCTTTCGAGCCCGGCCCAGTCGACGTGCGGCAGTCCCAGCAGGCCGTCGAACACCATCGGCATGAGCCCGCTCGGCATCGCGCCGTTGGCGTTCCACAGGGTGACGACGCCGGCGCGGTAGCGGGGAAAGAAGCCGATCATGGTGCGGTAACCGGCCACCGCGCCGGCGTGATAGATCAGCGTTTCGCCGCCATAGGTGTAGACGCGCCAACCGAGCGCGTAATGCGCCGCGCTGAGCCGCGCACGACGCCACGGCGAGGCGTGCAGCTCACTCGGCGTGACTACGTCGGGGGTGTGCAGCCGCTCGAGCAGGTTGGCTGGCAGCACGTTGCGCCGGCCACCCATTTGCGCGATCAGCCAGCGCTCCATGTCGCGGATGCTCGCGTTGACGCCGGCCGCGGGGGCGAGCTGATAGTAGGTTTCGTTCGGCGTGAACGACAGCCAGCCGTTGCCCGCCGCGCGGTGCGGACGGGCCCAGCTCGGACTGGATTCGAGGCCGTCCAGTCCGTAGCTGGCGTCGCGCATGCCGAGTGGCTGGAACAGGTTGTGTTTGACCAGTTGCGGGAAGGTCTTGCCAAGGCGCGCGGCCAGCACGTTGCCGATCAGGCTGAAGGCAACGTTCTCATAGCCGTAGCAGGCGCCGGGCGCACAGATGGGATCGACCTCGGCGAGGCGTGCGATGAGATCCGCATACGGCACGCCGGCTTCGAGCAGGTTGTCGTAGGCGTTGTTCGGCAGACCGAGACGCTGGCCGAGCACATCGGCGACGGTGGCGGCATCGGTATCGGCAGTGTCCTTCAGCCGAAAGTCGGGCAGCACGTCGACGAGCCGGGTGTGCCAGTGCAGGTCGTGGCGATCCACCAACAACCCGGTCAACGCGCTGGCGAAGGCCTTGGACAACGACGCGAGGCGAAACACGGTGTCCGGAGTAACCGGCGTCTGGGTCGCCACGTCGGCGTAGCCGAGCGTGCGCTCGAATACCACTTTGTCGTCGATCACCACGGCGGTGGCGAGGCCGGCGGTACCGTCGCGCGCGGCGAGCTCATCCAGCCAGCGTTGATAGTCGGCGAGCGTTGCGGTGACACGGTCGGCCGGCAATTCCGTAGAGGCGGCGCCGACGGCTGGGGTTGGCGGTACAGCCACGTCGGCGTCTTGCGCGGCTGACGTGGCAGCACACGACAAGGCGACCGCGCAGGCAAACGCGAGGGAAGCAAGGCGGAGTGGCATGGTTCGACAACGGGTCAAGAACGGCGCGCAACGCGCCCGGGAAGCCGTCCGTTGGCGTCGAGATGAGGCGATTTTGCGGCAGTTTGCCCATGCCGACAATGCGCCACCGGGCCCGGCACTTTCCATTGCGTACCAGTTCCGCGAAAATGAGCGGCCGTGCAGCGCGATTTTTCCCTCGGGGCATGACGCGCGCATGACATGCCGGTGGCGCGTTGCGACGCCGTCCGCTCCCTGAGGTTCGCGTTGCATTTGACGCTGCGCAGCCTTGTTTCCCCGTTCGCTCGAGGCTATCGAATGAATTTCCACGAATATCAGGCCAAGGCACTGTTCGCGCAGTACGGCATTGCCGTGCCGCCCGGCAAGGTTGCCAACTCTCCCGACGCCGCCGTCGATGTGGCGAAGGAGCTTGGCGGTTCCCAATGGATGGTGAAGGCGCAGATCCACGCCGGTGGCCGCGGCAAGGCGGGCGGCGTGAAGTTCTGCAAGAGTCTCGACGACGTGCGCGCCGCGGCCAAGGGCATGTTGGGTACACGCCTGGCCACCTACCAGTCGGCCGGCCGCGCGCTGCCGGTGAACCTGGTGCTGGTCACCGATGCCACCGACATCGCCAAGGAGTTGTATCTCTCGGTGCTGGTCGATCGCGCCTCGAAGACGGTGTCGTTCATCGGCTCGCCGCGCGGTGGCATGGACATCGAGCAGGTCGCCCGCGAGAACCCGGAAGACATCCACACCGTCGCGGTCGATTTCGTCGAAGGCCTGCAGCCCTACCAGTGCCGCCAGCTTGGCTTTGCGATGGGGCTGGAGCCCAAGCAGGTCAGCCAGCTCACCAAGATCATGCTGGGCCTGTACAAGCTGTTCAACGAGAAGGATCTCTCGCTGATCGAGCTGAACCCGCTGGCGATCCTGGTCGACGGCAAGCTCGCCGCACTGGACGGCAAGGTCAACTCCGACGACAACGCCGAGTTCCGCCACCCTGATCTGGCCGCGATGCGCGATCTGACCCAGGAGGACGCCGCCGAGGCAGCTGCGCAGCAGTCGAACCTCAACTACGTGACGATGGACGGCAACATCGGTTGCATGGTCAACGGCGCCGGGCTGGCGATGGCCACCATGGACGTGATCAAGCTGGCGGGCGGCGAGCCGGCCAACTTCCTCGACGTGGGTGGCGGCGCAACCAAGGAGCGCGTGACCGAGGCATTCAAGCTGATCACCTCCTCGGACAAGGTGCGCTGCATCCTGGTCAACATCTTCGGCGGCATCGTCCGCTGCGACATGATTGCCGAGGGCATCATCGCCGCGGTCAAGGAAGTGGGGCTCAAGATTCCGGTCGTGGCGCGCCTGCAGGGCACCAACGTGGAGAAGGGCCGCGAGCTCTTGGCCAATTCCGGTCTGGCGATCACGCCGGCCGACGATCTCAACGACGCGGCGCAGAAAGCCGTCGCCGCCGCGAAGTGAGGAGCGCTTAAAACATGTCCGTACTCATCAACAAAAACACCAAGGTGCTCGTGCAGGGCCTGACCGGCCAGCAAGGCACCTTCCATGCGCAACAGGCGCTGGATTACGGCACCCAGGTCGTCGGTGGCGTCACCCCGGGCAAGGGCGGCAGCAAGCACATTGGTCTGCCGGTGTTCAACTCCGTTGCCGAGGCGGTGGACGAAACCGGCGCTGACGCATCGGTGATCTTCGTGCCGCCGCCGTTCGCGGCCGACTCCATCCTCGAAGCGGTCGACGCCGGCATCCGCGTCGTCGTGGCGATCACCGAGGGCATCCCGGTGCTCGACATGCTGCGCGTCAAGAACGTGCTGGCGCAGCACCCCGAGACCGTGCTGATCGGGCCGAACTGCCCCGGCGTCATCACCCCGGGGGAGTGCAAGATCGGCATCATGCCGGGCCACATCCACCAGAAGGGCCGCGTCGGCGTGGTCTCGCGTTCGGGCACGCTGACCTATGAAGCGGTGTTCCAGACCACCAACGAAGGCCTCGGCCAGAGCACGGTGATCGGCATCGGCGGCGATCCGATCAACGGCCTCAACTTCATCGACTGCCTGAAGCTGTTCCAGGATGACCCGCAGACCGAGGGCATCATCATGGTCGGCGAGATCGGCGGCAGCGCCGAGGAAGACGCCGCCGAATTCATCAGCGAATACGTCACCAAACCGGTGGTGTCGTTCATCGCCGGCGCCTCGGCCCCGGCCGGCAAGCGCATGGGCCACGCCGGCGCGATCATCTCCGGCGGCAAGGGCACCGCCGCGGCGAAGTTTGCCGCTCTGGAGAAAGCCGGCGTCACCACCGTGAAGTCGCCGGCCGACCTGGGCAAGGCGCTTGCCAAGCTGATGAAGTAAGCGGGGTTCGTCGTGCTCCATGCAAAGGCCGCGCATCGCCGCGGCCTTTGCTTTGTTCGGGATTTGGGATGCGAGATTCGGGGCGCCGTGAAACCCGACCGGCATTCGCAAGGACATTCATGCGCACCGACTACTTTGACCAAGCCCACCTTTGGCACCCTTACAGCGCATTGGGTGGCCTGCCTGCGCTGAAAGTGGCGCGCGCCGAAGGCGTGCATCTGGTGCTGGCCGATGGTACGCGCCTGATCGACGGCATGGCCTCGTGGTGGTGCGCGATCCACGGCTACCACCATCCGGTGCTCGACCGCGCGATCACCGACCAGCTCGGCAAGATGGCACACGTGATGTTCGGCGGGCTCACCCACGAGCCGGCGATCGAACTCGGCAAGCTGCTGCTTTCCATCGTGCCGAAAGGGCTGGACGCGGTGTTCTACGCCGACTCCGGCTCGGTCGCGGTGGAGGTGGCGCTGAAGATGGCCATCCAGTACCAGCACGCGATGGGGCGCCCCGGCAAGGCCAACATCGCCACCGTGCGCTCGGGCTACCACGGCGATACCTGGAACGCGATGTCGGTGTGCGATCCGGTGACCGGCATGCATGGGCTGTTTGGCCCGAGCCTGCCGCAGCGACGCTTCGTGCCGGCGCCGCGGACGCGTTTCGGCGAGGCGTGGGATGCCAGCGACATCGAACCGCTCGCACGACTCTTCGCCGAGCACGCCGACGAACTGGCCGCGTTCATCCTCGAACCGGTGGTGCAGGGCGCCGGCGGCATGCGCTTCTATCACCCGCGATACCTCACCGAGCTTGCGCGCCTGTGCCGCGCGCATGACGTGCTGTTTATCTGCGACGAGATCGCCACCGGCTTCGGCCGCAGCGGCAAGCTCTTCGCCAGCGAGTGGGCCGCCATCACGCCGGACATCCTGTGCCTCGGCAAGGCGCTGACCGGCGGCTACCTCACGCTGGCCGCCACCTTGTGCACGCGCGCGGTGGCTGACGCTATCGGCCACGCCGAGCCGGGCGTGTTCATGCACGGCCCCACCTTCATGGCCAACCCGCTCGCCTGCGCGGTGGCGCTCGCGTCCACCCGCCTGCTGCTGGCGGGCGACTGGCAGGGCAACGTGGCGCGCATCGAGTGCTCCTTGCGCGAACGGCTGGCGCCGGCGCGCGAGCTGGAACACGTGGTGGATGTGCGCGTGCTTGGCGCCATCGGCGTGATCGAACTCGATGCCCCCCTTCGGCTTGATCGCATCCGGCAACGCATGCTGGCGCAAGACATCTGGATTCGCCCGTTCGGCAAGCTGGTCTACGTGATGCCGCCGTACGTGATCGACGATGCCGAGCTTGCGGTGTTGTGTGCGGGCATGCTGGCCATTGTCGCCAGCCTCGAAGCCGCGGATTTCCGCCCGGCGTGATGCGCAGCGGGCAAGGGGCGTCGGTAGAATGCCGACTCTCCCCACGATGTTGATGGCTCATGGTCGACCGCTTCCGTTTTGCGCTGGCGCAGCAGGATTTCCCGGTTGGCGCGGTCGCTGCGAACGCGGCGCGCGTGCGCGAGCTGATGCGCGCGGCGCAGGCAGGCGGTGCCGCACTGGTCGCGTTTCCTGAGCTGACGCTTGCCGGCTATCCACCGGAAGACTTGCTGCTGCGTCCGAGCTTTCTTGCCGCGTGCGCGCGCGAGCTGGAAGCACTGGCGGCCGACACCCACGACATCGCCGCGTTTGTCGGCTACCCGCACAGCGCGGGTGAGGTCTACAACGCGGCGGCGCTGCTGCGCGACGGCGCGGTCGAGGCCGTGGCACACAAGCAGGCGTTGCCGAACTACGGCGTGTTCGACGACCAGCGCTATTTCCGCGCCGGCCATGAAAGCGTGGTGGCCGAGATCGATGGTGTGCACGTCGGTTTCCTGATCTGCGAGGACGCCTGGCAACCCGAGCCGGCGGCCGCGGCGGCGCGCGACGGCGCCGAGCTGCTGGTCGTCATCAATGCCTCGCCGTGGGATGGCGAGAAGACCGCTGCGCGGGAGGCGGTGCTGGTGGCGCGCGCGCAGGAGACCGGCTGCGCCATCGCCTACGTCAACCTCATCGGCGGCCAGGACGAAGTGGTCTACGACGGCAGCTCGCTCCTGGTGAATGGCGATGGCAGCATCGCCGCGCGCGCACCGGCCTTCGTCGATGCGCTGTTGTGGGCGACGTTCGACCCGGCAAGCCGCACGCTGACGGCGGATGGTTGGCCGCAGGCGACAGATACCTCGCCCGAGGCCGTGCTGTATGCGGCGCTGGTGTGCGGCATTCGCGACTACATCGACAAGAACGGGTTTCCCGGCGTGCTGCTCGGGCTCTCCGGCGGCATCGACTCGGCGCTCACGCTGGCGCTCGCGGTCGATGCGCTCGGCCCCGCCCGCGTCACCGCGGTGATGATGCCCAGCCGCTACACCTCGCAACTCTCGCTCGACGGCGCGCGGTCGCAGGCGCGGACGCTGGGCGTCGCCTACCACGTGATCGACGTTGAGCCGGCAGTCGGTTCCTTCATCGACGCGTTGACGCCGGCTTTCGCCGGCAAGGGCGCCGACACCACCGAGGAAAACCTGCAGTCGCGCACCCGTGGCGTGATGCTGATGGCGCTCTCCAACAAACACCGCCTGCTGCTGCTCGCCACCGGCAACAAGAGCGAGATGGCCGTGGGCTACGCCACCCTCTACGGCGACATGTGCGGCGCCTACGCCCCGCTCAAGGATGTGTACAAGACGGTGGTGTATGCGCTGGCAAGGTGGCGCAACGGAGCAGCGAATAGGGAATCGGGAGTAGGAAATAGGCAGAGCAGCGATGCGGCGAGCTTTTCAATTCCCGATTCCCGATTCCCGATTCCCTCCGCGGTTATCGACCGCCCACCTTCCGCCGAGTTGCGCGCGGACCAGACCGATCAGGATACGTTGCCGCCGTATGAGGTCCTGGACGCGATCCTCGAGCGCTTCATCGAGCATGAGGAGTCACAGGCCGAGATCGTGGCGCACGGCTTCGATGCCGAAGTGGTGCGGCGCGTGGCACGATTGGTGATCGCCAACGAGTTCAAGCGTCGGCAATCCGCCCCCGGTCCGCGCGTGACCACCCGCGCCTTCGGCCGCGAGCGGCGGTATCCGATCACATCGGGGTGGCGGTAGCCGAACGAGCCGAGACTCGGGATGGGAGATGCGTGATTCGGAAGAGCAGCGCGCCAACAGTCGCCAAGGCTTAGCCGAATCCAAAATCCCGCATCCCCAATCCCGTCATCAATGATGGCGCACGAACGGCACCATCCGCCGCCACATCGCCATCTCGTGCGGCCACTTCGGATCGGTGAGGTACGGGTGGTTGGGGTAGTTCAGGGCCAGCACCTTGCGGGCCTGCTCGGCCTGATCCTTCTGGCCCAAGGCAAGGTAGCTGCGGGTGAGGATGGCCAGCGCGTCGCCCGTTTGCGGCGCCTGCTGGTAATGCTCGATCACGTATTGCGCGCGGTCGGCGGCGCCGATGTAGACGCGGTTGTGCAGGTAGAATTCCGCCACGTTGATCTCGTACTGCGCCAGCACGTTGCGCAGGTAGATCATGCGCTGGCGGGCATCGGCGGCATAGGCGCTGTTCGGAAACCGGCGCGAGAGCTCGGCGAAGTCGTCGAACGACTGCAGGTTGAACGCCTGATCGCGCCGCGACTGCGCCTCTTCGTTGTGCGAGAGGCGATCCATGAAGCCGGTGGTGCGGTCGAAATTGATCAGGCCGCGCAGGTAGTAGGCATAATCGGCGTGCTTGTTCGCCGGGAAGGTCTTGATGAAGCGGTTGACCGTGGACAGCGCATCGTCGGGCTTGTTGTCCTTGTATTGCGCGTAGGCCAGCTCGAGCTGCGCCTGTTCGTTGTATTCGCCGGACGGGAAGCGCGCGATCAGGCGTTGGTAGTCCTTGATGGCGGCGGTGTAGTCGGCATGTTCGAGCGAGGTGTGCGCCTTGGCATACAGCTGCGGCAGCGGCATGGTGTCCACGTTGTCGCGCTTGTGGAACCATGAGCAACCGCTCATCGCCAGCGCCAGCACCAGCACCACGAAAGCCTTGAGGCAGGTTCCGGCGGGTACCGGCAGCTTGGACGAGTCGATTGAAAGACGCATGTAAAGGGTTCAGATGTTTGAGCGAAAAAGCATCATAGCCGAAACCGGCAAGCCCCCGCGGGGCACGACGGGAGTGGCCGGATGACCACGGTTCACCATGAAACCACGGTGCCGCTGGCGGCAGCCGGGCGTCGCTTTGACCAGACGCTGGCCGAGTTGTTCCCGGATTACTCGCGCTCGCGGCTGGCGACGTGGATCAAATCCGGGGCGGCCACGCTGGACGGTGCGGTGGCGCCACCACGGTATCTGGTGCGCGGCGGCGAGGCCGTGCGGCTGATGGCCGAGCTGGCGACCGAGGTGAGCGATGCCCCGGAGGCGATCCCGCTCACCATCGTGTTCGAGGACGAGCACCTGCTGGTGATCGACAAGCCTGCCGGGCTGGTGGTGCACCCAGGTGCTGGCAACCCTTCGGGCACCGTGCTGAATGCGCTGCTGGCGCACGACGGCGGCCTTGGCGAGCTGCCGCGCGCTGGCATCGTGCATCGGCTGGACAAGGACACCTCCGGGCTGATGGTGGTGGCCAGGACGCTGCCGGCGCAGACCGCGCTGGTGGACATGCTCACGCGCCACGACGTGCACCGGCAGTACGCCGCCGTGGTGCTTGGCGTGCTGGTGGCCGGCGGTACGGTGGATGCGCCGATCGGCCGCAGCATGGGTGACCGCCTGCGCCAGGCGGTACGCGACGATGAAACCGGCAAGCACGCGGTCACCCATTACCGCGTGCGCGAGCGGTTCCGTGGGCACAGCCTGATCCAGTGCAACCTGGAAACCGGCCGTACACACCAGATCCGCGTGCACCTGACCCACATCGGCCACCCGCTGGTGGGCGATCCGCTGTACGGCGGCGGCCTCAAGCTGCCGCGCCGCGCCGGGCCGGAGCTGGCGTCCGCACTGCGTGGCTTTCGCCGTCAGGCGCTGCACGCGGAGGAACTGGCGTTCACCCACCCGATCACCGGCGAGGCGATGCGTTTCAACGCGCCGTTTCCAGCCGATTTCGTTGCCTTGCTGGATGCCTTGCGGCGTGATCTGGCCGAGCAGGGCGCCGAAGACTGAATGTGTCGCCGATTCCCGAACTCCGAACCCCACACCCCGTGTCCCAAGCCTTCCTGATCCCCGACTGGCCCGTACCGCTGCATGTGCACGCGGCGGTGAGCACGCGCGAGCTTGCCGGGTGTTCGGCGCCGCCGTTTGGCCACGCCAACCTCGGCACGCGCAGCGGCGAGTCGGCTGACGTGGTGCAACGCAATCGCGTTGTCCTGCGCGATGCCTTGGGCCTGCCTGCCGAACCGCGCTGGCTGCACCAGGTGCATGGACGGCATGTCGTCGCCCAAGGTGCCGTGCCGCCCGGTGCTGAGCCGGAGGCCGACGCCGCGGTGACGCGCCTGCCCGGCACCGTGCTGGCGATCCTCACCGCCGATTGCCTGCCGCTGCTGTTTGCCAGTGCGGATGGCAGCGTGGTTGCAGCAGCGCACGCTGGCTGGCGCGGGCTGGCGGCCGGGGTGATGGAGGCGACGCTCACGGCGATGAGCTGCGCGCCGTCACAGGTTGTTGCCTGGCTCGGGCCGTGCATCGGCGGGCCATCGTACGAAGTGGGCGAGGAAGTGCGCACCGCATTCGTTGACCATGCGGCCAGTGCGGCGGCGTGTTTCGTGCCGACCCGGCCCGGGCATTGGCACTGCGACCTGGCGGCCCTCGCGCGCCAACGCCTCATGGCAGCCGGCGTTGCGGGCGTGCATGGCGGCGGTTTCGACACCTACACCGACCTGCGGTTTTATTCCTATCGGCGCGAAGGCGCGCGTAGCGGGCGCTTTGCCAGTCTGGTCTGGATTGACGCCCGCGGTTGACCTCGGCCCGCGCTGCCGGTACATCTGGCGGTCGCAAATTGTTGCGGTCAGCTGACCGCCGAGGGCAACCATGGGCGACACGACTCTCTCCGCGCCAGCCGGCGCGCCGGCCGATTACCCGCAGTTCCTCGGCCACCCGCGGCCGCTGTGGATGCTGTTCATGGCGGAGTTCTGGGAACGCTTCGCCTTCTACGGCATGCGCTGGGCGCTCACGCTGTACATCGTGGCGCAGTTCTGGGGCGGCGACGACGCGGGTCAGGCGGACGCGAGCCGCACCTACGGCGCCTATCTCGCGCTGGTGTACGCCACGGCGGTGTTTGGCGGTTATGTGGCCGACAAGGTCATCGGCTACCAGCGCTCGATCCTGGTCGGCGCGGTGGTGATGGCGGCCGGGCTGTTCATGGTGATGGTGCCGAACCACGAGGTGTTCATGCTGGGCTTGGCCACCATCATCGTCGGCAACGGCCTGTTCAAGCCGAACATTTCCTCGATGGTGGGCCAGCTCTACGCGCCGGGCGATTCGCGCCGCGACCGCGGTTTCACGCTGTTCTACATGGGCATCAACGCGGGGGCGCTGATTGCGCCGGTGCTGACCAGCGTGTTGGCCAACAAGGTGTTCGGCACGCCGGGGCACCACAACTATCACGTGGTGTTTGCCGCCTCCGGCATCGGCATGCTCATCAGCCTGGTGTGGTTCTGGTTCGGCCGTCGCCAGCTGGGGGCGGTGGGACGCCCGGCGCCGGAGCAGCAAGCCAAGGCGCGCGTGGGCTATGTGGCGCTGGGCGTGCTGGGTGCGATACCGCTGGTGTGGCTGCTGATGGACAAGGCCGGCGCGGTGGCGATCCAGTGGCTGCTGACTGCGCTGTTTCTCGGCGTCGGCGTGCTGCTGGTGGTGGAGGCGCTGCGCACCGGCCGGGTGGCGATCCAGCGCGTGGTGGCGATGCTCATCATCTTCGCCTTCAACGTGCTGTTCTGGATGTTCTTCGAGCAGGCCGGCAGCTCGTTCAACTTTCTCGCGCAGCACATCGTCGACCGCAACCTCGGCGGCTGGGAGTTCCCGATCGGCTGGTTCCAGTCGGTCAACCCGGTCGCCATCGTGCTGCTCGCGCCGCTCGTCACCCTGGTGTGGGGCGCGCTCGACAAGCGCCGCATCGAGCCGTCCATCCCGCGCAAGTTCGGCCTCGGCCTGATCGGCAACGCGCTCGGTTTCGTGGTGCTGATGTACGCGCTGGCGAACTTGGTCGACGGCAACGGCATGATCCCGTTGTGGACGCTGGTGCTGTGCTACGTGCTGCAGACCGCCGGCGAGCTGTGCCTGTCACCGATCGGGTTGTCGATGGTGACCAAGCTCGCGCCAGTGCGCGTGGTCGGCGTCGGCATGGGCGGCTGGTTCCTGTCCACCGCCATCGGCAACAACCTCGCCGGTTTGTTCGCCGGTCACGTCAGCGGCGAGTCCGGGATGACGGTGGGCTCGGCATTGGCGGGCTACACGATGGGCTTCTGGATCCTGCTTGGCGGTGGCGTGTTGCTGTTCCTGCTGGCGCCGCTGATCAACCGGTTGATGCACGGCGTGCGCTGATCCCGGTTGTGGGCCGGGATTCATCCTGGCCCACATAGACAGCATGTGGCTGTGCGGGCGCCGCAGCCTGCGTGGCGACAGTGACGTTTGGACGTCCGCCTGCCTGGCGTTACTTCCGCGGTGCGCGGTCGAATTGGCGGATGAAATCGCGCACCTGGGGATACACCACGTCGCGCCAGCGGCGGCCGCTGAAGATGCCGTAGTGGCCGGCACCCTCGATCACCTTGTGGGTGCGGCGTTTGGCCGGGATGCCGCTGCACAAGTCGTGGGCGGCCTGGGTCTGGCCGCGACCGGAGATATCGTCGAGCTCGCCTTCGACGGTGAGCAGCGCGCTGGTGGTGATGGCGGCCGGCGTGACGCGTTCGCCTTCGACATCCCACAGGCCGCGCGGCAGCAGAAACTGCTGGAACACGGTGTCGATGGTCTCGAGGTAGTACTTGGCCGGCATGTCGAGCACGGCGTTGTATTCGTCGTAGAACTTGCGGTGCGCGTCGGCGTCTTCGAGGTCGCCGCGCAGCAGATCCTGGTAGTAATCCCAGTGCGAATGCAGATGACGGCTGGGGTTCATGGCGATGAACCCGGCATGTTGCAGGAAGCCAGGGTAGACCTCGCGGCCGTGGCCGGGGTAGTTCGGTGGCACGGTGTGGATGACGTTGCCGCGGAACCATGCAAGCGGGTGGGTGGTGGCAAGGTTGTTGACGCTGGTCGGGCTGCGGCGCGGGTCGATCGGGCCGCCCATCATCACCATGCTGCGTGGCGTGGGCTCGCCGCGCGCGGCCATCAGCGACACCGCGGCCAGCACCGGCACCGTCGGTTGGCATACCGAGATGACGTGCAGGGTTTCGGCGCCGATCTCGCGGATGAAACGCTCGATCAGGGTGACGTAATCGGTCAGGCTGAAAGTGCCGGCCGCGGCTGGCACCATGCGCGCGTCGACCCAGTCGGTGATGTAGACCTTGTGGTCGTGCAGCAGGGTGCGCACGGTGTCGCGCAGGAGCGTGGCGTGGTGGCCGGACAGCGGCGCCACCACCAGCACCACCGGGTCGTGCTTCATGGTCTCGATGGTGGTGGGGTCGTCGCTGAAACGCTTGAAGCGCTTCAGCTGGCAGAACGGCGTGTCCAGCTTGACGCGTTCGATCACCGCGATTTCGTGGCCGTGCGCCTGTGCCTGATGGATGTCGAACGCGGGCTTTTCGTAATCCTTGCCGAGCCGGTGCATCAGCTCGAAGCTGGCCGCCATGCGCTGGGTTGCCGGCCACTGTGCAAACGGATTGCCAGGGTCGCCCAACACTTGCGCGCTGGCATCGGCAAAGTGACTGAGCGGGCCGAGCACGGCGCGTTGCCATTCGTGGATCTGATAAAGCATAGGGGTGTCTGACCGCAAGACGAAAGCAGGAATTCTAACGCAGTGCAGCAAGAGTGCCGACAACGTACCAGTCAGGTAATCGTCTGTGCGGTCAAAGACTTGAGTGGAGCCCCACGTTGGCGATGGGTGGGCGGCGCGGGCGTCAACCTAGGCGCCATACCTCGCTGTCTGCCGCGATGTCGTGCAGGGCGCGGCGGCGGGGGTCGAACATGGCGAAGGCAAACCAGATGACCCATGCGCCGACGAGCAGCCACGGTGTGGCGCGGGCACCGGCAAGGGGTTCGATCAACAGCAGGCCCAGGGGCGCGGCGCCGACGAGCAAGCGAACCACGGCCTGCTGCAGGCTGATGGGCGTGCCGTCGTCGCGGCTGACGCGGATGCGCCAGGCGCGCATGCCGAGGGTTTGTCCGCCACGGTGCCACGAGGCGACGAAGTAGCCGGCCACCACGGCGCCCTGCAGCGCCTGGTACCAGAGCGGCACGTGCACGCGCGGGCCGGTCTCGATCAGCCTGCCGCCGGTGGCGAGCTGGCAGGCGAGGCCGACCACCATCACGATCGCCACCGTGATCAGCAGGTCGTAGGCCAGCGCCGCAAGGCGGCGCCACAACGGGCAGGGTTGGAAGGCAGGGCTCATGGGCTTGCGCTCGCCACGCGCAATGCCGAGCATCGTGCGCATGCAGAAAACCGAAACGACCCCCAGTATTGCGCAGGCGGATGCCGCCAGCATTGCGGCGTTCCTCGAACGCGTGTGGTCGGAGGATGGCCTGGCCGACCGCACGCTGGCGGCGTACCGCAGCGACCTGGAGATGCTGGCGCGCTGGCTCGCTGCGCGTGGACGCAATCTGCATGATGCGCAGCGTGCCGATATTTCGGCGTTTCATGGCGCGCAGCGGGCATCGGTGCGGTCGCTGGCGCGGCGGCAGTCGGCATTCCACCGGTTCTACGCACAGCTTGCGCGCGACGATCCGGGTTTCGAGGACCCGACGCTCCTGATCGAGCGCCCGCACATGCCGCGCAGCCTGCCCAAGGCCCTGGCCGAACGCGAGATTGAGAACCTGCTGGCCGCACCGGATACGGCAACGCCGTTCGGCGTGCGTGACCGCGCGATGCTGGAGCTGATGTACGCCTCGGGTCTGCGCGTGTCCGAGCTGGTGAACCTGCCGCTGGCTGCGCTCAATTTGCGTCAGGGCGTGCTGCGCATCACCGGCAAGGGCGGCAAGGATCGCCTGGTGCCGGTCGGCGAGATCGCCGTGCACTGGATCGAGACCTATCTTGCCGGCGCGCGGCCGCTGCTCGCGCACGGGCGCCAGCCGGCGGCGTTGTTTCTCAGCCAGCGCGGCGCGGCCATGAGCCGGCAAATGTTCTGGACGCTGGTGAAGCGCTATGCGCTGGTGGCGGGCATTGTCGCCACGCATATTTCGCCGCACGTGTTGCGGCACTCCTTTGCCACCCACCTCTTGAACCACGGCGCCGACCTGCGCGCGCTGCAGATGCTGCTTGGGCACAGCTCGCTCAGCACCACGCAGATCTACACTTACGTGGCCAAGGAAGGCCTGAAACGCCTGCACGCGCAGCACCATCCGCGCGGGTGAGACCCACGCCCGGCCGCGGCTGCGACGGCCATGCGACAATCGCCGCCCAACTGATCGACGCGGCCCCGAGGTAGACGATGTTCAAGCGACTGTTGCTGGCCGTGCTTGCCGGCGGGTTCATGCTGACCGCGTGCGCGGCGGATACCGGCAGTGCGGCGCTGGCCGCCACCGGCGCCAAGGCGGAGGCGCCGCTACTCGGGGTCGGTGTGGACCAGGCTGCCGTCACGCTGGTGCGGGGCGCGCTGGCGAAGCTCGCCCCAGGGGTCCAGCTGGCGGTGGTCAACCGCGCGCCGCTGCCCGGTTTTTATCAGGTGATTGCTTCGGGCCAGCTGGTGTACATCAGCACCGATGGCAAGTACCTGTTGAACGGGGACCTGGTCGACCTGGACGCGCGCATGAGCCTCAACGACGACGCGTGGGCGAGCTACCGCAAGATCGAGCTGGCGAAGGTGCCGGCGGCCGATCGCATCAGCTACGCGGCGGCCAAACCCGGATACCGCGTTACCGTGTTCACCGACGTGGATTGTCCGTATTGCCACGCCTTGCACGACCGCATGGACGAGTACACCAAGGCCGGCATCGCGGTGGATTACCTCGCCTGGCCGCGCACCGGCGTCACCGACGCCGCCGGCCGGCCAACGGCCACCTACCGGAAGATGGTGGCAGTGTGGTGCGCGGCGGACCGCAAGGCGGCGTTTACCGCCGCGAAAAACGGCCAGCCGGTGTCCGCCCCTGACTGCAAGAACCCGGTGCGCGACGAGTTCAAGCTGGGCGAAAGGCTGGGCGTCAGCGGCACGCCGGCGATCTTCACGCCGGGCGGGCATCTGGTTGGCGGTTATCTCACGCCCGAGCAGCTGTTGGCGGTACTGCAAAAGGAAGGCTAGGAGCATGGGCGCGGATTTGCCGTGCTGCAGCATCGCCGGGGGGCATCGGCTAGAATAGGCGTTTTCCTGGACTGCGCCGTTTCCCGCATGATCGTTTTTGACGGGCAGACCGCCCTTTCGAGTTTCCGTCTCGAGCGTTTGAACACGCGCCTGGGCGCCGTGCACCGCGGTACCCGGGTGCTTGCCGCGTGGTCGGTGTATTTCATCAATGCGGATGCCACGCCCACCGGCGTGCAGCGCCAGCGCCTGCTCGACGTGCTGCAGGCGAAGGACGGCGACCCGGCTGCCGCCACGCTGTGGGTGGTGCCGCGGCTGGGCACGATCTCGCCGTGGTCGAGCAAGGCCACCGAGATCCTGCGTGGCGCCGGCTGCGAACTGCGACGGGTGGAGCACGGCACGGCGTGGCAGCTCGCCGGCCTGCCGGAAGCCGATACGCCGGAACACACGGCGGTGCTGGCGCTGCTGCACGATCCGATGACGCAGTCGCCGTTGACCACACTGGCGGCGGCGCAGGGGTTGTTCCTGGGCGGCCAGGCCGGCGCGCTGGTGCACATCGCGTTGGGTGCGGACGCCAAGGCCGCGCTGGCGGCCGCAAACCAGCGGCTGGGGCTGGCGCTGGCCGAGGATGAAATCGACTACCTTGCCGAGCGCTACGCGGAACTTGGTCGCGACCCGAGCGACGCCGAGCTGTTCATGTTTGCGCAGGCCAACTCGGAGCATTGCCGGCACAAGGTGTTCAACGCCACCTGGACGGTGGATGGCGAGGCGCAGGACAAGTCGCTGTTCGCGATGATCAAGCACACCCACGAGCACGCGCCGGCGCACACCTTGTCCGCGTACAAGGACAACGCGGCGGTAATCGCTGGCGCCGAGGGCGCGCGGTTCCTGCCCGATGCCGACGGCGTGTGGCGCGCGCACCCGGAAATGATCGACTACGCGATCAAGGTGGAAACCCACAACCACCCGACCGCGATCGCGCCATGGCCGGGTGCGGCCACCGGTGCCGGCGGCGAGATTCGCGACGAGGGCGCCACCGGCCGCGGCGGCAAACCCAAGGCCGGCATCACCGGGTTTTCGGTTTCTGACCTGCGCATTCCCGGCCACCCGCAGCCGTGGGAAACCGAACGCCCACTGCCGCCGCGCATGGCCAGCGCGTTCGAGATCATGCGCGACGGCCCGCTCGGCGCCGCCGCGTTCAATAACGAATTTGGCCGCCCGTGCCTGGGTGGCTATTTCCGCAGCTACGAACACGAAACCGGCGAGCCCGGCCTGCGGCGCGGTTACGACAAGCCGATCATGTTGGCCGGCGGCATCGCCAACCTGCGTCGCGACCAGGTGCAAAAGCGCGCGGTGCAGCCCGGCCAGGCGGTGATCGTGCTGGGCGGGCCGGCGATGCTGATCGGCCTGGGCGGCGGCGCGGCCTCCTCGGTCGCGGCCGGCAAATCCAGCGCCGAACTCGATTTTGCCAGTGTGCAGCGCGACAACGCCGAGATGGAACGCCGCTGCCAGCAGGTGATCGACGCCTGCTGCGCGCGCGGCGACGCCAACCCGATCGTCAGCATTCACGATGTCGGTGCCGGCGGTTTGTCCAACGCCATTCCGGAAATCCTCAACGACGCCGGTGTCGGCGGTGAGATCGACCTGGGCCGCGTGCCGTGCGACGACCCCACGCTGTCGCCGATGCAGATCTGGAGCAACGAGGCGCAGGAGCGCTACGTGCTCGGCATCGCCCAGGACAACCTCGCCGCATTTGAAGCCCTGTGCCAGCGCGAACGCTGCCCTTACGCCATCGTCGGCACCGCCACCAAGGACCGGGTGCTGCGCGTCACCCGTGTCCCTCGGCCCAACAACCTCGCGAGCCCCGGCTCTGCCGAATCCCGAATCCCGGATCCCGAATCCCGTGAGGTCATCATCGACCTCCCCATGGATGTGCTGTTCGGCAAGCCGCCGCGCATGCATCGCGATGCGGTACGGGTGAAGCCGCGCGTCGACCTGGTGCCCGACCTCACCGGCATCAGCCTGGACGAGGCGCTGCTGCGGGTGCTGCGCCTGCCCACCGTGGGCAGCAAGAGTTTCCTGGTCACGATTGGCGACCGCACGGTGGGCGGTTTGAACCATCGCGACCCGATGGTCGGCCCATGGCAGGTGCCGGTGGCCGACTGCGCGGTGACCATGATTGATTTCCAGGGCTATCGCGGCGAGGCGATGGCGCTGGCCGAACGCGCGCCGGTGGCCGTGCTGTCCAGCCCGGACGCCGCGCGGCTGGCGGTGGGCGAAGCGCTCACCAACCTGGCGGCGGCGCCGGTGGCCAGCTTGTCCGACGTGCGCCTGTCGGCGAACTGGATGGCGGCCGTCAACCATGCCGGCGAAGACGCCGCGTTGTACGACGCGGTGCGCACCGTGGGCATGGAATTGTGTCCGCAGCTCGACATTTCCATCCCGGTCGGCAAGGACTCGTTGTCGATGCAGGCGCTGTGGCAGGACGGCGAGCAGGCGCAGCGCACGGTGTCGCCGGTGTCCCTGGTGGTGACCGCGTTCGCGCGGGTGGACGACGTGCGCCGTTCGCTCACGCCGCAACTGCGTTGCGACCGCGGCGACAGCGACTTGTGGCTGCTCGATCTCGGTGCCGGCCACGATCGCCTTGGCGCTTCGGCGCTGACCCAGGTGTTCAACCGTGGCGGCGGCGTGCCGCCGAATCTCGACGACGCCGCTTTGCTCAAGGCGTTTTTCGATTTGGTGCAGGAGGCGAACCGCGCCGGCCTGCTGCTGGCCTATCACGACCGCTCCGACGGCGGTCTCATCGTGACCCTGCTGGAGATGGCGTTTGCCGGCCATTGCGGGCTGGAAATCCGGCTGGACGGCTGGGGCGAGGCGACGCTGCGCGCGCTGTTCAACGAGGAGCTTGGCGCGGTGGTGCAGGTGGCGACGAACCATCGCGACGCGTTTGCCACGCTGGTGGCCAAGCACGGGCTGGACAGCATCGCCCACCGCATTGGCCGGCCGAAGGAGAAACTCGGCATCAAGCTTTACGTGGGCGGCGACGTGCTGTGCAAATGGCACTGGGGCACGCTGTACGCCGCGTGGAACGACACCACCCACGCCATGCAGCAGCTGCGCGACAACCCGGCCAGCGCCGATGCCGAACACGCCTGGCGGATGGATGACGCCGACCCCGGCCTGTCGCCGCGGCTGGGGTTCAACCCGGCGGACAACGTGGCCGCGGCGTACATTGCCACCGGGGTGCGCCCGCGGGTGGCGATCCTGCGCGAGCAGGGCGTCAACGGCCAGGTGGAAATGGCCGCCGCCTTTACCCGCGCCGGTTTCGATGCAGTCGACGTGCACATGACCGATCTCGCCAGCGGCCGCGTGCGGCTCGGCGATTTTCGCGGGTTTGCGGCGTGCGGCGGGTTTTCCTACGGCGATGTGCTCGGCGCCGGGCGCGGCTGGGCGGCATCGATCCTGTACAACGACCTGCTGCGCACGCAGTTCACCGCGTTTTTTGCCGATGCGTCCAAGTTTGCGCTGGGGGTGTGCAACGGCTGCCAGATGCTCAGTCAGCTCAAGGACATCATCCCGGGCGCCGCGCACTGGCCGCGCTTCTTGCGCAACACCTCCGAGCAGTACGAATCGCGCGTGGCGACGCTCGAAGTGCTCGATTCGCCCAGCCTGTTTTTCCAGGGCATGGCCGGTTCGCGCATTCCGGTCGCGGTGGCGCATGGCGAGGGCCGTGCGTTCTTTGCCGGCGATGCCAACCCGGCCAAGGCCCAGCCGGCGGTGCGCTTTGTCGACAACCGCGGCAAGCCCACCGAGAGTTTTCCGCTCAACCCCAACGGCTCGCCCGGCGGGCTGGCCGGCTTCACGGCCGCTGACGGCCGGGTGACGATCCTGATGCCGCACCCGGAACGGGTTTACCGTACCGTGCAGCTCAGTTGGGCACCGGATGGGTGGGGCGAGGAGTCGCCGTGGCTGCGCATGTTCCGCAACGCCCGGGTGTGGTGCGGTTAGACCCCGCCCACCCGCCGCGCCGCTGGCCGTCATGGCTGCCGGCGGCGCTGTGGTTGCTGCTGCTGGCCGCGCTGCCATGGTGGCTCGGCCTGCCGTTGCTGCTGGCTTGCGCCGGCATGTTGTTGTGGCGGGCGCAAGCGTGGCCGTGGTCACCGCCGGCCTTGCGGCGTGCGTTGCGTTGGGGTTTGCCGGGCTGGTTGCTGGCCACCCTGCGCGCCGATGGCCTCGACGCCCTGGGGTGGCTCATGACCCTGCTTGCCGCGCTCGTGGGGTTTTCGCTTTTGGTGCTGCTGGAAAACTGGCTGGATCGTGCCCGGTCGCGCGCCGCCGCGCAGGCGGCGCAGTCGGACGACCAGGCGGAGTGGCCGCAGCTTGCACTGCGGCCGGTGGCACCACCAGCCAACATCATCGAACTCGATCCGGTGTGCTGGCAGGATTTGCGCGCAGGCGCGCTGGCTGACCCGCTGGGCGGCACGCTGGCTTGGCAGGGCGATGCCTTGGCCTTGCCGGGTGGCGGCAGTGTGGCCGGGGTCGAGCCACGCTGTGCGCATGCGGCCGATGGCCGTTGGCTGGCACTGCCGCTGCGGCATCAACGCGGCGTGCTGCTGCTCGATCGCCGGCGCGGTGAGCGTTATCGTTTGCGCGGCTGGCACCTCGCCGGCTGGCACGCCGGACAACCGTGGTTGGCACGCGACGACGAGCACGCGCCGCTCGCCATTGCCCACGTGCTGGGCCGCGACGTGGACGATTGAATCCGCCATCATGCAAGACATAGTGAATACGCTGTTTGCTGTCCCCGCACTGGATCTCAGCGTGGTCGTGGTTTCCGCCGACAGCGGGCCACGCCTGCGCGAATGCGTGCGCGATGTGCTGGCCTGCACCACGCCGCTGGAGCTGATCCTGGTCGACAACGGCTCGACCGATGGCGTGCCTGAGGCACTGGCCCGCGCGCATCAGCTCGACCCGCGTTTTCACTTCGTGCGGAACCACGCCAACCTCGGGTTTGGCGCGGCGGTGAACCGCGGCGAGCAGGATGCCGGCGGCCAGTGGCTGTTGATCCTCAACCCGGATTGCCTGATCGACCAGGCCAGCCTCGATGCGTTGCTGGCGATTGCGCGCGGCACGCCTCAGCTGGGCCTGCTCGGCGCGGTGGTGTGCGATCCGCAGGGGCGGCCCGATCCCGCCTCGTATCGGCGTGATCCATTGCTGTCGCGGGCGCTGCGCAGCTTGTTCGGGTGGGCCGGGCAACGCATCGAGATGGGCCGCATGCCGGAGCAGACGGTGGAGGCCGAGGCGGTGTCCGGCGCCTTGATGCTGCTGCCGCGGCACCTGTTCCAGCGGCTCAATGGCTTTGACACCGGGTATTTCCTGCATTGCGAAGATCTCGACCTGTGCCGCCGCGTGCGCGATGCCGGTTGGCGCGTGATGCTGGCCGGCGCGGTGCGTGTGGTGCACGCCAAAGGCACGTCGAGCCGGCATCGGCCGATCTTCGTCAGTCGATACAAGCATCGCGGCATGTGGCGCTGGTTTCGCAAGTTCGATCCGGCGGCGCGCTGGCCGCTGATTGCGCAGGTCGTGTGGCTCGGCATCTGGGCGCACTTTCTGCTGCAGATTCCCGGCCTGCTCCTGCGCCGCACACGGAGCGACGAAACATGAGCAGCCACCGCGCCGCCACCCTGGCGACGGCAGGGCTTCTGGTGATGACCGCGGTGTGGGGCTCGACGTTCTTCATGATCAAGGACGTCGTGGCGCGCATGCCGGTGGCGGATTTCCTTGCCGTGCGTTTTGCGATTGCCGCGGCAGCGATGCTGATGGTGTTTCCGCGCCACGTGGGGCGGCTCGGCCGTCGCGGGCTGGTGCGTGGTCTGGCGCTTGGCGGCCTCTACGGTGTGGCGCAGTTGCTGCAAACCTGGGGGCTGACCCTGATCGCGCCGAGCGTGAGCGGGTTTGTCACCGGCATGTACGTGGTGCTGACGCCGCTGCTCGCCACGGTGTTGTTGCGTCAGCGCCTGACCGGCGCGGTGTGGCTGGCGGTGGCGCTGGCCACGCTCGGGCTGGGTGTGATCTCGCTCAATGGCGTGACAGTGAACGCCGGCGTGTGGCTGACGCTGCTGTCGGCGGGGTGTTACGCGCTGCACATCGTGTTGATGGGCCAGTGGTCGCGGCCGGGCGAGGCGATGGGGCTGTCAGCGGTGCAAATGGCGGCGATTGCGCTGCTGTGCCTCATGGCCACCTGGCCGCATGGCGGGCCGATGTTGCCGCCCGATCCAGCGGCGTGGCTGGCGGTGCTGTACATGGCGATCTTTGCCGGCGCCGGGGCAATGGCGATGCAGACCTGGGCGCAGGCACGCCTGCCGGCCACGCGCGCGGCCATCGTGATGACCACCGAGCCGGTCTTTGCCGCCGCGTTTGCCGTGGCGTTCGGCAGCGATGTGCTCGGCTGGCGCGTGGTGCTCGGCGGTGCGCTGGTGCTGGCGGCGATGTACGTGGTGGAGCTCGCGCCGCGCCGAAGCCCGGCGCTGGCGGCCGAGCCGATGCATCACGAAGTGGGCTGATGCCGCATCCGGCGGGCGCGCGTCTGCAGCGCAATGCGCAGCAGATATCCCAGGATGGCGATGTTGCCGATCAGCACGGCGAGTTTCAGCCATCCAAAGCGATAGACGGTTTCGTACAGCTCGATCGGGATCAGCGAGGCCGTGGCAATCACGGTGAACCACTCGGCCCAGTACTTGCCGGCGAGCAGGCCGACGCCTTCGATGCCGAACAGCACGGCGTAGCCCAGCGCCACGGCGCCGAGGGCCTCGAAATGACTGGGCCCAAAGGCCTGCAGGGCATGCACCAGCGTGCCGCTCGAACCGCCGGCAAGCGACAGGTGTTCGAGCCAGCGCAGGAATTGTTCGAAGCGTTGCGGCTGATCGAGCCGGAACGCAGCCACCGCCACCAGCAGCAGACATGCGGTCTTGGCGACCTCGTAGATCGCGATGATGCGCAGACCGGTGCGGTTGGGTTGCGTTGGATCCGTGCGATCCGCCGGCAACGCCGCGAGAGTGGCTTCAGGTTCGATCATGGGGGATGCTCAAGCCGCCAATTGTCGCAACGCCCGGATGAACCGCGGCGAAGAGGCGATCAGCCGCGGCCGCGCGGTGCCAGCCACGCCTCGAACTGGGCCGCGCTCAGTGCCGGGCTGACCAGGTGCCCTTGCAACACGTCGCAGCCCAGGCGTTCGAGGATGGCGCGTTGCTCCGGGGTTTCCACCCCTTCGGCGATGGTCAGCATGCCCAGTCGATGGCCGACGTCGATGATGAAACCCACCAGCGGGTTGGGGGAGGCCGATTGCAACGAAGTGACAAAGGAAAGGTCGATCTTGAGCTCGTCGAGCGGCAACTGCTGCAAGTAGGAGAGCGAGGAGTAGCCGGTACCGAAATCATCGAGCGACAACCGGAACCCGGCGGCCGACAGCATGCCCAATGCCTGACGCGCGGCTTCGAAATCGGCCAGCAACGCGCTTTCGGTGAGCTCCAACGTCAGCGCTGTGGGTGCTACGCCAGTCGCCCGCACCGTGGCCGCCAGCTTGCGGGTGAATGTCGGGTTGGCCAGTTGCAGCGGGCTCACGTTGACCGACAACTGGCGGCCGAACGCGACACCGCGTTGCTGCCAATCGGCAATGTGGCGGCAAGCGGCGGCCATGACCCAGTTGCCGATGGCGTGGATTTGCCCGGTTTCCTCGGCAATCGGGATGAATGTCGAGGGCAGCACCTCGCCCAGCTCGGGGTGCTGCCAGCGCAGCAGCGTTTCCGCGCCGACCAGGTGGCCGTCGAGATCGACTTGCGGCTGGAAACGCAGCGCCAGCTCGCGGCGCTCGATCGCGATGCGCAGGCCGCGTTCGAGTTCCAGCCGCAGGTCGGCGGCGCGCTGCATTTGCGGCTCGAACTGGCGGATCGCATGGCGCCCGGCACCCTTGGCGCGATACAACGCAATGTCGGCGCGGCGCAGGATGTCGGCCATCTGCATGCCTGCCTCGGGGAAGGTGGCGACGCCGATGCTGGCGCTCACCGGCAGCTGTCGGCGGTCGACCGTGAGCGGCGGCACCAGGGCGTCCAGCAGGCGTTGCGCCACCTGTCTGCCACCTTCGCCGGCGCGGGCGATGCCGTCGGCATGGTTGTCCAGCAGCACCACGAATTCGTCGCCGCCGAGGCGCGCCACGGTGGCGTTTTCCGGCACCGTGGCCAGCAGGCGGTCGGTGATCGCCTGCAACACGCGGTCGCCGGTCACGTGGCCAAGCGAATCGTTGATGGTCTTGAAATTGTCGAGATCCAGGATCAGCAACGCGCCGAACTGGCCATTTTGTTCGGCCGCGGCGAGTGATTCGCGCAACAGCTGTTGCAGACGCAAGCGGTTCGGCAGGTCGGTGAGCGCGTCATGCCACGCGGCATGGTGCAGCTCCAGCTCGGTTTCGATCCGCGTGGTGGCTTCGCGCCGCAACTCCTCGGTGGCGCTCTCGAGCTGCGCCGTGCGGGTGTGCATCTGGCCGACCAGCGAGAAACTCATCAGCAGCACGAACGAGAGAAACGCGAAGGTGTCGGCGGCCGGATAAGGCAGCCCAAGCGTATCCACCGCCAGCATTGTCCACGCCACCGCCGCGAATTCCAGCAGCAGGCAAACCAGCAGCATCGCCGCGCGCAGCCGTTCGCCGGCCCGGAACTGGCGCACGCTGGCGTACAGCGCCCAGGCGAACACGGCATAGCTGAACCCGTAGAAGAGGCGGCCGCTGAACGAGCGCACGCCATCCAGCACGTACAGCGATTCGCCCCAGGGCAATACGAGGCGTGCGCCCGCCTGCAGGTGGGCGTCGAGTACGGTGAACGGGGCGACGAGATTGATCCAGAACAGCGCGGCTGCGAGCAGCAGCGCTAGGCCGAAAGACAGGCGGGGCAAACGCTGGCCGGTGTAGTGCGCAACGAAGCTCAACAACAGCGGAAGCGCCACCAGCGCAGTGCCGGCCGCCACCCGCAACGACAACACCGCAGCGTCCAGCGTGGATGCGGCGTACCCGCTGGCGCGGGCGCCGGAGATCACGGCAGCGCACACGCACAAGAGGGCAAACACCAGCGGTGTGCGGTCGCTTTTCTGGCGCATGCCCACCAGCAAAAACTGGATGCCGGCGGCAAATGCCACCGCCGCCGTCGCCAGCAGCGCCGCAGTGAAGTAGCCAAAGACGACGGGGGTGGTTACATCCTGCATGGAACTTCGGCCGTGTGGACGGCGCCGTGCGCCGATCCGGAAACAAAAAACCCCGCCGGCGGGTAACGCCAGCGGGATTGCTTGGTTGCGTACGGTCCAGAGGACTGACCGGCGGGGTGTACCCGTACCGGCCGGTACAGGTCGCCCCATTAGGCTGCTTGTCAGACCACCGCACGCGGCCGGTGTGCGGCAGCGGCCGCCCGAGTTGTGACGTGGTTCGGGCAACCCCGCAGGGACCAGTTCCTATGAATCCTGAATCACGGCTCCTGAACCCCGGCCATCAGCAGCAGCGGCCGCCACCACCCTTGTAGCGCGCTTCGGTGCGTTCACGGTAGAACTCGGCGTAGCTTGGCACCGTGCGCTCCGGGTGATGGCTGTGCAGGTGCTGCACGTAGACGTCGTAATCGGGTACGCCGCAGCACAGACGGGCGGTTTGCACCGCCCATTTGCGCAGGGCTGCGAAATGCTGATTCATCACGACCTCCTTACGGCGTCGCCACGTCGGCCAGGGCCACATACGGTTCTTCGTGTGCGGTCGGGTGATTGGTCTGCCACGCGCGCACGATGGCGCGCAGGCAGAACAGCGTCATGGCCACCACCAACGCCATGAACAACGCGGTCATCACCATGTCCACGCGGTTGTTGGTGACGATCTGCTGCATTGCGGCCGCGCTCTTGGCCGGTGCGAGCAGTTCGCCAGTGGCCATGGCGGTGGCGTATTTGTTCGCCGCCGCGGTGAAGCTGATCGGTCCGACCAGTTTCTCGTAGCCCGCGGCCATCGTGCAGATCAAGAGCCACACGGCCGGAATGCCCGGCACCCACACGAAGCGTTCGCGCTTGAGTTTCACCACCACCAGCGTGGCCAGCATCAGCGCGATCGCCGCCAGCATCTGGTTGGCAATGCCGAACAACGGCCACAAGGTGTTGATGCCGCCCAGCGGATCGACCGCGCCCTGGTAGAGGAAATACCCCCACAGCAGCACGCACACCGCGGTGGCCAGAAGGTTGCCGGTCCACGACTCGGTGGCCTGCAGCGGCTTGTGGATGAGGCCGGCGATCTCCTGGATCATGAAGCGACCGACGCGGGTGCCGGCGTCCACCGTGGTCAGGATGAACAGCGCTTCAAACAGGATCGCGTAGTGGTACCAGAACGCGATCATGCCTTCGCCCGGCAGGATGTTGTGCAGCAGTTGCGCCATGCCGACCGCCAGCGTCGGTGCGCCACCGGCGCGCGCCAAAATGCTCTGCTCGCCGACTTCGTGCGCGGTCTGCAGCAGCTCGTCCGGGGTCACCACAAAGCCCCATTGGCTGATGGTTTCCGCCGCCTGCTGCACGGTGGTGCCGATGATGGCGGTGGGCGAGTTCATGGCGAAATACACGCCGGGGTGCAGCGAGGCCGCGGCGATCAGCGCCATGATCGCCACGAACGCTTCGCACAGCATGCCGCCGTAGCCGACCAGTCGCGCCTGGCCCTCATTCGCCAGGAGTTTCGGCGTGGTGCCCGAGGCAATGATCGAGTGCCAGCCGGAGACCGCGCCGCAGGCGATGGTGATGAACAGGAACGGGAACAGGTTGCCGGCGAACACCGGGCCAGTACCGTCGATGAACTTGGTGACCGCCGGCATTTGCAGCGCCGGTGCCGCCAGGATGATCGCCAGCGCCAGCAGGCCGATGGTGCCGATCTTGAGGAAGGTGGAGAGGTAATCGCGCGGCGCCAGCAGCAGCCATACCGGCAGCACCGAGGCGCAGAAACCGTAGCCGATCAGCCACCAGGCAAGCGCCTTCGCATCGAGGTCGAAGATCGGCGCTAGTACGGCCGACTCGGCAATGAACCGCCCGCCCCAGATCGAGGCCAGCAGCAGCGCCAGGCCAAACACCGACACTTCGAGGATCTTGCCCGGCCGGAACCAGCGCAGATAGCCACCCATCAGCAGCGCGATGGGAATGGTCGCCGCCACGGTGAACGTGCCCCACGGGCTGTGCGTGAGCGCCTTCACTACCACCAGCGCCAGCACCGCCAGCACGATCATCATCAGCACCAGCACGCCGATCATCGCGACCAGGCCGGGGAATGGCCCGAGCTCCTCGCGCAGCATGTGGCCGAGCGAGCGGCCGTCGCGGCGCAGCGAGAGGCCGAGGATCATGAAATCCTGTACCGCGCCGGCAAACACCACGCCGAACAGGATCCACAGGGTGCCGGGCAGATACCCCATCTGCGCCGCCAGCACCGGGCCGACCAGCGGGCCGGCACCGGCAATCGCCGCGAAGTGGTGGCCGAACACCACCCACTTTTCGGTGGGCACGTAATCCAGCCCGTCGTTGCGCAGCACCGAGGGCGGCGCGCGCGTGGGGTCGAGCTTCAGCACCGAGTGCTCGACGAATTTGCCGTAGAAGCGGTAGCCGATCGCAAAGATCGAGATCGACGCCGCCACCAGCCAGATCGCGTTGATCGGCTCGCCGCGGCGCAAGGCCACCACGCCGAGGCAAAACGCGCCGATGATGGCCAACGCCGTCCAGGCGATCTTCGCCGCCGGGCTCAGGTTGGGGCGAATGACAGCAGCTTGCATGCGAACTCTCCCGTAAAGTCTTACAAGGGTCTCGCCCGACGTGGTGCAGGGTCAATGCAAAACCCCTTGTGCTTTGGTCGAATTGTCTTGCGCAAGGTCACGTTGTGGAGGCTCTACGCCGGCATCATGTATCGCTGGTTAGCGTTCGAGGGCTTGGGACATCGAGGAGGTTCCGATGATTCGCGAAATCCTGAAGATGGGTGATCCGCGTTTGTTGCGGGTGGCGCCGCCGGTGCCGGACAAGCTGCTCGGCAGCGTCGAGCTTGAGGCGTTGATCGCCGACATGTTCGAGACCATGCACGCCGCCGATGGCGTCGGCCTGGCCGCGCCGCAGATCGGTGTCGACCTGCAGCTCGTCATCTTCGGCTTCGAGCATTCCGACCGTTATCCCGATGCACCGGAAGTGCCCCAGACGATCCTCGTGAACCCGCACGTCACGCCGCTCTCGCAAGACATGGAAACCGGCTGGGAAGGCTGCCTGTCGGTGCCCGGCCTGCGTGGCGCCGTGAGCCGCTACACCTTGATCCGCTACCAGGGCGTGGATCCGCACGGGGCGCCGATCAACCGCACGGCGTCCGGCTTTCACGCACGCGTCGTGCAACACGAGTGCGACCACCTCATCGGCCGGTTGTACCCCTCGCGAATCACCGATTTCAGCCAATTCGGTTATGTCGACGTGCTGTTTCCCGAGGGCGACCACAACGTACAGTGACGCTGGCTAAAGTGTGCGCCATGGCCGCCGATACAGGGGCATGAGCACTTGTACCAACCTCACTGCCAGCCACGTCGCTCCGTGCTGCCTTGCGTGGCGCAAGGGGGCGGTTGTGGTGCGCGGGCGCATGTCGACCGGTCATGCCCCGGCCGCTACGCAGGAGCGTCCATGGACATGAGTCGAATGCGCACGCCGACTCCGAGCAACATCGTGGACTGGAGCAATCCGGATCTGCAGAAACTGCTCGCAAAAACCACCGACTGGGGGCTCGACAACCGCGGCGTGTACGCGCCGGTGGCCTGCGAGCTGCACGTTGGCTGGGGCGCGGGTGCCGGCCGCGATGCCACGCTGGTGTATGAACACAACGGTGTGCTGGTGGTGGAAACGACGTTCGCCATCCCGCAGGGCGAGAACGTGCGCGTGGATCGCATCCGCGGCGGCGCACTACGCTCGACCTGGGGAGTGGTGGCCGACGGCCGCCAAGGCAACCGCGTGGAGGACCAGGCCAACGGCACCTGGGTGCACTGGATCCATCCGCGCTGAGCTGCTGGGTACCAGCCAGCCGGCATGCGAGATGGGGCATTCGGGGTTCGGCAAGGCGCGTGCGTGCGTCCCCGATCTGAACCGACTTGCAGCACATTGACAGATCGGGTTTCCGCCCGACAGGCTGTACGCGAAGCGCTTGGTGGAGTTGAATTCCGACCCGTAGGAGTGTGTACGGGTGACTTCGCGCGACGGATGAGCAGGCCCCCCGCAAGGGGCGTTGACGTGCGTCAATTGCCCGCGTGCGGCCCCGCAGGCATCATGACGGGCTGGCGTGTGCCAGAGACGCAGCAGGATTCATCCCATGCAGTTCCAACTTTCCGGCCGACACCACGACGTGGATGCCATCACCAGCGCCATGCGCTCGCTTGATGCCGGTGCCAAGGTCATGCTCGATCCGGCGCGCAACCACCTCAAAGTGTTCGCCAGCGCCAGCGCTGAGCAGATCGTGGTCAAGCTGCGCGAACTGGGTTGCGATGCGCAACCGTTTGCGCGGGATCTCGCCGGTGGCGGCGGTTGCGGCAGCGACGGTTGCGATTGCGGCTGATCGCGGCGAGGGCTGCGCGGCGTCTCAAGCGCCGCGCAGCGTGCGCCCGTAGGCGTGCACCTCGTCGACCAGCACGCGCACGTTTTCAGGGTCGACTTCCGGCGTGACGCCGTGGCCCAGGTTGAACACGTGGCCGGTGGGTTCACCGTAGCCGTCCATCACCGCGCGTGCCTCGCGGCGGATCACTTCCGGCGTGGCACGCAGGGTCGCGGGGTCGAGATTGCCCTGCAGCGCCACCTGGCTGTTCACCGCCTTGCGCGCATCGGCAAGGTCGATCGTCCAGTCGACGCCGAGCGCGGCGCAACCGGTAGCGGCCATGGCTGCCAGGCTGGCGTTTGCGCCCTTGGAAAACAGGATCACCGGCAACTCGCGCGAGCGGGTGTCGGCCTTGAGCGCGGCCACGATCTGCGCGAGGTGGCGCAGCGAAAACTCGCGAAACGCCGCAGGTCCGAGCATGCCGCCCCAGCTGTCGAAGATCATCAACGCCTGCGCCCCGGCGGCGGCTTGCGCCACGAGATACGTCGCCACGCTGCGCGCCAGCACGTCGAGCAACTGGTGCGCCAGCGCGGGCTCGTTCCAGCACAGCGTTTTCAGCCGCGCGAAGTCGCGCGAGCCGCCTCCCTCGACCATGTAGCAGGCCAGCGTCCACGGACTGCCGGCGAAGCCGATCAGCGGCACGCGACCGGCCAGCTCGTTGCGGATCAGCCGCACCGCATCCGTCACGTAACGCAGCTCGCCGTCCATGTCGGGCACCGCGAGTCGCGCAATATCGGCAGCGTTGCGTACCGGGCGCGCAAACTGCGGGCCTTCGCCGTGCGCGAACGAGAGCCCAAGGCCCATGGCATCCGGGATGGTGAGGATGTCCGAAAACAGGATAGCGGCGTCTAGCTCGAAGCGGTCGAGGGGTTGCAGCGTCACCTCGCACGCCAACTCGGGGTGCTGGGCCAGGGCCAGGAAGCTGCCGGCGCGCTCGCGCGTGGCGCGGTATTCGGGCAGGTAGCGCCCGGCTTGGCGCATCAGCCAGATCGGCGTGGTGTCGGTGGGCTCGCGGCGCAGTGCGCGCAGCAGGCGGTCGTTGCGGAGGGGAGTGGTCATTTTCAGCGTCCGTAGGGGCCGTCCATGCCCTGCGCAAACATCACCCGAAAGCCGCGCTTGAGTTGCGCGTCGCGGGTTTTCTCGAAAGCCGCCAGCGCAGCGTCGCGCTCCAGAAACTGCTCGCGCCGCAACGTGGCCTTGCCGCCTTCGTGGCCGGTTTCGCGATACAGCGTCCAGCCGCCGAGCAGATCCTGCTCGAGGCTGATCTGGACGTAGCGTGGCGGCTCGGCGTTGCCGGGCAGATTTTGCAGATAAAGGCGCATGGCTCGTCAGGCGTAGGACCAGTGCCGGCAATGCGCCGACCCGGATAGTTTACAGGTGCGTTGGTGCGGGCGGGCCCGGTTTGCAGCGGGCCCGACGTCGCAGCTCATGCCGCGGTGATCGCCTCGTGCAGCACGGCGAGCACGTCGGTTTCGGCGATGCCGTTGACGATTTCACAGCCGCCGATGCCGTGCCACAACACCAGGCGCAGCTGGCCGGCGAGGTTTTTCTTGTCCAGCCGCATGGCGGCCAGCAAGGCATCAGGTGGCATGCCGGGCGGTACGGTCACCGGCAGGCCAAGCCTGGCCAGCAGGCGGCGCAGGCGTTCCGTGTCGGCGCCCTGGCTCATGCCGAGGCGTTCGGACAGGCGTGCCTCGAGCAGCATGCCGATCGCCACGCCTTCGCCGTGCAGCAGCGTGGTGTAGTGGCCGACGGTTTCCAGCGCGTGGCCAAAGGTGTGGCCGAAGTTGAGCAGCGCGCGTTCGCCGTGCTCGGTCTCGTCGCGCGCCACCACGCCGGCCTTGTAGCGCACCTTGCGCGCGATCGCCGCGATCACCGCGGCGGCGTCCTGCGCGTTCAACGCATCGACGTGCGTTTCGAGCCAGGCGAAAAATGCCTCGTCGCCGATCGCGGCGCCCTTCACGACCTCGGCAAGGCCCGCGCGGTATTCGCGCACCGGCAGCGTTGCCAGGGTGTCGATGTCGGCGACGACGGCGCGCGGCTGGTGGAACGCGCCGACGAGATTTTTGCCGGCGGGCAGGTTCACGCCGGTCTTGCCCCCGACCGAGGAATCCACCATCGCCAGGAGCGTGGTCGGCATCTGGATGAAGTCGATGCCGCGCATCCAGCAGGCGGCGGCAAAACCGGCCAGGTCGCCCACCACGCCGCCGCCCAGCGCGAGCACGCAGGCATCGCGCGTGGCACCGAGTGCGGCCAGCGCGCCGAGCGCGTGTTCGACGTTGGCGAAGCTCTTGTGCGCTTCGCCGTCGCCGATCAGGTGTTGCGACCAGCGCAGCCCATCGAGTCCACGTGTGACGCGGTCGAGATAGAGCGGCGCCACCGTGGTGTTACTCACCACCAGCACGTGGCGGCCGCGCAGCCGCGCACGCCAGCGCTCGGCGTCGCCCAGCAGGCCGCGGCCGATCCATACCGGATAGCTGCGCGCGCCAAGGCTGACATCGATGGTAAGGGGCGAAGGTGAATTCATGGGACCACTCGTAATGGCGTGCTGCGCCGCCAATGGCGATCGAGCAGCACGATGGCGTGGGTGAACGAGGCGCTGACGCCGTGGGCAGCCGGCAGGATCAAGTCGGCGATGCCGCGGTACAGCGGGTCGCGTGCGGCCGCCATTGCAGTGAGGCGCGCATGGCGGTCGGCGCCGGCCAGCAGCGGTCGTTGGTTGTCGTGGGCAAGGCGCGCGAGTTGCTGGTCGATGCCGGCTTGTACCCACAGCACGTAACCGCGTGCGGCCAGTGTTGCCCGGTTGGCCGGGGCGAGCACGGCCCCGGCGCCGGTTGCCAGCAGCACCTCGTTGCCGGCGGCGTATTCGGTCAGCAGTGCCGATTCGCGCTGCCGGAAACCGGCTTCGCCTTCGATCTCGAACACGGTGGCCACATCGGCGCCGGTATGCTCCTCGATCGCACGATCGAGGTCGATGAAAGACAGGCCATAATGCGCAGCGAGACGGCGGCCGAGCGAGGTCTTGCCGGCGCCGGTCGGACCAATCAGGAACAGGTTGCGCGACGGATTCATGGCGCGGACTTTAGCAGCAGGTGATTGGATGGCTGAACGAATCTTGCTTGCCGGTTGTGGCGACCTCGGCCTGCGCGTGGCCACGTTGTTGCTCGCGCAGGGCGCCGCCGTGTGGGCGTTGCGGCGCCAGCCGCCGGCGAAGGCGCCGCAAGGCTTGCGTTGGGTGGGTGCCGACCTGACCGCACCGCACACCTGGTCGAGTTTGCCGGGCGGCATTACGCGCCTGGTGTACCTACCGGCGCCGGATATGCGCGACCGCGCGGCGTATCGCGCGTTGTTCGTGGATGGCTTTCGCCACCTGCTCGATGCACTCGACGCCAAGGTGCTCAAGCGGGTGCTGATGGTCTCGTCCAGCGCGGTGTACGGCGAGCATGACGACGACTGGGTCGATGAGGACACGCCGCCGGCACCGCTGGGTTTCAACGGCGCGATCCTGCGCGAAGCCGAACAGATGCTGGCGGCGCGCGCGGTGCCCGGGGTGGTGTTGCGCCTTGCGGGCCTGTACGGGCCGGGACGCCTGCAATTGATCGAACGCCTGCGTGCCGGCGCGGTGCGGGTGCCGCGCGAGGCGCCGCATTGGGCCAACCGCATCCACGTCGATGATGCCGCTGCGGCGATCGTGCACCTGCTCGGCTTGCCCAAACCGCAGCCGCTGTATGTCGGAGTCGACGACACCCCGCTGCCGCTCGACGAGCTGTACGACTTTCTCGCGCAACTGGTGGATGCGCCAGCACCGCGCGAAGGCCCGCCGCCGGCCGGCATCGGCAGCAAACGCCTGTCCAACGCGCGTTTGCGCGCGAGTGGCTGGGCGCCGCAATGGCCGGATGCGCGCGACGGCTACGCCGCGTTGCTGGATACTTGAGCGCCCATCAGCGGAGCAAGCGCATGGCCAATCTTCCGATTTCCCACGGCATGGTCACCACCGGCAACGAGCTGCACGGCCACCGCGTCACGCGCACGCTCGGCATCGTGCGCGGCATCACCGTGCGCTCGCGCAGCGTCGTCGGCAACCTCGGCGCTGCCCTGCAAACCCTGGTGGGCGGCAACATCACGATCTACACCGAGTTGTGCGAGAAGGCGCGCGAAGAGGCCTTCGAGCTGATGCTGCAACATGCCGCCGAGATGGGTGCGAACGCGGTGCTGACGATGCGCTATGACGCCAACGATGTGGCTGAAGGCGTCACCGAAGTGCTGGCCTACGGCACCGCCGTGCAGGTCGAGCCGGTCGCTGGCTGAAGCTCCGGCAAGCTCTCAGGCGTGGGTGAGCCCGATCATGTGGCGGTCGTCGTCGTACTCGACGACGCTGTCGGCGAGCGCGGGCAAGGTGGCCAGCGCGTGCCGGCTCAAGCGCTCGAAGTGTTGCAGGAAACGCGCGAGTGTCGGCGCATCCATGGCCAGCGGCGCGTGCCGCGCGATCAGTGCCTGCTCGGTTTCGCCGCGCCAGCGGCGCACCACATTCCAGCTTGGCGCCTGCAGCACGATCAACGCGTCGAACTTGCGCCACAGCGGCTGATAGCCGCGCAGCTGCTTGTTGACCCAATGTCGCCAGCGGCCATCGATGTCTTCGCGGCGCTCCAGCTCGTTCACCGGCGTTTCCAGTGCGGACTGCAGCTGCGGGCGAACGCCGAGCGCCCAGCCTTCGACGATGACCAGTTGTGGTGGCCGCGCCACGCGTGGCCAACGCGAGGGGGGCAGGCGCGTGTCGCGTCCCTTGTCGAACCGCGGCCAGGATACCGGCAGGCGTTCCGAGGCCTGCGGCAGTGCGGCCAGCACCGACAGCAGCAGTTCGATTTCGTGGGTACCCGGCACGCCGCGCGTGCGCAGCAGCGGGTGGATTTCCTGCGCCATCATTTCGCGCTCGGAGCGCGAATAGTAGAAGTCGTCCAGCGACAGTACCTCGGTAGCCCAGCCGCGTGCTTCGGCCTGGGTGCGCATTTCGCGCGCCAGCGTGCTTTTGCCACTGCCCTGCAGGCCGGACAGGCCAAGGATGTAGGGCCGTTTCGAGCGTGCGATGCGCCCGGCGTACTGATCCAGCAGATGCCCCGCCAGCGAAGCGTTGGGCGCGGCGATGCGCGGCTTGGGCGTACTCATCGGCGGCGATCCGCTTCGGGCGGATGCAGTCGGCTGCGGACGCAGGCCGGGTGGCGGGTTACGTTAAGATTTGCCGGATTCATTCGCGTCATGATGCCGCGAGCGCGCCACGATTCAAGGAAAAGTTTCAGCCCCATGCTCAATCCCGATATTTTGCAGACCTTTCGCCAGCTGCTCGAGGAGGCCAAGGCCTCTGGCGACACTGAGCCCACCGCGATGAACCTGGCCACCATCGACGCCGACGGCCGGGTGGCCTCGCGCATCGTCCTGCTCAAGGGTGTGGACGAGCGCGGTTTTCGCTTTCACACCAATTACGACAGCGACAAGGGCTCCCAGCTTGTGGCCCATCCGCAGGCGGCGCTGTGTTTTCACTGGAAACGCGTGCGGCACGGCGTGCAAGTGCGGGTGGAAGGCACTGCGCGCAAACTGCAGCCGGAAGAGTCCGACGCCTACTTTGCGACCCGCCCGCACGGTAGCCAGATCGGTGCGTGGGCTTCGCTGCAATCGCAGACCCTGCCGGATCGGCACGCATTTGAGGAACGCATCGCGCGCTACGAACACGAGTTCGACGGCCACGAGGTGCCGCGTCCACCACACTGGGGCGGGTTTCTGATCGAGCCGGACACGGTCGAGTTCTGGTACGGCGCCGAGTTCCGCCTGCACGAGCGCGTGCGCTGGAATCGGCACGGGCAAACCTGGACCAGCCGCCTGCTTTATCCGTAAGCATCCAGGCCGCGCGCCGACGGGCCATCAGCGCCCAGTCAGGCGTTCGGCCGATGCCTCGTCCGGCGGCACCAGCGGCGCATCGGGGTCGGCCATTGCAGCCAGTTCCGCGGCTTCCACCGACGGCGTGCGCCAACCGCATTTCACGCCCCACAGGTAGAAGCCGAAACCGACGATGGCGACCACGACGAGATCCCAGCCGTAGGAAAGGTAGCCCTTGCCACCGAACGTGGTGCTGCCGGCCCAGGACAGCAGCGCAATCGTGGGCAGGTAGGCGATCATCCACCATGCGCCGTTGAGCTGGCGGCGAAAATCGCGCCAGTGATCCTTCGCCTGGTAGTACAGGTACACCGGCAGCGCGACCACCATCAGCAGGATGATTTCGCCGGTCAACGGCCATTTGGCCCAGTACAGCAGTTCGGTCGACATCACGAAGCCGATTGCCGCCAGTACCGGCAGACCGCGCAGGCGCAACGGGCGCTTGAGGCCAGGCGCGGTGCGTCGCAGCGTCATCGCGCTGACCGGGCCGGTGAGGTAGGAAATGATCGTCGCCACCGAGATCACCGCGGCCAGCGTGCCCCAGCCGCGGAAAAAGAACAGGAACAGGAACGACACCGCAAGGTTCACCCACATTGCCGCGCGCGGCACACCCCATTTCGGATGCACGGTGCCGAGGATCTTCGGCAAGGTGCCGTTGCGCTCCATGCCGTAGAGCATGCGTGCGGTGGTGGCGGTGTAGGTCATGCCGGTGCCGCTGGGGCTGATGACGGCGTCGATGAACAGCAGCGTCGCCAGCCAGTGCAGGCCCAGGATGATCGCCAGGTCGGCAAACGGCGAAGAGAAGTCGATGCCATGCCAGCCAATGTTCGCCAGCATCTCGCGCGGCACCGCGCCGATGAAGGCGATCTGCAGCAACACGTAGATGCCGGTGGCCAGCAGGATCGAGGTGACGATCGCGAACGGGATGCTCTTGCCGGGGTTCTTCGCTTCGCCGGCGAGGTTCACCGGGCTCTGGAAACCGTTGAAGCTGAACACGATGCCGGCAATCGCCACCGCCGTCAGCACCGAGGCGAAGTCGGTCGCGTGCGGCTCGCCGTGGATGCCGACGCTGAAGTTTTCCGGGTGGAAACCGCTCGCCATCAGCAGCAGTGCGGTGGCGGTCGGGATGATGAGCTTGAACAGCGTGATCGCGGTGTTGGAACGCGCGTACAGCTTCACGCTCCAGTAGTTCATCAGGAAATAGACGACGACCAGCGCCGCGGCGATGCCGAGGCCGATCGCGCTGAGCTCGCCGTGCCCGCCCGGCGCCTGATGGTAGAGATCCTTCGCCCACTGCCATTTCCACGAGGACATGTACTGCGCCGAAGCCTCGGCCTCGACCGAGATCACCGACACGATCGCGATCCAGTTCGCCCACGCGGCGATGAATCCCACCAACGAGCCGTGCGAGTAGTGCCCGTAGCGCACCATGCCGCCGGATTCCGGGAACATCGCGCCCAGCTCGGCGTACGAGAGCGCAATGGCGAGAATGATCGCCGCGCCGATCACCCACGCCCACACCGCCCCCGGCCCGGCGATCTGCGCGGCGCGCCACGCGCCGAACAGCCAGCCCGAGCCGATGATCGATCCCAGGCCGGTCAGCATCAGGTCGAACGGCTTGACGTCGCGCCGGATCGCATTGGTTGCGGGCATCGAAGACTCCTGCACTACGCAAAAAGAACGTCATGGTCGCAAACGCGACCATTGGCTGTCACGCCCCACAGGTCACGGGTGGCCATGGCCGAGGTTTCCGGTGCTCCGCTCGCACCCGCCGCCAGCCCAAGCCGATCATGCTCGCCGAGCTGCGCTTTTCCGTATTCCGAATCCCCAATTCCGCATCCCGGCCGGTCAGCACTCAATCACATTCACCGCCAGCCCGCCGCGCGAGGTTTCCTTGTATTTGTCTTTCATGTCGCGGCCGGTGTCGCGCATGGTCTTGATCACCTTGTCGAGGCTGACGCGGTGTTTGCCGTCGCTTTTGAGCGACATGCGGGAAGCGTTGATGGCTTTTACCGAACCCATGGCGTTGCGCTCGATGCAGGGGATCTGCACCAGGCCGCCGATCGGGTCGCAGGTGAGGCCGAGGTTGTGTTCCATGCCGATTTCGGCGGCGTTTTCCACTTGCCAGATGCTGCCGCCGAGCGCGGCGGTGAGGCCGCCGGCGGCCATCGAGCAGGCCACGCCCACCTCGCCCTGGCAGCCGACTTCGGCACCGGAAAGCGAGGCGTTCTCCTTGTACAGGATGCCGATCGCCGCTGCGGTCAGCAGGTATTCGGCGATGCCGGTCTCGTCCGCCTTCGGGCAGAAGCGCAGGTAGTAGTGGCCCACCGCCGGAATGATGCCGGCGGCGCCGTTGGTCGGGGCGGTGACCACGCGGCCGCCGGCGGCATTTTCCTCATTGGTGGCGAGCGCGTAGAGGTTCACCCAGTCGAGGATGGTGAGCGGGTCCTTGAGCGCGGCTTCCGGCTGGCTGCGCAGTTCTTCGGCCATCGCCGGCGCGCGGCGCGTCACGTGCAGGCCGCCGGGCAGGGTGCCGGGCGAGCGCAGGCCGCGTGCGACGCAGTCGGCCATTGCCTGCCAGATTTTCATGAGCCCGGCGCGGGTTTCCGCCTCGCTGCGCCACACGCCCTCATTGGCAAGCATCAGCTGCGCGATGGTGATGCCGTGGCGTTCGCATTGCGCGAGCAGCTCGTCGCCGGTCGAAAACGGGTAGGGCTGCGCCGTGGTGTCGGCCACGATGCGGTCTTCCGCCGCCTCGTCGTGGTTGACCACGAAGCCGCCGCCGACCGAGTAGTAGTCGCGCGTGGCGAGCTGGGTGCCGTCGGCGGCGTAGGCGGAAAAGCGCATGCCGTTGGTGTGGAACGGCAGCTTTTGCCGCTTGTTGAAGACGAGGTCGCGTTTTTCGTCGAACTCGATTTCGTGCTTGCCGAGCAGACGGATGTGGCCGGATTCCCGGATCTGCGCGAGTGCCGCGGGGATGCCGTCGGGGTCGACGCTGTCCGGATGTTCGCCGGTGAAGCCAAGCAGCACCGCCTTGTCGGTACCGTGGCCGCGGCCGGTCATGGCGAGCGAGCCGTACAGTTCGGCGCGCACGCGGGCGACGCGGGCCAGCACGCCTTTTTCGTCGAGCCAGTGTTCGGTGAAACGCGCGGCGGCGCGCATCGGGCCGACGGTGTGCGACGAGGAGGGGCCGATACCGATCTTGAACAGATCGAAGACGCTGACTGCCATGGCGTGGGCTGCGTGGAGAGAGGGCCGCTATTCTACGGGGCGCCCCTCTTTTGCCTCGGTGCGCCGCAGCACATGTCCGGTCTTGTCCTCTATCAGCGCGATTACTGCCACTTGTGCGACCTGGCGCTCGCCGTCATGGCGGAAGCACGCACCCCCGAGTTTGAAAGCCAGTGGATCGACGACGCGCCAGAGCTCGAAGCGCGCTATGGCACCCGCGTGCCGGTGCTGCGCGACAACGATAGCGGCCGCGAGCTGGATTGGCCGTTCGATGCGGCAGCGGTACGGGTGTTCCTCAGCGCGGGGTGATGCCGTCTGCGGCGGCCATCCGTTCGCGCACCTGGCGTGCGATGTCGGCGGTTTCGCGCAGCGGCGGCTGGCGCAGCGGCGCGTCGTCGTCCAGGTCATGCAGCAGGTGCTGCGCGCGCAGGGCCTGATGGAATCGTTGCAGCTTCGCTGGCATGGTTGATGTGGGGAACGTGTGTACTGCACAACCGACGGCGCAGGCCTCGCTCAGCATGTTGACCGAATCCGGCGTCGCCACCAGCCGGTCGGCCCAGCCGAGTACGCCGGGGTAGGGGTTGCGGCCATCGTCCGGGCCGGACCACAGCATGCCGGGAATGCTGGCAAGGGCGTGGCGGAAGACCGCCACCATGTCCGCGCTCGTGCGGCGCGAACGCAGCACGAACAGGCTGCCACCTTCGCGCCGCTGGCGGGCGGCAAGCCGGGCCACCAGGGTTTGCGCGTAGGCGCTGTCCATGGCGAGCCCGCTGCGCGGGCCACCAAGCAGCACGCCCACGCGCGGCTGTGGCAGTTCGGCCAGGCCGGGATTGGCCTCGCGCCCGGCGGCCAGCCATGCGTCGTCCACCGGGTTGAGTGAACCGAGCGGGGTCAGCACGTTGGCGCCGGTCAACTGGTCGTGGCGTGGCGCAATGACAATGTTCCAGTGTACCGGGTCGATGCGCGGGTCGAGGATCTGCACGGTGTGGCAGCGCCCGTGGGTGAGGCGGCCAAGCATGCGGGTGAACAGGGAGGCGGCGCGGCCGCAGCCGATGGCCAGCCGTGGCCATGGGGGGGCGAACAACGCGCGTTGCTCGCGCGACAGGACCCACGCGCCGCCGATCGCGAAGCGCGGCGCCAGCCACGACCACGGCGCGCGCGGTTCGAGTTGCAGATGGCGGGCCGGCAAGTCCATGCGCTCGGCCAGGGCCAGCGCCTGGCGCTGGTTGCCGGTGGCAAAGTCGGTAATGACCCAGCACTCGTCGCGAAGCAGGACGCTCATGGCTGGTGGCGCAGAATTGGTGTGGTTGCGTGCACGCTGCGTTGCCCCTGCGTGGATTTCGGCGGTGCGGCCATGCCGATAGACTGGCCGCTCGCTTGTGGTCGCGGTGTCAGCAGAGGATACCGGCGGCCAGCCCTTTTTCCCGTGGAGATCCCCCATGCGCGTGTTTTCCAGCCTGCTGCTTGCCGGCCTGCTTGGTGTGGCGACGGTCGCCCAGGCCAACCCGGTCACCTACCAGCTCGATCCCAACCACACCATGGTGTTGTTCAGCTGGAGCCACTTTGACTACTCCCATCCCACCGCCGACCTCGGTCTGGCGCAGGGCACGGTGACGTTCGATGAACAGCACCCGGCGGCGTCCAGCGTCGAGGTCACGTTGCCGCTGTCCAAGCTCGACACCCATGTGCCGGCGCTCGACGAGCACCTGAAGAAGACCGACTTTTTTGACGCGGCAAAGTACCCCACCGTCACGTTCAAGAGCACCAGGGTGGAGCCGGTCGACGCCAGGCATTTCAAGGTCACCGGCAACCTCACCATCCACGGGGTGACCCGGCCGATCACCCTGGACGCCGTGCTCAACCGCGTTGGCCCGCATCCGATGAACCAGCAACCGGCAATCGGATTTGATGCCACGGCCACGCTCAAGCGCTCCGATTTCGGCATGGGCATGATGGTGCCGATGGTGGGGGACGAGGTGCAGGTGCGCATCACCACCGAAGGCTCGGTGCCGAAGGCAAAGTGAAGCGGGCCGCCGTCGACCCGTGGCAGCGCGGGTCGGCAGGCGGCAGTTGCCGGGCAGGCTGCTAACATGGCGCCTGTCCTGTTTCGATCGGAGCTTCCATGTCCGTCCCTGCCACTCGGGCCGACGCCCAGCAACTGGTCAAGAAGGTGCATGAGCCGCTGACCCACGTGGGTGCGGGTCACACCTGCGCCCAAAAACGTTACGAAGTGACGCGCGCCGACCTGCCGTTGTCGTGTCCGATGCCCGGCATGTCGCTGTGGAATGCGCATCCCAAAATTTATTTGCCGATCGTCGACGACGGTGGCGAGACCGTTTGTCCTTATTGTGCCTCGCGTTACGTCCTGACCGACTGACGCGTCATGTCGTTCGGGGCCTGGACGGCATCAATCTTGCTTCGGCTTCCACATGAAGCTCTTGCACCAGGATGCAGGCCCACAGACGGGAACCATGTCCGGTAGCACTTCGCCACCGTTGCGGCTGACCGTCGTTCAGCTGATCCCCGCGTTGCGCTCCGGCGGCGCCGAGCGCTCGACGCTGGAGGTTGCGCGCGCGCTGGTGCAGGCCGGTCATCGCTCGGTGGTGATTTCCGCGGGGGGACGGTTGGTGGAGCGCCTGCTGGCCGAAGGCAGCGAGCACATCACGCTCGACATCGGGCAAAAATCGCTGACCACGCTGGCGCGCTTGCCGCGTTTGCGCCGCACGCTGCGCGAGCTTCGACCCGACATCGTGCACGCACGCTCGCGGTTGCCGGCATGGCTGGGCTGGTGGGCCCTCAAGGGCCTGCGGCCGCGGCCGCATTTCGTCACCACCGTGCACGGGCTCAACTCGCCGGGGCGTTACAGCTCGATCCTGTTGCGCGGTGAGCGCGTGGTCGTGGTGTCGCAAACCCTGCGCGACTACGTGCTCGGCCATTACCCGATGCTGGAACCCAACCGGGTGCGGGTGATACCGCGCGGCATCGACCCCGACGCGTTCCCCTATGGCTACCGCCCGGACGAATCCTGGCGCCGGGCGTTTTTGGCGGAATACCCGCAGTTGGCAGGGGCGCCCTTGCTCACGCTGCCTGGGCGCGGCACGCGGCTCAAGGGGCACCGCGACGCGATCGAGCTCCTGGCCGACCTCAAGCGGCGCGGCATCGACGCCCGGCTGCTGTTGCTCGGCGCGATCGAACCTGGGCGCGAGGCCTACATTGCCGAGTTGCGCGCATTGATTGCCGAGCGCGGGCTGGGCACGCAGGTGGTGCTGACGCCCCCGCGCAGCGATGTGCGCGACGTCTATGCGGTGTCCAGCTTGATCCTGCAGTTGTCGAACAAGCCCGAGTCGTTCGGGCGCACCGTGGTTGAAGCGCTTTCCCTGTGTCGGCCCGTGCTTGGTTACGCGCACGGTGGCGTCGGCGAGCTGCTGGCCGAGCTGTATCCCGCCGGGCGGGTGCCGCTGGGGGATCGGGAACGGCTGGTGGAACGTGCGGCCGAGTTGTTGCGGGTGGCACCGCCGATCCCGATGCTGCAGTCCTACCGGCTGCGCGACATGCAGGACGCCGTGCTGGCGTTGTACGCGGATGTTGCCACCGCCTGAGCGCTTATGATGCGTGCGGTCGCCTGGACGGCATCGCGCATGATTACCCTTGTTGATCGCATGAAGGCCGCCTTGCGGTCGCCGCTGTGGCCGTTCTGGCTGGTGGTGGCCCTGCTGCCGTTTGGGCGCAGCAGCGAGCTGGGCACCTTGCTGTGCACCCTGGTGCTGGCGGCCGATTTCGTGCGGCGTCGGCGTGCCTGGGCGTGGCCGCGCGGGGCCAGCCTGCTGCTGGCACTCTTGGCGGGGTACTTTCTGGCGGCGTTGGCTTCCGCGCCGCATTCGTTGGCGCCGGGCAAGAGCTGGGGCACGGTCGCGGCCCTGTTGCGGTATCTGCCGCTGGGCGTGTATGCGTGTCTCGTGGTGGATCGCGAATCGCGCTTGGCTGCGCTGTATGTGGCGGTGGCCGCCGTCCTGGCGCTGTGGGTGGGCGACGCCTGGGTGCAGGGGTTCACCGGCTGGAGCCTTGGCGGGCCCGCGCAGCCGGATCGCCTGACCGGCATTTTCGGGGCGAGCAACCCCAAGTTTGGGCCGACGCTCGCCGTGCTTTCGCCGTTTGCGTTGTGGGCCGCACAGCGGCGCTGGGGGCGCCCGGGGCTGGCGGTGGCGTGGCTCCTGATGCTGGGTCCGGTGCTGCTCGCTGGTTCGCGTGCCGCGTGGTTGTGCTACGGCCTGGTGGCGCTCGCGTGTGCGTGGCGCGTGGCGCCCTCCCGGCAACGGTTTGTGGCGTATCTGGGTGCCGCAGCGTTGGCCCTGGCGTTGGCTGCCGCGGTGGCGTGGCAAACCTCGGCCCCGTTCGAGGCGCGCATGGCGCGCACGCTGGACGCTTTGCAGGGCACGCGCAGCGGGCTGGATGCCGCGCTCACCGGTCGGCTCGATATCTGGCACGACAGCCTGAAGATGATCGCTGCGCACCCGTGGACCGGCGTCGGCGTGCGCGCGTTCCGCTATGCCTATCCGCGATTTGCGCCGACGCAGGACCACTTCCTCATCGCCGAGCCCTGCGGCGCCGGCCAGGGAGCGTGCCATGCACACCAGATCGTGCTGGAAATCCTGACTGAAACCGGTGCACTGGGGCTGGTGCTGTGGCTCGTGGCGCTGGCCATTGCGGTGCGCGCGTGGCGGCGCGCGGGTGCGCAGGCACGTGAACGCGCCTGGCCGGTGACGCTGGCACTGGGCGTGATGGTGTTTCCGTTCAACACCCACCTGGCGTTCTACTCCGCGTGGTGGGGCCTGCTGTTCGCGTGGCTGCTGGCATTGTGGTGCGCTGCACTCAAGTTGGCGCAGCAGCCCACACGAGAGTGAACGTGGGCCTCAGCCTGCGCGGGCGGCAGGACAGTTCGAGGGCGTCAGGCAACCAGCGGGTGGCGACAACGCGCAGTGCCTCGCGCTTGCGAAATGCACTGCGATGCTTGTGTCGACCCGGGCAATGTCGCGCACCGCGTTGCGCCTGGCGGACACCGTGAGTTCGCCTTCGTGGCTGCGGCCAGTTGGGCGGCGCAGCTCGATGCCCAGTCTCTTGCCGTCCTTCGGGGTCAGCGTGCCGACTGCTGCGCGACCGGCGGGAGCATGCGAGCGGGAGGTGCGTCAGTACCAAGGTGTAGTGGCTGCGGATGATGGCGTAGCCAGCGGCAGCGCCAAGCCTGCGGCTGATGTAGGCGTGTCGGGGCGTTCGACCAGGCGCGGGTCGTGGGCCAGCATGGCGTGCATGCGCGGCGTCTCGTACGCAAAAGCCGGTCACGCCGCATGCAGAGGCCCGCCGGCGCAGGCTGCGCCGCGCGTATTTCAAGGTGTAGAAACCGCGCGTGGCGGACGCACTGCGCCGAGCGGTGCGATCCTGCATCGACGTAAGGAAGTGCTGCATGAATGTGTCGTGGGGGGACGAGGGCGCGCACGGTGTTTCCGCCACCTTTTCGCCGGCTTTCGCGCGTCAGTAGACCGCAGGTGCACCTTCAGGCCGCGTTTTGAACCGCTTGTGCACCCACAGGTATTGCTCAGGCGCCGCACGCACCATGGCCTCGATGCAGGCGTTGATGCGGGCGGTGTCGGCGGCGGCATCGGTACTGGGAAAATCGGCCAGCGGCGCGCCAAGGCGCATGACGTAGCCCTTGCCGTGTGGCAGCCGGCGGTGGAAAAACGGGATCACCAGTGCGCCGGACAAGCGTGCAAGGTGATGGGTGGCGGTAATGGTGGCCGCCGGCACACCGAAGAACGGCACGAACACGTTGTCCTTGCTGCGCATGTCCTGGTCGGGCGCGTACCACAGCGTGCCGCCGGCGCGCAGATATTTCACCGTGCCGCGGATGTCGTCCTTGTCGAACATGGCGGTGGCGTAGTCCAGCCGCGCGCGCAGCACGACATGCTCGAACACGGCAGAGTCCATCTTGCGATACATGCCGGCGATGCCGATGCGCTGCGACACCAGTCGCGCGCACAGCTCCAGATGCGAAAAGTGCCCGCCCACCAACAGCACGCCGCGGTTTTGCGCCCGCGCGGTGGCGAGGTGCTCCAACCCCTCGATCGTCACTGGCACGCGGGCGATCGCCCGTTTCGAGCCCAGCCAACCCAGCGCGAACTCGGTCAGCATCAGGCCGATGTCGCGCAGGTGGGCGTTGACCAGCGCGGCTTGTGCTGCCGCGTCCAGCTGGGGAAAACACAGGCGGATGTTGGTGGCAGCCACCCGCCGCCGCGGTGACGGCACCCGGCATATCAGCGCGCCAAGCACGTGGCCCACGTGCATCAGTGCGCGATACGGCAGACGCGCGAGCAGCCAGATGACGCCGACACCAAGCCACGCCGGCCACAGGTGGGGGGCGAGCAAAGCGCGCTGGAAACGGGGACGACGGGAACCGGGCATCGCGCGCATTGTAGTGGACGTCCGCCTGCCGGCCGGAGTCATCGCGGCGCTCCCGTATACTCGCGTGGTTTGCGGAGCTTGCCGTTGCGTTTTCTCTACACTTTGGCGATGTACCTGGCGACGCCGCTGATCGTGCTGCGGCTGGCGTTGCGCGGTTTCCGCTCGCGACCTTACTACTGGCGCTGGGCCGAGCGCTTCGGCTTTTTCAGTGCACCGCAGCGCGTCTGCGGCTGCCTGTGGGTGCATGCGGTATCGGTGGGGGAAGTAAACGCGGCCGAGCCGTTGGTCAAGGCGCTCAAGCTGGCGTACCCCGATGCGCCTTTGGTCATCACCACCGTAACGCCCACCGGCACCGCGCGGGTGCAGCAGCTGTTCGGCGACAGCGTGTTCCACATCTACCTGCCGTACGACTTGCCGTATGCGGTGAACCGGTTTTTGCGCAAGCTCAAGCCGCGCGTTGCCCTGATCGTCGAGACCGAGATTTGGCCGAACCTGTATTTCGCCTGCCACCGGTACCGCGTGCCGCTGATGATCGTCAACGCGCGCTTGTCCGAGCGCTCGTTGCGCGGCTACCGTCCGCGCCCGCTGCGCGGCATGCTGCGCGCGGCGCTGGGTTGTGTCGACGTGATCGCGGCGCAATCGCCGGCGGATGCCGACCGTTATCGCCTGATTGGCGCGCCGTCCAGGCGCGTGCTGGTGTGCGGCAACCTCAAGTACGACATGCCGATTCCACCGGATGCGCGGGTGGCGGGTGCGCGCCTGCGCGAACACTGGGGCGCCGGACGCCCGGTGTGGATCGCGGCCAGCACGCACGAGGGTGAGGAGCAGGCTGCGTTGAACGCGCACCTGGACGTGTTGCGGCGCCTGCCGGATGCCTTGTTGCTGATCGCGCCACGCCACCCGGAGCGGTTTGCTGAGGCGATCCACGCTGCGCGCGGCATGGGGTTCACCGTGGGCAGCTATGGCGAAGACGGGATGCCGGCGGTGAGCCATCAGGTGTTCGTGATCGACGCCATGGGCCAGCTGATGCCGTTCTTTGCCGCCAGTGCCCTGGCCTTCGTCGGTGGCAGCCTCCTGCCGATCGGCGGCCACAACGTGCTGGAGCCGGCCGCGCTCGGCACCCCGGTGGTGGTGGGCCCGCACACCTTCAACTTTGCCGAGATCACCGCCAGCCTGATCGACCAAGGCGGCGCGGTGCGCGTGGCGGATGCCGAACAGCTGGGCCAAACCGCGCTGGCGCTGCTCGGCGACGCGCCGCGGCGGGCGGCGATGGGGCAGGCGGCGCAACGCTTGTTCGAGCGTGAACGCGGCGCCACTGGCCGCCTGCTACAACTGATCGACGCGCACTTGAGCTGAGGCCGGTCGGTCGGGCGGGGTTTTATCGTGACGGGGCTTCGCACGCGAAGCCGTCCGCGTCTTCGCGATGGTGCGGCTCTTCGATTCCCGATTCCCGATTCCCTATTCCCGGCTCACTGCAGCAACGCGTTGATGTCCTGCAGGTCGGACAGGCTGGCGGCACCGGCGCTCTGTTTCAGCAGCAGGCGGTTCAGCACCAGTTGATGGCGTGCCTGCGAATAGCTGCTTTCGGCCTGGGTCAGGGTCTGGATCGCGATCAACACATTGACCATGGTCTGGGTGCCGACATCGAAGCCGGCGCGGGTGGCATCCAGCGCCTTCTGCGCCGACTCCACCGCGGCCTTGCCCGACTCCACCTGGCTCACGCCGGCGAGCACCGAGCGGTAATAATTGAGCGTCGCCGCACGCAACTGGCGGCGTTCGATCTCGACCGAATCCTGCGCCGCATCGCGGTTGTAGATCGCCTGACGCACGCGCGACTGGGTGGCGCCGCCGGAAAAGATCGGCACGTTGAGCGTGAGCCCCACCGTGGTCGTGGATGGCGTGTTGGAGTGGATGGCCGCGTTTTCGTACCAACTGGAACTCTTGCCGTAATTGACGCCGGCCGTGAGCGTCGGCAGGTGGCCGGCGCGCGCCGAGGTGATGTTGTGTTCGGCCGCGGAGAGGTTGTCTTTTTGCGCCATGAGGTTCGGGTTGGCGGCAAGTGCCTTCTGCACCCACGCGTCGGGGTCGGCGGGGTCGGGCGCCTGCATCGGCAACTGGTCGCGCAGCTTTTTGAGGTCGCCGGTCGGCCTGCCGGTGATCTGGGTGAGCGCTTCGCGGTCGTTGTCGAGCGTGTTCTTGGCGGCGATGGTCTGGGTACGCGCGGCCTCGTAGGCGGATTTGGCCTGATACACGTCGGTGACTGCCGCCAGCCCCACCTTGAAGCGCTGGTCGGCCTGATCGAACTGCTGCTTCAAGGCGTCTTCGTTGGCCTTGGCGAAGGCCAGCTGATCCTCGTCGGTGAGCACCGTGAAGTAGGCGCCGGTCACGCGCACGTAAAGGTTCTGCAGCGCGGCCTGATAGAGCTGATCCTGCGCATTGGCAGAGGAATGCGCAGCCTTGAGGTTGGCGTACTTCGAGAAGTCGAACACCGTCTGGCTGAGGTTGGCATTCAGGCTGCGGGTGCGGCTGTGGCCAATGGCGCTGCTGGTGAGGAACTGGCCGGGATTGTTCGGATCCTGGAAGCGGCCGCCGGTGCCGCCGTTGGTCTGGCTGAGCGCGAGACTGCCGTTGATCTGCGGCAGCAACAGCGCGCGCGCTTGCGTCACGCCTTCGCCGGTGGCGAGGCGGGTGGCGTCGGCCTGGGCCAGCACCGGATCGTTGGCGCGTGCTTCGCGATACGCGTCGAGCAGGTCTTCGCCGTGGCCGGGCAAGGAGATTGCGGCCAATGCCAGCGCAACGGTGAGCAGCTTCAAACGCATGGGGTGCCTCGCGGGGAACAAGGGGGCTTCAAAACACGAACGCGGTGGATGGCGCGGCGTGGGCGAGATAGGGCAGGTCGGTTTCGAACAGCGTTTCCTCGCGCTGCTCACGATCGCTTTCGCGCGTGAACAACACGGCCTGTTGTGCCGGCGAGGCTCCGCGGATGGCCAGCAGGCGCGCGCCGGGCTTGAGCCAGCCGAACCAGCGCTCCGGCACTTTGGCGACGGCGCCGGTGGCAACCACGGCGTCGAACAGGCCCTGCGGTTGCCATTCGCGTACGGCTTCGCCAGTGTGCAGCGTGACGTTGGTGACGCCGGCCGCGGCGAGCCGCTCGCCGGCGCGTGCGGTGAAATCGGCGTGGATATCGACGCTTTCCACTTGCGCCGCGAGGCCAGCGAGGCAGGCGGCAAGGAAACCCGAGCCAGTGCCGATTTCCAGCACGCGGTCGGTTGGCTTGAGCTCCAGCGCCTGCAGCACGCGACCCTCGACCACCGGTTTCATCATCACTTCGCCGTGGCCGAGCGGCAGGCACAGGTCGGCAAACGCGAGCTGGCGGTGCTCGGCCGGGACGAAATCCTCGCGGCGCACGCGCCCGAGCACGTCGAGCACACGCATGTCGATCACGTCCCAGGTACGCACCTGGTTCTCCACCATGTTGGTCCGCGCCTGCTCGAAGTTCATCGCCATGTTTGCCAAGGTTCCGTGGATGCGAAAAAGACCAGAAAGCATAGGGGTTTGGCCAGGCACCGACAACGGTCAGGGTGCGACCGCGCGCGGTCGGCACGAAGTGCCGGAAGTCACCGCGCACCGCCGCCACAAGTCATGTCGGGGCGCCCGTACGCCGGCATTGGGGGCTGCTCTGGAAATAAGTAAACCGCGGCGTATAATAAAGGTCATGCCTCGTTTTGGGAAGTTTCGCGCATGAACACCAGCTCGCCGGCCAGGTCGCAAGGGCCCGGCAGACCGAAGGACATGGAAAAGCGCGCCGCGATCCTTGCCGCGGCGAAGGCGTTGTTCATCCGCAACGCGTTTGCCGGCACCAGCATGGACGCGATTGCGGCCGAGGCCGGGGTCTCCAAGCTCACCGTCTACAGCCACTTCGGCGACAAGGACAACCTGTTCCGCGAGGTGATTCGCGCACGCATCGAAGATCTGTTGCCCGAGCACACCTACGACTACGACCCGGCAACGCCCATCGCCGACACCCTGCTGCGCATTGCGTTGATCCATGCGCGACTCGATTGCGATGCGGAAACGGTCGGAACATTCCGCGCGATCCTCGGCGACTGCCGGCAAGGCAACCCGCGGTTCGGCCGCCTGCTGTGGGAGGAGGGCACCTTGCGCACGCATGGCCTGATGGAACGCCTGCTGCAGCGCGCGGTTGACGTCGACCAGCTCGCGATCGACGACGTGCGGCGCGCCACGGTGCAGTTCTTCGCGCTCATCAAGGGCGACCTGTTCATGCGACGCATGTTCGGCTGTGTGGATTGCGACGCGAATTACGCTGCCGAAATCGAAGCCACCGCGCGCGCCGGGGTCGCCACGTTCATGCGCGCGTACGCCGCCCACTGAAACCCGGGCTGTCGGTCTGCGCGACCGGCCGCCTGGGTTCCATCGTCGACCTGCGATGTCAGCGGAAGTGTTTTGCGCCCACTTCCGGCGCCGGCCCCTGCATGAAATATTCGTGCAGGTACTTTTCACCCTCGTCGCAGAACACCGTGACCACGGTCTTGAGCTCGGGGAACTGTGCGCGCACGCGTTTGGCGGCCAGCAGATGCGCGCCCGAACTCGGGCCGCAGAACAGGCCGTACTTGCGCGCCAGACGCATCATTTCGGCCACCGCGTCGGTGCTCGACACGCTCAACGTGTCGTTTACCTGCGAGGCGTTGCGCTGGAAGATGCCCGGCACGAAGCCGTCGGAAATGCCTTCGATCGCGTGGGTGCCGATCTCGCCGCACAGGATCGTGCACGACTCGGACGGCTCCATCGCGAACAGCCGCACTTTCGGATTGGCCTTGCGGAATGCCTGGCCCACGCCGATCAGCGTGCCGCCGGTGCCGACGCCAAGCACGAGTGCATCAGGCAGGCGGCCATCGGGCAGCTGCGCGAGAATCTCGGGGCCGAGCAGCTCGCGGTTTTCCTCGATGTTCCATTCCGACTCGAACTGGCCCGGGTGGAAATACCCCGGATGCTTGCCGAGTTCCTGCGCGCGCTTGAGCGCCGCATCGACATGGAAGCTGCCGCAGAACAGCACGTCGGCGCCGAACGCGCGCGAGATCGCCACGCGCTCGCCGGAAAGGCCTTCGGGCATCACCACCAGCATGCGGTAGCCCTTGGCGGCGGCCACCATCGAAAACGCGTTGCCGGTGTTGCCGCTGGTGGCTTCGACGATGGTGTCGCCGGGCTTCAAGAGGCCTTCGGTTTCGGCCTTTTCCACCATGTATTTGGCGATGCGCGCCTTGATCGAGCCGGAGGGGTTCAGGAACTCGACCTTGGCAAACACGCCCTCGATTTCCATCAGGGGTGTGTCGCCGACCGCATCCAGGATGCTGGAGGTCACTCCGGTATAACGGGTGGCCATGCTCAGCCCTCCTGGTGCGCGTGTTGCATGACATCGAGCGCAAGGTTGGAATGCGCGTACGCGCCGCCGGCGCGCATCTCGGCCGCGACCCAGATCGCTTCCATGATCTGCGCCTCGGTCGCACCCCGTTTGAGCGCCTCGGCGGTGTGGCCCTTGATGCAGTATGGGCACTGCGTGACATGCGCCACCGCCACTGCAATGAGCTGCTTGGTGACGTTGGGCAACGCGCCGTCGGCAAATACTGCCGCGCTGAATGCCTTGAATGCATCAAGCGGTTTGGGCGCCAGCTCGCGCCGTTTCTTGCCCAGTTCGACGCTGGGTTGTGGGTACATCGACGTTTCCATGTACTTCTCCTCGAAAAACTAGCGGGGCACCGGGGCGGTGCCTTGCACCCAACTCGGCGGGTCGCTGGCCGGGAAGCTCTCGGCCAGGACCTCGTCCACCAGCTGCTCGCGATGCAGGCGCGAATTGTCTGCCTGCTGCCTGGTTGGGCGCACGGTGCGGTGCAACTTGGCAGCGGGCTTGCCGCTGCCGACGTGGGGTTTGTGGGACGGGATGGACATGACGCGACCTCCGGATGCCGCCAGGCATCGTGAATGTCGGCTGGCCCGTCGCGCCTCGGGTCACAGCCCCAGGTTGTTTTTCTCCAATACGCGCTCGGCGCGATAACTCGAGCGCACCAGCGGCCCGGACACCGCTTCGACGAAACCCTTGCTGAGCGCGAGATCGCGATAGGCACGGAATTCGTCCGGCGTGACGAAGCGCTCGACTGGCAGGTGGTTGACGCTGGGCCGCATGTACTGGCCCATCGTCACGATGTCGACGTTGGCCGCGCGGATGTCGTCCAGGGTCTGGTCGAGCTCTTCGTCGGTTTCACCCAGGCCGAGCATCAAGCTTGTCTTGGTGAGTGTCTTTGGCGAGTGACGCTTGGCGAACGCAAGCACGTCCAGCGTCTGCTCATAGCCCGCGCGCGGGTCGCGTACCGGGTGGGTCAGGCGGCGCACGGTTTCGAGGTTTTGCGCGTAGGTGGCCAACCCGGCATCGAGCACGGTGGCGACCGCATCGTGGCTGCCGGCGAAGTCGGGGGTAAGCGCTTCGACTGCGGTGCTTGGTGAGCGTGCGTGGATGGCCTTGACGCAGGCGGCGTAGTGCGCCGCGCCGCCGTCGGGCAGGTCGTCGCGGTCGACCGAGGTGAGCACCACGTATTTGAGGCCCATCAGCGCGACGGCGTCGGCCACCTGCATCGGTTCCAGCGGATCGAGCCAGCCGTTCGGGTTGCCGGTGGAGACCGCGCAGAACTTGCAGGCACGGGTGCACACCGAGCCCATCAGCATCAGCGTGGCGGTGCCGCGGCCCCAGCATTCGGCGATGTTCGGGCACTTGGACTCCATGCACACGGTGTTGAGCTTGTGCGTGTGCACGATGTTGGCGATGGCCTCGTACTTGGCGCCAGTGGGCAGTTTCACCCGCAGCCACGGCGGCTTGTGGCCCACGTCGGGAACCTGGCTGTTGGCGTTGGGCTTGATGCCGCCCTTGATGGCTCGCGTGCCTTGCGGGCTGACAAACTTGCTACCGTCGGGGATGTGGGGTTGGCTGGACATTCCATGCGTACCGTGGGGGCGGTGACAGTCTCGCGCCCGCTATCGCGACCGGGCCTGATACAGGTCAGGCCAAGGTCGACTACTTTAGCAGGGCGTCTGGTTTACCAGCCGGCGAGCACCAGTTTGCCAATGGTGGCGCCCGACTCCAGCCGCCGGTGTGCTTCGCGCAGATGCGTGGCGTTGATCGTGCCCAGCGTTTCGTGCCAGATGCTCTTGATCGCGCCGGCATCGGCGAGCGCGGCGAGGCGCACCAGGATCGCGCCTTGCTCGGCCATGTCCGGAGTGCGGAATTTCGCCCTGGCCGCCATGTACTCCCAGTGGATGCCGATGCATTTGGCCTTGTACGGGTCGCCGATCCGCAGCGCGCCGCGCGGCTCGACAATCAGCCCGACGTGGCCTTGTGGTGCAAGCAGCTCACCCAGCGTCTCCCAGTAGCGGTCGGTGTCGGCGAGGTTGAGCGCAGCGTCGATGTGGGTGAGGCCAAGTGCCGCCAGTTGCGGCGCGAGAGGTTCGCGATGGTTTACCACGTGCTGCGCGCCCATGGCGCGACACCACGTGGCAGTTTCCGGGCGCGAGGCGGTGGCAATCACGTTGAAGCCGGCACGCCGCGCGAGCTGGATCGCAATCGAGCCGACGCCGCCCGCGCCGGCGATCACCAAGAGGCTCTTGCCGTCGCCGCCGTGTTCCGGCGCGAACGGCATGCGCTGGAACAGCAGCTCCCACGCCGTGACGCCGACCAGCGGCAGTGCGGCGGCTTGGGCGAAATCCAGCGTTTTCGGCATCGGTGCAACCAGGCAGTCCTCGACCAGCTGGAACTGCGCGTTGCTGCCGGGACGGGTCATGTCGCCGGAGTAGTACACGCGGTCACCGGGCCGAAAGCCCTGTACCTGCGTACCGATCGCCGTCACCGTACCGGCTGCGTCGAAGCCGAGCACGCGCGGTTGCGCTTCGATTTGCGGCTTGGGCGCGCGCAGCTTGGTGTCGACCGGATTGACCGATACCGCCTCCACCTGCACCAGCAAGTCGTTCGCGCCGGGCACGGGTTGCGGCAAGCCCACGTCGAAGAGCGATTGCGGATCGTCGATCGGCAGGTAGCGGGTGAGGGCGACGGCTTTCATGTGGACTCCGAAGGCGGCAGGCAAGGCCATTATCGGCGTGTCGACGGTGCTTGCGGCGCCGACTTTCGTCGCGCACAAAAACGGCGCGTCGCTATGTGCGACGCGCCGTTCGGAGTACGCGGGATCAGGCTTGCGTGGACTCGCCGGCAAGCTTGGCAGCCTTGGCCGCGGCCTTGGCATCCTTCATTTCCTGATAGCGGGCGACGCCGGCCACGATGATGGCCTTGGCCTCTTCGGCACCCACCCAGCCGGAGAGCTTCACCCACTTGCCGCTTTCGAGATCCTTGTAGTGCTCGAAAAAGTGGCCGATACGCTGCAACCAGTGCGGCGACACGCCCTTGAGGTCGTTGATGTGCGCGTAGCCGTTGAACACCTTGGGCGAGGGGATCACCACCAGCTTTTCGTCGGCGCCGGCCTCGTCGGTCATCTTCAGCATGCCGACCGGGTGGCAGCGGATCACCGAGCCCACGGTGAGTGGCAAGGGCAGGATCACCAGCGCATCCAGCGGGTCGCCGTCACCACCCAGCGTACGCGGCACGTAGCCGTAGTTGCACGGGTAGCGCATCGGGGTGGACAGGATGCGGTCGACGAACACCGCGCCCGATTCCTTTTCCACTTCGTACTTGACCGGTTCGGCATCCTTCGGGATTTCGATGATGACGTTGATTTCGTCCGGTACGTTGCGACCGGTCTTGACCAGATGCAGGCCCATGCGGATGTCCTTGCGTATGCGATGCGGCGAGAAAGTCCGCAAGCATACGGCAAACACCTGTTGCGATGCAGCAGCGCGGGCTGAATGAGGTGCTTCAAGGCTTGCGGGAAACGCGCGTACCGGCGCGTCGAGCACAGCCCGCCGGCGGCACTTTCACCGGCTCAATACGGCCGCTCGCGCAGCCATTTGGTGGCGATCCACTTCTCGCCGCGCGCCACCGGCAAGCCGGCGTGCAGCGAGCTTTCGTCGCCACCCGTGTAGGCGAAATAGACGGCCGTGCCACGCCGCGCGGTCACCGTCAGCCCGGCCTTGGGGAACGCCGTGCCGCCGCCGGCCTCTGGTGTGTTGAGGTACATCACGATGGTGGCGATGCGTTGGCCGCCGCGCGCGGTGATCGCGTCGTAGCCGGCTTGCGCCGGGTCGAACCAGTCGTAATGGGGCTGGTACTCCTGCCCGGACTCATAGTGCAGCACCTGCAGGCCTTCGCCATGGCTGGCCGGCAGATCTACCAGTTCGGCGATGCGCTGCTCGATCCGCGCCACCAGCGGAAACTCGCCCGGTTTGAAAAACATGCCGGCATTCGTGCGCCGGCGATCCACCTGCTGTCCGCCTTGCGCGTCCACGGTCAACGCGCGCGCCAGGCGCGGACGCGCCAGGGCGATCAGCTCATCGCATTCGGCGTGAGTGAGCAGGCCGTCGAGCACGCGCACGAGCGGGCGATCGAGGCTGGCCGTGACCGCCACCGTGCGCTCGCCAAGCTGTACCTCCGGAGTGGTCGGATGCCGGGTGCGACGTGCGCCGGTCGCCGGTGGCGCCAGCTCGACCCGCACGAGCTGCGCTACCGCGTTGCGGTACGCCGTGGCGTCGTAACCGTGGGTTTCCAGCAACGCCATGATGGCGTCGAGATCGTGCCCTGCGCGGTGAGTGGCGAGGATCCAGTCGCGAAGTGACGGGCTGAGCGTAGGCATGGCGAAAGTGGGCGGTATCCGGTCAAGGCTGGTTTCACGAACGCCGCGTCGCGGTTTCAGCCGGCGAGCGTCAGGCGCATGCCAAGGTCGATCAGCGGTGCAGCGACGAGCAGGCGCGCCAGCAGCAGCACGAGGATGACGATGGTGGGCGAGAAGTCGATGGCGCCGATGCTCACCCGCCCTTCGAGCGGACGCACGAGTGGCGCGGCAAGATCACTCAGGAGCCGCTGGAACGGCTGTCGCGGGTCGGGCGCAAACATGCTGAGCAAGGCCCACGCAAACACCACGATGAGGTAGCACAACAGAGCGAAATCGAAGAGCTTGGCGGCGGCCAGCACGATGAGGCCGAGCACGTGCGGGGCGATGCCCATCACGGCGAACAGCACGGCATGTTTCACCAACACCACGAACCATGCCACCAGCAGCGCAGCAAGGTTGATCCGCCGCCAGTTCGGCAGCACGCGGCGCATCGGCGCCAGCACCGGGTTGGTGGCGCGATAGACGAATTGGCTCAGCGGGTTGTGGAACTCGGCGCGGCACGCCTCGGCGGCTACGCGCAGCAGGAACAGGATGACGACCGCATCGAACGCGATACCCAGCAGCAGGCTGATGGCGTTCAGGAGGTAGCTCACGGTGCTTCCTCCCGATCCAGTTCGTCGGCAAGCTCGCCGCCGCGGCGAGTGGCGGCAGCGACGGCGCGCGCGGTGATGGCGGCCAGACCGTCGGCGGCGAAGCTTTCCAGCGCGGCTTGTGTGGTGCCGTGCGGTGAGGTGACGCGGCGGCGCAGCTCGGCTGGATCGTCGCCGCTTTCGGTAAGCATGCGGCCGGCGCCGAGACAGGTTTGCGCGGCGAGCGCGCGCGCGGTGTCGCGCGGCAAGCCCTGGCGCACCGCGGCTTCTTCCAAAGCTTCCACCAGCGCGAAGAAATACGCCGGGCCGGAGCCCGAGAGCGCGGTGACGGTATCCATCAGCGTTTCGCGTTCGATCCAGCGCGTCAGCCCGGCGCCGTCGAGGATGCGCTGCGCCAGCGCCTTTTGTTCCGGGCTGACGCGGCTGTTGGCAACCAGGCCGGTGGCGCCGGCGCCGATCAACGCCGGCGTGTTCGGCATGCAGCGCACCATCGGCAGGGCTCCGAGCCAGCGTTCGAGCTGATCCAGCCGCACTCCGGCGCAGATCGAGATCAGCAGCCGGTGTTCGCCCTGCAGCGCAGCGCGCAACTCGCCGCGTACCTTGGGCAAGGCCTGCGGTTTCACCGCCAGCACCACCACCTCCGTGCCGGCGACGGCGCTGCGGTGATCGGGCCAGGCGGCCACGCCGTAGTCGCGGCCGAGGCGTTCGCGCGCCTCCGCCAGCGGTTCGGCGACGCCGATGTCGGCGGCCGTGGTGCCGGTTTTCAACAGGCCGCTGATCAGGCTGCGCGCCATGTTGCCGCCACCGATGAAGGCAATGCGTGTCATCGCGAAACTCGGGTTGGGAAGCTGACCGCATACCTTAGCCGAGGCAAGGGGCGATGGGGTGCCGCCGGCGGGGCGACGGCTACCCGGGCGGCGGTGGCAATGCCGTGGTGGCGGTGGTGCACATCGGCGTTGGGCCGGTCAGCCGGTGGCCGCGTTGCTTCCACGGGTTGGCGGCGCTTGCTTGATTCGGGCCCTTTGGGGCCGTGTGTGACCGGGCACGCAAAGTGCGCCATGCAGCTGGCCGCCCCGGGCGCGCCGCGAGTACCATCGAAACGCTTGACGGCGGTGCGGCATGGTCGCGCCGGGCTGCCGTTGCCACGTTGCCGACGACCGGTCGAGGGGAACCCGTATGGATATTGCCGAACTGCTTGCGTTCTCGGTGAAGAACAAGGCTTCGGATTTGCACCTGTCGGCGGGCTTGCCGCCGATGATCCGCGTGGATGGCGACGTGCGCCGGATCAACATCCCGCCGCTGGAACACAAGGAGGTGCACTCCCTGGTGTACGACATCATGTCGGACAAGCAGCGGCGCGATTACGAGGAGTTCCTCGAAACCGACTTTTCGTTCGAGATCCCCGGTCTGGCGCGTTTCCGCGTCAACGCGTTCACCCAGAACCGCGGCGCCGGCGCGGTGTTCCGCACCATTCCGTCCGAAGTGCAGTCGCTCGAGGACCTGGGGTGCCCCAAGATATTCAAGGACCTGATCGAGCAACCGCAAGGGTTGATCCTGGTCACCGGGCCGACCGGTTCGGGCAAGTCGACCACGCTGGCCGCGATGGTCGACCACATCAACAAGACCGACTACGGTCACATGCTGACGATCGAGGACCCGATCGAGTTCGTGCACACCTCGCAAAAATGCCTGGTGAACCAGCGCGAGGTGCACCGCGACACCCATGGCTTCAACGAGGCGCTGCGCTCGGCGCTGCGCGAGGACCCGGATTTCATCCTGGTCGGCGAGTTGCGCGATCTGGAAACCATCCGCCTGGCGCTGACCGCCGCGGAAACCGGCCACTTGGTGTTTGCCACCGTGCATACCAGTTCGGCCGCCAAGACCATCGACCGCATCATCGACGTGTTCCCCGCTGGCGAGAAACCGATGGTGCGCTCGATGCTGTCTGAATCGCTGCGCGCGGTGGTTTCGCAGTCGCTGCTGAAGAAAACCGGCGGCGGCCGCCTCGCGGCGCACGAAATCATGGTGGCCATCCCCGCCATCCGCAACCTGATCCGCGAAGACAAGGTCGCGCAGATGTACTCGGCGATCCAGACCGGCCAGCAATACGGCATGCAGACCCTGGACCAATGCCTCACCGACCTCGTCAAACGCGGCCTGGTCTCTCGCCAGGAGGCCCAGGCGTATGCGAAAAACAAGGAGATGTTCCGATGAGGCCGGGATTCGGGCTGCGGGATTCGTGATTCGAAAAGGCCCGCGCCCTGAACCCGACGGGCTCCATGCCCGCCATTGACTGCTTCAACCGAATCCCGAATCTCCCATCCCGAATCCCGGACTTCAAGCCATGAGCGATTTCGATTTCACCTCGTTCCTCAAGCTGATGGTGCACAAGCGCGCATCGGACTTGTTCATTACCGCCGGCGTGGCGCCGTCGATGAAGATCCAGGGGCGGATCGTGCCGATCACGCAGAGCCCGCTGTCGATCCAGCAGTCGCGCGACATGGTGCTGAATGTGATGACGCCCTCGCAGCGCGAGGAGTTCGAGAAAACCCACGAGTGCCAGTTCGCGATTTCCGCGCAGGGCGTGGGCCGCTTTCGCGTGTCGTGCTTCTACCAGCGCAATTGCGTGGGTATGGTGCTGCGCCGGATCGAGTCGAAGATCCCCACCATCGAAGAGCTGAACCTGCCGCCGATCATCAAGCAGCTGGCGATGACCAAGCGCGGCATCATCATCTTTGTCGGCGCCACCGGCACCGGCAAATCGACCTCGCTGGCGTCGATGATCGCCTACCGCAACCAGAACTCGACCGGCCACATCATCACCATCGAGGACCCGATCGAATACGTGCACAAGCACGAGGGCTGCATCATCACCCAGCGCGAGCTGGGCATCGACACCGACAGCTGGGAAAACGCGCTGAAGAACACCCTGCGCCAGGCGCCCGACGTCATCATGATCGGCGAGGTGCGTACCCGCGAAACCATGGAATACGCGGTCAACTTTGCCGAGACCGGCCACCTGTGCCTGTGCACGCTGCACGCCAACAACGCCAACCAGGCAATCGATCGCATCCTGCACTTCTTCCCCGAGGATCGGCACCAGCAGCTGTTCATGGATCTGTCGCTGAACCTCAAGGGCATCGTGGCCCAGCAGCTGATCCCCACGCCCGACGGCAAGAGTCGGCGGGTGGCGGTGGAGATCATGCTCGGCACGCCGCTGGTGCAGGACTACATCCGCCAGGGCGAGGTGCACAAACTCAAGGACGTGATGAAGGAGTCGAACCTGCTCGGCATGAAGACCTTCGACCAGAGCCTGGTCGAGCTTTACCACGCGGGCGAGATCAGCTACGAGGATGCGCTGCGCTATGCCGACAGCGCGAACGAGGTGCGCCTGCGCATCAAGCTCGCGCAGGGCGGCGATGCGCACACGCTGTCGCAGGGGTTGGAAGGAGTGGAGGTGGAGGAGACTCGCGGCGGCGACACCTTCGGCGGCGGCATGCTGCAGCGCTGAGCCGGATCACCGCCATAAAAACGGCGCCCGGTGGGCGCCGTTTTTATGGCGGAACAACGGTGTCATTTGTAGGTGGTGTGACTGGTGACCACCAGGCCGTCGTCATCGATGTGCATCTCGGCGTCGATTACCTGCACGCGCTTGGCATTGGCTTCCATCGAGGCGAATTGCGCCTTGCTGCGTGCGGCATCAGCGGCGGCTTGCGCGGCATCTTCGTCTGGCGTGGCGTCATCGATCGCCGGCACATCGCTCTTTTGCATTTCGGCGGCAGCCGCGGCGAAGTTGTCGGCCTTTTGCTCCATGAATTTCAGCCAGTCGAGATACATGCTGCCGGCCAGGTGCATGCGTCCCATCTGTCCGGCGCTGCCGGCCGCCTCGTGCAGCATGCCGGCGATGCGGTTCTGCTCGCCCGCGCCGATCCCGATGGCAAGCGCCTTCGGGCTGGTGGCCAGCCACGTCGGTTGGCCGAAGATGGTGTTGAGGTCTCTCGGCATGGGCACTGGCGTGCCGTTGATGACGGGTTTGACCTTGGCCAGGGCCGGCAGCATCAGCTGGCCGGTGGCCAGGAGGCCGTCGGGGTCGGTCGTGCCAATGACGATGCGACCGGTGAAGTCCGGCAGGCTGCTGGTCTTGTCGACCGCAAGGCTGTCCAGCGCAATGCGCACGCCGACCAGGCTGCCGAATGGCGGAATCGCGGTCTTCGGCAGGGCATCGCCGAGCTTGGCAAAGGTATCGTTGAGACTGACCAGCATCGGGCAGGTGAACGGCTTGGCCTTCACTGCCGCCACCTGGGCCGACCAGAATTTGCGCAGGTCGGCCACCGGCAACGCCAGGCTGAGGTCGAATGGCGCGGCGCTGTCGCTGTCGTTGCCCAGCCCGGGCAGCACGATGCGCAAGCCGCTGAACGCCTGGCCGACGTCGCCCGCCAGTGCCATGTCGAAACGGCCGTCCTGATGCTTGGCATCCAGCCGCGTGTAGCCGAAGCTGATGCCCGGCATGCGGGCGGCAATCCGCGCCGCCTCGGGGACGCAGCTCGGCGAAGTCTTGAGGAGGTTGGCCACCGGCTCGCCGGTCTGCGCAGATTCGGCGTTGGCGCGGGCCTGGCGCAGCGCGGAGATGAACGGGCCGTTGCCGCCGATGACCAGCGGCAAGACGCGGGTCAGATCGAACTCCCCCACCAGCCACTTTGCGTAGCCCTTGTCCTTGGCCAGCTTCGCCAGGCGGCCATCGTCCTGCAGGTTTTTGGCCGGTCGATCGATGCCGAGCGTCTGCCGCAGCAAGGCTTGGCTGGCGCCGACGGGCAGCAGCGCGGCCACCATCTGCTTGCCGACCACGCCAAGCACCAGTTGCGTGCCGAGTTTGGCAAAGGTCTGCTGGCGATAGGGCTGGTTGCCGATTGTGGCGGTGGCAAGCTTGCTGCCCCATGCGGTCTCCAGTCGGCCGACGAACGCGTCGAACGCCCTGGGGTCGGTCAGCTCGATGCGCAGCACCGGCGCCATGTCTTCGCCATACAGCGCAAAGCGGCCCTTGAGGTCGATGCCGTTGGTGGTCGCGAAGGCTTCGATGGTCTTGCCCTTGAGCTCGGCAGCGAACGCGTCGACCAGTCGGGCGGCTTCGGGATCCTTTACCGCGATGCGGGCGGCAAACGCCTCCATCTGTGCCACTTGCGAGGGCAGTTGCAGGTCGGCCTGGGTCAGCAGCGCGGTACGCGTGGCGTCACTGAGCACGTCGAGATTGGCGATCGCGTAGGGCGTATCCGCCGGCACGAAGGCCAGCGGCGCGTTCTTGTCCTTGTGCGAGCAGGCTGCCAGCACGAGGCAGGCGAACACCAGGGGGGCAAGGCACGTCCGTGGATGCATGATGGATTCCGCTAGTAAGGTGTCGCGACGCGCATTATGCCGGTTTTACCGGCAGTTTCGGTCAGCGTGCGAGCAGCTCGCCAAGCACCGCCATGCGCACGAACACGCCGTTGGCGACCTGTTCAAGCACGCGCGACTGCGGGCCATCGGCCACTTCATCGGCGATTTCGATACCGCGGTTGAGCGGGCCGGGGTGCATCACCAGGCAACCGCGATCGGCGCGCGCCAGGCGCCGCGGGTCGAGCCCGTAGTGCTGGAAGTACGCCGCCTCGTCCGGCAGCTCGGTGGCCGCCATGCGCTCCTTTTGCAGGCGCAACATGATCGCCACGTCGGCCCCGGCGATGGCGGCGTCGAAATCCTCGCTGCACTGCACCTGCGGAAACTCGTCGGCATCCGGCAGCAAGCCGGCGGGGCCGCAGAAGCGGATCGCCTTGACACCCAGCGCGGTCAACGCGTGCACGTCGGAGCGCGCCACGCGCGAGTGGCGGATGTCGCCACAGATGGTCACCGTGAGGTTTTCGAAGTCCGGCCGGTGCTGGCGAATCGTCAGGGCGTCGAGCAGGCCTTGCGTGGGATGCGCGTGATGGCCGTCGCCGGCGTTGACAATGGAAACCCCGCTCATCGCGTTGCGCACCAACTCGTCGGGCGTGCCGTCCACCTTGTGGCGCACCACGATCGCATCCAGGTGCATGGCTTCGAGCGTGTGCAGAGTGTCGTAGAGGGTTTCGCCCTTGGTGGTGGAGGAGACCCCGATGTTGAAGTTCACCACGTCGGCACCGAGCCGGCGCGCCGCCAGCTCGAACGAAGTGCGGGTGCGGGTGGACGGCTCGAAGAACAGGTTGAGCACGGTGCGCCCGGTCAAAAGATCGAGCTTGCGGGTGCCGTGGGCACAGGCGTCGCGCATCGCAATGGCGCGGTCGAGCAGGTGCTCGATGGTTGCGCGCGGCAGGTTTTCCAGCGTGGTCAGGTGGCGCAGATGGGTGGTCATGGTGTGGTGGCGGAGGTGCGAATGGATGAGGAATCAGGTGCCGCCAGCCAGCGTTCGAGGATCACGGCAGCGGCTTCGGCATCAATGGTGGCACCGTCGCGGCGGCGCTTGAGCCCGGCCGCACGCGCACCGGCAAAGCGGCGTGCGGCTTCCTGCGAGCTGTGGCGTTCGTCGACCAGCGCCACTTCGGTGGCGTAGCGGGCATGGATTTGCGCGGCAAAGCGGCGTGCGCGACGGCTGGCGGCCTGCTCGGCGCCATCGAGCGTCAGCGGCAAGCCGACGACGAGGGTGTCGGGTTGCCATTGCGCACGCAGTGCGTCAAGCGCCGGCCAGTCGGGGATATCGTTGCGCATGGCAATGGCCGCGAGCCCGCGCGCGCTGGCGGTGATGCGGTTGCCCACCGCTACGCCGATCAGCTTGCTGCCGACGTCAAAGCCCAGGGCGCAGCTCACGCGTGGCCTGCGTAGCCGGCAAGCTGGGCGGAGTCGACGCCGACCAGCCCGGTGGCAGCGCGCCAACGGTCTTCGAGCGGGGTGTCAAACACGATGCGGTCGCTGGCCTCGATGGTGAGCCAGTGGTTGTCGATCAGCTCTTGTTCGAGTTGGCCGGCATCCCAGCCGGCGTAGCCCAGCGCCATGACGGCGCGGTCGGGGCCTTCGCCGGCCGCCATGGAAACCAGGATGTCGCGCGAGGTGGTGACCGACCAGGCAGCATTGACGCGGTAGCTCGACTCCCAGTGTCCCGGCTCGCGGTGCAGCACGAAGCCGCGTTCCGGTTGCACCGGCCCGCCAATCAGCACGGGTGCGTCGATCAGTTCTGAATCGGTGCAGGGAAGCTTCAGTTGTGCCAGCACGTCGCCGAAGCGGTAGGGCGACAACTGGTTGACCAGCAGCCCGATCGCACCCTCCTCGTTGTGCTGGCACAAGAGCGTCACGCCGCGCGAAAACGGCGGTTCCGCCAGCGCCGGCATGGCGATCAGGAAGTGGCCGGTGAGATTGGAGGTTTGAGGATGACGCATGCGCGCATTGTAAGCCGCGCGGTTGTCACTTGCTGGTCAAGGTGCCGCCGGGCAGGAACTGCCAGGTGCGTGTGATATAGAGCTCGTCGGCCTTGGCGGCAGGTGGCAGCGGTGGGAATGGCGCCGCCAGCCGCACGATGCGCTCGGCGGCCTGGTCAAGCAGCGGCTGGCCGGAACTGCGGATGACGTCGATGCTGTGGATCGAGCCGTCGTGGTTGATGCCGACGGTGAGCAGCAGGTCGCCGTGCAACCCCAGGCGCCGTGCTTCGCTCGGATAATTGAGATTGCCCACCCGCTGCACGCGGTCGGACCAGCCGCGCATATACGCGGCGTAGACGTATTCTTTGGTGCTGGCCGAAATGAATTTCTTGCGCGGGCGCTTGGCGTAGGCCTCGGTCTGGTGGCGCAGTTCGGCCGCCAGTTGCGCCATTTCCTGCTGGCGTTGCGCGTCGGCCGCGCTGGGCACGTCGGTCGGGGGTGTTTCGTCGCGCGCGGTGTCGCTGTCCACGTGGTGCCGGCTTGCGGCGGTGCTGGTGACCAGCCGCTCGGCGGTCGCGGCTTGCGCTTGCGGTGCCGCGGCGGCAAGCGGCTGTGGCGCGGTGCCGGGGTTCGGCTTGGGCAAGACCCCGGAGAACATCTGCGATGGCCGCGCGGTGTGGTCGCTTTCGCCGCCGCCGCGGTTGTTGGCCTGGGCCAGGAAATCCGCCTTCTCCGGCGTTTCCCGGTTGGCCACGTTGACCAGGGTAACGTCGAGCGTGGGCAGGTCGGGCGTGGGTTTGGCGAAGTGGAAGGTGATGCCCAGCAGCAACACGCCGTGCACCAGCAGCGAAAACACCAGGGTGGCGCCGATCGGGTCGGCGGAGCGTGCGGCGGAACTCACGGAGCGGTGTTCTCGATGGCATCGAACAGCAGGCCGGCGATATTAAGACCGAACTGGTGGTCGAGCTCACGGGCACAAGTTGGCGATGTGACGTTGATCTCGGTCAGCCAGTCGCCGATGACGTCGAGCCCGACGAAACGCAGGTGACGCCGGCGCAGCTCCGGCGCCACCTGGGCCGCGATCCAGCGGTCGCGCTCGCTGAGCGGCACGCCTTCGCCGCGGCCGCCCGCGGCGAGGTTGCCGCGAAACTCGTCGCCTTGCGGGATGCGCGCCAGGGCATACGGCACCGGTTCGCCGTCGATGACGAGGATGCGCTTGTCGCCGGCGCTGATCGCCGGGATGTACTTCTGCACGATGGTAAAGTGCCGGCCCTCGCCGTGCGGCCCGCCGGCGAGCAGGGCCTCCAGCATCGAGTTCAGGTTGCCGTCGCCGGCCTTGACCTTGAAGATGCCGCGCCCGCCCATGCCATCCAGCGGTTTCAGCACGGCCTCGCCGCATTCGGCCACGAAGCGGCGCAGCTCGTGCGGGTCGCGCGCCACCAGCGTCGGCGCGATGCACTGGGGGAATTCCAGCGCGAACAGTTTCTCGTTGCAGTCGCGCAGCGCGCGCGGGTCGTTCACCACGTTCACGCCGCCGCGCTGGGCGGCTTCGAGCACGATAGTGTCGTAGATGAACTGCGGGTCGACCGGCGGGTCCTTGCGCATCAACACGATGTTCATTTCGCGCAGATCGCGCCACGCCGGCGTACCCAGTGTGTACCAGTCGTGCGGGTCGTCGCGCACGACGAGCGGCGTGAGGCGCGCCCACGGCTCGTTGCCGCGCAGCGCAAGGTCGCCTTGTTCGAGATAGAACAACACGTGGCCGCGGCGCTGCGCTTCGAGCAGCATGGCGAGGCTGGTGTCCTTGACCGGTTTGATTGCGCCGATGGGATCCATCAGCACCGCAACCGACAAACTCATCGTGATTCTCCTTGGTCGGATGCGCGGCGCAGCGAGTGCGCCGCGAAGAGAGCGATGTTCACCCAGCGCGAACCCGGCGACAAGCGCAATCGGCGCGTGCCGCAGCGGGTTCAACCTTGCCGCCACGAGTCACATCGTGCGTGGTTTGCGGCGTTCACGCAGCCGATTTGGCTTGACGGGATGCCAGTCAGGCAGTAAACAACGAACGTTGTACAGCCCGCCACAGAGCGGGTTGCCGCGGCTACAAGTTGTGGATGGTTTTGTCATGCACACCGGCGGCATGCTTGTTGCCTGTTTTTGTGACTATCCTGGGCCCGATTTGGGTAGCAGGGGGGAGAATGAACCTGAACGCGAACGCGAATGGTCTGGCCGGCTTGCGGGTCATGGTGATCGATGACTCGAAGACCATCCGCCGCACAGCCGAAACGCTGCTGAAAAAGGAAGGCTGCGAGGTGCTTACCGCAGTCGATGGCTTCGAGGCGTTGGCGAAGATCGCCGACCAGAAGCCATCCTTCATCTTTGTCGACATCATGATGCCGCGCCTGGACGGGTATCAAACTTGCGCGTTGATCAAGAACAACCCGCAATTCCGCGCCACGCCGGTCATCATGCTCAGCTCGAAGGACGGCCTGTTCGACAAGGCCCGCGGCCGCGTCGTCGGTGCCGAGCAGTACCTCACCAAGCCGTTCACGCGCGACGAGTTGCTCGGCGCGATCCATCAACACATCAGCGCCGCGCTTGCGGGCTGACCGCCGATTCTTCAGGGGGATCCGTGGCCAACATACTTATCATCGACGACTCGCCGACCGACGTGCGGGTTCTGTCCACCATGCTCGAGCGCGCCGGTCATACGGTCGACTCGGTCGGCACCGCCGAAGACGGCATCGAGCGCGTGCGCGCCACACCGCCGCAGTTGGTCATCATGGACGTCATCATGCCCGGCATGAACGGCTTCCAGGCCACGCGCACGCTCACCCGCGACCCGGCCACGGCCGGGGTGCCGATCGTGATGATCACCACCAAGTCGATGGAAACCGACCGCGTTTGGGGCTTGCGCCAGGGCGCGCGCGCCTTCATCACCAAGCCGGTCAACGAGGCGGAGCTGACCGCCTGCATCAACCAGTTGCTGGCAGGCGCGGCATGAGCGAGCGCGCCACGGCCACACCGTTCGAAGTGCTGGCGCGCTACGAGCGGTTGTCGCTCGCGCACGCCTCAGACACCCGCAACGACCTCGACGCACCTGGTTTGTGGCGCGGCATCGGTTATCGCGTAGGCACGCGCATGCTGGCCAGCGAGATCGGCGAGATCAACGAGCTGCTCGCGTTGCCGCCGCTGGCAATGATTCCCGGCGCACAGCCGTGGCTGCTCGGAATCGCCAACGTGCGCGGCAACCTGATGCCGGTGATCGATTTCGGCCGCTACCTGTTTGGCGAGCGCACGCCGGTCACCGACCGCACGCGGCTGCTGGTCGTGCGCCAAAGCGGTGGCCATGCGGCACTGCTGGTCGATGAGGTATTCGGCCAGCGTACGGTGGATGCCGAACAGTGGCGGGGTGCAACGCCCGAAGACGATGAACGGCTGTCCCGGTTTGCCGATCGGCAAGTGGCGGGCGAGCCACCCATGGCGATCCTCAGCATGGAGCGCTTGGTGCAGGCTGCGGATTTCCGACAGGCTGCCGCGTAGGGCGGCTGGCGCTGTCGGCGGCAGTGCGGGCGTGACACGGTGGTTGCACACGTGCCGGCGGCGGCAGCGCGGCTGGTCTGGTTGAAAGAACGGGTGAGGTGAACATGAGCACTACAGGGGGCGTCGGCAAGGAGCGTGGCAACACCACACTTATCGTGCTGTTGCTGGTTGCGATCGCGTTCGCTGCGCTCGACTTTTGGCAGCTCAACGTCAAGAACGGCGAAGACCGTCAGGCGGTGGCGCTGACCACGCAGATCCAGGTGCTGTCGCAGCAGACGGCGAAATTCGCGCTGGAGTCTTCCGACGGCAACACCGATTCGTTTCGTGAGCTCGAAGGCACGCGCAATGCGATCGACGCTGCCGTGCGGCGCCTGAACAAGGGCGATCCGGCCACCGGCATGGGCGCGTATGCCAACGTCAACCACACCCCGGTCGGGCGCGCGGTGGATGCGCTCAATGTGGCCTGGGCCCAGCTGGATGGCGACATTGGCAAGATCCTGCGGAACAAGGCGGTCGTGCTCGATTCGGCAAGCCGTGCGGCGACCGTCTCGCAGCAGATGCCGTTGCTCAACTCGAGCATGGAGCAGGTGGTCAACATCCTGCAGCAGCGCAACGGCAGCGCCGACCAGATGCTTGGCACCTCGCGCCAGATGCTGTCGGCCGACCGCATCATCCGTCGCGTGCAAGAGGTGCTGCAGGGCGGCGAAAACGCACTGGCGGCCGCCGACGGCCTGCAGCGCGACGGGCAGCTCTACGGCAACGTGCTGCAAGGGTTGATCGACGGTGTGCCCGGCAGCGGCGTCAGCAAGATCGGCGACGCCAACGCGCACAAGATCCTCACCGGCATGCAGCAGAGCTGGAACAAGCTCGGCGACCCGCTGGCCAAGCTGGTGGCCGCCGCCGGCAACCTCTCGGCGGTGAAGGCCGCCGGCACCAAGGCGTCGGTGGATTCGCAATCGGTGCTGCTGCGCGCGAACGACCTCGCCGACCAGATCGGCAAGCTGCCGCTGCGGCGCATTTTCCCGAACGTGTGGTGGGGCCTGATCGGTGCGGTTGGCGCGGTGGCGTTCGCGCTGCTGCTGGTGGCCAGCCTGGTGCGTGACCAGCGCCGGCGTTTCGTCGAATCCACTTCGCTCAACCAGCGCAACCAGGAGGCGATCATGCGCCTGCTGGACGAGATGGGCGCGCTGGCCGAAGGCGACTTGACGGTGAAGACCACGGTGACCGAGGAGATCACCGGCGCCATCGCCGACTCGGTGAACTACGCCATCGACGAGTTGCGTACCCTGGTGACCACGATCAACGAAACCTCGGAGCAGGTTTCCACCTCGGCGCAGGAGTCGCAGACCACCGCGCGCCACCTGGCCGATGCGGCCGAGCAGCAGGCGCGGCAGATCAACACCGCCACCGGCGCCATCAACGAAATCGCCAGCTCGCTCGACCACGTGTCGAAGAACTCGGCCGAGTCCGCCGACGTGGCCGAACGAAGCGTGCAGATCGCTTCGCGCGGCGCCGAAGTGGTGCGCGAAACGATCTCGGGCATGGACTCGATCCGCGACCAGATCCAGGAGACTTCCAAGCGCATCAAGCGGCTGGGCGAATCCTCGCAGGAGATCGGCTCGATCGTGGAACTGATCAACGACATTGCCGAGCAGACCAACATCCTGGCGTTGAACGCGGCGATCCAGGCGGCGTCGGCCGGTGAGGCCGGCCGAGGTTTCGCCGTGGTCGCGGACGAAGTGCAGCGTCTGGCCGAACGTTCCACCAGCGCCACCAAGCGTATCGAAACCCTGGTGCAGACGATTCAGTCCGATACCAACGAAGCGGTGAATTCGATGGAGCAGACCACCGCCGAGGTGGTGGCCGGGGCACGCAAGGCCGAGGACGCCGGCAGTGCACTGGGCGACATCGAACGCGTGTCGCATGACCTGTCGGCGCTGATTCAGAACATCTCCAGCGCCGCCCGCCAGCAATCGGCGGCCGCGACCGACATCTCGCAATCGATGAACGCGATCCGCGAAATCACCTCGCAGACTTCGCAGGGTGCCAGCCGCACGGCAGACTCGATCGGTACGCTGGCCCAGCTCGCCAGCGACCTGCGGCGATCGGTGGCCCACTTCAAGTTGCCGGGCTGATGGTGGGCATTTGCAGACAGGGGCCGTCTCGACCGGCAGCGGATGCCGGTCGCGCAACCGCTGAGAGAAGCGCATGAGACTCCAAGACAATACCGATTTCAGCACCTTGCAGTGGGTGCACCCCGAGTTGGCGCAGACCCTCGCGAAGGCACGCGAGTCGCTGGAAGCCTACGTCGACAACCCCGCGCGCGACGATGCGTTGCGTGGTTGCGCCACCACGCTGCACCAGGTGCAGGGCACCTTGCGCATGGTCGAGCTGCAAGGCCCGGCCGGTGTGATCGAAGAGATGGAAACGGTGGTGCAGGCGCTGCTCGACGACCGCGTCAGCCAACGCGACGAGGCCTACGCGGTCTTGATGCGCGGCCTCATGCAGCTGCCCGATTATCTGGAACGCGTGGCTGGCGGCCACCGTGACGTACCGGTGGTGTTGCTGCCGCTGTTGAATGAGCTGCGCGCGTGCTGCGGCGAGTCGGCGCTGTCCGAAGCCGCGCTGTTCTGCCCCAATCTCGATGCCTTCCTGCCGCCGCAGGCGCCGGCCGCAATGAGCGAGGCGCAGGCCAGCGAGCGCCGCGGTGAGATTGCCACGCTGCGCCTGCAGTTCCAGCAGTATCTGTTGGCGTTGTTCCGCAGCCAGTCGCAGGTCAAGCCGTACGCGGGTATGCGCAAGGCGCTGCTGGCGATCGCTGCGCATTGCTTCCATGTGCATGGCCGGCGCCTGTGGTGGATTGCCGCTGGCGTGCTCGAGGGCCTCGAACAAGGCATGTTGAACGCGCAAGCAGCCGAGTTGCGCCAGTTGCTCGGCAAGGTGGATCGCCATATTCGCCAGCTGATCGAGCACGACGAGGATACGTTGCGCGGCGGCGATGCCGACGAACTTTGCAACCGCCTGCTATACGCGGTGGCGCAGGCGCGCCAGTTCAGCCCGATGATGGAGCTGCTGCGGCGTACCTACGCACTGGACAGCCTGCTGCCGGATGCCGAAGAGCTGGAACACGCGCGCGGCTCGATTTCCGGCCACAACCGCGCCCTGCTCGACTCGGTCGCGCGGGCGCTGAAAGACGACCTGCTGCGGGTCAAGGAAGCGCTTGATCTGTACCAGCGCCAGCCAGGCGCCGACCCGGCCTCGCTGGCACCGCAGTGCGACGTGCTGGCGCGTCTGGGCGACACCCTCGGCATGCTGGCGCTCACCGTGCCGCGCCGCGTGATCGAGGAGCAACGCCGCGTGCTGGACGACGTGGCGAACCACCAGCGTCCCGCCGACGAGTCAACCCTGCTCGATGTTGCCGGCGCCTTGCTGTACGTCGAAGCCTCGCTCGACGACCACATCGAGAGCCTGGGTGCCAACGGCGGTGCGTCCACCAGTGATGATGACGGCACGAGTACATTGCCGCGCAGCGAGGCGCAAGGCGTCATCGCCACGGTGATGCAGGAGGCCATCCGCAATATCGACCAGGTCAAGGAGGCCATCGTCGGTTTTGTCGAGTCGGGCTGGGATCACGCCGGGCTTGCTGCTGCACCGGCATTGATGACTGAAGTGGCCGGCGCCGCCCGCATGTTGTCCGCCGAGCGTCCGGCCGAGCTGGCCGATGGCGTCGGCCGGTTCATCCACAACGAGCTGCTGGTCGATCGGCGCATTCCCGGCAGTGCGCAAATGGACCACCTTGCCGACGCGCTGGCCGCGCTCGAGTACTACCTCGAAGCCGTGCGCGAGCATCGCGGCGGCCTGGCGCACATCATTGATGTGGCCGAGCACAGCCTCGGCGAACTCGGTTACTGGCCGCTGTCCAGCGCCCGTCCGTTGCAAAGCGCGCCGGTCATCGTGCCTGCAGCGCCCGCTGCCGATGCGCCAGCCACGGCGGCTGCCAGCGACGTGCCGCTCTCGGAATCCGTCAGCCTGTACCCCGGCAACGATGCCGTCGACTTGTTTGTACTGCCCGAGGTGCCGGCGTCGGGCGTCGAGCCCGCCCACGATGTGGACGGCCTGCGCTATGCCGAAACCGTGTCGGATCTGGCACCGGCGGCGGTTGCCGCCGGCGACGAGGGCGACTGGGTCGAGGTCGAAGAGGAAGTCGAGGAGCAGGTGCCGGTCGCCGGCGCGCTGGCCAACGCATTCCGCTTCGACCAGTCGGTCGAGGACATTGACGACGATATCCGCGAGATCTTTCTCGAGGAGATGCAGGAGGAGATCGACAACCTGCGCAACGGTGTCGGGGCGTGGCTGACCGAGCCGGAGCGGCTCGACATCCTCACCCCGATCCGGCGCTCGTTCCACACGCTGAAGGGCTCTGGCCGCCTGGTGGGCATCGCCGCACTCGGCGAGTTTGCCTGGCGCGTCGAAGACATGCTGAACCGCGTGCTCGATCACACGATCGAACCGCATGCGGGGGTGCAGGCGCTGGTGCAGCATGCCATTGACGCCTTGCCGCAATTGCTGGCTTCGCTCAAGGGCGAGCGCCCGCCGACGGCGCCGATCGACGCCATCATGCAGACCGCCAGCAAGTTGGCGGCTGGCGATGCTGGCGCGCGCATCGAAGACTGCGCGCCGCCGGCGATGGAGACCGTGCGGCGCAAGGTGCGTCGCCGCGTGCCGCGCGCCGGCGTTGCCGCCATTCCCGCTGCGACCATCACCGACGCGCAGAGTGCGGCTTCCACCATACCGGTGGCGCCGATTGCCCCACTGGGAGTGTCGCCGTTGCCAGCGGTCGATCCGGTGCTGCTGGAGATCCTGCGCAGCGAAGTCGGCCAGTATCTGCAAACCATACGCACTGCGCTGGCTGGTCAGACGGGCGAACTCGCGGTGAGCGAACCCCTGCTGCGTGCGGTGCACACCATGCATGGCGCCATCGCCATGGTCGACATCCCGTTCCTGACCCGTTTGCTGTCGCCTTGCGAGGGCTTGCTCAAGCGCCTGCGCGCCGCGGATGTGGCGCTGCCACACGAGGGCGTGGATCTGCTGAACCATGCGGCCGACGTGGTCGATCACACCTTGACACAGCTCGATGCCGCCGTGCCGTCGTTGCCGGATGTCGAGTCGCTGGTGGACGCGGCGGTGGCGCTGCGTGATCGCTACCCGGAAGCCAAGGCCCCGCACTTTGGCGTCGAGTCGGCGGCCGAAGCGCCGGACCTGCCGCCAGCCGCAGTACCCGAGCTGCCGGAAGTCTTGCCGGAGAGCGCCGAACACGATGCCTACACGCGCGAGCTGATGGCGGCCTTGGGTGCCTTCGAGCCCGATGCCGCGCCCCCGGCAAGCACGGCTGCCGGGTTTGATGACCGGCATGTTGCCGAGCAGGCTGCAGCGCAAACGGAGGCCGAGCGCCTCGCCGCCGAACAAGCGGCTGCCGAACAGACCGCACAGGCAGAAGCTGAGCGTGCCGCGGCTGAGGAAGCCGCCGCCGAGCAGGCGACTGCCGAGCGCGCCGAGGCCGAGCGGGTCGAGGCTGCGCGTCTCGAAGCGGAGCGCGTGCAGGCCGAGCAGGATGGCGCCCGTCAGGCGCAGCTGGCAAAGGAGCGCGCGGAGCGCGAAGCCGCCGAACTGCAGATACGTGCCGCTGCTGAACAAGCCGCTGCCGAGCAGGCGCAGCGTGCCACCAAGGAAGCTGCCACTGTTGCCCATGCTGCCGCGCCGGTTGCCGCCAACGAGGTACCGTCGCTGGCCAAGCTCGGCGAGGCCTTGTCGATCGACCCCGATTTGCTCGAGGTTTTCATCGAGGAGGCGCGCGACATCCTCGATCACGCCGACGACGTCCTGGCACAGTGGCACGCCACGCCCACGGCGGCCGAGCATCGGCCGGAGCTGCAGCGTGATCTGCACACGCTCAAGGGCGGCGCACGCATTGCCGGGCTCACGTCCATTGGCGATTTGGCCCACGCCACCGAGACGCTGCTCGAAAAGCCGCTGGCCGACGAGTCGCTCGCGCCGGCACTGATCGGTGTGCTCGAAGCCACCTTCGACCAGCTCAACACGATGGTGCAGGAAGTGGCGCAGGGTCGGGCGCCGGCTTACCCGCAGGCGGCACTCGATCGCCTGCAGGTGCCGCTGGGTTCCAAGCAGTCGGTTGCTCCAGCATCCGCTTCCGCGGCGATGGCGGCCGTGGCCGAACCGGCGCCCGAAGCCCACGCGGCTGATCCGCACACGGCGCAGGAGCAGATCCGCGTACGCGCCGATCTGCTCGACGACCTGGTCAACCATGCGGGTGAGGTAGCGATCTACCGGGCCCGTCTCGAACAGCAGGTGTCCGGCTATCGCACGAACCTCGCTGAGCTCGACCAGACCGTGCAGCGCTTGCGCAGCCAGCTGCGCATGCTGGAGATCGAGACCGAGGCGCAGATCATCGCGCGCTACCAGCGCGAGAACCGCGAGGCCGGTGCGACGCCGGTATTCGATCCGCTTGAGCTGGACCGTTTCTCGCAGCTGCAGCAGTACTCGCGTGCGCTAGCCGAGTCGGTATCGGACTTGGTGTCCATTCAAGGCACCCTGGACGAGTTGACGCGGCAGGCGGAAAACCTCCTGGTGCAGCAGTCGCGGGTCGACACCGAGCTGCAGGATGGCTTGCTGCGCACGCGCATGTTGCCGTTCGACACCATGGTGCCGAACTTGCGGCGCACGTTGCGCCAGGCGGCGGCGGAGCAGGGCAAGCAGGCGCAACTGGTGGTGGATGGTGCGCACGGCGAAATGGATCGCAACCTGCTCGATCGCATCAAGGCACCGTTCGAGCACATGCTGCGCAACGCGGTGGCGCATGGCATCGAAACCCCGGCTGACCGCCGCAAGGCCGGCAAGCCGGTCGAGGGCACGGTGCGCATTGGCGTCGTGCGCGAGGCCAACGAGGTGGTGATCCGCGTTGCCGACGACGGTCGCGGTCTCGACCGCGATGCCATTCGCGCCCGCGCCATCGAGCGTGGCCTGCTGCGGGCCGAAGAGCGCACCAGCGACGATCGCCTGCTGGGACTCATCACGCGTACCGGTTTCTCCACCGCCAGCGCGGTGACCCAGCTGGCCGGTCGCGGCGTCGGCATGGACGTGGTCGCCAACGAAATCAAGCAGCTTGGCGGCTCGCTGGCCATCGCATCGGAAACCGGCCACGGCACCACGTTCACCTTGCGCTTGCCGTTTACGCTGGCGGTCACGCAAGCGATCCTGGTGCGCGTCGGCGAGACCACGTTTGCGATTCCGATGACTTCGGTGCAGGGCGTGGCGCGCGTCGACCCGTCCGATTTGAGCACCTGGCTGGCGCAACCGGTGCCGAGTTTCGAGTACGACGGCGAGGCCTATGGCATCCACGACCTTGCCGAATTGCTCGGCATGCCGCCGGGCACCGTGGCAGAGGGCGAGCAACCGCCGCTGCTGATCAGTCGGGCCGGCGACCTGCGTGCCGCGATGCGCGTCGATGCCGTGCTTGGCTCGCGTGAAATCGTGGTCAAGTCGGTGGGCCCGCAGATCAGTTCGGTGCCGGGCGTGCTTGGCGCCACCATCATGGGCGATGGCGCCGTGCTGGTCATTCTCGACCTTGCACCGCTGGTGCGCCTCGACGTGGCGCGCCGCGAGCAGCGGCTCGCCGAAGGCGAGGTCGTAGCGCCGACGCTGGTGGTCGAAGAGCAGCGCATGCGGCCGCTGGTCATGGTCGTCGACGACTCGATCACCATGCGCAAGGTCACCAGCCGCGTGCTGGAACGTCACGAATACGAGGTGGGTACCGCCAAAGACGGCGTCGACGCGCTGGAAAAGCTGGCCGAACGCGTGCCCGACCTGATGCTGCTGGATATCGAGATGCCACGCATGGACGGCTACGAGCTGGCTACCCACATGAAGGAAGACCCGCGCCTGCGCGACGTGCCGATCATCATGATCACCTCGCGCACCGGCGAAAAGCATCGCCAGCGGGCACTCGACATTGGCGTCGACCGCTACCTTGGCAAGCCGTACCAGGAGAGCGACCTGCTCGCACAGATTTCCGAGGTGCTGGAACAGCGTGCACTGGCAATTGCCGAGGCGGACGCGGGCCATGAGTGAGCCGTTACCCTCGGTGGCGCTGCTGTTCGACGACGCTGAGTTGGGCGGGCATTTGCGCGAGGCGCTCACCGCGCACGGCATGCGGATCGCCCACGAAGGGCCGTTGGCCGGCTTCACCGCCGCCGATCTGCGCCGGATCGACCCCGACGTGCTGGTGGTGAACCTCGACGACGACGATGACGACGCCTTCGACCGTCTCTACGCGATGATCGACGGCGAGCGCCCGCGACTGGTGTTCAACGATGCCCAGGCGAGCCGCATGCTGGCCGGGTGGGATCGCGCGCGCTGGGCGCGCCATCTTGCAGTGAAGGTGCTGGCAACCGGAGATCTCGACCCGCCGCGTCCGGCTGGCGCGATCGAGCCGGCAGCCCCGGCAGGCGTGCCGGCAGCGCCGGTTGCCGCGGTCGACCCAGAGCCGCTGCCGCCCCCGGCAGAGGATGCGGTGGTGGCGCCGCCCCCGATGCCCGCCGCGGATGAGCCGGTGCACGAGCTGGACGAGGTTGAACAATTGCTGGCGCCGGCGGATGACCTCGAAGCCGAGTTGGCCGCCCTGTTGGCGGCCGATCCGCTGCCGCTCGACACTGCCGCACCGGCCCCGGATATCGACCTCGTGCCGCTTGCCGACGACGACCTGGAAGCCTTGTTGTCCGGGTCGCGGGCGGCGGCAGAGCCGCCGGCACCGACGGTCACTGCGGCGGCCGACACCGCCTTGTCGGTCACCCCCGAATTCAATTTGCAGACCACGGGCGAGGCGCCGGCGGTCACGCCACCGGCGGCCCCCGACTGGTCGCTGGTGGCCGCGGATGCCGACGCGGTGCCGGCGCACGACGCCGCGGTTGCCGCGGATGGCGAGGTCAAAGTCGAGAAATTGAGCGCCGCCGATTTCCTTGCCCCCGATGTCGAGCCGGTGGCTGCCGACATCGTACCCAAGCTCGATCTGGAGCTGGTGTCGATCGAGGAGGCGGTTGCGCCGCAAGCCTGGGAACCGCATGAGATTCAGCTGGACGACCTGGATAGCGTGCCCCAGCGGGTGGTACTGCTTGGTGCCGCAGCGGACAGCATACCGTCGGTTGGCGAGTTTCTCGCGGCGATCCCGGCCCGCACCAGACTGACGCTGCTGCTGATCCAGCACGTTGGCGAGCAGTCGACGGCGAGTGTCCTTGCCCAGCTCAGTGCCCGTTCGGCGTTGCCGATGCGCATTGCAGCCAATGGCGAACACGCGCGTATCGGGGAGGTGCTGCTGGCGCCGGCGGACAGCATCGTGCAGGTGCGCCGCGATGGCAGCATCGAGCTGCGCACCACCGATGCCGCCATTGTGCCGGTACCGCCGATCGACGCTGCCTTCAGCATGGCCGCCAATGCGTTCGGTCGCGATGCCCTTGGCATCGTGTTTGCCGGCGCGTCGACCGATGCCGTGGCCGGCGCGCAGGCCATCCATGATCGCGGCGGGCAGGTGTGGGTCGAAGCCTCCAGCGGCGAGCATTTCGACGACATGGTCGGCGCGATCTTTGCCGAGCATCTGGTCAGTCATTCCGGGACGCCGCAAGCGTTGGCGGCGCATCTTGTCGAGGTATACGCATGAGCGACGAACTGCCGCGCGAAATCCGTTGCGTGCTGGTGCCCACTGGCGACATCCGCATGTTGCTGCCCAATACGACGGTGGCGGAAGTCATTACCCGGCCCGCCCACGAAGCCGTGGCGGGTGCACCCGGGTGGTTGCTCGGGCGGATTGCCTGGCGTGGCTGGCGGGTACCGCTGATCGCGTTCAGCATGCTTGCCGGTGCGGGCGCTGGCGACGGCGAGTTGACGGTACGTGTGGCAGTGCTCAAGGCGCTTGGCGGCCACCCGCAACTGCCGTTCCTGGCTGTGCTGACCCAGGGGTTCCCGCGCCTGACCACGCTGAACGCCGAGCTCATCATCCCCACCCACGATGGCAAACCGCTGCCGGCAGGGGTGAAATCACAGGTGCTGGTGCGCGACGACGTGGCTGTCATTCCCGACCTTGAGGGCATCGAGACCGAGGTATTGAAATGGCTGCCTGCCGACGCCGCCGTTGACGCCACCGCCGAGGCAACGGTCGAATCCTGACCGCGAATGCCGGCCGCGCGGCCGGCCGTTGCGCCTCAGAAATCCCCGTGCATGGCCTGCAGCGCTGCAAGCGCCGCAAGGCCAGCGGTCTCCGTGCGCAGGATGCGCGGGCCAAGATTCAAGCCCGTAAAGCCGGCGTCCACCAAGGCTGCGATGTCCTGCGCACCGAGCCCGCCTTCCGGGCCGATCACCACCAGCGCGCCTGCCGCCGGCGCGGGCAGTTGCCGCAGCGAGCACGTTGCCGTCGGCAGCAGCGCCAGCCGCAGCGCACCGTCGTCGGGCAGCGCCGTCAGCCAGGCAGCCAACGGGGTGGCCGGCAGGATCTCCGGCACCCGCGCCCGGCCACACTGCTCGCAGGCGCTGACGGCGATCGCGCGCCAATGCTCATGGCGTTTTGCGGCACGGGCGGCATCCAGGCGCACTTCCGAGCGTTCGGTCACCAGCGGCACTACCCGTGTTACCCCCAGCTCGGTGGCTTTCTGCACCACCAGATCCATCTTGTCGCCGCGAGCGAGGCCCTGTGCCAGCGTCAGCGCAAACGGCGACTCCGCAGCGTTCACTTGCATGGCGGTGATGCGGACGTGCGTCGCGCCGCGGCCCACGCTCAGCAGGGTGGCCGCGTAGTCATGGCCGTCGCCATTGAACAGGGTTACCGGGTTGCCCACGGCAAGCCGCAGCACGCGTACGAGGTGCTCCGCGGCCGCCGCCGGCAAATCCAGCTCGGCGCCGGCAGAAAGCGGTAAATCGACGTAGGTGCGGATGGTGCGCATGCCATGCCCAAGAGCAAAGCGTCAGCATAGCGGAGCGCCGTAATCCGACGACGAAGGTTCGTGGACCGGCTTCAGTCGAGCCGGGTTTGTGCGCCGGAACACGTCGAGTGACTCCCGATCCGCATTCGGCGGCGGGACGACAGTTCCCGTTATCATTGGACGTCTATTTGCGGGGCAATCCGCGCAGCGCGTGCAGGAAGGCAGTTTGCGACTTTGGCAAAAAACCGGGCTGGTGGCGCTGATCGTCGTGCTGGCCGCCGGGGCGACGCTCTGGTGGCTGCCGGCACGCTGGGCGTTGCCGTGGCTGCAGCGTTCGCTGCCTGGCCTGCGCCTGCAGCAGGTGGCCGGCACATTGTGGAATGGGCGCGCTGGCCACGTCCTGGCGGACGACGGCGAAGTGCTGGGCCGCGCGCAGTGGCGGCTCTCGCGCATGGCGCTGCTTGGCCGTTCGCAGTTGTGGCTTGACGTGACGGGGTCGCGACTCGACCTGCGCGGCGAGGTCCGTCGGCTGGTGGACGACGAGGTCGAATGGCGCAATGTAGCGGCGCGCCTCGATCTCGCTGTGTTGTCCGATCCGAAACGGCGCCTGCTGCCGCTGCGCTTGCGCGGCGAGCTGGCGCTGCGTACCAGCCGTGTGTTGCTGCAAGGCGGCTGGCCGCGCGACGGCGAGGTTGTGCTGGTCTGGCGCAACGCCGCGCTCAAGACGCGTTTCGGCGACGTTTCGCTTGGACATCTGGACGCCCAAATGACGGCACAAGACGGTATCGTCCACGCACAATGGCACGCTACCGAGGATAGTCCGTTGCGCGCGCGCGGCACGCTGGCGGCGAGTCCGCTCGGTTGGCGGGCGCAAGCCGAACTGCAGGCGCGCGCGGACGCCCCGCTGTTGCAACGCTGGCTGGCCAGTCTTGGCCGGCCAGATGCCAGCGGCATCCTGCATCTCGAACGCCACGGCGGGCTTGCCGCCGCACCTCTCCCGGAGAAAGCCGCACCGTGAATACCCAAACCATGGCCCTTGCGCTGAACGCCGCACGCGAAGCCGCCGCAGCAGCGGCCGACGTGATCCTGCATTACTGGGAGCAGGGCGTCGCGGTCGAGCTCAAGCCGGATGCCACGCCGGTCACTGTGGCCGATCGCGAATCCGAGCAGGCGATCCGCCAGGTGTTGCGCGCGGCCTTGCCGGAGGCGGCGATCTACGGCGAGGAATACGGCCTCGATGGCGCGCGCGACGGGCTTTTGTGGCTGGTCGATCCGCTCGACGGCACCAAGAGCTTCGTGCGCCGCACGCCGTTTTTTTCGACCCAGATCGCTCTGATGGATCACGGCGAGCTGGTGCTCGGCGTGTCGAACGCGCCGGTGTACGGCGAAACCCTGTGGGCCAGCCGCGGCCAAGGCACCTGGTTCGGCGGCGAGCGCGTCCACGTGGCGCCGACCAGCGACATGGCACAGGCGTCGATCTCCACCGGCAACGTCAAGACGATGACCGCCGATGCGCGTTGGGCTGCCCTCGGGCAGCTGATCCGCGACTCCAACCGCATCCGCGGCTACGGGGATTTCTGCCATTACCACCTGCTGGCGCGCGGCGGACTCGATCTGGTGATCGAATCTGACGTCAACATTCTGGACATTGCCGCGCTGGCGGTGATCGTGCGCGAAGCGGGCGGCACGTTCACCGACCTGGACGGCCGCGAGTTGTCGCTGGATACCCGCAGCGTGCTCGCCGGCACACCGGCGATCCACGCCCAGGCGCTCGCGCGCCTCGCCGGCTGACGCGCCGCCAGCAGCTACAATCCTGGGATGCACAAGCCACCGATCATTCACGCCATCCGCGATGCTGCCGTCAGCCGTTTCCTGCGTATCGAAGCGGTGGATCTCGAGTTTTCCAACGGCGAACGGCGCACCTTTGAGCGGATGAAGCCCGGTGGCGTTGGTGCGGTCCTCATCGTGGCGATGCGCGATGCCGACACCGTGCTCCTGGTGCGCGAATACGGGGTTGGCCTCGATCGCTACGAGCTGGGCTTGCCCAAAGGTCGGCTCGACCCAGGCGAAACACCGGAGCAGGGCGCGAACCGTGAGTTGAAGGAGGAGGTGGGCTACGGCGCGCGCGAGCTGACCGTGCTGCACAAGCTGTCGCTGTCGCCGTCGTACATGTCGCACATGGCGCACGTCGTGCTGGCGCGCGATCTCTACCCCGAGCGCCTGCCGGGCGATGAACCCGAGCCGCTCGAAGTGGTGCCGTGGAAGCTCGCCGAGCTGCACACGCTGGTCACCCGCGACGACGTCAGCGAAGGTCGCTCGATTGCCGCGCTGTTCATGGCACGCGAGTACCTTGCCGGCCGGATCAAGCTCGCGTGAACACGCGTCCGGGGCATCCGCTGCTGTGGCAGGTGGGCGCCATCGCGCAACGTGCAGCGGCAGCCATTCTTGCGGTGTACCACGGCGATTTTGCGGTCGAGCTCAAGGCCGACCACTCGCCGCTGACTGCGGCCGATCTCGCCGCACAGCAGGTGATCGTCGAGGGGCTGGCAGCGCTCACGCCGGGTTGGCCGATCGTCTCCGAAGAGGCCGGCAAGGCGGCCTGGGCCGAGCGTCGCAGCTGGGCGCGGCACTGGCTGGTCGATCCGCTCGATGGCACGCGCGAATTCGTCAAGCGCAATGGCGAGTTCACCGTCAACATCGCGCTGATCGAAGACCACACACCGGTGCTGGGCGTGGTGCAGGTGCCGGTCAGCGGTGAGCTGTACGTGGCGGCGCGTGGCATGGGTGCGTGGTGGCAGCGTGCGCCGGATGTGGATTGGCAACGCGTCCACACCCGCCCCCTGGCGCAGCCTGCAATTGCCGCCGGCAGCCGTTCGCACGGGGGCGGCGATCGCACCGCCCTGGCGAACCTGCTTGGGGCTGGTTATATCGAGCAGCCGTTGGGCTCCTCGCTCAAGTTCTGCCTCTTGGCGCGCGGCGGTGCGGACGTCTATTTGCGCCGCGGGCCAACCAGCGAGTGGGATACCGGCGCCGCGCAATGCGTGCTCGAGGAAGCCGGCGGCGCAGTGCTTGATCTGCACGGCGTGCCGCTGCGCTACGACCGCGGCGAGTCGCTTCTGAACCCCGAGTTCATCGCGGTCGCGGATGCCACGCACGACTGGCCGGCGAAGTTGCGCGCGGCCGGCCTGCCATGAGCATGCCGGCAAAACACACGCTGGAAGATCTGTTGGCGATCATGCGTCGCCTGCGCGACGGTGAGCGTGGTTGCCCGTGGGATGTGCAGCAGGATTTCGCCAGCATCGCGCCGTACACCATCGAGGAAGCCTACGAAGTGGTCGACGCCATCGACCGCGGCGACTTTGCCGACCTGCGCGAAGAGCTGGGCGACCTCCTGCTGCAGGTGGTGTTCCACGCCCAGATGGCAAGCGAGCAGGGGCGCTTCGATTTCTCCGACGTGGTCGAGGCGATCAGCGCCAAACTGATCCGTCGCCATCCGCATGTGTTCGGCGACGTGCATTACGCAAACCTCGAAGCACAGAAGCGCGCGTGGGATGCGATCAAGGCGGCCGAACACGCGGCAAAAGGTACGCCGGACGATGCCAGCGCGATTGCCGGTGTTTCGCCTGGCTTGCCCGAGTGGCGGCGCGCGGCGAAATTGCAGCAGCATGCGGCGCGGGTCGGCTTCGAGTGGCCCGATTGGCGCCCGGTGCTGGACAAGCTGGTGGAGGAAACCGGCGAGGTGCGCGCCGAGTTCGAAGCCGGCAGCGATCCCGCGCGGCTGGAAGACGAGATCGGCGACGTGCTGTTTGTCGCGGTGAATCTTGCGCGTCACGGCGGCGTCGATTTTTCGCGGGCGCTGCGCCATGCAAACGCAAAATTCGAGCGGCGTTTCCGGCGCATGGAGCAGCTTGCCGCAGCAGAGGGCCGGCCGCTGGCCGAGCGCAGCTTGGCCGAGCAGGAAGCGCTCTGGCAGCGTGCGAAGCAGGCGGGCGACGCCACCGCTTGAACGGCCTGCGCCGTGGCTTGCAACCCTTCGCGCGGCACGCGCATCCAACTCCCCGTCATTCATCACTCGGGAGTCGTCGCATGTTCCGTTCCGTCCTTGCCGTCCTGTTGTGCGCGCCGCTCGCGGCGTTGGCTGCACCCTGCAAATACGAGGCGCCGCGCCACCTGCAGCTCGATCTTGCCGGCGTGCGCGGCGTGCAGCTCGAGGTGCGCAGTTTCGACCTGCACGTGAAGGCGGCGCCCGGTACCCGCCAGTTGCAGTTGAATGGCCGCGCCTGCGCCTCGGAAGCAAGCATGCTTGACCGTCTGCAAGTGAACCAGCGACGCGAGGGCGACCAGCTCATCGTCACTCTTGGCGGCGATCGCTCCGGCAGCGGCTCTGGCTTCAACCTGTTTGGCGCCAGCTACGCCAGCCTCGACGTCAGCGTGCAGTTGCCGCCGGAGATGCCGACCACGGTGCGCGTGGGTTCGGGCGATGCCTGGGTCTCCGGCCTGCAACAGCTGGCGAGCATCGTCGGCTCGGGCAATCTGCACGTGAGCAACATCAGCGGCGCCTTCAGCACCAGCGTCGGCTCCGGCGATGTCGATGCCAACGGTGTCGGCAGCCTCAAGGTGGGCGCCGTCGGCTCCGGTGATCTCAAGGCGCAGGGTGTCAAAGGTGAGGCGAACGTAGGCGCGATCGGCTCGGGTGACGTCAAGCTGCGCGATATCGGCGGCAACGTGCGGGTGGACACCATCGGCTCCGGCGACCTGGTGGTGAATGGCGTCGGCGGCAGCCTCAGCGTCGGTGCCAAAGGCAGTGGCGACGTGAACTACAGCAGCGTGCGCGGCAAGGTCGACGTGCCGCGCGCCGATGATTGATCGCGTCTACCAGCGCCCAAGCAACATCAGCAGGCCGGGTACCCAGCAGGTGGCAATGGCGACCAGCACGGTGTAAGGCGCAAGGAAGCGCTTGACGCTCAGCCGGGTGCAGCCGTCGACGAAGAACAGTGCCCACAGCGTGGACCACACCAGCCAGATCGTAGCCATCCGCGGATCGCCGCGGGTCCACGCATCCCAGCCCACCGGCAGCGCAGTGATCGCGACGAACAGGCAATACCAGCCGAGTCCCGCGCCGCGCAGGCCGAACCAGTTCACCGCCGCGACATAGAGGTAGGTGAAGGCAAACAGCAGGCCGGAGCCGACGGCGAGGAAATCCGCCGGCGTCACCGCGCGGCTGGCGCCGAGTACGCCAGCCAGCGCGGAGAGCAAGCCGACCAGCAGGTTGAACACCGCGGCGTCTTTGGCCTCGATCCGGCCGGCGAGCGTGAGCCCGTTGATGGCGAGCACGAAACCGACGAAGAGAAGAACAACGCCGAACATGGGGTTTCCTTGCGCTGGGACGGGGTGCGGGGTGTGGGATTCGAGGTTCGAAACAGCGTGAAGGCCGCCAACTTCAGGGTAACGCCTGCGCCCCTTTGCCTGCGTGTCGTTCTGGCGGCTATCCGTTTTCGCGCAGCAGCTGCATCGGTGGCGTGCGGGTGACCTTGCGCGTGCCGAGCAGGCCGAACAGCATCACCGCAACGGCGCAACCCAGGGCGCCGAGCGCGAGCGGTGCGAGCGGTGACACGAAACCTTCGATATGGAACAGCGCGCGACCCAGCCACAGCCCGGCACCGGCGGCGCCGAGCGCAGCGGTGCTGCCGGCGATCAGGCCGAGCAGCGCAAACTCGCAACCGGCGGCGATGCGCAGTTGCGCGCGGCGCGCGCCCAAGGTGCGCAGCAAGGCCGCTTCGTGCCGGCGTTCCGCGGCACTGGCGGCCAGCGCCGCGGCCAGCACCAGCGCACCGGCAAGCAGGCTGAAACCGAGGATCCAGCGCACCGCGCCGCCGACACGGCCGATGATGCCGCGGATGCGATCGAGCACGTCGTCGACATCGACCAGGCTGAGGTTCGGGTAGTCGCGCGCCAGCCGCGCCATCGCCGGCGCGTGGCCACGGTCCAGATGGAAACTCGCCAGCCAGGTGTGCGGCAGGCGCACGGCGTGCCGTGGGTCGAGCAGCAGGAAGAAATTGACCCGGAACGAGCTCCAGTCGACGTCGCGAAAGCTCGTCACCGTGGCGTCGAGGCTGCCTTCGCCGACGTCGAAGCGCATGCGGTCGCCGAGCTTGAGCGCAAACAGGTCGCGCCAGGTGCGGTCCACCGATACCTCGGCTTGCCGTGGGTTGATATCGAACCAGTGGCCCGCCAGCACGCGGTTGGCCGGCGGCAGCGCGGCCGCCCACGACAGCCGCAGCTGGCGATCCGCCCACTCGTGGGCACGTGGGTCGGCAAGCTGCAGCTGGTCAACCGCCACGCCGTTGATCGCGACCAACTTGCCGACGGCCAACGGCATCATGTTGAGGTGCCCGCCACCGAGGTGTGCCACGGCCTGGGTGAACGCGTCGCGCTGGGTGTCCTGCAGGTTCAGCGCAAACCAGTTTGGGGTATCGGGCGGCAGCTCGCGGCGCCAGCCGTCGAGCAACGCCGGGGCCACCACGGCCAGCACCAGCAACGCGGTGAGGCCCAGGCTGAGCGCGGTGGCCTGGATCACGCTCAGGGCGCGGCGGCGTGCGAGCGCCGCCAGGCCCAGCCGCAGCGCGGGGTGCGCGCCGGGTGCCACACGCCGCGTCAGCCACAGCAGCGCGATTGCCAACGCGGCTGCCGCCACGGCGACGCCGAGCAGGCTGATGCTGAGGATCAGCGCCAGCTTGAGTGAATCACTCTGGCTCCAGATGAGGCCGACCGCGACCGCGGCCGGCAGCAGATACAACGCATCGAAGCGGCGCACGCGGCGCACCGCGCTGGCGCGGAACACCGCCACCGGCGGCACTTCGGCCAGCCGCAGCAGTGGCGGCAGCGCAAAGCCGGCGAGCACCGCCAGCGCCATGGCTGCGGCGCCGAGCGCCGGCCACACCGGCAGCACAGTGGGCAGCGCACCGAACAAACTGCCGGCAAACCGCCATGCGAGCTGCCCGACCGCCAGCGTGACCAGCACGGCCAGTGCCGTGACTGGCAGCGCGAGTATCGCGAGTGTGCCCAGCAGCAGCCCCAGCGTGCGCCGGCGCGAGGTGCCCAGCGCGCGCAGCAGCGCGACCTCCGGCGTCTTGCGCCGCGCGTAGCGCTGCGCCGAGAGGGCGATCGCCACGCCGGCCAGCAACGCGGCGAGCAAGGCGGTCAGGTGCAGGAATGTACCGGCGCGTTCGAACGCGCTGCGCATGCGCTCCCGCGTGCGCTCGGGCGTGATCAGCTCGGCGCCCTGCGGCAAGGTCTGCCGCTGTGCCCAGGTGCGCCATGCGCGTACCTCGTCCGGCGCGCCCGCCAGCAACAGGCGATGCGTGGCGCGGCTGCCGACGCCGAGCAGGCCGGCGTCCTGCGCATCGGCAAGGTTCATCAGTGCGCGCGGCGCGAGGGCGACAAGGGTACCGCCGTCGGGCTGCTGCACGATCCGCGCAGCGATGCGCAGGGTGCGGCCGCCAAGCTGCACGTCATCACCCACCCCAAGCCCCAGTGCCACCAGTGCACGATGGTCGAGATACACGCTGCCGGGCGCCGGACCATGGCCGATGCGCGTGGCGCCGTGCGCATCCGCCAGTGCGAGCTTGCCGCGCAATGGCCACGCCGCGTCGACCGCCTGCACATCGAGGAGCTGACTGCGCTCACCGGCAAACGCCACACTGGGGAAACCGGCGGCGCGGCTGGTGGCAAGCTGGTCACGCTGTGCCTGTTCGGCGAACGTCGCCGGCAGCGCCTGCGGGGCCGAGATGCCGATGTCGCCGCCGATCAGCTCCGCCGCGCTGGCCAGGATGCCGTTCTCCACCCGTGCCGCCAGCGTGGCGACGATGCCCAGCGCCAGTACGGCCAACAGCAGCGACCCGGCCAGCGTGCGCAGTTCCGGGAGCCGCCATTCGCGGCGCAGGTTGCGCAGGGACAAGCGCATGAGGTTCATGGGTGTGCTCCGGCGGCGCAGGCGATCCGTTCCCGTGCCGGATTGCACGCTTCTGCTTGCAAGCGGGCAAGCGGGTGGAGCTGTCGCCGCTGGTGCGGCGGGTGCGGCATCAGGGCGGTTTCGTGCGCCCTGCGGGCGCGCGAGCTACTTCTCTTTTGCTTGCCCAAAAGAGAAGTAGCCAAGAGAAAACGGCACCCCGCGGCGGCGCTTTTTGCCCATCCGTGGGCAAAAAGTGCGTGAGGCGGGGCCGGGCTTTTCGAGCGGGCTCCTGCCCGCACGAAAAGGCGAGGCCATCCCTGGCCTCGCCCCTGCGGGCTTTTCCGACCCCGCCTCACCGCCGCCGAGGGGCCCCAGGAAGAGCGGCGCGCGTCGTGCGCGCCAGAAGAAGCCAAAGCATCGCCCCTCCCGCAACTGGTGGTGCGCGGCTGTTCTGCTTTGGGCGCGCGGACGCACGCCTGCCCTTGTGGGGCCCCTATGGCGCGGCGGGTGGGCGGCGGGTAGTCCGCAGGATGGCCCGCACGGAGGCGGGCCAGTTTTCCGCCGGCACAGGGATGTGCCGTCGGAAAACCCCGCAGCCCACCCGCGCACCCGGAGGGCAGGATGCCCGGAGGGCGCGCCATCGGGGTGGCTTCTCTTTTGGCTACTTTTCTCTGGCCATTCAGAGAAAAGTAGCTCAGACGCCCGCAGGGCGTTCGAAACCGCTCTGATACTACGCATCGCGCCAGAGCCAGGTGGAAGCCCGCGATCGTTCCGCCAGCGACCCATTGGGATGAATCCCGGTCTGCAAGCGGGCGATGGGTGACGCGGAGGCGGTTGTTCCGGTTTCGAATCCGGCTGGGCTGCGTCACCGGTGAGCGCACGCTCATGCGCCGACCGTCGCCGCGGTTTCCACCACGCGGCCTTCGTGCAGCTCGATGTGCCGTGCGCAGCGCGCGGCGAGCTGGCTGTCGTGGGTGACCATCACCAGCGTGGTGTGGTGGTCGCGATTGAGCGCAAACAGGAGGTCGGCGATGTGGTGGCCGGTGCGCTGATCCAGGTTGCCGGTGGGTTCGTCGGCAAACAACACGCGTGGCGCGTGCACGAACGCACGTGCAATGGCCACGCGCTGCTGTTCGCCGCCGGAAAGCTGCGCTGGGTAATGTCGCCGACGTGCATCGAGCCCGACGGCGGCAAGCGCATCGCGGGCCTTGCGCCGCGCCTGCGCATCGCCCGCAAGTTCCAGTGGCAGCATCACGTTTTCTTCGGCCGAAAGTGCGGGCAGCAGATGGAACGACTGGAACACGAAACCGACCAGCTCGCGCCGCAGGTCGGCACGCGCTTCTTCATCCAGCGTTTCCAGCGCGTGGCCGGCAAGCCGCACGTGGCCGCTGCTGGGCGTATCGAGCCCCGCGAGCAGGCCAAGCAGCGTGGTCTTGCCCGAGCCCGATGCGCCAACGATGGCGAAGCTTTCCCCGGCCGCAACGCACAGGCTCACATCTTCGAGTATCGCCAGGGGGCCCTCGGGGCCGATCACCGACTTGCTAACATCACGGGCTTCGAGAATGGCTGGAGGCGTGTCGCGCATGCGTCGGTTCCTGATCGTGTTGCTGTGGCTGGCGGGCGGGGCCTTTGGCGTGCAGGCCGCGGGCGCGCGGACGGTGCTGGTGCTGGGCGATTCGCTGTCGGCTGCGCACAACATTGCCGTCGACCAGGGCTGGGTGCATTTGCTTCAGGCCCGATTGGCGAAGATGGGGCCGGGATGGACGGTGGTCAATGCCAGCATCAGCGGCGAGACCTCGCTGTCCGGACGCAATCGCCTGCCGGCGCTGCTTGCTACCTATCGCCCGCAGGTGGTGGTGATCGAGCTGGGGGCGAACGACGGCCTGCGCGGCCTGCCGCTCGACCAGCTGCGCGACAACCTCACCGCGATGGTCAGTGCGGCGCAGGCCACTCACGCCAAGGTGTTGCTGCTCGGCATCGAGCTGCCACTCAACTACGGCCCGCAGTATCGCGATGGCCTGCGCGCGGTCTATGCCGACCTGGCGCGGGAAAAACACGCGGCACTGCTGCCTTTCTTGCTTGAAGGCGTGGCGCTCGATCCGGCCCTAATGCAGCCCGACGGCCTGCACCCCACGGCGGCAGGCGAGCCGAAGGTGCTGGACAACGTGTGGCCGCTGCTGCAGCCGCTGTTGCGCTGACGCGTCTTCACGCGCGGCTCACCTGGCCTCCGTTTGACTTTCTTCACATTTGTGAAGCCAACGCGGAGAAGGCACATGAGCGGACGCGAAGAGCAAGCCGGTTTGATCCTGCTGGTCGAAGACAACCGGCAGATCGCCGAAGCCGTCGGCGAGTTTCTTGAAACCCGCGGCTACTCGGTGGATTACGCGGCCGATGGCCCGAGCGGCCTGCACCTGGCCGTGGCCAGCAGTTATGACGTGATCGTGCTCGACCTGATGCTGCCGGGGCTGGACGGCCTGGAGGTGTGCCGCAAGCTGCGCCACGACGCGAAAAAGTCGACCCCGGTGCTGATGCTCACCGCGCGCGACACGCTGGAAGACAAGCTCATCGGTCTCGAGGCCGGCGCCGACGACTACCTCGTCAAGCCGTTCGAGGTGCGTGAGCTCGAAGCGCGCCTGCGCGCGCTGATCCGTCGCGACCGCCGCCAGGTGTCGGCCGAGGTGTTGACCGTGGGCGACATGACGCTGGATACCGCCACCTTGCGCCTGACCCGTGCCGGGCAGGAGCTGACGGTGTCGCCGATCGGGCTCAAGCTGCTCGCGATCCTGATGCGCGAGTCGCCGCGCGTGGTCAGCCGGCGCGATATCGAGCGCGAAATCTGGGGCGACATGCTGCCGGATTCGGACACGCTGCGTTCGCACCTCTACAACCTCCGCCGCATCATTGACAAACCCTTCCCGCGGCCGCTGCTACATACCATCCATTCGGCCGGATATCGTCTCGCGGATCTCGATGCGGAAGTGGCGACGGCCGTCCAGACGGCATGAAATGCAGCAGATGGTGATGAAAGCAAGGGTGGAACGACGTGCGGCCGCGTGTCACGACGGCGTGTTTTGCCACCGCATTGCCTGGGTGTTCGCGCTGCAGCTGGCGCTGACCGTGGCGCTGTGCGTCGCGTTGGCGCGCGGCTGGCTGCCGCTGCCGCTCGTGCTTGGCGTGCTGGTGCTGGCGACGGTGGTGGCGTGGCGGGTGGCGCACCGCGCGTGGCTGCCGGTGCGCACGCTGGCCGGGCTGATGCGTGGCTGGCACGATGGCCAGTCCGACCCGTCAATACTGTGTCCCGAGCGTTTGTCGCGGCGCACCGATGCCGACCTTGCCGCGCTCACCGAGGCATTGCATGGTTTTGCCGCACGCATTGCCGATTACGGCACGCGCGAGCGCAACTTCACCCGTGATGCCAGCCACGAATTGCGCACGCCGCTCACCGTCATCCGCACCTCGGTCGACATGCTCGGCAGTGAGGACGGCATCAGCGATTCCGCCAAGCGTTCGGTGCGCCGCATCCATCGCGCCGCGCGCGAGCTGGAAGCCATGGTCGACGTGCTGTTGATCCTTGCGCGCGAATCCGACCCCGGTTGTGCGGGCGAGCGCTTCGTGGTGAACGACGTGCTGCGCCGTGAGTTGGATACTGCCAGCGAGCTGTTCACCGACGCCGCCATCCACTTGCGGCTGGATGAGCCGGCGCGGTTTGCGCTGCAGGGTTCGGTGCGTGCGTTTGCGGTGCTGTGCCGGCAGCTCATCCGCGACGCCTGCCGGCAGGCGGTATCCGGCCACGTGGTGGTCACCGTACTGCCGTCCGCATTGACCGTCAGCCACGATCCGCAAGCCGTCGCGCCACCGGTTGCGGCCAACGCACCCGCGAGTTTTGAGCTGGCCATCGCACAACGCATCAGCGCGCGTTATGCGTGGCCGCTCGAATTGCCCGCGGCAGGCAGCGCCGCGGTGACGCGCGTGCAGTTTCCCGACTCGCTGCCGGCGGCGGCGTAAGGTCGCGCGGCCTGTGGAGCTGGGAATGGGCAATCGAGAATAGGGAATGGGCAGGGCGCCTTGAGGTGAACCCTCATTGCGGTGCGCCTTTCTGATTTCCTATTCCCGATTCCCAGTCCTAGAGCTTCACCGCGAACGCACAGCCGGTTTTCGCCTTCACGTCGTCGAGCGTCGTGCCGGGGCTCAGCTCGATCAAGGTCAGGCCGCCCTTGGCCTTGTCCACTTCGAACACGGCAAGGTCGGTGATGATGAGGTCGACGACTTGCTTGCCGGTGATCGGCAAATCGCACTGTTCCTTGATCTTCGGCGAGCCGTCCTTCGCGCAGTGTTCCATCAGCACCACCACGCGACGCACGCCGGAAACCAGGTCCATTGCGCCGCCCGGGCCCTTCACCATCTTGCCCGGCACCATCCAGTTGGCGAGGTCGCCGTTGCGCGAGACCTCCATGCCGCCCAGGATCGACAGGTCGATGTGGCCGCCGCGGATCATGGCGAACGAGTCCACGCTGGAGAAGAACGCCGAGCCGGGGATGGTGGTGACGGTCTGCTTGCCGGCGTTGATCAGGTCGGGGTCGACCTGCTCCTCGGTCGGGAACGGGCCGATGCCCAAGAGGCCGTTTTCGGACTGCAGCACCACGTCGATGCCGGCCGGGATGTAGTTGGCCACCAGCGTCGGGATGCCGATGCCGAGGTTCACGTAGAACCCGTCGCGCAACTCCCTGGCCGCGCGCTGCGCCATCGCGATGCGGGTGGGGTTGGCCTTGCCGGTGGATTGCCCGGCCAGGGTCTTGATCTCGATCCGCTTCTCGTACTTGGCGCCCTGCACGATGCGGTCGACGTAGATCCCCGGCACGTGGATGTTGTTCGGGTCGAGCTCGCCGACCGGCACCAGATGCTCCACTTCGGCCACGCAGGTCTTGCCGCAGGTGGCGATCATCGGGTTGAAGTTGCGTGCGGTCTCGCGAAACACGAGGTTGCCCATGGCGTCGCCCTTCCACGCCTTGACGATGGAAAGGTCGGTGCGGATGGCTTCCTCCAGCACGTACTCCTTGCCGTCGAACACCTTGGTTTCCTTGCCTTCGGCCAGCTTGGTGCCGAACGAGGTGCGGGTGTAGAAGCCGGGGATGCCGGCGCCGCCGGCGCGCAGCTTCTCGGCCAGCGTGCCCTGCGGGGTCAGGTGCAGCTCGATCTCGCCGGCCAGCGTCTGGCGCTCGAACTCCTTGTTCTCGCCCACGTAGGAGGCATACACGCGCTTCACCTGATGGGTCTTGAGCAGCGGGCCCATGCCGAAGTCGTCGACGCCGGCGTTGTTGCCGACGATGGTGAGATTTTTGGTGCCGGCATCGAGCAGCGCGCCGATCAGGTTTTCCGGAATGCCGCACAGGCCGAAACCGCCGGCGGCAATCGTCATGTTGTCGAACAGCAGGCCTTCGAGCGCTTTCGCGGCGGAGGGATAAACCTTGTTCATTGCCATGCCTTCGTGTGCAAGGGAATAGGCTTGCAAGGATACGACGTATCGCATCGGCGCCGCGTCGTACTTAAGGGGCATGGCTGGTGGTGATACCCGTCACCGGCCGCGGATATACTGCGCCCGTGTCCTGGAGAAGCTGCGTGAACTTGCACCGCGTGTTGCTTGCCGTCGTGCTGTCGGGAATCGTTGCCGTGAGTGAAGCCGCCGTGCCACCGGTGCTGGTGATCCACGGTGGTGCCGGGGTGATCAAGCGCGATTTGACGCCGACCAAGGAAAAGGCGATCCGCGCCGCGTTGACGCAGGCGCTCGAAGCGGGCTACGCGCGGCTCAAGGCCGGCAAATCCGCGGTGGGCGCGGTGAGCGCCGCGATCGTCGTGCTCGAGGACGATCCGAACTTCAACGCCGGCAAGGGGGCGGTATTCACCCACGACGGCAAAAACGAGCTCGACGCGGCGATCATGGATGGCGAACGTCGTCGCGCCGGGGCGGTGGCCGGCGTGCAGCACATCAAGAATCCCATCCTCCTGGCGCGCGCGGTGATGGACAAGACACCGTACGTCATGCTCGCCGGCAGCGGCGCCGAGGATTTTGCGCGCAGCATTGGCATGCCATTGGTGGATGCGGCGTATTTCCGTACCGATGCGCGCTGGCAGCAATTGCAGAAGGCGCGCAAGGAAGACGCCAGCGGCAAACTGCACGCCGACGAGGGAACCGCGAAGCATTTCGGCACCGTCGGCGCGGTGGCGCTGGACGTCCACGGTCATCTTGCCGCCGGCACCTCCACCGGCGGCATGACCGACAAGCGCTGGGGCCGCATCGGCGATTCGCCGATCATCGGCGCCGGCACCTACGCCAACAGCGATTGCGCGGTGTCCGCCACCGGCTGGGGCGAGTTCTACATCCGCACCGTGGCGGCGCACGCGATCTGCATGCGCGTGAGCCAGATGCGCATCCCGATCCAGCGTGCGGCCGCGGTGGTGGTGAACCAGGAGATTCCCGCGCTCGGCGGCAATGGCGGCGCGATCGCGCTCGACGCACATGGCAACATCGCCATCCCGTTCAACACCGATGGCATGTACCGCGGCTGGATCGACGCCAGCGGCGTGCCGCACGTGGCGATCTACGGCGACGAGGACGACAGCACCGCCGAGCCGCCCGCGCCGGCCGCCAGCGTGCACTGAGTCAGCGCAGCAGTTTTTGCAGACGTGCGGGTGTCAGCTCGCCGCTGGCGCCGGCGCGCCGGCCATCGGCGTGGATGACCTCGGTGCGTGGCGTCTCGCCGCCCCATTGCGGATCGAGCAGGAAATTGAGGTGCTCGGGCGCCGCCTCGACATAGGCGCGCGCCGGATAGCCGTCCATATGCATCAGCTTCAGTCGCGCGGCGATCTGCGCATGCAGCGCGTAGCGGTCGGTGGCCACGGTGACGAGCTGGTAGTAGTCCGGTTGCGCCTGCACCGCCTTCGCCAGCGCCTGCATGTTGGCTTCGCAGTAGGCGCAATCGAGCGCCCAGATGGCAATGATGCGCGTGCCCTGCGCGGGCGGCTTGAGCAGGGCCGGGATGTCGCTGGCCGCGAGCGGCTGCAACGCGGGCGCCTGGGCCAGCGCGGGCATGGCGAGGGTGAACAGGGCGAGCAGCATCCAGCGGCGCATCAGCGTGCCCCCGTGTCGATCAGCTTGAAACCATCCGTGGTATTCCACGCTGCGTAGGCGTGGGCGCCGCGCAGCAGGATTTGCGGCGAACCGACGGCGTGGGTCGAGGTGGCGATCGTGCGTGGCGCCGCAAAGTGCAATCCGCCGTCGTCCGAGCGGCGCAGCATCAGCGCGTAGCCTTCAGCGTTCACCTGGTTCCACACGAGCCACACGGTGTTGCCATGCGCGGCAACATCGGCGTGGCTAGCGCCCGGCCCGCCGATTTTCAGCATGTGCCGCGGCGCATGGCCGGGATCGAGCTGGCCGTACCAGATCGTCGGTCCGTCTTTCGCTTCGTACCACACTGCGTGGCGCACCCCGTGCGCGTCGATCGCCAGACCCGGTCCGTGGTCGGGGCAGGCGGCCACCTGCCACTGGCTGAAGGTGGCGCGTTCGGCGTGTGCCGGTGCGGTGCCGGCAGGCAGCAGGGCAAAGGCGTGGTCGCGGATGTTGTCGCCGTAGATGCCGCGGAAGAACGCGGCGATGGTGCCATCCGGCGCCCGCGCCAGCGTCGTGCGGCAACATTCGCAACTGTGGTCCATCAGCTTGCGCTCGGGGGCAAAGCTGCGGCCGCCATCGCTCGATCGCGTGTAGTAGAACGCGAACCCCGCGTACGGCTTGCCGGCGGCTTTTGCCGCGGCGCTGTCGCGGCCGTCGATCCATGCCGAAACGATGTCGCCGTTGCCGGCCACCGCAAGCGAGTCGAAACCGCGCGTGGCCGGCGCGGTGCCGTGGTTGACCGTGATCGGCGCCGAGAAGGTCTTGCCGCCGTCGCCGGAACGCGCGAAGCGCACGTCGCCGACCCAGCCGGCGGCGGGCTTTTCCGTCCACTGCACGTAAACCGCGCCGGCCGGGCCGAAAGCGATCTTCGGCCGGTTTTCGCCGGTGGCGTAGACCGCCTCCGGCGCCGGGTTCACGGTCATCGGCGTGCCAAACGTTTTTCCAAGATCGGTGGAGCGCCGCAGCATCACATGCTCACCGTGGGCGCTGGCCAGCCATAGCGCGCCCTGCGCATCGAATGCGGCACTGGCGCCGAGCGCGGGGTCGCTGCCCATGTCCATTTTCATGGCACCGGCGTTGACGGCAAACGGCAGGAGACCAAGGCCAAACCAGAACCACGATCGGCGCCAGCGATAAAAGAATGAAGACATGACGGATTCCTCTGGGCGCGGTCAGTAGTGGTAGGTCGCGCCGACATACAGCGAGCGTGGCGCACCGGGGTTCAAGACGCCGTCAGTGGCGGTGACCCGATCGAATACACCAATGCTGGCGGCGTAGCGGCGGTTGGCGAGGTTGTCGGCCTGGGCGTATAGCTCCCAGCGACCTTGGCGCCAGCCACCGCGCAGGCCGAGCAGCGTGTGGCCGCCAACGCGGTAGCTGTTGGCGAAATCCGCGTAGCGGGTGCCGATGGCGTCGAGCGTGGGGCCGAGGAAATACCCGCCGGCAGTGCGCCACATGAGTTCGGCATGCAACGCGTAGCGCGGTGCCGAGGGCAGGCGATGGTTGCCGTAGTGCGGGTCGTGGCGGAACGAGAAATCGTTCCAGCTGGCGCTGACCAAGGGCTCCAGCCGGGTGCCGTTCGCGAGCGGCAGGCTGGCGCTGGCCTGTGCCTCGATGCCGGCGTGCACGGTGCGCGGCAGGTTCGTGGTGAGGCTGGTGCCGGGCGCGTTCGGGTTGTCGATCGAGAACACTTCATTGCGCAGGCGTTCGAGGTAGCCGGAAACACTCCAGTGCCAGCGTGGGCCGACACCGTGCCCGTCGCTGGCGGCGCGCATGCCCAGCTCGTAGCTCTCGCCGCGCGTGGCTTTGAGGCTGGTGGTAGGGCCGAGATCCATGCGCGCGTTGTCGAGGTCGAACGTGTTGGGTGATTGGTACAGGGTGCCGGCGCTGGCGTAGATCTGGCTGGCGGCGGTGAACTGGTGGATCACGCCCACGCGCGGATTGACGGCGCTGAACCGGTTGGTCTGGTTGCGCGGCGTGCGGTTGCCATGGTCGAAGCCGTCGACTTGGCGATCGATCAGGCGCGTGGTGGTGCCTTGCGCGCCGTACACCAGGGTCCAGCCCGGCGCAACCTGCCAGCGATCCATGGCGAACAGGTTGGCCTGGGTGGTGCGCTTGTTCACCAGCGCCTGCAGCTTGCCGCGGGTGCCGACCTCGTTCGCGTAGTTGCCGCCGCGGTTGGTGGTTTGCGCCAGGTTCACGCCGGCCACGATGTCGTGGTCGCCGGCATGCAGGTGGTAGCGCAGCATGCCGCCGGTGGTGCGTTGGGTGGTGTTGATGAGCAGACTGAAGACGTCCAGCAGCGGCGCATCCGGCGCCGGGCCACCGGGCACGTAGACATCGACGATCGGGTGGTACAACCGCTGCGCTTCGTTCGACACGCCGAACTCGAGCGAGCTGTCGTCGGTAAGGTTCCAGATGCCCTTGAGCGCGAGGCGCGCGGTGGTCACGTTCAACTGGTGATTGCCCAGCGCATAGGCCGGGTCGGCCTGCCACGGATCAGCGTGGAACTCGTCGCGCGTGAGCGCTCCCGGCAATTGCTGGCGATTGTTGATGTACGTGGCGTAGGCGCGCAGTTCGAGGTTTTCCGTGGCTTGCCAGCCGCCGTTGGCGTACAGGCTGTCGCGGTTCTGGTGGCTGTGCCGGCGATAGCCGTCGTGGTGCTTGGCATCCAGCGTGAGCATGCCGTCGTAGTTGCCGGTGACGCCGCCGGTGCTCAGTGTGGCCTCGCCGTTGCCGTGACTGCCGCCGGTGACCGACAGCGTGCGCGGGTCGCTGTTGAGCGCGGTGCGCGAAATGACGTCGATCGCGCCGCCCAGCGTGCTGGCGCCGTAGGTGAGGGCGTTGGCGCCATTGGCGACGATGAGGTTGCTTGCCATCCGCGGGTCGAGCATGCGGTTGTGGTTGTTGCCGTCGGCCGCGGAGACCGGCAGACCGTCCTGCAACAGCGCGACGCCGGCGTTGTCGTACGCAATCGAGTTGAGGTTGGAACCGCGGATGGACAGTGTGAGGTCGTCGCCGCCGGCATTGCTGTTGGCCATCACGCCAGGCACGTAGCGCAGCGCATCGGCAAGGTTGTTGATGGCGCGTCCCTTGAGGCTGGCGCCACTGGTGGCGTACACGCCACCGGGCACCTTGCGCGTGTGGGCGTTGGCGTCGCCACCATCGGTGCCGATCACGTAGACCGGGCCCAGTGTCACCGCCGAGTGCGCGTTGGCGTGGTCGCCCGCGCCTTGTGGCTCGGGGCTGTTCGCAGGCGTGGTGGCGGCGAGGGCGCCGCTGGGCAGCCCGGCAAGCGCCATGGCGACGGCCATGGCAAGCAACGACACACGCGGCGCCGCGCGAAAAGACTTCGACATGGAAAACTCCGAAAGAGATTTGCGTGCGCCACGAGCGACGCGCGCAGGGGTATCCGTACATTCAGAGCAGGGCGGGTGGCCCGCGGGCGCCAAGGCCGCGGTGCAGCCCCGCGGCAAAGTCGAAGTGGCGCGTGGCGCATGTCGGGCGATGGGCTGGTGCGATCGCCAGCAGCGCCACATACAGCGCCAGAGCCAGCATGCTGGCGAGCAGCGGGCAATACGGGCAGGTGCCGTTGTCCGGATGCGGGCCGTTGCCTCCTGGAGGCAACGGATGCCCGACGTGGTCGGCAAGGGCGACGGCCGCCGGCTGGTCCGGCATCGCCATTGCCGCGGTCATCGCCGCATGGCCGGACACCGTCATGGCGTGTGGCATGCCATAGTTGCCGGCACCCAGCACACCGAGCAAGCGGCCGGTGGTCGGCATCACCATCAGCAGCAGCATGGCCGCAAACGCGAGCCCCGTCAGCAGACGGCGCTGCGCATGCCGGCGACAAGCGACGAGGCGTTTCAGCGGACGGCGAAGCATGGGCTCGGTTGCGATGGATGGGGGTGCGGCATCGCCACCGCGGCCGCGCCAGCAGCGGACAGGGTTGCGATGACAGAACGTGTACGCACGCCAACTCCGAGAGTGAACGCGAGAAGGCTAGCAGCGCGGCCGTGAAGGAACAGGTGGCGTGATGTCGCGGCGCGCGCCGACGTGTGCGCGCCAGCGTGGATCAACTTTCGCTGTCGGGCCGCTCGCGCACCGGGTGCTTGCCGAGTTTGCGCTGCAGCGTGCGGCGGTGCATGCCGAGCCGACGTGCGGTTTCGGAGATGTTGCCGTTGCACTCGGTCAGCACGCGCTGGATGTGTTCCCATTCGAGGCGGCGCAGGGCCAGCGGCGCTTCCGGAGCATCCGGCACGTCCTCGTCCTCTTCGCCGTTGTCGCCGTCCAGCAGCACGCGCACCACGGCATCCGCGTCGACCGGCTTGGCGAGGTAATCGTGGGCACCGCGCTTGATCGCCTCCACCGCGGTGGCGATCGAGGCGTAGCCGGTGAGCAGCAGGATGCGCATGCCCGGCACCAGCGTGTGCAATTCGGGGATCAGACGCAGACCGTTTTCCTCGCCGAGTTTCAGATCGAGCACGCAGTACGGCGGGTGGTGGCGGCGTGCGAGCATGCGTGCGTCGCCGAGGTTGGTGGCGGCGATCACCTCAAAGCCGCGCGAGCCGAGTGCACGCGCAAGCACGCGGACGAAAGTGGCGTCGTCGTCGACCAGCAACAGGGTACGCGGCGTGGCGGTGGACAGCGGTTCGGTCATGGGGAAGCGTTCCGGCAGATGGACACCGCATTTTGCCGCATGCGCGCGAAGGCCGCGCGTATCTGGCGGTTTCAGGCTGGTGAGAAGCCATTCGTCTGATGCCGCCGTTGCCGACTGCCGCTGGCGGCGGCACGTCGCGCGAAAGCGGCGGTCGCCCGGCTCAGTGCGGCGAAACCACGTCCAGCGGCAGGCGCAGGCAGACCAGCGCGCCAGCATCGGTGTTGCGCGTGACCAGCTCGCCATTCAACCGCTCGGCGGTGGCCACGGCCAGCGTGAGGCCGATGCCCAACCCGGTCTGCTTGCCGGATGCGCCCAGCTGCGTGTCGTTGTCGGTGGCATTGAAACCGGGGCCGCGGTCGATCACGAAAAATTGCAGCCAGTCGCCGTCGCAATCCGCCTGCAGCAACACTTCGTGCGAGTCGCGCAGGGCGGAGGCGTCGGCGGCGTTGTTCAAGAGGTTGAGCAACGAGTGGCGCAGGCCCGGTGGCACATGCAGCGTCAGGTGGCCGGTGGTGTCGTCCACCTGCACATCGAGCTCGGCCTCCGGGCGCAGCAATTGGAAGCGCTCGGTGCAGCTGTGCAGGAAGTGCGCCACGTCGATCCGTTCCGGTTCCTGCGACAGTTGCGCCTGACCGAACGCCACCATTTCGCGCAGGATGTCGCGGCAACGGTCCACCTGGCCTTCAAGCAAAGCCAGGTCCTCGGCCAGTACCTCGTCGTCGGCATGCTCGCGGCGCAGTTCGGGCAGCAGCGTGCGCATGGTGGACAGTGGCGTGTTGAGCTCGTGTGCGGCGCCGGCGGCCTGGGTGGCAATGGCGAGGATGCCTTCGTCGCGCAGCGCGCGCTCGTGCACACGCTGGGTCGCCAGTTGCTGCCTGCGCAGCGCGCGCGCGAGGCGGTTGATGAAAAAGCCCAGCAACAGCGCGGTGATGACAAAGTTCACGCCCATGCCGATCACGTGCAGCGAGTAGCCGTCGTCGTACTCGCCGTCGAGCACCGGCAGCGGTACGTGCCAGCGCATCAGCACCAGGTAGGCGGTGCCGGCGATCGCGGCCACCGCCAGGATGGCGCGGATCGACAGGGTTGCCGCCGACAGTGCGATCGGCACCAGCAGCAAGGTGACGAACGGGTTGTTCGCGCCGCCGGTGAAGTACAGCAGTACGCCAAGCACCAGCGTATCCACGCCCACGTGCGCGATGGTTTCCGCCTCGCTTACCGGCCAGGCACGCGTGAGCCGCCATGCCGCGAACACCGCGAACGCGGCCAGCACGCCAATGCTGGCCAGCAGTTGCGGCAGCGGCAGGCGTAGGTGCAGCCAGAACGCACTGACCAGCACCGCACCGGTCTGCCCGGCGATGGCGCACAAGCGGAGCCACGCCAGTGCGCGCGCCAGCGCAAACGGGCCGATGCGGTTTTGCAGCGTGCGTCGCGCCGGCGAGCGCCGGGGCAGGGCAGCAGCGTTTGTGCGTGCGGTGCCCGGCATGTGGCTTATTGCTCGCTGGCAACGGCGGGCAGGCCTTCGGCGCCGACCGGCAGTTTGACCTGGCCGTTGGCGTGCGCCGCGTCCAGCTTGCGAATCAGGGGCAAGGCCGCCAGCGCAATCACGGTGCACCCCACGCCCGCGGCGCCGAGCCAGTTAAACAGACTGGTGTAGATCGGCATCATCTGCACCGGGTCGGTAATGGTCGCCGGCACGCTGGCGAACGAGGCGACGATGCCGCCCAGGTACTGCGCCACGCCGGACGCGACGTAGTACGCACCCATCATGAAGCCGCCCATCCGTGCCGGCACATAGCGCGCCACGAAGGCGAGGCCAAGGCCGCTGGTCAGGAGCTCGCCGAGCGAGGCAAAGCCGTAGCCCCACACCATCACCCACGAGCTGGTCTTGCCCGGCGCCACGGCGAAGTGGCCGGCCGCGCCGTAGATGAAAAAGCCCAGTGCCACGGCGAGAAAGCCGAACGCGAACTTCGCCGCGATCGAGAAATCGCGCTTGCGCCGCGCCAGCCGGGTGTAGGTGATGGCGAGGATCGGGCTCAGGATGAAAATCCAGATCGGATTGAACGCCTGGAACTGCGCCGGATCCCAATCCCACAGGTGGATGCCGAACACGTTGAACGCCGGGTCGACGCTGCGCAGCGCGAACAGGTTCAGCGAGGTGGACATCTGCTGGTAGAAGATGAAGAAGAACACCGTCTCGATCACCAGGATCAACGCAATCGCCAGCCCAGGCTTCTCGCGCACGTCGGATTTGCTGATGAGGTAGGCAAAGATGCCCAGCACGCAGGCGCCGGCGACGTACACGAACGCTTTTGCCACGGTGCCGTAGCGCAGGATGATGGTGGACAGAAACACCACCACCATGCCGCCAGCCAGAACGGCGAGGAGCTTCCACAGCTGCATCGGCTTCGCGTCTTCCTCGGTGCCGATGTGGTTCAGCGTGTGCCGCATCACCGCGTAGTTGCCCAGGCCCACCAGCAGACCCACGCTGCACACGGCAAACGCGATGTGCCAGCCGAGTCCGTCACCGAACAGCTTGGCGGCGTTGTCGCCCAGCAGCCAGGTGAGCTGGCCATCGAACGGTGTGTTGAAGTAATTCTTGATGACCGGCGTGGCCAGCATCGACAACGTGGAGCCGATGTTCACCGCCATGTAGTAGTAGGTGAAGGCGCTGTCGATCTTGCTGTCGTCACCCTCGTAGATCTTGCGCACCAGGTTGCCGGCGTTGGCCTTGAACAGCCCGTTGCCGACCACGATCACGCCCAGCGCCACGAACAGGAAATTGGAACTGTGCGCCGGCACCACCATCAGCGCGTAGCCCAGCGCCAGCACGAACGTGCCCAGCAGCATGGTGTGCCGGGTGCCGAAAAACTTGTCGCCTACCCAGCCGCCAATCGCGGGGGAGACGTAGATCAGCGCTGCCGCGGCGCTCCAGGTGAGGTTGGCTGGTGTGTCCTGAAACCCGAGCCGCTGCACCATGTAGTAAATGATGAGCGCCTGCATGCCGTAGTAGCCGAAGCGCTCCCACATCTCGATCAGGAACACCGTGCTGAAAGAGCGCGTCTGTGAAACCGGGTGATTCAGGGTTGCCATGCGTCGTTTCCGTGCCTTGGGAATGCCGCGGCCGCGCAAGCGCGGCCGCCGGGTCGAGGGGCTGAACAAAACCACAACCGGTGAAGGGTAACCGATCGGTCCGCGTGGCTCCGCTGCGGCGCAATATGCGAGGGTGGGATTGGGGATCAGGGATTCGTAACGGCACGGTCGTGCGAGATCGGGCTGGAGCGGCGTTCCTGCAGGTCAGACTTCAGCCCGATGTGCTCCGTGTGGGGAGCGGGATGAACCCGACCTGCAGGTGGTGGACCCATGGAACGCCCAGGACTTGCCGGGCCAATGGCATCATGGCGGCTTCGATCGTGCGTCATTACGGGAACCATCTGCCATGCCGAACAGCGGCTTTCGCGGCAATCCGCAACAACTCTGGAACGCGCTGCGCTGGTCGCTGCGGGGTTTGTGCGCCGGCTGGCGCCATGAGGCCTCGTTCCGCCTCGAAGTGCTGCTTGCCGCTGTGCTGGTACCGCTGGGCCTGTGGCTGGGCGATGGTGCGCTGGAAAAACTGGCGCTCGTCGCCCCAGTTTTTCTCGTGCTTGCCGCCGAACTGCTCAACTCCGCGATCAAGGCCGTGGTCGATCTTGTCAGCCCCGACTTCAACGAACTCGCCGGCCGCGCGAAGGATCTCGGCTCCGCCGCCACCTTCGTGCTGATGGTGCTGACGGGAGGGAGCTGGGTGGTGGTGCTGGGCGCGCGCGCGTTTTAGGAAAGCCTCCTGCGTCTGCAGACATGACGCAGGTGTATCGGCAACCACTCAGGTGGCAAACGCCACCGTCCCGCGCATCGGTGCACTTGATTCGGGGCGAAAAAGGTCGCCGAAGAAAGTGGCGGTAATTAAAAGTGGAGCGGGCCCTTGCGGGCCCGCTCCGTGTACGTACGATTTTTGCTGCCACTCAGAACTTCTGGTTGTACGACAGGAAGTAGTAGCGGTCGATGTCGAACGCCGGCAGGTAGGCGGCGCTGCCGGTGCCGGCGCCGACGACGTTGTAGTAGAACGGCCCCTTCTTGTTGAAGAGGTTGTTCACGCCGACGCTGACCGAGGCATTCCACGGCAGCTTGTAGCCGAAGCGGATGTCGTTGAACGCCACGGCGCCCTTGTTGCTGGCGCCGAAACCGCCGATCCACGGATTGGTGTAGTGCGGTGCGTTGCACTCGGTGGTTGCATCCCAGCAGGTGTCGCGCAAGCCGCTGAAGTAGCGCAGGGTCCAGCCGGCGCTGTAGTTGCCGAGGCTCCAGTCCACGCCCAGGTTGGCGCGCAGGCGGAACAGGCCCTGCATGCCGGAATCCCAGCCGGCCAGCGTCTGGGTCGGGTTGCCCGGACCGGTCTGCAGGTCGTACTTGGTCAGGTAGGTGGTTTCCAGCGACACGGCGAACTGGCCGTACGGCAGCTGCGGCAGGCGGTAGTGGGCGCCGAAGTCGTAGCCTTCGGTCTTGAGCGAGCCCAGGTTGGCCATGCTTTCGTTCAGCGCGGTGATCTTGCCGCTCGCATCACGCGTGAAGCGGTTGCAGAAGGCCGGATCGTTCTGCACGTAGCAGTAGTCGAGGATGTCCGAGGCGACCACCGACGAGATCGTGTTGGCCAGCGTGATGCGGTAGTAGTCCAGCGTGAAGTCCAGGCCCGGCACGTAGTGCGGGCTGTACACCAGGCCCAGGGTGCGGGTGGTCGAGGTTTCCGGCTTGAGGTGCGAGTTGGAACCGGACAGGAACGGCACCGGCGTCTGGCCACCGGCCTTGCTGTCGATCAGCTTGCCCGCCTGATCCACCTGACGGTAGCTGGCCGGCACGCCCGCAGCCGCGCAGGTGGCGGCCACGGTCGGATTGGATGCTGCCGCGCCGTACGCGCTGTCGCATGGGTCGAGGAAGGTCTCGAAGCTCTGGCCGGTGCCGCCGTACAGGTCGGACAGCGTCGGCGCGCGGAAACCTTCCGCGTAGGTGCCGCGCACCAAGAGGTCTTCGAACGGCTTCCAGCGGAAGCTGTACTTGTTGTTGGTGGTGCTGCCGAAGTTGCTGTAGTGCGAGTAGCGGCTGGCGATGTTCACCGCCAGCTCCTGCGCGCCGGTCATGCCTTGCAGGATCGGCACGTCGAGTTCGGCGTAGGCCTCGTTGGTGGTGTATTTGCCGTTGGTCGGCGCACTGGCGAGGTCGGTGGAGTAGCCGGAGGAGGCGAACTGGTCCGGCGTGAACCAGCCGGCGAGGCGGCGGTGCTCGACGCCCACGGCGAGGTTCACAGTGCCGGCCGGCAGGTCGAACACGCCGCCGCTGACGTTGGCGGTGAAGTCGCGCGTGGTGTTCTGCGCCGAGGCCTGCTCGATGCCGAACACGTAGTTGCGCACGGCGTCGGTGGTAGCGGCCGGGCCGGCCAGCAGGTTCCAAGGCGTGCAGCCGTTGGCGCGGTCATCGGCGCTGGCGCAGACGATCTGGCCGTCGACCACGGAGGTCGGGCCGAGCGCCTTCTGCGCGTTGAGCAGGTTCAGGTTGCCGGTGGTGAGCTGGTGGATGCTGGCGTTGGAGTAGCTGTAGTCCGCATCCCAGCTCCACTCCTGGCTGCCGAGCGTGAAGTAGCCCTGCGCGCCGAGGTTGAAGTGCGACATTTTCACGTTGTTGCGGCTGATGCGCGGCACTTCCACCGTGCGGCGGAAGAACTCGACGTCCTGCCCCGGGAACGGGTTGTAGGTGTTCTGGCCGGAGATCACGGTGTACTGGTTCACGCCGCTCTGGAACGGGTAGCCAGCCAACTGCGAGGAGGAGGTGCGTTCGCTGTAGTTGCCCGCCGCGTGCAGCGAGATGTTGTCGGTGAGGTTGTAGCGGTGCTGCACGAACAGGTTCTTCAGGCGCGTCGGCGCGCGGAAGGTCATGTCCTGCTGGGTGTTGTACTTGTCGGCCGTGCTGGTCGGATCGTACAGGTGGTAGTTGGCGAGGTTGCCGGTGTCGGTCGACCCGTGGTTGATGACGTAGTCCTGGCCGGTGGCCGGATCGACCACGCGGCCGTACTGGCCGAGGCCCCAGCCGACGTTGGCGTGGCGCGGGCCGTAGCTGGTGCGCGTGAGGTCGCGCTCGCGGTCCCACATGGCGTCGGTGTTCTGGTAGCTGGCGGTGAACACCGTGTCGGACTTGTCGGTGTGGCTGCCGAAGGTCAGGTCATACGCCTGCTGCTGGCCGTCGCCTTTCTGGTTTTCGCCGTACTGCACGTTGGCTTCCGCGCCGTTGAAGTGGTCGCGGGTGATGATGTTGACCACGCCGCCGATGGCGTCGGAGCCGTAGATCGACGAGGCGCCGTCCTTCAGTACCTCGATGCGCTCGATGATCGAGGTCGGGATGGTCGACAGGTCGGTCAGGCCGTCGATATCGGTGCTCCAGCGCCGGCCGTTGACCAGCACCAGCGTGCGCTGCGAACCCAGGTTGCGCAGGCTGGTGTAGGTGCCGCCCACGGCCGGGCCGGAGGACAGCGTGTCCTGCGCGGTGAGGTCGGGGGTGTTGGTGGAAACCATGCGCTGCAGCACAGCGCTGACGTTGGTCAGGCCAGTGGCGGCGATCTGTTCACGGCTCAGCGCGACGACCGGCTGCGCGGTCTCCACGTCCACGCTGCGGATGCGCGAACCGGTGACGGTAACGGTATCCAGCGTCTTTGCCTTCGCCGGTGCGGCGGTGTCATTGCCCTGGGCGGTGGTGTCCTGCGCAGTGGCCGACCACGCGGTCAGCACCAACGCGGCTGCAATGGCCGAAGCCAGCAGTGTCTTGTTTTTCATTATGGGGAAAACTCCGAGCACAAACGTCCCGTGCTGCCGGCGCCGAGCGGCGGCAGGTGGGATCTTGGGAACGGTGCGCCGTGCCTGGGGAGGGCTGGCGCACCACGGCATCGTCAGGCTTGGGGGAGAGACGATGTGGCGGCGACCTTAAGCAAATCTTTGCAATTGCGCAAGGGATTGACGACGCGGTTTTTCGGGCGGAGTCCCGAGTCCGAAAGCTTGCGACGAGCGGGAAATTGGAGGTCGAAAATGGAGGATGGGGAGAGCGTTTGCCGTGGCCGTGATGGGGGATGCGGGAGGCGGTAAAACCGCTCGCGGCAAGCAATGGAACTTCTGTAGGTCAGGCTTCAGCCCGACGAGCCTGGAGGTGGGATTCGGGCTCCGGGATTTGGTAGAGCCCGTGGCAAGCAGCGTGACTTCCGTGGGTCGGGCTTCGGCCCGACCGCGCCGCCAAGACCCGGTCGGGATGAAGTCCGATCCACGAAGCCACGGATCACGGTGCTGCGGCGCCCTTGCCGATGTACTTGGCGAGAAACGCCTGCATCGTGTCCAGTCGCTCGATGTTGTTGGCTTCATTGTAGAAGCCGTGGCCCTCGTCGGATTTTGCCAGCCACTCGTACGGCTTGTGCGCGGCGTCGAGCGCGGCCCGCATCGCCTTGGCTTGCGCGAACGGCGCGCGCTGGTCGGCCTTGCCGTGGATCAGCAGTACCGGCACGCCGATCTGGCTGGCGAGCCGGTCGGGCGAGTTGGCGGCGAGCGCGGCGTCATCCTTGCCGATCACGGTGGTGAGATAGCTGCGGCCCGCAGCGCGCTCACGAATGTCGCCTTTCTCGTACATCATCGGCAGGTCGTAGATGCCGGCATAGCCGATCGCGCATTTGAACAGCTGCGGTGCGCGGATCACCGACATCAGCGCGGAGTAACCGCCGAAGCTGCCGCCGTACACGCACACGCGGGCCGGATCGGCATAGTGCTGCGCTTCGGCCCACTGCACGCCGTCGATCAGATCCTGCTGGATGCGGGTGCCCCACTTGAGGTAACCCGCCTGCTCGAAATTCACGCCGCGGCCGCCGGAGCCGCGGTAGTTGACCTGCAGCACCAGGTAACCGCGGTTGGCAAGGAATTGGGCGTCGGCATCGAACCCCCAGGTGTCGCTCGGCCCGTGCGGGCCGCCGTGCGGCAGCAGCACCATCGGCAGGTCGTGCATGGCGACACCGTTCGGCACCGTGAGGATGGCTTCGAGTTCCAGCCCGTCGTCGGCCCTGAACCGCATGGGTATGCGCTCAGCCATTTGTGCCGGGTTGATCCACGGCGCGGCGGCGAACAGCTTGCGCACTTTGTAATGGTCGGTATCGATCAGGTAATAGGTGCCGGGGTCGCGGTCGCTGTCCACGCTGAACAGGAGCTCCTTGCCGTCCTCGCTGAAGTCGATGAAGTCGACGGACTCGCCGGGAAACTTCTGGCTGATCGCCATGTGCAACTTTGCCGCCGGCAAGTTCGGTGCGGTGTAGATCGGTTGCGGAGTGCCGGTGGCGGGGGTGACGGCAAATGGCTGGCGCGGTGGTGCCGTCCATTGTGTGTCGTGCACGTTGCCGAAGGCGTCTTTTGCCAGCACCGAGCGGTCATTGCCATCGGGCAACTGTTCGACCAACTCGGTGGGGCCGCCGTTCTGGCCGACCATGGCGTAGATGTGCCGACCATCCGGCGCGGTGGCGAACGGCGCGAAGAATTTGCCGGTCTGGGCCGGGTCGAGCTTGGCCCAGTGGTTGCCGAGGTTGCGATAGGCCACGTGTTCGGAGTGGTCGTCGGTGCCGAACGCGAATTGCGCCTTGCCGTCTGGCGTGACCAGGAAGCTCATGCCGCCGACGCCGATCTCGGCGATCAGGCGCCGCGCGTTTTTCACCGCGTCGACGTCGTACAGCACGCTTTGGCCGTCGCGGTTCCAGGTGGCGGCATCGAGATAGAAATGGCCGTTGGCCGTGGGCGGCAGGCTGGCGACGGTACCGAAGCCGTGGTCGGCCTGCCGCGTGTCGCCGCGGCTGCCGAGTCCCGACTGGTAGCCGTAGAGGTAATCCTGATGGGTGCCGTCCACATCGGTGGCGAGGATCTCGCCGGTGCGCATCGGTGCATCGAGCGAGCCGAACTGCTTGGCTTTTTCCACCACCAGTCGGGTCGCGCTGACCCAGGCAACGTCGGCGGGCAGTTCGTATTTGGGCAGGCGCAACATGCTCACCGGCTTGCTCATGTCGGCGACGCGGAAAATCACCAGCGCGTGGTTGTCGCCATCGTCGGAACGCACGGCAATGTACTGGCCATCCGGCGACAGCCGCGGCATCGACAGGTTGGCGTGCCGCGCGAAATCCGCGACGGGGACTGGTTCGACGGCAAGCGTGATGGTCGGCATCGACAGGCACGCCGCGATCAGCGCGACACGCACGGTGTACGAGAATTTCATCCGTGTTTCCCCCTGGTTGGGCAGCCGCGGCAGATACCCCCCAGTACCGGTGCGCGCGGTGCGTGGTGCAGTGTAACCGGCAGTCGCCGGTACGGCGCAATGACGTGCGATTACCTCGCGCAAGCCCTTGCGCGGCATCCTGATCGGTATCGCGGCAGGTTGTCGCCGGCTTGCGTTGGTGCCGCCCACACGCATAGCCTTGGCGTTTCGGTTTTCGCGTACCCATGTCCATGTTGCAGCCTTTCGTCGACGCGATTGACCCCGTCGCTTTCCATCTTGGCCCGGTGCAGGTGCATTGGTACGGGCTCATGTATCTCGCCGGCTTTTTCGCCGCCGTGTTCCTCGGCGAATACCGCCGCCGCAAGGGGCGGCTGCCGGTGGGGCGCGAGGCGGTGAGCGACCTGTTTTTCTACGCGATGATGGGCGTCATCGTTGGCGGCCGCGTGGGCTACATGCTGTTTTATTACGCCGGCGGCCTGCGCTGGATCTGGACCGATCCGCTCGCTTTGTTCCGCGTCTGGGACGGCGGCATGAGTTTCCACGGCGGCCTGCTGGGCGTGCTTGCGGTCGGCCTGTGGTGGTCGCGGCGGCACCTGCTGCACTTTTTCGACACCGTGGATTTCGTGGCGCCGATGGTGCCGATCGGTCTTGGCCTCGGGCGCCTCGGCAACTTCATCAATGGCGAGCTGTGGGGCAAGCCGACCACGCTGCCGTGGGGCATGATCTTCCCCGGGGCGCACGGCGAGGACGTGGCCTACGCTGCCGCACACCCGGCGCTGCAAGCACAACTTGCGCAGTGGGGCGGGTTGGTGCGCCACCCATCGCAGCTGTACGAAATGCTGCTCGAAGGCGTGGTCTTGTTCGCCGTGCTGTGGGTGGTGTCGCTGAAACCGCGCCGGCGGTATCTCGTTTCCGGTCTGTTCGCGCTGCTCTACGGGTGCTTTCGCTTCGCCATCGAATTCGTGCGCCTGCCCGACGTCCAGCTGGGCTACCTCGCCTTTGGCTGGGTGACCATGGGCCAGATCCTCTCGTTGCCGCTGATCGCCGTGGGCCTGTGGCTGCTGTGGCTCTCCCGTCGCGCCCCGGTGCCGCCGCTGGCGGAGCAGGCGGCGTAACAGCTGCCCTCGCGACTTGCCACCTCAGCCCAAACGGCTGGGGCGGCTTCGAGGCGCCACGTCGTCGGTTTCCTGCTGGAAGCTTGTGGGGGTGAATCCCGACCCACGGTGGCACAGGCGCGGTTTCGTGGGGCGGGCTTCAGCCCGCCGGTTTCTCGCGCGCCGCTGCGTGCGGCGGATCGAAACCGGTTCCACGCGATCAATGGTGTTATGCCGCCCGTGCCAGGGCGGAGTCAGCTTTTCGACCGACGCGGCGGCGCGGCGGCGCCACCGAGCAGCGAGAGCTGCAGGCGTTCGAGCTCGGGCGGGTCGCGTTCGAGTTTTTCGATCTCCTCGCGAAACGCCTGCACGTCCTCGAACTTGCGATACACCGAGGCGAAGCGCACGTAGGCCACCTGGTCGAGTTTCTTCAGCTCGCGCATCACCAGCTCGCCGATCTGGCGCGACGGCAGCTCGCGCTCGCCGCTCTTGCGCAGGTCCTTGATGACCTCGTGCACGGCGTTGTCCACATCGCTGCTCGCCACCGGGCGCTTCTGCAGCGCGCGCTCGAAACTCGTGCGCAACTTGCGCTCGTCAAACGATTCGCGCCGCTCGCCGCTCTTCACGATCGTCGGCAGCTTGAGCTCCGCCGTCTCGAAGGTATTGAAGCGCTCCCCGCACGCCGGACACTCGCGCCTTCGCCGCACGGTGGAACCGTCCTCGGTGAGCCGCGAGTCGATCACGCGGGTGTCTTCGTGCTGGCAGAAGGGACAATGCATTTGGGGGCGGGATTCGGGATGGGGGATTCGGGATTCGAAAGAGCCGTGGACTCGCGGGGTTCAGGCTTTGCCAAATCCCCCATCCCGTATCCCGAATCCCGGCTCCTCAGCCATACACCGGGAATTTCCTGCACTGGGCGACGACTTTCTCGCGCACGGTAGCAAGGACGGTTTCGTTCTCCATGTCGTCGAGCACGTCGCAGATCCAGCCGGCGAGTTCGATGCAGTCGGCTTCCTTGTAGCCGCGGGTGGTGACGGCCGGGGTGCCGACGCGCAGGCCGGAGGTGACGAACGGCTTTTGCGGGTCGTTCGGCACGGCGTTCTTGTTGACCGTGATGTGCGCCTTGCCCAGTGCCGCTTCGGCCGCCTTGCCGGTGAGGCCCTTGGCGATCAGGTCGATCAGCATGAGGTGATCCTCGGTGCCGCCGGAAACGATCTTGTAGCCGCGCGCCATGATCGTCTTCGCCATTGCCTTGGCGTTCTTCGCCACCTGCTGCTGGTAGGTCTTGAACGCTGGCTCCAGCGCTTCCTTGAAGGCCACCGCCTTGGCGGCGATGACGTGCATCAGCGGGCCGCCCTGGATGCCGGGGAACACGATGGATTGCAGTTTCTTCTCGATCTCCTCGCCGGCGCCCTTGGCGAGGATCACGCCGCCGCGCGGGCCGCGCAGGGTCTTGTGGGTGGTGGTGGTGACCACGTGCGCATGCGGCAGCGGGCTCGGGTAGACGCCGGCGGCCACGAGGCCGGCAACGTGCGCCATGTCCACGAACAGGAAAGCCCCGACCTTGTCGGCAATGGCGCGGAAGCGTGCCCAGTCCATCACCTGCGAATAGGCAGAGAACCCGGCCACGATCATCTTCGGCTTGTTTTCCACCGCAAGGCGCTCGACCTCGTCGTAGTCCACCAGGCCTTCGGCGTTGACGCCGTACTGCACCGAGTGGAACAGCTTGCCGGAAACGTTGACCTTCGCGCCGTGGGTGAGGTGGCCACCGTGCGCGAGGCTCATGCCGAGGATGGTGTCGCCCGGCTGCAGCAGCGCGAGATACACCGCCTGATTGGCCTGCGAGCCGGAATGCGGCTGCACATTGGCGTAGTCGCAGTCGAACAGCTTCTTCACTCGCTCGATCGCCAAGCGCTCGGCCACGTCCACGTACTGGCAACCACCGTAGTAGCGGTGGCCGGGGTAGCCTTCGGCGTACTTGTTGGTGAGCTTGGAGCCCTGCGCCTCCATCACCGCCGGACTCGCGTAGTTTTCCGAGGCGATCAGCTCGACATGGTCTTCCTGACGGCGGCCCTCGTCGGCGATGGCCTGGGCCAGTTCAGGGTCGTAGCTGGCAAGCGTGACGTCCTTCGGAAACATGCTGACCTCGGTCGGGTGGTGGAAAAGCAGGATTCGAAAGTGTAGCGCCCGCGTGCGCGGGCGACCACCGAACCCGGCGTGTTGCCGGCACATACGGCCACGAACGTGGCGCGATCACGCTACAATGCCCGGCTTTGCGGTCGCATCGTCTGACCGCTCCGCCCCTGCCTTGTCGGAGCCGCCATGCAGTACATCTACACCATGAACGGGGTGAGCAAGATCGTCCCCCCGAAGAAACAGATCATCAAGGACATCTCGCTGTCGTTTTTCCCCGGCGCCAAGATCGGCCTGCTGGGCCTGAACGGCGCCGGCAAATCCACCGTGCTGCGCATCATGGCCGGCGTGGATACCGATTTTCAGGGCGAGGCGCGCCCGCAGCCGGGCATCAAGGTGGGTTACCTCGCGCAGGAGCCGCAGCTCGACCCGGACAAGACCGTGCGCGAGTCGGTCGAGGAAGGCGTGGTCGAGATCCTCGACGCCAAGAAGCGGCTGGAAGAGGTGTACGCCGCCTACGCCGAGGAAGGCGCCGATTTCGACAAGCTGGCGGAAGAACAGAGCAAGCTGGAAAACTTCCTGGCCGCGAACGACGCCGACGCGCTCGACCGCCAGCTCGAAGTGGCCGCTGATGCGCTGCGCCTGCCGCCGTGGGACGCGAAGACCGGCCCGCTCTCCGGCGGCGAGAAGCGCCGCGTGGCGCTGTGCCGCCTGCTGCTGTCCAAGCCCGACATGCTGCTGCTCGACGAGCCGACCAACCATCTCGACGCCGAGTCGGTGGACTGGCTGGAGCAGTTCCTGCACGACTACCCCGGCACCGTCGTCGCCGTCACCCACGACCGCTATTTCCTCGAGCACGCGGCGGAGTGGATCCTCGAACTCGACCGCGGTCGCGGCATCCCGTGGAAGGGCAACTACACCGAGTGGCTGGAGCAGAAAGACGCGCGCCTGAAGCAGGAAGCCAACCAGGAGAAATCACGCCAGAAGGCGATCGAGAAGGAACTCGAATGGGCGCGCTCGGCCTCGAAGGGCCGCCAGTCCAAGGGCAAGGCGCGCCTGAAGCATCTGGACGAACTGAATTCGGTCGACTACCAGAAGCGCAACGAAACCAACGAGATCTTCATCCCGCCGGGCGAGCGCCTGGGCACCGAGGTGATCGAGTTCAAGAACGTCTCCAAGGCGTTTGGCGACCGCCTCTTGATCGATGATCTGTCGTTCAAGGTTCCGGCCGGCGCCATCGTCGGCGTGATCGGCCCGAACGGCGCCGGCAAGTCGACCATGATGAAAATGATCACCGGCGTCGAACAGCCGGATTCCGGCGAGGTGAAGCTCGGCCACACGGTGAAGCTCGCCTACGTCGACCAGTCGCGCAGCGCGCTCAACCCCAAGAACAACGTGTGGCAGGAGGTTTCCGACGGGCTGGACATCCTCACCATCGGCAACTTCGAGATCCAGTCGCGCGCCTACATCGGCCGCTTCAACTTCAAGGGCACCGACCAGCAGAAGATCGTCGGCAACCTCTCCGGTGGCGAGCGCGGCCGCCTGCACATGGCCAAGACGCTGCTGCAGGGCGGCAACGTGCTGCTGCTCGACGAGCCGTCCAACGACCTCGACGTGGAAACCCTGCGCGCGCTGGAAGACGCACTGCTGGAATTCCCCGGCTGCGCCATCGTCATCAGCCACGACCGCTGGTTCCTCGACCGCATCGCCACCCATATCATTGCCTTCGAGGGCGATTCCCACGTGGAATTCTTCCCCGGCAACTACAACGAGTACGAGGCGGACAAGAAGCGCCGACTGGGCGATGAGTCGGGGCCGACGCGGGTGCGGTACAAGAAGTTGGCCTGAAAGCCGGGATTCGGGATGCGGAATTGGGGATGCGGCAGGGCGAAAAGCTCGCGGGTCGCCGCTTTGTCCAATCTCGAATCCCGCATCCCGAATCCCGAGGTTTTCCAATGCACTTCATGCAATCCCTGCAGCACGCGTGGCAGCGCAACCACTCGCTGGTGTGCGTGGGGCTGGATCCTGATCCGGCAAAGTTCCCGGTGCACCTCGCAGGCAAGCCGGAGGCGGTGTTCGACTTCTGCGCCGCGATCGTCGACGCCACCGCCGATCTGGTGTGCGCGTTCAAGCCGCAGATTGCGCACTTTGCCGCCTTGCGTGCCGAAGGCGTGCTGGAACGGCTGATTGCGCACATCCACGAAAAACACCCCGGGGTGCCGGTGATCCTGGACGCGAAGCGCGGCGACATCGGTTCGACCGCACAGCGCTATGCGATCGAGGCGTTCGAGCGGTACGGCGCCGATGCGGTCACCGCCAACCCGTATCTCGGGTACGACTCCATCGCACCGTTTCTCGAGCACGCGGACAAGGGCGTGGTGCTCCTGTGCCGCACCTCGAACCCGGGCGGCGCGGATTTCCAGGCGCTGGATTGCGGTGGCGCGCCGCTCTACCTGCGCGTGGCGGAAACCATCGCGGCGAAATGGGACGCGCACGGCAACTGCCTGCTGGTGACCGGAGCGACCTGGCCGGAGGAACTGGGCAAGGTGCGCGCCGTGGCGGGCGACATGCCGCTCCTGGTGCCCGGCATCGGCGCGCAAGGCGGCGACGTGGCCGCCGTGCTGCACCACGGCCTTACAACCAACGGCACCGGCCTAGTCATCAGCTCCTCGCGCGCCATCCTCTACGCCGGTCACGGCGAGGATTTCGCGCAAGCCGCGCGCACCGCCACCACGCAACTGCGCGACGCCATCAACGCGCACCGCTGAATTTTGGCGCCCGCGTGTCGGGTTGAAGCCCGACACAGGTTTCGCCAGCGACGCGGTTTCGGTACGTGCGGCATCTGTCGGGCTGAAGCCCGACCCACGAAAGTGCCTTCCTCGCCGTTTACCGCTCTTCCAAATTCCGAATCCCGTATCCCCAATTCCGGCAGTATCGCCACACGCACCTTTGGTGCACTGCGGGCGCGCCCCTACAATGGCCGTTTCGTCATTGCCGCGCGCGCCAGCCCATGGAAAAGAGTTTCGAACCCGCCGAGATCGAGTCCCGCTGGTATGCGCGCTGGGAGGCCAGCGGCGCGTTCAAGCCGTCCGGCCATGGCGATCCGTACTGCATCCTGCTGCCGCCGCCGAACGTCACCGGCACGCTGCACATGGGGCACGCGTTCCAGCAGACGGTGATGGACATGCTGGTGCGCCACCAGCGCATGCGCGGCCTGAACACGCTGTGGCAGGTGGGCACCGACCACGCCGGCATTGCCACCCAGAAGATCGTCGAGAACCAGCTCGCGACCGAAGGCAAGACGCGCCACGACCTTGGGCGCAAGGCATTCGTCGACCGCGTGTGGCAGTGGAAAGAGCAGTCCGGCTCCACCATCACCCACCAGATGCGCCGGCTCGGCGTGGCCGCCGACTGGTCGCGCGAACGCTTCACCATGGACGAGGGCCTCTCGGCCGCCGTGCGCAAGGTGTTCGTGGAGTGGTACCGCGCCGGCCTCATCTATCGCGGCAACCGCCTGGTGAACTGGGACCCGGCGCTGGGCACCGCGGTGTCCGATCTGGAAGTGAACAACGTCGAGCGCGACGGCCACATGTGGTCGATCCGCTACCTCACCACCGATGGCAAGGACAGCGTGGTGGTCGCCACCACCCGCCCGGAAACCATGCTCGGCGACGTCGCCGTGGCGGTGCATCCGGAAGACGCGCGCTACGCCCACCTCGTCGGCAAGACACTGATGCTGCCGCTGGTTGGCCGCGAAATCCCGGTCATTGCCGACGAATACGTCGACCGCGAGTTCGGCACCGGCTGCGTCAAGATCACCCCGGCGCACGACTTCAACGACTACGCCGTGGGCGCGCGGCACGGGTTCGCGCCGATCACCATCTTCACGCTGGGCGCCAAGGTCAACGCCAACGGCCCGGAAAAATACCGCGGGCTGGACCGCTACGAAGCACGCAAGCGCATCGTGGCCGACCTCGACGCCGCCGGCCTCCTGGTCGAGATCAAGGATCACAAGCTGCAGGTGCCGGTGAGCCAGCGCTCGGAGGCAGTGATCGAGCCGATGCTGACCGACCAGTGGTTTGTCGACCTGACGCGCGACACCCTGCCGGATGGCCGCCCCGGCGGCCGCCGCGCCATCACCGAACCGGCGCTGGACGCGGTGCAGTCCGGCGCGGTGAAGTTCGTGCCGGAAAACTGGACCACCACCTACATGCACTGGCTCGACAACATCCAGGACTGGTGCATCAGCCGCCAGCTCTGGTGGGGCCACCAGATTCCCGCGTGGTACGACGAGGCCGGCAACATCTTCGTCGGCGAGGACGAGGCGGACGCGCGCGCGCACGCCGCTACCGCGCCGGTCGGCGCGCTACGGCAAGACGAAGACGTACTGGATACCTGGTTCAGCTCCGCGCTGTGGCCGTTCTCCACCCTCGGCTGGCCGCTCGATCGCCCGGTGAAGAACGCGCACGGCGACACCGTCGCCAACTGGGCTACCGACAAGGTGTTCCTGCCCAGCGCGGTGCTGGTCACCGGCTTCGACATCATCTTCTTCTGGGTCGCGCGGATGGTGATGACCACGAAGTACTTCACCGGCGAGGTGCCGTTCCGCGAGGTGTACATCAACGCCATCGTGCGCGACGCCGAAGGCCAGAAGATGTCCAAATCCAAGGGCAACACGCTCGACCCGCTCGACCTCATCGACGGCATCGAGCTCGAACCCCTGGTGACGAAGTCGACCAAATCGCTGTTGATTCCGCAGGTGCGCGACAAGGTCGAAAAGCGCATCCGCAAAACCTATCCCGACGGCATCAAGCCGATCGGCACCGACGCGCTGCGCTTCACCTTCGCCGCGCTGGCCAGCTACAGCCGCACTATCAATTTCGATTTGAAGCGCGCGGAAGGCTACAAGGCGTTCTGCAACAAGCTGTGGAATGCCGCGCGGTTCGTGCTGCTCAACAGCGGGGATTCGGGATGCGGGATCGGGGATTCGAAAAAGCCGGTGACCGAGGCGGAGCGGTGGATCCTGACGCGCTTGTCGCAGACGCTGGCCGAGGTCGAGGGGCACTTCGTCTCGTACCGCTTCGACCACTTGGCGCAGGCGCTGTACGAGTTCGTGTGGAACGAGTATTGCGACTGGTTCCTCGAACTTTCCAAGCCGGCGTTGAATGGCAATGACGCAGCTGCCGCGGCATCGACGCGGTACACGCTGCTGGTGGTGCTGGAAGCCGTGCTGCGCGCGCTGCATCCGGTGATTCCGTTCATCACCGAGGAAATCTGGAAGGATGTCGCGCCGCATCTCGCGCTCACGGAAAGCGGCGTGCTGGCGCGCCCCTACCCGCGCGCTGACGAGTTCGCGCGCGACGACGCCGCCACCGCGGAGATCGAGTGGTTCAAGGCGGTGCTTTCCGGCGTGCGGAAAATCCGCTCGGAAATGAACATCGCGCCCGGCAAGGTGATCCCGCTGCTGCTGGCCGACGGCGAAGCCGGCGACCGCACGCGTGCCACGAAGTTTGCCGAACAGATCGCCTTCCTCGCGCGTACCGAAGCCCCGAAATGGATCACGCCAAGCGCCGCCGAACCGGCCAGCGCCGCGGCCGTCGTCGGTTCGCTGCGCGTGCTGATCCCGCTGGCCGGCCTGATCGACCTCGACGCCGAGAAAGCCCGCCTCGCCAAGGAAATCGCCCGCGTCGCCGGTGAAATCAAGAAGTGCGAAGGCAAGCTCGGCAACGCCAATTTCGTCGCCCACGCACCGGCCGAAGTCGTCGCGCAAGAGCGCCAACGCATCGCGGATTGGAACACCCAACTCGCCGCCTTGCGCGAACAGGCGGCGAAGCTGGGATGATGGGCGGAGGTCGGTGGCGCGCGTCCTGCGGCGCCCCTTGAGGGTAGGATTTCAGCCCGACGGGCGGTTGCGTCACCAGCCGGGGGGCTGCGTTGGATGCAGCTCAAATGCTGGTGGCAGCTCCGCCAACAGCCCGCCAGGATGAATCCTGATCTCCGAAGGTGCGGCCTTGCGGCAACCGGGCGCACTCGGAGGGCGCACGCAGTCAGTTTGCTGCGGCGCCGACCGCAAGAAGATCCTCTTGGAGGAAGGCGCTCGCGGCGCACTGCGCTGTGACATCATCCAAAACCTCGTTCTCGCCGCAGTCTCCAGCATGAGCTTTTCCACCCTTGATCACCTGCACATGGCGCATGCATTGCGTCTCGCCGCGCGCGGGTTGTACACGACCACGCCGAACCCGCGCGTGGGCTGCGTGCTGGCGCATGGCGAGCGGGTGGTCGGCACGGGGTGGCATCAGCGTGCCGGTGAGCCGCATGCCGAGGTGTATGCGTTGCGCGCAGCCGATGCGCTGGCGCGCGGGGCGACGGCGTATGTCACGCTCGAACCGTGCTCGCATTTCGGGCGCACGCCGCCGTGTGCGGATGCGTTGATTGCGGCCAGTGTGGCGCGGGTCGTGGTGGGGGCGGAGGACTCCAATCCGAAAGTGGCGGGGCAGGGGCTTGCGCGCCTGCGTGCCGCCGGCATCGAAGTAGAGACCGGTTTGCTGCGCGATGCCTCGCGCGAGCTCAACGTGGGGTTTTTCAGCCGCCTCGAACGCGGTCGCCCATGGGTGCGGGTGAAGCTGGCAATGAGCCTTGACGGGCGCACCGCGTTGGCCGATGGCGAGTCGAAATGGATCACCGGTGCAGCGGCACGTGCCGATGTGCAGCGTTGGCGTGCGCGCAGCAGCGCCATCCTTACCGGCAGCGGCACGGTGCTGGCCGATAACCCGCGCCTCACGGTCCGGCCGGATGAGCTGACGCCACTGGGGTACCAGGAAAACGAACAGACGCATGCGGCAACGCCACTTCCCGCGTCGACGCCGGCGTTCGTGCCCCCCTTGCGCGTCGTGCTGGATCGCCGGTTACGGACACCGGCGGGCTTCCACCTGCTGGATGGCGAGGCGCCGACGCTGGTGCTGCACGCGCCTGCTGCGTTGCCGGTCGACACGCGTTTCTCGCAGGTGGAGCTTGCCGACACTCCCGAAACCGATGGCGTGCTGGATTTGCGCGCGATCCTTGCCGTGCTTGCCGCCCGTACCTGCAACGAGGTGCAGGTCGAGTCGGGCCCGGGGTTGTGCGGCGCGCTGTTTGCGGCCGGGTTGGTCGATGAGTTGTTGTTGTATGTCGCGCCGGTGCTGCTCGGCGATGCTGCGCGGCCGTTGCTGAACTTGCCGCCGCTGACCGACATGGCACGGCGTTGGCACCTGCGGCTCAGCGAGCAACGCCAAGTTGGTGACGACTGGTGCTTGCGTTTGCGGCCAGAGCTGCCTGCAGGGTGAGGCCCGGGATTTGAGATACGGGATACGGGATTTGGAAGAGCCGCTTGCGGCCAGCGGCGAAGCTTTCATGGGCCAAAGTTCGGCCGACAGCCTCGCGCGAAAGGCGCGTCGGGTGAATCCCGCCCCACAAGGCGCGGGGGTTTTGTGGGCCGGGCTGGCGGATCAACTTCCTGGCAGCAGTTGCACGCCAAGCCGCCCCGGGTGCTCACGTACGATGTGCCACGGCAGGATCGACCAATGGTCGTTGGCTTCGCAGACGCGGGCCACGCGGGCGAAAGAGGGGCCGATGAACAGGCCTTTGGGCGTCATGTGCCAGCTCACGAATTGCCACGCGCTGGGGTCGTCGTATTCGCATTCGTCCTCGCTGAGTGCCGAGGACAACACCTTTGGATAGAACTGCCGCCACTGCCGCACCAGCCAGGGTGCCAAGTGGTGGTCGCGATAATCCGACCATGCTTCGAAGCTGGCCGAGCCGGGCGCCGGGTTGTCGTCGGCGTCCGTGAAGTAATGCAGCGGCTTGCCCTTGCCCACCCACAGGAGGTCTTCCAGCGCCAGCGGCTGGGCCGTGTGCGCGTCGAGGTTGATCGCCGCGTCGCCGAAATCGGGGTGGGCGCCACCGCAGTAGTAGTCAGTGAACACACTGACGCTGACGAGGTTCGCCGTGAGCAGACGCGGTGTCACCGTCTGGTCGTAATTGCCATCGTTGAAATGGTTGAACAGGCATTCGTAGTAGCTGCCGGCCTCTTCCCACATCCGCCCCATCAGTACCTGGTTGATGCGCGCAAGTTCGGCGGGTGGATAGCCGTCCAGGATCTCGAGGAATACGATGCCGGCAGCGGGCACGTGCCACCACTGCAGAGTGTGGCCCATGAAGGTTTCGCGCTTGCCGGCTTGCGGCTTGAGCCCGGCCAGGCGCAGGTAGCCGTAGCGGTCGCTGGCGTAGAGCTGCTTGAGCCAGGGCGGGGTGTCGGCGGCGGGGGATGCGACCTTGGCCGGCTGCAAGGTGATGGGCAGGGTCTTGCCCTTGGCGTCTTGCCAGCTGCCGCGCCAGCCACCATCGGCTTGCCGCTCCAGGGTGGCGCGCGGGCCAGTGGTGTCGTCCGGCCAGCCTTCGTGCAACTGCAGGTGATCGCTGCCCAACTTGCCCGACAGGGCGATGTCGCGGTGGTGGCGCACGTAGAAATAGCGGCCGGCCGTGACGGCGTTGTCGCCGGGCGTGAGCTCCAGCACGATCGCTTGCCGGCCCAGCGTGCCAGTGTAAACCTCGGGTGCGGCGCCCTCGGCGTGCGCGGCCGGCAATCCGAACCCGGCCAGCAGGGCGACGAACGACAACAGCCAGCCGTATCGCTGCATGCGCATGGGGAACTCCTTGGCGTGGATGCCCATGATGCCGTAACGCGCTGGCGTGCATCGGGGCGGCATGGGGCGCGGTGCCGGCGTGCTAAGCTGCGCAGGCCGGTTCGCCGGCAAGCGTCTTCAGGGCGGGGCGAAATTCCCCACCGGCGGTAGGCTCTTGAGGCATGGGCGGTGGAAACACAGGCGGCGGCAATCGTGCCGCACCGGTGTTTCCGGCGTCATGTTCCGGGAGCGAGCCCGCGAGCGCCTTCGCCGTAGCGAAGGGTCAGCAGATCCGGTTAGATGCCGGAGCCGACGGTCAAGCTGCTTCGATGGTGAGGCGGCCCACAGTCCGGAAAAAAGAAGACGGCTCGACGCGCGCGAGCGTGTCGGCCTCAGCCTTGGGACGTTCTCGCTGAACCTTGCGGAGAACGTTTCATGCCTCGATTCCTGCGGTTTTGCGCCTTGCCGGCTGGGGGGCGCTGATGTTCACCGGCATCATTCAAGCGGTGGGGCGCATTGCCCGGCTCGAACCACGCAGCGGCGATTTGCGCCTGCACGTGGACACGCAGACGCTCGACCTTGCCGACGTCGCTTTGGGCGATTCCATTGCCGTTTCCGGCGTCTGCCTCACCGCGATCGAACTCACGGCGCGCGGCTTTGCCGCGGATGTGTCGAACGAAACCCTGGCGCTCACTACGCTGGGTGCGCGCAAGGTCGGCGATGCGGTGAACCTGGAAAAAGCCCTGCGGCTTGCCGATCGCCTCGGCGGCCACCTCGTTTCCGGCCATGTCGATGGCCTTGGCAAGGTGGTTGCCGTCACCCGCGACGCGCGTTCGCAGCGCTGGCAGTTCGAGGTGCCGCAGCGCATCGCGCGCTACATCGCGGCCAAAGGCTCGGTGTGCATCGACGGTACCAGCCTCACGGTGAACGAGGTCGCCGGCAACCGCTTTGGCGTGAACCTCATTCCGCACACGGTGGATCACACCAGCTTCCACGCCCGCCGCATCGGCGATGCCGTCAACATCGAAGTCGACCAGATCGCGCGCTACGTCGAGCGCCTGCTGCATGGCGACGACGCCCCCACGCTCGACGCGTCCTTCCTCCAGCGCCACGGCTACACCTGAGTGGCTCCATCCCGCCACGCCGTCGCTTTTCCGAATTCCATATCCCACATCCCGAATCCCATGCCCTTCAACTCCATCCCCGAAATTCTCGCCGACATCCGCGCCGGTCGCATGGTCGTCATGCTCGACGACGAAGGCCGCGAGAACGAAGGCGATCTCATCATGGCCGCGCAGTGCGTGCGCCCCGAAGACGTCAACTTCATGACCCGCGAGGCGCGCGGCCTGCTGTGCCTCACGCTTACCGCCGAGCGCACGCACCAGCTCGGCCTGCGCCCGATGGTGGCCGACAACACCTCGGCCTACCACACCAACTTCACCGTCTCGATCGAGGCGGCCGAAGGCGTCACCACCGGCATCTCCGCGTTCGACCGCGCGCACACCATCCAGACCGCCGTGCGCCACGACGCCGGCCCGCGCGACCTGACCCAGCCGGGGCACGTGTTTCCACTCACCGCGCAGCCGGGCGGGGTGCTGACGCGCGCCGGGCATACCGAAGCGGGCTGCGACCTTGCCGCGCTGGCCGGGTTGGAGCCGGCGTCGATCCTGATCGAGATCCTGCACGAGGACGGCACCATGGCGCGCCGCCCCGAGCTGGAGGTGTTCGCGCACAAGCACGGGCTCAAGATCGGCACCATCGCCGACCTCATCCGGTACCGTCTGCAAACCGAAAAGACCGTGGAGCGAGTGCATGAGGAAGACGTGCAGACTGCCCACGGTGCCTTCCGCCTGGTGGCTTATCGCGACCTCGTGCATCACGGCCTGCACTTTGCGCTGGTGCGCGGCAACGTGGGCGACGGCGCGCCGGTGCTGGCGCGCGTGCATGTGCGCAACACGCTGGGCGATGTGCTGCACCTTGAGCGCGACGACCTCGGCATGGATGTGGGCGCTGCGTTGCAGCGCATTGCCGCCGAGAACCGCGGTGTGCTGCTGGTGCTGACCGGCGAGGACACCCCGGAGCTGATGCTGTCGCGCCTGGCCGGCACCCAGCCCGCGCTGGCGCCAGGCGACGCCTCGCAGCGCGAATGGCGCCAGCTCGGTCTCGGGGCACAGATGCTCGCCGATCTTGGCGCGCGCAAGTTGCATGTGCTCGGCACCCCGCGCAAGCTCGTCGGGCTGGCCGGCTTCGGGCTGGAAGTGGTCGATTACGTTTGACGCCGACGACCCGGGCAAAGTCGATTTTCCTTGCACGTGACGCACAAACCAGGCAATTCAGAGGAAATGGGCTCTGACCTCGCACCATCACCATTCCGCATGCCACACATCCGCCTGATCGCTCCCTCTGGTTATCCGCACGATCGCGCGGCGATGGATCGCGGCGTGGCCCGGTTGCGGGCTGCCGGTTGTGTGGTCGAGGGGCTCGAAGTGCTCGAACGCAGTCGGCTGCGTTTTGCCGGCAGCGACCCCGAACGCGCGGCGGATCTCAACGTGCTGGCCACCGTCGACCGCTTGCCGGACATCGCACTGGCGACCCGCGGCGGTTACGGCGCCACGCGGCTACTGCCGCATCTGCACTACGCGGCGCTGGGCGAACGTCTTGCCGGCACGCCCTCGGTGCTTGTCGGCCACAGCGATTTCACCGCGATCCAGCTCGCGCTGTACGCCAAGGCCGGGCTGGTGACGTTCGGCGGGCCGATGCTGGCGGCCGACTTCGGCGCGGAGACGGCGAGCGATTTCACCCTGTCGCAGTTCTGGGCCACCGTGCGCGCACCGCGGGCCAGCGCCACGTGGTCGACGTCCGGCGAGCAGTCGATCGACGTCGAAGGGCCGCTGTGGGGCGGCAATCTCGCCATGTTGTGCAGCCTGCTCGGCACACCGTATTTTCCCGCCGTCGACGACGGCATTCTGTTCGTCGAGGATGTCGGCGAGCCGCCGTTCCGCATCGAGCGCATGCTTTACCAGTTGCAGCTGGCCGGCGTGCTGCCACGCCAGCAGGCGCTGCTGCTGGGTACCTTCACCGATTGCCGCACTGGCGGCCGCGACAACGGCTACGACCTCGCTGCGGCGTTTGCGCACGTTCGGCGCATTGCCGGCATTCCGGTGCTGGACGGCCTGCCGTTCGGGCATGTTCCCGACAAGCTCACCCTACCGTTTGGTGCACCGGCGCGGTTGCGCGTCGATGGCAGCGCGGCGCGGCTGGATTGCTCCGGGTATCCACACTTGCCGCCGGCGTAACGCCGGGGGGTCGCCTTCCGGTTCTTGCCTACCGGTTTGCCGCCAGCGCCAGATAGCGCCGATGCAATGCCGCCACGGCGGCATCCAGTGCCGCCGCGTCGCTGCTGTTGTCGATCACGTCGTCGGCGATGGCGCGGCGTTCGGCGCGGCTGGCCTGCTGTGCCAGCATGCGCTGCGCCAGCGGCAGGCCGATGCCGTCGCGCTGGGTAAGGCGGTCGAGCTGTGTGGTTTCCGGCGCGTCTACCAGCAGTACGCGGTCCACCCAGCGATAGTGGTCGAGGTTGCGGGCCAGGAGCGGGATGGCAAGCAGGCAGTACGGTGCGGTCTCGGCCAGCGCGCGCTCGTGCAACCAGGCACGCACCCGGGGATGGATGATGCCTTCAAGCGTGGCGCGTGCGGTGGCATCGGCAAAAATGCGCTGGCGCATTGCCGCGCGGTCGAGCGTACCGTCCGCGGCGAGCACGCCTGGCCCGAACGCTGCCACGAGGGCGGCAAGGCCTTCGCTGCCGGGGGCAATCACTTCGCGTGCTGCCACATCCGCGTCGTGGACGGGGGCGCCGAGGGCGGCGAAGCGCTCGGCCACCGTACTCTTGCCGGAGGCGACGCCGCCGGTCAACGCCACGAGGTAACTGTGCACGGCGGCACTCATTGCAAACCAGTCAGTTGCAGGTAGGCGTACAGCAGCCGGTCGCCAGCAATGAACCACACCCAGCCGGCCATGGCGATGAACGGGCCGAACGGCATCGGCACGCCGCTTTCGTGGCGTCGGGTGGCGATCAACGTGCCGCCGACGATGGCACCGATGAACGAGGACAGCAGCACGATCGGCAGCAGCGCCACCGGCCCCATCCAGGCGCCGAGTGCGGCCAGCAGCTTGAAATCGCCGTGGCCCATGCCTTCCTTGCCGGTCACCAGCTTGAACAGCCAGTACACGCTCCACAGGCTGAGGTAGCCGATGGCGGCACCGATGATGGCCGCGTGGCCGGTGACGAACAGCGGCACCAGTGCCAGCAGCAGGCCGACCCACAACAGGGACAGGGTGATCTGGTCGGGCAGCAGTTGCACGCGGAAATCGATGCCGGAGAGCGCGATCAGGCTCCAGGTGAGCCCGAGCCCGGCCAGCGCCGGCCAGGTCGGCCCCAGTTTCCACACCACGACGGCGCTGGTGATGCCGGTCAAGAGCTCCACCAGCGGGTACTGGATGGAAATGCCTGCCTTGCAATAACGGCAACGCCCGCGCAGAAACAACCAACTCAACACCGGGATGTTGTCCAGCGGCGACAGTGGGTGCCCGCAATGCATGCAATGCGAAGGCTCGCGCACGATGCCCGGCGGCAGCGGGGCCGTATCGCCCTCCATTTCCAGCACGTCGCGCGCCTCGCGTCGCCACTCCGCTGCCATGCGCTCGGGCAGGCGCAAAATCACCACATTCAAGAAACTGCCGACGATCAGGCCAAGCAAGGCGGCAAGGGCGATCCAGACGGGAAGCGGGAGATCAGGCATGCGAAAACTGAGGCCAAAGTATGGGTTGTGGCGCAGAAGCTGAAACGCCGGCATCCCGATCCACGGTATGCATCGGCGCGCACTGGCGTGCGCATGATCCCCTCGTCAAAGACAGCATTGCGCGTTGGCGCGTGTGTCGGGGCGAATGCACGGTGGTGCGACCGTGCCGCGTGCCGTAATGAGCGGCGCGGGTACGGGCACGCTGCCGCAGGGTTTCAGCCAACCGTCCCGGCCAGCTTGAAGATCGGCAGGTACAGCGATACCACCATGCCGCCGACCACCACGCCGAGGATCACCATGATGAGCGGCTCAAGCAAGGTGGAGAGTGTATCCACGGCGTTCTCCACTTCTTCCTCGTAGAACTCCGCCACCTTGAACAGCATGCTGTCCAATGCGCCGGATTCCTCGCCGATAGCGGTCATCTGCACCACCATGTTGGGAAACAGGTTGGTCTGGCGCATGGCGAGCTGCAATTGGTGGCCAACGGAAATATCGTCGCGCATCTGCTTCACGGCCTCGCCGTAAATGATGCTGCCGGTGGCGCCGGAGACCGAATCCAACGCCTCGACCAGCGGCACGCCAGCGTGGAAGGTGACGCCGAGTGTGCGCGCGAAACGGGCAATGGCCGATTCACGCATGATCTTGCCGAACACCGGCAGTTTTAGGGTGACCCGGTCCAGAAAGTGCGCAAACTTCACCGACCGACGTTTGCCCGCAACCAAGCCCACGATGGCGCCAACGATGATCAGGATCACCAGCCACCACCAGCTCTTCATGAAGTCGGATGCACTGATGACCATCTGGGTCGGCGCCGGCAGTGCCGCGCCGGCGTCATGGAACGTCTGTGCAAATACCGGCACCACGAACAGCAGCATGATCATGCTGACCAGGAAGGCCACCGCGATTACCATCATCGGGTAGAACAGTGCCTTCTTGATCTTCTTTTTCAGCGCCTCCGTACGCTCTTTGTACGTTGCCACCGTGTCCAGCACGGTGTCGAGCACGCCGGAGGCTTCGCCCGCGCGCACCAGGTTGCGGTACAACTCGTCGAACTGCACCGGGTGACGGCCCAATGCCTCGTGCAGCGACTGGCCGCCTTCCAGCCCCTGCTTCACGTCGTTCAGCATGTTCTTGAAGCGAACGTTTTTCTGACCGTCGGCAATGATGTCGAAGGCCTGCACCAACGGTACGCCGGAGGTCATCATGGTGGCGATCTGGCGGCTGAAAACCGCCACGTCGCGCGGCTTGACGCTGCTGCCAGTGGCACCGAACAGCGGCTTCGCGCGCTCCTTTACGGTTTGCGGGTTCATGCCCTGGCGGCGCAGCTCGGCCTTGACCAGCGAGGCGTTTTTCGCCGGCATGTCGCCTTTCATGCGCTTGCCGCGCTTGTCCAGCGCCACCCATTCGTAGATCGTGAGTTTGCTGACCGCGGCGCGCTGGGCGCCAATCGCATGCAGGTCGTTCTTTACAGTAGCCGCTGGCATGCCTGTTCCCCCTTGATGAGTGCGAGCCGGCTTATTCACCGTCGACCCGTGCTGAAACCGAAGCTTAGGATACTTTTTTACGGTAAAACCGTGGTGCTTGCCGCAGCTTCAGGTGCCCGCCGGCCAAGATGCGTACCCTATCGGTGCGGCGTCAATCCTTGGTCACACGGTCGATCTCGGTCAGGCTGGTCACGCCCTGCTTGACCTTGAGCAGCGCCGAGGCACGCAGGTCGTTCACTCCCGCCTGGCGCGCCACCTCGGCGATCTGCAGCGCATTGCCGCCCTCAAGGATGATCTTCTGGATCTCTTCGAGCATCGGCATTACCTGGTAAATGCCCAAGCGCCCCTTGTAACCCTCGGTGCATTCGTCGCATCCCACAGCCTCGTACAGTGTGAGGCCGGCGTCGATGTCGGCCTCGGTAAAGCCTGCATCCAGCAGCACCTGCCTGGGCAGGTGCTGCTCGCGCTTGCAACTATGCAGGCGGCGGGCCAGGCGCTGGGCAATGATGAGCGTCACCGACGAGGTGATGTTGTACGCCGCAATGCCCATGTTCATCAGGCGCGCCACGGTTTGCGGGGCGTCGTTGGTATGCAGCGTGGAGAGCACCATGTGGCCGGTCTGCGCCGCCTTGATGGCAATTTCGGCGGTTTCCAGGTCGCGGATTTCGCCCACCATGATCACATCCGGGTCCTGGCGCAGGAACGAGCGCAGTGCGCTGGCAAACGTCATGCCGCGCTTGGCGTTCTGCTGCACTTGGTTGATGCCTTCCACGCGGATTTCGACCGGGTCTTCCACCGTGGAGATGTTGCGCTCCGCCGTGTTCAGCATGTTGAGCCCGGTGTACAGCGACACCGTCTTGCCCGAGCCGGTGGGGCCGGTGACCAGCACCATGCCGTAGGGCTTGTGGATGGCGTCCACGTAGAGCTTTTGCTGATCCGGCTCGTAGCCCAGCTTCTCGATACCGATCTTCGCCGCCGAGCTGTCCAGGATACGCAGCACGATTTTTTCGCCAAACAGCGTGGGCAGGCTGCTCACGCGAAAGTCGATCGCGCGGTTCTTGCTGAGGTTGAGCTTGATGCGCCCATCCTGTGGCACGCGTTTTTCGGCAATGTCGAGCTGGGCCATCACTTTGAGGCGTGAAGCGATGCGGCTGGCGAGCTTCAGCGGCGGGCTGGCCACCGCGCGCAGCATGCCGTCGATGCGCACGCGCACGCGGTACTGGCTTTCGTACGGTTCGAAGTGGATATCCGACGCGCCGCGGCGGATCGCATCCACCAGCACCTTGTTGACGAACTTGACTACTGGCGCATCGTCGATACCGCTGGCGTCCACGCCCGTGTTTTGTGATTCGTCGCCGTCGCTGCCTTCAGTGCTCAGTTCATCCAGATCGTCGCCGCCGAGGTCGGGCATGACGTCGTGCATGCTCGACAGCGCCACGTCCACTGCGCGGTTGAGCTGCGCGCGCTCCACCAGGATCGGCTCCACCATGCACGCGGAGTGGAACTTGATCTCCTCCAGCGCGTTGAGCTGCATCGGGTCCGCAATACCGACAAACAGGCGCTTGCCGCGCTGAAACAACGGCAGTGCACGGTGCTTGTTGATCAACTCCTCGCTGAGGAGATTCAGCGGCATGCGCGCCGGGATCATCGCCGATACGTCCATCATCGGCATGCCGAACTCCTGCGACAGCAGGCGTAGCAACTGGTTGCCATCCACCAGGTTGTGGTTGAGCAGCCAGGTGGTGAGCGTGGCACGTTGCTGGTTGCTGTCCTGCACCGCGCGGCGGGCGTCAGCCTCGGGCAGCAGGCTTTCGGCCACCAGCCGGCGGGCAAGCCCGGTCAAGCCGGCAAATGACGGTTGCGTAGCAGTCGACATGAAGAGTAGGCCCCAAGTGCTTGACGCACCGAATCTACCGCACTGCGTGGCGCAGGTCATCCGCGGCGACCGTTCATCTCCTGCGGTATCCCGACCGGCCGGGATTGGGAATACGGATCGGGGATACGCAAAAGCACGGGGCACCGATGCCTTCTGCGGTGCTCGTCCCGCCACGTTATGATGCGCGCTCTACTCGGGGGATCGACCGTTGTGAGCCGTCTCAGCATTGTCCTGCCAGCGAAAAACGAAGCCGCGGCGCTGGTCAGCCTGCTGCCACAGCTGCGCGAGGCTTGGCCGGAAGCCGAAATCATCGTGGTTGACGACGGCTCCAGCGACGACACCCGACGCATTTGCACCGACGCAGGCGTTTCCTGCCTGAGTTCTCCGTACTCCATGGGCAATGGCGCTTCCATCAAGCGCGGCGCACGCGCGGCCAGCGGCGACATTTTCGTGTTCATGGATGGCGACGGCCAGCACAGCGCCGCCGACGTGGCGCGGCTGCTGCAAAAGCTGGATGAAGGCTATGACATGGTGGTCGGCGCCCGTGACTGGGGCAGCCAGGCCGGGGTAGGGCGCGGCGTTGCCAACACCCTGTACAACTGGCTTGCCACGCGCATGACCGGTCATCAAGTCGCCGACCTCACCTCCGGCTTCCGTGCCGTGCGGGCCGAGAAATTCCGCGAATTCCTGTACCTGCTGCCCAACGGTTTTTCCTACCCCACCACCAGCACCATGGCGTTTTTCCGCAACGCCTACCCGGTGGCCTACGTGCCGATCAAGGCCGCGCAACGCATCGGCAAAAGCCACATCAAGCCACTGCGCGACGGCCTGCGCTTCCTGCTCATCATCTTCAAGATCGCCACGCTGTACTCCCCGCTCAAGCTGTTCGTGCCCACCAGCGCGGTGTTTTTCCTGCTGGGCTGCGTCAACTACGCCTGGACCTTTGCCCAGGACGGCCGCCTCACCAACGGCAGCACCTTGCTGTGGAGCGCCGCCGTGATCGTGTTCCTGATCGGGCTGGTGTCCGAGCAGATCACCGCGTTGACGTATCGGCGCGATGGTTGAGGCCGTCCGGTTGGATCCTGCGATAAAGAAGGCGCGCGTGCTGGCATTGACCACGTCGTATCCGTTGCGTCCAGGCAGCTCCGCTGGTGTGTTCGTGCAAAGCCTTTACCGTGGTCTGTCGGTTCACTGCTCGATCGACGTGGTTTGCCCTGCCGGCATCGATTCGGCAGCCGTGGTGACAGACGCCACGGGGGGGGATATACGCATCCATGCGACCCGGTATGCGCCACGCAAGTGGCGCACGCTGGCGCAGCAATCTGGCGGTGTGGTTTCGGCGGTGCGACGTGCACCGTGGCGTGCGCTATTGCTGCCCGTCATGCTGGGAGCATTATTCTGGCGTTGCCTGAGGTGCGCAGCCGGAGCTGATTTGATCCATGCAAACTGGGCGATTTGCGGCGTGATGGCGGGCGTCGCAGGTCGTCTGCGTGGAAAGCCGGTGGTCACAACGCTGCGAGGCAGCGATGTGGCACGCGCTGCGCGGTCACGCCTGGATTGCTTGATTCTTGATCTAGCCGTGCGATACAGCCGAATCGTGATTTGCGTTTCCGAAGCCATGGCCAAGCGCTTGCGCCAGCAGTATCCGGAGCGCGCGTCCGATGTCCATGCGTGCCTCAACGGCGTGGACGAAAGATTCCTCGAAATCGAAAGGCTACCGGCTACGGACGACGTGCTGCGGGTGCTGGCCGTGGGCAATCTCATTCACCTCAAGGGGTTCGACGTGTTGATCGAAGCGGTGTCACGATCCCGCCATCGCGCGCAAATGGGCGTTTGCGTTGTCGGCAGCGGTCCCGAGCACGAGGCACTGATGGCGCTGGCCAACAGCCATGGGGTGGCTTCTCGTTTCGACTTCGCAGGCAGCGTGCCAGTCGAGGCCATGCCCGCCCGGTTTTCCGCAGCCGATGTGTTTGTGCTTTCCAGTCGCTCGGAAGGCCGCCCCAATGTGGTGGCGGAGGCGCTCGCCAGTGGCCTGGCGGTTATCAGCACCGATCTGGACGGCGTGCGCGGCATGGTTGATGACGGAGACAACGGTTGGTTGGTGCCGGCCGGCAACGCCGATGCGCTTGCGGCCGCGCTCGATGCCGCATTCGAGGATCGCATGGAACTGCAGCGCCGGAGCGAACGTGCGCGTGCAACTGCACGTAGGCGTATCGGCACCTGGGCGGACACCGCACGTTGTTACAACGCGCTGTTTCAGGTAGCCGTGGGATCGCATGCTCAACGGCACCCATCATGTGCGGAATAGCTTTTCTGCGCGCGCCGGCGTTGTTGTCGGAAGCCCGCGCCCAACGCATGGAGGTGGCGTTGCGGCAACTTGAGCATCGCGGCCCCGATGAAACCGGGCGCTTCGCGGGCGGTGATTTCGTGGCCGGCCACACGCGGCTGGCCATCATCGACCTTGCCGGCGGGCATCAGCCCGTGCGCGACCCAAATGGCCGCTGGCTGCTGGTGTTCAACGGTGAGATTTACAACTACCGCGACCTGCGCGCGCGCTTGCAGGGGCGCTGGGACTTCCGCGACGACAGTGATACCGAGGTGCTGCTGGCCGGCTTGGTTGTCGAGGGGGCGGGGTTTGTCGAGCAGCTTGATGGCATGTGGGCTTTCGTGCTGCACGACCTGCAATCCGGTACGTCGTTGCTGTCGCGCGATCGTTTCGGCAAGAAGCCGCTGTATTACCGCCAAATGGGTACGTTGTTCGCCTGTGCGTCCGAGTTGCCGGCGCTGGCGGCGCTGACACCGGATGTACCGGTTCACGAGGATGCTTCAGGCATCGCAGACTATTTTCGTTACGGCTACGCGCTGCCGGGCAAAACCTGCGTTGCGGGTGTCAACGAGGTACTGCCTGCACACATGCTGTGGCGGCATGCGGATGGCTCGATCGAGCAGAAGCGCTACTGGTCGCCTTCGACTGAACCTTGGAAGGGTGGTTTCGACGAGGCGGCCGCGCAGGTGCGCGAACTGCTAACCCAAAGCGTGCGCCGACGCCAGTTGGCGTCCGACGTCGAGGTCGGCGCGTTTCTTTCCGGTGGGGTCGATTCGACGACGGTGTGTGCTCTCGCGCAGCAGTCGGGTTTCGGCCAACTGCAAACCTTCACCGCGGGCTTTGCCGAGCCAACCTACGACGAGCGCGGGCCGGCGGCCCGCGCCGCCGCCGAACTGGGCACTTTGCATACTGCCGAACAGATCATCCCGGAGGTTGCGGTCAAGCTGGCAACCGAGCTTCCTGCTCGCATCGGCCAACCCTTTGGCGATTCGTCGCTGGTACCGAGTGCGCTGGTGGCATCGGTCGCGGCGAGGCATGTCAAGGTGGTACTGACGGGCGACGGTAGCGACGAGATCTTCGGTGGCTACGCCCGTTACGCAGGGCGCCTTTTGCGTCAGCGGTACCGCCGTATGCCCGCCGCCTTGCGCGTTGTCATTGAACGCGCCGTGCTGGCGACGCCCGAGCCCTATGCGCATCACAGCGGCAGCCTGTTGAAGCGCGCGCATTTGTTCGTGCGCCTGGCGCGCGAAGCTGCAGGCGGCTACATCGGTCCACCAGCCATCCGCGACGACACGCTCGCCCGGTTGGTGCCGGGGTTGGGGCATGGCAATGCCACGCCTGACCTGCCGTGGCCCGATGACCCTGACGAAATACGCCACATGTTGCTGATGGATGCGCTGGTATACCTGCCGCAGGACATCCTGCAGAAGGTCGATCGCACAACCATGATGTATTCGCTGGAAGCCCGCAGTCCGTTTCTCGACAAGGATCTGTTCGAATTTGCCGTGCGCGTACCTTGGCAATGGCACTTCAACGGCTTGCACGGCAAGCGCCTGCTGCGTGCCGCCATGCGCGGGCGCGTACCGGATTTCGTCTGGTCACGGCGCAAGCAGGGGTTTGCCTCGCCCGTAAGTCACTGGTTGCGCGACAAGCTTGGCGATGACCTGCTGGCGATGGCGCATTCCGGCAACACCGGCGTGGTAAATCCCACAGGATTGCGCGTATTGCTGGACGAACACCGCGCACAGCGAGCGGACCATTCGCAGCCGCTGTGGCTGGCTTACGCGTACCTGCGCTGGCGCGCGGGCTTGGCAGGTTGAATCGCGTGACCGCGCGCGCCGACCGTCTGCTGTTGGTTCTGCCAAGCCTCGAGCGTGGCGGGGGTGAACACGTACTGCTGGAGCTGGCGCGCGCATTTGTCGCCGCAGGCCGGGAGGTGCACGTGGCGGCCCTGCTCGGTGGTGGTCCGTTGCGCAATCAGGTTCCTAGCGGTGTGACGCTGCACGAACTCATAGGCACAGACTATGTGGCTAAGGGTTTTGGTTTGGCGTGGCGAGCCTTTCCGAAATTGGTTTTGCTGGTGCGCACGCTTCGCCCCGACGCCGTGTTGAGCACCATCACTGGTACCAACCTGTTGACGGTGCTCGCGTGTATGCGCGCGCGTGCTGGCTCGCGGGTGGTTTTGCGAGAAGCATCCAGTTTGGTCAATGCACGCAGCGTGCTGAAGCGCGCGGCCATGCGCTGGCTGTATCGGCGTGTCGATGCGGTCGTGGCTGTCTCTACCGGCGTTGCGGAGGATTTGCGCCGTTTGGGTATTCCGGATGGGTGTATCCACGTGATCCACAATCCAGTGGATTGCCAGCGTTTGCGGCGACTGGCGGAGATCGGCCCTTCATTTCCGGAAGCGACTAAGGCCCCGTACATTATCGCGCTGGGACGCTTGACCGAAGCCAAAGACTATCCCTCTCTCCTGCAGGCTTATGCATCTAGCAAGTTGCGCTGGACGCATCGACTGGTGATTGTCGGAGGTGGCGAGCTGCTCGACCATCTGCACGACCTGGCACGTGAGCTGGGCGTTGCCGACCACGTTTTGCTGGCTGGAGAAATAGGCAACCCGTTTCGTGTACTTGCCGGTGCTGCGCTGCTGGTACTGTCCTCGCGTTGGGAAGGCTACCCGAACGTGTTGCTAGAGGCCTTGGCGTTGGGTGTACCGGTGGTGGCAACGGATTGCCCTCACGGCCCGCGCGAGATCTTAGATGATGGCCGCTATGGGCACCTAGTGCCATTAGGTGATGCAGAGGCCTTGGCCGCTGCGATGGACGTAGAGTTCCAACGGCCTGTACCTTGCCGATTTGACGTCTTGCTTGGCTTCCACAATCCTCGGATCATTGCGTCCAATTATTTAGGGCTACTGGATGGTGTAGGCGTTAAAACTGCATGACCAGGATTTCGGGTGGATCGTGCGTGCTGGCAACAATCACGGTGTTCCTATATGAGTTTGACTGATAAAAGTCGAGCGATCGAGCGTTTGCACCAGGGGCAATGCACGGCACTGGAGCTGGGTTGCGGTCCGCGCAAACGTCATGCTGGTGCAATTGGTATCGATAGGCTCGATTACGTCGGTGTGGATCTTGTTGGTGATGTTTTAGAAGCGTTGCGTTCTTTACCTTCTGCGTGCGTCCAATCCGTTTACGCTTACCACTTCTTCGAACACGTGGCGGACCTTCCGCCTCTGCTGGAAGAAGTAGCACGAGTATTAAGACCGAATGGTTGCCTTGATGTCGAGGTTCCTCATTTCGCAAATCCTTATTTTTATTCCGACCCGACACACGTTAAGTTTTTCGGTTTGTACACGTTTTCATACTTGTCAAAAGATGATCTTTTCCATCGCCGTGTACCACAGTATGGTCGCAGGCCTATTTTTGAACTGGTCGATGTAAGGCTGGATTTCGACTCGCCCTTCCTTCTTCGCGGAATGGTTAAGAGAGCGTTGGGTTCGTTATTTAACTTGACGCGCTGGTTACAAGAGTTTTACGAAGAAAACCTGTGTTATGTCTTCCCATGTTACCAACTGCATTTTAGTTTGCGCTGCCTACCGTTGGAGGACGGGAGGTTAATGAATAGGAGTGACTAAATATCCCATCATGGTTGGTGGACCTTTTTACCTGCCGACGGACGGAAAATGGCGTATAGGACGATAACGTTACTATGGGCTTAGTTTCGGTTCTCTTTTGTAGAGGCGATTGGGCGTGCAGTGGCTGATACTTGGTTCCCTGTTGAGGTACGGGACGGAGCGCAAATGCCTGTAAAAGTAAGGTTGTTATCGAAGTTTTCGCGATTTGGCGCAAGCTCGCGATTGCGCATGCTGCAGTACGTCCCGCATCTTTCCCACTTGGGCGTAACGGTGGATCACCGTCCATTATTGTCCGACATGTATGTGCGCGCGTTGTTCGCAGGGAGCCGATATCGGTCGCGGACTCTGGCCATGGTTGGTTATGCGAACCGTATTGCAGAGCTACAAACTTCTGCTGCGTATGACCTAGATTGGATTGAGGGCGAATTGCTGCCGTTCGTCCCCCGAATAATCGAGAAGGTACTTGCATGGAGGCGACGCCCATTCGTCGTGGAGTACGACGATGCGTTGTTCCACCGTTATGGACTATCCGCGAGTGCGGTCGTGCGCACGGCGCTTGGGCGTAAAATTGGCGCAGTTATGCGCGAGGCGACCTATGTGATCGCCGGCAATGATTACTTGGCAGAATACGCGCGACGTGCCGGGGCGGAGCGAATCGCTATCGTTCCGACGGTTGTAGATGCAGCTCGGTATGTGCCTAGAGCGCACTGTAATCGGGGGCGGTTGGTCATTGGTTGGATCGGCTCACCGGTAACTCAGCACTATCTCTATGAACTACGCGATGTGCTTCGAGAGATCTGTGCACGCCACGGGGCTGTTGTGATGTTGGTCGGTGCAAGCCCGGATGCCGCGAAACATCTTGTGGGTGTTCCTTTAGACTGCGTGGCATGGTCCGAGCACAACGAACCAGACCTCGTCGCCGCTATGGACGTCGGTATTATGCCCTTGCTCGATGGCCCTTGGGAGCGTGGCAAGTGCGGCTACAAACTGGTCCAGTATATGGCGTGCGGTTTGCCCGTTGTAGCATCTCCGGTGGGGGTGAATCCTGACCTTGTCGAATCCGGGGTGACTGGATTTCTTCCATCCGACCTTGGTGAATGGGTAAATGCTTTGTCGTCGTTGCTTGGTGATGCAGCGACCCGCACGCGAATGGGGGAGGCTGGCCGGCTTCGAGTTGAACGCGAGTTATGCGTGGATGTTCAAGCTCCACGGTTGGCCAGCATCATGCACGAAGTCGCCGGTCGATAGTTGGTCGTACCCGCATTCGGATGGCTGGGACCCCGGTCCGGTGGCGCACTGGATGTGGGGATTTCACATGGTGCACAACGGACGGAAGGGTGCCTAATCGTCACCCTTCCAATGTCGGTGCCGTTTGTCGCAGGATCACTGCGATCCCAACGGCGGCCATGGTCCATTCGGAGCACGCCAACGCTAGCGCCATGCCCAAGGTTCCATATCGTGCACTAAGCACGATGGCGGCTACGATCAGAACCGCCAATCCCGCAAGTTCGAATCCAACGCGTGTCCACGGCTTGCCAAGTGCCATCATCGTGGTTCCTGCGATCATACGAAGCGTTAAGCCGGGTACAACAATGCAAAGCCAGCGGATGTTCTGGCCCAACCCTTTATATTGTGCGCCGAACAGCCAGTCGAACAGCGGGGTTGTTAGCCATAGTATCGTGGCAACCAAGGATGCATATGCGGCACCTGCAGCCAGTATCCAGAGCAATAGCCTTCTGGTGTGCGCCGGTCTGTGTCGACCTTCCCGGAATAGTCGTGGCAGTGCCGCGCTCATCATTGCGTTGACCGGTAAGGTGCTGGCTACGATGATGCGAGTGCCGACTGCGTAGATGCCTGCAGAGGCCAGCGGTAGCAACTTGGCAGCTAGCGTTTTGTCGAGCTCGCCTGGACCGCTGGCGGTAATGGCCAGCGCGGCGTAACCGACAGTACTTCGAAACTCGGCCATGCGTGGCGCGCGCCACTGCTTGGGGCTGGGCCAAGCAGCCGGGAAGGTTCTTATAGCCAGTACCAGTGCTGCCAATGAGATCAATGGGTAGACTGTGGCGTACGCATTGAGAGGATCGGCGGGATGCGCTAGCACGATGCAACCGGCGGCCACGAGACGTAGCATCAACGGCAATGTTCTCAGCAGTTGTGACCGCGCGATGCGCCCGAGGCCGTGATGCTCGTAGACAGTGAGTGTGAACAGCGGTTGCAGTAGCAGCTCAGTGGCCCCGATGGCCAATAAGACCGACAAGCTAATGCCCGGGATGCGCAATGCCAGTAGGGAAATGGCAAAAAATACGCCCAGGAGTAGGGTTCCGAAGGCAAGCGTAGTCGGAATTGCGTACGCCAAAACCTCGCCGCGTTGCGACGCGTCCTTTGCCACTTCACCGAGCAGCACGATGTGGGTACCGAAGGTCGCAAACGTTCCGAGCAACACCGCGAGCGCAGCTACCCCTGCGAACGCACCGAACCGGTTTGGACCAAGCATTCCTGCGACCAAAAGCAGTGTGCCGGCCTGTACCAAGAGGTAAAGACCCAATGCGAGGGTAGTACGCATTGTGCCGCGCGCGATCGAGCCTTTGGGCATGGTTTTACGGCGAGTTACGCTGTCGGCAGCGTTTGGGGGCCAATTCAACCCCGACGTTTTTGCAGCGCGATGGATCATCGCCGCAGATCAATCCACCATCTGAAATCACCCGTGTGTGCGTGACCGTGGATATGTTTGCAAGATTGGCCAAGTCGATATCCCTACCTGCCATTGTGTCTAACCCACGAGTAGGTTTAAATAATGGCAGTTGGTCGAATGGTCGGTCATGCCAAATGCCCGAGTCAATGTTGTTGTTTGAGCACTGTGCTGGCATACCGAAGCCGCTGCAGGGGTAGACCGCCAGCTGATCCGGTAGGTGCTTGCGCGGCACGCTCAAAACTGGGGGTAGGTTGCCTTTAAGCGATCTGATCCCGGCTTCCTGTTGGTCACGCCACATCGGCATAAACCTCGTCGATGGAAAGTCTTGCACCCGGCCATGTCAGCGCTATCTCGCCTTGATCCACGTAGCCCACAAGCCACTCATTGTTGCACCGGTACACCTTCATACGCCGTGACTCCCGCCCTGCGCGCATGTGGGCGTGTGGCTGGTATGTGTCTGGTAAGCGGGCAGTTTCTTGTGGCGGTCGATGTGAGCGACGGAGAGATTGCTCACCTTTGCCAACGGGCAAACGGAACGACTGAAACAAACGTCATTGTCGTTGCGTGCGTGCAACAGCAAGTTTGAGTGGTAGAAGATAGTTTTGCCACCGATCTCCAACCATAACTTCATGCCCGACGTGAACGACTTGCAAGGTTTGCGTCGTGCTGACGGAGCAAGTGCTATCGCATTGACCGTCAAACCCTGCGTGCGGCTTGCATCTGTCAACACACACGATAGCCCGTTGGGGTGCTCATCGACGCTGACCAGTATCTTGGGCGAGATCGATGCGAACATGGCCGGCTCCTCTATCGGTGCGAGAGTGAAGTTTACATCGCGGCCAAAGTGCTATTTCCTATGGGGCGTCGTACGTTGGTCGCTGTCTCCCCGCAGCAAAGCCGCCACCTCCGCAATGTCGCGGTCGAGCCGCCCGCCAATGTTGAGTGCTTGCAGTGCGTGCAGCTGGCCTGCAACTTCGTCGTAACGCCCTTGCGCCGCCAGCATGCGGGCCAGGGTGATGTGGTAGGCGGGTTCTTGTGGTCGGGTGGCTGCGGCACCGGCGGTCATGTGCTCGCCCAATACGTGATCGCCCAGCACGTTCCACGCGTATTCCCCGTACATAGCTTGCAGGCGGGCGCTGGGATGGGGGTGGGCGAGGGCGGCTTCGAAGGCAGCGGTCATGCGGTCGGTTGGCAGCGGGCACTGCTTGGTTTGCGCGCAATGCGCCAGCGCGCCCAATGAGCTTTCATCCTGCACACCCGGTTTGCGCACTTTGAGCTTGGCAATCAGGCTGTCCCACCACTGGCTTTTCAGCGGCAGCCCCATGCGCGAGTTCATGAAGATCAGCGCCTGCTGCGGCAGGATCGACGATTCGGGAAAGCTGGCTGCGCGCTCCAGTGGCGCGTAGGCCGCCTGCGTATAGGGTGAGGTGGGGTCGTAGTGGGAGTAGACGATGTAGGTGCGCCCCAGCTCGTATTGGGCGCGCGGCGAGTCAGGTGCACGCTCGGCGAGGGTTTGCGCAAGGCGTAGCGGTTCACCCCACGCCCAAGCGGTTTTTGCGGTCAGCCCGCCCCACCACGCGAACAGGCAGGCGAGCAGCACGAGTTTGGCGAAGCGGCCGAACGCGGCGGTGCGTGTTTTTGATGGTTGGCGCCACCAGCCGGAGAGCCACGGCACCACCACCAGCATCAATCCCAAGCTCGCAAAATAGTTGCGGTGCTCGTACACCAGCTCCAGCGGGATCACGGTGCCGGTGAGCAACTGACATGCGAGAAACCAGGCAATGCCGAGCGCGGCCAATGGGTGGCGCCGGCGCAGCACGGGCACACAGGCGATCAATGCGCTGATGCCGACCAGCGCGGGCAACGTCGTCCACGGCACCAGCAGACTTTTCGAAATGGGAAACTGGTCGTGATAGAACGACAGCGCGTGCGGGGTGGGTAGCAGCGTCCACCAGACGTAATCGCACACCGCGCGCGCTTCGCTCAGCAGGCGTTGCCCCAGGGCGAAATCCCGGGTGGCCCAGTTGGCCGCGGATAGCACCTGGGGCAGCAGCCAGACCAGCCCAACGATCAGCGGCAACGCCAATACCGCCACAAACAATCCAATCACGCGACGGTCCGGTCCAGCTTGCACCGTGTCGGTTCGCCGAAAGCGGAAAACGATCCACTCCACGAGGAATGCGTACAACGGCAGCATCACTGCGGTTTCTTTGGTGGTAAGGCCAAGGACGGTGCCGCCGATCAGGCTGGCCACGCCAAGCAGAAACCCATGGCGTGGCGCGGCGCTCAATGACTTGCGGCGCCCGGCCACATACCCGATCAACCCCAGCAACACGAACACGTTCGCCATGCTCTCCTCGCGCTGCACCACGTACAGCACGGCGGTGAGGTTGATCGGCAGTAGCAGCCACGCTGTTGTTACCAGCGCAGCGACGACTCCGATGCGTGTGCGTGATGCGCCCTGCGCAAAATCACCCTTCGAAGGAGCAGCCTCCGCCGCGACTGCCTTGGCAGAAGCGGCTTTGGGGGGGCGAGAGGTCGCGGTGAGCAGCATCCTGGCCAACACGAACACCGCCACGCCATTCAGCAGATGCACCACAAGGTTGAACAGCTTCCACCCGAACGGGTGCAGCCCGCCTGCGAGGTAGTTGGCGGCAAAGCTCAGCGACGCCAATGGCCGTTTGAACTCACTGGCCGGTGAGGAAAGCGCCGCGCGCACCAAGGCCGGCACGCTGGCTGCATGAGGCTGCACGCCTGGGTTCTCGACAATGTTGGGGTAGTCGTCGAACAACCAACTGCCGGAAAGGCCCGGCGAGTAGGCCGTAGCGGTGGCAAGCAGCACAATCAGCAGCAGCCAGTGAAGCCGGTGCGCCCTTGGGGGAATGCTCATGTGGCTCAAGTAGGAGACCGAAAGTCTCTATTTTGCGGCATACCGCATGACTTGGGTCAGTCCGTCTTACCCGCCCGCGTACTGGTTGATTGCAGCTGCAAGCTTTCGATCTGGGAGATATCCGCCGCGTTGATTGCACGGTCATTGACCAGCAGTCGGCGTAACAGCGGCAACCTGCTGTAGCTGGTGTTGCGGAGCACGGCGATGGCTTGGCCGTACAGTCCGGCGCTAACCAGATACTTGGCTTCCATGCGGGGGATATTGGCATTCGGGTCGTTCTGGTAGGTGGCCTGAAGTTCGTGGATCGCCAGGTCGAGGTTGCCTTGGCCGACCGCCCAGTAGTGCTTCTGGTAGTGCAGATATCCCGCCGCGACGCCATTGTTGCGGTAAGCGGGATTGGCTAACAGGGCATCGTTGAGTTTCAGCCAGCTCTGGGGTGTGAGAGCGGGACATTGCCCGTCGTCGGCGAGCAGACGCATTGGTTCCATGCCTTCCATGCCGCCCTGATCGAAGTGGATCGTCAGCAAGCGTGCGTCTAGACGATCCAGATCGGCTTGGGTGAGGCTGCCCAGCTTGCATTGGACGAAGACTTGATTTATGGCCAGCGAGGCATTGTTCGGGTGTCGCCGTGCTGCGTGGTTGAGCACTTGCATTGCCGCATTCAACTGACCGTGCTTGTAGAGCCGTTCGGCGAGGTAGGTCTGCGCACGCGCGGAGTCAGGCTGGTTGTGGGCCCAGGTCAGCGCCAAGCTGTCCTCAGAGGTGTACGCGCGGGCACTCAGCCAAGTGGTGAAGCCACAAGCCAGCAACCACGCGCCACCCAGCACGCGAGCCATGCGTTGCAGCCGGCCTTGGGGAAAGCGCGCTACCGCCAGTGCCAGAGCCAACATGGGGCCAACCAGCGGCACGTAGTTACGATGCTCGAAATACAGTTCGAGTGTGATCGTGGAGCTTTCCAGTATCTGGCCGCCCAGATACCAGAGCACGGCCAGCGCGAACAGCGGCCAGCGGCGCAACCCGGCCAAGGCGGCGACCAGGGCGCTGAGCAGGATGAGCAGCGACGGCAAGGTCGTCCATGGCGAAAGCAGGCTGCGTGAAACGGTGTAGCCGTCGTGATAAAGGCCGTAGTGGCCGAAGTGCGGCAGGAAGATCTTGTACAAGTAATTGAACAGGATCCGCGGCTCGGTAAGCAGCCGCTGCCCCACGGTGAAGTCACGGGTGCCTTGGTGCCCCCATTCGGCGGGCAGAATCCACAGCAGGAAGCAGAGCACGAACAATACGACCGGCCAGATCAGCAGCCGTCGCAGCCAAGCAAGCGGTAGCGGTAATTGCCGCACTTCCGCACGCAGTACGGTTGCATCCAGCACCAATGCATACAGCGGCAATAGCACACCGTTCTCTTTGCTCAGGAAGGCCAGCAGCATGCATGCGCCGAGCCCCAGCGTCATCCAGGCGCCGCGGCGCCAAGTGGGTAGCGTGTTTTCCAGCAGGCCACGCAGATAAGCCAGCATACCCAGCAGGGTAAACATGGCCATCAGGAGGGTCATGCGTTGCACGATCAGCACTACGCCAGAGAGCTGGATCGGGTTCAGCAGCCACGCCGCCGCAGCGAGGATGGCGACCAGGTCGGCGCGGCGCTCGAACGCACCTGAACTTGCCAAGTTGGATAACCACCGGGGCGCGACGCGTCGAACCAAGGCGAACACCAGCACGCCGTTGAGTAGGTGGACACCTACGTTGACCAGCCGGAACGGGAACGGGTGATCCGGCCAAGAAGCCTTCTGCAGCAGGAAACTCAGCATGGCCACCGGTCGGCCGGGAAATTGACGCGGCTGGGACAGGTAGATGCCCAAGTCGCGCCAGCTCAAGACGTGGCTGATGCTGGACAATGCAGCAAGGTTGGGGAAGTCGTCGAACAGGAACGGGCCGTGCATGGCCGGCCAGTACACTAGGGTGCAGACGAACAACAATGCGGCTAGCCATAGCCATCTGTACTTCATCATCGGCATGCGATCAACCAAGGATCAGTCAATGGCGCAGTATGCCGGAATGCGTCTGATATCACCGGCAGGTTTGCGGCAGATATTCCGCTGCAACGGTGCTGGTGCAGGACCACTGCGTGGCACCGCCGTTACGCACGGGATTCATGGTGAATACCACCTGCTTACCGCTCACTGAGGCCGTCACGCTGCTGCTCCGCATCAGGGCAGTGATGACGCACGAGCCGCCCGAGGAAGTGACATTCACACTGGCGACGTAGTGACCCGAATAGCTCGCCGCGTTGCTGGCGAGCCCATCGCCAGGTGTGCCCACGGTCGGACACGCGCCAGTCTGGCCGTAGTAATCCAGCACATCGTTCTTCAGGCCCGCAGTGACAGTGAATGCTTCGCTGAGCTGAGCTTTGCTGACGGATTTGGCGTAGGCCGTGATGGCCAGGCTGACCAGAATGGCAATGATGGCAACGACAACCATCAACTCGATCAACGTGAACCCCTGCGAACGTTTCATGCGGCTCCCCCCAGTTACTCATACGAACCAGCAAGTTTCAGACCAAGCCTCGTGCCCGACAGGCAAAAGAAAGGCCCCTCCGCGGAGGGGCCTTGATGCCTGGTTGCAACGCGCCGAAACGATTAACGGCAGGCGTCCGGTTTGTACTTGTCAGCAACCGCGCTGGTGCATTTCCAACTGAACGTGCCGCCATTGTCGGTGCCGTTGAAAACGACAGTCGCACTCACCAGCTGCTTAGCAACCGATGCTGCCTTGAAGGTTACGGTGATCGGGCAGAGCGTACCGGCAGTGGTGCTGGTGCCCACGGAGGCAGAGGCAACGTACTTGCCTGCGTAGCTGGCAACGTTGGATGCCAAACCACTGCCGGCTGTACCAACCTGCGGGCAGGTACCGTTCTGAGTGTAGAACTCCTGGATCGGGGTTTTCAGGCCGTCAGCCACTGTCTGCGACTCGGTGAACTGCGACTTGGTGATGTAGTCCTGATACGCCGGAATCGCAATCGCCGCCAAGATCGCGATGATCGCGACCACGATCATCAATTCGATCAGGGTGAAGCCTTTTTGCAGGTTCTTCATGATAGTTCCTCTTAACGGTTAGCTAACGTTGTGGCCCCCTGGGTTCCGGCCCCGATACCCCCTAGGCGGGATCGAACCCCTCACACGACTTGGTCAGGAACGACCAGGAAGCTGGCGTATGCGAAGCACTGAGCATGCCACCGCAACCCCTTGCATATTGCCGCATCTTTCACGATACACGTGGTGTGCACGCGGTCACGAAAGCCGACATGCGGTGAGAATCGGTCGTGTCGGTGACGGTGGACCAAGTGTGCTGGGTGTTATTGGTGCCTTCCGCTTAACGTCACTTTGTGACCTTTTACGGCAAGTTGTGGCAGGCGGTTGGTTCGTAATGCTGGGTCGAAGAGGCAAGAGGTGTTGAAGAGCACGGGCGGAGTGGATGGAGTCAGGGTGCTGCTTTTACCCAGCAACGCTTTGCCTTACGGCCCGGAAGTGATACTCCGCCCCCGTTCCTCCCTTCGCTTGCACCTGCCGCCTCCGCTGTTTACCGTGCCCCATTCATTTCAATGGGGAACGGACCATGAGCAAAACCCTGACCACGGCGTTGCTGCTGGCCATGGCGGCAGCGCCGGCGCTGGCGGCGGAGGTGCCGACGGTGGCGCCGGTGGATACCGCGATCACGCTGGATACCGCGCCGCATCCGTTCAATGTGCGCGACCTGGTGATGCTGCAGCGGGTGTCCGACCCGCAGCTTTCGCCGGATGGGCGCTATGCGGCATTCACCGTGCGCAGCACCGATTACGCGGCGAACAAGGGTGTGACCGCGCTGGCGGTGCTCGATCTTGCGCACGGCGGTGAACCGGTGACGGTGGTGAAGACCGGCGTTTCCTCCCCGCGCTGGGCGCCGGACGGGCGCAGTCTTTATTATGTGGCGCCGGTGAAGGACGTGGCGCAGTTGTGGCGGGTGGATTTTGCCGACGCCAAGGGCGCGCTCGATCTGGCCACGGCGAAAGCCCCGGTGCAGGTGAGCCACGGCGTGCTCGATCTGCAGGCGTACAAGCTGTCGCCGGACGGCAAGAGCGTGCTGCTCTCCTACGCGGCGTTCCGCGAGTGCACCACGCTGGCGTGCAGCAAGGCGCGCGCGGACAAGCGCGCGGCGGACAAGACCACCGGCACGCTTTACAAGAAACTCTTCGTACGCCACTGGGATACCTGGGCCGACGGCACGCGCAATCAGCTCTATCTCGGTCGTTTCGGCGCGAATGGCGAGCTGCCGGCGGAGCCGGTGCTGCTCTCGCGCGGGATCGACGGCGACATCCCGAGCAAGCCGTTTGGCGACGACAGCGAGTTCGCGTTTTCGCCGGATGGCAAGACGGTGTATTTCGGCGTGCGCATTGCCGGCGTGAGCGAGCCGTGGTCGACCAATTTCGACATCTACCAGGTGTCGGTCGACGGCAACGCGGCGCCGGTGAACCTCACCGCGGAAAACAAGGCCTGGGACGCCTACCCAGTGCCCTCGCCGGATGGCAAGACGCTGTACTACCTGGCGATGAAGGTGCCCGGTTTCGAGGCGGACCGCTTCGGCATCATGGCGCTGGATCTTGCCACCGGCGCCAAGCGCGAAGTCGACCCCAAGTGGGATCGCTCGCCCGGCAGCATGAGCATATCCGCCGATGGCAAGACGCTCTACGTCACCACCGACGACGAGGGCCAGCACCCGCTTTTTGCGGTGGATGCGGCCAGCGGCGCGGTGCGCAAGCTGGTGAGCGATGGCGCGGTCGGCGGCTACTCCATGGCCGGCTCGCGCGTGCTCTTGGCGCGCAACGACCTCAAGCGCCCGAACGACCTGTACACCGTGGATGCCGACGGCAAGGCGCTCAAGCAGGTGACGCATTACAACGCGTCGATGCTTGCCAACGCGCACGAGGGCGATGCGGAGTTCTTCACCTTCAAGGGCTGGAACCACGAAACCGTGCAGGGCTACGTGGTGAAGCCGGTAGGCTACCAGGCTGGCAAGACCTACCCGGTCGCGTTCATTATCCACGGCGGCCCGCAGGGGGCGATGACCAACAGTTGGAGCTATCGCTGGAACCCGCAGACCTACGCGGGCCAGGGCTTTGCGGTGGTCACCATCAACTTCCACGGTTCCACCGGCTACGGCCAGGCGTTCACCGATTCGATCTCCGGCGATTGGGGCGGCAAGCCGCTGGAGGATCTGAAACTCGGCTGGAAGGCCGCGCTGGCGAAGTACTCGTTCCTCGACGGCAACCGAGCCTGCGCGCTTGGGGCGAGCTACGGCGGCTACATGACGTATTGGATCGCCGGCGTGTGGAACGGCCCGTGGAAATGCTTCGTCGACCACGATGGCGTGTTCGACGCCCGCTCGATGTATTACTCCACCGAGGAGCTGTGGTTCGAGGAGCGCGAGCACGGCGGCACGCAGTACGACGTGCCGGCCAACTACGAGAAGTTCAACCCGATCGACCACGTGAAGGACTGGCGCGTGCCGATGCTGGTGATCCACTCGGAGAAGGATTTCCGCATCCCGTTGGCGCAGGGCCTTGGCGCTTTCACCGCGCTGCAGCGCCGCGGCATCCCCAGCGAGTTCCTCACCTTCCCGGACGAAAACCACTGGGTGCTGAAGCCGCACAACAGCGTGCTGTGGCACGACACGGTGAACGCGTGGCTGAAGCAGTGGACGGCGGCGCCGGCCGCGGCTTCGAAGTGATGCTGGTTGGCTGAGGGGTGGGCCTCATTTCGGTTGCATCCGGGTGGGGCTCGTCTTTGGCTGGGTCACATCGGGGCGCGGGTTTTGTGGTTGGCGCGCATCAGAGTGGTTTCGTGCGGGCCAGCGCGGGGCGCGGCACTAGAGCGGTTTCGAACGCCCTTTGGGCGTCCGAGCTACTTTTCTCTGAATGGCCAGAGAAAAGTAGCCAAAAGAGAAGCCACCCCGATGGCGCGCCCTCCGGGCATCCTGCCCTGCGGGTGCGCGGGTGGGCTGCGGGGTTTTCCGACGGCACCTCCGTGTGCCGGCGGAAAACTGGCCCGCCTCCCTGCGGGCCATCCTGCGGACTATCCGCAGCCCACCCGCCGCGCCATAGGGGCCCCGAAGAGCAGGCGCGCGTCTGCGCGCCCGAAGCAGAGCAGCCGCGTACTACCAACTGTAGGGGCCCGCTCGCGGGCGATACTTTTCGCAAGAAGCATCGCCCGCTAGCGGGCTCCTACAACAAACCCGCAGCGCCGCGGCACCGCAGTGCTGTGGCCGTTGCCGTTGCTGTTGCCTCTGGCGCGCACGATGCGCGCCGCTCTTCCGGGGGCCCCTCGGCGGCGGTGAGGCGGGGTCGGAAAAGCCGCGCAGCGGGCGAGGCCAGGGATGGCCTCGCCTTTTCGCGCGGGCACGATGCCCGCTCGAAAAGCCCGGCCCCGCCTCACGGACTTTTTGCCCACGGATGGGCAAAAAGCGCCGCCGCGGGGTGCCGTTTCTCTTTGGCTACTTTCTCTTTGGGCAAGCAAAGAGAAAGTAGCTCGCGCGCCCAAAGGGCGCACGAAACCGCTCTGATGCCGCGCCCGCCGCTGGCACCGCACGACACCGCTCTGATGCCACGCCCCGCGCTGGCCCCACACGAAACCGCTCTAGTGCGGCGCGTCGCGCTGGCCCCACACGAAACCGCTCTGGTGCCGCGCCCACCGCCGGCTCCACACGAAACCGCTCTAATGCCGCGCGTCGCGCTGATGCCACGCGAACCGCTCTGACGCCGCGCGTCGCTCTGGCGCCACACGACACCTCTCCAGTGCCGCCCCCACCGCCAAACCCGCGGCGTCATCGCCGCGCGGAGTAAGGTGGTGGATCGTGTTCCATCCATTCCGTTCGCGCATGCCCACCACGTTACCGATCATCCGCATCACCCGCCGCTTGGCGCGTGACATGCAGGCGCTCGACCTGCACACCCCCTCCCACGTCTACAACCCGCTCCGGTACGCGTGGGACGGGCACCATCAATACCTCGACCGCTACGGCGCGCCGAAAGGGCGCGTGTTGCTGGTGGGCATGAATCCGGGGCCGTGGGGCATGGCGCAGACCGGGGTGCCGTTCGGCGACGTCATCATGGTGCGCGACTGGTTCCACATCGACATGCAGCTCGCGCGCACGCTGCCGGCGCAGCACCCGAAATATCCGATTCTCGGCATGGCCTGCCACCGCGGCGAAGGCAGCGGCTCGCGCGTGTGGCGCTGGGCGCGGGACCGGCTTGGCCCGCCGGAGGCGTTTTTCGAGCGCTTTTTCGTCTGGAACTACTGCCCGCTGCTGTTCCTGAAAGACGGCCGCAACCTGATCCCCGAAAAGCTGACGCGCGCGGAGCACGATGCGCTGACGGTCGCCTGCGACCACGCATTGAAATCCGTGGTGCGCGCGCTGGAACCGCAGGCGGTCGTCGGCATTGGCCGCTACGCCGAGCGCCGCATCAACGAGGTGCTCGGGATCACTGCGGACTATCTGCCGCACCCCAGCCCGGCCAATCCCAAGGCCAACAAGGAGTGGCCGGCGATGGCCGAGGAAGCGCTCAAGCCGTGGTTGCCGCGGGGCCGGGTTCGGGCCGGCTGAGAGGTGATCGGTGGGTGGTTTTTCGCGCTGCCTTCATGCGGCAGGGAGATGTATTGGCGGGCCACTGGCGCGCGTACCGATGAAGACCGGAAGCGGGTGCCGGGGCAGGGAGATGAGCTGACTCGGGGCCGTGGGTGGGTGCCGCGCAGCTTGAATCGTTTGCGGCCGTCCACATCTCCCTCGCAGTGGCGGCGGTGCCGCCAAACCTTGTGATGGGGATCGCCCGATGCGGATGGACAAACTCACTTCGCGTTTCCAGCAGGCGCTGGCCGACGCGCAGTCGCTGGCCGTGGGCCGCGACCACAACATTCTCGAACCGGTGCACGTGATGGCGGCGCTGCTTGACCAGCAGGGCGGCTCCACGGTGCCGCTGCTGGCGCATGCCGGCGTGGACGTGCAGGGGCTGCGGCAGAAGCTCGACGCCCTTCTTGGCCGGCTGCCGACCGTGCGCGGGCAGGAAGGCGACATCAGCCTTGGCAACGACCTGAACCGCGTGCTCAACCTCACCGACAAGCTGGCGCAGCAGCGCGGCGACCAGTTCATCGCCAGCGAGCTGTTCGTGCTGGCGGCGCTGGAGGATCGCGGCGAGCTGGGGCAGGCGTTGAAAGCCAGCGGCGCGAACAAGGCCAACATCGAGGCGGCGATCGAGCAGGTGCGCGGCGGCGAGAAGGTGCAGAGCGAGAACGCCGAGGATTCACGCCAGGCGCTGCAGAAATACTGCATCGACCTCACCGCGCGCGCCGAGAGCGGCAAGCTCGATCCGGTAATCGGCCGTGACGAGGAGATTCGCCGCACCGTCCAGGTGCTGCAGCGGCGCACCAAGAACAACCCGGTGCTGATCGGCGAGCCCGGCGTGGGCAAGACCGCCATCGTCGAAGGCCTGGCCCAGCGCATCATCAAGGACGAGGTGCCGGAAGGCTTGCGCGGCCGCCGCGTGCTGGCGCTCGACATGGGCGCGCTGATTGCCGGCGCCAAGTTCCGTGGTGAGTTCGAGGAGCGGCTGAAAGCGGTGCTCAAGGACCTCGCCAAGAACGAAGGCCAGATCATTCTGTTCATCGACGAGCTGCACACCATGGTCGGCGCCGGCAAGGGCGAGGGCGCGATGGATGCCGGCAACATGCTCAAGCCCGCGCTCGCGCGCGGCGAACTGCACTGCATCGGCGCGACCACACTGGATGAATACCGCAAGTACATCGAGAAGGACGCCGCGCTGGAGCGCCGGTTCCAGAAGGTGTTTGTCGGCGAGCCGAGCGTGGAGGACACCATCGCCATCCTGCGCGGCCTGAAAGAGCGCTACGCCGTGCACCACGGCGTGGAGATCACCGACCCCGCGATCGTCGCCGCCGCGACGCTTTCCAACCGCTACATCAGCGACCGCCAGCTGCCCGACAAGGCCATCGACCTGATGGACGAGGCGGCCAGCCGCATCCGCATGGAGATCGACTCCAAACCGGAGGAGCTCGACCGTCTCGAACGCAAGCTGATCCAGTTGAAAATCCAGCGCGAGATGCTGAAAAAGGAGCACGACGCGGAGTCGAAGCAGCGCCTGGCCGATCTCGAAAGCGAGATCAGCAAGGGCGAGCGCGAGTTTTCGGATTTGAACGAGGTATGGAAATCCGAAAAGGCCGCGATGCAGGGCACGACCAAGGTCAAGGAGCGCATCGCGCAGGCTCAGCTCGACCTCGAAACCGCGCAGCGCAAGCAGGATTACACCAGGATGAGCGAGATCCAGTACGGCGAACTGCCCGCGCTGGAGAAGCAGCTTGCCGCCGCGCAGGATGCCGAGCACCGCGATTTCAAGCTGGTGCAGACGCGCGTGACGGCGGACGAGATTGCCGAAGTCGTGGCGCGCGCCACCGGCATCCCGGTCGCCAAGATGCTCGAAGGCGAGCGCGACAAGCTGCTGCACATGGAGGCCGACTTGCACAAGCGCGTCGTCGGCCAGGACGAGGCCGTGCGCGCGGTGAGCGACGCCGTGCGGCGTGCGCGCGCCGGGTTGTCCGATCCGCACCGGCCGAGTGGCTCGTTCCTGTTCCTCGGCCCCACCGGCGTCGGCAAGACCGAGCTGTGCAAGGCGCTGGCGGAGTTCCTGTTCGACAGCACCGACGCGATGGTGCGCATCGACATGAGCGAGTTCATGGAGAAGCACTCCGTCTCGCGCTTGGTCGGTGCGCCTCCGGGCTACGTCGGCTACGAGGAAGGCGGGTACCTCACCGAAGCGGTGCGCCGTCGGCCGTACAGCGTGATTTTGCTGGACGAGGTGGAGAAGGCGCACCCGGACGTGTTCAACATCCTGCTGCAGGTGCTGGACGACGGCCGCCTGACCGACGGCCAGGGCCGCACGGTGGATTTCCGCAACACCGTCATCGTGATGACCTCCAACCTGGGCTCCAACCTGATCCAGGAGCTGGCCAGCGAAGGCGACGATGCCGAGGCCGAGTACACCAAGATGAAGGCCGCCGTGCTCGGCGTGGTGCAAACTCATTTCCGCCCGGAGTTCATCAACCGGCTGGACGAGCTGGTGGTGTTCCGCCCGCTGGGCAAGGCACAGATCCGCGCCATCGCCCGCATCCAGTTGGCTTACCTGGAATCGCGCCTGGCCGAGCGGCAGTTGAAACTGCAGGTGGAAGACGGCGCCCTCGACCTGCTCGCCAACGTCGGCTTCGACCCGGTGTACGGCGCTCGCCCGCTCAAGCGCGCGATCCAGCAACAGCTCGAAAACCCGCTGGCCAAGGAAATCCTCGAAGGCAAATTCCTCGCCGGCGAAACCATCGTGGTGGATGCCGCGAGCGGACGATTGGTGTTTCGCAAGCGGTGATGCGTTGGGCGGCCCCGGCAATGGCTGAGGCCGCCCAACGCTGGCTTGATCTGCCGGGTACCGGGTGAGGGACTGGTCGAGATGAATCCGCCCCGCGACGAATATTGGCGGCGTAGGGAGGGTTTGCGCCTACTGGTGCTTGCCGGGCGAGTGCGAACCCAAAGCTGTTTGTGGAGGGCACCCCAGTCTCGAGCATGCTTCGATGGGCGCTGTCGGCGTGTCCGTAGCCTCGTGTCGTGCCCGCAACGCCTGCTTCTGGTGCGCACGATGCGCGCCGCTTTTCCCGGGGCCCCTCGGCGGCGGTGAGGCGGGGTCGGAAAAGCCGCGCAGCGGGCGAGGCCAGGGATGGCCTCGCCTTTTCGCGCGGGCACGATGCCCGCTCGAAAAGCCCGGCCCCGCCTCACGGACTTTCCGTCCATGGAAGGACGGAAAGCGCCGCCGCGGGGTGGCTTCTCTTTTGGCTACTTTTCTCTGGCCATCCAGAGAAAAGTAGCTCGCGCGCCCAACGGGCGCACGAAACCGCCCTGATGCCCCGTTCAACACAGAAACAGCACCCCTCAGGCGCAGCCGACCAGTTGCGCTGCATCAGTAGCCACCACGCCACCGCGTGCTGAAATGGACGTCAGTTTTCAAGCGAGGCAAGACCATGGCGTACTGGTGGCTCGACGCGTGTGCGGAGCCGGACATGGCCGCGGCCGAAGCGCTGCGCGCAAGCTGGCCGCAGCATGACCCGGCGGACATGCCCGACGGCATCCGCGCCGCGACCCTGCAACTCGCCGCGCTCCAGCGCAGCCCGCATCCACGGCTGGACCACGTGCAGTTCGGCTGGTTCGCAGGTGACCACGGCATTGGCGCCGAAGCGGCACCCGAGGCGCATACCGGCGGGCGGTTGGCTGCGCTGGCGCGTGGGGATGACGGGCGGCGTGCGCGGCTCCAAGCGCTCGGGGCCGGCATCGACATCGTGGATCTCGGCGTGCGCGACGATCCCGGCGAGCTGCCCGGCGTGCGGCGTGCGGTGATCGCGCCGAATACGTTCGACTGGCGCGTGCATCCGGCGATGGGTACCGAACAGGCGCGGCACGCCGTGACCATTGGCGCGACCAGCATCGAACTTGCGGCCGGCGCCGGCGCGCAGCTTTTCGTCGGCGCCACGCTCGGCGATGCCGATGCGTTGTCGGGGCGCGCACTGGCCTGCCGCCTGCTGGGCATCACCCCGCACGAGTTGGATGGCGACGTGGCGAATACGAACCCCCAGCGCGACGGTGCATGGATTGCCGAAGCACTCGCGCGCCATACCGGTGCGGTGGATGCGCTTGCCTGCCTGCGCCGCCTTGGCAGCTTCGGGATGGCCGCGCTGGCCGGTGCCTGTGTCGCCGGTGCGCAGCGCGGCCTGCCCGTACTCGTCGATGGTCTGGTCGGCGCCGTGGTGGCGATGGTCGCCATCGGTCTCAACCCCGATTGCCGCCCCTGGCTTTTCGTGGCCCACAACAGTGACGAGCCGGGATTTGCGCGCGTGCTGGCGGCGCTGCACCTGCAGCCGGTGTCCGCAGCGGTGTCCACCCATGACGATGCCGGCGTGGGCCTCGTCGAACGCTGGCGCGCCGCCTGTGCAGCTGCATGACGTGGTGCGACGAGCGTCCCGCACAGGCCACATCGTCACCAGGCCGGCACGGCCGCCGGGTAAGCTCGCCGGCAGCACATGACGGAGGCACACGATGGATCTTCAATTGGCCGGCAAGACGGCTTTCGTCAGTGGTTCGACCGCAGGCATCGGGTTGGCCACGGCGACCCGGCTGGCGCGCGAAGGGGCACGCGTGGTCGTCAACGGGCGCACGCAGGCGCGGGTCGATGCGGCAGTGGCGCAGGTCAGACGGGACACTGGCAGTGCCGACGTGATCGGCGTGGCAACCGACCTCGGCACTGCCGCCGGCGTGGCGGCCGCCGTGGCGGCGGCGCCGCAGGTGGATGTGCTGGTGAACAACCTCGGGATTTTCGAGGTACGCGCGTTTGCCGACATCGACGATGCCGACTGGCTGCGTTTTTTCGAGGTGAATGTGCTCTCCGGCATCCGCCTGGCGCGCGCGTGGCTACCGGGCATGCGTGCGCGCAACTGGGGGCGCATCGTGTTCGTGTCGAGCGAATCCGCGCTCAACATTCCGGTGGAGATGATCCACTACGGCATGACCAAGACCGCGCAACTTGCGGTGGCGCGCGGGCTTGCCGAGTCGCTGGCTGGTACCGGCGTCACCGTCAACAGCGTGCTGCCGGGGCCGACCGCCTCGGAAGGCGTCACCCGTTTCGTGGGCGAGATGGCGCGCGCCAACCACACCGATGCCGCGGCGATGGAAAAGCAGTTCTTTGCCACCGCGCGCCCGTCGTCGCTGCTCAAGCGCTTCATCCGGCCGGATGAAGTGGCCAACCTGATCGCCTACGTGGCAAGCCCGCTGGCCAGCGCCACCAACGGCGCCGCACTGCGCGTGGATGGCGGCGTGGTGCGTTCGATCACCTGAAAGAAAAGCCCCGGCGCGCGATGCGCCGGGGCTCGTGCAGCCACTCCATTACCAGCGATAGGCCACCTTGCCGTACACGTAGGCGCCGTTGTAGCCGAAAGGCGCAAACGTGGAGTAGGGCAGCGTGCCGTTGTTCGAGTTGTTGGCGATCGCCCGGTTCGGGTGCACGTTGAGTGCGTTGTCGGCGCCGAGCGTGAACGTCCAGTTCTGCCACTGGTAGTTGCCGGCCAGGTCGAACACCCAGCTCGGGCGATACGTCTGGTCGACGATGCCGCGTGCGGGGTTGTAGCTGGCGATGTTGCTTACGTAGTTGGTATAGCGCCCGTAGCGCGTCAGCGTGCCGGTGAAGCTCCACGGGCCGATCTCGTAGCGCTCGTTCCAGATCAGCTTGCTGCGCGGCGAGGAGTTGGCGAGGTAGCCCTTGATGTCCTGCCGGCTCAGGCGGGTGAAAGCGACGCCCAGGTTGGTCAACACCGCCGGGTTCGGCTTCACGTAGTCGACCACGTTCTGGTTGTAGTTGGCGGTGAGCGTGCTGGTGAGTTTGCCGGTGTTGCCGAAGTCGGACACATAGGTGCCGACGAAATCCACGCCGCGGGTGCGGGTGTCGGCCGCGTTGGTGAAGTAGTTGATGCTGCTGAAATCGAGGTTGCCGATGCCGTTGGCGGCCAGGTAGTTGACCACCGCCGGCGTGGTGGTGGAGATCGCACCGGACAGCGCGATGCGGTTGGAGATGTTGATCTGGTAGACGTCCAGGCTGAGGCTCAGCGCGTCGGTCGGGTTCCACACCGCGCCCAAGGTGTAGTTGCGCGATTTCTCCGGCTTCAGCGCCTCGGCACCAAGCAGGGTCGCGATCGGGCTGCCCACCGGTACCAGGCCGCGGTTGTAGATGCCGCCGGGCAGGCCCGGCAAGGTGCCGTTGGCGACGAACAGCGAGGAGATCTGCGAGAAGTACTCCTGCCCCAGCGACGGTGCGCGGAAGCCGTTGGACACGCTGCCGCGCAACGCGAAGCTGTCGGTGAAGTCGTAGCGCAGCGACAGCGCGCCCGAGTTGGTGCCGCCGAAATCGGAGTAGTTCACGTGGCGCAACGCCAACGACGCGCCGAGCTTGTCGGTGAGGTTGGTTTCAAAGTCCACGTACTCGGCGGTGGAGTGCCGCGCGCTGTTCACCGCGTTGGCGGGTTGCCAGCCGGCAAAGCCCTGCGCGCCGCCCGAGGTGCCGGAGGTGCCGACGTACCACGAGGGCAGGTCGCCGGCGGCGATCTGGTAGCCCTGGCGCAGCCACTCGGCACCGAACGCCACGGTCAGCGGGTTGGGCAGCCAGGTCGGCCGGAAGTCCTTGGCCAGATCCACGTCGAACACCTGCTGGCTGGATTTCAGGATGCCGTCGTGGAACGCCGTGGGCGTGGTGCCGAAATCATGCAGGTAGGCGTAGTTCATGGTGTTGCGCGTCATGTACGAGACGCGGTTGCCGCCGGCATTGGCCGACACGTCCCAACGCCAACCGTTCCACGTGCCGCGCACGCCGAGCACCAGCGAACGGTCGTAGGAGTCGGCGTTTTCCAGCGGCAGGAAGCCGTTGGGGAACACCGAGGCCATCAGCGGGTTGTTCGCCTTCGGGCTGTTCAGGCCGTAACGGAAGAACGCCGGCGAGGTGCTGTTGCGATGGCTGTAGTGGCCGAAGGCGTAGAGCTGCACGTTCGGCGTGATGTCGACCTGCGAGTTCAACAGCACGTTGTTGCTGTGCACGTCCGGGTCGCCCTGGCGGAAGTTCACGCCCAGCGCCTGCCAGGCCGGCGAACGGTTGTCCGGACCGGCGCGGTTGGTGTGGTCCTGGTTGCCGCTTTCCAGCGTGAAGCGCATGAAGCCTTGCTCGCCAAGCGGGATGCCGAAGTTGGCCGAACCCAGCCACTGGCGGCCATCGCCGGCGGAGTACTGGCCGCCGCTGGCTTCGATCGCACCGCCTTTGGCGCCACCTTTCAGGATGATGTTGATGACGCCCGCGATGGCGTCGGAGCCGTATTGCGCGGAGGCGCCGTCGCGCAGCACTTCGATGTGGTCGATGGCGGTCATCGGGATGGTATTCAAATCCACCGGCTGCGAGCCGCGGCCGATCACGCCGTTGTTCAGGAGGATCGCGCCGGGGTGCCAGCGTTTGCCGTTGACCAGTACCAGCACCTGGTCGGGCGACAGCCCGCGCAACTACGCTGGGCGCTGGGTGTCGGCGGTATCGGCGGCGGCCGGCCGCGGGAAGTTCAGCGACGGAATGATGCGCGCCAGCGCGGTGGGCAGGTCGGTGGTGCCGGTCTCCTGCAGCACCTTGGCCGAGACCACGTCGATCGGGGTGAGCGAGCTGCTTTCGGTGCGGTCGGCCGAGCGGGTGCCGGTGACGATCACCGTCTGCAATTGCTTGGCTTTGGCGGGAGACACGGTGTCGGTGCCGCCGGTGCTCTGCGCAAAAGCCGGCGCCCCGGTAAAGGCCAGCAGCAGGGCGGTAGCCAGGGCCGTCAGTGCCGGGCGGCGGTTCAGCGTGTCGTGGATCGAGTTCTTCATGACTTCTCCCGAAAGGTTGGTGCAGCGCAGCAACACAAAGTTAACGACCTGCGGTCCGCATTGCAACGGACGTTTGGACGTCCATGTCGGTGACAACGTCATAAGCCGTCTGCATGGCCTGCGCGATGCCCGGTGCGCCCGCCGGCGTCGTGATCTTCGTGTGCAGGGAGGGTGAACCGGCCGGTGTCGCCGGTGCGTGAGCGGCGCAGCACGTTGAAAAGGGCGGGCAGACCCCAAATAATGGCGTGTTGTCGAGATGCCGTTCGGGCCGGATGGCACCGGTTCGACGGCTTTGGAGCCTTCATGCCCATTTACGAGTTTGCGTGTGGCCAGTGCGGCCACCATTTCGATCACCTGCAGAAGTTTTCCGATCCGGACCCGACGGCGTGTCCGAGTTGCGGCGCCGATTCGCTGCACCGCTGCGTGAGTGCGCCGACGTTCCGCCTTGCCGGCAAGGGCTGGTATGAGACGGATTTCAAGGGTGCCGGCGACCACAAGCACAACCTCGCCGACAGTGGTGCGGCACCGGCGTCCGCGCCGGCACCAGCCCCGGCACCGGCACCGGCACCGGCGGCTGCGACCAGCGGCAATTAGCAAGCTGAATCGCGGCATGCCGTGAGTGCCGGAGCCCTGCGCCGGCGACCCTGCGCCCGGGTACCTTGAGCCCCACCTACCGGCGCAGGAAATTTCGCATGCATCGCGTATTCGGCATGACGCTTGGCACCTTTGCGGTATTGCTGGTTGCGGGCTGCGTTCCGTACGACGCCGTTGCGCAACGCTATGGTGGCAGCGGCCAGCAGCAGGTCTACTGCGCGAGCAACGACAACCGCGGCACGCGCTGTCGCATGCCGTGGCGCGATTCGGTGCTGGCCCGGCAAATGTCGCAATCGGCCTGCATCGAGGGCGAGACCTGGGGCAGTGACCCCTACAGCGTGTGGATCAAGAACGGCTGCCGCGGCAATTTCGCCGATGCGCGCGGCTGGGGCCGGCGCGGCTACGGGTATGGCTACGACCGCGGCAGTGGTCGCGGCGACTACGACGGCGATGACGGCTACGGCTACGGTCGCGGCGGTTACGACGGCGGCAATCGCGGCGGCGCCGAGGTGTATTGCGCCAGCAACGACAATCGCGGCGCCCGTTGCCAGGTGCCGTGGCCGCGCGCGGTACTGTCGCGGCAGATGTCGCAATCGGCCTGCATCGAAGGCGAAACCTGGGGCAGCGACCGGTACAGCGTGTGGGTGAAGAACGGTTGTCGCGGACAATTCCGCGCGGCATGGGGCGGTCGCGGCGGTTGGTAGCCGGCCGATGCCGAAGCGACCGCGGCGCGGTCGCGATGTAACATTCCGGGTCTTTCCATCCGTTTTCGTGGGCCTCGGCCCGGAGTTCCAGACGCATGCGCACGCATTACTGCGGCCTCATCGATGAGTCGCTGGTCGGCCAGACCGTCACCCTGTGTGGCTGGGTCAACAAGATTCGCCTGCAGTCGCACGTGGCGTTCGTCGACCTGCGCGACCACGAGGGCCTGGCGCAGATCGTGGTGGAAAAGGACAACGCCGCGGCGTTCGCCACCGCCGGCGAGCTCGGCTACGAATACTGCGTGCGCGTGACCGGCACCCTGCGCAAGCGCCTGGCGCCCAACGACAAGCTCAGGACCGGCACGGTCGAAGTGCTGGCGGACGAGGTCGAGATCCTCAATGCCGCGAAGGATCTGCCGTTCGCGCTGCACGAAAGCCCGAACGAAGATCTGCGCATGACCTACCGCTATCTCGACCTGCGCCGGCCCGAGATGCAGGTAATGATCCGCAAGCGCATCAAGCTGGTGCAGGCGCTGCGCCGGTATCTGGACGCGCACGGTTTCCAGGATGTGGAAACCCCGATCCTGACCAAGGCCACGCCGGAAGGCGCGCGCGATTACCTCGTGCCCAGCCGCGTGCATCCGGGCCAGTTCTACGCGCTGCCGCAATCGCCGCAGCTCTTCAAGCAGCTTTTGATGATTGCCGGCTTCGACCGCTACTACCAGATCGCGCGCTGTTTCCGCGACGAGGACCTGCGCGCCGACCGTCAGCCCGAGTTCACCCAGCTCGACCTGGAATTTGCGTTCGTCGACGAGAAGGACATCCAGGACTTCACCGAGAACCTGATCCGCCACGTGTTCAAGGAAGTGGCGGACGTGGCGCTCGCCGAGCCGTTCCCGCGCATGACCTGGGCGGAGGCGATGCGCCGCTTCGGCTCGGACAAGCCCGACCTGCGCATTGCGTTGGAGCTGGTCGACATCGCCGATGCGGTGAAGCATGTCGAGTTCAAGGTGTTCGCCGAGCCGGCGAACGATCCGGCCGGTCGCGTCGCGGCGCTGCGCGTGCCGGGCGGCAGTGCGTATTCGCGCAAGGACATCGAGCACCTCACCGAGCACGTCGCCAAGTTCGGCGCGAAGGGGCTCGCGTGGATCAAGGTGGAGGATCCGGCGAAGGGGCGCGAGGGCGTCAATTCGCCGATCGCGAAATTCCTCGATGATGCCGCACTCGCTGCAGTGCTTGCGGCCACGGCCGCGCAGGCGGGCGACATCGTGTTCATCGGTGCCGGCAAGTGGAAGCCGATCACCGATTCGATGGGCGCGCTGCGGCTCAAGGTGGCGAAGGATCGCGGGCTGGTCCAAGCCAGCTGGAAGCCGCTGTGGGTCACCGACTTCCCGATGTTCGAATTCGACGAGGCGGAGCAGCGCTACGTCGCCCTGCATCACCCGTTCACCGCGCCCAAGATCGACGACATCGCCAACCTCAAGGACCATGCCGCCACCGCGGTTAGCCGCGGCTACGACATGGTGCTCAATGGCAACGAGATCGGCGGCGGTTCCATCCGCATCCACCACCCGGACATGCAGAGCGCGGTGTTCGATCTGCTGGGCATCACGCCGGCGGAGGCCGAGCTGAAATTCGGATTCCTGCTCAAGGCGCTGAAGTTCGGCGCCCCGCCGCACGGCGGCCTCGCGTTCGGCATCGACCGCATCGCCGCGCTGATTGCCGGCACCGAATCCATTCGCGACGTGATCGCGTTCCCCAAGACCACCAGCGCGCAGGACCTGATGACCGACGCCCCATCCAACGTGTCGGAGCCGCAGCTCAAGGAATTGCATGTGATGGTTCGGGAGTAGAGATTGGGGATTGGGGATTCGGTAGAGCGGGGGCGCGCGAGGTTGTGGCTTGCCGCAATCGACCTGAATCAGCGGTGCGCCAGCTAACGGATTGCCAGCGCGCGGCGTGGCAAGCTTGCGCCGGCACGCTTTGACCGAATTTCTTGTCCCGAACCCCGTCGATGCAACAACACATCCTGCTCCTGCACGGCCTCTGGATGCGCGGTTTCGCGCTGGGCATGCTGCATCGGCGCCTGATCGCCGCGGGATATCGGGTGCACCGGTTCGATTACATGAGCGTGGCGGCCAGCCAGGAGCGCATCCTGGCGCAACTCCTTGCGCGCATCGTGGCGTACGCGCCGGCACCGGTGCATCTGGTGGGGCACAGCCTGGGTGGTCTCTTGGCGTTGCGCGCATGCCTGAGCGAGGTGACGTTGCCGCCGGGGCGCGTCGTGTGTCTGGGCTCCCCACTCAAGGGCAGTGCGGCCGCACGCGCGTTTGCGGCGTGGGGGCACGGCAGCGAGGCGTTGCTTGGCCACAACCGCGCGTTGCTCGAACAGGGCTTCGAGCGCTGGGACGGGCCGCGCGAGGTCGGCGTGATTGCCGGGCGCATGCCGCTGGGGCTGGGGGCAATGCTCGGGCATCTGGCGGGCGAGCACGATGGCACGGTGGCGGTGGCCGAAACCGAATTGCCGGGGCTGGCCGACCACTGCGTGGTCGAGGCCAATCACACGGGCCTGTTGTTTTCGCAGGAAGTTGCGCAGCAGGTAGACGTCTTTCTGCAGCACGGACATTTCGATCAGGGCCACGCTTGACGCCGGTCAGCTCGGTGGGTCCGTGTGCTTGCAGTAAACTGGCGCGCTCGTTTTCACACCGGGAACCGCCATGGGTAGAGGTCCAACCGTCGAAGGCCGCAAGAATGCCGAGGACGCGCGCCGCGGCAAACTGTTCACCAAGCTGATCCGCGAAATCACCATTGCCACGCGCTCCGGTGTCCCCGACCCGGCGCTCAACGCCCGCCTGCGCACCGCCGTCGACAAGGCGCTGGCGGCGAACATGACCAAGGAAACCATCGAGCGCGCGGTCAAGCGCGGCTCGGGCGCCGATGGCGCCGGCGAGGAGCTGCGCTATGAGGGTTATGGCCCTGGCGGCATCGCGCTCATCATCGATTGTTTCACCGACAACGCCACGCGTACCGTGGCCGACGTGCGCCATGCGCTGACCCGCTTTGGCGGCAACCTCGGCACCTCGGGTTCGGTCGCGTTCCAGTTCACCCGCTGCGGCGAAATCGCGTTCGCGACCAATGGCGATGAAGCCGCCGAGGAGAAAATCCTCGAAGCCGCGCTCGACGCCGGCGCCGATGACGTGGTGAACGAAAACGGCGAGAGCACGGTGATCTGCAAGCCGGACGACTTCGAAGCCGTGCAGCAAAAGCTGATCGACGCCGGCCTCGAATCCCTCCACGGTGGCGTCGGCATGCGCCCCAACAACCGCATCGCCGTCAGTGGCGACGCTGCCGAATCCCTCAACTCGCTGATCGAAGCGCTGGATGCGCTGGACGACGTGAGCGAGGTGTATCACAACGCCGTGTTGCCGTAGGCAACACGGCGTTGTGACGGGATTCGAGATGCGGAATTGGGGGTACGGCAAGAGCAACGGCGAGGTTCGTCGCTGCAGGTGACGTGTTGCCTACTGTGGCTGGGATTACGTCGTAACCGGCATTAATGTGCGAGGCACGGAATTCGGCCATGGTGCCGGCAAGGTGCTGCATCCTGGCGAGATACTGCTTTGACCGAATCCCCAATCCCCCATCCCGAATCCCGGATCCTGGGCATCGACCCTGGCAGCCAGCGCACCGGCGTGGGCATCATCGACGTGGATGCCCAGGGGCGCCTGATCCATGTGTTCCACACGGCGTTGGTGGTGGTCGGCGAGGCGACGTTCCCGTTGCGGTTGAAACGCATTTTTGACGAGCTGGGTGACATCATCGCCACCCATTGCCCCACGGAGTGCGGGATCGAGCGCGTGTTCATGGCGCGCAACGCCGACTCGGCGTTGAAGCTGGGGCAGGCGCGGGGCGCCGCGATTTGCGCGGTGGTAAGTCGAGGGGTAACGGTGCACGAGTACGCGGCAACCGAAGTGAAACAGGCAGTGGTCGGCAGTGGCCGCGGCGACAAGGCCCAGGTGCAGCACATGGTCGGTGTGTTGCTCGGCCTGCGTGGCCCGCTGCAGCCGGACGCGGCCGATGCGCTCGCGATCGCGGTAACCCATGCGCATACCCGCGCCAGTCTTGCCCGGGTCGGCATTCCACGCAGCGCGTGGCGGAGGCACCGGTGATCGGGCGCCTGCGCGGCACGCTCATTTCCAAGCAGCCGCCGTGGCTTTTGGTCGAGGTGGGCGGCGTCGGCTACGAGCTGGAAGCGCCGATGTCCACCATCTACGACCTGCCAACGCTGGGCCAGGAAGTGATCCTGCTTACCCATTACGCGCAAAAGGAGGACAGCGTCGCGTTGTATGGCTTTCTGAAGGAGGCCGAGCGCGTGCTGTTTCGCAACCTGCAGAAGGTTTCCGGCATCGGCGCCAAGATCGCGCTGGCCGTGCTTTCCGGTGTCTCCACCGATGAATTCGCGCGGCTGGTGCATGCCGGCGACGTGGTGGCGCTGACCAAGATTCCGGGCATCGGCAAGAAGACCGCCGAGCGCATCGTGGTCGAGCTGCGCGACCGCGTGGATGGCCTGGGCGTGACGCTGCCGGGTGCGGGCCGCGGTAGTGCGCCACTCGATCCGGCCGGTGAGGCCACGGTGGCGCTGCAGCAGTTGGGTTACAAGCCGGCCGAAGTGACCCGCCTGGTGCAAAAAGTGGCCGCCGACGGCGACAGCGCCGAAGCGATCATCCGCAAGGCGCTGCGCGCTGCGTTGGGCGGCTGAGCAGGCAGTGCAGTGAGCGAGCAACCCGTATCCAGCAACCCTGCCGCCGGCGCGGCAAACCGCAGCGAGCCAGCCGACGGCGCAAGCGTGCATGGCAAGCTGCGGCTGCTGGTGCTGGGTGCGCTGGGCGTGGTGTTCGGCGACATCGGCACCAGCCCGCTGTACACCATGCACGAGACGTTCCTGCCCGAGCATGGCCTGCATCCGCACCCGGAAACCGTCATCGGCGTGCTGTCGCTGGTGACGTGGACGCTCATCATGGTGGTCGCTGTGAAGTACGTCAGCGTGGTGATGCGCGCCGACAACAAGGGCGAAGGCGGCATCATGGCGCTGATGGCGCTGGCGCAACGCGCGGTGCGCGGCTCCAACCGCATGCGCAAGCTGGTGATGCTGATGGCGCTGTTGGGCGGCGCGCTGTTTTTCGGCGACAGCGTGATCACGCCGTCGATCTCGGTGCTGTCCGCGGTCGAAGGTCTCGAAGTCGCCACGCCGGCGCTGTCGCGCTGGGTGGTGCCGATCACCGTGATCGTGCTGTTTGGCCTGTTTGCCTTGCAGCGGCACGGCACGGCGCGTGTGGGTGCGCTGTTTGGCCCGGTGATGACGATCTGGTTTCTCGCGCTGGCGGCGGTTGGCGTGTGGAATGTCATCAGGGCGCCGGCGGTGTTGGCGGCGCTCAACCCGTGGTATGCCGCGCAGTTTTTCATGGCCCACGGCAAGACCTCGATGCTCGCGCTCGGCTCGGTCGTGCTGTGCGTCACCGGGGCAGAGGCGCTGTACACCGACATGGGGCACTTTGGCCGCTTTCCGATCCGTGCCGCGTGGTTCGGGTTCGTGCTGCCGGCGCTGCTGCTCAACTATTACGGCCAGGGTGCGATGCTGCTGCATCACCCCGAGGCGATCGCCAATCCGTTCTACCACGCGGTGCCGGATTGGGCGCTGTACCCGATGATCGGGCTGGCGACGCTGGCCACGGTGATCGCGTCGCAGGCGGTGATCTCCGGCGCGTTCACGGTGTTCCGCCAGGCAGTGCAGCTCGGCTTCATGCCGCGCATGCAGGTGGTGCAGACCTCGCGCGAGGCGATCGGCCAGGTATTCCTGCCGTGGATCAACCGGGTGCTGATGATCAGCGTGATCCTGACCGTGATCGCCTTTGGCTCGTCGAACGCGCTGGCGGGCGCTTACGGCATTGCGGTGACCGGCACGATGGCGATTGACACCGTACTGGTGATGGTTGTCGCGCGCCGCATGTGGCACTGGAACCGCCTGCTGGTACTGCTGGTGCTGCTGGTGTTCCTCACCATCGACATCAGCTATTTCGGCGCCAATACCCTGAAGATCCCCGATGGCGGCTGGTTCCCGCTGGCACTCGGCCTGTGCACCTTCACCATCATGACGACGTGGCGGCGCGGGCGCGATTTGCTGGTGCGCGAGATGCAGCAGGGCGGGCTTGCGCTCAAGCCGTTCATCGAGGCGATGCGCGAGCATCCGCCGCTGCGCGTGCCCGGCGCGGCAGTGTTCCTTACCGCCAACCAGCACGCGGTGCCGCATGCGCTGCTGCACAACCTCAAGCACAACAAGGTGCTGCACGAGCGCAACGTGCTGCTTACGGTGGAAATGCTGGAGACCCCCGTGGCCGACCCCGACGAGCGCATCCGCATCGACGCGATGGGCGACGAGTTCTACGGCATCGAGCTGCACTTCGGCTTTGCCGAGGTTCCCAACGTGCCGCAAGCGCTGGCCCAATGTGCACGTGCCGGGCTCGCTTTCGACATGATGGACACCACGTTCTTCCTGTCGCGCGAAAACATCGTGGCCGACAAGCGCCGACCCGGCATGGCGCTGTGGCGCGACAAGCTGTTCGCCTTCATGGCGCGCAACGCGCTGCCCGCCACCGCGTTTTTCCAGATCCCCGGCAACCGGCTGATTGAGCTGGGGGCGCAAGTGGAGATCTGATCCGCTCCGCGGATCAGATCTCCACCGCGGCCCCGCGGCCCATGGATGGGCCGCACGCATGCCGATCGCTTTGCGATCGGCATGCGGAGCCTGGACGGGCGCAGCCCGTCCCTGCGAGCCCGAGGCGGACATCCTGCCCGCCTCGGGCTCATGAGCATGAGCATGGCGCTCTTGCTCTTGCCTTGTGCTCCTCTCACGGAGCCAGAGCCGCCATAATGCCGCCATGACCGAACCCCGCCTCACCACTCCCGTCTCCCAGCTCGACGACGAGGCGCTGGAAGCGACGATCCGTCCACGCCGGTTTGCCGAGTACCTGGGCCAGGATGCGGTGCGCGAGCAGCTGGCGATCTACATCGAGGCGGCAAAGAAGCGCGGCGGTGCGCTCGACCATGTGCTGATCTTCGGTCCGCCGGGGCTGGGCAAGACCACGCTCTCGCACGTCATCGCCAACGAGCTCGGCGTCAGCCTGCGCTCCACTTCCGGCCCGGTACTGGAACGCGCCGGCGACCTCGCAGCACTGCTGACCAATCTGCAGCCGAACGATGTGCTGTTCGTCGACGAGATCCATCGCCTGGCACCGGCAGTGGAAGAGGTGCTGTACCCGGCGATGGAGGATTTCCAGATCGACATCATGATCGGCGAGGGTCCGGCCGCGCGCTCGATCAAGCTCGACCTGCCGCCGTTCACCCTGGTCGGCGCCACCACCCGCGCCGGCATGCTCACCGCGCCACTGCGCGACCGCTTCGGCATCGTGCAGCGGCTGGAGTTCTACAGCGTGGAGGAGCTGACCGCGATTGTGCGCCGTTCGGCGAAGATCCTCGGCATTGCCTGCGTGCTTGACGGCGCGCAGGAAATTGCCCGCCGCTCGCGCGGCACTCCGCGCATCGCCAACCGCCTGCTGCGCCGGGTGCGCGATTACGCCGAGGTGCGCGCGCAGGGTGAGATCACGCTGCCGGCGGCGCGCGCCGCGCTCGACATGCTGAAGATCGATCCGGATGGGCTCGACGAACTCGACCGGCGCCTGCTTGGCATTATCATCGAGAGCTTCGATGGCGGCCCGGTTGGCGTCGAGTCGCTGGCCGCGGCGCTCAGCGAGGATCGCGGCACGCTTGAGGACGTGGTCGAGCCGTACCTGATCCAGCAGGGTTTTCTGGTGCGCACCGCGCGCGGACGCATGGCGAGCGCCAAGGCCTGGCGCCACCTGGGTCTGAACCCGCCCACACGCCCCGCGCAGGTGCCGGATCTGTTCGACGGAGATCACCCCGATGGCTGAACCCGTGCCGTTCCGCTGGCCGATCCGGGTGTATTGGGAAGACACCGATGCCGGCGGCGTGGTGTACCACGCGGGCTATCTGCGTTTTCTCGAACGCGCGCGCACCGAGTGGCTGCGTGCGCGCGGCGTGGACCAGCTCGCGTTCAAGCAAGCCACCGGGTTGGCGTTTCTGGTGGCCCGCATGGAGCTCGATTTCCTGCGCCCAGCCCTGCTGGACGATGAATTGCTGGCAACCGTAAGCGTCAAGAAACGGGGCGCAGCCAGTATCCTGTTCGACCAGACGATCGAACGCGCGGATGGGGCCTGCCTTGTCCGCGCCGTGGTGCGGGTGGCCTGCGTGGACATGACGCGCATGCGTGCCGCACCGATCCCTGCGAGTCTCATCCCCCCGATTTCTCCCTGATCCAGACTGGTGCGGAGCGCTCTAAGCCCATGAACGGTGGATTCAATGTCATCGATTTGATCACCAATTCCAGCCTGCCGGTCAAAGGCGTGCTGTTGATCCTGCTGGTGTTCTCGTTCATGTCGTGGGTCATCATCATCCGCAAGTACGGCCAGACCAAGCAGGCGCTGGAAAACTCCGAGAGCTTCGAGGAGCGCTTCTGGTCCGGCGGCGACCTGGCCCAGTTGTTTCGCGAAGTGAGCCACCGTGGCGCCAGCGGCGGGCTGGAGACTATCTTCGAATCCGGTTTCCGCGAGTTTGCCCGCCAGCGCCAGCGCAAGACGCGCGATGGCCGTGCGGCGATCGAAGGTTCGGAACGCGCGATGCAGGTGGCCGGCACGCGCGAAATCGGCGCGCTGGAGCGCAATCTCGAATTCCTCGCCAACGTCGGTTCGATCAGCCCGTACGTCGGCCTGTTCGGTACGGTGTGGGGCATCATGGGCGCCTTCCAGGGCCTGGGCGACATGAAGGACGTCACCATCGCGGTGGTCGCGCCGCACATTTCGGAGGCGTTGATCGCCACGGCCATGGGCCTGTTCGCGGCGATTCCCGCGCAGTGGGCCTACAACCGCTACGCCACCAAGGTGGAGCGCATCGCCTCGCGTTACGAGGTGTTCCAGGAGGAGTTCTCCTCGGTGCTGCAGCGTCAGGTCCAGGCTGACGACGCCGCCTGACGGGAGCTGCCGACATGCCGATTGCACGGCGCCACAAGCGCTATCAACTCAAAGCCGAAATCAACGTGGTGCCCTACATCGACGTGATGTTGGTGCTGCTCATCATCTTCATGGTCACCACACCCATGATGAACTCCAACGTCGACGTCAACCTGCCGCAAGCCGATGCCAAGGCGCTGCACGGCAAGAAGGATTCGTTGATCGTGCAGGTGGCCAAGGATGGTTCGATCTCCCTCATCATGGGTACCGGCAAGCCGCAACCCACCGACGAGACTGGCATGCAGACCAAGGTCAAGGCCTTTCTGGATGCCAACCCGCAGCTCAGCGTGCTGGTCGCCGGCGACACCTCCGGCAACTATGGCGGCGTGTACAAGGTGCTGGCGGATCTGCAGCAGGCCGGAGTCGACAAGGTCGGCCTGATGAGCACCCCGGGCGAGACCGGAAACGGGCAGAGTGCCCATGGACGAAAGTAACCAGGGCACGCCGCGGGCGGTAGTGCTCTCCGCGCTGCTGCATCTGGGCATCATTGCGTTCCTGTTCCTCGCCACGATTTCGTGCGCGAGCTACGAGGCGTTCTTCGACAACCTGCGTCTGCCGTCGTGGATGAACCCGATCACCTGTACGCGCCCGTTGCAACTCGCCGGGCCGGTGATCGAAGCGACGCTGGTCGGACCGACCGGCAGTCCGCCGCCGAAGGCGCACAAGGCCAAGGTGGTGCCGGACAGCGTGCCGCCGCCGCCCGCCGTGCCGCCGCCGCCCCCGCCGCCGGAAGCCAAGCCCAAGATCGAGCCGTTGCCGCCACCGCCCAAGCACCCTGACATCAAGGATCAGGAAAAGGTGGTAGAGGAGGGCGTGCAGCAAGCCGAAGCCAAGCAGGTGCAGGAAGAAAAGCAGCGCCAGCGCCAGGCCGACCTCGACGCGCAGGCGGCACAAAAGAAAAAGGAAGAGCTCAAGAAGATCGACGAGCTGTTCGCCAAGATGGACGCCGCGCAGGCGCAGACCAAAAAGCTCGACAGCAAGGCCAAGCAGGCCAAGCAGCAGCTGGCCGACCTCAAGAATGCGCAGGACGACGGCCAGGCCAACCTGCCGTACGCGGCACAGCGGCAGACCGGCAACAACTCGAAAACCACCGATCTTTCGTCCGCGTATGCGGCGGCCATTCAGAATGCGGTCACGCCAAACTGGTTACGCCCGGATAACATGCCCCCTGCACCGTGCAAGGTGCACATCGTGCAGCTGCCCGGTGGTGACGTGATGAGCGCCACAGTCGATCCCAGCTGCCCGTATGACGATGCCGGCAAGCGTTCCGTCGAGAACGCCATCCTGCGCACCAAGACCTTGCCGTACAAGGGTTTCGAGAGCGTGTTCCAGCGCAAACTGACCTTTACCTTTATGCCGCAAATGTGAGTTTCATGCGCAAGCCGAGTTCCATTGCTGCTCTCATCCTGATGTTCGTCGCTGCCTTGTTCACCGGCCCGGTGCTGGCCCAGGCCAGCGGTGGGCTGGACATCCAGATCGTCGGCGGCGTCAAGACCGCGACGCCGATCGCGGTGGTGCCGTTCGCCACCCAGGGCATGGCGCCGCTGCCGACCGATGTAGCCGACGTGATCCGCAATGACTTGAATCGCTGCGGCCAGTTCCGCGCGTTGGCCAAGAGCGACATCGTCGAGTTTCCGTCCAAGGGCAGCGACATCAACTTTTCGACCTGGCGCCTGCTCAAGCAGGATTTCATCGCGGTCGGCAATATCAGCGATGCCGGCGGCGGCATGCTGAAAGTCAGTTACGAGTTGTGGGACGTCAACAAGCAGCAAAATCTGCTGGCCGCGTATTTCACGGCGCCAGCCGGCGATTTGCGCGGGGTTGCCCATCAGATCGCCGATGCGATCTACCAGAAAATCACTGGCGTGCGCGGTGCGTTCTGGACCCGCATTGCCTACATCACCCAGGTGGGGCTGGGCGACAACATGACCTATTCGCTGGTGGTGGCCGATTCCGACGGCTTCAACCCGCAGGTGGTCGCACGTTCGCACGAGGCGCTGATGTCGCCGGCGTGGTCGCCGGACGGCAAGAAAATCGCCTACGTTTCCTTTGAAAGCGGCAACTCGCAAATCTACGTGCAGAATCTGACCACTGGTGCGCGCCAGTTGGTGGCATCCCATCCCAAAGGCATCAACGGCGCGCCGGCATGGGCACCGGATGGGCGTCGACTTGCCATCGCGCTGTCGTTCTCCGGCCACCTCGAGTTGTATCAGCTCGACCTGGGGTCCCGGCATGAAACTCAGATTACCCACAGCCCGTCGATCAATACCGAGCCGGTGTGGTCACCGGATGGCGGCTCGATTTACTTCACCTCGGATCGATCCGGGCGCGCGCAGATTTATCGCACGGCCGCGAGCGGCGGCAGTGCGCAGCGGGTGAGCTTCCAGGGGCAGAGCAATTCCAATTCCAACCTCAGTTACGACGGCAAGAAACTCGCCATGGTCGAGGGCAACGGCAACGTGTTCCGCATTGCCATCATGGATCTCGGTTTGGGCGGGCAGGTGCATTACCTGTCGCCCGGCCCGCTCGATTTTGGCCCGAGCTGGGCGCCGAATGCGAGCATGCTGCTGTATGGCGCCACCGAAGGCCCGCGCGGTGTCTTGTATGCGACGTCGGCGGACGGTATGGTGCGACAGCGACTCGCGCTGGCAAACGGCAACGTCAGCGACCCGTCGTGGGGCCCGTATCGACAAAAATGAGTTTTCTGCCGTCGCGACAGCGGGAACGGGCGACGGCCGAGGCCGGGAACGATCCATGCGGTCGCGCCCGGCGTGTTTTGCCGACCGCAACGCTTTCCGGCGTGAGGGTCAGCCATTGGAGGTGAGCATCACACGCCGTTGATCTTGCAATATCAAAATGAACAACAGCCGGGTCACCGGCGATTCGTCCCGTAACCAGTCCGTCACTGTATGCCGGAACTCTCACGTTTGAAGGAACGTCACCATGAATAAGACCGTTCGCGTTGCCCTGGTCGCCCTGCTTTGCGTAGGTGCGGCTGCCTGCTCCAAGAAGCAGCAAGTCAAGCCGCAGGCTCCGGCTGCCGAGCCCGCCCCGGCTGCTGCGCCCGCCGAGACCAGCGGCAAGTACACCCCTGCCGACCTCAACACCGATCCGTGCCTGCGTCAGCGCGTCGTGTACTTCGACTTCGACAAGTCGGAAATCAAGCCGGAATTCCAGCAGATCATGGCTTGCCATGCCAAGTACCTGCAGGATCGTCCGCAGGCCCAGATGCGTCTGGAAGGCAACACCGACGAGCGTGGTTCGAAGGAATACAACCTCGGCCTCGGCGAGCGCCGCGGCAATGCCGTGTCCAGCGCCCTGCAAGCCAATGGCGCCTCGGCCAGCCAGGTCAGCGTGATCTCGTACGGCAAGGAAAAGCCGGTTTGCCGCGAGCACAATGAAGATTGCTGGAGCAAGAACCGTCGTGTCGATATCGTCTACACGGCTGAGTAAGTGTTGAAATCTCTGGCCAGCAACATGGCAGCCAGAATCGGCATGGCGGGCGCAATCGCGTCCGCCATGCTTTTCGTGGCGCCGGCATTTGCGCAAAGTTCGCGCCTGAGCCTTGCCGACCGCGTTGCCCAACTGGAGCAGCGTGCGCAGAACAAGGACCAGAGCAGCGCGCAGATGGTCAACCAGCTGCAGCAGATGGAATCGCAGTTGCGCGACATGCAGGGGCAGATCGAAGAGTTGCAGCACCAGCTGCAGGATCTGCAAAGCAAGAGCAAAGACCAATACGTCGACCTCGACTCCCGGCTGGGCCGGCTCGAAGCCGCAAACCCATCCGGTGGCGCGCCGGCCGCAGGCGGCAGTACCGCGGCACCCGCTGCCACCAATACGCTAGCCAATGCAGCAGCCAATGCAGCAGCCGCAGCGCCGGTTGCCGCCAGTGCAGCACCGGTGCCGGGCAAGAAGGGCGCAAAGCCCGCGTCGACGCCCGACAGCGCCGCAACCACCGCGGCCTACGACGCCGCTTTCAAGACCCTGCGCGGTGGCGACTACACCAACGCGTCGCGGCAGTTTCGCGAGTTCATCCAGAAACACCCGGACAGCCCGCTGGTTTCCAACGCGTTCTACTGGCTTGGCGAGTCGTACTACGTCACTACCAATTACCAGGTGGCGCAGGAAGCCTTCCAGCATTTGCTGAGCCAGTATCCGCAGAGTGAAAAGGCGCCCGATGCGCTGCTCAAGCTCGGTTATTGCCAATATGAGCTGAAGCAGGTTGCGGCCGCCAAGGCAACACTCAAGTCGGTGGTGGCGAAATACCCCAGCTCGAAGGCGGCCAACCTCGCGAAGGAGCGGCTGCGCCGCATCGAATCGGCAGGCTGAGGTGACGACGTTGTCCATGCCCGGTACCGACGAGGCCAGCGCTGCGGTTTCCGAGCGCCTGCGCATCACCGAGATTTTCCTGTCGATCCAGGGCGAGGCCGACGCTGCCGGCTGGCCCACGGTATTCGTGCGCCTCACCGGCTGTCCGCTGCGCTGTGTGTGGTGCGATACCGAGTATGCGTTCCAGGGCGGCCAGTGGCACGACATCGACGAGATCGTGGCTGAGGTGGCACGCCAGGGCGTGCACCACGTGTGCGTGACCGGCGGCGAGCCACTGGCGCAAAAGCGCTGCCCGATCCTGCTGCGCAAGCTGTGCGATGCCGGTTACGAGGTGTCGCTGGAAACCTCCGGGTCGATCGACATTTCCACTATCGATCCGCGCGTGCACAAGGTGATGGATCTCAAGGCGCCCGGCTCGGGCGAGTGCAAGCGCAACCTGTGGTCGAATCTCGATCACCTGCTGCCGCACGATCAGGTGAAGATCGTGATCGCCGATCGTGCCGATTTCGACTGGGCGTGGGCGCGCGTGGCCGAGCACCGCATCCACGAGCGCTGCATGGTGTTGTTCTCGCCGGTGGCCGGCAAGCTGGCGCCGCGCGAGCTGGCCGAGTGGATTCTGGCCGACCGCCTGCCGGTGCGCTTCCAGATGCAGTTGCACAAGGTGCTGTGGGGCAACGTACCCGGCAAGTGATGCCGGCGGTGCGACGCCACCTGTTTTCGCGCTGCGGCCGGTGTCGCCGTCGGCGTGTCCCGGCCGGTGACCGGTCGTTTCTGATGGACTTCAGCCATGACTGAAACCCCGCGGCGCAAAGCCGTCATTCTTGTCTCCGGCGGCATGGACTCGGCCGTTACCACCGCGATCGCGCGCGAGCAAGGCTATGCCGTATACGCCCTGAGCGTGGCGTACGGCCAGCGCCACGATTCCGAGCTGGTGGCGTCTGAGCGCGTTGCGCGCATGCTCGGCGTGGCCGAGCACAAGGTGGTGCATGTCGATCTGCGCACCATCGGCGGCTCGGCGCTCACCGCCGATATCGCCGTGCCGTTGGATGCGACGGCTGCACACGATGACGCACATATCCCGGTCACCTACGTGCCGGCACGCAACACCATCATGCTGTCGATCGCGCTGGGCTGGGCCGAGGTGCTGGGCGCCAGCGACATCTGGTGCGGCGTCAATGCGGTGGATTACTCGGGCTATCCAGACTGCCGTCCCGCCTTTATCGCGGCGTTCGAGCGCCTCGCCAACCTTGCCACCAAGGCCGGTGTGGAAGGCGCGCAGCTCCGTATCCATGCCCCGCTGATGCGGATGAGCAAGGCCGACATCGCCCGCGAAGGCCACCGCCTTGGTGTGGATTTTGCGCAGACCGTGAGCTGTTACCAAGCTGATGCGGATGGCCGCGCCTGCGGCCATTGCGATGCCTGCCGTCTGCGCGCGGACGGTTTTCGCGCAGCTGGCTTGCCCGATCCGACGCGCTACGTCTGATTCGACTTTGCTTGTGCGCATCGCGGTGCGCCCATAAAATGGCCAACTTGCCGTTCGCGCGGGTCGTTAGCTCAGTCGGTAGAGCAGTAGACTTTTAATCTATTGGTCGAGGGTTCGAATCCCTCACGACCCACCAAATTCCATTCGCGGAGTACGTCGGCTTCCGCGATGGTGGCGAAACAGGGGAGCGATACGCCATGAGCAAATTTGGACGGCGGGTACTGTTGGCGGTTGTGCTTGCCGCAGTAGCCATTGCGGCGCGAAACATCTTGTTCAAGGCAAGCGCCGACTACATGGTGGGCACCGTCAATGATTCCTTTGCGCCACTGAAGGCCCAGGCGCAGCGGGATGCGTATGTAGCGCGGTCACACGCGGCCCGGCACGCGCCGGCACCCGTAGGCCGCCAATTGGCCGATAACGAGCGGTGCATCGGGGGCACTGTCGTCCTGGTCGAGGAAGTGGATGGTGTGCCGTCATTCAAGCAGAGGACTGACGGCAGCCGGCCACTTGCTTGTCCGGAATAGTTGCGCGGTGCGCTGGTCGCCCAAGAGCCGGCCGCAGGGTCGCGTGCGCGTGCGGGTGAGTCAGGGGCCAGACGTCGATGCGGCTATCGCGGGTGTAAGGGTTGGTGCAGCGGTCGTCGCCAAGACGGTGGTTTGTTGCAACGAGTTTCGACACACGGGCACGCATCGATTTTGGAGTTGCCGGTTCGGCCGTCAGTTGCCGTTGCGTCTGGTTGGAGCTCAGGCAAACTCGTCAACGTGATCCGACGACCAGTGCGGTGAAACCTGTCACTGGCGCCCCACGTGGTGCCGGGGTGGCGGCGACCAGCCAGATGTCGTGGGTGGCGCGGTCCAGCGTCATGGTGCGCGCACCGACCTGGGTTGGTACGTTGGCGACCACGCGGTAGTGGTTGGCATCGTCGGCGTGCACGACGGTCAGCGTGCCATCGTGATTGGAGCTGTAGACCATCTGCGTGGCCGGGTCGAAAACCGCGCCGTCCGGCCCCTTGCCGATCGGCACGCTGGCGACGTGGTGACCGTCGCCGGCGTCGGTGACCACCATCCGGTGGTTGGCGCACACCGAAAACAGACGCCGCGCAGTGGTGTCGATGGCCAGGCCAGTGGGCGATTCGCACGGCGCGAGTGGCCATACCGCATCGACTTTGTCGGTCGTCGAGTTGATGCGGGCAAGCTCGTTGCGGTCTTCGATGTTCGCGTAGACATGGCCGCGACCGTCGCTCACTGCGAACTCCGGCCGGCCGGGCAGGGCGACGTTGGTGAGCGTCTTGGACGTTGCGGGGTCGATTACGGTGGCGTTGTCGCTGCCGCCGTTCATCGTCAGCACATGGCCGCTGGCCGGGTCGTACACGATGGCGTCGGGGCGCTTGCCGTCGATCGCGATGCTGCGCAGCGTTTTCAGCGTGGCGAGGTCGATCACGTGCACCGCGTTGGCGTTGCCGTCGCTGACGTAGCCGCGGCGCAGCTGCGGCACCAGCGCGATGCCGTGGATGCGCTGCATGCCGGGGATCTCGCCGACCAGCTTGCCGTTGCGGGTGTCCACCGCCATCACGTGGTCGCTGCGGGCGATCAGCAGATGGTGGGTTGGTGCGTCGATGGTGACGTAATCCCAGCCGCCACTGCCGCCCAGCGGGTAGTGGTGCAACACGGCGTACACGGATGGTGCCGCCGATGCGGCAATGGCGAATGCGCTGCCGATGGCGGCAACGAGCAGGTTGGCGAAGGTCTTCACGGCTGACTCCGGCGACAGGCGATGCTCCGCCGAGCATGCGCGCGGTTCGATTAGTGGATGCTGTGGGCGCCGCGGCCTCAGTACACCTCGCCGCGGGCGCCGTAGTCAGCCAGCACGGCACGGGCTTCGGCGCGCAGGATGTCGCGGCGCACGGTGATGCCGCGCTTTTCCAGCTCGCCGATCCAGTCGGTGGGCAGTGGGCCTTCGTCGAAGTGCGCGAGGGCTTCGACGTCTTCCGAACGCGCACCAATCAGGAGTTCGTCGATACCGGCCCACATCGTCGCGCCGTAGCACTGACAGCACGGCTGTGCGCTGGTGGCGAGCGTGTAGCGACCGCCGGCCGCGTTGAGGCGGTAGCTGGCAAGGCGTTGCTGCGCGCTCATGTAGGCCAGCATTTCCGCGTGGGCGACCGAGCAGGTTTGCGGCACCACGCGGTTGACCCCGACCGACACCACGCGGCCGTCGGCGTTGAACACCGCGGCGCCGAACGGGCCGCCGAAACCGTGCTCGATGTTGCGCGCCGCCAGTGCGACGGCGAGCCCCACGCGCTCCTCGTCGGTGACGAAGCGCCGGGTGTCGTCGACCAGCTCGTCCACCCACGGCGGCAGGGTCAGGTGCACCTGGCGCGGCAGGAACACGGCGTCAGGCCCTTTTCGCCCAGGTGTCGCGCAGGGTGACGACACGGTTGAAAACCGGCTTGCCGGGCGTGTGGTCGATGCGGTCGGCGACGAAATAGCCGGTGCGCTCGAACTGGAAATGCTGTTCCGGCGCGCAGTCTGCCGCAGCGGGTTCCACCCAGCCGCGCACGATGCGCTTGGATGCCGGGTCGACGTGCGCCGTCCACGGCTGGCCGTCGTCTTCGGCGTCGGGCGCCGGCACGTTGAACAGGCGGTCGTACAGGCGCACCTCGGTGGCGACGGCGTGCGCGGTGTCGACCCAGTGAATGGTGCCCTTGACCTTGCGGTCGGCGCCCGGCAGGCCGGCGCGGGTGCTCGGGTCGAGCGTGGCGTGCAGTGCAGTCACGTTGCCGGACGCGTCTTTTCGCACCTCGTCGCACTTGACGATGCCGACGCCACGCAGGCGCACTTCGCCGCCGGGCACCAGGCGCTTGAAGCCTTTCGGCGGCACCTCGGCAAAGTCTTCGCGCTCGATCCACACCTCGCGCGACAGTGGCATTTCGCGGGTGCCGAAGCTTTCGTCTTTCGGGTGGTTGGGAAACACGATGGTTTCCGTGTGCCCTTGCGGCAGGTTGTCGATGACGAGTTTGAGCGGATCGAGCACGGCCATGCGGCGCGGTGCGTGCGCATCGAGATCCTCGCGCACGGCGTTCTCGAGGATGGCGTAGTCGATCACGCTGTTCTGCTTGGAGATGCCGACCCGCTCGATCAGCAGCTTGAGGCCGGCGGGCGTGAAGCCGCGCCGGCGCAGGCCGCGCAGCGTGCTCATGCGCGGGTCGTCCCAGCCGTCGACGAAGCCTTCGTGCACCAGTTGCGCGAGCTTGCGCTTGCTGGTGATGCAATAAGTGAGGTTCAAGCGCGAGAATTCGATCTGGCGCGGCTTGGCAGGTTTTGCCACGAGGCCGGCGGCGACCACCGATTGCCACAGCTCGGGGTGGTGCGGCAGGTCGACGTGGTCCACGCACCAGTCGTAGAGCGGGCGGTGGTCCTCGAACTCCAGTGTGCACAGCGAGTGGGTGATGCCTTCCATCGCATCCGACAGCGCATGCGCAATGTCGTACATCGGGTAGATCGGCCAGCTGTCGCCGGTGTTCTGGTGGGTGACCTTGCGGATGCGGTACAGCGCCGGGTCGCGCAGGTTCATGTTGCCGGAAGCCATGTCGATCTTCGCGCGCAGGGTCTTTTCGCCATCGCCGAACTCGCCGGCGCGCATGCGCTGGAACAGGTCGAGGTTTTCGGCCACCGAGCGCTCGCGATACGGCGAGTTCCTGCCCGGCTCGGTGAGCGTGCCGCGGTAGGCGCGCAGCTCGTCGGCGGAAAGGTCGTCCACGTAGGCAAGGCCGTCGCGGATCAGTTTCAGCGCGGCCTGGTAGAACACCTCGAAGTAATCGGAGGCATGGCGCAGTTCGTGCCAGTCGAAGCCGAGCCAGTGCACGTCGTCCTTGATGCCCTGCACGAACTCGGGGTCTTCCTTGCCGGGGTTGGTGTCGTCCAGCCGCAGGTTGCACCAGCCGCCGAACTCGCGCGCGATGCCGAACGAAAGGCAGATCGCCTTGGCGTGGCCGATGTGCAGGTAGCCGTTCGGCTCGGGCGGGAAGCGGGTGTGGATTTCCACGTGTTTGCCGCTGGCAAGGTCGTCGCGCACGATCTGGCGGATGAAATCGCGCGGCGCATCGCCCTCGGGGGCGGTCGTTTCGGCGGCAGAGATGGGGCTCGACATTGCGTGGCTCATGGCAAAGGTGGCGAGCCGCCTAGTTTACGCACTGACCCAAGCCGACGCATGGCGCGCGTCGGGGCGGCGCGCTCAGGTTGCAGTGGTGTCGGCGCAGCACACCCGATTGCGCCCGTCGGCTTTTGCGCGGTACAGCGCGATATCCGCCTGCTCGATCCATGCCTTCAAGCTGATGCAGCTCGCATCGAGCGGGGCAATGCCGATGCTGACCGCGCAGGTGTGGTCATGTCCGTCGGGCCGGATGCGGGCCACTTCCCGGCAAATGCGTTCGGCCACGTCGCGCTCCGCCGCGACATTCGTGTCGGGCAGCACGATGCCAAATTCATCGCCGCCAAAACGGCCCGCCGTATCCAGCGTGCGCAGGTTGGCGAGGAGAATCCGTGCAAGGGCTTGCAGTGCGGCATCTCCGGTGGTGTGGCCGTAGCGGTCGTTGATCGCCTTGAAATGGTCCAGGTCGAGCAGCAGCAGGCTGGCGACATGCGGATGCCGGACGTGCCGTTCGAACTCGTTGCGGGCGGCATCCAGCCACGCGCTGCGGTTGGCGAGCCCGGTCAGGGAGTCGGTGCGGCTCAGTTGCGCCAGCAGCCGGTTTTGTTGCCGCACGCGTTGGCTGAGGCGGAACGAGACGTAGCTGAGGCAGCTCGGGAAAATCGCGATCAGCGGCAGGCTGGCAACCACCACCAGCGTTTCGGTATGCGGAGGCCATACCGGCGGCAGGAAGATGCCCAGGAGGGCCGCGCTGGCGACCTGCAGCGCCACGGAGCGCGCCACCCAGCGCAGGCCGCCGGAGCCGACGTGGTTCATGGTAATCAGCGATACCAGCAATACCGAAGGCAAGAGGTCGAAGCGGATGGCCGCCACCCAGGCACCGGCGGTCACGGCGTCGAACAGCTGGTTGCGTTCTTCGGCGTCGACCGGCTGCGTGTTGCGGCGCGCGAGACGCCACGCGATGTGCGGCCAGAGCAGGGCGTTGATGGCCAGCAGCAGCCACAGCCACGCGTTGGCGTGGTTGAGGTAGAGCACAGCGCCGATCGGCAGCGCGGCCAGACCGACCACCAGCGTGCGCACGCGATGGATGAAGGCGACAAACTCGAGGTCTTCTTCGTGCTGGTCGGAACCCTGTGCCAATCTGGTCACCGCCGGTCCACCTGTCCCATCGGGGTTATCGGCCGATTTCCCCCGTTCTGGAGGCTTGTCAGCGCGCGGGCGGGCGGCTAGCGTGGCGGCATGCGGACCGTCTATCGCGCGGAAAACCTGGTGGATGCGCATCTGGTGAAAGATGCGCTGGAGAACGCCGAGATCCCGGCGTTCATCGCCGGCGAGTACCTGATGGGCGGCGTGGGCCAGTTGCCGGCGCTGGATTACCTTGCGGTGATGGTGCCCGATTCGGCGGTGCCGACGGCGGAAAACATCGTGCGCGAGGTCGAGGCGCAGTTGTTCGAGGCACGCGCGGCCATGCAGGATGCCGACGACGCGCCGGACGATCCGCTCCCCGCGACTTGCTGAGCGGCCTCTCCCCGACCGTGACTGCGGCCACCGATCACCCGGTGTGGCGGATGACGCTGGGCGCGGCGCTGCTGTCCACCACCGGCATCTTTGTCGCCTATACCACCGTGCCGGCCACGGTCTCGGCGTTTTATCGCATGGCGTTTGGCGGCGCGATGCTGCTCGCGTGGGTGGCGTGGCGCGGCCAGTGGCGTGCGCTGCGCTGGCGCGACTTTGCATGGGCGACGCTGCCGGCCATCGGGTTTGCCTGCGACCTGTTCCAATGGCATCGCAGCATTCTCGTGGTGGGGCCGGGTGTGGCGACGCTGCTGACGAATTTCCAGGTTTTCCTGCTCGCGCTGGTGGGCCTGGCGTACTACCGCGAACGGCTCGGCCGCTGGTTTGTTCCCGGCATGCTGTTGGCCATCGTCGGCCTGTGGCTGCTGGTGGGTGCGGAGTGGTCGCTGTTCAGTGCGGCGTATCGCGCCGGTGTGTGGCTGGGGCTCGGCAGCTGCGTTGCCTACGCGGTGTACTTGTTGAGTTTCCGCCACGCGTTGTCCGGGCATACGCAGCTGTCGCCAGCACAGTTTCTGGGTCTGATGAGCCTGGAAAGCGCCCTGCTGCTGGGCGCCATTGGCTGGGCCGAAGGCAATGCGTTTGTGCTGGACAGCCTGCGCAACTGGAGCGTGCTGCTCGCGCTCGGCTTTTTTGGCCAGGTGCTGGCGTGGCTGCTGATGGTGGGCGCGATGCCGCGGCTGCCGGCATCGCTGGTGGGCTTGCTGCTGCTGTTGCAGCCCGCGCTGGCGTTCGTGCTGGATGTGCTGCTGTTTGCGCGGCGCACCAGCGCCAGCGATTGGGTCGGCCTCACGCTGGCGCTGTTCGGCATTTTGCTGGGTACCCTGCGGCCGCGGCGGGCAGCGGCGTGAAACGGGAGCGGGCATGAGCGGTTTTGCGGGCTTGATACGCGCGGTGCCGGATTTTCCGCGCGATGGGGTGCTGTTTCGCGACATCAATCCGCTGCTGGCTGATGCGCACGCGTTTGCGCAGTGCGTGGCCGCACTGGCGGCGCCGTGGCGCGATGCGCGCGTGCAGGCCGTATGCGGCATCGAGGCGCGCGGTTTCATTTTTGGCGCCGCGCTGGCGCAGGCGCTCGGTGCCGGCTTCGTGCCGCTGCGCAAGCCGGGCAAGCTGCCGCCGCCGGTGGAGCGCGTGGCCTACCAGCTGGAATACGGGCAGGATCATCTGGAAGTGGGCCGCGACGCGCTGCACCCGCGCGAACGCGTGTTGCTGGTGGACGATGTGCTGGCCACTGGCGGTACGCTGGCAGCGGCCAGGACACTGGTCGAACGCGTGCACGGCGAACTGGTCGGCGCCTGCGTGGTCGTCGAGCTGGAAGCGCTGCGCGGGCGCGCACGCTGGGCCGGCAACCCGCCGCTGCACGCGCTCATTCGTTATTAGGAGGCGAACCATGTTGGGCATTGGCGGGTGGAAGCAACGCATGCCGCGGCGTGAAGACGCGTTGCCGGGGCACGACGAGGTGCGCTTGCCCGGTGACCGACATGCGGTGTTGGGCGGCTCGCTGTTGGCGGACGACCATCCCGGTGCGGCGCGTGCATGGTTTGCGATGGGCTGCTACTGGGGCGCGGAGCGCAAGTTCTGGAGCGTGCCCGGCGTGCTGACGACGGCGGTGGGTTTTGCCGGCGGCTACACCCGCAACCCGAGCTACCACGAGGTGTGCACCGGCATGACCGGGCATGCGGAAACCGTGCTGGTGGTGTTCGACCCGGCGCGCGTCGCGTTCGACACGTTGCTCACGATTTTCTGGGAAGGCCACGACCCGACCCAGGGCATGCGCCAGGGCAACGACGTCGGCACCCAGTACCGTTCGGCGATCTACGCGGCCGATGCCGTCCAGCTGGCGGCGGCCGAGGCTTCGGCGCAGCGCTACCAGGCCGCGCTGGCGCATGCCGGGTTTGGCGCGATCACCACTGAGGTGGCGCTGGCCGGGCCGTTCTATTACGCCGAGGACGCGCACCAGCAGTACTTGGCGAAAACCCCGCACGGTTACTGCGGGCTGGGTTCGACCGGCGTGTCCTGCCCGGCGGGCGTGCTGGCGGCAGCTCCGTAAAACCCCGGTACCCGCCGCTGGCGTCGGCCGGGATCAGATGCGTGGCTTACGCGCGGCCTTGGCTGGCGGCGGCAACGCAGGCTGCGCGGCGATCACGTCGCCCGGGTCGAACAGTGCCTTCGGCAAACCGCGTACCACGCCGGCCAGTTGCACGAGGAAGTCGTGCATCGCCGAGCTTTTGCGCCACAGCATGGCGATGCGCCGGCTCGGCGGATGCTTGCTGAGGAACGGCACCAGGCGCATGTTCGGTGCCTGCGCTACCGGCGGTTTCACCGCGAGCGTGGGCAGCAGGGTGATGCCGACTTCGGCGGCCACCATCTGGCGCAGGGTTTCGAGGCTGGTGGCGCGGAAGCCGGTGCGCTCGCCGGCGCCGGCGAGGTGGCAGACCTCCAGCGCCTGGTCGCGCAGGCAGTGGCCGTCTTCGAGCAGCAGCAGGCTCTGGTTGCCGAGATCGGCGAGATGCAGCGCCGCCTTGCGTGCGAGCGGATGCGAGCGCGGCGCGGCCAGCACGAACGGCTCCTCGAACAGGAACTCCGCGTGCAGGGTGTCGTCATGCACCGGCAGCGCGACGATCACCGCGTCCAGCCGGCCCTCGCGCAGGCGGTGCAGCACTTCCTCGGTCTTTTCCTCCACCAGCAGCAGCTCCAGCCGCGGGAAACGCGTGCGGATCAACGGCACTGCATGCGGCAAGAGATACGGCCCCAGGGTGGGGAAAATGCCCAGCCGCACGGTGCCGGATTCCGGGTCGAGCGTGCGTCGCGCCACGCCCTTGATCTGCTCCACCTCGTTCAGCACGTCGCGCGCGCGGGCCACGATTTCACGTCCCACTTCGGTCAGCAACACCTTGCGCGGCGTGCGTTCGACCAGCGTCACGCCCAGTTCCTCCTCGAGTTTCTTGATCTGGGTGGAAAGCGTCGGCTGGCTGACAAAGCACGCCTCGGCGGCGCGCCCGAAATGGCGTAGCTCGGCCAGCGCCACGAGATAGTGCAGGTCACGCAGGTTCATGCAGGCAAGGCGTCCGGCCGATGGTGCATTCGATCATAGCCGCCCCGGCGGGCATGCCTTGTGGCACTGGGGTGTCGGCCGGCTTCGGCCTAGCGTCGAGGTTTGTCCTTTTGTGTCGGGAGCCGCCATGCGTCGTTCACTTCGCCCCTTGCTCATCACGGCGCTGGCCGCCGGGTGTGGCCTTGCGCTCTCGGTCCAGGCCGAGTCCGCACCGCAGGGCCGGCTACCCGGCTGGGCGGTGCCGCAGTCCTATCAATTGGCGTTTCGGGTCGATCCGGCGCAGGCGGATTTCACCGGCACCACGGTGATCCGGGTGAAACTCACCCAGGCTTCCGACCACGTGTGGCTCGACGGCAAGGCGCTCAAGGTGGCGAAGGTGGCGTTGACCGACGCCGCCGGCAAGACCAGCGCGGCCAGGTACGTGGATGCCGATGCGCAAACCGGCGTGGTGCGGGTGGATTTCGGCCGCACCGTGCAGCCCGGCGAGATCGCGCTCGCGTTCGACTACAGCGCGCCGCTCAATGCGCAGTTGCAGGGCTTGTACAAGGTCAGCGCGCAAGGCCAGCCGTACGCGATGACGCAGATGGAGCCGATCAGCGCGCGCTACGCGTTCCCGGGTTTCGACGAGCCTGGCTTCAAGACGCCGTTCGACATCTCGATCACGCTGCCGGCGAAGGACCGCGCGTTCGCCAACACCGCGCAGGTCAGCGAAAAGCCCGCCGACAAAGGCTGGAAGACGGTGACCTTTGCGCCGACGCTGCCGCTGCCGACCTATTTGGTGGCCTTTGCGGTCGGTCCGTGGAGCGTGCGGGAAGCGCCGGACATCGCGCCCGATGCCTACCGCACCAAGCCGCTGCCGCTGCGCGGCATTGCCGCCGCCGGCGAGGCGCCGCGCATGGCGCACGTGCTGGGCGAAACGCCGAGCATCATCCATGCGCTGGAGAACTACTACGGCTTCGGTTACCCGTTCGGCAAGCTGGATCTGCTGGCCGCACCGGATTTCTCTGCCGGCGCGATGGAGAACGCCGGCCTGGTCACCTTCCGCGACTGGCTGCTGTTGCTCGACAAGGATTCCCCGGCGCGCAACGTGCGTGGCTCGTTCAACGTCACCGCGCATGAGCTGGCGCACCAGTGGACCGGCGACACGGTGACCCTCGCGTGGTGGAACGACATCTGGCTCAACGAGGCGTTCGCCACCTGGATGCAGCAGAAGGTCACGATGGAGGTGCACCCGGAATACCGCGCCGATCTCGACCGCGTGCGCGGTGCGCAGGGCGCGATGGCGAACGACAGCCTGGTCAGCGCGCGCGCGATCCGCCAGCCGATCACCGGCAACGGCGACATCGAGACTGCGTTCGACGGCATCACCTACCAGAAGGGCGCCGCCGTCATCGGCATGTTCGAGAACTACGTGGGTGACAAGACCTTCCAGAAAGGAATGCGCGCGTACATCCAGGCACACAAGTTCGGCAATGCCACTGCGGATGACCTGGTGAACGCGATCGCCACCGCCGCCGGCAAAGGGGAACCGTTCAAGCACGCGTTCGACAGCTTCCTGAATCAGACCGGCGTGCCCTACGTGCAGACCAGGCTCACGTACAAGGACGGCAAGGCGGTGCTCGATCTGGCGCAAAGCCGCTACCTGCCGCTGGGCAGCCGCGGCGACACGACGCGCGTGTGGGGCGTGCCGGTGTGCGTGCGCTACGGCACCACAGATGGCAGCAAGGTGGCCTGCGACATGCTGAGCGCGGCCACCGGCAGCATGGCGCTGCCCGGCGCCAGCAAGGCCACCTGGGTGATGCCCAACGCCAACGCCGCCGGCTACTACCGCTTCAGCCTCGACCAGAGCGAGCTCACCGCGCTGGTCCGCGAGGTGCCCAAGCTCAGCGACACTGAGCAACTGGCGTATGCGGATGCGATCCATGCGAGCTTCCAGCATGGCGATCTCGATGCCGGGCGGGCGCTGGCCGCGCTCAAGCCGCTGACCGCCTCCAAGGTGCGCCAGGTGGCAGTGGCGCCGCTGGGCCAGGTGGGCTGGATCTACCACCACGCCGCGCGCACCGATGCGCAGCGCGCCAAGGTGGCGGCATGGGTCAAGGCGGCCTATCTTCCCAGGCTGGAAGCGCTGGGCTACGTGCGCCGCGCCGGTGAGTCGGAGGATGCCGCCCTGCTGCGCAGCACACTCGCCGGTACGCTGGCGTTCGACTACAAGCTGCCACAGGTGCGCACGGCTCTGCTCAAACAGGGCGAGGCGGCACTGAAGCACAGCGCCGACGGCAAACTCGATCTCGCCGCTGCCAACCCCGATTTGCTGGGCGATGCGCTGGGCGTGGCGGTGCAAACGCAGGGCAAGCCCGCAGTGGATGCGCTGATCGCGGCGCTGCCGGGCACCAGCGACCCGGCGCTGCGCAACGGCATCCTCGGTGGCCTCGCGCATGCCGAAGCCCCGGCACTGGTGGAACAGGTGCGCGATTTCGCACTGGGCAAGTCGGTCAAGGTCGGCGAGATGGCGATGCTCCTGCGCAGCGGCCGCAACACCTTGGCCCAGCGGAACGCGATGTGGACGTGGTTCACCGGGCATTACCCGCAAATCCTCAAGCGCACCGGCAGTTTTGCCGGCGGCTACCTGCCCATGCTCGCCGCCGGCGGCGGTTGCTCCACCGCGGAAGCCGAGCGCATGCAAACCTTCTTCAAGGCCCATGAGAACGATGCTGCCGGCATCTCCCGCGGCCTCGCGCAGACCGGCGAATCGATCGAGCTGTGCTCGGCATTGAAGGACAAGCAGGCGATGTGAGGGGAGAGCCGGGATTGGGGATACGGGATTCGGTAAAACCGATCTCGCGCCATGCGGCTTTCCAAATCCCCAATCCCCAATCTCGAACCCCGGTACTGCGAAACACGACTCGCGCGGTGCAGTATCTTCGAATCCCCAATCTCCTATCCCGAATCCCGGCTCTTGCCCCATGATCGACCTCGAAATTCAGGCCCTTGCGCTCACGCGTGAGGGCCTGTCGCTGGAAGTGGGCCGGTTGGCTGGCAGCGAAGGTTTCGTGCTGTTGCGCCAGCGGTTGGTGAACGATCCGCACGGTGTGTTGCTGGCGATGGTGGTGCGTGGTTCGCGCTTCAAGAAGCGCGCGCTGGAAGCCGCGCTGGCGGGTTGCGAGCGGTTCGTGAGTGTCGAGTTGTTGCCGGCTGGCGAAGATTTCCAGCCACATTTTGCCGTGACGCGCGCGACGGCGAGTGGCTATGTGCCGCCACCGGCACCCGTGCCGGAGCCATTGCCGGAGCCGGTTCCCGCGCCACCGGCAAGGGCGGCCACGGTGCCTGTCGCACCGGCGCCGAGCCTGCCGCCGCCGTTGCCGGAAGCGGATGAGCGGGAAGCCTGGGAAGCGCTGGTGGTACGCAAGGCGGCACCGTCACCGGTGCCTTCCACGGTCGAGGTCATGGCCTGGGATGACACCCCGTCGTTGGCGGCGGATGCGGTAGCGGTGGAACAAGCGCTGGCCGACCTGGCCCGGCTTTACCCCGGCATCCTGCCGCGCGTGCAGGCACTGGATCGCGACGTGGCGCCCGGTGCGCGGGTGGCCAGCCTGCGCTTGGCGGGACAGCGCATTGGCGCCTGGCTCGCGCGGGAAAAGCCACCCAAGGTCGCGCCGAGCACCCCGCAAAGCCTCGCGCAAACGGTGTTGCCGGCACTGTCCGCGCTGGTTGAAACCACGCTGCCGGCGGATGGCCAGCTGCACATCCTGCACAGCCCGCTGTGCCAGGCCAACGGGCATTCCGGCTGCGAGTTCTATGCCGGGCTGCTTGAAGGCCTGCTTGGGGATGCTGGCGCGGTGGTGCCGGTGTGCTGCCGCAGTTTTGGCGCCGAGGAGTGCATCCTCGCGGTCGGCGACTGATACCGGCTGGTCGCTCGTCCGTGGTCTACTTGCGCGCATCCTTGTGCACGGAGCTGCCCATGCTTGCACGCCTGATCGGCATCGCCCTGTTGTTGCTGGCACTGGTTGCGCCACTCGCTGCACAGGATGTGCCGCCGCCGCTGCGCGACTGGCAGGGCTGGGTGCTGCATGACACGCCGGCGCATGCCTGCCCGTATCTGGTGAGTGGGGATGCCACCGACCGCGATCGCCCGTGCGCCTGGCCCGGCACGCTGAGCCTGACGGCTGGCGCGCAGGGCGGCAGCTTTGCGTTTGACGTGCGGGTGGATGCGCCCAGCTGGGTCGCGTTGCCGGGCAGTGCGCGCCATTGGCCGCAGGCGGTGAGCGTGGATCGCCAACCCGGGGTGGTGCTCGACCACGACGGCACGCCGGCGCTGCGCCTTGCGCCCGGCGACTACCGCGTGCAGGGCAACCTGCCGTGGACGACACGGCCGGCGCGGCTTGCGGTGCCCGAGGCGTTCGGCCTGGTGGCGCTCAGCCTCGACGGCCAGCCGGTGGTGCGGCTCGAACGTCACGCTGATGAGCTGACGCTGGGCGAAGCCGTGGCCGCGCAGCGGGGCGCCGACGCCTTGTCCCTGCGCGTCTACCGGCGGCTCGCCGACGGCGTACCGGCCATGCTGGAAACGCGGCTGGAATTCAACGTCACCGGCAGCGCGCGCACCGCTAGCTTCGGGCCGGCGCTGCCCCCCGGGTTTGTGGCCACTGCGCTGGATGGCGACTTGCCGGCACGGCTCGACGCCGCCGGTCGGCTTGAGGTGCAACTGCGCCCAGGCACCTGGACGCTGACGTTCGAAGCGCGCGCCACCGTGGCACTGGCAAAGCTGGCGCCCAAGTTGCCGGCCGCGCCGTGGCCGCGGCAGGAGATCTGGAGCTATGCCGATGATCCCGCGCTGCGCACCAGCCGTGCCGAAGGGCAGGCGGTGGACGCGGGACAAGCCGGCGTGCCGCAGGCGTGGCGCGCCTTGCCGGCGTTTGCGCTGACCGACGGCCATGGCCTCGCCGTCGTGGTCGGCGCGCGTGGCCAGACGGGCAGCAAGGGTGACCAGCTCCAGCTCGATCGCCAGTGGTGGCTGGATTTCAACGGCCACGGCCTGAGCGCGGTGGATCATTTGACCGGCGAATTGCGCCAGCGCCAGCGGCTGGACGTCGCTGCGCCATGGGAGTTGCAGCGGGCCAGCGAGCACGGCGCGCCGCTGCTGGTGACCGCGGGCGCGGATGGTGCACGCGGCGTCGAGTTGCGTCTGTACTCCGGCCGACTCGACCTCACTGCCGGCCTACGCCTGCCGCACGCCGGCGGTGCGCTGCCGGTCACGGCGTGGAATCTGCCGCTGGACGGCATCCGGGCCACCTTGCACCTGCCGCATGGCTACCGACTCATTGCCGCGCCCGGCGCCGACCGCGCACCCAACACCTGGGCTGCGGGCTGGAGCCTGCTCGATCTTTTCGTACTGGCGCTGATCGCCTTGCTGGCCGGGCGCCTGCTCGGCTGGCCGTGGGGCGTGCTGGCGGCCGGTTATCTCGTGCTGGGCCAGCAGGAGCCGGGCGCGCCGGTGTGGACGCTGGCGGCGGTAGTGCTGCTGGCCTTGCTGTGGCGCGCCTTGCCGGCGGCGCGGCTGCGTGGGCTCGTGCGCGGCACGGCGGTGGCGGCGTTGGTGCTGACTGCCTTGTGGAGCCTGCCGTTTGTCGCGCAGCAGTTGCAGTACGCGTTGCATCCGCAGCTTGAATCCGGTCGTTTCGACCGTGCGGTTGCCGTGCAGTTTGCGTCGCCATCGGCCGAGATGGCGGTGCGCGCCAACCGCATGGATGCCGCGAATATGCCGCCACTGCCACCTGCGCCCGCAGCCATGCAGGCGGCGCCCATCGGCTCGCCGCGGGTGATGAAGTTTGCCGTGCCGCCGGGAGTGAACGCGTTGGCGCCGAGCGCCGTGGAAACGCAGACACCGGTGCAAGCCGGCGCGGGCACCCCGGCCTGGGATCAAGGCAACAATTACCCACTGGGCTGGTCGGGGCCGGTTACCACCGCGCAAACCGTGCGCCTGATCGTTGCGCCGCGCTGGCTGGTGCGGGTGCTGCGCGTGTTGCTGGTGGGCTTGCTGGTCGCACTGTTGGCGCGGTTGGTGCTGGCGCTGCAGCCATGGCAGTGGCGCGGACATGCTCCGCATGCCGCTGCTGTCCTCGGCAGTTTGCTGCTGGCCGGCGTGCTGCTGCCTACGTTGTCGCACGCGCAAACCCTGCCCAGCCAGCCGCTGCTCGACCAGCTCAAGGCGCGGCTGACCGAAGCGCCCAGGTGCGCGCCTGACTGCGCCGAGGTGGCCCAGGCGCAGCTCTCCGTTACTGGCGATGCGCTCGACCTGGCGCTGGAGATCCATGTGGGCGCCACCGTCGCCGTGCCCTTGCCGCACGCTGGCGAGGCGTTGACGTTGACCGCCGCCACCCGCGACGGCAAGCCGGCGGCGCTCACCCAGTACGCCGGGCAAACCCTGGTGCGGCTCGACCGCGGCGTGCATCGGCTCGACCTGCACTATCGGCTCGGCAACAGCGATGCCGCCACGCTGCAATTTGGCTTGCCGCCGCAGCGCGTGCAGTTCAGCGGCGCCGGCTGGACGCTCGCCGGCGTCGATGGCCAGCGCCTGCTCGGCGACAGCCTGACCTTGCAGCGCGTGGCGGCCGCCGGCGGCGTGGCGGCCGCCAACCTGGCACCGGCGTTTCCGCCCTACGTGCGGCTGACGCGGCGATTGTCGCTGGGGGTTGAGTGGCAGGTGGAAAACACCGTGCAGCGTATCGCGCCGGCCAGTGGCGGTTTCAGCCTTAGCCTGCCGCTTTTGCCCGGCGAGCACCCGCTGGGCGACGGCGTGGTGGTGAAGGATGGTCGCATCGACGTCACCTTCAACACCGCTGCGCAAAGCGTGCGCTGGACCAGCCGGCTGGATCAGACCCCGCAGCTCGCACTGATCGCGCCGCCGCTGGGCGAGCGTGCCGAGGTGTGGCAGGTGGATGCCGCGCCGATGTGGCGGGTGGCCGCGCAGGGCGTGCCGCAAAGCGCCAGCGGCAGTGGTCTGCGCTTCCAGCCGTTGCCGGGTGAAACCCTGCATCTCGCATTTGACCGGCCGGCGGCGGTGCCGGGTGGCAGCCTCGCATTCGACCGCGTGGCGGTGCACACCACGATCGGCCAGCGGGCACGCGAAACCACGCTCGATCTCACGGTGCGCAGTACGCGCGGCGGTGAGCACGCGATCACGTTGCCGGCCGGCGCCGAGTTGGTCGACGCGCAGCGCGATGGCGAGCCGTTGGGCCTGGCCATTCGCGATCATCGGCTCGGCCTGCCGCTGTTGCCGGGCACGCACGCCTACCAGGTTCGGCTGCGCGAACCGGGCGCTGGCGCCACGCTGACGCGCACGTCGGCCATCACGCTCGATGCGCCGGCCGCGAACCTGGCGAGCGCCTTGAGCCTGCCGCACGACCGCTGGGTGCTGTGGGCCTGGGGCCCGGCCACCGGCCCGGCGGTGCTGTACTGGGCGCGCCTCGGCGTGCTGCTGCTGGTGGCGTGGCTGCTGGCGCGTTACGCGCCGACGCCGCTCAAGTGGCGGCACTGGCTGCTGCTCGGCCTCGGGTTTTCCGCGCTGGCCTGGGGCGCGCTGGCGCTGGTGGCGGGCTGGCTGGTGCTGAGCGGCCTGCGGGCGCGCAGGACCCCGCCGCCCTCGTGGCCGCGCTGGGGCTACAACCTGATGCAGATTGGCCTGGCCCTGCTTACCGTGCTGGCGCTCCTCACGCTGATCGCGGCAGTGCCGAAGGGCCTGCTCGGCGTGCCGGACATGCAGGTGGCCGGCAACGGCTCGTCGGCGTGGGATCTGCGCTGGTTTGCCGACCACAGTGCCGGCAGCTTGCCGGCGGCCGGCGTCGTCAGCGTCTCGCTGTGGTACTACAAGCTGGCGATGCTGGCCTGGGCCTTGTGGCTGGCGTTTGCGCTGATTGGTTGGCTGCGCTGGGCGTTCGATGCGTGGAGCCGCGGCGGCTATTGGCGGCGCGCCGCACCGCGTGCGGCGTTGCCGCCGGAGTTGCCCCATGACTGATGTGCGCAGTTGGATCACGGGCGCCACCGCGCGCCTCGGCGACCGGGTCGAAGCCGAAATGTTGCTGTTGCACGTGCTGCGCAAACCGCGCAGTTGGCTGTTTGCGCATTCTGGCGAGGCGCTGCAGACGGACGTCCAGACGGCCGCCGACGCGCTGGTGGAACGCCGTGCCAAGGGTGAGCCGGTGGCCTACATCACCGGACGCCGCGGATTCTGGACGCTCGACCTCACGGTGACGCCGGCCACGCTCATTCCGCGGGTGGAAACCGAGCTGCTGGTGGAGCTGGCGCTGGCGCGGCTGCCAGTGAACTTGCCGTTGCGGGTGGCTGACCTGGGCACTGGCAGCGGCGCGATTGCGCTCTCCATCGCCTTTGAGCGCCCGCGCACGCAGGTGCTGGCGACCGATGCCAGCGGTGATGCGCTGGCGGTGGCGCGGCGCAATGCTCAGCGGTTGGGTTTCAACAACGTGAGCTTTGCGCACGGCGACTGGTTTGCCGCGCTCGAAGACGCCTGCTTTGACCTCATCGTGTCCAATCCGCCGTACATCGAGGCGGGCGATCCGCATCTGACGCAGGGGGATCTGCGCCACGAGCCGGCGGCGGCGCTGGCTTCCGGGCCGGATGGGTTCGACGCCATCCGCCGCATCGTCGCTGGCGCCGCGGCGCACCTCGCGCCGGGCGGCTGGTTGCTGTTCGAGCACGGCTGGCAGCAGGGCGATGCGGCGCGCGCGCTGCTGACCGCGGCCGGGTTTGCCCAGGTGTTCACCGCGCAGGATCTCGAAGCGCGCGACCGCGTCAGCGGCGGCAGTCGCGGCAGCTGATGCCGCAGCCCACCGCAAGTGACAAAAATCAAGCATGCGTCGGCGGGATGCGGGAAGCTGTCGCTACTTGCCACATTGGCGCCGGTTTGCATGCGAGGTGCGCGATGAAAACCATCCTTGTCCATGTACGCGAGCCGCAGGGCGATACGCCGGCCGTGCAGCACGCGGTGGCGCTCGCCGCCGCCATGCACGCCGGGTTGACCGCGGTGTACGCCGCGCCGCTGTACTTCGGTTCGGCAGTCGAGCCCGCGCTGGCCGCCGTGCTGATCGAAGACACCCGACGGCTGGTGGCGGCGGCGATCGCGGCGCGGCCGGGGTTTCTGGCGCGTGCGGCCGCGGCCGGCGTCACGCCGTGCCGGTGGCTGGTGGCCGAAGGGCGACCCGACGAGGCGTTGTCGCAGGTAGCGCCGCGGCATGATCTGCTGATGCTCGATCACGCCGATGGCGACACCGGCGCCGGCTCGGATATTGCGGGCATCGTGCTGCGCACCGGCATCGCCTGTGTGGTGTTGCCGCGCTCGGTAGGGGCGTTCCGCCAGCCGGTGCGTCTTGCCATTGGCTGGAACGGGTCATCCGAGGCGATGCGCGCAGTGCATGCGGCACTGCCGCTGCTACCCGGTGCCGAGGTGCTGTTGATGCAGGGCGAGGAGCGCGAGCGCTATCCCGGCCTGGCGTGGTACCCGCCGTTCGACATCGCCGAGTACCTGCGTGAACACGGCGCCAAGGTGGAAGTGCAACCCATCGCCGAGCGCGCCGATGCGGCCGGCGGTGCACTGCTGGCGCACGCCGACGCCTTTGGTGCGGATCTGCTGGTGATGGGCGCCTATGGGCGTGGGCGTTTCAGTGAGTGGGTGCTGGGCGGCGTCACCCGCGATGCCCTGCGGCTGGCGCGCATGCCGCTGCTGCTGTGTCACTGATGCACCAGCGCCATTGGCATATCTGATCAACCAGCGGGGCGCAAACCGGCGTGGGACCCTCGAACCGGACACGTGGTCCTTGTCGGATGGTGTCCCACCGTACAGGTAGCGGACGCGTATGCGGGGTTCAGCGGCCTGCGCAGGAACGCGCCACCAGTGACGCAAACCGCGCGTGGATAGCCTGCCGCAGGCCATCCACGCTGAGCCCGGCCAGGGCCAGTACTTCGTCGCGGGTGCCGTGTTCGAGGAAACGGTCGGGCAGGCCGAGGTGCAGGATGGGCAGGGTGATGGCGTGCGCGGCGAGGCATTCGGCAACCGCCGAGCCGGCGCCGCCGGCAATCGCGTTGTCTTCCAGCGTGACGAAGGCTTCGTGGGTTTGCGCGAGCTCCAGCAGCAGGGTTTCGTCCAGTGGTTTGACGAACCGCATGTTGACCAGCGTGGCGTCGAGCTCCACGGCGATTTGCGCCGCGCGCGGCAGGAGCGCGCCGAAGCTGAGGAGGGCGAGGCGGTGGCCGCGGCGGCGCACTTCGGCCTTGCCGATCGGCAGGGGGTCCAGGCCGCGACCGGCATCGACGCCGGGGCCGGTGCCGCGCGGGTAGCGGATCGCCGCGGGACCGGCATGCGCCAGCCCGGTGGCCAGCATTTGCCGGCATTCGCGCTCGTCGGCCGGGGCCATCACGAGGAAATTCGGCAGGCAGCGCAGGTAGCCGAGGTCGAAGCTGCCGCAGTGGGTGGCGCCATCCGGGCCGACCACGCCGGCGCGGTCGATGGCAAAAGTGACGTCGAGGTTTTGCAGCGCGACGTCGTGGATCACCTGGTCATAGGCGCGCTGCAGGAAAGTGGAATAGATCGCCACCACCGGTTTGGCGCCTTCGCACGCCATGCCGGCGGCCAGCGTCACCGCGTGCTGCTCGGCAATGCCGACATCGAAATAGCGCTGCGGGAAAGCCTGTGCGAAACGCACCATGCCGGAGCCTTCGCACATCGCCGGGGTGATCGCCATCACGCGCGGGTCGGCGCTGGCGGCGTCGCACAGCCAGTCGCCGAACACCTGCGAATAGCTCGGCCGCGTTCTCGGCTTGGCTTCCACCCCGTGTGCCGGGTCGAACGGGCCGACCGCGTGGTAGACGGTTTGCGCCTGCTCGGCCGGCGCGTAGCCCTTGCCCTTGGTGGTGAGCACATGCAGCAGTTGCGGGCCGGGGCGGGATTTCAACGTGCGCAGCGCGCGCAGCAGGGCCGGCAGGTCGTGGCCGTCCACCGGGCCGGTGTAGTCGAAGCCGAGCTCTTCGAATAGTGCGGATGGCGGCAGCGTGTCGGTTTCCGCGCGGTGGCGCAGCGCGTCGAGATGGTGGTTGGTCGCCACGTGCGCCAGCGTCTGGTTCATCGCGCCGACGCTGGCGCTGATCGACATGCCGTTGTCGTTGAACACCACCAAAAGGTCGGCGCGCACGTCGCCGGCGTGGTTCAACGCCTCGAACGCCATGCCGGCGGTGGCCGCGCCGTCGCCGATCACCGCCACGATGTGCCGGTGGTCGCCGCGCTGCCGGTTCGCGACGGCCATGCCCAGCGCGGCGGAAATCGAGGTGGAGGAATGGCCGACGCCGAAGGTGTCGTACTCGCTCTCCGCACGGCGCGGAAACGGCGCCAGCCCGCCCAGCTGCTTGATGGTCGTGATGCGGTCGCGGCGGCCGGTGAGGATCTTGTGTGGATAGCACTGGTGGCCCACGTCCCACACCAGCCGGTCACGCGGGGTGTCGAACTCGTGGTGCAGCGCCACCGTCAGCTCGACCACGCCAAGCCCGGCCGCGAAATGCCCGCCCGAGCTGGCCACCGACTCGATCAGATAGGCGCGCAGCTCGTCCGCCACTGCCGGCAACTCGGTGTCCGCCAGGCGCCGCAGGTCGGCCGGCGTGTTGATGGTGGCTAGGTGCGGATAGCGCGTGGGGTTTTTCATGCATGCATTGTTGGCTGCACGGCGTGAAGGGACAAGCCGTGAGGCTGGGATTGGGGATACGGGATTGGGGATTTGGCACGGCGCCGCGCTGCGAGAACCGGAGGCGGAGGCCCCGGCCGCACGTCCGTCGGGCTGAGGTCCGACCCACAAGACTCCGCTGCTTGCGCGATGCTGCTTTTACAAATCCCGAATCCCGGCCCTACGCCTCCATCGCCTGCCGGCGGTTGCGCGGCAGGTGGCTGACGAGGAATTCCATCTGGTCGGCGAGAATGTTGCGGTTGGAGAGGATCAGATGCTCCACCCAACTGGGCCGGTAGGGCACGGCGAGCAGTGGCATGTTGGCCTGTTGCGGGGTGCGGTTGCCTTTCTTGAGGTTGCAGGCAAGGCAGGCGCTGACCACGTTTTCCCATTCGTCGCGGCCGCCGCGGGAAACCGGCTGCACGTGGTCGCGGGTGAGTTCGCCACGGGTGAAATGCTCGCCGCAGTACAGGCACAGGTGACGGTCGCGCGCGAACAGGGCGGGGTTGCTGAGCGTGGGCGCCGGGTCGGTCGCGTCGGCGTGGCAATGCCCGGTGCTGGCAATGATCGGGTGCAGGGACAGCGTGCTTTGCATGCCGGTGCCGCGGTTCCAGCCGCCGTGCACGGTGAGGCAAGGCTCGCCCAGCGTCCACGCGATGGCATCGCGCACGTAAAGGCACACGGCGTCCTGCCAGCTGATCCAGTCGAGGATGCGGCCGGCGGCGTCGAGCGAAAGCACGCGGGTGGCATTCAGATCCACCCGGTTGGCAACTTCCATCAGCATGCGGTTCGTCCCTCGGCAAAAGCGAAAGAGCGCTGCGACCATGCAACGGCGTTCAACGCATTGCAGCATAGAACAGATTGCTGCCGGCACCACGCGAATCGCTTTGCGGTCAACGAGATAGCCATCACGGGTAGGGGTTACGGCGCGCCGGGGCGCACTGATATAGTGCGCGTTCATTCGTGGACCCGACGCCGGGTTTGGGAGGGGGGGCCAACGGTGGCAACCCCGGCACGGCGGGGCAGAGGTAACAACGTGGCTGAAGTGATCTTCTACGAGCGCCCGGTGCCGCTCAACCGTACCGAGCACAAGGACCTGCGCCTGAAGCCGGTACCGAACATGAAATTCGCGCTTACCGCGCATTCGGTGCCGCTGACTGGCGTGGAGTTTGGCCTGGCCGCGCGCGATCTGCCGATCGTGTTTGCCGGCAATACCCTTGAGGACGCCGGCCCGGTTGCCCTGCTCGGTTTGCGCCAGAACGAGAACCTGTTCGTCGATGCCGCCGGGCAGTGGGCGCCGAACATCTACATTCCCGCGTTCGTGCGGCGCTATCCGTTCGTGCTGGCCGAGAAGCCGGCCGGGCAGGAAGGCGACGATTTCGCGGTGTTTCTCGACGAGGGCTACGAAGGCTTCGGCAAGACCGAGGGCGACCGCCTGTTCAACGAGGATGGCACCGACACCGAGCTGTTGACCCGCGCCGTGGGTTTCCTGGGCGAATTCCAGCAGCACGTGGCGCGCACCCGCGCGTTCATGCAGCAGTTGCGCCAGCACAACCTGCTCGAGCCCCGGAACATGAGCCTGCGCAAAGGCGCGCCGGAAGACCCGAACGGCCACGTCATCAACCTGAACGGCTTGTTCGTGGTGAACGAGGACAAGCTGCGCGAGCTGGACGAGAAGACCGCCAAGGAGTTCCTGCACGAGGGCGTACTTGGCTGGATCTACGCGCACCTGATGTCGCTCAACAACGTCGACCGCCTTGGCCAGCGCCTGAGCCAGCGCGAGGAGACGGAGACCACGGCCGCGCCGAAGAACTGAAGCGGCCAGCCGTGGCGGTACCATTGAAAGGGCGACGCGCAAGCGTCGCCCTTTCGCATGGCGCAAACCTTGGTGCGCCGTATAGTGCGACCTTCGCCCCTGCGCAGGATCGCCGATGCCGGCCACCCGCATTCGTCTTGCTTCCGGTGCCGACGCGCCGCTGGCCGAAGGGCTTGCGCAAATCGCGCGCGAGCTCAAGTTGCCGCCTGCGTTTGCGCCCGAGGTGGAAGCCGCGGCTGCGCAGGCCGCACGGGCGCCGCGGCTGCCGGCGCTGGATCGCACCGACGTGCCGCTGGTCACCATCGATCCGCCGGGCTCGCTGGATCTCGACCAGGCGCTGCATATCGAGCGGCGTGGCGACGGCCATCGCGTGTACTACGCGATCGCCGACGTGGCTGCGTTCGTGACCGCCGGCGATGCCATCGACCTTGCGGCGCACCGCCGCGGCGAAACCCTGTATGGCGCGGAGTCGCGGATTCCGCTGCATCCGGCCAGCCTGTCCGAAGGCGCCGCTTCGTTGTTGCCGGGGCAGGTGCGCCCGGCGCTGCTGTGGACCATCGACCTCGATGGTGCAGGCGAAATGGCGGCGGTCGATGTGCGCCGCGCGCAGGTGCGCAGCCGGGCCCGGCTCGATTACGCCGGCGTGCAGCAGACCCTGGATGCCGGCACCGCCGACCCGGTGTGGCGCCTGCTGCGCGAGGTGGGCGAACGTCGCGCACAGCGCGAAGCGGCGCGCGGCGGCATCAGCCTGGCGCTGCCGGAACAGGAAATCGCGCTGGTCGACGGCCACTGCCAGTTGCGCTACCGGGTGAACCATCCGGTGGAGGACTGGAATGCGCAGATTTCGCTCTTGACCGGCATGGCCGCGGCGCAGCTCATGCTCACCGCGTGCACCACGGTGCTGCGCGGGGCTGGTTACGTGGCCTTTGACGGCACCCCGCCGGAGCAGCCCGAGCAGGCTGCGCTGGCGGCACCGTACGCGCATGCCACCGCGCCGCTGCGGCGGCTGGTGGATCGCTATGTGGGCGAGGTGTGCGTGGCGCTGTGTGCCGGCAGCACGGTGCCGACGTGGGCGCGCGCCGGGCTGGCGGAACTGCCGGCCCTGATGGGCGGCGCCGACCGCCGCGCGCACCAGTACGAGCGCGCGGTGATCGACCTGATCGAAGCGGTACTGCTGGCACCGCAGGCCGGTGCGGCGTTTGCCGGGGCCATCGTCGAGTTGGGAGACGCGGCGCATCACCGCGCTGCGCCGGCGGCACACAGTGGCGTGGTCATGCTGCACGCGCCCGCGATCGAGGCGCGCGTCACCGCAGCGCAACCCTTGCCGCTCGGACAGGAAGTGCGCGTACGCCTGGTCGAAGCCGATCCGCTGCAGCGCAGCGTACGGTTCGCCTGGCCGGCGGAGGAGGGCTCGCCGGCCGGCACGTCGCCGGAAGTCACTTCTCCAACCGGTAGTTGAGGCTGGCGCGGTTGAAGTTGGTCGCGCTTTGCGCCTCGAAATGCCAGCGGCGGCTGAGCCGGTAGCGCAGGCTCACCACCTCGCCAGGTTCGAACAGGCCCACGCCGTAGCTCAGGTACAGGCGCGGCGACAGGTACTTGCCCACGGTGAACGCCGACCCGCCGCCCAGTGCATCGCTGCTGCCGACGCCGACGTCGTCCAGGCCGAGCTGCGCGCCGATGCTTTTGGCCAGCAGGTTGCCGGCCGCCGTACCCAGTGTCTGCGCAGCGCTGCCGAGCAGGTTGCTCTCGCCGCTGGTTACCTGCGCGAGCGGCTTGCCGGTGACGAGATACGCCAGCGCGTCGGATTGCTCCATCGCCGGTTGCGAAAATATGGTCAGCACCGGGCGCTTGGCAGTGCCGCTGATTTCCAGCCCCACCTCCTGGCCTTCATCGATCGTCGCGTTGGGGTTCAGTTTGCGCACCGCACGAATGGCCAGGCCGGGGTTGTCCAGCGGGGTGCCGGCAAACAGCAGCTTGCCGCGCTCGATCTGGAGCTTTTGGCCGTAGGCCTCGTAGCTGCCGTCGACGGTGATCTGGCCCTGGCCGGTGGCAGCCTGTCCAGGCGATTGGTTGACGGTGAGTACGCCGTGCAGGCGGCCGTCCAACCCGTAGCCGACCAGATGCGTGTGCGCGCCAAGGTCCACCTTGACCGTGGCGCGTACCGGCAGCGCGGCGTCGCGTTCGGCTTGCGGACGATCCATCACGACCACATCGGCGGAAGCCTGCGGCGCACCGGCGCCGGGCAATTTGTCGAGGTTCACCTCGGCACGGTCCATCAGCACGTTGCCGTCCAGCGCAAACCCGTCGGCGTCGTGGCGCAACGCCAGATCCGGCGATACCACGATTTGCGCGGCGGGGACGCTGGCTGCGGTGAACTGCTTGCCGCTGATCGCCAGCTGCATCGGCAGGCCGTCGCCGAGGCCGATCTGGCCGCGCACGCCGAGCATGCCGCTGCCCGATTGCACCTGCCCGTCCACCGCCAGCGTGTGGCCGGGGAGGGTGTTGGCCACCAGCTTGCCGCCGGTGAGTTTGAGGCCGACGCCGGGCACTTCGGCGGCGAAGTCCTGGATGCCGGCCTGGCCGGCAACACTGGGTGTCGCCAGCGTGCCGCCGAGGGTGAATTGCGCGCTGGCCGTGCCGTGCACATTGGCCAGCGTGTCGCCGGCCAGCGTGAGCCAGCCGAGATCGTTGAGCTGCATCGTCACGTTGCCGCTCAGTGCCTGCTGTCGGCCACGCAATTCGGCGCTGCCGGCAAGCCGGCCGCCATGATCGAGTTGCGCATGCAGTTCGATCCGCTGGCGCGCCGCGTCGAGGTCGAAGCCTGCGGCAAGGTTGCTCCACGCCAGCGCCGGCACACCCTCACGCTCGATCCAGCTCACGCTGCCGCGCGGCGAGGAGAGATTGCCGCGCCCGCTCCACTGGCCGTTGCCGGCGCGTTGCCACTGGCCATCGCCGTCGAGCGCGCCGTCGACGCGCAGCGATGCGTGTGTCACGCCAGCGGCATCCAGCAGCGCCGCCAACGGCAAGGCATGCAATTGGTAGCTGGCGCGCAGTCGGCCGTTGCGCTCGCCGCGGCCGGTCACGCACAGTAAGGGCTCACCGGCGGTCAGACACAGCTTGCCGAGGTCGAAGGCGCCGTTGCGCCACGCAAGGCGAGTGGTGCTGCGCAGGTGCCACGGCGGCATGCCGGTCGGTTCGAGGTTGAGCGTGTTCAGGGCGCCGGCCCAGGTGTTGCCTTGCTGCGCGCCGTGCAGCGCCAGGCGCGCCGACAGGGGCGTGCCGCGGGCATCGAGTTCCAGCTGGTGATCGCGCTCACTGCCTTCGGCGCGCAGGTGCAGTTGCGAGAAATCCAGCCCGGCGAGCTGTGCGCCGCGGGTTTGCAGCTCGATCTTGCCCGCAAGGCGGCGGGTGTCGGGCACGCCGACGATGAGCTGCAACTGGTCGAGTTTCTGCGCTTGCCAGTGCAGCGCGCTGCCGGTGAGTCGCCCGTTGACCGCCAGCCCTGGCCAGCGGCCACGCAGGTTGAATTGGCCATCCAGACGTCCGCTTGCCTGCGGCAGCCAGTCACCAAGCGAGGCCACGGCCAGCTTCAAGTCCGCGTCGTTGGTGCGCCCCGGCTTGGCGTCGAGCTGTACCCGGCTGGCGCCGGACGCGAGGCGCAGGTTGCCGCTCAGCACTTCGGTGGAGCCGAGCTCGAGGTGGGCGCTGCCGGCGAGCGGCCGGCCGCGCAGTCGCCCGCCAAGGCGGGCGATGTCGAGGCTGCCCTGCACGGCGTTGGCGGCGAACGTGCCGCGACTGGCGAGATCCACATCGAGCGCGCCGGGCCAATGGGCGAAGACCGCGCCGGGGTTGAAAGCACTGGCGCTGGCATTGAGTTGCCAAGCCAGTGCCGGCGCCCAATCCAGTTGCCCGTGCAGCGCCAGCCGGCTTTTCGCTTGCTGCGCGGTGAGCGTGCGCAACGCGATGCCGTGCGGCGTGCCATCGAGCTGCAACGTCAACTGCACCGGTTGCCGCGGTGGGCCGAGCGTCAGCCGGGCATCGGCCCGATAGCGCTCGGGCGTGCCGTCGAGCTTGAGTGTGCCGGCGCTGGCCAGCACTTGGCCGACGAGTTGCGCCGGCAGCAACACGTTGGCCCAGCGTACGTCGAGGTTGCCGGCAATGGGTTGGGTGCCCAGGTCGAACGTGCCACTGGCGTCGAGCTGGCCCTTGACCTGCGGCGAACGCAGCGCGAGTTGTTCGAGTTTCAGCGTGTGGCGGCTGGCGGCGTAGTGCGCGCGCAGCGGCGTGAGTTCCAGCTGGTAGCCGTTGGCGGCAAGTGTGCCGCGCAGCTCGCCGGTGGCGCCTTTGCCCTGCGCCTGCAGCGCCAGCGAGACATCGCGCAACGCAGTGTCGCCGAGCAGCACGGCCGGATCGAAGTGTGGCGCGTCGAGGCGTGCCGACCACGCATGCGGGGGATCCTGCGCCAAGGTCAGGTGCAGGGTCGCCGCCATCGGCTGCTGCAAGGCGAGGTCGAGTCGCGCCTGGTGGCCATCGGCGGTTGCGGTCAGCGTGCCGGCCCAGGTCTTGGCACCGAATTGCCACGCGAAGCGGGCCTTGCCCTGACCCGATTCGCGGCGTGCCAAGGCCACCCGGCCGTCGAGATCGACCGTGCCGTCCGCCGCGCGCAGGCGCAGGGTGTCGATCGCGATGCCGTCGCGCGTCCAGCGTCCGGCCAGATCGAGCTGGCTGGAGGCGAAGGTGGGCGCGCCACCGACGGCGACGTGCGCGCTGCCGATGTGCACCCGATCGAGCACGATGTCGACCGGCGGTCGCAGCGAGAACGTGCCTGGCGTGCTCGTCTTGCCGCTGCTTTGGGGCACCTGCACCTCCACACCATCGGCATCCAGCCGCGTGACGTGCACGCGCTTGGCCAGCAGTGGCCAGAAGCGCAGGTCGAGCCGCACGCGGCGCACCGCGACCCGCGTGCCGTGGCGGTCGTCGTAGCGCACCCCGTCCAGCCGCATGGACTCGAACAACGCCCCGTGCGCCTGCTGCCAGTGCAACGCTCCGCCAGTTGCCTGCTGTACCCGTATCAGCACAAACCGCAGTCCCGCGTTGCTCCACCCGAGCCACGCCAGAGCCAGCATCGACGCAACCAGCACTGCCGCCGCGCCGACCCCGACGCGCCGTCCCCGCCGCCACCGCTGGAGCCCCACCGCGCTCACGCCACCGCACTCCTCCAAACCCGACCAACAGTCCAGCCGCCTTTCGCCTCACCCCACACCCTCGCGAGCCTTTCCGAATCCCGAGTCTCCCATCCCGAATCCCGGCTCTTCACAAATCCGGCCCGATCACCAGATGCAACACCATGCCGTGCCGGGTGGCGTCGTGCACCGGCGTGCCGACATCAAGCCGGATCATGCCCACCGGCGAGCGCCAGCGCACGCCGAGGCCGGTGCCGATCTTGGGTCGGAAATCCACGGCGTCGAACGCATTGCCGATGTCGACGAAGCTGGCGATGCCCCAGTTGCGGGTGAAGTAGTGCTCCACCTCGGCGCTGCCGACCAAGAGGTTCACCCCGCCCATGACGCGGTCGGCGTGGTTGCGCGGGCCGATCGACTGGTAGCTGTAGCCGCGTACCGAACGGTCGCCACCGGCAAAGAAACGCAGTTGCGGCGGCAGAGCGGCGAAATCGTCGGTCCAGGTGTGCCCGGCGCTGCTGCGCACGATGAGCCGGTTGCGGCGTTTGGCGCCGAAGGCGTGGATCCATTTGGCGTCGGCGGTGACGTCGCTGAAGCTGGCGGAAGACAGCGCGTTGCCGGCGGTGCTGCGCGCTGCCAAGGCAAGCGACCAGCCCTCGCGTACGAAGGCGAAATCATCGGCCTGTTTGCGCGTGAGCGAGGCTTCGAAAAACGTGAGCGTGCTGGTGCCGCGCTCGATGCCGGGGGTGGTGTCCGGCTCGTTGCCACGCTTGCCGACGGTGAACGTGCCGGAAAGCACGTGCACGCCGAGGGTGCGCGTCCAGCCACGCCAGCGCCGGGTCTCGTTGCCCACCAGCTCGAACGTGCGCGATTGCGAGGTGGCGGTGTTCGCGTCGCGGTAGTTGGCGCCGATGTTCCAGCTGCGCTGGTGGTCGCCGGGCAGCGGGATGGTGTAGGTGGTCGACAGGGTTTTCAGCCGTTGCGCGGCCACCAGCTCGTTTTTCCACTTGTCGCCGCGGCGGTTCACGTAACGCCGCTCCATGCGGGCGCGAAAGCCGTAGCCGGTATCGGTGCCGATGAACGGGCCGCCGGTGTACACCGTGCGGCGGGCCGGCTTGAGCTCCACCGCAATATCCACCGTGCCCGGCACCTGCGGGTTGATGTTCGGCACCACGTTGGCAACCGCAAAGTAATCGGCGCCATTCAATGCTTGCTGCAATTGCAGCAGTTGATCCTGGTTGAAGTAATCGCCGGGCTTGAACGGCACGTAGCGATCGAGAAAACCCGGATGGAAGGGCGAGTGGTCGAACTCGACCCGGCCGTAGCGAAACCGCGGGCCGACTTGCCAGGCAAGGTGGATCTCGGCGCGATGCGCGGCGCTGTACACCGCGACCCGGCGGGTCACGAGCCTGGCGTCGAGATAGCCGTTGGCGGTGAGTGCGGCGCTCATCGCGTCGCGCGCGGCGTCGTACTGCGCGGCGTCCAGGCGCTGGCCGGCGAGGCGGGTGATGGCACGATGCGCGCGGCGGATCGGCGGCAACGCCAATGCCGCGGGGTCCAGTTGCACTTCGACCGTGGTCACCATCACCGGCGCGCCGGGCACGACGGTCAGCGTCACTTTCCAGTCCTTGCCTGCCGGTTCGACCTGCGCGGTGGCGTGTGCGGCGTAATAGCCGAAGGGTTCCAGCGCTTTTTCGGCCTGCGCCGGCGCGCGTTCGGCCATGCGCTGGACTTGCGCCGCGCTGGCCTCGCGCTGCGTGTACTGGGAAAGCTCCACCGATGCCGTGATGGCTTGTGCCAGCGGTTCGTCCACCCCGCGCACCTGCAGTTGCACGCTCGCCAGTGCCAGCGGAGCGATCGACCAGCAGGTCAGCGCGGCAAGCGGGCGCAGGCGGCGGACACGGCCGGGCATGGGGTGGGGCAAGGCCTTGGCGAGGGTGGTGCGACCAGCTTAACGGTGGCAGCTGGTATTGCGAATGTCAGTGGTCGGTGTGCGCGGCGCTCAGGCCCGCCAGCGCTTGCCACGGCGCGAGGCTCCAGTGGCCGCGTGCGTTGCCCGAGGGCGAGGGCAGCACCCACAGGCGCACGGTGCCGATGCATTCGGCCTGCAGCCCGTAGGGCACGGCGTGGCCCAGCACCGCCTGTGCGCCGCGCTTGCTGGTGAAGGCGAGCCAGCGGGGTGCGCAGCGTGCGATGCGCGCACGCAAACCGGCCACGTCGAACGCGTCGGCGGGCAGTGCCGCGTCGTTGCCGCTGTGGCGCTTGGCGAGGTCGGTCAGCCCCAGGCCGTAGCGCGGCAGGATCGGAAACTCGGCGGGTGCCAGCTGGCGCGGGGTGAACCCCGCGGCATGCAGCGCAAACCAGAACCGGTTGCCGGGGTGCGCGTAATACGCGTGTTCCGCCGCCGAACGGGCGCTTGCCGCGGTACCGCAGAACACCACGGACAGCCCCGGCGTCAGGACATCCGGCAAGACTGGCGCGTCAGGCTTGCCCGGCATCGGCAAGCAGGAAATCGGTGAACTGGAAACGCGCGTCGCGCAGCACGGATTCGCCGCGCGTCAGCGCAAGCGGCGTGGCAAACAGCGGGCCGGCGTAACTCAGGGTGTGGAATTCGCCGCGCTCGCCGCACGGATCGACGTCGGCGGGCAGCTCGGCGAGCAGGGCGGCGTCGTAGTCGCGCCCGCAGAATCGGGCGTCGAGCTGGGTCGTATCCACGCAGCACAGCTTGGCGCGATGGCCGGCGGCGATGAACCGCTGCGCCGTGGCAGTGGTGTCGCTGCCCCACAGCGGAAACACCGCCTGCCAGCCGTCGCGTGCCAGTTGCGTTTCGCGGTAGGCCCGCACGTCTTCCAGGAACAGGTCGCCGAATGCGCAGTGGCGCAGGCCGGGCCAGCGCGCCCGTGCCTCGGCCAGCGCGCGGGCGTGCGCGGCCTCGTAGGCGGCGTTGCTGCCGGGCCAGTCCATGCCCACTTCCACCAGCGGCAGGCCGAGCGCTGCGGCCTGCGCCTGCAGCACCGTCGTGCGCACGCCGTGCATGGCAATCCGGGCGTGGCTGCGGTTGATCGTGGTCAGCAAGGCTACGACCCGCCATTGTGGGTCGGCGCGCAGCGCGGCCAGCGCCAGCAGGCAATCCTTGCCGCCGCTCCAGGCGAGCAGGATGGGTTGTGCGACGGGGTTCACGGTGCAGGTGCTTCCAGCCAAGGAAAGCGCCATTGTCGCCCGTGCAGGCGTGCGCTGCGCATCGACAGTCGGCGCACGCAAACGTTATAAAGGCCGGTCAGAGGCTTGGTGCGTCGTGCGGCCGGGTTTCTTTGCAGGGAGTATGCAGTGAGTGAAGAAATCCTGATCAACGTGACCCCGCGCGAAACGCGGGTGGGCGTGGTCGAAAACGGCATGTTGCAGGAAGTGCATGTCGAGCGTGCCTCGAAGCGCGGCTACGTGGGCAACATCTACAAGGGCCGCGTGCAGCGGGTGATGCCGGGCATGCAGGCCGCGTTTGTCGAGATCGGGCTCGACCGCGCCGCGTTTCTGCATGCTTCCGACATCGTGCGCGCGCCAGTGACGGACGCCGGCGACGCCCCACCGGCGCCGCATCACGCGCCGCCCATCAGCGAGCTGGTGCACGAAGGCCAGGAGATCGTGGTGCAGGTGGTCAAGGACCCGATCAGCACCAAGGGCGCGCGGCTTTCGGCGCATTTGTCGATCCCCTCGCGCTACCTCGTTTTGCTGCCGTATGCGCACACGCTGGGCATCTCCGCCCGCATCGAGGACGAGGCCGAGCGTGGGCGCTTGCGTGAGGTGCTGGGCGGGTTGATCGGCGAGACGCCGCTGGGCTACATCGTGCGCACCAACGCCGAGGGGCAGAGCGCCGAATCGCTGGCGTTCGACGTCACCTACCTCGGCAAGGTGTGGCGCGTGGTGCAGGAAAACATCGCGAAGGCCAAGGTGGGCGAGCGCGTGTACGAGGAGCTCTCGCTGCCGCTGCGCAGCCTGCGCGACATGCTTACCGCCGAAATCGCCACCGTGCGCGTGGATTCGGCGGAAACCTTCGCCAAGGTCGTCAAGTTCGTGCACAAGTTTATGCCCAACCTGGACGACCGGGTGGAGCACTACGACGGCGAGCGGCCGATCTTCGACCTGTACAGCGTGGAGGACGAGATCCAGCACGCGCTGCGAAAAGAGGTGCCGCTGAAATCCGGCGGGTATCTGGTAGTGGACCAGACCGAGGCGATGACCACCATCGACGTCAACACCGGCGCCTATCTCGGTACCCGCAACCTCGAAGAAACCGTTTACCGCACCAACCTCGAAGCCGCGCAAGCGGCGGCGCGCCAACTGCGCCTGCGCAACCTGGGCGGCATCATCATCATCGACTTCATCGACATGATCGACGAGGAGCACAAGCGCCAGGTGCTGCGCATGCTGGGCAAAGGGCTGGCGCGCGACCACGCGAAAACCACGGTGTACCCGATGTCCTCGCTCGGTCTGGTCGAGATGACGCGCAAGCGCACCACCGAAAGCCTCGAACGCCAGCTGTGCGAACCGTGCCCGGCCTGCGGCGGGCGCGGCACACAGAAGACGGCGGAGACGGTGACCTACGAGATCTTCCGCGAAATCACCCGCGCGGTGCGCCAGTTCGATGCCAAGAAACTGCTGGTGATGGCGAGCCCGCAGGTGGTCGACCGCATCCTCGAAGAGGACTCCGCCGCGGTCGCCGAACTGGAGGAGTTCATCTCCAAAAGCATACGCTTTCAGGCCGAGGAACATTATTCGCAGGAACAGTTCGATGTGGTGCTGCTGTAAACCAGCCTGCGACACCGTGTGCGCATGAACATCCCCTGGCACCGCCCCCTGCAGCACGGCGCGCGCGCGCTGGGCTGGGTCGCCGGCGTGGGCGTGATTGCGCTGGCGGTACTGGTGGCGTTGGCGCAGGCCTTGCTGCCGCTGGTGGCGCAGCACCCGCAGTGGGTGGCACGCGAGTTGTCGACGCGGCTGGCGCGCCCGGTGAGCTTTGCCGCGCTGGATGGCCGCTGGACGCCTGCCGGCCCGGTGTTTGCGCTTTCCGGCCTGACGATCGGCGTGCCGCCCGGTGGCAGTGGCCAGCCGGTGCGCGTGCCCAAGGCGGAGTTGCGGCTGGATTTTGGCGGCTGGCTGCTGCCAACCCGGTATTTGCTGAACCTGCGCGCGAGCGGCCTGCAGTTGAACCTGGCACGCGATCGCGACGGCCGCTGGCACGTCAACGGCCTTGGCACCGGCGAAGGTTCGCAGCCGGCGGATTTCGGCCAGCTCTCGATGGCGTTGTGGCTGGATCACCTGCAGCTGGACATCACGGACGCGCGGCACGACCGGCACTATCGGTTGACGGCCGACCAGGTGCGCCTGAGCCGGCAAGGCGATGAACTCCGCGTGGGCCTGCTGATGCAGCGCGACGGTGCGACCGGCGTGCTGCGCGGCGCCGGGCGTTTCCAGGAGGATGGCAGCAGCGGGCGGCTGTGGCTGGCCGGGCAACGCGTGGACTGGCCGGCGCTGCTGGCCGGGGTCGACCTTGGCGGCTACGCGGTACGCAGCGGTCGCGGCGATCTGGCGCTGTGGCTCGACTGGAAAGCCGGGCAGGTGGTGCGCAGCTTTGCGCGCATCGACCTTGCCGCGGTGCAGTTGACCACGCCCGCCGGCGCATCGGTGCGGGTGCCGGCGATTCACGGCGAGGCCGACCTGCGCCGCAACGCCGACGGCTACGTGTTGCGCTGGGCCGGGGCGGACGATGGCGCGCTCGCCGCGTGGGTACACGCGCCCGGCACGCCGCAACTGCGGATCGAAGCGGCGGCGAGAGAACTGCAACTTGCGCCGCTGGTCCCTTGGCTCGGGGCGCTGCCCAAACTGCCGCCGACCCTCGTCGCCTGGGTTGGCAGCGGCCACCCGCGCGGCCGGCTCGACACGGTCAACCTCGCGTGGAGCAAGGGGGCAGGCCTGACCCGGCTCAGCGCCGATTTCAGCGGCCTCGGCATCGATCATTCGGCGGCCATCCCCGGCGTCAGCGGCCTGCGCGGCAGCTTGCGCGGCGACGGCGAGGCGCTGTCGCTGAGCCTGCCGGCGCAGCCGGCCACGGTGGATGCGCGGCCGATGTTTCGCACCCCGTTCGCGCTGGCGAACCTCGCCGGCACCGTGGCTGCGTGGCAGGCGGACGGCGATTGGCATATCGGCCTGGCGCCACTGGATTTCGCCGGCACCGGCTATGGCGGACAACTGCGTGGCGAGATGCGCCTGCACGCCGCCGGCGGCCCGCCGTTTCTCGATCTCTACGCCCGCGTGAACCACGCCGATGTGCAAGCCGCCAAGCTGTTCTGGCCGGTGAGCGTGATGTCGCCCGGTACCGTCGCGTGGCTCGATCACGCGCTGCTCGGCGGGCGCATCGATGGTGCCGACGTCGCTGTGCGCGGCGACCTCAAGGATTGGCCGTTCCACCACCACGAGGGCCGGTTCGAAGCGCGTGCGGAAATCAGCGACCTGAAACTTCATTACGCGCCGGATTGGCCGGATGCGACCGGCGTGCATGCCATCGCCAATTTTATCAACAGCGGCATGCTGGTCGAGGCCGACGGTGGGCAGGCGCTGGGGGTGAAGGTCGACCAGGCGGTGGCGCTGTTTCCCGACTTTGCCGACGCCACGCTCGATTTGAACGTCGACGGCCACGGCAACGCGGCCAACCTGCTGGATTTCGTGCGCAAGAGCCCAATCGCAAACCAGCAGGCGAAAACCCTCGCCAAGCTGAAACTCGGCGGTACCGGCAGTTTCGGCTTCCACCTGTCGCTGCCGCTGGGAATGCCGGAAACCGCCGTGCTTACCGGCCAGGCCAAGCTCGACCACGTCGACGTGAGCGAGCCGGACTGGACGCTGAAGCTCGACCAGCTGAGCGGCCCGGCCACGTTCGATCGAACGGGCTTTCACGCCGGTCCGCTCGAAGGCCGCTTCCACGGCCAGCCGGCGGTGCTCGACCTCGCCATTGCCGGCGCCACCGGCGACGCGGACGTGCCGGTGGCGGTGGATTTGCGCGGCGCTTTCCGGTTCAGCGATCTGACCCTTGGCTACCCCGCGCTCGACTGGCTCAACCCGCTGGGCAGCGGCCGCAGCCTGTACGACATCGGATTCCGGTTGACGCGGCCAACCGATGGTGGCGCGCCGACACAAACGCTCAGCCTCGACTCCACTTTGGTCGGCACCACGCTGGACGCCCCGGCGCCGCTGGCCAAGGCAGCCACCGCCGAGTTGCCGTTGCACGTCAGCCTGAGCCTGCCCATCGACGGGGCTGACCTCAAGGTATCGCTCGGCCAGGTGGCGCGTGGTTTCCTGCGCCTGGCGGCACCCGGCAAGCCGCTGGCCGGCACGCTGGCATTTGGCGCGCAGATGCCGACGACGCTGCCGGCGCAGGGGCTGCGCGTGCGTGGCCACGCCGCCACGCTGGATGTCACCGGTTGGGTGCAACAGGCCGTGGCGTTCACCGCCGGAGGCACGGGTGGTGGTGGCCCGGCGTTGGAGAGCGTGGATGTCGGCACCGCGCAAGCGCAATGGTTTGGCCGCCCGCTCGGCCCGATGACACTGCAGCTGACGCCGCGCAACGACAGCCTGGTGGCGACGGTGGAGGGGGCGGCGATGGCCGGGCAGTTCAGTGTGCCCGAGCACGAGCTGGCCAAGCGCGGCATCACTGCACGCCTCAAGCGCCTGTACTGGCCGGGCAACCCGACCGCCGACAAGGCCGCCGTCAGCCAGCCCGAGCCCGACCCGGCCGATACCGGCGTGAACCCGGCCGCGCTGCCGCCGTTCCACCTGTGGGTGGGCGACCTTACCTTCGGCGACGCCAGGCTCGGCGAAGCGCGGCTGGAAACCTGGCCGACTGAGCGCGGCATGCACATCGACCAGTTGCGTGCGCTGTCGCCGAGCGTGCAGCTCACCGGCAGCGGCGACTGGAACGGCACGGCCACCAACAGCCACACCCGCATGCGCATCGGCTTTGCCGCCGACGACCTGGGCAAGATGCTTGGCGCGTTCGGCTACAACGGTCTGGTTACCGGCGGCAAGACCAGCGACCAGCTCGACGCCAGCTGGCCAGGCGCGCCGTCGTCATTCAGCCTGGCCAACGCCACCGGCACGCTGTCAGTGCATGTCAGCGACGGCCACATCCCCGACGTCGGCCCCGGCATGGGACGCCTGTTCGGCCTGGTGTCGCTGGCCGAGTTGCCGCGTCGGCTCACGCTCGATTTTGGCGACGTGTTCGGCAAGGGGTTGGGCTTTGATTCCATCGATGGCGACTTCCACCTTGCCGATGGCAGCGCCACCACCAGCAACCTCCTCATCAAGGGCCCGGCAGCGCAGATCGGCATCACCGGCCGTACCGGCCTGCGCGCGCGCGACTACGACCAGCAGGTGGTGGTGGTGCCGCACTTCGGCAACAGCTTGCCGGTGCTCGGCGCCGTCGTCGGCGGGCCAGTCGGTGCGGCCGCCGGCTTTGCGGTGCAGGGCCTGCTCGGCAAAGGCCTCAACAAAACCATCAGTGCCCGCTACCACGTCACCGGCAGCTGGGACAAACCGGTGATGACGCTGGTGGAAAAACACAACTTGCCGGCCGCCCGGAGCAGCCAGCGTCCGCCCTTGCTGCCCACTGCGCCGAGTCCGCCGGTGGTCACCACGCCGCTGCGCAGCGACGCACCGGCGGCGAGTTCGTCGGTGCCCTAGCGAAATGCGAGGTGCCATTTCCGACTATAGGGTGTGGCGCCGGGGTGCAATTCAGGGGATGCCCGTTTGCGACCGGGGAATCCATCTTGCAGATTGTGCAAATTGTCCCCGGCACCTTTTTGCCTGCATGCTGCCTGGCGCTTGCGGGCCGGAGGAAAGCATCCGCTCGGTGAAGAAGGGCCTGTACGCCCCCAACTTCGGCAGCGGCCAGGTCGACATCACCAACGGCGAATTTGTGTTCTCCGCGTCCGAGGCCTACCTCATCGGCACTGCGCCAGCCTGCGGCACTTTGCGTCGGTGGCGGGCAGGTGGCTGTTGACGGAAATCAATATACGGGTATCCGTTGGTTCAAGACTGCGTCCGTACCCAGCCACCACGCTGGACGCGTAGGAAGCATGCACATGAACACTCGCTGGAATGGTTTGATTCCGGGTTGGTCTGCTGCCATGCATCGCCCGCCATACTGGATAGCCTTGATCGTGCTCGCGGGGCTGCTGGGGGTGCCCAGCATGGTGCTGGCGGTGCCTTCATATGCACGACAGACGAGGCAGCCGTGTGTGGCCTGTCACGTAGGCGGCTTTGGACCGGAGCTCACCCAGTTCGGGCGCCAGTTCAAGCTGATGGGCTACACCATGAAGGTGGGCGACCAGACCGACGTGCCGCTCTCGGCAATGCTGGTCGAATCGTTCACGCACACGCAAAAGGCGCAGACCGAGGCGCCGGCCAAGGGCTTCGGCACCAACGACAACACCGAGCTGCAGCAGGCGTCGGTGTTCCTCGCCGGCCGACTGAGCGAGCACGTCGGCGTGTTCGCGCAGGCCACCTACTCGGAGAACGGCGGCCTGCTCGGCTGGGACAACATGGACTGGCGCTATGCGCGCATGTTCAGCCACGGCAACCACAGCGGCATCTGGGGCATCTCGCTCAACAACAACCCCACCGTCAGCGACGTGTTCAACACCGCACCGGCGTGGAAGTACCCGTACCTGTCGGCCGATCTGGCCCCCGAAGCACCTGCCCAGCCAATGCTGCTGGGCGGGCTGGCCGCGCAGGTGGTCGGTGTCAGCGCCTACCTGCAGCTGGATGGCGCCTGGTACATGGAGCTGGGCGGCTATCGCTCGTTGTCGCCGGCGTTTCTGCGCCACGTCAACGCCGGCTTCGACGGCCGCTTGAGCGGGGTTACGCCCTATGCACGCATGGCTTATACGTGGAACCTGCCCACCGGCAGCTTCTCGGTCGGCGGCTTCATGCTGAACATGCGTCGCGGACAGGTCGGCACCAACGCGGTCGGTGACGCGGTGGCGTTGCCCGGGCCAACGGATCGGTTCCGCGACTTCGGAGTGGATTCCAACTACACCTACGTCAATGGCGACCATGCGATCACCGTCGACGGGTTGTACGTCCACGAGGGCCAGCGGTTGGACGCCACCTATGGCAGCGGTGGATCGGATCACCTGCACAACAGCCTGCAGTCGCTCAACCTCAAGGGCAGTTACTGGTACCGCCATACCTACGGTGTGACCTTGGCGTCGTTCGTCTACAACGGCAGCAAGGATGTTGCGCTTTACGGCAACGACGGCTCGCCGAATACGCAGGGTGAAAGCATCGAGCTCAACTACAGCCCGTTCGGCCAGTCCACCTCGTGGGGGCAACCGTGGGCCAATCTGCGGCTGGGCCTGCAATACACCCACTTCAACCGCTTCAGCGGGCGGGTACACGACGTCGACGGTGCCGGTCGCAACGCCAAGGACAACGACACGCTCTACTGCTATGTGTGGCTGGCGATCTGAGCACGGCATCCGTATCGAAAAAAATATCAGGATCGATCCCCCGACAGGCGCCGATCTCGTCGAAAGCACGCTCCGACCCCGGCGCCGCATGTCACCATAGCGGCCGGATTGGATCGGCGAGACTCGATGGACAAGCTCATTGCGCAGGTGCAGGACCGGCTGCTGGTGCCGGGGGGATTGACGACGGCTGATCTGGATCGCGTGTTCGCCCAGCTCATGGGGCCGTCGATCGACGCCGCCGACCTGTATTTCCAGCACTCGCGCAGTGAGTCGTGGACGCTGGAGGAGGGCATCGTCAAGGATGGCAGCCACGCGATTGAGCAGGGCGTGGGCGTGCGCGCGATCAGCGGCGAGAAGACCGGTTTTGCATATTCCGACGAGATCGTGTTGCCGCAGCTTCTGGCGGCATCGAAGGCGGCGCGGGCGATTGCGCATGACGGCCACGGCGCCGGCAAGCCGCTGGCGCTGGCGAGCGGGCGCGCGCTGTACCCGGCGATCGACCCGGTGGAAAGCCTGCCGAACGCCGACAAGATCGCGTTGCTGCGCGAGGTCGACGCGCATGCACGCGCCCGCGACCCGCGCATCACGCAAGTCATCGTGAGCCTGGCCGCCACGCTGGATACCGTGCTCATCGCGGCGTCCGACGGCACGCTGGCTGCCGATGTGCGCCCGCTGGTGCGGCTCAACGTGCAGGTGATTGCCGAGGCGCATGGCCGGCGCGAGCAGGGCTATGCGGGGGGCGGTGGGCGGTATGGCTATCGCGAGCTGATCGAAAACGGCCGCGCGTTCGCGTTTGCCGACGAGGCCGTGCGCCAGGCGCTGGTCAATCTGGATGCAGTCGATGCGCCGGCCGGGCAGATGCCGGTGGTGCTCGGCCCCGGCTGGCCCGGCGTGCTGCTGCACGAGGCGATCGGCCACGGGCTCGAAGGCGACTTCAACCGCAAGGGCAGCTCTGCTTTTGCCGGCCGGCTCGGTCAGCGCGTGGCGGCCAAGGGCGTCACCGTGGTGGACGACGGCACGCTGCCGGGGCGGCGCGGCTCGCTCAACATCGACGACGAAGGCACGCCCACGAACTGCACCGTGCTGATCGAGGATGGCATCCTCAAGGGCTACATGCAGGACAAGCTCAACGCGCGTCTGATGGGCATGGCGCCTACCGGTAACGGCCGCCGCGAGTCCTTCACGGCGCTGCCGATGCCGCGCATGACCAACACCTGCATGCTGGCCGGCGAGCGCGAGCCGGAGGAGATCATCCGCTCAGTGAAGAAGGGCCTTTACGCGCCGAACTTCGGTGGCGGCCAGGTCGACATCACCAACGGCAAGTTCGTGTTCTCCGCGTCCGAGGCCTACCTCATCGAGGATGGCCGGATCACCGCGCCGGTGAAGGGCGCCACCCTGATCGGCTCCGGCCCCGACGTCCTTACCCGTGTCTCGATGATCGGCAACGACATGCAGCTCGACGACGGCGTCGGCATCTGCGGCAAGGACGGCCAGAGCGTGCCGGTGGGCGTGGGCCAGCCCACGCTCAGGATCGACGCGATGACGGTGGGCGGCACGGCGGCGTAAGCGGCTCGAAGATTTTCAGCGGTGTGGGCAAGGATGCCCGCAAGCGGCCACCGCCCCAAGCCTGTAAAATGCCGGTTTGCCCGACGCATCGGGCCAAGTCTTTCAGGAATGTCACCATCATGAATATCGTCGAAGGCGATTTCGCCACGCCAAAGGGTCGCTTTGCCATCGTTGCCGGGCGCTTCAACGGCTTCGTCGTCGAGTCCTTGGTGGCCGGTGCGTACGACACCTTGCGCCGGCACGGCGTGGCGGAGGATGCGATCGAGCTGGTGCGCGTGCCGGGCGCGTGGGAGATCGCGCTGGGGGCGAACAAGCTCGCCGCCTCCGGCAAGTACGCGGCGGTGATCGCGCTGGGCGCGGTGATCCGCGGCGCCACGCCGCATTTCGACTACGTGGCCGGCGCCTGCGCGAAAGGCCTGGCGCAGGCGGCGATCGAGTCCGGCGTACCGGTGACCTTTGGCGTGCTCACCACCGATTCGATCGAGCAGGCGATCGAGCGCTCCGGCACCAAGGCCGGCAACAAGGGCGCCGATGCCGCGATGGCGGCGATCGAGATGGTCAACCTGTACGGCAAGCTGTGATGCACGTACGCCCCGAAGGCATCGACTTGGCAGCCCGCTCGCGGGCGCGCCGGCGAGCGCTGCAGGCGCTGTACGCGTGGGAGCTGTCCGGCAGCTCGGTGGAGGCGGTGATCGCGCAGTTCCGTCACGAGCAGGACATGGAAGTGGCCGACCTCGACTACTTCGAGGATCTGCTGCACGGCGTCGGCGCGCATGTGGCCGAGCTGGACGTCGCGCTGCGCCCGCATCTGGATCGCGAGGTCGAAGAGGTGGATCCGATCGAGCGCGCGGTGCTGCGCATGGCGGCCTACGAACTGAAATACCGGCTCGACGTGCCGTACCGCGTGGTCATCAACGAGGCGATCGAGGTGACCAAGCGGTTTGGCGCCGATCACGGCCACACCTACGTGAACGGCGTGCTGGACCAGCTCGCCGGCGAACTGCGCACGGCCGAGAAGCGCGGCTGATGTCCGCGCCTGGCGCGCCGGTGCCGCTGCTGGAAACCGCGCGCCTGCGCCTGCGCGCGCACATCCCGGAGGACCTGCCGGCCGCCGACGCCATGTGGAGTGCGCCCGACACCGTGCGTCACATTGGGGGGCGCGTGTTCAGCCGCGAGGAAAACTGGCGCCGCCTGCTGCAGTACCGCGGCCTGTGGGCGCTGCTGGGCTACGGCTATTGGGCAGTGGAGGAGCGCGCCGGCGGATGCTATGTCGGCGATGTCGGCTTTGGCGATTTTGCGCGGGCGATCGAGCCGTCGCTCAGCGGCATGCTGGAAGCCGGTTGGGTGCTGGCGCCGGCGATGCGGGGCAAGGGCTATGCCACCGAGGCGGTGAACGCTGCCTTGGCCTGGGCGGGCGGCAACCAGCCCGGACGCCGGATCGTCGCCGTCATCTCGCCAGCCAACCAGGCCTCGATCCACGTGGCGGAAAAAACCGGCTTTCGACGGTGGCGCAGCACGACGTATCTCGATGCGCCGGCGCTGGTCTACGCGCGCGGGGAGGGCTGATGGAGTTCGCCTTGATCGATGCGATCCGGCGGCGCACCGCGCTGGCGCGCACCGATGTACTGCTCGGCATTGGTGACGATGCCGCCGTGCTCGAGGTACCGCCGGGGCAGGCACTGGTGGCGGCGATCGACACGTTGGTGGCGGGTGTGCATTTTCCGCTGGACACCGCGGCCGCCGACATTGGCTGGAAGGCGCTGGCAGTGAATCTTTCCGACCTGGCCGCGATGGGCGCCGAGCCGGCGTGGGCGCTGTTGGCGCTGACCCTGCCGCAGCCGGATGCGGCGTTCGTCGACGGCCTGGCCGAGGGCTTCCTGGCCCTCGCCGCGCCACATCGCGTGGCGCTGGTCGGCGGCGATACCACGCGCGGGCCGCTTGCGCTCAGCGTGGCAGTGCATGGCTTCGTGCCGCCCGGCATGGCGCTCACGCGCGCCGGTGCACGGGTCGACGACGTAGTGATGGTTACCGGCACGCTGGGCGATGCGGCGGCGGGCCTGCGCTGCGTGCAAACCAGGGTGGTCGTGGCGCCGCCGCTGCGCGCGGCGTTGGTGGCGCGGCTCAATCGGCCGACGCCGCGGCTGGCTGCGGGGCTGGCATTGCGCGGCTTGGCCAGCGCGTGCCTCGACGTCTCCGATGGCCTGCTGGCCGACTTGGGCCACATCTGCGACCGCAGCCAGGTGGGCGCCGAGATCGAGGCGGCCAGGCTGCCGTTGTCGCCGGCGCTGCGGCAGGCGTTTGCGCTGGACGCCGCACGCGATTTCGCGCTGGCGGGCGGCGATGACTACGAGCTGTGCTTCACGGTGCCGCCGGGCAAGGTCGACGACGCGGTGGCGGCGCTTGCAACAAGCGGCACGCCGGCCACCGTGATCGGTCGCATCGTGAGCGGCAGCAGCGTGCGCGTGCAGATGCCAGATGGTGCATGGATCGCTCCGGCGCACCGCGGCTGGGATCACTTCTCGCCATGAGCGTGGCGTCCGAGCGCAAGACCCTTAGCGCTGCGCAACGCCACGCGCTGCTGGCATCGCCAGCCGGCTGGATCGCGTGCGGGTTCGGTTCCGGCCTGGCGCCGGTGGCGCAGGGCACGTGCGGCTCGCTGGCAGCGATCCTGCCGTGGCTGGCCCTGCGCGAGGCGTCGCTGGCAGTGAATCTCGGGGTCATCGTGCTGGCATTCGCGCTTGGCGTGTGGGCATGCAGCACCGCCAGCAAGGCACTCGGCGTTGATGACCACCGGGCGCTGGTGTGGGACGAGTTCGTCGGGCAGTGGATCGCGTTGTTGCCGGCGCTCGCCGCGTCGTGGTGGTACGTGCCAGTCGGGTTCGTGCTGTTTCGCCTGTTCGACGTGTGGAAACCGTGGCCGATCCGCTGGTTCGACCGCCGGCTGCACGGCGGGCTTGGCGTGATGGCGGACGACGTCGTGGCCGGGGTTTTCGCTGCGTTGGTACTGGTGGCCTGGCGCAGCCTTCAGGGTTGAAGCGCGGGTGCGGCGTCTGGCGGGCCGCCGGGTTGACGCGCAAATGAGAATCGTTACTATCCGTATGGTCGAACCCCTTCGTGGAGTTTTCCATGCCCGCTACCCCGTTTGCCGATGCGATCGCCGCGCATCCCGAAACCGTTGACTGCCCCGCGTGCGGGGTGCCGCTTGTCGCGCGTGCGCTGGTGGCGTCCGCGGTTCACTGCATAAACAGCCGAGTCTTGCTCGACGGCCGCCGCGAACTGGTGATCCGCCACCGCGGCAGCGACTACCACCTGCGGCTGACCCGCAACGACAAATTGATCCTCACCAAATGACGGCAAGTCTGCCGTCGCCGTCAGCCAGCCGCGCCGCTTGCGGCAAGCCATCCATGTTCGATCCGGGAGATTGCCATGATTGCCTGGCTTGCTGCGCGCGCTGCGCGTTCCTGTTTGCCGTTCACCGATACCCGCGCCGACCGCCGTTGGGTACGCGCATCGCCGCGTGCCCTGGCCGAGCGCCTGCCCGCCGCCGGCCCGCTGCTGACGCTGGCCACGCCCGTGCCAACAGCCGCCGCCACGGCGGGTGGATTTTTGGTGGCACGCACCGAGCTGGCGGCGTTGCCGGCCATGCACTGGCTTATCGTGGGCAGTCGCGTGGATGCCGATGGTCCGCACGAATGGATCGAATGCCGCGACCGTGATGGTCGCCTCGGCCTGCAATGCCATCTGTTGCCGGATACCGATTACCTCGGTTGGGAAGCCCTGACCTGCCTGGTCGAAAACACCGCTGCGTGTGAGGCGCCGCCGATGTGCGACCCGCCGCCAAGCTTTCTCGGCGTGCTCGATTTCCGCTGGCACCGGCAGGCTGGCCTGAATCTGGTTGATGCCGTGGACGTGACGGGGGTTTCCCCGTGGGGCAGCGAGGCTGTGCGTGCGGCGGCGCGCGCGACCGGGCTGCCGATCGGGAGCGTAGGCGGGGGCGGCTCGTTTTGAGGCGACGGATGCGGGGTTTGTGGGGCCGGTGGCAGTTCCCCGGGGCCAAAGACCAGCGCAGGATCCGGCGCCACTGGCGTAGCGGCAGCAGCTTGCCGCGCTCTGCTACTCCGCCCACTGTGTCAGCAACGCGCTGACCTCTTCGTGCGTGTCGGCGTGCAGCAACTGCAAACTGTGCGCGCGCAGCGCAGCGGCGTCGAGCGTGGCAAGCCGGTCGCGCACCTGCAGCAGTTGCGCCGGATGCATGCTGAATTCACCCAGCCCCAGCGCGATCAAAAGTGCGGTGAAGTGCACGTCGCCGCCGATTTCGCCGCACAGGCTGACCGGCTTCTTTGCGCGCCGCCCGGCGCTGATGACGTAGGCGATCACGCGCAGCAGCGCCGGCTGCAGCGGCGTGTAGATGTTGTCCAGTGCATCGTTGCCGCGGTCGGCGGCAAGCACGTATTGGGCAAGATCATTGGTGCCGATGGCGAGAAAATCCGCGTGCTTGAGCAGTGCGCGCACGTTGATCGCTGCCGCCGGCACTTCCACCATGGCACCCAGCGGCAGGGTTTCCGGCAGATCCACGTTTTCGCGCTTGAGCTCCTGCCGTGCCAACGCAAACAGCGCGCGCACGGCAATCAACTCGTCCGGCTGGGTGACCATCGGCACCAGCACGCGCACCGGGCCGTAGCAGGCGGCGCGCAGGATGGCGCGTATTTGCGTGGTGAATACCGCCGGGTAACGCAGTGACAGGCGCACGCCGCGCACGCCGAGCGCCGGGTTGTCCTCGCCGCGTAGCACCAGGCCGGCGGCATCCGCCTTGTCGGCACCGAGGTCGAGCGTACGGATGGTGACCGGCAGGCCGCCCATGCCGAGCACCAGCTCGCGGTAGGCGGTGAATTGTTCCTCCTCGGTGGGTAGCCGCTTGTGCCGGAGGAACAGGAACTCGGTGCGGTACAGGCCGACGCCGTCGGCGCCGCGGGCGCGCGCCGAAGCGACATCGCTGGCGGTTTCGGCGTTGGCCAGCAGGCGGATGGCGAGGCCGTCGCGGGTGCGCGTGGGGGCGTTGGCCAGCGTGGCAAGCCGCCGCCCTTCGGCCGCCGCTTCGCGCTGCCAGCCGCGATAGCGGGACAGGTCCTGCGCGGTCGGATGGATGATCGCCTGGGCGTGCTCGGAGTCGAGCAGGATCAGGTCGTCGTCGTGGATCAGTGACAGGGCGTCGCGCGCGCCGACCAGCATCGGCAGGCCGAGGCTGCGGGCAAGGATCGCGCTGTGGGAGTAGGCGCTGCCGCCACTCGCCACCACGCCCAGCAGGCCGTTCCCGGCCAGTTGCGCCATGTCGGCCGGGGCGATGGTATCGGCCACCAGGAGCTCGCCGACGCGCGCGGCCAGCTTGCGCTCCTCCGCGCTGGTCTGCCGCTGCAGCGCCGAGATCACGCGCGCGATCACCTGTTCGATGTCTTCCTTGCGGCCGCGCAAATAGGGGTCGTCCATCGCCTCGAACGCGGCCGCCACCTTGTCGCCCTGTTTCTTCAGCGCCACCCCGGCGCGGTAGCGGCCGACCTTGACCAGCTCGTCCAGCCCGCGCAGCAGCTCGCCGTCGTCCAGCAGCAGGCTGTGCGCGTCGATGAATTCGTTGGCCTCGCGCGCCAGCGCACCGTGCAGCTTGCTGCGCAGCTCGCGCAATTCGCGCCGGGCGGCATCCAGCGCGCGGTGCAGCGCCTCCAGCTCCGCCGCCACCTCGTCATCCGCCAGTGGCCGGCTGTCCACCATGTACCGGCTCGGCTGTACCAGCCGCGCCCGCCCCAGCGCCATGCCGCGCGAGGCCTGGGTGCCCGGCAGCACCAGCCTCATGGGCGGGAGCCCATGAGGCTGGGAATCGAGATTCGAGATTCGGGATTCGGTTTGATGCCGGGATTGGAGATATGGGATTGGGGATTCGAAATGGCAAAAGCCGCAAACTGCTTGCTGCGGCAAGACTTGCCGCAGCCTGCTTTGCCCAATCTCCAATCTCGAATTTCCAATCCCATCGTTCTCACCCCCCCTCGTCAAACTTGCGTTCGAACAGTTCCACGACGGCGTCGACGGCGGCTTGTTCATCGGGGCCGTCGGCGCGGACGGTAAGCGGCGTGCCGGGGCCAGCGGCCAGCATCATGACGCCCATGATGCTTTGCGCGTTGACCTCGCGGCCGGCGCTCAGCAGCCAGACGGTGGAGCGAAAGCCTTGTACCCGTTGCACCAGTTTTGCCGACGCCCGCGCATGCAGGCCGAGTTTGTTGGACACCACCACTTCGCGTTCAAGCATGGTCGATCAAGATCCCTGAACGGCCGCCGCTGGCCGCGATGTCGACGAGTTCGTCGAGGTTTTTCTCCGCGTAATTCAGCACCCGCAGCAGCATCGGCAGGTTGAGCCCCGACACACAGCGCAGGCGCACGCCAAGCGAGGTCAGCGACAAGCCGATGTTGCAGGGCGTGGCGCCGTAGAGGTCGGCGAGCACCAGCACGCCGTCGCCTTGGTCGAGCGCGCGCGCGTGGCGCGCGGTGAGGGTGCGCCATGTGTCCGGATCGCATTGTGCCGGAACTTCCACCGCGTCCACTCTGAGCGGCAGCACCGGCAGCACGTGGCGGGCGGCGCTGATCAGCGCCGGGCCGACCGCTTCATGGGTCATCAGCAGCACGCCGACACTCATGTCAATCCAGCTCGCGGTGGAAAATCAGCACGCCTTCGCGCTGCGTGCGGTAGTGCGCGGCAAGTTGTTCCACCAGGTATACCGAGCGATGACGACCGCCGGTGCAGCCGATGGCGATGGTGACGTAGCTGCGGTCGTCGGCCTCGAAGCGCGGCAGCCAAGTGTCCAGCCAGCGGCGCGTATCGGCGAGGTATTCGGCCACCAGCGGTTGGCCGTCGAGATACTCGCGCACCGGTTCATCCTTGCCCGAGAGCGGGCGCAGCCGCGGTTGCCAGTGCGGGTTGGGCAGGCAGCGTGCGTCGAACACGAAATCCGAATCCAGCGGTAGCCCGCGCTTGAACGCGAACGACTGGAACATCAGCGTCATGCCCTCGGTGGCCTGCGCATAGTCGGTGGCGACGACGCGCCGCAACTGGTGCACGTTGAGGTCACTGGAGTCGATCACGCGCTCGGCAATTGCCATCAGCGGGCGCAGCAGGCGGCGCTCCTTGCCGATGGCCTCGGCCAGCGAAACGCCGCGCTCGGCCAGCGGATGGCGCCGACGGGTTTCCGAGTAACGCTTGATCAGGACCTCGTTGCGGCAATCGACAAAAACCAGGTGCACCTCGATCCCGGTCGCGGCAAGCTCGGAAATCACCTGCGGCATGTGGGCGAAATCGGCGCCGCGGTTGCGCGCATCGATGCCCACGGCGACCAGGCGCCGACGACGGTTGGCGACGGCCTGCACCAGCTGCGGCAGCAGCGCCGGCGGCAGGTTGTCGACGCAGTAGAAATCGAGATCCTCGAACGCACGCAAGGCCACGGTCTTGCCGCCGCCGGACATGCCGGTGAGCACGACGAGGTGGGTGGCGTGCGGGTTGGTGCGTGCGGAAAGCAGGGGCAACGTATCGTTGTTCATGGCCTCACCATGGCGGCAGCCGGCGCATCTGGTGCGCCTGGCGGTCAATGAAGGTTTGCGCCGGGTCGATGCCTTTGCTTTTCAGCGCATGGCTGCGCACCGCGGCCTCGACCAGCACTGCCAGGTTGCGCCCGGAGGCGACCGGCAAGGTGATCATCGGCACTTTCACGTCAAAGATCTCGCGGTGCCCGACGTCACCGGTGAGGCGGGTCAGCGCGTCGATGTCCTCACCGTCGCGCAGCGGCTTCAGGTGGATGACGAGGCGCAGGTACTTGCTCGGCTTGACCGACATGGCGCCAAACATTTCGCGCACGTTGATGATGCCCAGCCCGCGCACTTCGAGCAGATCCTGCAGCAGCTCCGGGCAGGCGCCATCGATCACGTCGGGCGCGATCAGGGTGAACTCGGTGGCGTCGTCGGCCACCAGCCGGTGGCCGCGGCTGATGAGTTCCAGCGCCAGCTCGCTCTTGCCGGAGCCGGAATCGCCGGTGATCAGCACGCCGATCGAGAACACCTCCATGAACACGCCATGCAGCGTGAGCTTCGCCGCCAGCAGGCGCGCCAGGTGGTATTGCAGAAACGTCAGGATTTCGTGGCCGCGCTTGGCGCTGACCCACAGCGGGGTGTCGGTTTCCTCGGCCACGTCGCGCAAGTCGGACGGCACCGACTGGTCGCGCGTGATGACGATTGCCACCGGCTTGCTGGCGGCGATCTTGTGAATCACTTCCCAGCGCTGACGTGAATCCAGGCCGTCGAGATAACCCAACTCTTCCGAGCCGATGATCTGGATCTTGTTCGGGTAGATGACGTTGAGATAGCCGATGAGCGACGGTCGCCGCACGTCGGCGATGCCGGTCTCCAGCACCCGCCCCTCGCCGCGCATGCCCGCCGGCCAGCGCAGCGCCATGCGCTCGCTGACGCCATCGTAGAGTTGTCGAGCGGTAAGCCGATCCAAACCAAAGCCCTTCTGCGTGGCCGCGCAATGCGTGCGGCCATTGTGCCAGCTTGGGGCAACGCCTGGAGTGGCGCGGCGGTGGCGGAAACGATTGGGCACACCGTGATATTGCCGCGGCCATCTCCCACGCCAGCATTTGACGCGTGCCACTGCGATGGCCGGCGGCACCACCTGGGTTGCCTCAAAACGACTTTTCCCGGCCTGCCTGATGGCGGCCGTGCACGCATCTGGGCAGCCTGCGGCGGATCGCGCTCCGGCGCGACCCGCCGCAGCGATGGATCAGCCGAACTGGCGCTCTTCGCGCGCCGCGCGCTGATGCTTGTTGGCCACCTTCTCGCGATAACGGCGCAGCTGGCTGACGAGTTTGTCGAACAACAGGTCGATCGACGCGTACATGTCGCCTTCCATTGCCTGCGCGTGCAGGCTGGTGCCCACGGCGTTCAAGGTGCCGTCGGCGCGATGCTGCAGCTTGTCCACCGACAGCACGATGGTGAGGCTTTTCAGCTTGTCGTCGAGGCGGGTGAGGCGGTCGAGCTTGGCCATGGCGTGGGCACGCAGCGCCGGGGTGACTTCAATCTGCTGACCGCTGAGCTGGAATTGCATGATGCGCCTCCTCTGGTGGTACAGGCCGCTCGTCGCGGCCGGATGGGCGCGCCCCGAATGTCGGGCCGGGGCGCGTCGTGAATCATCCTTCAGTGCAGATGTTGGGAACGTTATGGCCGGTTGCAAGTTCCCCTTCAGCCGGCGCGCTGGCGTTCGCTGGAACTGGGAATGCGCAGGCCTTCACGGTATTTCGCCACGGTACGGCGCGCCACGTTGATGCCCCGGCGCTGCAACTCGGCGGCCAATGCCTGATCGGACAATGGCTTGCGCGGGTTCTCGGTCTCGATCAGCTTGCGCAGCATCGCCTGGATCGCGGTCGCCGATGCGCTGCCGCCGTCCTCGGTGGAAACTCCGCTGGAGAAGAAATACTTGAGCTCGAAAGTGCCGCGCGGCGTGTGCAGGTACTTGCGCGTGGTGACGCGCGAGATGGTGGACTCGTGCATGCCGACTTCCTCGGCCACCTCGCGCAGCACCAGCGGGCGCATCGCCTCGGGGCCGTAGTCGAGGAATGCGCTTTGCCGGCGCACGATCGCGCCAGCCACCTTGAGCAGGGTGTCGGCACGCGATTCGAGGCTCTTGAGCAGCCAGCGCGCTTCCTGCAACTGGCCTTTCATCCAGTTGGCGTCCTCGCCGCGGGTGCGCGCGATGAGGCTGCAGTAATGCTGGTTGAGGCCGAGCCGCGGTTGCGCATCGGCATTCAGGCGCACTTGCCACTGGCTGCCGTGCTTGACCGCATAGACATCCGGCGCCACATACTCGACCGGCGTGTTGTCGAGCGCCGCGCCGGGGCGCGGGTCCAGACTGCGGATGAGGGCGGTGGCGAGAGTGATCGCGTCTTCGTCGGCGTGCAGCTTGCGGGCCAGTTTGGCGACGTCGTTGCGGGCCAGGAGTTCCAGCTCGGTGTCGACGATGGCCATGGCGAGGCTGCGCTGCGGCGTGGCTTCATCCATCTGTTCAAGCTGGCTGCGCAGGCAGTCGCGCAGGTCAAGGCTGGCGACGCCGATCGGGTCGAAACCCTGCAGTCGATGGCGCACGACCTCGATTTCGTCGAGGTCGGCGGCAAGATTGGCCGGCAGCGCTGCCTGCACGGCCGCGATGCCGTCGGCAAGGTACCCGTCGGCATTCAAGGCGTCGATCAGCACCGTGGCGATGGCGGTCTGGCGCGGGTTGAACCCGGCGAGGTTCAGTTGCCAGACCAGGTGTTGCTGCAGGGTTTCCGGCGCCGCGTTCTGCGGCTCGTAATCCTCGTCGCCGCGGCTGTTGGCGCCGTTGCCGACGCTGCTGGAGAAGTCGATCGGGGTTTCGGCGCCGGCGGCACCGTTGTCCGCCCATTCGGTGTTGTCCTCGCTGTCGCCGGCACGCTCGGCAGCCACTTCGACGGCGTCGGCGGGGGTGGCGAAATCGGTCGCGGTGGCGGCCGGTTCGGCTTCGGTGGCGGCCTCGTCTTCCTGCGCTTCGTCGTCGAACTCAAGCAGCGGGTTGCTTTCGGCGAGCTCGCGCAGTTCGGCTTCCAGCTCAAGTTGGGAAAGCTGCAGCAGGCGTATCGCCAATTGCAGCTGTGGCGTCAGGGTGAGCTGCTGGTGGAGGCGAAGTTGCAGTCCAGGTTTCATGCCGACCGTAGCGGGAACGTCGTGATTCCATCGTACCCGCACGCGACGGGAGCATCCACACTGAGACAGCCGCAGCGTGAATCGGCCGTCAAAGCTTGAATTCGCGACCGAGGTAGACCTCGCGCACCTTGTCGTCGGCCAGGATGTGGGCCGGGGTGCCGCGCGCGAGCACGACACCGTCGTTCAGGATGTACGCGCGGTCGCAGATGCCGAGGGTTTCGCGCACGTTGTGGTCGGTGATGAGCACGCCGATGCCGCGCTCGCGCAGGTGGCGCACGATGCGCTGGATCTCGCCGACGGAAATCGGATCAACCCCGGCGAAGGGCTCGTCCAGCAGCATGTAGCGCGGGTTGGCGGCCAGCGCCCGCGCGATTTCCACTCGGCGCCGTTCGCCGCCGGAGAGGCTGATGCCTTTCTGGGCAGCGAGGTGCTCGATCTTCAGCTCGTCCAGCAGGCTTTCCAGCTCGGTGGCGCGTTCCTGGGTCGAGAGCCCCTCGCGCAGCTCGAGCACGGCCATGATGTTGTCGGCCACGCTCAGGCGGCGGAATACCGAGGCCTCCTGCGGCAGGTAGCCGATGCCGAGTCGGGCGCGCTGGTGCATCGGCAGGCCGGTGATGTCCGCCTTGTCCAGCCGGATGGTGCCGGCGTCGGCCTCGATCAGGCCGACCACCATGTAGAAACAGGTGGTTTTGCCGGCGCCGTTGGGGCCAAGCAGCCCGACGACTTCGCCCTCGCGGATGGAAAACCCGAAGTCGCGTACGACCTGACGGGCCTTGAAGCTTTTCTGCAGACCTTCCGCGGACAGCATCACTTGCCGCCCGTCGCCGGTTTCTGCTTCGGCAGGATCACGCCGTGCACCAGGCCGTCGCCGCCGGCATCGCCGGTGATCTGGCTGGTCTGGGTGTTGTAGGTGAGCTTGTCGCCGTGGAATTCGCCACGGTTTTGCTGGGTGACGGCGGCATTGCCGGTGAGCACGGCAATGCCGTGGAGGTTGTCATAGGCAAGGGTGGCGGCGTCGCCGGCCATCAGGTTGCCGGCATCGTCGAGCTGCTGGATGTGGGCCGGCTTGCCGGTCACCACCACCTGCGAAATCTGCTGGTCGCCATCAAGGTGGATCTCGGCCTTGTCGCCGGTCAGCACCATCGTGCCCTGGGTGATTTTCACGTCGCCGGAGAGCGTGGTCACCGTGTTGGGCGCGTTGTAGGCGTCGGTGTGCTTGGCCTGATAGGCCATCGGCTGGTCGCGGTCGGACTTTTTGGCCTGCGCAAGCGGCACCAGCAGCAGCGCGGCGAGCAGGCCGGCGATGAGCCTAAGACTTGTGCTTGCGCGGCGGGAATGTGCCGTGGCTGTCATCGAGCAACTCCAGGTGATTGTCGTTGAGGCTGGCGCGCAGCCCGATGCCGCCCATTTTACGGGCGCCTTGTGTCATCTGCGCAGGGGCGGCGGTGGCCATGCGGTTTTCCTTGGGCCACACCTCCACGTCGCTGGTGGTGAGCTCGGCCGCGGCGTTGTCGGCATACGCCGGGCGCTGCATGGTGACCGGGCCCTGCAGCTTGATGAGGGTGCCGGCGCGGTTGACCCAGCCGTACAGCGATTGACCGTGCCAGTCGGGCACGCCGGCTTTTTTTGCCGCAAGGTCGAATACCGGGTGGTCGATATACAGCGACTCGTCGCCCTCGCGACGCTCGATGCTGGGCGAAGTCATGCGGAATGCGGGCGCGCCCTGCTCGTTGTAGCTCCACACGTGGGCATCATTGAGCACGTAGCCGGAACGCGGCGGGCCGACGAAATCGTTCGGTTTCGGCGTCGGCCCGATCCACCACAGCACGAGCTGGGCAAGCCCGGCCGCCAGACCGACCGCCACGATGGCGCTGGCGAGCTTGCGGTCGCGCAACCACAGGCGCAGGCGACGGATCACCGCCAGCGCTCCCGTTCCGCATCCGCCTTGCCCTGCGCCAGAAGCAACAGATCGCTGACTTCGCGGGCGGCGCCCATGCCACCGGGCAGGTGGGTCCGCCAATGTGCCTCGTTGGCCACCCACGGGTGCGCGTTGGCCACGGCAATGGCCAGCCCGGCAAGACGCATCGCCGGCAGGTCGGGCAGGTCGTCGCCGGTAAAGGCGGCCTGTTCCGGCGTGAGGTTCAGCGCGTCGAGCAGGGCTTCCAGGCAGGCGCGCTTGTCGCCCTGGCCCTGGTACACGTGGCCGATGCCGAGCTCTTCGGCGCGCAGGGCGACCGGGTGGCTGATGCGCGCGGTGACCAGCGCCACGGCGATGCCGTTGGCCTGCAGGCGCTTCAGGCCGAGGCCGTCGTGCGCGTGGAACACCTTGGCTTCGTGGCCGTCTTCGCCGTACCACAGGCGGCCGTCGGTGAGCGTGCCGTCGACGTCGAATGCGGCGACGCGGATTTGTGCGGCGCGCGCGAGCACAGCGGGGGGAATGTCGGCGAGGTAATCGGTAGTCACGGGCAAGTCATCGGCAGGCAATGCGTATCAGACGACACGCGCACGGAGCAGATCATGAATGTTGAGCGCGCCGACGACGTGCTGGGCGGCATCGACCACCAGCAGCGCGTGGATCTGGTACTTCTCCATGAGCTGCGCGGCGGCGCTCGCGAGCTGGTCGGCGCCGATGGTCTTGGGGGCGCGCGTCATCAGGTTGGCCACCGCGGCGCCGCGCAGGTCGATCGTTTCGTCGTCCAGCGCGCGGCGCAGGTCGCCGTCGGTGAACACGCCGAGCAGGCGGTTTTCGGCATCGACCACAGCGGTCATGCCGAGTCGTTTGCGGGTCATTTCCACCAGCGCGGCGGGCAACGTCACGTCCGGGCTGACGCGCGGCACCTCGTCGCCGGTGTGCATCACGTCGCTGATGCGCAGCAGCAGCCGGCGGCCAAGGCTGCCGGCCGGATGCGAACGGGCGAAGTCGTCGGAGGTGAAGCCGCGCGCTTCCAGCAGCGCGATCGCCAGGGCGTCGCCCAGCACCAGCGCCACCGTGGTGCTGGTCGTCGGCGCCAGCCCGAGCGGGCACGCTTCGGTGTCGATGCCGGCGTCGAGCAGTACGTCGGCCTGGCTGGCCAGCGAGGAGGTTGCCCGGCCGGTGATGGCAATCAGCGGGATGCCCTGGCGTTTGATCATCGGCAGGATGAACAGCACTTCGTCCGTCTCTCCCGAGTACGAGATGGCCATGACGACGTCGTCGGGCTGGATCATGCCCAGATCGCCGTGGCTGGCTTCGCCGGGATGCACGAAAAACGCCGGGGTGCCGGTCGAGGCCAGGGTGGCGGCGATCTTGCGCGCCACATGGCCGGATTTGCCCATGCCGGTGACGATCACCCGACCGCGGCAGGCAAGCAGGAGCCGACAGGCGGCGACGAAGGCGTCGTCGACCCGCGGCGCCAAGGCGGCGATGGCCGCAGCTTCGGTGGCAATGGCCACGCGCGCGCTGCGCACGATGGCCGTAGGGTCGATGGCGATGGCGGCGTGCGGGGCGGGACGGGGGTTCATGGCGGCTCGATGCGGGGGAGGGATGCAGGCGGCTGTCGTTTCTGCGCCAGCAAAATTCCATTACCATGGCGCATTCCTATTTTAATGTCATGCGTCGACGCAATGGCCGCCAGCAGCGAGGTGGTCGCGCCGACGCCTCAGCGTGGAACACCGATGGACACCGCAAGCATCCAAGCCCTGATCGAAGCCGGCCTGCCCGGCGCACGCGCCACGGTGCACAGCACCGACGAGGTGCATTTCGATGCCACCGTCATCGCCAGCCAGTTTGCCGGCAAACTCACCATCGCCCGCCACCGCCTCGTCTATGCCACCCTGGGCGACAGGATGGGCGGCGAAATCCATGCGCTTGCGTTGCGCACGGTGACGCCGGAGGAGGCCGGGATTCGGGATTCGTGATGGGAGATTCGTCACCCCCGTTTCCCGCCAGGCTCTCGTATCGCGTCACCCGAATTTCTCATCCCGTATCCCGAATCCCGTAAAAATGGCCAAAATCCTCATCAACGGCGGCGTGCCTCTGCATGGCGAAGTCGCGATTTCCGGGGCGAAGAACGCGGTGCTGCCGATCCTTGCCGCCTGCCTGCTCGCCGACGAGCCGGTGAGCGTGGGCAACGTGCCGCATCTGCACGACGTCACCACGTTCATCGAGCTGCTGGGCCAGATGGGCGTGCAGCTGGTGCTTGACGACCGCATGAAGATCCATGTCGACCCGCGTTCGACCAGCACCTGCATCGCGCCGTACGACCTGGTGCGCACGATGCGCGCCTCGATCCTCGTGCTCGGGCCGCTGGTTGCGCGTTTCGGCGAGGCCGAGGTGTCGCTGCCCGGTGGCTGCGCGATCGGCTCGCGCCCGGTCGACCAGCACATCCGCGGCTTGCGTGCGCTCGGCGCCGACATTTCGGTGGAGAACGGCTACATCAAGGCGCGCGCGACGCGGCTGAAGGGGGCGCGCATCGCGATGGACATGGTCACCGTCACCGGCACCGAAAACATCATGATGGCGGCGACCCTGGCGGAAGGCACCACGGTGATCGAAAACGCCGCGCAGGAGCCGGAGGTGGTCGATCTTGCGCATTGCCTGATGGCAATGGGCGCCCAGATCGAGGGCGAGGGCAGTTCCACGCTGGTGATCCACGGCGTCGACCGCCTGCACGGAGCCGATTACCGCGTGCTGCCGGACCGCATCGAAACCGGCACCTTCCTGGTGGGCGCGGCGATGACCGGCGGCAAGATCCGCGCGCGCCACACGCGGGCGGCCACGCTGGAATCGGTGCTGGCGAAGCTCGAAGAAGCCGGCGCCGAGGTCACTACCGGCGAGGATTGGATCGAGCTGGACATGCATGGCAACCGCCCGCAGGCGGTCAACATCACCACCGCGCCGTATCCCGCTTTTCCGACCGACATGCAGGCGCAGTTCACTGCGCTCAACTGCGTGGCCGAAGGCACCGGCGTCATCACCGAAACCGTGTTCGAGAACCGCTTCATGCACGCCCACGAGCTGCAGCGGCTTGGCGCGGACATCCAGCTCGAAGGCAACACCGCGGTCATCAAGGGCGTCGATCACCTGAGCGGCGCGCCGATCATGGCCACCGACCTGCGCGCCTCCGCCTGCCTCGTGCTCGCCGGCCTCGTTGCCCACGGCGACACCACCGTCGACCGCGTCTACCACATCGACCGCGGCTACGAGAACATCGAGGAAAAACTCGGCGGGCTGGGCGCGCATATCCGGCGCTTGCCCAATTAGCGCAGGGATCGGGGATACGGGAGTGGGGATTCGGCGAAAGCGGGTCCCCGCGGACTGCGAAGACGCGCGGTTACGGCGTGGAGTAGCTCACCAGCTCCAAGGTGAGATTGCCGCCGTCGCTCTGCACGAGCTTGACTGGCAGTGGGTAGCGGGCGGAGGCGTACCAGGCGCTGAAGTCCTTGTCGGCGTCATTGCGTTCGACCCGGGTGGCATTGAAGTGGCCGGCGGGTACCTGCACCGGCCCGGTGCCGGCGACGTGAAAGCTCTGGGTCTCGACTTTTTGCCGCACGGCAACCGGCAGCGTGAGGCGCTGTTGGCCGTTGGCCAGCGCAAGTCCGATCGCGAGCGCCAGGGTGTTGCGCTCGACCATGCCCGGTTGTGCGGCGTAGGTTTCGTGGTGCCGGCCGTCGTCGACGGTGACCGCCTTGTCCGGCCAGTCCACGCGTAGCTGGCGCGTCTTGTTCTTGCCGGCGCTGCGGAAGCGGTAGTCGTAGCTCACCGCCTCCGGCACTGCGCCGCGCCAGCGGAAATGCGAGGTTTCGGTGGTGCTGGCGCCGAGCAGCGCGGCGAGGCCGGCGGTGCCCTGGACGTTCTTGGTATAGGTCGCCGTGCCATCTGCGCCGGTGGTGAGCGTCACCGTGGCATTGCCGATGGTTTGGCCACCCTGCAACACGCGGTAGTGCGCGGTGAAGGCGGTCGGCACGCTGGTGGCGGCAGTGACGCTGCTGACGGCGAGCAGGGCGAGGGCAAGCAGGAGGCGATGGGTCATGCAGCGAGCATGCAAGCCGCCGCCTGAACCATGCGTCACTGCAAGCCGTGCTCGGTCAGGCGCAAGGGAGCCTTGAGCGGCGTGCCATCCAGCGTGACGCCGGCGGCGGTGAGTGCGAGCCGATGTTCGGCCAGCAGCGCGACCACCGCGGGCAGCAGGCGGTGTTCCCATGGCAAGAGGCGCGCGGCCAGCGCGTCTTCGTCGTCGCCCGGCTCGATCGCGATGCGTGCCTGCGCAATCAGCGGGCCGCCGTCGAGCTCGGCGGTGACGAAGTGCACGCTGGCGCCGTGCTCGGCGTCGCCGGCCTCGATCGCGCGCCGATGGGTGTGCAGGCCACGGTATTTCGGCAGCAAGGACGGGTGAATGTTGAGCACGCGACCGGCCCAGGGACCGAGTACGGCACCATCGATCACGCGCATGAAGCCGGCCAGCACGAGAAGATCGGCGCCGCTGGCTTCGATCCGGTTGAACAGTGCGCGGTCGAAAGCGGGGCGGTCGGGAAAATCCTTCGGGCGCAGCGCAAAGGTGGCGATGCCGGCATCCCTGGCCAGTTGCAGTGCCGGTGCGTCGGGGTGATCGGAGCCGACCAGCACGAAACGCGCCGGCAGGGTGCCGGCGTCGCGTGCGGCCAGCAGCGCGGCAAGGTTCGAGCCGCGCCCGGAGGCGAGCACGGCAAGGTTCATGGTGGGTGGGTTCACGCGATCAACCAATATGCACGCGTTCGCTGGCGCTGGTCGCGACGACGTCACCGATGACGCGAGTGGCGAGGCCATGCTTGGCCAGCAGTGCGCCAGCGGCGGCAACGCCCGATGCCGGCAGGATCACGGTGAAGCCGACGCCGCAGTTGAACGTGCGCCACATTTCCTCGCGCGCCACGCCACCTTCGCGCTGCAGCCAGTCGAACACCGGCGGCAGCACGATGGCGTCCGCGTGGAGCGCCAGGCCGAGGCCGTCGGGCACGACGCGGATGATGTTTTCCTTGAGCCCGCCGCCGGTGATGTGGGCCATGCCGTGGATGGCGGTGCCCAGCGTCCGCAGCAATTCCAGCATCGGCTTCACGTAGATGATGGTGGGCGCCATCAGCGCGTCGGCGAGCTTGACGCCGCCGAGATCGAGGTCGAACGGGTTGCCGGCGCGCGCGAGGATCTTGCGGATCAGCGAGAAGCCGTTTGAGTGCGGGCCGCTCGATGCGACGCCCAGCACCACGTCGCCAGCGATGATCGCGTCGCCGGTCAGGAGTTGCGATTTCTCGACCGCGCCGACGGTGAAGCCGGCCAGGTCGTACTCGCCGGCCGGGTACATGTCCGGCATCTCGGCGGTTTCGCCACCGATCAGTGCGCAGCCGGCCAGCTCGCAGCCCTTGGCGACGCCGGCCACGACATCCGCCGCGGTCGCCACGTCGAGCTTGCCGGTGGCGAAGTAGTCGAGAAAGAACAGCGGCTCGGCGCCCTGTACCAGCACGTCGTTGACGCACATGCCCACCAGGTCGATGCCGATGGTGTCGTGGCGGCCCAGCTCCTGCGCCAGTTTCAGCTTGGTGCCGACGCCGTCGGTGCCGGACACCAGCACCGGCTCGCGGTACTTGCCGGACAGGTCGAACAGGCCGCCGAAGCCACCCAGCCCGCCCATCACCTCGGGGCGACGGGTGCGCTTGACCAGCGGTTTGATGCGTTCAACCAGCGCATTGCCGGCGTCGATATCGACCCCGGCGGCGCGGTAGGTGAGGGCGTCGGACATGGCGTGGACCGGCCGTGGAAAGCCGCTAATTCTACTGCACGCAGCGACCCGACTGCGCCCGGCATGGACGCCGGCAGGGCGATTGGGCGAGACTTTCACCCTGCTCCTGCCAATTGGGTGACCCGTTGATGCGCTCGTTTTCGCTGCGTTTGCTGGTACTGCTGGCGTTGAGTTTGGTGGCCGGGTTGGCCGCCTGGTCGACGGCCAGTGCGCAGGCGGCCTCGCCGTACGTGGTCACCGTGCCGGTCAGCGACACCAGCAATGCGCAGCGCAGCGATGCGTTTTCCACTGCCTTGGCGCAGGTACTGGCGCGGGTGGCTGGCGGGCAGGATCTGCGCAGCGAGCCGGGTTATGCCGATGCGCTGAAGGACGCCGCGGCGCTGGTGCGCCACTTTCAGTACGCGCGGGCGGCGACCGGCATGAGCCTCACGGTCGATTTCGAGCCCGGCGCGGTACGGCACCTCGTGCAGCGGCTCGGGGTGACCAACGCGGCCACGGGCAAGCCGCCGCTGCTGGTGCTGGTACAGGGCACCGATGGCGTGCCGCTCAACCAAGGGGCGCTCGCCAGCCTGGCAGGGGCGGCAGCAGCGCGGGGTTACGAAATCGCTTACGCCGCGGCCGCGAACGCACCGGATCTGGACAAGCTGGCCGCGGCCGACCCGGCGACGCTGGCGGCGATCAACCAGCAGTACCACACCGGCCTCGTGCTGGCGGGCAAGCTGCACGCTGGCAGCGCGGACTGGTTGCTGGTGGCGGGCGGCAAGGTGCAGCGCTGGAACGACAAGGGAGCGACCGAGGACGCCATGCTGGCTGCGGCCGGCACTGGCGCGGTGGATCGCATCAGCCGCCAGCTCAATGTCGTTGGCGCCAGCGTGGGCACCTACAAACTGTGGGTCGGTGGACTGGACAGCGCCATGGATTACGCCAATCTCGTGCACACCGTGCGCGCCGATCCCTCGGTGCGCAGCCTGGTCACGCTGGGGGCCGACAACGACGGCATGCTGTTTCAGGTGAAGGCCGCGATGCCGGCCGCGGCATTGGCGGCGAACCTTGCCGCCAGCGGGCGGGTGATCCGCACCGGCAGCCACGCCGGCACCGATGCCAGCTTGCGCTGGCTGCACGGGGAGCACTAGGTGGCAACGTCGCCTGCCAAGCGTTGGCAGTGGTTGGCGATCATCGCGGTCGCCGTACTGGTGGTGTGGCGCCTGTCGCCGATGCTGATGCCGTTTGCGGTGGCCGCGATGTTCGCCTACCTCGGCGATCCGATGGCCGACCGGCTCGAACGCTGGCATCTCGGGCGCACGCTGGCGGTGAGCGTGGTGTTCATTGTGCTGGGGCTGGTCGTGGTCGGCGCGCTGCTGCTGGTGCTGCCGCTGCTATCGCGGCAAATCGCGAACCTGGTGCAAAACGTGCCGCATTACGTGGCCTGGGCCGAAGACACCGCGTGGCCGTGGCTGCAGACCAGGCTGCATCTCGATCCGCACACGTTCGACAGCGACCGGGTGGTGGCGGCGCTCAAGGCGCACATCGGTTCGGTCGGCGGCATTGCCGGGCAAGTGCTGGGCACGGTGTCGCGCTCCGGGCTGGGCGTGGTGCTGTGGCTCACCAATCTGGTGCTGATTCCGGTGGTGACGTTCTACCTGCTGCGCGACTGGGATCGCCTGGTGGCCGCGATTGACCGCCTGCTGCCGCGTGCGGTCGAACCGACGGTGGCGCAGCTGGCGCGCGAATCCGATGCCGTGCTGGGCGCGTTCGTGCGCGGTCAGCTGTTGGTGATGATCGTGCTCGGCGTGTTTTACGGTGCCAGTTTGTCGCTGGTGGCCGGGCTCTCGGTGGGCGCGCTGATCGGCGTTCTCGCCGGCCTGCTGAGCTTTGTGCCGTATCTGGGCTTCATCACCGGCTTTGGCGCCGCGTTGATCGCCGCGCTGGTGCAATACGGCGACTGGAACCACGTGCTGGTGGTGTGCGGCGTGTTCGTGGTCGGGCAGCTGCTCGAAGGCTATGTGCTGGTGCCCAAGCTGGTGGGCGAGAAAATCGGCTTGCATCCGGTGGCCGTGATCTTTGCCGTGCTGGCCGGCGGCGAGCTGTTCGGGTTCCTCGGCGTACTGCTGGCGTTGCCGGTGGCATCGGTGGCGATGGTGCTGCTGCGCCATGCGCTGGAGCGCTATCAGAACAGTGAGTTGTATGCGGAGGGCGGCGAACCCGCAGTCGCGCCGGCAACCACGGAGGTGGCCGCGGCCACCGGCGCTGCGCCGGCGGAGGTCGCTCCCGCGCCGCCCGTGCCGCCATCCGCACCATGATCGCGCAGTTGCCGTTGGCCCTGCGCTGGCCGCGCCGCCAGCGTTTCGAGCATTTCCACGTAGGCGCGAACGCGGCGGCACTGGCTGCCGTGGTGCGCCTGGCGCGCGATGCCGGCGCGCCGTGGCTTTACCTGTGCGGCCCGGCCGGCAGCGGCAAATCCCATCTGCTGATGGCCGCGTGCCAGGCGGCGGGCGACGCCGGGCGCCACGTGCAGTACCTGCCGCTGGCGACGGTACCGGATCGTGCGGCGGCGCTGCGCGGTGTTGCCGGCAGCGACCTGTTGGCGTTGGATGACCTCGCTGCGCTGGCCGGCGAGCGTGAAGCCGAGCACGCGCTGTTCGACCTCTACAACCGCGCCAAGGCCGAAGGCAGTGCGCTGCTGCTGGCGGCGGGTGAGGCGCCCGCGCAGCTCGGCATCGCCTTGCCTGACCTGCGCTCACGCCTCGGCGCGTGCACCCGGTTGGTGCTCAAGCCGCTGGACGACGCCCAGCGCCGCGACGTGCTGCGCGCGCAGGCCGCCTTGCGCGGCATCGAACTCGACGACCACGTGCTCGACTGGCTGTTTGCCCGGCATACCCGCGATCTCGGTGCCTTGCTCGATCTGCTCGACAAGCTCGACCAGGCCTCGCTGGCGGCGCAGCGGCGGGTGACGATTCCGTTCCTGCGCGCGCTGCTGCGCGACGCGAACGGTTGACGGTCAGGCCTTCAGCAGCTCCGGCGGCGCGTTGGCGTTGATCGCGTCCAGCATGGCCTGGGTCACGTTGAGGTTGCCGGCGACGATGTTGCCGCTGGCGGGGATGCCATCGCGGCCGGCAAAGTCGGTGTAGCGGCCACCGGCTTCGTGCACCAGCAGCACGCCGGCGGCAAGATCCCAAGGCTTGAGGCCGATCTCGAAATAGCCGTCGAAGCGCGCGGCGGCGGTGTAGGCGAGGTCGAGCGCCGCGGAACCGGTGCGGCGAATGTCCTCGGCCTGGCCGAGCATGGCGCGCGTCATCGCCAGTTGCGCATCCAGGTGCGCGCGCTGGCGGAACGGGAAACCGGTGGCGAGCATCGCCCCGCCGAGGTTGTCGCGCTTGCCGACGCGAATGCGTTGCGGGCCGGTGCCGCGGTCGAGATACGCGCCGTCGCCCTTGCTGGCGGTGAAGAGTTCTCCGCGCAGCGGATCGAACACCACGCCGTAGACCGGCACGCCGCGGTCGAGCAGCGCGATGGAGACGCAAAAATGCGGGATGCCGCGCAGGTAGTTGTGGGTGCCGTCGAGCGGATCGATCACCCAGGTGAGCGGACTCTTCTTGCCGATCACGCCACTTTCCTCGGCGAGGATGCCGTGGTCGGGGTAGGCCCGGCGCAGCTCCTTGACGATCTCGGCCTCGGCCAATTTGTCGACTTCGGAGGCGAAATCCATGCGATGCTTTTCGATCACCGTGAGGCTGTCGATGCGGTTCATGTAACGCAGGATGACGTTGCCGGCGGCGCGCGCAGCGCGCACCGCGATGGTGATGGCGGGTCGGGTCATGGCTTCGGCTTGGGAAAAGAGCGGATCGCAGCCGGCGATTTTAAGGCCTCGGGGCGCAGAAATCACCCGCGTCGATCCATTCGTCCCGTCAGCTGACGCCCTGGCCCCGAAGCGGCGCGTGGCGCCCAGCCTGCATCAGGCTCGCGGGGACGCACCTTGACGAATCTCCCATCCCGTATCCCGAATCCCCGCTCGTCACGCCGTATGCTGTTCAGCCCCTCTCACTCACCGTGACCATGACCGCTTCCGAACTTGCTCCGCTCTTCCGTTACGTGCTGGTGCGCACCTCGCACCCCGGCAATATCGGCAGTGCCGCGCGCGCGATCCGTACCATGGGGTTTACCCGCATGGAGCTGGTGGCGCCGCACCGGTTTCCCGATCGCGAGGCGAACGCGTTGGCGGCCGGAGCGGACGACGTGCTGGAAGGCGCCGGCGTGCACGCCGGCATGATCGAGGCGTTGGCTGGCTGTCGTTACGCGATCGGGTTGTCCGCCCGCCGCCGCGGGGTGAATCTGCCGGAGCTCAGCCCGCGCGAAGGGGCGCGCCAGGCGCTGGACGCGGCGTTGCGCGGCGACCAGGTGGCGCTGGTGTTCGGCAACGAGCGCACCGGGTTGGAAAACGAGGAGCTGGCGCATTGCCACGCGATGGTGCGCATCCCGAGCGTGGATGATTTCAGCTCGTTGAACCTCGCGCAGGCGGTGCAGGTGATGGCCTACGAGATGCGCCTGATGCTGCTGGGCGACGCGGTGCCCAGCCCGCCGCCGGCACACGACGAGCCGCCGGCCGAGGTGGAACAGATGGAGCAGTTCTACGCGCATCTGGCGCAGACGCTGGACGACATCGACTTCCACAAGGGCCGCGAGCCGACCACGATCATGCTGCGGCTGCGCAAGCTGTTTCAGCGCGCGCAACCCGATCAGCGCGAGCTGCGCGTACTGCACGGCATCCTGGCCGATGCCCAGCGCATGGCGCACCTGGCGGGCGAAAAGCGCTGAGTTTCAGCCGTCGGCCGCGTCCGCGTCCGCGGGAGGCGCCGCGCGGGTGACCAGCAGCTTGTCGATGCGCGCACCGTCCAGGTCGACCACTTCAAAGCGGAACCCCTGTGCGCTGAACACCTCGCCGGTTTGCGGGATGTGGCCGAGCGCCGCCATCACCATGCCGGCAGCGGTGTTGTAGTCGTGCTGGTCCTCGCCGGGCAGGTGGTCGAGGCCGAGCAGTTCGCGCAGGTCGTCGTTCGCCAGGCTGCCGTCCACCAGCCAGCTGCCGTCGGCGCGCTCGACGATCGGCGCCTCGTCGGCGGCGTCGGCGTGTGCGAGCTGCGGGGCGCCGACCACGGCGGCAAACAGGTCGCTGACCGTCACCAGCCCCTCGATGTCGCCGTATTCGTCGACCGCAAGCGCAAGCTGGGTATCGGCGTCGCGGAACTGTTCGAGCAGATCCAGCGCACGCGCGGTGGATGGCACGTACAGCGGCTTGGCGAGGTGGTCGAACAGTTGCGGCCGGCCCTCGGCAAAGCCCTGCAGCAGACGCTTGACCTCGACCACGCCCACGACTTCACTCTCGTCGCCGCGGTATACCGGATAGCGCGAGTAGGGGGTCTGCTTGAGCGTCGCCAGGTTGTCCTTGCGCGGCGCCGCCATGTCCAGCCAGGCGATGCGCACGCGCGGCGTCATCACGCTGTCCACCGTGCGGTCGCCCAGGCGCAGCACGCGGTTCACCATGTTGTGCTCGTCCTCGTCGAGCACGCCCTGCTCGGCGCTTTCCGCCACCAGCAGGCGAATCTCCTCCTCGCTGGCGGCCGAGCGGCCGCGGCCATGGATGCGCAGCGCGCGCAGCAGGAGCCCGCTGGCGGCGTTCAGCGTCCACACGAAGGGCGCGGTGATGCGCGAGAGCACCAGCATCGGCATCGCGACCACGGCGGAGAGCTTTTCCGGACCAGCCAACGCCACGCGCTTGGGCACCAGCTCGCCGACCACGATCTGGATGAACGAGATCAGCGCAAAGCCAAGCACCACGCCGATCACCCGCGCGTAGGGCGCCAACGTTGCCGCGCGACCGCCATGCAGCCATTGCGCAATGTGGCCACCCACCGCATCGCCGGCCACCGCACCGGTGATGAGCATCACCAGGGTGATGCCGACCTGCACGGTGGAGAGGAAGTACTCCGGCCGCTCCGCGTGGCGCAGCGCCAGCGCTGCATGCCGGCTGTGACGTGCCAGCTGCTTGAGCCGGCTCTTGCGCGAGGCGATCAAGGCCATTTCGGACAGCGCAAAGAAGCCGTTGGCCAGCGCAAGCACGAGGACGAGCGCGATTTCGGTCAGCATCGCGGTTGACGCGTTGAGGGGGGCATGCGCGCAGTGTAGCGGCAGGCGTGTGGCACCTTTGGTGGCGCCCCGATGCCGCGGCGTGGGGCCGGCAGCCTGGGCAGCAGGAATCATGCGGGCCTTGGCCAGCACCGCGGGTTTGCAGTGGCTCGCGTCGAAGGTTTCTGCCGCTCGAGCCGTCACCAGCCTGTAATATTGCGCCCATTCGCGTCCGGGACGTACCCCACATGTTTTCCCTGCAGACGATTTTTGGCAAAGGCGACAAGTTCTACGGGCTGCTTGAGCAGAGCGCCGCGGTAGCGCATGAGAGTGCGCAAGCGCTGCACGGCATGACCACCCAGCCGGACCAGGCGCCGCTCATGGCGGCGTTTGCCGCCACCCGCGCGCGTGAAAAGAACCTCGCCTCGCAGATCAGCGAGGAACTCATCAACACCTTCGTCACGGCGCTCGACCGCGAAGACATCGAGGCGCTCAACTCCGCGCTGTACAAGATCCCCAAGACGGTGGAGAAGTTCGCCGAGCGCTACGCGATCGTCGCCGAACGCCTCACCGGAGTGGATTTCACGCAGCGCGCGACGGTGCTGGAGCGTTCGGCCGACGTGGTGGTGCAGATGATCGGCGAGCTGCGCCGCGGCCTGCACATCGACCCGGTGCGCAAGCTGCAGGAACGCCTGCAGACGCTCGAATCCGAAGGCGACCGCATGTTGCTGGCGCCGTATCGCACGCTGTATCTCGAGGGCGCCGACGCGATGAAGGCGATGCTGGCGAAGGACTTGTTCGAGCTGATCGAGAAGGCGATCGACAAGTGCCGCGACGTCGGCAACATCGTGTATTCGATCGTGCTCAAGAACTCCTGAGGCTGCGCGCATGAGTCTCGGCGTGCTTGTGCTGGTGATGGTGATCGCACTCACCTTCACCTACATCAACGGGTTCCACGACACCGCGAATTCGATCGCCACGGTAGTGGCCACCAAGGTGCTGTCGCCTGGCCAGGCGGTGCTGCTGGCGGCGGTGACCAACCTGGTCGGCGCGCTGTGGGGCACGGCGGTGGCAGCCACCATCGCTGCCGGCATCGTCAATACCGGCGTGGTCGACGTGGGGTCGGAGCTGCTGATCTGCGCGTTGCTGGCAGCGATCGTCTGGAACCTCATCACCTGGTGGCTGGGGCTTCCCTCCAGCTCGAGCCATGCGTTGGTCGGTGCGCTGGTCGGTGCCGCGCTGGCGGAAACCGGCGGCAACTTTGACGCGGTGGTATGGGCCACCGACGGCGCGCACTGGTGGCTGGGCAAAGGCGTGATCCCCAAGGTGGTGGTACCGATGGTGGTGTCGCCGATCGCGGGCCTGGTGCTCGGGTTCCTGTTGATGGGCGGGTTGTTCGCCCTGCTGGCGTGGTTTTCGCGGCGCCGCAACTGGTTGTGGCAGCTCGGGCGCACGCCGTTCGTGACGGCGTTCTTTGGCAAGGCGCAGATTTTTTCCGCCAGCGCCATGGGTATTGCGCACGGCATGAACGACGCGCAGAAAAGCATGGGCATCATTGCGCTGGCGCTGGCGAGCGCCACGGCCGCGGGCCAGTTCGACCACGTGCCCGCGTGGCTCGACTTTCTCAAGATCAACGAAAACACCGCGGGCGGTTTCGTGGTGCCGGCCTGGGTCGCCGTGGTGTGCGCGCTGACCATGGCAGGCGGTACCGCTGGCGGTGGCTGGCGCATCATCAAGACGCTGGGCCACAAGATGGTGAAGCTGCATCCGATCAATGGCTTTGCGGCGGAAAGCAGTTCGGCGGCGGTGATCCTGGTGTCCTCGGTGTTCGGCTTGCCGGTGTCGACCACCCATGTGGTGTCCTCCGCGATCATGGGCGTGGGTTCGGCCAAACGCACCAACGCCATCCGCTGGTCGGTGGTGGAGCGTATGGTGTGGGCGTGGATTCTCACCTTGCCGATCACCGCATTGTTCGCCTGGTGCCTGGTCGGGCTTACCCACCTCTGGCGGTGAGCAGCCGGCCTCGCCAGGCATCGCCGGCAGCGCTGCTGGCCACCTTGCCGGAAATCCACGCGCGCATTTACGCCGCCATCGCGGCGATCCCGCGCGGGCGCGTCGCCAGCTACGGCGCGATCGCGAAACGCGCCGGGCTGCCGGGTCGCGCGCGCCTCGTCGGCAAGCTTCTGGGTGCAACCCCGGACGGGCTGGAACTGCCGTGGTTCCGGGTGCTGCGCGCTTCTGGCCACATCGCGTTGCCCAAGGGCTGTGCCGGTTTTCGCGAGCAGGTTCGGCGCCTGCGCGCCGAAGGGGTCGAGGTGCGCAACGGCCGCGTGGCACTGGCCGCGTTCGGGCTGGATGGCGATCTGGATCGGGAGCTGTGGGGCATGTAGTTGCGCGGCCGTTGGTCCGGCAGGTGTGCGAGGATTGAGCTGCCTCACGCAGCCTGTGGCTGTCGGCGGCTCGCGCGTGGCAGGGGGCGGCTCGCCAGGGGAGGCCGTCGGGCGGTAGGGAGCGCGTCGCGTCGCGTCGTTTTGTCCCGCATACGAGATGCACCGATTTGACATGAGGCTGTCCAGCGTCCGCCTTCTTTCGCCTTGCGCCATCCGCCCATGTTGAGCGTTGGCTGGATCATCGCCGCGGCGCTGATGTGGCTGGGGCTGCTGTTCGCGGTGGCGCTGTACGGCGAGCGACACGCCCAGGTACTGCACAAGCGCTGGGCAGTCGTTTACGGTCTGTCGCTGGCGATCCACTGCACGTCATGGACGTTCTACGGCACCGTCACCCAGGCCAGTCGTTCGGGCTGGTGGCTGCCGCCGACTTTCGTGGGTGCCATCCTGATTTACCTGTTTGCAGCCGATTGGCTGCGCCGGCTGGTGCGCATGGCGCACGAGTACAACGCCGGCTCGCTTGCCGACCTGATCGCGGCGCGGCTCGGGCGGCACTCCGGGCTGGCGGCGCTGGTCACGGCAGTGATGCTGGTGGGCATGGTTCCGTACGTCGCGCTGCAGCTCAAGGCGGTGGCCATGAGCTACGCGGTGCTCAGCCGTGGCCACGTGGTGGGCACCCCGGCGTGGCAGGACAGCGCGTTGTACGTCGGGTTGGTGATGGCGGTGTTCACCATGCTGTTTGGTACACGGCGCGCGGCCACGACAGAACACAACCGCGGGTTGATGCTGGCGGTGGCGTTCGAGTCGTTGTTCAAGCTGGCGGCCATGCTGGCGCTGGGCGTGCTGCTGTTCGTGCCGATTCCCGCTGGCGCCGTGGTGGGCAGCATGCCGCCGACCGGCGATGCCAGCGGGTTTCCCGCGTTGATCCTGCTGGGTGCGTTGGCGATGTTCACCATGCCGCACCAGTTCCACGCCGGCGTGGTGGAGTGTCGCGACGATGTCCATGTGCGCACCGCGCGCTGGGTGTTTCCGCTGTATCTGCTGCTGATCTCGCTGCCGATCCTGCCGCTGGCGCGGCTGGGCGACCGCTGGCTGGGGCCGGTGGGTGTCGCCTCCGATTTGTATGTGCTTGCGCTGCCGCTGGCGCATGGCGATCGCGGGTTGGCGCTGGTCGCGTTTCTTGGCGGGCTCAGCGCGGCCACCAGCATGGTGGTGATTGCCACGCTCACGCTGAGCCTCATGGTGAGCAACCATTTTGTCGCCCCGCTGCTGGTGCGTGCGGGCTGGGGGCGTGGCCAGCAAGGCGATTTGCGCGGCGCGGTGTTGATGCAGCGGCGCATCGCGATCCTTGCCATCGTGCTGCTGGCCTGGGCCTACAGCCGCGTGCTGGCGCGCAGCGACGCGCTGGCGGATATCGGCGCGATCTCGTTTTCCGCGCTGGCGGGACTCGCGCCGGCCACCTTGATCGCAATGTACCGCCCGCATGTCGGCGCCCGTGCGGTATGGGCCGGACTGCTGGTCGGCGTGCTGGTGTGGTTCTACGCGCTGCTGCCGGCGTTGTTCGTGCCGCAGCCGGAGTGGGTGCGCAGCGGCCCGCTCGGGGTGACGTGGCTGGCGCCGGCGCATCTGCTCGGGCTCGACGAATGGGGGCGGCTGACGCGGGCGGTGGTGCTGAGCCTGGCGGCCAACGTGGCCACCACCTGGCTGGTGGCGCGTTCGCGGTTTGCGCACCCGGCGCCGAGCGCCGAGGGCGATGTCGGGTTGTCGGAGTTGCACCGTCTGGCGGGCCGCTTTCTGCCGGCGGCACACATCCGCAAATTGTTCGCCGGTGCACCCCAGGAAGGGCTGGCCGAAGCAACGCGGGTAGCGGCGGTGGAACACGAGCTGGCCGCCGTGATTGGTGCCAGCTCGGCGCGCCTGCTGCTCGACGTGATGCGCCATCAGGGGCCGCACGACCTGGCTGCCGTGGCGGAGATCGTCGGCGAGGCCGCGCAGGATCTGCGTTTCAACCAGCGCGTGCTGGCGGCGGCGCTGGCCAGCATGAGCCAGGGCATCTGCGTGATCGACGCGCAGCTGCGGGTGGTGGCGTGGAACCGGCCCTACGAGCGGCTGTTCGACTACCCGCCGGGTCTGCTGGTCATCGGGCGGCCGGTAGCCGATCTGGTGCGCTACAACCTTGGCGCCGGGCTGGCCGGCGGCGGCGAGATCGACAGTGATGTGCGGCGGCGGCTGGCGCACATGCACGCCGGTTCGCCGCATCATTCGGAGCGCACCTTTCCGCACGGGCGGGTGATCGAAATACGCGGCAACGCGATGCCCGGCGGTGGTTATGTGGCGACCTATACCGACGTCACCGCCTCGCGCGAGGTCGAGCGGGCGCTCAAGCGGGCGAACGAAACACTGGAAGAGCGCGTGGCCGACCGTACCCAGGCGCTGGAGCGGGCGACGGCCGCCGCCCAGCACGCCAACGATGCAAAGTCCCACTTTCTCGCCGCGGTCAGCCACGACCTGTTGCAGCCGTTGCATGCCGCACAGTTGTTTGCGCACACCTTGCGTCCGCAGCTCACCGCCGACACCACCGGCGGCGCGACCTTGCGGCATCTTGATGGCGCGCTGGAAGCGACCGAGAACCTGCTCGCCGGCTTGCTCGACATCGCCCGACTCGAAGGTGGCCGGATCGCGGTCGAGCGGCGTGCGTTTGCCCTGGCGGAAGTGCTCGACCCGCTGGCGGCGGAATGCCAGGCATTGGCGCGCGAACGCGGCATGCGCCTGCGGGTGGTGGCGGCGCGGGGTTGGGCACATTCGGATCCCGCCCTGCTGCGACGGATCGTGCAGAACTTTCTTTCCAACGCATTGCGTTACACCGAACGCGGCGAAATCCTGCTTGGTTGCCGGCGTCGTGGCGCGGATTGGCGCATCGAGGTGTGGGACACCGGCCCCGGCATTGCACCGGCAGAACAACAGTTGATCTTCGAGGAGTTTCGCCGCGGCAGTACGGCAAGCGGGCAGGGCCTTGGATTGGGGCTGGCGATCGCCAAGCGCATCGCCGGGCTGCTTGGCCATCGCCTGAGCGTGCGTTCGTGGCCGGGACGCGGCAGCCTGTTTGCGGTGCGGGTGCCACGCGTGGCTGCCGGCAAACCGGTTGAACCATCGGCAAGCATCTCCACGCGGCCGCTGCCGCGCGGGCGCGCGCTAGTATTGGACAACGACCCGGATGCCCTCGCAGCGCTGGCCACGCTGTTGGAACAGTGGGGCTGGACGGTGCATGCAGCGCGCTCCGTGGCGCATGCGCGACAGGTGCCATGGGTGCCCGATTTGCTGCTGCTCGATTACCACCTGGATGGCGGCCACACCGGCCTCGATGCCCTGCAGCAACTGCGCCCGCAGTGCGGCGCGGCCCCGGTCGTGGTGATTACCGCCGATCGCGATCCGGCCTTGCGCGCGCGCTTGCTCGCCGCGGGCGTGCAGGTGCTCTACAAGCCGATGCGCCCGCTCGCGCTGCGGCAGCTGATTCTGCGCCATGTCCGCCCGGGTTCCGATGTTGGCTCGTAGCCCTTCGCCAAAGGCGTCGCCCGGCCGAAGGCCGACCTACAGCATCCCGGCCGGATCGGCGAGATCCAGCGAGCGCAGCAGGATGCCGGCTTGCGTGCGGTTGTGCACGCCGAGTTTTTCGAAAATGGCGGTGACGTGCGCCTTGACGGTGCGCTCCTGAATCGCGAGGCGGTCGGCGATCTGCTTGTTGAGCAGTCCCTCGGCCACCAGTTCCAGCACGCGGTATTGCTGCTCGGTCAGGCGCGCGAGACGGGCGGCGAGCGCGCTGTCCTGCGGGTTGGGGGGCAGTTCCGCCACCTGGCGCGCCAGGCGTGGCGGTACCCATTCGCCGCAATCGAGCACGGTGCGGATCGCGGCGGCGATGTCGTCGTGGCCGGCGCTCTTGGTGATGTAGCCGGCGGCGCCGTAATCGAGTGCGCGGCGTACCACACGCGGCTCGTCGTGGGCGGAAACCACGATCACCGCCACCGCCGGAAATTGCCCGCGCAGCGCCGCCAGCCCGGACAGCCCGCGGCTGCCGGGCATGTGCAGATCCAGCAGCACCAGGTCGATATCCGGATCGGCGGCCATGGCCGCCATCGCGGCCGCCAGGTCGGCGGCTTCGGCAACCACCGCTTCCGCGCCAAGCGCCGCCAGCGCCGCGTGGTGCAGCGCGGTGCGAAACAGCGGATGGTCGTCGGCAATCAGCAGGTGCGGCATGGTCAGTTTCGCAGCGGTGGTTTCGAGCCTAACCATACGCTGCGGCCGGCGCATCGGACTTTCGTCCTATGGCCGCAGTCGCCACGCACGCTATTGTCGTGGCATGACGCCTTTTGCCCTGCGGTTGCTGATGATCGGTGCCTGGGTCGCGACCGGGGCGAGCACGGCGTTGCCTGCTGCAGGAGCCGCTGCGATGACACTTTCCTTTGTGGCCGGCCCGGTGCAAGTCACCGAGCATCGACATGGCGATGACCTGTTGAGCGCCGGGCTCGGCCTCACTGGCTTGCGCGGGTTGCCCTCGGCGTATGCGGATGCGGCGCACCCGACGCCGGCGGAGCTGCGTCGGCGCGCGATCCAGTCGAGCTGGAAGGGCATCGCCGATCTTGGCCCGCTGGGTGGCTACGGCACTGTCTATGGCGCGGTGCCGGAGGTGCCGGGGCGCGAGTACACCGCGTTTGCACGCATCCCCGACGCGCACTATCCGCATCGGGTACTGCTGCAGGCGCCGGATCATTTCGACCGCAAGGCGCGGTGCCTGGTGGTGGCGGCATCGTCCGGCTCGCGCGGCGTGTACGGCGCCATTGCGTTGGCCGGCGCGTGGGGACTGCCCAAGGGTTGCGCCGTGGCCTACACCGACAAGGGCACCGGTGCCGGCTATTTCGATACCGCCGACGGCACCGGGGTGGCGCTGGATGGCACACGGCACGCCGTTGGCGCGGAGCCGCTGGAATTTGCGCCGGAACACTACGCCGCCGATGCCGGCATCGTGGTCAAGCACGCGCATTCGGGCGACAACCCCGAGGCCGACTGGGGGCGGGATGTGCTGCAGGCAGTGCAGTTTGGCCTGGCCATGCTCGATCGCGCGTATCCAGATGCCGCGCCGTTCACGGCACGCAATACGCGGGTGATCGTGACCGGGCTGTCCAATGGCGGCGGTGCCGCGTTGCAGGCGGCAGGGCTCGACGAAACCGGGTTGATCGACGCCGTGGTGGCGCTGGAACCCAACGTGTACGTGCCGGGGCACGGCCGCGCCTTGTTTGACTACGTCACCGAAGCCGCGCTGTTGATGCCGTGTGCGCTGGCCGACGCGCAGTACGCGGGTGCGCCTCTGGCACGCGTGGCCGGTGTGCTGCCGCCGGCGTTTGCGGCCCGTTGCGCGGCGCTGCATGCGGATGGCGAGTTGTCCGGCACCACGTTGGCGGAACAGGCGGCCGCAGCGCGTGCACGGTTGCACGCCAATGGCTGGCGCGATGAGGCCATTGCCACTGCGGCGAGCACCACGGCGTTCGATGCGTGGCGCGCGGTCGCCGCCGCGTATGCCTCGGCGTACCTGCGGCGCGGGGTCGGTGCGATGCCGTGCGGTTATGCCTATCGCACCACGGATGCGGCCGGCAAACCGGGGCTGGCGAGCGAGGCAGTACGCAACTCGTGGTGGGCGGATGCCTCGGGCATTCCGCCGGGCAACCAGGTGGCGCTGACCGGCGGCACCGACGCCTCCGGCGCCCCGACGCTGACTGGCCTGCGCTGCCTGCGCGCGCTGTGGGCCGGCAACGACGCCAACGCGCGCGCCTTGCACGCGGCGGTGGCGGCGCTAGCGGTGCATCTGCCGCGTGCCGGCTTGCCGATCTGGGTAGTGCATGGTGCAACCGACGGCTTGCTGCCGGTGAGCTTCACCTCCGAGCCGTACGTGGCGTGGTTGCGCGCGCAGGGGCGCCAGCCGCTGTATTGGGCGATCCCCGGCGCCCAGCATTTCGACGCTTTTCTCGCGCTGCCCGGCTTTGGCGACCGCCATGTGCCGCTGTTGCCTTACGGCTACGCGGCGCTTGATCGCATGTGGGATCACCTCGTGGACGACAAATCCTTGCCGGTGAACCCACCCACGCCGGCAGCGCGTCCGCGCGGTGCCGGTGCGCTCGACGCCGGCATGCTGGATCTGCCGCACTGACGTGGTGCCTGGGTGACGTTATCCTTGCGCTTTGCCTTCCCACCGCAAGGATCCCCATGGCCATCAACGTCACCCTGACCACCAACCGCGGCGACATCCACCTGCGTCTGCACGACGACAAGGCGTCGCTGACGGTGGCGAACTTTGTCAATCTCGTGCGCCGCGGCTATTACGACGGCCTGTCGTTCCACCGCGTGATCGCCGATTTCATGGTCCAGGGCGGCTGCCCCGAGGGCACCGGCCGTGGCGGCCCGGGCTACCGGTTCGAGGATGAATTCGACGCTACGCTGCGGCATGATAAGCCGGGCGTGCTGTCGATGGCGAACGCCGGCCCGCGCACCAATGGCAGCCAGTTCTTCATCACCCACGTTGCCACGCCGTGGCTGGACGGCAAGCACAGCGTGTTTGGCGAAGTGGTCGGTGCGGGCGATCAGGCGGTGGTCAACGCGATCCAGCAGGGCGATGTCATCACCAAGGCCACCGCCGACGGCGATGTCGATGCCTTGCTGGCCAAACACGCCGAGCGTGTCGGCGAGTGGAACCGGGTGCTCGACCAGCGCGGCTGAGGGCTGGTACCGTCAGAGGTGGGCGTGTGTCCGGTGCCGCGTTCCACGGCCTGCTCGCTGGCCCATCCCTCTGACTGTGCAAGGAGTACGACCATGTCACTGTTGAGTGGATTGCTGGGTGGTGCCGGCCAAGGCGCCGGTGGCGGCTCGCTGATCGAGGTGGCGGGCAAATTGATCCAGGGCGCCGGTGGCGTGCAGGGCCTGGTCTCGACGCTCACTCAGCACGGGCTGGGCGACGCCGTGCAGTCGTGGGTGGGCACCGGCGGCAATCAGGCGGTCACCGGCCAGCAGCTGGGCGACGCGCTGCAGAAGGGTGGTCTGGGCTCGCTGGTGCAGGAAGCCGCCGGCAAGCTTGGCACCGATCCGACCCAGCTGCTCGGTCAGCTTGCCCAAGTGTTGCCGCACGCCGTCGATCACCTGACGCCGGACGGGCAGGTGCCGGCGGGCACCGGTGGTGGTTTCGACCTGGGGTCGCTTGCCGGGCTGGCCGGCAAGTTGTTCCGCTGAGCCGCTGCGCGCTCGCCGCGTGGCTGGCGAGCGGAATGCCATGACAGGGGTTGCGCGGCGCGCACCCCCGTTGGCACGCCCCGGCTGCTGCGGCGCGGCATGCTAAAATCTCCCGGTTTGACGGCTGTGTTCGCCGAACCCGGAAAGCCGCGGCACGCGGTGCGCAACCATCGCCCCATGCGCGGTCGGCGGCTTTCCTCCCCGCTTACCGACCCATGGAGATCCATGATGAAAGCCCCCGTTCGAGTTGCCGTCACCGGTGCCGCCGGTCAGATTGGCTACGCCTTGTTGTTCCGCATTGCCGCCGGCGACATGCTCGGCCCGGATCAGCCGGTCATCCTGCACCTGCTGGAGATCACCCCGGCGCTGCCGGCGCTGCAGGGCGTGGTGATGGAGCTGAACGATTGCGCCTTCCCGACGCTCGCCGGCATCGTTGCCACCGATGACGCGAATGTCGCGTTCAAGGATGTGGATTACGCCCTGCTGGTTGGCGCGCGCCCGCGCGGCCCCGGCATGGAGCGCAAGGACCTGCTGCAGGCCAACGGCAAGATCTTCGGGCCGCAGGGCAAGGCCCTGAACGACCACGCCAAGCGCGACGTGAAGGTGCTGGTGGTGGGCAACCCGGCCAACACCAATGCACTGATCGCCCAGCAGAACGCGCCGTCCCTGGACCCCAAGTGCTTCACCGCGATGGTGCGGCTGGACCACAACCGCGCCAAGAGCCAGCTCGCCGAGAAACTCGGCAAGCACAACAGCGACATCAAGCAGATGATCATCTGGGGCAACCACAGCTCCACCCAGTATCCGGACATCCACCACGCCACCATCGACGGCAAGCCGGTGCTGGCCCAGGTGGGCCAGGAGTGGTACGAAAAGACCTTCATCCCCACTGTGCAGCAGCGCGGCGCGGCCATCATCAAGGCGCGCGGCGCTTCCTCCGCCGCCTCGGCGGCCAATGCCGCGATCGACCACATGCGCACGTGGTCGCTGGGTACCGCGGCCGGCGACTGGGTGTCGATGGGCGTGCCGTCCGATGGCTCCTACGGCATCGAGCCAGGCGTGATCTTTGGCTACCCGGTGACCTGCAAGGATGGCAAGTACACCATCGTGCAGGGGCTGGAAATCGATGCCTTCTCGCGTGCCAAGCTGGATGCCACCAGCAAGGAACTGCGCGAGGAGCGCGCGAGCGTGGAGCAGTTGTTCGCCAAGTAACCGCGAGCGACAGTGACCAACGCGAAGGGCGGCCAACTGGCCGCCCTTCGTCGTCATGGCGTGTGCAGCAGGGTTACGCCTTGCCGTTGAACAACTCGCGCCCGATCAGCATGCGCCGGATCTCGTTGGTGCCGGCGCCGATCTCGTAGAGCTTGGCATCGCGCAGCAGGCGACCGGTGTCGAAGTCGTTGATGTAGCCGTTGCCGCCCAGCGCCTGGATTGCCTCCAGCGTGACGGCGACCGCGTTGCGCGAGGCATTGAGCAGGCACGCAGCCGGATCGACGCGCGAGCGTTCGCCGGCGTCGAAACCGCGCGCCACCGTGTAGGCGAAGGCGCGCGAGGATTGCAGCGCGGTGTACATGTCGGCCACTTTCGCCTGCATGATGCCAAATGTGCCCACCGCCACGCCAAACTGCTTGCGCTCGCGCACGTAGGGCAGGGTGATGTCGAGCGCCGCCTGCATCAGGCCGAGCGGGCCGCCGCTGAGCACCAGGCGCTCGGTGTCCAGCCCGCTCATCAGCACGCATACGCCCTCGTTCACCTCGCCCACCACGTTGGCAGTGGGGATCGCGCAATCGGTGAACACCAGCTCGCAGGTGTTGGAGCCGCGCATGCCCAGTTTGTCGAGCTTTTGCGCAGTGCTGAAGCCGGGCATGCCTTTTTCCACGATGAACGCGGTCATGCCGTGGCTGCCGGCGGTTTTCGGCGCGGTGCGCATGTACACCAGCAGCACGTCGGCATCCGGACCGTTGGTAATCCACATCTTGTTGCCGTTGGCGATCCAGGTGTCGCCGTGCAGCTCGGCATGGCAAGCCATCGAACCGACGACGTCGGAGCCGGCGCCCGGCTCGCTCATCGCCAGCGCGCCGACATGCTCGCCCGAGCACAGTTTGGGCAGGTAGCGCTTGCGTTGCGCCTCGTTGCCGTTCTTGAAAATGTTGTTGACGCACAGGTTGGAATGCGCACCGTACGAGAGGCCGATCGAGCCCGACGCGCGCGAGATTTCCTCCATCGCCACCATGTGCGCGAGATAACCCAGGTCGGTGCCGCCGTATTCGCCGGCGACGGTCATGCCGAGCAGGCCGAGGTCGCCGAACTTGCGCCACAGATCCTTCGGGAAGTGGTTGTCGCGATCGACCTGTGCGGCGCGCGGCGCGATTTCCTTTTGCGCAAACGCGTGCACGGTGTCGCGCAGCAGGTCGATGTCTTCGCCGAGCGGAAACGGACGCATCACCAACTCCTGATCGTGGGGACTTAACCGGTGGATGTTAATGCACCGCGGCAGCTTGGCGCTGACGCGGCGCATCAGGAGCTGGGATTCGAGATGGGGGATTCGGGATTCGGAAAAGCCGCATCGTGCGAGCTGCAAGGCTCCTGTCGGTCAGGCTTCAGTCCGACCCACGCCTACCTCACAAAAACAGCATCCCCACGCGCACCACGCTTTCGATCTGCCGAATCCCGAATCCCCCACTCTCCAATCCCGGCTCTCTGCCCAATCCCGAATCCCGTATCCCCAATCTCGACCGCAAACAAAAGCCGCCTTGCGGCGGCCTTTGTCTGCAGCGCAAAACGAACGCGTTCAGAACTTCACGTTGGCCTGCAGGTAGGTGAAGCGGCTGGGCAGGTCGTAGCTCGATGCATCGTAACCGTTCAGCGAGCACGACACGCACACCGGCGGCTCCTTGTTGAACAGGTTGTTGATGCCGGCGGTGATCGTGAGGTCGAGCGTCACCGGCACCTTCCAGCTGGCGCGGAGGTCGCTGTAGCTCACGTCGGAGAGATCATGCGTGCCGTCCGGACGGTTCGGCGTGATCTCGTTCGGGTGGTTGCAGATCGGGAAGCCGGCTGCCCCCGCGCAGTTCTCCTTGAGGCCGCTGCGGTAGCGCAGGGTGTAATCCACCACCCAGGCGCCGCGGGCCCAGCCGATGTTGAGGTTGGAGTTGAGCCGCGGGATCGAGCTGTCGTTGACCTCGATGCCGACCGTGCGCGGCTCGACCTGGCCGGAGGCGTTGCGGGCGGTGTACTGGTCGACGTAGGTGCTGCTCCAGTTGGCGTGGAACTGCCCGATGTCGGTTTGCGGCCCGCGCCATGCGACGCTGAAGTCGTAGCCGTCGGTGTGGATGGTGCCGAGGTTCTGCAGCTCGTTGGCAAAGCCGTCGATGTTGCCGGTGGCGTTGCGGTGGATGCCGGTGCACGCAGCGGAGGTCAGGCTGCCGCTGTCGACGCAGCGGTTCAACTGGGTTTGCGCATCCGGGGCCTGGATCGCCTGATCCAGGTTGATGCGGTAGTAGCCGAGCGTGAAGTCGAGCTTGGACGACCATGGCACGTTGGCCGCCCAGCTCGGGCTGTACACCGCGCCCAACGTCAGGCTGCGCGAGGTTTCCGGCTTGATCGCGCGGTTGCCGCCGGTGCGCACCGAGATCTGCGGGTTGGACTGCTGGTAGGTCGCCGGTACCCCGAGTGCCGCGCAATTGGCGGCGGTGGCCGGGTCCGCGATCGGACCGCTGCACGGGTCCTGCAGCGTGGCGTCAAAGCGTGCGGGCGTGCCAAACACCTCGCCGATCGACGGCGCACGGAAGCCCTCCGCCCAAGTTCCGCGCAGGGTGAGGTCAGGCACCACTTGCCAGCGCAGGCCGAACTTGTTGTTGGTGGTGTTGCCGAAGGTGGAGTAGTCGGAGTAGCGGGTGGCGGCGGAAAGATCGAGCGCGGTGACGCCCGGCAGATCCTTCAGCAGCGGGGCGTTGAGCTCGAGGTAGTACTCGTTGATCGAGTAGCTGCCGGAGGTGGGCAGTGACGGCACGCCGTTCGACTCGCCGGCAACGACCACCGCGTCGGGCTGGTACGAACCGCTGTAGTTGCGGTGCTCATAGCCGGTGGCGAACGCCAGCGGGCCGGCCGGCAGGTCGACGATGCTGCCGGAGAGGTTGGCCGTCCACAGGTTGATCTTGTTGCGGCTGGTGTCGTGCTCGATGTACTGGATGTACTGCAGCATCTGCGGCGTGAGCGTGCCGGGGCCGCCGAGCAGGTTCAGCGGTACGCAGCTGTCGGTGCAGTTGGCGAGCGGCCCGAGCCCGCGCTGGATGTGCGCGATGTTGTAGGTGCCGCGTACGGTCTGGGTGGCCTTGTTGTTGCCGTTGGCGTAGTTCACGTCCCAGTAGAAATCGCGCTCACCCACACTGAAAGCGCCCTCGAGGCCGGTGCCGAAGTAGGTGGTGTCCACGTCCTGGCGGTACTGGCGCGGGCCGCCTTCAATCGGACGCCGCGCCAGCAGAATGAAGTTGCCGGTGTTGGGGTCGGAGTTGAGCGTGTAGCCCAGCGGGTTCCACGGGTTGGTGGCGTCGATGTTGACGTGGTCGGCAAGGCTGCCGAGACCGGCGCCCGGGCCGAGGAAGATCGGTTCCGGCGCCGCCTGGTTCATCGAGGTGCGGTTGTTGTACAGGCCGCGGGCATACCAGGTGATGTTGTCGGTGAGTTTGTAGCGGCTGCTGGCGAACACGCTCTTGCGCTCGCTCGGCGTCAGCAGCAGGTTGCGCGATGCAAACAGATAGCGGTCGGCGGTGGTGAAGTGGTGGTAGTCGGCGGGGTAGTTCGGCACGCCGCTGACCGGCCCGTTCAGCGTGACGCTTTGCATCGTGCCGGCTGGGTCCACAAACATCAGGCGGCCGGTCGGTGTGGCCGAGCTGCAGTTGGAGAGCCCGGTGCCCGGCACGCACTCGGAGCCGGCCTGTGCCCAGTCCGCGGAGCTGATGGACTTCTGCTTCACGTAGCCGAAGTCGAGGAAATACTCGAAGCGGTCGCCCTTGTTGCCGAAGGAAAGATCGGCATTGGTGGTCTGCCCGCCGCGGCGCTGGTTGTAGGTACCGGCGTAGACCGTGGCCGAGCCGCCTGGCTGCGAGCGCTTGGTGATGATGTTGACCACGCCCGCGATCGCGTCCGAGCCGTACAGCGAGGAGGCGCCGTCCTGCAGGATCTCGATGCGGTCGATGATGCCCACCGGGATGGTGTTGAGGTCGACCGCGGCGGACACGCCCGAGGCCGAGCTTTCGTTCACCCAGCGGATGCCGTCCACCAGCACCAGGACGCGCTTGGCGCCGAGGTTCCGCAGGTCGAGCGTGGACGAGCCCGAACCCACGCCCGAGCCGTCTGGCGGAAACCCGAAGTTGCCGGCGGAGTTGAACTTGGTGTTGAGCCCGGAGCCGGAGGTGGTGAGCTCCTGCAGCACGTCGCCGATGCTGGTCAGGCCGGTGTTCTGGATGTCCTTGGAGGTGATGGTCACGACCGGCACTTGGGTCGCCATGTCGGCGCCCTTGATGCGCGAGCCGGTGACTTCCACCCCCTGCAATTGGGTAACGCTCTTCTGATCGGATGGCTGGGTGCCAGAGGCGTCCTGGGCCAAGGTAGGCAGCGTTGCGGCAGAGCCGAACGCAAGAATGAGTGCGGACGCAAGGACGTGGTGACGAAGTGTGGGTCTCATGACTGCTCCCCTAAGCGTGAAAACGCGTGGTCGTATTTGGTGCGGTACAGCGGCCCCCCTGGGCGGCCGGCAGGGGGCAATATAATCGTTTCGTAAAATAGCTGCCAGTACTTGCGCTTTTCGCGATGGTTTGCGGTGGATTGCGCACAAAAAAAAGCCGCGCATCGGCGCGGCGTCGAGCCCCGTGCGGCAGGCGCCTTGGCCTGCCGCGTGTTGCGGGGGTTACCAGATCTTCACTTGCTTGTCGCCCGAACGCACCATGGCGTCGCCCGGCTTGCACTGGAACGCCGAGGCAAATTGCGGCATGTCGGATGGTGCGGCGATGGCGCGGATCGCGATCGGCGAGTGCGGGTCGACGTTGAGCAGCATTTCTGCACGCTTCTCGCGCGTGCTGCCGCGCCACACCCGTGCCCAGTTGAGGAAGAAGCGCTGGTCTTCGGTGTAGCCGTCGATCTTCTGGTCGGCTTCGGTCGGGTCTTTCGCAAGCGCGGTCTGCAGCGCGTCGTAGGCGATGTTGAGGCCGCCCAGGTCGGCGATGTTCTCGCCCAGGGTCAGCTTGCCGTTGACGTGCAGGTCGGGTTTGCCGGAAATCGGCGCGTAGCCGTCGAACTGCGCCACCAGCTTTTGCGTGCGCGCGTCGAACTGCTTTTTGTCCTGCGGCGTCCACCAGTCCTTCTTGTTGCCGTCGCCGTCGAACTGGCTGCCCTGGTCGTCGAACCCGTGGCTGGATTCGTGGCCGATCACGGCACCGATGCCGCCGTAGTTGATCGCATCGTCGCCGTGCGCATAGAAGAACGGCGGCTGCAGGATCGCGGCCGGGAAGTTGATGGTGTTGGTGCTCGGGTCGTAATACGCGTTGACCGTCTGCGGGGTCATGCCCCATTCCTTGCGGTCGGTCTTCTTGCCGATATGGGAGAGGTCGTACTGGTAGTTGTACTTGCGCGCGGCCTGCAGGTTCGCGTACCAGTTGTCCGGCGAGATCGTCAGCCCGGACCAGTCGCGCCACTCGCCCTCATCCGGGTAACCGATCTTGGGCAGGAACTTGTTCCACTTGTCGATCGCCTTGGCCTTGGTGGCGGCGCTCATCCAATCCAGGTTCTTGATGCGGTCCTTGAGCGCGTCGCGCACGTTGGTGACCAGCACCTCGGCGCGCTGCTTGGCCTCGGGGGTGAACACCTTGGCCACGTACAGCTCGCCCAGGCCCATGCCCATCGCATGGTTCACGCCGCCCAGCACCTGTTTCCAGCGCGGCATCTGCTGGGGCTGGCCGGAGAGAGTCTTGCCGTAGAAATCGAACTTGTTGTCGCGGAACGTCTTGGACAGTGCGCTGGAGGCGCCATCGATGGTGTGGAAGCGCAAATAGGCCTGCCACTGGGCCGTCGGGGCGCTGGCGAGCAGCTGGTCGAAGGCAGCGAAAAACTTGGGCTGCGCCAGCGAGAAGCCCTGGTCGATGGTCACGCCCTGGGCCTTGAAGAACTGCTCCCAGTTGAAGTGCGGGGTGATCTTGCCGGCTTCCTTGACGCTGACGAAGTGGTACTGGTTGTCGAGGTTGCGCATCTCGGTCGGCGCCAGCGACGCCTTCGCCAGCGTGGTCTCGAACGCCATCACCTGGTCGGCCTGCTTCTTCGCGTCGACATCGCTGATGCCGGTCAGCTCCAGCGTCTTGGCGATGTACGCCACGTAGGCGTCGCGAATGGCCTTGAATTCCGGCTTGAAGTAGTAATCCCTGGTGGGCAGGCCAAGGCCGCCCTGCATGGTGAAGGCGATCTGCTTGGTGGCGTCCTTGAAATCCGCGCCGGAGCCGAAGCCGAACACCTGGCCGTCGCCATCGGCGGCGATCTGGTCGAGATAGCTCGCGATCTCGGCGCTGGTCTTCAGGCCATCGATCGCCGTGAGCTGCGGCTTGATCGGCTCGAAGCCGGCCTTTTCGATCGCCGCGTCGTTCATGCCCGACTCGTACAGCCAGCCGATCTTCTGCTCGACCGAGCCGGCCTTGGCGCCGTTGGCGTTCTTGGCCGCGGCTTCGACGATGTCGTGCTGGGTGTTCAGGCTCTTTTCGGCCAGCTCGGCAAATGCGCCCCAACTGGTGTGGTCGGCCGGGATCGGGTTGGCGGCCACCCACTTGGCATTGACGAAGTCGTTGAAGTCCTTGCACGCCTCGTCGCTGGCGCCGAGCTCGCTGACGTTGAACACATCCTTGGGCGCGGCGGCGCTGGCGACGCTGGCGGCTGGTGCCGGCGCCGGCGCGGCGGCCTGTTCCTGCTTGCCGCAGCCGGTCAGGGCAAGCGCGACGGCGGCGGCCAGGGCCAGCGGTTTCAGCAGCGGACGGATCATGGAATTCCCTCTCGTGAATGTTGAGTGCGACTAGGGCGGAGCGGCGTGCGCCGGTTCCGTGCAAAGGTCTACCCACGCTAGGCCGCGCCCGTGGGCGCGCACAGTGTCAAAGGTCAGGGGTGGTTGCGGCTACCAGCGCCAGCCACGCCTGCGCCGCCGGCGAAAGCTGGGCGCCCTTGCGCCAGGCGAGCACCATGCGCCAGCGCAGCTCACGTCCGGCCAGTGGCACCGCCACCACGCCGCGCAGCTTGCGCGAGTCGACCGTCAGCTTGGGCAGCAGCGCAATGCCGCCGCCGGCGGCGACCAGCGCCAGGATGAAATCCACCTGCGAGCTGCGCACGGTTTCGCGCGGCACGATGCCGTTGGCCTCGCACGCGGCGGCGATCAGCCGATTCAGCGCAAAGCCTTCCTCGAACAGGATCAGCGGCGATTCCGTCAGCCACGCAAAGCGAAAGCGCTTGGCCCCGGCGCGCGGGTGCGCCTGCGGCAGCAATGCCAGCATCGGCTCGTCGCGCACGGCTTGATAGGCGAAGCCGGCGCCAACCGGCAGCAGCGTGGCGGCGACGTCCAGCTCGCCATCCAGCACCGCCTGTTCGAGCCGGCGGCTGCCGTGCTCCATCAGATGGATGTCGATCTCCGGGTGCTGCTGGCGGAAATGCGCCAGCAGCGGCGCAAACAGCACGCTCGATCCCATCGGCGGCAGACCGAGGCTGAGCGTGCCGCGCTTGAGCCCCCGCAACGCATCCAGCTCGGCGCGCAGGCGCTCGTTGTCGGCCAGCGCTGCCAGTGCGTGGCGATGCACCAGGTTGCCGGCAGCGGTCAGGCGCACGCCGCGGCGTCCACGTTCGAGCAGGCGCGCGCCGCATTCTTCTTCCAACTGGGCCACCGCCTTGCTCAACGTGGGCTGGCTGGCGTGGGCGCGCGCACTGGCGCGGGCAAAGCCGCCGGCACGTACCACTTCGACGAAATAACGCAGGGCGCGGTAATCCATGACGTATGCCTTTGTGGAATCGTGAGGATGGAAACAATTCATTTCCATCATACGTTGCCACTGCGTAGGCTGCCCAGCCATGAACTCGCTGCACGCCCGCATCCGCCTGTTTTCCATGCGCCAGCCGCGCCTGGCGCTGGTGGCGCAGGTACTCGCGCTCACCGCATTTTGCCTGGGCTGCGATCGCTTCGCGCGCGCCGTCCATTTGCCGCTGCCGGGCAGCGTGCTGGCGCTCGGCGTGCTGCTGCTGTTGCTGGCCACCCGGGTGGTGCCGCTGGCCGACCTGCGCCGCGGCGCGGATTGGCTGCTGGCGGAAATGCTGCTGTTCTTCATCCCCGCGGTGATGGCAGTGTCGCAGCACACGGCACTGTTGCGCAGTGACGGGGTGCGCATCGTTGGCGTGATCCTGCTCAGCACCGTGCTGGTCATGACGGTCACCGCGTTCCTGGTGGATGCCGTGTGGCGGTGGCGCCGGCATGCACGCTGAACTGGTTTCCCTCGCGTGGCTGGCGGCCACGCTCGGCGGCTACTACGCGCTGAAGCCGCTGTACCGGCGCCTGCCGCGCTGGTGGACCTCGCCGCTGCTGACCGTGCCGGTGCTGCTCGCCGTGCTGGCATTCGCGTTCGGCATGAATTACGCCAACTACATGCGCGATACGCATTGGCTGCTGGTCATGCTCGGCCCGGCCACGGTCGCGTTTGCCTTGCCGATCTGGCGCTACCGCGGATTGATCCGCCGCCACTGGCCGGCACTCCTGGCCGGCATCCTCGGCGGCAGCGTGATCGCGATGGGCAGCGCGTGGCTCCTGGCCACGTGGTTTGGCCTGGGTGGCGAGGTGCGCCTGAGCCTGGTGCCGCGCTCCATCACCACGCCGCTGGCCATGCTGGTTTCCGCCGACATCGGTGGCGTACCCGAGCTCACCGCCTTGTTCGTCGTCATCACCGGCGTCGCCGGCGTGGCGCTGGGCGAGGTGCTGATGCGCTTCCTGCCGCTGCGCTCCAGGCTCGCGCGCGGCGCCCTGTTCGGCATGGGCGCCCACGGCGCCGGCACCGCCAAGGCCTACGACCTGGGGTCGGAAGAGGGCACGGTGGCCAGCCTGGCGATGGTGCTGGGCGGCTTGTTCAACGTGCTTGCGGCGCCCGGCGTGGCGTGGCTGGTGCGATAGGTCTTCGGCATGCGGCGGTTCGCGGCTCCCCCTCCCCCGGACGGGACTGCCGCATGCCGGAGTGTTGGCTTTCGCTCCCCCTCCCCTTTGGCGAGAGGGCCGGAGTGAGGGGGCGGGGACGCCATTCGTGCACGACCTGCGAGCGCTGTCCCCAAGGTGATTGCGCCGAGCAACTCGCAACCGACCGCAAGGTTCACGGCAGCGCCCGAAGTCGCGTCGCATCCAGCCGCAGCACGGGGTAGGCGCCGACCTCCTGCACCGCATACCACGGCGAGCGCTGGAAAAAGAAATCGAGTCGCGCCCGCGGATTGGCCGCAAATGCCGGGTCGGTCTGGAGCCGGTGTTCGAACTCACCGCGCAGCGCCGGGTTCTTCGCCAGCATGTCGCGCGCGAGCTGCTCCAGCACGCGCGGCTCGCCGTATTCCTTGGGCTCGAAGATCGCGTCGAGATAACCCCAGTGCAGCAGTGAGTCGGGTGCCTGCGGCTCCAGCAGCTCGATCGCCACGTTGGCTGCCCGCTGGTCGAGCGGCACGATCACCGAGCCGGGTGCAAGCGTGACCGTGCGGGTGACCGGCGCCATGGTGAGATCGCGCAGCATCAAGTGCCCCTCGAACGGGCGCCGTGCCCACTGCGGGTCATCCAGTTGATGGCCCTGCGCCGTGAGCGTGACCGGCTTCGTGGTGCGCCGATAGGCGATGCCGTGCGCATCCAGCCGGTCGATCACGGCCGTCCACTGTGCCGGCACCACATAGGCGGCGGGCGGAACGATGGAGACGTCCGGCAGCAGGCGGTTCCAGTCGGGAATGGTGTAAGTCTTCGGCGTGGTCGGGTCGTAACGGATCCACGGCGCATTGGAGATGTTGCTGTGGCTCAGCGTGTACGCGTAGCCCTTGAGCGTAACCGTGGTCGGTGCCGGATCGAGCTTGAAGGTGAGCGGCACCTGCGCGCCCGGTGTGGTCACGCGGGCGATGGTGTCGGCATCGGCCTTGGCGGTGGCGGCAAGCAGCGCGGCCGGATGCTGATCGATGTGCGCCAGCATCAGTTCGATCAGGTCATACGCCGCCTTCACCCGCACCGCGTACGGCTTCAGCATGTGGGTTTCGATCAGCAGCGCCGGGCGGTTTTGCAGTGCCGCGTAGCCGGTGGAAAAACGCGGGCCGGAGCCGAAATTGGTGATGCCCTTGGTCGGGTCGGCGGCGTCCTTGAATTCGAGATAGGGCGAAGCCAGATGGCCGCGCGCGTCGAACCGCGGCATCACCGCATCGGTGAGATGCTTCTGCCACGCAGTCACTGCCGGATCGAGCTTGTGCGGGTCTTCGGTGTACCAGGTCAGGTCGTACTGGTAATCGGCGCCGTCGGTGGTGTGCACGTCCACCAAGAAATCCGGCAGCCAGCGTTGCCAGAGTTTCAGCCAGGCGCGCATTTCCGGTGCATCGGCTTTCACGTAATCGCGGTTGAGGTTCAGGTACTGCGATTGCCCGCGATAACCCATCGACGCCGGGCCGTTCTGGTTGATGCGGTTGTACGGCGAAGCGTGCTCGTGCCCATCCACGTTGAACACCGGGATGAACACCAGCACCGCGTGGTCGAGCAGGTGAGGGTACTTCCGGGTGATGGCGACATCGCGCAGCAGCATCAGCCCGGCATCCTTGCCCTCGATCTCGCCGGGGTGGATGCCCGCCTGCACCAACACCACCGGCAGCCGCGCCGCGCGCGCCGCCTGCGGCGTGAACACCCCGCTGCCGCTGGCAATCACCACCGTCATCGGCCGCCCCTCCGGCGTGATGCCGAAGGTTTCCAGATGGATCTTGTCCGGCGCCGCCACGGCAAGGCGTTGCAGATATGCCAGCGTGTCCGCATAGCTCGGCGTGCTGCGGAACTTCGCGGCCTCCGCCGGCGTGGTCCAGTCGGTCGCCGGCGTCGCAGCGCCGGCAGCTCCGGCAAGGAACAGCCACGGCAGCGCGAGCAGCCACTTGGTCATGCGGTTTTCCCCCACATCACGAAACCGGACGATTGTCGCGGCAACGAGCCACGTGCGCGAGGCGACTTGTGGCAGGTGTGCGTGCGCAGCGGGTAGCCCCCCCTCCCCCCCCCCCCGCCATTGCCGTGCATATCCGCATATCCGAGGCAATAACCCATAACGGCCTCGTTTCGGGAGATATGCGCGGAAGACTGCTCCCTGTGCGCCGTCGTAAGTGGACGGCAAGTGCTTGATCTGCCTTGAAGTTCCAGCGCTTGACGCCCTCCGGTCAGCGTGGGAGCATCCGTGTTATTCCCCGGATTCGGGGTCTATTTGGCGTTAGCCGCAAGGAGAACCAATGCGTCTTGAGGGCCAACTCAGGTTACCCCGCTGCCCGCATTGCGGCGTCGATAGCCCAATGCTGCCAATGGTTCACCAGTTCGGAACTGCTGATGCGGCTGGAACTAACAAGCGAACTTGGCTCGTTTACTCTTGTCGTAGGTGCGGCGGCGCAATCCTTGCCGGAGGCGCTCAAGTTAATCAGCCCGTTCAAGAGATGTACCCTTCGAGTCGTGATGTCGACGAGTCTGTGCCAGATACACCGAAGCAATATCTGACGCAAGCCATGAACTCACGACACGCCCCAGCTGGCGCTGTGATGCTAGCCGCAAGTGCTGTTGATGCAATGCTCAAAGCAAAAGGCTACAGCGATGGGAGTCTCTACAGCAGAATTGATGGTGCCGCAGCTAATCACTTGATTACCAGCGAAATGGCCCTCTGGGCACATGAAGTCCGTCTTGAGGCCAATGGTCAACGTCATGCCGACGGGCAATTCACTCTGCCCAGTGTCGAGGACGCAAATCGTGTGATTGCATTCGCGGAGGCGCTGGCAGAATTCCTGTTCATACTTCCTGCTCGCGTTTCACGTGGCCGTACGGGCGGCTAACAATTCATTCAAGCCGACGCCGCGTCGCGGCGCGGCTTAATTCAGGCGTTAGGTTCTACATGCACATCGGACGCGCCACGCTATTCCCCCTCATCGCAAGCTGCCTCGCGCTGGTGGGATGCGGCAGCGATCAGGCAATCGTCTGGGCCACAAAAGCTGCTTCACCAAATGGACAACTTGTGGCATCTGCAGAAACCACACAGGTGGCTGGTCCCGGCACAGCTTGGGTGGGTACCTCTGTGTACCTTGAGCAAGCTCGTGTTGCGCATCCACTGCTCGTTCTCAGCTTTGCGAACGAATCGGCTTATCCACCGGGCGTGACAGCAGTTAATTTGCACTGGCTGTCTAATTCGAAGCTGGACGTTACGTATAAGTCCGGGGCCGCAATCGAGTTTCAGGCAATCAAGGCACTCGGCGTAACTATCACAATCAAAAAGCAGGGTGCTTAGGCGCAATGTGGTTCATGCGCAAAGGCAACCTAACTACTCGTTCAAGACGGACGGCTTCGCCGCCGCTTAACTCCAGCGTTAGAGATTAAAGACATGAAGCCACAGGAACTCATGACGCTAGCGCTACGTGTTTTGGCTGTTTTCATTGCCTCGCGAGCTATCGTCTATCTGGCTGATGCTGCCGTATTTGCGGTTGCGCCAGACCAAAATAAGGTCGGCCTGTCGTTTCCAGTCCTTGCGCTAATTTCTTTAGTCGGGCCGGCAATTGCGGCAATCGTCGTCTGGTGGTGCGCACCTTATCTCGCACGGCTGGCGGCGCGCGGTATCACCGACGTCCCGGTGGCTGCGCTGGACCAACAGTCAATCGTTGGTGCTGTGTTTGTCGCAGCAGGCACCCTCATATTCATCCTCGCGCTACCGGGTTTGGTTGGCAGCGTAATTCGTGCGTTTGGCCCGCCTGGGTCGTTCGCTTTGCCGTCGCTCGTTGCCAGCGTCGTACAGTGCATCCTTGGTGTAGTTCTCGTCGTAGGTGCGCGGGTAACTTCTCGGCTTCTGCTCCGTCTGCGTTATGCCGGAACCGGGGCGCATGGCCTCTAACCAGTCGTTCAAGGCGGACGGCTACGCCGCCGCTCAATTCCGGCGTTAGACTGCAATTGGAGATATCTGTGCAACTCAAAGAACTTACCGTTCGTGACATCCAAGATATTGTCAACATGGCAAGCGCCAGGGACGCAATTGATCGGCCTGAGGAGTACACGTTAGGCGAAGCTATCGACCCAACTGCTTGGAGTAGCTGGAGTCTGGCCACTGGGAAGTTAGTCGCCCGCATTGACGAGCTATCTCCAGAGGCGGTCGCGGAGTTGATGGCCGTTGCCTGGCTGGGTCGCGGTGATTCTGGTGACGACTTCAATGCCTTGGTGGCGCACGCTCATTCAAACTTGCGAGACGCCAGCAAGTATTTAGCCGCCAAGTCTCCACTTCACACCTACTTGCGTGATGGTGCAAAGAAAATCGGCGTTGCAGTCTAACCACTCGTCCAAGCGGACGCGCGAAAGGCCGCGCACCGCTTAACTCAAGCGTTAGGCAACAAACGGAGATTCGTATGGCGCCACAGTCGAAGCAACAGCAAATCCTCGGGCTCATCGGATGGCTCGTCGTGAGTTTCGCTGCGTCGGCCATTGGGGCGGTTGCATCAGTCCAGGCCGGCGCCTTTTACGGCCAGCTGGTGCAACCTTCATGGGCACCGCCATCTTCTGTTTTTGGGCCCGTCTGGACCGTTCTGTACGCCCTGATGGCGATCGCCGCCTGGCTGGTATGGCGCCGTGGCGGTGTACGCGCGAATCGCAACGCGCTCTCATTATTCTTGCTCCAACTCGCACTCAACGCACTTTGGAGCTGGCTCTTCTTCGCGTGGCACCGGGGCGGGTTGGCGTTCGCTGAGATTTTGGTGCTCTGGGTTCTAATTCTTGCCACTGTAGTGTCTTTCTGGCGCGTTCGGCCACTGGCGGGAGCCTTGCTCCTCCCGTATCTGTTGTGGGTGACCTTCGCGTCGGTGCTCAACTATTCCGTTTGGCGGCTCAATCCGCAGGTTCTGGGCTAGTCGCAGTGTTGCCTAACAATGCGTTCAAGCCGAAATTGCATCGCTACACCAACTACATGGCCGATAAAGCTTGCCATGTTGTCGGCTACGCGCTGCAATTCGGCTTAACTTGAGCGTTAGAGGGGTTCACTTTGGAGTCTCCGATCGCTGAACGAACTCTGGAAGCTGTGGCCGCCGATGGCACCCGGTTTATTCTCACGTTGCGAGTTGGTGCTGCCTATCAATCGAGCGACGTTTCATGGTCATGTCCCATCGAAGCCATAGGCATAAAAGAGCGTTTGCCCGACATAACGGGCATAGATTCCTGGCAAGCCACACAACTTTCGTTTCGTCTTCTATCGGATATTGCCGGTCACTTCGTTGAGCAAGGTGGCAAGCTTTTCTGGGCTGGCTCGCACGACTTGTTCGATCCGTCACACCTCTGGCGTTCCGGCTAGCCCTCTAACCAGTCATCCAAGCGGACGGCTGCGCCGCCGCTTAACTCCAGCGTTAGGCGTTTTACCAACCATCGTAGGCCATGAGGTAACAGCAATGCCTAGCCAACCGAAGATGACATTCCTGGTGCGGGCGACTAGAACAGACGCTCATGGCAGCGAAGCCACGTGCAAATCAGCAACTGTTGTTCTAGATACCGATCTGGCCGGGCGCGCGGATGCATTCAATCCCGCGGAGCTGCTTTTGGCTGCGTTGGCGGCCTGCATGATTAAGGGCATCGAGCGCGTCATCCCTATTCTCAAGTTCCAGCTGCGGTCGGTGCGGGTCACGATCCACGGTGTCCGCCAAGACGTCCCGCCGCGAATGGAGTCAATCACCTATGAGATCCTCGTTGACACAGATGAAAGTGATGCCCGGCTCAAGCTTTTGCATGAGAACGTCAAGAAGTACGGAACGGTCTTCAATACCGTCTCACCAGGCACTGAACTCACAGGCACTCTCCGGCGTTCATCGGAAAACGCCTAACAATTCCGTAGGAGACTCCCCGTCAACTCGAAGTGCATAACGTCCGTGCCTTGAGCTTTCGGGCTGTTGCTGGTCGTGGTGTTGTTGATCTTGGTGCGGTGTTGCAGTCAGCGTTGAATGTGGAGCAACGTGTGTCAGACGGCATTTCCGCAGACGGTCTTGTTGAGCCGATGGAGCTGGCTCGGACCAGGGTATGAACCGTGCCCGGAGACCTCATTCGTTCAGCGGTGTCGCCGATGGTCGTGGGAAATTTCTAGAACTGGGCCAGGTACATTTCCCGACGGCACATGTGTGAAGCCGATCCCGCCCAGCCGCTGACAGTTCTGCCGTCGACGCGAACGTCAACGGTAAGCTGGTTTATGGGAGCCGCACGTGCGGCGCCGGCAAGCTGTCCGGCGACACCGCGCCGCCGGAGATGATGAAGGCCATGGCCTGGTCCATCGTCCAGTCGGTGGGGGTGAGCTCGTCCATCGGTACCAGTTCGAGATAGCCGCCGGTGGGGTTGGGGGTGGTGGGGACGTACACCGCGGCGATTTCGCGGCCGGTGCCTTCCTCCACCAGCGTGCGGGTGACGAACCCCACGGCCTTGATGCCCGGGCGCGGGAAATCCACCAGTACTACGCGCTGGGTGCCGCCGGGCTTGTGTTGCAGTACGGCCATGAGTTTCTTGGTGCCGCCGTAGATGGTCTGCACCAGCGGGATGCGCTGGAACAGGCGATCGAAGGTTTCCAGCAGGCGCTGTCCGATGATGTGGTGCGCGAGCCAGCCGACGAGGTACAGGCCGCCGAGCGTGAGCAGCAGGGCGAGGATGAAGATCGTCCAGCGTTGGCTCAGGGTGTCGGCGGCGTGCGGCGCCACCAGCGAAATCACTCCCACCAGCCCGGTCACCAGCGGCCCGCCGATGTCGGCCAGCAGGCCCAGCACGAACTTGAAGACCAGCACCGTCACCCACAGCGGCAGGAACGTGAGCAGACCGGTGATGAGATAGCGTTTGATGCGCAGGGAAGGCATGGGACTTTCGCAGGATTGAACCGGCTCAGTGTAGGGGAGACGGTGTGAGTGACGGTTGACGATGAGTGGGATTGGGGATGCGGGAGTCGGGATTCGCAAGAGCTGTCGTAAAACCGGCCGACACCCAATCCGTGCCTGCGCGCGTGACGATCGAGAAAGAATCCGATGCCGCCACAGGCTCGCCGTGCCCCGCTCTGCCGAATCTCGAATCCCGAATCCCCGACCCCGCGTGAGCTCAGTGCGGTTTCGACCCGCGCCCATGCCCGGCACCTTCAAACCATCGGCTGGAGGTGGGGCGCGGTTTGAAGCCGTCGTGGAAATGCAGACGGCGGGAGGATTCGCGCGCTTCGTGCAGGCGCTGCGCGTGGGCGGCTAGCACATCGCCGCGGGTCAGGATGCCGACCAGCTTGTGCGGATCGTCCTTGGCGACGACGACGAGGCGGCCGATTTTTTCCGCCACCATGTGGTCGGCGGCTTCGCGCAGGGTGTGCGCTTCGGTCACCGCCACCGGTTCGCGCGTGGCCAGCTCGCCGAGGGTGAGCGTGTAGTGCCATTGCGGATCGAGCAGGGTGCGGCGGGTGAGCACGCCGCGCACGTGGCCGTGTTCGCCGACGATCGGGAAGCCTTGGTGACGCGTGTCCGGGCCGCCTTCGGCGAGCCACCGGCGCACTTCGGCCAGGGTCTGGCTGGCCTTGAGCGTCACCACGTTGCGCGAGCACACCGCGCCCACCGGCACGCGCTCGAGGTAATCCATCGTGTACCCGGTGGGCACGTGCACGCCGCGGCGCTCGATCTTCTCGGTCATGATCGTGTTGCGCATCAGGAGCGCCGAGATGAGATACGCCGCGGTGCAGCCGCCCAGCAGCGGCAACAGCGTCGCTGGCTGGCGGGTGGTTTCGAAGGCGAACACCACGGCGGTGAGCAGTGCCCGCGAGGAGCCGGCGAAGATCGCCGCCATGCCGACCAGCGCCGCGATGCGCAGGTCCACGTGCGCGCTCGGTACTGCGGCGTTGATGGCGATGCCGATCACGCTGCCGAGCGAGCCGCCGATCATGAACAGCGGCGCCAGCGTGCCGCCCGAGGTGCCGCTGCCCAGCGAGATCACCCACGAGAGAAATTTCAGCGTGCCGAAGGTGAGCAGCATGGTCAGCCCGAACTGGCCCTGCACCAGCGCGTCGATGTTGTCGTAGCCGACGCCCAGCGTGCGCGGCTCGACCCAGCCGACGAAACCGGCAAACACCGCGCCCAGCGCCGGCCACCACATCCAGTGGATCGGCAACTTGGCGAAACTGTCCTCGACGAAATACACCGCCTTGCTGACCCAGATCGACGCATAGCCGACGAGGCTGCCGACGATCACCAGGGCGGCCAGCGCCAGCGCGCCCGGCTCGGGCACGTCGGGCATGCGGAACACCGGGCCGGCGCCGTAGGCGGCATAGCGCACGCCGACCGCGGCCACGGTGGCCAGCGCCACCGGAATCAGCGAGCGCGGGCGCAGCTCGAACAACAGCAGCTCGATCGCCAGCACCAGCGACGACACCGGCGCGCCGAACACCTCGGCCATGCCGGCGGCGGCGCCGGCGGCCAGCAGCACCTTGCGTTCGTTTGCGGTGACGCGCAGCAACTGGCCAAGCAGGGAGCCGAGCGCGCCGCCGGTGGAGATGATCGGGCCTTCGGCGCCGAACGGACCGCCGGTGCCGATGGTGAACGCGGAGGACACCGGTTTCAGCCAGGTCATGCGTGCCGGGATGTTCGATTCATGCGCGAGGATCTGCTCCATCGCCTCCGGGATGCCGTGGCCCTGGATCGCGCGCGAACCCCAGCGCGCCATGATGCCGGCCATCAGCCCGCCGATCACCGGCATCACGATCACCCAGGCGCCGATCGTCGTGCCCGCCGGCGACAGCACCGAGCCGGGCTCGTGCCGCGCGCTGAGCACATCGGAAAAACGGCCGTAGAAACACAGGTCGGTGATGAGGTTGATGAGCAGCATCAGCGCCTGCGCGATCCACGCCGAGACCAGGCCCACGGCCACCGCCAGGATGCTGATCCACACGATGCGGTGCGTGACCAGCGTCGACTTGCGCGGCATGTTGGCCGCGTCGAGCGACAGCCCGAGTTCCGGCGCAACCGGCAAGGCATCCGTGCTGCCGGCCGTGCGCACATCACCCGGGCGATCGGTGGGGGTATCCGAAGGGCTCATGAAGGCATCGCTTGAGGAATCAGCCGCCCATTTTACGAGTTGCGGCGCAGCATCGCAGGTAGCAGGAACTTGCGTTCAGTGGAGCGCCATCCGTTGGCGGTCCGCGGGACTGGCCCGCGGCACGGCCCGCTACACTGCCGGCACGTACTGGCGAACCCATGCAGGCCATGCTCGACACTTCCGAAATAGCCATCCGTCTGGTGCTTGCCGCCGTGCTCGGCGGGGTGATCGGTTTCGATCGCGAACGCCACACCTGGGCGGCCGGGTTGCGTACGCACATGCTGGTGTGCCTGGGCGCTGCGCTGACCATGATCGTCTCCGCGTTCGCGTTTACCGACGTGTTGCAGAAGTGGCCGGCAGTGCAGCTCGATCCCTCGCGCATCGCGGCGCAGGTGATCAGCGGCATCGGCTTCCTCGGCGCCGGCACCATCATGTTCATGCACCGCGCCAACGTGATTCGCGGGCTGACCACCGCGGCCGGGTTGTGGACGGTGGCGGCGATCGGCCTCGCCATTGGCGGCGGCATGTACGTGGCCGGCGTGATGGCCACCGTGATCGCCTGGGTCGTGCTGGCCGTGCTGAAACCGATCGAGCGGCGTTTCGCGATGCGCAAGACGATGCCGAAGCTGCAGCTGCGGTTTTCCGGCGCGGCGCCATTGGCCGCGATCGAGTTGGCGTTGCGCGCGCACAAGATGCCGGTGAGCAACGTGGTGGCGCGCCATGTGCCGGGCGACGGCGACGAAGTGCTGATCGAGTTCGCCTACAACCTCGAACGCGCCGCGCTGGGCGAACTGGGCGACGACCTGCGCACGCTCGCCGGCGTGCAGTCGGTGTCGCTCGACATCGTGCCGCCGGGTGGCTGAAGCCGCTCGGGGACATCACCCGCGATCCGCCCCTTGGCCTTGCGGGTTCGGCGCCGATCAATGCAGCACGTGGCGCCGTGCCGCACGCGTCTTGCGGTACAGCCGGCGCATGCCGAACAACGCCACCAGAAGCCATACGGTGAGGCTCACGTAGACACCGGCGGCCGGGATCGGCAGCAGGAAATCCGCTGGCAGCGCATGCGCCAATTCGAACGTGCCGACCGTGTACATGCCGATCGGGAACACGATGTCCCAATCGTCGGTCTCGTAGCGGAACGGCACGTGCCGCCGCAGGTGGCGCCAGGCTTCCAGCAGCACCAGCAGCGGAATCCACCACGTGGCCGTGGCCCAGAAAAACACTGTGAACCCCTTCACGAACGGCAGCAGCTCGACCACCGGCCCGGCCTCCGGCGCGCGCGTGATTATGAGGCTGCCGGCCAGCGTGGTGATTGCCAGCGCGCCCATGTCGATCCAGTACGGCGGCGTGAACTGGCGCGCGCGCAGCGGGAAAAACACCATGCGGTACACCACCAGCGTGATGATCAGCAGGTACAGCGCCGCGCCCAGCATGTACAGCCCGAGCGCCACGAATTGCAGCCGGTCCGGATCAGCGCGGCTCGCCGCCAAGAGCGTGAGCAGTACCGACAGCGCCTGCGTCGCGACCACCGCCACCAGCCAGCCGCCGTTGATGCTGCGGGTAAACCCCGGCTTGAACCGCGCGGTGATGGTGGCCGCAAAAAAGAGGTAGATCAGCGCCGCCCAGGCGATGGTGCCCGCCACTGCCAGCACGTTCGCAAGCAAGGGCCAATCCACCACCTGCACGCACTGGCTGCCCAGCACGCAGGTACCGGCGGCGAGGGTGAGGAACCCGGCGCCGCGCGATGGGTCGACGAAATCGGCCACCAGCTCGCGCCGAAACCGCGCAAGCCGCCACGCGGTGAGCAGCAGCAACCACACGTAGGCCACCAGGTTGAACGCGAAGAGCGCACGCGCAATGTGCGGCAAACCATGCTGACTGGCGTCGATCGACACGATCCCGGTTGCCATCACCAACGCAAAACACCCCGGATGCAGGTTTCGCACGCGCAACAACAGGTTTTCAGCCAGCGTCATGGCCTGCTCCCCAAGGGCGACGGGCGATTATGGGGTGGGTGTCTGGGAACCCGAAGTGATGGCGTACAGGTGCGCACCGCATTTTGTTCCGGTGGCGTGCGAATCAGGTTTGTCGTGTGCCGGCTTGGCCACTGCCGCTGCCCGGAAAACTACCTGGCCGGAGCGCCATCGTGCAGACCGCGGCGGCACTGGAGGAGGCCGCGCGATTCGAACGCGGGTGGGCTGATGGTGCAGCGCTCAGCGCGCCTTGGGTTTCAGTCGCACGTAGAGCTGCTTGCGCACGCGGGCGACCACTTCGCCCGCCGCCGTGACCACCTCGGTGTCGAACCAGCGCAGCACCTTCCCGCCGTCGGCCGCGGCGGCGCGCAGTTCGTCGAGGGTGGCGTCGTCGAGGCGGAAATGTGCGAAGACGTCCTCGTGGCCGGGAGCCACGAAGTCGATGCTGGCCGCCTTGTCCCACACGTAGTAATCCGGCCCGAGGCGATGCATGGCCAGCAGCATCCAGAACGGATCGGTCATGGCAAACAGGTTGCCGCCGAACTGCGTGCGCACGTAGTTGCGGTTCCACGGCCGCAACCGCAGTGCCACCTGCGCCGTGCTCCAGTCAGCGGCGAGCGCGGTTACCCGGATGCTGTTGAACAGGAAAGGTGGCCACAGGTTGATCAGGCGGCGGAAGGTGGCAGGAGACATGGCGCGACGGGATTCGGGACGGGAAATGCGGCAGCGCCGGACCGACGCGGGAAACGACTCGTTCGGCGAGTGCCGCGCAACGACAACGCCGCCTTGCGCGGCGCTGTCGAACTCCGGCATCCCGGGTGCCAGCCGATCAGAACAACACTTCGGCCATCTTCCGCCGATAGCGCCCGACGAGCTCGGCGTCGCCCAACGTGTTGAACGCGGCGAGCAGGCGTTTCTTGGCGGCGCCGTCGTTCCAGTTCGGGGCGTGTTCGAGGATGGTCATGAACTCGTTGAGGCCGGCGGCAGGGTTGTCGCCCAGGAGCAGGCGCACGCCCAAGAGATCGTGGGCGGCCCAGTCCTGCGCGTTGTCGGCGATGCGCTTTTCAAGCTCGGCTTGGGGCGGCGCCGCCTGCAGCGATTTTGCCAGGTCGAGTTGGCTGCGCAGGCGCACGGCGCGTGCTTCGGTGGCGAGGTTGGCGGGCAGGGCCTCGAGCTCGGTGGCGGCGGCCTCGCTTTGGCCGGCCTGGGCCAGGGCCAGCGCAAGATCGAGTTTCAGCTCGCTGCGTTCGGGTTCGGCGGCAATCGCCTGTTGCAGGCGGTTGATCGTTTCCTCCGGCGTTTCGGCCAGCACTTCGGCGGCTTGCGCAGCGGTATCGGGCGCGGCGTTGGGCTGGACGTGCTTGGCCAGGAACTCGCGCAACTGCGCCAGCGGCAGCGCGCCGGCAAAGCCGTCGGCGATCTCGCCATCCTTCACCAGCATCACCGTCGGCACGCTGCGGATGCCGAACATGCCGGCAAGGTTCTGGTTTTTGTCGACGTCGGCCTTGCCGAGGCGGAAGGCGCCGTTGTATTCGGCGGCGAGCTGGTCGAGCAGCGGGCTGAGCGCCTTGCACGGGCCGCACCAGGTGGCCCAGAAGTCGATCAGCACCGGGGTGGTGCGGGAGGCGTTGATGACGTCGGTTTCGAAGTTTTGTTCGGTGACTTCGAAGACGTTGTCCAAGGTAGTTTCGGTCACGGCGGTTCCGGCCAGTGGGGATGGTTTGCACATCGGGGCGCGCGCAAGCATATCAAGACGGTGCGAGGCTTCAGCCGCGAGGGGAGCGGATTTGCGAGAATGCGCGGATGGACGCCCGACTGCTGCCGCGCGCGCACGACGCTGCGCCGACGCTGCTCATTTGCGAACACTGCGACGCCGTTTACGCGCGCCGACCGCTCGCGCGCGGCGAGGTGGCCGAGTGTGCGCGTTGCGGCGCAGTGCTGGAGCGTGGCCGCGGCATGAGCATCGACACGCTGCTGGCGCTGATCGTCACCGCCCTGCTGGTGTTCGTGCAGGCGACGGTATGGCCCATCGTCACCCTGGGCCTGAATGGGCAGCATGTGGCGGCCACGCTGTGGGATGTGGTGCACATGATGTGGCTGGACCACTCGCAGGTGGTGGCGGTGATCGCCGGCATGACGCTCTATGTGTTTCCGCTGGCGAAGATCCTGATCCTCGGCTGGCTGCTGGTGTTTGCGCGCCAGGGCACGCGTGCGCCGGGGTTTCGGTTCTTGATGGTGACGTTGCGCCGCATCGGGCCGTGGACGATGAGCGAGGTGTTCGTGCTCGGCGCGCTGGTGTCGATCGTCAAGGCGCATCTGTATTTCGACGTGGTGGCCGACCCCGGCATCTATGCCTATGCGGCGCTGATGTTCCTGATCACCATTTTTGCCGGCGTGGATCTGACCCGGCTGTGGGACGAAACCCGCGGCGAGGCGGCGGCGTGAACGCGACGACGCTGCCGCGGGCGCGCGATGCCGGGCTGATCGGCTGCCACGTGTGCGGCATGGTGTGCCGCGCGGTTTCGGGCGATGCGGTCGTGGCGTGTCCGCGTTGCGGCAGCACGCTGCACGCGCGCAAACCGGCGTCGTACGCGCGCACCTGGGCGCTCCTGATCGCGGCGTTGCTGATGTACATCCCGGCCAACGTGCTGCCGATCATGCGCACCGCGAGCCTTGGCGACGTGGACGACAACACCATTCTTTCCGGCATCGTCGAGCTGTGGGTGAAGGGTTCGCCGGGGCTGGCGGTGATCGTGTTCTGCGCCAGCATCATGGTGCCGACGCTGAAGTTTCTCGCGCTGGGCACGCTCCTGATCACCAGCCGCCGCGGCAGCGCCTGGGCCCGGCGCCAGCGCACCCAGCTTTATCGCGCGGTGGAGTTGATCGGGTACTGGTCGATGCTGGACGTGTTCGTGGTCGCACTGCTCACGGCATTGGTACGCTTCGGCCTGTTCAGTCTCGTCGAGCCGTTGCCCGGCGTCGTGTTTTTTGGCCTCACCGTGGTGCTGACGATGCTGGCCTCGATGTGTTTCGACCCGCGGTTGATCTGGGACGGCCAGGAAGATTCCGATGAGTGACGACAAGCCCGGCAGCGTGCCGGAAGCGGGCGACGAGTTGCCCAGCCCGGTGGTGCGCAGGCGTCGCGCCGGTGCCTGGGTGATCTGGCTGGTACCGATTCTTGCCGCGGCGGTCGGTATTTCGCTGGTGGTGTCGAGCTGGCTGCAGGCCGGGCCCGAGGTCACGGTGAGCTTTGAAAGTGCGCAAGGCCTGACGGCCGGCAAGACCGCGGTGAAATTCAAGGACGTGGTGATCGGCAAGGTCAACCACATCCGCCTGAGCGAAGACCGCAGCCACGTGCTGGTGAAGATTGCGCTGGACAAGAGCGCGCGTGCCTTTGCCAGCGCCGGTACCCGTTACTGGGTGGTGCGCCCGCGGATCGGGCTCGGCGGCATTTCCGGCGTGGATACACTGTTTTCCGGTGCCTATATCGGCGCCGACACCAGCGATGCACGCACGCCGGAGGATGAATTCAAGGGCCTGGAAAATCCGCCCGCCGTCACCCACGGCGAGCCCGGCAAGAGCTTCGTGTTGCACGCGGGCGATCTGGGGTCGCTCGACATTGGCTCGCCGGTGTTCTTTCGCCGCATCCAGGTCGGGCGGGTGGTGTCCTACAAGCTCGACGAGGACGGCAAGGGCGTGACCTTTGCGGTGTTCGTCGACGCGCCCAACGACCGCTTCGTCAATGCCGACACGCGGTTCTGGAATGCCAGTGGCGTCGATGTCTCGCTGGGCGCCAACGGCCTCAAGCTCAACACCCAGTCGCTGGCGACCGTGCTGGCCGGCGGCGTTGCGTTTGGCGACCCCGGCGGCCCGCACGACACCACGCCGGTGCCGGATAAATCCAGCTATCAACTATTTGGCGACAAAGCCACCGCGATGGCGCCGCCGGATGGTCCGCCGCATTACATCCGCATGCGCTTCGAGCAATCGTTGCGCGGGCTGGCCGTGGGCGCGCCGGTCGAGTTCCTTGGCATGAACTTCGGCAAGGTGGTGTCGATCCGCATGGACTACGACGCCAAAACGCGTCGGTTCCCGGTGCTCGTCGGCGCCGTGGTCTACCCCCAGCGGCTGGGGCAGGCCTATACCAAGCTGGTGGCGCTGGCCAAACGGCATGGCGATGCCGACCTGTCGTACACGATCGGGCAGCTGGTCGACCACGGCCTGCGTGCGCAAGCCCGCACCGGCAACCTCCTGACCGGGCAGCTCTACATCGCTCTCGACTTCCTGCCGCATCCGGCCAAGGTGGCTTACGACCCCAGCGTGACGCCGGTCGAGATCCCCACCGCGCCGGGCAGTTTCGACAAGCTGCAGCAGCAGATGGCCGACATCGTGGACCGCCTGGACAAGGTGCCGTTCGACCAGATCGGCCAGCACCTCGACCAGAGCCTGGTGGGTCTGAACGCGACGCTGGCGCAGGTGAACGGCAAGACCCTGCCGGGCATCGATGCCACGCTGCAGGATACGCGCAGGACGCTCGGCAGCGCCGATGCCGCGCTGTCCAGCGATTCGCCGCTGCAACAAAACCTCGGCCAGACGCTCGACGAGCTGCAGCGCACGATGCGTTCGCTGCGCGTGCTCACCGACTACCTCGGCGTGCACCCGGAGTCTTTGCTGCGCGGCCGGCAAGCCGATCCCAAAGCTGCGCCGCCACGCCCATCGTCTGAAAGGAGCCGGCCATGACCCGCCGCCTGCATCCGTGGATTCTCGCCGGCGCCCTCGCGCTCGCCGGCTGTGCATCGGCGCCGCTGCACTACTACACGCTGGTGGCACCGCGGGCGCCAACCAGCACGTTGACGCCGGCGCCGTACGCCTTCGAGCTGATGCCGGTCGGCGTGCCGGCGCAGGTGGATGTGCCGCAATTGGTGGTGCGCGCCGGCGGGCAGGGCATGCAGGTGCTCAATGGCCAGCGTTGGATCGCGCCGCTTGGCGACGAGATCCGCAGCGCGGTTTCCGCCGATTTGGCCCACGCCCTCGGCGTGGCCGACCTGAGCGGCCTGCCGGCGGATGGCAAGCCGCGCCTGCGCATCAAACTCGATGTGCGCCGCTTCGAATCGGTACCCGGCCAACGCGCCCTGATCGACGCCGCCTGGAGCCTGCGCCGCGTGGGCGACGGCAATCAGCCCGCACTCGCCTGCACCAGCCGCGTCAGCGAAACCGTGGGCTCCGGCTACGATGCGCTCGTTGCCGGCCATCAGCAGGCACTGGCGGCGCTGGCGCAGCGCATCGCCGTGGCGGCGCGCGGGTATGAGGCAGGCCGTTCGACCGAGTGCCCGGCGGATTGATGGTGGGGTTGGTGGCTCACGGCATTCACAAGCCGCGATTGGCGATGCGTTGAGGCGGTTTCGTAAACCACGTTCTGGTTGACGCACGGTTTCGTCGGTGCTGCCTTCTGATGTGGGTCGGGATTCATCCCGACCGGCTGTTGGTGGGACGGTCGTAGTGCATGCCCCAGACGACGTCTGCGGTGTGATGTCTGTGGTTGATGCTGCACAAGCATCGGAACGGCCAATCCGCCTGCGCCGGCTGCGGGCATCCATCGACGCGCATACCGGTTCGCGCACCGTCGGTGACTGCAGGCGGAAACCGCGCAAACCCGGGATAATGGTGCGATGGCATCCCTGAATTTCGAACTGCTCGCCACCGATGGCGCGGCGCGGCGCGGGCGTCTGGCGTTTCCGCGCGGCGTGGTGGAGACGCCGGCGTTCATGCCGGTGGGCACCTACGGCTCGGTCAAGGCGATGACGCCGCGCGATCTTGGCGAGGTGGGCGCGCAGATCATCCTAGGCAACACTTTTCACTTGTTTTTGCGGCCGGGCCTGGAGGTAGTCGAGCGTTTCGGCGGGCTGCATCGGTTCATCGGCTGGCCACGGCCGATCCTCACCGACTCGGGCGGTTTCCAGGTGTTTTCGCTGGCGCATCGCCGCAAGCTCACCGAGGAGGGCGTGACGTTTGCCTCGCCGGTGGATGGCGCCAAGGTGTTTCTCTCGCCCGAGGTGTCAATGCAGATCCAGCGCACGTTGGATTCAGACATCGCCATGGCGTTTGACGAGTGCACGCCGTATCTGGTTGACGGCGAACCGGCGAGCCGGAAGCTGGCGTCCGATTCGATGGAGCTCAGCATGCGTTGGGCGGAGCGTTCGCGGCGCGCATTTCTCGATCTGGAAAGCTCCAACAACCTTTTCGGCATCGTGCAGGGCGGCGTGTTCGAGGATCTGCGCCGGCGTTCGGCGGAGTGCCTGACGGCGATCGGTTTCGAGGGTTACGCCGTGGGCGGGCTGGCGGTCGGGGAGCCGGAGGCGGAGCGCAACCGCACGCTGGACCACACGGTGCCGCTGCTGCCGACGCACGCGCCGCGTTACCTCATGGGGGTGGGGCGGCCGGAAGACATCGTGGCGGCGGTGTGCCGCGGCATCGACATGTTCGATTGCGTGATGCCGACGCGCAACGCGCGCAACGGTTTCCTGTTCACCACCGAGGGCACGCTGCGCATCCGCAATGCGAAATACGCGACCGACACCCGCGTGATCGAAGAAGGGTGCGACTGCTATGCGTGCGCCAACGGCTTCTCGCGCGCCTACCTGCGGCACCTGGACCGCTGCAACGAGATCCTCGGCAGCCAGCTGGCGACGATGCACAACCTGCGCCATTACCAGCGGTTGATGGCCGATTTGCGCACAGCGATCGCGGCGCGCCGACTCGCGGATTTCGTTGCCGCGTTCCAGGCCCGGCGCGCGGGGTCGCATGCGGCGTGATGCGCGTGCCGGCGCGCCTTCGCATGCCGGGAACCGGGACAGCGGGACAGTCCGAGCGGTTGCAGTTGTGGCGCCGGGGCCGCCTTGCGTGGGTTTTTTGACCCATGGGATTGCATTGCACGTGTTAACCGCTGCGCCAGTTACGCAAAATGGCCTTGCCGTCCCTGCTGCCTGCATGCCCGGATGGCCGTGCGGCTACGTGAAGCCCATGTCATAATCGGAAACCTTTAAGCACGCGTTCGGCCGGAAAATCCGTGCTGGCGCCACAACTTGCGAGACGAAAACGATGAGTCTTCCGATGCCGATGCTGCTTGCGCAGTCCGCCGCGGGCGCCGAAGGTGGCGGCCTGTCCATGCTGATCATGATGGTGGTGCTGTTTGGCGCCATGTACTTCATGATGATTCGCCCGCAGATGAAGCGGCAGAAGGAACACCGCGCGATGGTTTCCGCACTGGCGAAGGGTGACGAGGTGGTCACCAACGGCGGCATCGCCGGTCGCGTCGAGGAAGTGGGCGAGACCTTCATCACGGTGGAAATCGCGCCGAACGTGAAGGTGAAACTGCAGAAGGGCGCGGTGCAGCAGGTGCTGCCCAAGGGCTCGCTGAAATCCGCCTGAGCGGCTGCGCCCGCCGGTTACCCATGGTTACGCGCGACCCGGGGCGGTCGCGTTTCGACGTTCACGATCACGGACGGTCGCAAGGGATCTACAGATGAGCGAGTTTCCACGCTGGAAATACGCGCTGGTGGCGTTGTCGATGATCTTCGGCATCATCTACGCGCTGCCCAACGCCTTCGTGCCGCTGCCGGCCGTGCAGGTGACGGCGAACCGCGCCGGCACCACGATTGACGACGCGTTGCGCCAGAAAGTGCTGGCCGGGCTGACCAAGGATCGCATCCCGACCGATGGCGTCAGCGTGCAGGGCGACCATCTGCTGGCGGAATTTCCCAACGCGGACGTGCAAAAGAACGGCGCCGATTCGATCAAGGCGATCGTGGGCGACAACTACACCGTGGCGTTCAAGCTGCAATCGACGGTGCCGCACTGGCTGACCGCGATTGGTGCCAACGCCATGCCGCTGGGCCTCGATTTGCAGGGTGGCGTGCACTTTCTGATGCAGGTGGATCAGAGCGGCGTGGTCGACAAGCTGGAAAACAGCTACGCCGACGATATCCGTACCCAGTTGCGCGCCAAGGGCATCCGTTACGAGTCGGTCAGCCGCAGCACGGTGGCGTCGCAGGGCATTGTCGTGGTGGTGCGTTCGGCCGACGACCGCAGCAAGGCCAGCGACATCATCAATGGCATCACCACCGGCGACGTGGCCGGGGTTTCCGACCTGGTGGTCACCCAGGGGCCGGCCACCGGCGACCGCTACGTGCTGTACGCCACCATCAAGGACACCAAGCTGCGCGACATCGCGCTCGGCGCGGTCAAGCAGAACCTCGGCACCTTGCGCAACCGCATCAACGCGCTGGGCGTCTCCGAACCGTTGATCCAGCAGCAGGGCGAGGACCACATCGTGGTCGAGCTGGCCGGCGTGCAGGATCCGACCGAGGCCAAGAAGCTGATCGGCGCCACGGCTACGCTCGAATACCGCGCCGGTATCGGCTACCCCGGCGATCCGCGTGCGGTGCAGGCCGCGCAGACCGGCAGCATTCCGCCGGATGCGAACCTCTATTACACGCCCGACAGCCAGGGCCGCCAGCCGGTGCTGGTAGGCAAGCGTCCGATCGTCACCGGCGATGAGCTGGTGGATGCCAACTCCGGCATCGACCAACAGAACGGCACGCCGTCGGTCAATGTCACCCTGAACGCCGCCGGCGCCAAGAAGATGCAGGAGTTCACCAACGCCAACGTCGGCAAGCCGATGGCGGTGGTGCTCATCAATACCGTATACGAAACCAAGACCGTCGACGGCAAGGAAGTGCGCACGCCGAAGACCACCTGGTCGGTCATCAACGATGCCACCATCCAGAGTCCGTTCGGCAAGAACTTCTCCACCAATGGCCTGGGCAGCACCAAGGAAGCCTCCGAGCTGGCGCTGTTGCTCAAGAGCGGCGCGCTGGCGGCGCCCATGGATATTGTCGAGGAATACGTGATCGGCCCGAGCCTCGGCCAGCAGAACATCCAGAAGGGCTTCGACTCGGTGGTGCTCGGTCTCGCGCTGGTGCTGCTGGCGGCCGCGGTCTACTACAAGCTGTTCGGCCTGGTGGCGGATATTGCGCTGTTCTTCAACCTGCTGATCCTGGTGGCGGTGATGTCGATGATCGGCGTCACCCTGACCATGCCCGGCATCGCCGGCATCGTGCTCACGCTCGGCATGTCGATCGACGCCAACGTGCTGATCTGCGAGCGCGTGCGCGAGGAGTTGCGCAACGGCTCGACGCCCCACGCGGCAATCCACGCCGGCTATGACAAGGCGTGGGCAACCATTCTCGACGCGAACGTCACCCACCTGATCGCGGCGTTGGCGCTGACCTCGATCGGTACCGGCGCGATCCGCGGCTTCGGCGTCACGCTGGGCATCGGCATCCTGACCTCGATGTTCACCTCGGTGGTGATGACCCATGCGATCACGATGCTGATCCACGGCCGTCGCAAGCTGAAAACCCTTTCGGTGTAAGCCATGGAAATCTTCAATCACAACGCGAACATCCACTTCCTGCGCCTGCGCTGGGCGAGCATCACCATCGCGATCGTCCTCGCGGTGTCGTCGGTGGTGCTGATCGCCACGCGCGGGCTGAACTACGGCCTGGATTTCACCGGCGGCGTGTCGCTGGTGGTCGATTACAACAGTCCGGTGCAGACCAACGACGTGCGCGACGCGCTGGAAAAGGCTGGCCTCGGCACTGTGGTGGTGCAGAGCGTGGGCGGCTCGCGCGAAGTCAACGTGCGCCTGCAGCCGACCGCGTCGATGAAGGACGCCAAGGGGCAGGTGAACCTCGACAAGGTGTCGCAGATGGTGATGGGCGCGCTCAAGTCGACGCGCAGCGACGCCGTGCTCAAGAGCCGCTCCTCGGTCAGCGCCGAGGTGGGCGCCGAGCTCAAGAGCGACGGCATGGTGGCCGCGGTGTTCGTCATCATTGGCATCATGGCCTACCTGTGGATGCGCTTCGAACGCCGTTTTGCGGTGTCCGCGGTGCTCACCGAAATCCACGACACGCTGGTGACGCTCGGCATCCTCGCGCTGGTGCAACGCGAGTTCGACATGACCGAGCTGGCCTCGGTGCTGGCGGTGATCGGCTACTCGATCAACGACAAGGTGGTGGTGTTCGACCGCATCCGCGAGCTGTTCCGGCTGGCGCGCAAGGCCGAGCCGGAGGAGATCCTCAACCGCTCGATCAACAGCACGCTGTCCAGAACCATCATCACCTCGTTGTTCACCGGCATTGCCATGGGCGCGCTGTATTTCTTCGGCGGCACCGCGGTGCACGGCTTCGCCATCACCATGCTGATCGGCATTGTGGTCGGCACGCTGTCGTCGATCTTCGTCGCCAGCCCGATCCTGCTGTGGCTTGGCGTGTCGAAGAAGGACCTGATGCCGGTGACCCGCGAAAACCCGGAGCTTGCGCGTCGGCCCTGATGGTGCGGCGGCTTCGTCCCGACTGGGCTCGGTGCCGGCAATCGTTGTCGGCTGAGGCCTGACCCGAAAAAGCGCGTGGCTGCAAGCCACGCGCTTTTTTTACCGAATCCCGTGTCCCGATTCCCGGCCCGTCAGCCGAGCGCGGTATCCAGCGCCGCCAGCCGTTGCGGCGTGCCCACGTCTTCCCATCGCCCGCCGTAGCGGTGGCCGGTGAGCTGGCCGGCGGCCATCGCCGCGTCCAGCAATGGCCGCAGCTTGAAGCGTGGTGGGGTGCCGGCGGCGTCGTTCACCACAGTGTGCCAGTGATCGAGAAATTCACGACGAAATACGCCGATGCCGCTGTAGGTGAGTTTGGGTGCGCCATCCGCGTGCAGCGTGCCGGTCGCATCCAGCGCGAAGTCGCCGCACGGGTGCTGCGCCGGGTTGTCCACCAACACCAGGTGGGCGAGGCCCTGAGGCGCCGCCGGCAGCGTCGCGAAGTCGAGGTCGCACCATACGTCGCCGTTGATGACGAGAAACGGCTCCGGCCCGAGCAGCGGCAGCGCGTGCAGCATGCCGCCGCCGGTCTCCAGCGGCATCGGGCCTTCGTAGGCGTAGCGGATGCGCAGCCCCCAGCGACTGCCATCGCCCAGCGTGTCGGGAAACTGCGCGGCCAGGTGCGAGGTGTTGATCACCACGTAGTGCACGTCGAGCGCAGCGAGTTTTTCCAGTTGCCACACGATCAGCGGCTTGCCGCCGACCGTCAGCAGCGGTTTGGGCGTGTGGTCGGTGAGCGGGCGCATGCGCTCGCCCAGGCCGGCGGCAAAGATCAGTGCGTGGCGCATGCGGGCGGCTCGCCGGCTGGTGTGGTACGCGGTTGCGCCAGGTCGATGCCATCCGCATGGCGTTCGATGAGGTCGGCCAATGCGTGCAGCTCGTTGTAGCGGTGCGCCACGTCGAGCACGTAGGCGTACACAGTGGGCACGTCCTTGAGGTAGCCCGGCTTGCCGTCGCGATACCACAGCCGATAGAACTGGCCAAGCACGCGCACGTGGCGGTGCAGGCCGGTGAGGTCGAACCAGCGCTGGAACTGCGCGGGTAAAACGTCGTGACCGATCACCCCCGCGTCGAGCAGTTTTGCCCGGTAGCCAGCCACCCACGCTTCCACCCGCTCGCGCGGCCAGACAATGTAGGCGTCGCGCAGCAGCGAGGCGAGGTCGTAGGTGATCGGCCCATGCAGCGCGCCCTGGAAATCGATGATGCCGGGGCTGTTCACCGCGGTCACCAGCAGATTGCGGCTGTGGAAATCGCGGTGCACGAAGCAGCGCGGCTGCGCCAGCGCGTTGCGGATGATCGCATCGAAGGCGATCTCCAGCACGTCCCATTCCTCGCAGCTTGGCGTGTGGCCAAGGTGGTGTTCGAGGAACCACTTCGGCATCACTTCCAGCCCGTCCACCAGCACCGCGTGATTGAACGGCGGCAGGTCGTCGGCAGCGACGCGGGTCTGCATCACCAGGAGCGCGTCGAGCGCCGCGCCGTACAGGTCGTCGGCGTTCGTCGCGTCGAGCGCATCGAGATACAGCCGCGAGCCCAGGTCCTCGATCAGCAGGAAGCCTTGGCCGAGATCCTGCGCATGCACCACCGGCACATGCAGCCCGGCGGCGGCCAGCCGCGCGCCGATCGCCAGCCATGGACGCGGATCCTCGTGCGCCGGCGGCGAGTCCATCACGATCCAGCTTTGCCCGGCGTGCTGTGTGCGCCAATAGCTGCGAAAGCTGGCGTCGCTGGAGGCGGCAGCGAGCGTCAGCGCGGGGTCGCCAAGCACAGTGCGCGCCCAGGCAAGGCGGGCGGCGGCACGGTCTGGATCGGAAACGGACATGGCGTGCAGAAAACGGGAGACACCGCGCAGCTTAGCGAGGCCGCCACGCCCGCGCGAGCTGGCTGCTCGCGTCGAGACCAGGACGAAGCGTGTGTACGGCGCCCTGCCCGCGACATCACGACAGGTTGTACGCCTGCTCCCCATGCTGGGCGAGATCGAGCCCGGTCAGCTCTTGCTCGGCATCCACGCGCAGGCCGAGGGTGCGGTCGATGACTTTGAGGATGAGCCAGCTGGCGAGCGCGCTCCACGCGATGGTGAAGGCCACGCCCTTGGCCTGGATCCACAGCTGCCACCACGCCGAACCCACGTTGCCGAAGCCGCCCAGCCCATGTGCGGCAAAGGGGCCGGTGAGCAGCGCGCCGAGGATGCCGGCGATGGCGTGCACGCCGAATACGTCCAGCGTGTCGTCGTAGCCCAGGCGATATTTGAGACGGCTGGCGGTGAAGAAACAGACGATGCCGGTGACGAGACCGATCACCAGCGCGCCGCCGGGCCCGCAGGTGCCGGCGGCCGGCGTGACCGCCACCAACCCGGCGACGACGCCGGACGCAGTGCCAAGCACGCTGGCGCGTTTATGCGTAATCCATTCCACCGCCGTCCAGCCGAACGCTGCGGCCGCGGCGGCGATCTGGGTGGTGAGCATCGCCATGCCGGCACTGCCGTCGGCGGCGATCGCCGAGCCGGCGTTGAAGCCGAACCAGCCGAGCCACAGCAGGCTGGTCCCGAGCACGGTGTAGCCCAGGTGGTGCGGCGGCATGTGTGTGCGCGGCCAGCCGCGGCGTTTGCCGATGACCAGGCAGGCCACCAGCCCGGCCACGCCGGCGTTGATGTGCACCACGGTGCCGCCGGCAAAATCGATTACGCCCGAATCCGCCAGCAGCGCGCCGGGCCCGCTCCACACCATGTGTGCCAACGGCGCATACGCCAGCAGCAGCCACAGTCCGGTGAACCACAGCATGGCGCTGAACTTCATGCGTCCGACCCATGCCCCCACGATCAGCGCCGGCGTGATCGCGGCAAAGCCGAGCTGGAACAGCACGAACACGCTGTCCGGCACGTCGCCGTGCACCGAGTTCGGAGTAAGCCCGATCAGCAAGGCGCGATCCCAGCCGCCAACGAACGAGTGCCAGCCGGTGGTTCCCGCCTGCATGCCGAGCGTGCTGAACGCCAGCGAATACCCGCACACCACCCACACCAGCGTCGCCAGCACCATGCAGGCAAGGCACTGCATCATCACCGACAACAGGTTTTTGGCGCGCACCATGCCGCCATAAAACAGCGCGATGCCCGGCAGCGTCATCATCAATACCAGCACGCACGCCGTCAGCATCCACGCCGTATCCCCGCTGTCCACCCGTCCCGCCGGCAACGCCAGCGCCGGCATGGCGAATGCCGCGAGTGCCACGCCGGCAAGCAGCTTGCGCAGCGGCGTCTTGCCTTTGCTCCGCCGGCTCACACGCTCGCGCGCCGCCGCTTTTCCAAATCCCGAATCCCGTATCCCGAATCCCGCCCGTTCACACCGCATCGTCATCCACCTCCAGCGTGCGGATGCGGATGACCTGCGTGAGTGCGGACACGAACAGCTTGCCGTCGCCCACCTTGCCGGTGCGCGCGCTGTGCTCGATGGCTTCCAGCACGCGATCGAGCGCATCGTCGCTGACGGCCACCTCGATCTTCAGCTTGGGCAGAAAATCGACGGTGTATTCGGCGCCGCGGTACAGCTCGGTGTGGCCGTGCTGGCGGCCGAAGCCTTTGACTTCGGTGACCGTCATGCCTTGCACGCCGGCCTCGGCCAGTGCTTCGCGCACGTCGTCGAGCTTGAACGGCTTGATGATTGCGGTAACCCACTGCATGTGTCGGCTCCGAGGTTGGCCTGGTGTGGTTGCAGCACGATGCGTGCCAGCGCACCGGGACCCCACAAATGGCCGCCCAAACCCCCGCTGCGACGTCATCTGTACGGGTTACTGGCGAGGTTGGTGCACGCGGTGCTCTGGGTTGGTGCAATGCAGCGATTTGACCGCTTCCGGGTCAATCAGTACCATTTTGGTCTGGATTGCCCACTTGCCACGCGCAGGTTCCCCCCAATGCTTCGCGTCAGTCGACTCACGGATTACGCCACGGCGGTGATGACTTGCATCGCCGCCCACCCTGGCACTGTGTTGAGCACGGCGCAGATTGCCGACGAGACGCGTCTGGAACTGCCTACCGTCGGCAAGCTCCTGAAGACCCTCGGGCACGCCGGACTGGTGGAGTCGTTCCGCGGCGTCAACGGCGGCTATCGCCTCGCCCGCCCGGCACTGGCCATTTCACTGGCGGAAATTGTCGAGGTCATGGAAGGCCCGATCGGCATGACCGAGTGTGGTGTATCGGGCACCGGCTGCGAGCGTGCTGCGCGCTGCACCGTGCGCGGCAGTTGGCAGCGCATCAGCAGCATCCTCGAGCGCGCGCTGCGCGAGGTGAGTCTGGAAGACATGGTGCACCCGCCACCGCGGCGCTTCGAGGCGAACGTTGCACCCATTCCGCTGAGAGCCGGCATTTCGAAAGGCAGAACCCACGCATGAGCAGCGAAACCAACGACAGCACCGCGACCGTGTTGCGCGACAACGCCGAGGTTGCCGAAGTCCTCGGCCGGCAATACAGCGCCGGTTTCATCACCCAGATCGAGACCACCGGCCTGCCGCCGGGGTTGAACGAGGAAACCATTCGCCAGCTCTCCGCGATCAAGCACGAGCCGGAGTGGATGACCGAGTGGCGGCTATCCGCCTATCGCCACTGGCTGACGATGGAAGAGCCGAAGTGGGCGCACCTGAAGCTCGAACCGCAGGATTATCAGAAGATCAGCTACTACTCGGCGCCGAAGAAAAAGCCGAAGTCGCTGGATGAGGTCGACCCGGCCATTCTCGACACCTACGACAAGCTCGGCGTGCCGTTGCACGAGCGCGCCGCGCTGGCTGGCGTCGCGGTGGACGCGGTGTTCGATTCGGTTTCGGTGGTGACCACCTTCCGCAAGCAGCTGGCCGATGCCGGCGTGCTGTTCTGTTCGATGAGCTCGGCGATCCGCGATTACCCCGAGCTGGTGCAGAAATATCTCGGCAGTGTGGTGCCGCCGGGTGACAACTTCTACGCGGCGCTGAATTCGGCAGTGTTTTCCGATGGCAGCTTCGTGTTCATCCCCAAGGGCGTGCGTTGCCCGATGGAGCTGTCCACCTATTTCCGCATCAACGCGCAGAACACCGGGCAGTTCGAGCGAACGCTGATCGTGGCTGAGGCTGGGTCGCACGTGTCCTATCTCGAAGGCTGCACCGCTCCCAAGCGCGACGAGAACCAGTTGCACGCGGCGGTGGTCGAGCTGGTGGCGCTGGAAAAAGCCGAGATCAAGTACTCGACGGTACAGAACTGGTACCCCGGCGACGAGAACGGCAAGGGCGGCGTGTACAACATCGTCACCAAGCGTGGCGAATGCCGCGGCGATGACAGCAAAATCACCTGGACCCAGGTGGAAACCGGTTCGGCGATCACCTGGAAATACCCCAGCGTCATCTTGCGCGGCGACCGCTCGGTCGGCGAGTTCCATTCCGTGGCAGTCACCCACCACTACCAGCAGGCCGATACCGGCACCAAGATGGTCCACATCGGCAAGGACACCAAGAGCAAGATCATTTCCAAGGGCATCAGCGCCGGCAAGAGCAACAACAGCTACCGCGGCCTGGTGGAAGTCAAGAAAAGTGCCGCCGGCGCACGCAACTACACGTCGTGCGATTCACTCCTGATTGGCAAGAAGTGCGGCGCGCACACCTTCCCGTACATGGAAGTGAAGAACCCCACCGCCGTCGTCGAGCACGAAGCCACCACCTCCAAGATCTCCGATGACCAGATGTTTTATTGCCGCTCGCGCGGCATCCGCGAGGAAGATGCGGTATCGATGATCGTCGACGGCTTCTGCAAACAAGTATTCCGCGAATTGCCGATGGAGTTCGCCGTGGAAGCCAAGAAGCTGATGGAAGTGTCGTTGCAGGGGGCGATCGGGTAGGGCGGTGATTAGGGATTGGGGATGCGGGATTCGGCAAAACTGCCAGCCCGTAGCCTTGATCCCGGTACGCCTTGCCCTCGCTCCTCCCGCGCGCCACCCGAATCCCCAATCCCGTATCCCGAATCCCAATCATGCTAAAAATCGAAAACCTGCACGCCCGCGTTGCTGGCAAGGAAATCCTCAAGGGCCTCACGCTCGCCGTCAATGCGGGTGAGGTACACGCAATCATGGGCCCGAATGGCGCCGGCAAGTCGACGCTGGGCAATGTGCTTGCCGGCCGACCGGGGTATGAGGTCACGGCCGGCAGCGTCGAGTTCAACGGCGTGAATATCCTGGAGCTGCCGCCGGAGGAGCGCGCAGCGGCCGGCGTGTTTCTCGCGCTGCAGTATCCGGTGGAGATTCCCGGCGTCAACAACACCTATTTCCTGCGCACTGCGCTCAACGCACAGCGCAAGGCGCGCGGCGAGAACGAGCTGGACTCGATGGCGTTCCTGAAGACCGTGCGCGAGAAGCTCAAGATCATGCAGATCAGCGATGACCTGCTCAAGCGCGCGGTGAACGAGGGCTTCTCCGGCGGCGAGAAAAAGCGCAACGAGATTTTCCAGATGGCGCTGTTGGAACCCAAGCTTGCAATTCTGGACGAGACCGACTCCGGCCTGGACATCGACGCCCTGAAGCAGGTTTCGCAGGGTGTCAACGCGCTGCGGTCGCCGGAGCGTTCGTTCCTGGTCATTACCCACTACCAGCGCCTGCTCGATTACATCACGCCCGATTTCGTGCATGTGTTGGCCGACGGCAAAATCGTCGAAAGCGGCGACCGTACGCTGGCGTTGAAACTCGAAGAGCACGGCTACGCCTGGGTCAAGGAGCACGAGGCCGGCGTGGTCGGGGAGCCGGCATGAGCAGCGCCGCCACCCGCTCACCGTTTGTCGAGTCGCAACTGGCCGCGCCGGCGAGCCCGCTGCCGGGTGCCGGCGTGCCTTGGCTGGATGCGGCGCGGCGCGAGCACCTTGCCGCGTTTGCCGAGGCTGGCCTGCCGACCAAGCATGTTGAAGCCTGGAAATACACCGCGCTGCGCGCGCTTGCGCAGCGCAAGTTTTCCACCGGCGACGCGCAGGCGGCGGCGCGCGCGATCGACGCCAGTGCGTTTGCGCTGCCCGGTGTCGACGGCCCGGTGCTGGCATTCGTCAATGGCGTCTTTCGCGCCGACCTGTCGCAGCTCGCGCAGTTGCCCGACGGGTTGGAATTGCGCCCGATGTCGCAGGCCTTGCGCGAGGATCCGGAACCGCTGCGCTTCACCCTGTCGCGCTACGAGCCGGAAAAAGGCGATGTATTCGTACGCCTGAATGCGGCGCTTGCCGGCGATGGCGTGCTGCTGAAAGTGGTGGCCGGGGCGAAAGTGGCGGCCCCGGTGCACTTGCTGTTCATCGGTGCTCCGGCCGAGGGCGACGTGGCCTGGCACCTGCGGCATGTGATCGAGCTGGGCGAGGGCAGCGAGCTGTCGCTGGTCGAGCATCATGCCGCCAGCGGCGACCAGCGCCACCTTGGCACTACTTGCACCGACATTGTTCTGCGCGAGGGCGCCGTGCTGCATCACGCGGCGTTTCAGGATGCCGCGCCCGGCGCGGCCTTGATCCGCCGCACCAAGCTGCACCTTGGCGCACGCTCGCATGCCACGGTGCACGTGGTGGAGTTGGGCGCGGCGCTCGCGCGCCACGACCTGCAAGCCGAGCTGGTGGGCAACGAGGCGCGTTTCGATACCCGCGGCGTGTTTTTGCTGCATGCCAAGCAGCATGGCGACACCCAGCTCGCGATTCGCCAGCAGGCGCTGAATACCACCACCGATTCGGTCTGGCGTGGCGTGGCCGACGAGCGTGCGCGCGGCGTGTTCCGCGGCGCGGTGCTGGTCGAGCCGGGTGCCGACGGCAGCGACTGCAATGTGCAGAACAAGAACCTGCTGCTGTCCGAGCAGGCCGAGATCGACACCAAGCCCGAGCTCGTCATTTATGCCGACGAGGTCAAGGCCGTGCACGGCGCCACCGTGGGCCAACTCGACGAGCGTGCGCTGTTCTACCTGCAGTCGCGCGGCATTCCGCAGGCGCAGGCGCGCGGGGTACTGACCGCTGCGTTTTGCCGCACCGTGCTCGACGATCTGCCCAACGCGGAGCTGCGCGCGTACCTGGGCGACCGGCTGGTGGCACAGTTGCCGGCGTGAGCTTTTTCCAGCCGCGCCGAACGGCGCGGCCCTGGTGTTGAACAGGAAGTTTCCTTGACGATGAATGCCCAACCCAATTCGCCGGACACGTTCGACGTGGAACGCGTGCGTGCCGATTTCCCGGTGCTCACACGCACCGTGCATGGCAAGCCGCTGGTGTATTTCGACAACGCCAACACCAGCCAGAAACCGGCCAGCGTGATCGATGCGGTGGATGACTATTACCGCCGGCACAACGCCAACGTGTCGCGCTCGGTGCACCAGCTCGGCGACGAGGCCACGGCGGCGTACGAGGGCGCGCGCGATGCGTTGGCGCGGTTCATCCATGCGCCGTCGCGCGACGAGGTAGTGCTCACCACCGGCACCACACAATCGTCCAACCTGGTGGCTTACAGCTTTCTCCTGCCGCGGTTGAAGCCCGGTGACTCGGTGCTCACCACGCAGATGGAGCACCACGCCAACATCGTGCCGTGGCAGCTCGTCGCCCAGCGCAGCGGCGCCACGGTCAAGGCGGCGCCGATCAACGAGCGCGGCGAGCTGATCGTGGAGAAATACATCGAGCTGCTGACGCCGGAAGTGAAGCTCGCCTGCCTCGGCCACGTTTCCAACGTGCTGGGCACGGTGAACCCGGTGCGCGAGATCGCCCGGGAGTGCAGGAAACGCGGCATTCCGCTGTTCGTCGACGGCTCGCAGTCGGCACCGCACCGGCCGATCGACGTGCAGGCGCTGGGTTGCGATTTCTACGCGGTGACCGGACACAAGATGCTGGCGCCGACCGGTACCGGCCTGTTGTGGGCGAAAAAGCAGTACCTGGAAGAGATGCCGCCGTTCTTCGGCGGCGGCGACATGATCCGCGAAGTGCGCTTCAGCGGCACCACGTTTGCCGATGTACCGCACAAGTTCGAGGCGGGCACGCCGAACATTGCCGGTTTTGCCGGCGTGGCAGCAGCGGTGGATTACTACGACCAGCTTGGCTGGGACGCGATCCGCGCCCACGAGCAGGCCCTGCTCGAACACGCCACGGCGCTGCTGCGCGAGGTTCCCGGCCTGCGCATCTTTGGCGAGGCGGCGGAAAAGGAACCGGTCATCTCGTTCCTGATCGACGGTGCGCAGGCCACCGACTTGGCCACCTTGCTCGATCTCGAAGGCGTGGCGGTGCGCTCCGGCCACCACTGCGCGCATCCGTTGATGCATTTCTTTGGTGTGCCGGCCACGCTGCGGGCTTCGCTCGCGTTCTACAACACGCACGCAGAGGTGGAGGCGTTCGTCGCCGCGTTGTGCAAGGTGCGCAAGCTGCTGCGCTGAACCGTCGCGCGGGTGCCGTGGCGACCGCGCCAACCGTTATGCTGAGCGCCGGTTCGTCACGGGGTTTGCGATGTTTGCCTTTTTGCCCGGCGCGGCACGCGTGCCGCTGGCGCTTGCACTGCTGGTGTCCAACATCGTGTTGCACATCGTGCCGTTGTTTGCGCTCACTTTGGTGAAACTGCTGCTGCCGCTGCGCGGCTGGCGCCGGCTGTGTTCGCGCGTGCTGGTGTGGATCGCCGAAAGCTGGATTGGGGTGAACAACGCCCTGTTTGCCCTGTTCACGCGTATCCGCTGGTGTATCGATGGCCTGGAAGGGTTGCGCCGGGATGCCAATTACCTGGTGCTGTGCAACCACCAGAGCTGGGTGGATATTCCGGTGCTGCAGAAGGTGCTCAACCGGCGCGTGCCGTTTCTGCGGTTTTTCCTGAAGAGCCAACTGATCTGGGTGCCACTTTTGGGGCCGGCGTGGTGGGCGCTGGATTTCCCCTTCATGAAACGCTACTCGAAGGAGACGCTGGCCCGTCACCCGGAGTTGCGCGGCCGCGACATGGAAGCCACCCGGCGCGCCTGCGCGAAGTTTCGCGAGCTGCCGGTGTCGGTGATGAATTTTGTCGAGGGCACGCGCTTCACCCGTGCCAAGCACGATGCCCAGGGCTCGCCGTACCGGCACCTGCTCAAGCCGCGCGCCGGCGGCGTGGCGTTCGTGCTTGATGCGATGGGGGCCGGGCTGCACAACCTGCTCGAAGTCGCCATCGTGTACCCGGGCGGGGCGTGCAGCATGTTCGACCTGATCGCCGGGCGCGTGCACGAGATTCGCGTCAGTCTGCGCCAGCGCCCGCTGGATGCGAGCCTGCGCGGCGATTATGAAGGCGACACCGCTTTTCGTGAGCGTTTTCAGACCTGGGTCAATGCGTTGTGGCGCGAGCAGGACGACCGTGTCGAACGCCTGCAGGCGATATCCGGGTAGGTTGCGACTGAATACCGCGTGAGGCGTGCGAACGCGCAGACGCAGTGGGTGCCGATGCGCGCGGTAAGCTGTCAGGGCCGCGTAGTGCGCATCTGCCGCGCCGCGGCGCTCATCGACGGGCGGCAGATGCAACCGGAGATTCGAGGCATGACGCTAGATCGCGTTTGCGCAAACCGCGTCGGGTTGGAGGCTGTGCATGGCTGAAAAACCGCAATCGTCCGTTGCTGCGGAGGTGGCCGCGGAAACCGGCTTTCTCGCCGCCGTGCAGCGCATGTCGGCGACGCGCTGGAATTATTTTGTCGGCCAGACCAGCGATTTCCTGGTGAGCTTCGTCCTGCTGGGCGCCGCCGTTGCGGTGGATCGCGAGCACCCGCTGCGCGCGCTGGTGGCGATGCTGGTTGGCCTGTTCGTTTTCAGCTTCATCGAGTACGCGTTCCATCGCTGGCTGTTCCACGGCCCGGTCGCGCTGTTCGAGCGCGGGCACACGTTGCACCACCAGCGCCCGCTGGGCTACGACTCGCTGCCGTTCTTCTTCTCACCCATCGTGATCCTGCTGCTGGCCGCATTGCTTGCCACAGCGATGCCGCTGGGCGCCGCGCTGTATCTTGCCGGCGCCATCGCGCTTGGCTACGCGCTGTACGGCTATGCGCACTTCATCGTGCACCGCTACCGCTTCCACAATGCCGCCTGGCGCGCATGGGTGCGTATCCACAACATCCATCACGCGCACCCGGACAAGAACTTCGGCGTCACCACTCCGCTGTGGGATTTCGTGCTGGGCACGTGGTACGTGTCCAAGAGCAAGGTGCGCGCCCGCTGAAGGCGGGTCGCGTGGCGTGCGGTCAGCCTGCCGCCATGTTGCGCAGCGTGCTGCCGGTGGCATCCACGCGCAGCACCGAGCCCTGCTCGTACCAGTCGCCGAGCACGATGCGTCGGGCCGGTTGGCCGTCCAGCGTGAAGTCGTGGATCGCCGGGCGGTGGGTGTGGCCGTGGATCAGCCGCGTCACCCCGGCGTGGCGCATTGCGTCGGCAACGGCGCCGGGGTTCACGTCCATGATGCTTTCCTGCGTGCTGCCGGTATGCGCACGGCTTTCGGCGCGCGACTTGGCGGCAAACGCGCGGCGGGCGGCCAGCGGCATGGCGAGGATCTGCGCTTTCCATTGCGGCGTGCGCACCTGCTTGCGCACCGCCTGGTAGGCGAGGTCGTCGGTGCACAGCAGGTCGCCGTGCATCAGCAGCGTTGGCGTGCCGTGGATGGCGTGTACGGTACCGTCGTCGAGCAGGGTGAAGCCGGCGCGCTGCGCATAGGTTTCACCGAGCAGAAAATCGCGGTTGCCGACCATGAAGTACACCGGCACGCCGGCGTCGCGCACGGCGCGGGTCGCCGCGGCGATGCGGGCGGGCAGCTCCGCGTCGTCGTCGTCGCCGATCCAGGCTTCCACCAGGTCGCCCAGGATATACAGCGCCTGCGCGTGGCGGACCTCATCGCTGGCAAGGTAATGCTCGAACAGCGTGGTGATGGCCGGGCGGCTGGCGTCCAGATGCAGGTCGGCGATGAACAGCGTGGCCACGGTCAGCGGCTGCCGGGCTTGACCCGCCGCGGGGCGGGCTCCGGGCCGGTCGACACCGCCTTGGGCGCGATGCTGGCGGCGGTTGCCGGTGCCGCATCGCCGACGACTTGCGCGCCTTCGATCACCACCAGCGGGTTGGGCACGTCGGCGGCGAACGGGCCGATGCCGCGGGTGGGCAGGGCGGCGATCTTGTCGACCACGTTCATGCCTTTCACCACCTTGCCGAACACTGCATAACCCCAGGTCAGGCTGCTTTCGTTGCCGACGAAATCGAGTCGGCGGTTGTCGACCAGGTTGATGAAAAACTGCGCGGTGCCCGAATTGGGGTCGGCGCCGCGCGCAACCGCGATGGTGCCGCGCAGGTTGGAGAGCCCGTTGTCGGCTTCGCTCGGAATCGCCGGGCGGGTGCGCCGCGGCTGCAGCTCGCGCGTGTACAGGCCGCCCTGGACGAGATAGCCGGGGATCACGCGGTGAAACACGGTGCCGGCATAGAAACCGTCGCGCACGTATTGCAAAAAGTTGGCGACGCTCTTGGGCGACTTGTCGGGGTACAGCTGCAGCGTGATATCGCCCTGCGAGGTGTGCAGCAGCACTTCCGGCCCGTTGCCGGCCGGCGTGGTCGGTGGCGTCGGTGCGGTTTGCGCTGCCAGCGGCGTGGCGAGGGCGGCGGCAAAGAAAAACAGTGCGAGGAGGAGTCGAAGCTTCGGCATGGCACGGGGTCGCGGCGGGTATCCGTTGATGATACGCGGTGGCTCCTGGGAACGGGGGCGGTGGACACGCAAACGGCTGCGGTCGGCTGATTTCGGCCATCTTCCGCGCCCGCTTTTGGCCGGGGGAGCCACCGGGGCCGGCAAACCGTCACGCAAGCTGGCTCAAAACGGTTTCGCCTCGCCTGCTTGGTTGCCACGCACCACGCGCCTAGTCGGTGGTGAGATCAAGCTCGATGCCGAGCTCGTGCAGGGCGGCGTGCTCCTGTTGCAGATCCGCCTCGCTTAGCGGGTGCTTGGCGAGCCAGCTTGCCGGCACGCCAAGGCGCAGGCGCAGGCGGCTGGCGACGAGGTGTATGGCGGGCATTGCTTCGACGCGCCGCGCGCGACGGAACAGCACGGCGAGCCGCAGCAGTGCGGTGGCATGCCGCGCCAGCTCGCGATAGCGGCGCGGCAGCGCGGCGATCAAGGCCTTGTCGGGCTTGCGCCGGTGCAGCTCCACCACGGCCGCGAGCAGTTGCTGTTCCTGGCGCGAAAAGCCGGCGAGGTCGGCATGCCGCAGGATGTAGGCGCCGTGGCGGTGGTGCTGGCTGTGCGCAATCGCGAGGCCGATCTCGTGCACCCGGCTGGCCCACGACAGCCATTCGCGCGCCTCCGGGTCGAGTTTCCACACCGCCGCCACCTGGTCGAACAGGTGCAGCGCCGTGGCTTCCACCCGTCGTGCCTGCGCGCGATCCACCGCGTAGCGGCTGGCCAGGGCGTCGATGCTGCTGGTGCGCGGGTCGCTGCCGGCAGCGCGGCCGATCAGATCCCACATCAGGCCTTCGCGCATTGAGCTTTCGCACACCTGCATGCGTTCGATGCCAAGCGCCTCGAACGCGGCTTCGAAGATCGCCACCGCGCCGGTGATGACCGGTGCGCGGTCGCCCTCAAGGCCGGGGAGCTTCAGCGTCTCGATCGAGCCTTGGGCGAGGATCGCCTCGCGCAGGGCCGCCAGCGCCGCGGGCGTGATGCCGTCGTCGGAAAGCTGCATCGCCTGCACGATGGTGCCGATTGCCTTGGCGCTGCCGGAGGAGCCGTAGGCTTCCTGCCAGCCGGACTGGCGATACTCCGCGGCAAACTGCTGCAGCAATACGCCGAGCTCGCTGTGCGCGCGCTGCCAGCGTTTGCGACTGAGTTTGCCGGCAGGAAAAAAGTGCATGGTCGAGGCGATGCAGCCGGCCTGCACGCTTTCGGTGTGCAGCGGCGCCAGCCCGCGGCCGATGATGAACTCGGTGCTGCCGCCGCCCACGTCCATCACCAGCCGCGGCTTGCGCGAGGCGGGCAGGTCGTGTGCGGCGCCGAGAAAGATCAGGCGGCCTTCCTCGCGCCCGGAAACCACCTCGATCGGATGCCCGAGTGCGGCTTCGGCGGCGGTGAGAAACGCGCGCGGCGCGGCGAGCTGGCGCACGGTGTTGGTGGCCACGGCGCGGATGTGCAGCGCTGGCAACCCGGCGATGCGCTGTCCGAACTGGGCGAGGCAGTTCAACGCGCGCGCGCGGTGATCGGCATCGAGCGAACCGTCCGCGTGCAGGCCGGCCGCAAGCCGCACGGTGTTGCGCAGGCGGTCGATCACGCGCGGCTCGCCGTGTTCCATGCGTGCCACGATCAGATGAAAGCTGTTGGAACCCATGTCTACCGCGGCGAGCAGTTCGCCGTCGAGGATCGGGTTCTGGTCGGCCTGGCTCACGCGTGAAGTCCTCGCCGCGGCGCCTGGGAGGTGCGGCCATGCGGCATCGTCGTGGTCATCGGCACAACTTGTCCAGCAGGTTTTGCTGGGCGGAGTGCGGCGGATGGTCGCCCTGCGTCGCACGCCGATAGCTGCCATCGGCGGCAAGCAGCCATGCCTGGGTGTTGTCGGCCAGTCCGTTCGCCAACGTTTCCTCGAACACGCGCGCAGCGAGCACGGGGTCCAGGATGGGAAAGGCGATCTCGATCCGGCGCATCAGGTTGCGCTCCATCCAGTCCGCGCTGGCGCAATAGAGCTCCGGTGCCCCGGCATTGCCAAACCAGTACACCCGGCTGTGTTCGAGAAAACGGCCGACGATGGAACGCACGCGGATGTGTTCGGAGATGCCCGGCATGCCCGGCCGCAGGGTGCAGGCGCCGCGCACGATGAGGTCGATCTCCACCCCGGCGATCGAGGCGCGGTAGAGCGCCTGGATGACATGCGCCTCGTTCAGCGCGTTGAGTTTGGCGACGATGCGCGCCGGCTTGCCGGCCTGGGCCAGCGCGGTTTCGCGTTCGATGCGTTCGAGCACGCCGCGGTAGAGCGTGAACGGCGAATGCAGCAGGCGCTTGAGCGCGATGCGCGGGCCAAGGCCCGAGAGCTGCTGAAACACCTTGTGCACGTCTTCGCCAATCTCCGGGTTGGCGGTCATCAGCCCGAGGTCGGTGTAGGTGCGGCTGTTGATCTGGTGGTAATTGCCGGTGGCGAGGTGCGCGTAGCGGCGCAGCACGTCGCCTTCGCGGCGCACGATCAGCAGCATCTTGGCGTGCGTCTTGTAACCCACCACGCCATACACCACCTGCACGCCGGCCTCCTGCAGGCGCGTGGCGAGGCGGATGTTGGCTGCCTCGTCAAAGCGGGCGCGCAGCTCGATCACCACCGTGATGTCCTTGCCATGGTGCGCGGCGTCGATCAGGAGATCCACCAGCGGGCTGTCATCGCCGGCGCGGTACAGGGTTTGCTTGATCGCCAGTACTTGTGGATCACGACTGGCCTGGCGCAGCAGCTCGATCACCGCGGTGAAGCTCTGGTACGGGTGGTGCAGCAGCACGTCCTGGCGCGCGATCTGCGCGAACATGTCGCGCGCGGTGTTCAGTCCGGCCGGCAATTGCGGGGTGAACGGCGGGTATTTCAGCTCCGGACGGTCCAGTTGGCTCCAGATGAGGTCGGCGCGGATGATGTTGACCGGGCCGTCGCAGCGGTAGACGTCGGTGGCTTCCAGTTCGAAGTTGCGGGTGAGCAGGGCGGCGATCGCCGGCGGGCAGTCGGCGGAGATTTCCAGCCGTACCGGGCGTGCGTAGCCGCGACCAACCAGCTCTTCGCTGAGTGCTTCGGCAAGGTTGTCCACCTCGGCCTCTTCCACCATCAACTCGCTGTTGCGGGTGACCCGGAACGGGTACGCGCCAGCCACCGTGAAGCCTGGAAACATCAGCTCGGCAAAGGCTTCCAGCAGCTCGGCGAGAAACACGAAGTGGTCGCCTGTGCCGCCCAGCCCGGCCGGCAACCGGATGATGCGCGGCAGCGAGCGCGGCGCGCGCACCAGCGCCATGTGACCTTCATGGCCGAATGCGTCGCGGCCTTCCAGCACCACCGCGACGTTGAGCGATTTGTTGAGGATGCGCGGAAACGGGTGCGCCGGGTCGAGCCCGAGCGGCGACAGCACCGGCAACACCTCGCGCTCGAAGTAGTTGCGCAGCCAGTCGCGCTGAGGCGGCGTCCATTCCCCGTGGGTCGGTACGTGGATGCCCGCTTGCGCCAGTTGCGGGCGCAGATCCTCTCGCCAGGTGGCGAATTGCGCGCCGATCAGCGCCTGCACCCGCGCGCGGATGCGGGCCAGGAGTTCCGGTGGCGCGAGACCGTCCGGCCCCGGTGCCGCCGAGCCGTGGGCATGGTGGTGCTTGAGCATCGCCACCTTCACCTCGAAGAACTCGTCGAGGTTGCTGGCGACGATGCTGAGAAAATGCAGCCGCTCGAGCAGCGGCACCGTGGTGTCGCGCGCCAGCCCCAGCACGCGGAAATTGAACTCCAGTGCGGCCAGTTCGCGGCTCAGGTAAAGCGTGGGGGCAGCAAGGTCGATGGCGGGCGCGGCAGGGGCGGGCATGTCCGCATTGTCGCGCGATGCGCGGCGCACATCAGCCGGCACGGTTGCCGAATTGCCCGGTACGCGTGCTCGGGTTGTCGGGGGTGGCGATCTTGCGCTTGCGCAGTTCGAGCACCAGCGGCGTGAGCTCGGCGATGCGCGCCTGGATGCGCGCGCGGGCGTAGTAGCTGAGGTCGTCGCGCTTGAGCAGCCGCTGCAATTGCTCCATCGCGTCGAACGGGCGACCGGCGTAGTAGCTGGCGTCGGCGAACGCCTCGCCGGCGCGCTCGCTGTCGCCGGCCTTTTCGCTGGCGCGCGCGTAGGCTTCGTACAACTCGGGCTGGTCGCTTGCGTCCAGCAGCGGACGTATCAGGTCGGCAGCGGTCGTCGCCTGGGTTTTGTCGCCGTGCTCGGTGAGCGCGTTGGCGTAGGCCAGCGCCACCGCCTTGTTGCGTGGCGAGCGCAGGCTGAGCTCGTGGTACAGAGCCAGGGCGGCGTCGCGTTGGCCGGCCTGGCGTTTGGCGTCGGCCAACGCCAGTGTGACGATCAGGCTGCCACGATGGGCGGTCAGCAAGGGTTCCAGTTGCGCGATTGCCCCGGCACCGTTGCCGCTGCGGGTCAGCGCCAGCGCGTAGCCGTAGTGATTGGCCGGGGTGTCGAATGCCGGTTGGTTCTTGAGGTTGGTACGGTAGTAGCTGGTCAGCCGCACAGCATCACCGGCAAGCACGCGCGCACGTTCGCGCATCAGGGCATAGGTGGACAATCCATTCGGGTCGGCGGCGGCCTTGCCGAGCGCGATGGGGGCCCGCACGAATGGCGTCGGCGCGGTGATCTGCTCCCATTGGCTCTTGCTCAGCGTGCTGCCGGATGGGCGCAGCTTCTGTGCGGCGATCAGCGCGCCGGCACGGGCCTTGGCATCGGCGATGCGGTCGCTGGTGACCGGGTGATCCTGCAGGAACGATGGCGCCTGGCCGCCGGCACCGGCGCTGAGCACGTCTTCCATATGCTGGAAGAAATCTGCCATCGCATCCGGGTTGAAGCCGGCATTGGCGAGGGTCTGGATGCCGGCGCGGTCGGCCTCGATCTCGTCCTTGCGGGTGAAGTTGATCTGCTTTTGCGCCAACAGGCCCTGGCCACCGGCGAGCACCGCCATGGGCGCATCGCCACTCTTGTTGCCGGCCCCGGCGGCGATGGCGCCAAGCAGCACCAGTGCCATCAGCGGCGCATCCTTTTTGGATGCCTCGAAGGCGCGTTGCAGGTGGCTTTGCGTGATGTGGCCGATCTCGTGCGCGATCACGCCGGCCAGCTCGTCCTCGTCGCGGGTGATGGCGATCAGTCCCGAGTTCACCGCGATATAGCCGCCGGGCGCGGCAAACGCGTTGATCTGGTTGTCCTTGACGACGAAGAACTGGAAATGGTCGCGCGGTTTGGCGCTGGCGGCGGCCAGGTGAAAACCCAGGTCGTTGATGTAGTCATCGAGCAGTGGATCGTCCACCACCATGCCCAGCGCGCGCATCTGGCGCAGCATGGAGGCGCCGTAATCACGCGCTTCCTGCGGCGAGATCAGGGCATTGGCCGAGCTGCCCAGGTCGGGCAGACGCACGTTATCCTGCGCGCCTGCGGCAAACGCAAGGCTGGCGGCCAGGGCGGCGGCGAGGAAGCGGGGCGTGAGGCGTCCGGGTGACATGGGCATACGCTGGCGACGATATCACTGTGACCCTGAGCGGCCGACGACGTTCACCGCCGGCGCGCTTGCAATCGCGCACGGCCGCCGCCACTTTGATCGAACCGTCTGTGGAGTCGTTCCATGCCGAAGATTGAAGTCTATTCCACCGCCGTCTGCCCGTACTGCGTGGCGGCCAAAAACCTGTTGAAAGCCAAGGGCCTGAGCTGGGAAGACGTGTTTGTCGATGCCGACCCGGCACAGCGCGCGGTGATGCTCAAACGCAGCGGCGGTGCGCGCACGGTGCCGCAGATTTTCATCAACGACCGGCACGTGGGCGGCTACGATGAATTGGTGGCGGCCGAGCGCAGCGGCAAGCTTGCCGAACTGCTGGCGAGTGCCGCATGAGCGCCGCTGAAGGGACTGAGCAGGATCGGGTCGCTGAATTCACGGCGTTTCGCCAGCGCATGAACGAGCGCATCCTGGCCGAAGACAACCAGGTCGTGCGCCGCTTCTTTGCGCTCGATACGCAGACCTACAAGCCCGGAGCGCTGGATGCGAAAACCAAGGAGCTGCTCGGCTTGGTCGCCTCCCTGGTGTTGCGCTGCGACGACTGCATCAGCTACCACGTCGCGCAGTGCAAGGATGCCGGCGTCACCCGCGCGGAGTTTTTCGACACCTTCGGCGTCGGTCTCGTCGTCGGCGGCTCGATCGTGATTCCCCACCTGCGTCGCGCGGTGGATTTCCTCGATCAACTGGAAACCGGCGGTGCTGCCGCCGAACACTGCGCCGATCACGTCTGACGCGGGCTCTTTCCCATCCGGATTGCACAAGCGCCGCGATTCTCCCCCTCCCCCCATCGGGGAGAGGGCAGGGATGAGGGGCCGTGCCTGCGACCAGGCTCGCCCAAAGAACACTCTCATCTCCACGCCCCATGCGCGAAACGCGGTCCGCACATGCGAGTTGCCGCAACCCAGCGTTCGAGTATTTTCAACGCTGCGCCTGCCTCCCAGGCGGCCGGCAGGCGCCGCAATCGGCGATAATGGCCGACTTCCTGCAGCACTTGCACCACGCCCTTGTGTGGATTGACGGCTGCATTCCCCAAGGAGTCCTTCCCCATGAACAAGACCATTGCGGTGATTCCCGGCGACGGCATCGGCCCGGAGATCATGACCGCCACGCTGCGCGTGCTCGACGCGCTCGATTGCGGCCTCACCTATGACTACGTCGACGCCGGCATGGTCGCGCTGGAGAAGCACGGCGACCTCCTGCCCAAGGCCACGCTGGACAAGATCGCCAAACACAAGGTGGCGCTGAAGGGCCCGCTCACCACGCCGATCGGCGGCGGCTTCACCTCGATCAACGTCACTCTGCGCCGGCACTTCGACCTGTACGCCAACGTGCGGCCGGCGGTGAGCTTCCCTGGCACCAAGTCGCGCTTCGACAACATCGACATCATCACCGTGCGCGAGAATACCGAAGGCGCGTACCTCGCCGAAGGCCAGACGATTTCCGAGGACGGCCAGACCGCGACCTCGCTGGTGCGCAACACCCGCAAGGGCGGCAGTCGCATCGTGCGCTACGCCTTCGAGCTGGCGGTGAAGAAGGGCCGCAAGAAAGTCACCGCGGTGCACAAGGCCAACATCATCAAGACCGCATCCGGCCTGTTCCTCAACGTGGCACGCGAGATCGCGAAGGAATATCCGCAGATCGAGTTCAACGAGATGATCGTGGACAACACCTGCATGCAGCTGGTGATGCGTCCCGAGCAGTTCGACGTGATCGTCACCACCAACCTGTTCGGCGACATCATCTCCGACCTGTGCGCCGGCCTGGTCGGCGGCCTAGGCCTGGCGCCGGGCGACAACATCGGCGAGAACGCGGCGATCTTCGAAGCCGTGCACGGCTCGGCGCCGGACATCGCCGGCAAGGGCATCGCCAACCCGTGCGCGCTGCTGCTGGCCGCGGCCGACATGCTGGATTACCTCGGCATGGTCGCCAAGGGCGACAAGCTGCGCGCCGCGATCCGCGACACGCTGACCAACGACCGCGCCAGCGTCACTCCGGACCTGGGTGGCCAAGGCACCACCGAGAGCTTCGGCGCCGCCATCGCCAAGCGCGTCGCAGCCTGAGAGGGTTGGCGACCGCCGGAAAGCGTGGCTTTCCGGCGGTCGTCGGCGGTGCCTCAGGCGGTGACGCTCGCCTGCGGCGCGGAGCTGCGGATCAGGTGGTCGAACGCGCCAAGCGCGGCGGTGGAGCCCGCGCCCATCGCGATCACGATCTGCTTGTACGGCACCGTCGTGGCATCGCCCGCGGCGAACACACCGGGCAGCGAGGTCTGCCCGCGTGCGTCGATCACGATTTCGCCGCGCGGGGTGAGTTCCAGCGTGCCCTTGAGCCACTCGGTGTTGGGCAGCAGGCCGATCTGCACGAACACGCCTTCCAGCGACACGCTGTGCATCACGCCGTCGTTGCGGTCCCTGTAGACCAGGCCGTTGACCTTGTCGTCCGCGCCGAGCACTTCGGTGGGTTGCGCGCCGACGACGACCTCGACGTTGGCGAGGCTGCGCAGCTTGCGTTGCAGCACTTCGTCCGCGCGCAGCTGATGATCGAACTCGATCAATGTCACGTGCTCGACCAGGCCAGCCAGGTCGATCGCCGCTTCCACGCCGGAGTTGCCGCCGCCGATCACCGCCACGCGCTTGCCCTTGTACAGCGGGCCGTCGCAGTGCGGGCAGTAGGCCACGCCGCGATTGCGGTAGGTTTCCTCGCCGGGCACGCCGATGTGCCGCCAGCGCGCGCCCGGTGCGAGCACCACGGATTTCGTCTTGAGCGTGGCGCCGTTTTCCAGCTCGATCTCGTTGAGTCCGCTGGCCGATTCCGCGGCCGGCACCAGCCTCATGGCGCGCTGCAGGCTCATCACGTCCACGTCGTATTCGCGCACGTGGCGTTCCAGCGCAGCGGCGAGCTGCGGGCCTTCGGTGTAGGGCACCGAAATGAAGTTCTCGATCGCCATGGTGTCCTGCACCTGGCCGCCGATGCGCTCGGCGGCGAGGCCCGTGCGGATGCCCTTGCGCGCGGCATAGATCGCCGCTGCCGCGCCGGCCGGGCCGCCGCCCACCACCAGCACGTCGAACGGCGGCTTGCCCTTGATCACATCGGCGGCGCGCGCGGTGGCGCCAGTGTCGAGCTTGCCCATGATCTGTTCCAGGCTCATGCGGCCCTGGTCGAACAGCTCGCCGTTCAAGAACACGGTGGGCACTGACATGACCTGCCGCGCGGCCACCTCGTCCTGGAACAGCGCGCCGTCGATCGCGACATGCTCGATGTTCGGGTTCAGCACGCTCATCAGGTTCAGCGCCTGCACCACGTCCGGGCAGTTCTGGCAGGAGAGCGAAAAGAACGTCTCGAAGCGGAACGTGCCTTGCAGCGCCTGCACCTGTGCGATGGTCTCGGCGGCCTCCTTCGACGGATGCCCGCCGACCTGCAGCAGCGCGAGCACCAGCGAGGTGAACTCGTGGCCGAGCGGGATGCCGGCAAAGCGCACCTGGACGTCGGTGCCGACGCGGCGGATGGCGAACGATGGCTTGCGCGGATCCGCCTCGTCGTCACGGCGCAGGCTGATCTTGTCGCTCATGCCGGCGATTTCGTTGAGCAGTTCGTCCAGCTCGCGCGACTTCGCGCCGTCGTCCAGTGACGCGACGAGTTCGATCGGCTGGGTGAGTTTTTCCAGGTAGCCCGTGAGCTGGGCCTTGATGGCTGCATCAAGCATGGTGACCACTCCGGTGGGTGGGAAAGGGGACTTGTGGCAGCGGCCGGCACCATGGGGGAGGGTGGCTGCGGAGGGGGCGAAGCCGGGCGCAGGCCGCTGGCACAAGCATCCTCGGGGGAGCCCGGGCGTAGCGCCCGGGTTCCGTGTGGCAGGTATCGCGGTGGATCAGATCTTGCCGACCAGATCCAGCGAGGGGGCGAGGGTCTTTTCGCCCTCGTGCCACTTCGCCGGGCACACTTCGTTCGGGTGGGCGGCGACGTACTGCGCGGCCTTGACCTTGCGCAGCAGCTCCGACGCGTCACGGCCGATGCTGCCGGCGTGCACTTCGACGATCTGGATCTTGCCCTGCGGGTCGACCACGAACGTGCCGCGGTCGGCAAGGCCGGCGTCTTCGATCAGCACGTCGAAGTTGCGGCAGACCAGGTGGGTTGGGTCGCCGACCATCGTGTACTGGATCTTCGACACCGCATCGGAGGTGTCATGCCACGCCTTGTGCGAGAAGTGGGTGTCGGTGGACACGCTGTAGATCTCCACACCCAACTTCTGGAACTCGGCGTAGTGCTCGGCGAGGTCTTCCAGCTCGGTTGGGCACACGAAGGTGAAGTCGGCGGGGTAGAAGAACACCACCGACCACTTGCCCTTGAGGTCGGCCTCGGTGACTTCGATGAACTTGCCGGCCTTGAACGCCTGTGCCTTGAACGGCTTCACTTCGGTATTGATAAGCGACATCTGTTGCTCCCTTGGTTGGTTGACTCTGCACGCCATGGTAGGGAGCCCGTGCCAATCAATCCAATTGATTGTTGGCATTGTGTCGATCGGTTGCAGCTATGGCGATGCAGGCTTTACGCCGGCTCGGCAAAGCGCTCGCGCAGCTGGTGGTCGACCACCGTGGCGGTGACGATGTCGCTGCCGACGTTGACCGTGGTGCGCACCATGTCGAGGATGCGATCCACGCCGATGATGATGCCGAGGCCTTCCGGCGGCACGCCGAAAGTGGCGAGCAGGCCGGCAATCATCGGCAGCGAGCCGCCGGGGATGCCGGCGACGGCCACGGCGCTCAGCACCGACAGCAGCATCAGGATCACTTGATGCGTGAGGCTCAGCTCCACGCCGAACGCCTGCGCGATGAACAGCACCACGCAGCCCTCGAACAGGGCGGTGCCGCTCATGTTCATCGTGGCACCCAATGGCAGCACGAAACCCGCGGTGCTGGGCGCCAGCTTCAACTCGTCGTGCGCCACCGCCAGCGACGCCGGTAGGCACGCGCTGCTCGAACTGGTGGAAAACGCCGCGATCAGGAGTGAACGGATCTGGCGGAAATACGCCACCGGCGAACGCCCGGCCAGGTAGCGCACCCACAGCGACATGGTGCCGAACAGGTGCAGCGCGAGCGCCAGCGTGCAGCCCACGACGAACACCGACAGCGCCAGCAGCACATCCACGCCCACCTTCACGATCACGCTGTAGATCATCGCCGGCACTGCGTAGGGCGCCAGCTCCAGCGCAAAGCCGACGATCTTGGTCATCAGGTCGCTGACCGTGTCCAGCGCCTGCTGCACGCGCTTGCGTTCCTTTTCGGGCAGTTGCGTGGCGGCGGCGCCAACCAGGATCGCGAACAGGATCAGCGGCAACACGTCGCCGAGCGCGTCGCGGCTGGCGCCGGTCACCGCGCCAAACAGGTTGCGCGGCATGAACATTTCCACCAGCACGGCCAGGCTCATGCCCGGCTGCCTGGCTTCCTTCGCGATCAGCTGATCGGCGGCGCCGCCGTATTCGGTCATCAGCTGGGTGCGCGCCTGCTCGCCAAGATGGTGGCCTGGCTCCACCGTGTTCATCATCACCAGACCGATCACCACCGCGATCGCCATGTTGAGGAAAAACAGGAAAAACGTGCGCCCGGCCAGCGGTCCCAGCCGATCGAGCCGACCGAGCTGCGTCACGCCCGAGGCGAGCGAGGTGAACACCAGCGGGATCACCACGAAGAACAGCATGCGCAGGAAGATCTGCCCGAACGGATCAAACACTGCGGTCGATACCCGTTGCATCCACGCCAGCGTCGCTGGATGAAAACGGCCGATCACCAACGTGGCGATGGCCGCCACGACGCCGATCAAGAGGCCCCAGAGGATGCGCTTGGCAAGCGGCGTCGATCTGCTCATGACCGGACTCTAGCATCCACGCTGGCCGTGTCCCTCGCAGATCGGGAGTCACTCCGACCGGTGCAGTGGTGCGGGTCGGGAATTCGACCCACGACCGGCCAGGTTGTCCCATCGTACGATTCGGCTGCACCTGCCAGTCGGCTAAACTGTGACCTTTGACGGAGCGAACTGATGACGCAATCGACATCTTCCGGCGCACGTTTCCGGGCTGCAGTGGCGGCCGAGCGGCCGTTGCAGGTGGTGGGGGCGATCACGGCCTACGCCGGGCTGATGGCCAAGCGCGTCGGTTACCAGGCGCTGTATCTCTCCGGCGGCGGCGTGGCGGCGAACTCGCTGGGCATGCCGGATCTCGGCATCTCCACCATGGAAGACGTGCTCACCGACGCTCGCCGCGTGGTCGAGGCCACCGGTTTGCCGCTGCTGGTCGACATCGACACCGGCTGGGGCGGCGCGTTCAACATTGCGCGCACCATCCGGAATTTCGAGCGTATCGGCGTCGCTGCGGTGCACATCGAGGATCAGGTCGGCCAGAAGCGCTGCGGCCATCGCCCCGGCAAAGAGGTGGTGCCGAAGGCGGAGATGGTCGACCGCGTGAAAGCCGCGGTGGATGCCAGGACCGATGCCGGTTTCGTGGTGATGGCGCGCACCGATGCCGCCGCGAAGGACGGCATCGACGCCGCCATCGAGCGCGCCGTGGCCTACGTGGAAGCCGGCGCCGACATGATCTTTCCCGAGGCGATGAAAACGCTGGACGACTACCGGAAATTCAAGGCGGCGGTGCAGGTGCCGATCCTCGCCAACCTCACCGAGTTCGGCGCCACCCCGTTTTTCACCACTACCGAGCTGGCCAGCGCCAACGTCGACATCGCGCTGTATTGCTGCGGCGCGTACCGCGCGATGAACAAGGCGGCTCTCAATTTCTACGAAACCGTGCGCCGCGACGGCACGCAAAAAGCCGTGGTGGACACCATGCAGACGCGCGAGGAGCTGTACGACTACCTCGGCTATCACGCCTACGAGGACAAGCTCGACGCGCTGTTCACGCACCAAACTGGAGAACTTCAATGAGCGAACAAGTCCTTCCCAAAGCCAAGAAATCGGTGGCGCTGTCCGGCGTGGCCGCGGGCAACACGGCGCTGTGCACGGTGGGCCGCAGCGGCAACGATCTGCACTATCGCGGCTACGACATCCACGACCTGGCGGGCAAAGGCTGTTTCGAGGAGGTGGCGCACCTGCTGGTGCACGACCACCTGCCGAACTGGACCGAGCTGCAGAACTACAAAGCCAAGCTGAAGCGCCTGCGCGGGCTGCCGGCGCCGGTCAAGGCCGCGCTGGAGCTGCTGCCGGCCGCGACCCATCCGATGGACGTGCTGCGCACCGGCTGCTCGGTGCTGGGCACCGTGCTGCCGGAGAAGGACGACCACAACGTCACCGGCGCGCGCGACATCGCCGACCGCCTGATGGCGAGCTTCGGCTCGATGCTCTTGTACTGGTACCACTTCAGCCACAACGGCAAGCGGGTGGAGACCGAGACCGACGACGAGTCGATCGCCGCGCACTTCCTGCACGTGCTGCACGGCAAGGCGCCGAGCGAGCTGCACGCCAACTCGCTGGACAAGTCGCTGGTGCTCTATGCCGAGCACGAATTCAACGCGAGCACCTTCAGCGCGCGCGTGATCGCCGGCACCGGGTCGGACATGTACTCTTCCATCACCGGTGCGATCGGTGCGCTGCGCGGCCCCAAGCACGGCGGCGCGAACGAGGTAGCGATGGAGATCATCTCGCGCTACCGCAGCGCGAACGATGCCGAAGCGGACATCCGCGCGCGCGTGGAGCGCAAGGAGATCATCATCGGTTTCGGCCACCCGGTGTACACGGTGTCCGACCCGCGCAACGAGATCATCAAGGAGATCTCGCGCAAGCTGTGCACCGATGGCGGCAACCCGGTGCTGTTCGCGGTGTCCGAGCGGATCGAGAAGGTGATGGGCGAGGTCAAGAAGATGTTCCCGAACCTCGACTGGTACTCGGCCAGCACGTACCACATGCTCGGGGTGCCGACCGCGATGTTCACGCCGCTGTTCGTGATCTCGCGCACGGCCGGCTGGAGCGCGCACGTGATCGAGCAGCGCCAGGACGGCAAGATCATCCGCCCGAGCGCCAACTACACCGGCCCGGAAGACCTCGCCTACGTGCCGATCGACAAGCGCTGATTACCGGCGTGATGCAACGAAAAAGGCGCCCAACGGGCGCCTTTTTCATCAGCCTGGCCGATGCGCCAGTGTGCGGCGGCGGTTGGCGAGCCAGCCGCCGCCGCAGATGCCGAGAACCAGCACTGCATCCAGCACGTACAGCAGCGCTTCGCGGCCAGTGAACACGCCGGCCAGCAGGTGATCGTGGGCGAACATGCGGCCGGCGGTGATCGCGATCGCCCCCGCGCCGATGTAGACGATGATCGGGAAGCGCCCGATGAGCTTCAGGATCAGGGTGGAACCCCACACCACCAGCGGCACGCTGATCGCCAGGCCGATCACCATCAGCCCGAAGTGGCCCTTGGATGCGCCGGCGATGGCCAGTACGTTGTCCAGCCCCATCAGCGCGTCGGCCACGATGATCGTGCGCAGCGCTGACCAGAAGCTGGAGGCGGCTGCCACTTCGTGCCCGTGCGCATGTTCATCCTGGCGCAGCAGCTTCCAGGCAATCGGCAGCAACAGCAGGCCACCGGCCAGCATCAGTCCCGGCAGTTTCAGCAGGTAGATCACGATGGCGGTCAGCAGGATGCGCACGCCAACCGCGCCGAACGTGCCCCAGAACACCGCCTTGGTCTGCAGCGATTTCGGCAGGCGACGCGCGGCCAGTGCAATGACGATGGCGTTGTCGCCAGCCAGCACGAGGTCGAGCAGGACAAGGGTAAACAGGCTGGAAAGAAAATCGGCTGGGGACATGGTGCGCTCGGTAGGGAACAGTTGATCGGCGGGCAAGCCCGCCAACCGCAAAAGTCTCGTTCGCAGCACGCGTGCTGCCGCGATGACCGGGGCGGAACGCCCGTGTTGACGGCCAGCGCACCGGCAGCGCAAAAGCACGCCGGGAACTACTCCCTTTCGAGGCAATAGGAAACGAATTGTCCGGGCAGCGGTTATGGCCGTCAAGCGCCGCCATCGTCCCTTTGGAAGGGGCAGCAGGCGGCGCGAGTCGCTAAAATCGGGTTTCTCTTACCGCGAGTACCGTCCATGAGCGCCACCGACATCCGCTCCGCCGTCCGCCCCCAGCCCGACCAGCCGATGGTGGACATCGCCAACTACGTGGCGGATTACCGCATCGACTCGCGCGAGGCCTATGACACCGCGCGTTACGTGCTGCTCGATTCGCTGGCCACCGCCATGATGGCGATGAAATTTCCCGAATGCGTCAAGCATCTGGGTCCGCTGGTGCCGGGGGCGACGTTGCCGGGCGGCGCGCGCGTGCCGGGCACCAGCCACGAGCTCGATCCGGTGCAGGCGGCGTTCGCGATCGGCGCGCAGATCCGTTGGCTGGATTTCAACGACACCTTTCTTGCCGCGGAGTGGGGCCACCCCTCGGACAACCTCGGCGCGATCCTCGCCGTGGGCGATTACCTCGGACGCAAGGCCGAACGCGAAGGCGGCACCGCGCCGACGGTGCGCGACGTGCTGGGGTACGCGATCAAGGCGCACGAGATCCAAGGCTGCTACGCGCTCAAGAACAGCTTCAACCGGGTGGGCCAGGATCATGTGATCCTCGTGCGCCTGGCATCTACCGCGGTGGCCACCCGCATGCTGGGCGGCAGCAAGGAGCAGATCGTCACCGCGGTGTCGCACAGCTGGATCGACAACGGCGCCCTGCGCACCTATCGCCACGCGCCAAACACCGGGCCGCGCAAGAGCTGGGCTGCGGGCGACGCCTGCCGGCGTGCCGTCACCCACGCCATCAATGCGGTGTACCGCGGCGTGGTCGGCTATCCCTCGGCGCTCTCCGCCAAGACCTGGGGTTTCTATGATGTGGCGTTCAAGGGCAAGCCATTCGAGTTCGAGCGCCCGTTTGGCAGCTATGTGATGGAAAACGTGTTGCTGAAGATCAGCTACCCGGCCGAGTTCCATGCGCAGACCGCGGTGGAGTGCGCGATGGCGCTGCATGCCCGGGTGGCCGACAAGATCGACCAGATCGACAAGATCGTGATCGAGACCCAGGAAGCCGGCTGCCGCATCATCGACAAGACCGGCCCGCTGGCCAACTACGCCGACCGCGACCACTGCATCCAGTACATGGTGGCAGTGCCGCTGATTTTCGGGCGGCTCGTCGCCAGCGACTACAGCGACGAAGTCGCGGCCGACCCGCGCATCGACGCGCTGCGCAACAAGATGGTTGTGGTGGAGAATCCGCAGTTCACCAAGGATTACTTCGATCCCGACAAGCGTTACATCGGCAACGCCGTGCAGGTGTTCTTCAAGGACGGCTCGCACACCGAAAAGGTGACGGTGGATTACCCCATCGGCCATCGCAAGCGCCGCGCCGAAGGCATCCCGGTGCTGCTCAAGAAGTTCGAAGCGGCAATGCGCGGTCACCTGCCGGCACACAAAGTGGAAGCGATCCTTGCGGCCACGCGCGATCCGGCGCAGCTGGATGCCATGCCGATTCAGCAATTCCTCGGCTTGTTCACGCTGTAACGACGAGCATCACGCAAAGTGGCGGGGAGCGTGGCCAACGTCGCACGCATCAGAGGCGACACGGGGATCGAACGCAGGGGCATCACGCATGTCTGCGCGTTGGCGGGCGCAGGTCGCGTTTTCGTGAGTGAATCGCGGTGCAGATAAGGGCGGGTCGCTTCCGGCAGGGCACCCGCCGCGATCGAGACAAGGAGACACCGTATGCAACACAAGGCACTTTGTTTCATGCTGGCACTTGCCCTCGGGGGCGTTGGCGTCGTGCAGGCGCAAGACACCGCGGTGGTGGATGGCAGCCACGGCAGCTTTGATGGCCGCTGGTACGTGGCCCCGACCGTCGGCGGCTATTACAACGACAGTGATCGCAACACCAACAGCCGCCAGTTCTACTACGGCATCGGCGTCGGCAAGTTCCTGTCCGCCAACACCTCGCTGGATTTCTTTTTTGACCGCACCAAGCGCGACATCGACCGCGGCGCTGCGAATGGTGGCGGCCATGGTTCGAGCCGCTGGGTGAACAACAATGTCGGCGTCGCGCTGCGCTATTACCTCGGCTCTGCCACGTGGCGGCCGTATCTTCTGGTGGGTGCTTTGGGCAGCCACCACAAGAATCCGAGCGACCGCGGCTGGGCGGCGGCGGCTGAACTCGGTGGTGGCGTCGCGGCGGCCATCAACGATGATTCGGACGTGCGCATCGAGGCCGGTTACCGCTACGACCTGGACGACAAGAGCCAGCGCAGCCGCAACGGCTACGGCGATGCCTTCCTCGGCCTGAGCATCGTGTCGCGCTTTGGCGCCAAGCCGGCGGCCCCGGCTCCGGTCGAAGCAGCCCCGGCGCCGGCCCCGGCTCCGGTGGAAGAGGCTCCGGCTCCGCAGAAGGTGGTGATCGACCTGCGCGGCGTGAACTTCAAGTACGACCGCCCGAAGAAGGGCGAGACGGACATCTCCAAGTCGCTGGCCGAGCCGACCGCCGACTCGATCTCGATCCTGGAGCAGGCCGTCGATACCTTGAAGCGCTACCCGGACGTCAAGGTGACGGTGGCGGGTTACACCGACGCCAAGGGCAAGCCGGCGTACAACCAGGCGCTGTCCGAGCGTCGTGCGCAGCTGGTGTACAACTACTTGACCAGCCACGGCATCGCCGCGAGCCGCTTGACCGGCCCGGTCGGGCATGGCGCAAGCGACGCCATCGGCGACAACGCGACCGACGCTGGCCGCGCGCAGAACCGCCGCGTGGAGTTGCAGGTTCAGCACTGATCGCTGTTGCATGCTTGACGAAAAGCCCGGCGCAAGCCGGGATTCCCTTCACCGTTTTACGGTCGGGTTTCAGCTTCAGTCCGACCATCAAGTGGCAATGCTCGCGGAGGATGCGTGCATGGTCGACATGGCCTTCACATGGCTGGCGGTAAAGGCACCGAACGATTCCGAGGCTGAACGGACACGCACCGAAAGGTGCCGACTGTCGCAGGTTTCGGTGTCCTGATTAACAAATTTGCTACACTTGCGAGGTCGGTAATGCAGATCTGCGTTGCACTGCATTACGGAATGCAGATAACGATCTCGCTGTCGGTCCCCACCGGCAGCGGGCAAACCAACAGGGATTTTGACGAGGAGAGACCTCATGAAGCGCACGAGCCTTTATTTCATGGTTGCGTTGGCTCTTGGCGGTGTCGGTGCCGTGCAGGCGCAGGACAACACCGCTGCAACCAGCAGCGATGCCACGTCGTCGACCTTCGACGGTCGTTGGTATATCGCCCCGACGATCGGCGGTTACTACAACGACACTGACCGCAACACCAACAGCCGCCAGTTCTACTACGGCCTTGGGGTCGGCAAGTTCTTCACCCCGAACCTGTCGTTGGATCTGTTCTTTGACCGCACCAAGCGCGACGTCGACCGTGGTGCCGCCAATGGTGGTGGACACAGCTCCAGCCGTTGGACCAGCAACAACGTCGGCGTTGCCGCGCGTTGGTACTTCACCAATTGGACCGTGCGTCCGTATCTTCTCGGCGCCATTCTGGGCAGCCACCACAAGAACCCGGTCAACAGCGACTGGGCCCCGGCTGCCGAGCTGGGTGCAGGTCTTGCCACGGCGATCAACGAAGATTCCGATTTCCGCGTGGAAGCCGGCTATCGTTATGACTGGGACGACAAGAGCCAGCCGAACCGCAACGGCTACGGCGATGCCTTCCTCGGCCTGAGCATCGTGTCGCGCTTTGGCGCCAAGCCGGCGGCCCCGGCTCCGGTCGAAGCAGCCCCGGCGCCGGCCCCGGCTCCGGTGGAAGAGGCTCCGGCTCCGCAGAAGGTGGTGATCGACCTGCGCGGCGTGAACTTCAAGTACGACCGCCCGAAGAAGGGCGAGACGGACATCTCCAAGTCGCTGGCCGAGCCGACCGCCGACTCGATCTCGATCCTGGAGCAGGCCGTCGATACCTTGAAGCGCTACCCGGACGTCAAGGTGACGGTGGCGGGTTACACCGACGCCAAGGGCAAGCCGGCGTACAACCAGGCGCTGTCCGAGCGTCGTGCGCAGCTGGTGTACAACTACTTGACCAGCCACGGCATCGCCGCGAGCCGCTTGACCGGCCCGGTCGGGCATGGCGCAAGCGACGCCATCGGCGACAACGCGACCGACGCTGGCCGCGCGCAGAACCGCCGCGTGGAGTTGCAGGTTCAGCACTGATCGCTGTTGCATGCTTGACGAAAAGCCCGGCGCAAGCCGGGCTTTTTCTTTGTGCGGTTTGCGTCGATCCTTGGGCTTGTCATGACATCAGTATCCAAACCGGCTTCGTCCCGCCACGGCATTGCCCGCGTGCTGAGCAAGCTTGGCGCGTGTTCGCGCAGTCAGGCCGAAATCGCCGTGCGCGCGGGTCGCGTGCGGGTGGATGGCCGGCTGGTGCGTGATCCGGAGATGCCGACGGACGCGGCGCATCAGCGCATCGAGCTGGACGGAGTGGCCGTGGCCGCACCCACCCGGGTGTACATCGCGCTCAACAAGCCGCGCGGCAGCGTGGTCAGCGCGGCCGACGAGCATGACCGCACCACGGTCTACGACCTGCTGGCAGGGGCCGGCTTGCCCTGGCTGGGTCCGGTCGGGCGGCTGGACCGTGCCAGCGAGGGTTTGCTGCTTCTGACCAACGATAGCGAGTGGGCGGCGGGCATCACGGAGCCTTCGACGCACGTGGCCAAGACCTATCGCGTACAGGTGGCTGGCCAGGTGGACGCTGCGGCGTTGGCCGCCATGCAAGGCGGCGTCGTGGACGCCGGCGAGCGGTTGCGCGCCCAACGCGCCACGCTGCTACGCAGCGGCGAGAAGAATTGTTGGATTGAGATCGTGCTGGATGAAGGTCGCAATCGTCACATCCGGCGCTTGCTCGCGGCGCTCGGTTTTGACGTGCTGCGGCTGATCCGGGTGGCAATCGGTGATTTGCCGCTGGGCAATCTCGGCAAGGGCCAGTGGCGCCACCTCGATGCTGCCGAGGTGGCGCGCTTGGGTGGGCGCCCGACTGCCTAGGCGATGATGCCGAGCTGTTTGCCAATCTTGGTGAACGCGGCGATCGCGCGGTCGAGTTGTGCGCGCGTGTGCGCCGCGCTCATCTGGGTGCGGATGCGGGCCTGGCCCTGCGGCACCACGGGATAGAAGAACCCGGTGACATAGATGCCTTCGTCCAGCAGGGCGTTGGCCATCGCCTGCGCCTTCTTCGCGTCGTAGATCATCACCGGCACGATCGGATGCACGCCGGGCTTGATGTCGAAGCCGGCCCGCGTCATGGCTTCGCGGAAATGCCGGGTATTGGCGTTGAGCGTCTCACGCAGTTCGCCCGCGGATTCCAGGAGGTCGAACACCTTGATCGCGGCGGCTGCCAGATGCGGCGCGAGCGAGTTGGAGAACAGGTACGGGCGCGAGCGCTGGCGCAGCATCTCGATGATTTCCGCGCGGCCGGTGGTGAAGCCACCGAGCGCGCCGCCCAGCGCCTTGCCAAGCGTGCTGGTGAAGATGTCGATCTTGTCCATCACGCCGTTGACCTCGGCCGAGCCGCGGCCGGTGGCGCCGACGAAGCCGGTGCAATGGCTTTCGTCGATGTGCACCAGCGCGTGGTATTTCGCCGCGAGTTTGGTGATTTCATCCAGCTTGGCAATGAAGCCGTCCATCGAGAACACGCCATCGGTGGAGATCAGCTTGGTGCGCGCGCCGGCCGCGTCGGCGGCCTGCAACTGCTTTTCCAGGTCAGCCATGTCGCTGTTGGCGTAGCGGTAGCGCTTGGCCTTGCACAGGCGGATGCCGTCAATGATCGAGGCGTGGTTGAGCGCGTCGGAAATAATCGCGTCCTGTTCGCCCAGGAGCGGCTCGAACAGCCCGCCGTTGGCGTCGAAGCAGGCGGCGTAGAGGATCGCGTCATCGGTGCCGAAGAAGTGCGCGATGCGCGCCTCCAGCGTCTTGTGCAGATCCTGCGTGCCACAGATGAAGCGCACGCTGGCCATGCCGAAGCCGTGGCTGTCGAGTGCTTCTTTCGCCGCCTGGATCACCGCCGGGTGGTCGGCAAGGCCCAGGTAATTGTTGGCACAGAAGTTCAGCACCTTGCGCCCGTCCGCCAGGGTGATTTCGGACGATTGCGGCGACACGATCACGCGTTCGGCCTTGAACAGGCCTTGTTCGCGGATGGCATCGAGTTCACTGGCGAAGCGCGCCTGTGCGGGGTAGCTCATGATCGGATCCTGGGTGGGAGAGGAGTGCATTGTCGGTCTTTCGGTGTGCGCATCCAAAACCCATTGCAGCAGGCGCTACAGGACCGCCTTGCATGGCAGCCATTCGGGGTTTGCCGACGTCGAGGCGGCGGGCGCCCGGAGAATGCCGGCCAGTCAGCGATTCACTGCGTGAGACCGAGATCGACCCGCGTCGGCGTGCCCGCGTCCTTGGACTTGCCGGTGTCCACCACTGGCGCCAGCACGAACACGCGGTCGTCGGCGATCTTGCCGCGCAGCCACGCGCGCACCGCATCGGCGCGCCGTTCGGCAAGGTGGCGCATGGCATCGGTGTCGGTGGGCACGTTGGCTTCGAGCAGCTTGCGCATCACGTCCGGCGGCTGCGACTTGGTCAGGCCGATGGCGTCGCGCGGCTTGGGAAAACTCGCGTGGCGGTAGGCTTTCTTGAGGTATTTGTCGGTTTGCGCCGCGGAGAGTTCGCCGGTGCCGGCCGCGTCGCCGGCCTCCTGGCGGATCAGGTCGTCGACGGTGACCTTGCGCAGGCCAGCCTCGTCGAGCGCCGGCGCCGCGCGCCCGGTGATGTTCAACTTGAGTGCGGGTTTCTGCGCCAGCATCCGCACCACTTTCTGCAGTTGCGTTTGCGTGGCCGGATCCAGCACCGCGCTGCCGGGGGCGAACGCCACCTGGCCGAGATCCTGGTCGCCGCTGCCGCCGAACGCGGCGCCGAGCAGGCGGAACGGTGAGGTCACGGCGCGGCCGATCAGGTGCACGAACGCCTGCCATACCAGTCCGCCGATACTGAAATGGGGGTCGTCGAGCGAGCCGGAAACCGGTACGTGCACGTCGATCTGCCCCTGCGAGTTCTTGAGCAGTGCGACTGCAAGCTTCACCGGCAGGTGGCTGATGCCGGGGCCCTCGATGCGGTCGCCGAAGGTGAGCTGGTCGATGAACAGGTGGTTGTCGGCGGTCAGCTTGCCGTGGTCGAGCTGGTAGTGCACGTCGACGGTGAGGCGACCCTTGGTGATCGGATAGCCGGTGTACTTGCCCGAATACGGCGACATGTGGGTCAGCTCGACCCCGTCGGCCTTGCCCTTGATGTCGAGCGCCGCCACGGGTGCCAACGGATCGATGGTGCCGGTGATGTTCACCGGCGAGTTGTTGTCCAGCTCCCCCTGCAAGCTCACCGCGGCCGGTGGTCCGCCCGCGGTGCCGAAACTGCCGATCGAACCGTCGAGGTTGGTGATGTCGGCGGTGTAGTTCGGCTTGATGAAGTTGTCGGTGTAGTTGAGATGCCCGCGTGCGAGCGTGATCTTGCCAATCTGGATGTCGGCCGCGGGAGTGGCTGCGGGCGCCGCGGCAGCCGGTGCGGTGGGCGCCGCCGGCGCGGGGGCGTTGGCGGTGGTCGGCGCGGCGCGCGTCACCGATACCGGATTCGCCTCCGGGTTGGCGACCACGTCGCGCAGGTTCACGTGGCCGTCGGCGTTGATGATGACGCGGGCGTAGAAGTCGTTCAGCGCGAGGCCGGCGATGGCGACGTGCGGTACCTCGTCGCCCATGCGCACGTTCATGCCATCGGCGGTGAGTGAATTCCAGCGCAGGAAATCATCCCCGGTCAGCTTGTCGCGCACGCGCACGTTGCCGAGCGTCACCCGGCCGCGCCAGTCGATCAGCGGCTGGGTGCTGCGCGCCCGGTAATTCAGGCGGCCATCGGCGCTCACCAGCGCGCTGGAGATGGTGACGTTCAGTGGCACGCTGACCAGCGATTTCAACGCGGCGATGTCGAGCCGGCTGCTGCGTACCCGCAGCGCGGCCGTGAGCGGTTCGGGGCGGACGGTGCCGTCCACGTGCACGCTGCCGCGGCCGACACCGCCCTCGAGCGCAAGCTTGACCGGCTTGCGGAAATCGTCCGACAGGCCGTCGAGCTGCGCGTGGCGCAGAGCCACTTCGGTTGCGTGCCGTGACCTGGCGGGGTTGTCCGCAGCGACGGTCAGCGTACTGGCGTCCACCGTCAGTTGGCCGATCGTCCAGTGCCACGGGGTCCCGGCGGGAGCCCCGTGCGCCGGGGCCTGCGGCTTGATCAGGTTCCCCATCGACAGGGTGCCGTCGGCCTTGCGTCGCGCATCGACCCGCAGGCCGCGCACGGCCACGTGGTCAAGCGTGGCACTCTGCTTCGCGAGGTCGAAGCCGGTGATGCCGGCCTCCAGCGAGGCCAGCGCCAGCGGGGTCTGCTGCCCGTTGCGCAAGGCAAGGTCGTGCACGGCAGCGGTGCCGTTTTCCAGATTGAGCTGGGTCGCGCGGCTCCAGTCGACGCGCCATTGACCGCCGGCGTCCAGCGTGCCCGAGGCGATGTCCGCGGCCAGCAAGGGCGGGGCAAACCCCTGCAGCGGCGCGATGCCGACGCCGGTGGCGGCAAGGCTGCCGACGTACTGGTGGGCGGCAAGATCGAGCTTGCCCTTGGCCGCGAGTGAACCGCCGTTGAGCGTGGCTTGGATATCCACGGCTGCCGGCGGGGCGGACAGCGTGGCCAGGCCCTGCAGGGTGCCGTGCAGGTTGGTCAGTGCGAGCGTTGCCGGCTTGCCGCCGCTGCTGCGGTCGGTGTAGTCGACACTGCCGCCTTGCAGCGTGATCGAGGCGATCCGCAGATCCGTCGCCGGACTTGCCGTCGTTGGCGCGGCCGGGATCTTTGCCGGGGTTGCCGTTGGACTGCCGCCGGTTAGCGCATCGAAGTTGGAAGTGCCGTGGGGACCACGGACGTAATGCACGCTCGGCGCATCCAGCCGCATGGCGCCGAAGTGGTAGTGCGAGCGCAATGGCTCGACGTCGTCCAGCGCGACCGCGGCATGACCGAGTTCGAGGATCGGCGTGCCGGCAGGCGTGGCCAGTGCGAAGCGGTCCAGTTGCAGCTCGCCGCCGAGACGAACCTGCGGCCCCGCAGGCGCCTGCACGAAATGCACCGCCACCTGGCCGGACAGTGTGCCGCGCGGCAGCACAAACGGCAGCGTGGTCGGCAGGTAGCCGAGGTACCGCGGCAGGTCGACGCCATCGAGGCCGAGTTGCACCACCGACTCGCGGGTGGATGCAAACGGCTTGGTGTGGCCGGTGATGCGGATCGGGCTGCCGTCGACGGTCATCGCCAGCAGCGGCTGCACGAACACGTTGGTGTCGCGCGGCAGGTTGGCGAGAAACGGGATACCGAGGTCGAGGTGGTCGACGTGGTGCACGGATTTCGTCACCGCATCGTTGAACGTGATGCTGCCGTCGCTGACCTGGATGTTCGACAGGGCGAAACGCAGTGGCTTCGCATCCGGCGGCGAGGGCTGCTTCGTGAACTTGTCGATCAGGTCGGAGAAGTTGAAGCGTTGCGGCGCCGTGCGCGTCACCTGGATGCGCGGCTTGCGCAGCGCCACCTCGTCCAGTACCGGTGCCAGGCGGAACAGCGACGTCCACGAAGCGTTGACCACCGCGCGGTCGATGTCCACGAACGGCGAATGGCCGTCGCGGTCGGCGATGTGCAGCTGGTCGACCTGCAGCCGCAGCGTGTAGGGATCGAAGTGCACCGCGGCGATGGTGACCGGCCGATCCAGCAGGGCACTCAGCCGGCTCTGCAGTTGGCTGCGCAGGATCGGTGGCAGCGCAAAGAAGCCGAGCAGCCCGAACACGACGACCGCCGCGATGATCCCCACGCTCCAGCGGCGCACCCGGCGCGAACGTCCGAGGCCGCGCAGGCGGGTGGCAAGCACGGCGCGCCACGAGTGGGTCGGTGATGGTGTCGCGTCCGTCATGGAACCACTCCCGGTTGACGGCCGTTCGACAAGGTGCGGCCGGATGCCGCGAGTTTACGTAGGTCGCATGTCGATGCGTTGCGACGGCGACGCCCGGCCGCCGTCGCCGTTCAGCATCAGGTCCAGCTCAGGACCACCTTGCCGCACTGGCCCTCGGCCATCAGGTCGAAACCCTTCTGGAACTCGGCGATCGGCAACTGGTGGGTGAGCACCTTCTGCAGCGGGAAGCCGGTCAGCACCATCTGCGTCATCTTGTACCAGGTCTCGAACATCTTGCGGCCGTAGATGCCCTGGATGGTGAGGCCCTTGAAGATCACCTTGTCCCAATCCACCGTGGCGCCCTTGGGCTGGATGCCGAGCATCGCAATCTTGCCGCCGTGGTACATCACGTCGAGCATGTCGTTGAACGCGCGCGGGTTGCCGCTCATTTCCAGGCCCACGTCGAAGCCCTCCATGTGCAGGTCCTTCACCACGTCCTTGATCGACTGGTGGGCAACGTTGACCACGCGCGTGGCGCCCATGTCGGCGGCCAGCTTCAGCCGATAGTCGTTGACGTCGGTGACCACCACGTTGCGCGCGCCGACGTGCTTGCAGATGCCGGCGGCGATCACGCCGATCGGGCCAGCGCCGGCGATCAGCACGTCCTCGCCGATCAGGTTGAACTCCAGCGCGCAGTGCGCAGCGTTGCCGTAGGGGTCGAAGAACGCGGCCAGCTCCGATGGGATCTGGTCCGGGATCGGCCACAGGTTGGTGGCCGGCATGGCGATGAATTCGGCGAACGCGCCGTCGCGGTTCACGCCGATGCCGAACGCGTGCGGGCACAGGTGCGGACGCCCGGCGCGGCAGTTGCGGCAGTGGCCGCAAGTGATATGGCCTTCGGCGGAGACGCGATCGCCGACGTGGTAGCCGGTGACGCCGGCACCCATGGCCACGATGCGGCCGACGAACTCGTGGCCGATGGTGGTGCCCGGCTTGATCGTGCGCTGGCTCCATTCGTCCCATTTGTAGATGTGCAGGTCGGTGCCGCAGATCGCGGTTTTTTCCACCTTGATCAGCACTTCGTTCGGGCCGATTTCCGGCACCGGCACCTCTTCCATCCAGATGCCCTGTTCGGGTTTGCGTTTGACCAGGGCTTTCATCATTTGCGGCATGGGGGACTTCCAGTGGACATGCCCGCGCGGCGGGCGGAACGCCGCAAATTATAGGGCGCCTGCCGTGGGCAGCCGTCGTGCAGCGCAGCGTCGACGGCGGCGGAAACCGCGCTGCGATGCGGCTTGGGGTGGCGGCCGGGAATCCAAGCGTGACTTGCGGCATATGCCGGCGTGAACGGAGTCAGGCATAAGTCGCAAGTTGTTGCGGCGGCATGTGCACGTCGCGGTTCCCCACCCGGAGGTTTTCGTGCGTCGACTCTTGCTTGCCACGGCCGTGTCGTTCGGCCTCATCTCGTCCGCCCACGCCGTCGAAGGCATGTGGCAGCCGGCCCAGTTGCCCGGCATCGCGGCCACGCTGCAGCAGCATGGCCTGAAGCTGGACCCGAAGACCCTCGCCGACCTCACCGCGTATCCGCTCGGCGCGATCGTGAGCCTGGGCGGCTGCACCGCGTCGTTCGTGTCGCCCGCGGGCCTCATCGTCAGCAACCACCACTGCGTGTACGGCGCGCTGCAGCTCAACTCCACGCCGGAAAACAACCTGATCGAGAAGGGCTTCCTCGCCAGGACGCAGGGCGAGGAGCTGTCCGCCGGTCCGTCCTCGCGCGTGTTCGTCACCGAGGAAATCCGCGACGTCACCCCGGCCATCACCGCCAAGCTCGGCGCGTCGATGGATGGCGCCGCGCGCCACAAGGCGATCGAGCAGGCGATCAAGGCCGAGGTCAAGGCGTGCGAGAGCGACGGCTACCGCTGCGACGTCTACACCTTCCACGGCGGCTACAGCTACCAGCTCATCAAGCAGCTCGAGATCAAGGACGTGCGCCTGGTCTATGCGCCGCCGGAGTCGATCGGCAAATTCGGCGGCGACGTCGACAACTGGATGTGGCCGCGCCACACCGGCGATTTCGGCTACCTGCGCGCCTACGTGTCGAAGGACGGCAAGTCCGCGGCATACGCCAAGGACAACGTGCCGTACCAGCCCAGGCATGTACTGAAGGTCAATGCCAAGGGCGTGGAAGCCGGCGATTACGTGATGGTCACCGGCTATCCCGGTCGCACCAACCGCTACCGCTTGGCGGACGAAGTCCGGAGCGCGATTGATTACACGTATCCGACCCAGATCGGCGTCTACCAGGACACGCTCGACATCATCAACACCGCCGGCAAGGCCGACCCCAAGGTGGCGGTGAAGTACGCCAGCATGGTCGCCGGGCTCAACAACTACCTGAAGAATTTCGGCGGCCAGCTCGAAGGCCTGCGCCGCGCCGACGCGGTGGCGGTCAAGCGCACCCAGGAGGCCGAGCTGGAAGCCTGGTTGCAGAAGCAGGGCGGCGCGCAGAACGCGGCGCTGGCCGCGGACATCGGCAAGCTGCGCACCGCCATCGCCGCCGAGCGTGCCGACCGCGAGCGCGACTTGGCACTGGGGCTGGTCAACCGCGCGGCGCTGTTCAGCACCGGCGTGCGTCTGGTGCATCTGGCCAAGGAGCGCCCCAAGGCTGATCTCGACCGCGATGCCGGTTACCAGCAGCGTGACTGGGTGCGCATCGAAGGCGGCCTGAAGCAGCTCGACCGCCGCTTCGATCCGGGCGTGGACCAGCAATTCATGGTGTATGGCCTGACCCGCTACGTGAAGTTGCCGGCGGCACAGCGCCTGCCCGCGCTCGACGCGTGGCTGGACGGCGCGAGCACGCCAGCGCAGCTCAAGACGAAGGTCGCCGCGCTCTACGCGGGCAGCCAGCTCGACCGCCAGGACGACCGGCTCAAGTGGTTCGCCGCCGACAGCAAGGCGATCGACGCCAGCTCCGACAGCATGCTGGAGCTCGCACGCGCCGTGCAGCCCGAGCTCAAGCGCATCGCCGATGCCGAGGATGCGCGTGCCGGCGACATGAGCAAGCTGCGCCCGCGCTACATGCAGGCGATGATCGCGTGGAAGCAGTCGCAGGGCCTGCCGGTGTACCCGGATGCCAACAGCTCCCTGCGCGTCACCTTCGGCAACGTGCAGGGTGTGGCGCCGCGCGATGGCGTGAGCTACGCGCCGTTCACCACGGTGGCCGGCATCGTCGAGAAGGACACCGGGGTCGAGCCGTTCAACGCGCCGAAGGCGGAAATCGCGGCGATCAAGGCCAAGGCGTTCGACGGTTTCGCCTCGCCGAAACTCGGCACGTTGCCGGTGGATTTCCTCGCCGACCTCGACATCACCGGCGGCAACTCCGGCTCGCCCGCGCTCGATGCGCACGGGCAACTGGTCGGCCTCGCCTTCGACGGCAACTGGGAGTCGGTCAGCGGTGACTGGTTGTTCAACCCGCAGCTCAACCGCTCGATCCAGGTCGACGTGCGCTACATGCTGTGGGTGATGCACCACCTCGACCACGCGGACAACCTGTTGCGCGAGATGGGCGTCGGGTTGCGCTGATCGCCGCGCCCGCGCGCACGCAGCAGAAGGCCGCTGACATGGCGGCCTTCTGCGTTTTGGTCCGTCGGCCCGATGCCCGACTGGCCGCCGTGAGGTGGGCTTCAGCCCGACGGGGAGCACGGTGACGGCAGTTGTCCACCGCCGATGTGGAAAGGCCGGGGACAAGCCTGTGGACAACGGCGATTCGTCCCGGCAACTCAGGCGTTTGGCACGGATTGCTGAAAACTTGTCCAGCTGCCGTGCGCTACGCTTGCGGCCCGCCTGCTTCGATCACGCATGTCCATCGACACCCGACCACCGGCGATTTTCCTGATGGGGCCCACGGCCTCGGGCAAGACCGCCCTGGCGTGCGCGCTGGCCGAGCGCTTTCCCCTGGCGCTCATCAGCGTCGACTCCGCGCTGGTCTATCGCGGCCTGGATATCGGCGCGGCGAAGCCGGATGCGGCGACGCTTGCGCGCCACCCGCACGCCTTGATCGACATTCGTGACCCGGCGCAGCCGTACTCGGCGGCGGAGTTCCGCGCCGATGCCCTGGCGGCGATGACGGCGGCAACGGCACAGGGCCGTGTGCCGTTGCTGGTTGGCGGCACCGGTTTGTACTTTCGTGCCCTGCAGCAAGGGCTGGCGGTTTTGCCCGACGCGAATCCCGCAGTGCGTGCGCAACTGGCGACCGAGGCGGCGCAGCTCGGCTGGCCGGCGCTGCACGCGCGGCTGGCGCGACTCGATCCGCCGACGGCGGCACGCCTGGGGCCGAACGATGCGCAGCGCGTGCAGCGCGCACTCGAGGTCATCGCGTTGACCGGCAAGCCGCTCAGCGTCCTGCACGGCGCAGGGCAGCGCGTCCGCTTTCCGTGGCGGGTGCTGAAACTCGCCCTGGTGCCAAGTGATCGCGACGGCCTGCGCGTGCGCATCGCGCAGCGCTTCGACGCCATGCTCGCCGCCGGTTTCGAGTCGGAATTGCGCGCGCTGCATGCGCGCGGCGATCTGCACGCCGACCTGCCGGCGATCCGCGCCGTCGGCTATCGCCAAGGCTGGGCGTGGCTGGAGGGCGAGGGCAGTCGCGAGGCCTTCCGCGAACGCGCAATCTTTGCCACCCGCCAACTCGCCAAGCGGCAAATGACCTGGCTGCGCGCCGAGCTGGACGCCCGCGTGATCGACTCGGACATGGCGCCGCCGCTGGCACGCGCTGCGGCGGCTGTCGGGCCGTTTCTCGGGAGTTGATGCAGCGCGTCGTACTTGCTGGCCTGAAGCCCGCTCCCAGATGCGTCGCTATTTGCCGAGGCGTGCTTTTCAGCATCCCCAATCCCGAATCCTCAGTCCCGTTTCGATGAAATACCGCTTCCTTCGCGCCGTGGAACACAGGTAACATCGCCCAGGTTGGGCCGGGGCGCCAGCGGCGTCTTTTCCCCGGCCCGGATAGCCGATCAGGGGAGAACAAGAAATGTCCAAGGGACAATCGTTGCAAGACCCGTTCCTCAATGCATTGCGCCGCGAGCGCGTGCCGGTGGCGATCTACCTCGTCAACGGCATCAAGTTGCAGGGCACGGTCGAGTCGTTCGACCAGTTTGTGGTGCTGCTGCGCAACCAGGTCAGCCAGATGGTTTACAAGCACGCCATCTCGACCGTGGTGCCCAGCCGCAACGTGCGCATCGGCAGTGGCCATGAGGGCCATGACGCCCCGGTCGACGGCGAGCCGTCGAGCGAGCCTGCCGAGGCTTGATCCGCGGCGTCGCTGCCCTCATTCAAGCGGTGTCGTTGTGCCACCGATTTTGGACCGAGGTTTCAGCCAACCGTGTTTGATCGTCAAAAGAAAGGCGAGCGCGCCGTGCTCGTGCTGCCGCATGCGCGCGGCGGCAGCGAGCTGGCGCGCCGCACCGCCGAGTTCAGCGAGCTGGCCCGTTCGGCCGGCGCTGAGCTCGTGGGCAAACTGGCCGCGCGGGTCGAGGTGCCGAATCCCGGCTTCTACATCGGCAGCGGCAAGGCCGATGAACTGGCCGAGCTGGTGCGCGCCCAGCAGGCCGACCTGGTGCTGGTCGACCACCAGCTCACGCCGGTGCAGGAGCGCAACCTCGAAAAGCACGTCAGTGCGCGGGTGGTCGACCGCTCCGGCTTGATCCTCGACATCTTCGCGCAGCGGGCGCGTTCGCACGAAGGCCAGCTTGAAGTGGAGCTGGCGCAGCTCAAGCACCTCGCCACCCGGCTGGTGCGTGGGTGGAGCCATCTGGATGCCCAGCGCGGTGGCGCCATCGGCAACCGCGGCCCCGGCGAAACCCAGCTGGAAACCGACCGCCGCCTGCTGGGCGAGCGCGTCAAGCAGCTCACCAAGCGGCTGGATCGGGTGCAGACCCAACGCGGCCAGCAGCGCCGCGCGCGGCTGCGCAATACGGTTCCCCGGGTGGCGCTGGTCGGCTACACCAACGCCGGCAAGTCCACCCTGTTCAACGCGCTGACCGCCGGTGGCGTGTATGCCGCCAACCAGCTGTTTGCCACGCTTGACCCCACGGTACGGCGTCTCGACGACCTCGCGTGCGGCGCCGTGGTGGTGGCCGACACCGTGGGTTTCATTCGCGAGTTGCCGCATGACCTGGTGGCCGCGTTCCGCGGCACGCTGGCCGAAGCGCGCGACGCCGATCTGCTGTTGCACGTCAGCGATGCTGCCGACGACGAGCGCGAGGCCTTGCGGCGGGTGGTCGATCAGGTGCTGGAAGAAATCGGTGCCGGCGATGTGCCGCAATTGCAGGTGTTCAACAAGATCGACCTCCTGCCCGGCCATGGCGAAGCGGCCGCCGCGGTGGCGCCGCGCCTCGACCGCGACGCCACCGGCAAGCCGCAGGCGGTGTGGTTGTCGGCGGCCGCCGGCACGGGCGTTGATCTATTGCGCGATGCGCTCGGGGAGCTGCTCGGCGGCACGCGCATCCAGGCTGGCTGGAACCTGCCGTTGACTGCCGGCCGGCTGCACGCGCAACTGCGTGCGGTGGGCGCCATTGCTGCGGAAAGCGTGGACGAGCAGGGCTGGAACCTCCAGATCGACGCCGCCCTGCGGGTGCTGGCTCCGCTTGGCGTGGGCAATGCACCGGATGCCGTACTCATGCGCGACCTGCTCGGCGCCGTGCGGGATGACCATGGCATCGTCTGCTAGAATCCCAGTGGTTTGCGCGGCCAAAAACCGCTCGGCGCCCCTTTTGACAGGCAGCTTGGTCACGCTTCATGCCATTCACGTCCCAACCGACTCGTTCCGGCGCAAGCTGCCGGCTTCCCCGCTGCCTGACGGAGACTGACCATGGCATGGAATGAACCCGGTGGCGGGCAGCGCGATCCGTGGAACCGGCAGCGCCCCGGAAACAACAAATTTGCGCCCGACCAGATACTCAAGCAGTTCGGCAAGCTGTTTGGCGGTTTCGGTCGTGGCCCCGGCAGCGTGATGACTGCGATCGTGGTGCTGGTTCTCGTCGGTCTGCTGATGAGCAGCTACACCGTCATCGGTGCGCGGCAAGTCGGCGTGGTGCTGCGGTTTGGCGCGTATACACGCACGCTGCCGCCCGGGTTCCACCTGAAGTTGCCGCAGCCGTTCGAGTCGGTGGACAAGGTGGAGGCCACGCGCATCCGCTCGCTCAACGACCGCATGTCGATGCTGACGCGCGACGAGAACATCCTCACCATCGACTTCACCGTGCAGTATCAGGTGGACGACGCGCGCAAATACCTGTTTTCGGTGAGCGACCCGGACGCCAGCGTGGGTGCCGCGGCCGAGGCCGCGGTGCGCTCGGTGATCGGCGGCAGCAACATGGATCAGGTGCTGTCGGCGGCGGGCGCCAATCTCGTCACCGATGCGCAAAAGCACCTGCAGCACACGCTCGACCTGTACCACAGCGGCCTGCGCGTGACCGAGGTGAGCTTCCAGAACGTGGCGCCGCCGGCTGAGGTGAAAGATGCCTTCGACGACGTCAACACCGCGCGCGAAGACAAACAGAGCACCGAGAACAGCGCCTTGGCCTACGCCAACAAGGTGGTTCCGGTGGCGCGCGGCGACGCCGCGCGCATCGTGGCCGAGGCGCAGGGCTTCAAGGCCGAACGCATTGCCCACGCGCAAGGCGACACCGCGCGCTTCGATCTGATGCTGGCGCAGTACAAGGCTGCGCCAGCGGTTACGCGCAAACGCCTGTGGCTGGAGACCATGCAGGAGATCACTGCCGAAAACGCCAAGGTGATCGACGGCTCCGGCGGCCGCAACATCATCAACCTGCCCGTGGGCGTGGCGCCGCGTGACGCCAGCGATGTCGGTACCCGCGCGGCAGCTGCGACGACACCGACGGTGGCGCCCACCGATGCGGCAACGGGCAAGGAGAAGCAGCCATGAAACGGATCGTCGCCATTGCGGTTGCGGTTGCCGTGTTGCTGCTTGGCCTGAACAGCATGTTCATGGTCAACGAAGGGCAGAGCGCACTGCTGCTGCAGTTTGGCCGCATCGTGCGTGCCGATTACCCGCCGGGCCTGCACTTCAAGCTGCCGGTGGTGCAACAGGTGCTGCATTTCGACAAGCGCATCCTGTCGCTCGACGCACAGCCCGAGCGTTACTTCACCTCGGAGAAGAAAAGCGTCAACGTCGACTTCTACGTGAAGTGGCGGATTGCCGACAACGCCGCGTATTACCGCGCGACCGGCGGCGATGAGCTGCAGGCCGAGCAGCGCCTCTCGCCGATCGTCAAGGATGCGCTGCGCTTCGAATTCAATGCGCGCACGCTGCAGGAGTTGATCGCCGGCGGGCGCAAGGACATCACCGAGCGCGTGCGCCAGCAGACCGATGCCTCGGCGCGCAAGAACCTCGGTATCGCCGTGGTCGATGTGCGCATCAAGCGCATCGACTTGCCCGACGAGGTCAGCGAATCGGTGTACAAGCGCATGCGTGCCGAGCGCTCGCAGCTGGCCAACGAGTTGCGCTTCACCGGTCAGGAAGAGGCCGAAAAGATCAAGGCCGATGCGGATCGCCAGGGCCAGGTGCTGCGCGCCGATGCGCAGCGCGATGCCGAGAAGGTACGTGGCGAAGGCGACGCGCAGGCAGCGGCGATCTACGCGCAGGCCTACAATCAGGATCCGGAGTTCTACGCGTTCTATCGCAGCCTCGCGGCCTACCGCAAGGCGTTCGAAAACGGCAAGAGCGTGCTGATCCTCAAGCCGGATTCGGAGTTCCTGCACTACTTCGAGAAGCCGGACGCCGGCAAGCGCTGACGTCGGCGGCTTTCCTTTCCGTGCCCTGCCATGCGGGGCCGTTCGTTTGTGAGCGAGATCATCATGGGCAAGTCAGTCGTCATCCTCGGGGCCCAGTGGGGGTGAGCCGGGGTTTGACGGAATGCCCGAAGGCATTCCGTCCCGGCGAACGCCGGAGGCAGGATGCCGCAGGCCGGGTGACTTGATGAGCCAAGGATGGCGAATCTGGTCACTGTCATCGCCCCACCGCGGGCGAACCAACTTGAGCGAGATCATCATGGGCAAGTCAGTCGTCATCCTTGGGGCACAGTGGGGCGATGAAGGCAAAGGCAAGATCGTCGACCTGCTGACCGCGCGGGTCAGCGCGGTGGCGCGTTTCCAGGGCGGCCACAACGCCGGGCACACGCTGGTCATCAAGGGCAAGAAGACGGTGCTGCACCTGATCCCCTCGGGCATCCTGCGCGACGACGCGCTGTGCCTGATCGGCAACGGCGTGGTGCTCTCGCCGGAGGCGCTGATCCAGGAGATCGCCGCGCTCGAGGCCAACGGCGTCGAGGTGCGCTCGCGGGTGAAGATCAGCCCGGCGACACCACTCATCATGCCGTACCACATTGCGCTGGACAAAGCGCGTGAAGCCGCCGCCGGCGCCGGCAAGATCGGCACCACCGGGCGCGGCATCGGCCCGGCCTACGAGGACAAGGTGGCGCGCCGCTCGATCCGCGTGGCCGACCTCATGTACCCGCACGAACTGCCGAAGAAGCTCAAGGCCGTCGTGGCGTACCACAACTTCATCCTCATCAACTGGTTCCACGCCGAGCCGGTCGATTACGAAACCGTGCTGAACAGCGCCATGGAATGGGGCGAGTACATCCGGCCCCTGGTGGACGACGTTTCCACCATCCTGCACGACGTGCGCCGTGACGGCGGCAGCATCCTGTACGAAGGCGCGCAGGGCGCGCTGCTCGATATCGACCACGGCACCTATCCTTACGTCACCTCCAGCAACACCACGGTCGGCGGCGCGCTGGCCGGCACCGGCATCGGCGCGCACGACATCGACTACGTGCTGGGCATCTGCAAGGCCTACGCCACCCGCGTCGGCAGCGGCCCGTTCCCCACCGAGCTCAACGACGAGATGGGCGAGCTCCTGCGCAAGAAGGGCAATGAGTTCGGTGCCAGTACCGGGCGTCCGCGCCGCTGCGGCTGGATCGACCTCGTCGCGCTCAAGCGCGCCGTGCAGATCAACGGCATCAATGGCCTGGCGATCACCAAGCTCGACGTGCTTGATGGCCTGAAGACGATCAAGGTCTGCGTGGCCTACGAGTACCGCGGCAAACGTCGCGAACTGGCGCCGCTCGACGCCGATGGCTGGGACGAGTGCAAGCCGGTGTATCTCGAATTCCCCGGCTGGGAAGAATCCACCGCCGGCATCCGCGACTGGAACAAGCTGCCCGCCGCTGCGCGCGCCTACCTGCGCTCGGTGGAAGAACTCTCCGGCTGCAAACTCTCCATCGTCGCCACCGGCGCCGACCGCGACGACACCATGATGCTGGAAGACCCGTTCGCTTGAGGACGGCGGGCGTGCTGCCCGAACGGACACGACCATGCACGATGCGGCTTTTGCGAAAAGGCCGCATCGGGTTTTTTGCGCGCCCTGATGGCGGCGCTTCACGCTCTTGGTAAACCCGCGGCGCCATCCCGGAGCCGACCGCGCCGTTGGCGGCCGAAGCCGGCATGACTGCGCTTCTTCAGCGTGCCTGCAGCAGGCGCAGCGGCGAGGGCAGCGGTATGCCGCCGCGGTCGGCGGTCAGGCCGGCCATCACCATCCGCTTGAACGGAGTGACGCGCACCCCGGCACCCAACGCCAGCTTGCGCACCAGGCGGGTGGCGCGCCGATCGTCGGTGTACAGGCCGGCAAGCAGGTTGGTGGCGAGGTACAGCGGTCGCGTTGCCAGGCGATGCCGGTGTTCGTAGCCGCGCAGCAGCCAGGCGCTGGCAATGTCGCCACCGCGATTGGCCGCGCGATGCAGGGCGCTGGCCAGCGTGTATTGGCCAAGCAGGCCAAAGTTGAAGCCATGCGCGGTGACCGGGTGCATGCCCACGGCGGCATCGCCGATCAAGGCGAAGCGCTGGGCGACGAAACGGTTGGCGTACACCCCCACCAGTGGGTAGGCGCAGCGTGGACCGGCTACTTCCATGGCGCCCAGGCGGTGCTGGAAGCGGGCAGCCATCGCGGCGCCGAGCGCGGCATCGTCCAGCGCCAGCACCTCGCGCATTTCCGCCGGCGGCAGGGTCAGCACTGCCGACGAGGTGTGCGCGTCGTGCAGCGGCAACAGCGCCAGCGTCTGGCCGTGGGCGAACCATTCCCAGGCAACCTGCTCGTGGGCGATGTCGTGGTGCATGCGCAGCACCAGCATGGTCTTGCCGAAATCGCGGGTTTCCGCGCCGATGCCCATGGCACGGCGCGTTTCGGAGAACCGGCTGTCGGCAGCGACCACCAGCTTGGCATGCAGGGTTTCGCCGTTTGCCAGGCTGACTTCGGCGCCAGCGGCAGTGGTCTGCACAGCGGTGACCTGGGTGTCGGCCAACAACGTGACATCCGACGCGGCGCTGGCCTGGGCAAACGCGGCGCGGCGAATGGCGTGGTTGCCCACCAGCCAGCCCAGTTGCGCGGCACCGGCCTCCTCGTGGTGGAACAGCAGGCCACGCTGGTCGTTGCCGTCGAGCACCTTGGCGTCGCGCAGAGTGCCGATTTCTTCCGCGCGCAGCTCGCCCCACAGGCCCAGTTCACGCAGCAGGCGTTGTGAGTAGTGGGTGATGGCGATTTCGCGCCCGTCGTCCGGCGGCGTTGCCAATTGGGCCTCGCTCTGGCGCTCGACCAGTGCCACGCGCAGGCCGCTGCCGGCCAGGGTGCGGGCGAAACACAAGCCGGCCGGGCCGGCGCCGATAACCACGATATCGAAGGACATGTCAGGCTCCCGGAGTCAGTACCCCGAAGCTAGGCGGCGGCGTGTGCACGCGGGTTGATCGTGGTCAGGAAACGGCGTGATCCGACGATTTGCCGCACGCAGGTATAATTGCCGCTTTGCTGGCCGAGTTGGCCACCTCGGAGCGAACTCTTGAAAACCCGTCTGCTGGGGGCCGTCGTTCTCATTGCCCTGCTGGTCATCTTTGTACCGATGTTTTTCCCCAGCAATCCATCACCGGCCACCAGCACCGAGCAGGCGGTGAGCCTGGCGATCCCGCCGGCCCAGGACGGCAACCTGCAGACGCGCACCATGAGCTTGTCGCCGGACGCGCCGGCGGGCAGCGGTACGGTCGCACCGTCGACGCAAGTGCCTGCGGCGAGTGCATCGGCGCCAACCGAGGGGCGGACGGGTGAAGGTGGCCTGGCGAGCGTGAACATTCCCTCGCGCCGGCCAACCGATGTCGGTACCGATGCCGCCGCACCGAAAAAGGCCGCGCCGGCCGGCCCGGTGATGGGTTCGGGCGCCTCGCCGTCGCAACCTGTCATTCCGCTGCAGGGGGCGGCCAGTACCAGCAAGCCGGTGGCGACGACCGTGCCTGCGAAAGCAGCCCCCGCACCGGCTACCGCGCCGGTGACGACCGCCGCGGCACCGGCCGTGGCCGCGACCGGCCACGCCTTGTACGTGCTGAACCTCAGCGCGTATGCCAATGCCAGCAGCGTCGATCACCTCGTGCGCCGCGTGCGCGGGTTTGGCTACCCGGTGCTGACGCGGATGATTACCCAGGCCGGCAAGCAGCTCACGCTGGTGACTGCTGGTCCGTTCGATTCGCGCGCCGCCGCCGAAGCGGCGCGGCTCAAGATCACTCAGTCCATTCCCGGGGTGCCGGCGAAGCTGGTGGAAGGCTTGGGCCATGCGGATTCCAACGTTGCCGCGACGCCGATCAAGCCGATTGCATCCAAACCGGTGCCAGCGCCTGCCGCACAGCCAGCAGCAGGTCATGCGGCGCCTGCGCCTGCACCGCAACCGGCTGCACGTGCGGGTAGCTATGCGGTGCAGCTTGCGGCGTTGGGCAGCGAAGCGGATGCCAACGCGTTGCGCGACAAGTTGCGTGCCGGCGGTTTCGATGGTTTTGTCGACAGCGTGACCGTGGGCGGCAAGCGCCTGTGGCGCGTGCGCGCCGGCCCGCAGACGCAGCGCGCGGATGCGATGCGCGTGCAGGAGCAGATCAAGGCCAAGCTCGGCATCGGCGGCAACGTCGTCAGCGTCCCTTGAGCCAGGTCGCGGCCATCGCATGAACGGCATCGACTACATCATCCTCACCGTGCTGGCGCTGTCGGTGCTGGTCGGTCTGTGGCGCGGGCTGGTGTCCGAGATGCTGTCGCTGGTGACCTTGCTGGCGGCGGTGTGGGTGGCATGGTTGCTGGGGCCGGCGGTAGCCGGCCGAATGGATTTCATCCACCTGCCGGCGGTGCGCGTGGCGGCCGGGTACGCGACGTGCTTCGTGCTGGTGCTGGTGCTCGGTGCGCTGGTGCGTTTTCTCGTGCACCGGCTGCTGGCCACGGCCGGGCTCTCCGGCACCGATCGCACGCTGGGCATGCTGTTTGGCCTGGTGCGCGGCGTGCTGCTGGTGTGCGTGATGGTGTTTCTTGCCCAGTTCACCGTGCTCACGCGCGAGGCGGCGTGGCAGCAATCGGTGCTGCTACCGCCGTTCCAACGCGCGACAATATGGCTTGGCCAGCAGGTGCCTGCCGGGGTGCGTGAGCATTTCGCGCCGGCACAGGTCTCGGCTGCAGTGCGCACCAAGCTTGACCAGGTGAAGGTCGGCGACGCGCTGCGCAAGTTGCCGGCAAGGCTGCCGTTATCCCAGCCGGGCGCGGCTCCCGCGCCGGCCTCCAGTGTTTCTTCTCCGAATCACCCGTAGCAGGTTCACATCATGTGCGGAATCATCGGCATCGTCGGCACGACGGAAGTGGCGTCGGCGCTTTATGACGGACTCACGGTGTTGCAGCACCGTGGCCAGGATGCCGCCGGCATCGCCACCGTCGACGGCTCGCACCTGCGCCTGCACAAGGGCCGCGGGCTGGTGCGCGACGTGTTCAACCAGGGCGCGATGAGCCAGCTCGTCGGCCACATCGGCATCGGCCATTGCCGCTACCCCACCGCGGGTTCGGACCGGGTCGACGAGGCGCAGCCGTTCTACGTCAACTCGCCCTACGGCATCGCCTTTGGCCACAACGGCAACCTCGTCAACACCGAGGCGCTGCGCAAGGAGATGTTCGAGGACGATCGCCGGCACATCAACACCGATTCGGACTCCGAGGTGCTGCTCAATGTGCTGGCGCACGAGCTGCAGATCCAGGAACACATGGCGCTCACTCCGGACAACCTGTTCAAGGCGGTAGCGGCGCTGCATGCGCGCGCGCGCGGCGGCTACGCCTGCATCGCATTGCTGCTCGGCTACGGGTTGCTGGCGTTCCGCGATCCCAACGGCATCCGTCCGCTGGTGCTTGGCGAGCGCGTGGTCGGCAGCCGTCATGAGTACGCGGTGGCCTCCGAGTCGGTGGCGTTCGACGTGCTTGGCTTCAAGCTGATGCGCGACGTGGCGCCCGGCGAGGCGGTGTTCATCACGGACGATGGCCAGCTCTTTACGCGGCACTGCGCCGACGGTGCAATGCACGCACCGTGCATTTTCGAGTACGTCTACCTCGCGCGCCCGGATTCGATGATCGAGAACGTCTCGGTCTACAAGGCGCGCCTGCGCATGGGCCAGCGCCTGGCCGAAAAGATCAAGCGCGAGCGGCCGGATCACGGCATCGACGCGGTCATCCCCATTCCCGACACCGCACGCACCGCCGCCAGCGCCCTGGCCGAAGCGCTGGGCGTGCCGTTTCGCGAGGGCTTCGTCAAGAATCGTTATGTCGGCCGCACCTTCATCATGCCGGGGCAGGGCGACCGGGTGAAATCGGTGCGCCGCAAGCTCAATGCCATCCCGCTCGAATTCCGCAAGAAGAACGTGCTCTTGGTGGACGACTCCATCGTGCGCGGCACCACCTCGCGGCAGATCATCCAGATGGCACGCGACGCTGGCGCCAGGCAGGTGTATTTCGCCTCCGCCGCGCCGCCGGTGCGCTACCCCAACGTGTACGGCATCGACATGCCCTCCGCCCACGAGCTGATCGCCGCCGGCAAGACCGACGCCGAAGTGCAGCAGCAGCTCGGCGCCGACTGGCTGGTGTATCAGGATCTCGCCGACCTCGTCTGGGCGGTGCAGGACGGCAACGAAGACCTGCAGCACTTCGATGCTTCGTGCTTCGACGGCCGCTATGTCACCGGGCTGGACCAGCACTACCTGGAACAGATCGAACTCCTGCGCTCGGACGACGCCAAAGCCGCGCGTCACTGTGCCTGATCGGGCGAAGCTTTTCTCCCGGTTCCCTTGCGGGATGGACCGAAGTTTTTCCCGCTCTCCCTTCTGGAGAGTGGGTTGGGGCAAGGGGTCGTGCTCGCGGAGCTCCCCATGATCGACCTCCACGCTGCCGCCAAAACCTGCCTCGACGCTGCGGACCCCGCCGAAAAATGCCGGTTGACGCACGCAACGTGGGCCGCCGTTGCGACCGGCACGTTGTTCCCCGATCCCGCCTCGCCGCCGCCATTGCCCATTGGTGCACCGGGCCGCCCGCCCACACCGCGCCTCGTCAGCGCGCGCGGCGTGCCGCATCGCGGGTTGGGCAGCGACGAGGGCCGCGCGGCGCTGGTGCACGCCATTGCCCACATCGAGTTCAACGCCATCAACCTCGCGTGGGATGCCGTCTACCGCTTTCGCGGCATGCCCGCCGCCTATTACCGCGACTGGGCCAGTTGCGCCAACGACGAGGCGCGGCATTACGCCCTGCTCGCCGCGCGCCTCGCCGAGCTCGGCCACGCCTACGGCGATTTCGATGCCCACAACGGCCTGTGGGAAATGGCCGAGAAAACCGCCGGTTCCGACCTCGCGCGCATGGCGCTGGTGCCGCGCGTGCTCGAAGCGCGCGGGCTGGACGTCACCCCCGGCATGATCGAGCGCCTGCGCCAGGCCGGCGATACCCGCACCATCGCCGCCTTCGAGGTGATCCTGGCCGAGGAGGTCGCCCACGTCGCCGCCGGCACCCGCTGGTTTCGCTGGTGCTGCGAGCGCGACGGTCGCGACCCGTTCGAAACCTTCTTCCAACTGCTCCGCGACTACGCCGGCGCCCGCATGCGCGGCCCGTTCAACCGCCCCGCGCGCTTGGAAGCCGGTTTCCTCGACACCGAGTTGGATCGGTTGGCGGCGATGGCGGAAATCCCCTGATCGTGCACACGAAAAAGCCGGCGCAAGGCCGGCTTTTTCGATGAACCATTGGTCGGGGAGACAGGATTTGAACCTGCGACTTCTACGTCCCGAACGTAGCGCTCTACCAGGCTGAGCTACACCCCGCGGGAGCCGCGTATGTTAGCGACGCGCGTTGCGCCGCGCAATACACGCGGTGCGCGACGGCGGTGGTGGGCGGCGGCCGGCGGGGGCGTTCTGTTAATCTTGGCGGCCGCGGTCGTGGCGTCCGGCGCACGGCCTTCCTTCCCATCCTGAGGTCTCCATGGCGCTTACCCAGGCTCGCACGATGCCCGGCGTGCTCGAACTCCTGCCGCTCGACCAGATCGCGTTCCAGCGCATGCTCGACACGATCCGCCGCAACTACGAGCGTTTCGGCTTCGTGCCGGTGGAAACACCGGTGATCGAGTACTCCAGCGTGCTCTTGACCAAAACCGGCGGCGAGACCGAGCGCCAGGTGTACTTCGTGGAATCCACCGGCGCGTTGGGGAAGCACGCCGAGAGCGTGCCCGAGCTGGCGCTGCGCTTCGACCTCACGGTGCCGCTGGCGCGCTACGTGGCCGAGCACGAGCGCGAGCTGAGCTTCCCGTTCCGCCGCTACCAGATGCAGCGCGTGTATCGTGGCGAGCGCGCGCAGCGCGGGCGCTTCCGCGAGTTCTACCAGTGCGACATCGACGTGATCGGCAAGGACGCCTTGTCGATCCGCTACGACGCCGAGTTGCCGGCAGTGATCTACAGCGTGTTCCGCGAGCTGGCGATCGGGCCGTTCACCATCCAGCTCAACAACCGCAGGCTGCTGCGCGGCTATTTCGAGAGTCTCGGCATCGCCGACGGCGAGCAGCAGATGCTGGTGCTGCGCGAGGTGGACAAGCTCGACAAGCGCGGCGCCGAGTACGTGCGCGAAACCCTTACCGGCGATGCGTTCGGGCTGTCCGCCGAAGTGGCCGACAGGATCCTTGCCTTCGTGCAGGTGCGCTCCACCTCGCTGGCCGACGCGCTCGCCAAGCTCGACGCGCTGGGCGCGGGCCCCGAGGCGCTGGAGCAGGGGCGCGACGAACTCAAGGAAGTGCTGCGCCTGATCCATGATTTCGGCGTGCCGGAGACGCATTTCGCGTTGAACTTTTCGATCGCGCGCGGCCTCGACTACTACACCGGCACGGTGTACGAGACCACGCTCAACGAGCACCCGCAGATCGGCTCGGTGTGCTCCGGCGGGCGCTACGAGAACCTGGCCGGGCAGTACACCAAGTCGCACCTGCCGGGCGTCGGCATTTCCATCGGCCTCACCCGCCTCTATTGGCAGCTGCGCGAAGCCGGCCTCATCGGCACTGCGCGCAGCACGGTCGACGTGCTGGTCACCCAGATGGATGCGACGAAGCTGCCGGCGTACCTCGCGCTGGCCGGCGAACTGCGCGCGGCCGGCATTGCCACCGAGGTGGTGCTGGAAGAGGGCAAACTCGGCAAGCAGTTCAAGTATGCCGACCGCGCCGGCATCCGCTTTGCCGTGGTCGTGGGCGACGATGAGTTGGCAAAACACGTGGTCACGGTGAAGGACCTGCGCCGTGGCGACCAGTTCGAAGTGCCGCGTGCCGAACTGGTCAAGACCCTGCGGGTGGAGATCGAGCAGGCGGCGGTCATGGGCTGATGCGGCGCGCAGACGCCGTGCAGCGGTTTCGTTTTCGGGGGCAACAGTGAGCACAACGATCGTTCTGGATGGCAGCAGCCTGACCCGGCTGCAGTTGGTGGCGGTGGCACGCGAGGGCGCACAGGTGGCGCTCGATCAGGCGCAACTGGTGCACGTGCGGCGGGCGGCGGATTTCCTCGCCGAGAAGGTCAACTGCGGTGAGCCGACCTATGGCGTCACCACGGGTTTCGGCAGCAATGCGGACAAGCTCCTGGGCGCGCACCGCGTGCGCGACGAGTTGCCCGGCGGCAACCCGCACGCGGCGGAAGGCACCCTGCTGGAAGAGCTGCAGCACAACCTGATCACCACCCACGCGGTGTGCGTGGGCAAGCCGTTTGCGCCGGACGTGGTGCGCGCGATGCTGTGCATCCGCATCAACACGCTGATGCGCGGGCACTCCGGCATCCGCGTCGAGACGCTCGAGGCGCTGGTCGCGATGCTCAATGCCGGCATCGTGCCGGTGGTGCCGGAAAAAGGCTCGGTGGGCGCCAGCGGCGACCTCGCGCCGCTGTCGCATCTGGCGATCGTGCTGCTCGGCGGCGGCGAGGCGTTCTGGCAGGGCGAGCGCCTGCCGGGCGCGGAGGCATTGAAGCGCGCCGGTCTCACGCCGATCCGCCTGTCGTTCAAGGAAGGTTTGGCGCTGAACAACGGCACGGCGCAGATGCTGGCGACCGGCTCGCTCGCGCTGCACGACCTGGGCAAGCTGCTGGACACCGCCGACCTCGCGGCGGCGATGACGCTCGAAGCGTTTGCCGGCCGCAGCGGCGCCCTGCGCGAGGAAGTGCACGCGCTGCGTCCGCACCCGGGGCAGGTTGCCGTGGCAGCGCACCTGCGCGCGCTGGTGGCCGGCTCGACGCTGGTGGACATCCCGTATCACCTGGTGCCGCACTTCAAGCCTTGGACGGCGGATGCGTGGACCGAGCCGGACGACCAGGCGCTCAGCTTCGACATCGGCTGGGACTGGGTGCCGGCCAACCAGCGCCACGGGCGCGAGGCGTTCTACCAACGCTTTCTGCCGTTCAAGGGCGGCAAGAAGCACCAGCCGCAGGATGCGTATTGCCTGCGTTGCATGCCGCAGGTGCACGGCGCGGTACGAGATGCTTGGCTGCAGGCCTGCCGCGTCTACGACATCGAACTCAATGCGGTCACCGACAACCCGCTGGTGTTCCCCGAGAACGCCGACGAGCCGCACATCGAGGATCAGGTGATTTCCGCCGGCCACTTCCACGGCATGCCGCTGGCGCTGGCGATGAGCTACGTGAAGGCGGCGATCCCGGTACTGGCGTCGATTTCCGAGCGTCGGCTCAACAAGCTCGTCGACCCGGCCAACAACGACGGCCTGCCGGCGTTCCTCACCGGCAACGAGGACGGCACCGATTCGGGTTTCATGATCGTGCAGTACACCGCCGCCGCGCTGGTCAACGACCTGGCCACACGCGCGCACCCGGCCAGCGTGTATTCGATCCCGACCAGCGCCAACGCCGAGGATCACGTCTCCATGGGCGCCAACGAAGCGCGCCACGTGCTGGAGATGATCGACGACCTCGGGCATGTGCTGGCGCTGGAGCTGTACGCCGCTGCTCAAGCGCTGGATTACCGCCAGAAGATGCTCAACGCCGCGCGGCGGCTGGCGCAGCGCGGCGGCTGGCAGGCGCTGGCGGCCAAGGTCAACTATGCCCCGCGCGAAGGCCAGCCGCACTATGCGCAGTTCGTGACCGAGGTGCAGCAGTTGACCGCGGCACTGGCTGCGGCACGGGATTTCCACGCCGGCGCCGATGTGCGCCGCGCGCATGACCTCCTGCGCGGACAAATCGCGTTCCTGCACCGCGACCGCGCGCTCGACGGCGACGTGCGCGCCGCCTGCAAACTGGTGCAGGATGGCGCCTTCTTTCCCTCCCACGCGGCGTGATCCCGATGAACCAGATCCAGACCCCGATCTCCTACGGCGAGCTGATCGACAAGATCACCATCCTCGAAATCAAGGCGCGTCGCATTGCCGACCCGGCCAAGCTCGCCAACGTCAGGATCGAGCTCGACCTGCTCAACGCGACGTGGGCGGCGCATCCGGCCTCGCATACCGACATTGCCGACGCCCGCGCACGCCTGCTCGCCGTGAATGAGGTGCTGTGGGACATCGAGGATCGCATCCGCCTGAAAGAGCGCGCGCAGGTGTTCGACGCCAGCTTCATCGAACTGGCCCGCTCGGTGTACTACCGCAACGACGAGCGCGCGGTGATCAAGCGCGAGATCAACCTCAAGCTGGGCTCGCCGCTGGTCGAGGAGAAGTCCTACCAAGATTACCGCGCGTAGCACAGTTCGTTTGCGGTGCTCGGTAGACGCCCGCTCGCGGGCGATGCCCTTGCCTTGATGCTTGCCGGGCCGGATTGATCGTCCGCAATCGGCCTTCTACCGCGGCAGTTGCAGCGCGCTGGCGGCGGCTTCGAAACGTTCGATGACGTCGTCCACGGTGATGAGGTCCATCACGCCGGGCTTTTCGATCTTGGTGCCCCACGGTAGCTCGCTGGCGGGCTTGCCGAGGAAGTGGCGCGCGGCATCGTCGTATTTGTCCACGCACCAGCGGCGGTCGGAGTAGGGGCCGGAGCGGTTTGGATTGCTCGCCGCGTGCAGGCCCAGCACCTTGGTGCCGACTGCGTTGGCCATGTGCATGGGCCCGGAATCCGGCGTCAGCAGCAACTGCGCGCGGGCGAGCAGGGCGAGCAGTTTTTTCAGCGTGTCCCTGCCGGTCAGGTCGAGTGGCGCATGCTGGCATGCGGCAAGCACGGTGTCGGCCAGCGTGCGCTCGGGTGCCGAAGGCCCGCCCACGAGCACCACGCGCCAGCCGCGTGCGGCGGCGTGATCCATGACGGCGGCGCAACGCTCCGGTCGCCAGTTGCGCAGTACGTGGCTGGAACCGGGGTTCACCACCAACGTTGGGGTCTCCCCCGGCAGCTGTTGCGCGGCCCAGGCATGCGCGTCGTCCGGAATCGGAATATCCCAGCGCACCTGCGTCTGCTTGATGCCGAGCGGCTCCACGAAGCTGCCGAGCGCATCCAGCACGTGCTCGCCACTGCGCGCCGGGATGCGCTCGCGCACCACCAGGCCGTGCAGGTCTTTGGCGCGCGCCGGGTCGTAACCGACGCGCCGATCCGCGTGGATGCCCAGGCTCAGCACGTTCGAGCGCAGCGCCACCTGCATCTGCAGCAGGGCGTCGAAACGGCGCCCGGCCAGCGCACGCCACACCTCGCGCATGCCGGCCAGGCCACGACGCTTGTCGAACGTGACGAACTCGACACCGGCGAGGTCGCCGACCAGCTTGCGTTCCAGCTTGCCAACGATCCACGTCAGGCGGCAGGCCGGCCAAACGGTTTGCAGCGTGCGCACCAACGGCACGACATGGGTGACGTCGCCGATGGCGGAGGTGCGCAGCAGGCAAAGCGAGGCAGGAGCTGACATGTAGAATCGCAAGATAACCGGAATGGGACGACGACAGCGATGCGCGAACAGCTGAGCGCACAGGCCGATGGCGCGATTCTGTTTGACGCAGAGGCTTCGTCACAAGTCGGTGCCCGCTGGTTCGACGCCGACTGGTGGCGTGGGCGGGGCGCCTTGCGCGAACAATCGGGCGGACGCGGCGGCGTGCAGGTCGTCACCACGCCGGTCGGTGCCTGCGTGTTGCGCCATTACCGCCGCGGCGGCCTGGTCGCCCGCGTACTCGGCGATCGTTATCTGTGGTGTGGCGCCGATGCCACGCGCTGTTTTGCGGAGTTGCGCCTGCTCGGTGTCATCGCACAGCTTGAGCTGCCAGGCCCGGTGCCGGTCGCGGCGCGCTACGTGCGCAGCGGACTGTATTACCGCGCGGATCTCCTGACGCGGCAGATTCCCGATGCGCAAACGCTTGCACAATGCCTTGCTGCTGGCCGGCTCGACGCCGCGCGGGCGCGCGCCGTGGGCGCCGTGGTGGCGCGTTTCCACCGTGCCGGCATCTGGCATGCGGATCTCAATGCGCACAATGTGCTCGTAACGCCGCAGGGTGTGCATTTGATCGACTTCGACCGCAGTCGCCAGCGCGCGCAGGGTGACGGCTGGCGGCAAGCGAATCTGCAACGGTTGCGGCGTTCGCTGGTGAAGCTCGGGGCCGCGGCCACGGGGGAAGCGGCCTTCGTTGCAGCCATCTGGCAACCGCTGGTTGCGGCCTACGAGGCGGGCTACCGCGCATGAGCTGGCAACTGCATTTTCTTGGCGTCGGTGCCGCGCAGGCGGCGGGCGACCTTGGCTCGTCTTCGGCCGTGCTCGAACGCGATGGGGCGCCGGTGCTGATGATCGACTGCGGCATCGACGCGCTCGACCGCTACCTTGCCGTCTACGGCGAACCGCCGCGGGCGCTGTACCTCACGCACACCCACATGGATCACGTGGCCGGGCTGGAGAATCTGTTCTTCAAGCTGTGGTTCGATGAGCAACGACGCGGCCGGACGCAGGTGTTCGTACAGGCCGCGCTGGTGCCGTGGCTGCAGATGCGCGTGGCCGATTACCCCGGCGTGCTGGCCGAAGGCGGCGCGAATTTCTGGGAGGCGTTTCGCTTGGTGCCGTGCACCCGCGGCTTCTGGCTGGAGGGGCTGTGGTTCGACCTGTTTGCCACCCGCCACCATCGCCCCGGTACTTCGTTTGGCCTCGCCTTGCCGGGCAGTCTGGCCTTCACCGGCGACACCCGGCCGATTCCCGAGGCGCTGGCCGGACATGCTGCGCACGGCGAACTGGTGGCCCACGACTGCGGCCTCGTCGGCAACCCGTCGCACACCGGCGCCGACGATCTCGAACGCGAGTACCCGCCCGACCTGCGGACGCGTCTTGTGCTGTACCACTACGGCAGCACGGCCGACGGTGCCGCACTGGCTGCGCGCGGTTACCGCGTTGCCGTGCCGGGCGGGCGTATTGCGTTGCCGATTCCCGCTGCACCGGACGGAAATGCCGGTTGATCGCACTGGCTGACGCGGTTCGCTACCAGTGTCGATGTTGCAATCGACTAAGCTCGCACACGCGATGACTGCAGGCAGGCGACGGGCAACTTCATGAAAATTCGCGACAGCGGCATGCCCGATGCGCGCCGGTGGGAAGGCTTTTTCGACGCGCCGCGCATCCTCGACCAGCTTGGCTGCACGGGCACGCACGCCGACATCGTCGAGTTTGGTTGCGGCTACGGTACTTTCACCGTGGCGGCGGCAGCACGCACGGGCGGTACCGTCTTCGCGTTCGACATCGAGCCGGCGATGGTGGCGGCCACACGTGATCGCGCGCAGGTTGCGGGCCTGGCGAACGTGGTCGTTTCCGAGCGCGACTTCGTCGCCACCGGTACCGGCTTGGGCGACGGCGTGGTCGACGCCGCGCTGCTGTTCAACATCCTGCACGCCGCCGAGCCGGTGCCGCTGCTGCGCGAAGCGTGGCGGGTGCTGAAGCCCGGCGGCAGTGTGCACGTGATCCACTGGGTGAGCGAGCGTCCGACCCCGCGTGGCCCCGCGCTTGCGATCCGACCGCGTCCGGCACAGTGCCGCGCGTGGCTGGTTGAAGCGGGCTTTCGCGAGTGCGGCGCCGACATCGACCTGCCGCCGTGGCACTACGGCATCAGCGCCGTGCGCTGAACCACCTCGCCCGGCGTGCGCTGCGCTTGTCAGCCAGCGCGCGCGCCATTATCCTTCCGCCTCTTCATTGCCCGCTAACGGGGGCAACGCGGACGCCGCAGAGTGGGGTGTTCGCAATGGGTTTTGCTGCGTGCGGAGAGGTGTCCGAGTGGTTGAAGGAGCACGCCTGGAAAGTGTGTAAGTGGGTCAAACCGCTTCGCGGGTTCGACAAATTCGCCGGGAGCGAATTTGGACAGCCGCAGGCTGGCCCCGAGCGCAAGCGAGGGGTGAAGCTCAGGACGAGCCGAACCATCCCGCCCGGTGCGGGGTGATGCGACAAGGTGTGATGCGTGCGGAGAGGTGTCCGAGTGGTTGAAGGAGCACGCCTGGAAAGTGTGTAAGTGGGTTAAACCGCTTCGCGGGTTCGAATCCCGCCCTCTCCGCCAATTTTGATGTAGCGCGACGGCTTCGGCTGGCGCGACGGGCTCAGGCCCAGCGTTCACGGTGGCCCTGTCGGTCCCCCCGCGACGATAGTCCGCAAATTCCGCCAGGTCCGGAAGGAAGCAACGGTAGTGGATGACTCGGGTGCCGGGGTGTGGCTGGCGGGGCCGCCACCATTTGGGGCGGTGCGAGGCGCGCCTACCGGAACGGCCCCCGACTTGGCACAATCAACGTCTGCCCCAAGGTAGGTGTGCATGTCTTATCAGGTACTCGCGCGCAAGTGGCGGCCCCGCAGGTTTTCCGAGCTGGTGGGGCAGGAGCACGTGGTGCGTGCGCTTACCAACGCGCTCAACACCGGGCGCATGCATCATGCCTACCTGTTCACCGGCACCCGCGGCGTGGGCAAGACCACGATCGCGCGCATCTTTGCCAAGTCGCTGAACTGCGAGCGTGGCGAGTCGGCCGACCCGTGCGGCGAGTGCGAGATCTGCCGGGCGGTGGATGAAGGCCGCTTTGTCGACCTGTTGGAGATCGACGCCGCCAGCAATACCGGTGTGGACGACGTGCGCGAGGTGATCGAGAACGCGCAGTACGCGCCGACCCGCGGGCGTTTCAAGGTGTACCTGGTGGACGAGGTGCACATGCTCTCCAAGCCGGCGTTCAACGCGCTCCTGAAGACGCTGGAAGAGCCCCCGCCGCACGTGAAGTTCCTGCTGGCGACGACCGACCCGCAGAAGTTGCCGGTGACGGTGCTGTCGCGCTGCCTCAAGTTCAACCTGAAGCGCCTGCTGCCCGATCAGATCGCCGGCCAGATGCGGCACATCCTCGGCGCCGAGAACATCCGCTATGAAGAACCCGCCATCGACGAGCTGGCGCGCGGCGCGGATGGTTCCTTGCGCGATGGCCTGTCGCTGCTCGACCAGGCGATTGCCTACGGCGGTGGCGAGGTCAAGGCGGACGATGTGCGTACCATGCTCGGCAGCGTCGCGCGCGGACAGGTACTGGGCGTGCTTGGCGCGTTGGCGGATGGCGACGGCGCCCGGTTGCTGGCCGAGGCGGCACAGATCGCCTCGTATTCGCCGGATTTCGGCGGCGTGCTCGACGACCTTGCGGAAACCCTGCACCACCTGCAGTTGATCCAGCTGGTGCCCGGCTACGAGCCGGATTCGGAATCCGGCAGCGCCGATCTGTGCGCGCTCGCCGAACGCATTGCGCCGGAAGACGTGCAGCTCTACTACCAGATTGCCACCACCGGTCGCCGCGACCTGCCGTATGCGCCTGATGCCCGGACCGGTTTCGAAATGTCGCTGTTGCGCATGCTGGCGTTTCGGCCGGGTGATGCCACGCGTTCGGCCGGCACGCCATCGCCGGCAGCGCGTGTGCCTGCCGCAGCGCCAGCGCCACGACCGACGGCAGTAGCGAGCGCACCGCGTGCTGCCGCCCCGACACCGCAGGCGGTACCAAGGGCGTCGGCTCCGGCAGCGCCGCCGCAAGCGCCGTCGAGCTCCGCCCGCGCAACGCCGGTTGCCGGCGGCCTGCCGAATTGGGAATCCCTGATCGAGCAGGCCGATTTGCACGGTCCATTTGGCGTGCTGGCGCAAAACGCGGTGTTGCGCGAACGCGATGGCCACACCCTGGTGCTGGCGGTGCAGCCGGCGCATCTGGGCATGGCGGTCGAGCCGATGGTCGGCCAGATGGCGGAGCGTATCGGCAAGGTGCTCGGCGAACCCATCCGCCTGCGCTTTGTCAGCATCGCGGCGGATACTGCTGCGGCCACGCCGGCGGCGCGCGCGCAGCAGGCGCACGATGCGGCGCAAGCCGCGGCCGAGCAGTCGATCGAAGACGACCCGTTCGTGCAGACCATGAAACGCGATTTCGGCGCCCGCGTGGTGCCGAAGTCGGTGAAACCCCTTGGCAGTTGAAGACGGAGCAGAGCGATGAGAGGTCAGATTGGCCAGCTGATGCAGCAGGCCCAGCGCATGCAGGAAGACATGCAGCGCGCGCAGCAGGAGATCGCAAAGCTTGAGGTGACCGGCAGCGCCGGCGGCGGCTTGGTGAGCGTGGTCATGACCGGCGCCCACGAAGTGCGCAAGATCACGATCGACCGCCAGACCTTTGCCGACGACCCGGAAATGGCCGAAGACCTCGTGGCCGCCGCGGTGAACGACGCCGTCAACAAGGTCGCGCAAGCCAGCAAGGACCGACTCGGCAGCGTCACCGCCGGCATGAGCTTGCCGCCGGGGTTGAAGCTGCCGTTTTGAAAGGCCGGGATACCGGATTCGTGAGAGCCGGCATCTCGCGTGAATCTGCCCCTTAAACTGCCAAGTGGAGTAGGGGCCACAGACACCTGAGCCATCACGGATGCCGCCAGGTTCAATGCCCGTATGCGGCGGTTCTGTCCCTGCGCGGATCGCTGTGGTGCACGCGCGGAGCGCTCCCGCATCCCGGATGCAACGTGCGCGCGGATGGCGGCTAAGCGACACGCGACACCAGCCGCATGTGGCTGGGAAGTCGAGGGCAAGGTAGCCGTCGTACGCCGTCTGGGCGCCGCCGCTGAATCCGCCGCCAGCCGGCATTCTGCTAACCTGATGCGTTCCTTTTACAGCGGTGCGCGCGGTTGCATTCTGCGCACCAATCCACGGCCACGGACACCATGCAAGACAGCGCAACCAACCCCGAACAGGATTACCAGCCGCAAGCGGTCGAAGCCGCGGCGCAGGCGTATTGGCGTGCGCAGCACGCCTACGAGGTGAAGGAGGATCCTGCGCGGGCCAAGTTCTACTGCCTTGCCATGCTGCCGTACCCGTCGGGCAAGTTGCACATGGGGCATGTGCGCAACTACACCATTGGCGATGTCATCAGCCGCTACCAGCGGATGACCGGCAAGAACGTGTTGCAGCCGATGGGCTGGGACGCGTTCGGACTGCCGGCCGAGAATGCGGCCATCAAGCACCAGACCGCACCGGCAAAGTGGACCTACGCCAACATCGAGCACATGCGCGGCCAGTTGCAGTCGCTGGGTTACGCGATCGACTGGAGCCGCGAGTTCGCCACCTGCCGCCCGGAGTACTACCGCTGGGAACAGTTGATGTTCACCCGGCTGTTGAAGAAAGGTCTCGCCTACCGCAAGAACAGCGTCGTCAACTGGGATCCGGTCGACCAGACCGTGCTGGCGAACGAGCAGGTGGTGGACGGTCGCGGCTGGCGCTCCGGCGCGGTGGTGGAGAAGCGCGAGATTCCGCAGTGGTTCCTGCGCATCACCGACTACGCGCAGGAGTTGCTCGACGGTCTGGACACGCTGCCGGGTTGGCCGGATGCGGTCAAGACCATGCAGCGCAACTGGCTGGGGCGCAGCGAGGGGCTGGAAATCCGCTTTACGGTGGCAGGCGAGGCCGAGCCGCTGACCGTGTTCACCACGCGCCCCGACACGTTGATGGGCGTCACCTTTGTGTCCATTGCCGGCGAGCACCCGCTGGCGCAGAAGGCTGCCAAGTCGAACCCGCAACTGGCGGCGTTCCTGGCCGAGCTCAAGCACGGCGGCGTCTCCGAGGCGGAGCTGGAAACCCAGGAAAAGCGCGGCATGGCGACGGGCCTGTTTGCCACCCACCCGATCAGTGGCGAACGGGTGCCGGTGTGGGTGGCCAACTTCGTGCTGATGGGCTACGGCACCGGTGCGGTGATGGCGGTGCCGGCGCACGACGAGCGCGATTTCGCGTTTGCGACGAAATACGGCTTGCCGAAGCGGCAAGTGATCGCGTGCGGCGACGAAGCTTGGAACGCCGACGCATGGCAGGAGTGGTACGGCGACAAGACCCGCGCCGATCTGCGCGTGGTGAACTCGGGTGACCTCGACGGCAAGAACTATCACGACGCCTTCGAATTCATTGCCGCCAAGCTCGAAGCCGCCGGCAAGGGTCAGCGCCGCGTCAACTGGCGCCTGCGCGACTGGGGCGTGTCGCGTCAGCGCTACTGGGGTTGTCCGATTCCGGTCATCTACTGCCCCAAGTGCGGCGCGGTGCCGGTGCCGGAGGATCAATTGCCGGTGTTGCTGCCCGAGGATGTCGCCTTCAGCGGCGTGCAGTCGCCGATCAAGGCCGACCCCGCGTGGCGCCAGTGCACCTGCCCGCAATGCGGCGGTCCGGCCGAGCGCGAAACCGACACCTTCGACACCTTCATGGAGTCCAGCTGGTACTACGCGCGCTACACCTCGCCGGGTGCCAACGCGCAGGTGGATGCACGCGCCAATTACTGGTTGCCGGTGGACCAGTACATCGGCGGCATCGAGCACGCCATCCTGCATCTGCTGTATTTCCGCTTCTATCACAAGCTCATGCGCGACGCCGGGCTGGTGAATTCGGACGAACCTGCCAGCAACCTGCTGTGCCAGGGTATGGTGATTGCCGACACGTTCTATCGCGACGGCGCCGACGGCGCGAAGGAATGGATCAACCCGGCCGATGTCGATGTGCAGCGCGACGACAAGGGCCACGTGGTCGGCGCGGTGCTCAAGGCCGACGGCAAGCCGGTGACGATCGGCGGCACCGAAAAGATGTCCAAGTCGAAAAACAACGGCGTGGACCCGCAGGCAATGGTGGACAAGTACGGCGCCGACACCGTGCGCCTGTTTTCGATGTTCGCCGCCCCGCCGGAGCAGTCGCTGGAGTGGAACGAGGCCGGCGTGGAAGGCATGGCGCGTTTCCTCAAGCGCTTTTGGCGCGAGGTGACCACGCACGCGGCGCAACCGGATCACCCGGTGGTCGATCCCGCGCAGCTCGACCCGGCGCAAAAGACCTTGCGCCGCCAGCTGCACGAAACCATCCAGAAGGTCACCACCGACTACGGCCAACGCCACGCGTTCAACACCGCGATCGCGGCACTGATGGAGCTCCTGAACGCGGTCGGCAAGTTTGGCGACCAGAGCGATCAGGGCCGTGCGGTGCGCCACGAAACGCTGGAAACCATGGTGCTGCTGCTCAACCCGGTGGTGCCGCACGTTTGCCACCGCCTGTGGCAAGTGCTGGGCCACGCGCAAACCGTGCTTGAAGACCAGCCATGGCCGCAGGTGGACACGGCCGCGCTGGTGCGTGACAGCTTGACGCTGGCGGTGCAGGTCAACGGCAAGCTGCGCGGCACCATCGAAGTAGCTGCCAATGCATCGAAGGCAGACGCCGAGGCGCTTGCACGCGCGCAGCCACAGGTGGCGGCTTTGCTGGCGGGCAAGACCGTGCGCAAAGTGATCGTGGTACCGGGCAAGATCGTCAACATCGTCGCAGGGTGAACCGATGAACCGCATGCTTCGTATTGCGTTGTTGCTGCTGGCCGTGTCTGCACTTTCCGCATGCGGCTTCCATCTGCGCAAAAGCGTCGCGCTGCCGCCAACGATGGCGCACATGCATATCGACGGCGACGGCAACCTGCAGCGCGCGCTGACCCGCGCACTCGAACACGCCGGGGTGGATGTGGTCGACCAGGGCGGTACCGGCGTGGCCGAGCTCACGCTGCCGGTCAATGCGTTCAACACCGAATCGCTCACCCAGGGCGGCTACGCGCGCATCACCGAATTCGCCGTTCATTATCAGGTTGCCTTCGACGTGACCCAGGGCGGCAAGACACTGGTGCCGCGGCAGGACATTGCCATGCAGCGCGAATACAGCTACGACGCCACCGACAGTGTCGGCAACGCCTCGCAGGTGCAGCAGATCCAGCAAAGCCTCGTCACCGACATGGTGCAGGCGATCATGTTTCGGCTGGAAGCAGCCGGCCGCCAGCCGGCGCCCGTCGCCAAGCCCTGATGCCGGCCAGTCCCGCCCAGTTCCGCAAGTCGCTCGGCGCCGATCAGCTGGCGCCGGTGTACCTGCTGGCTGGCGCGGAACTGCTGGTGCTGGAAGCCGCCGACGCGCTGCGTGCGCGGGCGCGCGAGCTGGGTTACGCCGAGCGCGAGGTGCTCGAAGCCGGCGCGCATTTCGACTGGGACAACCTTGCGCGCGCCGCCGCCGGGATGTCGCTGTTCGCCACCCGCCGGCTGATCGATCTGCGCCTGCCCACCGGGCGCCCGGGCGTCGATGGCGCCAAGGCCATCACCGCCTACTGCGCCGACCCGCCGCCGGACGTCACGCTGCTGATCACCGCGATGGAGTGGAGCAACAAGCACGACGGCGCCTGGAGCAAAAAGCTCGATGCCGCCGGCATGCAGGTGGTACTCAATGCGCCGCGGCCAAACGAGTGGCAGGCGTGGGTGGGCGCGCGGCTCGCTTCGCGCGGCTTGTCGGCCACATCGGATGCCGTGGCGCTGCTCGCCGAGCGGGTCGAAGGCAATCTTCTTGCCGCCGCGCAGGAGGTGGACAAGCTTGCCGTGCTGCGTGCCGACGATGACGCGCGCATCGACGCCGACACGATGGAAAGCCTGGTCGCCGACAGCGCCCGCTTCGACGTGTTCAAACTCGCCGATGCCGCGTTTGCCGGCGATGCCGCGCGCGCGCTGCGCATCCTTGCCGGCCTGCGCAGCGAAGGCGACGAGGTGATTGCGCTGATGGGCTGGCTGGTCAACCAGTTGCAGCTGGCGCTGCGGCTGGCCAGCGCCCGCGACTTTGCCGCGCAAGCCAAGGCGGAGCGTTTGTGGGGGGATCGCGAAAAGGCGTTTCGCCAGGCCCTGCGCCGCGGTCCGCGCGAGCACTGGCTGGCGTGCCTGGCCCGTGCCGCGCGCATCGACCGCCTCGCCAAAGGCCGCGAAACCGGCGACGCCTGGCGCGAAGCCGAACGCCTCGTCACCGCCATCGCCGAGCCGCGCACCGCGCGGGTGCTGGCGTGAACCTCCGCTCCGCCAGCTTCGCTCCCTCTCCCCACCAGGGAGAGGGCTGGGGTGAGGGGCCGGGCCTCGCTGAGAGGCACACCACTCGCCATGCTTGACCCCATACGCCCGCTAGCCCTCTTCGGCGGCACCTTCGACCCGGTGCACACCGGCCACCTCTCGGTGGCGTGGGAAGCCGCGGAGTTGCTCGACGCCGAGGTGCACCTGCTGCCGGCGAACGTACCGCCGCATCGCCTGGCACCGATCGCCAGCGCGGCCGAGCGGGTCGCCATGCTGCGCGCTGCGCTGGCCGGGCAGTCGCGCCTTGTGCTGGATACCCGCGAGCTGGCGCGCAGTGGTCCGTCGTATACCGTGGACACCTTGCGTGAGCTGCGCGCGGAGCAAGGCGACCGCCCGCTGGTGCTGCTGCTCGGTGCCGACGCCTTTGCCGGGCTGTCGAGCTGGCACGAGTGGCGTGCGCTGTTCGACCTGGCCCATGTCGGTGTGCTCAGCCGCCCGGGCGTCGCCGGCACGCCGGGTGCCGCGCTGCAGGCGGAGATCGCTGCGCGCCGGGTGGACGATCCGGCGATGCTGTGCGCCAGCCCCGCTGGCCGCATCGTCGAGCTGGCCGTCACTCCGCTGGAAATCTCCGCCACGCGCATCCGCGAACTCCTCGCTGCCGGGCGCGATCCACGTTACCTGCTGCCGGCCGGGCTGTTCGACGACCCTGCGTTGCTGCAGCCGTATCGACACTGACTTCGTTGCCACCACCCGAGGAGAACCGCCATGCGTCTGCTGATAGCACTGATCCTGCCGTGGCTGTTGTTCTTCACCATTGGCCGCCCGATCGCGGGCATCGTTTGCCTGCTTCTGCAGTTGACGGTAATCGGCTGGGTACCGGCCGCGATCTGGGCGGTGTACTCGCTCAGCCAGTACAAGACCGACGAGAAAATCGCTGCCGCGATGAAGCGTTGAGCCTCAGCCAAACGTGAACGCATACGCGTGCACGCCGGGGTCGTCGAAGGTGATGGTGAAGGTGCGCGGGTGGGTGGCATCGCCGGCCTGGCGCACGAGCTGGTAGAGGCGTTGGGTGGTGACGGTGCCGTTGCCTTGCGCGTCGGTGTCCATGCCGTGGTCGGCACCGGGCGGTGCGCCATCCAGGGAGATGTGGAAGCGCACCGGCTTGCCGTCTGAGCCCGGACCAAGCACCAGATGCAGGTCGCGGCCGCGGAAGCGGTAGGTGATGCTGCCACCCGGCGCATCGAGTACGGCGGCCTGTGCGTGCAGCGTCCAGCGTCCGGCAAGGCCCCATTGGTTGGCGGCGAGGCGCGCCGGGGTGCGGTAGTCGAACGCCTCGTCGTGGGCGATCTGGCCGCTGGCGAAATGTGCGCTGCGCGCGTAGCCCACGTAGGTTTCCGGCGAGCGCGCCGGGTCGCCGGAATCCGGCGCTTCGGCGCCGCGCGCGTTCGGGTCGACGTAGCCTGTCGGCAGGCTGGTTTGGCCGGCCTGTGCGAGCAGGGTGCGGATCGCGTCCTCGCCCTCGCGGTAACCGCCTTCGCCGTAGGTGTGGTGACGGATGCGCCCATGCGCGTCGATGAAGTAGTCCGCCGGCCAGTACTGGTTGTCGAAGCCTTGCCAGATCGCGTAGTTGGAGTCGATCGCGACCGGAAACGCGATGCCGAGGCGCTTGACCGCGGCCGCCACGTTCGCCGGGTCTTTCTCGAACGCGAACTCCGGCGAGTGCACGCCGATCACCACCAGCCCGTGGTCGCGGTATTTCGCAGCCCACGCCTTCACGTAGGGCAGCGCGCGCAGGCAGTTGATGCAGGAATACGTCCAGAAATCGACCAGCACCACCTTGCCGCGCAACGCGGCGCGGGTCAGCGGCGCGGTGTTGATCCAGCCGGTGGCGCCGGCGAGCGATGGCATCCCGCCCTCATCGTCCAGCGCGCCACTGGCGGGTGCAGCGCGCGCCGCAGGAATCGGCTGCAGGTGGTCCATCAACGCCTGTTCGGCATGCGTGGTCGACGGCAACGACCAGCGGGTCAGCACGCCCGTGTCAAGTCCGGATGCGATCGCGACGACGCCGGCCAGTACCGCCACGCCGGCGAGCCGGCGCAGCATTTCTCCCATGCCGGGCAGGCGCCGCAACAGCACGGCAAGCTGGCCGCCGGCGAGCAGGGCGATGGCCAGCGCGGCGCCAGCGCCGAGCGCGTAGGTGAGCAGCAGCAAGGTGGTGGTGACGTTTGCACCCCGCAGCGCCGCGGTGGTCAGCACGATACCGAGGATCGGCCCGGCGCACGGCGCCCACACCAGACCGATGCCGGCGCCGAGGCCGAAGGCGCGCGGGATCGAATCGGGCCTCGCCGCCGGCAGCATGCGCTGCCCGAGCCGCGTCAGCGGGCGCGCGAACCATGCGGCCAGGCGCGGTGACAGGAGGCTGACGCCGAACAGCGCCAGCACCACCAGCGCGGCAAGGCGTCCGTACTGGTTCGCGCGCACCACCCAACCGCCGCCCACCGCCGCCAGCGTCGCCACCACGGTGAAGCTCGCCGCCAGGCCCAGCAGCATTGGCACCGTGCTGCGTGCAAACGACCGCCCGGCGCGCGCAAACACGAACGGCAGCACCGGCAGGATGCACGGGCTGAACAGCGTGAACACGCCACCGAGAAATGCGAGCAGCAACACGATCATGGGGGCCGGCCGGATTGCGCGAGGCAGTGGTCAGCTTACGCTGTGGAGAGCCGGGATTTGGGATTCGGGATTCGCCAAAGCGCGTTCCGGCGGGCCGTGATGAACACGGCGGACCCCACGCTCTGCCCAATCCCGAATCCCGAATCCCATTCCGTTCAACCGATAATGCGCAGGTCGTCTCGCGGGAGCCGTCCATGTCTACCTTTGCGCAACGTTTTGACCTCGATCTGCCGCTGGTGCAGGCGCCGATGGCGGGTTCGACCACGCCGGCGCTGGTGGCGACGGTGTCCAATGCGGGCGCGTTGGGTTCGTTCGGTGCGGGTTACACGGCGCCGGAAGGTATCGTCGAGCGTGCGGCTGAAATCCGCGCGCTCACCTCGCGTCCGTTTGCGCTGAACCTGATGGTATTGCCGGACGAGTTCATGCCGGATACGGCGGCCATTGCACGTGCACGCACCTTGCTCGATGCCCTGATGGAACGCGAAGGGCTGGCGGTGCGCACGCGCTTGCCCGAGCGCTGGGCACCGCGTTTTTCCGATCAGTTTGCGGCGCTGTGCGAAGCGCGTCCGGCGGCGGCGAGTTTCGCCTTTGGCCTGCTGGAAACCGCCCAAGTGCGGCAACTCAAGCAGCACGACATCGGCGTGATCGGCACCGCCACCACGCCCACCGAAGCGGTGGCGTGGGCGCAGCGCGGTGCCGATGCCGTGTGTGTGCAGGGCGCGGAGGCTGGTGGCCATCGTGGCGGCATCGACGGCAGCGCAAGCGCACCGATGATCGGTTTGTTTGCGTTGATTCCGTGTGCGCGGCGGGCGTTGGACCAGGCTGGTTTTCGCATCCCCCTGATTGCGGCAGGCGGCATCATGGATGGCGCCGGCATGCACGCAGCCGAAGCCTTGGGCGCGGAAGCGAGCCAGCTCGGCACCGCGTTTCTCACCTGCCCGGAATCGGCTGCGGCGGACGCCTGGAAGCGCGATCTCGTCGTCGCCACCAGTACGCATGTGGTGACTATCCGCAGCGTGTCCGGCCGTGCGGCACGCGGCTTGCGCAACCGCTACGTGGAGGCGATGGAAAGCGGCGTCGATGAGCTGCCTGGTTATCCCTTCCTGAACGCGCTCACCGCGCCGCTGCGCCGTGCCGCGGCGGCGACCGGGCGGGGTGATTTGATGTCGGAATGGTGCGGGCAGGGTGTGCCGCTGACGCGCACCTTGCCGGCGGCCGCGCTGGTGCGTGCGTTGTCGGATGAGTACCGGCGTGGCGCGTGAGTTGTCGCGAACGTTGAGACGCCGGGAGCCAATACTGCCTTTGCTGTGTCGACAGCTAAGGAGGGGGATCATGTTGAGCGAACGTTTTACGGCGGCCGTGGATTACGCGCGCATCGCGCACGGCGCGCAGCAGCGCAAGGGCAGCGGCGTGCCCTACCTGAGTCACCTGCTCGGCGTGTCCGGGCTGGTGCTGGCGTTTGGGGGCGACGAGGAGCAGGCCATTGCCGGCCTGCTGCACGACGTCATCGAGGATTGCGGTGAGGCGCATGCCGAGCCGATCCGCACGCAGTTCGGCGCACGCGTGCTGACGATCGTGCGCGGGTGCACCGACGGCAGCGCCGAGGCCAAGGCCACGCACACCAATGCCGAAGCAAGGCGGCGCGATTGGTTGGCGCGCAAGCAGACTTATCTTGCGCATCTGGCGGATGCTGCCGACGACGTGCTGCTGGTCTCCGGTTGCGACAAGCTGCACAACGCGCGGGCGATCGTGGCCGATCTTGTCGACCCGGCGGTGGGCACCACCGTGTTTCGACGCTTTACCGGCCGACGGGATGGCACGCTGGTCTACTACCGCCTGCTTGCCGACTTGTTCGATCAGCGCTGCGTGGCGATGGCGCCGGTGCTGGAGCAAACCGTGCAGCGCATGTACGCGTTGGCCGGTGAACCCGGGCTGGCCAGCGGCAGTGGTACGGACGCGCTGGCACAGGCGATGATCTGAGGCCACGCAGAACGGTCCCCCCATGCTGGTGACATCACGGGCCTGCAGCCGTGCTCCGTGCAGAACACGGGCGCTGGATTCGCCAACCGCCTCGGTTCTCGCCGCCCACACCACAGCGATGCCCTTGTTTCGGCGTCGGCGTTTTCTACCACTTCGGAGCATTGCCAGCGTGTTGACGTATCCGATGCCGCGCGCAGTTATACTTTTGCCGCGCTGACGTGCGCGCATTCCACACCGAGGCAAGCCCCGCTTGAGCACTAGCCGCAAGACCAAGACCGACCCGGTGGCCACCCTGCGCAAGGCCGTCATGGCTGCGCTGGAAGAGCTGAAAGCCAAGGACATCCGCGAGATCGACGTGCGCGGCCGCACCTCGATCGCCGACCTGCTGGTGTTCGCCTCCGGGACTTCTGCGCGGCACGTCAAATCCATTGCCGACGAAGTGGTGAAGTACGCCAAGCGCGCCGGCATGCCGCCGCTCGGGGTCGAAGGCGAGGAATCGGCCGACTGGGTGCTGGTGGATCTCGGCGACGTGATCGTGCATGTCATGCTGCCGCGGGTGCGCGAGTTCTACGGGCTCGAACGCTTCTGGTCGCTGCGCGGTGACCATGAGCCAGCCGCCGATGACGAACCCGATGCGGATGCCGCGCAAGCTGGCTGAGCGCGCGGAACCGCCATGCATGCGCGCCTGATTGCCGTTGGCGAACGCATGCCGGCCTGGGTTGCCGAAGGGTTTGCTGAATACCGCAAGCGGCTGTCGCACGACTTGCCGCTGGAACTGGTGGAGCTCAAGCCCGGCGCACGCGGCAAGGGGCGCGACGATGCGCGCGCAATCCACGATGAAGGGGTGGAAATGCTTGCCGCCTTGCCGCGCGACGCGCACGTGGTGGCGCTCGATGGCCACGGCAAGACGTGGTCGAGCGAGGAGCTTGCCGCGCAACTCGGTGGCTGGCGCATGGCCGGACGCGATCTGGCGTTTCTCATCGGCGGACCGGACGGACACGCCCCCGACGTGTTGGCGCGCGCCGACCAGCGCTGGTCGCTTGGCCCGCTGACGCTGCCACACATGCTGGTACGCCTGGTGCTGGCCGAGCAGCTCTACCGCGCCGTCACCATTCTTGCCGGGCACCCTTACCACCGCGGCTAGGGGCAAAACCGAGCCCGTGAGGCAAAACCGTTTTGCGGCGAGTTGTGTGACGGCTCGCCGGTGCGTCGTGGTTCCAGGGGCCAAAAGCCGTCATGCCGCGCTGACAAAGCAGGGCGACCGCAGCCGTGTGGGCTGCGGTCGCCTTGCGCGCGGCCGCGCCTGCCCGCATCTTGCACGCTGTCGTCATCGTCGCGCAGGACGCCTGCATGCTTTATCTCGCTTCCCAGTCGCCGCGCCGCCGCGAGCTCTTGACCCAGCTCGGCGTGCCGTTCGAGATCGTCACCGTGGCGGTGCCCGAGGTGCCGCAGGTGAGGGAGTCGCCGCGCGAGTACGTGAGCCGTGTGGCGCGCGACAAGGCACGCGCCGGGCTGGCCGCGTGCAAGGGCATGGCCGATGCGGTGGTGCTCGGCGCAGATACCGAGGTGGTGCTGGATGACGAGGTGTTCGGCAAGCCGCGCGATGCGCACGCGGCGGCAGCGATGCTGCATCGGCTTTCCGGTCGCGCGCACGAGGTGGTTTCCACCGTGTGGTTGCTCAAGGGGCGCCGCGAACGCACGGCTACCTGTGTGTCACAAGTGCGTTTTGCCGAGCTCGACCAAGCCACGATCGCAGCTTACGTCGCCACTGGCGAGTCGATGGGCAAGGCGGGCGCATACGCGATCCAGGGTCGCGGCGCGGCGCTGATCGAACACCTGGATGGCAGTTATTCCGGCGTCATGGGCCTGCCGCTGTTCGAGACGGCGGCATTGCTGCACGAGGCGCGCGTCATCGTCTGAGCGACACGTGGCCGCGCTGTCGAAATCCCGTTTGGACGACTACATACGGAGCGCTCCGTCGGGATGCATCCCGATCCATGGGGTGCGAGGGTTTTGTGGGTGGAGCTTCTGTTCGACTGGCCGACCGCGAGCAGCGTTGTGGGATGAATACTGGCCGGCGGGTCGCGTTGTCCGCCGCGGTGGAAGTTTCCGACGAACCAACCACGCCGTCATTGCCAGCGGGTTGCTCCCGGCGTGGCGATGGTGTGGCCACGGCGAGCGCATGCGCCGCTGCTTGCGTTCCTGCCACCCGCGCCCGCAGGATTGCGCCATGCATCCGTCACGCGTCGTGCGCGAGAACGTTCGTCGTTTCACCGACCTGCCCAACATCGGCCCATCGCTGGCGCGCGATTTCGCGTTGCTTGGTTATCGCGAGCCCGGCGAACTGACCGGGGCCGATCCGCTCGCGCTGTACCGTGCCTTGTGCGCGGCCACCGGCGTGCGCCAGGATCCGTGCGTGCTCGATGTGTTCATGGCGGTCTCGCATTTCCTTGATGGCGGTGCGGCGCTGCCGTGGTGGCACTTCACGGCCGAGCGCAAGCGCCGGCACGGGCAGTTGTTCGGCGCATAGGCAATACGCCTGACAAACCGGGAGTCGGGACACGGCAAAGCACGCTGCCGTTCAACCTGCAGCGAGCGTTCTTGGAGGTCAGTTGCCGGCAAACAGCGTTGCCATCACCAAGAGGTTGTTGCAGGCGTGGGCGATGATGGCCGGCCACAGCGAGCCCGAACGCAGGCGCAGCCAGGCGAACGCAATGCCGAGCAGAACCAGGTTTGGCACTCCGTACCACAACCAGTGCAGGTCGGGCAGGTGGGCCAGCGCAAATGCCAGCGCACTGACCAGCACCGCGGCAAACGGGCGCTGGTGGCGCAGCAGTGCCGAGAGCAGCGCGCCGCGGAACAGCAACTCCTCGGTGAGCGGCCCAAGCGTCACCACCACCACTGCCAGCGCCGTACGCCAGGCGGTATCGGCGGCAGCGCCAAGCTGCTTCACGTCCTGCGGCACCGCGTGGCCGTGGGCCAGCAGTTCGGTCAGGCGCCCGGCGGCGAGTGGCAGCACGAAGCCGAGCGCCACGGCCAGCGCAAGCCAGGCGACGCGGGTTGGGCGCGCGAAACCCAACCCCGGCGGCTTGGCGTGCCGCCACCAGGTGGGCCACAAACGGTGGGCGAGCCACAAGGTTGGCAGCGCCGCGCCAACCAGTACGACGATGGTCAGCGCGCTGCGCAGGGCCGTGTTGTCTGCCAAGAGGTTCGGGTTGCCGTGGCTGAGCGCGATGCCCACCCCGACCGCAATGTTGGCCGCAAAGCCCACGGCCAACTGCAGCGCGAAATAGAACACGATCAGGCCGACCGCACCGCGCAGGTCGGGAAGCCGCGACGAGACGGCAGACACAGTCGGGTTGGGAAAATCCATCGCAGTGGTGACGGTGTGGCAGGCGGCGCCAGCTCGGCACCCATGCCGCAACTTAGCGGCCATCCGTTGCGTGACGCAATCCGACGTTCGGCACAGGTGGAAAGTACTGGCCAGCTGGCCGAACCATGCGGGTGCTGCCGGGCTATGCCTTGGCAGGCGCGTTGTTTGCCCTCGTTCCAAGGATGGTTGGCGGCGATGCCGACCAACCCGACATCTGCCACATGTCTGGACCGGGGCGCCATGTGCAAGCGGGTTTTCGACAATTCGCCATCCCGCGGCGGGTCCATTGGGACAGCAAACTGGCGCCGCATGGCGGGGTTTACAGTCCGGACGGTTTCGCCGCCCACGCTTCCCGATTGCCCTCCGCAGGTGGCGCAGGCGAATCCGGGGGCCAGGCCGATCCGGCGCGGGTCTGCCTGTATAGTGATCAGCCCTTTACCGAGAATCGTGGCGCCGCGCGCTCCCCATGTTCGTTTTCGACTGGCTGGCTGACCCTTCCGCGTGGGCAGGTCTCCTCACCCTGGTGGTGCTGGAGATCGTGCTCGGCATCGACAACCTGGTATTCATTGCGATCCTCGCCGACAGGCTGCCGCCCGGCGAGCGCGACCGGGCGCGGTTGTCCGGGCTGGGCCTGGCGCTGGTCATGCGCCTGCTGCTGCTGGCAGCGGTGGCGTGGCTGGCGCGGCTCACCGCGCCGGTCGTCACCTGGCACGGCGTGAGCCTGTCGTGGCGCGACATCATCCTGCTCGCCGGCGGTGCGTTTTTGCTGTTCAAGGCCACGCTGGAGCTGCACGAGCGGCTCGAAGCGAGCGAAGAGCACGCCGGCAGGAGCGGCGCCGGTGCGCGCTTCTGGCTGGTGGTGGCGCAGATCGTGGCGCTGGATGCGGTGTTTTCGCTCGATTCGGTGATCACCGCGGTCGGCATGGTCAGCCAGCTTTCGATCATGATGCTGGCGGTGGTGATCGCGATGGCGTTGATGATCAGCGCCAGCAAGCCGCTCACCGCATTCGTCAATGCGCGGCCGACGGTCGTGATCCTGTGCCTGTCGTTCCTGCTGATGATCGGCTTCAGCCTGATCGCGGAAGGTTTCGGGTTCCACATCCCCAAGGGTTACCTGTACGCCGCGATCGGCTTCTCGATCATGATCGAGGCGTTCAACCAGACCATGCGCCGCAACCGCCGGCGCAGCCTGTTCGGCGGCGCGCGCAATCTGCGCGACCGCACCGCGCAGGCCGTGCTGCGGCTGCTTGGCGCCGGCGGCGCGGAGGAAGACGAGGCGCCGCCGGCCGACGCGGCGGCACCGGTGCCGACGACCGGTGCGGTGTTCGGCAAGGACGAGCTGGCGATGGTGCAGGGCGTGCTCGACCTCGCGCACCGGCCGGTGCGTTCGATCATGACGCCACGCCCGGAAATCAGCTGGATCGATCCGCGGGAAGAAGCCGGCAAGCTGCGCGAGGAGGTGACGGCTTCCAGTCACCACTGGCTGCCGGTCGCCGGCGAGGATCTCGACCAGCTCGTCGGGGTCGCCACTTCGCGCGACCTGCTCGCGAGCCTGCTCGAACACGGCTACATCGACGTCGAGCGCGTGGTGCGCAAGCCGATGACGGTGCTGGAATCGCTCAGCGTGCTGCGCTTGATCGAGGAATTCCGTCGCGCGTCGCTGCAGGTGGCGCTGGTGGTGGACGAGTATGGCAGCGTGCTCGGCATGGTCACCCCCGCCGACGTGCTCGGCGTGATCGCGGGCGAGTTTCCGGACGAGGAAGGCGGCGACCCGGCGGCGGTGCAGGAGGTCGACGGCGCTTGGCTGCTCGACGCCAGCCTCGATCTGCGTCGGGTGGAGCACCTGCTCGGCCAGCGGTTGCCCAGCGAGGACGGGTTCTCCACCCTCGCCGGTTACGTGCTCGAACACCTGGGCCGCCTGCCGGCGGTGGGCGACCGGCTGGAGCGAGATGGCCTCGGGTTCGAGGTGACCGCGATGGACGGCGCGCGCATCGACCGCCTGCGCGTGCGTCCCGCCACCTGATTCAGGCGCCGAACACGGCGCGCCCGGTGCCGACGAAGGCCAGCACCAGGGTGGCCAGCCACGCGAGCGTGCCGAGCATGAAGCCCCCCTCGCGTTTGGCCGGGTCGCGCATGTAGGCCGACGCATACCACACGCGTGCCACGATCCACGCGATCCCGGCGATGCCGGCCCAGCGGTCCATGCCGAAGTGCGCCGCCAGCCACAGCGTCGGCAGGAACAGCACGCTGGCCTCCAGCGTGTTCATCTGCACCCGGAACGCGCGGTCGAACGCGGGGTGGCCGCTGGTGGCCGGCGCCTGGATGCCGTAGCGCATGCGGGCGCGGCCCACCATCATGGCGGTGGCGGCCAGCAGCAGGATCGCCAGCAGGGTGACCACGGCGGGAAGTTGTTCAAGCATGACGGATCTCGGTGGATGAAAGCTGCACTGTAGCGGCCGCGCCACGTGCGGCGTTATCGTCGCTGGCACGGCACCCCCGGGCGGAGACGCGGATGGACTGGAACAAGGGCGAAACCAGCAACAACGTCGAGGTGAACCCCGGCGGCGGCGGCCCGCGCTTTGGCGGCGGCGGGCGCATGGGCATTGGCGGCCTGATCGTGTTGGCCATCATCGGCTGGGTGTTCTTCAAGAATCCGCTGGCGTTGCTCGACCAGAGCGGGCAATACGGCGCGCAACCGGCCGGCAACGCCACCACGCAGGTCGACCCGCAGCAAAAGCTGTTCGTGGAGAAGATTCTCGGTTCCACCGAGAAAACCTGGGGCGATATCTTTGCCGCCAACGGCGGCACCTACGTCGACCCGAAGCTCGATCTCTTCAGCGGCAGCGTTGCCACCGCCTGCGGCAACGCCTCCGCCGCCGTCGGGCCGTTCTATTGCCCCGGCGACCAGCGCATCTATCTCGATCTGGATTTCTTCCACGAGCTTGGCGACCGTTTCCACGCCAGCGGCGATTTCGCGCGCGCCTACGTGATCGCCCACGAGGTCGGCCACCACGTGCAGAACGAGCTGGGAGTGTTCGCCAAGGTGAAGCAGCTGCAGGCGAAGGGCGTGCCGATGGAGGGCGCCGATGGCCTCTCCGTGCGCCAGGAACTGCAGGCCGATTGCCTGGCCGGGGTGTGGGCCAACCGCAGCGAGCAGCGCCTGCAATGGCTGCAGCCCGGCGACGTCGAGGCCGCACTCAATGCGGCCAGCCAGATCGGCGACGACACCCTGCAGCGCGAGGCACGCGGCACCGTGGTGCCGGACTCCTTCACCCATGGCACCTCGGCGCAGCGCGTGAAGTGGTTCAAGACCGGCATGCAGGGCGGCGACGTCGGCAGTTGCAACACGTTTGCCGGGCCGGTGTAGGGGCGCAGCCAGGCTGGACCGGGGCAGGCGCCGGCCCCGCGGCTATTTCGAGCTCGCCGGTTTGCCGCCGTGGGCGTGCGGCTTGCGCGGGCCGGGTTTGAAGCCGCCGGTCTTGCGGAAACCGCCGGGGCGCCGCGCGGGGTGCACGTCGTGGGCGGTGTCGGCCAGGGTATCGGCCTCCTTGCCGTCCCACGGTTCGATGTGCAGTTGCTGGCGCACTACCCACACCTTTTTCAGGTGCTCGAAGATTTCCTTCGGCATGCCTTCGGGCAGGTCGATCAGGCTGTAGTTGCCGCGGATCGACAGGCGGCCGATGTACTGGCTGTCCAGCCCGGCCTCGTTGGCAATGGCGCCGATGATGTTGCCCGGCTTCACGCCGTGCTCGTGGCCGACGGCAATGCGATAGGTGGTCTTGCCCGCTTCCGTCGCGTGCGGACGCAGCGGGCCGGTGGACGCACGCGGCGCGCGCTCGGGCTTTTCGCGTCGTTCGGTGTGTTCGTGTGCCGTGTGCTCGCGCGGTGCCGGTTCGCGCTTGGGTGGCGGCGCCAGCAGCAGCGGACGGTCGCCCTGTGCGATGCGCGCGAGCGCGGCGGCGATCTCGCTCGCCGGCACGTCGTGTTCGGCCTCGTATTGCTCCACCAGTTGCTGGAACAGGTCCAGCTCGCCCTTGGCCAGCGTATCGCTGATGCGCTGCTTGAACTTGGCGATGCGCACGTCGTTCACCGCGTCGACGCTCGGCAGCTTCATCTCGTCGATCTTCTGCCGGGTGGCGCGCTCGATCGCGCGCAGCATGCCTTTTTCGCGCGGGGTGACGAACAGGATCGCCTCGCCGCTGCGCCCGGCGCGGCCGGTGCGACCGATGCGGTGCACGTAGCTCTCGGTGTCGTACGGGATGTCGTAGTTCAGCACGTGGCTGATGCGCTCCACGTCCAGCCCGCGCGCGGCGACGTCGGTGGCGACGAGGATGTCGAGCTTGCCGTCGCGCAACTGCTGGATCACGCGCTCGCGCTGCGCCTGGGCAATGTCGCCGTTGATTGCCGCCGCCGCAAAGCCGCGTGCAGCGAGTTTCTCTGCCAGCTCCTCGGTCGCCAGCTTGGTGCGCGCAAACACGATCATCGCGTCGAACGGCTCGGCCTCGAGGATGCGGGTCATCGCATCCAGCTTGTGCATCCCGCTGACAAACCAGTAGCGCTGATGGATGTTGGCGGCGGTGGCAGTGGCGGATTTGATGATGACTTCCACCGGCTCGCGCAGGTGCTTTTGCGCGATCTTGCGGATCTGGGTCGGCATGGTGGCCGAGAACAGCGCCACCTGGCGCGTGGGCGGCGTCACCTCGAACACTTTTTCCACGTCGTCGATGAAACCCATGCGCAGCATTTCGTCGGCTTCGTCGAGCACCAGGTATTTCAGTTCGGAAAGATCCAGCGTGCCCTTGTCCAGATGGTCAAGCACGCGACCCGGCGTGCCGACGATGATGTGCACGCCGCGGCGCAGCGCGTGCAGTTGCGGGCCGTAGCTCTGGCCGCCGTAGATCGGCAGGATCTGCAGCCCCGGCAAGTGCGCGGCGTAGCTCTGGAATGCCTCGGCCACCTGGATCGCCAGCTCGCGCGTGGGCGCCAGCACCAGCGCCTGCGGCTTGCCCGGCTTCAATTCGATGCGCGAGAGGATCGGCAGTGCAAAGGCAGCCGTCTTGCCAGTGCCGGTCTGCGCCTGACCCAGCACGTCGCGGCCTTCCAGCAGCGGCGGAATGGTGGCGGCCTGGATCGGCGTCGGCGCCTCGTAGCCGAGATCGACCAGGGCCTGGCGAATCTCGGGCGACAGCGCAAGCGCGCCAAAGCCGGTCGCGACCGGGGCGGAATCATTGGGGGCAGACATGGACAGACCTCGGCGTGGCACGCGCGGGCGCGTGCGAGAACAGGCGGCATTGTAGCGAGCGCCGGCGTGAAGCCGGCGGCTCGGACGAGTGGTTCGCAGCCGACGGGGAGCGCGAACACCGCGACTCACGCGGTGTTCGTGGTCAACCGGCGACTACGACGATGAATCAGGCTTTGGCCGCGGGGCGGTGCGGGTTGCGGCGCTTGCGGTGAGCGGCGGCATGCTCGCCGTTGCCGGCCTGCATCGGGCGGCCGTGCGGACGTGCCGCGGTCTTGTTCTGCTGGCGCTGCGGCGAGCGCGGCTGGCGCTGGCCCTGCTTCGGGCGCGGCGCGCCGGCGTCGGTGCGCAGCGGGGTCGAGGGCTCGAAGCCGGCCACTTCGGTCACCGTGATCTCGTCCTTCAGCAGCTTGCGGATGTCGCGCAACAAGCCGGCCTCCTCGTGGCTCACCAGCGACACCGCCACGCCGTCGCTGCCGGCGCGGCCGGTGCGGCCGATGCGGTGGATGTAGTCCTCGGCCACCATCGGCAGGTCGTAGTTGATGACCATCGGCAACTGCTCGATGTCGATGCCGCGCGCGGCAATGTCGGTCGCCACCAGCACGGTGACACGGCCGCTCTTGAAATCGCCCAGCGCACGCGTGCGGGCGTTCTGGCTCTTGTTGCCGTGGATCGCCGCGGCGCGCACGCCATATTGTTCGAGGTACTTCACCAGCTTGTCGGCACCATGCTTGGTGCGCGAGAACACCAGCGTCTGCCGGCGCGAATCCTCGGCCAGCACGTGCAGCAAGAGGTCGCGCTTTTTCTCCGCATCCACCGGATGCACGCGGTGGCTGACGGTGGCGGCCACGGTGTTCGGCGGTGTTACCGACACCTCGCGCGGGTTGCGCATGAAGTGCAGTGCGAGCTGCTTGATCTCCGGCGCGAAGGTGGCCGAGAACAGCAGCGTCTGACGCTGCTTGGGCAGCGCCGCCAGGATGCGCTTGAGCGCCGGCAAAAAGCCCATGTCGAGCATGCGGTCGGCTTCGTCCAGCACCAGCGTGCGGACGCCGGAAAGATCGACGTTGCGCTGCTGCATGTGGTCGATCAGCCGCCCCGGCGTGGCCACGACGATGTCGACGCCGCGGCGCAGCGCGGTGATCTGCGGGTTCATGCCGACACCGCCAAAGATCGTGGTGGCGCTGACCTTGAGGTACTTGCCGTAGGCCTGGACGTTGTCGAGGATCTGCGCCGCCAGCTCGCGCGTGGGAGTGAGCACCAGCGCATGCGGGCGGCGCGACGGCGCGTGCGGGCCGTCGGCCAGCTGCTGTAGCAACGGCAGCGCGAAGGCGGCGGTCTTGCCGGTGCCGGTCTGCGCGGCGGCCAACAGGTCGTGGCCTTCCAGCACCAGCGGAATGGAACCGGCCTGTACCGGCGTGGGTTCGGCGTAGCCGTGATCGGCAAGCGCGCGCAACAACGCGGGCACGAGGCCCAGCGATTCGAATGACATGAATAAGCTCCTGTGCAACCCGGAGCATTCATGCGAAAGCCGTGTTGCGGATAAGTAACGAAGGGGCGGCGATGCCGCCGACGGCGGGGAAACCGTGCGCGGATTGTAGCCGAAGTGTCACCCGGCGTGGGGACGCCGGCGTGGTGCGTTCAGCTGGCAACCGTTTGCGCTGGACAACATCCCTAGGCCGGACCTCAGTCCGCCGGGCTTTGCGTGGGGGGATTTCGCCGAATCCCCAATCCCAGCTTCATGGCGCATCACTCCGGCCGCCGCGCCGCGCGCACAAGGCCGGACGGGATGCTCGCAAGGCGACGCTCGCAGCCGCTTGCGTTCCTGCCGCCCCCGCTCCTAGCCTGCAATCTCGATTTGGGGAGGCCGGCATGTCGTTGTGGTCATCGCTGCGCGAACTGAACATTGACCAGCGCCATACGGTGCTGGCGAGTTTTCTCGGCTGGATGCTGGATGCGTTCGATTACTTCCTGCTCACTGTCGTCATCGTGGCGATTGCGCGCGAGTTTTCGGCCAGCACCACCGAAGTCACGGTGGCGCTCACGCTGACGCTCGCGGCCCGGCCGCTTGGCGCGCTGATCTTCGGTCGCCTCGCCGACCGCTACGGCCGGCGTCCGATCCTGATGCTCGACGTGGTGCTGTTCTCGGTGTTCGAGCTGGCCACCGCGTTTTCCACCTCGCTGCCGATGCTGCTGGTGCTGCGCTTTTTGTTCGGCATCGCGATGGGCGGCGAGTGGGGCATCGGCGCGTCGCTGGCGATGGAGGCAATCCCGCCCAGGTCGCGCGGCATCGTGTCCGGGCTGCTGCAAAGCGGCTACCCCTGCGGGTTTTTCCTCGCCGCGCTGGTCAACTGGTTGCTGATCGACGCGATCGGCTGGCGTGGACTGTTCATCGTCGGTGCGTTGCCGGCGCTGCTGGTGCTGTACGTGCGCGCCAAGGTGCCGGAGTCGCCGGTGTGGCAGGCAAACCGCCACGCGCATGGCCGTGTCGGCGTGCGCGTGGCGATGCGCGGGCACTGGAAACTGTTCGGCTACATGATCGTGCTGATGTGCGCATTCAACGCCTTCAGCCACGGCTCGCAGGACATGTACCACACTTTCGAGGAGCTCAACCTGCACCTGCCGACCGGCTCGGGTACGGCGTTCCTGCTGGTGGCGCTGCTGAATCTCGGCGCGCTCGTCGGCGGCGTGTTCTTCGGCGCGTGGTCGGAAAAGATCGGCCGGCGGCGGGCGATGATGGTGGCCGCACTGCTTGCCATTCCGGTGATTCCGCTGTGGACGCACGGCGGCTCGCTGCTGCTGCTCGGCCTCGGCGCGTTTCTCATCCAGGTGATGGTGCAGGGGGCGTGGGGCGTGGTGCCGACCCATCTGAACGAGCTCTCGCCCGATGCCGTGCGCGGCACCTTGCCCGGGTTTGCCTACCAGCTCGGCAATCTCCTGGCGGCCGGCACCGCCACCGCGCAGGCGTGGGTCGCGCATCAGCATGGCGGCGACTTCGGCTATGCGATGGGGGTATGGCTCGCCGTCGTTGCCGTGGTGCTGACGCTGCTGGTGTGGCTCGGGCCGGAGGCGCGCGGCGTGCGCTTTGGCGACACACCGGCGCCCTGATCGGAGAGTGGTGGCCGTTGCGGGCCACTGGTTGTGGTGTTGTCACTCGGGAAAAAGCGGGTCGGCCTCCCGGTCGACCCGCTTGCCGTTCATTGCAACTTACTGGCAGGTGACGCCGACGGCCTTGAATGCCGCGGTGACATCGGCGGCCGGATAGCCGTAGTCGCCGGCAGCGCTGACCACGCCGCACGCACCCGAGTTGAAGGTCGACGTGGCAGTCCAATACAACGCGTTGGCGCGCTCGAACACCTCGAACGCCTTTTTCGTGTTCCAGGTCGAGGTTGTGGCCAGCGTGCAGTAGGCCTTGTTGTACACGCCACTGGAGTAGTGCACGTCCAGTCCGCTGGTGTAGTTGGCAGCGTTGTCGATTGAACTGCCGTCCTTGGTAGGGGTGCACATCCAGCGCAGGGCGGTACCGCTCTTGATGATGTCCGCACCCACCAGCCAGTCGTTGCTGCCGCGATCGAAATACTCGGCGGCCTCGCCGGCCATGTCCGAGAACGCCTCGTTCATGCCGCCGGATTGGCCCGAGTACTGCAGTCCGGAATGCTGCTCGGTGAAGCCGTGGCTGATCTCGTGGCTGGTCACGTCCAGCGCGGTCAGCGGGTAGAAGTAGCTGGCGCCGTCGCCGAAGTTCATCGAGGTGCCATTCCAGAAGGCGTTTTCGTAGTTGCGGCCGTAGTGCACGTTCATCACCAGCGCGAAGCTCAGCGGCGGGGCGCCGAACCAGTTGTGGTACATGTCGTGCACGACGCCGCCGAAGTGGTGGGCGTCGTTGATCGGCGAGTATGCGCCATTGACGCCGTCGCCGCTGCTGGTCGGGCAGATGAAGCTCCACAGCGTGCTTTTGCGCGTGCTGCCGGCCATGTTGTTGGTCGTCACGTCCGGGTTGTTCATGTAGCAGGTGGAGCCCGACTGGGTGACGGCGAGCGAGGGGAATTGCACCCCGTAGGTGTACCGCCCGGTCTTCAGGTTTCCGCCGTCGCCGGTGGCGAGCGCCGCGGTGCCGGTACCGCCGCCACCGCTGCCCGGCTTGCGGGTGGTCAGGCCTTCCCAGCTTTGCAGCACTTCGCCGGTGACGGCATCGACGATCGCGGTCGGGCGCGACGGCGCATCGTTGCGGTCGACAAAGAAAGACGTGAGATAGGCCAGGCGCGCGCGCGGGCCCTCGGCATACACGTACAGGTCGCTTTGCGCATGGTGGATGTCGCTGTCCTGCACACCGTTCACGCCGATGCCGAGCGGCAGTATCCCGGCATGGCCGCGCAGGATGGCGACGGCCTGGGCGGCGCCGATGGCCGGGGCGACCGAGGCAACGTCTGCGGCAATACCGCGTGAAACTTCGCCATCGACGCCAAGCACATTGCCGCTGGCGTCGCGCTCCACCACCACGCTGCGCCCATACACCGGGATGCCGCGGAACATCTGTTGCTCGCGGGTTTTCGACGTGCCCCGATTGGTATGTGCCTGCAGACGCGGTGACAACGACGCGGCGTTGTCGAGCCCGATCCGGTTGGCGAGTGCCGCCGCACCGATCGGCCCCATGGCTTGGGTGTGCACCCGAGCATGGGTGGCAGCGTCGGTCGTGGATACGGCAGCGAAGCCGATGGCACCAAGCAGTGCCACGGCAAGTGGTTTGTACACCATGGATACTCCCCTCATCAGAAATGATTGGGCGGCTCCAACGGCTCCCCTTAGCCGCTGGACTGCGCCCGACGTGCCCGGCGCCCGCAAGTGTTTACGGGTCTGTTTCGGGCTGAAAGAAGTTACGCCACGACTACCGACCCTGTCACCACGCATCGCAGCAACCTGCGGCACCCGGCGCGTGCGGTTCGTCCGCTGTTACACTTGCAGGCTTGTTTAAACCTGACGGGACTGGCAATGAAGGCTGGCAAGGACAAAGTCGTCGCACTGCACTACACGCTGAGCGTCGATGGCGCACAGGTCGAAAGCTCGCACGATCGCAACGAACCGTTGTGGATCCTGCTTGGTCACGGCCAGCTGATTCCGGGTCTGGAAAAAGCGCTCGAAGACCACGAGGCTGGCGATGCCGTCAAGGCGACGATTGCGCCGGAGGACGGCTACGGCGAGCGCCGCGAGGGTCAGATCCAGCGGGTGCCGAAAAAATATTTCCAGGATGCCAAACACCTTAAGCCCGGCATGGCTACCGTGCTTGCGCTGAAGGAAGGTGGCCACCGCGCAGTGACCGTGCACAAGGTCGGCATGAGCACGGTCGACGTCGACTTGAACCACCCGATGGCCGGCAAGACGCTGGATTTCGACGTCACGTTGCAGGAAGTGCGTGAGGCGACGAAGGAAGAACTCGAACACGGCCACGCACACCCGGATGGCGTCGCCGAGCATTGATTTGATCGATTCCGCAGGGATGGAACAAGACGGCGCCGTTGGGCGCCGTCTTGTTTTTGCCCTACGGCAATCAGGCGGCATGTTCTCGCCGCGCTTGACAATTTCGCATGGTGGGAACGCCTGCAACAGGGTGCGCGCGTATTTCGGCAGCGTGTTGGCACTACACCCAGTGGGTCGGGCTTCGGCCCGACAGGTTGTGGGCTGCGGGTGCGCGGGTGAGCTGCGGGGTTTTCCGTCGGCACCTCCGTGTACCGGTGGAAAGCTGGCCCGCCTTCGTGCGTGCCATCCTTGCGGACGATCGGCATCCCACCCGCCGCCCCATAGGGGCCCCACCACAGCAGGCGCGCGTCCGCGCGCCCGAAGCAGAGCAGCTACGCCCCACCGGCTGCAGGACGGGCGATGCTTTTGCTCTTGGCGCGCACGATGCGCGCCGCTTTTCCCGGGGCCCCGCCTCACGGACTTTTGGCCCATGGATGGGCAAAAAGCGCCGCTGCAGGATGCCGTTTCTCTTTGGCTGCTTTCTCTCGCGCAAACGAGAGAAAGTAGCTCGCGCGCCCGCAGGGCGCACGAAACCGCTCTGATGCCGCATCAACCACGGACGTCGCACCGCAGGCGGCCGTCTGGTAAGCACTGCAGCTATCCAGCCAACGGCCCGCCAGGATAATCCCGGTTTGCAAGCTGTGGTGTGAGACGCACGTTTGACGGATGCACGAAACGTCTCGATGCAGCGCGCGTCGTGAAAAAGCGGAGCGACGCGTATCGCCCAATCGCCAGCGCGTCGAGCCGAGGCGCGCGCCTGCCTCAGTTCAGCACCCTTCGCCCGTATGCGAAATGTTCGCCCCAGTAGGCACCATCGAGATCGTCCAGGCGCACGGTGCCACCGGTGTTGGGCGCATGCACGAAGCGGCCTTTGCCGACGTAGACGCCGACGTGGCTGATGTGGCCGCCGATGTCGAAGAACACCAGATCACCGCTGACGAGGTGGGTCATGCGCTTGACCTTCTTGGCATCCATGTCGGCCATGGCGCTTGAGGTGCGCGGCAGTTCCAGCCCGGTCGAAGTGCGGTAGATGTAGTCGACGAGGCCGCTGCAGTCGAAACCGCCGGCGGGGCTGTTGCCGCCGTAGCGATAGGGCGTGCCGACCAGGGCCATGGCGCGGAATAGCACGTCGTTTGCCGTGGCGGCGTCGCCCGTGGGCGCGCGCGCCGGTTCGTTTGCCAATGCCGATGGCGTTGGCCGGCGCGGGGCGCTGCTGCAGGCCGCGAGCAATGCGAGCGCCAACGCCAGCGCGGCCTGCTGTGCCATACGGCGGGAGGGGAGGAATCGGGGAGGAGACGGAGCGTTCACGTGACAACCTCGGCAAACGTTGTGCCGAGGTTATCAAGCTTGCAAACCTTCTTCAAATCAAATGATTGCTTACGACTTTGAACCTGGTTTCTTGTCTTCGAGCGGCGAGATGCTGAATTGCACCGGTACGCGCGCGACGCCTTCGACCACCTTGCCGTTCTCAAGCTTGGGTTGGAAATGCCATTGCCGTGCGGCATCGGTGGCGGCGGCGATCAGGTCGGCCGAGTTGGTTGTGCTGTGCTGTGGATCGAAGTTGACGGTGCCCACGGAACCATCCGGGTGCACTTGCACCAGCAGCATCACGGTGCCTTGTTCGGCGCCCTTGATCGCCGCTGCCGGGTAGCGCGGCTGGATCGTCTGGTTGTAATCGAGATTGCTGGCGGCGGGGTGGTTTTGGCCGGTTGCCTGCGCGGCGAACACACTGCCGACTAGGAGCGCGGCCAGCAGGGCATGGCCGGCGAGACGGCGCCGGGCACCGACATGATGACGCTGGATCATGGTGAGTCGTTCCTTGAGTTGCGCCCCGGTCGACCAGGGGATCAGCGCCGAAACCGGGGCGATGCCAGCGCTGTGCAGCAGGGTGCGGGCGTAGCCGGCAGCGTCGTGCGGCGTGCTGCGCAGTACGCGCTCGTCGCAGGCGAGTTCCATGTCCAGCCGGAATCGGACGCGGGCGATCCATGCCAGGGGATGAAACCAGAGCAAGGCGAACGTGGCCTCGGCGAGCAACATCCACAGCGCGTCGCCATGGTGCAGGTGCGACAACTCGTGATGCAGCACGAAACGCCGTTGGTCCGCATCGAAACGCTGCGCGAAATCGGTCGGCAGCAGGATTACGCTGCGTGGCGCCCACAGCACGGCTGGGCCGGCAGGGTGTGTGTGCGCACGCGGTGCAGCACGGCGGCGCCAAGATCGCGGCGCAAGCTGGCGGCGAACGATGCGGGAAGCGCTCGACTCGCGCGATGCACGCGGAGGTAATGCACCAGCAGGCGCATCAGCATGGTCGCGACGCCGGCCATCCACACGATGCACCACCATGGGAGGCCGGCTTGGTCGCTGGCGGTGGTGATCGTCGACAGCACTGGGCCCGGCAGGGAGGTGACCAACGGCAAGTGCAGTCGGGGGATCGGTAGCGCCGGCAGCCACGGCATCCCCATGGCGAGCGGAAGCAGCCACCACAGGCCCAATGCGGGGCCGGCGCCAGCCAGTCGTCGCATGACGCGACGGCCGGTCAACACCACCACCAGCGCAACGCTGACGGCGTACAGCGCGAGCAACAGTTGGGCGGTCATGTCAGCGGCCCTTCGCGTCGATGCGTGCGAGCAGCTTGCGCAGCTCAGCCACGTCCTTGGCCGAGAGCTTTTCATGTTCGCTGAAATGCGCGAGCAGCGGGCTGAGCTTGCCGCCGAATACGCGATCGAGCAGGTTGCGACTTTCCTGCGATTGCCACGCGTCGCGCGTGATGCGTGGGGTGTAGAGGTAACGCCGGCCGTCTTTGCTTGCCGCGATGGCGCCTTTCGCCAGCAGGCGGCCGATCAGGGTGCGGATGGTCTTTTCCTGCCAGTCGCTGGTGGCGAGCAGTGCGGCGACGATTTCCTCCGAGCTTTGCGGCGCGTGCTGCCAGAGCAGCGTCATGACATGGCTTTCGGCTTCGCTGATGGAAATGTCTGCGGACATGCAGCACCTTTGCCTACGAATGTAATCTGTCATTGAAACTACGCTCGTAATTGTCTGGATGCAAGGGGCGGGCGGAAAGATTTCTGCCGTGCAGCGGCTGGTGCGGTGGCGTGACTCGCCAGAAAACTGGCGAGAGGTATTCCCGGTGCGGGATCAGGACGCGACTCTCCAGAGGGTGTCGTGATCCCACGCCCACAAAAGGGCGAACTCCGCCACTGGGGTTACTTCACGTTGATCGACCACGTGCCCAGTGTTCGGCCGGCGGCATCGCTGGCGCGCAGTTGGTAACCGCCTGGGTGCAGGTAGAGCCGGCTGTTGGCCGGGGCCTGGAAGAAGGCGTAGCGGTCGGCGGCGACCGCATCAGCGGATTCGTCGGCGTGACGCGCCTCGACGAGGCACGGTAGGTGGTTGGCGCACAGTGCGGTGGTGATCGGATAGGCGTGCCGCGTGCCGCCCAGCGTGAGCCAGTCCGGCCGCTTGCGCCCGTATGCGGGCGGCAGGATCACGCTGATGTCGTGGCGTTTCGGGTCGGCGCTCCACAAGGCATCTTCGCCTTGCACCTGCAGCACGACCGGCGTGTGCGATGGCCAGGCGGCCGCCACCCAGCGGTAGATGCTGTGCGGCGGTTCCGGGCGGATTTCGCGAAACATCGTCTGGTCGATCGACAGCGGCTCGATGCCGGTCAGCGCCTTGAGCCGCATCGCCATCGGCGTTACCGGCCCCAGCTCGCCGGGCGCCTTGTCGAGGTGGGCGTAGCCGACCAGCGCGAACAGGCGCGCCGACGGGTTGTGGGCAAACACGCGCTGGTAGAGGTTCTCCGCCTGTGCCAGGTCGCGATCCGGCGCCGGGTCGGTGGGGTCGTACGGCACCAGCGTGTAACCCAGCCGGATCGCTTCGCGCACGATCTCGCCATACAGCGGTTCGTGCAGGTATTCCGTGCCGCTGGATACGAGCGGGTAGCCGCGTTGCGCCAAGGTCTTGCCGTCCTCGGTCAAGGCTTCGGCGGCGAAGTGGTCGAAACCCAATGCACGCAGGCGCGGCAGGAGCTGCAGCACCAGCTCGCGGGTGTGCGCATCGTGGTGGGCTTCATTGATCAGCACCAATCGCCGTCCGGTGGCCGCCTGTGCAATGGCTGGCGCTGCCGGTAGCGCGTCGGCCACGCGTCGCGGATCGACGAAATCGCGGTAGTCGATGCGCTCAACCGTGGGCAACGTGCGCGGCATGGGCAGGGCTATGGTGGGTAGTTCGCGCTGGTCGAAGGGAAAATCCTCGAGTGCTTGCCGGTAGCGCCCGAGCTCGGCGTCGGTGCTGGCGAGGAGCTGGCGTGCGAAGACCTGTTCGACCGGTGCCAGGCGCGGCATTTCCGCCAGCAGAAACTGGCGCCGTGCGAGGGCGCCGGGTTGTGCCGCGTAGTGGCGGAAGAACGACAGGCGCGATTGCGCGGGGGCACTGCTTGCCAGCGCCAGGAGAACCAGGCCGAGTACATGGTGCACGTGCCAGCGGGGGAACATGGATGCATCTCCGAGCCGGGTTGCGAGGTTAGCCTGCATGGTGCCGCGCCACGGTTCAAGCGCCACGCGCAGTGTGATGTGCCCCGCCGCGGGCGTGCCATGCGAGCGCGCGTCAAAGGCCTCGTTGCCATCAAGCTGAAGGCGCGATATCCGCTCCGCAAGATTGCGCAAAAAGTCCCGTTCTGTTCAGCCTCCGTATCTGATCGTTGCCGCCTTATAGGCGCCGTCGCGCCACCCGTCGTGCCGGGTTCCGGCCGGGTCCGCGATACAACAATATTTCGAGGTTCACCATCATGATGCGTAAACTTGCGATCGCTACCTTGCTTGCTGCTGGCGTTGCCCTGTCCGGTTCCGTGCTGGCCCAAGAGGCGGCGCCGCAACAGGCTGCACCTGCTGCCGCACAGCAGGCCGCTCCTGCTCCGGAACAGGCCGCCCCGGCTGCCACGGAGAACAAGACTGCCGAGCATCACAAGGCTGCCAAGCACCACCACAAGGCTGCCAAGCACCACAAGAAGGCGGCGAAGAAGGCGGCTGCAGAGGGTGCAGCCGCTCCGGCCGAGACCCCGGCCAGCGCTGGCTGAGCTTCGGGTTCATGCAACAAGAAAGCCGCCGGCCTTGCGCCGGCGGTTTTTTGTTGGGTGATTGCTCACACCCCGGTGGCAAGCCACTGGCCGCGTTCGTAGCGCAGCAGGGTATCGCCGGCGTAGCGCCACAGGAGCATCCAGCCGTTGTCGCACAACTGGCCGAGCACCGCATTGCGCGCCATCGTGCGCTCGATCGACGCGGCGGGAGCGTCGATCACCACCGTCAGCCGCACCGGCTGGTGATACCAGCCTTCGCCGTCGTGCAGGGACTGCTTGGGCAACCCGATGCGCAGGTCGCCGCCGTTGCCTTCGAACACGCCGATGTGCCCGCCGACCACGTTGTGCAGCACCTTGTTGCCGCTGCCGTAGTGCAGCGGATCGCAGGTGGATGCGTGGTACTGCCACGACAACCAGTGGGTGACCAGCATCGGCCCCATCATCAGCTTTTCGAGCACGCTGCCGTCGGGGTCGAAGCGAGCGTCGTAGTCGTGCAGGTAGGTGCGGCTCAGTACCCGGCCGCGGGAACGTTCGCGCGGGCCGATGAGAAACGCGGCATTGCGCGTGAGCCCCCATTCCGGGCGGGTTTGCGCGCCGTCGTTGGCGCGTCGGCGGAAATCGGTGAGCAGTGCGGCCGGCGTGGGCGCAGGTTTCATCCACAGCGCCGGCGCACGCTCTGCGCGGATGCGCGCGCCGGCGGCGGCAAACGCTTGCGCCATTTTCTGCCATTGCGCGAGCGCCGCCGGGTTGAGCAGATCCAGGTCGAAGCCGGTCACCTCGTCGGTGGTGGTGTTGTGCAGGGCGCCGACGAACACCGTTTCCGTCGGGATCGCCATCCCGCGCGCGTGCAGTCCGACGCGCACCGTGGGGTCGTTCAACAGCTGCGCCAGCGCGCGTGCGTTGGCTTCGCCTGGACGGCCGTAGCAGGCGCCGCAATCGAGCGTGGAAGCATGCGCATTGTTGGTGCAGTGGCCGGCGTGGCCGCACAGCACGACGAGCGGCGCAAGGCGGTCGTCCAGCCCCATGGTGTGCAGCACGTTGGCGGCCAGCTCGACTCTTTGCGCCGGGTCGAGGCCGACGATCTGCGGGCGCACCTGCGCCTGCACCGCGGCCGGCAGGCCAAGGCGGTCGGCGCTGACGCGCGGGCCGGCCGGTGGACGAATCCAGTGCGCGATCTTGCCAAGGTAGCCCACGCCGAACGACTCGACGAACGAGAACGTCGCGCTCGGCCAGCGCACGGTGCCCAGCCACTGATCGAAGCGGGCGAGATATTTCCAGCGTGCGCTGCGCGTGTGCGCCAGTCGGGCCTCGTCGGCGGCGCTTTCGCCGGGGGCAGTCACCACTTCCTGCACCGCGATGCTGGGGTAGGCCAGACCCGGCAATTGCGGCCGGCGGATGTCGGTACCCAGGAGGTTGTAGTGGATGGGAATGCCGAAGAACCCGGCAAACGCGCGGGTTTCCACTTGCGGGTAGCTGGTTTCGAGCGCGCGCCGCATCGGTTCGCTGCGGGTGTCGATGCAGAACACGGCCTGCGCCTCAGGCGCGGTGGGCGCAACCGGGGCAACCGGCGTGCGCAATTTGTCGGCCAGCTCGCGCTGGTAGCTGGCCTCGAGCGCCTGCTGCCACAGTTCGTCCACCACCAGCGCGGCATCGGCGGCGGCGACACGGGCGTCGAAGTCGGCCCAGCTCGATGCCAGCGTGGCCAGCGCGGCACGCCGGCAATCCGGCGCAACGCAGCGCGCCAGTACCGCCTCCCACACCAGGCGGGCAATGAGCAGTTCGGGCAGGCGCAGATCGGTTTGCTCGGAGGGCACCTTCTGCCACTGGATGTACGCGCACCACGAGGCCCAGCCGTTGATCGACAGCAGCAGCGCCTTGAAATGTTCTTGCCACGCGGCCGGCGGCAAGCCCAGTTCGGCGATCGCCCAGCGCGCGGCTGCGTCCGCCTGCACGGGCAACTGGTGCAGCTCGCGGGCAAGGCCGGGCAGGCCGAGCATCGAACCCAGACCGTGGTCGCGCACCGCGCTTTCGCGCCAGAACCCGTACAGGCTCGGGTTGCCGGCAGCGCGCCAGTCGGCCTGGTGGCGGTCGAAATAGGTGGCGCACATCTGGCTCAGCTGGAACACGATCGCCGCGCGCCACGGCCAGCGCAGGTTCTGTTGCACCGGGTCGTCGAGCAGATCGACCAGCAGCGGCTCCTGCGCCACGTGCAGCGGCTTGGCCAGCTCGGCGATGCATTGTTCCGCGGTGGTCGCACAGGGCTCGTGGGTGGCGTGAACCTGCAGGGCGACGTCGAGGTCGGCGCGGCGGATACGCCCGGCATTCCACTCGCGCCGAATGTAGTCGCGCGCCGGAAACACGCGGAAATCGCCCAGCACCGCCAGCTGCGCGGCGACTTGGCGGATGGGCCGGCCGACGCGCCGCCAGTGCGGGTTGACGGCCACCGCCTGATCCAGCGGCCACGCCGCCATGATGCTGGCGCAGGCGCCGGTGATGGCGGCTTGCAGGGCGGCGTCGTCGGTAGCAGCGGTGAGAGAGGTGGCCATGGCAGTCTGGTTTGGCATGACGATCAGGCCTCTGAACGGGCACAGGTGCCAGTGGACGCGGGCGTCACCACCGCGCAGCTCTCCACCCCGGCCCAACGGGTGGGCCACAGGCGCAGCACCCAGTGGGTGTAGCCCTCGTCCATGTAGAAACCGGCGTAGACCCAGCGGCGCAAGGTGCGGATCGCGTGCGGCCAGACCTGGAAGGCGACCATTTCCAGATACATCAACGTCATGCCGACCAGCGCCACGATGCCGGCGCCGGCCAGCGGCGCTTCGCTGGCGCCGATCGGCGCCCGGTCGACAAGGCAGGCGGCCACGGTCAGGGCCACCGCGGTACCCAGCGCAGTGGCCAGTCGCACGGCCACCGTGCCGGTGCGCTCGCGCGAGGCCTTGGGCACCCACAGCAGCGGCGCCCAGGCCAGTGCCAGCACGCCGGCCCACCACCACGGCCAGGCATGATTGCCGGCCAGCAGACGGAAGGCCAGCACGATGGCCAGCGCCACCGGCACCGCCAGCAACATGCTTGCGTGCGAGTTCTCGACCTCGCCAGTGATGAGCTTGCGGCTGGTTTCCTTCACCGCACTCGATGCGTTCAGGAAGTTGTGCGCCTTGTACAGCGAGTGTCCCAGGAGATGCAGTGCGGCAAACAGGTACAGGCCCAGTCCGCACTCCAGCAGCATGAAACCCATCTGCGCGATGGTGGACCACGCCAGGTGCACTTTTTGGCTGACGCGCGTGAGCAGCACCAGGCCGGCGACCACGGCGGAGACCAGGCCGAACACCACCAGTAGCCAGCGCGCGGCCAGCGCCACGCCGAGCAGCGGCGCGAACAGCACCAGCACGTAGCCACCGAGGTTGACCACCCCGGCATGCAACAGGGCGGAAACCGGCGTCGGCGCCTCCATTACCTGCACCAGCCAGCCGTGCACCGGCATCAGGGCGGTGCGGGCAATCACCGCCAGCGCGAGGCATACGCCGCTCCACGCCAGTGTCGGCGATGCGTGGCCGGCGGCCAGGTACGCCCACAGGTCGGTCAGCGAGCCGCTGCCCACCTCGCGCCAGGCCAGCAGCGCGGCGATAACCAGCAGCACGTCGGCGCCGCGATCAGTGACCATTTTCTTGTGCGCGGCGAGCAGCGCGAACGGCCGGTCCCGATAGAAGCACAGGAGGTAGTGCATGGCCCACTCGATCGCCGCCCACGCGGCGATCAGCACCACCCAGTGGTTGGCCAGCAGCAACAGGTGCACCGAAGCCAGTACAGCGGCCAGCGCGGCGATGTAGACCCGTTGGCGTGGTTCGCCTTCGAGATGTTTGGAGGAGTAGATGCCGATCGCGGCGCCGAGGAGCTGCACCAGCAGGCTCACCCAGGTGCCAAACTGGTTTATCGCCAGCCAGTTGCCGATGCCGGTGGTGACCGCGTGGCCGCTGTGTGCCGCCAGTAGTTCGAGCACCAGTGCCGCGGCGGCAAACGCCAGCGCCAGCAGCGCCAGCGCGTTGAAGGTACGCCACATGTGCCGTGGCAGGGTGTGGCCGCTGGCGTAGGCCCGCAGCGCTGCCGCCACCATCAGCAGCGCCGGAATCAGGCCTACCGCAAAGTTTGCCGCGTACCACTCGCTCATTGCGCACCTCGTCAAACGCCGGGCGCATTTTTGTTGGTCTTACGGGTTCTGTAAATTATATTTATTGTGCAACATCGTTCTAGAGGAAAGAACAGTGGATATCAACAAGCTGAATTTCAAGCACTTGTTCTACTTCTGGTGGGTAGCCAAAGAGGGCTCGTTGACGCGCACCGCAGAACAAATCCACACCTCGCAGTCGGCGTTGTCCACCCAGATCAGACAATTGGAGCAGCGCCTGGGCAAGCCGCTGTTCGATCGCCGCGGGCGTGGGCTGGAATTGACCGCCACCGGCCAGCGCGTGTTTGCCTATGCTGACAGCATTTTCGAGCTGGGCGAGCAGATGCTCGGCTGGCTGGATGGCCGCAGCGAAGGCAACGTGCGCGTGCGCGTGGGCAGCGTGGCCACCATGTCGCGCAATTTCCAGGTCAACTGGTTGCGGCCCCTGTTTGCCGACCCCAGTGTGGTGCTGTCGGTGGATTCCGGCTCGCTCGAAGGGCTGGTGGCCCGCCTGCTGCGCCATCAGCTCGACGTGGTGCTGGCCAACGAGCCGGTACCGTCCGACCCGACCCGTCCGGTGTCTTCGCGTTTTCTCGGCAGCCAGGTGATTTCGCTGGTGGGGCGCGCCGATCGCTGGGCGGGCACCACGCTTGAGGTGCCGCGTGATCTTGCCGGCGTGGAGGTGGCGCTGCCCAGCGCGCGGCACAGCGTGCGGACCCAGTTCGACGCGCTGTGCTTTGCCGCCGGCGTGGCGCCGAACCTGCGGGCCGAGATCGACGATATGACCATGCTGCGCCTGGTGGCGCGCGACAGCGGCTGGATCACCGTGCTGCCTGAAGTGGTGGTGCAGGACGAACTGCGCTCCGGCGTGCTGGTGAGCGTTGGCCGCTCGCCGCAGTTGACCGAGCACTTCTACGCGATCACCGCCCAGCACGACCACCCGGTTGGGCCGCTGAACCAGTTGCTGCTGCGGGCCACCAGCGGCGACGCGCTGACGTGATTTCAGCCGGCGTAATGCAGACGGATGGCCAGCGCGGCCAGCCAGCAGGCCCATCCGGCCAGCAAACCGAAGCGCCAGATGCGCCGCCAGCGCAGCACCGCGCGGTCGTCCAGCGCCAACAGCGCGGGCGAGCGCAGCACGTACTGCATGCGTACCCACAGTCGGAACCAGCCGAGCTTGCCGTGCGCACTTTCGGCCACGATCTGCCAGTGCTGCGGGTAGCGCTTGCGCATCAGCGCGGCCACCTGGAAGGGCGCCGCAAACGACAGCGTGAACAAGGTGACGCCGGCCAGCAGCAGGGCAAAGTAGAGCAGCAGCATGCTCAGCCGCCCTTGTTGCCGGCGTTCTTGTCGGGCGTGGCGCTGTGGTCGCCGCTCCACGGCAACGGCACCGCACTACGCAACGTATTCAGCACACCGTCGCCTTTTTCATGCTTGCCGCAGATCGAGTCATCCACCGCCTTGGCGTAGGTGTCGTTCATCATGCCGACCCACAACGTTCCGTCCGGGCCATGCTGCACGCTGAACGAACCGGTGTTGTTCATCGCCAGCGTGGCCTTGCTGTTGAACGCGGCCGGGGATTGCTCCCAATAGGTTTTGCCGCTTTGCTGATCGGCCGAGCTGTAGATCAGCATATAGCGCGCGTCCGCACTGTTCACGGTATAGGCGCCAAATGCGCCGGAAGTTTCGTCGCTCCAGCCCATGCGTTCGCACAGCTTGATGTCGTCGCTCGCGCCGGTCGGCTGGAAACCGCTGTCGAGCAGCACCACGGTGGGGGCAAACAGGTAGCTGGTCTTCACCCAGCGCCCGCTGAGCTCGGCCTTGAACGCGATGCGGTACGGAAGTTTCGCGTTCTCGGGCAGTTTGAAGGCAAGGAAATAGGTGTGCGTGCCGCTGATGTTGGCCACGCTGCTGCCCGGGCCCACGGTGAACTTCTGCGGCTGCCACGGCAGCGGATTCTGGTAGGAGAAATCGGCGAAGTTGGTGCAGCACGGCGTGGCGTCGGCAAGCCGCGTTTGGGCGAGCTTCAACGGGTCGTCGGTCGTCGTGTCGGCGGCACGCAGGTTGGGCGGCACCAACACCTTGGCGGCGTGGCACCCTCCCAGCAGCAGTCCGGCACCGAGAGCAAGGCAAAGGGGAACGATGCGGGTGCGGTTCAACATAGGTGCGGATCAGAACTCGGCGGAACCCGCGGCACGCGGGTAGGGGATGGCGTCGCGGATGTTCGCGAGGCCGCACACATACACCAGCAGGCGCTCGAAGCCGAGGCCGAAACCGGCATGCGGTACCGTGCCATAACGGCGCAGGTCGCGGTACCAGCCATAGGTCACGGGGTTCAGGCCGAATTGCGCCATGCGGCGGTCGAGGTAATCCAGCCGCTCCTCGCGCTGGCTGCCGCCGATGATCTCGCCGATGCCGGGCGCCAGCACGTCCATTGCCGCCACGGTTTTTCCGTCGTCGTTCAGGCGCATGTAGAACGCCTTGATCGCCTCGGGGTAGTTCATCACCACCACCGGGCGGCCGATGTGTTTCTCCGCGAGATAACGCTCGTGCTCGGTCTGCAGGTCGATGCCCCAGGCGACCGGGTATTCGAACTTCTCGCCGGAATCCTTGAGGATCTGCACCGCCTCGGTGTAGTCGATGCGCGCGAACGGTTGCGCAATGAAGTTTTCCAGGCGCGTGATCGCCGTCGGTTCGACGCGCTCGGCGAAGAACGCCATGTCGTCGGCGCGTTCGTCCAGCACCGCCTTGAAGATCGCCTTGAGGAACGCCTCGGCGCAATCGGCGTCGGCGGCGAGGTCGGCAAACGCGATCTCCGGCTCGCACATCCAGAACTCGGCGAGGTGGCGCGCGGTGTTGGAGTTTTCGGCGCGGAAGGTGGGGCCGAAGGTGTACACCTTGCTCATCGCCAACGCGTAGGCCTCGACGTTGAGCTGGCCGGAGACGGTGAGAAACGCCTCCTTGCCGAAGAAATCCTGGCGGAAATCGACCTTGCCGTCGGGTGTGTGCGGCAGGTTGGCCAGATCCAGCGTGGACAGCCGGAACATGTCACCGGCGCCCTCGGCGTCGGAAGTGGTGATGATCGGCGTATTGACCCAGAAGAAACCCTGCTCGGTCAGGTGGCGGTGGATCGCCGTCATCATCGTGTGGCGCACGCGCGTCACCGCACCAAACAGGTTGGTGCGCGGGCGCAGGTGGGCGACCTCGCGCAGGAACTCCATCGAATGCTGCTTGGGCTGGATCGGGTAGGTTTCCGGGTCGTCGACCAGGCCGCAGACCTCCACAGATACAGCCTGGATCTCGAACGTCTGGCCCTTGCCTTGCGAAGCCACCAAGGTGCCGCTGACGATGACGCTGGCGCCGGCGGTGAGGTGCTTCACCTCGCTCTCGTAGTTGGCCAGCGTGGCCGGCACCACCGCCTGGATCGGCGCGAAGCACGAGCCGTCGGTGACGCTGACGAACGACAGCCCGGCCTTGGAGTCGCGCCGCGTGCGCACCCAGCCGCGCACGCAGACCGGACTGCCGGCCGCAAGCTTGCCGGAAAGGGCCTGTTTCACGCTGGATACCGTGGGGCGAACCGCCGTCATCGGAAATATTCCTTGGGTTGAGTGCGCCGCCGGCGCACGGTTGACTGGAACGCACGCCGTCAGGCGCGCGTGGACAAACCAGCATGATAACGGACGCGCTTGCTGCACTGCGACGGCGACCCGGGCGTCAGCCGGGAAGCCAGCGGTTGCAGCCGTACAATCAACAACTTGCAACCACCCGCGCGACACCCCTACAATTCCGCTTCTGTCCGGTGCGAAATGGGCCGGACGGACACTTGCCTCACCGCATCCGGCGGGAGGCTGCGAGGCCGCTTGCGGCCGCATCCACAAGGAGTTGATCCACGATGACCCTGCGTCATTACGAAGTCGTGTTTCTGGTCCACCCTGACCAGAGCGAGCAGGTTCCCGCCATGATCGAGCGCTACAAGACGCTGATCGAAGGCGAGGGCGGCAAGATTCACCGCCTGGAAGACTGGGGCCGCCGCCAGCTGGCGTACTCCATCCAGAACCTGGCCAAGGCCCATTACGTGCTGATGAACATCGAAGTCGGCCAGAGCACGCTGAGCGAGCTCGAATCGGGCTTCCGTTTCAACGATGCCGTGCTGCGCCACCTGGTCATCAAGCGCGATGCCGCCGATGTCGAGCCGTCCTTCATCCTGAAGAGCAAGGAAAAGGACGACGCGCGCTCGTCGCGCCGCCGCGATGACGAAGACGCCGGTGAAGGCCACCATGGCCACAACCACGACAGCCACGACAGCGACGAATAAGAGGAAACCAGACCATGTCCAAGTTTTTCCGTCGCCGCAAGTTTTGCCGCTTCACGGCCGAGCACGTCAAGGAGATCGACTACAAGGATCTCAACACGCTGCGCCAGTACATCACCGAAAACGGCAAGATCGTGCCCAGCCGCATCACCGGTACCAAAGCCCGCTACCAGCGCCAGCTGGCCACCGCCGTCAAGCGCGCCCGCTTCCTGTCGCTGCTGCCGTATACCGATAATCACGATGTTTGAGCTGGGAATAGTGAATGGGGAATAGGGAATCGGTATGGCAACTTGCCGCTTTCCGATTCCCTATTGACGATTCCCGATTCCCGGCTCTTCGGACACCCGTCCGTTCACGGCTGCACCGGTATTGCCGGCGCTAACGAAAAGGAACCATGATGGAAATCATTCTGCTGCAGAAAGTCCGCAACCTCGGCAACCTTGGCGACAAGGTGAAGGTGCGCCCGGGGTATGGCCGCAACTTCCTCATCCCGCAGGGCAAGGGGGTGCGCGTCAATGCGGCCAACCTCGCCGAGTTCGAGGCGCGGCGCGCTGAGTACGAAGCCAGCGCCAAGAACATGCTGAGCGAGGCGCTGGAGCGCCAGGCCAAGCTGGCCGAGGTCGCGGTCACGATCGAAGCCCACGCTGGTCCGGAAGGCAAGCTGTTTGGCTCGGTGGGGCCGCGCGATATCGCCCTCGCGCTGCAGGCGCAAGGCCACAAGATCCACAAGGGCGAAGTGGTGATGGGCGAAGGCCCGATCCGCAACGTCGGCGAACACGACGTTGCCATCCACTTGCACGCCGACGTGCAGGCTTCGGTGAAGGTGGTCGTGGTGGCCGAAAAGAAGTAAGGGGGTTTGCCCCGAGCAACAAAGAAGCGCCCGCTGGGCGCTTTTTTGTTGCTCGGGGCCGGCAGGGATTGGGGATTTGACCAAGCGCGCCGCAGCGGGATTGCCGTGCTTTTCCCCAATCCCGAATCCCCAATCCCGACTACAACCACTTATCCCCCGTTTTCCCCAGCTTTTCCACAGGAATCCGTCTCGACCGGTGAGACGCTGCCGCGCATGATGGGAACCTGGCGCGCGCCGCGCGCTGGCTGAACGTATTGTCGAGGTGATGGATGTCCTTTGTTCCCGAACGCAAACCCGCGTCGCCCGCGGTCGAGGCCTTGCGGGTGCCGCCGCATTCGATCGATGCCGAGCAGGCGGTGCTGGGCGGGCTGATGCTGGCGCCGGATGCGCTGGACAAAGTGGCCGACCGCCTGGCCGAGGATGATTTCTACCGCCGCGACCACCGCCTGATCTGGCGCGCCATCAACGAGCTGGCCAACAAGGGCATGCCGTGCGATGCGGTGACGCTAGGCGACTGGTTCGAGGCCAACGGTCTGGCCGAGATGGTCGGCGGCGCGAGTTATCTGATTGAGCTGGCGAACGGCACGCCGAGCGCCGCCAACATCACCGCGTACGCCGAGATCGTGCGCGAGAAATCCGTACTGCGGCAGTTGATCGACGCCGGCACCGCGATCACCGAGGACGGCTATCGCCCGGAAGGCAAGAGCGTGCAGGAGGTGATGGAAAACGCCGAGCAGCGCGTGTTCCACATTGCCGAAACCGGCGCGCGCGGCAAGAAGGATTCGGTGACCATGCGCGACGCGGTGAAAGACGCGTTCCGCCTGCTCACCGAGCGCTATGAAAACCGCGGGCAGCTGACCGGCATCACCAGCGGCTTCACCGATCTGGACAACCTCACCTCGGGCCTGCAGCCCTCCGACCTCATCATCGTCGCGGCGCGCCCGTCGATGGGCAAGACCGCGTTTGCGCTGAACGTCGCCGAGAGCGCCGCGCTGCGCGCGAAAAAGGCAGTGGCGGTGTTTTCGATGGAAATGTCCGCCTCGCAGCTGGCCTTTCGCCTGATTTCCTCGGTGGGGCGCATCCATCAGCAGAGTCTGCGCAACGGCGAGCTGGCCGAAGAGGACTGGCCGCGCGTATCGAACGCCATCGCCATCCTCTCCGAAGCCAAGATTTTCATCGACGACACGCCAGGCCTGTCGCCGGTGGAACTGCGCTCGCGCGCGCGTCGCCTGCACCGCGAATACGGCGGGCTCGGATTGATCGTGGTCGACTACCTGCAGCTCATGCAGGTGCCCGGCAACAAGGAGAACCGCGCCACGGAGATCTCCGAGATCTCGCGCTCGCTCAAGGGCCTGGCGAAGGAACTCAACGTGCCGGTGGTCGCGCTTTCGCAGCTCAACCGCTCGCTCGAACAGCGCGCCGACAAGCGACCGATGATGAGCGATTTGCGCGAATCGGGCGCCATCGAGCAGGACGCCGACGTCATCATGTTCATCTACCGCGACGAGTACTACAACAAGGAATCCGCCGACAAAGGCCTGGCGGAAATCATCGTCGGCAAACAGCGCAACGGTCCGACCGACACCATCAAGCTCACTTTCCTCGGCCAGTACACCAAGTTCGAAAACTACGCACCGGACTCGTTCGTGGGCGGGTTCGAGTAGGGCCGGGATTCGGGATGCGGGATGGGAGATTCGGAAAGAGCAGCGTACGGCGAGGGTGTGGTTGCGCAGGGCGGATTCCGGGAGTGGTGAGGCATGGCGAAGGCCAAGACAGCGTATGTGTGCAACGACTGCGGAGCGGAGTACCCGAAGTGGCAGGGTTCGTGCGGTGAGTGCGGGGCCTGGAACACGTTGTCGGAGATCGTGCTGCAGCCGGCGGTAAAGTCCGTCGCCGCGGCACGCGGCGGTTACGCGGGCAAGGCGGCTGGCGCATCGAAGGTGACGCCGCTCACTGCGGTGGCGGTCACCGTCGAGGCGCGCACGCTGACTGGCATTGGCGAGCTCGATCGCGTGCTCGGCGGCGGGCTGGTCGAAGGCTCGGTGGTGCTGGTGGGCGGGGATCCCGGCATCGGCAAATCCACCTTGCTGCTGCAGATGCTCGGCACGCTCGGCGCGCAGTTGCCCAGCGTCTACGTCACCGGCGAGGAATCGCTCGCCCAGGTGGCCGCGCGCGGCCAGCGCCTGGGCCTGCCGCTCGAACCGCTGGATGCGCTGGCGGAAACCTGCATCGAACGCATCCTCGAACAAGCGGCGGTGGCGCATCCGCGGGTGCTGGTGATCGACTCGATCCAGACCATCTGGACCGAACTCCTGACCGCGGCGCCCGGTTCGGTGTCGCAGGTGCGCGAGTCGGCCGCGCGGCTGACGCGCTACGCGAAGGAAACCGGCACCAGCGTGTTTCTCGTCGGCCACGTCACCAAGGAAGGCGGCATTGCCGGCCCGCGCGTGCTCGAGCACATGGTTGACGCCGTGCTGTATTTCGAGGGCGAGGCCGGCAGCCGCTTCCGCGTGCTGCGCGCGTTCAAGAACCGCTTTGGTGCGGTGAACGAGCTCGGCGTGTTCGCGATGAGCGACAAGGGGCTGCGCGAGGTACCCAACCCGTCGGCGATCTTTCTTTCCGCGCACACCGGCCCCACGCCGGGCAGCGCGGTGATGGTTACCCGCGAGGGCACGCGCCCGCTGCTGGTCGAGGTGCAGGCGCTGGTGGATCAGTCAAGCCTTGGCAACCCGCGCCGTGTCGCGCTGGGGCTGGAGCAAAACCGGCTGGCGATGCTGCTGGCGGTGCTGCACCGGCACGGCGGCGTCGCGGTCTACGACCAGGACGTGTTCATCAACGTGGTCGGCGGCATCCGCGTGCAGGAGACCGCGGTCGACCTGCCGGCGCTGCTCGCCGTGCTGTCCTCGCTGCGTGATCGCCCGCTGCCGGAGAAGACGGTGGCGTTTGGCGAAGTGGGGCTTTCCGGCGAGATCCGCCCGGTGCCGAACGGCGAGGAACGTTTGAAGGAAGCCGCGCACCACGGGTTCCGCCGCGCCATCGTGCCCAAGGCCAACGCGCCGAAATCCGGCCATGTCGGCGAGCTGGAGGTGATCGGCGTCGAACGCCTGGCGCAGGCGATGGACGCTTGTCGCTGATGGGGCGACGGGATTGGGGATTGGGGATTCGGGATTCGGAAGAGCGGGAAGCGACGAGTTTCGCCCGTCACGTGCGGGCAACAAAAAAGCCGGCTTGCGCCGGCTTTTCGTTACCGCTGCAACCCGGGCTCAGCCCAGCGCGTGGATGCGCGCATTCAGTCGGCTCTTGTGGCGGGCGGCATTGTTCTTGTGGATCAAACCACGCGAGGCGTAGCGATCCAGCAGTGGTTGCGCCACGGCGAACGCAGCCGTCGCGGCGGTCTTGTCCTTCGCGTCGATCGCCTTGATGACCTTCTTCAGCGCACTGCGCACCATGGAACGGGCGCTGACGTTGCGCAGGCGACGCTGCTCGGACTGACGCACGCGCTTCTTCGCGGACTTGATGTTGGCCAAGGCAGAACTCCCGAATCGCGGGTTATTGGTTGAAGAAAGGATGAAATTATGCGGGTGTGACGCGCTATCGTCAAGTTGCCCGCGCCCCGCCATCATCGCGCAGTGATCTTGCCCGCGTCCGCTGTCAGACTGTGCGGCCATTGCACCAGCGTCGATCATCAGGGTTACCGGCCGGATGAAGTCCCCCAGCATGTTTCGCGGGCTGCTGTCGTTCAGCAGCATGACGATGGTATCGCGCGTGCTCGGGTTGGTCCGGGACATGGCGCTGAACGCGGTGTTTGGCGCCAACGCCATTACCGATGCGTTCTGGGTGGCGTTCCGCATCCCGAATTTCATGCGTCGGCTGTTTGCCGAGGGCTCGTTTTCCACCGCTTTCGTACCGGTGTTCACCCAGGTGAAGGAGCGCGGCTCGCACGCCGAGCTCAAGGAGTTGATGGCACGCGTGACCGGCACGCTCAGCGCCGTGCTGCTCATCATCACCGCGCTCGGGCTGCTGTTTGCGCCGCAGCTGGCGGCGGTGTTCGAGCCGGGCGCGCTGGACCAGCCGCACAAGTTCGAGCTGACCGTGAGCCTGTTGCGGCTGACGTTTCCGTTCCTGTTGTGCGTGTCGCTGACCGCGCTGGCGGCCGGTGCACTCAACAGCTTCCACCAGTTTGCGCTGCCGGCGCTGGCGCCGGTGATCCTCAACATCTGCATGATCGCCGGCGCGCTGTGGGTGTCGCGCTACCTGGCGGTGCCGATCATGGCGATGGGCTGGGCGGTGCTGGTGGCGGGCATTGCGCAGGTGCTGTTTCTGCTGCCGGCGTTGCGCAAGCTCGATCTTTTGGTGTGGCCGCGCTGGGGCTGGCATCACCCCGAGGTGCGGCGGATCCTGCATCTCATGGTGCCGACGCTGTTCGGCTCTTCCGTCGCGCAGGTGAACCTGCTGCTGGATACGGTGATCGCTTCGCTGCTGGTGACCGGTTCGCAAAGCTGGTTGTCGCTGTCCACCCGGTTTCTCGAACTGCCGCTGGGCGTGTTCGGCGTGGCGCTCGGTACGGTCGTGCTGCCGACCTTGTCACGGCATTACGTCAGTACCGACCGCGCGGGGTTTTCCCGGGCGCTGGATTGGGCCTTGCGGCTGACACTGCTGATTGCGGTGCCGGCGATGTTCGCCTTGTTGCTGCTGGCCGAGCCGCTGGTGGCGACGCTGTTCCAGCACGGGCGCTTCAACGCCTTCGACACGCGCATGTCGACGCTGTCGATCCTGGCACTGGTGTGCGGTTTGCCGGCGTATGCGCTGGTCAAGGTGCTGCTGCCGGCGTTCTATGCGCGCCAGGACACGAAGACGCCGGTGCGCGCCGGCGTGGCGGCACTCGTCGCCAACATGCTGTGCAACGGTATTTTCATCGCGCTGCTGTTCGAGCTGTGGGCGCCGCCGGCGCTGCATCAGGGCAACTGGCTGGATGGCATTGCGCAGGTGCCGGGGTTGCATCTGGGGCTGGGCATCGCCAGTGCGCTGGCGAGTTATCTCAACTTTGCGTTGTTGTGGCATTGGCTCAAGCGGGCCAACGTCTACGACCGCCAGCCGGGCTGGTGGCGGCATTGGGTGCGCCTGGCTGTGGCCTGTGCGGCGATGGTGGCGGTGCTGCTGGTCGGGCGCTGGTGGTGGCCGGATTGGACGCACGTGCCGGTATTAGCGCGTATCTGGCATTTGCTGGTGCTGGTGGTGGCGGGCGCCGGCGTCTACGTGGCGGCGTTGTTTGCGACCGGGATGCGCGTGCGCGATCTGCGCGTAGGGTAGGTCGCACCGTTTTCACCGATATAATCACCCGGCCATGAGACTTTCACGCGACATTGCCGGATCGTGTTTGCTGCCGGGCGGCAGTGTCGTCGCGATTGGCGCGTTCGACGGTTTGCACCGTGGCCATCAGACCTTGCTGGCCGAGACGCGCATGCGCGCGGCGGCCAAGGGCTGCACGCCGGCGGTGGTGAGTTTCGAACCGTTGCCGCGCGCGTACTTTTCGCGTCAGCCGTTGCCGCGTCTCTCCAGCGTGCGGGAAAAACTCGCCGGCTTTGCGGCGGCCGGCATCGGCCACACCCTGCTGCTGCGCTTCAATGCCGGACTGACGGCGGTTTCCGCCGAGACGTTCGTGCGCCGCGTGCTGGTGGATCGCCTGGCGGCGCGCGAAATCTGGGTGGGCGGCGATTTCCGCTTTGGCCACGGCCGCGTCGGCGACGTCAACCTGCTGGAACAGATGGGGCGCGAACTCGGCTTTGCGACGCGGGTGATGCCGCCGGTGCTGATCGACGGCGAGCGGGTCTCGGCCAGCCGGGTGCGCAGCCTGCTGGCGGCCGGCGATTTCGTCGCCGCCAAGTCCTTCCTGGGGCACCCGTTCACCATTGGCGGCAAGGTGGAACACGGCAACCAGCTCGGGCGCACGCTCGGTTTTCCGACCGCCAACATTCACCTGCATCGGCGGGTCAGCCCGCTGGCTGGCATCTATGCGGTGCGCGCCGGTTTGGGCGGTGGGCGCTGTACCCGGCCGGGCGTGGCGAGCCTCGGCGTGCGTCCCACGGTGAACCAGGTGGCCGAGCCGTTGCTTGAAGTGTGCCTGTTCGATTTCGACGGCGATCTTTATGGCCAGCGCATGACCGTGGAGTTTGTGGCCAAGCTGCGCGACGAGCAGAAGTTCGCCGGCTTGGATGCGCTCAAAGCGCAGATGGATCATGATGCGCGTTCGGCCCGGGCCATCCTGGGCGTGAACCCGGTACTGGCCCGCGCATGATCCACCGCGACAATCCCGCCACACCGTTCCCCGTCCGCCGCGCATGCGTGGCGACCGTCGGCAACATTATTATTTGAAGGCACTCGCCCGTAGCGCGTGCGCCAGTCGCCGCGCGCGACGGGCGGGCACATGGCGCTTCGCAGTCCTTCGGGCCTCGGGGCGAAACAACCCGAGGCACCCGAAGCGATGAGCAAGGACTACAAACTCACCATCAACCTGCCGCACACGGCGTTTCCGATGCGCGGCGACCTGCCCAAGCGTGAGCCGGGTTGGTTGGCGGCGTGGGAACAGGCTGGTCGCTACCAGGCGATCCAGCAGCATGTAGCGGGCCGCGACCGGGTTTTCGTGTTGCACGATGGCCCGCCGTATGCCAATGGCGCGATCCACATCGGACACGCGGTCAACAAGATCCTGAAGGACATGGTGGTGCGCTCGAAGCTCCTCGCGGGTTTTCGCGCGCCGTACGTACCGGGCTGGGATTGCCACGGCCTGCCGATCGAAATCGCGGTCGAAAAGAAATTCGGCAAGCCGGGCGAGAAGCTCGACGCGCGCGCGTTCCGTGAAAAATGCCGCGAATACGCCAGTGAACAGGTCGATGCGCAGCGTGCCGGTTTCCGTCGCCTGGGCGTGCTGGGTGACTGGGAACACCCGTACCTCACCAAGGATTTCAAGTACGAGGCGGACATGCTGCGCGCGCTCGCGCGCGTGGTGGCCAACGGCCACGTTGTGCGCGGTGCCAAGCCGGTGTACTGGTGCTTCGATTGCCACTCCGCGCTGGCCGAGGCGGAAATCGAATATGCCGACAAGGGCTCGCCGGCGGTCGACGTGGCGTATGACGCGGTGGACGGTAAAGCGCTGGCCGGCAAGTTCGGGGTCGATCCGGGTAATGCCATCGTCAGCGTACCGATCTGGACCACCACGCCGTGGACGCTACCGGAAAGCCTTGCCGTGGCGCTCGGCCCCGACATCGAATACGCCCTGGTCGAAGGCCCGGCACGTGCGAGTCGACGCGCGCTGCTGGTGGTCGCCAGTGCGCTGGCGGACAAGGCGCTCGCGCGCTACGGCGTGGGCGAGGCCAAGGTGTTGGGCCACGCGCTCGGCGGCACGCTGGACGGCGCGCAGCTCCAGCACCCGTTCTACGACCGCATCGTGCCGGTGATACTCGGCGGCCACGTCAGCGACGAGGACGGCACCGGCGCAGTGCACACCTCGCCCGATCACGGCGTGGACGATTTCATCGTGGCGCGCGAGCACGGCATCGGTCTCTTGAACTACATCGACGCCCACGGCACCTACCGCGAAGGCACGCCGAAGGCCGGCACGCTCGATCTCGTCGGCATGCACGTGTGGAAGGCGAACAAGGCGGTGGTGGAGCTGTTGCGCGAGCGCGGCGTGCTGTTGGCGCACGCCGACATCACCCACAGCTACCCGTGCTGCTGGCGGCACAAGACGCCGGTGATTTTCCGCGCCACGCCGCAGTGGTTCATCGGCATGGAACAGGCCGGTTTGCGCGACACCGCGCTGGCGGCGATCACGCAGGTGCGCTGGGTGCCGAGTTGGGGCGAGGAGCGCATCACCGGCATGGTGGCCGGGCGCCCGGACTGGTGCATCAGCCGCCAGCGCACCTGGGGCGTACCGATTGCGTTGTTCGTGCACAAGGCGACGCAGGAGCCGCATCCCGATTCGGTGGCGCTGCTGGAAAAGGTTGCGCAGATCGTCGAGCAGAAAGGCATCGACGCCTGGTACGACCTCGATCCGGTCACGCTGCTTGGCACCGACGCCAAGGATTACGAGAAAGTCACCGATGTTCTGGATGTCTGGTTCGACTCCGGCGTCAGCCACTTCGCCGTCCTCGGCCAGCGCCCGGAGTTGCAGCAGGGCGACGCGAAGGACTACCGGGTGATGTACCTCGAAGGCTCCGACCAGCATCGCGGCTGGTTCCAGTCGTCCCTGCTCACGTCCTCGGCCATCTTCGGCAAGGCGCCGTACGACACCGTGCTCACCCACGGCTTCACCGTGGATGCCGCCGGCCGCAAGATGTCCAAGTCGCTCGGCAACGTGGTGGCGCCGCAAAAGGTGATGGATACGCTCGGCGCCGACGTGCTGCGCCTGTGGGTGGCTTCGGCCGACTACCGCAACGAGATGAGCGTGTCGGACGAGATCCTCAAGCGCGTCTCCGATGGCTACCGCCGGTTGCGCAACACCGCGCGTTTCCTGCTCGGCAATCTGGACGGCTTTGATCCCGCGCGGCACCTGGTGAAAGTGGAAGACAGCTTGCCGCTGGACCAATGGGCCGTGCAGCAGGCGCATGACGTGCAGCAGGCGGTAATCGCCGCCTACGAGCGTTACGACTACCCCGAGGTGGTGGCGCGCGTGCAGAACTTCTGCACCAACGAGATGGGCGCGCTCTATCTCGACATCACCAAGGATCGGCTCTACACCATGCCGACCGACAGCCACGGCCGGCGCAGCGCGCAAAGCGCGATGTACCGCATCGCCGAGGCGCTGGTGCGCTGGCTGGCGCCGATCCTCGCCTTCACTGCCGAGGAGATCTGGCGCGAGTTGCCGGGCGAGCGCGGCGAAAGCGTGCTGTTCGAAACCTGGTACGACGGGCTGGCGGCAACCCAGGCTACGCCGGAACAGCGCCGCTGGTGGGCCGACCTGCTGGCCATCCGCGAAGGCGCCGCCCGTGTGCTCGAAGGCATGCGCAAAGATGGCGCCATTGGCGCCGCGCTCGATGCAAAGCTGGCGATCCACGCGGACGCTGCCACGGTTGCGCGCTACGCACCGGCGGCGGACGAACTGCGTTTCTTCTTCATCACTTCGGATGTGAGCTTGCACGAGGCAAGCCGGGTACCCGATGGCGGCGAGGAGCTTGCGCTGGACGGCGCCAAGGCCTGGGTGTCGGCCAGCGTCAGCGACGCCGCCAAATGCGTGCGCTGCTGGCACCACCGCGACGATGTCGGCAGCCATGCGGATGACCCGGACCTATGCGGCCGCTGCGTCGAAAACGTCGAGGGCAACGGCGAGGTGCGGCGCTGGTTCTGACGCGCCGCTTTGCTTCCATCGCACCGGTGAGGGATCGCTTCGCCTTTCTTCCTCTCCCCGGCGGGGAGAGGATCGAGGTGAGGGGCCGGGACTTGCCAATGCTCACTCCGCCTTGGCAATGGCTACCGCCTCGATCACCCACCAAACCCAGCACGCCTGGCGCGTACCCCACGACAAGCATCGAAATCGTTGAACCGGAAACCCCGCCACCCATGACCATCAAACCCAATGCCCTGCCGTGGCTTGCGCTCTCCGGCGCGCTCATCGTGCTCGACCAGCTCAGCAAAGCGTGGGCGGCGGCCACGCTGCAGCCCGAAGGCCTGGCACACCCGGTGATTTCCGGTTTCCTCAACTGGACGCTCACCTACAACCGCGGCGCGGCCTTCAGCTTTCTTGCCAACCACGACGGCTGGCAGCGCTGGCTGTTCTCGGCGCTGGCCGTCGTCATTTCCATCGCGCTGGTGGTTTGGCTGGCCCGCACTGCGCGTCGCGACTGGCGCACCGCGCTGCCGCTGGCGCTGGTGATCGGCGGCGCCATCGGCAACCTCATCGACCGCATGCTCGCCGCGCAAGTCACCGACTTCATCGACGTGCAATTCGGCGCTTGGCACTACCCGGTGTTCAACCTGGCCGACTGCGGCATCACCGTTGGTGCCGTGCTGCTGGTCGTCTTCGGCCTGTTCGGCAGCCACGCTGCAGACGCGTCGAACTGACCGCTGTCGTCTCGCCGAGATCGCGACGCTGGGCACCCTGCGAAAAAAAACACAGGTCCGCAGCAATGCGGACCTGTGTTGTAAATGGTGCCGGAAACAGGAGTCGAACCTGCGACCTACGCATTACGAATGCGCCGCTCTACCAACTGAGCTACTCCGGCGAGCGTGAGCCGCGAAGTTTACGGGGCGCTGCAGTGTGACGCAAGCCAAGGGGGCGGTGCGCGGGATACCGCGGGCGGGTACCGCGGTACCCGGCAGCACATGATCCCGACCGTGGTTTCGCGTGCTGGACTGCCCTTCGTCGGCAAGAGCGTGCCGGTTGCGGTCGCAAGCGCTTGCGGGGCTGTGGGCGGCAGGTGACATGTGCCGGACGCGGGCACGGAAGTTGTCATGCATGCACGCGCGGGCCGACCGCGGCAGGTTGCCGGTGAAGGGGGCGTGTGAAGTGACGCGTGGCGCAGCCAAACCATGGTTCGACCGGCTGGGGCGGGTGCGCAAGGGACTTCGTTGCGCCACGTACCGAAGATCGACTTGCCATGCCGTGTTCACCCGCCGGATGGCCCTCTGCGCAATATCGTTTTCAGCGCGCGCAACGTGATGGGCGGCCCGATCACGGCGCGTCGCCTTGCCAGTGCACGACCTAGCTGTCGAAATAGGCGTTGCGGGGCAGGCGTGGCACCCAGCCGCGGGCATCGTGGACATGTTTGTGCGCGGCGAGCCAGTGGTCGATGGTGGCGCTGTCACCCGGCGCGATCGGCATGCGGGAAGGCGTACCGAGGACATATGAAGGCAGCATGCCGAGGCAGGCGCCAAGCGCTAGTCCCCAAGGCCAATGGAAGAACCGGGTCGCGCTGGCGACGACGGCCAGCGTGACGGGAACGAACAGCACCCGGTAGGTATCGCGCAACTGCGTGCGCCAAGGCCATGCGCGGATGGGGTAGTGGTCTGACTCAGGCATGGCGTGTGAAAGTTTTTGAAGGGCAAAAAAGACCGCACTCGCCCGGTTGCTCCGGGCGAGTGCGGTTCGCTGCGATCAGCCTTTCGGTGCCGGCCCCTTCACCGCCGTCACCAAGCCTTCCGGCCGCACGTATTTCTTGAACGCAGCTTGCACCTCGGGCGCGGTCAGCGACAGGTAGTGCCGGCCGGCGATGGTCATGGCATCAAGTGGCTTGCCTTGCTGCGCGAGTTCCAGCAGTTGGCTGCCGATGGCGCCGAAGCTCGATTCGCCGAGCGGCATCCGGCGCAGCAGGATGCCCTTGGCCTGCCTCAGCTCGGTATCGGTCACCGGTGCGTCCTGCATCTGCTTGAGGTTTTGCACCACCAGCGCGCTGGCGGCGCCGACCTTGTCCGGATCGCTGCCGTAGAACACCTTGTAGGTGCCGCGGTGTTTGTCAGTGTCCAAGCTGACGCCCACGGTGTAGACCAGCCCGTGTTTCTCGCGCAGGTCGCGGGTGAGGCGCGAGGCGTAGAAGCCGCCGCCGAGCACCTGGTTGCCGAGGTGGATCGCGTAGCGCGCCGGGTCGTCGTAGGTGACGGCAATGGTTTGCGCCATGTCCACGCTGTCCTGCACCGCGCTGGCGTCGGGCACGTGCAGCTTGCCGGGCTGGTTCGCGGGCACCGCGGCGTAGTCGGTGTCGGGCTTGGGCCCGGTGGACTTCCAATTGCCAAACGCCTGCTCGATCACCTGCTTCGCCTGCGCCGGGTCGACCTTGCCGACGATGACGATAGTGGCGAGGTCCGGACGGAAGGTCGCGCCGTAGTACTGCTTCACCTTGTCCAGCGTCAGCGCCATCACGTTCTGTGGCGTGGCGTGGCGCAACGAGGGGTCGTTCGCCGGCAGCAGTGCCTTGCCCAGCCCGAGCTGGTAGAGGAAATCGGGCGACTGCAGTTGCCCGGCCACCATGCCCGCCGTCTGCTTCTGCACCAGCGAGAACGCCTGCGCCGGCAGTGCCGGATGCAGTTCGTGGTCGGCGAGCAGTTTCACGCCTTCGGCGAAGTGTGCCGCGGGTACCGCCAGCGAAAAGCTGGTGCCGGCGCTTTCGTGCGCGCCGATCGCGTCCAGTGCCTGCTGAAACTGGATGCGGTCCAGATGCTCGGTGCCGAATGGAAACAGCCCGGCAAGCACTTCGCTCACGCCTTCCTCGCCCTTGCCCGCCTGCAGATCCTGGTTGGTCTTGATGCTGCCGTAGAGTTCCACCGTGTCGCTGATGGTCTCTGGCTGCACGATCAGGCGCAGGCCGTTGGGCAGGGTGTAGCTCACCGGATCGAGCGAGGATTTCGGCACCGCCAGTTTGGCGAACGCCGCTTGCGCCCACGTCGGCAGCTCCACCGGCTTGTCCGGTGTGGATGAGAAGCTCTCCGCGCCGCCGAAGCCCTTGCCGGCCACCGGCTTGCCGGAGCTCTCCGGGGTCAGAATGGCGGTGATCGCATGCTTGGGGTCGAAGGTCTGCTTCGCCAGCGCATTCACGGCTGCCGGCGTCACCGCCTCGATCGCGGCCTTGATCGCATCCGGGGAATCCGCGCCCTGGAACGCCAGTGCATGCGACCACGCGTTGGCCAGCCCGTCTACCGAGTTCTTCTTGAATTCGAGATCGGAGACCGCCTTGTGTTTGGCCGCCTCCACCAGCGCCGGGTCGATACCCTTCGCCGCAGCGTCGGCCAGGATGGCTTGCATCTTGGTCAGCACCGGTTGCGGGTTGCCGCCCTTGGGGAAGATGCCCACCGCGAGGCCAAGCCCGGCGTGCGGCATGCTTTGGCCGACGAAGCCGCCGAACAGGGCGGTGCCGTCGAACCGCATGCCGGCCAGCGCCGCGCGCTGTGAACCGAGCGCCTGGCCCAGCACCAGCGCAGTGGCGTAATCCTTCGATTTCAGGCCGGGCAGGCGATAGCCGAGATACACCGAGCCATACGGGCTGTCGGTCGGCAGTTGCACGGTCTTCGCCGCCACCGGCTTGAAGTCGAACGCCGGCCGCGCCGGCAGCGTCTTCTTCGCGATGCCGGCAAATTCCTGTTTCACTTTCGCCAGCGTCGCCGTCGGATCGACGTCGCCGGCAATCACCAGGATCGCGTTGTTCGGCGCGTACCAGGTGTCGTGGAACGCCTTGAGCATCGCCGCGTTGGTCTGGTCGAACGAGTCGCGCGTACCCAGCGGCGTGTGCGCATACGGCGTGCCGGAAAACATCTGCGCCAGCATCTGCGAGTAGAACTTGAAATCCGGGCTGGAGAGATCGCGCGACACCTCCTGCGAAATCGCGCCGCGCTCCTTGTCCCACTCCTTCTGGTCCATGTCCACGCCGCGCATGCGCAGCGCCTGCACCTTCAGCGCCACGTCCAGATCCTGCGCCGGCGCCACGAAGTAATACTGCGTCACGCCCTGCGTGGCATCCGCGTTGAACGCGCCGCCCATGTTCGCCGCGATCGCCGCGAGCTGATCCTTGGACAGCCCCGGGCTGCCGCGAAACATCATGTGTTCCACCGCATGCGCGGTGCCGGGGAACCCGGCCGGCACCTCGTCCGAGCCGGCGAGGTAATTCATCTCCGTGGTGACCACCGGCGCCAACGTGTCGCGCACGATCACCACGCGCAAACCGTTGTCCAGCGTGGCGCGCGTCACCTCCGCATCGCTCGCCGCCCATGCGCTGAACGTACCCAGCGCCAGGCCAATCGCCGCCACCAACCGAAGCGTTCGCTTCTTCATCGATCAATCCTTGTGTCGTTTTGGAAGTTGGACGCGTGACCCGCGCCCGGAGGTGTTGCAGAGGGTAAACCCGCTCGTGTTGCCGCGTGGCACCAACGTTGCCGCGACGAGCAGCAAGGAAGGGGAAAACGCGCGCATCATCCGACTTACTTGGTGCGCGTACGTGCGCCGTTCCCGCAAGCTTGGGCGAAGGTGCAGCTCTTCGACGTCTTCCATGGGAACCGACCTGCATCACGGCGGCTTGTCCGCGCCGGCGCATACTTGCCGCCGATCAATCACCCACGAGGCAAGCCATGACCACCGACGCAACGCCTACCCCGGACGCCGCCGTACCCGCCACCCAGGCTGCACGCATGCAGGCGGCGGTGGACAAGGCGGTGGCGTTTGCACCGCCGTTCCTGCGCGGAGAGGTCCACGCGGACGACATGGCGCACACCATGGTGGGTGCGGTGCGCACCTACGTGGAGCAGGAGAAAGCGCTGGGCAGCAACGGCGAGCCGCACGACCGCGACGCGCAGGCGCTGTACGGCACGCTGGCGGAGCTGATGGCCTGCGGCTCCGGCTACCTGGCCGGCCGCTGCGACGGCGCCTGTGTGGCACGCACCATGACCCAGATGGTGCATGAGTTCGGCGGGCGTTGAGAGCCGTTGCCGGTTGCGCGAGGCGCCGCCAAGGTGCTGCGCGGCACCCCGTGGCTTAGCTGCGGCTGACTGCGGCGAAGTGGTTTTATTGAGCGTGCGGGCGCGGATTGGTTAAGCTCCTGCGGCTCCCCCCGTTTGCCGAGGGGCCTCCACGGGGATTCTTTTGAGCGCCGAGCCTGTCACCCACCGCCGTCCGTCCTGGTTTGTTGCCGTCGTGCTGGCCCTGGTGGTGGCCGCGCTGAACATCGGCCTGTGGTGGTGGAGCAACCGTCCGCACGGCCCGGAAGACTGGCACGGCCCGGTCAGCGGCTATGCGCTGTCGGCGTTCCAGCGCTACCAGAGCCCGCTCAAGGGTGATTTCCCCACCGACGAGCAGCTTGATGGCGACCTCAAGCTGCTGCGCCACTACACGCACAACATCCGCACCTATTCGATGTTGCAGAACCCGCAGATTCCGCGCCTGGCAGAGCGCGACGGACTCAAGGTGCTGTCCGGTGCGTGGATCGACACCCGGTTGGAGAACAACGAGCAGGAGATCGATGCGCTGATCGCGCAGGCGCGGCGTTACCCCGGCACCATCAACCGCGTGCTGGTGGGCAACGAGGTGCTGTTTCGCAACGACGTCTCGCCCGACCAGCTCATGGCCTATCTCGACCGCGTGCGCGCTGCGCTGCGCCAGCCGGTGTCGACCGCCGAGCCGGACTACATCTGGGAGAAATACCCCGAGCTGGCGCAGCACGTGGATTTCATCACCGTGCACCTGTTCCCCTACTGGAACGGCATCCCGCGCAAGGACGCGATCGGCGCGGTGCTGGGCAGCTACAACCACCTGAGGCAACTGTTCCCGAACAAGCCGATCGTGATCGGCGAAATCGGCTGGCCGTCCAACGGCGATCGCCACGAGTATGCCGACCCGTCGGTGTCGAACGAGGCGATCTTCCTGCGCCAGTGGTTCAACGTGGCCAAGCGCGACCACATCGACTACTACGTGATGGAGGCGTTCGACCAGCCGTGGAAGGAGCAGCTTTCAGGCCGCACCGAGGCGTATTGGGGGATGTTCAACGCCGACCGTCAGCTCAAGTTCCCGCTCACCGGCCCGGTCACCGAGGACACCTCGTGGCCGTGGAAGGCGCTGGCGGCGAGCCTGCTCGCGCTGTGGCCGATGATCTGGTTCGCGCTGCGCTTCGAGCGCTTCAAGCTCACCGGGCGGTTGTTCTTCTGCGTGCTTATCCAGTTCTGCGCCGGCATCCTGGTGTGGTCGGCCACGCTGCCGTTCCAGTTCTACCTGAGCTGGGTCGACTGGACGATGTTGCTGCTGCTGTTTCCGGCGCAGATCGCGATCATCGCCATCCTGCTCATCAACGGTTTCGAGTTCACCGAGGTGCTGTGGCGGCGCAAGTGGATGCGCGAGGCGCACATGCTCAGGCCAGACCCGCCGGAGAAGCAGCCGTTCGTGTCGATCCACCTGGCTTGCTACAACGAGCCGCCGGAGATGGTGCAGGTCACGCTCGATTCGCTGGCCGCGCTCGACTACGCCAACTTTGAAGTGCTGGTGATCGACAACAACACCAAGGACCCGGCGGTGTGGGGGCCGGTGAAGGCGTATTGCGAAAAGCTCGGCGAACGTTTCCGCTTTTTCCATCTGGAACCATGGCCGGGTTTCAAGGCCGGCGCGCTCAATTTCGGCCTCAAGGAAACCAACCAGCGTGCGGACGTGATCGCGGTGATCGACGCCGACTACGTGGTGCGCACCGACTGGCTCGCCACCCTCACCGGTTATTTCCACGACCCGAAGGTGGCGGTGGTGCAGTGCCCGCAGGCGCATCGCGACTTCCAGAAGAACCGTTTCCGCCGCATGACCGCGTGGGAGTTCGACGGCTTCTTCCGCATCGGCATGCACCACCGCAACGAGCGCAACGCCATCATCCAGCACGGCACCATGACGATGGTGCGCCGCGCCGCGCTCGAAGGCACCGGCGGCTGGTCGGAATGGACGATCTGCGAGGACGCCGAGCTTGGCCTGCGCCTGATGCACGCCGGCTACGAGCTGGTCTACGTCGATGAATTGATGGGCAAGGGCCTCACCCCGGCCGACTTCAAGGCGTACAAGAGCCAGCGCTACCGCTGGGCGTTCGGTGCCATGCAGATCCTCAAGGGGCGCTGGGACTGGATGGTGAAGAAGGGCCCGCTCACCCCCGGGCAGCGCTTCCACTTTCTCACTGGCTGGTTCAGCTGGTTTGCCGATGCGCTGCTGCTCATCTTCACTCTGATGGCGCTGTACTGGACCGCCGGCATGATCGCGTTCCCGTACCTTTTCAGCCTGCCGATGCAGTTGTTCCTGATCCCGGTGATCGGCTTCTTCTTCGCCAAGATGATCTTCGGCATCGTGCTCTACCGCGCGCGGGTGCCGTGCGGCTGGTACGACACCATCATGGCCTCGGTCGCCAGCATGGGGCTCTCCCATGCCATCGCGCGCGGCATCCTGCATGGCCTGACGCGCAAGAAGACCGCCTTTGTGGTCACCGCCAAGAAGCGCCGCATGGGCGGTTCGAGCTTTGCCGCGTTCGCCCCGGTGCGCGAGGAGATGCTGATGGCCGTCGCGCTGATCCTGTGCATCGTCGGCATGGCCCACGCCTACGGCACCCGCTATATCGAAGGCACACTGTGGATGTTCATCCTCGGCGCGCAATCGGTGCCGTATCTATCCGCCATGGCCGGCGCGTGGATCGCGCACCGGTCGGGGGACGAGTAGCGACGGGATTGGGGATCCAGAGAGCCGGGATTTGGGATACGGGATTGGGGATTTGCAGGAGCCGGTTGCCGCAAGATGCCAGCTTTTGCCAGTCGGGTTTTAACCCGGCGCGAGTCTCCAGTCGGCTGAAGCCGACCCGCGAAGCGTGGAGGCTGGCCGCAGCCCGCCTTTTCGAATCTCCAATCCCAAATCTCGAATCCCGAATCCCGAATCCCGAATCCCGGCTCCAACCCCATTCATCCCCCCGCCGGCTGACACCCCGTATTATCCAAGACCTATGTGCAAACTCATCAGCCAGCGCCTGTGCTGACCCGTATCCGCGCGTTGCTGCACGCGAGCTGGCCGTGGCTGCGGGTGCCGTTCTGGATCGGCTTCGGCCTGTTCGTGGGGTTCGTGCTGCCGTATGCGCTGGTCCTCAACCAGCGCGTGCAACAACGCTTCAGCGACCTCGTGTTTGCGGTGCCGACGCGGGTGTTCGCACGGCCGTTGCCGCTGTCGCCGGGGGATCCGATGACACCGGCGGCGCTGCAGCTCGAGCTGACCTTTGCCGGTTACGTCGAGGATAGCCACGGCAAGGTGCCTGGCACCTGGATGAAGCGCGGCGCGACTTACACCATTTCCTCGCGCGGCTATGCCGGGCCGGATGGCGGCGAGCTGCCCAAACGCATCGAGGTTACTCTGGGGCAAGGCCGCGTGCAGCGCGTGCGGGATCTTTTGACCGGCGCGGCGATGCCGCTTGCGCATCTGGACCCGGCGCGCATCGCCACGGTGTACGGCGCCAAACAGGTGGACCGCCGCATCGTGCGGCTGGCGGATTTGCCGCCGCTGCTGGTCAACGGCCTCATCACTGTCGAGGATCGCGATTTCCGCCACAACATCGGCATCGACTTCAGCGCGATCGCGCGCGCGGCGTTTGCCAACCTGCGCGCGGGGCATACCGTGCAGGGCGCCTCGACGCTCACCCAGCAGTTGGTGCGCAATCTGTTTTTGACCCGTCAGCAAACCTTCACGCGCAAGGCCAACGAGGCGCTGATGGCGCTGTTGCTGGAGTTCCACTACAGCAAGGACCGTATCCTGGAGGCCTACGTCAACGAGGTGTTCCTTGGCCAGCAAGGGGCGCAGGCGGTGCACGGCTTTGCCGCGGCGTCGGAGTTCTACTTCGGCCGCCCGCTGCGCGATCTGCGGGTGCAGGAGATCGCGCTGCTGGTCGGGCTGGTCAAGGGGCCGAGTTTCTACGATCCGCGGCGTTATCCGGATCGCGCGCTGGCGCGGCGCAACCTGGTGCTGCAGGAATTTGTCGACAACGACCTGATTTCCGCCGACCAGGGCAAGGCGGCGCAGGCCACGGCGCTCGGCATCACCACCAGTGGCCAGTTGCCGCATGACCGCTTCCCGGCGTTCATGCAGTTGGTGCGCCAGCAGATCACCAAGGACTTCGACGAGGACACGCTGCGAGCCGGCAACCTTTCGATTTTCACCACGCTCGACCCGGCCGCGCAGATCTACGCCGAACAGGCCATTTCGACCACGGTGAAGGGTCTGGGCAAGCGTGGCGAGGCGGTGCAGGCCGCGGGCGTGGTGACCGATGCGCACGATGGCAGCGTGCTGGCGGTGATCGGCAGCAAGTTCCCCGGCGACCAGGGCTTCAATCGTGCGCTGGATTCGCAACGGCCGATCGGTTCCACCATCAAGCCGTTCGTGTATTTGGTGGCGCTGACCGACCCTGCACGCTGGAATCTCGCCACCGCGCTGGACGACAGCCCGATCAGCATGCGGCAGCCGAACGGCACGCTGTGGGAGCCGCACAACGACGACGACCAGAGCCATGGCATGGTGCCGATGGTGGATGCGCTGGCGAAATCATGGAACCTCGCGAGCATTCATCTCGGGCTGGCGGTGGGCTTGCCGCGCATCCGCGCGTTTCTCGAATCCTTCGGGCTGACCGACGTCAACCCGAGCCCGTCGCTCCTGATTGGCGCGCTGGACATCTCCCCGCTGCAACTGGCGCAGATGTACGAGTACATCGCCTCCGATGGTCACGCGTTGCCACTGCTGGCGGTGCGCGGCGTGGTCGACGGCAACGGCCGCACGATCAAGCGTTACGAGGTACAGGCCGGCAAGGGCGAGTACCAGCCGGCCGTGCGCCTCATCACTTGGGCGATGCAGCAGGTGGCCACGTATGGCACTGCGGCTTCCATCGGCAATTCGCCCCTCGCTTCGTTGCACGCCGCCGGCAAGACCGGCACCAGCAACGGCCTGCGCGACAGCTGGTTTGCCGGCTTCACCGGCGAGCACCTCGCGGTGTTCTGGATGGGCCGCGACGACAACAAGCCGGCGCATCTGTTCGGTGCCACCGGCGCGCTGCGCGTGTGGCGCGACCTGTTTGCGAAGTTGCCGACCAAGCCGCTTTCCGCCGCGCTGGGCGACGGCCTGCAGATGGCGTGGATCAATCCCGCCGATGGCAAGCCGACCGAGCCGCAGTGCGCCGGCGCGCAGCAGGTGCCGGTAGTGGCCGGCTCGCTGCCGAACGAGGTGGAGGGTTGCTTCTGGCAGAGCCTGTTCGGCGGTGGCCCGGCGTCGGCATCGAGCGTGCCTCCGCCCCCGGCGCCGGCCCGTGCGCCGGATCTCCCCCAACCCGTTGCTGGTGGTCATTAACCATGAATCTTCCCCGTCGTCTCCTCGTTCGTGGTGTGCTGCCGCTTGCGGTGGCCGCACTGGCGGCCTGTGCCGCGACGGTGCCGACTGCGCCGCCGGTGTCGCGTCCAACATTGACCCCGGCGACCATCGTCGCCGCCGTCCACGCTGCCGGTGACCAGGAAAAATCGGTGATCGCGGTGAAACCGCTGGCTGATCCCGGTATTGCGGCGTGGCAGGCCACGGCTGAGAAGGATGTGCACACCGGCAAGTACGATGCCGCCGCGGTCCAGCTCGACCAGGCCTTGGGCCGCAGTCCGGATTCGCCCGAGTTGCTGCAAGACCGCGCCGAAGTGGCAATCTGGCAGCATGACTACCCGCTGGCGGAAAAGCTTGCGCAGCGCTCGTGGTCACTGGGCCCGAAGCTCGGCCCGCTGTGCGCGCGCAATTGGGAAACCATTGCGCAGTTGCGCAAGAGCGCCGGCGACGATACCGGTGTCGCCACTGCCGAGAAGTGGGTGGCTAAGTGTCACGTGCAGGGTGTCAACCGGTTCTGATGGTTCACGTTTGACGCTTGCGGTTTGCCTGCGCGCATGGCCGGGCGATACTGCGGCAATGATCGACTCTGACGACACGCAGCCGGACGACGTTGCCGCGCTGCTGGGCCCGGATGGCCCGTTTGCCCGCGAGGTGCCCGACTTTGTACCGCGCGCCGCGCAACGGACGATGGCACATGCCGTGGCCGCCGCCATTGCCGGCCGCGATACGCTCCTGGCGGAGGCCGGCACCGGCACCGGCAAGACCTTTGCCTACCTCGTGCCGGCGCTGCTTTCAGGTGAGCGCGTGATCGTGTCAACCGGTACCAAGGCGCTGCAGGATCAGCTCTATTTCCGCGATTTGCCGCGCGTGCTGTCGGTGCTGGGCGTGCACGTCAAAACCGCCTTGCTCAAGGGGCGCGCCAACTACCTGTGCCTGTACCGACTCGACCAGACCGTGCGCGAGGGCGCGTCGCTCTCTCCCGAGCAGGCGCGCCAGCTCGCGGCGATCCGCGCGTGGTCGGCGCGTACCCGGCGCGGAGACCGTGCGGAACTGGCCGAGGTGCCGGAAGATTCCGCGCTGTGGCCGCTGGTCACTTCCACGGCGGAGAACTGCCTTGGCGTGGAGTGCCCGTTCTATGAGGACTGTTACGTGTTCAAGGCCCGTCGCGAGGCGATGGAAGCCGACCTCGTCGTGGTCAACCATCACCTCCTGTTTGCCGATCTGGCGCTGAAGCAGGGCGGTTTCGGCGAGATCCTGCCGAGCGCCGCCGCCTATATTGTCGACGAGGCCCATCAGGTGCCCGAGCTGGCGGGACAGTTTTTCAGCGAAACGGTCAGCGCGCGCCAACTCGGCGAGCTGGCCCAGGATGCCTTGCGCGAAGGCAACGGTGTTACCGGCGCGACCAGCCTGCTGCTGGAGCCGGTCGAAGCCTTGAACCAAGTCTTGCGCGAACTGCGCCTGGCGATGGAAGGCCTGCCGCCGCGCGGCAGCTTTGGTCAGCTCGACGAGCGTGCGGCGGTGCGTGACGGTTTGCGCGCGCTGGCCGAGTTGCTCTCCACGTTCGCCGACTTGCTTGGCTCGCAGGCCGAGCGGTCGCGCGGTTTGGCCAATACACACGAGCGCGCGCTGGCGCTGGGCGGGCATCTCGACCACCTGCTCGACGCTGGCGGCGCGCACGACGTGCGCTGGTACGAACGCTTCCCGCGCGGCTTCGCGCTGCACGCGACGCCGCTCGATTTGGCGGCGCCGCTGCGCACGCTGCGCGAAAAAAGCGCGGCCGCGTGGATCTACACCTCGGCCACGCTTTCCGTCGCCGGCAGCTTCGATCACTTCTCGCGCCAACTCGGGTTGGACGAACCCCAAACGCTGTTGCTGGAAAGCCCGTTCGACTACGCGAAGCAGGCGCTGTGTTATCTGCCCGATGGCTTGTCCGACCCGGCGGCGCGCGACCACACCGACCGCCTGCTCGATGCGGTCAAGCCGGTGCTTGAAGCCTCGCAGGGCCGCGCGTTTTTGTTGTTCACCTCGCACCGCGCCTTGCGCCATGCCGCGCAACGTTTGGATGGCCAATGGCCGTGGCCGTTGTTCGTGCAGGGCACCGCGCCGCGCCATCAGCTGCTGGAGGAGTTCCGCCGCAGCGGCCACGGCGTGCTGCTCGGCGCCGCGAGTTTCTGGGAAGGCGTGGACGTGGTCGGCGAGGCGCTCAGCGTGGTGGTGATCGACAAACTGCCGTTCGCCGCGCCGGATGACCCGGTGCTGGTCGCGCGCCTCGAAGCACTGGAAGAGCAGGGCATCAACCCGTTCATGGGCTGGCAGGTGCCCGCCGCCGCGATCGCGCTCAAGCAGGGCGCCGGACGCCTGATCCGCAGCGTGACCGACCGCGGCGTGCTGGTGCTCGGCGACCCACGCCTCACCAGCAAAGGCTACGGCAAGCTCTTCCTCGCCAGCCTGCCGCCGATGCCGCGTACGCGGGATCTGAGGGATGTACAGGCGTTTTTTGCCTAGGTCGGGATCCGGTCTGTGGCAGGCGTGGGATCGAAGCTGTTTCGTGCTGCCGCGGGTTTCGCGGGAGGTGCGGCATCAGGGCGGTTTCGTGCGGCACCGGCGCGACGCGCGGCACTGGAGCGGTTTCGAACGCCCTTTGGGCGTCCGGGCTACTTTTCTCTGAATGGCCAGAGAAAAGTAGCCAAAAGAGAGGCCACCCCGATGGCGCGCCCTCCGGGTGCGCGGGTGGGCTGCGGGGTTTTCCGACGGCACCTCCGTGTGCCGGCGGAAAACTGGCCCGCCTCCCTGCGGGCCATCCTGACGGACTATCCGCAGCCCACCCGCCGCGCCATAGGAGCCCCACAACGGCAGGCGCGCGTCCGCGCGCCCGAAGCAGAGCGTCCGCGCACCACCAGCTGCGGGACGGGTGATGCTTTGGCTTCTGGCGCGCACGATGCGCGCCGCTCTTCTGGGGGCCCCTCGGCGGCGGTGAGGCGGGGTTCGAAAAGCCGCGCAGCGGGCGAGGCCAGGGATGGCCTCGCCTTTTCGCGCGGGCACGATGCCCGCTCGAAAGGCCCGGCCCCGCCTCACGGACTTTCCGTCCATGGAAGGACGGAAAGCGCTGCCGCGGGGTGCCGTTTCTCTTTGGCTACTTTCTCTTTGGGCAAGCAAAGAGAAAGTAGCTCGCGCGCCCGCAGGGCGCACGAAACCGCTCGGATGCCACGCCCCCGTACTGCCCCCACACGAAACCGACTCTGATGCCGCGTGTCGCGCCGGTGCCACGCAAAACCACCCTGATGCCGCGCCAACCGAAGAAACCAAGCGCGAGCCCGGAACCGCCGTGCCGTGAGAACGCTGGGTCGAAGGCCGTTTGGCACCAAGCGTACCGCTCGGAACAGGTTGATTCGTGGCCCCGAGTTCGCTCGACTCACGCGCGCAACGCATCCGACAGTTTCGCCGGATCGGTGACGGAGAGCTGGCAGGTGAGCCCGGTGCAAAGCTGCGCGCTGCCGCTGGCGCTTGCCACGGCGCGCGCGCCAAGTACGCCGGGCAGGGCGCCTGCGGGGGCGTCGATCACGAAGACGTCGATGGCGTCGGTGGCGGGCGACAAGTTGTTTTCGGCCAGTGCAGTGCGCACCGTGGCGCGCCAGGCGGCTGCTTGTTCCGGCGCGCAGCGCACCACCAGTTGCCGGCGCGGGTGCGCGGCTTCGGCTTGCGCGCGCAGCAGGGTGGGGCAGGCGGCGGGCAGTTGCGTCAGTGCGGCCGCGCCGGCCTGCAATGCGCGCTCGGCGGCGTCGAGGTAACGCGTTTCGCCGATGAGGTGACCCAGGCGCAGCAGGGCACGGATGGCGACGGCGTTGCCGTTGGGCAGGGCATCGTCGGTGTACTGGCGGCCGCGTGCGAGCGGCGTGGCGTGTTCCGCGGCGGCGAACCAGAATGCGCCGCTGGCCGGGTCGACGAAGCGTTCAAGCAAGGCATCCGCGAGCGCCGTGGCCCAGGCGAGGTGTTGCGGATCGAAGCGCCACTGCAGGGTTTCCAGCAGGGCGTCGAGCAGAAACGCGTGATCGTCGAGGAAGCCGGGGATGCGCGCAGCCGGCGGCGCGATGTTGGCGTACAGCGTGCCATCCAGCCACGCGTCGTGGCGCAAGCCCTCCAGCGCGCGTTGCGCGAGCGCCGCGCGGCGGGCGTCGTCCAGCATGAGTGCGCTGCGTGCGAGACCGGTGATGGCGAGCGCGTTCCACGCGGTGAGTGTCTTGTCGTCGCGGTTTGGCGGAGTGCGACGCATGCGCACGGCAAGCAGGCTTTGGCGCGCTTCCTCCAATGCCCGCGCGGTGTCTTCCGGCGAGCGCCGGGTACTTGTCGCCAACGTGTCCAGCGATTCGTCGCGCACCAGGTGCCACGCACGGGCTTCAAAGTTCGGTGCGCGGTCGAGGCCATAGGCCGCCAGCGCCAGCGCGGCATGTGGCGCATCAAGTGCACCCGCCATGGCCCCGCGCGTCCACAGGTAGAACTTGCCTTCCTCGTGCTCGCTGTCGGCATCCAGGGAGCTGGCGAAGGTGCCGTCGGCGAGCGTCATCTCGCGTTCGATCCAGTCGACGATGCCGCTTGCGGCCCGGTGCGCAAGCGTGCGCGTGCCGGCATCGAGCGCGGCATCGGCGGCGGCACGTGCGTAGGCCGGCAACAGTTGTGCGTTGTCGTACAGCATTTTTTCGAAGTGCGGGATCGTCCAATCGGCATCCACGCAGTAGCGGAAAAAGCCGCCGCCGAGATGGTCCTGCAGGCCGCGTTGCGCCATCTGCCGCAGCGTGAGGTGCGCCATGTTGCGGGTGCCGGCGTCGGGCAGGCCGAGCAGCCATTCGAGTTCCGCCGCACGCGGAAACTTGGGCGCCCCGGCGCTGCCGCCGTGCTGCGGGTCAAAGTTGGCAGTGAACTGTTCCAAGGCCAGCGCTTGCGTGGTGGCGACATCGGGCAGCGCGCTGGCCGGTGCCGGATTGGATTCCACCTGCGCCAGCCACTCGCGCAAGGCGGTGGCCTGTTCGCGCAAGGCATCGCGATGGGCGTCGAAGTAATCACGTACATGCACCAGCAGATCACCAAACGCCGGCAAGCCGTGGCGCGGCGCGGGCGGAAAGTAGGTGCCGGTGAAAAACGGCACCAGATCCTGCGGGTCGATGAAGGCGGTGAGCGGCCAGCCGCCGCCGCGGCCGTGCAGCGCCTGGTGCGCAAGCTGGTAGACGCGGTCGATGTCGGGCCGCTCCTCGCGGTCGAGCTTGATGCAGACGAAATGCGCGTTCATCACCCGCGCGATGGCGGGATTCTCGAAGCTTTCGTGTGCCATCACGTGGCACCAGTGACAGGCGCTGTAGCCGGCGGAAAGCAGGATCGGCGTATCCGTTTCGCGCGCATGCGCCAGCGTGGCCGCGTTCCACGTTTGCCAGTGCACCGGGTTGCCGGCGTGCTGGCGCAGATAGGGGCTGGCGGCGTCAGCCAGCATGTTGCGATGGAAGTCGCTCATGCAGCGATGCTAACGCTGCGGCACACTGCGGGCCCTGTCCGGAGAAAAGCCGTGCGCGTGTTTTCGCATACCTGTTCCAACACCGAGATCGTCTGCGCGCTGGGCTGCGCTGCTCAGCTGGTCGGCGTGGATGCCGACTCGGATTACCCGCCCGAGGTGGTGGCCAGCTTGCCGAAGACCGGCCGCGACCTGAATCTCGACATCGACGCGGTGCGCGCGTTGGCGCCCGACCTGGTGCTGACCTCGCTGACCGTGCCGGGCCACGAAAAGGTGGTGGCCGCGCTCGAAGCAGCCGGCATGGCGGTGCTGGTATGTGATCCGCAATCGCTGGACGACGTCTACGCCGACATCGGCCGCATCGCCGCCGCGCTGGGCGTGCCGGCGCGTGGGGAGCAACTGGTGGCGGAGATGGAAGCGGCCATGCCGGAGGTTGCGCCGCGCGGTGCGCGCCCACGCGTGCTGGTGGAGTGGTGGCCCAAGCCGGTGATCGCGGCGGCGAAGTACTCGTGGGTGAACGAGCTGATCCGTCGCGCCGGTGGCATGAATCCGTGGGAAGTCTTCGATGCGAAGAGCGTGCCGCAGCAGAACGCCGACGCCGCGGCACTGGCGCCGGATATTGTGGTGATGAGCTGGTGCGGGGTGAAGGTGGCGCACTACCGCGCCGACGTGGTCGAGCGACGCGAGGGTTGGATGGCGGTGCCGGCCGTGGTGCATCACCGCGTCGTGCCGATCAGCGAGGCGTTTCTCGGTCGCCCCGGCCCGCGCCTGGTCGAGGGCTATCGGCAATTGCGCGTGGCACTGGCAGCGACGTGACGGGCGGCCCGTGGGCCGGGATTCATCCCGACCGGACGAGCCGCAGGATTTCGGGCTGAAGCTCGACCCATGGGGTCTCATTCGGGACGAACCCGTGAAAACGGCACTCGGTGGATACCGGGTGCCGTTCACTTTCATGCGAGGAAAAGCGCGCTCAATACCCCTCGAACTCCTCGGTGCGGATGTTGTCCTCGTCCACGCCCATGCCCATCAGCGTTTCGCGCGTGGCGCGCACCATGCCGGCCGGGCCGGAGAGGTAGTAGATCGGCGCCATGATGTCCTGCACGTGGCGCTTGATCATCGCCGCATCGACGCGACCGTGTTCGTCGCCGCCAGGAGCCTGGGTGAAGGTCTGCACGAAATGGAAGTTCGGATTGGCCTTGGCGAAGCCCTTGAGGTCGTTGACGTAGGGCGCGCGTGCCGGTGTGTCGTTGGCGTAGATCAGCGCGAGCTGGTGGCCGCTCTGGTCGTGGGTGGACTGCGCAATGATGCTGCGCACCGGCGTGATGCCGACGCCGCCGATGATGAACACCGCCGGTACTTTCGTGTCCTTGTGCAGCGTGAAGCTGCCGAACACCGCGTCGATCTTCACCGGGGTACCGATCGGCAGGTCGCGGATGGTGTTCTTGAACGGCGTGCCGCGCATGCGTGTGGCGGCGACCAGGTTGGGCTCGCACGGCGCGCTGGCGAACGAGAAACCGTGCACGTAGCTGCTCTTCTCGGCGCCCGGCTTCGCCGTGAGGATGATGTCGAAGAACTGCCCTGCTCGGTACTTGAGCGCGGCAGGTTTCTCCAGCAGGAGTTCCATCGTGCCGTCGGCAACTGGGTTCTTGCCGACGATCTTGGTGTCGTAAATGGCCATGACTCTCCTCATGCATTGGCAAACGAAAACTGCGGATTTCCATGCGCGCCACGGCGATGCGTTGCCGGCTGCGGTGATGCTGGAAGTTGTTCGGGATCGTGGCGGGGTGGCACCGTCTGGTGCGTCTCCCATGCCGGTGATCGCCCACGCTCCCAGGCTTCCGCACTTGGCACATGGTGGCAGGCGGCGAGTATAGGCCGCGTCGTCGGCGCACCGGCAGCACTCGCGCGGGGTCGCGGTTGCGGCGTCGCATCGCGCGGTGCAGAGTGCCGCCATCATGATCATTTCCTCCGCAGGTGATTACCGCGCGGCGGCGAAGCGACGCCTGCCGCCATTCCTGTTCCATTACATCGATGGTGGCGCGTATGAAGAGGTGACGATGCGCCGCAACGTCCGCGACCTGCAGGCGCTGGCGTTGCGCCAGCGCGTGTTGGGTGGCGTGGGCGAGGTCGACCTTGCGACCAAACTGTTCGACGAAGACCTGAAGCTGCCGGTGGTGCTGGCGCCGGTCGGGCTGACCGGCATGTACGCGCGGCGTGGCGAGGTGCAGGCGGCGCGCGCGGCGGCCGGCAAGGGCGTGCCGTTCACCTTGTCCTCGGTGTCGGTGTGTCCGATCGAAGAGGTGCAGTCGCAGGTGGCGCGGCCGATTTGGTTCCAGCTGTACGTGCTGAAAGATCGCGGGTTCATGCGAAACGTGCTGGAACGCGCATGGGCGGCCGGCGTGCGGCGGTTGGTGTTTACCGTGGACATGCCGGTGCCGGGCGCGCGCTACCGCGATGCGCACTCGGGCATGTCCGGGCCGTTCGCGGCATCGCGGCGCATGCTGCAAGCCGTTTGTCATCCGCGCTGGGCGTGGGAAGTCGGCCTGTGGGGCAGGCCGCACGACCTGGGCAACATCTCCACCTATCTGGGCCACCGCATCCAGCTCGCGGACTACATCGGTTGGCTGGGGAACAACTTCGATCCGGCCATTGGCTGGGCAGATCTAGACTGGATCCGCGAGGCGTGGAAGGGCACGATGATCCTCAAGGGGATACTCGACCCCGCGGACGCGCGCGAAGCCGTGCGCTTTGGCGCCGACGGCATCGTGGTTTCCAACCATGGCGGGCGCCAGCTGGATGGGGTGCTGTCGTCGGCGCGCGCCTTGCCCGCGGTGGCCGACGCGGTGCAGGGCGACCTGACTGTCCTGGCCGATTCCGGCGTGCGCAGCGGTCTCGACGTGGTGCGGCTCATTGCTGAAGGCGCGCGTGGCGTGCTGCTCGGTCGGCCGTTTGTCTACGCCCTGGCGGCTGCCGGCGAGCGCGGCGTGGCGCATCTGCTCGACCTCATTGCCGGCGAAATGCGGGTGGCGATGACGTTGACCGGCGCCCGGCGGATCGCCGACATCAGCCGCGACAGCTTGGCAGCCGGGATTGGCGATGCGGGATTCGGGATGGGGTAGCGCCACTTCCCGCGAGTGGCGAACGTCTCGTTCCGCAGGGTTGCTCGTACCCAGTGCCACGGCAGGCAAAGTGCAGCCGGCAGTATCATGCCCGGCTATGAACCTGCTCGCGATTGAAACCTCCACCGAATCCTGCTCCGTCGCGTTGATCCATGGCGAGGAGGTGCTTGCGCGCAGCGAGCTCGCGCCGCGCCGGCACGCCGAGCGCGTGTTGCCGATGACCGACGAGCTGCTCGCCGCCGCCGGCATCGACCGGCATGCGCTGGACGCGATCGCCGTCGGCCGTGGCCCTGGCGCCTTCACCGGCGTGCGACTGGCCGTGTCGCTGGCGCAAGGCATGGCATTGGCGCTCGACTTGCCGGTGGTGCCGGTCTCTTCGCTGGCCGCGTTGGCCTGGGAGGCTCCACAGGATGGCGACGCCGCCATCCTCGCCGTGATCGACGCGCGCATGGGGGAGATCTACGCCGCCAGTTATCGCCGCGGTGGCGACGGCGCGTTGCTTGCGCTGGACGAGGAACGCGTATGCACCGCGGAGGCGCTGGTGCTGCCGTCGGCGGCGGCGTGGCAGGTAGTCGGCACCGGCTGGGCCACCTATCGCGACGCGTTGCGCGCCAAGCTGGGCAGCGAGCCACGTTACGAGGATGGCGAGCGTTTCCCGCAGGCCGTGCACGTGGCGGAGATCGGCGCGCGCGAATTTCGCGCCGGGCGTGCGGTGGCGCCCGAAAAAGCGTTGCCGGTGTATCTGCGCGACCACGTTGCGCTGACGCTGGCCGAGCAGGGCAAGCCGCTGCCCCACGCTTGATGGTCGGGATCCGGGATTGGGGTTCGGGATTTGGTAAAGCGGAGAGCGTGCGAGCGCGCCGTTCTCACGGGAATGGGCTCTAGTCCGGCAAGCCGGGATTCGGCAAAGCGCGATGCCGGCCCTTACAAACTCGCCATCGCGTACTGCACGGCCAGGCTGCTGATGGCCACCGCGGCCCACACGCCGAAGCCGAGCAGGAGCGGGCGCGGCCCGCTCGCCAGCATGCGGCGCAGGTCGGCGCTGAGGCCGATTGCGGTCAGTGCCAGCACGATCAGGAACACCGATGCGGCGTGCAATACCGGGAGTAGTGCGGACGGAATCAGCCCCAGCGTGCGCACACCGGAAGCCACCACGAACCAAGCGATGAACCACGGGAAAATCCGGCGCAGGCTGAAATCGCCGGCGCCGCCGCGTTTGGCGCGCGCGGCCACCGCCAAGGCCAGCACCAGGCACACCGGAATGATGAGCGTGGCGCGCGTCAGCTTGACGATGGTGGCGTAGTCGCCCGCAGCGTGACTGAAGCTGTAGCCGGCGGCCACCACCGACGACGTGTCGTTGATCGCAGTGCCAGCCCACAGGCCGAAGCCGAGATCGGACAGGTGCAGCAGGTGACCCAGCAACGGAAACAGCAGCACCGCAATCACGTTGAACAGAAAGATGGTCGCCATCGCGAACGCGGTGTCGTGATCCTCCGGCTGGATGATCGGCGTGACCGCGGCAATCGCCGAGCCGCCGCAGATGGCGGTGCCGACGCCGATCAGCACCGCGAGCTTGCCGTGCACGTTCAACCAGCGCCCGAGCAGCCACGCGCTGGCAAACGCCACGCTGAGGGTAACCAGCGTCACCGCCAGCGATTTGCCGCCCACCGCCACCACTTGGTCGAGGCTGAGGCCGAAGCCCAGGGCGATCACCGACGCCTTGAGCACGTTGCTGCTGGCAAACGCGAGGCCGGGGGCAAAGCGTGGGCTTGGCGGTGCAAAGTTGCGCACGAGCAGTCCGAGCACGATGCCGATCACCGGTGCGCCGATCAGCGGCGCCAGCGTGCCAAACCCGCTGGCGAGCACGGCAATGGCGGCGGCCAGCGCCAGCCCCGGCGCGAGGCGCAGCGGTGACGGACGAGCGGCTGGCGCGACGGTGGCGGTATTCATGAGGGGCCATTGTCCTGGCCCCGGTACATCAGCAAAATTGCAAATGTTTGATGGCAAACATAAGGCAAACTGATGCAAGGCAGCAGTCCGCGGCAACTTGCCGTCTTCGTGCAGGTGGCGCTTGGCGGCGGCGTGCGCGCCGCCGCCGACCAACTGCATCTCACCCAGCCGGCGGCCAGCATGGCGCTGGCCGAGCTGGAACGGCAGCTCGGTGCACCGCTGTTTGCCCGTGAGCGCGGCCGTTTGCGGCTCAACGCACGCGGCCGTGAGCTGTTGCCGCTGGCACAGGAGCTGCTCGAACGCCACGCCGATTTCCTGCATCGCGGCCGCGCAGGTGGCGAGGTACTGGTCGGCGAACTGCGCGTGGGCGCCAGCAATACCGTGGGCAACTACCGCGTGGGTGAATTGCTCGGCGGTTTCGTGCGCAGTCACTCCCAGGTAGCGATCCATTTGCGCGTGGCAAACACCGCCGCGATTGCTGCCGGGGTACTCGATCACAGTCTGGACATTGGCTGCGTCGAAGGTCCGGTCACCCATCCGCAACTGGACATGCGCGCGTGGCGTGACGACTCGCTCGTGGTATGCGCCGCGCCAGATCACCTGCTGGCGCACAAACGCGGTCTGAAACCAGCCGATTTCGCCGGTGCGCACTGGGTGCTGCGCGAGCCTGGCTCCGCCACGCGAGCCACTACCGAACGCGTGCTTTCGCAATTGCCGCCGGGCGATACCGTGCTGGAACTCGACCAGATCGAGGCGATCAAGCAGGCGGTGATTGCCGGGCTGGGCATTGCCTGCCTGCCGCAGGTGGCGGTAACCGACGCGCTGGCGACCGGTCGGATCAGGGCGCTGAAAACACCGTTTCTCGACCTGCGCCGCAAGCTGTCGATGCTGATCCACCGGCAAAAATACCGCGGCGCGCTGCTCGACGCGTTCATCGCGCAGGCTGGCCTGCGGCGCTGACCGCGTATTGTCCGCACGGTGTCCGCGGACACCGGCATGCGGCTGTCGGCCGCATGCAAGTAGCTGATTCGGCGTAACTTCGATATCCCGTGCCGGGCTGGCACGCGGCTTGCTCACAGTCTGGCGATGCCGCGCTGTCCGCGGCGAGCGAGCCGCCGATGATCCGCGACACTTCCGCCCAGGACCGTCTGGTCGAAACCAAGCCCAACCGCAAGCGTCGCCTGCTCTTCATCGGTGGCGGCGTGGCTTTGCTGGTGGTGCTGGCGTTCGCCATGCCCGGCATCCTCCGCCTGTTCTCGGCCGACGCCTCGGTGAGCGCGTCGCGGCTGGCCTTCGCCACCGTGGAACGCGGCCCGTTCGTGCGCGACATCGCCGCCGAGGGCAAGGTGGTGGCGGCGAACAGCCCCACGCTCTACGCCACCTACGGCGGCGCGGCGGTGCTTAAGGTGCGCGCCGGCGACGCGGTGAGGAAGGGCCAGGTGCTGGCGGTGATCGACAGCCCCGAGCTGCGCAACAAGCTGGCGCAGGAACAGTCCAGGGCCGACGCGATGAAGGTGGACTACCTGCAGGCGCAGGTGGACGCGCGGACCAGGCGCGGCGCCTTGCAGAAGGCCTACGACGACGCCCAGATCGATGCCAAGAGCGCCGCCAACAACCTCGACCGCGAGCAGAAGGCGTATGCCGCCGGCGCGTCCACCGGGGTGGCGGTGGACAAGGCCAAGGACGATCTGGAAAAGGCCAGGATCACGCTGGCGCATGCCAAGGCCGATCTCGGCATGAGCAACGACAGCCTGAACTTCAACATCCAGGCCAAGAAGCTGGCGCATGCCAACCAGATGCTGGTGGTGCAGGACCTGCAGCGCCAGGTGGACGATTTGAACGTGAAATCGCCGGTGGACGGCCAGGTCGGCCAGTTGTTCATCGCGCCGGTGGCGACCGTGGCGAAGGACGCGCAGCTGCTCAGCGTGATCGACCTCACCGCGCTGGAAGTGGAAGTGAAGGTGCCCGAGAGCTTCGCCCGCGACCTCGCGATCGGCATGACCGGCGAGATCAGCGGCAACGGCAACACCTGGAAAGGCCTGGTCAGCGCGATCTCGCCCGAGGTGGTGAACGGCGAAGTGGCCGCCCGCGTGCGCTTCGAGGGCACCACGCCGAAGCAGTTGCGCCAGAACCAGCGCCTGTCCGTGCGCATCCTGCTCGACAAGCGCGACAACGTGCTCACCGTGCAGCGCGGTTCCTTCGTCGACGAATCCGGCGGCAGCTACGCCTACGTGGTCAAGGACGGCATTGCCACCAGGACCCCGATTCGCGTGGGCGTCTCCAGCATCGACAAGGTGGAGATCCTGCAGGGCCTCAAGGAAGGCGACCAGATCGTGATTTCCGGTACGGATAGTTTCAAGGGTGCGGCGCGCGTGGCGATCGCGCGGTAGCGGAGCTTTCGGTGCCGTCCCGTGATTGGGGATCCGGGATTGGAGATTCGGAAAAACGGCAGTGCGTGGGCCTTGGCTTTGCCGAATCCCCAATCACGAATCCAGCTTCACCAGAACCACGATGTTTGCATCACCCATTCATCCATAAGCGCGAGGCAACACCCATGCTGAAAATGACCCACCTGTCCAAGGTCTATCGCACCGAAGTGGTGGAGACCTATGCGCTGCGCGATTTCAACATCGACGTGAAGGAAGGCGAGTTCGTCGCCGTCACCGGCCCGTCCGGGTCGGGCAAGACCACCTTCCTCACCATCGCCGGCCTGCTGGAAACCTTCAGCGGCGGCGAGTACCACCTTGACGGCATCGAGGTGAGCCAGTTGAACGACAACGCGCGCTCGAAGATCCGCAACGAGAAGATCGGCTTCATCTTCCAGGCGTTCAACCTCATTCCCGACCTCAACGTGTTCGACAACGTGGAGGTGCCGCTGCGCTACCGCGGCATGAAGGCGCCGGAGCGCAAGCAGCGGATCATGGATGCGCTGGAGCGCGTGGGGTTGTCGTCGCGGCTCAAGCATTATCCGGCGGAGCTTTCCGGCGGCCAGCAGCAGCGCGTGGCGATCGCCCGCGCGCTGGCCGGTTCACCCCGCCTGCTGCTCGCCGATGAACCCACCGGCAACCTGGATACGCAGATGGCGCGCGGCGTGCTGGAGCTGCTGGAGGAAATCCACCAGGGCGGCGCCACCATCGTCATGGTCACCCACGATCCCGAGCTGGCCGCCCGTGCACAGCGCAACGTGCACATCATCGACGGCCAGGTGGTGGATCTCGCCGAGGAACCGCGGTTCCACACCGGCCACGCCGCCGCGCACGGCAGCGCGGACCCGGCGTGAGGTTCCAGAACCACCCCCGCCACCCGGTGCCGTCCATGCGCATGAAGCTGTTGCCCGCCCTGCTGCTTGCCCTTGCGCCGATGCTGGTGCACGGCGAAGACCTGATGGACGCCTACCGCCAGGCGGTCGCCAACGATCCGGTGCTGGCCACCGCCGATGCACAGCGGCTGCTGGTGGCCGAAGGTGTGCCGGTGGCGCGCGCGGCGCTGTTGCCGCAGTTGTCGGCCGGGCTGGCGTTGAACCAGATCCACAGCACCGGCAGCACGCAGACCACCGACGGCAGCGGCAACATCGTCCAGACCGGCGGTGGCGGGCACGTGCGCGGCCGCAGTCTCGTCGGCAACTTCAGCCAGCCGATCGTCGACCTGTCCGCCATTGCCAGCCTGCGCGCGGCGCATGCCGCCGAGGATGCCCAGGAGCAGACCTACCAGGCCGCGCTGCAGAACCTGTACGTGCGCGTGGCCGGTGCGTATTTCAACGTGCTGGTGGCCCAGGACATGCTCGCCATCGACCGTGCCTACGAGGACGCCTACAAGCAGGAGTTCGAGCAGACCTCCTCGCGCTTCAAGAACGGGCTGTCGATGGAGGCCGACGTCAACCAGTCGAAGGCGCTCTACCTGTACATCAAGGCCCAGCGGATCAGTGCGCAGGACGGCGTCAAGGACGCCCGCCGCGCGCTGCAGCAGATCACCGGCAAGCCGGTGGGCGAGCTGAAGAAGCTGCGCGACGACCTGCCGATGCAGCCGCCACAGCCGGACAGCGAGCAGGCGTGGGTGGACGCGGCGCTGAAGACCAACCCCACCGTGCTCGCCGCGCGCTACGCCGTGACCAGCGACGAGCACCGGGTGGGCGCGGCGCGCGCCGGCCACCTGCCGACGCTCGTCGCCGGCGTTGGCTACAACAAGTTCGGCCAGTGGTCGAACACCATGCCGGGCACCGGCGCCTACGGGCCGGCCACCACCACGGTGGGCCTTACCCTCAATGTCCCGTTGTTCAGCGGCGGGCTCACGCATGCACGGGTGAAGCAGGCGCTGTACCAGCGCGACGCCGACCAGGGTGTGCTGGAAACCCGGCGCCGCCAGGCCGCGCGCGACGCGGCCAACTATTTCAACCTGGTGGTGGACGGCATCGAGCAGGTGGCCAGCGCGCGCGACTCGGTCGATGCCGCGCAGAAGACCGTGGCCTCAATGCGCGCGGGCTACACCATCGGCACGCAGTCGCTGACCAACGTGGTGTTCGCCATCCAGTACCTCGCCAGCATGCAGAGCGAATACACCGTGGTGCGCCACCAGTTCGTGCTCAACAAGCTGCTGCTCAAGCAGGCCGCCGGCACCATCGACATGCGCGACCTGCAGGCGGTGAACGGGTTGCTGCAATGAGGCCGGGATTCGGGATTGGGGGTGGGAGATTCGCAAAACCCCAAGCTCGCGGGTCCGTTGCTTTTCCGAATCCCGTATCTCTGATCCCGAATCCCGGATAAGCCATGCTCGCCTACTACTTTCAACTTGGTCTGCGCAGCCTGCGGCGCAATCCGGCGCTCACCGCATTGATGGTGATGGCGATCGGTTTCGGCGTGGCGGCGTCGATGATCACGTATTCGGTGTTTCGCGCGGTGTCGGGCAACCCGATACCGGACAAGTCGGCGCAGTTGTTCATTCCGCAGGTCGATGCCTGGGGGCCGCAGCAAAACATCGATGGCGAGCCGGTGGAGGCGCTGGGCTACATCGACGCGATGGCGCTGATGCGGGCGCACGAGGCAAAGCGCCAGACGTTGCTGTATCAGGTCCAGATGTCGGTGATGCCGGGCGACGACCGCGACCTGCCCTTGAATGCAATCGGTTATGCCGTGGGCAGCGACTTCTTCGCGATGTTCGAAGTGTCGTTCCGCTACGGCGGCGGCTGGAGCGAACAAGACGATGATGCGCGTGCCGCCGACGTGGTCATCAGCGCTGAACTCAACCAGAAGGTATTCGCCGGCGCGAACAGCGTGGGACGCACGATCAACCTTGGTGGTCGCGATTACCGTGTCGTGGGCGTCACCAATCACTGGAACCCTCGTCCGCGCTTCTACGACCTGTTCAGTACCCACGGTTTTGCCGACGAATCGGATATCTACATCCCGTTCACCCGTGCGCTGGATTTGCAGATGCGCCCCAGTGGCCGCAACAGTTGCCGCGGTTCGCTCAGCTTCACCACCTGGCAGGAGTATCTGCAGAGCAACTGCGTGTGGATCACACCCTGGGTGGAACTGGACACCCCGGCCGAGGTCGCGAGCTACCGCAGTTTCCTCACCCATTACGCCGCCGGCCAGCAACGCGCCGGACGCTACGCCTGGGCGCCCAACGTGCGCCTGCGCGACGTGGCGCAGTGGCTGGACTATCGGCATGTGGTACCGCCGGAAACGCGCATCTCGCTGGCGGTGGCGCTGGGCTTCTTTCTGATCTGCCTGGTCAACACCATCGGCCTGCTGCTGGCGAAGTTCATGCGGCGTGCGGGCGAGATCGGCGTGCGCCGCGCCCTGGGCGCCACGCGGCTGGAGATCTACGCGCAGTACCTGACCGAAGCGGGCACGGTAGGTTTGGCCGGCGGCGTGCTTGGTCTGCTGCTCACCGCGCTGGGCGTGGCTGGCGTGGGCGTGCTGTTTCCACCGCAGATCGCGCAGCTGGCGCAGCTTGATGTCTCGCTGGTGGGGCTCACCCTGCTCGCAGCCATCGTCGCGACCGTGCTGGCGGCGTTCTATCCGGCCTGGCGCGCGGCGCACGTGCAGCCGGCCTGGCAGTTGAAGTCGAGTTGAGGAGAGGACGATGAACCTGCATTTCCGCCCCATCCTCACCGCGTTGCGCCGGCACAAGTCTGGCACCCTGTTGATCGCGCTGCAGATCGCGCTGACGCTCGCCATCGTGTGTAACGCGCTGTTCATCATCCACGCGCGGCTGGCCAACCTGTCCAAGGCCAGCGGAGTGGACGAGTCCAGTGTCTTCGTGATCGCCAACCAATGGGCAGCAGACTGGTCGACGCCGCAGGTCGATGCACAGGTGCAGGCCGACCTGCTCGCGCTGCGGCGGCTGCCAGCCGTGCGCGATGCCACACCGGCCACCGGCTATCCGCTGAAGGGCGGCGGCTGGGACAACTTCGTCACACTGACCCCCGAACAGACCCAGCCGACCACCGATGCGGCGGTGTACACCGGCGACGCGAATTTCCTCGACACACTGGGCCTGAAGCTCGTCGCAGGGCGCAACTTCCGTCCCGATGAGGTGATGGTGATGGGCACCCAGCAGGCGACGTTCTCGCCGACGGCGATCGTGAGCAAGGCGCTGGCCGATAAGCTGTTTCCCGCCGGCGACGCACTGGGTAAAAGCTTCTACGCGATGAGCCCCATGCCCAGCACCATCGTCGGCATCGTCGATCCGCTGCACCGGCAGGGCGTGGATCAATACAGCAACGCCCATGCCGGCCAGGCGCTGATCTGGCCGATACGGTCGGACGATTCGCGCGGCCTCTACTACATCGTGCGCGCCAAGCCGGGCCAGCTCGCTGCTGCGATGCGCGAGGCGCCGAAGGCACTGCTCGCCCAGAGCCGACTGCGCATCATCGACCCGAAGGACGGCATCCAGGATTACGCGACCATCCGTCACAAGGTGTACGACAGCGACCGCGGCATGGCGATCCTGATGGGCATCATCTGCGTGGTGCTGTTGGCGATCACCGCTGCCGGCATCGTGGGCCTCACCAGCTTCTGGGTGGGTCAGCGCCGCAGGCAGATCGGCGTGCGCCGCGCACTCGGAGCCAGGCAGCGCGACATCCTCGCCTACTTCCTCACCGAGAACTTCCTGATCAGCGCGGCGGGTGTGGCGTTGGGCGTGGTGCTGGCGTTCGCCTTCAACCTGTGGACGGTGACCCGCTTCGCGCTGGATCGCATGTCGCTGGGCTACGTGGGCGTCGGCGTGATCGTGCTGTTGCTGCTGGGACAAGGCGCGGTGCTGGCGCCGGCGCTGCGCGCCTCGCGCGTGTCGCCGGTGGAAGCCACGCGCAGCGTGTGATGAAAAGTCGAGATTGGGGATTGGGGATTCGGAAAAGCGACGGCGACGCAAGCCCGGTTCTTCTCGAATCCCGAATCCCGCCCTCAACGGAGTGACCGGAATGTTTGCCTATTACCTCGAACTGGCCCTGCGCAGCCTGAAACGCAGCCCCGGACTGACCGCGCTGATGGTGCTGGCGATCGGCTTTGGCGTGGCCGCCTCGATGACCTCGTGGTCGGTGTTCCGCGCGGTGTCGGGCGATCCGATCCCGTGGAAATCCGCGCAACTGTTCGTGCCGCAAATCGACAACTGGGGGCCGAACGGCCGAAATCCGAATGGCGACCCGCCAAGTGCGATGGACTACGCCGACGCGACCACGCTGATGCGCGACCACCGCGCCAAGCGGCAATCGGCGATGTACCAGATCTCGCCCTCGATCGTGCCCGCAGGGGCCGGCAAGCACCCGATCAACGTCAGCGGCCACGCGGTCTACGGCGAATTCTTCCCGATGCTGGATACGCCGTTCCAGTACGGCAGCGGCTGGGGCGCCAGCGACGACGCCAACCGCGCGCAGGTGACGGTGATCAGCAGCAAGCTCAACCAGAAGCTGTTCGGCGGCACCAACAGCGTGGGCCGGAGCGTCAGCATCGAGGGCCGCGACTATCGCGTGGTGGGCGTGCTGAACGACTGGAACCCGCAGCCGCGGTTCTACGACGTGGTCAATTCGGGCGGCTTCAACAGCCAGTCCGACGACGTGTTCCTGCCGTTCCAGACGGCGATCCAGGCGGCCATCCCGAACGACGGCAATACCAACTGCAACGCGGTGCCCAAGGAATCCGGCTTCATCGGCCTGCAGCAATCCGAGTGCGTGTGGATCGCGTATCTGGCCGAGCTGGACGATGCCGCGGCGGTGGCCGCCTACCGCGATTACCTGCAGGGCTATGCGCGCGAGCAGCAGCAGGCCGGCCGTTTCGGCTGGGCGCCGAACAACCGCCTGCGCGACCTGCGCGCGTGGCTGGATGACCAACACGTGGTGCCCCGGGACACCAAGGTCTCGCTGCTGGTGGCGCTGGGCCTGCTGCTGGTGTGCCTGGTCAACACCATCGGCCTGCTGCTTGCGAAGTTCCTGCGCCGCAGCGGTGAGATCGGTGTGCGCCGTGCGCTGGGTGCGACGCGCAAGGCGATCTACCTGCAGTTTCTCACCGAGGCCGGCATGGTCGGCGTGGCCGGCGGCGGGCTCGGCCTCGCGCTTACCTGCGCTGGCGTGGCCGGTGTGGGCTGGGTGCTGCCGAAGGACATCGCCTCGCTGGCGCGGCTGGACGTTTCGCTGCTGGTGCTGACCCTGCTGGTGGCGGTGCTCGCCACCATGCTGGCTGGCCTTTATCCCACCTGGCGTGCCTCGCGGGTGCAGCCCGCGTGGCAACTGAAATCGAACTGATGCCGTGCCCGTCTGCCTCGAACCGTAGGAGCCCGCCCGCGGGCGACGCTCCTGGCGAAAGCGTCATCGCCCGCGAGCGGGCACTTGCAACAAATATTCGGCGCGTCGGATCGCTTGTCTTGCGAAAGGAAATCTCACCATGAAACTGCACCCCATGATCGCGGCATTGCGCAAGCACAAAGCGGGCGTGGTGCTGATCGCGCTGCAGATCGCGCTGACCCTGGCGATCGTCTGCAACGCGATCTTCATCATCGGCCAGCGCGTCGACCGGGTGAACCGTCCCACCGGGCTGGACGAGAGCAACCTGTTCCTGGTCAGCCAGCAATGGGTGGGCGCGCCCAATGCCGACACTCCCGACGGCGTGGCGAAGCTCGACGCCATGCAGAAGGAAGACCTGGCGGCGCTGCGCAGCCTGCCCGGCGTGGCCTCGGTGGCGTCGGTGAACTCGCTGCCGCTGCTCGACTCGTCATGGAACGGCGCGGTGTCGCTCAAGCCGGACGCGAAGTTCAGTGACAAGTCCGCCAATGTGCGCACCACCTACTACTTCACCGACGACCAAGTGATGTCCACGCTGGGTCTGACATTGGTCGCCGGCCGCGCGTTCCATGCCGGCGACGTGCAGCACCAGGGTTTCCGCGACAACCCGCCGCGCCCCATCGTGATGGTCACCAAGGCGCTGGCGGACAAGCTGTTCCCGCAGGGCGGTGCGGTGGGCAAGGCGATCTACAGCGACGGCAGCAGCACACCATCCACCATTATCGGCGTGGTGGCGCGCCTGCAGGCGCCGGCCGTCGGCACCTGGGCCAATGACTTCGCCTGGAACGCCACCCTGATTCCGGCGCGGCTGGACGCGAACTTCTCGCGCTATGCGGTGCGCACCAGGCCGGGCCAGCTCGATGCGGTGATGCGTACGGTGGCGCCCGCCTTGTACCGGGCCAATCCGCTGCGCGTGCTCGACGACAACAGCGTGAAGTCGTTCGGCGACATCCGCGCCAAGGCCTACCGCGCCGACGTGGGCATGGCGATCCTGATGGGCGTGATCTGCCTGATCCTGATCGCCGTCACCGCCGCCGGCATCGTCGGCCTCACCAGCTTCTGGGTCGGCCAGCGGCATCGGCAGATCGGCGTACGCCGGGCGCTGGGCGCGCGCAAGGTGGACATCCTGCACTACTTCCAGTTGGAGAACCTGCTGATCGCCGGCGCTGGCGCGGTCGTCGGCATCGGCATGGCGGTGAGCCTCAACCTGGCGCTGATGCACTACTACGAGATGGATCGCCTGCCGGTGGCCTATGCGCTGGTTGGCGTGGCGGCGGTGCTGGTGCTGGGCCAGTGTGCCGTGTTCGTGCCGGCGCGGCGCGCCTCCAACGTGCCGCCGGTGGTGGCCACGCGGGCGGGGTGACCCATGCGGCGAGCGGACATGGTGCGAGACGACACGGCGAATATCAGGACGAAGACCATGAGAGGCCAGATCAGCCTGTTCACCCTTGGCCCCACACTGCGGCACCTCTTGCGTCATGGTGCGACCGACGCCGAGCGGTTCCTGTGGGGGTACCTGCGCGGCCGCCGGATGGATGGCTGCGAATTCCATCGCCGGCATCCGTTTGCCGATTACATCCTCGATTTCGTGTGCCTGGAACGCCGCGTGGTCGTCGAGCTGGACGCAGGGCAGGCCGCGGCGGATGCCGTGCGCACGCTGTTTCTCGAAGGGGCCGGGTTTCGCGTGCTGCGCTTCGGGCACCACGAGGTGTTCACCGATTCGGCTGCGGTGCGGGAAGTGATCCGGGCGGCGCTGCAGGCATCGAAGCCGACCTCTTCCCTTGCTGGGAAGGGTCGGGAAGGGCAAACGCGCCGCGGTGCGGAGTCCATCGACTTCCCGCCGGCCGACGGGGAAATCGGGGGGAGGCGATAAACCATGTTTGGCTACTACCTAGATCTGGCGCTGCGCAGCCTCAGGCGCAACCGTGTGCTCACCGCGCTGATGGTGCTGGCGATCGCGGTAGGCATCGGTGCGGCGATGACCACGTTGACGGTGATGCACATCCTCTCCGGCAACCCCCTGCCGGGGCGCAGTGCGCAGCTGTTCTATGCGCAGGTGGACGGCGACCCCATGCCGCACGGTGGCAACCATCGCGAGCCGCCGGACATGCTCGATTACCAGTCCGCAACGGACCTGTGGACCGCGCATCGCGCCGACCGCCAGGCGCTGATCGTGGACAGCCAGCTCAAGGCCACTGCGCCGCAGTCGAACAAGCCGGCGCTGATGCTCACCATGCTTGCCACCACCACGGATTTTTTCCCGATGTTTGCGGTGCCGTTTCAATATGGCGGTGCGTGGACGGCGCAGGACGACACGCAGCGAGCGCGCGTGGCGGTGATCTCCGCCAACCTCAACGACAAGCTGTTCGGTGGCGAGAACAGCGTGGGCCGCACCCTGCGCCTCAGGGACAGCGATGTACGTATCGTCGGCGTGCTGAAACCCTGGCGACCGGCGCCGCAGTTCTACACGGTGGCCGGCGGACGTTTCGCCAACGGCGATACCGCGGGCTACTTTGGCAGGCCCGAGGACGTATTCGTGCCGTTCCGGAGCGCGCTGGAGATCAACGACGGTGCGTTCCAGCCGTTCAATTGCTGGGGACAGCCGTCTGCCCCCGGCCACCTGCAAAACGCGCCGTGCAACTGGATCGGGCTGTGGGTGGAACTTGGCAGCCATGCCAAGGTGGCCGCGTACCGGGAATTTCTCGACCACTACGCGCAGCAGCAGAAAGCGCTGGGGCGCTTCCAGCACGCCGAGACGCGCCTGCGCGACCTGATGGGCTGGCTGGATTTCAACCACGCCGTCCCGCGCAACGCGCGGCTGCAGACCTGGCTGGCCTTCGCCTTTCTCGGCATCTGTCTGTTCAACACCGTGGGCCTGCTGCTGGCCAAGTTCCTGCGCCGGGCCGGCGAGTTCGGCGTGCGCCGGGCGCTGGGTGCTTCGCGCCGCGCGGTGTTTGCGCAATGCGTGGCCGAGGCCGCGCTGATCGGCTTCATCGGCGGCGTGGGCGGCTGGTTGCTCAGCCTGCTCGGCCTGTGGCTGGTGCGGCGGCAACCCACGCCGTATGCGGATCTTGCGCACCTCGACGGCGGCATGTTTTTCCTGACGTTTGCGCTGGCGGTGGTGGTGAGCGTGCTCGCAGGGGCCCTGCCTGCGCTGCGTGCCAGCCGCGTGCCGCCGGCACTGCAGCTCAAGGTGCTCTAGGGGTGATTTCGATGCAGATCAAACCAGTCCTCTCGGCGTTGCAGAAGCACCGGCTCGCGGCCTTGCTGATCGTGCTCGAAATCGCGCTGGCCTGCGCAGTGCTGTGCAACGCTGGCTTTTTGATCGCGAGCCGGTTGTCGGCGATGCAGCTCGTCAGCGGCGTGGATGAATCATCGCTGGGCTTCATCCAGCTCGAAGGCTTCGATCCAAAGGTCGCCAACGATCTCAATGCGCGTGTGGTTGCCGGCCTGGGCGCCATGCCCGGGGTGCAATCCGTGCATGTCATCAACTCGGTGCCGTTTGGCCCGCAGGCCGGCGCCTTTGGCGTCACGCTGGACCAGGCCGGCAAGCAGTTTCGCGGCGTTCCCGAGCTTTACCTTGGCGACCCGGGTACGCCGGAAGCTCTTGGGCTGAAGCTGGTCGCCGGCCGCATGCCGGGCGCGCAGGATTATCAAAGCGTGGTGGAAGGCTATCTGCCGGCCAGCTCGAATGTCCTCATCACGCGCACGTTCGCGCAGCGCCTGTGGCCTGGCGAGGACGCGCTCGGCAAGACGTTCTGGACGGGCAAAAACCAGTTTCGCGTGATCGGCGTGGTGGCGAACCTCTCGGTGCAGCAATACGACGAGGAGGGCGAACGCGGTGCGCAATGGACGGTGTTCGTGCCCACGAAGTCGGGGCCGCCGCTGGCCGGAACCTATCTGATCCGCGCCGATCCACAGGCATTGGATCGCGTGATGGTCGAGGCCAGGACGGTGCTGGCCAGGATTGCGCCCGATGCCGTGTTCGACCACCAGCAGAGCGATACGCTGCCCGTACTGCGTGAGCGCTTCTTCGCCACCGATCGCGCCATGGCCGGCCTGCTGGTGGGGGTGATCGTGGCGCTGCTTGGCGTCACCGCGCTGGGCATCGTGGGCCTGACCAGCTTCTGGGTGGCGCAGCGGCGCAAGCAGATCGGCATCCGGCGCGCCATCGGCGCCACCCGCGGCGACATCCTGCGCTACTTCCAGACCGAGAACTTCCTGATCGTCAGCTTCGGCATCGTGCTCGGCGTGGTGGCCGCCATCGCCATCAACCTCCTGCTGATGAAAGTGTTCGAGGTGCCGCGCCTGCCGCTGCACTACCTGCCCATCGGCGCACTCGCGCTGTGGCTGCTCGGCCAGCTTGCCGTGCTCGGTCCTGCATTGCGCGCCGCCGCGGTGCCGCCGGTGGTGGCGACGCGGAATGTGTGATGGGGGCCGGGATTCGGGATGGCGGGATTGGGGATTTGTAGAGGCCGAATTTTGCGAGCTCGTGCGGTTACCGAATCCCCAATTCCGCCATCCCGAATCTCGTCACTGAAGGAAGCATCGACATGTTCGGCTACTACCTCGACCTCGCCTTGCGCAGCCTCAGGCGCAACAAGGCGCTCACCGCGCTGATGGTACTGGCCATCGCGCTGGGCATCGGCGCGTCGATGACCACGCTCACCGTGCTGCACGTGCTGTCCGGCGACCCGCTGCCGGGGCGCAGCGGCACGCTGTACTACCCGCAAGTCGACGCGCGCGACGACAGCGGCATCATGCCGGGCAAGGAGCCGCCGCAGCAGGTCACGGAGATCGACGGCTTCAACCTGCTGCATGCGAAGCGGGCGGATCGGCAGGCGCTGATGACGGGCGGCTCGGTACCGATCCGGCCTGACTCCGCCGCGATCGATCCGTTCTACGTGGAGGCGCGTTACACCACGGCGGATTTCTTCGCGATGTTCGGCGCGCCGTTCCGTTACGGCCACGGCTGGAATGCCGCCGACGACGAGGCGAAGGCACGCGACGTTGTCATCAGCGGCGAGTTGAACGAGCGCCTGTTCGGCGGCGCCAACAGCGTGGGGCGCACCCTGCGCATGGCTGGCAGCCTGTTCCGCATCGTGGGCGTGCTCGGCGACTGGGCGCCCAGCCCGCATTTCTACGATCTCAACACCGGTGCCTACGGCTATGCGGAACAGGTGTTCATGCCGCTGCAGACAGCGCTGGACCTGCACGTGGACCACAACGGATCCTCCGACTGTTGGGGCAACGGCACCGGCGGCGTGGGCCGCATCTATCCCTCGTCGAGCTGCGTCTGGATGCAGTTCTGGGTGCAACTGGACACGCCGGCCAAGGCCGCCGACTACAAGGAATTCCTGGTTCATTACTCCGAGCAGCAGAAAGCGCTGGGCCGCTTCGTGAAGGCGCCGAACGTGCGCCTGCGCGACCTGATGCAATGGCTGGCGCACATGCAGGTGGTGCCCGACGACGTGCGCCTGCAGACCGGGCTGGCGTTCGGCTTCCTACTGGTCTGCCTAGTCAACACGGTGGGCCTGATGCTGGCGAAGTTCCTGCGCCGCAGCGCCGAACTCAGCGTGCGACGTGCACTGGGCGCATCGCGGCGCGCGCTGTTCGCGCAGTTGCTGATCGAGTCGGGCGTAGTCGGCTTGGTGGGTGGCGTGGGTGGCCTGCTGCTCGCCGTGCTCGGCCTGTGGGTGGTGCGGCACCGGCCTTCCGATTACGCCGCGCTGGCGCACCTCGATCCCGCCATGCTGCTGACCACCTTCCTGCTGGCGCTGGGCGCGAGCCTGCTCGCCGGCCTGCTGCCGGCCTGGCGCGCCTGCCAGGTGGCGCCCGCCCTGCAACTCAAGAGCAATTGAGGGCACACCATGGAACTGCGACCGATACTTTCCACGCTGCGGCGGCACAAGACCACCTCGTGGCTGCTGATCCTGGAGATCGCGCTGACCTGCGCGATCGTCTGCAACGCGGTGTTCATGATCGGCCACCGCCTGCAGCACATGGACATGACTACCGGCATTGACGAGCACGCGCTGGTGCAGATCCAACTGGCCGCGATCGCGCCCACGCCCGACATCTACGCGCGGGCGCGGGAAGACCTTGCCGTGTTGCGGCAGGTGCCGGGTGTACAGGCGGTGGCGCTGACCAACCAGTTGCCGCTGGGAGGTACTTCGTCGAACGCCAGCATCAAGCTGGATCCGGCGCAGCGCGAGCCCACGCTCAGTGCCGGCACCTACTTCGGCGAGGACATTCCGCAGACCATGGGTGCGCGGCTGGTGGCGGGGCGTCACCTGCAACCGGACGAGATCGTCAATGCGGATGTGGTGATCAAAGCACTGGCCGGCGGCAATACGAAGGGCCTGCCTGTGGCGGTCACGGTGATCACGCGGGCGCTGGCCGACCGCCTGTGGCCGGGGCAGAACCCGCTGGGCAAGACGATCTACCTCACAGCCCAAGTGGGCGTGCGTGTGGTCGGCGTGCTGGCCGACCTGGTGCGCGCCAACGCCTACAACGACACCACCGCGCATTATTCGGTCGTCCTGCCACTGTTCATGGGCGCGGGCAAGGATCAGAGCTACATCATCCGCACCCGGCCGCAAGTCCGCGAAGCCGTGCTCAACGCGGCCGTGGCCGCGCTGAAGAAGGCCGACCCGGCGCGGGTGGTGACCCAGCAGCGCACCTACGATGAAGTGCGCGGGAAGTTCTTCGCCAACGACCGCGCGATGGCCGGTATCCTGGTCGGCGTGATCGTGGCACTGCTCACCGTGACCGCATTGGGCATTGTCGGCCTGGCCAGCTTCTGGGTGGGGCAGCGCCGCCGCACCATCGGCGTGCGCCGCGCGCTGGGCGCCACCCGCGGTGACATCCTGCGCTACTTTCAGACCGAGAACTTCCTGATCGTCAGCTTCGGCATCATGCTCGGCATGGTGCTGGCCTACGGCATCAACCTGTTCCTGATGATGCACTACGAGCTGCCGCGGTTGCCGGCCATCTATTTCCCGATCGGTGCACTGGTGCTGTGGATCATCGGCCAGCTCGCCGTGCTCGGCCCCGCGCTGCGCGCGGCAGCGGTGCCGCCGGTGGTGGCGACGCGGAGCGTGTGAAGTTTTCCCCTCTCCCGCTTGCGGGAGAGGGGAGTTCAACATGGAGGCATGGAATGTTCGGTTATTACCTCGACCTGGCGCTGCGCAGCCTCAAGCGCAACAAGGCGCTCACCGCGCTGATGGTGCTGACGATCGCGCTGGGCATCGGCACCAGCATGACCACGCTGACGGTGATGCACGTGTTGTCGGGCGACCCCATTCCAGGCAAGAGCGCGCAATTGTTCCGCGTGCGCATGGCCGTGTTCCCCGACGCGCATTACCAAGCCGGAGACAAGGCGCCGGACAACCTTTCCCGGCGCGATGCCGAGGCCCTGCTGCGCGACGCGCGCGGCGACCGGCAGGCCGCGATGTCGGGTGGTTCGATGGTCGTGGTGCCGACGCAGGGCGATCCGTTGAATGTGGAGGCGCGCTACACCGGCGCGGATTTCTTCCCCATGTTCGACGTGCCGCTGCGCTACGGCCACGCGTGGAGCCGCAGCGACGATGCCGAGCGCGCGCACGTCGCGGTGATCTCCGGCGAATTGAACAAGCAGCTCTTCGGCGGCAAGGACAGCGTGGGCCGAACCCTGCAGGTGGGCAAACAATCGCTGCGTATCGTCGGCGTGCTGGGCGACTGGGACATGAATCCACGCTTCTATGACCTCAGCAACGGCCAGTTCGGCGACAGCGAGGACGTGTTCGTGCCTCTGTCCACGGCGGTGGACATGAAACTGTCCACCAGCGGCAGCATGTGGTGCTGGGGCAACGCGAGCGACCCCCTCGCCGCCGACGCGCCGTGCATCTGGCTGCAGTACTGGGTGGAACTGGGCACGCCGGCCAAGGCGGCCTACCGCCAATACCTGGGCAACTACATCGCGCTGCAGCAGCAGGCCGGGCGCTTCACCCATCCTGGCCAGGTCGAATTGCAGGACGTGATGCAGTGGCTGGACTTCAAGGGCGTGGTGCCCTCCGACGTGCGCCTGCAGATGTGGCTGGCGCTGGGTTTCCTGGGCATCTGCCTGCTCAACACGGTGGGCCTGTTGCTGGCGAAGTTTCTGCGTCGCAGCAGCGAACTGGGCGTGCGGCGTGCGTTGGGTGCGTCGCGTCGCGCGATCTTCCTGCAATGCCTGGTCGAGGCCGGCGTGGTGGGCCTGGCCGGCGGCGTGCTCGGCCTGGCGCTGGCCGGCCTCGGACTGCTGCTGGTGCGCCACCAGCCCACCGATTACGCGGCCTTCATCCACATGGATCTGCGGATGTTGCTGGCCACGTTCGCGCTGGCCCTGGCGAGCAGCCTGCTGGCGGGCTTGTTGCCGGCGTGGCGGGCGATGAACGTGGCGCCCGCCGCCGCGATCAAGTCGAACTGAGGGGGAACCGACGATGCATTTCCGCCACATACTCAGCGCGCTGGCCCGTCATCGCATGGCGGTGTGCCTGCTGGTGCTCGAGATCGCCTTCTCCTGCGCAGTGATCTGCAATGCGCTGTTCCTGATCAGCGCGCGCCTGGAGCGCATGCGGCGCCCCACTGGCGTCGACGAGGCGCACCTCGTGCAGGTACGCGTGCGCAGCATCGCGCCCGGCTCGGCCGGGTCGATCATGGCGCAGACGCACACCGACCTCGCCGCGTTGCGCGCCGTCCCCGACGTGACCCATGTGTCGATCGTCAACCAGACCTTGTTCGGCCATTCGTTCAGCGCCAGCGGCGTCAGCCTCAGCGATGCACCCAAGGCACCGTCGATCACGGTGACCCAGTATTACGGCAATGCGCAGCTGCCCGGCACGCTGGGCCTCAAGCTGGTCGACGGGCGCTGGTTCAAGCCGGACGAATTCGTCAGCGACGAACAAATGGAAGGCGCGGGCGGTACCGTGCCGGTCATCATCACTCGCGCCCTGGCCCGGCATTTCTTTCCGAGTCAGCAGGCAGTTGGCAAGGTGATCTATGCCTTCGGCACCAATCGCATCGTGGGCGTGGTGGATCGGCTGGTGCAGCCGCGGGATTCCGGCTCTGCCGAGGCCTACGAATACGCCATGCTGTTCCCGGTGAACCTGTCGTATGCGCAAGGCACCTACCTGCTGCGCGTGAGGGATGCATCGCAACGCGCTGCGGTGATCCACGCTGCCTTGCATGCACTGAAGACCGATGGCCCGCTCCGGCTGGTGTCGCCGAAGGACGCCACCACGCTGGAGGCGGCGCGCGCCAAGTACTACCGCAACGACCGCGCCATGGCGTGGCTGCTGGTGGGCGTGTGCGTGTCGCTGCTGGCCGTCACGGCGGTGGGCATCGTGGGGCTGACCAGTTTCTGGGTGGCGCAGCGGCGAAGGCAGATCGGCATCCGCCGCGCGATAGGAGCGACACGCGGCGACATCCTGCGCTACTTCCAGGTTGAAAACTTCCTGATCGCCACGTTCGGCATTGCGTTGGGCATGGTGCTGGCCTACGGCATCAACCTGTTGCTGATGCGGCATTACGAACTGGGGCGCCTGCCCGGCTATTACCTGCCGATTGGTGCGCTCGCGCTGTGGCTGCTCGGCCAACTCGCCGTGCTCGGCCCCGCGCTGCGCGCGGCGGCGGTGCCGCCGGTGGTGGCGACGCGCAGCGTGTGAGGCGAACGAGCCGCGTGCGCGGAATGCAAAGACCGACATGGGGGGGGGATGGCGACGATGGCGCGAACGGGAAACCGGATGTGGCTGGCGGCGGTGGGCTGCCTTGTCACGGGCTGCACGATATTGAGGCGCGCGGCGCGCTGGTGGCAGGCCGGCTGGAAACGGTCTCGGACCGCATTCAGCTGGATGGCGCCGTCCATGCCGACGGCGGCATCGCCCTGTTGCTGCCCAGCCCCAAGGTGGACGACGCCGGCCAAAAACGCCTGCCGGTGGTGGTGATCGGCCCGGGCGTGGCAGTGGATGGCCCCGTCACGGCGCGCCGCGGCGGCACGCTGTGGGTCAGCCGCCAGGCACGCATCGGCGCGGTCGAAAGCATCGCCGTGCGCTGGCTCGACGGCAGCGCGCCGCCCATTCCACCTTCTGGCAGTTGAATAGTTCATTAGTCATGGCAACCTTTCGGGTGGGAACCGCATCCATGCAGACATGTGCAGGAAATCCATGCGTACCGTATTGATCGTGGACGACAACCCTGCCGTGGGCGAGGCGCTGTCGTTGCTCTTGTCGCTCAACGACATCCGCCCGCTGGTGGCGCTGCATCCCGACGAGGGCATGGCGTGCTTGGCGCGCGAGCAGGTGGACGTGGTGGTCGCGGACATGAACTTTCGCGCCGACACCACTTCGGGCGCGGAGGGCGTGGCGCTGTTCCGTGCGATCCGCGCGCAGCATCCCGACCTGCCGGTGATCCTGCTCACCGCGTGGACGCATCTGGAAACGGCGGTGGAGCTGGTGAAGGCCGGCGCCGCCGATTACCTCGCCAAGCCGTGGGACGACCACAAGCTCCTGACCACGGTGGAGAACCTCCTGGAGCTGGCCGAGTCCACCCGCGAGGCGAGCCGCACGCGGCGCGAGCGCCGGCTTCGCCGCGAAGTGCTCACGAACACCTACGATCTCGATGGCCTGGTTTTCGCTTCAGAGGCGATGGCGCGCACGCTGGAGCTGGCCTGTCAGGTGGCGCGCGCGGCAGTGCCCATCCTCATCACCGGGCCGAACGGCAGCGGCAAAGAGCGCATTGCCGCCATCGTGCACAAGAACTCGCCGATGAAGGCCGGCCCGTTCGTGGCAGTGAACTGCGGCGCGCTGCCCGGCGAGCTGCTGGAGGCGGAGCTGTTCGGTGCCGAGGCCGGGGCGTATACCGGCGCGAACAAGGCGCGCGAAGGGCGCTTCGAGCTGGCCGATGGGGGCACGTTGTTCCTGGATGAGATCGGCAACCTGCCGCTGGCCGGGCAGGTGAAGTTGCTGCGCGTGCTGGAAACCGGGCAGTTCGAGCGGCTTGGCTCCGGGCGCACGCGCAAGGCTCGCGTGCGCGTGGTGTCGGCGACCAACGCGGATCTGCCGGCCATGATCCGAGTTGGCGCGTTTCGCGAAGACCTGTATTACCGCCTGAACGTGATCGAGGTGAGCTTGCCGCCATTGGCCGAACGCAGCGACGACATCCTGCCGTTGGTCGAACACTTCCTTGCCGGCCGGGCCACGCTGACCGATGCCGCGCGCGAGGCACTGGTGGCCTACGCCTGGCCGGGCAACGTGCGCGAGCTGAAAAACACCGTGGAACGCGTCGCACTTCTCGCGTCGGGTCAGGTGGTGACGCCGGAACTGTTGAACCTGCCACAGTCTGCGCCGCCCCCTGCGCGCAATCTCGATGAACCCAGCCGCGAGGCAGTAGAGGCGGCGTTGCAGGCGCACGCAGGCGTGGTGAGCCGCGCGGCGCAGGCGCTGGGTTTGTCGCGGCAGGCGTTGTACCGGCGGATGGAACGCTACGGGCTCTCGGCATGAGGGCGCTGCGCCATGCGTGAGCTTGCCGGCCGTGGGGCAGATATTCGCGTCGGGGGGAAGGGCGATGAAGACTTTCTGGCTTTCGGTGGCGTTGGCATGCTTGCCGGCAACCGCTGCTTTGGCGGCGATGCCGACACAGCCGCACGTACACCTGCGTCTGGCGCTGGAGCGTCCGGCGCTGGTGGCGCCGTTTTCGGCGGCTGGCAACGTAACCCTGCCTGGTGCGGACGATGCCGCCAGCTCGCCGTTCGCGTTTCGCGATGCACGCCGTTACCGCGATCCACCGCCACCGCGTGCAAACGATCGCGACGTGGTGCTCGGCCTGGGGCGGGCATGGGTCGGCGGCAAGCCGCCGGTCGAGTGTGCGAGCACGCCGATGGATGCCGCCTGCCACTGAAAGCCGTGCGCGGCATGCGTGGAGTCGCCTGAATGTGGCGATCGCTGCAAATGCGGCTCACCGTGCTGCTGGCGCTGGCCGGTGTGGGCGGCGCGTTGGCTTTCGTGGCAGTCACCCGCTGGCCGCTGCCGCAGTTGGTTGGCTGGTTGCACGCCGGCCTTGGCTTGGCCTGGGGATCGCCAGAGCGTTTGCACGATGCAGCGGCGCTGGGAGTGGTGGCACTGCTGGGGCTGCCGTTTGCATGGTGGCTGGCGCGCCACGCGCTGGCGCCGGTCACCCGCCTGTTGCGTGCGCTCGAAGGTGCGGTGGCCAGCTATCGCGACGGGGACTTCAGCCTGTCCATTGCGGTGGATCGCGACGATGAGCTGGGGCGTTTGATCCGCATGCACAACGCGCTGGGCCACACTCTGCGCGAGCAGCGCCAGCAACTCGCGCAGCGCGAGCTGCTACTGGAAACCGTGGTGCAGAACACGCCGGTGGCGCTGGTGCTGGTCAGTGCGAGCGGCCGGGTGGCGTATGCCAACCTGGCCTCGCGGCACCTGTTCAACGACGGCAAGAGCCTCAACGGGCTGGACTTCGGTGAGTTGCTGCGGGCTGCGCCCGAAACCCTGCGCGATGCGGTGGCGGCCGGCGAGGACGGCCTGTTTGCGGCGGAGATGGACGGCGGCGAGGAAACCTTCCACCTCTCGCAGCGCGGCTTTCGCCTGCAGGGCCGGCCGCATCGGCTGTATCTGTTCCGGCGCATGACGCGCGAGCTGTCGCGGCAGGAAGTGGCCACCTGGAAACGCGTGATCCGCGTCATCAGCCACGAGCTCAACAACTCGCTGGCGCCGATCTCCTCGCTCGCGCACTCCGGCAACGAGTTGGTGCGGCGCGGCGACTTTGCGCGCCTGCCCGGCGTGTTCGCCACCATTGGCGAGCGCTCGCGTCACCTGCATGGTTTCATTGCCGGCTATGCGCGTTTCGCGAAGCTGCCGGCGCCGCGCTGGCAGACGGTGCCGTGGGCACCGTTTCTCGACGGCCTCGCGCAGCATTGCCGGTTCCGGCTGGAAGGCGCGTTGCCGGAGACGCCCGGCCATTTCGATCCGGCACAGATCGAACAGGTGCTGCTGAACCTGGTCAAGAACGCGCAGGAATCCGGCAGTGCTCCCGACGCGGTGACGCTGTCCATCGGCCTGCGTGGCCAGGAGCTGCGCCTGGACGTGGCCGACCGCGGCCCCGGCATGAGCGATACCGTACTGGCGCAGGCATTGCTGCCGTTCTATTCCACCAAGCGCGCCGGCACCGGGCTGGGCCTGGCGCTGGCGCGCGAGATCGCCGAAGCCCATGGTGGCCGCGTGCAGCTCGCCAACCGCGAAGGTGGCGGTCTGCGCGTGAGTCTGCGGTTGCCGGGGAGCCACCCCGGCGGCGGGTAACTGCGGTCGGGCTGAAGGCTTGCCGCACGCCGCGCTCCCGAATCTCAGCCCCAGCTCATTGCGTTGACACGGCCATCATCAAGCGCGGCTCAGTTTTGCCGATAGCTCTTCGGAAGACCTGCGGCGTGCGGGGTGCCGCAGTCGGCAGTCCGTGGTACGTATGGCGCGGGCTTCGGTACTGCAGGGGGATGCATGCACGGATTGGGTCTGGCAGGCAGGCTGGCGCTGGGATGCTGCACGGCGTTGCTGCCGGCAGCAGGCGTCGTTGCATCTGCTCCCGCGCCGGCAGCTGGTGCGCAGCCCCTGCGCATCCGCGTCGTGGGTGACAACAACTACCCGCCGTACCTGTTTGCCGATGCTGACGGCAAGCTGCAGGGTTACGAGGTGGACATGTGGCGCCTGTTTCAGGCGCGCACCGGTATCCAGGTGGATCTTCAGGGCATGCCGTGGGCCGAGGCGCAGCGTGAGCTGCTGGCGGGCAAGGCGGACGTGATCGACATGATGTTTCGCACGCCGGAACGCGAGCCGCATTACGACTACACCGCGCCGTTTGCGACGGTGCGTGCCGGCATCTACGTGGATCGGCGCATTCACGGCGTGCACGACCTGGCGACGCTGCGCGGTTTCCCCATTGGCGTGGAGCGCGGCGATGCGTGCGCCGACCGGCTTGCCAGTGCTGGGTTAGTGGATTTGCTGCAGTTTCCCAATTACCAGGGCGTGATCAACGCCGCGGTGCGCGGCGACGTGCGCATCTTTTGCATGGATGAGTCGCCCGCCGATTATTTTTTGTACAAGGATGGCGCGCTTGATCGCTTCGATCACGCATTCGTGTTCTACAGCGGCCAGTTCCGGCGCGCGGTGCGCAAGGGCAACTTGGGCATGCTGCGGGTCGTCAACCGCGGCATGGCGCAAATCACCCCGCAGGAACGTGTGCAGCTGGCGGCGCGCTGGCTCGACCACCCGATGATGCTGGCGAAGTATTGGCGTGCGGCCGAAATTGGGTTGGGCAGCGTGCTGCTTTTGCTGGCCTTGATGCTGGCTTGGGTATGGTCGCTGCGGCGCAATGTGGCGGCGCGGACGCGCGAGCTGCATGCGCAGGAGCGCAATGTGCGCGCACTGTTTGACGCCAGCCCGGACGCGATCTGGTTCAAGGATCGACAAGGCGTGCTGCTGGATGCCAACCGCCAGGTGGAGACGTTGTTCCAGGTGCCGCGCGAGCGCCTGATCGGGCGCACCGACAGCCAGCTGTTTGGCGATGCCGCCGCGGCTGACGTACACACCATGGATGCCGAGGTGCTGCGCTCGGGGGTTCAACGCAGCGCGATATGCCCGTTTCCCCTGGCCGATGGCGGCACGCGCGAATACGAGGTCATCACGGCGCCGCTGCTGGAGGCGGACGGCGCCGTCCGCGGTGTGCTCAGCGCGGCGCGTGATGTAACGGCGCGCCGCGAAACCGAGGTAAAGCTGAGGCTGTGGGCCACCGCGTTCGAACACGGTGGGTTTGGCCTTGCGATCTTCGATGCCCGCACGCGTTGCATTGTTGCCGCCAATCCCTGTTTTGCGCGGGAGCGCGGTTACACCAGTGAGGAAATGGTCAATATGTCGGTACACGCGCTCTATCCCGCTGACCTGGTCGAAGAGCGCAAGCGCATGCGGAAAATGATCGACGCCCATCAGCACATGATGGTCGAAACCGAGCAGATTACTCGCGATGGGCGCCGGTTCCCGGTGTTGCTCGATTGCACCACATCGCGCGATGCCAGCGGTGAGCCCGAGTTTGTCATTGTGTATGCGCAGGACATCAGCGGGCGCAAACGCGCCGAGGCCGAGTTGCGACTGGCAGCAGTGGCGTTCGAGACCCAGGAGGCGTAGCTGGTGAGCGACGCGCAGGGGCTGATTCAGCGCGTCAATCAGGCATTCACCCGGTTGACCGGTTTTGCTCCGGCCGAAGTGCTGGGCATGCCTTCCAGCGCGATGGGCATGCACGGCGACGACAGCGCCCGTCGTTCGCAGCTTGCCCACTACGGCTTTTGGCAAGGCGAGCAATGGGTGCGCGTCAAGCAGGGTCAGCCACGCGTAGTACGCACCGCGATTTCCGCCGTGCACGATGCTGCCGGCAAGCTCATCCATTACGTGTATACCATGGTCGATCTGACCAGCGAGCGCGAGGCACATGCCAGCGTCGATCGCATGACCTATTTCGATTCGCTGACTGAGCTGCCCAATCGCCAGTACCTGCTTGGCTACTTGCAGCACATGCTGGGAGAGGCTGGCACCGGCGGTGTGCTGCTGATCGCGGACCTCGACCACTTCAAGCGGATCAATGACCTGCGTGGCCACGCCGCGGGCGACCGCCTGCTGGCGCTGGTTGCACGCCGCTTGCGCGTGCTTGCCGATGGCGATTGCATGGTTGGCCGTTTTGGCGGCGGCACGTTCACCATGGTCGTACCTGGTCGCGACGTGGGGCCGGTGGCGCGCAAGGACCTAGCCGTCGACTATGCCGAGCGCCTTCGCCAGCAATTGCGTGAGCCATTTGCGTTGGTGCCCGGACGCGGTGCGACAGTCACGGCCAGCATCGGCTGGACCGAGTTGGTACCGCGGCAAGACGTTGCCGAAACCGTGTTGCGCGAGGCAGAGCTGGCGATGTACGCCGCCAAGGCGGCTGGGCGCGATCAGGTGCGGCGTTTCGACCCTGACATGCTGGCTGACCTCGCGCAGCGCGAGGAGCTCGTGCAGGAGTTGCGCGCGGCGATCGTCGACGATGAGCTGGAGCTGTACTTGCAGCCGCAGGCCGATCGCGAGGGTCACATCGTCAGCGCTGAGGCGCTGTTGCGCTGGACGCGCCACGACGGCAGCCAGGTGCTGCCGGATGTGTTCATTCCGGTGGCAGAAGACAACGGCCTGATTGTGCCGCTCGGCGCGTGGGTGCTGCAGCGTGCGTGCGAGCAGCTGGTGGCGTGGTCGGTGGAACCGGCTACCAACATGTTGTCGTTGGCCGCCAATGTCAGCGCACACCAGTTTGCGCAGCCCGGCTTTGTGGCCAGCGTGCGTGACGCGCTGAAGGCATCCGGCGCCGACCCGGCGCGGCTCAAGCTGGAGATCACCGAGTCGGCCATCCTCGGCGACCTTGCCGATGCGGCGATGAAGCTCGCGCAGTTGCGCTCGCACGGCATCCGCATCTCGCTCGACGATTTCGGCACCGGCTATTCGTCGCTGGCGTACCTTTCGCGGCTGCCGATCGACCAGCTCAAGATCGACAAGTCGTTCGTGCTGCGTTTGCCGGCAGATGCCAACGACGCAATGGTGGCGCAGACCATCATCGGCATGGGGCGCGGACTCGGACTGGAGGTGATTGCCGAGGGCGTCGAAACCGAAGCGCAACAGCGATTCCTGATGCAGCACGGTTGCGACGCGTTCCAGGGCTACCTGGTTGCCAAGCCGTTGCCGCCTGACGAGTTCAATACGCTACTCAAGGAACAGGTGCCAGTGCTGTAGGGCCGGGATTTGGCCAAGCGCAACCGTGCGAGCACTGGGGATCGGCGCGCAATGTGGTAAGGGCGGCCTTGAGTTGGCAAGCTTGGTGCGAAAAGTCCGTCGGGCCAGTCAGGGTGGGGTGCGGATCGCGCGCGAGAAATCCGCGTCAGGCGGTGTCGCGCGGGCGCGCGCGGTGATCGGTGCACGTGCCGTCCATTGCGCCAGCGTCAGCCGATGGTCGAGCGCGCCGATCTGGTAGAGATAACCGGGAAGGTAACCGGTCAGCAGCAGGCGGACGTCCCACGGCAGGCCCGGATCGAGCTGGCGTGCCATGCGGTATACCATCGTGGTGCAGTTGGAGGTGATGGTGTTGTAGAACGTGGGATGCCGGGCGAGCGCGTCGGCCGCGTGCACGTAGGAGAGAAACAGGGCGCGCAGGGCGGGGCGGCTGATCGCCAGCGGGTAGAGGTAATCCTCCTCACCGCGCACGTTGGTGCGCACGCGCACCACGTCGCGCTCGGTGGCGGCGACCAGGATGGTCTCGAAATCCTTGAAGAAGCCGCCGATGGCGGAGTAGCTCTGCCCGCGGCGCTTGCGGATCTCCACCGAAAACACCAGGTGCTGGCCGTCGGCAAACGCGAACGACAGCATCGCGTGCGCGATCGCCGCGCTGCCCCAGTGCGAGAGGATGGCATCGGCGCCGACCAGCTGGTCGAGATTGTATTGCCGGGTTTCCCAGCGGATGTCGTAGTCGCTGTCGCTGCGCCACGTGAAGTCGCGCACGGCGTGCACGGTGACCAGGTTGCCGTGTACCTCGCCGGTGGCCAGGTGCGCCACGTCGTCGGCCCACGCGTGCTGCCCGCTCGGCACGATCGTTGCCCACCATGCCAGCAGCAGTCCGTAGCACGCCACGTAGCCGACCAGCGGCCATGCGCTGCGGCGCGTGATGACGAGCGCGAAGAGTGCGAGCACCAGCACCACCCAGGCCGCGGTCCCCAGCGCGCGCACGACGGAGCCGCCGGGCAATTGGTACCACAATGCCAGCGCGCCCCAGGCGCCGGAGAGCAGCGCGACCAGCGCGGCGACCGTCAGCGTCGCGATGCGCAGTGCGGTGCGCACGGCTTTCAGCATGTTGGCCACCTGCCGGGCATGTGGCCAGCGTGCCGCGTCGTGCCGACAAAGACAACCGGTGCCGTGGCTAAAATCGCCGGGCGAGGCGGTCAACGGGAGTGGGAATGCACGAAGAACGGCAGGGACATGGCGTGGCGGGCTGGGCGGCACGAGGCCTGCTGGCGGTGGCGCTGGTTTGCCTGAACGCGTGCGCGATGGTGGGCGTGAGCCGGATCAAGCCCGGCGACGTGGTGAGCGAGCGGCGCACCGACATGCTTGGCGCGCGTCAGCTCAGCGACAACACGGTGCAGACGCTGAACGTGCTGGCGTTGACCGCGAAGCGTTGCGAGCAGTCGTTCGACACCTGCACCGGCATGCTGGCGCATGCGGCCGGCATCGATGAGGAGCGCCGATTGTCGGCGCTGTCCGAGGTTTGGCTCGGGCGCGCATTGCAGGGCGACCGCGGCGCGGTGATAAGCGACGCCACGCTCGACGCGTATCTGCAAAGCGCGCGCTACGCGTATGCGTATCTCTTTTTCACCGTGCGCACGCCGGCCGAGCGCGTGTTCGACCAGCGCCAAGCGAAAGTGATCGCGTTCTACGACTACGCCGTGGAGCGCATCGTCGGCCGCTGGTTCCAGGTCTTGCCGTCGCTCGGCCAAGGCTGGCAGACGGCGAGCCTGGCCGGCTGGAACGTGGAGCGGCCGAATACCGACATGCGCATGCGCGCGGCGCCGGTCGAGCTGCTGCCCGCGTCCACGCTTCGTTTCAAGGGTCTGCAAAACGTCTATCGGCGCGACGGTTTCGGTTCCGACTTCGTTGCCGTGGCGCCGCCGCTCGACGCCGCGCAGACGGTGCCGCCGTGGCGCGAGCCGCAATATGTGGCGATGACCGGCGTGCTGACGTTTCCCGGAGCCACGCTGGAAGCGGTGCTGGCGACGCACGACGTGCAGCTTCTGGTACGCGACCCGTATCGCGATGCCAACGTCACGATCGATCAGCAGAGTGTGCCGCTGGGGGCAAATTTCACCGCGCCCTATGGTCTGTGGCTGGCGCGCTCGGGCTTTGCCGCCCAATCCATCCGATCGCTGCTCGGCCGCGGCGGGATCGACCAGCCGCGCGTGTTGCTGATGCAGCCGTACGACCCCACACGGCTCACGGTGGTGATGTTGCACGGGTTGGCGAGCAGCCCGGAGGCCTGGGTCAACGTGGCCAACGAGGTACTCGGCGACGAGATCCTGCGCCGGCACTATCAGGTGTGGCAGGTCTACTACCCGACCAATGCGCCGATCCCGGTGAACCTGGCGCAGATCCGCAAGGCGCTCGACGCCACGCTCAGGCATTTCGATCCGGCCGGCACCGCGCCGGCGAGCCACCACATCATGCTGGTGGGCCACAGCATGGGCGGCGTCATTGCGCGGCTGCTGGTTTCCTCCAGCGGCAATGCGCTGTGGAGCCTGGTGCCCAGCGAGCGGGATCTGTCGGTGGCGCGGCGCAACCGGTTGCATCGTGCGCTGGCGCCGTATCTGCAGTTTTCGCCGATGCTGCAGGTGGACGAGGCGGTGTTCCTTGCCGCGCCACATCGCGGCACGCCGGTGGCGCGGCACCGGCTCGTGCGTTGGCTGGCGGAGCTGATCCGCCTGCCGCTGGGCGTGCTCAAGGACATGACGAACCTGTCCGACCTGCTCAAGGACAACGACGGCAACAGCGCGCCGCTGCACATCTCCAACAGCGTCGGCAATTTGAGCGACAAGGATCCGTTCATCGTCGCCACCGAAAACCTGCCGATTTCACCTGCCGTGCGCTACCACTCGATCATCGGCCTGTACAAGCCGCGCGGCGCGCTGGATACCACCAGCGACGGCGTGGTGCCCTACCTCAGCGCGCACCTGCCGGGGGCGGCGTCCGAAGTGGTGATCCCCTCGTGGCACAGCGTGCAGGAGACGCCGGCGGCGATCCTGGAGTTGCGCCGCATCATGCGCGGTCATCTCGAACGCGTGGAAACTGCGGTTATGCCGACGCCGTAGTGCCTGGAGTGCGGCAACGCGATGGGTTGCCGCCGATGGGCGAGACCGTTGTCGGGCTGAAGCCCGACCCACGGAGAGCTTTTGTGGGTCGGGCTTCAGCCCAACTGCGGTGAGAACGATCAGGCGATGTCGGGGATGCTTGCCACGCCGGCCTCGATCGCCACCTTGTGTGCCAGCGTGCGCGGCAGGAGGCGCGCGAAGTAGAACGTGGCGGTGTCGCGCTTGGCCTGCTTGAACGCGGCCGGATGGTTGCCGGCTTCGGCTGCTGCCACGCTGCGCGCCCAGAAATAGGCCAGCGTCACGTAGCCCGAGTACCACAGGTAATCCACTGCGGCGGCGCCGAGCTCCTCCGGGTTGGCCTGCACGCGGCCGGCGAGTGCGAGCGTGAGTTCGCCCCACTGCTTGACCGCGGCGCCGAGCGGCGCGATGAACGCGGCAAGCTTGGCGTCGCCGGCATGCGCCTTGCAGAACGCGCCGATCTCGCCGGCAAAATGCTTGAAGCCCACGCCCTGCAATTGCAGGATCTTCCGGCCCAGCAGGTCGGCCGCCTGGATGCCGGTGGTGCCCTCGTACAGGGTGATGATGCGGGCGTCGCGCACGAACTGCTCCATGCCGTTCTCGGCGATGTAGCCGTGGCCACCGTAGATCTGCAGCGCTTCCTTGGTGGCTTCCTGTGCGATCTCGGTGACAAAACCCTTGGCGATCGGGATCAGGAACGCCACCAGTTCACTGGCCTTTTGCCGGGCAGCCTCGTCGCTGCCGCGCGCCTCGATGTCGGTCTGCAGTGCGGTGTAGTAGAGCAGCGCGCGCGAGCCCTCGACGAACGCGCGCTGGGTCAGCAGCATGCGCCGCACGTCCGGCTGCACGAGGAGATTGTCGGCGACCTTTTCCGGCAGTTTGGCGCCGGAAAGGGAGCGCCCCTGCAGCCGTTCGCGCGCGTAGTTCAGGCTGTTCTGCCATGCGCGTTCGGCCAGCGCGAGGCCTTGCACGCCCACCGACAGGCGCGCCGCGTTCATCATGGTGAACATCGCGGCGAGGCCCTTGTGCGGCTTGCCGATCAGATACCCGGTGGCACCGTCGAAGTTCATCACGCAGGTCGCCGAGCCGTGGATGCCCATCTTGTGCTCGATCGCACCGGGGTAGGCGTTGTTGCGGGTGCCGAGCGCGCCGTCGGCGCCCACCATGAACTTGGGCACGATGAACATCGAAATGCCGCGGCTGCCGGCCGGGGCGTCAGGCAGGCGCGCCAGCACCAGGTGCACGATGTTCTCGGCCAGGTCGTGGTCACCGGCGCTGATGAAAATCTTGGTGCCGGTAATCGCGTAGCTGCCGTCGGCGTTCGGCTCGGCGCGGGTTTTCAGCAGGCCGAGATCGGAGCCGGCCTGCGGCTCGGTCAGGCACATCGTGCCGGTCCAGCGGCCGGCGACGATCGGCTTCATGTAGGTTTCCTGCTGTGCCGGCGTGCCGTGCAGCTCCAGCGCGTGGCAGGCGCCTTCGGACAGCAGCGGGTACAGGCTCCAGCCGAGGTTGCCGGCCTGGAACAATTCAGTCGTGGCAATGCCCATGACGCCCGGCAACGCCTGTCCGCCGAATTGCTCCTTCGCGGTGAGGCCCGGCCAGCCGCCGTCCACGAACGCCTTGAACGCCTGCTTGAAGCCCTTGGGCGTGGTGACGCTGCGGCTGTCCTTGTCGAAATGGCAACCCTCGGCGTCGCCCGCTTCATTGGTCGGCGCCAGCACTTGCTCGGCAAGTTTGCCGGCTTCCTCGAGCACCGCGTCGAGCAGGTCGCGGGTGTGTTCGCCGCCGCCCTGCAACTGGGTCAGCGTGGCTTCGGCGCCGAGCAGGTCGAACAGGGCGAAGCGCTGGTCGTCGGTGGGTGCGTGGTAAAGGGTCATGAGCGTGTCTCCTGGACGGGCTTGGGTCAGCGGAACGTGTTGGCGACACCCGGTACGGGTGACAGCCAGTCGTGGCCGCTGAAGGGAAATTCGCGGGGCTTCGTTTGCTGCTCCGGCTTGGCGGTGGTGCTGCCGTCGATGCGGTAACCGAGCGCGCCGGCGCTGCCTTTGGCGGCAACTGCTGCCAGCGCCTTGACCATGGGGGGCGTGGGCAGCACGTCGAGCGGCACCACGTCGCTGGCAAATGCCGGAATGTCGCGCTGGAACGTTGCATGCAGTCGCAGCGGGACCAGCTCCGCCACCTGCAACTGGCCGTCGAGCGCAGTGAAATCCATGCCGGCATAACTGTTGTTCTGGATGCGCAACGTGAGGTGCCACATGCCGTTGGGCGCGACCACCAGTTGCTGCACGCTGAGGGTCGGCGGAAACACGCTCTTGCGCGGTTTGCCGCAGGCAACCAGTACCGATGCGAGAAGCACGAGCGCGAGATAGCGAAGCAAGCGGGGCATGGACTCACCTCAAACGATTGTTTGAATATTGGCCGCGCGTGGGCACCTCGTCAATGCCGATGCGTTCCGCGCCGCCGGCGGAGCAGGCATCATGGTGCAACCTTTCCCGCGCCCGCACGCCATGCCCCGCCGCTTTGTTGCCCATCGCTCGCCCATCCACGGCACCGGCGTCTTCGCCTGTGCGTCGCTGCGCAAGGGCGAGGAAATCGTCCAGTACAAGGGCCGGCTGATGACCCACGCCGAAGCTGACGAGGCGTACGGCGACGGCGGCGAAAGCGGTCACACCTTCCTGTTCACCTTGAACGACACCTACCTCGTGGACGCGAACCGTGGCGGCAATACGGCGCGCTGGATCAACCACAGCTGCGCGCCCAATTGCCGCGCGGTGGTGGTCGAAAGTGCCAGCCACGACCCGCGCCGCGACAAGGTGATGATCGAGGCGTTGCGTGCGATCAAGGTGGGCGAAGAACTCACTTACGACTATGGCATCACGCTCGACGTGCCGCACACTGCGCGCCTGCGAAAACTTTGGCAGTGCCGGTGCGGCGCGCCGAACTGCATCGGCAGCATGCTCAAACCCGGGCGTTGAGCGCGGTCGCCGGCGCGTGGCGTGTCATGCATGAGCCCTTGACGCCATCGCATCTTGGGCGATCGGCCCGCAAGTCGCCGTTGGGCATGACGCCATTACACTCGCGCCATGTCGTCGCTGTCTCCCGATCCCGCTGGCGCATCTCGCCCGGACATGCGCCCGGCGCAAGTGTTGTTGAACTCGCCGCTGGCCGCGGCTCCGCGCATGCTCGGCTATCAGGCGTGGCGGCGTCCGCGCCCGCCGATGGCGTGGCAGCGGGTAATTGCCTGGGTCGGCAGCTTGCTGGCGCAACTGGTGTTCCTGTTTGCGTTCGTGCTCGGTCCGGCCTATGAGCCGCCGCCGGCGCAAGCGGTGCCGCCGGCCAAGATGCAGGTGCGGTTTGTTGCAGTGCCCGACGTGACGCCGCCCAAGGGTGAGGTGCCGCGCAAGATTGGCCCGGTGCACCGCGGCAGCGCCGCCGCACCAGGAGCTACCAGTGCGGCGGCGCGCGCGTTGCCGGCAAGGGCTCCGCTGGCGCCGGCCAAGACCGCTGCCGCACCCAAGCCGACGCCAAGCCTGCCTCAGGTGGCGGCGGATCTTTCGCCGGTGCAGGTCAGCGCGCAGACGCCCCCGATTGCGCTGCCAGTACCAACCGTGCAGCCGCCGGTGCCACCCAAATTCCAGCCCAAGCCGTTGCGTGCGCCACAGGCCGAGGGCAACCAGCCGATTCCACCGCCGCCGTCGCTGGCGCTGCCTGATGTGCCGACGCCTTCCGCGCCGAAGATGGCGATACCCACCCCGGCACTGGATCGCATTGCACCGCCCGCACCGCGGCCCATGCTGGCGCCGGCCATGGCGGTCGCATTGCCGCCGGCGGCGCCGGAGGCAACCTTGCAGGCGGTACCGGTCGCTGCGCCCAAGGCGCCCACCGTGAACCTCGACGCCACTGCGCTCAACAAACCCTCGATGCCGGCACCGCAACCGCTCGCCAAGCCGCAGGCGCCGAAACTCGATGCGCCGATCGAGGTGCCACCGGCGGCGATCCCCACCGTGACGCCAACGGCGCCAGCCATCGCCGCCCCGGTGCAAGCCACGGTCAAGCTGGCGCACGACGCCGGACTCGGCCACGTGGAGCAGGCAGTGGCGCCGGTGGCTGCGGTGAGTCGTGCCGAGCCGGCCGCCGGGTCGCCCACCGCCGCCGGCAGTGCCAGCGACGTCAGCAGTGCGCCCAACGCCAACGCGCAGGGCCGCAACGACGCGGTGCCCGGCGTTGCGCAAGGCACTGCGCAAAGCGTCGCTGCTGGCCAGCGTCCCGCTGGTGGCAGCGTACCGAGCGGTGCCGGGCCGGGCTCACCATCGGGCAGCAAATCCGCATTGGCCAGCGGCGTGCCCGATTACGTGCAGCTCAAGCCGACCGGCGATGCCACGATCATGGAGCACAAGATCAAGGGCATTGGCTACAAGCCCACGCAGTTCGACCCGTACTGGACGCCGGAAGGCGAAAGTTCGGTGGATACCGCGTTGCGACGTGCCGCCGAAAAGACCACGATCAAGCACACCTTTCACCTGCCACGTGGCATTCGCATCGAATGCAGCGTGATGCCGTTGGTACCGGTGGCACTGCTCGGTTGCAAGAACCCCGATCCGCCGCCTCCGCCGCAACCGCAAAGACTCTACGACCGCTTGAATCAGCCATCACCCGAAGGCGGTGCGGTGCCGCGCACTGCAACGCCCGCGCCATCGGCCAGCGCAGCCAAGCCAGGTGCGCCGGTGGAACTCGGCAATGCCGCGCTGTGCGCTGCGGCGCGCGTCAGCGGCGGTCCGCTGCCACCCGGCTGCCCACCGCCGGACACGCCGTCGACGATGAAACCGGTGCACCCCGCGAATGCATCGAGTTCATGGGCTCCCGCAAGCGATCAGTTCCACTAAAAAATCGACATCTGCGGTGCGTGCCACCGAATGTCTCTGGCAGCGGCGCCCGTGCGGCGACGTCGACGTTTCTCACCCGCACCGACCTGCGCCGCAACCGCAAGGAACGTTTCGCACCGCGGACAGGTCTCACGTACCGTCCACGGTTGGCATCAGATCATCGGTGCCGTCTTTCAGCTGTTGCGCAGCGTCGCCCGAGTCCCTTGCCCGCGAGGCGCTGCATCGGGAGGGAAGTATGGATGCGATCAGCCGCTTCACCGCGCGTTACGCCCAAGGCCGCGAGGAGGAGATGTCGATCGACGACTATCTCGCCTTGTGCAAGACCGATCCGATGGCCTACGCCACGGCATCCGAGCGCATGCTCACGGCGATCGGCGAACCGGAGATGATGGACACCCGCAACGATCCGCGGTTGTCGCGCATCTTCGCCAACAAGGTCATCCGCCGTTATCCCGCGTTTTCCGAGTTCTACGGCATGGAGGAGGCGATCGAGCAGGTGGTCGCGTTTTTCCGCCATGCGGCGCAGGGCCTGGAGGAGCGCAAGCAGATCCTGTATCTGCTCGGCCCGGTCGGCGGCGGCAAGAGCTCGATTGCCGACCGCCTGAAGTACCTTATGCAAAAGGTGCCGTTCTACGCGCTGAAAGGCTCGCCGGTGAACGAGTCGCCGCTGGGCCTGTTCGACCCGGTCGAGGATGGCCCGGTGCTGGAAGAGCAGTACGGCATCCCGCGCCGGCATCTGCATCGCGTGCTGTCGCCATGGGCGGTGAAGCGGCTGGAGGAGTTCGGCGGCGACATCCGCAAGTTCCGCGTGGTGAAGCGCTACCCGAGCATCCTGAAGCAGATCGCCATCGCCAAGACCGAGCCCGGCGACGAGAACAATCAGGATATTTCGAGCCTAGTCGGCAAGGTCGACATCCGCAAGCTGGAAAACTTTGCGCAGGACGACACCGACGCCTACGGCTATTCCGGCGGTTTGTGCCTGGCCAACCAGGGCCTGCTGGAATTCGTCGAGATGTTCAAGGCGCCGATCAAGGTGCTGCATCCGTTGCTGACCGCCACGCAGGAAGGCAATTACAAAGGCACCGAGGGTTTCGGCGCGATTCCGTTCGACGGCATCGTGCTGGCGCACTCCAACGAAAGCGAATGGACGGCGTTCCGCAACAACCGCAACAACGAGGCGTTTCTCGACCGTATCTATATCGTCAAGGTGCCGTACTGCCTGCGGGTGTCCGAAGAGGTCAAGATCTATGAGAAGCTGATCCGCGAATCGTCGCTCGGCGATGCGGTATGCGCGCCCGGCACGCTCAAGATGATGGCGCGCTTTGCCGTGCTCACGCGCCTCAAGGAGCCGGAGAACTCCAGCCTGTTCAGCAAGATGCAGGTGTACGACGGCAAGAATCTCAAGGACACCGACCCGCGCGCAAAGAGCTATCAGGAGTACCGCGACTACGCCGGCGTCGACGAGGGCATGACCGGCATCTCCACGCGATTTGCGTTCAAGATCCTCTCGCGCGTGTTCAATTTCGACAGCGCCGAGGTGGCGGCCAACCCGGTACACCTCATGTACGTGCTCGAACAACAGGTGCAGCGCGAGCAGTTCCCCGCCGAGCTGGAAACCAAGTACATCGGTTTCATCAAGGAGTACCTCTCGCCGCGCTATGCCGAGTTCATTGGCAAGGAAATCCAGACGGCGTATCTGGAAAGCTATAGCGAGTACGGGCAGAACATCTTCGACCGCTACGTCACTTATGCCGATTACTGGATCCAGGACAACGAATACCGCGACACCGACACCGGCGAGGTGTTCGACCGGGTGGCACTGAACGCCGAGCTGGAGAAGATCGAAAAGCCGGCCGGCATCGCCAACCCCAAAGATTTCCGCAACGAGATCGTCAACTTCGTGCTGCGTGCACGCGCGAACAACCAAGGTCGCAACCCGAGCTGGACCAGCTACGAAAAGATGCGCGTAGTGATCGAGAAGAAGATGTTCTCGAATACCGAGGAGCTGCTGCCCGTCATCAGCTTCAACGCCAAGGCCAGCGCCGAGGACGCGCGCAAGCACGAGGATTTCGTCTCGCGCATGGTGGCCAAGGGCTACACGCCCAAGCAGGTGCGTCTGTTGTGCGAATGGTATTTGCGCGTACGCAAGAGCAGTTGAGCCATTCACCGTGCCAAGGGAGGTAGGGAATGGCTGTACAGATCATTGATCGCAGGCTTTCGGGTCGCAACAAGTCGGTCGGCAACCGTGAGCGCTTCATGCGTCGCTACAAGGCGCAGATCGCGGAAGCCGCGCGTCGGGCAGTGTCCAGTCGTGGCATCCGCGACATCGAGCAATCCGAGTCGGTCAGCATCCCGCGCAAGGACATCAGCGAGCCGACGTTTCACCACGGACGCGGCGGCGTGCGCGACACGGTATACACCGGCAACAAGGATTACGTGCGCGGCGACACCATCGAACGCCCGCAGGGCGGCGCCGGTGGCCGCGGGTCGCAAGCCAGCAACCAGGGCGAAGGCGAGGACGACTTCACCTTTACGCTGAGCAAAGAGGAGTTCATGGAGCTCTTCTTTGACGACTTGGAATTGCCGCGCCTGATGCGCACCCACGTCGGCGACCATCGGCAGTGGAAGACGCGCCGCGCGGGGTTCAGCACCGATGGGACACCGCACAATCTCGCCGTGGTGCGCACGATGCGCCAGGCGCTGGGGCGGCGCATTGCGCTGGCAAAGCGGCCCGGCCGCGAGCTGGCGGAGATGGAGGCGGCGCTAGCCGCGCTGGTGGCCAAGGGTGAAGACGATGGCGATGCGGCGCACGCGCTGCGGCAGCAGATCAAGGTGCTGCGCGAGCGCCTGCAGCATATGCCGTACATCGACCCGATCGACCTGCGGTTTCGCGCGCACACGCGGGTGCCGGTACCGATCACGCGCGCAGCCATGTTCTGCGTCATGGACGTTTCCGGGTCGATGGATGAGGCGCGCAAGGAGCTCGCCAAGCGCTTTTTCATCCTCTTGTACCTGGTCCTGACCCGGCATTACGAAAAGATCGACATCATCTTCATCCGCCACCACACGCAGGCGAGCGAGGTCGACGAGAACACATTTTTCCATGCCACCGAAAGCGGCGGCACCGTGGTCAGCAGCGCGCTGGAATTGCTGGCGCGAATCATCGCAGCGCGCTACCCGGCGGGTGAGTGGAACCTCTACGTGGCACAGGCCAGCGACGGCGACAACTTCCCCGGTGACAGCGACGACTGCAGCCGGCTGCTGGCGGAGACGATCCTGCCGCAGTTGCGTTACTTCGCCTACGTGCAGGTGGCCGAAGAGGAGCAAAACCTGTGGCAGGCGTACACCGCGCTGCAGGCGCAGTTCGACAATTTCGCGATGCGCAAGGTGGGTGCCCCGAACGAGATCTACCCGGTGTTTCGCGAGCTGTTCCGCAAAGAGGGGGTGGAGACATGAACCCCATCCTGTACCCCGCCATCGAACGGCGGGTGGGAGAAGACCCGCGTGTGGTGGCACGCATGGGCGAACGGCGCCGCCAGGAGGTGCCGCGCGAGCCGTTGCCGGCCGGTGAGCGCCCAGCTCAGCCGCTGCCCGACCCCAGCGATTGGACGTTCGACCTGATCGAGCGTTACCACAAGGTCATTGCCGAGACAGCGCGCCGGTTTGGCTTGGACACCTACCCGAACCAGCTCGAAATCATCAGTTCCGAGCAGATGATGGATGCCTACTCCAGCGTCGGCATGCCGGTGAATTACCGCCACTGGAGTTTCGGCAAGGCGTTTCTCGCCACCGAACGCAATTACCGGCGCGGGCACATGGGGCTGGCATACGAGATATGCATCAACTCCAACCCGTGCATCAGTTACCTGATGGAGGAAAACACCACCGCGATGCAGGCGCTGGTGATTGCCCATGCGGCGTATGGGCACAACAGTTTCTTCAAGGGCAATTATCTGTTTCGCATGTGGACCGACGCGTCGTCGATCATTGATTACCTGGTCTATGCGCGCGATTACGTGGCGCGTTGCGAGGAGCGCCACGGCTACGATGCGGTCGAGCAACTGCTTGATTCTTGCCACGCGCTGGCCACCGTGGGAGTGGACCGCTATCGCCGCCCGGCCAAGCGTTCGCTGGCGCGCGAACTGGCCGAGCGCGAAGAGCGGCGGCGGTATGCGCAGCAGCAGGTGAACGACCTGTGGCGCACCTTGCCGACGCGGTCGGACAAGGAAGGGGCGCCGGCGGAAGACGAGCGCTTTCCGCGCGAGCCGCAGGAAAACGTGCTGTATTTCATCGAGAAGAACGCGCCGCTGCTGGAATCCTGGCAACGGGAAGTGGTGCGCATCGTGCGCAAGATTGCACAGTACTTCTACCCGCAGCGCCAAACCCAGGTGATGAACGAGGGCTGGGCCACGTTCTGGCATTACACGTTGATGAATGCGCTGTATGACGAGGGCTATCTGACCGACGGGGTGATGCTCGAATGGCTTTCCTCGCATACCAACGTGGTGTATCAGCCACCGATTGACCACCCGGCGTACAACGGCATCAATCCTTACACGCTGGGATTTTCGATGTACCGCGATATCCGCCGCGTGTGCGAGGCGCCGACGGCCGAGGACAAGCGCTGGCTTCCGGACCTTGCCGGCTCGCCGTGGTTGCCCGCGCTGGATTACGCGATGCGCAACTTCAAGGACGAGAGTTTCATCGACCAGTATCTGAGCCCGAAGCTGATGCGCGACCTGCGTTTGTTCGCGATCCACGACGACGAAAACGAGCCAACGCTCACGGTGGGCGCGATCCACGACGAAGAGGGTTATCTCGAACTGCGCCAGATGCTTTCGCGCCAGTATGACGTGGGTGTGCGCGAGCCGAACATCCAGGTGTGGAACGTCAACCGTCGCAGTGACCGCTGCCTGACCCTGCGCCATGTGCGTTATCGCAACCATCCGCTGGCCGACGACACGCGCGAAGTGCTCAAGCACGTCGCGCGGTTGTGGGGTTTCCCGGTACGGCTGGAGAGCGTCGATGCCGACGGCAACGGCGAAGTGGTGCTGGAGGTGCCGGCCCCGGATGCGGCGTGATCGGCGCCTGGCGGACAGTAACTTCGCGAAGAGCGTTGTCGGTTGGTGCCGTTCAGAACAGCCGCAAAAACTCCTTCATCAACGGCAGCCGGCGCACGCGCACCGCGCTGACCCGGAAGATGGCGTTGGCGAGCGCGGGGGCCGCCGTGGGCATGGCGAGAAAGCTCGCGCCGGTCGGCGGGCGATCGGCGCCGGCAACGATCACCTCCACCGCGTTTGGCAGCTGCGCCATGTTGGCGAGCGGGTAATCCTTCCAGTGGCGCTGCTGGACCTTGCCGTCCTTGCAGGTGATGGCAAGGTTCATGGCGGTGGACAATGCATCGAGTGTGGCGCCGGCCACCTGACCCTGCAGGCCGAGCGGATTCACCACGCGGCCAACGTCGACCGCGCATACGGCACGCTCGATGGTGAGCACTTCGCCCTGGCGCGAGACTTCCAGCGCGTGCGCCACATACGCGCCATCCATGTGCCAGCAGGCGATGCCCAGTCCGTTCACGCTGCGCAGCCAGTCTTTCCAGCCGATGCGGTCGGCCACTTGTTGCAGCACATTGCGCAGGCGGCCGACGTCAAGCGTGGCGCCGTTGCCCAGCGGCACGTTGCGGGGCGCACCCAGCAGGCGCATGCGGGTGACCAGCGGATCTTCGCGCGATGCGTGCGCGATTTCGTCCAGGAAACTTTCCACTGCAAATGCGTTGGCGAGGTGCGGCATGGCGCGATACGGACCGCGCGGCAGCGCGGACTGCAAGGCATACCAGTCGCTGCGGCAGTTGGGCACGAGGCCGGCCGGCAACTGATTGGCGGCGACTTCGCTGGTCCACAGGTGGTCGGCGGGTACGCCGCGCCCGTCGAGTGCGGAAGCGCTGGCCATGCGCTGGGTCCAGCCGACGATGCGCCGCTTGCGATCCAGTGTGGCGCCGAGCTTGTGCACGCAGGCGGAGCGGTAATAGTCGTGGGTGAGGTCCTCGTCGCGCGTCCACAGCAAGCGGATCGGCTTGCCCGCCGCCTTGGCCAGCAGCACCGCCTCGGCGACGTAGTCGTGATCCAACCGGCGCCCGTAGCCGCCGCCGACGCGCGGCACGCGGATCTCGATCTTGTCCGGCGGCAATCCGGTCAAGCGTTGCACCACCGCATAGGCGGCTTGCGGGGCTTGCGTGGGCACTACCAGCCGCGCGTGATCCTGTTCGATCACGGCCAGGCAGTTCATGGTTTCCGGGCAGGCGTGCGCCAGCCAGGGCTGGTAGTACGTGGCTTCAAGCCGACGCGCGGCGCGTTTGCCGGCCTTGACCACGTCGCCGTCGTCGCGCACGCGCGTGGTGGGTGCGGCGTCGCCACCGAGCAGCGCGTTGGCCTGCTGCTCAAACGCAGTGCTGTCGGCGGCCGTGGCCTTGCCGGGGTTCCAGTCGCAGGCGAGCTTGGCGCGGCCTTCCAGTGCTGCCCAGGTGTTTTCCGCCAGCACCGCGATGGCCGGCGCGCCGACAGTTTGCCCCGGCGCCTGACCGGGCTCGGGGCGCAGCTGCATGACCTTGACCACGCCCTTGACGGCCAGCGCCGGCGCAGTGTCGATGCGGGCGAGTGAGCCGTCGGGCCACGGGCAGTGCAGCAGCACGGCGACCAGCTCGTCCGCCTCATAGTGGTCGATGGTGTATTTGGCCTGCCCGGTGACGATGGCATGCGCATCGACATCGCCCACCGGTTTTCCGATCAAGGTGTAACGGTCGGGGGTTTTGACCGGCGGCGCCTGCTGCGGCAGGTCGAGCTTGCTGGCGTCGTCAGCCAGGCTGCCGTAGGTGACGCGACGACCGTCGGGGGCGATCACCGTACCGGCTTCGCAGCGCAGGCGGTCGGCGGCAACGCCGAGCCGGCGCGCGGCAGCCTGGGTGAGCAGCCAGCGGGCGAGGGCGCCGGCCTGACGCAGATCGCCCCATGCGGCGGGGATCGAGTCGCCGGTGCCGCCGCGCTGACGACCATACGTCCACTGCGGCTTGCCGTTGTCGCCAGCGCCGACGCCGAGGCCGAGCTGCACCACGCTGACGCGGTTCCAGTCGGCGTCCAGCTCGTCGGCAACAATCATCGGCAGGGCGGTAGCGACGCCGGTGCCGGTCTCCGGGTCACGCGCGCCGACCAGCACATTGCCTTCCTGGTCGATGCGCACGTAGGCGCCCAGCTCGTGAAAATGGTCGCCCAGCCATTGCGGCGGCAACGGTGGTTCACCGGCGTCCGCCATGCGCACCCCCACCACCAGCGCACCGGCGGTGCCGGCGATGATCTGCAGAAAACGCCGGCGTGAAAGCTGGATACCGTTTGCGGTTGGGTGACTCATGCGTGCGCGGCCATGCTTGCGGCCGCGCGCTTGATCGCGGCGCGCACCCGCGTCTGGCAGCCGCAGCGGCAGGTGTTGGTGAGCTGGTCGATGTCGGTGTCACCCGGGTTGGGCTTGTGGCGCAAGAGATCGACGCCGGCCATCAGCCAGCCGGGTGTGCAGTAGCCGCAACCAATCGCGTCCTCGTCGATAAAGGCCTGCTGCAGGGGGTGCAGCGAGCCATCCCTGCTGGCCAGTCCTTCGACGGTGGTGACGTGCTTGTGCGCAAGCTTGGCCATCGGCACGGTGATGGCCGGGACGAGACGGTCGTTCACCAGCACCAGGTCGGCCCCGTTCTCGCCGTGCGCGCCACCGTATTTGGTGCCGGTCAGGCGCAGGGTGTCGCGCAGATACCACAGCAACGGCTGTTGCGGATCGCCGGTGTGGCGGAAGGCTTCGCCGTTTACCATGAGGTCGATACCGGCGCGCGCGGTGGCGGGCGTGATGCTGCCTTCGGGTGTCGTGGGCACGCCGTGGGCCTGGGCGCTCGCCATGCGGAATCTCCTCGAATTGATCGCGCGCATTGAGGCATCGCCGCGCCCAAGGTGGGGATGCGCGGCGCTGAATGGCGCGCAAAAGGAACGATTGCCCGCAGGTGGGCTGCCCTTGAAGTGCCCATGACGCGAGCTCGGCGGCTACCGGGGAGCAAGTGGCTTGGCCACGCCGACGCAGCCCGATTCCGGGCTGGCAGTGAGCGCGGGGTCGTCAGGGTGGTGACCAGCAAGGTTGGTCGACAGCTTGCGCAGGGTGGTCACGTCGGTGCTCGGGTGGGGGGGGGGACGAGTGCTTGCCCCTTTCGCTGCGCCGCACGCCGTCGGCCTCCCGCTGGTGACTGGCGATGCGTTGCCGGGCAGGCGTGTGTCCGTCGGGCAGGACGTTGATCGTTGCAGACAAAGTGGTGTCTTGTGCGTGGAAGTGCGCAGGGGCGCAGGCTGGGTGCCCCGGCCGACGCGCACGATGGCATAGGGCGGCCCACGCGACCCGGAATGGGCCGCCGGATGATGCATGCCATGCCGGCAAGGCTGTGCGTCGGTGGCCCGCGTTCGTCTGCAACAGACGCCTAAACGTCCATAAATCAAGCGCGTTGCCCATCTTGCAATTGTTTTGCCGCAGCGCAACACTCGCGGGAATCTTTTCCCCGCAACCATGGCCCGATCGACCGTGACCTTGAACGCCCCCGCGCCGCTTGCCGCGGACGCCCCCTGGATCGTGATGAAGTTCGGCGGCACCAGTGTCGCCACCCTGCCGCGTTGGCAGAACATCCTGAAACTGGCTGCCAGCCGCCGTGCCGAAGGGGCGCGCGTGCTGGTGGTGGTTTCCGCGCTGTCCGGCATTACCGATGCGCTGAAACAGCTCAGTGCCGAGGGCGACGAGGGCAAACGCAAGGCGGCGGCCGGCGCGATCGCGCAACGCCACCAGACACTCTTGGCCGACATGCAACTGGACATGCCGGAAACCCTCGGTGCGCGGCTGGCCGACCTGGCAAAGCTTGCAGCCGCAGGCCCGGCGCAGTCGGGCGAGCTGGCATGGTCGGCGGCGGTGCAGGCGCACGGCGAGCTGATGTCCAGCGCACTCGGCGCGGCGTTCCTCACCCATGCCGGGCTGCCGACGCGGTGGGTGGACGCGCGTGAATGCCTCGCCGCCTTTGCGCTGCCCAACCAGAACGAGCGCACGCGCGTGCTGTCGGCGATGGTGGACGCGAAGCCCGATCCAGTATTGGCTGCACGGCTGGCCGGGCAGGGCGAGTTGTTCATCACCCAGGGTTTCATCGCGCGTGATGCGGAGGGCCGCACGGTGCTGCTGGGCCGTGGTGGTTCGGATACCTCGGCGGCGTATTTCGGCGCGATGCTGCGTGCCCTGCGGGTGGAAACCTGGACCGACGTGGCCGGCATGTTCACCGCCAATCCGCGTCAGGTGCCCACCGCACGCCTGCTGCAGAAACTCGACTACGAGGAGGCGCAGGAGATCGCCTCCACCGGCGCCAAGGTGCTGCATCCGCGCTGCCTGTCGCCGCTGCGCGAACCGCGCGTGCCGCTGCTCATCAAGGACACCAACCACCCCGAGCTCGAGGGCACGGTGATCGGCCCGCAGGTGCGCGAGCATGCGCGCAGCGTCAAGGCGATCAGCGCGCGCAAGGGCATCACCCTGGTGTCGATGGAATCGGTCGGCATGTGGCAGCAGGTCGGTTTTCTTGCCGACGTGTTCGCCCAGTTCAAGAAGCACGGGCTGTCGGTGGACCTCATTAGTTCGGCCGAAACCAACATCACGGTATCGCTCGACCCGACCGAGAACCTGCTCGATTCGGACGCGGTCGCGGCGCTCGCCTCGGACCTGGCCAAGGTCTGCCGGGTGAAGGTGATCGCGCCGTGCGCGGCGGTGACCCTGGTCGGGCGCGGCATGCGTTCGATGCTGCACACGCTGTCCACCGTGCTGGCCGAGTTCGACCAGTTGCGCGTGCACCTCATCTCGCAGTCGTCGAACAACTTGAACCTCACCTTCGTCGTCGACGAGGACGTGGTCGACACGCTGGTGCCGCACCTGCATGAGCTCCTGATTTCCGCAGGGGCCCTGCGCGCCGACGACAACGCGCTGTTCGGCCCGAGCTGGCAGGCACTCTACGGTGCCGGCGAACCGGTCAGTGCCACCGTGTGGTGGCGCCACGTCGCCGAGCGCGCACGGCTGCTCAAGCTTGCCGCGCAAGGCACGCCGCGCTACGTCTACCACCTGCCCACGGTGCGTCATCAGGCGCGTGCGCTGAAGGCCATGTCCGCGGTCGACCGCTGGCATTACGCGGTCAAGGCCAACACCCACCCGGCCATCCTGCGCGCGCTGGTGGAGGAGGGCTTCGCCTTCGAGTGCGTATCGCCCGGCGAGCTGGATGCGGTGGCGAAAGTGGTGCCCGAATCGGTGCCGCTGCTGTTCACGCCGAACTTTGCCTCGCGCGGGGATTTCGAGCGCGGCCTGGCGACGCGCGCCACGGTGACGCTCGACGCGCTGCACCCGATGGAGCACTGGGGCGAGCTGTTCCGCGGTCGCGAGATTTCCCTGCGGCTGGATCTCGGCCGTGGCCTCGGCCATCACGAAAAGGTGCGCACCGGTGGCGCGGGCTCAAAGTTCGGCCTGCCGCTGGATCAGCTCGATGAGTTCCTGCGCCTGGCCGATGCGCATGGTGTCACCGTGCGCGGCCTGCACGCGCACTTGGGCTCCGGCATCCTCGGCGCACGCCACTGGGGCGAGGTGCACAGCCAGCTCGCGAGCATCGCCGACCGCATCGGCAGCATCGCGTTTCTCGACATCGGCGGCGGGCTCGGCGTGCCCTCGCACCCCGGCGAGACCCCGCTCGACATGGCCGAGCTGGACGCCGTGCTGCGCCAGGCCAAGGCGGCCTACCCGCATTACCAGTTGTGGATGGAGCCGGGGCGGTTCCTGGTGGCCGATGCCGGCGTGCTGATCACCCACGTCACCCAGACCAAGGGCAAGGGCGCCTGGCGCTACCTCGGCGTGGACACCGGCATGAACAGCCTGATCCGCCCCGCGCTGTACGACGCCTGGCACGAAATCGTCAACCTCACCCGGCTGGACCAGCCCGGCACCGGCCTGTTCCAGGTCGTCGGCCCGATCTGCGAATCGGGCGACATCCTCGGCAGCGACCGCCGCCTGCCCGAGCCGCAGGAGGGCGACGTGGTGCTGATCGCCCAGGCCGGCGCCTACGGCAAGGTCATGTCCTCGCCCTACAACCTGCGCGGGGAGACGGAAGAGGTGGTGCTGGAGGATTGACGTTTTCGCTTGCTCGCCCGCAGGGGCGATGCCCGTGCGGCGTGCTCGCGAAGGTGCAAGAAGGGCGTGTCCATGAAGCGCATGCATGTCGACCGGGCGTGGGGCTTGCGATCCGGTTCGACCGACGCCGAACAAAAGCTCTGGCGCCAGTTGCGCAATCGCCAGTTGCAAGGCTGGAAATTTCGCCGGCAACACCAGCTCGGTTGCTACATCGTCGACTTTGCCTGCCCGGATGCCGGCTCGGTCGTGGAGCTGGACGGCAGTCAGCATGAAGTACAACAGGTTTACGACGACGCGCGCACGCACAAGCTGCAATCCTTTGGCTACCGCGTGCTGCGTTTCTGGGACAATGACGTATTGACGACTATTGAAGGCGTGCTTGAGGTGGTGCTGGGGGCTGTGGCCAGCCCGGCCCCTCACCCCAGCCCTCTCCCCGGAGGGGAGAGGGAACATTCCGCGGAGATCGACCTGTGACCACTACCCAACCGCGACTGACCCAGACGTTCCGCTTCCTCCATGCGCGTTACGCCGATGGCGTGGCCGAGCTGGCATATGCGTTTGACGATGGTGCGCCGCTCATCGAGCGCATCCGCTTTCCGGATGCGCCATCGTTGTCGCCGGAGCGTCGAGCCGCGTTCGATGCGGCGCTGAAGCTGCTGCACCTGGTTGCCGGCGTCAGCTACTACAAGGCTGGCGTGCCGCCGAAGATCGAGCTGCTTGATGGCGCACTCGATGCCGACACGGCGGATTTGCTCGATGCGCTGTACCTGCACGGCTTGGCCGAGTTTGCGTACCGCAACCATCTCGATCTGCGCGGCCGCATCCAGTTCCCGCGCGCGGCTTCCTCGTCCACCCGGAGTGAGGGGGCGCGAGCCCCCGCGCTCGACCTCCCTGCGCGCACTCTCGTTCCGATTGGCGGGGGCAAGGACTCGCTGGTGGCGGTGGAAGCGATCAAGGCCATCGGCGGCGAAGCCACCGCGGCATGGGTCGGCCACTCCGACCTCATTGCCACGTGTGCCGCGGCGACCGGCTTGCCCACGCTCAACATCGGGCGCGAGCTGGCGCCGGAGCTGTTCGAGCTGAACCGTCTTGGCGCGTGGAATGGCCACATTCCGGTGACCGCGGTGAACTCGGCGATCCTTGCCGTGGCCGCCATTCTTTACGGCTACGACTCGATCGCGTTCGCCAACGAGCGTTCGGCCTCGGCGGCCACGCTTGAATACGATGGCCAGCAGGTCAACCACCAGTGGAGCAAGGGCAGTGCCTATGAGCAGCGCTTTGGCGCCTGGCTGCACGCGCATGTGGCGGCCGACCTCGATTATTTCTCGCTGCTGCGACCGTTCTCGGAGCTGGCGATCACCCGTGCGTTTGCGCGCCTCACGCCGTACTTCGACGTGTTCTCCAGCTGCAACCGCAACTTCAAGTTGATCGGCCCCAAACCTGCCGACCGCTGGTGCGGGCAATGCCCAAAATGCCACTTCGTGTTTCTGGCCCTGGCGCCGTTCCTGCCCAAGCCGCGCTTGTTGTCGATCTTTGGCCGCAACCTGCTGGACGATGAGACCTTGGCCGACGGGTTCGATGCATTGCTGGAGTACCACGAGCACAAGCCGTTCGAATGCGTGGGCGAGGGCGCCGAGGCACGCGCTGCGATGTATGCGCTGAGCCAACGGCCGGAGTGGAGCGAGGATGCGCTGGTCGCGCGCTTCCGCGAAACCATCCTGCCGCAGCTCGGCGTGGCTCAGCTCGCGCTCGAACCGTGGCTTGAGCCAGCCGCCGAGCATCATGTGCCCGCACGGTTTCAGGGTGCGCTGAAGGCCATTGGTTGATGCGCATTGCCGAGCTTGCCGGCCGGCGCGTTGCGGTGTGGGGATTTGGCCGCGAAGCGCGCGCGGCAATCCACGCGATTCGCGTGCAATTGCCCGGATTTGCGCTGGCGGTGTACTGCCGCGAAAGCGAAGCCGCTGCGGCACAGGCGTTTGACGCGACGCTCAAGGTCTACGCGCACGAACCCGAAGCCGTCGCGCTTTCCGCCTACGACGTGGTGGTGAAGTCGCCCGGAGTGTCGATCTACAAGCCGGCCATCGTTACCGCGCAGGCGCAGGGCACGGTGTTCACCTCCGGCACCGCGCTGTGGTTTGGCGATCACCCGGATGCGCGCGTGGTGGCCGTCACCGGTACCAAGGGCAAGAGCACCACGACCTCGATGCTGGCGCACCTTGCGCGCAGCCTTGGCGTGCGTACCGCGCTGGCCGGCAACATCGGCATGCCGCTGCTGGAACTGGACGACCAGACTGCCGACCTGTGGGTGATCGAGCTGTCGAGTTTCCAGACAGGTGACGCCGGCCCGGTCGAGCTGGGGGTCGTCACCAGCCTGTATGAGGAGCATCTTGACTGGCACGGCAGCGCCGAGCGTTACGTGGCCGACAAGCTGAAACTGGCCGACGTGTCGCGCACGCTGCTGGTCAACGGTTTGCAGCAGAATCTCCTGGCGCACACCGCGGACCACGTGCAGCGCAAGTTGTTTGGCGTGGCCGAAGGGTGGCACGTCGCAGGCGACGCGATCCGCTGCGGCGCGGAGCGGGTGTTCAAGCTCGCCGACCTGCCGGCGCCCGGCGTGCACAACGCGCTCAATGCGTGCGCCGCGCTGACGGCGCTGGAACTGCTCGGTTTCGACGCCCGTGCGGCGGCACCGGCACTGGCCAGTTTCCACCCGCTGCCGCACCGCCTGCAGGGGCTCGGTACGCGTGACGGGCTGGATTGGGTCAACGATTCGATCAGCACCACGCCCAAGGCCACCCACGCGGCGATCGACAGCCTGGCCGGACGCGAGGTGACCGTGATTGTCGGCGGTTTCGACCGCGGGCTCGATTGGAGCGATTTCGTCGCCGCATTCAAGGATCATGCGCACCTGCGCATCGTTGCGCAGGGCGCGAATGGGCCGCGCATTGCGCAGGCGCTGCGCACGGCGAAAGCTACCGTACCGCTCGGCGAGGCGGAGGACTTTGCCGACGCGGTGGCGATGGCGCGCACGGTCACGCCCGCCGGCGGTGTCGTGCTGCTTTCGCCCGGCGCGCCAAGCTTCGACGAGTTCAAGAACTACGCCGAGCGCGGGCGCGTGTTTGCCGAACTGGCCGGCTTCGACGGCACCGCCATCGGCGGCATCGAAGGCCTCGGCGTGGCGTAACGACGGATGGATGACGGGCGTCCGCGCGCCCCGTGATTGCCGCTGCTTTGCGACCGGATGAGGGAGCGCCGGTCGCGCGGGCCAACGCGCGCGGGCACTCCGCGCGGGTAAGGTGCTCGCCTATACTGCGGTCATTCATTGGGGAATGGAGCGGAAACATGGGACAGCTACTCGCACTCATCATCGTGGTGCTCGTCGTCGTGGTGATCCTGAAAATGGTGCGGATCGTGCCGCAGGGCTACGAATGGACGGTGGAAACCTTCGGCAAGTACACCAGCACGCTTTCGCCCGGCCTGCATTTGCTGATACCGGTGTATCAGGGCGTCGGCCGCAAGATGAACATGATGGAGCTGGTGCTCGACGTGCCTTCGCAGGATGTCATCACCAAGGACAACGCCGTGGTACGCGTGGACGGCGTGGTGTTTTATCAGGTGCTGGATGCGGCAAAGGCGGCCTACGAGGTGGCCAATCTCGAACAGGCCGTGCTGGCCCTGGTCATGACCAACATCCGTACCGTGCTTGGCTCGATGGACCTGGACGAATCGCTCAGCCAGCGCGACGCGATCAACGCCAAGCTGCTGCGCGTGGTGGACGAAGCCACGCATCCGTGGGGGGTCAAGGTCAACCGCATCGAGATCAAGGACATCGCGCCGCCGCGCGACCTGGTCGACGCGATGGCACGGCAGATGAAGGCCGAGCGCGAGAAGCGCGCGAACATCCTCGACGCCGAAGGCTTCCGCCAGGCGGCCATCCTCAAGGCCGAGGGGGAGAAGCAATCGGTGATTCTCGCCGCCGAAGGCGAGAAAGAGGCCGCATTCCGCGCGGCCGAAGCGCGTGAGCGCACCGCGCTGGCCGAGGCCAAGGCCACCAGCATGGTGTCGCAGGCGATTGCCGGCGGCGACGTCAACGCGATCAATTACTTTGTCGCCAACAATTACATTGACGCACTGAAGGCGATGGCGGCTTCACCCAATCAGAAAATGCTGTTGTTGCCGATCGAGGCCACTGGCGTCATCGGCGCCATGGCCGGCATCGCCGAGCTGGCGAAAGAAGCGCTGGGCCAGCAGGCTGCGCCAAAGACGATGGCTGCCCGCCCGGTGCCGCCGCTGCCGTAAGCGTCATCCGATCCGGTATTCCGGCTCACCGTGCCCTTGGCGCCGTGAGCCGATTTAATGGAGTGAGTCCATGCTTGGACAAATCGCAACGCATTACCTGTGGTGGATCCTTGCCCTGCTGCTGATCGTGGGCGAGATCGTGCTGCCTGGGTATTTTCTGTTGTGGATCGGCATCGCGGCCGCCGTGATGGGCGTGTTGCTGTGGTTGGTGCCAAGCCTGGGCATCCTGGCCCAGGCGATCGTGTTTGCCCTGCTGGCGGTCGCCAGTTGCTATGCCTACGCCCATTGGCTGCGGCCGCGCATCGAGCGGCGGGTTCCCGGTGACGAGCGGCTCAATCGGCGCGGCGAGCAAATGATTGGTCAGCGCTACGAGTTGATCGAAGCGATTGCCCATGGTCGCGGAAAGGTGCGCGTGGGTGACGGCCAGTGGCTGGTAAGCGGGCCCGATCTTCCGGTGGGTGCCACGGTCGAGGTGGTTGCGGTGGAAGGCACCACGCTCAAGGTTCGCGCCGCCAGATGAGCACGTTGGCCGCCGATGCGCCGGCTGCCGCCACGGCGGCATTGGGTACGCGCATCGCCTTTTTGCTGGAACTCGCGCGGCGTTTGCAGCAATACGGCACCACCGCGCCGCGGCTGGAAATGGCCATGACGCTGGCGGCCCGGCGCCTCGGCGTGCAGGCTGACGTATGGTCGAGTCCCACCGCGCTCATCATTTCGTTCTCCGACCTTGGCAAAGGCGGTGAAGGCCTCGCGCAAACCACGCAGGTGATGCGCCTGTCGCAAGGCGACATCAATCTGGCGCGGTTGTGCGCCGCCGACGAGATAGCCGACCGCGTGATCGACGGCAAGCTCGGCTTGCGCGAAGGTTTTCGCCTGCTGCGCGCGCTGGGTGCGCCCGATACCTTCAGGGCCAAGGTCAGTACGGTCGCAAGCTACGGATTGTCGGCGGCCAGCATCGCAGCGCTGTTTTTGCACAGCTCGTGGGCGGATTTGGTGGTGGCAGGCGCCATCGGCCTGTTGATCGGCGTGATCACGCTCGCCGCGGCCACCCGGCCGCGGCTGGCGGCGGCGAGCGACGTCATCAGTGCCATCGTCGCCACCAGCGTTGCCATCGTCGTCAGCGCCTTCGTGGTGCCGTTGGCGATCAAATCGGTGGTGCTTGCGGCGCTCATCATCCTGGTGCCCGGGTTCTCGCTCACCACGGCGGTGCGCGAGGTCTCCAGCGGGCATCTGGTTTCCGGCATGGCCCGGTTGGGTGGTGCGACATCGACCATGCTGAAACTGGTGTTTGGTGCGTTGGCGGCGAGCAGCGTCTGTGCGGCATTGGGCATTCACGCGCGTGATTTCGCACTGAAACCCTTGCCGGCGTGGACCGACTGGCCCTCGCTGCTGGTGGCAGCGGTCGCCTTTGCCATGCTGTTTCGCGCTGCCTGGCGGGATTGGCCAGCGGTGACGGTGGCCGTCATTGCGGGTTATCTCGTGACGCGCTGGGGAGGAGAGCTTTCGGGGCCGTTGCCGAGTGCACCGTTTGGCGTGTTTCTCGGTGGTCTCATGGTCAGCGCGCTGGCCAACCTGTATGCGCGTCTTGCGCAGCGGCCGGGGGCCGTGGTGCGCGAGCCCGGCATTTTGTTGCTGGTGCCTGGCAGCGTCGGTTTTCGCAGCGTGTCGTTTCTGCTTGAGCGCGACACTGTCCTGGGAATGGACACGGCGATGCTGCTTTTGACTTTGCTGGTGTCGCTGGTCGGCGGGCTCTTGTTTGGCGAGTTGCTGGTATCGCCGCGGCGCTCACTGTAAATGGCGGAGACGAAAACGCCGGCACTGGGCCGGCGTTTTCAGGTTTGCAGGTGTGGCGGCAGTCAGATCAGCAGATCCTTTTCCTTCTTGCCGGCCTTCAACGCCTCGTTGAACCAGCGCGGACGCTTGCCGCGGCCAGACCAGGTTTGGCTGGCATCGGCCGGATTGCGATACTTCGGCGGCACCACGCCGCCCTTGCGCTTGGCGCGGCCGACACCGAACACGTCGTCGAAGTTCAGGCCTTCGGACTTGAGCAGTTGATGAACCTTCTCGCGAACCTTGACGACCTTTTCCTTGCGCAGTTCTTCCTGACGCGACTGCGCCTTGTTGATCAGCTCGTTGAGCTGGTTCTGATTGAGACCCTTGAGATCGATAGCCATGAAAACTCCGGTAATCGTGTTGATTGGCGGTAGCCCGGACAGATGCACGGCGCGTGACATTCCGGTGCGGAATGCATTCTTGCCCAAATGGGCTTGACATGCAAAGTGTTTTTTGCCGTGCAGATGAATGGCGGCGGTATTGACGGCATATTCACCAGCCGGCCGAGTCTGTGGATCAGGATTCATCCTCGCAAGGCTTTTTGCGAGATCCTTGCCGCAGGCTGAATACCGCCCTATCGGGAAATCAGTCCGATCGTCGGCCTTTCAGACCAATCGGGCAAGCAGTGCCGCGTGGTCGAGCGACTCGCTTTCGCTTTGTGTGCGGGCACGATATTCAAAGGTGCCGGCAGCCAGCCCGCGCTCGCTGATAACCACGCGATGCGGAATGCCGATGAGCTCCATGTCGGCAAACATGGAGCCCGGTCGCAGGCCGCGATCATCCAGCGCCACTTCAATGCCGTTTTGCACGAGTTCGTCATACAGCGATTGGGCCGCCGCATCGATTTCCGGCTTGTGCTTGGGATTGATGACGCAAATGACAACGCGCCATGGTGCCATGGTTTCCGGCCAGACAACGCCGGCTTCATCGTGGCATTGCTCGATGGCGGCGGCGACGATGCGGGTGACGCCAATGCCGTAGCAGCCCATCAGCATCACCTGCGCTTTGCCCTCCGCGTTGAGTACGGTGGCGCCCATGGCTTCGGCGTATTTCTTGCCAAGCTGGAACACGTGCCCGACTTCAATGCCGCGTGCCAGGTGCAACACCCCTTTGCCGTCGGGCGAGGGGTCACCGGCAACCACCTGGCGAATATCCTCCACACGGGTAACGCGCGCGTCGCGCTGCCAATTGGCGCCGGTGTAATGGGCATGATCCCGGTTGCCGCCGCACACGAAGTCGGCCAGTGCCGCCGCGCTGCGGTCGACGATGACCGGAATCGCCGCCGGCAAGCCGACCGGACCGAGCGAGCCGGGGTGGGCGCCAATGGCGGCGACGATCTCGGCCTCGTCGGCAAATACCAGTTCGTCCGGCAATTCCGCGAGCTTCGTGGCTTTCACTTCGTTCAATGCGTGGTCACCGCGCAGGCACAGTGCCACCAGGCCATCCTTGCCGCGCACCAGCAGCGTCTTGATGCATTGTGCCGGTGCGACGCCAAGGAATGCGCTCACCGCCTCAATGGTCTTCTGGTCCGGCGTGTCCACCTGTTGCAGGGGCGCGGTTGCCGCTGGCCGGGTTTTTGCGGGGGCCAGCGCTTCTGCCTTTTCGACATTGGCGGCGTAATCGGAGCCATCCGAAAATGCGATGGCGTCCTCGCCCGAATCGGCCAGTACCTGGAACTCGTGGCTGGCATTGCCGCCAATGGCACCGGTGTCCGCTTGCACCGCACGAAACTTGAGCCCCAGGCGGGTGAAGATGCGCGTGTAGGCGTCATACATCGTGCGATAGGTGGCGGCCAGCGAATCCTGATCCAGGTGGAAGGAATACGCATCCTTCATGATGAATTCGCGCGCGCGCATGACGCCGAAGCGTGGGCGGATTTCATCCCGAAACTTGGTCTGGATCTGGTAGAAGTTGACGGGCAGCTGCTTGTAGCTGGACAGCTCGTTGCGGGCGTAGTCGGTAATGACTTCTTCCGCCGTCGGCGCGTAGCAGAACTCCTGCTCTTTGCGATCCTTGATCTTCAGCAGCTGGCCGCCAAACTTTTGCCAGCGCCCGGTTTCCTCCCACAGCTCGCGCGGCTGGATCGTCGGCATCAGGATCTCGATCGCGCCGGCGCGGTTCATTTCCTCGCGCACCACGGCCTCGACCTTGCGCAGCACACGCAGCCCGAGCGGCCCCCAGGTGTAAAGCCCGGCGGCAAGCTTGCGGATCATGCCGGTGCGCAGCATCAATTGGTGGCTGGCGATCTCGGCGTCGGCGGGGACTTCCTTGACGGTCGCGAGATGGAATTGACTCAGGCGCATGCGACGGACTTCCGGGTTGAAGAAACCCGGATTATAGCGACGTGCTGCGCTGCGCAACCCGCGATGCGGCGGTCGTCTACTTGGTGTTGCAGAACTGCTGGTACTGCGCGGTGGCGTGGGCGATCTGCTGCTGGCGTTGCGTGGCATCCAGCAGCGCCGGCTTGGCGCCCTGCTGCATCACCACGGGCCCGTTGCCCTGCAGGGTGGCAATGTTGGATTTGAGCGTGGCACACAGTTTGGCGCGGTTGTTCGGAGTGTCGGCCATTTGCGCCGCGGTGGGGGCCGGTGGTGCCCGGTTCTCGCCGTCGTTGGCGACGGGCTTGACGGCCGGTGCGGCCGGTGTCTCAACCCCGGACGCCAGCTTCACCTGCTGGTAGTTGCCTTGGGCCGGGGCGGATTGCGAGTAGTGCACCGTGCCGTGCGCATCGGTCCATTTGTAGATTTGCTGTGCGCCGGCCATGGGGGTGATGGCCAGCAGTGCCACGACGATCAGCGAGCGGCGCATGAAACTCTCCGGACGGGAACAGGATGGCCTGCGAGCGTGGTCGACAGAAAACCCGGCGACGGCGGTTACGCTGTTCGAGCCGCCTTTTGCGCTGATTCCTGGCCCATGGGACCGCCATGGATCTGTGAACCATCACGCCGGCAGCCTCAACACGGCTTTGCCTTGCCCGCCTGGTTTCTGTCGTCCGCGCTCCTGACAGAACGAAACCGGCGCCTAGTTAAGCGCTCGCGCGTGCAAGACTCAAGCGCGGGCATGCGGTAATGGCGATCAGGCCCTAAACTGCGTGCATTTCGTCACGGAACGGGTCATGAGCGGGTCTGCGCCGATACCACCGCCGCGGCATCGCGGCATTTATCTTTTGCCGAACCTGTTCACCACCGGGGCGATGTTCGCCGGGTTCTATGCGATTCTCGCCAGCATCGGTGGGCGGTTCGAGGATGCGGCCATCGCGGTGTTCATTGCCGCGCTGCTGGACGGCATGGACGGACGCATTGCGCGCCTGACTGGCACCCAGAGCGAATTCGGCGTGCAATACGATTCGTTGTCCGATCTGGTCAGCTTTGGTCTGGCGCCTGCGCTGGTGATGTACACGTGGTCGCTGGCGACGCTGCGCGAGTTCGGCCCGTTGTGGGGCAAGCTCGGCTGGGCCGCCGCATTCATTTATGCCGCGTGCGCCGCCTTGCGCCTGGCGCGCTTCAACACCCAGGTCGGCGTGGTCGACAAGCGTTATTTCCAGGGGCTGGCGAGCCCGGCTGCGGCCGCGGTGTGCATGTCCTTCGTGTGGAGCATGGAACGCTTCCAGGTGAGCGGCGCGGAACTGTGCTTCATCACGCCGTGGATCGCGGTGGTCACCGGGCTCCTGATGGTCAGCCGGTTTCGTTATTTCAGCTTCAAGTCGCTGCCGCTCGGCAACGGCCAGCGGGTGCCGTTCAGGTGGATCGTGGCGGCGCTGCTGCTTTTGGTGCTGTTGTATCTCGATCCTCCGCGCGTGCTCCTTGCCGGTTTCGTGGTGTACCTCTTGTCGGGCCCGGTGCTGACGCTGTGGGGGCGTGCGGCACATCGCCGACGCGCACGGCACGGGGGAGACGCATGACCTCCGCTGCCGACCATCGCGGTGCCGTATTGCACGCGTTGGATATCGTGCCGTGGCGATTGCGCCAGCCGGCCGCAGCCACCGTGCCCATGGCTGCGGACGCGGCGGTCGGGGTTGCCAACGAGGTCGCCCGCTGCGTGGTGCTGCTGCCGGCGCGCGTTGGCACGCGTGAACTGGATCTGCTGGGCCGTGCGTTGATCGCTGCCGGCCCGGCGCTGGCACGCGCGGCGCGCATTCGCGTACCCGAGGACGCAAACGAGGTGGCTATGCCGCAGGCGGCAGCTTATCTCGCCTGCGGCGACGCGCAGGCGCATGTGCTCGGGCGGAGTCTGCCGGCGCAGGTCACCGCGGCGGCGCAGATCGTGCTGGTCGATCCACTGGACCGGCTGCTGCACGATGGCGCCGCCAAGCGCCGGTTGTGGATGGCGCTGCGTACGTTGCGCCGCGCATTGACGGCGGCGGGCTGACCGATGGTCGCCGTGGCGCGCCCGGTCAGCCACGTGCGCCTGATGCACGCCGATGACCTCGATGAGGTGATCGCCATCGAGCAGGCTTCCTACGAATTCCCGTGGACGCGCGGCATTTTTGCCGATTGCCTGCGCGTCGGGCATCCATGCTGGGTGCTGTGCGTCGACGACCTCATCGCCGGTTACGGCATCCTTTCGGTGGGGGCCGGTGAGGCACACGTGCTCAACATCTGCATTGCCCCGGGGTGGCGCGGCAACGGCCTTGGCCGCCACTTGCTCGGACGCCTGCTCGACGTGGCGCGTTGGAGCGGGGCCGAGCGCGTCTTTCTCGAAGTGCGGCCTTCCAACCCGCATGCGAAAGCGTTGTACGACTCGGTCGGTTTTCGCGAGATTGGCCGTCGCCCGCACTACTACCCGGCGCGCGACGGCCGCGAGGATGCAATCGTGATGGCGTTCGACGCCATGGCGCCCCGGCAAGGCTGACCATCGCGGTGGCCCCCGGCTGCCGGTATCCTTGGTGGCATGCGTGCGTACCTCGACCTGCTTCGCCATGTGCTCGAACACGGCACCCCCAAATCCGACCGCACCGGTACCGGCACGCGCAGCGTGTTCGGCTGGCAGATGCGGTTTGACCTGAATGCGGGTTTTCCGCTGGTCACCACCAAGAAACTGCACCTGAAGTCGATCATCCACGAGCTGATCTGGTTCCTGCATGGCGACACCAACATCGCCTATCTCCGGGAACACGGCGTGCGCATCTGGGACGAGTGGGCCGACGGGCAGGGCGATCTGGGCCCGATCTACGGCAAGCAGTGGCGGGCGTGGCGCACGGCCGATGGCGGCACGGTGGATCAGATCCGCGCCGTGGTGGATGAAATCCGCCGCAACCCCGATTCGCGCCGCCTGATCGTGAGCGCCTGGAACGTCGGCGAGCTGCCGCAAATGGCACTGATGCCGTGCCATACGCTGTTCCAGTTCTACGTGGTCGGCGACAAGCTCAGTTGTCAGCTCTACCAGCGCAGCGGCGACATTTTTCTCGGTGTGCCGTTCAACATCGCGAGCTATGCGCTGTTGACCCACATGGTGGCGCAGGTGTGCGGCCTTGGCGTCGGCGATTTCGTGCACACGCTTGGCGACGCCCACCTGTACGTCAACCATTTCGAGCAGGCTCGCCTGCAGCTTGGCCGCGAACCGCGCCCGCTGCCCAGGTTGGTGCTGAACCCGGGTGTGCGCGCGCTGGAGGATTTTCGCTACGAGGACGTCACGATCGAGGGCTACGACCCGTGGCCCGCGATCAAGGCACCGGTGGCGGTGTAGCGGCGTCGACGCCGGCAGTACATTTGCCGCTGCAGACTTCACATGGCGGGCGCGCCTGACGCGTTGCCCGTGCGGGTCGACAACAAGCTTGAAGGATTGCACATGGCCATTTCGCTGATAGCCGCACTGGACCAGAACTTCGCGATTGGGCGCGAGGGCAAGTTGCCGTGGCACTTGCCGGATGATTTGCGCCGCTTCAAGCAGCTTACCGTCGGGCGTTACGTGCTGATGGGCTACAACACGGCGATGTCGATCGGACGCGCGCTGCCGGAGCGCGAGAATCTCGTGCTGTCGCATCGCCACGAGGCGCCGTTCCCCGGCCAGGTCACGGTGCGCTCGATCGACGAGGCGCGCGAGCATTGCGGGCATACCGGGCTCGTCGTGATCGGCGGCGGCAAGGTGTTTCGCGCCACCTTGCCCTTGGCCAGCCGTATGTATCTCACCTACGTCAATACCACGGTCGAAGGCGCCGACGTGTTCTTTCCCGGCGTGCATTTCAGCGAGTGGACCGAGGTGTCGCGTGTGCATCACCCGAAGGACGCAAAGCACGCGTTCGATTTCGACATGGTCGAATACGTGCGCGCGAGCTGAAGCGATGGCGGCGGGCGTGCTGTACGTGCTGGCGGGTGCACTGTGCGATGCCAGCGGCCGCGTATTGCTGGCCGAGCGCCCGGCCGGCAAGCAGCTTGCCGGCATGTGGGAGTTTCCCGGCGGCAAGCGCGAGCCGGGCGAAACGCCGCTGGCGACACTCACCCGCGAGCTGGACGAGGAGCTTGGGGTGACCGTGGTCGATGCGGCGCCGCTGGTGCGCGTGCCGTGGCATTACGCCGGGCGCGAATTGCTGCTGGATGCGTGGCGGGTGACCCGCTGGCAGCATGTGCCGACACCACGTGAGGGGCAGCGGATTGCGTGGTACCTGCCGGCGCAGGTCGATCCGCAGATACTGGCGCCGGCGGACCGGGCCATCCTGCGCGCGGTGTGCACTGCTTAGCCGTACAGGCGTTTCAATCGGCGGTATCAGTGTCCAGCGTTTTGAGCACCTGGAACAACTCGCGGGTGGCACGCGGCGGTTTGTTCGGCGTGGCCTGCTCCACGCGGGATTGACGCACCAGCGCGCGCAGGTGCTGGCGATCGAGTGCGGGGTGGTCGGCAATCAGTGCGGTGAGTGCGGCATCGCCTTCGGTGCCCAAAAGCTGCGCGCGCAGCGCTTCGAGCCGGTGCAGCGCCGCGGCTTCCTGGCGTTGGCGATCACGGTTTTCACCCAGTGCAGCGCGCACGGCGGCAAATGCGTCGCCCTCGTGGTTGCGCATCAGCTTGGCGAGGTAGGCGAGCTGACGCTTGCGTGCGCCGTGCGAGGTGATGCGGCGCACATTGGCGATCTCGTCGCGCACATCGTCGGGCAGTTCGAGCCGCGCCAGGTTGGTCGGTGCCAGTTCGACCAGTTGGCCGGCCAGTTCCAGCACGGCAAGCGCGTCGCGTCGTTGCTGGCTGCGCGTGGGGCCATAGTCGTGGTCGGGATCGTCAGTGTAGTTGCGGGTCACGGCGTGTCCGGTGGCGGCAGGAGGTGTGCGGCGGGTGGTAGCCTTGCGCACCCGATGCGATACGCGATGCGTGCGCGCATTTTACCGGTTTGCCCAGCGGGAGCGTTTGCGTGACCGAGCTTGTCGAAAACGTTGACCAAAGCGGAGCGGAGCTCGACCGGCTCGCGAACCTGGCCGTGGAGGTGATTCGCCGCGCGCACGCGGCTGGCGCCAGCGCCGCCGAGGTGGCCGCCAGCATCGACACCGGGCTCAATGTGAACGTGCGCATGGGCGAGGTGGAAACCGTCGAGCACACGCGCGATCGCGGCTTCGGGTTGACCGTCTATTTCGGCCATCGCAAAGGTTCGGCCAGCACCGCCGACCTGAATCCGGCTTCGCTGCAGGCGACGATCGACCAGGCGTGCGCGATCGCGAGCTTCACCGAGGAAGATCCGTGCGCCGGGCTGGCCGATGCCGAACGCATGGCGCAGGCGTTTCCCGACCTTGATTTGTGGCACCCGTGGGACATCGACACCGAAGGCGCCGTGGCGCTGGGTCAGGAGATCGAGGCTGCCGGGCGCGCGCAGCCGGGTATCAGCAACTCCGACGGCGCCAGCGTGCAGGCCGGTGAGAGTCTTTCCGTGTATGCGAACTCGCACGGTTTTGTCGGTCGCGAGCGCGGCACCGAACATTCGATTTCGCTGTCGTTGATTGCCGGCGCCGATGACCGCATGCAGCGCGACTATTGGTACGACAGCGCACGCGACGCCGCCGGCTTCATGAGCGCGCACGCGCTGGGCGCCAAGGCTGCCGAGCGCACCTTGGCGCGGCTTGGCGCCCGCGGGCTCACGACCCGCGAATGTGCGGTGCTGTTTGCGCCGGAGGTGGCGCGCGGGCTGATCGGCCATCTCGTTGGCGCGGTCAGTGGCGGCTCCCTGTATCGGCATGCGAGTTTTCTCGTCGATCACGCGGGCAAACCGGTGATGCCGGTCTGGCTTGATCTGGTCGAGCGCCCACACCTGCCGCGCGGCCACGGTTCGGCAAATTTCGATGCGGAAGGCGTGGCCACGGTGGATCGCCCCCTGGTGGAACGCGGCGTGCTGGCGCGCTACGTACTGGGCAGCTATTCCGCCCGCAAGCTCGGCCTGGCATCCACCGCGAATGCCGGCGGCATCCACAACCTGGTGGTGATGCCGGGTGCGGCCGACGGCGAGGCCAGCGATTTTGCCGGCATGCTGCGCCGCCTTGGCACTGGTCTGTTGGTGACCGAGGTGATGGGGCAGGGCGTGAGCCTCATCACCGGCGACTATTCGCGCGGTGCGGCCGGGTTCTGGGTCGAGGGCGGCGCCATCGCCTATCCGGTTGAAGGTGTCACCATCGCCGCGAACCTGCGCGACATGTTTGCCGGCATCGGTGCGGTGGGTGCGGATGTCGACCCGCGTTCCCACCTCCTGTGTGGCTCCATCCTGATGCCGCGCATGACAGTGGCGGGAGACTGAATGCCGGCGCATGCTTGCGCGCAAGCTCTTGTACGTCCACCCGAGGAGTAGCGCCAATGAGTACGCCGCCGGATCAGATGCCAAGCTCGACCGCAAGCAGTCGCGATGATCGCAACATTGCGACCTTGACCCATTTGTCGGGTTTCCTGTTTTCCATCCTGGTGCCGCTGATCGTGTGGCTGGTGCACAAGGACCGCGCCGACAAGACCTATCTCGTGCGCGAGGCCAAGACCGCGCTGAATTTTCAGCTCACCGTGCTGATCGGCTATGTGGTGTGCTGGGTGCTCACCTTCATCGTGATCGGCGTGGTTCTGGGTTGGCTGCTGTGGTTGGCCAACCTGATCATCTGCATCATCGCCGCGGTCAAGGTCAGCGCCGACGGCAGCTACCGCTACCCGTTCACGCTCAGCCTGGTGGATTGAGCCACCCGCTGGCCACTCAGTGCGTGCGTTTTACCGCGTAGTCGGCGAGTTCGGCCAGCAGCGCGGCACGTGCACCGAGCGGTGCAATGGCCTCGTGGGCGCTGGCGACGAGTTCGGCCAGCCGCGCCCGCGAGGCCGGCATGCCAAGGATCGAGGGGAAGGTGGGTTTGTGCGCGGCTGCGTCCTTGCCGGCGGTCTTGCCCAGTTCGGTGGAGGCGCCTTCGACGTCGAGAATGTCGTCGCGCACCTGGAAGGCGAGGCCAACGGCGCTGGCGTAGCGGTCGAGCCGCGCCAGTGTCCCCGCGTCGGCGCCGGCCGCCAGCGCGCCGAGACGTACCGCCGCGCGGATCAGGGCTCCGGTCTTGCAGGCGTGCATGTGTTCGAGTGCGGGCAGCGAGAGCTCGTGGCCGACGGCGGCGAGGTCGAGCGCTTGCCCGCCGGCCATGCCTTCGGCACCGCAGGCGCAGCCCAGCGTGTGCAGCATGCGCATGCCGGTGGCGGGGTCCGGCATCGTGGCAGGGTTGGCCAACAGTTCGAATGCCAGCGCCTGCAGCGCGTCGCCGGCAAGCACGGCCATGGCCTCGCCAAAGGCGACGTGGCAGGTGGGGCGGCCACGGCGCAGCGCGTCGTCGTCCATGGCTGGCAGGTCGTCGTGTACCAGCGAGTAGGCGTGGATGAGCTCCACGGCGCAGGCGGCGGCATCAAGTGCCGGAGAATCATGGTCGAGCGCATGCGCGGTGGCATAGACCAATAGCGGCCGCAGGCGTTTGCCACCACCCAGCACGGCATACCGCATCGCACGGCGCAACTCGACCGGCGGCGCGTCGGTGGCTGGCAGACAAAGGTCGAGCGCGCGTTCAGCGCGCTGAATCGACGCCTCGAATGCGGCGCTGTGGGGCGGGTTGGTACTCACGGCGGCGACGGCGATCAGAATGGCAGGTCGTCATCCGCCACCGGCTTGCCGGCGTCCGGCTCGGACGGGCCAAACGGCTTGGCCGCTTCCGGTGCTTCGGGATCGAGCAACAGGCGCACGCGCAACTCGGCTTTTTCCAGCGCTTGCTGGCAGGTGCGGTACAGGCCAACACCGCGCTCAAACGAGGCGAGCGATTCGTCAAGGCTCAGCTCACCGGCCTCCATCTTGGCGACCAATTGTTCGAGCTCGTCCAGCGAGTGTTCGAAATCGGCGGCCGGTGGGGTTTTGACAGCAGGGGAAGCGGTTTTGGCCATGGCCGGCAACGCTAGCGCAGCGCATGCACGGAATCAATCCGGAGGAAACCGCTGCGAGCGGTCACCAGCCGTGCTTGGTGCGTTTGCGCTCCTCCTTGTAGGCATCCTTGTCTGCGTGCTTGTCCGGGCGATCGTAGCCCTGATCGTTGGCGCCTTCATCACCGCGGCCACGCCAGTCGACGCGGTGACCGCCGTAGTGCTCGACCACATAGCGGTGTTCTACCCAGGGCTGCGCGCTGCCGAGTTCGAGTTGCACGCCGCCGGCGCGCACGTACACCTGCAGTGCCAGCGGCAACACGACACCACTGGCCCAGGTGTCGCCGTCGGGCCAGAACCAGGTGCGGGTATCCGGTGCGTAATACACCTCGCTGTTCGGGTAGTACACGTAGGCGTGTTTGGCACGCCAGCCGTGGGCCGGTGCCCACGGCGGCGGCCCCTGCTGCGCCTCCACCGGCAAGGCCGCAGCCAGTCCGGCAAGCAACGCCAGCAACGTGGAAACCAGGATACGTTTCATGGATTGACTCCGGAAGCGGGCCCGATGTCAGTCGATTCTACGACCACCCCTGCACCCTGGTCAGGCTCGGGCGGGCCGATTCAACGTTCAATCCGGCGGCATCCAGCACGGCACGCCGCCCGCCGTATCGAAGATGGATACGCCCCGCGCGCTGAGCCAGCGGTCCGCGACGCCGACCAGCTCGCCATCTGCCTCGATCAAGGGACAGGTGCGGCGCTGCCACGGCGGCATGCCGGCTTGCTGGAACAGGTCGCGCAGTTCACGCGTGTGTGCATCGCCGGCGGGCTTGATGTGCTCGCCCCCGCGGCGCAGGCGCACGCTGAGCGACGCCGGCAGGCGGGCCGTGGCGGGGGCGAGCGCCAGCGTGCCACCATCCGGCAACGCCAGCGTTTCGCCGTGCCACGCGGCGTGCCAGTGCGGGTCAACCGCCGGTGCGAGGTGGTGCGCCCACAGTCGGCCTTGCCAGACATGCAGCTCGGTGCCGGCCCAACGGACACACGGCACCTGGCCTACGCGTGCCGCGCATTGGCGCACGATTTCACCGCGCTGTGCCGTGGTGGGCGCCTGCAAGCCACGCTGATGCAGCCAGTGGTCGAGCAGCGGCTCACGCAGGGCCGGCGCGAGCGCCAGCCAGCCGGCGGCGTCGAGGCTGCCGGTGGCGGCATCGTGCAACTGGGCGAAGGCGGCGAGCCACTCCGTGCGCAGGGCGTCGGCAGCGGCACGGCACAAGCCGGCACTGTGCATGATCGCGTCGGTGGCGCCGGGCCAGCTGGCCACCAAGCGCGGCAGGATCTCGTGGCGCAGGCGGTTGCGCGCAAACCGCGGGTCGGCGTTGGCGGGGTCGTCGATGCAGGGCAGCTGCAGCGCCGTCACGTAGGCCCGCAACTGTGCGCGGTCGATGGCGTGCAGCAGTGGTCGCCACAGGGTACCGGCGCCGAGCGCGCGCGTTTCGCGCATGCCGCCCAGGCCCTCCGGCCCGGCGCCGCGCAGCAGCTTGAGCAGCACGGTTTCGACCTGGTCGTCGCGGTGGTGGGCGAGCAGCAGCGTTTCGCCCGGGAGCAGCCGGGCGGCAAAGGCGGCGTAGCGTGCGCTGCGTGCCGCAGCTTCGATGCCCTCGCCGTGGCGTGGTCGTGCGTCCACCTTCACCACGGTGCAGGCGAGCGCCAGGCCGGTGCAGAACTGCGTGCAATGTTCGGCCCAGGTCGCACTGTGCGGGTTCAATCCATGATCCACATGCAACGCGTGCAATCCACGCGCACGTGCTTGCGGCAGCTGTGCCAGTGCGTGCAGCAACGCGGTGGAATCCGGGCCGCCGCTGAAGGCGACGCACAATGTGCCGCGGGGGCGTGCGGCGAGCGCGTCGTGCAGCAGGTCGACGAGCGCTTGCGGATCACTCACGGGCGGCAGTTTTCTTCTTGTGGCGCACGTACAGGTGCTTGCCGTTGCCGACCACACGTTCCTCGGTCTGGAACAGACCGATGGCCTTGATCAGGCCGCTGAGCCTGGCGTAGCCCCAGTTGCGCGAATCGAAATCCGGGGCGCGCTTGCTGACCATGCTGCCGACGGCACCCAGCCCGGCCCAGCCTTCCTCGTCCTCGGCATCGTCGATGGCATGCCGCAGCAGGTTCACCAAGCGTGTGTCCTGACGTAGCTCCTGTGCGTTCTTGCGTGGCGTTGGTTCGGCCGGCTTGTCCTCGCCGGTGTCGGGTTTGCCGAGTACATCGGTGTAGAGGAAACGGTCGCAGGCGGCGACGAACGGCGCCGGCGTCTTGCGCTCGCCGAAGCCGTACACGGTGAGCCCGGATTCGCGCAGGCGCGAGGCGAGGCGGGTGAAATCGCTGTCGCTGGACACGATGCAGAAACCGTCGAAGCGCCCGGTGTAGAGCAGGTCCATCGCGTCGATGATCATCGCCGAGTCGGTGGCGTTCTTGCCGACGGTGTAGCGGAACTGCTGGATCGGCTGGATCGAATGGCGCAGCAGCACTTCTTTCCAGCTGCCCAGCTCGGGCTTGGTCCAGTCGCCGTAGATGCGCTTGACGTGGGCCACGCCGAACTTGGCGATTTCGGCCAGCAGGCCCTCAATGATCGCGGCGCGCGCGTTGTCGGCGTCGATCAATACCGCAAGTTTGTCGTGCATGGCGGCTTCCGGCGCGGAGATGCCGCGATGGTAGCGCGCCTATTCCTGATATGCGCCGTAGCTGCGCAGGCGGTGGTAGCGGCGTTCCTGCAGGTCGTCGATGGACAGTGCCTGGAGCTCGTCCAGTTCATTCAGCAGCACGGCCTTCAGGCGGATGGCGACGGAGTGCGGGTTGCGGTGGGCACCGCCGAGCGGTTCGCGAATGACTTTGTCGACCAGGCCCAGCTCGTGCAGGCGCGGCGCGGTCATGCCCAGCGCTTCGGCCGCGTCGCGGGCCTTGTCGGCGCTTTTCCACAGGATCGAGGCGCAGCCTTCGGGCGAAATGACCGAGTAGGTGGAGTACTGCAGCATGTTCACCCGGTCGCCGACGCCAATCGCCAGCGCACCGCCGGAGCCGCCTTCGCCGATCACGGTGCACACGATCGGGGTTTTCAGCGTGGCCATTTCCAAGAGGTTGCGCGCGATGGCCTCGCTCTGGCCGCGCTCTTCGGCGCCGACGCCGGGGTAGGCGCCGGGGGTGTCGATGAAGGTCAGCACCGGCAGGCCGAAGCGTTCGGCCAGCTGCATCAGGCGCAGCGCCTTGCGGTAGCCCTCCGGGCGCGGCATGCCGAAGTTGCGGTGCACTTTGTCCTTGGTGTTGCGCCCTTTCTGGTGACCAATGATGACCACGCTGCGACCATTGATGCGACCCAGCCCGCCGACGATGGCGGCGTCGTCGGCGTACATGCGGTCGCCGGCCAACTCGTGGAATTCCTCGCAGATGACCTGGATGTAATCCAGCGTGTACGGCCGCGCCGGGTGGCGCGAAAGCTGAGTGACCTGCCACGACGACAGGTTCTTGAAGATGTCGTTGGTCTTGAGCTTGAGCTTTTCGCGCAGGCGGCCCACTTCCTCGTCGATGTTGAACGCCTGATCGTTGCTGGCGTGGCGCAGCTCCTCGATTTTCGCTTCGAGTTCAGCGATAGGTTGTTCGAAATCGAGGAAGTTGGGGTTCATTCGCCGTACTTGTTGCTGCGGAAGCTCCGCAGTATAGCGGCCGTGCATGCGCGGGCGGGAACGGGAGCGTATGGCTGCGCGCCTCAGGGACGGGCGGCACATCCATGTGCCGCGGCGTTACCGCTCCCCGCGCACCAACCGTAACCTCGCCGCCGTCACCCCCGGCAACGCGCGCACGGCGCGCAGCAGGTCGGGGATCGGCTGCACGCGCCACTCCTCGCCGAGTTCCAGGTCGGCTTGTGCCTGTGCGTTGTGGTAGCCGTGCAGGCTGACGCTGGTCGGCCCACCGCGGAAGCCGGCGAGGGTGGCCCGCAAGCGCGCCGGGAAATCCTGGCCGATGCCGTTGAGCTTTACCTGCAGCAACCGCGCGTGGCGGCGGCAGGCGTCGGCAAGGGTGGTGGCGTTGCGGGCGCGCAGCTGGAAACCGCCACCGGAAAACTCGTCGATGCGCAAGCCACCCTCGACGATCAGGATTTCGTCGCGCACCAGGAGTGGCGCGGCCTGCTGGTAGAGCTCGCCGAAGAAGCTCACCTCGATCACGCCGGTGCCGTCTTCGAGGCGCACGAAGGCATCGCTGTCGCCGCGCTTGCGCACCGCCACCACCATGCCGGCGGCGACCCACGGCGTATCCGGGCCGCGGCGGAAACGGTTGCCGTCGTCGGTGTCGCTCTTGCGCGGCTTGGGCGGCTGGTAGCGGTCGGCGATCTCGCCGAGCGGGCAGGTGGCGAGCTGGGCCAGTTCCTCGCGCCAGGGGTCGGTGGGGTGGCCGGAAAGGTAATGGCCGAGGGTGTCGCGCTCGCCCTGCAGTTTTTGTTCGAGCGGCCACTCGGGCGCAGTGGGCAACTCGATCTGCAGCACCGGTGTGGCGTTGCCGGTGGCGGCGCCGAACATGTCGTTCTGGCCGGATTGCTGGTCGTGCAGGTATTGGTCGGCGGCCTTGATCGCATCGGGCAATTGCAACATCAGGCTGGCGCGGTTCGGCGCCAGGGCGTCGAGCGCACCGGCGTAGATCAAGGCTTCGAGCACGCGCCGGTTGAGCTTGCTGGAGTCCACCCGCCGGCAGAAATCGGCGAGGTTGGTGTAGGCGCCGGCATGCTCGCGCTCCGCCGCGATGGCTTCACACGCGCCTTGGCCCACGCCCTTGACCGCGCCGAGGCCGTAGCGGATCTCCTTCGGTTCGGTGGCGACGAACATGAAGTTCGAGGCGTTGACATCCGGCGGCAGCACCGCCACGCCGAGGCGCTGCGCCTCATGAATGAAGGTGACGACCTTGTCGGTGTTGTCCATGTCCGAAGAGATCGTCGCGGCGAGGAATTCGGCCGGGTAGTGCGCCTTGAGCCACACCGTCTGGTAGGTGACCAGCGCGTAGGCCGCGGCGTGCGACTTGTTGAAGCCGTAGCCGGCGAATTTCTCCATCAGGTCGAAGATGGCGTCGGCTTTTTCCGCCGACAGCCCGCCCTTGGCCGCACCCTCGCGGAAGATCGCGCGGTGCTTGACCATCTCCTCGACTTTTTTCTTGCCCATCGCGCGGCGCAACAGGTCGGCGCCACCGAGCGTGTAGCCGCCGACGATCTGCGCCATCTGCATCACCTGCTCCTGGTAGACCATGATGCCGTAGGTCTCTTTCAGGATCGGTTCGACGCGCGGGTCGGGGTACTCCACCTCCTCCTTGCCGTGCTTGCGTGCGATGTAGTCGGGGATGAGGTCCATCGGGCCGGGGCGGTACAGCGCCACCAGCGCCACGATGTCGTGGAAACGGTCGGGCCTGGCGTCCTTCAGCATGCGCTGCATGCCGGTGGACTCGAGCTGGAACACAGCGACGGTTTCGGCCTTGCGCAAGAGCCTGTAGCAATCCTCGTCGTCGAGCGGGATGCGCATGATGTCGAGCGGCGCATCGCCAGTTTGCGCGCGGCGCGCGTTGATCGCCTTCATCGCCCAGTCGATGATGGTCAGCGTGCGCAGGCCGAGAAAGTCGAACTTGACCAGTCCGACCTCCTCCACGTCGTGCTTGTCGTACTGGGTGACCATGCCGCCGCCGTCGGGGTCGCAGTACATCGGCGCGAACTCGGTCAGCGGCTTGGGTCCGATCACCACGCCGCCGGCGTGCTTGCCGGTGTTGCGCGTGAGGTTTTCCAGCTTGAGCGCGAGGTCGATCAGCGGCCGCGCCTCGTCCTGGTCCTGCTCGTAGAGCTCGCAGAACTCCTTGACGACGCGCTCCGGCTCCTTCTTGGACTTTTCCGTGCGGCCGAGCGCGTCCGACAGCGTGAGGTCGAGCGGCCGCATCGGGATCAGCTTGGCGATCTTGTCCACCGCGCCGTAGCCCATGCCGAGCACGCGGCCGGAGTCGCGCAGCACCGCCTTGGCGGCCATCGAGCCGTAGGTGATGATCTGGCTGACGTGGTCGCGGCCGTACTTGCGCGCCACGTAGTCGATCACCTCGTCGCGCCGATCCATGCAGAAGTCGACGTCGAAGTCGGGCATCGACACGCGCTCGGGGTTCAGGAACCGCTCGAACAGCAGGTCGAACTGCAGTGGGTCAAGCTCGGTGATGCGCAGTGACCACGCTACCAGCGAGCCGGCGCCGGAGCCGCGCCCGGGCCCCACCGGGATGCCGTGCTGTTTGCTCCAGTTGATGAAGTCGGCCACGATCAGGAAGTAGCCGGGAAACCCCATCTTGACGATCACCCCCAGCTCGCGCTCGAGCCGATCGTGGTAATCCTCCAGCGTGTGACCTTCCGCCAGTGGGTTCACCGCCAGGCGCTCGGCGAGGCCCTTGCGCGCCAGCTCGCAGATGTGGGTGTCGAGGTTGTAGCCATCCGGCACCGGGAAATCGGGCAGGTAATAGGTGCCGAACTTGAGCTCGAGATTGCAGCGCTTGGCGAGCTCGACGGTGTTTTCCAGCGCCTCGGGCAGGTCGGCGAACAGCTCCGCCATTTCCTCCGGGGTTTTCAGGTATTGCTCGGGGCTGTAGTCGTGGGGACGCTTGGGGTCGGCCAGCACGCGGCCCTGGTGGATGCACACGCGCGCCTCGTGCGCCTCGAAGTCGGCGCGGGTGAGGAAGCGCACGTCGTTCGAGGCCACTACCGGCAGGTCGAGCTCGGCGGCCAGCGCCAGCGCCGCCTGGTTCCACGCCTCTTCGTTCTCGCGCCCGCAGCGCGTGAGTTCCAGGTACAGCCGGTCGGGAAAGCGTTGTGCGAGCGGGCGCAACCTCGCCAGCGCGGCGGCATGGCCTTGCACCAGTGCGCTGCGCGCCACTTCGCTTTCGCGCCCGAGCAAGGCAATGAGACCATCGGTGGCCTTGGGCGTAAGCCAGCCGCTGTCGGCCAGCGCCCGCCCGCCTTGCTGGCCGTCCTGCCACACGCGCGATACCAGGCGCATGAGGTTCATGTAGCCATCGTGTTGCATGCACAGCAAGGTCAGCCGCCACGGCCGCGGGTCGTCCGGCGCGGCCACCCACAGATCGGTGCCGCCGATCGGCTTGATGCCCGCGCTCATGCCTGCCTCGTACAGCTTGATCGTGGCGAACATGTTCGACTCGTCGGTCAGCGCCACCGCCGGCATGCCGGCCTTTGCACAGGTGGCAATCAGCGACTTGATGCGGATCGTCGAGTCGACCAGCGAAAACTCGCTGTGCAGGTGGAGATGAACGAAGCGTGCAGGCATGCGGACTCACCGGGTGAGTCTTGGAAGGCTAGCCGCCATCCCCTGCGCCCACAAGCTTGACAGCCGGGTGGACGGAATTGCGGGCGATTGGCCGTGCGGCAGACCGCGGTCGGGTTCAGCGCACGCCGAAGCGCGGGTTGTCGATCGACTGCACGTAGTGGTCGAGCCCATGCACCACGATTGGCCTGCGGTCGTAATCGAGATGCTCGGGTTCGGCAGCGGCATCGGCGGCGCGAACGGTTTCCGGTGACGGCGTGAGGCTTTCGTTTGGCCCCAGCACGAGCGGTTTGCGGCGGCTTGGACGCAGCATGGTGCGAGTCCTCCGGTTCGTGGGCCCGGACGGTCGTGCCGATGCAACGCAACCGGCATGGCCGGTGCTTCCGTGCAGGCGTTGATCCCATGGCAATTTTGCGCGTACGAATACTTATTGGCGCGTGATTTTTTCGTGCGAACGTCGGTCAGCGGCGCAGCGGAAACAACTCGCCTTGGTCGAGCAGCACGCGCACCGGCGCAAAACTGCGACGGTGTTGCGGGCACGGGCCGAGACGCTTGAGCGCGGCCAGGTGCGCCGGCGTCGGGTAACCCTTGTGGATGGCGAAGCCATAACCCGGAAACCGCGCATCCATCGCCACCAGCAGGTGATCGCGGGTGACCTTGGCCAGGATCGACGCCGCGCTGATGGCGGGTTCCAGTGCGTCGCCGCCGACGATCGCACGGCCGGCGCAGGGCAGATCCTTCGGCAGCCGGTTGCCGTCGACCAGTGCCATCGTCGGTGCCACCGACAACCCGCGCAGCGCGCGGCTCATGCCGGTCATCGTTGCCTGAAAGATGTTGAGACGGTCGATTTCGTCCGCCTCGACGGCAACCACGCAATGCGCCAGCGCGCGTGCGCGGATCAGCGGAAACAAGGCTTCGCGGCGTTTCTCGCTGAGTTTCTTGGAATCGTCCAGGCCGTCTATCGGCCGCGCGGGATCGAGGATCACCGCGGCCACCACGACCGGCCCGGCAAGCGGCCCACGTCCGGCTTCGTCGACCCCTGCTTCAATCAAACCCGGATTTGCTGGAGTCAATTCGTTCATGAGAACCACAACGTGTGAGTGCAGACGTGCACAGCCCGCTTATGGCAAGCCCCGCCTCACTTCGGCGCTCCCCCCCAGAGGTGAGCGGGCGGACGGCTGCTCCACCAGCTCGCCGATCGCTTCCGCCGCCGCTTCCGCTGCGCTGCCGGCCAGATTCGCCCGCAGGGCTTGGTGCAGCTGCTCGAAGGCGCCCACGATGGCGCCACGACGTTCGCTGTCGTTGAACAGTGCCAGCAATGCTCCGGCGAGCTTGGTGCCGGTACAGTCCCGTTGCATCAGTTCCGGCACCAGTACCGCCTGCTCGCCCATGCCGCAGGCGCGGGCCAGCACGTTTGGTAGCGAATAGACGTCCGTTCGCAACAGGCGCAGCAGCCTGGCGATGTGATAGCTGAGTGGTGAGACGCGGTAACCGACCACCATCGGGCGCTTTGCCAGCATCGCTTCGAGTGTGGCCGTGCCGGACGCAAGCAGCACCACGTCGGCGGCCTGCATCGCCAGATGCGCACGGCCGTCCAGCCAGTCGGGCGCCGCACCCGCGGGCCAGCCGTCGGCAAACCGCGTGCGCAAATGCTCCAGCAACGTCGGGTTGGCTGCCGGCACCACGATGCGCAGGCCGGGCAGGGCGGCGGCTACGCGGCGTGCGGCGTCGAAAAACGGTTCGCCAAGCCGTGCCAGCTCGCTGCCGCGGCTGCCGGGCAACACTGCCAGCACCGGCGCATCGGGTGGCAGCTGCAGCGTTTCGCGCGCTGCGGCGCGATCGGACACCAGGGGAAAACGGTCGGCCAGCGGGTGGCCGGTGAAACGCGCGTCGATGTGGTGCCGGGCATAGATCGGCGGCTCCATCGGAAACAGGCACAGCACGCGATCCGCGGCACGGCCGATCTTTTCGACCCGCCCCTCGCGCCACGCCCACACCGAGGGGCTGACGTAATGCACCGCGCGCAAGCCAGCCTGCTTTACCCGCCGCTCGACGCCGAGGTTGAAATCCGGCGCATCGATGCCGACGACGACCGCGGGCCGCTCGCGCAACAGCCGTGCCACCAATTCGCGCCGCAGTCTGAGCAGCCGTGGCAAATGCGCCACCACCTCGGCCAGCCCGAACAGCGACAGCTCGGCCACGTCATGCCACGCCTCGAACCCCAACGCTCGCATCCGCCGCCCACCGATGCCGGCAAACCGTGCGGCGGGAAAGCGCTTGCGCAGCGCCTCCAGCAAATCGGCCCCGAGCTGGTCGCCGGATTCCTCGCCGGCGAGGAGGACGATGGTGGGAGGAGGCGTGTCGTTCATGAGAAGAGCCGGAGCAGAGCCCGTACCTGATTGCCCGATAAGCGAGGCGCTTATCGGGCGAGCGACCGCTCGCTGTGGTCGAGGAACTCGACCATGGCGCGCACGTCGGCACTGTCTTTGGCTTGTTCGAGGAGCCTTTCGCGGGCTTCGGTCAGGGGCAGGCCGGCCATGTACAGCGTGCGGTAGGCGCGCTTGATCGAGCTGATGCGCGAGCCGTCGAAGCCACGGCGCTTCAGGCCTTCGCTGTTGATGCCGCGCGGGCGGCCGTGCTGGTCATTGGCCATCATCAGGAATGGCGGCACATCGGTGCCGACCAGGCAGCCCATGGCGATGAAGGCATGCGCACCGACCTTGCAGAACTGGTGCACGCCGGCGTAGCCGGAAATGATCACCCAGTCGCCGATTTCGGCGTGCCCGGCGAGGGCGGAATAGTTGGAAAACACCACGTGGTTGCCGACCTTGCAGTCGTGCGCCACATGCACGTACGCCAAGAGCCAGTTGTCGTCGCCGACACGCGTCTGCCCACCGCCACCGACGGTGCCGCGGTTGATGGTGACAAACTCGCGGATCAGGTTGCGGTCGCCAATCACCAGCTCGGTGCGCTCGCCGTTGTATTTCTTGTCCTGCGGGTCGCCACCGAGCGAGGCGAACTGCAGGATGCGGTTGTCGCGGCCGATGCGCGTGGGACCATCCACCACCACGTGCGGACCGATGACGGTGTGGTCGCCGATTTCCACCTCGGCGCCGATCACGCTGTAGGCGCCGATCGAGACGTTCGCGCCGATCTTTGCCGTGGGGTCGATGAGCGCGGTTGCGTGGATCATTTTTCCGACCTTGCCGCGCACATCAATTCACAGCTCGCGACTTCCTTGCCATCCACCACGGCGCGCGCGGCAAACAGGCCCATGCCGCGCATTACGCGCTTGATCGACACTTCCAGCCGCAATTGGTCGCCCGGTACCACCGGTGCGGAGAACCGTGCGTTGTCCACCTTCACCAGGTAGAACAGCGGATTCTGCAGGTTGCCCTTGCTGCGGTTGCTGAGCTGGGTGAGCAGGCCGGCTGCCTGTGCCATCGCCTCGATCAGCAGCACCCCGGGCATCACCGGCTGGGTCGGAAAATGGCCGGTGAAGAATGGCTCGTTGATGGTGACATTCTTGATCGCCACCGCGCGCTGGTCGGGCACGAACTCGATCACCCGATCCACCAGCAGGAACGGGTAGCGGTGCGGCAGCAGTCGGCGGATTTCTTCCACCGGCACCGGCAAGGTCACCGTCGAGGCGTCGTCACTCATGATGCTTGTCCTTCTCCAGCGCCGCCAGGCGACGCGCGAAATCATCCAGGTGTTTGAATCGGGCCGCGCTCTTGCGCCATCCGCGGTTCTCCTGCAGCGGGGTGCCGGAGGAATACTCGCCGCTGGTGCGGATCGAATGCGTGACCAGACTCTTGGCGGTAATGGTAACCCGGTCGGCTACCTCGAGATGGCCGAGCACGCCGGCATTGCCGCCGATCTGGCAATAGCGGCCGATGACGGCGCTGCCGGCGACCGCAGCGCAACCGGCCATGGCAGTGTGCGCGCCCACGTGCACGTTGTGCGCGATCTGGACCAGGTTGTCCAGCCGCACGTCTTCTTCGAGTACGGTGTCGTCCAGTGCGCCCCGGTCGATGGTGGTGTTGGCGCCGATCTCGCAATCGTCGCCGATGCGCACGCCGCCGAGCTGCGGGATCTTCACCCAGTGGTCGGCCTCGAACGCCAGCCCGAAGCCATCGGAGCCGATCACCGCGCCCGGGTGCACCAGCACCCGCTGACCGAGCGTCACGCGGGTCACCAGGGTCACCCGGGCAACGAGGTGGGCGTCGGCGCCGACGGTGCACTCCGCGCCGATGATGCAATGCGGGCCGAGCACCGCGCGTTCGCCGATCACCGCGCTGGCGGCCACCACGCAGCCAGCGCCGATGCAGGCCCCCGCGCCGATGTGCGCGCCAGCCTCGACCACCGCACTCGGATGAATGCCAGGCGTTGCAGCTGGCGGCGGCACAAACACACCGGCGATCTTGGCATAGGCCACATACGGGTCGGCGGCGATCAACGCATCGACTGGGCACGCCTCAACATGGCTGGGGTGCAGGATGACGGCGCCGGCACGGGTCGTGGCCAGTTGTGCAACGTACTTGCGGTTGGACAAAAACGCCAGCTGGGTGGCGTCCGCATGCGCCAGCGTGGCGATGCCGGTGATGCGCCGGTTGCCGTCGCCGCGCAGTTGCAGGCCGAAACGCCGGGCGAGCTCATCGAGGGTGTGGCTGGTTGGCATGCTCAATGGTGACTCCACAGCGGGGAGTTCATGGTACGTCGGCAGCCATCAGCGAAAAGCGCGGCGAACCGCGCTTCTCGGGGGGGGGCTTGCGTACCGTTTTCGGCCTAGAACATCGAGCCGAAGGTGAACTGGATGCGCTCTTCGTAATGGCCGTCGTCCTTCTGCGTGCGGAATGGCACGGCGAAGTTGATGATCATCGGCCCCATTGGCGACTGCCAATGCAGGGAGATGCCGGTGGAGGCGCGCAGGGTCTTTGCGCTGAAATCCTGCCAGCTTGCATAGGCGTTGCCGGTGTCGACGAACCACGACACACGCGCCGTGTTGATGTCCTTCAGGAACGGCAACGGCAGATAGAGCTCGGCGGTGCCGAGCACTTTGAACGCACCGCCCACCGGCTGCGCGTAGCTGTAATAGCTGCCGTTGCAGATGCCGTTGGATGCGGGCGCACCGGTGCCGGCGCACAGGCGCGGACCGAGCGTGTTGTCCTGGAAGCCGCGCACGTCGCGTACGCCGCCGGAGTAGAAGTTTTGCCAGAATGGGAAGTCGTTGCGCATGTCGGTCAATGTCTGGCCGTTGGCCGCGTAGGCATCCTTCAGTTTCTTGAACTCGGCGTCGCTGATGCCGTTCTGGCCATAGGACTCGCCGTAGCCGACCTGGCCGTCGAGATACAGCACGAAGCCGTGGCCGATCGGCCAGTAATGGTTGGCCTCGCCGGTGATTTTCCAGTACTTCACGGTCGAACCGGGCAGGGCAACCTCGGAGTTGAGCGAAAGTACGCCGCCGCGGGTCGGCGCCCAGAAGCCGTTGCGGGTGTCGAGATTCCAACCCAGCGTGCCGGTGAGCGAGTGCACCGTCATGTTGCCGATCTCGTTCTGGTAGTCGATCAGCGGCTGCGGGGTAAGCCCGGGGATGGAGTTGATCTTGTTGCTGGACAGGCCGAGGCCGGCGCGCACGCTCTGGAAATCGGTGATCGGGAAGCCAAGGTAGGTGGAGAACGCCTTCTGGCTGGTCGAGTAGTTGGCGAACTGGCTGTTGTTGACGTTGCCGAAGTCGGTCTTCGAGTAGGTGGCGTTGTAGCCGATGCCGACGCCGTTGTCGGTGAGATACGGGTTGTAGTAGTTGACGTTGAAGCGGGTGTAATAACTGCTGCGCTCGCCGCTCACCGATACGCTGTCACCGGTGCCGAACAGGTTGCGTTGCGACACCGAGGCGGACAGGATCATGCCCGAGTATTGCGAGTAGCCGATGCCGAACTGCAGGCTGCCGGCGGACTGCTCTTCGACCTTGACGGTCACATCCACCTGGTCGTCCGAGCCGGGCACCTTCTTCTTGTCGATGTCGACCTTCTTGAAGTAGCCAAGCTGCTGCAGACGGATCTTCGAGCGGTCGAGCATGGCCTGCGAGTACCACGAGCCCTCGAGCTGGCGCATTTCGCGCCGCAGCACGTTGTCTTCGGTGAGCGTGTTGCCTTCGAAGATCACCCGGCGCACGTACACGCGCTGGCCCGGTTCGATGTACAGCGTGAGATCGACGGTGCGCTTTTCCTTGTCGAGCTTGGGATAGGGCGTAACCTTGGCGTAGGCATAGCCGATGTTGGCCAGCATCGCCTTGATCGCCTTGGTGCTGTTCTCGATCGCACCGCGGTTGAACACCTCGCCGGGCTTGATGAACACCAGTTGGCGCAGGGTCTTTTCCGGCAGTACCAGCGTACCCAGCAGCTTGACATCTGCGACCTTGTAGATCTCGCCTTCCTTGATGTCGGCAGCGATGTACATCGACTGCTTGTTCGGCGCAATCGTGACCTGGGTCGAATCGACGCCGAAATCGGCGTAGCCGCGGTCCATGTAGTACGACTGCAGTTTTTCCAGATCCCCGGAGAGCTTTTCGCGCGAATACTGGTCGTTCTTGGAGTACCACGACATCCAGTTCGGCGTGCCCAGTTCGAAGGTGTCGCGGATCTGTCGGTCGGTGTAGGCGTGGTTCCCGACGATATTGATCTCCTGGATCTTCGCTACCTTGCCTTCGCGGATCTCGATGTCGATCGCCACCCGGTTGCGGTCCAGGCGAACCACGTGCGGGATCACCGACACGCTGTACTTGCCGCGGTTGTAGTACTGGTGGATCAGCTCCTGCTGCACGTTGTCCAGCGCCAGGCGGTCGAAGGTCTCGCCTTCGTCCAGGCCGATCGATTTCAGGCCCTTCTTCAGATCCTCGGTCTTGATGTCCTTGTTGCCGCGGATGGTGAGCTTGGCGATCGACGGCCGCTCCGTCACCTTGATGACGAGGATGCTGCCGTCGCGCTCGAGCTCCACGTCGCTGAAGAACTTGGTCTGGTACAGCGCACGGATCGCGCGTTGCGCCGTGGCGTCGGTCATCCGGTCGCCGCGGTTGACCGGCAGGTAGTTGAACACCGTGCCGGCCGAGATGCGCGACAGCCCGTCGATGCGGATGTCCGAGATCGTGAACGGGTCGAATGCGAAGGCATTGGCAGAAAGGGAGGCAAGCAAGATGAGGGCGGCGATACGCTTCATCGTCGATTCCGATAAATGAATGCCGGTCAGGCCCAAGGCTTGACCGGAACACGCGACAGAAAGATTCCGCGCCGCGAGGAACGGTTGGCGCCGACAGGCGCCGGGTACAGCAGCCCGTCGCGCATTGGCGCGCCGGACCCGAACGGAGAAGGCATCGATACGCGATGGATGCGGATCATGCCGTCACGACAGCAGCAGGCGGTGGATATCGTTGTAGAACACCAATCCCATCAGGCTGAACAGCAAAACCAGTCCGATGTATTGGCCGATTGCCATGGCCTGATCGCTCAACGGGCTGCCCTTCAAGAGTTCGATAAGGTAATACAGCAGGTGCCCGCCGTCCAAAACCGGAATGGGGAGAAGGTTCAGCACCGCGAGGCTGAGCGACACCATGGCGAGGAACTGCAGGAACCAAGCCAGCCCCATGTGTGCGCTGGCGTTGGCCATCTGCGCGATGCCGATCACGCTGGACAGGTTCTTGGTGGAGGCCTCGCCGCCGACCATTTTGCCGACCATGGCAAAGGTCTGCACGGTGTTGCGCCAGGTGTCGTGCAGCGATGCGGTCAGTGCGCGCGCGGCGCCGTAGCGCAGGGTGGCGGTTTCCAGTGGTGCGGCGCCAACCCCGATCACCCAGTGCGCAGGCTGGCCTTGCAATGCCTCGTGGCGGGCAGTGACCGCCAGCGTCAGCGGCTTGCCATGGCGTTCGATTGCCAGCGTGAGTTTCGGCGAGATCGCTGCCTGCGTCTGCAGCAGTTTGCCCAACGCATCGAAATCGCTTACTGGCTTGCCGTTGATCGCGAGGATGCGGTCGCCACCCTGCATACCGCCCAGGGCCGCCGGCTGCCCGGGCAGCACGGTGGCCACGATGGCCGGGGGCGGGGCCAGTGTCAGGCCCAGCGTGGTGAGGTAACGATCGACCGTCTGGCCCGGTGGCAGCTCGTTCAGCGGCAGGCGCAGCTGGTGCTGGATGCCATCCGGCCGGCGCACGGTGAGTGGCAGCGGGGTGCGGCCGAGCAGGGCATTGGCCAGCGCGTCGAGCGAATCGCTCCAGGTGTCGACCTCACGGCCGCCGATGCGCACGATGCGGTCGCCCGACTGGACCCCGGCCACGGCCGCCATGCTCTGCGGCTGCGCGGTCACGATCGGCGCCACGTCCGGGCGCCCGATCACGAACATCAGCCACAGCGCCGCCACGGTAAAGATCAGGTTGAAACCGGGGCCAGCCAGCACGATCAGGATGCGCTTCCACACCGGCTGCACGGTGAACTCCTGATCGCGCAGCTGCGGCGGCACCACGCCTTCGCGCGCGTCCAGCATTTTCACGTAGCCGCCAAGCGGGATCGCCGCGATCTGGTACTCGACCCCGTCGCGGCTGACGTGTTTCCACACCGCCTTGCCGAACCCCACCGAGAAGCGCAACACCCGCACGCCCAATCGGCGCGCGACCCAGAAATGGCCGAACTCATGAAAGGTCACCAGCACGCCGAGCGTGACCAGCAACCAGAACAACGAGCCAAAGAAGGAATTCATCAAGCCACACAGCCCGAATCAAGAGGGACAGAATATCAGCAAGCCCGGTTGCGCAACGATGCGCGCAACAGCGCGGCACGACGCGCGCTATTGACCACAAACCGCCCAGCCAGTTCCGCGCACCCGCGGCAGTGGGCGCGCCATACCGCGTTGCCCTCAGCACAAGGTAACGGGCTTTCCCGAATCCCGGTGCTTACAGAATCCACCTCAGCCCCAGCGCAAACACCGGCAGTGCGGCGAACACGCTGTCCAGCCGATCGAGCAGACCACCGTGGCCGGGAAAGATGCTGCCGGAATCCTTCACCCCGGCGTGCCGCTTCATCAGGCTTTCAAGCAGGTCGCCGATGATCGAGGCGATCACGGTGACGACGCCGAGCAGGCCCAGGCCAATCAGCGCCGCGCCGTGCACGCCGAGCAGGCTGCCGCCAACCAGGCACACCAGCAGGCCGGCCACCACCGCACCATAGGCCCCGGCGCGGGTCTTGCCGGGGCTGATCTGCGGGGCGAGCTTGCGCTTGCCAAAAGCGCGTCCGCTGAAGTACGCGCCGATGTCGGCGGCCCACACGATGATCAGTGCCAGCAGCGTCCACCAGGGGCCGTGTGGTTCGTGGCCGTGCAGGGCGATCAAGGCTAGCCACGCCGGCAGCGTCACGCACAGGCCAGCAAGAAGTTTCAACCGCCGGTTCTCGGTGGTGGGGGCCGCTGCGAACGCAAAGTGCCGCAGCCAGGCGAAAGCCAGCAGCCACCAGCCGATACCGAGCGTGATCACGGCGGTGCCGACCATGCCGGTGTGTGTGGACCACAGCAGGCCGTACAGTGCGGCGGCAATCCCCAGCCATGCCAGGCGGGACCACCTGCCACGCACCCCGGCGAGGCGCAGCCATTCCTCCAGGGCGGCGACGAACACGGCGGCGCAGATCGCGGCAAACCACGGCGTGGTCGGCAGCAAAATGATCGCAATGGCCAGCGGCGCCAGCAGCAGGGCCGTGAGAACGCGCTGTAGCAGCATGCTTACCCCTGATGGCCGGTGGCGATCTGTTCGCCGGTGCGACCGTAGCGACGTTCACGGTGGCCGAAATCGTCGATGGCGCGCCGCAGGCAGGTCTGGTCGAAATCCGGCCACAGCGTATCGGTGAAATGCAGCTCGGCATAGGCCGCCTGCCACAACAGAAAATTGCTGAGCCGGTACTCGCCGCCGGTGCGGATGAAAAGGTCGAGTGGCGGCAGGTCGCCGAGGCTGATGAAGCGGCCGAGCGTGGCCTCGTCCATATCCTCGGCACGCAGTTCACCACGGGCGATGGCCTGTGCGGCCTGGCGCGCGGCTTGCACAATGTCCCAGCGGCCACCGTAGTTCACGGCAATATTGAGCTGCAGTTTGTGGTTGCCCGCCGTGCGCTGCATGGCGGCCAGCATCCGCTCGCGCAGTGGCGCTTCGAAACGATCGAGGTCGCCGATGAAACGCAGGCGCACGCCCTGTGCATGCAGCTCGTCGGTTTCCTTGTCCAAGGCGCGCAGGAACAGCGTCATCAGCGCGCCAACCTCGGCCTGTGGACGTTGCCAGTTTTCGCTGGAAAACGCGAACAGCGTCAGCGCCTCGACGCCATGGCGCAGGCAGCCTTCGACCACTTCGCGCACGGCCTTGCGCCCGGCGTCGTGGCCGAAGCTGCGGGGTCGATGGCGTGCCTTTGCCCAGCGGCCGTTGCCGTCCATCACGATGGCGATGTGGCGGGGTACGGGCGGCTTTGAGTTCATGCGGCGAGGCGACGGGATGAAGAACGTTGGTGCGGTGGCGCGCGGCGCGCCAGCCCGCCTTGCAGCGGAACAACGCCGACGTTGTCGTGGATTATGTGCAAGATACCCCTCTCCGGTTGCCGACTCTCCCGCGGCGGCGAGGGAGGATGCCTGACGGTGTGCCGTGCCCGGCTCGGCTGCACACGGCGGTGTGACAGCGCGGTCACACGGACATCAATTCGTCTTCCTTGGCCTTGACGACCCCGTCTACATCCTTCACGAAACGGTCGGTAAGCTTTTGGATCTCGTCGCCAGCCTGGCGTTCGTCGTCCTCGCTGATGGCCTTGTCCTTGAGCAGGTCCTTCACCCGCTGGATCGCGTCGCGGCGTACGTTGCGGATGGCGACCTTCGCGTTTTCGCCCTCATGGCCCACATGCTTGGCCAGCTCGCGGCGACGTTCCTCGGTGAGCGGCGGCATGTTGAGGCGGATCACGGTGCCGGCAGTGGTCGGCGTGACGCCGATGTCGGAAGCCATCAAGGCTTTTTCCACCGCCGCGACCAACCCCTTGTCGAACGGGGTGATGATGATTGACCGTGCATCGCCAAGCGCCACCGAAGCCACCTGGTTCAGCGGCATCTCCGTGCCGTAGGCCGGCACCTTGACGTTGTCCACCAGCGCGGTGCTGGCGCGACCGGTGCGCAGGCGGGTCAGCTCCTGGCGGAGGGCATCGATGCTTTTGCCCATGCGCGTCTGGGCATCGGTCTTGATGTCGTGGATCATGGACGGTTCCCGATCAAACTGGCAAGCCGACGAGTATACCAGTGTCGGGCCACGCCCCGAGGCCGGATCAGCCGTGTACGAGGGTGCCGATGGCTTCGCCATGCATGATGCGCATGAGGTTGCCGGGCACCGTCATGTCGTAGATGCGCAACGCCACGTTGTGGTCGCGGCACAGGGCAATGGCCGCGGTGTCCATCACCTTCAGATTGCGGTGGATCACCTCGTCATACGTGAGGTGGTCGTAGCGCGTGGCCTCGGGATGGGTGGCCGGATCGGCGGTGTACACGCCATCAACCTTGGTCGCCTTGAGCAGCAGGTCGGCGCCGATTTCGACCGCGCGCAGCGCCGCGGCCGAATCCGTGGTGAAAAACGGGTTGCCGGTGCCGGCGGCGAACAACGCGATGCGGCCCTTCTCGATGTGGCGGATCGCACGACGGCGGATGTAATCCTCGGCCACGTCGTGGATCTGGATTGCGCTCATCACGCGTGCATAGCCGCCGCGTTTCTCGATCGCGTCGGCCATGGCCAGCGCGTTCATGACCGTGGCGAGCATGCCCATATGGTCGCCGGTGACGCGATCCATGCCGGCCGCAGCCAACCCTTCGCCGCGAAAGATGTTGCCGCCGCCGATCACCACGCCCACTTCGACGCCGGTCCGGCGTACCTCGATGATCTCGTCGGCCAGGCGGCCAATCACCTTCGGGTCAATGCCGTAATCGGCTTCGCCCATCAGCGCTTCACCGGAGAGCTTGAGCAGAATGCGGCGGTACTTGGGCTGGTCGCTCATGAGAACTCCGGATTGTGGGTCACAAAACTGCCGCATTGTAGCCGTGCGCAGCGTGTCGAGGGAGCGTGCGGGCACGAAAAAGGCGGAGCCGCGATGGCTCCGCCCGGGTTTTGCCACAGCGGGAATCAGGCGAGGTTCTTGGCCGCGAACTCCCAGTTCACCAGCGCCCAGAACGCCTCGAGATACTTCGGGCGCGCGTTGCGGTAGTCGATGTAATACGCGTGTTCCCACACGTCGACGGTGAGCAGCGGTTTGTCGCTGCCGGTGATCGGCGTGGCCGCATTCGAGGTGTTGACCACCGCGAGCGTGCCGTTCGGACGCTGCACCAGCCACGTCCAGCCGGAACCGAAGTTGCCGCTGGCCGACTTGGTGAACTCGTCCTTGAACTTGTCGAACGAGCCGAACGACTTGGTGATCGCGTCGGCAACCTTGCCGGTCGGCGCGTGGCCGCCCTTCGGGCTCAGCGAGTTCCAGTAGAACGTGTGGTTCCAGGTTTGTGCGGCGTTGTTGAACAAGCCGCCAGTGGCCTTGCGCACGATGTCTTCGAGTTTGGCGTTGGCAAACTCGGTGCCTTCGATCGCGGCGTTGAGCTTGGTCACGTAGCCCTGATGATGCTTGCCGTAGTGGTACTCCAGCGTTTCCTGCGAAATGTGCGGCGCCAAAGCGCTTTTGTCGTAGGGCAGCGGGGGAAGTTCGATCGCCATGAGTGGCTCCTTGGGTTTGGCTGGAGGAAAGGGAGCGCGGCGTGTGGGCACCGCAGACCGACTGATACAATACCGAACTGCCTGCATTGTAAAGATGAAATCTTTCCCTATGGATGTAACCGAGCGGATCAAGTCGGTGCTCGCCGCGCACCCGATCGTGTTGTTCATGAAGGGCACGCCCGCGTACCCGATGTGCGAGTTTTCCAGCCGTGCGGCGCAGGCGCTGCATGATGCGGGCGCCGTTTTCCACGCGGTCAACGTGCAGGCCGATCCGGAGATCCGCGCGGCGTTGCCGCACTTTGCCAACTGGCCGACGTTCCCGCAGCTTTTCATCCAGGGCGAGTTCGTCGGCGGCTGCGACGTGGTGGTCGATCTCAAGGCCTCCGGCGAGTTGGCGCGCATGGCCAGCGAGGTTTCCGTGGCGCCGCAGGCATGAGTCTCCCCATCATGCGGTTGCCGGCCGGGTTTGCGCCGGCCCCGGCAGCGCTGGCGGATCGCGTGGTGCTGGTTACCGGCGCCTATGGCGGGCTGGGCAGTGCGGTGGCCCGGGCGGCCGCGCGCGCCGGCGCCACCGTGGTCATGACCGGCAAGCGCAAGCGCCTGCTGGAAAAGCTCTACGACGCGATGCGCGCGGAGGGCTTGCCCGAGCCGGTGATCCATCCGCTCGACATGGAGTCGGCGACGCCGCGCGAGTACGCCTCGCTTGCCGATGGCCTGCGCCATGACTTCGGACGACTCGATGGCGTGGTGCATGGCGCGGCCAGCTTCAGTGGTCTGACGCCGTTGGCGTTCCATCGGCCGGACGATTGGCTGCGCGTCATGCACGTCAACGTCAACGCACCCTTCGCGCTCACCCAGGCGTGCATGCCGTTGCTGCAAGCAGCCGCGGACAGTGCCGTGGTGTTCGTGCTGGACGATCCGGAGCGCATGGGGCGTGCGCACTGGGGTGCGTATGGCGCATCCAAGGGCGCGCTCGAACGACTGGCTTCGATCCTGCATGAGGAAACCGACGAGAGTCCGTTGCGCGTGCATGCCGTGTTGCCGGCACCGATGCGTACCGCCCTGCGCCGCGCGGCGTATTACGGCGAAAACACCATGCTGCTGCCGCTGCCGGATGCCACTGCGGACGCCATCGTGTGGCTGCTGAGCGCCGCCGGGGCACCGGTGCGCGGGCATTTGCTCGATCTGCGGGCGGTGCCATGAGCTTGCGCAACCCGCAACGCGTGTTCGGTGAGGGCGCCTGATGGAAGCGCAAATGACGCCGCTGTCCGCGGGAATCATGTTGTTTCTCATCATGGATCCGCTGGGCAACATTCCCCTGTTCCTGAGTCTGCTGAAAGCGGTGCCGCCAAAGCGGCGCACGCGCGTGATGGTGCGTGAGCTGCTGATCGCGCTCGGCGTGCTGCTCGGTTTCCTGATGGGCGGGCAATACCTGCTGCATCTGCTGCAGCTCAAGCAGGAGTCGATCAGCGTTGCCGGCGGCATCGTGCTGTTCCTGATCGGCATCCGCATGGTGTTTCCACCGTCCGATGGCAGTGGCATCTTCGGCAACACCACCACCGGCGAACCGTTCATCGTGCCGATGGCGATCCCCGGCGTGGCCGGACCCTCGGCGATGGCCGCGTTGCTGCTGCTCACCAACACGCAGCCGGGGCGCATGACCGATTGGGCCACGGCGTTGTTGCTGGCGTGGCTGGCGACGTCGATCATCCTGCTCAGCTCCACCTACTTGTTCCGCTGGCTGGGCGAGAGCGTGCTCACCGCGCTGGAACGGGTGATGGGCATGGTACTGATCGCGATGTCCGTGCAAATGTTCATGGGCGGCCTGGCCGCGTTTCTGCACCTGCACGCCTGAGCCGCGCCAAAGCCCGCGGCGACATAATCGCCTTGTCATGATTGCCCGCCACGATGGGGAAAACCCGGCGTGGAGACGGTCATGCTCAGCATCGAACAGAACCTGATGGAGCGCTTGCCCTGGCTGGCGCGGCGCCCGTCCGTGCGCCGTCCGCTGGCGGAACTGCTGGCCGGGCTGGCCGACCAGCGCGGCTTCAACCATGTCCTGGAGCGCCTCGGCGCAACCGCGGGGCTGGATTTTGTCGAACGCGCGCTGGACCTGCTAGGCCTGCGCTGCCAGCTGGATCCGCGTGAGCGCGAGCACATTCCGGTGGACGGCCCGCTGCTGGTGGTGGCGAACCATCCGCTGGGCATGGCCGACGCGCTGGCGCTGCTGCAGCTGGTGGGGTCGGTGCGCCGCGACGTGCGCGTGCTCGGCAACGACTGGCTGGCGGCGGTGCCGCAGCTGAGCAGCCTGTTGTTGCCGGTGGACGTGTTTGGCGGTGGTGCCCGCTCGCACCTGCGCGAGGTGTGTCGCGCACTGGATCGCGGCGAGGCGCTGATCCTGTTTCCGGCCGGCGAGGTGTCGCGGCTGGGGCCGGTGGGCGTGCGTGATGGGCGCTGGTTGGACGGCTTCGCGCGTCTCGCGCTGCGCCATCGTGCGCCGGTGCTGCCGGTGCACATTGCCGCGCGCAATTCGGCGGCGTTCTACGGCATGTCGATGCTGGCGCGTCCGCTGGCGACCGCGATGCTGCCGCGCGAGGCGGTCGCGTCCGGCCGGCGCATCGGCCTGAGCATCGGTGCCCTGGTCGACAGCGAGGAACTGGCGCGGCACGGCAGCGGATCGCCGCAACGGATCGCGAAGCTGATGCGCCGGCATGTCTACCGCGTGGCGCGCCGTCGCGGCCTGATCTTCGGCGGTCAGGCACCGCTGGCACTGCCCGAGCCGGCCGAATTGGTGGCCGCCGACCTGCGGCGGGGTGAGAAGCTATGCGATTTCCGCGACGGCAAGCAGGCCTGGCTGCTCGATGGCCTGGTCGACGGCGCACTGCAACGCGAGCTGGGCCGCCTGCGCGAACTGGCTTTCCGGATGGTGGGCGAGGGCACCGGGCAGCGGCGCGACCTCGACGCCTACGACACGCATTACCAGCACCTGCTGCTGTGGGATCCGCAGGCCTGGCGCATCGTGGGCGGCTACCGGCTGGGACACGGTGGCCAGCTGCTTGCCGCGCATGGCCTGCCGGGCCTGTACAGCGCCAGCCTGTTCCAGTATTCGCCGGCGCTGGAATCGCGGCTCGCGCAGGGGCTGGAACTGGGCCGCAGCTTCATTGCGCCGGCGTACTGGCGCTCGCGCGCGTTGGACCAGTTGTGGCGCGGCATCGGCCAGTACCTGCAGCGGCATGCCGAACTGCGCTACCTGTTCGGCCCGGTGAGCCTGTCCGCACGCCTGCCGCATGAGGCACGCGAGTGGATCGTGGCGGCGCATCGTCACTATTTCGGCGCACCGGGCCTGGCAACGGCGAGGCAGCCGTTCCAGGTATCCGCTGGCATTACCGCAGACGTGTGCGCGGTGCTCGGTGATCTGGCTGCGGACGCGGGCCTGGAACGGCTGGACAGCCGGCTCGACGCGCTGGGGGTGAGCCTGCCGGTGCTGTATCGCCAGTACGTGGGGCTGGTCGGTCCCGCCGGCGTGCATTTCCTGGATTTCGGCGAGGATCCCGGCTTTTCTGGCTGTGTGGACGGTCTGGTGATGCTGGACGTGGCCCAGCTGAAGCCGTCCAAGCGTGCCCGCTACCTCGGCGGTGGTGCGGATTGAGTGACGGATGACGGTGTGAAATTGCGTTCCGCATGAGATTTCGCAAGAGATTTGTGAAGGCGTCGCGGGACTGTCATATAGTATCGTTAAAGTCCTCTTAACAATTGGTTGGCAGGCGGGCTGGTCCCGCCACCGTCGTACCCCGTCCACACGTTTCAGGGGAAACCACGTGCTCGTTGGCCCGGCATGCCGGGAGACGGACTACCGGGTTTCGTCCGCGAGAAATTTCGTTGCGAACTTGAGGGAAACACCCATGAACAATCGAATTCGCGTCGGCGTCCTGCCGTTGGCGATTGCCACCCTGTTGGCCACGGTCGCCGTGCCGGCGCTGGCCCAGGACACCTCGTCCTCGATCAGCGGCCGTGTGCTCGATGCCAGTGGCCAGCCAGTTGCCGGCGCCACCGTACAGATCGTGCATGAGCCGTCGGGCACCACCAAGATTGCCACCACCGGCGCCGATGGCCGCTACGCCGCGCAGGGCCTGCGCGTGGGCGGCCCGTTCGACGTGACGGTGTCCAAGGCGGGCATGCCGCAGGTTGAGCAAAAGAACGTGTACCTGCAATTGGCGCAGGACACCGCGGTGAACCTCACCGTGGGCGGCGCCTCGACCAAGGAGGCGAAGGATCTCGGGGCGGTCACGGTTTCCGCCACCGCCCTGGCGCAGACCTTCACCGCCGACAACAAGGGCATCTCCACCAACATCTCGCAGCGCGAACTGGATGCGGTGCCGGCGCCCGACCGCTCGATCCAGAACATCGTGCGCATGGATCCCCGGGTGGTCATCACCGACCGCGAGCGCGGTGAAATCTCGGCCGTGGGTCAGAACAGCCGCTACAACAACATCACCGTCGACTCGATGAGCGCGAACGATCCGTTCGGCTTGAACGCGAACGGCCTGCCCACGTTGGGTACGCCGATCTCGATGGACACCATCGCCGAGTACAACATTTCCACCGTCAACTACGACGTGGCCATCCGTCGCGGCCTCGGCGCCAACGTCAACGCCGTCACCAAGAGCGGCACCAATCAGTTCCACGGCTCGGTGTACTACTCGTTCCAGAACGACGACATGATTGGCGACAACCTGCAGGGGGCCAGCTACAAGGGCTTCTCGCGCCAGTGGACCGGCGGCGCCACGCTCGGCGGGCCGATCATCAAGGACAAGCTGTTCTTCTTCGCTTCGCTGGAAAAGAGCACCCAGATCGCTGCCGGCAGCCCGTATGGCCCGGAGGATTCCGGCGCCGGTGCACCGGTGATCGGGCTGACCAGCGCCCAGGTCGACCAGATTCGCGACATTGCCGCGCAGAAGTACGGCATGACCAACCTCGGCAGTGTTGGCGGCGGCAACGCCAACCTGCTCGACAAGCGCTATCTCGCCAAGCTCGACTGGAACATCAGCAACAACCACCGCGCCAGCTTTACCTACAGCGAAACCAAGGAAACCAAGCCGATCATCACCGGCAGTCCGACCAATCTGCGGCTGTCCAGTGCCTGGTACACCACCAAGGTCGACAACAAGAGCTACGCGCTGCACTTCTACGACGACTGGTCGGACATGTTTTCGACCGACACCACCGTCTCCTATCGCAACTTCGATCAGCACCGCGGCCCGTACAACGGCGTGTCGATGCCTGACGTGACAGTGTATCCGGTGGCGTATGGCGGCCCGAACGTGGAGTTCGGCACCGAGTATTCGAGCCAGGCCAACGTGCTCAAGGTGAAAACCTGGAACGCCGCGTGGGCTGGCACCTTGTTCGCGGGCGACCACACGATCAAGGGCGGCATCGATTTCGAGCGTGGCGAGTATTACAACCTGTTCCTGCAGAACCTGTTCGGCAGCTACGTGTTCGAGGAAACCCGGGACAAGAGCAACAAGGTTGTTGCTACCGGCCTGGACAACTTCCTCAACGGCCTTTACTACCAATACCGCTACAACCGCCCGGCTGATGGGCTGTCGCTCGCCGATACCGCCGCGGCGTACAACCTGAACCAGTGGGGCGTATTCCTGCAGGATACCTGGCAGGTCAACAACAACCTGTCGGTGCAATACGGCGTGCGCGTCGATATTCCGCTGATGACCGATCGCCCGCTCTACAACGCGAAGTATGCCGGCGTGTTCGGCCGCAGCAACCAGACCACGATCAACGGCAACCGCGTGGTGCAGCCGCGCATGTCGTTCAACTATGCGTTCGACACCGGGCTGATGACGCAGTTGCGCGGTGGTGCCGGCCTGTTCATCTCCAACCCGCCGGGCGTGTGGCTGGGCAACATCTTCTCCAACTCGGGCATGACCCAGACACAGTACAACTGCGGCCCGGGCGGGGCTGCGCCATGCCGGGCCGAGTGGCCGTCGGCAGTATTGCCGCCGTTTAGCCCGGATCCGGGCCATCAGCTCGATGGCGGCGCTGGCGGTCAGATGACCGTCAACACGGTATCGCCGGGTTTCCGCATCCCTAGTGCCTGGAAGTTCAGCCTGGGCTTCGACAAGGAGCTGCCGTGGTGGGGCCTGATCGCCACCGTGGATTACCAGCACATCAAGCAGCGCGACGCCATCTGGTTCCAGAACCTCAACACCGGTGCACCCACCGGCGCACTGCCGGACGGCCGTTTGACGTTCTACAAGGACAAAAACAGCGGACCGCTGTTGCTCGACCAGAGCGCATTGGGGCTGGTTGTCGGCAGCAACGGCAAGGCGCTTTCCAATTCAACGCTTGCAAATTCCAATCGTGCGTTCTCCAGCGCCAACATCAATCTTGCCAACAGCAGCAAGGGCAAGGCGGACAGCCTGACGTTGTCGCTCAAGAAACCGTTTGCTGACGGCTGGACGGCGATGACCGGCCTGACCTGGGGGCGCTCGACCGAGGTCAGCCCCGGCACCTCCAGCGTGGCGTTATCCAACTACCGCTACAACTACCTGACCAACCCGAGCGAGAACGTCGCCAGCACGTCGAACTATTCGATCCCCTGGCGGTTCATCGCGTCGCTGACCTGGCAGCACAACTTCTTTGGCAACTACGCGACGACGGCCAGCGCGTTCTTCGACAGCCATTCGGCCTCGCCATACAGCTGGGTGTTCGGTAACGACGCCAACGGCGACAGCTTCACGAACGACCTGGCATTCATCCCCAGGCCGGGGCAGGTGGAGTTTCGTCCGGGCACCAGTCAGGCGTTGATTGATCAGTTCTACAGCTATATCCAGGGTAACGAATACCTGCGTGACCATGCGGGCGATATTGCCCGGCGCAACGGCGCCCGTGCCGGCTGGATCAATCAGCTGGATCTGAGCTTCAGCCAGGAGATTCCGGGCATCTTCGCCGGCAACAAGGGCGTGGTGCGGCTCGACATCTACAACTTCGGCAACCTGCTCAACAAGCACTGGGGCGTCGAGAAGCGCGTGGGCTTTCCCGGCGGCCGCGCTTTGGCTGATTTCTACGGTGTCGATCAGGCTACCGGCAAATACATTTACAACATCGATTGCGGCGGCGCGAAGAGCTGCAGCAACTACATCCAGAACGGCCACTACAGCCCGCAGGCGATTCCGGTGTACATCAACAACAACGACGACCTCGCCCAGCGCTGGTCGGTGCTGCTGACCCTGCGCTACAAGTTCTGACCTGCCGCAACACGCGTTTTTCGCCGGCGTCCGCAAGGGCGCCGGCGCTTTTTTTCTTGACCGCAACGGCGTGCAGGCCGGAAGCTTCGAGACCGTCGCATCCGCGTCGGCATACGCCTGCGGGACAGTGGCACGGAGATTTTGATGAGAGACGAAAGCGCCGGCTTGGCCAGCCGCAAGACCACCGTCAGCGCGCGCATTTCACCGGCTGGAGGGCTCGACGTGTTGTCGCGCCAGGAAGTGAGCCGGCTGCGCGGCGCGAGTGATTCGGGCATGCATGCGCTGCTGCGCCGCTGCGCGCTGGCGGTGCTCACCTCGGGCACCATCAGCGACGATCCGCGCGCGATCCTCGAAAGCTATCCCGATTTCGACATCCAGGTGCTGCAGCAGGATCGCGGCATCAAGATCGAGCTGACCAACGCGCCGGCGCAGGCGTTCGTCGATGGCCAGATCATCCGTGGCATCAACGAGCTGTTGGTGGCGGTAATCCGTGACATCGTCTACGTGGCGACTCAGATGGCGCTGCTGTGCGCCGACCTCGACCCCTCCGAGGCGATGACCCAGTCGGTGTTCGAGATCCTGCGCAATGCGCGCATCCTGAAACCGCACATCGACCCCAACCTGGTGGTGTGCTGGGGCGGGCACTCGATCTCGCGCGGGGAGTACGACTACACCAAGGCGGTGGGCTACCAGCTCGGCCTGCGCGGACTGGACATCTGCACCGGCTGCGGCCCCGGCGCCATGAAGGGGCCGATGAAAGGCGCCACCATCGCACACGCCAAGCAGCGCCGGCGCAACAACCGCTATATCGGCATCACCGAGCCCGGCATCATTGCCGCCGAGTCGCCGAACCCGATCGTCAACCAGCTCGTCATCATGCCGGACATCGAGAAGCGGCTCGAAGCGTTCGTGCGCATGGGGCACGGGATCATCGTGTTTCCGGGCGGCGTCGGTACGGCGGAGGAAATCCTCTACTTGCTCGGCATCCTGCTGCACCCGGACAACGCGGCGATTCCGTTTCCGCTGATCCTCACCGGGCCGGCCGAGTCGGCGGCGTACTTCGAGCAGATCGACCACTTTCTGCGGCTGGCGCTCGGCGACACGGCGGCGCAGCGCTACCGGGTCATCGTGGACGACCCCTCCGCGGTCGCACGCGCCATGGCCAAGGGCATCGACAAGGTACGCAACAACCGGCTGGATACCAAGGACGCGTTCTTCTTCAACTGGGCACTGCACGTCTCGCCGGAGTTCCAGTTGCCGTTCCACCCGACCCATGAGGCCATGCGCGCGCTGCAATTGCACCATGGCCGCCCGTTGCACGAGCTGGCGGCCGACCTGCGCCGCGCGTTTTCCGGCATCGTCGCCGGCAACGTCAAGGAGGAGGGCGTGCGTGCCATTGAGCAAGACGGCCCGTTCGACATCGACGGCGACCGCGACATCATGCAGGCGCTGGACAAGCTGTTGCAGGGCTTCGTGGTCCAACACCGCATGAAGCTGCCCGGCGGCACCGAATATGTGCCGTGCTATCGTATCGTCACGGCTTGACAGCCCGCCGCGTGGTCGACACACTACGCGGCTCCTGCCCGAATAGCTCAGCTGGTTAGAGCACTTGACTGTTAATCAGGGGGTCGTTGGTTCGAGTCCAACTTCGGGCGCCATACACAAGAAGGCCGGCAGCGATGCCGGTCTTTTTTTGTCCGCCGTCAGTGCTCGGCCGCGCAGCGTGCGGCTTGTTCGGCGGTGGCTGGCGCACCGCGCACGCGCCCGGTGTTGGAGACCACCACGACCAGCGCGCCATCGGGGTGTCCGACGGGGCAGAAGCGCCAGGTGTTGGTCGAGCCGATGGCCATGCCGTCGGGATGGAAACGCGTGAGCTTGCGTCCGGTATCGCCGAGGATGGTGATGCCGGTGTAGCCGGTGCGGACGAGGGTTGGCGCCGGATCCCGCTCGCCGCGACTGCGTGCTGCGTGGCCGATCAGCCAGCCGCTTTCCCAGCGCGGCGCGCCGGCGCATTGCTGCCCGTCGCTGCTGGGGCAGAAGTGGGTGGTGCGTCCGGTGGTCACCGCCATGCCGCGCGCGTGTTGCAGCGCGGCGATGAAATCCCATTGCGCGGTCTGCACCTGGTTGCGGCGCAACAGCGTGCCCAGTGCCGGCATGGCAATGGCGGCAAGCACCGCGACGATGGCAATGACGAGGATCTGCTCAATCAGCGTGATCCCGGCGTGCCGCTGCAGGCGCAGCGACGGCGAATCCCATGACATGGCTGGCTCGTGGCAGGGAGGGATGGCCAGCCTAGGCAAGGCGCGGTCGCCCGCCATGGGGCGCGCGTCGGCGATGGGCGTCGGACTTCTGCCGGCGGGCACGTCGGGGCAGACGATTTAAGATGCCGGTTGTTGCCCGCATATCGTGCGCCATGACCGATCAATTCCAACTCGTTGCGCCGTACCAGCCGGCTGGCGATCAGCCAGGGGCCATCCGCCAGCTTGCGGAGAACTTCGATGCCGGGCTTGCGGCGCAGACGCTGTTGGGCGTCACCGGCTCGGGCAAGACTTTCACCATTGCCAGCGTGATCGAGCGTGTGCAGCGGCCCACCATCGTGCTGGCGCCGAACAAGACACTGGCTGGGCAGCTCTACGGCGAGTTCAAGAGCTTCTTTCCGCACAACGCGGTCGAATACTTCGTCAGCTATTACGACTACTACCAGCCGGAAGCCTACGTGGTGGCGTCCGACACCTACATCGAGAAGGATTCCTCGATCAACGAGCACATTGAGCAGATGCGGCTGGCCGCGACCAAGGCCCTGCTGTCGCGCCCCGACGCGATCATCGTTGCCTCGGTGTCGGCGATCTACGGCCTCGGCAACCCCGAGGATTACCTCAGCCTGCGGCTGATCCTCGCGCGCGGCGAGCACATGGATCAGCGCAAGCTGATCCACCAGTTGACCGAGCTGCAGTACACCCGCAACGACATGGAGCTGCGGCGTGGCACCTATCGCGCGCACGGGGAAATCATCGACGTGTTTCCGGCGGAATCGGAAACCGAGGCGCTGCGCATCGAGCTGTTCGACGGCGACGTGGAAAACCTTTCGTTGTTCGACCCGCTGACCGGCGAAACGCTGCGCCGCGTGCCGCGTTACGTGGTGTACCCCCGCACCCACTACGCCTCCACCCGGCAGAGCGTGCTGAACGCGATCGAGACGATCAAGGTCGAACTCAGCCAGCGGCTCGAACAGCTCTACAAGGACAACCGCCTGCTCGAAGCGCAGCGGCTGGAGCAGCGCACCCGTTTCGACCTCGAGATGATGGCCGAGGTCGGCTACTGCCAGGGCATCGAGAACTACTCGCGCCATCTCACCCGGCGCGCACCGGGCGAGCCGCCACCGACGCTGTTCGATTACCTGCCGGCTGACGGCCTCCTGGTGATCGACGAATCCCACGTGACCGTGCCGCAGCTCGGCGCCATGTACAAAGGCGACCGTTCGCGCAAGGAGACGCTGGTGGAATTCGGCTTCCGCCTGCCGTCGGCGCTGGACAACCGCCCGTTGCGCTTCGAGGAATGGGAGGCGCGCGTGCCACGCACGATCTTCGTCTCTGCCACGCCGCGCGATTACGAGCTGAAAAAATCCGGCAAGGCGGTGGCCGAGCTGGTGGTGCGTCCGACCGGCCTGCTCGATCCCGAGGTGGAAGTGCGCCCGGTGCGCACCCAGGTCGACGACCTGCTCAGCGAGGCGCACAAGCGCACGGCGATGGGCGACCGCGTGCTGGTCACCACGCTGACCAAGCGCATGGCCGAGAACCTCACCGAATACCTCGGCGAGCACGACGTGAAGGTGCGCTACCTGCACTCGGACATCGACACCGTCGAGCGCGCGGAAATCATCCGCGACCTGCGCCTGGGCGAGTTCGACGTGCTGGTGGGCATCAACCTGTTGCGCGAAGGGCTGGACATGCCGGAGGTGTCGCTGGTGGCGGTGCTCGACGCCGACAAGGAAGGCTTCCTGCGTTCCACCGGCTCGCTGATCCAGACTATCGGCCGCGCCGCGCGCAATGTGCGCGGCAAGGCAATCCTGTATGCGGACGAGGTCACGCCGTCGATGAAAGCCGCGATGGACGAAACCGCGCGCCGCCGCGAGAAGCAGCTGGCGTTCAACACCGAGCACGGCATCACTCCGAAGACCGTGCAGCGGCGCATTGCCGACATCATGGAAGGTGCACGCAGCGCCGCGCCGACCCGCGGGCGCGGCACGCGGGGCAAGCAGCACGCGGTGGCCGAGGAAGCCGCGGACTATGCGCCAATGGACCCGGCTAAGGCCGCCGCCGCCATCCGCAAGCTGGAAGCGCAGATGTACAAGCACGCGCAGGATCTCGAATTCGAGCAGGCCGCCCGCCTGCGCGACCAGATCCACGAGCTGCGGGAACATGTTTTGCGCTGAAACCGCTGCGCTTGTCGTGCACCAACACGTCCCTTATACTGCGCGGCTCGCGCCGCCTTCCGGCGCGCAATGCGGGCGGTTAGCTCAGCGGTAGAGCACTTCCTTGACATGGAAGGGGTCACAAGTTCGATCCTTGTACCGCCCACCACACTCGGCGAACGCAAAACGGCCGCGATCATCTCGCGGCCGTTTTGCATTTGCATCATGCCCGCGGATGGGGTGCACGGTGCGCTGTGGTGCTGACCGATTGGCAAACCGCGCCGGCTCTGGCACCAAAGTGTGTCTGGTGCGGTCCCGTTTATCTGGACAGTCCATCCCGATGAACGAGTGGATGGTGGTCAGGGATTGTGATTCCCGGTCGCACCTGCCGCATTGCGGGTGTTTTTGTGCACGTGCCGGCCGGACCGACACGAGGCGCCGCCGCGCTCACGCCGGTACGTCCAGCGATGCATCCAGATGGCGCGTGGTAAGCACCTGACGCAGGCGGACCAGGGTCTTGAACCAGTAGTAGTCGCCGTACATCGTGGTGCCGTCGACGCCCAGGCCGTGTGGCAGGTCGGCGGTGGCATGCAGCAGCAGGCCGGGATCATCACCTTGGTTCTCGCAGCTGTCGTGCAGTGCACGCACCAGACGCAGCGCGGCACCGAGCCAGCGCTGCTCATGGGTCAGCTCGTGCAGGCGGAGCATGCCGTAGGCTGCGATCGCCCCCGCCGATGCGTCCTTGGGGGCGCCGGCCGGCGCCTTGAAATCCCACGGCGGCACGCCGTCGGCGGGCAGGTGCGCGACGAAATAATCGGCCACGCGCGCGCTGGCGGCGCGATACGTGCCATCGCCCAGCATGCCCGCGAGGATCGCCAGCCCGGTGATCGCCCACGCCTGGCCGCGGCTCCACGCGCTGTCTGCGGCGAGTCCCTGGTAGGTCGCGCCGCCCAGCGCGGCACCGGTCGCGGGATCGAACCGATACACGTGATAGACCGAACCGTCGGCGCGCAAGTGGTGTCCCAGCGTGGTTGCCACCTGCGCGCGGACCACCTTCAGCAAGCCGGCGTCACCACCATGGCGCGCGGCCAGCACCAGCAACGGCAGGTTCATCAGGGTGTCGACCAGCACCGAACCGCGCCAGTCCTCGCCACCGAAAAAGCCCCAGCCCGGGATGTAGCCGGCATGGGCGTCGAACTGCGCGGCCAGCGACCTGGCGGCGGTCTTGGCGGCTTCCAGATAGCGCCCGTCATCGGTCGCGCGCCACGCTGCCACCGCGGAGGGATAGAACATGAAGCCGAGGTCGTGGTTGCGCGCGGCGTGCACATGCGGCAGCAGCCGTTCGGTTGCCGCGATGGCCTGCACACGCAACGTTGCCGGGCCACCATGCTGCGCCGCAAGCCACAGGCAGCCCGCCCAGAACCCGCCGGTCCACACGCCATCGGGCGTGAATTGCCACGTCCCGTGGTCGACGATGTGCGGAAAGTCCCGGGCCGCCGCCGCCAGGCGGCTGGTGCCGGCCACGGCGCGCGCGATGGAGGCATCCAGCCAGGTGGAAGACGTCACGGCGCCGTCCCGCGTGGCGGCAAAGGTGCCGGCGCAGCGGCCTGCACCCACGGGCGCCGCTTGCCGATCGCAATGTGCGCCGCCTTGACCTCGGTGTACTCCTCGACGCCCATGAGTCCGCCCTCGCGGCCGATTCCCGATTGCTTCATGCCGCCCTTGGGCAGTTCCGGCCCGCCGCTGATGGTGGTGTTGATCCACATGCGCCCGCCGTTGACCGTGCGCATCAGCCGCAGCGCCTTGTCGATGTCCTTGGTCCAGATGCTGGCAGCCAAGCCATACGGCGAGTCGTTGGCGAGCTCTCGCGCCTCCGCTTCGCCATGGAAGGTCATCTGGCACAGCACCGGCCCGAACACTTCGTTGCGCACCACGTCCATGTGGTTGGTGGTGTGGGTCAGCAGGGTTGGCGCGATGTAGTCGCCCTTGGAAATCCGGATCAGCTCGCCGCCCAGGGCCAGCGTCGCGCCGGCCTTGGTGCCCGCACCGATGTAGCCCATGATCTTGTCGCGGTGCGCGGGCGTGAAGATCGCTCCCAGCTGCACCTCGGGATCGAGGCACTCGCCGGTGCGCACGTGCTGCAACTTGTCGACGAGGCGCGCCTGGAAATCCTCCGCCACACTGGCTTCCACGATCAGGCGACTGCCGGATACGCAGCACTGGCCCGCGTTGTAGCAAAGCCCGAAGGCCACGCCATCGGCCGCGTCGTCCAGGTCGGCATCGGCGAACACGATCTGCGGGTTCTTGCCGCCCATCTCCAGGCTGACCTTCTTGAAGTTGCCGGTCGCGAGCGTCATCACCGACTGGCCCGCGCGCTGCGAGCCGGTGAACGAGATCATGTCGATGTCGGGATGCGCGGACAGCGCTTCGCCCACGCCCGGCCCGAGCCCGGTCACCACGTTGTAGACGCCGCGCGGCAGCCCGGCCTCGGCCAGCAGGTCCGCCATCATCAGCGTGGTGGCCGATGTGAACTCGCTCGGTTTCACCACCACCGAGTTGCCGGAGGCGAGGATGTAGGGCAGCCGTTCGGCCAGCACGATCAGCGGGAAATTCCACGGCGTGACCAACGCGACGACACCGATCGGTTCGCGCAGCACGACGCCGAGCAGGTCGTCGCCGAGGTTGTTGAAGGTGTCGCCGTGCAGCGTGCGCGCGGCAGCCGCACCCTGTTCGAATTCGTTTGCGGCACCGCCCATCTCGGCCAGCGACTGGCTGATCGGCTTGCCGCTTTCCAGGGTTTCCCAATAGGCCAGTTCTTCGCGCCGCTCGCGGATCAACGCCGCCGCGCGGTTCAGTACCGCACTGCGCTCGCGCCCGCTGCGGCGCGACCACTCGCCGCGCACGAAGGCACTACGCGCCGCAATCACCGCGCGGTCGACGTCCTCGGCGGTGCACAGCGTGACGCGCGAAACGACCTGGCCATAGCCCGGCGCCACCCGATCCATGGTTTCGCGATGGCCGGCGGCGGACAGCGCGCCATCGATGTAGAACCCGAGATCACGCCGCGACGGCGGCAGGCCACGGCCGTGGTTGGCGGCATGGACGACAGCGTTCATTTTCGTCTCCATTCATTCCTGCAAAAAAGTGACGGACCCGAGTGTGTTCACGGCGTCCTGGATTCCGAAGCAGACCGCGCGTTTGGCTCCGCACCGCCGACCACCCCGGCCGCATGCATGGCGCCCATCTCTGCGTTCGAATAGCCCAGTTCGCGCAGGACTTCGTCGGTATGCTGGCCGGCCCGGGGTGGTTTCAGCCGCAGCGGCGGGACCTTGCCGTCGTAGCGCACCGGATGCGCCACCAGCCGCACGTGCCCCGTGTGTTCGTCGTCGAACTCCAGGATCGACTGGTTGATCGCGAGCTGCGGATCGGCCAGCACCTCGTCGTAATCGCGCACCTTGGCGCACCACATGCCGCGTGACTCGAGCTGGGCCTGCCATGCGGCGGTGGTCTTTTTCAGCATGTGCGCCGCGACGCGGCGGTTGACGTCTTCGCGGTGGGTGAACTGGTCGGGCTTGGACCAGTTGGCGAATGCCGGATCGTCGAACGCCTTGGCCAGGGTCGGGCCATCGGCCAGCGACAGCGTCAGCCAGCCGTCCGAGGTCTTGAACACGCCGTACGGCGCCTGGTGGAAGCGCGAGGAAATGCCCGAAGCGCTCTTCGCGTAGAGGTGCGATCCGTTCAAGTGGATGCTGAGCGGCTCCAGTTGCAGGTCGAGCGCCGCCGACAACAGATTGCTGTCGACACGCTTGCCTTTTCCGTCGCGCGTGCGGCCCAGGAGGCTTGCGACGATCGCGAGCGCGCCGAGCGCCGCCGCGTGCTCGTCGACGATGGCGGTGCCGAACAGCACCGGCGGGTCGCCGGCCCGCCCGCTGAGGGTGGCCATGCCGCTCAGGGATTGCAGCAGCAGATCCTGACCCGGGCGCGTGCGCGCGGGGCCGTCGCTGCCGTAGCCGCTGAGTGACGCGTAGACGATCCCGGGGTTGCGCGCCTTGACCGCGGCGTAGGAAAACCCGTGCTTGTCGAGCGTGCCAGGGCGGAAGTTCTCGACCAGCACGTCGGCGCGCTCCAGCAGGCGCCACAGCACCTTGGCGCCTTCCGCGCTGCGGTAGTCGAGCTCGATGCTGCGCTGGTTGCGCCCGGCGAGCAGGAAAAACACGCTGGCGTGGTCGTCACCGACGTACGCGTCCGCACCCGACCAGTGCCGCTCGTACGAACCTCCGAGGCGTTCGACCTTGACCACGTCGGCGCCGAGGTCAGCCAGGAACTGCACGCAGGACGGACCCTGCAAATAATGCGTCAGGCTGACGACCTTGATGCCATCCAACGGCAGGCTCATGACTGCTCCCCGTTTTTCGCCGGGCGGCGCACCGCATGGCGCGCAGCCGTGAATTTGGCCGGCCGCTTCTCGAAGAAGGCGCGCACGCCTTCGACCACGTCCGGGCCCTTGAACACCGCATCGCTGTCGGCCAGCGACTGCGCGATGGCTTGCGCGGTCGACTGCTGCCCCGCCTCGCGCACCGCGCGCCGGATCATCGACAGCGCAAGCGCCGGGCCGGCCGCCAGGCGCGCGGCCAGCGCCAGCGCGGTCGGCAGCACCTCGGCCTGCGGTACGACCCGGTTGACCAGACCAATGCGCAGGGCGGCGTCCGCATCGATCAGGTCGCCCGTGTAGAGCAGCTCGAATGCGCGCGCACTGCCGATCAGGCGCGGCAGGCGGAAGGCGCCGCCGCTGCCCGGAAACACGCCGAGCTTGACCTCCGGAAAGCCGATCCGCGCATCCGCCGCCATGATGCGCAGGTCGCAGGCCAGCGCGATCTCGGCGCCACCGCCGAGCGCGGTGCCGTTCAGGGCGGCGATGACCGGCACCGGCAATTCCGCCAGCCCATTGAAGGCCTCGTTTTCCAGGCGCAGCTTCCTGGCGACGACATCGTCCATGACGGCCTGGAATTCGTGGACGTCCGAGCCGGCGCAGAACGCGCGTTCGCCCGTGCCGGTCACCACCACGCAGCGCACGCGCGCATCGTCCGCCATCTGCGCCACATGCTGGCGCAGCAGGCGCAGGGTCGGCAGGGCGTTGAGGTTCAGCGGCGGGTTGTCCAGCACCAGCACGGCGACGCCATCGCCCTGCAGGCGGTAATCCACGTAGTTCGGGTTGCTCAAGATGGCTCCTTGATTCGACTCTGCCGCGCGCCGTCAGACGCCGATGTCGCGCAGCCGCACACCGCGCATCAGCTTGCGTTCGATGTGTTCCAGCATCACGCCCTTGGTCTCGGGCACCAGCGCGAAGGTGAACAGCAGGAACAGCGCATTGAGCGCGGCATACAGCCAGAACGTGTGCGCGCTGCCCAGCGTGTTGAGCAGCGTCAGGAAGCTTGCGCCGACGATGCCGGTGAACACCCAGTTGGTCACCGTACTGACCCCCATGCCAAAGTCGCGGCCCTTCAGCGGCTGCACCTCCGAGCACAGAGTCCACGCCAGCGGTCCGGCCGAGCACGCGAAGCCGACCACGAACAGCAGCAGCATGGCGATCGCCACGACATGCTCGGTCGTTCCCGTCATCCCGGCGTACATCAGCCAGCCGAACACGGCGAGCCCGACCGCCATCGCGGTGAAACCGCCATACAGGATGGGTTTGCGGCCAATGCGGTCGACCCACACCACCGCGATCAGCGTCGCCAACACGTTGATGAGCCCCACCACGGCGGTGAAGGTCATCTGCAGCGTGGTGTCGTAGCCCATGCCCGCAAAGATGCGCGGGGCGTAATACATGACGACGTTGATGCCGGTGAGCTGCTGCACGATCTGCATCGCGATGCCGAAGCCCACCGCGCGCCGGAAGTGGCGGTTGTGCAGGAACAGGTGCCAGCCTTGCTGGGGGCTGGCCATCTGCTGGTCGATCTCCGCCAGCTCATCGCGCACGAGGTCGGGGTCGCCGCGCAGCTTGTGCAGCACCAGGCTCGCGTCAGCGGTACGGTGTTTCAGCATCAGCCAACGTGGACTTTCGGGCAGCACCAGCACACCCACCATGAACAGCGCACCGGGTACCGCGATGATGCCCAGCATCCAGCGCCAGCCCTGGATATAGCTGAAGCCGGTGTCCGACAGGAAGGCGACGAAGATGCCGATGGTGATCATCAACTGGTAGGTCGAGATCATCGCGCCGCGGGTCTGCCGCGGTGCGACCTCGGCAATGTAGACCGGTGCGGTGAACGCGGCGATGCCGACCGCCAGGCCCAGCACGAAGCGCGCGATGATCAGCGAGGCCGGCGACCACGCCGCCGCCGACAGCAGCGCGCCGACCACGAACAGCGCCGCTGAAAACGCCAGCGACCGCTTGCGCCCGAAGCGTCCGGCAAACCACGCCGCCAGTGCCGCGCCCACCGCTGCGCCCCACATCATGCTGCTGACGATGTGCTCGAGCACGCCGTCGGTGATGCCGAATTCGTGCTGGATGAACTGCTCGGCGCCGGCAATCACCCCGACGTCGAGACCGAACATGAGTCCGCCGACGGCGGCCAGCGTCGTGACGAATGCGGCGTACCAATGGACCTGGCGGGGGCTGGCTTGCGCGACGGTGGCATTCATCGGTTGGACGCTCCGGCAAGGATCGAACGGAGAAACGGTTGATGGTGTGTCATGGCGTGGCTCGGACGACGGCCTTCAGCGCAGCACCTGACGCCCGGGATCCACTAGGCGGGCGCGGATGTCGGCCTCGCCCAGCCGGTTGACGTCGCCGGGCACCGAGTGCTTGAGCCACGCCGCCGCGAGGGCGAATTCGAGCGCCGCCGCGGGGTCGGCGGCGTGCTGCAGCGAGTGCAGCAACGCCGCCGCAAACGCGTCCCCGCTGCCGATGCGATCCACCGCGCCAGCGAGGCTGCGCGTGGCGGTCCGCCACACGCCACCGCCGCGTTCGGCGAGCACCCCGGCGAGCGTGGGTGCGGCGGGGTCGCCGCCATGCACCGTTGTCGCCAGCCAGTGGAGGCGCGGCCAGGCCGCAAACGCCGCCGTCGCGGCAGGTGCGAAGCCATCGCCGTTGGCCAAGTCCGCAAACTCTCGGCCCAGCATCAGCGCGATATCGCGCGCATTGCCGAACATGAGGTCGGCCGTTGCCGCCAGTTCCCGCATCAGCGTGGCGGCTTCGATCACGCGCTCGCCCCACAGCCGGCTGCGATAGTTGCAGTCGAAGGACACTTTGACGCCATGCGCCACGGCGGCGCGCGCGGCCATCAGGCAAGCGTCCGCACTGGCTTTACCCAGCGCCAGGTTGATGCCGGACACGTGCAGCCACGCGGCGCCTTCCAGCAGCCGCGGCCAGTCGTAGCCTGTTCCGTCGGTGTGCGCGAACGCCGAACCCGCGCGGTCGTACAGCACTTCGGCGGGGCGCTGCATCGCCGCGGGGGTCAGGAAGTAGAGTCCCATGCGTCCCGCCGCGTGGCCGACCGCCGATGTGTCGACGCCGAACCGGCGCAGCTCTGCCGCCGCGGCCCGTCCGATGACGTTGTCGGGCACGGTGGTCACCATGGCGCTGGCATCGCCGAGCACCGCAAGCGATGCCGCCACGTTGGCCTCGGCGCCGCCAAAGTGCGCCCGCAGGCTGCCGGACTGCAGCAGCAGTTCCTGCCCTGGCGGCGAGAGCCGCAGCAGCATTTCGCCGAAACACACGACGCGCCCGGCCGCGCGTGACGGCGTGGCGGCAGAACCACGGAGACCGTGCGCGGTCACCGCTCCCACCCACGGGCGAAACGCCGCGCGCTACCGCCGGTGGCGTCGATGCAGGCCGCCACGCCACGGCCGGCGACGAGCCGGGAGCGGTGGCAGACGTGCTTGCCGGACGGTTCTTGATTGCACTGGTCGTAGGTCATGACGTCCAACGTATCGATGCGGCACCCGGCCACCGGCAGGTCGAGGTAGCGAGGGTTCGCTCCAGGTTTCACGGTGGATGACAGTTTTGGCCATTTATGTCAGCGCTGTCAATGTACTTCGCAATACGCCACCAAGGCCTCCCAGACGCACCGTGCACATCCACCGCGTTCCGGACAGCCCGTCCGCACGACAACGCTCAGGTACACCTCGCAGCTGGTGCAGCACGGCAGCTTCGATTCGCGCCGGCAAGGCGCGCCGTCGCAGCGGGGCGCCTTAGGCTACGGACTGCGGCTCCACGCCCCCGACTGCGCGGACCGGTGCCGGCCCGACCGCCCGCGTGGGTTCGGGGCCACGCGCACCGGCTCTGCCGTCGGCGCGCGTGACCCAACCAATCCCGGAACACGCCCTTGCGGTGAAAAGGTCTGTCCCGGCCAACATTCAGGCCGCACCGGTCGGTTCCACGACGACAGGTCCGCGCGAAGGTCCGCTCTGCACGATCGCCGGTCGGCCCAAGGGCACTCGGCGATCGCGTCGCCTCAGAAGTTGGCGCGAACGCCGAGCATGTACTGGCGGTCGGAATACCGGTTCGTGATCCGCTGGTCGGGCCACACCAGATAGAACCGCTGCTTCTCGTTCGTCAGGTTCGACCCTTGGGCAAACACTTGGAAGTTCTTGTCGATCTGGTAGCTGACGCTGGCATCGATGTACGTCGTGGGCTCCTGGTACAACTCCATTCCAGTAATGCCACCGTAGTTGGTTTCCACCGCGCGCCGACTGCGGTAGTTGGCGGCAACACGTGCCTGCCAGTGGCTGTCCTGATACCACACGATCAGGTTTCCGGACTTCTCGGAATTGTCCGGGAACGGCACGTCCCGGCCGGCCAAGTCCTTGCGGCCCGTGTTGCTCGGCGAATACGTCGCGTTGACCTCGAGACCGGTGTTGGCGAGCAAGCCCGGCAGGAACGTGAACGCCTGGCGATAATCGGTCTCGATACCTTTCAATTGCTGGCCGCTGCCCTGGATCGGGCCGGTGATGATGATGCACCGCCCGCGAGCGACGCCATCCTGATCCGGCAGGTCGCAGCGTTGCGTACCGCCAGCCGTAATGAACTTGGCCACGCGGATATCGAACAGGTCAACGCTGAACATGCTTGTATTGCTGAAGTAGTACTCCAGGGATGCGTCGTAATTGGTGGAGCGCCACGGCGCCAGGTTGGGATTTCCGTTCGACTGCCCATCCTGCACGGCAAACACGCTCTTGCCGTCGGGCAGCGTGGTGAACGCATAGTCGAGGTTCAGCCCGCCGCCCCATTGGTCGAGCGTCAACGGCATCATGTTCTTGGACGCGGACAGCCTGAGCACGGCCTTCGGCGTCAGGTCCAATGCGAAGTTGATCGCCGGCAACCAATCCGTGTACTCGCGTTTGGTCCGGACGATTCCGCCATCGGATGGATTCACGCCATAGGCGTGCACTTCACCGTTCAAGTGCTGGTCGACCGTGAGGTTGGTGCGCACCACGCGCAAGCCGAAGTTGCCGCTGAACGGCAACCCCGCCAGCACCCCGTTGAAATCCGCCTGCGCGTAACCCGTTCGCTCCTTCAGCATCACGTCCCAGCTCGTCGCGGGATTCATGCTGGGGATCGCCCCGGGATAGAGCTGTGCCTCGAACCCGACCGGGTCCTGCATCACCGCCGGGTCCAGTGCGTATTCCGTGATGCCCTGAACGTTGCCCGGATTCCTGATCAGGCGCCAGTGCGAGCTGATGATGCTGGGCAACTGGCCGGGTCGCTGGGTCGAAAGCGCGCCCGAGCGGAAGAACCCGTATTGGTTCCCGGCCGTGCAGGCCCCGGGCACACCACCGCCGTCCAGCACCACGTCAGCGGCCATCCAGTGCGCGTAGCAGCCCTGCGGGTCGCTGGCGCCGTTCCCGGCGTACACCGGCGCCATCATGTCGAACGAGAACTCGTTCGCCGTCCGGATGCTGTTGCGCAGGCCGAAGTCGAGCTTGAAGTCGTCACTGAATGCGTAGTGCCCATTCGCACGCACGATGTTCATGCCCGAATGGGCGTTGTAGTCGTTCTCGAACGACATGGTCTTGAGCACGTAGGTGTTCGGATCCGTCAGGCGCGCCGCAAACGGCGCGGGAATCGTCATCACCGGGTTCGGTCCGCTCATGTCGTCGATGACGGATACCGCGTACTTGTCGAAGCCACCCGGATTGAACGGGTGGTTGCCGCCCAAGTTGGACGGGTACACGTACACGCCCGGGTCCAGTGAAACACCCGGCATCAGGGTATTCGGCCACTGCGTACCGTTGGACTGTGAAAACTCGGCGTACGCCGAGCGACTGGTCTGGCTGGCGGTGCCATTCACGAAACGCAAGTCACCGGTGAATGCGCCGCCATTGTCGAACTGGAGGGCGACGTTGAAGTTTCTCGCTAGGGAATGGATCCGCATGCCTTGCGAGTACGACAGCCAGTCGCCGAGGTACTTCTGGTACGCCTGGGTGGTGAAAAAGTGCTGGTTCCAATCCCCGTCCTGCTCGCCCGGGTTGTTGGATGGGCTGGTCAGCAGCACGCCGGTATCGCGCGATTTGACCGGGATGTTGGTGGCGGCGAGCCAGCTTACCGGCATCAGCTCCGCACCTTCCCCCAGGTTGAGCTGGGTCTGGCGGGTAAGGAACCCATCCGCCGTCAGGGTGAAGCCGGACCCGAAATCGTATTGCACCGACGCGTTGGCGCCGGTGCGCTTGCGCCGCACCTGCTGGGTAAACGGGTTCAGCGTATCCATCTGGTAGAACGCGCCGTTGGATTTGCCGTCGCCGTTGACGTCGACGCTCCCATCCGGGAACTGCTTGATCTGGCTCGGTACGGCCACCCCGCTCCATCCGGTGAGGTAACCGTCGCCCGGCTCGTTCGCGGCGCTCGCGTTTTCGCCCTGCAGCCGGCCTTCGAACTGGCCAAGCCCGTTCGAGGAGTTGTTGCTGTAGGTGTCCGAGTACGAGATCCCGACCAGCGCTCCCCAGTGTCCGCCGGCGTTGTAGCTGGCGAAGACGTTTCCTTCCGGGCGATTGCTCTCGACCACCGAGCTGCGCACGCCCTCCGCCGTGCCGGCGAACGTCCAGCCATCCTTCATGTCCCACGGACGACGCGTGCGCAGGTTGATTGTGCCCGAGATGCCGCTGTTGAGCGTCTGCCCGGTCGGCGACTTGTAGACGTCCACGCCGGTGAACAGGGACGCGGGCATCGATTGATAATTCGGCTGGATCGAATCGATGTTGTCCGCGCTGATGAACGCCTCGCCGTTCAACAGGGTGGATACTTCCGGCAGGCCGCGCACGTTTACCGTGCTGCCTTCCCCTGCGGATCGATCGATCTGCACCCCGGTAATGCGCTGCAGCGAATCGGTGATCGTGATGTCGGGCAACTGGCCGATGCTTTGCGCCGTGATGCTGTCTTGGATATTCGGCGCGCTGCGTTTTAGCTGGATGTCGTTCATCTGCGACGCCAGGATGCCGACGACGTTGACCGCCTGCAATGTGGTGGCCTTTTGCGGACTGGCCTTGGCCGGTTGAGCTGGCGGCTTGGTTGCCTGCGCCGACGGGTTCGGGGACTGGTCCCCGGTGGTCTGCGGATTCGTCTGTGCTTCGGCCGCCGCCGCAGGGCCGGTACTGGCCATGGCGGTTCCACTCAGGAACAACGCGGAAACAACTCCCGTCCACATCACCGATCTGCGAAGTTTCATGCTTGTCCTTTGCCTCCCAGGAAAGATGAGGTGCCGCGGCACCCCACCCGACGCCGTGCGTCTGCCCGCACGAGTCCCCGCATCTCCGGACACTCGGTCGCAAACGCCGTTGACCAGCCTTGCCGCACGCCATCAGGGAATCGCTGACAAAAGGGTCGGTCGCCGCGCCGCCATGCGCCGCGGCGACTGCCGCGGTCGCGATTTCCGCCGGCTTGCCGTGCGCACTGCGCGAACGCGAATCACGTCCACGCGGACGATGAACACGGTCGCCCGTGATGTGCGTGATTGCGTGACCCGATTTCAGATCTCCCCTAAAACCGTTCGATGTCCACACTTGGACATTTATGTCAGCGATGTCAACTTGCGGTGCACCATTTGGCGGAAAGTCTTGGTGCGATGGGTATCGCCCATGATTCACGGCTGGCGCGCAAAAGGCGCCTTCGCGTCGAGGATGCTGGCCGGCTCCGCAGGGCTGCGGCGCCAACCGCATGCAGCGCGGGCCGGGTGGCGATACATGCCAGCGCTGTCACGGTGTCCGGCTGATAGGCTGCGCGAACCGGGCGGGATGCAGCAGCAAGGTTGCCATCCGGGGTACCTTGGAGCTCGTCCGGCGAAGCAGGCGCGCGATAACCCCGAGCCAGCGCATCACCGGCCACGCGCCGTATCGATCCACCAAAGGAGCATTGCGTGGGAGCCATCACACTGGAAGACGTTGCGGCCAAGGCGGGCGTCTCCGCAAAGACCGTTTCGCGGGTCATCAACGGCGAAACCTCGGTCCGCGGGGAAACCCGCGAGCGCGTCGTGCGCGCGATCGAGCAGCTCGGCTACCGGCCCAATCTCTTCGCCCGCGGCCTGACCGGCGCGCATACCTATGCCGTGGGACTGGTCTACGACAATCCCAACGCCTACTTCATCATCGCGGCCCAGCAAGGTGCGCTGGCAGCGTGCGACGCCCTGGGCTACGGCCTGCAGATCCACGCCTACGACTCGCGGGATCCGGCGCTGGGGGATCACCTGTGCGAATTCGTGGCGCGCACCGGCCTTGCCGGCATCGTGCTGACCCAGCCGGTATCGGAACGCCTTCCGGCGCTGAAAAAGCTCGCCGCGGCCAAGATCCCGATGGTGCGCGTCGTTTCCGCATCGGAGGATCCACGCGAGGGTTCGCCTTGCGTGTACGTGGATGATCGCGACGCGGCCTATGCCATCACGGCACACCTGATCCAGCTCGGTCACGCCCGCATCGGTTTCCTGCAGGGCAGCAAGTCCCACCGCTGCAGCACCGAGCGCTTCAAGGGCTACAAGCAGGCTTTGGCCGACTACGGGTTGCACCTGCACAACGAACTCGTGATCGCAGGCGATTACGCGTTCGACGACGGTTTCCGCGGCGCCCGGCGCCTGCTGGAGCTGCAGAGTCCGCCCACCGCCATTTTCGGCTGCAACGATGAAATCGCGGCCGGCGTGCTGGCTGCGGTGCGCTCGGTCGGCCTGCACGTTCCCTACGACATGTCGATTGCAGGCTTCGAAGACAGCCCGTTCTCGCGGCAGTCGTGGCCACCGCTCACGACGGTGCGCCAGCGCGGCGAGGTGATTGTCGAACGTGCAACGCGTCTCCTGATCGCGCAACTCCACGGGCGCCCGACCCGCAACGAGGGGTTCACGCCCGAACTCGTCATCCGCGGCTCCACCGCGCCGCCGCGGCCGCAGTGATGTGGGCGGTTATCGCCCCTGGAGCGTCTGCACGCGGCCGTTTGTATGCGCTGCATTCGGGGTTGAGTCCGCTCGGGCCACCCGCTCGATCCTCGTGCCTCCCAACAGATACCATGCAACGGCGCGGACCCGCTTCGCGCCGTTTTTGCTGTCTGCCAGACGGAGTCGCGCGATGGTTTACCTGTGGGTCAAAACGTTCCACCTGCTGTTTGTGATGTCGTGGATGGCAGCAGTGTTCTATCTGCCGCGCATCGTGGTGAATCTCGCGGAGGCAGGCGACGATCCGGCGGTGAGGGCGCGGCTGGTGCTGATGGGGCGGCGGCTGTATGGCTTCGGACACAGCATCTTCGGTATCGCGTTTTTGCTCGGCCTGACCCTGTGGCAGGGCTGGCGGCTGTTCCCGGTGGCGTTGCCCAACGTGGTGAACGGGCAGCACTGGATCGACGCCAAACTGCTGCTGGTGGCGCTGTTGCTGGCGCACTTTGTGTGGGCCGGGCGGATGGTGAAGCGCTGCGCGAAGGGCGGGGTATTGCCTTCGGCCAAGGCGCTACGCTGGGCCAACGAAATTCCGGTAGTGCTGTTGCTCGGGGTGATCTGGCTGGTGCTGATCAAGCCGTTTTGACGACTACTTGAAGTAACTGCGATACCACGCCACGAAGCGCGCCACACCGTCCTCGATCGAGGTGTGTGGCGCGTAGCCCACGTCGCGGCGCAGGGCGGAAACGTCGGCCCAGGTGTCGGCCACGTCGCCCGGCTGCATTGGCAGCAGGTTTTTCTCCACGTGGCAGCCGAGGTTTTCTTCCAGCAGCTCGATGAAGCGCAGGAGCTGTACCGGCTGGTCGTTGCCGATGTTGTAGACGCGGTATGGCGCGTTGGAGCTGCCGGGATTGGGTGCTTGCGGGTCGTGGGCCGGATCGGGCGCAGCGACGTGGTCGAGCGTGCGGATCACGCCTTCGACGATGTCGTCGATGTAGGTGAAATCGCGGCTGTGGCGGCCGAAATTGAACACGTCGAGCGCCTCGCCGCGGCGGATGCGATCGGCAAACAGCATCGGCGACATGTCCGGCCGGCCCCATGGCCCGTATACGGTGAAGAATCGCAGGCCGGTGGTGGGCAAGCCGTAGAGATGGCTGTAGCTGTGCGCCATCAGCTCGTTGGCCTTCTTCGTGGCCGCGTACAGGCTGACGGGATGATCGACGGCGTCCGCGACCGCAAACGGCAGCTTGCGGTTGGCGCCGTACACCGAGCTGGACGAAGCATAGACCAGATGTTGCACTTGGCCGTGCCGGCAACCCTCAAGCACGTTGGCAAAGCCGACGAGGTTCGACTGCACGTAGGCCTGCGGGTTCTTCAGCGAGTAGCGCACGCCGGCCTGGGCGGCCAGGTTCACCACGCGCTGAGGTTGAAACTGCGCAAAGGCGGCGGCGACCGCCGCGGCGTCGGCGAGGTCGGCGCGCACGTGGGTGTAACCAGGGTGCTGCGCGAATTGCGCGAGGCGGGCCTCTTTCAGTGCCGGGTCGTAATAGTTGTTGTGGTTGTCGATGCCGAACACCTCGTCGCCGCGCGCCAGGAGGCGCTGGGCGAGGGCGGCGCCGATGAAACCGGCGGTGCCGGTGACGAGGATGCGCATGCGGGGGTGGCCGGCCGAAAACGCCATTCTAGCCTTCGCCGGCGCAGGGCTGAATTGGCGGCGCGTCGTCGGTTAAACTAGTACGCATTGGTCACGACAGAATCAAGGTGGCGCGGGCGCAAGCACCGGCCAAGCGTGCGACATGGCAACTACCGGCTGTCCGCTTTGAGTTTCATCCGCCTTGCGTTCTGCAAAGGCGCGCTGGCGCCTTTTTCGTTTTTCGAGAGTCAACCATGATCGAGATCACGCTGCCCGACGGCAGCAAGAAACCCTTTGAACACCCGGTATCGGTACAAGACGTGGCGGCGGCAATCGGCGCCGGCCTGGCCAAGGCCACGCTGGCCGGCAAGGTCGACGACCAGCTGGTGGACGCCAGCCACGTGATCGACCACAACGCGCGCGTCGAGATCGTCACCGAGAAAAGCCCGGAAGGGCTGGAAATCCTGCGCCACTCCACCGCGCACCTGATGGGGCAGGCGGTGCAGCGGTTGTTCCCCGGCGCCCAGGTGACCATCGGCCCGGTGATCGACAACGGTTTCTATTACGACTTCGCCTACGAGCGGCCGTTCACCCCGGAAGACCTCGAAAAGATCGAGGCCGAGATGCACAAGATCGTGGGCGAGGCGTTGCCGGTGACGCGCAGCGTGAAGTCGCGCGCCGATGCCGTCGCGTTTTTCAGCGGCATCGGCGAGCACTACAAGGCCGAGATCATCGAGGGCATTCCCAGCAACGAGCCGCTCTCGCTCTATACCCAGGGCGAGTTCACCGACCTGTGCCGCGGCCCGCACGTGCCGAACACCGGCAAGCTGCACTCGTTCAAGCTGATGAAGGTGGCCGGCGCGTACTGGCGCGGCGATTCGAGCAAGGCGATGCTCACCCGCATCTACGGCACCGCGTGGCGCACCGACAAGGAGCTCAAGGCCTACCTCACCCAGTTGGAGGAGGCGGAAAAGCGCGACCACCGCAAGCTCGGCAAGCAGCTCGACCTGTTCCACCAGCAGGAAGAAAGCCCCGGCATGGTGTTCTGGCACCCGCGCGGCTGGGCGATCTGGCAGCAGGTGGAGCAGTACATGCGCGGCGTGTACCGCAAGTCGGGCTACCAGGAAGTGCGCTGCCCGCAGGTGCTCGACGTGTCGCTGTGGAAGAAATCCGGCCACTGGGACAACTACAAGGAAAACATGTTCTTCACCGAGTCGGAGAAGCACGTGTTTGCCCTGAAGCCGATGAACTGCCCGGGCCACGTGCAGATCTTCAAGGCCGGGCTGCACAGCTACCGCGATCTGCCGATCCGCTATGGCGAGTTCGGCGGCTGCCACCGCAATGAGCCGTCCGGTGCGCTGCACGGCATCATGCGCGTGCGTGCGTTCACCCAGGACGACGGCCACATCTTCTGCACCCCGGCGCAGATCGAGTCGGAAGTGACCGCGTTCCACGCCCAGGCGATGCGGGTGTATGCCGATTTCGGGTTCCACGACATCGACGTCGCGCTGGCCTTGCGGCCCGACAAGCGCATCGGCTCGGACGAGGTGTGGGACAAGGCCGAGGCCGCGCTGCGCAGTGCGTTGTCCGCCGCCGGTGTGAAGTGGACGGAGCTGCCGGGCGAGGGCGCGTTCTACGGCCCCAAGATCGAATACCACATGCACGACTCGATCGGCCGCGATTGGCAGGTCGGCACCATGCAGGTGGATTTCATGATGCCCGAGCGGCTTGGCGCCGAGTACATCGACGAGCAGTCGCAAAAGCGCCACCCGGTGATGTTGCACCGGGCCATCGTCGGTTCGATGGAGCGTTTCATCGGCATTTTGGTCGAGCACCATGCGGGCAATCTGCCCACTTGGCTTGCGCCGGTACAGGCCGAGGTGTTTTCGATCACCGATGCGCAATCCGATTACGTTCGCACCGTCACGCAAACCCTTGTCGACAAAGGGTTCCGGGTGGAAGCGGATTTGCGCAACGAAAAGGTGGGCTATAAAATCCGCGAGCATACGCTGATGAAAGTACCGTACCTCCTGGTTGTGGGTGACCGCGAGAAGGAGGCGGGTACCGTGTCCGTGCGTACGCGTTCGGGGGAGGATCTGGGCAGCATGCCGCTGGCCGATTTTGCCGCCCGGTTGCAGGCCGAAACGCAGCATTGAGTGTGCGTTGCGGTAGGAACAAGCGGCACAGGGAATGCCGTGTGCGGGGCGCGTTGAGCGGCTCGCCGGAGTCGGCCCGGATTGTTTCCGGGCCGACATGCCGAAAGGCGCAGGGTCGCGCGTTTCGGTTTGCTGACAACTCTTCTGGAGGATCGTGGTATCGCTACCACCGACAACAAGGGCAATCGCCGCAACCATGAAATCCGCGTGCCGCGCGTGCGCGTGATCGGCCCGGATTCCGAGCAGCTCGGCATCCTTTCCCGTGACGACGCACTGCACGCCGCTGAAGAAGCCGGCATGGATCTGGTCGAGATCCAGCCCAACGGCGACCCGCCGGTATGCCGCATCATGGATTACGGCAAGTTCAAGTTCGAAGCCCAGAAGAAGGCGTCCGCCGCCAAGAAGAAGCAAAAGCAGGTCGAGATCAAGGAAGTGAAGTTCCGTCCGGTCACGGACGTGGGCGACTACCAGATCAAGCTGCGCAACATGCTGCGGTTCTTGGAGGAAGGCGACAAGGTCAAGGTCACCATTCGGTTCCGTGGCCGTGAAATGTCGCATCAGGATCTGGGTCAGGGCCTGGCCAAGCGCATTCAGGAGGATGTTGGCGAGGTCGGCCAGGTGGAGTCCTTCCCGCGGCTGGAAGGGCGCCAGATGATCATGATGATCGGCCCGCGCAAGAAGTAACGCATTGCCGGCGGTGTTGCCGGCGATGCAGTGCGTACCGTCAGGAGTGCTGGCACGGCGCTGGCACCTCTGATGCTTTGTTTGTAGAATTGCCAGCTCGGCCCGCCAGGATGGGCCGTGAACCGATCTCGGCAGGATGGAAAGCGCACCCGCAACCGGTGCCGCCGTATCAGTCAGAAACCGGGGTTGTCCCCATCAAGGAGCTCTCATGCCCAAGATCAAGACCAACCGCGCGGCCGCGAAGCGTTTTCGCAAGACCGCGTCGGGCAAGTTCAAGGCCGGTCACGCCTTCAAGTCGCACATCCTGACCAAGAAGGCCACCAAGCGTAAGCGCGGCTTGCGCGCCACCAACATCATCAGTGCACGCGACACCAAGGGTGTGGCGCGCATGGTTCCGTACCTTTAAGGCGAGGAGAACACCATGGCTCGTGTCAAGCGTGGCGTCATTGCCCGTCGCCGCCACAGGAAAATCATCGGTCGCGCCAAGGGCTACTACAACGCCCGGCGCAAAGTCTTCCGGGTAGCCAACCAGGCCGTCATCAAGGCTGGCCAGTACGCCTACATCGGTCGCAAGCAGAAGAAGCGCCAGTTCCGCGCGTTGTGGATCGTGCGCATCAACGCTGCCGCACGCCAGTTTGGGCTGTCCTACAGCCGCCTGATCAATGGCCTGCTGAAGGCCGGCATCACGGTGGATCGCAAGGTGCTGGCCGATATCGCCGTGCACGACATCAAGGCGTTTGGCGCCATCGCGGAAAAGGCGAAGGCCAGCCTGGCCGCTTGATCGTCGCTTGCTGACGATATGATGTGAATCAAGCGGGGAGAAGGCCAACGCCTTCTCCCCGTTTTCATTTGATGCCGCCGCTTTTCGCGTTCGATTCCTCTCCCTTTGGGGCGAGGATCGAAACACGCATCGGCCTTGATGCTGACGCGAGAGTGGCCCCTCACTCCAACCCTCTCCCCGGAAGGGAGAGGGAGCTAGAAGCCAAAGTGGAAATCACACCGATGGATGAGTTGGACAGCCGGGTAAACCAAGCCCTGACCGACATCGACCAGGCCGCCACGCTGGAAGCGCTCGATGCGCTGCGCGTGGGGCTCTTGGGCAAGAGCGGCATCGTCACCGCGGCGTTGAAGTCGCTGGGCGCGCTGGCGCCCGAGGCGCGCAAGGCGCGCGGTGCCGAGGTCAACCAGGTCAAGCAACGCCTGGCCGATGCGCTTGGCACGCGCAAGGCGGTGCTGGAGCGCGCCGAACTGGATCGCCGCCTGGCATCGGAGACAATCGACGTTTCCTTGCCCGGGCGCGACGGCGAGCGGGGTGGCATCCATCCGATCACGCGTGCGCTCGAACGCATCGCCGCGATCTTTGCCCGGCTCGGCTACCAGCGCGCCGACGGTCCGGAGATCGAGGACGACTGGCACAACTTCGAGGCGCTCAATTTTCCGCCGCACCACCCGGCGCGGGCGATGCACGACACGTTCTACTTTTCCGACAAGCGGCTGCTGCGCACGCACACCTCGCCGGTGCAGATCCGCAGCATGGCCGGACGCCAGCCGCCGATCCGCATCATTGCGCCGGGCAAGGTGTACCGCAGCGATTCGGATCAGACCCACTCGCCGATGTTCCACCAGGTCGAAGGGCTGCTGGTGGATGAGACCTCGAGCTTTGCCGATTTGAAAGGCACGCTCACCGAGTTCGTGCGGGCGTTTTTCGAGCGCGATTTCGAAATGCGTTTCCGGCCCAGCTACTTTCCGTTCACCGAGCCGTCGGCCGAGGTCGACATCCGTTGGGAGACGAAGGACGGCGAGGCGCGCTGGCTCGAAGTGCTCGGTTGCGGCATGGTGCACCCCAACGTGCTGAAGAACTGCGGCATCGACCCCGAGCGCTACACCGGCTTCGCCTTCGGCCTTGGCGTCGAACGCTTCGCCATGCTGCGCTACGGCGTCACCGACCTGCGCGCCTTCTTCGACAACGACTTGCGGTTCCTGCGGCAGTTTGCCTGAGGGCCGGGATTCGGGGAGACGGGATTCGCGAGGACCTCATCCCGATGCTTTGCCGAATCTCCAATCCCATATTCCGAATCCCGGATAGAAAACCATGAAACTCTCCGAAAACTGGTTGCGTGAAGTCGTCGAGATCGACGCGGATCACGCGGCGCTGGTGCATGCGTTGACGATGGCGGGGCTGGAGGTGGAGGCGGTGACGCGGTTGGGCGAGGCGCTCGATGGCGTGGTCGTCGCGCAAATCGTTTCCGCCGAGAAACACCCCCAGGCCGATCGCTTGCGCGTGTGTCAGGTCGACGCCGGGCAGGGCACGCCGCTCACCATCGTCTGCGGGGCACCGAATGCGCGTGCCGGCATCCGCGTGCCGCTGGCAACGGTCGGGGCGCGCCTGCCGGGCGGCGTGCACATCAAGGCGGCAAGGCTGCGCGGCATCGAGTCGTTCGGCATGCTGTGCTCGGCCAAGGAACTGGGCGTCGATACCGATGCCTCCGGCCTGCTCGAATTGCCGGCGGATGCGCCGGTGGGCACGGCGCTCGCCGCGTACCTGCACTTGCCCGACGCCAGCATCGAGCTGAGCCTCACGCCGAACCGCGCCGACTGCCTGTGCGTGCACGGCGTGGCCTACGACGTGGCCGCGTTGTTCGACAGCCGGGTCAAGGTGGCGGAACCGCCGACGGTGCCGGTAACCGCCGATGCGCGACGTGGCATCCGGCTGGAGGCCGGCTCGGATGCGCCGCGCTATCTGGGGCGCATCGTGAGCGGCATCGACCCGACGGCGGCAACGCCCGAGTGGATGGTCGAGCGCCTGCGTCGTGGCGGCGTGCGCCCGATCAGCGCGGTCGTCGACATCACCAATTACGTGATGCTGGAACTCGGCCAGCCGATGCATGCGTTCGACAACGCCGCGCTGGCGGGCGACATCGTCGTGCGCCATGCACACGCAGGCGAAACGCTCAAGCTCCTGGACGGTAGCGAGGCCGCGCTCGACGAGGGCTTTGTGGTGGTTGCTGACGAGCACCAGGCACTGGCGGTGGCGGGCATCATGGGTGGCCTGGACAGTCGCGTTACGGATGCCACGCGCGACGTTTTTCTCGAAGCCGCGCACTTTGCGCCAGCGGCGATCATGGGGCGCGCGCGCAAGCTCGGCCTGCACACGGACGCCTCGCACCGCTTCGAGCGCGGTGTCGACCCCGAGCTGCCACGTCGCGCGCTGGAGCGGGCCACGGCGCTGCTGCTGGCGGTGGCCGGCGGCCAGGCAGGGCCGGTGCTGGCGGCGGAAAACCTCGCCGATTTGCCGCGCCCACGGCCAGTCACCCTGCGCCGTGCGCGCCTGCGCCGCGTGCTGGGCGTGGCGGTGGATGACGTCGAGGTCGCACGCATCTTCACCGCACTTGGCATGCAGGTGGAAACCTTGGCCGAAGGTTGGCGCGTGATCGCACCCAGCCGGCGCTTCGACATCGAGCGCGAGGAAGACCTGATTGAAGAAGTGGCGCGCATCCACGGCTACGACCAGCTGCCCACGGCAAGTCCGGGCGGCGCGCTCACCGTGGTGCCTGACCCCGAGGCCAGGATCGGCGAGCATGCGCTGCGCGAGCAGTTGGCTGCGCGCGGCTGGTTCGAGGCGGTGAATCTGTCGTTTGTGGCCGCCGAGAGCCTGGCGCGGTGGGGCTTTTCCGAACGCCTGGTGGCGCTGGCCAATCCGCTCTCAGCCGACCTGGCGGTGATGCGGCCGTCGCTGCTGCCCGGCCTGGTCGAGGCGCTGCGGCGCAACCGCGCACGCCAGCAGGATCGCGTACGGCTGTTCGAGGTGGCGCGGGTGTTCGCGGCGGGCGATCCGCCGGTGGAAACGCCGAGCCTGGCCATGGTGGCCGGTGGCACCGCGCGTGCCGAGCAGTGGGGCGAAGCGACACGTCCCTTGGACTTTTACGACATCAAGGGTGAGCTCGATGCGCTGCTGGCCTGGGGCGGTGAGCCGGCGCGCTGGGCAGTGCACGCCGACAATTTGCCGCCGTGGCTGCATCCGGGGCGCGGCGCGCGGGTGACGCGTGATGGGGCGGCGGTGGGGTATTTCGGCACGCTGCACCCGCAGCTGGCCAAGGCGCTGGATCTGGGCCCCGACGTCCAGGTGCTGGAACTCGCGCTGGAGCCACTGCTGACGCGGCGCCTGCCGAAAGCCGAGCCGGTGGCCCGTTTCCCGTCGGTGCGCCGCGACGTGGCCGTCGAGGTGCCGGAAACCGTGACCTGGTCGCAGGTGGACGACGTTGTGCGGCGTACCTTGGGCAGCGCGTTGAAAGAGTTACGTTTGTTCGACTGCTACCGCGGCAAGGGCGTCGAAGCCGGCCGAAAAAGCCTCGCTATGGGCTTGATTTTGCAGGAGCATTCCCGCACGCTAACCGACACTGACGCGGATGGCTGCGTGCAGCGGGCCATTGCGGCATTGGAGCAGGCATGCAAGGCAAAGTTGCGGGGTTGAGATGGCGCTGACCAAGGCTGACATGGCGGAGCGGTTGTTTGTCGAGGTTGGCCTCAACAAGCGCGAAGCCAAAGAGTTCGTCGACGCCTGTTTCGAGCTGGTGCGCGAAGCGTTGGAGAATGGCGAGCAGGTGAAGCTGTCGGGCTTTGGCAACTTTGACCTGCGCGAGAAAAATCAGCGCCCGGGGCGCAACCCGAAAACCGGCGAGGAAATCCCGATTTCGGCGCGCCGCGTGGTAACGTTCCGGCCGGGGCAGAAACTGAAAGTCAGGGTCGAAGGTTATGCTGGATCAGGGGAATAATACCGAGCTGCCGTCGATCCCGGCCAAGCGCTACTTCACCATTGGTGAAGTGGGCGAGTTGTGCGGCGTGAAGCCCCACGTGCTGCGCTACTGGGAGCAGGAGTTTCCTGCGCTGAACCCGGTCAAGCGGCGCGGCAACCGGCGCTATTACCAGCGCCACGACGTGCTGATGATCCGGCAGATCCGGGCGCTGCTGTACGACGAGGGCTTCACCATCACGGGTGCGCGGGCGCGGCTCGAGGGCTCGCAGGCGCGGGTCGAGGCCAGCATGTCGCATCAGATCGTGCGCCAGGTGCGCATGGAGCTGGAAGAAATATTGAGCCTGCTGCGCCGTTGACGGTGCGGCGCTTTCGCAGATACCGGGCAAGCTGTTAAACTCGCAAGCTCACTGTTTCACGTCGGGGCGTAGCGCAGTCTGGTAGCGCATTTGCCTGGGGGGCAAAGGGTCGTCGGTTCGAATCCGGCCGCCCCGACCAATTGAGCAGGTTTTATCCAAACGCGCCGTCCGCATTGCGGGCGGCGCGTTTTTTCTACAGCGCCTAGGGCAGCGCGGCGTCGCGGCAATACACCGGCCGCTTCCTGCGGGATTTGGATCGTTGATGGCGTAAAAGCGCGGGCGGGCCGGATTGCTCCGGCCCGCCCGCGTTGTTTCGCGCGATGTGGTGGCTCAGTACAGTACGCGGCTGCGCAGCGTGCCGGGAATGGCCGCGAGCTTGTCCTTCAGCGCATTGGCCTGGTCCTCGTCGGCGGTGACGTCCACCACGACGTAGCCGAGCTCGGCATCGGTCTGCAGGTACTGTGCGTTGATGTTCATGTTGCCGGTGGAGAACAGCTCGTTGATGCGCGAGAGCACGCCCGGCACGTTCTTGTGGATGTGCAGCAGGCGGCAGCTCGACGGATGCTCGGGCAGCGACACCTCGGGGAAATTCACCGCCGACAGGGTGGAGCCGTTGTCGCTGTAGCGCACCAGCTTGCTGGCCACTTCGACGCCGATGTTCTCCTGCGCCTCGAGCGTGCTGCCGCCGATGTGTGGGGTGAGCAGCACGTTGTCCAGCCCGACCAGCGGCGACACGAACGGGTCGTCGTTGCTCTTGGGCTCGACCGGAAATACGTCCACCGCGGCACCGGCGAGGTGTCCCGCCTTGATCGCGGCAGCCAGCGCGTCGATGTCCACCACGCTGCCGCGCGAGGCGTTGATCAGCATCGCGCCCTCGCGCATGGCGGCGATCTGCGCGGCGCCAAACATCATCTTGGTCTCCGGCGTGGCCGGCACATGCAGCGTCACCACGTCCGCGCGCGCCAGCAGGTCGGCCAGGCCGGCCGCGGCATGCGCGTTGCCCATGGCCAGCTTGGGCTCGATGTCGTGGTAGATCACATGCATGCCCATGCCTTCGGCCAGCACGCCCACCTGGGTGCCGATGTGGCCGTAGCCGATGATGCCAAGCACCTTGTCGCGCGCCTCGTAGCTGCTCACCGCGGATTTGGCCCAGCCGCTGCGGTGGCACTTGGCGTTTTTCTGCGGGATGCCGCGCAACAGCATGATCGCCTCGGCAATCACCAGCTCGGCCACGCTGCGCGTGTTCGAGTACGGGGCATTGAATACCGGGATGCCGAGCTGTTCGGCCCTGCCGAGCGCCACCTGGTTGGTGCCGATGCAGAAACAACCCACCGCGATCAGCCGCCGCGCATGTTCCAGCACCTCGGCGGTGAGCTGGGTGCGCGAGCGCAGGCCGATGATGTGCGCTTCGGCAATGCGTTCCTTGAGCTCGGCCTCCGGCAGCGACTTCTTGTGGTACTCGATATTGGTGTAGCCGGCCCGCTCGAAGGCCTCCACCGCGGTGCGACTCACGCCCTCCAGCAGCAGAACGCGGATGTCTTGCCGGGGGAATGACGTCTTCATGGTGGCTCCATGTGCGAAAGGAGCCACTACTATGCCAGAATTGCGGCGTTGCAACACATCCCGTTTGGACGTCTGAACGAGATTTTTCGGCATGCATGCCACAGGAGAACCCATGACCACCGCGCTGGATGAGCTTGCCGCCCGTCTGCCGAGCCTGCGTTTGTTGCGTGAGCCGGGCGACCTGGAGCACTACGGCCGCGACTGGACGCGCCGCTGGACGCCGGCGCCGCTGGCGATTGCGCTGCCGGCGAATGCGGCGGAAGTGCAGGGCATCGTGCGCTGGGCCAACGACCACCGCGTGGCGCTGGTGCCCTCCGGCGGGCGCACCGGGTTGTCGGGTGGCGCGGTGGCGGCGCATGGCGAGCTGGTAGTGAGCCTGTCGCGCATGAACCATGTCGTCGGCTTCGATGCCGCCGACCGCACGCTCACGGTCGAGCCGGGCATGCCGCTGGAAGCGGTGCATGCGGCGGCGCGCGAACACGGCCTCATTTACCCGGTGGATTTCGCTTCGCGCGGCTCATGCTCGATTGGCGGCAACATCGCCACCAATGCCGGTGGCATCCGCGTGATCCGCTACGGCACCACGCGCGAGTGGATCGCCGGGCTCAAGGTGGTGGCCGGCAATGGCGAACTGCTGGAGCTGAACCGTTCGCTGGTCAAGAACTCCAGCGGCTACGATTTTCGCCAGCTGGTGGTGGGCTCCGAAGGCACGCTGGGCATCGTGGTCGAGGCCACGCTGAAACTCGCCGAACCGCCACCGCCCGCGCAGACCATGCTGCTGGCCTTGCCCAGCATGGATGCGGTGCTGGTCGTGTTCCGCCTGTTTCGTGCCCGGCTCGCGCTGCAGGCATTCGAGTTTTTCACCGACATCGCGCTCAGGCACGTGCTGGCGCACGGCGCGCAGCGCGCGATCGACGGCGAGTTCCCGTACTACGTGGTCACCGAGTACGACGCGCCGGATGCCGCCACGCAGGAGGCCGCGCTGACGGTGTTTGGCGAGGCGCTGGAAGCGGGCAGCGTGGTGGATGGCGTGATCGCGCAAAGCAGCGCGCAGGCCGCGGCGCTGTGGCGGTTGCGCGAGGGCATCACCGAAAGCCTCGCGCCGCACAAGCCGTACAAGAACGATGTTTCCGTGCGCATCGGCGCGGTGCCGGCGTTTCTGCACGAGATGCAGGCGCTGCTGGCGCGCGAGTACCCGCACATCGAGGTCGTGTGGTTCGGCCACATCGGCGACGGCAATCTGCACATCAACGTGCTCAAGCCGGATGACCTGTCCGACGACGCGTTCATCGCCCAGTGCGAGCACGTCACCAAACTCCTGGCCGGCGTGCTCAAGACCCACGGCGGCAGCATTTCCGCCGAGCACGGCATCGGTCTGGTCAAGCGGCCGTATCTGGACTCCACCCGCAGCGCTGCCGAGATCGCGCTGATGCGCGGCGTGCGCAAGGTGTTCGATCCGAACGGCATTCTCAATCCGGGCAAGTTGTTCGAGGCCTGACGCTGCGGGTGGGGCGCAGCGACCAACAGCTTGCAGCGAAGGGTGTTCCGGCCAGTGCATCGTCGAAGCCGGGGCGCTGAGGCATCCCAGTTCGCGGCTTGCTGCGCTGCCGGTTGCCACGGTCGACGGCAACCGCCTAGCCTTGCGGTTTCCAACCTTTGCCGGAAACCGCCATGTCCACGCCGCGCCGCACGCTGTACCCCGAGATCGAACCGTACGACCAGGGCATGCTCAAGGTGTCGGCGCTGCACACGCTCTATTACGAGCAGTGCGGCAACCCGCAGGGCAAGCCGGTGGTGTTCGTGCACGGCGGCCCCGGCGGCGGCACCAACCCGAAATGCCGGCGCTTTTTCGACCCCGCGCGCTACCGCATCGTGTTGTTCGACCAGCGCGGCTGCGGCAAGTCCACGCCGCATGCGGAGCTGCGCGAGAACACCACCTGGGATCTGGTGGCCGACATGGAACGCGTGCGCGAGCACCTGGGCATCGCCCGCTGGCAGGTATTCGGTGGTTCCTGGGGCTCGACGCTGGCGCTGGCCTACGCGCAGGCGCACCCGGACAAGGTCACCGAGCTGGTGCTGCGCGGCATCTTCATGCTGCGTCGGTCAGAGCTGGAATGGTTCTACCAGGGTGGCTGCGACACGCTTTACCCGGATGCGTGGGAAGCCTATCTCGCAGCGATTCCGGAAGTGGAGCGCGGCGACCTTATCAGCGCCTATCACCGGCGCCTGACCAGCGACGACCCGGCTGTGCGCACCGCGGCCGCACGCGCGTGGTCGGTGTGGGAGGGCTCGACCAGCTACCTCTATCAGGACCCGACTGCCATCGGCGCGCACGACGAGGACGAATTCGCCCTGGCGTTCGCCCGCATCGAATGCCACTACTTCGTCAACGGCGGGTTCTTCCAGCACGAGGACCAGTTGCTGCGCAATGTTGACCGCATCCGCAACATCCCCGCTGTCATCGTGCAGGGTCGCTACGACGTGGTCTGCCCCATCCGCAGTGCCTGGGATTTGCATCGCGCCTGGCCGGAAGCCGACCTGCACATTGTGCCGGATGCCGGACATTCGGCCTTCGAGCCAGGGAATACGCATGAGTTGATCGAGGCGACGGACCGGTTTGCGCGGGGGTGAGCTGGGCGGTTTTGCCGACCGCCCGGGTTGCCATGTGCGGAAGCGACCTTGGCTCCGTTCCAGGGGCTGGCGGTTGGCGTGGTATCAGAGCGGTTTCGTGCCGCTGGCGCGGCCCGAGCTACTTCTCTTTTGCTTGCCCAAAAGAGAAGTAGCCAAGAGAAAACGGCACCCCGCGGCGGCGCTTTTTGCCCATCCGTGGGCAAAAAGTCCGTGAGGCGGGGCCGGGCTTTTCGAGCGGGCATCGTGCCCGCGCGAAAAGGCGAGGCCATCCATGGCCTCGCCCGCTGCGCGGCTCTTCCGACCCCGCCTCACCGCCGCCGAGGGGCCCCGGGAAAAGCGGCGCGCATCGTGCGCGCCAGAAGCAACGGCAACGCGCCGGTCGCGACGAGCCTGCCAGACACTTGAGTTGTGCACGTCCTCAAATGGAGGGCGCCATCCGGGCTTGTCCTTCCGACACCTGCTGCGCCTCGTCGGGAAATGGGCGACAGCCCGGATTGCCGCGCGTATCCGCATTTTTGGGTCAATAACCCACAACGACCTCGTCTGGTGCACTATGCACGGCGGTACGTGCTATCGGAACGCATCTAAAAAGGCCGCGCAAGTGATTGATTTGCAACGAGGTGTACGTTCTTGACGTGCTTCCTCGCAAGGTGCGAACATCGGTGTTATTCCCCGATTACGGGGGCTACTTGGCGTTAGGCGTAATAAGGGGGCTTATGAACGGCGATGAATACATCCGTGGCAAGTCGATCGATGACTTGTTGGCCGCTCTGTACACGGACGCACAAGTAAACAGCAAGGTATGGGAGCAGCAGCGCATGGCAGTAGTCGCACGATCTGCCCAAGAGGTGGCTGGCTCAATCCGCGAGTACACGGAGTCCAACAAGGTGCTTTCGGGTCGCCTACTTTGGCTCAACATTCTTCTAGGCGTCTTTACGATTGTCGGCACAATTCTCGCGGTCTGGTCGCTGGTAACTGCAGGCCGCGCCTAACCACTCGTTCAAGGCGGACGGCTTCGCCGCCGCTTAACTCAGGCGTTAGGCCCCGGAGTGCACAAGGAGGCAACGTGAGCGTCCCAACAACGAAAGGCGTCTCGGTTCAATTGCTTTCCGCGATGGACCTCGGTCCTGAGATCGAGGGGATGGCCGGGCGCCAGCTACGGATGCGCATGGTCACTATCGAGCCGGGTGGTGTATTCGGTCCGGTTCACAACCACAAGGACAGGCCGGGCATCGTCTACGTCTTGCAAGGAACGATCACTGACCATAGGGATGGAATTGCTACGGACTATGGCCCCGGAGTTGGCTGGCCTGAGGACAGGAACACCACACACTGGCTTGAGAACCGAGGAGCGGTTCCAGCAGTCGAGATCTCCATAGATATAGTCAGGAAGGACTAAACTCCGGCGGCAAATGGCCGGAGCCTAACAATTCATTCAAGCCTATGCCGCTTCGCGGCACGGCTTAATTCAGGCGTTAGCACCCACATATGGATCGCGATTTCATCCTTGGGCACCTCGTACCTTACCGTCTGACCGCCGTCAGTACGATGGCCGTAGCGCTCACATATGCCGCGGATTGGGACGCGCCCAGGCGAATGGAAATTTACTTCGACGGGAAACTTTCGGTTGAGGGAAGTTCCAATGCATTTGTCAGCATGGCTGTCGAGTCTGGTTTAATGCACTGTCGTGCTCTTTTGGAGTTCCTTGGCTTATCAGCTAAAAACGGTAAATTGACAAACGTCCAGTCTCGTCGACCCGACGATGTGGGTATTGAATCGTTTTCAAACTCGGCGGGCCCACTAAAGCGGGTTACTCCCGCTGTAGCGATTTCACACTACTCCGGGCCAGCATCAGAAGCGGAGAAAGCGTTGCTTTCTGTTTTCCACGTCTCAAACAAAGGTTTTGCTCACTTCACCGCCGGGTTTAACCCTTCGTCGGTGGGGCACGACGCGTTGGAGATCGCCAGTCGTGGTGTCCCGTCGCTTGTCATCAGCCATCTCTATACGCCGTTGGGGTTGCCGGCCCCTGACTTCCAGATAAAAGGTCGGCCTCGCGGTGGGTGTTAACATCTCGGTCAACCGGGTGCAACCCCGCTGCGCGGGCTGCGCCAGTTACCTCAAGCGTTAGGCTGCAAATGGCCAGTTCAAGGGGAACATTGATGGATTCAACAAAAAGTCCTTCGCCGAGTCTTTTCTATCGATTCGGGACATACCTGTGGCGTTGGCTCCTTTTTGGGGCGCTTGCCGGCCTCGCAATTCCGGTCATTGGAACCGCGCCAAATGGTGTAATGCCAGATGGTTACTTTTGGCATGTCAAGGTACAACAATTAGGCTTCGGCGTGTTCTTCGGTCTCGCCTGTGCGGTCGTTTTCACACTTCTGCAAAACACATTAAATAAGCAGCGACGTCGAGGCGTCAGCTGGGCCATCCTCATAGTTACATGGATGGCCGTAAAGTTGGTATTTTACGGCGTACAAATGGTGGTCGTCGCCTAACCAGTTATCCAAGCGGATGGCAAACAAGTAAGGTTCTATGTTCACTTCCCCAGTATTGAACCGTGAGTGACTGAGGCCTATTCCGCGCTCACCACCACCCTCGTGCCGAAAATCTTGTCCCCCGCATCCCCCAGCCCCGGCAGGATGTAGCCGTGCTCGTTCAAGTGGTCGTCGATGGCGGCGGTGTAGATCTCGATGTCGGGGTGGGTGGCTTCGATATGTTTGAGGCCTTCGGGGGCGGCGACGAGGAACAGGCCTTTGATATGCGTGCAGCCGGCGGCCTTGAGCATGTTGACGGTGGCGACCAGGGTGCCGGCGGTGGCGAGCATGGGGTCGACGATCAGGGCGATGCGTTCGTCCATGCGGCCGGTGAGTTTTTCGTAGTAGGGCACGGGCTTGAGGGTGTGCTCGTCGCGCTGCATGCCGACCACGCTGACCTTGGCGGCGGGGATCAGGTTCAGCACGCCTGGGAGCATGCCGATGCCGGCGCGCAGGATCGGCACGATGGTGATCTTGGCGCCCTTGATGCGGTGGACGGTGACCGGGCCGGCCCAGCCTTCGATGGTTTCGGCGACGGTTTCCAAGTCCTTGGTGGCTTCGTAGGTGAGCAGGGCGGCGACTTCGGCGGCGAGTTCGCGGAACTCCTTGGTGCTGATGCCGGCGCGGCGTATCAGGCCGAGCTTGTGCTGGATGAGCGGGTGGTGGACTTCGACGATTTTCATGGCGGTGCCGGCGTGGTGGTTTGCCAGCGAGCTTAGGTGCAAGCCCGCGCATGAAAAACCCCTGCGCGGCGCAGGCCGGGCAGGGGCTGGTTTGCGGCGTGAAGCCGGTTTACTTCGCGGCGTCGCCCTTGAGGCAGGTGCTCATGAACGCCTTGCGGTCGGCGCCCTTGAGCGCCTTGGTCTTGGCGTCGGCGTTGCAGTTCTTCATGCGCTCCTGCTGGGTGACCTTGGCGGCCGGGGCAGCGGCGTGTTCGCCCTTGAGGCAGCTGCTCATGAACGCCTTGTGCTCGGCGCCCTTCTTGCCGGTGGCTTCCTTGTTGCAGTCGGCCATGCGTTGCTGCTGCGCGGTGAGCGCCTTGTGTGCGGCAGGGGCTTCGGTCTTGGCGGCGGCCTGTGCAGCGGGGCTGGCGGTGGCGCTGAATGCGACGCCGGCAAGCGCGATGGCGGCGCTGGTGGCGAGCACACGGAACGATACGTGCATGACGCATACCTCCCTGGGTGACCGGCAGGTGCCGGCCCGCGCAGTGTGCGGCCAAAAAGGGTGCGGCGAAAAGCGGGAGGAAGGAAACCGTGACGCAGCCGGTGGGGTGGGATTCATCCCGACGTCGCCCGACGGGGGAGGGGATCCCGCCCGGCAAAAAAAAGCCCGCCGCGACCGTGGCCGTGGCGGGCTGAGGGTTTGCGTAAAGGCTTACGCCGCCTTGCGTTCGGCGTCGCGCGGGCCTTCCAGCAGGGCGTGCTTGATGTGCGAGACGATCAGGTCGACTTCCGCGCTGGTGACGTGGAAGTGCGGGGTGAAGCGCAGCGAGTTGGCACCGCCGTGGATCACGCCCACGCCGTGCAAGCGCATGTATTCCTCGATCGAGTTGGCGCCGAAGCATTTGAACTGCGGTGCCAGTTCGCACGAGAACAGCAGGCCGGTGCCCTGCACCTTGGTGATCAGCCCGCCCAGCTCGCGCTTGAGCACTTCGAGCTTTTCCAGGAACTCCTTGCCGCGCTCGCGGATGTTGGCGCGCACGGCATCGTCGAGCAGGCCGAGCGTGGCGGTGGCGATGTCCAGCGCGCGCGGGTTGCCGGTCATGGTGTTGCCGTAGATGCCCTTGCGGTACAGGTCGGCCCAGTGGGCGTTCACCGCCAGCACCGACAGCGGGTACTGGCCGCCGTTGAGCGCCTTGGAATAGGTCTCCATGTCCGGCGCCGGCAGTTTTTCAAACCCCGGATAGTCGACGATGGAGAGCATGCCGGTGGCGCGCAGGCCGGCCTGGATCGAGTCGACCATGAACAGCGAACCGTGCGCGGTCGTGAGCCGGCGTGCCGCAGCGTAGAACTCCGGCGTGGTCGCACGGCCAGGGTCGCCTTCGCCCATCACCGGTTCCAGCAGCATCGCCTCGATGAACCAGCCGTGCTTTTCGGCATCGGCATACACCGCTTCGAGCGCGGCCACGTTGTACGGCTCGACCACGATCATGCTGTCTTCGTGGCGGAAGCTTGCGAGGTTCGCCTCGTAGGCCTTGCGCGAGGAGTTGGAGAACAGCGCCGGCATGCCGGTGCGGCCGTGGAACGCGCCCTTGAGCGTGATGCGTTTGATCTTGCGCCCGGCGTAGCGGCCGCCGGCGTCGGTCATCAGCTTGGCGTTGACGTCGGCCAGCCGGCAGGCAAGCGTGACCGATTCCGAGCCGGAGTTGAGGCACAGGAACCGTGCATACGGGTTGTGGCCGCGTGTGTGCCCCACCTCTTTGTTCAAGGCGTGCGTGAAGCGCAGCTGCGCCACGCTCGGCGTCATCACGTTGGCCATCGCCTGCGGGGCGCTCAGTGCCTTGGCAATGGCCGGGTGGTTGTGGCCGAAGCCGAGCATGCCGTAGCCGCCGTTGTCGTGCAGCACCGCGCCCTTCAGGGTGACGATCCACGGACCTTGTGCCGCGGCCGGCAGGTACGGGTTGACGGCGTCGTCGGGGTAGAAATTGACCAGCCCGGCTTGCGCCTGTCGCATTTGCTCGGTTTCGTCGAGTTTCAGGAAGTCACCCAGTTCTGCGCGCAGTGCGCGGTGGTGGGCAACGGCAGTGGCAACGGCTTCGCCCAGTGCCCGGTCGTCCTTCGCCATGCGTTCGATGGTGGCGTCGTCCAGCCCGATGGCGCGCGGCTTGCCGCCGAATTCGCGAAGCTCGCGCAGTTGTTCGATGAGACCCATGGTTCACACTCCTCCAAATCTACCGGCGCCTCACACCCAGCGCGAAGCAGGCCGGCGAAATTGCTGGTGGCGGCGGCAGCGCCAGTAGACCCAAAAACGCTTGGTCGTGGCGTGCGCACACCCCTATTCAGGTCGAGCATAACGCGCGGTTTTCGGCGCCGTAACCCCCGGGGCGATGCGGCACACCCGGTGCAAATGGTTGATTTGCTTGCGCTGCACTGCGGAAATTGGTGATGGCGGAGCAACCCCGATAGGCGTGTGCGATGCCGTCGTTTCAGGCCTTTCCATGTCGCCCAGGCGCGGCACGGCACTGCTGCAACGCCGCGATTTGACGCCAGTACCCGGGGCGGAACGAGGCGTGTTTTCGCCGTGATGAGCGGGCTACAAGACGTGTCGCCGTGCCGGGTTGCGCTGCTTGTCGGGCCGCGATCGACGCGGTTGCAGGGCACGCACGAAGCCGGCCGGATCGGCCGGGGAAATCACCACCGTTTGGCGACTGGCTCTGATGACCACGGCTCGTTGCCAGTCGGTGACAAACGCGCGAAAGCGCCCCAGCTCGGCGTTGCGAAACCAGCCGCAGAACACGAACAGGCCGCCGTTGCCCAGAAGGCGCAGCGAACGCGCGCCAGCCCCGGCCGCGGTCGCCGCGGATTGCAGCTCTCCGAGGTCCACCCGCGTTACCCACAGCGGACGCTGCACCAGCAAAGTATTGCCGCGCACGGCATAGCCGCGTACCGCAAACAGCGCTGCCGTCAGCACGATCAGGGGCGGCAGTGCCGCCAGCAGTCGGGCTGGGCCGGATGGCAGGGTGGCCAGCAGCAGCACGCTGGCGCCAAGCAGCAGCACGACGACCGTGGCGGAAACGCCCTTGAGAAACGTGCTGGCGGGCGCGGCGGGGTGCATGGCTTCCATCGCGCCATTCTTGTGGCCGCGCGCCGAGGCGGCAACCCGTTGCCGTGCGCCGGGCGCGATAATGCGCGGCTCGGGCGACGCTGCAGGGCGCTTGCGCCGAATCTTTTCCCTTGGTGAAACCCGTCCCCGTGAAAAAATCCGATTTCGATTTCGACCTGCCGCGCGAACTGATTGCGCAGGAACCCCTGGCCGAGCGTTCGGCCAGCCGCCTGCTGGTGCTGGACGTGCCGGCGGGCGCGCATGAAGACCACATCTTCCGCGAGCTACCCGATTTTCTGCAGCCCGGCGACCTGCTGGTGTTCAACGACACCCGCGTGCTGCCGGCGCGCCTGTATGGGCGCAAGGAGAGCGGCGGCGCGGTGGAGATCATGCTCGAGCGGGTCACCGGCACGCACGAGGCGATCGTGCAGCTTGGCGTCAGCCACAAGCCGAAGACCGGGGCGCGGATTGAACTGGCCGATGGCAGCCATGCCGTGCTGCTTGGCCGCGAGGAGGATTTTTTCCGGCTGCACTTCGAGTCGCCCGAGCCGCTGGAAAAACTCCTGATGCGCCTGGGCGAAATGCCGCTGCCGCCGTACATCGAGCGCAAGCCCGACGAGGCCGACAAGGAGCGCTACCAGACGGTGTACGCGCGCGAACCCGGCGCCGTGGCCGCGCCCACTGCCGGGTTGCATTTCGACCAGCCGCTGCTGGCCAGGCTGCGCGAGCGCGGGGTGAACTTTGGTTACATCACCCTGCACGTCGGCGCCGGCACCTTCCAGCCGGTGCGTGAGGACGAGATCAGCAAGCACCACATGCACCGCGAGTGGTTGAACGTGGGCGCCGCGCTGGTCGCACAGATTCACGCCACCCGCGCCGCTGGCCATCGCGTTGTGGCGGTGGGCACGACGGTGGTGCGCGCGCTGGAGGCCGCCAGCGTGGATGGCAAGGTGCAACCGTTTGCCGGCGAAACCCAGATCTTCATCTTCCCCGGCTACAAGATCACCAGCATCGATGCCCTCATCACCAACTTCCACCTGCCGCAATCGACGCTGCTGATGCTGGTCTCCGCGCTGGCCGGCCGCGACTACATGCTGGCCGCCTACCGCTACGCCGTGGAACAGCGCTACCGATTCTTCTCTTACGGCGACGCCATGCTGATTTTGCCGGGCGGAATCAAGCGCTGAGGCGGACGGACTGAAGCCCGACCCGCAAGGGCTCCGTCCTGTCCCCATCACGGCCTGCCGAGCCGGCGCTCGACAGGCCGGAGGCGCTACCAGATCTTCACCTGCTTGTCGGCGCTGCGCACCATCGGCTGGCCGGCTTTGCAGGCGAAGGCCTGGGCGAAGGCGGGCATGTTGGACGGCGCGCCGATGGCGCGGAATTGCGCGGGGGCGTGTGGGTCGGTGTTGAGCAGGGTGAGCTGTGCTTCGGGACGGATGCTGCCGCGCCAGACGCGGGCCCAGTTGAGGAAGAAGCGCTGGTCCTGGGTGTAGCCGTCGATCTTTGCCTTGGCTTCGGCCGGGTGCTTTTTCAGCGCCATCTGCAGGGCGTCGTAGGCGACGTTCAGGCCGGCGAGGTCGCCGATGTTTTCGCCCAGCGTCAACCGGCCGTTGACGTGCTTGCCGGGCAATGGCGAGTAGTGGTCGAACTGGGCGACGAGCTTGTCGGCGCGCGTGCTGAAGGCTTCGCGGTCGGCGGCGGTCCACCAGTTCTGGTGGTTGCCGCGGGCGTCGAACTTGCTGCCCTGGTCGTCGTAGCCGTGGCCCATTTCGTGGCCAATCACGGCGCCGATGCCGCCGTAGTTCAAGGCGTCGTCGGCGCTGGCGGAGAAGAACGGCGCTTGCAGGATGGCCGCCGGGAACACGATCTCGTTTTTCTGCGGGCTGTAGTAGGCGTTGACGGTTTGCGGCGTCATGCCCCACTCATCGCGATCCACCGGCTTGCCGATCTTGGCCACGCGGTAGTCGTAGTTGAATTTGCGCGCGGCCTGCACGTTGGCGTAGTAGTCGTCCGGCACCAGCGTGAGGCCGGACCAGTCGCGCCACTTGTCGGGGTAGCCGATCTTGGGCGTGAAGCTGGCCCATTTTTCCAGCGCCTTCTGCTTGGTTTCCGGGCTCATCCACGCCAGGTTTTCAATGCGTGTCCTGTAGGCCATGCGCAGGTTGTCGACCAGTTGCTGCGCGCGTGCCTTGGACGCGGCCGGGAAGTGGTCGGCCACGTACAGCTCGCCGAGCGCCATGCCCATGGCGCCGTTGACGCTGCCGAGCACGCGTTTCCAACGCGCCTGCATCGCCTGCTGGCCGTTGAGGGTCTTTTCGTTGAACGCGTAGTCTTCCTGCTGGAACGGCGCGGACAGGTACGGCGCGGCCGCGGCAATGGCGTGGTAGCGCAGGTAGGCCTGCCAATCGGCGGCCGGCGTGTTGGCGAGCATGGCGTCGAACGCGGCAAAGAATTTGGGCTGGGAGAGCGAGAAGCCCTTGCCGATGTCGGCGCCCTGCGCGGCAAAGAACTTGCCCCAGTCGAAGTGCGGCGTGACTTTGTCCGCCTCGGCGAGGCTGACGAAGTGGTAGCGGTTTTCCGGCTTGCGCATCTCCGTGGGCACCAGCGAGGCGGCGGCAAGCCTGGTTTCGAAGGCGAGCACCGATTTGGCCTGCGCCTGTGCGGCCGCGGCTGGCGTACCGGTCAGCTCGAAGAGTTTCGCGATGTGGGCGAGGTAGGCGTCGCGAATCCTGGCGAAGTCGGGCTTGCGGTAGTAATCCGGCGTCGGCAGGCCAAGGCCGCCCTGGCTCACGTAGGCAATGTCCTGGTTGGAATCCTTGAAGTCGCCGTTGTCGTAGAAGCGGAACACGGTCGGCTGGCCGCGCGTGTAGTTTTGTGTGATGAAAGCGGCGATGTCGGCCGGGCTTTTCACTGCCGCGATGCGGTCAAGCTCGGGCTGGATCGGTTGGTAGCCCGCGCGTTCGATTGCGGCTTCGTCCATGCCCGAGGCGTACAGCCAGCCGATCTTCTGCTCGATTGAACCGGACTTGGCACTGGCGGCCTGCCTGGCGGCCTGTTCGACGATGGCGCGCTGGGTTTCCAGGCTGTCCTCGCGCAGTGCGTCGAACGAGCCCCAGCGCGTGCGGTCGGCAGGGATCGGATGCGCCGCCACCCATTTCGCATTGACGAACCCGTTGAAATCCACGCACGGGCCAATGGCGGCATCCAGCTCGTGCACGTCGAACGAGGCGTTCGACGTCGCATGCGCGGCTGTGGCCAGGGTGAGGGTGGCGGCAATGGCGAGTGCGAGGGGTTTGGCGCGGCGGTGGTGCATGGCGTGATCCTTGATCGAGTGGCCGCCGAGGCGGCCGGCCAGAAAGAACTTGCGTTTCGGCAGGCTAGACAGGGCGCGCGCAGAACCCCAGTGACGAAGGTCATGGATGCGTCGGCGCACGGCCTTGACAGGCTTTACCATGCGGCCATGACCGAGCCTGAGCCCTTGCGTTTTCGCACCGCCGTCGCGGCGGATATCGCCGCTGTCGTGGCGCTGGTGGAATCCGCGTACCGCGGCAATTCCGGCCGGCGCGGCTGGACCACCGAATCCGACCTGCTCGATGGCCAGCGCACCGACGCTGCCGAGGTGGCCGAGCTCCTGGCCAAGCCCGACAGCGTGCTGCTGCTGGCCGAACGCGCCGGCAACCTGGTGGCCAGTTGCCATGTCGAGCGCGAAGGCGAGGCCGGCTACTTCGGCATGTTTGCGGTCGACCCCGCGCAGCAGGCGCATGGCGTGGGCCGGGCGATGCTGGAACACGCCGAGCAGCTTGCGCTGGCCCGCTGGCACTGCCGCGCCATGGTGATGACGGTGATTGTGCAGCGCGCCGAGCTGGTTGCCTGGTACGGCCGCCGTGGCTATCGGCCCACCGGCGAGTACCGGCCGTTCCCTTACGGGGATGTGCGTTTTGGCGTGCCGCGCCGCGCCGACCTGCGTTTTGCGGTGTTGCGCAAGCCCCTCGTCGCAGTGGCTACAAGTGGTACACGAACGCCAGCGATGCCGTGACCTGGTTGCGCGCGCCATAGCTGCGCACCAGCGGGCTGGCGGCCGCGTTGCCCAGGAGCCGCGCATATTCGAGCGCCAGCGCAAGGCCGGTGTGCTCGCCGGTGGGCAAGAAGGCGTCGTATTCGAGTGCCACCATCTGGCTTCCCGCACCCGGGGCCCAGGTACTGGTCTGCAGCGCTTGCGCGGCGGCTGCCGAAAGCCCGAAAAAACGGCGCATCGCCGGCCCGTTCATGGCCTGCCAGCGCAGTTGCAGCGAGTGCTGCAGCCAGCCGACGTGCGGCGGATCCCATTCGGCGTACAGCATCAGGTACGCGCCGGCGCCGTCGGTGTCGTGGCTGAGCTGCGCGCCGGCGTCGAGTTGTGGCGTGAAAACCCACTCGACATAACCGCCACCGTTCAGTCGCGGCGCCAGCGTGGGTACGTTGCCGCTGAGCGAAGCACCCAGGTCGTCGTGGTCGCGGCCCCACTGAAAGTTGCCGTACGGCCCGCCGTGCAGGTGCGCGCCGCGCACCAGATCCCAGCGCACACCGTCGCTGCTGGACAAGGCAAGCCCCAGGTCCGGCCGCTCGATGTCGAAAAACAGCACCGGTTGGTCGCGGTGTGTGCGGGCACCGAGCCAGCTTGGCATGCGCTGCACCCCGGCGCCGAAGGCGGTGACAGTGCCGTCGTCGGCACGCGCCGCCATGGGGGCGAACGCAAGCAGGAGCGTGAGGGCAACGGGCGCGCCGAGGCGGACGGAGGGAATCATGTGCGCAAGGTTAGCCGCGGATACCCGAACGGCGGTGCAATGCCCGCGAGGGGTACGGGTCCCGCCGCACCCTGGCTTTTGCCCAATCCCGAATCCCCAATCCCAGGTCAACGCGGGAAAGGACGCGGAAAGACAGCCCGCCTACCTTGCAGGCTGTCGTTTTCCAGAGTGTGCCACTGATGTCTGTTTCCGGCTGGACGATCCTGTGCGATTTCGACGGCACGATTTCCGTCGAGGACGTGATCGACTCACTGCTCGACCGCTTCGGCCGGCCGGGTTGGGAAGCGCTGGAAAAATCCTGGCGCGCCGGTCGCATCGGCTCGCGCGAGTGCATGGCCGGGCAGGTGGCGCTGCTGGAAATGACGCGCACCGAGCTGGATGCGCATTTGCGCGAGCTGTGGATCGACCACGCGTTTCCCGCGTTTGTCGCCAAGGCGCGCGAACTCAACGTGCCGATTCGCGTGGTGAGCGACGGGCTGGATTACGCCATCGACCACATCCTCGGGCGCTATGGCCTGGGCGATCTGCCGCTGGCCGCCAATCACCTGATGCCGGCGTTGCAGCCCAAGCACTGGCAGCTCACCTCGCCGCACCGCGCCGTCGGTTGCGCCAGCGGCACGTGCAAGTGCGCGTGCGTGGCCGAGGCGAACCGCGACGGCACCAAGACGCTGCTCATCGGCGATGGCGCCTCGGATTTTTGCGCGGCCGACCGCGTGGATTTCGTGTTTGCCAAGCATCGCCTGATCGAGCATTGCCGCGCTGCCGGCATTCCGTACATGCCGATCACGAGTTTCGACGACGCCATTGCCTACCTGCCGCGCCTGGTCGACGGCTCGCTGTTGCGCGAGCAGCCCGTCCGCGAGGCCGTTGCGGCCTGAGTGTCGGCGGCCATTTCAACCATCGTTGACCTGGCACCCGGTTGCCTGTCTACGCCTGTGCGCGTTGTCGCGCCGGCATTGCGGCGCGTGAACCACGTCAGCAGCCCCTCCCTTCTTTCCTGCACCACGGATCAAAACCATGACCACTGACCAGAATGCCGCCGGCATCATCGACGATGCCCAGTTGCTTGCGGATGAAGCCAAATACAGCTCGTTCGGCGATACCGTCCACTACGTCGACCCGCCGAAGATCTTTCGCCACGGTGAAGGCAGCTACATGTTCGACACCGCGGGCACGCCGTTCCTCGACCTGCAGATGTGGTACTCGGCGGTCAACTTCGGCTACGGCAACCCGCGCCTGAACGATGCGCTCAAGCGCCAGATCGACCTGTTGCCGCAGGTCGCCAGCCAGTACCTGCACCAGACCCGCATCGAGCTGGCGAAGGAGATCGCGCTCGACGCGAAGAAGAAGTTCGGGCTGGACGGCCGCGTGCACTTCAATGTGGGCGGCGCGCAGGCGATCGAGGATTCGCTGAAGCTGGTGCGCAACTACACCAAGGGCAAGAGCCTGATGTTCGCGTTCGAGGGCGGCTACCACGGTCGCACGCTCGGCGCCTCGTCGATCACCTCCAGCTACCGTTATCGCCGCCGCTTCGGCCACTTCGGCGAGCGCGCGATGTTCCTGCCGTTCCCGTATCCGTTCCGCCGGCCGAAGGGCATGAGCGCGGAGGAGTACTCCGACAGCTGCGTGCACCAGTTCGCGCGCTTGTTCGAGACTGAATACAACGGCGTGTGGGATCCGAAGACCAACCAGTGCGAATACGCCGCGTTCTACGTGGAGCCGATCCAGGGTACCGGCGGCTATGTCGTGCCGCCGCGCAATTTCTTCAAGGGCCTGAAGAAGGTGCTGGACCAATACGGCATCCTGCTGGTGGTCGATGAAATCCAGATGGGCTTCTGGCGCACCGGCAAGCTGTGGTCGATCGAGAACTTCGGCGTGACGCCGGATGTGGTCGTGTTCGGCAAGGCGCTCACCAACGGCTTGAATCCGCTCTCCGGGTTGTGGGCGCGCGAGGAAATGATCAACCCGACCATCTTCCCGCCGGGCTCGACCCATTCCACGTTCAACTCCAACCCGTTGGGCACCGCGCTGGGCCTGGAGGTGCTCAAGTACGGCAAGGAGATGAACTATGAGAAGACCGTGCCGGAAAAGGGCGCGCATTTTCTCGAAGGCCTGCGCAGCCTGCAGAAGAAGCACAAGGAGATCGGCGATGTCGACGGCCTCGGCCTCGCGCTGCGCGCCGAGATCTGCACCGAAGACGGCTTCACTCCGAACAAGGCGCTGCTCGACAAGATGGTCGACATCGGCCTTGCCGGCGGCCTCACCCACAAGGGCAAGCCGATCGGCCTCGTGCTCGACGTGGGCGGCTGGTACAAGAACGTCATCACGCTGGCGCCCTCGCTCAACATCACCAATGAAGAGATCGACCTCGCCATCGAGCTGCTGGACCAGCTGCTGACGAAGGCGAAGAAAGGCTGAGATGGATCGGGTGGGCGTACCGGTTGCTGCCGGTACGCCACGACCTGGATCAGCCCACCCCGCACGCACGCGATGTAACGTTCCGCGTTTCCCGCCGCCGGCCTTGCCGCCGCTCGCGGGTCACTTACGCGAAGCGGGGAAGGGTGCGATGAGCGAGCGGGACGATGCGATGTATCAGGTGGTGCGGGCCTACCTCGCGGCCTTGAACCACAGTGATTTCGCCGCGATCGTGCGGTTGTACGCGGCGGACGCCGTGGTCGAGGATCCGGTCGGATCACCGCCGAAAAAGGGCACGCAGGAAATTCGCGGGTTCTACGCGATGGCCACGGCGATGGAGCTGGAGGCCTCGCTGGAAGGCGAGGTACGGGTGGTCGACAACGCCGCCGCGTTCGCGTTCAGCGTCCGCTTCCTCAAGGACGGGCGTTACACCCGCATTCGACCCATCGCCGTCTTCGATTTCAACGCCGAGCTGCTCATCACGCACACGCGCGTGTACTTCGGCGCGCCGAACTACCACTACTGATTGGCGGCGCGTCCGGCCGTGCAACGTTGCGGCGTGCCGGCCGGCGAGACGTCGGCTGCCCAGCTGGTGGCGGTCAGCTCGACTTTGCCTTCGCCCTCGAACGACGTCGCCGAGTGGCCCAGTTGCAACTGATAGTCGCCGGCCGGGCGCAGCCAACGCTGGCCCTTGCCGTCGAAGTTCACCAGCAGACGCGGATCGGCGGTGACCGTGAGCTGCGCGGATTGGCCGGGCGCGAGGCTCACGCGGCACCAGCCGGCGAGCCTTCGCACTTTCGAGCCGGGCAGGGTCACGTAGAGCTGCGGTACGTCCACACCCGTGCGCTTGCCGCGGTTGGTCACGGTGAAGCTGGCGGTGAGCTTGCCGCCTTTCGCGTGCGGTGCAAAGCCGCTGTAGGCGAAATGCGTGTAGGTCAGGCCATAGCCGAACGGGAACAGCGGCTCGAGGTGCTGGCGCTGATACCAGCGGTAGCCGACGTCCGCGCCTTCGATGTTGTAGTCGATTTCCTGCGCCGGCTGGCCCTGCGGTGGCAGGCCGATGGCAGCCAGGCCCGCGCCAGGGATCGTCGGGCGCGGCAACTGCGATTCGTCGCGCGGCCAGGTCACCGGGAGGCGGCCGGCCGGGGCGACCTCGCCGTACAGCAGCCGCGCAATGGCGTCGCCACCGGCCGCGCCGGGGTACCAAGCTTCCAGTACTGCGCCCACCCGGTCCAGCCACGGCATCGCCACCGGACCGTTGTTTTCCAGCACCACGATGGTGTGCGGGTTGGCCTTGGCCACGGCTTCCACCAGCGCATCCTGGTTGCCGGACAGGGCAAGAAGCGGGCGGTCGAAACTTTCCGCCGCCCACTGGTGGACGAACACCACGGCCACCTTGGCTTGTGTGGCTAGCTTCGCGGCGGCGGCGATGTCCTCGCCGCTGGCGTAGCTCACCGTGCCGTGCGCGCGCTGCCGGATCGCGGTCAGCGGAGCGGACGGCTGGTAGATGCGTGGGCCCGGCCACGCCGTGGGCGGCAGGCCTGGTACGGCGTTGCCCTGCGGCGACTGCACCGCCGAGGAGCCGCCGCCGGTCAGCACGCCCTTGTCGGCGTGGCTGCCGATCACCGCCACGGACTGCGCGGCGGTGATCGGCAGCAGCGCGTCATGGTTCCGCAGCAGCACCGCGCCGGCTTCCTCGGCGCGCTGCGCCACCTTGCGGTCGGCGGCGAAGTCGATCGGCGACTGCGTGGCGGGATGGTCCAGCACGCCGGCTGCGAACAGGCTGCGCAGGATGCGCCGCGCCATGTCGTCGAGGCGCGCCTGCGGTACTTCGCCGGAGGCCACCGCGGCACGCAGCGGTCGATCGAAATACACCTCCTTGTCGAAGGTCTCGCCGGCCGATTCCTGGTCCAGCCCGGCCAGCGCGGCTTTCGCGCCGCTGTGCACCGCGCCCCAGTCCGACATCACGAAGCCGGGGTAATGCCAGTCGTGCTTGAGGACATCGTTGAGCAGCCAGCCGTCCTCGCAGGCGTAGACCGTGTTGATGCGGTTGTAGGAGCACATCACCGAGCCGGGCCGGCCGGTGGCGATGGCGATCTCGAAGGCGAGCAGGTCCGACTCGCGTGCGGCGGCGCGGTCGATGTTGGCGCTCACCGTGGTGCGGTCGGTTTCCAGGTCGTTGAGCGCGTAGTGCTTGATGGTGGAGACGACGTGCCGGCTCTGGATACCGGCGATCGCATTGCCGGCGATCACGCCGGCCAGCAGCGGGTCTTCGCCCGCGTATTCGAAATTGCGCCCGTTGCGCGGATCGCGCACCAGGTCCACGCCGCCGGCCAGCATCACGTTGAAGCCGCGGCGATGCGCCTCGCCGCCGATCATCGCGCCGCCGGCATAAGCGATCGCCGGATCGAAACTTGCCGCGGTGGCCAGGCCCGAGGGCAGGGCCGTGGCGCCGAGTTTGTGCGGCTTGGCCACGCCCAGGCCGGCGTCGCTCTCCTGCAGGGCGGGCAGGTCCAGCCGCGCGATGGCCGGGCCGTAACCGGCCGAGCCCAGCGCGCCCGGCGCCATCACGTGACCGTTGTCGGTGTTGCCGAAGTCGACGCGGATCAAGCGGAACTTCTCGCCCTGCGTCATCGCCTTCACCACCAGTTCGGCGCGCTGGTCGGGCGTCAGCGCGGAGTTCATCCATGGGCGTGCCGAGTCGTTCGCGCTCGCGCCGGCGGCGCCGGATGCCAGCATGGCGGTGCCGATCAGCGTGGCGATACAGGTCTTGTGAAGTGCCATGTCGTTCTCTCGATGGTGGTGACGCCGGGGAAACCTGTTCACCACGTTGGTGAGGCGGCGTGCGGTGAGTGTTTTCGGAGGTGGTGCGTCATCGCGGCGTACTCGCCTTTGGTTGGTACGGGTTGCGATCCGTCGCAGCGATCACGGCCCATGCCGTGGCGGCGAGGCAGGGCCGGTGGTGATAGTGGGAATACAGCGCGGCGATGCGCGGTTTGGGGGGCATAGAGGTATCCGCTTGGCGCCGCTTGGCTGGCGATCAAGGCGAGCAGCCGATTTGCTTCGGCCAGGTTACCGCTGCGCCAATAGACGAGCGCAGCTTGCGCGGTGCCTTCCGTCCATATCCCGTCGCGGGCGTCGATGAAGGCGAAGCCACCGGCGACGGCATGCTGGCGTTCAACCCAGGTCAGCGCGCGCTGCCACGCTTTCGGTGCGTCGGGCAGGAGCTGCGCCCACAACTGTACGTCGAAGGCGGATGGCGCGCGGCGCGGCGTCACGCCGTCGCTTCCGGTGGCGATCCAGAATGCCCGCTGCCGGCGTCCCACTGTGATGCCACGAAATCGCGGGCATGTGCCGCCTGGGTTGCCCAGTCGTTGCCGGGGGCGGTGACGTGGGCGAGCCACGTGAACAGCGCAACGAGATCGATGTTGTGTTCGGTCGATTTCCAGGTGGCCCGGCGCGGCACCAGCGGGAACGACTCGACGCCGCCATCGAAGCCGCCGGCGCCGCGGGTGTCCGACGCGTGGATGACTACCCAATCGGCGAGATGTACCGCGGCGGCGAGCCAGCGCGGGTTGCCGGTGGCGCGGTGCAGGGCCAGCAACGCCAGTGCCGCCCCCGCGATGTTGCCGCACGAGCTGCCGTTCTGATAGGCGCCGGCGTATGCCTGCGCGGCATCGACCCAGCGCTGGCGCTTGGCATCCCACCATCCATTGGGCAGTGGCTTGCTGCCGGTGACGGGACCGGCGCGATAGGTATCGCGCAGGCGGGTGTCGTTGCTTGCGGCCAGCCGCAGGGCTTCGCCGATGCGTTCGGCCTGCGGCTGTCGGTGGCAGGCGAGCAGGGCGATCACCGCCAGCGCGTTGTCGTAGGTGAAGGCCGCCGAGTGCAGCGGCGGCAGGGTGGGCGCACCGTGCCCGCGCCGGCTGTCGTAGGTGCGCAGCAGGACTGGAACGTTCCCCGGCGTCGCGTCCACGCGCGCGGCGATGGCATCACAACCGGTGCGCGCGAGGGTTGCGATGGCCGGCTTTGCGGTCAGCTCTGGAAGCGTCCCGGCATGCACCGGCATGGCCACCGACAGCATGAGCAGCATGCCGGCGAACAAGGCCGCCACACCCGCCGTGACGGGCGTGGCGGCAACTGGGGAGGTCGTGCGGTCGTGGTTCCGCCCCGTCGCGGCATCGGTATCGGCAGGTGCCATGACGGAGGCGGTCACGGGCGTCGGGTCAAAAATCCGCGCGCAGGCTGAGGTTGTAGCGGGTGTCGTTGCGGAAGAAGCCCTTGGGCACCGACAAGCCGTCGGTGTTGATGATCTCGCGCGTTTTGAACGTCGAATTCAGGAGATTGGCGACTTGCAGCGCGAGCTTGACGTGCGGGGTGAGCGCATAGATCAGCGAGCCGTCCAGCCGTCCCTGCGACGCGGCCATGACCGGCATGAACGGGTAGTCCGCCTCCTGGCCCGCGATGAGGAACTGCGAGCGCCAGTTCCACGCCAGGCGTGCCGACAGCGGCCCCTTTTCGTAATAGACGGTGAAGTTGAAGGTGTCGCGCGACAGCTCGTTGGGCGGCAGCTTCTTCTGGTTGATGCACTGCGTGGCCGGCAGATAGGTGGCGGGGCAATAGTTCACCGAGCCGAAGCCGAGGCCGTGCGGCTTGATGTAGGTGTAGTTGGTCTGCACGCCGAAACCGGACAGCCATCCCGGCAGGAAATCGAATTTCTGCTGGTAGGCCAGTTCCGCCCCGCCCACGCTGCCCTTCTGGTCGAGGTTGGCCAGGCCAGCCGTGTACTGCTCCGGATAGGTCACGCCATTGTTGGTGACCGAGGTGTTCACCACGTTGGTGATGTACTGGATGGTGTGGTTCAACTGCTTCCAGAACAGCATGCCGGTCAGCGAGCCGGCGTTGCCGAAGTACCACTCCTGGCTCAGGTCGAAATTGTGCGCCGTGATGGGCCGGAGGTAGGGGTTCGTGCCGTTGTAGCCGTTGCCCACCGTGGGTTCGGTACTGCCGTTGGTGCCGTAGGGCAGCAGCCCGCTGATCGACTGGCCCGCCTCCAGTTGGTTGAGCGCTGGCCGGAAGATCGACTCGGAGAATGCGAAGCGGGTGATGAGGTCATCGGTCCAGCCGATCGCCAGATTGAAGCTGGGCAGCCAGTTGCCATACCCGCTGCGGGCGGTTATCGGGCTGTATCCGCCGTTGGCGAAGGTCACGTATTGCTGTTGCTGTGCCGGGGTCAGCGCGCAGAACGTGCCCGGCGAGGCGGGTTGGGTGCCGTTCTTCGTCACGCCCAGGCAGTACTCCGGGACGGTGGCGTTGCCGAGGGCCTGCTTCATGTCCGGCAGCAGCAGGTAACCCGACGCATTGTCCTGGGTATGCACGTAGCGCACGCCGACGTTGCCGCTGATCTGCAGGCCGCTGAGGAAATCCAGGTTGCCGTTGCTGAAGTTCAGGCGCAGATACGTGGCGTTGGTCTTCTCCCCGTTGGAGGAGATTTCCTGCGGCAGATAACGCGTGCCCGGCACGAAGGTATAGCCGTACTGGTCGCGTTCGTAGTTGGTGTAGTAGGGGCTCCACCAGCTCCAGCCGGGGTTCATGGCCAGCGACTGCTGGTTGATCCGCTTCATCGCGGCGACGGATTGCCAGAATTGCGACTGCGGATTCAGGTTGAAGAAGGGCGCGACCACACCGAAATCGCCGTTGCCGAAGGCCGGCAGGTTGAGGTGGAACGGGGACACGTCCCCGGGGGTATCGGCGGCAGTGACCGCCAGCCCCGGCCCGCCGGCGTAAGGCGTGCTGATATCCCAGAAGTAGCTGTACGGCGAGTTGTACAGCGTCTCTTTCTGGTCGCTGTGGCGGAAGCCGAACTGGATGTCGTCCAGCGGGCCCTTGGCCACGTCGAAGCTTCCGTCCAGGCGGAAGGCGCGCTGGTTGCCCCACGACTTCTTCTGGTGATCCTGCGCGGCTGACCAATAGGTGTTGTCGGGATTGGAAAAATACTGCGCGGTCGTCTGATTGGGATCCGGCGACAACGGCCTGAGCGTGGGTACGTTGTCACCGTGGGTGGCGACGTACCAGTTTGCCTGGGTCATCTGGCGAATGTAGTAGTAGCGATCCGAGTAGTCGGAATGGGTGTCCTGCGCGTCCAGGCTGAGGTGCAGCCGATCGTTGACGTTCCACTTCAGGTTGAAGGCGTAGTCGTTGGTCACGTAACGCCGCTTGAAGCCGGCGGTGTCGAGCTGCGTCGGCACGCCGCCATAGGTGAACGGCAGGAAGGTCGACGGCGCCGGATCGCCCGAGATGATGCCGGACTGGAGGATGCCGTTGGCGTCGTACACCGGCGTGGTGCCCGCCAGCGGCACGGCACAACCGGCCAGCGTCTGGCCGCCGCAACCATCCGTCGATGCCTGGAAGGTGTGCTCGAAGGTGGTTTCGGAGTCCGATGCCCGGTTCCAGGTCAGCGCGGCCTGCCAGGTCTTGTCCGGGCTTTCCCATTGCAGGGCGAGCGCATGGCCGAAGCGCGTGCTGGTTTCGTCCTGGTGGCGCAGGTCGCCGCCGACCGGCACGTAGCGGTATTCGCTCGGCGCAAGGCCGGGGAAGGCGTCGGTCCTGCCGCCCGGCAGGTCGCAGCCATTGCAGCGCCGCTGGTAATCGACCACGGAAATCGCATTGTCGGTCTGGTCGATGCGGTCGTAGGCCAGGTTGGCGAGGAAACCGAAGCGGCCGATATCGGTAGTCCAGTTGTGGCTGAACAGGCCGGCGATCTGCGGCGTGCCCCGCTTGGCCAGGTCGCCCCAGTAGGTGCCGAGGGTGACGGAAGCCTGGGTATCCTTGTTGCTGTCGAACGGCTTGCGCGTATGCAGGTCGATCGAGCCGGCGATGCCGCCCTCGATCATGTCCGCGGTCTGGTTCTTGCTCACGATCACCGAGCCGATCAGCTCGGGCGACACCGTGGCGAAGTTCAGCCCCTGCCCACCGCCGGCGGAAAACACCTCGCGGCCGTTGAACAGGGTGCTGGTGTAGGGCAGGCCTTGCAGGCTGATGTCCGAACCCTGGATCGAGAAGTGGTCCGGGTCGGCGGCGACACCGAACGCGCTGACCGCCACGCCGGGCACGCGCTGCAGCGCCTCGGTCACCGACAGGTCGGGCAGCGAGCCGGCATCCTGGGCGGAGATGGCGTCGACCACCGTGTCGGCGTAGCGCTTGATGTCCTGTGCGCGGTTCAGGCTGGACGAGTAGCCGTTGACGGTCATGCCGGTGAGTTGCTTGGCTTCTTTCTCGCTTGCCGCGGTGGAAACCTTCTTCTTGGTCGCCGCCTTCAATTCGGGCGTGGTAGCTGGCGTGGACGGCGTGGCCTGGTCGGTTTCCTGCGGCGCGGCCTGCGCGGCCATGGCCGCTGCCGGCCCGGCCATGAACAGCGTCGTCGCGATCGCGAGGGGCAGCAGCCGCAGATGGACGGCAGTACGCGCACGCGGATGCACGGATGGTTTCTTTTCCACTTCGGTGTCTCCCCAGTGTGTGGCAGTGCGCCCAGCCGGCACGGCTTTTCATCCGCGCACGACGCGCCCTTGCGACGGCGTACGCTAGTCAAATGTACCAGCGCAGTCAATAGAAAATACCAGCGCTGGTATTTTTGGTTGAAACGGACGGAATCCACGTGGCTTGCGGTCAGCCGGCTGGGGTAGGATGGGACGCTGCAAACAATCGGGGGATGGGCCCGCACATGTCCGTGAGAATCGAAGACGTCGCCACGCATGCCGGCGTATCCACCAAGACCGTGTCGCGCGTGCTCAACGGCAATCCGAGCGTGCGGGCGCGACTGCGCACCCGGATCGAAGCGTCGATCCGGGCGCTCAATTACGTGCCCAACGCATCGGCGCGCAGCCTGGCCGGGAATCGCTCGTACCTGGTCGCGCTGCTGTACGACAACCCGATGTCCGGCTCCAGCTACACCATGGAGCTCATCGTGGGTGTGTTGCAGGCATGCGAGGGCACCCCGTACAACGCGGTGCTGCATCCGTTCGATGCGGCGGACGATCTCGCCGCGCGGATCGACGGCTTCGTGGCTACCCATCGACCGGATGCGCTGGTGCTGGTGCCGCCGCACGCGAACAACGCCGCGCTGTTGCAGCGCCTCGACGAGCTGGGCGTGCCGTACTCAACGATCTCGTCGAAGCTGCGCCAATCGCGCATCAACGTCGGTTTCGACGAGCGCAAGGCGGCGGCCGAGATCGTCGCCCACCTGGTGGCACTGGGACACCGCCGGATCGGCCATGTCGCCGGGCTGCAGGGGCATGGCGCGCGCACCTGGCGGCTCAACGGTTATCGCGATGCGCTGCGCAAGGCCGGCATCGCCTACGATGAGTCACTTGTGGTGGACGGGGATTTCGCGTTTGCGTCGGGCATGGCCGGGGCCCGGACGCTGCTCGACCGGCCGCGCCCGCCTACGGCGATCTTCGCGGCAAATGACGACATGGCGTGCGGGGTGATGCGTGAAGCCTACGCGCGCGGGCTGAGCATCCCGGGCGACCTGTCGGTCTGCGGTTTCGACGACACGCCGGCGTCGCGATTGATTTCGCCCGGCCTGACCACGGTGCACCAGCCGTGCCGCGAGTTGGGCCGCGTAGCGGTCGAAAGCGTGCTGCAGTCGATTCGCGATGGTGCCCCGCCGGCGCCGGAACGGGTGCCATACCAAGTGCAGTGGCGCGCTTCCGCAGCGGTGCCCCGGAACCCGTAGTATTCGCCTAACGCCGGTTTCAGCAGGAACCCGGTCGCAGGTGCATGGGGGCGGGCGGTGACCGACGACAAGGCCAAGGCGGCGTTGCAGGGACTTCCCGTGCAGCCCGATGCCGGTGCTGACGGAGCGTCGTCGGGGCGACGCGCGGGCTGGCCGTTCATCGCCGCCTACGGCATGGCCTACCTGGGGTTGTGGGTGGCCCTGTTGCCGCCGATCCTGGTGGAGCTGCCCATGCGTGTGCGCGAGCTGGCCCCGGCGCATGCGGCTGGTGGCCTGTCGCTGGTGGTGGGCATGGGAGCGCTGATTGCGTTGTTTGCCAACCCGTTCTTCGGGCGCCTTTCGGATCGCACCACGTCGCGTTTCGGCATGCGTCGACCGTGGCTGCTGGCCGGCGCCCTGGGCGGGATGCTGGGGCTGGCGGTGGTGGCGACGGCGGTGTCGATTCCGCAGCTCCTGCTGGGCTGGTGCATCGCGCAACTGGCCTTCAACGCGCAGCTGGCCGCACTCGCGGCGATCCTCGCGGATCAGGTCTCGTCATCGCAGCGCGGCATGGTGTCCGGCATCGTGAACCTCAGCCTGCCGCTGGGCATGGTAGGCGGTACCTTCCTGGTGGAAGCGCTGGAGGAATTCCGGCTCGGGGTTTTCCTGGTGCCCGCTGTGATCGCCCTGGCGAGCACCTTGGCACTGGCGTGGGTGCTGCCCGACCAGCGGCTGGCGGCAGGCCATGGAGTGCGCTACGGCTGGCGCGAGTTCTTCGGCAGCTTCTGGATCGACCCGCGGCGCTTCCCCGATTTTTCCTGGGTCTGGGGCAGCCGCTTCCTGCTCTACGCCGGGGTCTCGTTGCTGATGATCTATCAAGAGTTTTACCTGATCGACCAGCTGGGCTGTGCGCCGGCGCGGGTGCCGCACCTGATTTTCCTGTCCACCTTGGTGCAGTCTGGCGCGGTAGCGATTACCGGTGTGCTGGCGGGCGCGTGGTCCGATGCGCTCGGGCGCCGCCGGGTGTTCGTGTGTGGGGCGGCGCTGGCCTATGCGTTGGCCTTGCTGATGATTGCCCTCGTCGCTTCGTATGCCTGGTTTCTCGTGGGCATGGCGCTGGCCGGCGGCGCGCTCGGCGTGTATCTGACGGTCGATTTCGCGCTGGTGACCGACGTACTGCCGGAGCGCGAGACCCACGCGGCGAGGAACCTGGGCATCTTCAATATCGCCAGCGTGCTGCCCCAGGCCCTGATGCCGGCGCTTGCTCCCGCCATTCTGTTCGCGAGTGCCGGCAGCTACGCGGTGCTGTTCGTCGTGGCGGCGGTACTCAGCGCACTGGGTGCCTGGGCCATCCGACCGGTGCGCGGCGTACGCTGAGCAACGCGGCGACCGTCGCTGGTGTCGGCGCAGGTACCACCATGCAGGGCGGCAACGCCGCGGGTTACGGTGCCTTCTTCAACGCCAGCACCGCGTTCAGGCCGCCAAACGCGAACGAGTTGCTGATCGCGGCGTCGACCTTCACTTCGCGGGCCGTGTTCGGCACATAGTCGAGGTCACATTCCGGGTCGGGCTGGTCGTAGTTGGCGGTGGGCGGGATGACGCCTTCGCGCAGTGCGCCGATCACGCCGACCAGTTCGAGCGCGCCGGAGGCACCCAGCGCGTGGCCGTGCATGGATTTGGTCGCCGAGACGGCCAAATGCTTCGGGCGGTCGCCGAACACCGCGTGGATGGCGCGGGTTTCGGTGACGTCGTTGGCCTGGGTGCCGGTGCCGTGCGCGTTGATGTAGTCGATGTCGTCCGGGTTGAGGCCGGCGTCGGCCAGTGCCTGGCGCATGGCGCTGGCGGCGCCGTCGGGGTTCGGCGCAACGATGTCGGTGGCGTCGGCGCTCATGCCGCCGCCGGCAAGTTCGGCAAGGATGGTCGCGCCGCGCGCGCGCGCGTGGTCGAGCGACTCGAGCGTGAAGATCGCGGCACCCTCGCCGAGCACCAGGCCACGGCGGTTCGCGCTGAACGGGCGGCAGGTGTCGGTGGACAGGATGCGCATGGCCTCCCATGCGCGCAGCGAGCCATAGGACAGGCAGGCCTCGGTGCCGCCGGTGACGGCGACGTCGACCAGGCCGAAGTGGATCATGCGCGCGGCCTCGATGATGGCGTGGTTGGCCGAGGCGCAGGCGCTGGCCACGGCAAAGCTTGGCCCGCGCAGGCCGTGGGCGATGCTGATCTGGCTGGCCGGCGCGTTCGCCATCAGGCGCACGATGGTGAGCGGATGCGTGCGGCTGGATTTCTCCGCGTACAGCCGGTACGCCTGCTCGTCGTGGGTCATCTCGCCGCCGACGCCGGTGCCGATGATGGTGGCGGTGCGCGTCGCGAGGTCGCCGTGCGTGAAGTCGAGCCCGGATTGCTCGACAGCCTCGTACGAGGCATACACCGCGAGTTGCGAGGTGATGTCGAGCAGCGGCAGCATGTGCTCGTTGATGCGCGCGGCGGGAGCGAATGTTTCCGGTACCTGTGCCGCGATCTTGACGCGCAGCGCGTCGCTGTCCTTGTGGCGCAACGGGCCGATGGCGCAATGGCCTTCGCGCATGCCGTGCCAGAGTTCGTCGGCGGTGAGGCCAAGCGGGCTCACCGCACCCATGCCGGTGATGACGACTCGGCGGGTTTCGATCGTGGGCATTACTTGGTGCCTTCGCCGCTGGCCTTTTCGGCGAGCGCCTGATCCACTGCGGCAACCAGGCTTTGGGCGGTATCGGTGTCGAAGTTGGCGCCTTGCTGCTCGGGGAAATGGATGTCGAAGTGCTCTTCAATGTCGAAGATGAGCTCGATCGCGTCGAGCGAGGCGATACCGAGATCCTTCAAGGTGGATTGCGGCGTGACCTTGCCTGTTTCGACTTTCGCTTGCTTGGCGATGAGCTCGAACACCTGTTCCTGCGTGGTAGCGGTCATGGGCGGATCCTGATGGAGTGGTGACAGGCCCGCGCAAGGTCATTCACGCAGGCTACGACGTTTAGTCTAGGGAAACCGTCTTACGCATGCCTTTCGTGTCGCCACTGGAACCTGAAGGGCTGATTGCCGCGTTCATGGCCGAGCCGCCGGTCGGGTTTGGCGTGGGGCGCCTGCCTAGCGGCTTGCCGGGCTTCGTCGCGCCGTTCGATCTTTTGACCACCGCGGACGACGCGCTGCGTGCGCGCCTGGGACGCTGGCCACTGGTGCGGCGCGCACTCACCTGGCGCACGCGATTCGTCGGCACCACGGTCAGCGAGTACGCGCCGATCCCGGCTGCCGGCGAGCCAGCTGAACTGGTGCGTGAACTGAAGGCAACCTGGGGGCGCGACACGCAGCTGCTGATCGTGAAGGACATCGCGCAGGCGTCGCCGCTGCTTGATCCGGGCACCAACGCGCGCGCCCAGGCGCTGGCAGATGCCTGCGTGGCACAGGGTTTCGTGCTGCTCGAAGGCCAGGCGTTGGCCTACGTGCCGATCGATTTCGATTCGGAAGACGCCTACCTTGCCCGGCTGTCGCACAGCCGGCGCAAGAACCTCCGGCGCAAGTTGCGCTCACGTGCCGGGCTCGAGGTGGAAGTCGTGCGCACCGGCGACGCGCGGTTTTTCGACGAAGCCACGCTCGCCGCGTACTACGCCTTGTTCGATGCGGTGTACGCGCAGAGCGAGATCCATTTCGACCGCCTGACCGCCGCGTTCTTCCGCCGCATCCTGCAGGATGCCGACAGTGGCGGTGTGGTGTTCGTGTATCGCCACCAGGGCGCGATGATCGGCTGGAACCTGTGCTACGAGTACGCCGGCAAGCTGGTGGACAAGTACATTGGACTGGCTTACCCCGCCGCGCGCGAACACAATCTGTATTTCGTGAGCTGGATGCACAACCTCGCCTACACGCGCGAACGAGGCCTGACGCATTACGTCGCCGGCTGGACCGACCCGGAAGTGAAAGCCGCGCTCGGCGCGCGCTTCACCTTCACCCGGCACGCGGTGTATGCGCGCAATCCGTTGTTGCGCGCGTTGCTGCGCAAGCTCGGCGGGCATTTCGAGAGCGATCGCATGTGGCGGGAGCAACAGGAGCAAGCGGATGACTGAGGGTGCCTTGCCGCCGCTGGTGCTCGATCTGGACGCCTCAGTCGGAGCCTTGCCGGGCCGCATCACGCTGCCGCTGGGGTCGTGGCAGGAGGCCGTGCGTTTTGGCTGCTCGCTGGCGACCATGCGGCGTTTTCGCGCGGTGCTCGAAGCGCAGTTGCCCGCGCGCTACGGCACGGTGTTCACCGGCTCGGGCGATTTCCACCACCTGAGCTGGCCGCTGATCGCCCGGCTCAGGCCCACGGCGCCAATCCAGGTGGTGGTGCTGGACAACCACCCGGACAACATGCGCTACCCGTTCGGCGTGCATTGCGGCTCGTGGGTGCGGCGCGTGGCGCGGCTGCCGTTCGTGGCGCACATGCACGTGCTCGGCATCACCTCGGGCGACATCGGCGCGCGGCACGCGTGGGAGAACTATCTTGCGCCGCTCGTGCGCGGCAAGCTCACCTACTGGAGCATGGGCGTGGATACGGCGTGGGCGCGCCGGCTCGGCATCGCGCGCGCGTTCCGCACATTCGATACGCCGGATGATCTCGTCGCTGCGTTTGCCGATGAACAGCGCACGCAGCCACTGCGCAGTTATCTCTCGATCGACAAGGACGTGTTTGCCGCCGACGTGGCGCAGACCAACTGGGACCAGGGGCGCTTCCAGTTGCGGCATGCGCTGGGCGTGATCGACAGTCTCCGGGGCGAGCTGGTCGGCAGCGACATCAACGGCGAGGTGTCGTATTACCGCTATCGCGCGTGGTGGAAACGCAAGCTCTCCGCGCTCGACGAGCAGCCCGCGATCGATCCGGCCAGGCTCGCCGGCTGGCATGCGCAGCAGCACGCGTTGAATCTCGCGCTGCTGGCGGCGATCGACCGGCATGCGGCGTCATAGTCCGGGCACCGTTTTGCCATTGGTCGGGCCGGCGGCCTCGCGTATGCTTGCGTGCGTTGCCACGCCATCTTGCCCATGCCTGCCATTGCTCCCGGTTCGGCCACCGCCGAAGCCCATCCCAACATCGCCCTGGTCAAATATTGGGGCAAGCGCGACGAGGCGTTGAACCTGCCGTGCGTGGGTTCGCTGTCGATCACGCTGGACCGCATTCGCACCCGCACGCAGGTGACTTTCGTCGCCGGGGCCGGTGCCGACGGGGTGCAACTCAATGGCAAGACTAGCGAGTCGGCGCGGGTTGGCGCGGGGCTGGATTTGCTGCGCGCGCGCGCCGGGGTGGATTGGCGCGCCGAGGTGGTGAGCGACAACAACTTTCCCACCGCCGCCGGGCTGGCCTCGTCGGCGTCGGGGTTTGCGGCACTGATGCTCGCCGGCGCGCAAGCGCTGGGGCTGGCGCTGCCGCCCGGCGAATTGTCGGCGCTGGCGCGGCGCTGCTCGGGTTCGGCGGCGCGCTCGATCTTTGGCGGCTTTGTCGAATGGGCGCGCGGCGAATGCGCAGACGGGCGCGATTCGATCGCGCACCCATTGCTGGATCGTGCGGAGTGGCCATTGGCGGTGGCGATTGCGGTGACCTCGGTGGCGGCGAAAAGCGTCAGTTCCACTGTTGGCATGCGCCGCACCGCGGCGACCTCGCCGTTCCAGGGTGCGTGGGTCGCGACTCAGGAGGCCGACCTTGCTGCCGCCCGCGCGGCGGTGGCGGCGCACGATTTCGCACGGCTGGCCGAGGTGTCCGAACACAGTTGCCTCAAGATGCACGCGCTGGCGCTCGCGGCGCGGCCGGGGCTGATCTACTGGAACGGCGCGACCGTGGCCTGCATGCACCGGGTGCGCGAACTGCGCGGGCAGGGCATGCCGGTGTTTTTCACCGTGGATGCCGGCCCGCAGGTCAAGGCAGTGTGTCTGCCTGAAGCGCTGCCCGCGGTGGCGGCCGCGCTGCGCGAGGTGCCGGGCGTGCTCGAGGTGATCGAGTGCGGGCTGGGCGCTGGCGCACATCTGGTGGCGGGGCCGCACGCGTGACGCGCATCCAAGCCAGCGCGCCGGGCAAGCTGGTGCTGCTCGGCGATTACGCGGTGCTCGATGGTGCGCCGGCGCTGGTGGTGGCGATGAACCGGCGTGCACGGGTGATACTGGACAGCGCCGATGGTGCCGGGGTGGAAGTAGCTGCGCCAGACCTTGGTATCACTTCAGCGTCGGCCAGCGTCGACGCTGCCGGCAAGCTGGAGTGGAACACTGTCGCCGATGCGGCTCGCCTCGGCCTGGTGACGCAGGTGTGGAATGCGCTGGCCGGCATCGGCCTCGCGCCGCGCGGCGGCCTGGACTTCACGCTGGACACTTCGGGTTTCTTTGCGGCCACGCCGACCGGCCGGCGCAAGCTCGGGCTGGGGTCGAGCGCGGCGTTGACGGTGGCGCTGGCTGCTGCGCTGGTGCGCGCGAGCGGGCAGGGTTTCGCCCCCACGCCGGCATGGCTGGCGCGCCTGGTTGCGTGGCATGGCGCCTGGCAAGGCGGGCGCGGCAGCGGCGTCGACATTGCGGCGAGCCTTGCCGGTGGCGCATTGACGTACCGGCGCGGCATGCCTGGTGCCGCACCGGCTTCGTCATCGGCGAGCTGGCCACCGGCCGGCGCGCAGTGCCTGTTCGTGTGGTCGCAGGAGGCGGTATCGACAGCCGGCCAACTGGCGCACTTGGCCGCCTGGCGGCAGACGCACGCGGCGGATTACGCGGCACGCATGGGCGAATTGTGTCAATTGGCGGGATCCGCGCCCACGGCGCTGCACGGCGATGCGGCAGGTTTCGTTGCGCTGGTGGCAGCGTATGCGGCGGCACTGTCGCGGCTGGAACGCGCCAGCGGGCTGGCGATTTTCTCGCCAGCGCAGCGCGAGTTGGCTGCGCTTGCCGCACACGCGGGTGCAGCGTTCAAACCCTGCGGCGCAGGTGGCGATTTCGGCGTGGTGGTGGCCGATGGTGCACCGCAACTGGAACGCGTGCGCCGCGCTATGATGGCGGCCGGCCTGCACGCGGAGGGGTTGGCGGTTGATCCGCAGGGCGTGCAGTGCGACGTCTCCTTCATGCACTCCGGTTCGCCGTCGCATGGCGCGGCCGGGCAGGGCGGTGACTTCCCTTGAACCGGATGGATGCGGCCGCGGCTGCGTGCTTGTGGAGTGATGGCGAATGAGTGTCGATACGTCGAAGACGGCGCGGTTTCCGGCTTTCTACAAACTCTCGGTGGCTGAGCGCGTGCGCATGATCCACGAGCGCGGCTGGCTCAGCGCGGAGGATTACCACGCACTGGCCTCGGGCGAGCACACGCTCAAGGTGAGCCGCGCCGACAAGCTGATCGAGAACGTGGTCGGCGTGATGGGCCTGCCGGTCGGGCTTGGCCTCAACTTTCTCGTCAACGAGCGCGACTACGTGATACCGCTGGTGGTCGAGGAGCCGTCGATCGTTGCCGCGCTGTCGTCGGCGGCGAAGGTGGTGCGCGGCACCGGTGGCTTCCACGTCGAAAGCACCGAGCCGGTGCTGATCGGCCAGGTACAGGTGGTGGATGTGCCGAACCCGGTGCAGGCCAAGGCCGCGTTGCTGCAACACAAGGAAGAATTGCTCAACCTCGCCAACAGCTTGCACCCGCAGATGGTGGCGCGCGGTGGTGGCGCGAAGGACATCGAGGTGCAGCTCCTGGCGCGCGCCGAAGGCGGCGACATGGTGGTGCTGCACCTGCTGGTCGATACCCGCGACGCGATGGGCGCGAACCTGGTCAACACCATGTGCGAAGGCGTGGCGTCGCTGGTGGAAAAACTCACCAGCGGACGTGTGTTTCTGCGCATCCTGTCCAACCTGGCCGACCGCGCGTTGGTGCGCGCGCGCTGCGTGATCCCGGTCGACGCGCTGGCCAGCAAGGCGTTCACCGGCGAGGACGTGCGCGACGGCGTGATTCTCGCCAACGAGTTTGCCAGCCTCGATCCGTACCGCGCCGCCACCCACAACAAAGGCATCATGAATGGCGTGGACGCGGTGGCGCTGGCCACCGGCAACGACTGGCGCTCGATCGAGGCGGCTGCGCACGCGTACGCCGCGCGCGGCGGGCGCTATACCGCGCTGACGCGCTGGTACAAGAGCGCGAGCGGCGAACTGGTCGGCGAGCTGGACATGCCGATGAAGGTCGGCATCGTCGGCGGTTCGCTGCTGTCGAACGCCACCGTCGGCTTGAACCTGCGCCTGCTCGGCGTCAAGAGCGCGACCGAGCTGGCAGAAATCATGGGCGCAGTGGGGCTGGCGCAGAACTTCTCCGCCTTGCGCGCCCTTTCTACCGAGGGCATCCAGCAGGGCCACATGACGCTGCATGCACGCAGCGTGGCGATTGCCGCCGGGGCGGGTGCCGACATTTTCGATGCGGTGGTGGATCAACTGGTCGAAGGCGGCGAGATCAAGGTGCACAAGGCACTGGAGATCATCGAAGGCCTGCGCCACGGTCGCGCCGGCATCATCGTGCCGGCCGACACGCCAGTACCGGCCGATGGCGTGTCCGCGTACGGCAAGGTGATTTTGTTGGGCGAGCACGCGGTGGTGTACGGCAGCCACGCCATTGCCGCGCCGATTCCGTTGGCGATCCACGCCAGCGTGAAGGACATGCCGTCCGGCGGCGTCGAAATGCTGATCGCGCGCTGGGGCGTGAAGTGCCATTTCAGTCGCGATCCCGCGCGCCGCGATTCGATCCAGAAATCGCTCGGGCTGATCTTCGACCGCCTCGGCCTGATCGAGCGGCCGATGCATATCGAAGTGTTTCCCAACGTGCCGCGCGCGATGGGCCTGGGCGGTTCCGCCGCGCTCGCGGTCGCCGTCGTGCGCGCGCTGGATCGGCATTTCAAGCTGGGCCTCACCGATGACGAGGTCAACGCGCTGGCCTACCAGTGCGAGCGCGTGGCGCACGGCTCACCTTCCGGCGTGGACAATACGGTGGCCACGTTCGGCAAGACCGTGCTCTATCAGCGCGATGCCGCCGGTGCCAAGCCGGATATTCGCGAGCTGAAACTCGGCGGCTCGGTGCCGCTGGTGATCGGCATCAGCGGGCGCGAGAGCCTCACCGCGCGCACGGTGGGCAACGTGCGCAGTGCGTGGATGCGCAACCCGGCGCTGTACGAAGGCATCTTTGAGCAGATCGACCGGCTGGCGCTGCAAGGCGCGCAGGCGCTCGAAGGGCATGACCTGCAGCAGCTTGGCGACCTGATGAACGTGTGCCACGGCCTGCTCAACGCACTGCGCGTGTCCAGCCGCGAGCTGGAGGAGCTGGTGCAGCTCGCGCGCGAAAACGGTGCGCTGGGCGCCAAGCTCACCGGTGGTGGTGGTGGCGGGTCGATCGTGGCACTGTGCCCGGAGAACCGCGATCGCGTGATCGCCGCGATGCGCGACGCGGGCTATCAGGCGATGGCCGTGGATCTGGGGTAAGGCAATGAGTGAGCAGCAGCCACGTCGCGACGAAGTGGTTTCCTTCGACGATGAGCCGCTGATCCTGGTCGACGCGAAGGATCGCGAAATCGGGTATCTCGACAAGGCCAGTGCGCACGACGGCCACGGCACCTTGCACCGCGCGTTTTCCCTGTTCGTGTTCAACCCGAACGGCGAGGTGTTGCTGCAACAGCGCGCCGAGGGCAAGCGCCTGTGGCCGGGTTACTGGGCCAATACCTGCTGCAGCCATCCGCGCCGCGGCGAGCGGCTCAAGGATGCGATCCACCGCCGTCTTGCCGAAGAGCTTGGCTTCGATTGCGAGCTCACGCATCTGTTCGAGTTCACCTACCAGGCGAGCTACGGCGATGCCGGCTCCGAACACGAGCTGTGCCACGTGTTTGCCGGGCGCAGCGACGCGGCGCCCGACGTCAACGCCAGCGAAATCGCCGCGCTGCGCTACGTGGCGCCGGACATGCTCGACCAGGAAATTGCCGCCAACCCCGAGCGCTACACGCCGTGGCTCAAGCTCGAATGGCAGCGCCTGCGCGCACAGCACGCGGAATGGTTCGCCACGCCGGCCTGAGCGAGCAACCGTCGGGTTGCGGCAACCGTTGCCGATTCCTCTGGCAGTGGTACGCCGCGCGCCCACGACGATCATCGGTTTCATCCGACGTCTTCGCTTGGGCGTGACGCACCTTGCCGGAAGCGCGCGGAATGGCTATCGCGACGAATTTCGTCGGCGCCGGGCCTGGCGCGTCACGGCGTTTGCAAAGGCCGCGTATCGCCGTGCACTCCGCATGGGTTGCGTCACCGCTACTGCGATGACAAGCGGCGCGCGGCAGTTGTCACACTGGCAGCGGTTTTGGCGGCCCGACGTGGATTTCCGCTTGAAAAGCGTGGCGTGCGACGGCAACTGGTGAGGTGTTGCGGCGCGGAAGCGTCGTACTTGATGTGTGTCACGCCAGCGTTCCGTCGCCGCGTGCATCGTTTTCTTTTCTGTCATCAGGAGGCCCCCATGACACAACGCATGAACTACGCAAAAGCCGCCCCCGAAGCCTTGCAGGCAATGGTGCAATTGCAACAGGTGGTGGACCGCTCCGGCCTGGAACATCCGCTGCTGGAACTGGTGAAAATGCGTGCTTCGCAGATCAACGGTTGTGCCTATTGCCTCGATATGCACAGCAAGGATGCGCGGGCGGCCGGCGAAACCGAGCAACGCTTGTATCTTTTGGATGCCTGGCGCGAGTCGCCGTTCTACAGTGCTCGCGAGCGTGCGGCGCTGGCGTGGACCGAAGAGCTGACCCGCATCGCGGACCGCGAAGTGCCCGACGAGCTGTACGCCGAGGTGCGCAAGGTGTTCAGCGAGGTCGAATTGGCCCACCTCACCTACGCCATCATTGCCATCAACGGCTGGAACCGGTTGGCGATCCCGTTCCGCGCCGAACCAGGCCACTACCAGCCGGGGAACCACGCCAGGCACGATTGATCGGCGCTGCGCACGCCATGGCAACGGCCCGGCCGACGCATGTCGACCGGGCCGTTGCCACTTCGGTACTGCGGCAAGCACCGCATGAAGGTATCGGGTTGCAGCCCGATCCACGGGAGTGCGGTGTTGTCGGTCGGGCTTTACCCGAGCGAGTTTTGGGTGGCTGCGTGCGTAGCGGTTTCGCCGTTTCGCGTTGGCTGACATCGCCCAGGAGTCATGCCGCGACGCCCGGTTATGCGCTTCACTCCCCCAGCACAAACTCCAACGCTTCCTCGCAGGTGGCCTCGATCTTGAGCGTGACGATGGCGTCGGCGCGGGTGTGGCCAAGGCTGATCGTGGCCACCGGTTTGCCCGCGGCGACCGCGGCGCGCACGAAGCGGTAGCCGGAGTACACCATCAGCGAGGAGCCGACGACGAGCATGGCATCCGCGCCGGCAAGTGCCGCGTTGGCGGCGTCCACCCGTCCGCGCGGCACGCCTTCGCCGAAAAACACCACGTCGGGTTTGACGATGCCACCGCAGCGCGGGCAGGGCGGGATGTCGAAGTTCGCGAAATCCATGCCTTCGAGGTCGGCGTCGCCATCCGGCGCGATGTGCGCGACGAGGCCGACCCAATCCGGGTTGCGCGCGGACAGTTCGCGCTGGAAGGCATCGCGCGGACCGCGCCAGTCGCAGGCCATGCAGCGCACAGTGTCGAGCCGGCCGTGCAGGTCGACCACGTGGCGACTGCCGGCGCGCTGGTGCAGGCCGTCGACGTTTTGCGTGACCAGCAGCGTCAGCTTGCCGCGGCGTTCGAGCTCGGCCAATGCGCGATGGGTGGCGTTGGGTTTGGCCGCCCCGAAGCTCGGCCAGCCGACGAGGCTGCGCGCCCAGTAGCGAGCACGCGTGTACGGCTCGCCCATGAACGCCTGCAGCGTGATCGGCGGCTTGCGCTTCCACGCGCCGTTGCGGTCGCGGTAGTCGGGGATGCCGCTGGCAGTGCTGCAGCCGGCGCCAGTCAGCACGAGCAGGTGCGCATGCCTGGCGACAAAGCCCTGCAGCGGCGAGGCAGCGGTCGGTGTGCCGTCACGCACTGGGTCAGGCTGCCTTGGCGGTCTGGTTCAACGTGGCCATGTCGATCACGAAACGGTATTTCACGTCGCGCTTCAGCATGCGCTCGTAGGCGGTGTTGATGTCGGCCATGGCGATTTTCTCGATGTCGCACACGATGTCGCGCTCGGCGCAGAAATCCAGCATCTCCTGGGTTTCGCGGATGCCGCCAATCAGCGAGCCGGCGATCTGCCGGCGGCTGCCAACCAGCAGCGACGAGGACATCGCCGGATGCGGCGTCGGCGGGGCGCCAAGCAGGCACAGCGTGCCGTCGTGGCCGAGCAGATTGAGGTAGGCGTCGAGATCGTGCGCGGCGGCCACGGTGTCCAGGATGAAATCGAAGCTGCGCTTGTGCTGCGTCATCTGCGCAAGGTCTTTCGAGATCACCACCTCGTCGGCACCGAAGCGCTTGCCGTCGGCGATCTTGTCGGGCGAGGTGGTGAACAGCACGGTGTGCGCGCCGAGCGCGTGGGCGATCTTGACGCCCATGTGGCCGAGCCCGCCGAGGCCGACGATGCCGACCTTCTGGCCGGGACCGGCATGCCAGTGGCGCAGCGGCGAATAAGTGGTGATGCCGGCGCACAGCAGCGGCGCAACGGCGGCCAGCAGCTCCGGCTTGTGGTGAATGTGCAGCACGAATTTTTCGCGCACCACGATGTGTTCGGAATAGCCGCCCCAGGTGTTCACCTGGCCGCGCCCGTTGTAGGTGCCGGTGAAGCCGTTCTCGCAGTACTGTTCCTCGCCGGCCGCGCAGGTTGCGCAGTGCTGGCAGCTGTCGACCATGCAGCCGACGCCTACGGTTTCGCCCAGTCTGAAGCGCGTCACCGCGTTGCCCACGGCCACCACTTCACCGACGATTTCGTGCCCCGGTACCGATGGGTAGAGCGTGTTGCGCCACTCGTTGCGCACGGTGTGCAGGTCGGAGTGGCACACGCCGCACCAGCGGATCGCGATCTTGACGTCATGCGCGCCCGGCTCGCGGCGTTCGATGTCGAGCGGGCCGAGTGGCGTGGTGGCGGACGGGGTGCCGTACGCGTGGATGAGGGGCATGTTCCGACTCCTGATACGCAAAAGATGGGGCGCAGCTTACGCGGGTTGGCGCGAAGGAAAAGTCGCGCCGGCAGGATTGAAGCGCGCTGCGGCGACGCCATGTTTCAGCGGTTGCCACAAGGAGTCTTCGCGATGTCCGATTTGTCCGCGTTTCCGATCAACCGCCGCTGGCCGGCGCAGCACCCTGACCGCTTGCAGCTCTACTCGCTGCCTACGCCGAATGGCGTCAAGGTGTCGATCATGCTGGAGGAAACCGGCTTGCCCTACGAGGTGCACCGGGTGGACATCGGCAACGACGAAAGCCATGTGCCGGAGTTTCTGGCGCTGAACCCCAACGGCAAGATCCCGGCGATCATCGACCCGAATGGCCCGGGCGGGAAGCCGCTCGGCGTGTTCGAATCGGGCGCGATCCTGATGTATCTGGCCGAGAAAACCGGCAAGTTCCTGCCGACCGACCCAGCGCGGCGCTGGGAAACCATCCAGTGGCTGTTTTTCCAGATGGCATCGATCGGGCCGATGTTTGGCCAGCTCGGTTTCTTCCACAAATACGCCGGCCGCGAATACGAGGACAAGCGCCCGCTTGCGCGTTACGTCAACGAGGCCAAGCGCCTGCTCGGCGTGCTCGATGACCGGCTTGCCGGGCGGCAATGGGTGATGGGCGACGAATACACCATCGCCGACATTTCGATGCTCGGCTGGGTGAACAACCTCATCACCTGGTACGGCGCGCGCGAAATCGTGGGCTACGACGCGTTCAAGCACGTCGACGCCTGGCTGCAGCGTGGCCTGGCGCGGCCGGCGGTGCAGCGTGGGTTGAGGATTCCCGAGCACTGATGGCTACGTGCACTTGGGAGCGTGGGCGGCCATGACGGAACGAGCCCGTCGGGTGGCGCGGCCCGTTCGATCGTGTTTGGCCGCCGTGATTCAATCCTGGTGCTTGTCGCGTCCGCGGCTGCGGCCATGCCCGGCAGCCGGTGTCTGCTGCGAAGGCGACGCAGCCCGCGGTGCCTCGGCGCGATAGGGCTGCGGCATCGCACGAGGGGCCGAATCCATGCGCGGCCCACGGGCTGGCTGCCGGTAGCCATTGTCGACAGGCTGGTAACGGTTCGGCATGCCGGCGCTTTCGGCCCGATAGCCGTTGCCGCGATAGGCGTTCCGTTCGGTCATCGCGGTGTCGCCGCGCCCGCCGAAATTGCCGCGGCGGGGAGCGTTCTCTGCGTGCGGCGCGGAGCCGGTCGAACGCCATTCACTGGGTTGCCGCATCTCCGCCTGCCCGTATGCGCCGTTGCGGTTTGCGCGTACCCGCGGTGGCGCCGCGTTGCCGCGCTGCGCGTCCGCTCTTCCAACATCACTCATGCGGCCCACGGCCTGGGCGTGTGGCGCAAAGCCGGCCGAGCGCAGGGTGTCGGGCCGGCCGGACGCCGGCGCGGACCGCGTTGCGCGTGCGTCCATGGCAGTGGGGGCGCCGCGTGCGGCGGTGACGCCGTGGCTGTTGAAGGCGCCGGCCCGCGGGGTGGCTGCAATCGAAGGTACACCGCGGTTGGCCGCAGCGCGCAGCGCCGGCGTGCGGCTGGCGAGATCGCGCTGTTGCCGCTGCGCGGCGACCGGCCCGAAGCGGTGGTTGCGCGCCCATGCCCGCTGCTGCGGGGTGGCGCGCGCCGCCACGCCGCCCGGGCCACCATTGAAGCTGGTGCGGTTGATGGTCGTGGTGCGGTTGACGACGGTGCGGTTGTAGACGTTGGTGATGCGCGTGCTGACGCGGTTTACCGAGCGGTTGTAGTAGAAGCCGCCGTCGCGCCAGTAGCCGCCGTCATAGCCGCGGCCGCCATAGCCGTAGCCGTAGTCGATGCCACCGTAGAAGCCGACGCGCGTACCCCAGTAGCCGGGATGGAACACATACACGCCACTGCTCCAGCCCCACCAGCCGGGCGTCCACAGTGCGCCGATGAACGGTGCGAGCACCCAGGTGCCGGGCACCCAGTAGTAGCCGTCGCCACCCCATGCCCAGTAGCCCGGCGTCCAGATGTAGCCCGGGCCGGGGATCACCGGTTGGGCATACACCGGCAGTGGCGGCGGGGCGAAGGTGACCGAGACGAACACTTCCGCCCGTGCGGGCATCGGCACCGCCACGATTGCGGTCAAGGCCAGAATGGAGGCGGCGATGCGCACCAGCAGATGGTGGCGCACGGAAAGCCGTTCGAACCATGACATGGCGACTTCTCCCGCTCGTGGTGTCGTCCATTGATATAACGCGTCGTGCGGCCCGCAGGTCGCAATTTGCCGGTCGCGGGTTGGGCGATGTTCAGCGCCGACGCAGGTGCGGTTCATCCTCGGCCGCACGGACGCAGCGTCCAACCGTTGTCATGTTCTCGCCACCGGGCGGCCACGCGCGCCGCCCGCGGGTTCAGGCACCATGCTCGCCTCGAACACCTTGCCCGAGAGGGAACCTTCATGGATCGACGCAGCTTGCTGAAGACTGCCGTGTGGGGCGTTGCCGCGCTGGTCATTCGTCCGGTCCGCGCGCACCCGGACGCCGAGCCGGCTGCGCAAGCGCAGTTGGCCGAGCTGGAACACCGGCATGGCGGACGCCTGGGCGTCGCCATTCTCGATGTCGCAGGCACGCGCCGCGTCGGTTACCGCGCCGACGAGCGCTTCCTCATGTGCAGCACGCACAAGGTGCTCACCGTAGGCGCCGTGCTGGCGCGCGTGGATGCAGGGCGCGAGCAGCTGGATCGGCGCATGATTTTCGGCCGCGATGCGCTGTTGGCGTGGGCGCCGGTAACCAGCAAGCATGTGGGCGCACCTGGGCTCAGCGTTGGCGAGCTGTGCGCGGCGGCGATCACGGTGAGCGACAACACGGCGGACAACCTGCTGCTGACAAGCCTGGGCGGGCCGCACGCGGTGACCGCGTTTGCGCGCAAGCTGGGCGACCGGCTCACGCGACTCGACCGGTTCGAGCCCGAACTCAACCAGGGCGCACCGGGCGACTTGCGCGACACCACCACGCCGAATGCGATGCTCGGCAGCCTGCACGCGCTATTGCTGGGCGATGCCCTGTCCGCGGCCTCGCGCGCGCAGCTGGCGACCTGGCTGCGCGCCGCCTCCACCGGGCGCGGCCGTTTGCGCGCCGGGGTGCCGCACGACTGGATTGCGGGCGACAAGACGGGCACCGGCCCGCATGGCGAGAGTGGGGACGTGGCGATCCTCTGGCCGCCGCACCGCAAGCCGCTGCTGGTGGCGGCGTACTACGTCAACCCGGACCTTGGCGCGGACTCGCCCGATCCCGTATTTGCCGCCGTGGGGCGCATCGCTGCGGCGTGGTGAATTTCTTCCGTCGGGGCAATAAGTCCCGCGACGTGATTCTGTCACACGCCCGACCGAAGTTACCCATGTGCGGATTACCGCCGGCGCTGCACCCGGCTTCGTCGGCGAAATGCGTGGTTGCCCGGTGGCCGTTTTCGTTACCCGCCGCCCAGCCCGACGCGGCGAGGTAACGAACCTCGATTTGCGGCAAATCATCTTCGGCGCGTGCGGCGCATAACGCGTTTCCCGAAAACAACGACGCGCACATCTTCCAGTGCAGACTGGCGGTGCGACAAGCCGCGTCCGCGGATCACCCTCGGCTTTATGCTCGGCTCGCGAGTCTTAGCAACGACTCGCCATTGCAGTCTAAATCCCTTTTCTGTCCGAGGAGTTTCTCATGTATACCCGATTTGAACGTACTGGCCCGCTCAAGGATTTGCGCAGTTACCCACAGTGGGCGCAAGACATGGTTGCCGCGTGTGAGCCGGTACGGCGGCAAGTGACTGAGCACGAAATCCTGTGGCGAATGACTACGCTTCAGCTGGATGCTGCTGGTAGCCACGATTTCTTTGCAGGCCTGTGGCCGTTTATTGAGCGTTTTCCAAGTTTCATGGCGCTGAGTTTGCTGAAGACGCGCTACGGTCGCAGCGAAGGCGACGACATGGCTCGGCGATGGCTGGTGCGCAATATCCGGGTGGAGCAAAACCACGCCGAGTACTGGCTCAACTGGGCCGAAGGTGCCGGCGTTGCTCGTGACGAGCTGCTGCACCACCCGGCGCCGGCTGGCACTGACGGGCTGTACCGCTGGGGTGAGGAGATTTCAACCGACGGTTCGCTTGCAGCGGGCCTGGCTGCGGCCAACTACGCTATCGAAGGTGCTACCGGCGACTGGGCGCGGACGATTAACGACAGTGCCGTTTATTGCGACAGCTTTGCACCGGAGACCCGTGCAGCCAGCCTGCGCTGGTTGAAGATGCACGCGGCCTATGATGACACCCATCCGTGGGAGGCGTTGGAAATCGTCTGCGCGCTGCTTGGCATGAATCCATCCGTTGCCGAGGTGGCTCATCTCGGTGAATGTATCGAGCGCAGCTATCGTTGCATGGCGCTGTTCGGTGACCGTTGCGTACGTCGGCAACATGTGACGCGGGATGTCCAACGCGGCGCCAGTTTGGCGACCCTCGCGTAGGGTACACGACGCATCCGGCGGGCTGCCCAGCCCGCCGGATGCGGCTATCGTTGACAGAACATTCACTCTTGTAACGCATGGGTGAGGTTGTTGGCTGTGCGTATGTGTGCGAGTAGCTGGATCGGCGGGGTGAGGCGAGGCCTCTTTGCGACGGCTTTAGCCTTGATGGATTCGCGGTGGCGGGTTTCGCCGACCTGCAGACCGCTGTGGCATGCTACCCGAATGGTGCGGTGGCCGACGCTGACGCCGCGGTTGCGATGCGCCTGACTGGCTTATTGGCACGGTTTCTGCTCGACCATCTTTGCCGCGTGCACGGCGTCGGTTTATTCAAGTCCATTGCGCACGGGTCGATACACGAACCAAGGCAACGATGGCGGGCGTGTGGTCGCGCGTAGCGAGGGTGATGTGGGCCTCCGGATCGCTTGCCGACATTGCGACAAGCGCGGACAGGAAAGCGCCAATGGCTAGAAAGAATTCGGTCGTGCATTTTGCCGACAGCCTGCGACAGCCCTTGTGGCGTCGATTGCTGCCGCTCGTTTGGGGTTTTGCGGCCGTGGTGGTACTGGTGCTGGCCTTGGCTGGGGCCGCCTTCCAGGTGCAGCTGACGCTGGCCGGGTTCTTGAACGCCGAGAGCCTGTGGTCGAAGGCGCAAAAGCAGGCTGTGATCGACCTGGACGCCTATGCCGCGCGCGGCAACGCCGCGGATCTGGCGGCATTCCGTCATGAACTTGCCGTGATCGAGGTGGATCGTTGGGCGCGCGAGGCGATCATTGCCGGACAAGCTGACGATGATCGCGTGCGTGCGGCGTTGGCGCGCAGCAGCATGGTGCCAGATGCGGTGTCTGGTATGTCTTTTACGTTGCGGCACCTTTCGCAAGCGCCCTATATCACCGCGGCGATTGAGATGTGGCGTTCGACTGATCCGATGATCGACGAGTTCAAGGACATGTCGACCACGCTGCAACGTGCGTATGCCGTTGGTCAACCGACGGCAGCATTCATTACGGCCCAGCGTGCGCGCATCGCGCAACTCAATCGCGACATCGCTCCGCGCAGCAGCCGGTTTGCGTACGAAGTGGTGAATGGCGCGGTGCTGCTGGCACGACTGCTGTTTGTGGCTGTGCTGCTGGGGTTGCTCGGCGTGGCTGCGCTTTGGTTGGGCATGGCACGGCGCGTGCTGCACCGTATCCGCGGCAGCGAGGCGCGCTATCGGCTGCTGTTCGACAGTGCTGCTGTCGCCATCGCGATGGTGGACGAGGCCAGCGGCAGCATTCTCGAAACCAATCAGCTCATGGCCGCGTGGGTTGGACGCCCGCCGGAGGAGCTGCCGGGCACGCCATTCGATGCATTGCTGCAACCCGAGTCGAGTCAATGCGTGGGGCCGTCGCTGCTGGCGACGCTGGTGGCCAGTGACGGTGGCCAGCGTCCGGTCGAAATGCAGGTCAGCCACGCGGTGTGGGGATATCGCCGCGTGCGCCAGATCATCATGCGCGATATCTCCGAGCGCCTTGCACTGGAACACGAGCGGCGCGTGGCGGCAGAAGCATTGGCGGGTATTGCCGAAGGCGTCGTGATTGCGGACGCCAAGCACCGCGTGGTGTCGGTGAATGCCGCCCATGGCGAAATCACCGGTTTTGCGTCGGCAGACGTGCGGGGCCACTCACTCGATGAGTTGCATCGTCTACCAGACGGAGCCGCCTTGCCCGAGGCGGCGTGGCCAGGCGGCTTCGGGCCGCAGCACTGGAGCGGGCAAGTGGTTGGCCGTCGTGCCGATGGCAGCACGTACCCGGCGCAGCTCAGCATCAGTGCCATCCGCAGCGCGCAACACGAGGTGCTGCATTACGTGGCGGTGTTCAGCGATATCCGGGACGAGCAAACGCGACGGCAACGGCTGGAACACCTGGCCATGCACGATCCGCTGACCGGTCTGTACAACCGCGCCGAGTTCGAGCGGCGTTGCGAGGAGGCGCTGACGGCGGCGGCCCGCAACGGTGGCGCGGTGGCGGTGCTGTTTGTCGATCTCGACGCGTTCAAGATGGTCAATGACAGCTACAGCCACGCGGTTGGCGACCGCCTGTTGCAAAGGGTGGCCGAGCGCATTGGTCGCGAACTTGGGAAAGGCGACCTGGCCGGTCGCATCGGCGGCGACGAATTTACCGTGCTGCTCGATCACCTCGCACTGCGCGAGGATGCCGGCATGGTGGCACAGCGTCTCTTGGCGAGCCTGGCCGAGCCGGTCATGGTGGACGACTGCGAGCTGACGCTCAGCGCCAGCATCGGCATTGCCGGCTACCCGCTCGACGGCGGTGACGTCCCCACGCTGATCGCCAACGCGGACGCCGCGATGTATGTGGCGAAAAACGCCGAGCGCAACACTTTTCGCTATTACACGCCGGTAATGCAGGCGCATGCACGCCAGCGTTTGCTGCTGGTATCGCAGTTGCGGCGGGCGCTGGCCGAGGGCGAGTTTCACCTCGTGTTCCAACCCAGCGTGGACCTGCGCAGCGGGCGGGTGGTTGCAGTCGAGGCGCTGTTGCGTTGGCAGCATCCCGAGCGCGGCGAGCTGCCGCCGACGGAGTTCATCCCGGCCGCGGAAAGCCTCGGCCTCATCCGTTACATCGACGAATGGGTGCTGAATGCGGCGTGCCGCCAGATTTGCGTGTGGCAGGAGGCAGACGTGCCGGCGATCCGGGTGGCGGTCAATTTGTCTGGCCGCGCGTTTGGTCACCCCGGCTTCATTGCCAACCTCAAACAGGTGCTGCAGCAGTACGCCATCGAGCCGGGGCGGCTGGCGCTGGAAATCACCGAAGGCACCATGTTGCGCATGGGCGACGAGACCGAGCGCACGATGAAAGCGCTGCACGCGCTTGGCGTCGAAGTTGCGATCGACGACTTTGGTACCGGTTACGCGTCGATGGCCTATCTCAAGCTGCCCTCGGTGACCACGCTCAAGATCGACCGTTCCTTCGTGACGGGTTTGCCGCAGGAAGACAACGACGTCGCCATCGCGCAAACCATTCTCGCCATGGCGCACAGCCTTGGTTTGCGCACCATCGCCGAAGGCATCGAGACCGAAGAGCAGCACGAGTTCCTGTGCCGCGCTGGGTGTGACGAGGGCCAAGGGTATTTGTACTCGCGCCCGCAACCCGCGGCAGCCATCGAGTGCCTGCTTACCCCGCAAGTACGGCGTGGCACGCCACATCTGCGCCTGGTGCCGCACAAACGGGCATAGCCTGTGGGTTGGGCTTCAGCCCGACTTGGCCTCGCCAAAAAGTTCGCCTGGCCGCAGTCCGACTCGCATCACGTGCTGCGGTGACGTGTGCGCTTTGTCGGTACGCTTGTGCAAGCAGGCAGCCTTCGCGCCGATCGGTGTGGGGTTCTGCCGACGCGGTGCTACCGTGGCGACATGACCGTCCAGATTGATCTGGCCGCGTATTTGCGGCGTATTGGTTACACCGCTGCCCCGCGTGCTGATGTCCCCACGTTGACGGCGCTGGCGACAGCCCATGCCAACGCGATCGCATTCGAGAACCTCGATCCTTTCCTGGGGCACCCGGTGCGGCTCGAGCTGGCCGCCATCGAGGCCAAGCTGGTGGGCGCCGGGCGCGGCGGCTACTGCTTCGAGCACAACCACCTGTTTGCCGCGGCGCTGCGTGCCATCGGCTTTCACGTCGATGGCCTCATCGCGCGCGTCTTGTGGCGGCAACCGGAGGACGCCAGCACGGCGGAGACGCACATGCTGCTGCGCGTTGACGCTGGCGGTGATGCGTGGCTGGCCGACGTCGGCTTTGGCAGCATGACCCTGCTCGGCGCGCTGCGAATGGTGGCGGACGTACCCCAATCCACGGCGCTGGAGGCATTCCGGCTGGTGCGCCACGACGCCGAGTGGCGCATGCAGGCTGACCTGTGCGGCGCCTGGCACACGTTGTATCGCTTCGCGCCCGAACCGCATCCGGAAATCGACTACGTGGTGGCGAACCATTACGTGTCGACCTGGCCGGCGTCGAAGTTCGTGCAGCACGTGATTGCCTCGCGCGTCGATGGCGATCGCCGGCTCACCCTGCGCGACCGCGAATTCCACGTGCGTCATCCGGGCCGGGACCCGGAACGCCACGCGCTGCGCGATGGCGCCGAAGTGTGCGCCGTGTTGGCCGATGCCTTCCGCATTCGCGTGCCGGAGCCGGCAGCGCTGGCGCGCCGCATCGACGCCTTGCCGCCTGAGTGAGCTTCAGGCGCCGCTGACGCGGATCAGCACGTCGCCCACGCGCACGCTCTGGCCCGCGTGGATCTTGCAGGTCTTGCGCAGCTCCACCACACCATCCACACGCACCGCGCCACTGGCCACCAGCTGCTTGCCGGCGCCGCCGCTGTCGGCAACACCGGTCAGCTTGAGCAGGTTGTCGAGTTTGACGAACTCGCGGTCGAGGACGAACGAAACGGTTTCAACGGGCATGCTGGGGTCGGTTTCCGGCAGGGCAAGGAAAGCAAAGCAAGGGTGGTCGCCATCGGCGGCAAAGGTGGCCGCGTCATCCAATACGCCAAGCAACACCTCGAAGCTGGCGCCGTCGTGCTCGCGTAGCTCGGCGGCATGCGCAAACAGCAGCACGTGGCCCCACGCCGGCAGCCACGTAAAGTCGCGCAGGCAATCGGCGAGTGCGTCCCAGTTGTCGCCGAAATCCGCCGGCAACGGCAGCGCGGCCACGATGCGCCGAAACAGCCCGGCCCGGTCGACGCAGCCGGCAAGGTCGATGCGGCACACGGCAAGCTGTTCGTGTCGGGCAGTGGCGGCCAGGCGGTCGAGATCGGCGTCGCCGACGTAATACACGCCGCTCAAGGCGGGGCGCGTGAGGTCGGGGTCGTGGGCTTGCGCGTTCATCGGAGTACGGTCAGCTGCTGAAAGCTGCGGTAGTGGTCGGGCGTGTACCAGTAGTCGGTCGGCGGCGTACCGCCGGTGATGATGCGCCGGGCGCCGCGGTTGTGCGCGCCCGGCGTCGGCACCGTGTACTCGTGGTAGTAGCCGCGCGGTGCCAGCGGCAAGCGGTGCTCGTAGTTGCCAAACACCACGCCATCCTGGCGATACGGGTACGGCCCACCGCGCGCGATCAGCGCCAGCGTCGCCGCGACCTCGGGTGGCAGGCTTGCGCCGGGCGTGGCGGCGACGGCCGGTGGATGGTCTGCAGGGGCCGGTGGCGCATGGTGTTGCCAGAAGAAGGCCAGCGCCAGCGCCGCCACTACCAACCAGGGTTTCACGCTGCGCACGATGGTGCCCTCAGGAAGTGGGTGCGCCGCGCCGCAACTGTTCGGCGAGCGCCATGGCAATCACCAGCCAGCATGCACCGAGCGCGTAGCCGGCCAGCACGTCGGAGAGGTAGTGCACCTGCAGCATCACCCGGCTGAAGCCAATCAGCGTCACCAGCGCCACCGCGACGGCCACTGTGTCGCGGTGGTGGCGGGGCAGGCACTGGCGCAGCAGCAGGTAAGCCAGCAAGCCGAAAAACACCAGCGACCCGGCGGCGTGGCCACTGGGAAAACTGAACCCGGTTTCGGTAATGAACCCATGGCCGTTGAACGGCCGCGCGCGCTGCATGAAACGTTTCACCACGTCGTTGCTGGCGACCATGCCGCCCAGGCCCACGCCCCATGGAATGAACAGCCGCCATTGCCGGCGCAGCGCGAGCAGGAGGGCGACGATCAGCGCCGAGACCGTCACCAGCTGGGGGTCGCCCAGCCAGGTGAAGACGACCACGCCCTGCAACACCTCCGGTGACAGGTTGTGGTGCAGGTCGAGCGCGAGTGCCGCATCGAAGCGGGTCAACGCGCTGTGCGTCCATACCGCCCAGAACAGCAGCCCAAACACGCCGCCAAACACTGCCAGCAACGCGGCGGCAGTGCCTGGTTCCAGCGCGAGGTAATCGCGCTTGCCGGTGGTGGCCAGGCGGTGCCGACGCGCTCGTCGCCAGAGGAAGTCGCCGCACACCAGCGCAACGATCAACACCAGTGCCCACAACGCGATGGCGTAGTTGCTGATCCATAGGGCGAGCGCTTCCATCGGGCCGATCCATTGCGTCCATTGAGAACGTGCAGCTTGCCGCATGCGGGGTGTGACTTCCAGCCGTGGCCGCCGCGACATTTTGCGTTGATAGTGCGGCAACCCATTGCCGTTGGAGCTGATGATGTCGAAGCGCCCGCTTTCCCTGCGCCTGGCGATTTGCTGCGCCTTGCTGGTCAGTACCGCTGCGCTGGCCCAGGTGCCGGCAAGCGCTTCGGCGCCTCCGGCGGCCGCCGCCACGGCAGCTGCGTTGCCGGCGCAGCTGGCGGATTTCGACGCCTATGTGGCCGATGTGCTGAAGACCTTCAAGGTGCCGGGCATTGCGGTTGCCATCGTCAAGGATGGCAAGGTGGTGCTGGCCAAGGGGTATGGCGTGCGCGAGCTGGGAGCGTCGGCCAGGGTGGATGCGGACACGCTGTTCGCGATCGCCTCCAATACCAAGGCGTTCACCGCGGCGGCGCTCGAGATGCTGGCCGACGAGGGCAAGCTCGACATGGACGGGCGGGTGGTCGACTACCTGCCGGGCTTTCGCATGAGCGACCCTTATGTCACCCATGAAATGCGCGTGCGCGACCTGCTTGCACACCGCAGCGGGCTCAGCCTTGGCGCGGGCGATCTGCTGTATTGGCCGCCGACGGACTACACCACGCAGGACGTGGTGAAACGCCTCGCCAAGGTGCCGATCAAGAACAGCTTCCGCGCCCACTACGCCTACGACAACATCCTGTTTGCCGTGGCCACGCGGGTGATCGAGCAAGTGTCCGGCGAGAGCTACGCGGATTTCATCCGCAACCGCATTTTCAAACCGGTGGGCATGACGAGTGCGCTCATCGACATGACCGGCATTCGCCCCGGAATGGACGTGGCCACCGGCCACGCGCCGTACAACTTCAAGGACGTCAAGCCGGTGCCGCCGATGGCCTGGCTCAACGACCCTGGCGCCGGCGGCATCTATGCCAGCGTGGACGACCTGGCGAAATGGATGAACGTGCAGCTCGCCAGCGGCAAGCTGCCGGATGGCAAGCAGCTGTTCTCCGAAAAGGCGCATGCGGCGATGTGGTCGATGCTGACGCCGATTCCGGTGCGCCGTTCGAAGAACCCCGAGCTGGCGTCGCTGACGCCGCAGTTCTCCGGTTACGGCGAGGGCTGGCTCCTGTCCGATTACCACGGCCAAAAGCTCGCCTGGCACACCGGCGGCTGGCCGGGTTTCGTGTCGCGCCTGACCCTGGTGCCGGGCAGTGATCTCGGCGTCGTCGTGCTGACCAACCAGCAATCCGGCGCCGCGTTCAACGCCATCACCTATCGCGTGCTCGACGCCTACCTCGACGCTGCGCACAAGACCGACTGGGTCGCGGCATACGCCAAGGCGGTGGCCAAATCCGACGCCGACGCCGACGCCAGCTGGGCCAGACATGAGGCCGCGCGCGACAAGAACGCGAAACCCTCGCTGCCGCTCGCAGGGTACGCCGGCACCTACCGCGACCCGTGGTACGGCGACCTCGACGTGGCGTTGCAGAACGGCAAGCTGCGCCTGCGCTTTGCGCACACCAAGCAACTGGTGGGCAGCATGACGCCATGGCAGCACGACACGTTCATCGTGCGCTGGGACGACCGTTCGCTCAACGCCGACGCCTTCGTCAACTTTGCGCTCGACGCCGACGGCCATGTGCGCGAGATGCGCATCAAGCCGATCTCGCCGCTTACCGATTTCAGTTTCGACTTCCAGGATCTGCGTCCGGTGCCGGTGAAGGCTGCCGGGAAGCAGGATTGAGACGGATGCCTTGGCGCGAATGACTGGCGTGGGTTGGACTTCAACCCGACCCACGCCAAAACAGCCGGGATGAATCCCGACCCACGGCAGGGCTCTCCCGCAAGCGGGAGGAAAAACGAAACCGCCGACCAAAGAGGAACCACCATGCGTTCGAGTCGTCCCGTTGTCGCCGCACTGATCGGCTGCGGCTTGCTGTTTTCTGCCGGTACATTTGCGCGCGACGTTGCGCCAGTCGCGCCGGCACATCGCTTTTTCCACGTGCAACTGGGCGGTGCCGAGACACAGCCGGTATCCGGCCGCCTGCTTCTGTTTGCCACCGCGGCGCGGGACGCCGAGGCAGCCGCGAGGCAACATGGCAACGGCAAGGTGGAGAAGGTGGATGCCAATCCGTTCTTCCCCAGCCAGACCGCGGTGGCCGCGCGCGAAGTGAGCCGACTCGTGCCGGGGCAGGTGGTCGACATCGACGCCGACCAGACCGCGTTTCCGCAGGGCTGGTCGCAGCTGACACCGGGCGACTATTACGTGCAGGTCGTACTGGACGTGCACCACGACTACAACTACCACGGCCGCCACGGCGGCGACCTGGTGAGCAAGGTCGTGAAGCTGCATCTACCGACGGCCGCCATACCCGGGCTGACGCTCACGGAGACGCTGCCGGAGCGCACGGCGTGGGACATCCCGAAGCGCTACATGAGCGAGACGACGCTCAAGCACCTCGATGAGGCGCGCCAGCATGCGCACGCCATCGACTTTGTCAGCCCGGTGCTGAGCGCGTTCTGGGGCCGCCCCATCCATCTGCGCGGCTGGGTGCTGCTGCCGCCGGGTTACGACGCCAAGGCCGGCATCACCTATCCCACGGTGTACTTCACCCATGGCTATGGCGGCGACTCCGACACGCTGGCCGGCAGCGCCGCGATGGTCTACGGCGCCACGGTGGAGCAGCAGATGCCGCCGATGATCTGGGTGTTCCTCGACCAGTCCAGCCCGACCGGTACCACCGAGTTTGCCGACTCGGTGAACAACGGGCCGTGGGGCACCGCGCTTACCACCGAGCTGATTCCGCAGCTGGAGAAGACCTACCGCATGGACGCCAGGCCGAGCGGCCGCTTCCTGCAGGGCCACTCCTCCGGCGGCTGGGCCACGCTGTGGCTGCAGACGCGTTATCCGAGGATCTTCGGCGGCACCTGGTCCACCTCGCCCGATCCCAGCGATTTCCACGACTTCACCGGCGTGGACCTGTACGCGCCGCACGCCAACGTCTTCCACCAGCCTGACGGCACGCTGTATCCGCTGGTGCGCGACCGCGACAAGGTGCTGGCCACGTTCCAGCAGTTTGCCCAGCTCGAGCGCGTGTTCGGGCCGTATGGCGGGCAGCTGGCCTCGTTCGAGTGGGTGTTCTCGCCCAAGGGCAAGGATGGTCGGCCGCAGCCCATGTTCAACCGAGATACCGGCGAGGTCGATCCGATGGTGGTGGCGTACTGGCGCGAGCATTACGACATCGCGTATCGCCTCAGGCAGCATTGGCCAGCGCTCAAGCCGGATCTCGACGGCAAGATCCACCTCTACGTGGGCACTGCCGACACGTTTTACCTGGATGGCGCCGCGCACCGGCTCAAGGCGGTGCTGGACAGCCTGGGCGCAAAGTCCGACATCCGCTTTCTCCCGGACCGCAGCCACTTCGACCTGTACCGCATCGGCGACGACCGGCAGGGCTTGCTCAAGCAGATCACCTGGCAGATGTATGCGGTGGCACGCCCGCACGCGGCGTTGAAGCCGCCGGTATCGCACTGAGCCGGGCTCGTGGGGGCCGGCTGGCACGGACATGGTTTTGCGCGATCGGCGCGCCGCCGGTACCGCGTGTTCGTACCAGCATCACCCCAACCACCATCGTGCAGGTAGGAGTCTGAAGATAAAGGTATCGCCGGCACGTCGTAGTCGACATGGTGGGTTGCGTGACGGAGGCCGGCGCAAGCCGGCCTTTGTTTATCCTGCCGCCAGTCAGGCGCGGGCGTCGGATCGGATCCGGGCGGCCTTGCCGCGCAGCATGTTGAAGGTGAAACCGGCAACCAGCAGTACCAGGATCGTGAGCTGTGCCGACACCGATTGCCAGGTCGGGAAGATGCCGAGCAATTCGATGCGCGGCACTGGGGCCACCGTGACGCCCAGCCAGCCGGCCTCCTGCAGCGCGGCGATGCCCTTGCCGGTCAGCACAAAGGCGAGGATCGCAATCAGGAACGAGCTGGCGGAGAAGAACGTGCCGATCGGCAATCGCCGGCTGGTGCGCAACAGTATCCACGCGATCAGCGCCAGCACCGCACCGCCGGAAACGATGCCGCCGACGATCCAGATCTCCTGGCCTTCGTTCCACAACGCGGCATAGAACAGAATGGTTTCGAATACCTCGCGGTAGACCGAAATGAACGCCAGCCCGAACAGGAACCACGCCGAGCCGTGTTCGGCGGCGGCGGTCATTTTGGTCTTGAGGTAGGCCTGCCAGCGGCCGCCAATGCTCTTCTGGTGCATCCACAACCCCACCGAGAGCAGCACCAGTGCGGCGAACAGTGACGACAGCCCCTCGGTCAGTTCGCGTCCGGCGCCGCTGATGGTGATGAAGTAGCGCGCGATGGCCCAGGTGATGCCGCCGGAGACCAGCGCCAGTACCCAACCGGTGTGCACGTAGCGGACCGCGCGTGCGCGTCCGGCCTTGCGCAGGAAAGCAAGCATCGCGACGATGACGAGCAGCGCCTCCAGACCTTCGCGCACCAAGATGGTGAACGCGCCGAGGAACGTGGCGGTGGGGTCGTTGTTTCCGCTCAGCACGTCCTGGGCCTGCGCGAGCAGCACGTCGATGGTCTGCGCCTGGGTCACGATTTCCGTTGCCGGTGCCTTGCGCGCAAGCGCGGTGCGGTAGGCGCCCATCGCGGTTTCAATGCGCGAACGCAGCGCCGCATCACGATCGGTCAATTGCGGCTCGACCGGCTCGATGCCATCCAGATACGCGGACAGCGCGAGTGCCGTCGCTTCGGCGTTGTTGCCGGCCCGATAGGCCGCGAGGCTGGCGGCCACGCGGCCGCGCGCCAGCGGCACGCCGCTCAGCGCCTGCTGCACGGCGTCCGGGTGCCCGCGCAGGTAGCCGACGATGGCACGTGCGGTATCGACCCCCAGCGCTGGCGCCAGCTGCGCCACGCGGGCTTGCGACAACTCCTTGAGGTCGGCGATTTCGGCGCGTGCGGTATTGTCGTGCTGCCACGCCTTGGCCCCGGCGGCCTGTTCGTTCGCGTAGGCAAGCGTGCCCACGTAATAGGCGAGATCCCATCGCTCTTCACGCGACAGCGTCTTGACGTAACTCGTCATCGACGTGCCCGCGACGCCTTGGCTGATCACTTCGAACAGCGACAGGGCGCTGCGCTGGTCGGCGCGGGCCTGGTCGGTAAACGCGATCGGTGGCGGGTCGAGCGCCTTGCCGGCAGCGCCGTCGCCGTGGCCGGTGGCGCCATGACAGGCTGCGCAGGTGGATTGGTACAGCGCCGCGCCGTGTGCGAGGTCGGGCGTTTCCTCCGGCGCGGTGGGCACCGGGTAGGCCTTGAGCAGGCTGGCAGCGAGGGCATGGGCCTGGCGGGCGATGGCTTCCGGTGCGGCTTTTGCATCCACGGCGGCAACCAGCGCGGTGGCGTCGTGGTTCAGCGCGGTGGTCTCCGGGCCGGCCGGGAGCGAGGCAATGCGCCGGGCAGCGGTGGCCGAAAACTCACGCATTTCCGCGTATTCGGAAGCGCTGACGACCTGGCCACCCCGCACCGCGCCAGCGTAATCGGTGGCGAGGTAGTCGAGCATCTGCCAGGTTTGCGGCACCGTGGTTGCCACGTCCTGTGCGATGGCGGGAACCCCGGTGAAGCTTGCGGCAAGCAGCAGCAAGGCGAGCAGTCGGGTGGCAGGGGTGTAAATGCGAGTCACTATCATTGTTAGATGATAGCGGTGAATTTGGCGCGCTGCGAGAGGCGCGGCACCCGGGGTTTCCGACCCGCATCACCCCCGACGAGGAGCCGCCGGAAAAGGCGGCGCGCATCGGGTGTGCCGGACGCAACGGCTATCGCGAAAATCGCGGCTCCGTGCGCCAGCCGCAAGCCGAACGGCGTTGGTTTCGCCGCCGCCTCAAGGCGGTGTCGGCAGCTCCGCGGCGGGCTTTGCTGGCGCGCCATCCACCCGGCGGACTACCAGGCTTTGTGACGAGCTGAGCGGCAGGTCAGCGGCGCGCAGGCGGGCGAGGATGTCGAACAGGATGTCGCTTTGCACGCCACTGGTTTCCCGTGGGCTGCGCACGTAGGCAACGGCGAGGAAGCTCATCGCGCTCACTTCCACCTTGTCCAACAGCACTGCCGGCGCCGGGGTATCCAGCGTGGCCGGGTTTGCCGTGAGCGCGTCGAGCATGATCGTGCGCACCCGCTCGGGGTCGGTGTCCAGCGGCAGCGGCAACGAGAAGCGCACGCGGCCGAGCGCGCCGCCGAGCGTCACGTTGCGCACGTTCTGGGTGATGAGCTGGGAGTTGGGCACGATCACGGTAGAGCGGTCCCACAACTGGATCTCCGTTGCGCGCACGTTGATCCGGCGGATGTCGCCTTCGACGTCGCTCGACAGGCTGACCCAGTCGCCCACTTTCACCGGCCGCTCCACCAGCAGGATCAGGCCGGAAATGAAGTTCTGCACGATGGCCTGCAGGCCGAAGCCGATGCCGACCGAGAGCGCGCTGGCGATCCACGCGATGCTCTGCAGGCTGACGTTGAGCGCGGCCAGCGCCAGTGCGAATACCAGCACTCCGCCCAGGTAGCCGAGCAGGGTCACCACCGACTCGCGCATGCCGGCGTCCATGTGGGTGGTGGGCAACAAGCTTTCGCCCAGCCAGCGCTTGAACAGGCGCAGCAGCATGAGGCCGATCACGAACACCGCGATGGCGCTCAGCACAGTGGCCGGCTCGATCGTCAACTGGCCGAGTTTCAGTCCGCTGAAGCGTTGCAGCGTGCGTTGCACCAGCTCGCCGGGGTTGGCGTCGAACGGCGCCAGCACCAGCGCCAGCGCGGCCAATGCCAGCAGCACGCGGGCGATGCCGGTGAGCACCAACGCCGTTCGCGTCAAGGCCTGCGGGTCGAGATCGAAGCCCGCCTGCAGCCGCTGGCCGCTGCGCCCGTGCGGCGACAGCAGCGCATCGAACGCGTCGCGCGCCAACTCGGTCAGCAGGTACAGGCTGGCGGCGATCAGCCCGGTCCACAGCATTTGCACCGCGATGAAAAACGCCAGCGCGATGAAACCGGTAAATACCGCCAGCCAGCAGGTGACGACGCCCAGCGCGGCGGCAGCGCTGGCGGCGCCGACCCACAGCGACCGCCGCACTTCGTTTCCGCCTTGCGCCTCGCGCTGGCGGCGCGCGTGGCGCACGCGCAACAGCACGCTGCCAATCAGCGCGCTGACGAGCAGCGCCAGCAGGGCATGCAGCAGCACCGTGGCCGGCAGGCTGGAGCCGATGCTGCGCACGATGCGCTCGGTGATGCCGACCAGGAACGCTGCGCCGCCGAGATACCACGGGTAGCGGTGCAGCCGGCGGGCGACGTCGTCGGCCAACGGCAGCAGACGCCATGAGGGATGCCTGGCTGCCAGCATGGCGCTGCCGAGTCCGGCCATCAGCGCGGCAAAGCTGATGGCGTGCACCGCGCTGCGGGCCATCGCATCCAGGTCGTCATCGAGCGCATCGCCCCAGTTCACCGCCTGGTGCACGAGCTGCGCGACCAGGCCGAGCACCAGCGTGGTGATCAGCGCCATCGCCAGCACCGTGGCGCTGCGGCGCAAATGGCCATCGGGCAGCACGCGCAACACTACGCGGTGCCATACCTGCGCCAGTGTCCAGCGACCACCGAGCAGCAGCAGTACGGCGGCAACCAGGCACAGGATCAGCGGGCGCCGATTGGGCGGTTGCCATGCGGCCTGCCAGGCATCGCTCCAGCGGCCGCCGAGGCGCTGCAGGCGGGCCAGGTCGTTGGGCAGGGCCTGCCGTTGGTCATGCCAGAACGCGCTCGCGAGCGGGGTGTTGGTGCGTGTGGCGAGCTGTTCCTGGAACTGGTCGTTACGCAGGCCGGTGATCTGCGCCACCACCTGCAGCGCATCGAGGTTCAGCGATTTGGCGCGCACGATCTGCGCGTTCAGATCGGCCTGCTGGTGGTTCAACTGGCGGCGCTGGGCGGCGACCGCGGCGGTCTCCGGTGCACCACCACTGGCCGGCGGCGGACCGAGCACGGCGAGCTGGGCGTCGAGCGCGGCCATCTGCGGGGCGAGATCGGTGGCCAGCTGACGCGCTGCATCCTGTACTTGCAACGCTTGCGTGCGCAGGTCGGCCAGCGCGGCTTTGTCGAGCGGGTGCTTGGGCGCGGCTTGCAGCGCGGCCTTGACGCCATCGAGTTGCGTGTCGAGCTGGCGCAGGGTTTGCGTGGGGGTGGGAGCGGGCGCATTGGCGGCGGCATCAACGCGCGCCAGCGCGGCCGGAGCTGGCAGGCCAAGCAGCAGCATGAGCAACAACGCGGGCAGCGGCGCGGCGCGCGCGCGCAGGCGGGAGACGATGGACATGTTGTGCATGATCGAAGCGCGCTTGCGGAGGGTCAATCGCGCAGATGCCCTCGCGTGCGCTGACGTTCAGCCGCGGCGGCCGGTGTGCGGCGGTGGAGGCTGATGGGAGGCGTGCCGTTGCCAACGCTCCGGCGGGCTGCCGGTCCAACGCTTGAACGCGCGCCAGAACGGACTGGGTTCGGCAAAACCCAGTGCCAGCGCAATGTCGGCCAACGGCTGGTCGCCGGCCGCCACCGCCGCCAGGGCGGCATCGCGCCGAGCCGCGTCGTACAGGGCCGCAAAGCTGGTGTGTTTGGCGTGCAGACGGCGCGCCAACGTGCGTTCGCTGAGCCCCAGGGCGGCGGCGGCATGCGGGCGCGTGGCGGTGTCGCCTTGCAGGTGCACCGTGATCCAGGTTTGCAGCGTGGTCACCAGATCCTCCGGCGCGGCCAGGGCGGCAAGCTGCGCCTGCGCCTCCTGGCGATGCAGCCGCGCCAGCCGGGCGTCGGCCCGCGGCAGTGGCGCATCCAGCACGGCGTTGGCCAACAGCACGCCGCTGAAGGCCTGCTCGAAATCCACCGCACAACCAAACGCCGCGCGATAACCGGCGAGCGCGCCGAGGCGCGCGTGGCTCAACTGCACGCGCAGCGGTCGGAAATCGTTGCCGCTGACCCAGCGCATCAGGCACACACTGGCGGCCAGCACCGCTTCGATCTGCTGCGGGCTGAAAGCAAGCTGCCCTTGGCGCGGGTGGTAGATCATCCAGCCGGCCTGCACGCCGGCAATGAACTGCACGCGGCCGCCGTCGCTGATGAGGCGCTGGAATTTCGGCACCAACGCCAACGCTGCCCGCAGGGTGGGCGCCGATTGCACGAGGCCACTCACCACGTTGAAGTTGGCCGGGCCGACGCTGCTGCCGGCCTTGAGCCCAAAGCCGGCGTCGCCGGTGGCGGCCACCGCCGCGTGCCATAGCCGGGTGATGTGATCCACCGGCCAGCGCGCGCACGCCAGCTCGCCACGGTCGATGCCGGCTTGTGCCAGCAGTTTGGCGCGCGTCACGCCCATGCGCTCGGCCGCGGCGAGCACGGTGTTCGCCCAGCTCATCGACACCGTGGCTGGCGTGGTCAAGATCGTTGGCCTGCAAAGTCAATCGCATGGCGATGATAAGGCGCTATCAATGGCTGGTGGCATGCGGAGGGGACATGGCGACAACCCAGACAGACCTGTTGGTGGCCGGCGGCGGCATCGCCGGCATCGTGGTGGCGCTGGAGGCGCTGCGCGCTGGCAGGCGCGTGCTGATCGTCGACCGCGACACGCCGGAGCGCTTCGGCGGCCTGGCGCGCTGGGCGTTCGGTGGCATGGCGCTGGTCGGCACGCCGCAACAGGCGCGCATGAAGATCCCCGACACGCCGGAGCGCGCCTTGGCGGACTGGCTGCGTTTTGCCGAGCTGGCGCCGGATGACGCCTGGCCGCGTGCGTGGGCTGCACATTACGTGGAGCGCTCGCGGGCCGAGGTGTACGACTGGCTTAGCGGCATGGGCCTGCGCTTTCTGCCGGCGGTCAACTGGGTCGAGCGCGGGCGCGTTGGTGAGGGCAACTCGCTGCCGCGCTACCACGTGCTTTGGGGCACCTCGCTCGCGCTCACGCGGCGCCTGATCGACGCGCTGCGGGCGGCGGATGGCGGGCGGTTGACGACGTTGCATCGGCACCGCGTGGTCGGCATCGAACGCGCCGCGGGGCGGGTGTCCGGCGTGCAGGTGGTGGATGAGGCCAGCGGTGCGGAGTCGCGCGTCGACGCGCCGGTGGTGGTGGTCGCCAGCGGTGGCTTGAACGGCAGCCATGCCGAGGCGCGGCGCAACTGGCCGCATGATCGGCCATGCCCGCGCGAGATGTTGAACGGCGCCAACCCGCTCGCCGACGGCGCGCTCGCGCACCTCGTGGCCGACCGGTTGGGTGGCCAGCTCACCCACGTCGGCGAGATGTGGAACTACGCTGCCGGCATCGCCCACCCGCAGCCGCAGTTCCCGGGCCACGGGCTGTCGCTGATTCCGGCGAAATCCGCGTTGTGGCTCGATCACCAGGGCCGCCGCATCGGCCCCGAACCGCTGGTGACCGGCTTCGACACCCACTGGTTGTGCCAGCGCGTTGCGGCGCAGGCACAGCCGTGGACGTGGCAACTGATGAACCGGCGCATCGCGCTCAGGGAGTTTGCGATCTCCGGTGCCGAGCACAACGCGCGCATCCGCGACCGGCAATTCCTGCGTTTCCTGGCCGAGACGCTGTTCGGCAACCCGCGCCTGCTGCGGCAGATGCAGCGCGAGAGTGCCGATTTCCTCGTCGATGACACGCTCGCCGGGCTGGCGGCAAAGATGAATGCACTGACCGCCACGCGCGATGTCGATGCCGCCGTGCTGACGCAAACCGTCGCCGCGTTCGATGCCAATTTCGCGCGCGGCGCCAGCCTGGAAAACGACGTGCAACTGCGCCAGATCCGGCACGCGCGGCAATGGGGGCCGGATCGCCTGCGCACCTGCAAGCCGGCACCCCTCACCCGACGCGGCACGGGGCCGTTCATCGCCATCCGCACCCGGCTCATCACGCGCAAGAGTCTCGGCGGGCTGCGCACCGATTTGTCCAGCCGGGTGCTGGATGCGGCAGATGCGCCAATCCCCGGCCTGTACGCGGTGGGCGAGGCGGCGGGCTTCGGCGGTGGCGGCGCGAGCGGCAAGCGCTCGCTGGAGGGCACGTTCCTGCCAGGCTGCATACTCACGGCACGCGCAGCGGCGCGCGCGATCAACCAGGGGGGCTGATGGCAATGGACGGGTTCGACTACATCGTGGTGGGCGCCGGTTCGGCCGGCTGCGCGGTGGCCGCGCGGCTGAGCGAAGACGCCGGCGTGAGCGTGGCGCTGGTCGAGGCCGGCGGCGAGGACAAGAGCGTCCTGATCCGCGCGCCGATGGGTTTTGCCTTGGCGGCGAAAATCGGCAAGCACGTGCTGCGCTACCAGACCGTGCCGCAGGCGGGGCTGGATGGCCGCCGCGGTTTCCAGCCGCGCGGCAGGGTGCTGGGCGGCAGCAGTGCGATCAACGCGATGATCTATTGCCGCGGCCATCGCAGCGACTACGACGGCTGGGCCGCAGCCGGCAACCCCGGCTGGGATTACGCCAGCGTGCTGCCGTATTTCAAGCGCACCGAAGACAGCGAATGCTTCGGCGCGAACGCCTGGCACGGCCAGGGCGGCCCGCTCGGCGTGAGCTGGTTGCGCAGCCCGTTTCCGAGTACCGCCGCGTTTGTCGAAGCCTGCGCCGCGGCGGGTTTGCCGCGCACGCCCGACTACAACGGCGAGCAGCAGGAAGGCTCCTCGCCGGCGCAGGTGACGATGCGCGGCGGCGAGCGCTGCAGCGCGGCGCGTGCATACCTCGAGCCGATTCGCAGCCGCCGAAATCTCGCGATCTTCAGCAATACGGCGACTCTGCGGCTGGCCTTCGACGGCCGACGTGTCACCGGGATCCACGTGGTACGCGACGGCCAGCCGGCGGTGCTTGCGGCGCGCCGCGAGGTGATCCTGTGCGCTGGCGCCTATGGTTCACCACAACTCCTCATGTGTTCCGGCATCGGCCCGGCGGCGGCGCTGCGCGAGCATGGCATCGACGTGGTGCAGGACTTGCCCGGCGTCGGCCAGAACCTGCAGGACCACATCACCGCCAGCCTCAACTGGCGTGCGCGGCGGCCGGATGCCGGTTTCGGCATGTCGCCCGGCGGCGCGCTGGCGATCTGGCGCGGCATCCGCCAATGGCGGCGCGAGCGGCGCGGCTGCATCACCAGCAACGTCGCCGAAGCCGTGGGTTTTTTGCGCAGCGATGCGACGCAGGCGATACCCGATATCGAACTGGAGTTCCTCTCCGCCATCGTCGACGACCACAACCGCAAGCTGCACTGGGGCCATGGCGTCGGCCTGCACGTGACCCTGCTGCGCCCGCGCAGCCGTGGCCAGGTGCGGCTGGCCAGCAGCGATGCGCGCGTCGCGCCGCTGATCGACCCGCGCTATTTCAGTCATCCGGGCGACCTGCCGCAACTGGTGCGCGGCGTGCAACGCGCGCTGCCGATCATGGACGCGGCGCCGCTGGCGCCGTGGCGCGGCGCGATGCTGACGCCGATCCGCGCCGACGACCCGGACGGCATCGCGCGCGTGCTGCGCGACTCGGCGGATACCGAATACCACCCGGTCGGCACCTGTCGCATGGGGCCGGCGGGCGATTCCGGCGCGGTGGTGGACGCCGGCCTCAAAGTGCACGGCATCGATGGGCTGCGCGTGGCCGACGCCTCCATCATGCCGACCATCACCGGCGGCAACACCAACGCGCCCACGTTCATGATCGCCGAGAAGTGCGCTGACCTCGTCCGCGGCATCACCCAGGTGGCCCAGCCATGAATCAACCCAGCATGTTTCCCGCGGCGCCGGCGGAGACGATTCCGGCCGAATTCCGCACCGCTTTTCTCGCGCAGCGCGCCGCCGCCGCGCGTGACCGCCAGCCGAGCCTGGCCGCACGCCGCGCCGACCTGCACGCGCTGCACCGCCTGTTGGCGGAAAACCACGACGCGCTGATCGATGCGGTCAACCGCGACTACGGCATACGCAGCCGTTTCGAGACGCGCATGACCGAACTCCTGCAATGCCAGGACGCGGCCAAGGACGCGATCCGCCGCGTCAAGCGCTGGATGCGGCCGCAGCGGCGCCATCTCGACATCACCCAGTACCCGCTGGCCAAGGCGTGGGTGTTCCCGCAGCCGGTCGGCGTGGTGGGCATCGTGGTGCCGTGGAATTTTCCGATCGCGATGGCGTTCCAGCCGCTGATCTGCGCGCTGGCGGCCGGCAACCGCGTGATGATCAAGATGTCGGAAAACTCCAACGCGCTGGCGCTGCTGCTCAAGGACCTCATTCCGCAGTACTTCGCCGCCGACAAGCTGGCGCTGTTCGAGGACGGCGGTGGCCGCGGGCCGCAGTTCACCCAGTTGCCGTTCGACCATCTGTTCTTCACCGGCTCGCCGGCGACCGGGCGCGCGGTGATGGCGAACTGCGCGGCCAACCTCACGCCGGTCACGCTGGAGCTGGGCGGCAAGTCGCCATGCATCGTGGCGCCGGATTACCCGCTGCGCGAGGCCGCGCGGCGCATCGTGTGGACCAAGCTGCTCAACGCCGGGCAGGTGTGCACGTCGGTCGATTACCTGCTGCTGCCGGAGGGCAGCGTCGATGCCTTCGTCGACCATGCGCGCGCGGTGGCGGCCAGCTATTACCCCAACCTCGAAAACGGCGACTACAGCGCGATCATCGACCAGCGCCAGTACGACCGCCTGCAGTTGCTGCTGGAGGACGCCAGGGCGCGCGGTGCGCGCCTGGTGCCGCTGTTGCCGGACCAGCCGGGCAATGCCGCGCGACGCATCCTGTCGCCCATGCTGGTGCTCGACGTCGACGACGACATGCTGATCATGCGCAGCGAAATCTTCGGTCCGCTGCTGCCGGTGCGCACCTACCGCAATCGCGACGAAGTGGTGGCCTACATCGGCGCGCGCTACAGCCCGCTGGCGATGTACCTCTACACCCGCGACCGCGCGCTCGAACGCTGGTACCTGGAGCACACGATTTCCGGCGGCGTCACCGTCAACGACGGCATGCTGCACATCGGCACGCCGGCGCTGCCGTTCGGCGGCGTCGGCCACAGCGGCATGGGCCACTACCACGGCAAGGAAGGTTTCCTCACCTTTTCCAAGCTGCGTCCGGTGTTTCGTCAGGGGCCGTGGCGGGCGCTCAACCTGCTGATGCCGCCGTATCGCGGCCGCGCCGAGAAGCTGCTGGCGTTCCTGCTGAAGCGGGCAGGGTAGTGCCGTGCACGCCCGAACCGCCTGCCGCCGACATGGCATGTGGCGATGGAAAGCCGCAACGTGCGGGGCCAAACCATGACCTGGCTCGGCTATGCGGCAACCACCGACGATTGGCGCGCCTGCGCGCGTCGCCGGTTGCCGCGTTTCCTGTTCGATTATTTCGACGGCGGTGCCGGTGACGAATACACGCTGGCCGCGAACGTGGCGGTGTTTGCCCACGTCGCGTTGCACCAGCGCGTGCTGGTCGATGTCGCCGCCGTCAGCACGCAGGCCACGCTCGGCGGGCAACCCTGCGCGATGCCGCTGGCGCTGGCACCGGTGGGCCTGGCCGGCCTGGCGGCACCGCGCGGCGAGGCGCTGGCGGCGCGCGCCGCTGCCGCCTTCGGCGTGCCATTCACGTTGTCCACCGTCGGCATTTGCCCGCTGGCCGAAGTCAATGCCGCAGCCGGCGTGCCGGCGTGGTTCCAGCTCTACATGCTGCGCGATCGTGGCGCGGTGCGTGCGCTGCTGGATGCGGCATGGGCGGCCGGCACGCGCACGCTGGTGTTCACCGTGGATCTGCCGCGCACCGGCGTGCGCTGGCGTGACGTGCGCCACGGCCTCGATGCGCGCGGCGCGCGTCCGGCGCTGATCAAGGCGTTGCAGCTTGCAGCGCGCCCCGGCTGGGTGTGGCGCGTCGCGCTTGGCGGCAAGCCGCTCGGCTTTGGCAACCTCGCCGGGCAGGTGCCGGGCGCCCGCGATCCGAATGCGTTCAAGGCGTGGGTGGATGCGCAGTTCGATCCCACCGTGACCTGGCGCGACATCGACTGGCTGCGCACGCAATGGCGTGGGCGGCTGCTGCTCAAGGGCATCCTGTCGGTGGAGGACGCACGCCAGGCCGTCGTAGTGGATGCCGATGGCATTGTCGTTTCCAACCACGGCGGACGCCAGCTCGAAGGTGCACCGGCCACGCTGGCCGTGCTGCCGGCGATTGCCGCTGCCGTTGGCAATCGTTTGGAGGTGCTGGTCGACGGTGGTGTGCGCAGCGGCACCGACGTGTTTCGCGCACTCGCTCTCGGCGCGCATGGCGTGCTGGTCGGGCGCCCGTGGGTGTGGGCGCTGGCCGCCCAAGGCGAGGCCGGCGTGCGCCAGTGGCTCACGCATTGGCAGCGCGAGTTCACGCTGGCGATGATGCTGACCGGTGTCACCCGCGTCGCCGACATCGGCCGCGCGCAGCTCGAAGGCGCACCATGAATCCGTTGTCTACCTTGCCTTGGAAGTTGCCATGAACGGTGCCACCGCGTTGATCCACACGCTCGCCGATGCGGGCGTCGAGGTGTGTTTCACCAACCCCGGCACCAGCGAAATGCACTTTGTCGCGGCGCTCGATGCCGAGCCGCGCCTGCGTGCGGTACTGGCGTTGTTCGAGGGCGTGGCGACCGGCGCGGCGGATGGCTATGCGCGCATGGCCGGCAAGCCGGCGGCGACGCTGCTGCATCTGGGCTGCGGCCTGGGCAATGGCCTGGCGAACCTGCACAACGCGCGCAAGGGACACGTGCCGGTGGTGAACATCGTGGGCGACCACGCCACGTTCCACGTCAAGTACGACGCGCAGCTCCAGTCGGATATCGAAACCGTGGCGCGCAACGTCTCGCCCGGTTTTGTGCGCACCGCGCAAAGCACTGCCACCCTGTGCCGCGACGTGGTCGATGAGGTGACGGCGGCGCGCGGTTTGCCGGGGCAGGTGGCCACGCTGATCCTGCCGGCCGACGTGTCGTGGAGCGAAGGTGCGCAGCCGTGCCCGATGCCGGCTGCGCAACTGGCGCCGGTGGCGGAGGACGCCGTGGTGGCGCGCGTCGCTACGCTTCTGCGCGGCGGTGAACCGGTGGCGTTGCTGCTTGGCGGGCAGGCTTTGCGCGAAGCGCCGCTGCGCGATGCGGCCCGGCTGGCGGCGCGTTGCGGCGTGAAGCTGTTTGCCGAGGTGTTTCCCACCCGGCTCGAACGCGGCGCCGGGCTGCCGGCGGTGGAGCGCATTGCGTATCTGGCCGAGATGGCTGGCGTGCAGCTTGCGCCCTACAAGCACCTCGTACTGGTGGATGCGAAATCGCCGGTGGCGTTTTTTGCCTACCCCGGCAAGGCCAGCGACCTGGTGCCCGCGGGCTGCACGGTGCACACGCTGGCGACGCCGGTCGAAGACGCCGCGGCAAGCCTGGCGAAGCTCGTTGCCGAGCTGGATGCGGCAGGCGTCGAGCCGGCCGTGCAGCCACCATCGCGCCCAAGCCGTCCGCGCGGGCGGCTCACTGCGCCCAAGGTGTGCAAGGCAGTGGGGCACCTACTGCCCGAGCGCGCGATTGTCGTGGACGAGGCGATCACCTCGGGCCTGATGCTGGGCGTGATGACCCAAGGCGCGCCGCGCCACGACCTCCTCACGCTTACCGGCGGCGCGATCGGGCAGGGCTTGCCCAATGCAGTGGGTGCCGCGGTGGCGTGTCCGCAGCGCCCGGTGATTGCGCTGGTGGGCGATGGCGCCGCGATGTACACCATCCAGGCGTTGTGGACGATGGCGCGCGAGCACCTGCACGTGATCGCCGTCGTGTTCAACAACGCCGCGTATTCCGTGCTCAACGTGGAGCTGGAGCGCGTCGGCTCGACCGCCCCCGGTCCCAAGGCGCGCCACCAGCTCGAACTGGGCGATGCGCCGCTCGATTTTGCCGCGCTGGCGCAGGGCATGGGCGTGGCGGCCACGCGCGTCGATCGGGCCGAAGCGTTCTGCACCGTGTTCGAACGCGCGCTCGCCACGCCCGGCCCGCACCTGATCGATGCCCGCGTGCCCGAGGCGCTGGGCCGCACCAAGCGGCGGTTGCTGCCATGGCTGCTGCGCTCGCTGCCGAATTTGCCGGCACCGATGGCGCAGGCGCTCAAGCGCAAGATCGCGCCATAGGAACGCGGGCGGCCGAAGTCGGTCGGCTTGCTCTCCCCGCTGGGGTGAGAGGCCAGGCTGGCCTCATCGCCCGACGGACCATCACCGTCGCACCAGCTTCCGGGGCGCATGCCGTTCGGCCCTTGCGTTGCACCGGCGCGCGCCGCAGGCTGATATGCCCTGTCGTTGCCAAGTGATGCCGTGATCTTCCGCTGGTTTGAATCGCTGATCGACGCGTTCAAGGAGCCGGGCGAGGGCATGCCGCCGGCCTCCGTCGGGCGCTTTTATTTTCACTATCTGCGTCAGGTGTGGCCGATCTTTGCCGCCACTGTGTTCGTCGGGTTCTTCGTGGCCGGCATCGAGGTCGCGCTGTTCGGTTTCATCGGCCGCGTGGTCGATCTGGCGAAGGAGATGCCACGGCCGGGGTTTTTCAGCCGCCACGGGCATGAGCTGGCGTTCATGGCCTTCGTCGTCGTCATCGCGCGACCGTTCTTCAATGCGCTGCACGACCTCTTGGTGAACCAGGCGATCGTGCCCAACCTCACCAACCGCATCCGCTGGCAGAACCATCGCTACGTGATTCGCCAGAGCCTGGCATTTTTCCAGAACGACTACGCCGGCCGCATCGCCAACCGCATCATGCAGACCGGCACCGCGCTGCGGCAGTCGGCGGTGCAGATCGTGGACGCGCTGTGGTACGTGACGGTCTACGTCGGCAGTGCGGTGGCGCTGTTCGCGCATGAGGATCTGCGCCTGGCGCTGCCGCTGCTCGGCTGGGTGGTGCTCTACATCGCCTCGCTGGCGATCTTCATCCCGCACCTCAAGCAGCGCTCGTGGCATGCCTCGGCGGCGGGCTCCAAGCTGATGGGGCGCGTGGTGGACGGCTACAGCAACATGCTGACGCTCAAGCTGTTCGCCCACGGCCGGCGCGAGGAGAACTACGTGGCCGACGCGATGGCCGAGCAGACGCGCAAGATCGCGCGCATGACGCGCGTCACCACCGCGCTCGACGCCAGCATCACCGCGATGAACGGCCTCCTGATCGCCGGCACATCCGGGCTGGCGTTGCTGCTGTGGAGCCAGGGCAAGGTCAGCGTGGGCGCGATTGCGCTGTCCACCGGGTTGGCCATCCGCATCAGCAACATGTCCGGCTGGATCATGTGGGTGGTCAACGGCATCTTCGAGGACGTTGGCACCGTGCAGGATGGCATCACCACCATCGCCCAGCCGCGCGCGGTGCAGGATGGCGTGCAGGCCAGGCCACTGGCGGTCAGCCGCGGTGCGGTGAGCTTCGAGCACGTGCGGTTCCATTACGGCCACCACGGTCGCGTCATCGACGATTTGAGCCTCAGCGTGCGCGGCGGCGAAAAGATCGGCGTTGTCGGCCCCTCCGGCGCCGGCAAGACCACGTTGATGAATTTGCTGCTGCGCCTGTACGACCTCGAATCGGGCCGCATCGCGATCGATGGGCAGGATGTTTCCCAGGTGGCGCAGGAAACCCTGCGCGCGCAGATCGGCGTGGTCACCCAGGACACCTCGCTGCTGCATCGTTCCATCCGCGACAACATCCTCTACGGGCGTCCCGACGCCAGCGACGCGCAGATCATGGACGCGGTGCGCAAGGCGCGCGCCGATAGTTTCATCCCGGGCTTGAGCGACAACCAGGGCCACACCGGTTTCGACTCGCTGGTGGGCGAGCGCGGGGTGAAGCTCTCCGGCGGCCAGCGCCAGCGCATTGCCATCGCACGGGTGTTTTTGAAGGACGCGCCGATCCTGGTGCTGGACGAAGCCACCAGCGCACTGGATTCCGAAGTCGAAGCCGCGATCCAGGAAAGCCTCGATGCGCTGATGCACGGCAAGACCGTCATCGCCATCGCGCATCGGCTGTCCACCATCGCGCGCATGGATCGTCTCGTGGTGCTCGACCAGGGGCGCATCGTCGAAGCCGGCACCCACGCCGAACTGGTGGCGCAGGGCGGGCTCTACGCGCGCCTGTGGCAACGCCAGACCGGCGGGTTCGTGGCGGTGGAGGATGGCAGGTGATGGGCAATGGCGTTGGCGGCAACGCCCGTACGTTGTTGCGGCGCCCACCCACGCTGCCGAATCCCCAATTCCGTATTCATCATCCCGGTTCTTGCCCGTTGGCGCCCCTGCGTCGCTTGCTGCGACAATGACGCGTTTGCCGGCGCGTACCGGCGTTTTTCAGAGCGGTCGATTCATGGATCAGGTTTCATCCGGCACCGCGGCGAGTGGCGGCGCCGTGGTTGCCGCGCCCGGCAGGCATCGTTCGCGCGATTTCCGCGTGGTGGCCGGGGTCAGCTCGGCGCACATGCTCAACGACATCATGCAGTCGGTGATCCTGGCGCTGTACCCGCTGCTCAAGGGCGAGTTCGACCTTACGTTTTTCCAGATCGGCGCCATCACGCTGACTTTCCAGCTCACCGCATCGATGTTGCAGCCGGTGGTGGGCACGGTGACCGACAAACACCCGTTTCCGCTGATTTTGCCGATCGGCATGGCGTTCACCATGTGCGGCCTGCTGCTGCTTTCGGTGGCGCCGAGCTACCCGCTGGTGCTGGTGGCGGTGGCGCTGATCGGCTGCGGTTCGTCCACCTTCCACCCGGAATCCTCGCGCGTGGCGCGGCTGGCATCGGGTGGCCAGTATGGCCTGGCGCAGTCGCTGTTCCAGATTGGCGGCAACACCGGGCAGGCGCTGGGGCCACTGCTCGCGGCGTTTCTGGTGTTGCGCCACACCGATGGCGGACGTCCGCATGCGGCGTGGTTTGCGCTGATGGCGCTGCTCGGCATGGTGATCCTGTTGCAGGTAAGCCGCTGGTATCGGCACCACCTCGAACAGCGCCCGGTAAAGGCGCGGGCGGCGGTACTGCCGCGCTACCCGGCACCGCTGGTACGCCGCACCATCGGCATCCTGCTGGTGCTGATGATCTCCAAGTTTTTCTATCTCGCCAGCATCAGCAGCTACTACACGTTTTACGTGATGCACCAGTTCGGCGTGAGTGCGCATGCCGCCGCGAACCTGTTGGCCGTGTTCCTGTTTGCGGTGGCCGCCGGTACCCTGATCGGCGGGCCGCTGGGCGACCGCGTCGGGCGGCGCCGGGTGATCTGGCTGTCGATCCTGGGTTGCGCGCCGTTCACGCTGATGCTGCCGCACGTGGGGCTGCACGCCACGATCGGGCTCAGCATCGTGATCGGGCTGGTGCTGGCTTCGGCGTTCCCGGCCATCATCGTCTATGCGCAGGACATGCTTGCGCACCGCATTGGCATGGTGTCGGGGCTGTTCTACGGTTTCAGCTTTGGCCTTGGCGGCCTTGGTGCCGGCGTGCTCGGGCTGGTGGCCGAGCATTACGGCATCGTGTTCGTGTACCAAGTGTGCGCGTTCCTGCCGCTGCTGGGCATGCTGGCGATATTCCTGCCGGACGTGCGGCCGCCCAAACCCGAGGCCGTAGCACCCGGCGTGGCAACGCCTTGACGTGTACGTACCGCGTGCCGGCGTAGCGTGAACTCTTGGTGTGGCGCGGGGAGATGACGATGCGATGCTTGGGCAAGCTGGTGGCGGTCGTGGTGTTGGCGCTGGCGGTGCTCGCCGGTTGGTGGTGGTCGGGCAGTTACGACATCGGTGCCGACGCACCGCACTGGAAGGTCACCGCACGCTTGATCGGCGTGCTGCGCGAGCGTTCGATCGACACCCGCCTGGCGGGCATCAAGGTGCCGCAACTGGATGACCCGACGCTGGTCACCGAAGGCGCGGCGCATTATTCGGAGATGTGCACCCAGTGCCATCTCGCACCGGGCATGACCGACAGCGAGACGCGTGCCGGCCTGTACCCGCAACCGCCGAAACTGACCAAGTTTGCGCCCGACCCGGCTGAGGCGTTCTGGATCATCAAGCACGGGATCAAGATGAGCGCCATGCCGGCGTGGGGCAAAACCCACGACGACCAGAAGATCTGGGCGATGGTGGCGTACCTGCAACAGCAGCCAAAGATGAGTGCGGAACGCTATCACCAGCTCACCGCTCATGCTGCCGAGGTCGAAGACGGCGACCACCAGGATGCGACCCCAGCCATGCCCGACATGCCGGCACCGGCCGCCAGCACGCACTGATCGAAAACCCTATGTTGCCTGCAAGCACGGTGCTTGACTCTGGACCTTGATCCAGGCTCTAGACTTGCGCCATGAACATGCCAACCGCCAGCTCGCTCACCATCGGTTCCGTCGCCCGTCGCGTCGGCGTGGCCATCGACACCATCCGCTATTACGAGCGCGAAGGGCTGCTGCCCGAGCCGCTGCGGCGGGCGTCCGGCTACCGCAGTTACGGCGAGGCGGCGGTGCTGCAGTTGCGCTTCATCCGCCGCGCCAAGGAGCTGGGTTTCACGCTGGAGGAAATCCGCGAACTCTTGGCGCTGTCGGCTGACCGCCAGCATGGCGTGAAGGCGGTGAAGCAGCGCGCACGCAAGCGGCTGGATGCCATCACCGAGCGCATCGCCGAGCTGACCCGCGTGCGCGATGCGCTGGCCGAACTGGTGGCCTCGTGCCCCGGGCACGGCACGCCCGAGCAATGTCCGATCCTGCGTTCGCTGACTGGCGAGGAGACACGGGCATGAGTACGCGCGACCCCGTTTGCGGCATGCAGGTCGATCCGGCGACTACGAAGCACCGCTCCGAACACGGCGGCGAGACGTTCCATTTCTGCGGTGCCGGCTGCAAGGCGAAATTCGACGCCGCGCCGGATCGCTACGGCACGCCCGCGGTGTCGGCATGTGCGGCGAAAGTGCTGCCGTTGCCCATGGTGGCGCCGCATCGCGACCACGTTCATGAGCACGCGCACGCCGCCGGCGCGACCGACCCGGTATGCGGCATGCAGGTCGATCCTGCCACCACGCCGCATCACGCCCAGCATGCCGGGCAGACGTATCACTTCTGCAGTGCGCATTGCCGTGAAAAATTCAGTGCCGATCCCGCGGCGTATCTCGCGCCGCAGGCATCGGTGCCCGCGGCACCCGTCGGCACGATTTACACCTGCCCGATGCACCCGGAGGTGCAGCAGGTCGGCCCCGGGCTGTGCCCGAAATGCGGCATGGCGCTGGAGCCGATGCTGCCCAGCGCGGACGCCGATGACGGCGGCGAGTTGCGTGCCATGGCGTGGCGGCTGGCGACGCTGGTTGCGCTGACCGTACCGGTGTTCGTGATCGCGATGGGCCCACACCTGTTCGGTTGGCATGGGCCAGCCGCGTGGGCCGGTGCTGCCGGCTGGGTGGAAGCCCTGCTGGCGACGGTGGTGGTGCTGTGGGGCGGAGCGCCGTTCTTTGCGCGCGGCTGGCGCTCGCTCAGGCCATGGTCGCCGAACATGTACACGCTGATCGCGCTGGGCACCGGTGTGGCCTGGACGTACAGCGCAGTGGCGTTCCTGTTTCCCGGCGTGTTTCCGCCCGGCTTCCGCAATGCGCATGGACGGGTGGACGTCTATTTCGAATCGGCGGCGGTGATCGTCACCCTGGTTGCACTCGGCGATTTTCTCGAGCTGCGTGCACGTCGGCGTACCGGCGCCGCGTTGCAGGCATTGCTGGGCCTGGCACCCAAAACCGCGCGGCGCATGGCCGCTGACGGTAGCGAGGCAGATGTGGCGCTGGACGCGGTCGTGGTGGGGGATCTGCTGCGCGTGCGCCCTGGCGAGAAGGTGCCGGTGGATGGCGTGGTGGTCGCGGGTGAGAGCCACGTCGACGAGGCGATGCTCACCGGCGAGCCGATGCCGGTGACCAAGCAGGTTGGCGACAAGCTGGCCGGCGGCACGGTCAACCGCGACGGCAGCCTGGTGATGCGGGCGGAAAAAGTCGGCGCCGCCACCTTGCTGGCGCAGATCGTGGGCCTGGTGGCGCAGGCACAGCGCAGCCGCGCGCCGTTGCAGCGTGTTGCCGACCGGGTGGCGGCATGGTTCGTGCCGGCGGTGGTTACGGTGGCCGTCATCGCGTTTGCGGCATGGGCGCTGGTGGGGCCGGCCCCGCAACTGGCGCACGCGTTGATCGCGGCCGTATCGGTGCTGATCATTGCCTGCCCGTGTGCGCTTGGGCTCGCCACCCCGATCTCGATCATGGTGGCCAGTGGGCGCGGCGCGCAGCACGGGGTGCTGTTCAAGGATGCCGGTGCGATCGAAGCCTTGCGCAACATCGACACCCTGGTAGTGGACAAGACTGGCACCTTGACCCGCGGCAAGCCGGCGCTGACGGAAGTGGTCGTGACCGGTACCTTGGCGCGTGCGCGCGTGCTGGCGCTGGCAGCCGCGATCGAGCGCCCGAGCGAGCACCCGCTGGCGCATGCCATCGTGACGGCGGCCACGAGCGAGAACGTGGCGACGCTGCCGGCCAGCGGTTTCCGCGCATTGACCGGTCGCGGCGTGACCGCCAGCGTCGACGGCGAGGCCGTGGCACTCGGCAATGCGAAGCTGATGGGCGAACAAGGCGTCGCCGTGACGCCGACGGCCGCGGCGCAGGCCGAACGGTTGCGCACGCAGGGCGCAACGGTGATGCACTTGGCGGTGGCTGGGCAGCTGGTGGCGTTGCTGGCGGTGGCCGACCAAGTCAAGTCCGAGGCAGCGCAGACCGTCGCTGCGCTCAAGCGCGCCGGCATTCATCTGGTGATGCTCACCGGCGACAACGCGACCACCGCGCATGCGGTCGCCGCGCAGCTCGGCATCGACGACGTGCGCGCCGAGGTGTCGCCGACCGACAAGGCGGCGGTGGTGCAGGCGCTCAAGGCACAAGGCGCGCACGTGGCGATGGCCGGCGACGGCATCAACGATGCGCCGGCGCTGGCTGCGGCCGAGGTCGGCATTGCCATGGGCAACGGCAGCGACGTGGCGATGGAAAGCGCCCAGGTGACGCTGGTCAAGGGCGACCTTGGCGCGATCCTGCGCGCACGCAAACTGTCGCAGGCCACCGTGGGCAACATCCACCAGAACCTGTTCTTTGCCTTCATCTACAACGGCATCGGCGTGCCGCTCGCGGCCGGCGTGCTGTATCCGGCGTTTGGCATCGTGCTCTCGCCGATGATCGCGGCGCTGGCGATGAGCCTCAGCTCGGTGTCGGTGGTGTCCAACGCGTTGCGCCTGCGCAAGGTGCCACTGTGACATTCACCGGATGCATCACGGGGATCGCGTAAGCTTTGCGTTTTCTGTCTTGCGAGGTCGCCCGGTTCCATGTCACGCACGCTTGCCCAGTGGCTCGACTATCAGCAGCACGTCAACCCGCACACGATCGAGCTGGGGCTGGATCGCGTGCGCAGCGTGTGGCAACGCATGGGGGCGGTGGCGCCCGCCCGCCGGGTCGTCACCGTTGCCGGTACCAACGGCAAGGGCTCGACGGTGGCGTTGATCGCGGCGATGGCGCGCGGCGCCGGCTTGCGGGTGGGCGCGTACACCTCGCCGCATCTGCTGGCCTACAACGAGCGCATCCGCATTGACGGCACCGACGCGGACGACGCCTCGCTCCTGGCGAGCTTCGAGCGCATCGAAACCGCGCGTGGCGACACGTTGCTGACTTTTTTTGAATACGCCACGCTGGCGGCGCTCGATCTGTTTGCCCGCGCCGGGCTCGATCTCGCGGTGCTGGAAGTGGGCCTGGGCGGGCGGCTCGATGCGGTCAACATCGTCGATGCCGACGTGGCGGTCATTACTACCATCGACCTCGACCATATGGAGTGGCTTGGCCCGGATCGCGACAGCATCGGCCGCGAAAAGGCCGGCGTGGCCCGCGCCGGGCGGCCGGCGATCATTGGCGAGGACGACCCGCCGAACGGCTTGCTCGACGCGCTGGCAGGAATTGGCGCCAAGGTGGAGCGTGCCGGCATCGACTTCACCCGTGCGTGGCACGCCGACGGCTGGCAGTGGCAGCATGCGGATGGCACCGCCATGGCACTACCGGCGCCGGCGCTGGCTGCCGAAGTGCAGTACGCCAATGCGGCGGCGGCCATTGCTGCGCTGCATGCGTTGTGGATCGGCGGTGGGCCGCTGGCGCCGCAGGATGCCTATGCCGCGGTATGCCGCGGCCTGCGTCACGTACAGATCGCGGCGCGCCTGCAATCCCTGGGGGGCGACCCCGAGCTGTTTGTCGACGTGGGGCACAACCCGCAGGCGGCGCGCGTGATCGCCGCATGGCTGGACGCACAACCCGCCAAGCGCACGCATGCGGTCTACGGCGCGCTGAAAGACAAGGACGTGGCCGGCGTGCTGGCGGCCATTGGCACACGCGTCAGCTATTGGCATCTGGCCCCGCTGGACGCGGTGAGCCCGCGCGGCATGGCCATCGGCGATCTCACGGCCACGCTGGTCAAGGTGCTCCCCGGCGCAACGCACGACGAGCACGCGGACGTGGCCACAGCGCTGACTGCTGCACGTCATTCGGCCAAGCCGGGCGAGCGCATCATCGCGTTCGGTTCGTTCTTTGTCGCATCTGCCGTGATTGCCGCAGCGCAAGGCTGACGTCGACGCGGCGCCTTACAGTAGCGATGTTTGGTTTACGTCGAGGTGGTCATGTCCCGTCCACGCTGGTTGTCCAATCTGCTTGCCGTGTTTACCGGTGCCGCCGCCGCGGCCACGCCGGCGCAAAAGGCGCTGGAACACCTGCCTGATGCGCGGTTTCCTGCGGTGCACCGAGTGGTTTCCGGCTGCCTGCTCGCACGCGACATACCGCTCTTGACGCGGGGGCAGGTGTGCGAGGTCATCAACCTGCGACAGGCCGGCGAGACGCCCGATTTTGTTGAAGGCGCCGCCGTTGCCGCTGCGGGCATCGCGTACTGCCACCTGCCGATTGGCGGCGCCGCCGACCTCACCCGGGCCAATGTCGAAAAGTTCGATCAGTTGCTGCGCGCCGCCGGCGATCAGCTGACGCTCGTGCATTGCGCCAGCGGCAATCGCGTTGGCGCCATGGTGGCGCTGCGCGCCGCCTGGATCGAAGGCAAAAGCACCAGCGAGGCAATAGCGGAAGGCCAGCGCTGGGGCCTCAAGGGGTTGGCGCCCGAGGTGCGTGCACGGCTCAAGCAGGATGCCGAGGCATAGACGCCGGGTTACTCGTCCATTGCCGGCGGCGAATCATCGGTCATGCGTGCCAGCTCGGCCATCAAGTCGATGGGGCCGTCGTCAGCCGGCGCCGTCAGCGGCCAGCGGCCAATCACCTCGTGGCGCAAGCCGCCGAAGAAGCGGCGGATCAGCACAAACTCGCGCACCGTCCATTCGATCGGGTTGATGATCTCCTCCACGCCCCGCAGGGTGTCGCCTTGCATCAACGCGATGTAGGCGGAAAACCCGGTGACTGCCAGCACCTGCAAGCCCACGGCGGCCTGCGCTGCCGCCAGCGCCTTGCGCAGTTCGAGTGCGGCGGCGGTGCTGGCGGCATTGGCTTTGAGTGTCAGCGGAAATTGCACTGCGTGGGTGTGCAGGCGGGTTGCGGAGTCGAACGTGAGGGTGAACCCGGCCGTGGATACCGCCGCGCCGGCTGCCAGCAAGGCCTGCTCCGCCGGGCGCACCAGGCGTACGACGCGCCCCATCGGGCACAGATCCAGGCGCAGCGCATCGGCGCTGATGCGCGTGCCGCCCACGCGGTGCACGCGCTGCAGGCGCTCGCCAACCACGGCAAATTGCTCGCGCACGCCAGCATCCGGCAATAGCGCAAAGGCGTAGCCGACGCCATCGGCAACACGGCTGGGATTCGACGGGGTGGGCATTCCCGGGCCTCCGCGGCGATACAGTCGGCGCACGCTTGCGCCATTGGCTTGCCAGCTTGCCGCCGCTTGAGGCGGTCGGCAAGTGACCCTGGCGCGGGATATGACGCCGCGCGGCGCAGGCTTCACATCGGGAAATGCCAGAATGCGGCATTCCCAGCATGGAGAGTGCGCCATGAGCCCGTCGCCGTCCGTTCCATCCACCACACCTGCTCCGGCTGGCGGCGAGAGCGTTGCCAAGCAGTTGTTCCTGGGCAATATCCTCGAAGAGGCGTTGTTTCCGTACCCGCAGATTCGTGCACGCGACCGCGAGCTGCTTGGCCCCGTGACCGATGCGATCGACGAGTTCCTGGCGCCCAGGCACGCCGAGCTGGCGCACTACGACCGCATCGCCGAGCAGCCGGCAGATTTCATCCAGGCGCTGCGTGACATGGGGTTGTTCGGGCTGATCATTCCCGAAACCTATGGCGGCATGGATCTCTCCAACGGCGCCTATGCGCGCGTGCTGGCGCAAACCAGCAGCCACGACAGCTCGGTGTCGCTCACCATCGGCGCGCACAGTTCGATCGGCATGAAGGGGTTGCTGCTGTTCGGCACCGACGAGCAGAAACGTCGCTACCTGCCACGCCTCGCTACCGGCGAAATGATCGCGGCGTTCTGCCTGACCGAAGCCGGCGCCGGCTCGGATGCCGCGTCGATCCGCACCCATGCCACGCGCAACGCCGATGGCAGCTGGGTGCTGAGCGGTGAAAAGATCTGGATCACCAACGGCGGCATCGCCGATTTCTACACCGTGTTTGCGCGCACCGACACGCCGGAAGGCAAGATCACCGCGTTCCTGGTGGAAGCCAAATGGCCCGGCGTGAGCCACGGCCAGCACGAGGACAAGATGGGCATCCGCGCATCGAGCACCACCACGGTGGCGTTTGCCGACGTGCGCGTGCCGCCGGAGAACGTGCTCGGCCCGGTGGGCAAGGGCTTCAAGGTGGCGATGAGCATCTTGAACTCCGGTCGCACCGGCCTCGGCGGCGGCGCGGTCGGCGGCATGCGCACCTTGATCCGGCTCGCGTGCGCGCAGGCCAAGGAGCGCAAGCAGTTCGGCAAGTCGATTGCTGAGTTTGGCCTGGTGCGCGCCAAGATCGCGCAGATGACGCTGGAATGCTTTGCCGCCGAGAGCGTGGTGTGGATGGTGGCGCACCTGATCGATTCGGGCGCCACCGATTACTCGGTGGAAGCCGCCATGAGCAAGGTGTTCGCCAGCCGCGCAGTGCAGCGCTGCGCCTACGAGGCGCTGCAGATCGCCGCCGGCAACGGCTTCATGCGCGAGCTGCCGTACGAGCAGATCACCCGCGACACGCGCATCCTTTCCATTTTCGAAGGCACCAACGAAATCCTGCACCTGTACATCGCGCTCTCCGGCCTCAAGGGCGTCGGCGCCGGCCTGACCGAGTTGCGCGCCGCGGTGGGCGACATCTTCAACGACCCGATCAAGGGCTTTGGTGTGCTGGGCGGCTACACCGGCAAGCGCCTGCGCGAGGCCACCGGCTACGGCATCGATCGCATCGCGCGCGAGCTCTCGCCGCGCCTGCGCAAGGCGGCTGGCATCTACGAGAAGTACACGGTGGAGCTGTCCAAGGCGGCCGACCAGCTGCTGCGTCGCTACGGCAAACGCATTGCCGACCAGCAGCACGCGCAGAACCGCTTGGCCGACGTCGCCATCGATCTGTTCGTGGGCCTGTGCGTCCTGTCGCGCGCCGACAGCCTCGAACGCGCGGGGAACCCGGCGGCTGCCGAGGCCGTGGCGCTCGCGGCAACTTTCGCCAGGCAGGCGCGCCGGCGCATGGCACGCAGCCTGCGCGAGCTCGACCGCAACGAGGACGAGGCGATCGAGCAGCTTGCCGGCACCGTGCTCGCCCACGACGGTTACCTGTGGGACGTGATTTGAACCAAACCAAGGAGAACCCGATGAGCATTCCCCGCGTTCACGCCAAGACCGGCGACGCCGCCTATGCGGTGAGCTTCACCGACGACCAGGGCAACGCTTGGCACGCCGACGAGCCGGTCGCCGAAGGCGGCGGCAACACCGGCCCGGCGCCACACCGCCTGTTGCTTTCCGCGCTCGGCGCCTGCACTGCGATCACCCTGCAGATGTATGCCGCCCGCAAGGGCTGGGCGTTGCGCCATGTTGAAGTGGAGTTGGCCTTCAACCCCGAAGGCACGCCGAAGGAGGGCAACGACATCACCCGTGTCATCACGCTCGAAGGCGATCTCGATGCCGAGCAGCGCGACCGCCTGCTGCAGATCGCCAACAAGTGCCCGATCCACCGCGTGCTCACCGGCGAAGTGCGCATCGCCTCCAGTCTTGCGGGTTGACCGCGGCTAGCATGACGCCGCACCCGCCGGGACAAATTTCGGCGGTCTCGTGGCGAGGGCTCCGTGTTGCCACCGATCAGTGCCGGTCCGGCCGGCTGCGGTTTACCCAATCCCCAATCCCCTATCCCCAATTCCGGCCTTAGTCACCTCAACGCGAGAAAATCCGCGCTGACGACGAAGCGCACGCCATCCAGGCGCAGGCGGGATTCGGGCAGGGCGACCAGCAGGGCGTCGCGTTCGGCGACGAGGGTGGCGATTTCGGCGGCGCTGATCGACGGGTTCACTGCGCGCAGGGCGTCGAGGCGCGCGAGCTCGGCATCGAGTGCGTCGCTGGCGGTGCGGGTGGCGGTGTCGATGCTGGTTTGCGCCTGGTCGCGGGCCAGGGCTTCGGCCTTTTCCAGCATCGGCGGCACCAGCCGGCCGAGGATCTTGCGGTAGCGCGCCACTTCGATGTTGCGCTCGGCGGCTTTCTGCCGCGCGAGGTCGCTCGGCTGGAACTGCGCGCGATCGGCAAGCCGCGTATCCACGGTGACGGTGATCGGCAGCGCCGGCAGGAACCGCTCCACGTCGAGCTTGCGGTCGGCCACGCATTCGAGCAGGAACACGGCCTGCAGCAGCGCGCTGCGCGGCGGCAGGGTGTCGTCCACCATGAAGGCGGCGTTGCCGGTTTCGCTGGACAGGGCGAGATCCAGCGCGCCGGCAATCATCGGGTGGTCGAGCCGCAACAGCGGCAGGTCTTCGCGCGCAAGCGCCACCTCGCGGCGAAACGTGGCGGACACCGGCCCGTCGGCAAAACCCGGCAGGCCGTCGGTGGAGAGGTATTGCGGGTCGAGCAGCAACACGTGGTTGCCGAGCTCCTCGCCGTGGATGCCCCAGGCTTCGAGCAGACGCAGCATGAAGGCATCGCGGCCGGGGTCGGCATCCTCGCGTGCAAACGCCTGGGCCAACTCGTCCGCGTGCGGATCGTGGCTGGCGGAAAGCTCCAGCAGACGGTCGCGACCGTTGCGGATCAATGCCGCCATCTCTTCGTGCGCGGCGCGGGTTTCGGCCACCAGCGCATCCAGCTCCTGGTCGCGCGCGTCAATACCGCGCGCGTGCTGATCGGCGAGTTCCGTCAGCCGCTCGCCGAAACGGCGCAACAGTTCGCGGCTGTCCGCCGGACTGTGCTGGAACGCATCCACGCCGTCGGCATACCAGCGCGCAAGCACGTGCTGCGCGCTGTCGGCCACGGCAAGGATGTGGATGACGATGTCGTGGTGCTGGCCAATGCGGTCGAGGCGGCCAATGCGCTGTTCGAGCAGATCGGGGTCGAGCGGCAGATCCCACAGCACCAGGTGATGGGCAAACTGGAAGTTGCGGCCTTCCGAGCCGATCTCCGAGCACAGCAGCAGGCGCGCGCCATCCGGCTGCGCAAAGTACGCCGCATTGCGGTCGCGCTGCACGATGCCGAGGCCTTCGTGGAAGCGCGCCATGCCGGCGCCGGTGCGCGTGCGCAAGGCATCCTCCAGTGCCAGCACCTTGGCCTGGGTGCGGCAGATCAGAAGGAATTTGTCCTGCGGGTGGGCGTCGAGCAGCGCCACCAGCGCCGGGATGCGCGGGTCGTTGGCGTAATCGTGGGTGCCGGCCGGCGGAGGCTGCTGGATATCGGCCTGAAACTCCACCAGCAATGCCTGCCGCGCCGAATCGTCCACGCCCTCGGCGGGAATGAGTTCCCATGCCGGCACGCGCTTGGGGAACCCGCCGATGCCGACACGCCGATTGCGGAACATCACCCGCCCGGTGCCGTGGCGGTCGATCAACGCGGCGAGCAGTGCCTGGGCATGCGTCGGCGTGGACGGATCGGCGATGGCCGGTGCCAACGAGGGGTCGTCGCCGAGCGCCGCATGCAGCGCGTCGGTTTGGGCCGCGTCGAGCGGCTTGCCGTCGATCAGGCAATCGGCAATGCGCGACAGCGGCTGGAAGCGTTCCACCTCGGCGAGATAGGCGTCCAAATCGTGGTAGCGCTGCGGGTCGAGCAGGCGCAGGCGCGCAAAGTGGCCCTTGCGGCCCAGCTGTTCGGGGGTGGCGGTAAGCAGGATGACGCCCGGGGTCTTGGCCGCCAGTTGTTCCACCAGCGCGTAACGCGGGCTGGTTGCTTCCGGCGTCCACGCGAGGTGGTGCGCCTCGTCCACCACCAGAAGGTCCCACGACGCCTCCAGCAATTGGCGCGCGCGCTTCGGGTTGGCTTCGAGCAGACCGAAATCGGCAATCACCAACTGCTCGTCGTCGAACGGATTGCCGGCGGGCTCGCCTTCGGCGGCCATCGCCAACGCCGCGCAACGCTCCTCGTCGTAGATCGCGAAGGGCAGGTTGAACCGGCGCAGCATTTCCACAAACCACTGGTACACCAAGGCCTCGGGCAACAGCAGCAGCACGCGCGATGCGCGCCCGCTGGCCAGTTGGCGCGCCACGATCATGCCGGCCTCGATGGTCTTGCCCAGGCCTACCTCGTCCGCCAGCAGTACGCGCGGCGCGCGCCGGGCCGCGGCAATGCCGGCCACACGCAGCTGGTGCTCGATCAGGCCGATGCGCGACGAGTTCAGGCCCCAGGTCGGTGATCGTCGCGCATCGGCGCGCCGACGCAAGCCTTCCAGCCGCAGCTCGAACTGCGCGACGGTGTCCGTGCGCCCGCCAATCAGGCGGTCATCGGCATGGCTCACGCTCTGTTCGTCGTCGAGTTGGCCTTCGCCCAGTTCGCGGCCCTCGCCGCGATAGGTCAGGAGCTCCTCCTTGATCTCCACCCGTTCCACCAGAAACGCGATGCCTTTGCCGGCCACCCGCTGGCCGGGGCGAAACTCCGCGCGCACCAGCGGTGCCGAGTCGATGGCGTAGGGGCGCAGCACGCCGGCCTTGGCGAACAATACCTGCACGCCGCGGCCCTCCACGCGCAACACGGTGCCGAGGCCGAGCTCGGGCTCGGCGGTGGAGATCCAACGTTGACCGGGAACAAACATTGCATAACCGCTTGGGTTTCAGGGGCGCCAATTATCCGCGCTGGCGGCGACGGTGCACAGTTGTCCGCTGACGTGGTGGCAGCGGCCGACAACTGTGACGTGCGACCGTTTGTTGCCGCGGCACACGCCGCTTGTCGGCTGAATGGTCCCGCTGGTCGGCGCCAATCCACCAGCCGGCGAACGCGCGAGTAGATTTCGGCGCCATACGCAGGGGGAGACATGCGCAGCCTGAAGTCAACGATTTCGCGCGTTCGTCGCCGCGATCACGCCGCTTTTCGGCCGGCCAATCGGCGCGGCTTTACGCTCGTGGAGCTGATGGTGACGGTTGCGGTGGCCGCCATCCTGCTGACGATCGCGGTGCCGAGCTTCAACCGCATCATCAATGCCAACCGGCTGAGCACGGCCGCCAATGAAATGGTGGGCGCGCTCAACGTGGCGCGCATGGAGGCGATCAAGCGCAACGGTTCAGTGCAGTTCTGCAGCAATTCGGCGACCAACAACACGAGCGATACGCTGGGCACCGCTTGCGGCACCCGGGCCGGCGCCGTCTACGTGCAGACCAGCGCTGCCACCGCGACCCAGGTGCGCGCCAGCGTGGCCGGGCTGACGCCGCCGGTCGTCCTGCACGGCAACATTGCCGCCATCCGCTACCACGGCGATGGCTTGGCCTACGCCATTGGCGGTACCGGGCCTTACGACAGCACCACCGCCGGTGCGCCACTGGCGGATCTGTGCGTGGCTGCGCTCAGCAGCAACAACCATATCCAGATCAATATCGCTGCCGGTTCGGTCATTACCACCACTACTTCCACGGGAACCTGCCCATGATGCGTAATTGCTGGCACCGCGGGTGTTGTCCACCGCCCGGCATGGCGGCGCAGCGCGGCGCGGGCATGATCGAGGTGCTGGTGGCGGTGCTGGTGCTGTCCATCGGCTTTGTCGGCATTGCTGCATTGCAGGCCCGTTCACTGTCCACCAACAACAGCGCCATGGCCCGCAGCATGGCCACCGTCGACAGTTATTCCATTCTCGATGCGATGCGTGCGGACCTTGCCAATGAGGTGGCGAATGCCTCCTACGACGGCACGGTTACCGGGGATGCCTGCCCGGCCGCAGGCACGTCGCTGGTGACGGCGCAACTGAACCAGTGGTGCACCCAACTGGCTGCTGGACTGGGCGCAACCAAGACCACGACCGGTACGGTCAAGTGCACCCCGACAACCGACAAAACCACGGCCTATTGCACCGTGTCCATCACCTTTGACGACAGCCGCGCTGGCGTAGGCGGCAGCGCCAACCAAACTGTCACCACGCAGGCCATGCTGTGAGCACACGCATGTCAAATCTCGCGGTCCCAGCGCGCCACCCAGGCGGCTTCACCCTGATCGAGTTGATGGTGGCCATGCTGCTCGGCCTCATCGTGATTGGTGGCGTCACCAGCGTGTTTCTCGCCGGCCAGCAGACCTACCGTGCCAACGAGGCGCTGAGCGACGTGGCTGACGGTTCGCGTACCGCGTTCGAGCTGCTCAGCCGCGATCTTCGGAGCGCGGGGCTCACTGGGTGCGATACCACCAACGGACGTGTGGCGAACGTGATCAACAAAGTCGCGGGCAGCACGCCATGGTATGCCGACTGGAACAACGCGCTGCATGGCTACGACGACGCCACCCAGGATCCCGCGCTGACCAGCATTACCGGCGCCGGGAAGCCGGTTGCCGGGACCAGCTCCGTGCACATCCTCAGCACGGCCAGCACGGATGTTTCCGTTTCCTGGGTGCCAGCGCCCAATGCGGCTAACTTCAAGGTCAGTGGTACGACGACGCAGTTGACCACGGGCGATTTGATCATGGTGTGCGATTTCGACCATGCCTCGATCCTGCAGATCACCGGTTACAACAACTCCAACGTCACGGTCGGGCACAATTCGGGCAATGCCAATCCAAGCCCCGGCAACTGCGCCAAGGGTTTGGGTTACCCCACCGTGTGTGACGCCACGGCCAACGGCAACCCCTACACATTCCCCGGCAACTCGCGGGTTGCCAAGCTCACGGCGTCGGTCTGGTACATCGGCACCAATCCGGTGAATGGGAAGTCGCTGTATCGCCTACGGGCCACCAACTCGGGCGGCGCCGTCACTGCCACGTCGCAGGAGATGGTGCGTAACGTCACCAATATGCAAATCGCCTACCTGCAGCCCGGTGCAGGTTCGCCGGGCACGAGTTTCGTCAACGCCGCCGGCATCACGAACTGGACAACGGTCGATTCCGCGCAGGTCGCGCTGGAGGTGACCAGCACCAATCAGCGGGCCGGCGTGAACCAGAAACCGATCGTCCGCCAGTTCATTTCCACCACCACTGTGCGCAACCGGGCTCCTTGACATGCAATCACCGATGTTTTCCCGTTCGCATTGTCTTCGTCGCCCGCACTCTCAAGTCGGTAACCAACGTGGCATTGCGCTGGTGGTGGCGCTGATCCTGCTGGTACTCATTACCTTGGTTGGCTTGGCTGCGGTGCGTGGCACGATCATGCAGCAGCGCATGGCCTCCAATCTGTACGACCGTCAGGTGGCGTTCCAGAGCACCGAGGCGGCGATTCGCGCTGCCGCGGCACTGCTGCCGACCTCGCCGGCCATCATCTGGCACAGCTGCCAGGCGGGCGGCGTTGTCTGCTTGCCCAATCCGTTCAATGACCCCGCGCTGCCACCGGGGGCTATCCATACCGTGGCCACCGGTACCGGTACCGGTGGCTATACGGCGAGTGGCGCGGCAACCGGGCAGCCGCAATACGTGGTGGAAAACATGGGCAACTGGGTGAATCAGCAAACCAACGTGGGCTTTGGCAATACCGCCAATTCCCGCAATTACGGTGTGCAGGGCAGTGCCGGCACCACGGTTTACTACCGGATCACCGCGCGCAGCGGCGACCCGGCGGTGGTGGGGGATCGGTCGGTGGTCACCATCCAAGCCGTCATCAAGCAAGGCTGAGCCTCCTTGGGCCCCTTCACCTGCACCACGTCACCGGCAATGCACATCGCGTCGGAAACCACTTCATGAACACGAATCCACTCACGCACGCTCTGGCCGGTTTTTCTGGCCACCAAATGCTCGCTTCGGTGCTTGGCGTTTGGCTGCTGGGCGCCATCTACGTGCCCAGCATCGCCGCCACCGTTGCTATCGACCAGCAGCCACTGACCCTGCAGCCGCCGATCCCGCCGAACATCACGTTGATGCTGGATGATTCGGGGTCGATGGCGTGGGACTACATGCCGGATGCGTGCTATCTGAATGGCGTGACCTGCATCGGCACCAACAATGGTACGACACCGAGCAACAACGGCACGGACACGGCGACCAGCACCAATAACGACGCCATGATCGATGCCAGCAACAACGGGCTCTATTACAACCCGCTCGTGACCTATACGCCGCCGGTCATGGCAAATGGTACACGGTATCCCAATGCCACAAGCCTGACTTCCGCCTGGATCGATGGTTTCAACCAGGCGGCGGGTACCGTTGATCTGACCAATTACTCGAATCAAGACATTCGGGGTGCGGCCCAAAGTTCGGCTTATCCGTCATTGAACTTGAACTACTCGACGTCGGTAACGAGCTCGACCACGACGACCTACAGCGAAACAGTAGCGAACAATTGGGCTTGCAGTACCCTCTACTCGGAGTATCACGGCGTTGGCGGGTTTACCTTCAACAATGGGGTTTCCACGTCCAACCCCGCTAATTGCACGTTCCAGTACTACCCGGTTTCCCACTACTTTCAGTTTTCGACTGGCCCGGCGGCTGGCCCCACCTACACCAAGTTCTACGTAGCCACGGCCACCCAAGGATGCGGTTCGCAACCCAATTGCTTTCCGGACAGCGATACGAGTGGCAAAGTCGCGCCAGACGGAGTGGTTGCCGGTCAGAACATCGCCAATTGGTTTGCGTACTACCACACGCGCATCTTGATGGCCAAGAGCGGCCTGATGACGGCGTTCTCGACGGTAGACAAGACGTTTCGCGTGGGGTTCGGATCGATCGACGGTGATTATTCGTCGGACCAGTGGTACCCGGGGTTGAGTCCCAACAACAACAACCTCCCCGCATTAAGGTATTCCTATACCGATACCTACAACGGCGGTACGAATTACGTCGCCGAGGTACAGCCTTTCGGCGACGGGGTTACGGGGGTGACGAGTAGCACCCCAGACCAGAAAACCAATTTCTGGAATTGGCTTGTACCTCTCACTCCGAAAGGCGGTACACCGCTTCGACAGGCGTTGGACGCGGTAGGCCAGTATTACCAGGCCGCCCAGCCTTGGTCGACGATGCCGGGCGACCCAGGATACGTGGCCGGTGGAACCAATAGCCCAATCGCCTGCCGGCAGTCTTACACCATCCTGACCACGGACGGCTTCTGGAACGGCAATTACGCCTCTAGCACGACATCAACGGCGGCCGACACGTCCGGCCCGACGGTGCCGGGTCCGAATGGGCAGAGCGGCGGATACGTGGCGACCAAGCCTTTCAGTGGGGGCGACACCGCCGATGGCACGCCGTCACTGGCCGATGTGGCCACGTATTACTGGAAGAACGATTTGCAGTCGGGCATCGCGAACGAGGTGCCGACCAACAATGCCGATCCGGCGTTCTGGCAGCACATGGTGACGTTCGCCATGGGACTGGGCTTCACCCCTGCCGGCATCACCGGTACCACGGCCAGCGGCGCGGCGGCAACGATCGCGGATATTTTCAACTGGGCGATGGGCGGCACGGCGATCGCGAACTTCTCATGGCCGGCACCGGCCTCGAACTCCATCAACAACATCGCGGATCTGGCGCATGCCGGCGTCAACGGCCACGGCAACTTCTTTTCCGCGACGAGTCCGCAGGCGTTTTCCAGTGGACTGATCGAGGCACTGAAGCGTGCGAAGGAGCGCGTCGGCACCGGTGCCAGCCTCGCAGCCAATTCCACCCAGCTCACCAATGGCACGGTGGCGTATCAGGCGAACTACTACACGGCCAAGTGGAAGGGTGACTTGCGGGCGCTGCCGATCGATTCCAGCACCGGTGTGATCAGCACCATTCAAAGCTGGTCCGCGGCGACGCAATTGAATGCGGCCGCGACGGTAAGCGGCACGCTGCGTACCTACCCCAACCGCAAGGTCGTTACCTATGCGCCACCGGCTTCAGGCACCGGGGCAGGTACCTTCGTGCCGTTCATTAACGGCAGCGGCACGCCACCAACGTTGTCCACGACAGAAATGAATGCACTTGGCAGTACGACACAGGCGCAGACACAAATGGTGGATTACCTGCGTGGCAACAACACGCTGGAGCAGGCCAATGGCGTGGGCAGCTACCGTAACCGTGAAACGCCGCTGGGCGACATCGTGGATTCGCAGCCGGTGTATTCCGGCGCACCGAACCCGAACGAGTTCGAGAACCAGTCGTTTACCGGCATCAGCAACACGCTGACCACGGGCGACAATTCCTTCAATGCCTGGGCCGTTGGCACCGTGGATGCCAGCGGCAATCCGGTCGCCAGTCCGGCGTCGCAGCGGGAGACGCTGGTGTTCGTGGCATCCAACGACGGCATGCTGCACGCCTTTGACGCGAAAACCGGCAATGAGGTGTACGCGTACTTGCCGGGTGCTGTCATCACCGGTGGTGGCGCGGCGACGGGAAGTGCGACGCAGTTGGCCAGCCTGTCGAACCCGAGTTACGGTGCGGGCGTAGCCCACCAGTATTACAACGACGGCGAGCTGACCATCGCCGATGTCCATGTGCAACTGGCCAAGGACACCACTCCGCAATGGCATACGGTTCTGGTTGGTACCACCGGGCGTGGCCCGGCGGAGGCGGTGTACGCGCTGGACGTCACCGATCCGGCGAACATCACGCCGCTGTGGGAACGCTCGGCTGCAGACAACAGAGCCAACAACAATGGTTACATCGGCCAGATGGTCGGCAAACCGGTGATTGCCCAGGTGGCGGATGGCAACTGGCAGGTACTGATCGGCAACGGCTACAACAGTGCGAACGGCACGGCGGCACTGCTGGAGTTCAATATTGTCGACGGCACGCTCAGCGTGCACACCGCAGCCAATCGTTCCGGTTTGTCCTCGGCTCCCAACGGCTTGGCAGCTCCCGTGGCGTGGATGGGCGATCCAACTACGGGCTTCAGTGACGTGGCCTATGCCGGCGACCTGCAAGGACAGGTGTGGCAGTTCCCGTTGGCCACAATCAAAACCACTGGCAGCACCGGCAGCCAGGTCAGCACTTACACTGCGGATCTGACCTCTGCCGGCAAGTTGATCTTTGCGACGCCGACGGATTCCAGCGGCAATCCTCAGCCGATTACGGCCGGCATGTTGGCGGGCAAGAATCCACTCACCAATGACGTTTGGCTGTTCTTTGGTACTGGGCAGTATCTGAGTGCGACAGATTTGAGCAACAAGCAGGTGGAGAGCTGGTACGGCCTGATTGCGCAGAACAGCGGCTCCACCACGCCAAACAGCGTGACGATGAGCAACCTGGTGCAACGCCAGATCACGTACGAACTTGATGGCAACCCGGCGGCGACGCCGCCGACGCTGGGTGTGCGTACGGTGACGTTGTTGCCGACGCCGAGCGACATGACGGGCAAACTGGGCTGGTACATGAACCTGGTGCAGCCTGTCACCGATGCCTCGGGCGCGGTTACCGGCTCCAACGCCCTGGGCGAACGCATGGTCACCCCCAATCAGTTCCAGGGCAATCTGCTGCTGGGCACCACGCGCATTCCGGTGGTGACTGATGTATGCAACCCGTCGGGCAGCGGCTGGGTGATGGCGGTGGATCCGTTCACCGGCACCAATCCCTCGGCCGGGTTCTTCCTGGTCAACGGTGGCTCCGGCACGGTGACCTTGGGTGGCAAGCCGGTACCCATCGCCGGCGTCAGTTTCAGTTCGTTACCGAACAACCCGATTTTCGTGGGCGGCGACATGCTGATGAGCTTCGACAACGGCAACACGTCCAGCCTGATGACCTCGGGCTCCACGGGCGCGATGCGCCGCGTTTCCTGGCAGGAGTTGGTGAACCCATGAACGATGCTGTGACGCGGATGAGCGAAAAAGGGGCAGGCGGGAAGCGGAGCCGGTACATGCGTCAGGCCGGTTTCACCCTGATCGAACTGATGGTGGTGGTGGCGATCATCGCCATCCTCGCCGCCATCGCGCTGCCGTCGTACACGCGCTATGTGGTCAAGACCAACCGGGTGGCGGCCGAAGCCTGCCTTTCGGAATACGCGAACTACATGGAGCGCTACTACACCACCAACCTGCGCTATGACCAGGACACCAGTGCTACCCCGGTGCCCAACCCGGTGGCAGGCGCGACTCCCACGCTGAAGCTGGATTGCGCCGACACATCCCAGACCGGCACCAACTACGCGTATACCGCAGTGGTGACGCAGGCCACGTTCACGGTCACCGCCACGCCGCAAAGCGTGCAGGCCACGCGCGACACGCAATGCGGCACCCTCACGCTGAACCAGACTGGCACGCGCACGATCAGCACCAGCACCGACCCGGCCGTACTCGCACAGTGCTGGCGCGGTTGATCCTCAGCTCTCCGCCCATTGCCGCAGCAGGTTGTGGTAGATGCCGGTGAGCTGCAGTACGGCGTCGTGGTCGGCGCCGGTGGTGACGAGTTGCTGGATCGAGGTGTCCAGCTCGAACAGCAGGCGGCGGCGGTTGTCGTCGCGGATCAGGCTTTGCACCCAGAAGAACGCCGCCAGGCGTGCGCCGCGGGTCACCGGTTGCACGCGGTGCAGGCTGCTGGCGGGGTAGATGATGGCGTCGCCAGCGGGCAGCTTCACTTCGTGCTCGCCATAGGTGTCGCTGACGATGAGCTCGCCGCCGTCGTAGTCCTCCGGTTCGACGAGGAACAGCGTGCAGGAGATGTCGCTGCGCAGCTGTTCGCCGTTGGGCAGGGCCATCACCGACCCGTCGACGTGCATGCCGTAGGCGCCGCCACCCTCATAGCGGTTGAAGCGCGGCGGCAGCGTGCGTAGCGGCAGCGTGGCGGCGTGGTAGAGCGGGTTCTTCGCCAGCGCGGCCAGCACGATGCGCCCCAGCGCCTCGCGCAACGGCGAGACATCCGTCAACTGCTGGTTGCGTTTGACCGGCGCACCTTGGCTACCCACGGTTTCGCGGCCGTCCACCCACGCTGCCGCGTCCAGCGCGGTACGTAGCTGGGTGACTTGGGCGGTGTCGAGAATTCCGGGGATATGCAGCAGCATAGTCAAACGCCTCGAACAGCTGGGGGATGGAAGCCTTGCTTGGCGCGGGAGTGGTGCGGCGCATGGTGCCGACGAGGCCGCTTTGCGAACAGGTTTGCCGTTGCATGGAACCACCATGCACCGGCAAACGTTGCCACGCTGCGACCAAACAGCGGTGCCTTGAAGCGACTGGTCGTCCCATGACGGCCCAGTCGCGATCTGCGGCCGGGCGGCTCAGAAGCGGAAGTTTGCGGTGAGCATGCCCGAGCGCGCGATGCCGGGGATGTAGCGGTAGCCGCTCTTGTTGATGGATGCGGCGTAGTCCTGGTTGAACACGTTGTACAGGTTGAGCTGCAGGTCAAAGTGCTTGTTGACCGGGTAGCTCGCCATGGCATCGAACACCCAGTTGGCCTCGAGGTACTTCGGGGTGCCGACGGCGCTGTCGCTGCCGCGCTTCAGCTTGCCCAAGTAGCGCGCCCCGCCGCCAATTGTGAGGTTGAACGGCAGGCGATAGGCGGTCCAGCTGGTGAAAGCAAGCTTGGGTGTGTAGGCCAGTGTGTTGCTGCCATCGGCCGCGGGCGACGAGGTTGAGGTGGAGGTGCCGACTGCGCCGCGGGTGGTGCTGGTGTGCATGCTGGTGAAGCCGGCGTTTACGGTCCAGTTGGGAGTGATTTGGCCGACCGCGGTCAGCTCGATGCCTTGCACGCGCTTTCGGCCAACCTGGTTGTAGTGCAGCGTGGTGGGGTCCAGTTCGAGTGCGTTGGCCACCGTGGTGCGGTACGCCGCCGCGGTCAGCAGTAACTGGTCGTCAAGCAGGTTCCACTTGGTGCCCAGCTCGGTGGTGTGCGCCTTTTCCGGGTTGAGCGTCGGGTTGTCGGCGCTGTTGGCGGCGCTGCTGAAGGTGAGGCCGTTGCCGCCGGGCGGTTGTGCCGCGGTGGCAAAGTTGGCGTACACGCTGCCGTTGGCGGCCGGTTTGTAGATCACGCTCAGTTGCCAGCTTTTCAGGTTGCCGGATTTGCGCGCGTCCTCGCCCGGCACGATGGTGGCGGCTGGCAGGTTGCCGCAGACCGGCGCACCGCGCGCGCCACAGGCCACGGCGCTGCTGAAATCGGTGGCGTAGTGGTCGAGGCGCGCGCCGGCGTTGAGCCGCCAGGTGCTGCCCAGTTTCAGCGTGTCGAACACATACGCGCCGGCGGTATTGGTGCGGCCGCGCGTCCAGCCGCCGCTGGGGCCATACACCAGCGCGTTGCCCACGTGCGAGTCGGGATGATACAGGCTTGCCGCCGGCCAGGTGCTGCCGTTCAGGGCGGCCAGCGTGGTGGTGTTCAGGTTTTCACGGGTCAGCTCGATACCGGAGCTCAGGTTGTGAACAACGGCGCCGGTGGGAAAGTTGGCCGTCAGGTTGAGCTGGTTGGTGATGATGCGGTTGGTCTGGTTCTTGAAAGTGGGCAGGCTGCGCGCCAGCGTCCACGTGGCCGGGTCGACCGGGTTGGGTGTCAGCAGGTTGGCAGCGTTGGCCATGAACGAGGTCAGCAGGTAATCCTGATGCGTGCGGCCCCAGCGCAGGGTGTCGTGCAGCGCCACGTCCTCCGAGAAATCGTGTTGCAGGATGGCGGTGAACAGGTCTTCCACGACGCGGTCGCGATCCTGGTCGGTGCCGTAGAAATGGTTCGGGTCGACTTTGGGCGCGGTGCCAATGAAAGGCCGCTTCGGATCGGGCGTGGCATAGCCGGACAGGCCGATGGTGGGGATGCCACCGTCGGGCACGTTGTCCTGCTTCACGTGCAGGTAATCGAGGTAGAGCCGGGTAGGCGTGCCCAGTCCGAAGGCCAGCGCGGGCGCCACGCCCCAACGGTCGTTCTCGACCTCGTCGCGGCCGGGGACGCCGCTGTTCTGGCCGAGCACGTTGAGGCGCAGCGCGGCATGCTCGGCAAGCTGTTGGTTCCAGTCCGCGGTGGCACGTTTCTGGTTGCTGCTGCCGTAGCCCACCGAGCCGGAAACGCTGGTGCCAAGCAGTGGTTGCTTGGTCACCATGTTGATCGCGCCGGAGGGCGCGGTGCGGCCGTAGTCGGTGCTGTTCGGGCCTTTGGTCACCTCGATCTGCTCGATGTTGAACACATCGCGCGAGAGGGTGCCGAGGTCACGCACGCCATCCACGAAGATGCTGCCGGAAGTGTCGAAGCCGCGCATGAACACGGCGTCGCCGGTGCTGGTGGCACCGTTTTCGCCAGCAAAAAAGGTGCCGACGCCGGCGGTGTTGCGCAACGCCTCGGTCAGCGTGGTGGCTGCCCGGTCGCGGATCAGTTCCTTGCTGATGATGCTGATCGTCTGCGGCGTGTCCACCAGCGGCTGGGTGAATTTGGGCGAGCTGAGCTGATCCACTTTGTAGGGGGCGCCAGTGCCTTCCACGGTGACGCCGGGCAGGTGTTTTGCCGTGGCGATTTGCGCCTCGGTGGTCGGGCTGACGGCATCGTTGCCGGTCGCCATGGCTGGCAGCGCCAGTGCCAGACCGGTGGCCAAGGTGGCGGCGGCAGTGAGTGTGGAGGCCGGCGCGTGGCGGGTGATCGGGTGCTTGCGGCTTTGGATGAAACCCATCGAAAAGACTCCACGGTGCAGCAGGTAGAGGAATGGCTGGGCCGCATGGGGGCAACAGGCCAAATGCCGGATGACATGGCGTGTTTTGGGCGACTGGCTGGTTTGCGCGGGAGCCGTGACGCGGCCTGCGCGGATTGGCGGCAACGATATTGTAAATGCAAATGATTTGCAACAACCATGGAGATGGAAGTAGAAGCCCCGAAGCGAAATCCGGCGCTCTGCGTTGCAACGAGCGTTGCGGCCTCGCGTCGATGCAGAGCGTCATACCCCAAGCACTGTGCCCGCACAGGCGTATCGCCCATTCACTGATCTAGAGAAACTTGCCGGCTGACGAGGCCTCCAGCGCTGCCGTTTGGTTTCCCCGATCCAAGCGTTTAGGCTTCTCGGCCAGGCGTCAGCAAGCCGCAAGGAGATCAGGCATGCGCATTTTGGTGGTGGGAGCCGGGGCAACCGGTGGATATTTCGGCGGGCGCCTGCTGCAGGCGGGCTGTGACGTGACGTTTCTGGTGCACGCGCGACGCGCGCAGCAGCTGGCGCGCGATGGCCTGCGTATCCGCAGCGAGCTGGGCAACGCCGAGCTGCCCGCGCCGCCGACCGTCACCGCCGAGGCGCTACGTGCGCCATTCGACATCGTGCTGCTGAGCTGCAAAGCGTGGGGCCTGGCGCAGGCGATTGCTGACATGGCGCCGGCGATGGGCGAGCACAGCGCGGTGCTGCCGGTGCTGAACGGCATGCATCAGCTTGATCAACTCGATGCGCGGTTTGGCGCCCAGCGAGTGCTGGGCGGGCAGTGCGCGATTGCGGCGACGCTGGCGGCCGATGGCACCGTGCACCACTTGAACCGCATCCACATCCTTGGCTTCGGCGAGCGCGATGGTAGCGAGTCGCCGCGCGTGTGCGAGTTGGCACAGGCCATGGCCGATGCCAATTTCGACGGCCGCGCGAGCAGCCATATCGTGCAGGACATGTGGGACAAGTGGGTGTTCCTCGCCAGCCTCGCCGGCAGCACCTGTCTGATGCGCGCGCCAGTCGGCGATATCGTCGCCGCGCCTGGCGGCCGCGAGGCTACGCTGGCCCTGCTCGACGATTGCCGCCGCGTTGCCGCCGCATGTGGGTACGAGCCGGCAGCCAAGGTAATCACGCGTGCTGCGACGATGCTGACCGAAGCCGGCTCGGGGTTCACGGCCTCGATGATGCGCGACCTCGAGAACGGTGGCCGCATCGAAGCCGACCACGTGATCGGCGACCTTCTCGCGCGCGGCACCGCGCATGGCGTCGATACGCCACTGCTGCGCCTGGTCTATGCCCATCTCAAGGCCTACGAATCCCGACGCTCACACACGGCAGGGTAGGCGAGAGCTGGAATTTGGGATGCGGGTTGCGGGATTCGTAAAGGCGGGCACCTCGGCTTCGTCAACGACCGCGACCGGCTTCGGCCAGTGTTGGACCTCGACCCGCAAGTACTTGAAGTACATGGCTGCACTTTGTTCCGCACTTCGCTTGGCGTAGCTCTGGCTCAAGGTACTTGTGGGCACGCCGCCAAAAGCTCGCTTCGGAGGGCACATGAAGCACTATCTCTTTACAGCTTCAATCCTCGTCATCGCACTTGCCCTCTACAGCATCAGCTTGGTCAGCGGCGCCTTGTGGCTCTTCACGGGCGGTGCGGTGTTCGAGCTCTGGTTTTGGGCTCGCATCTTTTTGCGGCGCCGTGGGCCAAACCACGCATCCAAGCGGACGCGCGAAGAGCTGCACGCTGCTTAACCTTGGCGTTCTGGGTGTTCCACCGGATCACACGGCCTGGCTCAATCCGGCCGAATCCCGAACCCTGGCCCAATCGCGACTTATCCCGACGTGCCCTGCTTTCGAGGTCATCTGGTCCCGCCGATTTCGAGCAGATCGCGTGGTGCCGCCCGACCGAATCCCCAATCCCATATCCCCAATCCCGCTCCTAACCCAGCCACACCCCCAACCCTTGCGCGTTGAGCTCGATATCCATCGACAGGAGTTCGGTGAGCGCGTCACGGCCGTGCGTCCAGCCGTGTTGTGCCGCGCGGCCGGCATAGAGATCGGTCAGGGCCTGCTTGATCGCGGCGTGGCGATCGGGATCGTCGCGGTGGGTTTTGGCGATGGTCACCATGGCATCGATCTGCGCGTGCAGGTCGTCGGCGAGGCGCGCGATGTCATCCACACGGCCGAAGTGGGTGAGGTATAGCCCGGCCGGCTTGAGCGCCACCAGCCGGCGGATGGAGGCGTGCAAGGCGTCGGGGTCGAACTGCACCGGCGAGGTCGTGGGCAGGATGAAGGCGCCGGCCGCGGTGTCGAAATCACGGTAGGAGAGGCCGAACACATCGCCGGTGAAGCACACGTTGCTGCGTACGTCGTGGATCGCGTTGTGATGTTTCGCGTGCCCCGGCGTTTCCAGGCACACGAGCGAACGACCGGCGAGGTCGACGACATGGCCGTCGTGCGCTTCGACCACGCGCTCGGCCGGAATCGGCAGCAGGCGACCGTAGGTTTTTTCCATCACGTCCTCGCCGTACACGGCGCTGGCGCTGGCCCACAACCGGGACGGATCGATCATGTGCCGCGCGCCGCGCGGGTGCACCACCAGGCGTGCGTTCGGCAGCTTGGCCATCAGTGCGCCGGCGCCGCCCGCGTGATCCAGATGCACGTGGGTGAGGATCAGCCAATCCACGTTTTCCGGCTTGAGCGCCTGCGCGTCGAGTGCCGCCAGCAGGCGCGGTATTGAATGGTTCGTGCCGCAGTCGACGAACGCGGCGTGGCCGTGCTCGACGATGAGATAGGCCGCATCGAAACGCGGGCGCACAAAACCGGTGTCGATGACGTGGATGCCTGCGGGGTCGCTCATGGCGGGTCTCGATGGGAAGGGCTCTGAGCGTAGGCGCGTGGGCGACAGAAACCAAGCGGACAGGCACTGCGTCACGGGGCGTCCGCACTTCTGGACGGACGCGGACACAGCCGCGCGGGATGTGATCGGAAGTTGCCAGGACGCAGTACAGGTACATCGTGTTCGAAAGAAACCACGACGCGGTGTCAGCCTGACCGCCCCCAACCGTCTGGGGCTGCCGGGGGTGATACATCAGCCGCGGAGGAGGCGAGTGGGACCGTGTTGGCGGTCGGCTGTCCGCGCCCTGGCACCACGCCGGTGCCCACACTGCTGGCAGCGCTTAAGGCGTTGCGCCGTCGCCGGGGCGTACCCGGCGACGGCAGCAGATGCCGCTCAGGCTTCGCTCGTCTCGCGGTAGGTGTCGACCGGCGGGCAAGTGCACACCACGTGCTTGTCGCCGTAGACGTTGTCCACGCGCGCCACCGGTGGCCAGTACTTTTGGTGCTTGAGCGAGGCCAGCGGAAACACCGCCAACTCGCGCGGGTAGGCGTGTTTCCACTCGCTGGCGCTGGCCACCGCCGCCGTGTGCGGCGCGTTGTGCAGCGGGTTGTCCTCGTGATCCAGTCGGCCGTCCTCGACCGCGCGGATCTCCTCGCGGATCTGGATCATCGCGTCGATGAAGCGATCCAGCTCCACCTGCGATTCGCTTTCGGTCGGCTCGACCATCAGCGTGCCGGCGACCGGGAAGGAGAGCGTCGGCGCGTGGAAGCCGAAGTCGATCAGGCGCTTGGCGACGTCCTCGGCGCTGATGCCGCTGGTTTCCTTGAGCGGGCGCAGGTCGAGGATGCACTCGTGCGCCACCAGGGCATTGCGGCCGGTGTACAGCGTGGGGTAGTGCGGCGCCAGGCGTTTGGCGACGTAGTTGGCGTTGAGCAGTGCCACCTGGGTGGCACGGCGCAGCCCTTGCTGGCCCATCAGCGCGATGTACATCCACGAGATCGGCAGGATCGACGCCGAGCCGTAGCTGGCCGCCGCCACCATGCCCACCGCACCCTTGCCGCCGAGCGTGCGCGGCAGGAACGGCGCCAGGTGTGCTTTCACCGCGCACGGACCGACGCCGGGGCCGCCACCGCCGTGCGGGATGCAGAAAGTCTTGTGCAGGTTCAGGTGCGATACGTCCGAACCCCACTTGCCGGGTTTGGCCAGCCCGACCAGCGCGTTCATGTTGGCGCCGTCGGTGTACACCTGCCCGCCGTGCTGGTGGACGATGCGGCAGATCTCGACCACGTCCTCCTCGAACACGCCGTGGGTGGACGGGTAGGTGAGCATGATCGCGGCGAGGTTGGCGGAGTACTTCTCCGCCTGCGCGCGGATGTCGCCCAGGTCGACGTTGCCGTTGGCGTCGCACTTGGTCACCACCACGCGCATGCCGCACATGTTCGCCGAGGCGGGGTTGGTGCCATGCGCGGATTCCGGGATCAGGCACACGTCGCGGTGATCCTCGCCGCGCGAGTGGTGATATGCGCGGATCGCCAGCAGGCCGGTGTATTCGCCCTGCGCGCCGGCGTTCGGCTGCAGGCTCACGGCGTCGTAGCCGGTGATTTCCACCAGCATCTTTTCCAGCCCGTCGATCAGCTCGGCGTAACCCTTGGTCTGCGCAGTCGGTGCCAGCGGGTGGATGTTGGCGAACTCGGGCCAGGTGATCGGGATCATCTCCGCCGTGGCGTTGAGCTTCATCGTGCACGAGCCGAGCGGAATCATGGTGCGGTCGAGCGCGAGATCCTTGTCCGACAGCGTGCGCAGGTAACGCAGCAGGTCGTGCTCGCTGTGGTAGGTATTGAACACCGGGTGCCCGAGGAAGCCGCCGTGGCGCACCAGCGCCCCCGGCAGCGCGTCCGGCGTGGCAGCGTCGAGCGCGTCGATGTCGTCGACCCGGGCGCCGAACAGCGCGGCGATCGCCACCACGTCCTCGCGCGTGGTGGTTTCGTCCAGGCTGATGCCAAGGCTGGTGGCGTCGAGATGGCGCAGGTTGATGTGCGCGGCTTCCGCCTTGGCGTGGATCACGTTGGCGTCGACGCCGGTGACGTGCAGGGTGTCGAAGAAATCCGCATCCACGTTGGCGCCGGCCTTGCGCAGCGCGGCGGCAAGGATTGCGGCGAAGCGATGCGTGCGGCGCGCAATGCGGGTGAGGCCCTTGGGGCCATGCCACACCGCGTACATCGAGGCCATCACCGCCAGCAGCACCTGCGCGGTGCAGATGTTGGAGGTGGCCTTTTCGCGGCGGATGTGCTGCTCGCGCGTTTGCAGCGCGAGGCGGTACGCCGGGTTGCCCTCGGTGTCGATCGACACCCCGATCAGGCGCCCCGGCATGTGCCGCTTGTAGGCGTCGCGGCAGGCCATGAACGCGGCATGCGGGCCGCCGAAGCCGAACGGCACGCCGAAGCGCTGGGTGTTGCCGACCACGATGTCCGCACCCCAGTCGCCAGGCGGCGCGATCAAGGTAAGTGCGAGCAAGTCGGTGGCGACTGCCACCAGGGCGTGGCGTGCGTGCGCAGCCTCGGCCAGCGCACGGTAGTCGTGAATGCCGCCGAAGGTGTCGGGGTATTGCAGCAGGATGCCGAAGCTGTCCACCGTGGCGGCTTCCGCATCGGGTCCGACGTGGATCTGGATACCCATCGGCTCGGCGCGCGTGTGCAGCACTTCCAGCGTTTGCGGGTGCACGTTGCGCGACACGAAAAAGACGTTGCTCTTGGATTTGGACGAGCGCTTGGCCAGCGTCATCGCCTCGGCCGCGGCGGTGGCTTCGTCCAGCAGCGAGGAGTTGGCGATCTCCATGCCGGTCAGGTCGCTGCACATGGTCTGGAAGTTCAGCAGCGCTTCCATGCGGCCTTGCGAGATTTCCGCCTGATAGGGGGTGTAGGCGGTGTACCAGGCCGGGTTCTCGAGAACGCTGCGCAGGATGACGTTCGGCGTATGGGTGCCGTAATAGCCTTGGCCGATGAAGCTGCGGAACACCTGGTTCTTGTCGGCGACGGCGCGGATCTTCGCTAGCGCGTCGACCTCGGTCATCGCCGGTGCAAGCGCTAGCGGTGCCGTGGATTTGATGTTGGCCGGCACGATCGCATCCGTCATCGCTTCGAGCGAGTCGTATCCGATGGCGTGCAGCATGTGCGTGATTTCAGCGTCGTCCGGGCCGATGTGGCGACCGATGAAATCGTCGTGGTTTTCCAGCTCACGCAGGGAGGGGGAGTGCTGACTCATGACAGGCGTCCAAAGGCTTGCGTACGTGCCGCACGCGGGCGCCCCTCTGTCCTTTTGCCTGAGAGTTTGGAAACGCGAGCGCGTCTCGTGCCCCTTCGGCGCCGGATCGAACCGGTCTCTCCAGAGTGCGATGCGCAGGATGGTATGGGGCCTGAGCGATTACGGGCGTTGCGCCTTCGGCAGCGGGGCGCCGATCGCGCCTCCGCTTCTCCCACCCTGCGTTTTGCCGGCCGATTATACAGGCTGCGGTGGCGGCAGAACCGGAGCTGGCCACCGCCGATTTGCTTTCAGCGCAGCGCCCAGACGCTGTTCGGCTCGCCGGTGCGGCCGCGGTGCAGGGTGGCGCGCGCCATGCGCCCATAGACGCAGGCGAGCAGCAGCGCCACGGCGTCGACGAAGAAACGGTGCCAGTGCCCGTGCCAGGCCGCCGCGAACAGGTGCTCGCCGGAGCCGACCCAGCCCGCGAGCGGGATCGCCGCGGTCAGCAGCGCACACAGCCACAGCAGCTCGTGCCCGGCATGGGTGGGCTGGCGCAGGCCGGCCCACAGCACGCTGGCAAAAAACACGCTGAGGTAGACCGGTGCCGCCGCGGCCGCTGGCACCAGCGCGCCGGCGATGAACACCGCCGAGACGCCGGCCACGCAGCCCAGGCAGATGCCCAGAGTGAGCGCCGCCATGACCCGCGTGCGCAGCGGTTGCTCCGCCTGGCGTCGTTTGCGCCGGGTCTCGATCCACAACAGGTTGCCGCTGTAGAACAAAAACGCACCGGCGAGGCCGAGCACGAAGTACAGCCATTTCACCGTGTTGTGGCCGAAGTTGCCGAAGTGCAGCGCCTGCAGGCCGCGCATGAAGACCATGCCCGGCGTCATCGTCTTGGGCGCCACGGTGGCCACCACGGCGCCGGTGCCGGCATCCAGCGTCACCGTTGCCATCTGGCTGAGCCGGCGTTGCGAAAGCTCGCCGTAGATGGTGGCGCGCGCGTTGGCGTCGCCCGCGTTGACCAGCCAGATGCCTTCGATCGTCATCGCCGGCAGGGCTGCCTGCCCGCGTTGCAGCAAGGTGTCCAGCGGTAGCGTGGGTTTGGGGACGTGGGCCGCGGCCAGCTGCGGCGCGCCGTAGAAGTCCTGTTCTGTCAGCTGCAGCAGCTTGCCGTCGTAGACCGCGCGCTGGAATGGCACAAACACCATCAGGCCCAGCGCCAGCACCGCGCCGCTCCAGGCAAAAACCACATGGAACGGCAGCGACAGCACGCCGACCGCGTTGTGGCTGTCCTGCCACAGGCGCTTGAGGTTTTTGCCCAGCCGCAGTGCAAACAGGTTCCTGACCAGGATCGGGGCGTAGATCACCACACCGCTGACCAGCGCCAGGCCGTACAGCAGGCAGACCGCGCCAAAGAAATAGGTGCCGAAGGGCTTGGGCAGGCCGGCGGTGAAATGCAGGTCGTAGATGTACTCGATGAAGCGCTGGCCGAAGGCGTCTTCGTGCAGCGCCTTGCCGTCGTCCAGGGCAAAGCGCCGCGCGGTGTCGGCGCCGGGGGCAATCCAGTACGCCGACGGTTGCGGCCCGTGTTCGCCGGGCAGCGCGAGGTACACGCTGCTGGCGGCTTCCGGGTGCTTTTTCAACAAGTCGTCAAGCAGCGTTTGCGTGCGCGCCACCGGGTTGGCGGGCGCAACGGCCGCCGCGCCGCTGCGGTTCCAGTCGGCGATTTCGTGGCTGAATACCGTGATGGCACCGGCGTAGAACGCGACGAACAGCGCCATGCCGGCCAACAGGCCCATCCAGGTGTGCAGCGCCAGAAAGCGGCGCGTGGTGTCGGCTTTCATGCTTGCACTCCGATCCAGCCCAGTGCCTTGAGCCCATAAAGCAAAGCAAAACTCAGTGCCGTCGCGCCGCCCAGCCACAGCCAGGCGCGCCGGGCGCTTTTGAACACGAACGCCAGCGTCATCGCCGTGATCCACAGCGGAAACGTCAGCATGATCCACGGCAGTGCGGTGGTTTCCTGGTTGCCCGGCCACGCCAGCGCGGCTAAGCCGACCAGACCCACGGTGAGCGGCAGGCCAAGCACGGCGGCGGCAAGATACCTAGCCCACATGGCGGCGCTCCTGTTGCAGCTGGCGCCAGGCGCCCAGGTGCGGCAGCAGCACCAGTGCCAGCATGATTGTGGTCAGCGCGGCAAACGCGCCGGCCCATGGCCCCAAGGCGGCGATCGCGGCCGCCGTCGCCAGCGCGGCCAGGGCCCACGCGACGATGCGCAACCGCCGCCCTTGCACCATGGCCACCGGCCACAGCTGCTGGTGGGCACTGGCGAGATAAAAACCCAGTGCCGCCAGCATTGAAAAGATCAAGTAAAGAGCAGTCATGTCGGCAACCGGCTCAGAACCGCCAGTCCAGGCTCAGCGTGTAATGGCGCGGCGCGCCGTAGTAGCCGCTGTAGCGCAGGGTGTTGATGTATTTCTCGTTGCCGAGGTTGCGCACGTTGAGGCGCAGCGTGGCGTTGGGCCGGAAATCCCAGGCGGCAAAACCGTTGAGTACGGCGTAGCTGCCCTGGCGTACGGTGAAGCCGCTGCTTTCCACGTTGGAGATGGCGCTTTGCCAATGCCCGCCGACGCCGAGGGACACGGCGCGGTGAGCGGGCAGGCGCACGCTCAGCAGCAGGTTGGCGGTGCGCCGCGGCACCCAGCGATACGTCGCATCGCCGTCGGCGCCGGTGAGCTTGAGCGCGGTGTAACCCAGCACCAGGTTGACATGATCGCTGAGCTTGCCGGTGGCTTCGAGCTCAACGCCCTTGGATTGCACATCCACCGGCGCATAGATGGACTGGCCGTACTGGTTGTACTGACCGGTGGGTGTGGCCAGCCCGCCCTGGTCGGCCTTGAACACGGCCAGCGTGGTCAGCAGGCGCTGGTCCAGCCAGTCGGCCTTGAGACCGATCTCGTAGTTTCTGCCCTTGCTGGCATCGAGGTAGCGGTCATTGGCATCGACCTGATCCTGCGGCTGGTAGATGTCCGAATAGCTGACGTAACCCAGCAGGCGCTCGTTGAAGTCGTAGGTGATGCCGCCGTAGGGGCTGGTGTGGCTGGTGGTCTGGTTGAAGGCGAGCGCATACGAGTTGCCGTCGCGGCGGTACTGTGCGTAATCCAGACCAACGATGACTTTGAGGCGATCGCTTGCGGCGATCCGGCTGGTGGCAAAGGCGCGCTTGAGCCGCTGGTTCAGCACCGAGTAGATCGCGGGCGCGCTCCAGTCGGGTTCGGGGATGGCGTGCGGGCTGTACGGAAACGCCGGCAACGCGCCCCAGGCGGGGGAGCTGGTGTCTGCGCTCAGCTCGCGGCCGGTGGACGAGATCTTGGCGAGGCTCGCGCCCAGCATGACTTCCTGGTCGCGGCCGAGCCACTGGAAATGGCCGTCCAGCGTGGCGGAGCCCAGGTGCGCGGTAGCGCTGTCGATGCCGCCCCACGGATAGCCGACCAACCCCAGCCCGGTACCGGGTTGCAACCCGGTGCCGAACGCGTCGTACGCGTAGAACATCCTTTCGTCGCCGCTGGAGTGGCGGTAGTTGTAGGCAAGTTTCAGCTGCCAGATGTGGCCCAGCTGCTGCACGTATTCGGCAAAACCGGTCTGGTCGGTAGTGTTCCAGTAGGTCCAGTCCTGGGTGGTGGACGCGTTGGTCGGCCATTCGATCTGGTTGCCGTTGCTGTCCATGAAGGTGAGTGCGCCCCACATGATGCCGTCGGACTTGGCGCGCTGGTGGGAGTAACCCACGGTCAGGCTGCCGTTGTCGCCGACCTGGCCATCGACCACGCCGTAGAGGTAACTGCGGCGGTTGTGGTTGTCGCGCAGGTAACTGTCGCCGTCCTCGTGCGCGGCCACCATGCGCCCGGCCCAGCTGCCACTGGCGGTGAAGGGCGTGGAGTAATCGGCCTCCACCCGGGTCGTGCCCCACGAGCCGTGGCTCACGCCGACCATGCCTTGCCGGTCGTTGGTCGGGCGCTTGCGCACGTAGTTGATGGTGCCGGCGGCGTTGCCCACACCAGTGAGCAAGCCGTTGGCGCCGCGGATCACTTCCACCTTTTGGTAGCCGAAGCTGTCGGTAGTGCCAGTGGCGATGCCCCAATTGTTGGGCAGGCCCGCGCCGTCGATCTGGGTGTTGAGGATGTCGAAGCCGCGCGCGCTGTAGCTGGTGCGGTTGGTCTCCCACTCGTCCACCTGCACGCCAGTGGCCAAGCGCAGGGCGTCGTTGACGCTATCGGCGCCGAACTCGCGCATCTGCTCATCGGTCACCACGCTGATCGACTGCGGCGTGTCCTTGATGGCGAGATCGAGGTTGGTGGCACCGTTACTGGTGCGCTCGTTGCGTTGGGCGACAACCAGCACCGGGCCGAGGTCGGTGGCATTGGCGCCGGCGTCCGCAGCCGCCGCATCGGCAGGTTGCGCGTTGGCGTGCAAGGCAAGCAACAGGCTGGCGGCGAGCAGCGGGTAGGGCAGGTGTTTGCGAAGGGGGTGAATGACGTCGAACATGCGCAGGCAGGCAGTGAGGGGATCGGCGGGCGAGGATATATGCAACCGATTCTCATTTGCAACGCAAGATTGCCGTGCAAATTTATGCGCAGCGGTGGGCGTGCTGCGCTGTGGCATGACGTTTGCGGGCGGTGTTTCCGCGCCAAGCCCGCTCCCGCGGCGGAAAAAACGAAGGCCGCCTCGGGAGGCGGCCTTCGTTTACAATTGGTGCCCAGGAGAGGACTCGAACCTCCACGATGTTGCCACCGCTAGCACCTGAAGCTAGTGCGTCTACCAATTCCGCCACCTGGGCAGGTGTCGCCTGTCGTTGCCGGCAGCGCGAGCCGCGTAGAGTAGGGAGCCGTCCGGGTCTTGTCAACCTTCGGCGGCTCATCGTTTCCCCGCCGCACGCCACCGGCGTGCCGGTTTTCCCCACAAGGTATTTTCGTGACCAAAAAGAAACAAGGAGACGGCCATCCGCGCCGTCGTGCAGCCGGGCGACATGCCGCGGACACCCATTCACGCGAGGCCGCGCCGACGCGACCCGCGGCGCCCCCGCGCGATCCGCAGGCGGAGCGCGAAGCGCGCCTCTACGAGCATCCCATCCCCAGTCGCGAGGCAATTCTCGCCCTGCTCGAGGCGCGCGGTGAGCTGTTGACCGAGGCACGCGTTGCCGAGGCGCTGGGGCTGAGCGACTCGCGCGACCTGTATGCGTTGCACAAGCGGCTGGGCGCGATGGTGCGCGATGGCCAGCTTTTGCTCGGCCGACGCGGTGGTTACGCGCCGATCCGCAAGCTCGACCTCATCCCCGGCGTGGTGCTCGCCAACGCCGAGGGCTACGGTTTCTTGCGCCCGGACGAGGGCGGAGATGACCTTTACCTGTCCCCGCAGCAGATGCGCGGCGTGCTGCACGGTGACCGCGTGCTGGCCAGCGTGGTTGGCATCGACCGCCGTGGCCGCCGTGAGGGCGCGGTGGCCGAGGTGTTGCAACGGCGCTCGCCGCGGCTGGTCGGGCGGGTGGTGATCGAAAACGGCGTGACGCTGGTGACGCCGGACGACCGCCGCCTGCACCAGGACATCATGATTGCACCGGATGCCACGCTCGATGCCCGCGCCGGGCAGATCGTGGTGGCCGAGATCACCGAGCCGCCGACGCCCAAGCGCGGCCCGCTCGGCGTGATCCGCGCGGTGCTTGGCGAGCGGCTCGAACCCTCGCTGCTGGTGGAGATGACGATCGCCAGCCACGACCTGCCGCACGAATGGCCTACCGAGGTGCTGCGCGCCGCCGCGCAGGTGGAGACCACGGTCAGCGCCGGCGAGCACGCCGACCGCCTCGACCTGCGCAAGCTGCCGCTGGTCACCATCGACGGCGCCGACGCGCGTGACTTCGATGACGCGGTGTATGCCGCGCCGCGGCGTGGCGGCGGCTGGCGGCTGGTGGTGGCGATCGCCGACGTGTCGCACTACGTGCCGGTCGGCGGCACGCTGGACGACGAGGCCTTCGAGCGCAGCACGTCCACCTATTTCCCCGGCTTCGTGGTGCCGATGCTGCCGGAGACGCTCTCCAACGGGATCTGTTCGCTGAACCCGAAAGTCGACCGCCTGTGCATGGTGTGCGACATGGCGGTGTCGGCCGAGGGCGAGGTACTGAAGTCGAAGTTCAGCGCCGGCCTGATGCGTTCGCACGCGCGGCTCACCTATGACCGGGTGTGGCAGGCCATCGGCCTGCACGATGCCGACGCGCGCGCCGAGCTGGCCGATGTGCTGCCGCAGCTCGAGCACCTGCACGCGCTGTACCGCGCCATGGCGGCGCAGCGGCGCCAGCGTGGCGCGATCGACTTCGAGACGCCGGAGGTGAAGTTTCGCCTCGACCAGCGCGGCGAGGTGGAATCGGCCGGCGTTACCGAACGCAACGATGCGCACAAGCTGATCGAGGAATGCATGATCGCGGCCAACGTGCAGGCCGCGCTGTACCTGGAAAAGAAAAAGATCCCGGCGCTGTTCCGCGCGCACGAGCCGCCGCCGGCGGAAAAGTACGAGGAGCTGCAGCAGTTTTTGCGTGAATTCAAGCTGCGCCTGCCGCCGCTCACCGAGGTGACGCCGGCGGATTTCTCCGAAGTGCTGCGCATGGTTGCCGACCGTCCGGAGCGCGAGCTGATCCAGAGCGTGCTGCTGCGCGCGCAGAGCATGGCCGCCTACCAGCCGGACAACCGCGGGCACTTCGGCCTGGCGCTCAAGGCGTACGCACATTTCACCTCGCCGATCCGGCGTTACCCCGATCTGCTCGTGCACCGCGCGATCCGCTACGCGCTCGGTGGCGGCAAGCCCGCCGACTACGACTACACCGCGGCAAAAATGGCGCAGATGGCGGTGCACTGCTCGCAGCGCGAGCGCCGGGCGGAAGAGGCCGAGCGCGACGTGGACGAGCGCTACAAGTGCGCGTGGATGGCCAAGCACGTGGGCGAGGAGTTCGACGGCGTGGTCACCGGCGTCACCTCGTTCGGGCTGTTCGTGGAGCTGGACGAGTCGAAGGTGTCCGGCCTCATCCACATCAGCCAGTTGCGCAACGATTACTACCACTTCGATCCGCAGCGGCATCTGCTGAAAGGCGAACATACCGGCGCGCAGTTCCGCCTCGGCGACCACCTGCGCGTGCAGGTGCTGCGCGCCAGCCTGGAAGATCGCAAGATCGATTTTCGCCTGGCGGCGTCGAAGCCGCGCACGGCGCCCGCTGGCGGCAAGGCGTTCGACTACGCTGCAACCGGCGAACGCTATTCGCTGCCGAAACGCGAGGATCCCGGCTTGCTTGGGCGCGCGGCCAAGGCCGTTGGCCGCCTGTTTGGCCGCCGCGAGGACCGGCCTGCGCTGCCGACGTTGCCGCCAGTGCGCGATAATCCGCCGCTCGCTGCCAAACCATCCAAGGCGAGCGTACGCAACCCGGCAAAGCCGGCGACCAAGCCGGGAGCCAGGCGCGGCGCGAAGGCACCCGCTGCCCCGGCGAGCCCGGCACCCAGGCCGCCACGCAAGGGCCGTACACGCAAACCCAAGGGCAAGTCATGAGTGAATCCTGGATCGTCGGCATCAACCCGGTCGACGGTGCATTGAACAACGACGCCACGCGCGTGCGCGAGCTGCTGGTGGAAAACGGCCAGCGCAATCCGCGGGTGCACGAGCTGGCCGAGCGCGCCAAGGCGCTCAGGATTCCGGTGCACCATCGCCCGCGCGAGCAGTTGGAAAAGCTCGCTGGCGAGGCGCGGCATCAAGGCATTGCCGTGTTGTACGAAGCACCGGCGCTGGCGGGTGACAATGAGCTGCCCGAGCTCCTCGCGCAGGCTGGCGCCAGCGCCCTGGTGCTGGTGCTCGATGGCGTTACCGACCCGCACAACCTCGGTGCCTGCCTGCGCAGCGCGGCCGCGGCCAAGGTCACGTGCGTGATCGTGCCCAAGGATCGTGCGGTAGGGCTTACTCCGGTGGTGCGCCGTGCCTCTGCCGGAGGAGCCGACCAGGTGCCACTGGTGGCCGTCACCAATCTGGCGCGCGCCCTGCGCACGCTGAAGGATGCCGGGGTGTGGGTCACCGGACTGGCCGGTGAAACCGACCAGACGATCTACCAGACCGACCTCACCGGGCCAGTGGCGCTGGTGATGGGCAGCGAGGGCGAGGGCTTGCGCCGGCTGACGCGCGAAACCTGCGATTTCCTCGCCAGGATTCCCATGCCCGGTACGATGGAAAGCCTCAACGTTTCCGTCGCCACCGGCATTGTATTGTTCGAGGCGTTGCGGCAACGGAGTGGGCAGCGATGACTTTTACGTGGTACGACCTGACCGGGTACGTGGGCGTGGTGCTGGTGGTGCTGGCGTTTTTTCTGCTGCAGGCAAACCGGCTGCACGGCAACGGACTTTTCTATCAACTGATGAACGTGCTCGGCGCGTTTGGCGTGATGCTGTCGCTGGTGTTTGGCGCGCACAACTGGCCGGCGTTCTTTCTTGAAGTGGCGTGGATGGCAATCGGCATCTACGGCATCGCGCGCAACGTGCGCAAGCGCCGCGAAGCCTCCGCGCCCTGAAACCCAAAGGCGGGAATGCACCGGACGGGTGCCCGCGCCGTGCGATTGACGATAGGCCGGCATTCGCCCACTGCGGGGGCGGAGGTGAAAGCGGGTTCCCCCGCTTCGATTGCGCCCGCCCGTTGGGTTCAGCCGCCGAAGCGTTCGTCCAGCTTGCGGCGGATTTCGGCTTCCACCAGGGCTTTCAATGGCGCGAGCAGCAGACCCAGCTCGGCGTGCACGTCGACCGCGTCGGCGCTGAGTGCGATCTGGCCGTTCAGGCCGGGGCGCGAGAAATGCAGCGTGTCGCCTTGCCAGCCACCGGCCAGCCCGAATTTTTCCCGCATCCGCGCGGCCACGTCGTCGACGACGGCGCGGGCTTGTGCCAGCGGCAGGCGGTGCGGACGATGGATGGCGATGGTGGGCATGACTGCTCGCGCAAAACGCGCATCATAAAGCGTCGCGGGCAGTGGCGTGACCGGTGCATGTTAGAGTTCCGCGGTCAACGGACTGGTACCGCAATGCGCATCGAGTTTCCCCATTCCGCCCGCGATGATTTCCTGTGGACGGGCACACTGTTGCGGGTAGGCAGCGCGGCGGACAACGACCTGGTGCTGGCCACCACGCAGGCGGCGCCGCAGCACCTGCGCATCGAACAGGATCGCCGTGGCTGGGTATTGCAGGTGTTGCCGGGGGCGCTGCGCGTGTACGTCAATGCGCGGCCAGTGCGCGAACGCGCCTTGCTGCGCGCGGGCGACATGCTCAGCGTCGGCGATTGCCGCATGCGCCTGTGCGCCGATGCGTGTCCGGTGGATCGATCGGCACCAACCTGTGTGCCGGCGGCGCGTGACAGCGTTGCCTTGCGCGCGCGTGCCGGCACCTATTCCGGACGCGTTCTGCCGGTGGGCAACGGCATCGAGTTGGGCGCGTTTGGCCGTTGGCCGCTGGACTTGCCGCAAGGCGAGAGCGCCGGCTTCAAGCTGGGTTGGCAAGCGGGGCAGCTGGTGCTGGATGCCACCACGGGCTCGGTGAACTACCCGCTGCGGGTCAATGGCATTGCCGTGAATCACGCGATCCTGCAGCCGGGCGATCAGCTCAGCCTGGGGTCACACCGGTTTGTGCTGGATGCGCCGGGCATGCGGTTGGAGCCGGTACCGCCGCCCCCACCGGTACCGGCTCCGGCGGTGGTGGAGGCAGCTGGGCCACATGGCGAGCTGGGCTGGTTGATCGTTACCGCCGTGCTGTTGGCGCTCGCCATCGGCTGGGCGCTGTGGTGGCGTTTCTGACCGTTTCCGTGCGGCATTGACGGCGCCATGCTGCGACGCGGCATAATGCGGCGAATCGCAACCACGAGGGTCGACCGGTGAGCCAGGTGTGGAATTTCAGTGCGGGCCCGGCGGCACTGCCGCGGGAAGTGCTCGAGCGCGCGCAGCGCGAATTGCTCGATTGGGACGGCAGCGGCATGTCGATCATGGAGCAGTCGCACCGCGGCAAGCGCTTCATCGCCATGGCGGAACGGGTCGAAGACGATGTGCGTGCGCTGGCGGACATTCCCGGCGACTACGCTGTGCTGTTCCTGCAAGGCGGTGCCACCCAGCACTTCGCGCAGATTCCGATGAATCTCGCCGCACCCGGCGCCAGCGCCGACTACATCATCAACGGCCACTGGGGCGCCAAGGCGGCGCGTGAGGCAGCGCCGTACGTCAACGTGCATGTGGCCGCCGACAGCAACCACGATGGCTACCGCGGTCTGCCGGCGCGCGACACCTGGCAGCTCGATCCGCATGCCGCCTACGTGCACCTGACCACCAACGAAACCATCCACGGCATCGAGTGGCCGAGCATTCCGGATACCGGCGCGGTGCCGCTGGTGGCCGACATGTCCTCCGACATCTTTTCGCAGCCGCTCGACGTGCGCCGGTTCGGTCTGATCTACGCCGGAGCGCAGAAAAACATCGGCCCGTCCGGGCTGGTGCTGATGATCGTGCGCCGCGACTTGCTCGACCGCCCGACGCGGCCGCTGGCGCACATCCTGCATTACGCCGACCACGCGGCTGCGAACTCCATGCTCAACACGCCGAACACCTGGGGCTGGTACGTGGCCGGGCTGACGTTCCAGTGGATGCGGGCTCAGGGCGGCCTCACGGCGATCGCCGAGCGCAATCGCGCCAAGGCACAGCGCCTGTACGCCGCGATCGACGGCTCCGGCGGCTATTACCGCAACGACGTCGAGCCGACCGCACGCTCACGCATGAATGTCCGCTTCGGCGTGCACGACGCCGCGCTCGATCCGGTGTTCGTTGCCGAGGCCGAGGCGGCAGGGCTGATCGCACTCAAGGGCCACAAGGCGCTCGGCGGCCTGCGCGCATCGCTGTACAACGCGGTGCCGCTGGCGGCGGTCGATGCGCTGGTCGCGTTCATGCAGGATTTCAGGACGCGACACGGCTGAGTTTTTCCGGCATCATCGTTCGCGCCATTTGGCCTTCCATCCGTCCATATCAACGCCATGACCGACAGCAAGACCTCACTGGCCGACGTGCGCACACGCATCGACAGCATTGATCGCCAGATCCAGGAGCTGATTTCCGAGCGCGCCAACTGGGCGCGCGAGGTGGCCAAGGTGAAGGGCGAAGGGCTCTCGGCGATCGACTACTACCGCCCGGAGCGCGAGGCGCACGTGCTGCGCATGGTGGTCGATCGCAACCACGGCCCGCTGTCGGACACCGAAGTGGTGCGGTTGTTCCGCGAAATCATGTCCTCGTGCCTGGCGCAGGAGGACCCGCTGAAGATCGGCTACCTCGGTCCGGAGGGCACTTTCAGCGAGCAGGCGGTGCGCAAGCACTTCGGACACGCGGCCTACGGCTTGCCGCTGGGCAGCATCGAGGAGGTGTTCCAGGAGGTCGCCAACGAACACGCCGATTTCGGCGTGGTGCCGGTGGAGAACTCGGGGCAGGGCATGATCCAGATGACGCTGGACATGTTCCTCACCTCCAAGGCCACCATCTGCGGCGAGATCGAGCTGCGCGTGCACCAGTGCCTGCTTTCGCAAAGCGGCCGGCTGGAGGACGTGCACCGCGTGTATGCGCACGCGCAGTCGCTGCAGCAGTGCAAGACCTGGTTGCGCGTGAACCTGCCGAACACGGAGTGCTTCGCCGTGGCCAGCAACGCCGAGGCCGCGCGCATCGCCTGCCACGATGACACCGCGGCGGCGATTGCCGGCGAGTCGGCCGGCAAGGTGTACCGCATCAAGACCGTCGCCGAAGGAGTGGAGGACCGCGCCGACAACACCACGCGTTTCCTCGTCATCGGTCGCGATCTGTTTCCGCCGTCCGGCAACGACCGCACCTCGCTGCTGGTCACCGTCAACGACAAGCCGGGCGCGCTCTACGACGTGCTCAGCCCGTTTGCGCGGCATGGTGTCAGCATGAACCGCATCGAGTCGCGCCCGGCGCACACCGGCAAGTGGCAGTACGCGTTTTTCATCGACATCTCCGGCCACGTGCAGGACGACGCGGTGCAGGCATCGATCAAGGAGATCGAGGGCTCGGTGGCGCAGCTGCGCGTGCTCGGCGCCTACCCGGTGGCGTTGCCGTGAGCGCAGTGCTGGATTGGTCGAGCCGCGCGGCCGGCCCGCTGCGCGGCGAGGTACGCGTGCCGGGCGACAAGTCGGTATCCCATCGCGCACTGATGATTGCGGCGCTGGCCGAAGGCAGCTCGCGCATCCACGGTTTTCTCGAGGGCGGCGACACGCGGGCAACTGCGGCGGTATTGCGCCAGCTTGGTGTGCGCATCGACGCGCCGGCGGAGGGCGAGCGCCTCGTGCATGGCGTCGGCCTGCATGGCTTGCGCGGCAGCACGGAACCGCTCGATTGCGGCAACGCCGGCACCGGCATGCGTTTGCTTGCCGGCCTGCTTGCCGGGCAGGCGTTCGACAGCACGCTGGTGGGCGACGCCTCGTTGTCCAAGCGGCCGATGCGGCGCATCACCGATCCATTGACGGCGATGGGCGCATGCATTGATACCCGTGCCGGCCTGCCGCCGTTGGCCATCCATGGGGGCCAGCGGCTGCACGGTATCCGCTACGCGCTGCCGGTGGCGAGCGCACAGGTCAAATCTGCCTTGTTGCTGGCCGGCCTGTATGCGGGGGGCGAGACCGAAATCACCGAGCCGCACCCCACGCGCGATTACACCGAACGCATGCTGCACGCGTTCGGCTGGCCGATCACGTTTGAGCCCGGGCGCGCGCGGCTTTCTGGCGGTCACGCGCTGCAGGCGACCGATGTCGAAGTGCCGGCAGATTTTTCCTCCGCGGCGTTTTTCCTGGTGGCGGCGAGCATCGTGCCGGGCTCCGAGCTGCGCCTGCCGGGCGTGGGTCTCAATCCGCGTCGCATCGGCCTGCTGGAAGCCTTGCGCCTGATGGGCGCCGACATTCGCGTCGAGCACGCTCGCGCCAGTGGCGGCGAACCGGTGGGAGACCTCGTCGTGCGGCATGCGCCGCTGCACGGCGTGGCGCTGCCGGAAGTCCTGGTGCCGGACATGATCGACGAATTTCCGGCCCTGTTCGTGGCCGCCGCGGTGGCGCAGGGGCGCACCGTGGTGCGCGGCGCGGCCGAGTTGCGGGTAAAGGAATCCGACCGCATCGACAGCATGGCGACAGGATTGCGCGCGCTTGGCGCGCACGTCGAGGAGACGCCGGACGGCGCGATCATCGACGGCGGCGTGCTGGCCGGCGGCGGCGCAGTCGAAACCCATCTCGACCACCGCATCGCAATGAGTTTTGCGGTGGCCGGGCTGATCGCGCGCGCCCCGGTACGCATCCACGGCTGCGCGCACGTGGCCACTTCGTTTCCCGGTTTTCTCGAGCTGGCGAACGGCTGCGGGTTTGCGCTGGCCGTGGTTGCGTAGGCGACGGGCACCGGAAACCGTTACGCTTCGAAGCCTCACAGCGAGGCTTCCATGTCCGATCCAGCTTTTGTCGTGGCGATCCCGGCGCGTTACGGTTCGACCCGCTTGCCGGCGAAACCGTTGCGCGAGATTGCCGGCGTGCCGATGGTGGTGCGCGTTGCCCAGCGGGCACTGCAGGCGGGCGCCAGCGAGGTCGTGGTTGCCGTCGACGACGCGCGCATTGCCGCGGCGCTGGACGGGCAAGGTGTGCGCGTGTGCATGACCCGCGCCGATCACGCCTCCGGCAGCGATCGCCTGGCTGAGTGCGCGACGCAGCGTGGCTGGCCGGACGACACCATCGTGGTGAACCTGCAGGGCGACGAGCCGTTCGCGCCGGCGGCCGGCATCCGCGAGGTGGCGCGTGCGCTGGCCGAAGACGACGCGCCGATGGCGACGCTGGCCACGCCGATCACCGATGCGGAAGAAATCTTCGACCCCAACGTGGTGAAGCTGGTGCGTGCGACCAACGGGCGGGCGCTGTATTTCAGCCGCGCGCCGTTGCCATGGGCCCGCGATGCGTTTGCACGTGGCCACGATGCGGTGCCGGATGGCGTGCCGTACCTGCGCCATATCGGCATCTATGCGTATCGCGCCGGTTTTCTCGCCAGCTACACCCGGCTGGCGCGCACGCCACTCGAACGGGCGGAATCGCTCGAACAACTGCGGGTGTTGGAACACGGGTTCGCTATCGCGGTGCGGCTCACGCCCGAGCCGTTTCCGCCGGGCATCGACACCGAGGCCGATCTGGTGCGTGCCGAGCGTTGGTTCCGCGATCAGGAGTAGGCATGCAACGCATTTTGTTCGTCTGTCTTGGCAACATCTGCCGCTCGCCGCTGGCGGAAGGCATCGCCCGTGAGCGGATTGCGGCCTGTTGCCTCGATGTGACCGTGGCCTCGTGCGGCACTGCCGGCTGGCACGCCGGCGAGGGCGCCGATCCGCGCATGGTGGCGGCAGCGCGTGCCGCGGGCCATGACCTTTCCGCCCACCGTGCGCGCCAGTTGCGTGCGTGCGACTACGACGATTTCGACTGGCTGTTGGCGATGGATCACGACAACCTCGCCGAGCTGCGCAAACTGGCCAGTTCGCCGGCGCAGCTTGCGCACACGGCGTTGTTTCTTGAGTGGACGGGGATCGCTCCGCCGACCGCTTTCCCCGACCCGTGGTACGGCGGCGAGGCCGATTTTGCCGCCGTGGTAGGGCTGGCTGAGCGCGGCGTGGCAGGTCTCATCCAGCGCCTGCAAAAGTAGCTTCTCGTGGGGCGGGCTTCAGCCCAGCGAGCTTTTCGCCAAATGCTTCATCGAGCTGAAGCCCGGCCCACAATCGTTCCGCGGATTTCCGCTGACCTGCGTCGCCTGCCGTCACGGCCGTGGCTTCTACAATGACGCCATGCCCGTTGATAACCCGCCCCCGTTCGATGGCAAGGCGTTCGTCCGCACGCTGACCACTTCGCCCGGCGTCTACCGCTACTTCGATGCTGCTGGCGAGCTGCTGTACGTCGGCAAGGCGGCAAACCTCAAGAAGCGTGTCAGCAATTATTTCCTCAAGCCACGCAAGGAAGCCCGGATTGCGGCGATGGTGGCGCAGATCGCGCACGCCGAGATCACGCTGACGCGCACCGAGAGTGAGGCGCTGCTGCTTGAGTCGCAGCTCATCAAATCACTCAAGCCGCGCTACAACATCCTGCTGCGCGACGACAAGAGCTACCCGTACATCTACCTTTCCACCGCCGACGAGTTTCCGCGCATCGCGCTGCATCGCGGCGCGAAGAACCTGCCGGGGCGTTATTTCGGCCCGTTCCCCAGCGTGCACGCGGTGCGTGAGAGCATCAGCCTGCTGCAGAAGCTGTTCAAGATCCGCACTTGCGAAGACAGCTTTTTCCGCAACCGCACGCGGCCGTGCCTGCTGTACCAGATCGGTCGCTGCAGCGCGCCATGCGTGGCGCTGATCAACAAGGACGACTACGCGCGCGACGTACGCCACGTGGAAATGTTTCTCGACGGCCGCAGCAGCGCGGTGATCGACGAGCTGGTGGCGGCGATGGTGGTGGCCAGCAAGGCGCTGGAGTTCGAGCGTGCGGCCAAGCTGCGCGACCAGATCGCCGGCCTGCGCCAGTTGCAGGCGCAGCACCACGTGCAGGGCGCGAGCGCCGACATGGACGTGATCGCATGCCGCATCGAGTCGGGGCTGGCCTGCGTCAGTGTGCTGTATTTCCGCGACGGCATCAGTTTGGGCACGCGCGATTATTTTCCGCGCCTGCCGCTGGATGCCGAGCCCGGCGATCTTCTGGCGCAGTTCATTGCGCAGTACTACCTCGACCGCCCGGTACCGCGTGAGTTGGTGGTTGGCAACGAGCTGGAAGACGAGGCGGTGCTGGCCGAGGCCTTGTCCCAGCACGCGGGGCATGCGGTGGAGATCAAGAGCCGGGTGCGCAGCGAGCGCGCGCAGTTCCTGCAGATGGCCGAGCGCAATGCGCAAGCTGCACTGACCCAGCGCCTGGCCAGCCGGCAGACGCTCGGCACGCGCTTCGAGGATCTGCGCAAGCTGCTTGAGCTGCCCGAGCCGCCGCATCGGATCGAGTGTTTCGACATCAGCCACACCCACGGCGAGCTCACCGTGGCCTCGTGCGTGGTGTTCGGACAGGAAGGTGCCGAGAAATCCCACTATCGCCGTTTCAACATCGACGGCATCACGCCAGGCGACGATTACGCGGCGATGCATCAGGCGCTGACCCGCCGTTTCCGCAGGGTGGCCGAAGGCGAGGGCATCAAGCCTGACGTGCTGCTGATCGACGGCGGGTGCGGACAGGTGGCGCAGGCGCTCGATGTGCTGAACGAGCTCGGCGTCAGCGATATCCACGTTGTCGGCGTGGCAAAAGGCCCGGCGCGGCGGCCGGGCGAGGAGACCTTGATCCTGGTGGACCAAGGCCGCGAGATTCACCCCGGCCCGACCTCGCCCGCCTTGCACCTGGTGGCCGCCGTGCGCGATGAATCGCACCGCTTCGCGATCGAGGGCCATCGTCACCGGCGTGAAAAGGCGCGCGAGCGCAGCGTGCTGGAAGACGTGCAAGGCGTTGGCGCGCACCGGCGGTCGGCGCTGCTGCGCGCCTTTGGCGGCTTGCAGGGCGTGACCGCGGCCGGGGTGGAGGAACTCATGCAGGTCAAGGGCGTCGACCGCGGCATCGCCGAGCGCATCTACGCCGCGCTGCACGGTTGATGGCCGGCGCCATGCGGGGGCGCTGAGCATTGCGGAAACGAAGGCGGTTGGGTGCCTTCGATTTCGATGGCTGATCGACTGCACCGCCGCCAGCCGACGCCGCGTCACGAACCCCGCGCCGTGCAGCGTGAACGGTGCGCGTTGGGTGGCCGCGCGGCAGCGTGCGACACTGTGCGAAATCCGCAGGCGCATCCATGCACATCAACCTTCCCACTTGGCTCACCCTGTTCCGCGTGCTGCTGCTGCCGGTCATGGTGGCGGTCTTCTATCTGCCGTTTCCCGGCCACAACATCACTGCGGCGGTCGTGTTCGTGCTGGCGGCGTTCACCGACTGGCTGGACGGGTTCCTCGCGCGACGGCTGAAACTCACCTCGGCGTTCGGTGCATTCCTCGACCCGGTGGCCGACAAGCTGATGGTCGCGGTGACGCTGTTCCTGCTGGTGGAATCGCATCCGGAGGGCTGGTCCGGGATCGTGATGGCGGTCACCGCGGCGGTCATCGTGGGGCGTGAAATCAGCATTTCCGCACTGCGTGAATGGATGGCCGAAATCGGCATGCGCGCCACGGTCAAGGTCGCCTTCATCGGCAAGTTCAAGACGGTGATGCAAATGGTGGCGCTGGTGGTGCTGATCGTGCAGCACGAGAAAGAGGCCGAGGCGTTGCGCCTGTACCACATCGGCGAGGCCCTGCTGGTGATTGCCGGCATCCTCACCATCTGGTCGGGCCTGTACTACCTGCACGCCGCCTGGCCGAGCCTGAGCGGCGAGGCGGTGCCGCCGCACGGCACGCACGGCGATTGACTCGGCGCGGCTTGACGCGACGCGCTCGCGTATTAGAATGCGCGCTCCTTACGCGGGAATAGCTCAGTTGGTAGAGCACGACCTTGCCAAGGTCGGGGTCGCGAGTTCGAGTCTCGTTTCCCGCTCCAGACACATCATCATGGCCCCGGTTCGCCGGGGCCGTGTTGTCTCTGGAAAGGATGCAGCTGCCGGCGCGGATACGCGCCGCGGCGTTTCACATTTGTCGATCTGCTGTTATCATTGCCAGCTCTTCGCGCGGGAATAGCTCAGTTGGTAGAGCACGACCTTGCCAAGGTCGGGGTCGCGAGTTCGAGTCTCGTTTCCCGCTCCAGTTTCAAGCGAAACCTCGCCTCGCCGGGGTTTTGTTTTATCAGCAGCCGCCGATCGGGCTGCGCCATCTGGCCAGGTGGCAGAGTGGTCATGCAGCGGACTGCAAATCCGCGTACGCCGGTTCGATTCCGACCCTGGCCTCCATCAGAAACAAGCATTCAGGCGCCCATGGGCGCCTTTTTGCTGGCGCGGAAGCGCGTGCCGGCATCTCTTCAACCGTGCTCCTGGCCATCTCTTGCCCGCAGGCGTTGGCCCAGCCCCGAGTGGCGCTGGGTGCGGTGGGCGATGCCCGCGTCCAAAGCGGCTTTACCGGCGACCAGGGTGAAGCTGCGCCGGGCGCGGGTGATGGCGGTGTAGAGCAGTTCGCGGGTGGCGACGGCGCTGGCGGCGGACGGCAGCAGCATGGCGACGTGGTCGAACTCGGAGCCCTGGGCCTTGTGCACGGTCAGCGCGAAGGCGGTTTCCACCTCGGCGAGCCGGGACGGCGGGACGAAACGCAACTGCGCCTCGACCTCGCGGTCCGTAGCGGTGGCGAGGAAGGCGACTGCCAGGCGCGCGCCGCCGTCGGCAGCGGGCACGTGCAGGCACAGGCCGATATCGCCATTCATCAGGCCGAGGCCGTAGTCGTTGCGCGTGACCAGCACCGGGCGGCCTTCGTACCAGTCGCGATCGCCGTCGATCAGCCCGCGGGCGTGCATCGCGGCGGCGAGTTGGCGGTTCAGACCGTCCACGCCGTGCGGGCCGCGGCGCAGCGCGCACAGCAACTGGAAACGATTGAACGCCTGCAGGGCGCCGCGCGCCCAGTCGCGGTGCGCGTCCTCGCCTGCATCGGCGGCGGGACGGTGCGCGCGCAGCCATTCGAGATAGTGGCGATAGCCGTGCGCGCCATTGCCGGCGGCGCCGTCGATGGCCAGCGCGACCGAGGCGGCAGCGTCCGCTGCGGGCAGCCACACGAGATCGGGAGGCGGGGTCGTGAGGAGGGTGGTTGCGGCCTCGCACTCGCCGGCATTTACCGCGTGGGCGAGGCGGCCGATGCCGCTGTCGGCATCGAAGCGGTGGCTGGTACGCAGCATCGCGATGCGCTGATCCAGCGGTTGCGCGTCGTCCGTCACGAAGGCGGCGAGGTCGTCGCCGGTGGCGGCCTTGATCCATTGCGCGGTGGTGGCGGCGTAGTGGCCGGCTTCGGCGCGGCGGCAGAGATCGCCCAGCACGGCGCCGGCCTCCACCGAGGAGAGCTGGTCCTTGTCGCCGAGCAGGATCAGCCGCGCGGCAACCGGCAGCGCGGCCAGCACGGCGGCCATCATTTCCAGGTCGATCATCGACGCCTCGTCGATCACCAGCATGTCGAGGTGCAGCGGGTTGTCGGCGTCGTGGCGGAAGCGGCGCGTGTCGGGTCGTGCGCCGAGCAGGCGGTGCACGGTCGTCACCTCGGCGGGGATCGCCGCGCGCACGGTTTCGTCCACGTCCAGTTGCCTGACCTGCTCGGTGATCGAAGCATTGAGGCGCGCCGCCGCCTTGCCGGTAGGTGCCGCAAGGCGGATGCGCAGCGGTTGCGCGTGTTCGCGCAGGTGCAGGGTCTGCAGCAGCCCCAGCAGGCGCACCACGGTGGTGGTCTTGCCGGTGCCGGGGCCGCCGGTGATCACGCCGAAGCCGCCGCGTGCGGCCAGGGCGCAGGCGATGCGCTGCCAGTCGGGATGCCCGGCATGGGGGAACAAGCGCGTCAGTTCCGCCGCGAAATGCGGGGCAGGCGGCTCGCTGCGCAGCGCACGGGCGAGGATGCCCCGCGCCACGTCGCGCTCGTGGTTCCAGTAGCGGCGCAGGTAGAGCCGCGTGCCGTCGAGCACCAGCGGTGCCTCGGCTGGCTCGCCCTCCCCATTGGCCGCGAGCAGGCGCGACGCGGGCAGCGTGCCGGCACGCGCTTCGTCGACCAGCGCCTGCCAGTCGGCGGGCCAGTCCTGCTCCCGCGCCAGTGCCGGCAGCAGATCCAGATCGAGGCACAGGTGGCCATCGGCGAGCTGGCGGCTGAGCACGGCGGCGAGCCACGCCAGCACCGGCGGCAACTGCGCGTCGCGTTCGACGAGGAAACGCGCGAACGCCAGATCCAGCGGACGCAGGTACTGCTGCTGCACGCCGCGCGCCAGCAGGATATCAATCGACATGGCTGTGGCTCCCGGCGGCGAACATCCGGTCCATCGCATCCACCAGCTCGAACGGCAGGCGCTCGGCGTGCACGCCGTGGCCAGCGCCGTCCACGCCGCGCAGGTAGAGATACAGCACGCCACCGATGTGGCGGGCGTAGTCGTAGCCGGGCAGGCGCGCCTTGAGCTGGCGATGCAGCGCCAGCGTGTAGATCGCGTACTGCAGGTCATAGCGGGCTTGCAGCACGGAATCGCGCATGGCCGGTGCGGTGTAGGCGTGGGCGTCGCGGCCCAGCCAGTTGGATTTGTAGTCGATCACGTACCAGCGGCCGGCGTGCTCGAACACGAGGTCGATGAAGCCCTTGAGCAGGCCGTTGACCTTGTGCGGCACCAGCGCGGCGCGCGGCGCGCCGTCCAGCGTGTGCGCCGTCACCAGCCGGTCCAGCGCCTGCGCGTCGAGCCGATTCGCCTCGAACCAGAACTCCAGTTCGGCGCGGCAGGACGCCGGAGCCGTGAGTGCCGTCAGCGGCATCACACCACCGCCGGGCAGGGCCAGCGGCGTGCGCAGCAGCTCGCCCAGCCAGTGCAGCAGCGGTTGGCTCCACGCGGCCCAGCCGTGCGTCTGGCAGCGGCGTGCGACAAGCTCGCGCAGCCGGTCGGAGGGCGCGGCGGCATGGGCAAAGCCTTCGTTGGCGCAGCCTTCCAGCAGCTCGTGCAGGAAGCTGCCGGCGGCGGCGCCGCGCGGAAAGGCGTGAATGCCCTGCAGCGGCGCGGCCGTGTCTTCATCGGCGGTGGATGCGGCGGTCTCGATCAGGTTTGCTTGGCTTGCGGTTTCCGGTGCAGCGTGCGGCGTGTCGCTGCCGTGGGCCAGCGCGCTGTAGCTGGCGATCCACCACGGCTCGCGCGGCGGCAGCGTGCAGCTGCGGGCGGCGCGCGGCGTGCCGGCGTCGTCGTGAGGCTGGTAGCGGCGGGTGTCGACGGTGTCGTCCAGCGTGATGCATTGGATGGCCCCCTGGCCTGCAGTCAGGGCGTCGAGCTTCGACATGAGTTCGTCGGGCTTGATGTGTGCGCCGCCGGCCAGTACGTAATCGAACGCGGATTTGTGCAGGTCGGGGACGTCCTTCTTGGCATCCTTGAGGCAGGCCACGCCCAGCCAGCACAGATGGCACGCGCGGGTAAGCGCCACGTAGAGCAGGCGCAGATCTTCCTGCAGGCGTTCGTGCTCGGCCTGTTGCCATGCGTCGTTGCTGGGGCGCAGGTCGAAGTGCGCGATGTGCTGGTCGTCGTGCCATAACAGCGGTTTCTTGCTGTCGGCTTGCAGGTAGGCGCAAACGAAGGGCAGCATCACCACCGGGTATTCCAAGCCCTTGGACTTGTGGATGGTCACCACCTTGATCAGCGCGGCCTCGCTTTCCAGCCGCACGATCTGTTCCTCGGCGGCCTCGCCACTGGCAGGGTTGTCGATTTGCGCTGCGAGGAAACGGATCAAAGCCTGTTCGCCATCCAGCTCGGCGGCGGCCTGTTGCAGCAGTTCGGCCAATTGCAACAGGTTGGTGAGCGCACGCTCGCCTCTTGCGTGGGCCAACAAGCGCGCGGGTACGTCGAAGCGGTGCAGCAGCTCGTGCAGCATCGACAGCACGCCGTGGCGCTGCCACAGCGCGTGCAACTGGCGGAAGTGGTCGCTGCAGCTTTCCCAATGCGCCTCGTCGGTGTTCAGCCGATCCAGTTCGGCAAGGCTCCGCCCCATCGCGGGCGTGGCTAGCGCGGCGCGCATGGCGCGGTCGTTGCCGGGGCTGGCGCAGGCGGCGAGCCAGGTTTGGAGTTCGACGGCCTCGGCGCTGGCGTAGACCGATTGCTTGTCCGAGAGATACACATGGGCGAGGTTGCGTGCGTACAACGCAGCGCGCATCGCGGCGGCGTCGTTCTTGTCGCGCACCAGGATGGCGATGTTGCCGGGCTTGAGCGGCGTGAAGTCGCCGCCTTCGTCCGCGAAGCCGCAGCGGCCCGCCTGCGCGGCGGCAAGCCAGTCCACCAGTTGCGCGGCGGCATGGGCGGCAAGCGTCTCGCGATAGTCGCCCGCGCCAAAGGTGTCGGTAGACGTCTGGACGGCCATTTGCATGGCTGGTAGCTCGGCGCCGTCGAGTTGCAGGTGTTCCTTGCGCCCCTTGGCGTTCACTGCGATGAAGGAGAGCTTTGTGCCGAAGCCGAAGGCACCTTTCTCGCGCCGATCCGCGAATTCGAAGACATGGTTGACGGCATCCACTAGCGGCTTGGTGGAGCGGTGGTTGGTGCCCATCGTCCAGTGCGGCTCGGCGGCGGCGTCGCGTGCGGCGAGGTAGGTGTGGATGTCGGCGCCGCGAAAGCCGTAGATGGCCTGCTTGGGGTCGCCGATCAGCAGCAGCGCCTTGCCTTCGATGCCGTGGTAAATGCGGCGGAAGATGCGCCATTGCAGCGGGTCGGTGTCCTGGAACTCGTCCACCAAGGCCACTGGATACTGCGTGGCGATCAGGTTCGCCAGGGTGCCGCCGGCATCGCCGTGCAGGGCGGTGTCCAGGTGTTTGAGCATGTCGTCGTAACCGAGCAGGGCTTGCTGGCGGCGCGCCGCGGTCATGCGTTGCGCGACCCAGAGGGCGGCGTGGGCGAGCAGCAGTGGGGGCAGCGATGCGGCCTGTCGGCGCTCGGCCAGCAGGTGATCGATGGCCGCAAAGGCCGCGTGCGTGGGAGGCTGTTTGCCGTCCACGGTGCGTTCGGCCAGATAGGTCGTCGTGAAGCGCCCCAGCGTGGCATCGTCGAGCCTGTCGCCCTGCGCCCAAGCAAGCATGCTGGCGAAGTGGCCGGGCAAGCCACGGGCTTGCAGTCGGCGGCCATCGAACACCTTGGTCTGCGAGGCTTTGAGCAGCATGGCTTCGATATTGCCGACATTCTGGAGCCAGAGGCTGCGCGCCTGCGCCTCGGCGGCGTGCAGCGCTTTGGCCTGCGCTTCCAGCAGCTCGCCGGGCGCGTGCAGCGCAGGCAGCGGCTTGCCGTCCAGTTGCAGGTGTTCGACGTGGGGGAGCACGTTCTTGGCTGACTTTTGCAGATCGGCCGGCGTCCCCCACGACTGCGCATACAGCCCGGCTGCTTCGGGCTCCAGCCGAAACACGTGGCCGCGCCAGTAGTCGCGCACGGCTTCGGCCAGCAGCGCGGCCTCGTCGGCCACCACGTCTGCGCTGGCCGTTTCGCCGCTGGCGAAGGCGTGCTGGGTGAGCATGCGCTGACACCAGCCGTGGATGGTGAACACCGCGGCCTCGTCCATCCACTGCGCAGCCAGTTCCAGTTGGTACGCGGCGCAGGCGCGCTGCTTGGCATCGGGATATTCGGCGATCAGTTCGGTGAGGAAATCATCGGCTTCGCGCTGGCCACGGAAAGCCTCGGCGGCTTCGGCCAGGCGCGTGCGGATGCGCTCGCGCAACTCGGCGGTGGCGGCCTTGGTGAAGGTCATCACCAAAATCTGCGCGGGCAGTAGCGGCGTGGTGCCGCCATGGCCCAGCACCAGACGCAGGTAGAGCGCGGTGATGGTCCAGGTCTTGCCGGTGCCGGCGCTGGCTTCGATGAGCTGGATGCCGGAGAGCGGCAGACGCAGCGGTTTCAGGGCTTGCGCAGCGCTCATGCGTTTTCGTCCATGACGTGAGCGGCGTCCAGCAGGGGGCGATACAACGGCAGCCAGCGTTCAAAGCCGGCGTCGTGCAGGGCGGCGAAGTCGGCCCACGTGCGGGCGAGGGCGAGCTCCTCGTCCACTTCGCCGTGGCCGTGCTCGCCCTCGTTGTGGTCGTAGCACTTGCGCGCGCTGGCGTAGGGGTTCTTCTGCTTCTCGGGAGGCTGCTTGTGATTCGCCACCTCGGTCAGCAGCCAGGCGAAAGCGGTCTTGCGCGCGATCGGCAGCGGCGCGGCCATGCCGGCCGCGAAGGCGGCAAGCAGCCTGTCGAGGTGCTGCTTTGCTTCGTCGGCATCGATTGGGCGCAGTTGCACCAGCGCGTCCGGTGCCACGATGCAGGTGGTGACAGCCAACGACTCGGCGTTCACCAGCAGGTGTGCAACCCAGTAGGCGATTAGTTTGTCGTGTCGCGGTTTCTTATTTTCCAGCAGTGCGCTGGCGGTGGCCACGAGGCGGATACGCTGGCCGTCGTCGTTCGCGCGCAAGTCGTCAGCGGCGTCTTCCACCACGAGACCGTGCGCTGCGGCACGCAGCATGTGGCTCTCACCGGCAAGCGGGTAGTGCGCGTCCAGCGCCTGCCAGCGCAGGGCGACGCGCGTGGCGGCAACTTCGATTGGCGCCAGCGTCAGCTCGGCGAAGGTACCGGGCGGTAGAACGCCTTGCCCGTACAGGCGCTGCGTGGCTGGTGCCAGCGCTGCGTCGCCGGCGTGGATGACGGTGTGCAGCAGGGCATCGATGATCTGATGGGTTTCGAGATGATCGAGTGCGAAGGGCTCGTTGTCCGTATCGGCCTCGTCGTTGCCTTCAAAACGCACGGCGAGGCGCTCGGCGTAGAAAACCTTGGCGGGCGACTTGAGGAAGCGTTGCAGCAGGGCGAGGCTCAGTGGCGTCTCACGTTGCTGCGGCGGCAGCGGCGCGGCGTCGCTGGCCGGCGCGGCCTGGCGTGCGCGCTGCCACTCGTAGGCATAGGTGAACAGGCACGCATCGCTGGTGGCGTCGAAGTAACGTTGGCTGAAGGCCTGCAGCGGGTAATGGGTGGTGAGGAGTGGAAGCGGATCGGCGTGGCCAGTTGGCGCGCTGTTGGCGCCATTCGCTGCGCCATTTTCCGGAAGTCCACCCTGATCCCCGTTTTGCCACCCTGCGGCGAGGTAATCGCGCAACTGCCCCACCAGTACCGAGGGCGGCAGCTCGCTGTTGTCGCGCGCGCTCCGGCCCACCCAGCTCACGTACAGCGTGTCGCGGGCGGAGAGCAGGGCTTCGAGGAACAGGTAGCGGTCGTCCTCGCGGCGCGAGCGGTCGCCGGGGCGTTGCCGGCCGGGTTGCGTCATCAGGTCGAAGTCCGGCGCCTGGGTGCGGCGCGGGTAGTCGCCGTCGTTCATGCCGAGCAGGCAGACCACGCGGAACGGGATGGCGCGCATCGGCAGCAAGGTGCCGAAGCTCACGGCGCCGCCGAGGAAGCGTTGCGACAGCCGGCTCTCGTCGACCGCGGACAGCCAGTGTTCGCGCACCACTGCGAGCGGGAGCAACAGCGGGGCGGGGTCGTTTTTCGCGGCGTGGGCGGATGCGGCTTTCGCGCCCCTGGCCGCACCGCGGGCGGGTCCCCGACTGGCTTCCGCGCAAGCCTGCTCCCAGGCTTCCAGCGCATCGTGCAGGCGCTGCAGCAGCACGGTGTCGGCGTCGTCGCGGCCGGCGTCGAAAAAGTCGGCGAGCAGGTTGCGCAGGCGTTCGCTCCACGCGGCCGGTGTGGCCGGTTGGTCGAGCTGCTGGCGGTAGTGGTCGAGCCGGTCCAGCAGCAGGGCGAGCGGGCCGAGCAGCGCGGCGTCCAGGCCGCCGATTTCCGCGTAGGGCGCGATGCCGTCCAGCGACTCGCCGTCGCCCACCGCGTAGCCCAGCAGCATGCGGCGCAGGCCGAAGCGCCAGGTGTTCTGCTCTTCCGCCGGCAGTCCGAAGGTTTCCTTTTGCGCGCCGTCGAGGCCCCAGCGGATGCCGGCGCCCTCGATCCAGCGGCGCAGCACCGGCAGGTCGTCGTCATCGAGATGGAAGCGGCGGCGCAGTGCGGGCGTATCGAGCAAGTCGAGGATGTCGCTGGCCGCAAAGCGCGACTCGGGCAGGCGCAGCAGTTGCTCCAGCGCCACCAGCAGCGGCGCGCTGCCGCGCCCGTGGCGGTCGGCGATGCTGCACGGCAGGTAGCGCGGATCGTCCGGCGGAATGCGGCCGAACACCGCCTGGATGTGCGGGGCGTAGGTCTGGATGTCCGGCACCATCACCATCACGTCGCGCGGCGAGAGCGGGTGGCCCGCGCGCTGCGCCGCTTCGAACATCGCCAGCAGGTTGTCGTGCAGGATCTCCACCTCGCGCTGCGGGTTGTGCGCGATGTGGAAGCGCAGCGAGTCGTCGTCGGGTTGCAGCACCCGGCGTTGCGCGGGGTCGGCCGGCAGCGGGTCGAGATCGAGGATGGCTTGCTGCACCTGGCGCAACAGGCTGCCGGTGCCCGGGTCGGTAAACAGGTCGATGTCGCGGCTCAGCGCCGCGAACTGACTGCGATAGGCGGCGGGCACATCGAAGGCGTCGAGCAGGCGGATGTAGTCGCGCCCCTGCTTGCCCCACGCGGCGAGCAGCGGGTTGGCCTGCGCGTGCAGATCCTCGAAGCGCGGCGCGGCAGGCATGCCGGGCTTGGCATCGTGGCGATGGCGCTCGGCGCGCAGCAGCTCGCGGTCTTCGATGATGTCGCCCCAGTAGTGCCGGCACGGGTTGGCCACCAGCAGAAACACCTGCGCGACGCGGCCCAGCGCGGTGAGCGCTTCCAGCGTCTGTTGCGGCAGGGACGAGATGCCGAACACCACGATGCGCCGCGGCAGTGCGGCGGGGCGCTCCGTCAGGCCGGCGGCGCGTTGCATGAAGGCGCGATGCACCGCCGCGCGGTGGCTGTCGCGCTGCGTGGCGCCCACGTCGTCCAGCAATGCGCGCCACAGCCGTGGCTGCCAGCGCTGCTCGGCAAGCAGCGGGGCGGGGTGGCCGCGCAAATCGTCGCGCAGTGCGTCGCGGCCGTGTTCCCAGTCTTCCAGCCAGTCCGCGCGGTAGACCTGATACTGGTCGAACAGGTCGGCGATCTGCTGCGCAAGCTGGAACAGCTTGATCGGATCGGGCTGATCGGTGGCGTCCCGGTTCGCGCCGAGGTAATGCTGCAGCAGGGCGAAATCCGCGTGGCCGAGCTGCGCGGGCAGCAGGCGCATCAGGCGCCAGGTCAGCCGCGACTTGTCGAACGGCGATTCGGCCGGCACCGCCTCGCTGCCCAATACCGCGCGATACGCCTGCCACAGGAAACGCCCCGGCAACTGCATGTCCACCGCCGCGCTGATGCCCATGCCGTGGTCCGTGCGTGGCCGCGCCAGCGCCAGCTTCAGCCACTGCGCGATGCCGTTGCTCTGCACCAGCATCACTTCGTCTTCGAGCGGCGCCAGCGGCGCGTGCGCCAGCCACTCCACCAGCAGGTCGCGCAGGTCTTCGAGGCGGTTGCCATGCACCACCATCAGGCCCGGCCGGATGGCGTCGGCGGAACGGTTTGCCAAAGGGGAAGACGTCACGGGAACTCTCGCGGCTGCGGCTGTCGGCAACGATGCGACTTCGGAGTCTCGCTGTCTGCGACGCAAAAGGAAACGGCCCGGGAGCGCGGGCCGTTTGCGTCGGTGGCGGATGGGAGCGGGCTCACTGCCCGACGGTGCCCGGGTTTCCCCGTGGCCTTCGGAAAAGTGAACACGACCCCGACATCGGCACCGGTATCACGTCGTGGCGGGCGGCCGGCAATTCGGTGCATTGCCGCTGGCGCGCGCTGCCTCGTAGGTCGGCATCAGTTGCTGCGCCTCGGCGGCCAGCTTCTGCGCGCGGTTGCCGGAGGACGGGTGCGTGGACAGGAAGGCGGGCACCTTGCCGCCGCTTTGCTGCGCCATCTTCTGCCACAGCACGGTGCCGGCGCGCGGGTCGAAGCCGGCCTTGGCCATGTAGCGCAGGCCAAGTTCATCCGCTTCGCTTTCCTGCGTGCGCGAGAACGGCAGCAGCAGGCCCACTTCGGCGCCCAGCCCGAGCGCGGCCGCCGTGCGTCCGGCATCGCCACCCTGGCTGGCGGCGTATGCGGAGCCGGCCAGCACCACGGCCTGGGCCGCGTAGTTGTCCGACACGCGCTCCGCACCGTGGCGCGCCACCACGTGCGACAGCTCGTGGCCAAGCACCACGGCGAGCTGGTTCTCGTCGGTGGCCACCTTGAACATGCCGCGGTTCACGCCGATGCGTCCGCCCGGCAGCGCAAACGCGTTGGCGCTGTCGTCGCCGATGATCTGCACCTCCCACGACTGGGTGTTCCACGGCGGGGGCAGTGCCTTGACCAGCGCACTGGCAACGCAGGTGGCGTACGCGCGTTCGCGCGGCGCGTCGACGAACTTGCCCTGCTTGCGCATCGAGTCGAACGCGGTGAGGCCCATCTGGCTCATCTGCGCGTCGGACACCATCATCAACTGGTGCCGGCCGGTGGGCGAGGTGACGCAGCCGGACAGGGCAAGGGCCGCTGAAATCAGTATCGGCAAGCGGTAATGCATGACAGGTTCCTCCCTTGAACGGTGACCTGCGAAAGATAGCGTCACGTTCGTGAAGGCGCACGACCCCCGCCTGGTGCGGGCCGTTCTTGCAGTGCGGATCAACCGCGATCGAGCACGCTCAGCAGCTTCGGGCCGGCGTCGTCGGTGTGGATTTCGCCGTCGCCCACGCTCCCAGGCCGCGCCGCAACAAGCCTCGAAGGCGGTTCGCCACTAGAATCAACCGGCTATCGCACAGTTGTCGGAGTTGCCATGAGTTCCCCTGCCAAACACGTCCCCGTCGGTGCCGTCCAGCCGGAAGTCGCGCCATTGCGTTTCGTCACCGCCGGCAGCCTGTTCGACGGGCACGACGCGGCGATCAACATCATGCGGCGCATCATCCAGAGCCAGGGCGCCGAGGTGATCCATCTCGGCCACAACCGCTCGGTGGAAGACGTGGTGCGCGCCGCGCTGCAGGAGGATGCCGACGCCATCGCGCTCAGCTCCTACCAGGGCGGCCACATGGAGTATTTCCGCTACATGGTGGACATGCTCAAGGAGAAGGGCGCCAGCCACATCCGCGTGTTCGGCGGCGGCGGCGGCACCATCACCCCGGAGGAGATCGCCCAGCTCGAAGCCTACGGCGTGGAGCGCATCTACCACCCGAACGACGGCATGCACATGGGCCTCGTGCACATGATCGAGGACGTGATGACGCGCGCGCGCCACGCGGCCGACCAGCGCGTGCCCGACACCGCCACCACGCCGGTGAACGTGGACGACGAGATTTCCATCGGCCACATGCTGTCCGCCATCGAGCAGGGCCGGCTGGATGCCGCCGGGCTCGAACGCCTGCGCAAGCAGTGGAAACTGGCCGGCGCGCATACCCCGGTGGTAGGCGTCACCGGTACCGGCGGCGCCGGCAAGTCCAGCGTGGAGGACGAGCTCCTGCTGCGCTTTCTGCAGGCGTTCCCCGAGATGCGCATCGCGGTGCTGGCCATCGACCCCACGCGTCGGCGCTCCGGCGGCGCGCTGCTGGGCGACCGCATCCGCATGAACGCGCTGCGCAGCCACCGGGTGTTCATGCGCTCGATGGCCACCCGCCGCCAGCACGCAGCCACCAACGAGGTGCTGCGCGACTGCATCGCGTTCCTCAAGGCGCAGGCCTACGACTTGGTGCTGGTGGAAACCGCCGGCATCGGCCAGAGCGATTCCGAGATCGTCGACCTGGTCGATTTCGCGATGTACGTGATGACCAGCGACTACGGCGCGGCGAGCCAGCTCGAAAAGATCGACATGATCGACTTTGCCGACCTCATCGTGCTCAACAAGTACGATCGCCGCGGCGCCGAGGACGCGCTGCGCGACGTGCGCAAGCAGTGGAAACGCAACCACGTCGCCTTCGAGGTGAAGGCCGAGGACGAGCCGGTCTATCCCACCATCGCCAGCCAGTTCAACGACCCCGGCGTGACGTGGATGTTCGCGAACCTGTGCCGTTTGCTGCGCGCCAAGGTGCCGGGCGTCGGCGGGGCGTCGTGCAATTTCGACCCGCAGGTCGACACCACCATCAAGGAACCGCGCGCCACCGTGCTCATCCCCGGTGCGCGCGTGCGCTACCTCGCCGAGATCGCGGAGCAGGGGCGCGGCATCAATGCGGCGGTGGTGCATCAATCCGCCGCCGCCAACCGCGCACAGCACTATTACGAATCCCTGCGCGAGCTGGGCGACGACAAGCTGCCGCGCGCGCTCGACCGCTATCACAGCGACGACCTGCACGCCGGCACCGACCGCGCGCTGCAGCTCCTGCGCCAGCGCTACAACGAGGCGGTGAAGGAGCTTTCCAGCGAGGCCGTGCACCAACTGCGCGAATGGCCGAACTTGCGCGAAGCCGTCACCCGCGACGTCAACGAATACCAGGTGCGCGGCAAGACCATCCGCGTCGAGAACTACGTGGAGTCGCTGAGCCACGAGAAGATCCCGAAGGTCGCCGCGCCGCGCACCGAGAGCTGGGGCGACCAGCTCATGTTCCTCGGCAAGGAAAACCTCCCCGGCCATTACCCGTATACCGGCGGCGTGTACCCGTACCGCCGCAGCGGCGAGGCGCCCACGCGCATGTTCGCCGGCGAAGGCACGCCCGAGCGCACCAACCGCCGCTTCCATTACCTCTCCCAGGGCGGCGCCGCGGCGCGCCTCTCCACCGCGTTCGACTCGGTCACGCTCTATGGCGAAGACCCGGCGCCGCGCCCGGACATCTACGGCAAGGTCGGCAACTCCGGCGTCTCCATTGCCACGCTCGACGACATGAAGAAGCTTTATTCCGGCTTCGACCTGTGCGCACCCAAAACCAGCGTGTCGATGACGATCAACGGCCCGGCGCCGATGATCCTGGCGATGTTCATGAACACCGCCATCGACCAGAACATCGAGAAGCACCTCAAGGCCGACCCCGCGCGCTGGGCCGAAGCGCAGGCCAAGATGGCCGCGCTGCGCCCGGCCGACCACCCGGCCTACGCCGGCGAGCTGCCGGAAGGCAACGACGGCCTGGGCCTCGCGCTGCTTGGCGTCACCGGCGACCAGCTCGTGGACGCCGAAACCTACGCCAGGATCAAGGCCGAAACCCTCGCCACCGTGCGCGGCACCGTGCAGGCCGACATCCTCAAGGAGGACCAGGCGCAGAACACCTGCATCTTCAGCACCGAATTCGCGCTGCGCATGATGGGCGACATCCAGCAGTATTTCGTCGACCACAAGGTGCGCAACTTCTACTCGGTATCGATCAGCGGCTACCACATTGCCGAAGCCGGCGCGAACCCGATCAGCCAGCTCGCCTTTACCCTCAGCAATGGCTTCACCATCGTTGAGTACTACCTTGCGCGCGGCATGCAGATCGACGACTTCGCGCCCAACCTGAGCTTCTTCTTCAGCAACGGCATGGACCCGGAGTACACCGTCATCGGCCGCGTCGCCCGCCGCATCTGGGCGCGCGCCATGCGCGAGCGCTACGGCGCATCGAGCCGCAGCCAGATGATGAAGTACCACATCCAGACCAGCGGCCGCAGCCTGCACGCGCAGGAGATTCAGTTCAACGACATCCGCACCACGCTGCAGGCGCTCTACGCCCTGTTCGACAACTGCAACTCCCTGCACACCAACGCCTACGACGAAGCCATCACCACGCCCACCGAGGACAGCGTGCGCCGCGCCGTGGCGATCCAGATGATCATCAACAAGGAACTCGGCCTCAACTTCAACGAAAACCCGTGGCAGGGCAGCTACGTGGTGGAGCAGTTGACCGACCTGGTGGAAGAAGCCGTCTACCGCGAGTTCGAAGCCATCAGCGACCGCGGCGGCGTGCTCGGCGCCATGGACACCATGTACCAGCGCGGCAAGATCCAGGAAGAAAGCCTCTACTACGAGCGCAAGAAACACGATGGCAGCCTGCCGCTCATTGGCGTCAACACCTTCCTCGGCAAGGACGGCGGCGCCGTCTCCGGCAAGATCGAGTTGATCCGCTCGACGGAGGAAGAGAAACACCAGCAGATCGACAACGTCCGCGCCTTCGGCAAGGCCCGCAACGGTCTTGCACCGGAAAGCCTGCTGCGCCTGCAGGACACGGCACGCGCGCGCAAGAACGTATTCGAGCAGTTGATGGAAGCGGTGAAGTACAACTCGCTGGGGCAGATCAGTCACGCGTTGTACGATGTGGGCGGGGAGTATCGGCGGAACATGTGATGCTCGTTGGCGGCAAGGCTAACCGAGTACATGGCACAGAGGGGTAGTTATGGATGATGTGGAGGCTCTTTCGACGATTGTCTCAGTGTTGAGACAGCTCGATGACGAGGCGCAAAGGCGCGTACTAGCGTCTGTTGGTGCGTTCCTGGGCGTCCCCGCCTATCATCGGCCAAGTGGATCAGATGGAGGTGGCAATAGCAGCCCGCTGAGCGGGTCGACTCTAACGTCGACGTTCACCGTGGATCGAACTTTGTCACCCAAAGAATTCTTGCGAGACAAGGAGCCAGGAACTGATGTGGAGAGGGTGGCATGTCTCGCGTACTACCTCACCCATTACAGGGACACTCCTCATTTCAAGACGGTCGACATTAGTTCGTTGAATGTAGAAGCTGCTCAACCGAAATTCTCGAATGCTTCCGTCGCAGTTGATAACGCTCGGGCGCGAGGGTTTTTAGTGCCATACACGAAAGGAAACAAGCAGCTAAGCGCGGTGGGTGAGCGTTACATAGATCTGCTTCCTGATCGAGAGGCGGCGAAGGCATCCATGAATAGTGTGAAGTCAAAGAGGTCTGCGCGTAAGGCGAGGCAGCGAAAGACCAGCTAAAGGAGTAGGTCTGTGGTGGTGAAATCTCGACCTGTAAGCTTGACTTTATTTAACCACAAAGGGGGTGTAGGAAAGACGACGCTAACCGTGAATCTAGCCTTTTCGCTTGCTTCGAGAGGGCGGAAGGTGCTACTTGTTGACTCTGATCCTCAGTGTAACCTCACCTCATACTTGGTCGAGGCGGAAGTTGTAGATAAGTATCTGGATGAATCAGAGGGGGCGAACGGTCGAACTATCTGGTCTGTCGTACGTCCCCTTATGGCGTCTGGTGGGGGGCTCAATTACGTGGATCCGATTGAGCGCGGCGAAGGCGTTTACCTTTTAGCGGGTGATATCCGCCTATCTGAGTTTGAAGTTGCACTTCAGCAGTCTTGGATAGATTGCTTGCAACGCAAGATTCGTGGCTTTACGGAGACGTCAGCCATTTCTGTATTGGCCCATCGATGCGCCGCTAAAGTTGGTGCAGACTATATTCTATTCGACGTGGGGCCGAATATTGGCCCGCTCAATCGCGCAATACTTCTTGGCTCTGACTATTTCATCGTCCCAGCGGCGTGTGACTTCTTCTCCACGCGAGCGTTGAAGACGTTGGGCCACACCGTGGCCAACTGGATCAAGGATTGGGACATCGTTTCCCGCCTCGCACCAAGTGATGTTCCTCTCTTGCTAGGAAGGCCCCGATATCTTGGGTATGTTCTCCAGCGGTTCCGGATGTACGGTGGCCAGCTTACGAGTGGACATCAATCATATGCGAGGGAGCTTGAGAAGCGAAGTTTTAGTGACATTGTTGCCGTTTTGCGGGAGATCGATCCTCTTCTAGCGCGTGGGACATCAAGCCATTTCAATCTTGGTCAGATTAAGGACTTCGCTACTGCGGCATCGCTGGCTCAAGATCAAGGGAAGCCCATTTTTTCTGTGGATGGTGCGGTTCCATACATGAAAGAAGAGGCAAAGAAAGCCTTCGAAAAGCTTGCCGATAAGGTCGAGGCGCGCGTGAAGGAGTTGGCGTCGTGACCGCACTAACTTCTCTGAATAGCAAAGAGCGCGCAAAGGTCGAGGCGATTGTCGCGCGGTATGTCTCAAATCGCGACCTAGTTCAAACGATGCTCGATCAGTTGCGCATGGCGATCGAGGGGCATGCTCCTTTGATGGCTTGCGTGCACTCGCTACGATGGAGAATCAAAGACACCGACCATTTGCGAGAAAAGTTGACAAGAAAGGCGCTAAAGGCGAAAACAGAGGGCTCGGAGTTTCGAGTGACTCCGGAGAACCTGTTCGAGACTATCAACGACCTAGCCGGGTTGCGGATTCTTCATCTTCACAGCGGTCAGATCGTTGCTATAGATAAATCGCTCAGAGATCTGTTTCAGGAGTTCCGATACGAGATCGTGGAAGAGCCAAAGGCTCGTACCTGGGATGATGAATCACGAGAGTTCTTTCGAAGCATCGGAATTGAGCCCGTTGAGAGTCCCACGATGTATACGAGTGTTCACTATGTGATCGCGCCCAACTCACAAACGCGGGTTACATGCGAACTACAGGTTAGGACATTGGCGGAGGAGCTGTGGGGCGAAGTCGATCACACCATGAACTATCCTCATAAGTCGCCTGTTGATACATGTTGCGAGCAGATAAAGGTATTGGCACGAGTGACATCTAGCTGTACGAGGCTGGTCGATTCGATATTTCGCGCATCGTCTCAATATGAATCCCCGAGAGGTACCGGCGCACCCTTGGCAGCCCCTGCACCTGCGCGAACTAGGTCGAGACGCAAACCAGCCTAAGCCCCGAAGGGGTAATTAAGTCGCAAAAAAAATGTCACAAAAAGGGGCTCATCGCGGTATTTGTCAACAAAGTTGTCCGCTTTTTCATGCGGCGGTGGATAGCGGTTTGAGTGCCGAGTCGGCCGGTTTGTCGGGGTTGAGCCAGACGGTGCCGATGGGCTCCCAGTTGCGGGTAGGTCGACCGCGCCAACGGTCGGGATGCGTCTTCTTGGCCTTCGCGTAGACATCTGCGCGGCGAGCGAGGATGGCCTTGTCTTCGCCGACGTGGCGCTGTGCCGGGGTGACGAAGCGGATGGCGCTGTGGCGGTGTTCGGTGTTGTACCAAGCGACGAAGCGCGCCACCCACTGCCGGGCTCCGTCGAGGCTGGCGAAGGGTTTGCCGGGGTAGGCCGGGCTGTACTTGAGCGTGCGGAACAAGGCTTCGGAGTACGGGTTGTCGTCGCTCACGGAGGGGCGGCTGGAGAAAGGTGTCAGGGACAATGTCCCAGTAGCGGGGAAACGGGACGGACGGTCAACCCGCCAGCCTTGCCAGATAGGACGCCGGCTCCAGATCGCACGACGCATCAATCGCGCCCGGCAGGTGGAAGAGTCTCGGGCGGTCGCGGAAGTCGAATAGCCGGTACAGCCGGTAGATTTCGGGGTCGGCGTTGGAGCGGGCGAGCTCGTTTCGGCTGACGTAGAACGGGGTGAGCTGGCCGAATGCCGTGGTCTTCACCTCGATCAGACGTTCGCGGCCGTTGTCCTCGAATGACAGCACGTCGTAACCCAAGCCGTCGCCTTGGGTGCTTGCGACGTGTTCCACGCGGTTTGCGAGCTTCTTCTTGCCGGCCGCGTGCAGGCGGCGGGCTTCCAGCTCCACGACGAACTGTTCGCCGGCGCGGCCGAGCGAGCGGTTCCTTGCCTCTTGGGCGAGGTAGTCGCGCTTGGCGGGAGAGAAACGTGCGACGTAGCTTGCGGGCGCTTCGTGGACGTGGGTGGGCCTCGGGGTCGGTACCCAGATGTTCTGTGGATCGGCCACGGGCACGGCGGTCGCCGGTCGGGTGACGGCTGCCTCCACTGCGACCTGCACTTCACCGTTCGTGACGAGTTGCGCCTCGACGGCGTCGATCAGTAGCGCCTGGTAGTTGCTGCGCGGCTTGTATCCGTCGATGTAGGGATAGCCGAGCGCGACCATCACGGCGCTGATGTTGGCGTGCTTGAATTCGATGGATGCGCGATTGCGGCCGTTGAGCAGCTTCAACAACGCGTTGGCGTGGTCGGTCTTGTTGTACCGCTGGCCGTTGAGTTCGAGCGTCAACATCCGGAGGTAGTCTGCGACGCAGGCCTCGACTTCCTCACGGCTCCAATCGGTTCGTTCCGCCATGGTTCCAGTTCCCCCTCGGGCGGCGACCAGGGTAACGCCCGCGACCTTACCCGTGAATCGCCATCGGTGAGACGTTGCGCCGCTACCGTCTGGTGCGCAGAAGAAGGAGACGGGAATGCGCGGGCGGGCCAGCATTTTTGAGTACATGTATCGCGACGGCGGCAATTTCAAAACCTACGGACGGCTGCTGCTGGCGAGATGGAACGCTGGAGCGGATGCGAAGGTCGAGCGGTGTCTGGCCTGGGGCGGGCAGTTTGTCGCCGCGCGCGTCGGTGACCCCGTTAGGCCGCCCCCTCGCTTCCGGTGTATCTGCTGCATCGACGGGCTTGATCAGCGTGCGGAGGCCCCATTTGCGCCACGGCGGCCTGCCGCTGCTCGGCGGTATATCGAATCGCTTTATCGTCTCTCTCGCTGCCGCCTTCCGGAAGATAAGCCATCAATGGAAGCGACAACTAGCCTGGCATGGAGGGGCCACGCCGAAGAGGGGTTGCCCGTCTTGTCATTGACCACACGCCGCTGCGTTCCATGCAGCACGAGAATTGCGCCGGTCACCATTCCGCAGTCATCCTCACGAAAGCGGGGATCCAGCGTCCTTGGTCTTGTCCGGAAAGCTTGGGTCAGACGGGATTCCCGCTTTCGCGGGAATGGCGTTCTCTGGGCAAATTGGCCTCAAGCAAGTCCGGCTAGAGCCTTCCCTCACGCCGAAGGCTGCAGCAACTCAACGATGTCTACTCCCAGCGCCTGAGCCAGTCGCTCGAGGCCGTCGATGGAGATATTGGTGACGCTGCGTTCGAGTTGCGAGACGTAGGTACGGTGGAACTGTGCCGCTTCGGCCAGTTGTTCTTGGCTCAATCCCTTGGCTGTGCGCAGGCGACGGATATTTGCGGCAGCGCGGGCGCGTGCTCTTGGCAGGGATCGTGGTGAGGGCTTCGAAGGCATGCCCCAGCCTGACCATCTACCGTCTAACGTTCTACAGAGTAAGAATCTACTGTTTCTACACTGTACCCGGTGCCGGCTGGATGGATGCGGATTCCCTGGGTTTCGCACCACATACGCAAGTTGGTGTCGCTCCATTTGAGCGCCCAATTCCGGTGCGCCGCGTCGCTGCCAGGAATGGTGCACGTCCTTCACCTGCTCCCCCGCCCTGATTCCCAGAAGCGTTGATGCGCCAAGTAGCGACCCTCGGCCGCCGCTAGGCCTCCTCCTCAGGGGGGCGAAGCAGTTGGGCGGTGTCCACGCCCAGAATCAGGGCGATCCGTTCCAAACTGTCGATCGAGATGTTGGCCCTGCGGCACTCGAGCTGCGATACGTAGGTGCGATGCAGCTCCGCAAGCTCCCCAAGTTTCTCCTGGCTCAGGCCCATGGCCTTGCGGTGCCGACGAACGTTCGCCGCCACGTAAGCGCGGCTGCTTGACGGAAGCGATTGCAAGGACTTGGCGGACATACGCCAAGACTCTTCCTCTACCGTCTTGCAATCTACAGAATATTCATCTACTGTGTATAGTATACATACGGTTGTGGCGATGAGGCTGCAACGGGCCGGCTATTGCCGTTCGTGCAACTGGCCCAAGACGGGTGCGTTTGAGGGCTTTCACCAATCCGGGGTAGGGGCGGATTGCGTGTTGACAGAAGGACCAAACCAAGGGGAGTAACGGATGAAGACACGTACGCTACGCAACGCCATTTCCATCGCCTTGCTTGTCACTGCCGCCGGCGCGACCTTGCCGGTTCTGGGGCAGGGGGAACTGCCCGGTGCGGTCGTACCGGGCGACGCTTCGGCGAGCAACTTGGCGGTCAAAACCGATTTCGATCTTCCCGCAGGCGAGCTTGCCGCGGCCCTCGATGCGCTGGGCAGGCAAAGCGGCTTGCGGATGCGCTATCCGCCCGAACTGGTCGCGGGTCGTACGGTGCGGGCAGTCCAGGGCCGCATGGGCTGGCGCGATGCATTGACCCGGCTGCTCGCCGGGTCGGGTCTGGAATATGAATTGGTCGACAGCCGGACCGTGGCTATCCGGCGCGGCGCGGGGCAGGCGAGGGCGACGGGTTCCAAGGCCGCTCCAACTGCAGCACCCGGCTCGGCATCCCCGGCGCCAGCCGTCACGAACATGGCGAGCGTGCAGGTTACCGGCACGCGCATCCGTGGCGGCAGCACGCCATCGCCGGTCATCACGCTCAGCAGCAAGCAGATCCAGCAGGAGGGTTTCTCGGACCTTGGTGAGGTGATCCGCAGCGTGCCGCAGAACTTCTCCGGGGGTCAGAACCCGGGTGTCGCTGCAGGGGCAGCGCAAGGTGGACCCAGCGACCAGAACATGACCGGGGGTTCGGGCCTCAACCTGCGTGGCCTGGGGCCGGATGCGACTCTCACCCTGCTCAATGGGCACCGCATGTCGTACGGCGGCTTTGCGCAGTCGGTCGATATCAGCGCAATTCCGGTCGAGGCCGTGCAGCGCCTCGAAATCGTACCGGACGGTGCGTCGGCCATCTATGGCTCCGATGCGGTGGGCGGCGTGGCCAACGTGATCCTCAAGCGCGACTTTGATGGCGTGACGGCGGGCACGCGATATGGCGGTGCCACCGAGGGTGGACTGACCACGCGTGAGTACAGCGTCACTGCCGGAACGACTTGGGCCACCGGCGGCTTCATCGTGGCAGGGGAGAAAACCTCCAACGATCCGGTCTACTCGGACCAGCGAGACTATACCCAGTCGATGTACCGGCCTTCGACGCTGTGGCAGGGCAACGATCTTCGCAGCGGTTTGCTCAGCTTGCATCAGTCGCTGGGAGATTCCACCGAACTGCACCTGGACGCGCTCAGGAGCGAGCGGAACATTCTCACAGATATGGCGTACGCCAGCACGTACAGCCCGGCCAAGATAAAGAGCGATACCACCCTGCTGGCGCCCAGTTTCGACATATGGCTGCCCGGGGACTGGACACTCACGCTAAGCGGTGCGCTGGGGAAAGAAAAGAACATTGTATCTGCCACGACGGTGAACAGGGCGAGTGGAGTGGTTACCGCGCACAGCCCCGTCACGTATAGGAACAAAAGCCTGACTTACGAGATCGGCGCGGAAGGGCCGTTGGTCACGTTACCCGGTGGCGAGGCGAGGCTGGCTGCAGGAGCAGGTTATCGGTACAACGACTTCCTGTACCTGAGCGGCAACGCGGTCAAGGCCGATGGCGAAGAGAGCAGCCGCTTTGCCTATGCCGAGTTGAACCTGCCGCTGGTGGGACCGGAGCAAAGTGTCGGAGGGATCGAGCGGCTTGCGCTGACAGGTGCGGTCCGTGCGGAAGATGGCGATTATGGAAGGGTGACCACGCCCAGGTTCGGAGTGGTCTACTCGCCCAGCGCCGATTTCTCGTTGAAGGCTTCATGGGGGAAGTCATTCAAGGCATCCACGCTCGAGCAGCGCTATTCCGCCGGGACCGCCATCTACTATCCGGCATCGACATTCGGCGTTGGTTATCCCGTGGATGCTGCGGCGTTGTGGCTGGCGGGGGGTAACGTAAACCTTCGTCCTGAGCGGGCTCGAACACGGAGTGGCTCACTGGCGTTCCATCCGGAGGCGTTGTCCAGCCTCGAGTTGGAGCTGACGTGGTTCGATATCGACTACACAGAGCGCGTCCTCAAGCCCATAAATACCGTCGACGTGTTCGGTAATCCGATCTACGCGGATTTCGTCCATTACAACCCGACCGAGGCCGCGCAAATGGCGGCGCTTGCAAGCGCCGGCACCTTCTACAACTACGTTGGCTCACCCTACGACGCCGGCAAGGTGGTAGCAATCATTGATGGGCGGTATCTCAATGCGGCCCGACAGCGGATCAAAGGGAGCGATCTGTCAGGGTCGTACCAGGTCGGCTTGGGCCTGGGCCAGTTGACGGTCCGTGGTTCAGCCAGCTGGCTGGACAGTACACAATCCTTGACAGCGGCGCAGAGGCCCTACGACCTAGCCGGCACGTTGTTCTACCCGGCGAGGGTCAGCAGCAGGCTTGGGGCGGTCTGGCAGCAGGGTGGTTTTACCGCTTCGCTGTTCGGAAACTACAAAAGCGGAGTAACCAACGTCGCCAACGGCAGGAAAGGGGCTTCATTTACCACCTTCGACGCCACGCTTCGCTACGACACCGGTGCGCGCGATGACGCATGGTCAAACTTGGCACTGGAGTTGTCGGCGCAGAATCTGTTCAACCGTGCGCCGCCGTTGTACGTCGTTACCTCTTTGACTTATACGCCTTACGACTCGACCAACTATTCAGCGGTCGGTCGCTTCCTGAGCCTCTCCGTATCCAAGCATTGGTGATGGGCACCGGGACGAGCCGGGCCGATAGCGCCGAGATCGGGGGATGGAAACCATGTTCGTGTTGAAGCGCGGCATGCAGCGTTTTTTCGTTGCGGGTGCCCTGCTGGCGGCCTGTGCGCCTGGTTGCCATGCGTCTGCTGTTTCGCCGCGCCAGCTTCTGGAGGTAGTCGATATCGCGGGTCCGACGATGTCGCCGGATGGGCGCAGCGTGGCGTTCCGGGTTGAGCGGGCGTCGGTGGCGCGCAATACCTACGACACTGCCTGGTATGTGCAGGGTCTCGATGATCCCTGGCCCAGGCGTGTCGCCGATGGCGGCGTTCCGCTGCGCGATTCGGCAGGCGAGTCGCTGCCTCCGAAGATGGTGTGGTCCCCCGATGATCGTTGGATCTACTTCCGCGCTCTGGTCGACGGAAGGATTGACGTGTGGCGTGCGGCGGTGGATGGCTCGGGCGCGGAACCCTTGACGCATGATGCGGCAGATGTGCGCGATTTTGCCCTAGAGCAGGGCGGGCGTGTCCTCAGGTATAGCGTCGGTGCGACCCGCGCGGAGGTCCGGTCGGCGGAGCAGGCCGAATACGACCAAGGCGTTCATATCGATGCTTCCGTACCGGTTGGCCAAGGATTGTTCCGCTCCGGCTTTGTCGGGGGGCGCATGGCAACGCAGCGTTTCAGCGGGGACTGGTTCGATCGGGGGCCGTTGCTGGCCGATGTGCCAGATCGTTGGATGGAGGTCGATCTCACCACGGGGACAAAGCGGGCGCTTGAGCGTTCGGATGTGCCTTCCGTACCACCATCGGATCCAGCCAAGGCCGGTGTCGAGGGCGATCCTTGGAAATCCGCGCGCGACCCCCAAAGCGGCGGAGTGGCTTGGCTGACGCGTGTTGGTAATGGAAAAGGGCAGGAATACCGCCCTGGTGTGCAGCTGTCGGCACTCCCGGGCGGACACGCCAGGAGGGCCGTCAAATGCGAGTCGGAATTGTGCGTAGGCAAAGCTATCACTGAGATTCAGTGGCGCCCTGGTCGCGACGAAGTGCTGTTTACCATCACTGATCCACGCCAAGGCCTGGGGCAGTCGATCCTTCGATGGAATGTCGATACTGGTGAGGTCGATGTCGTCGTAGCAACCGGGGGATTGGCCAACGGCGGACGCCGTGTGGCTTCAAGCTGTGGTGTCTCGGCCAAGTTTTTGGCGTGCGTGACGGCAGAGGCCAACCGCCCACCTCGACTGGAAAGGATCGATCTGGGAAGTGGGCGGCGCCATGTCCTGTTCGACCCCAATGCGGCGCTCGCCAGCGACATGACCAAGGTCTCTGTGCGTCTTCTACGGTGGAAGGACGAACAAGGACGGTGGTACACGGGGCAGTTCTATCCGGCACGGCGCGAGGATGGCCGACCAGCGCCGTTATTCGTCACCTACTACAGCTGCCCTGGCTTCATCCGAGGTGGGGTAGGGGACGAGTGGCCACTTGCCTCGATGGCACAGGACGGTATTTCGGCGTTGTGTATCAACCGGCGTCCGGGTTACACGAGAGACGCAGTGGCACGCTATGGAGATGGGATGTCAGCGGTAGCGAGTGTGGTCGACCTGCTGTCCAGGAAGGGGGCGATCGATCGCAAACGCGTGGGGATGGGGGGACTGAGTTTCGGTGGGGAAGTGACAATGTGGGTGGTCATGAAATCGGACTTGCTGGCGGCGGCATCGGTCGCCAACCCGGTGGTGTCGCCTCTCTACGACTTGATCGGAAGCATGAAGGGCGAAGCCTTCCTTGCGGGCTTGCGAAAGAACTGGGGGCTGGGATCGTTAGCTGAGACACCGAAGCGCTGGAAGGCGATCTCACCGACCTTTCAGTTGGACAGTATCCACGTGCCAATCCTTTTTCAGCATTCCGAACAGGAATACATGTATGCGTTGGACTACGAGATACCGCTGATTCGCGAACATCGGGCTGACCTCTACGTGTTCCCGAACGAGCCTCACCAGAAGTTTCAGCCGCGGCATAAGTTGGCAGTGTACGAAAGGAACCTTGATTGGTTTCGGTTCTGGCTGCAGGGTTACGAGGACCCATCGCCAACGAAGGAGACGCAGTACACACGTTGGCGTGACATGCGAGCGCGGGCCAGGCGGCGCTCGCCGTCGAGCGGTTGCCCAACAGGAAGCCAGCTTAGGCGTGATTTCTTAACCAGTTTTCGAACAAAAGGGATCAGGTTCATTTAATCCTGAAGCTGCCTGCGATGACGCGCCCCTGCCGGTCTGGGGTTCGCTCGAAACTAGCGTTGCGTGGTTGGAGCGCGTGGCGGGGCGGTGGGATGTGAGGTTGTCGCCGAACTGTGGTCGGTAGATGCTCGGGCTGCCTTTTTTCTTCCGGCGAAGGTGCCGGGGCTTGTGCGGTGTTGATTGAAGCCTTCTTGTCTCCAGCCTACGGCTAGCCCGGCCCCTCACCCCGGCCCTCTCCCCGGCGGGGAGAGGGAGAAAAGCCGCGGTGTGCGGGTGGGGCTGAGGCCAGGTTCACTCCTCACTCTCACTCGCGCTTATCGAGCTGTACGCCTCGCCGCCAAGGGCGCGCTGGACTAGGCGATTGGGCTTCGGTGACCATAGCCCCGTATGTCCGCCGCTTCCATGCCGTCCGTACGTCTGCTGCAACTGCTGCCTGAGGCGGTGGTGCAGACGGATGCGCAGTGGAAGGTCACTTATCTGAATCCGGCCTGGCATACGCTCACCGGCCATCCGGTGGAGACGGCGCTCGGCCGGCCCCTGCTTGAGTTCGTGCATCCCGACGACACCGGCACCTTGCGCTCGGGTATGCCGGTGTTCCGGCTGCGGTTTGCCGATGCGAGCTATCGGTGGGTGCGTCTGCAGCTCCACCCGGAGACGGACGCGGCAGATCGGGTAATCAGCCGCCAGGGCGTGCTGATCGAGATCACCGAGGTGACCGAGCAGGTGCTGGTGGAGGTCCGCCAGCGCTTTCTGCGCCTGCTGGAAACCATCGATGGTGTCGTCTGGGAGGCCGAGCTTGGCGTGGGCAATACTTTCCTGAGTCCCCAGGTCGAGCGGCTTTTCGGCTACAGCGTTGAAGAGTGGCGGGCCGATCCAAGCTTCTGGCGGGCACATGTGCACCCTGACGACCTGGTGGAGGCCTTGGCCGTCGACGATGCCGCATACAACGCGACGCACAGCCATGCATACGAGATGAGTTACCGGTTGATCACCAAGTCCGGCAGGGTCGTGTGGGTGCGCGACCTGTGCCGCGCGGTGGTCGAGCCGGGGCGGCCGAACCGCATGATTGGCCTGATGATCGACGTGACGCGCCAGAAGAAGACGGAACTCGAGCTGCTGCGATCCGACAACCGCTATGCGCTCGCCACCCGCGGATCCAACGACGGCATCTGGTACTGGGACCTGCGGACGGATGTCCTGCATGTGTCCGAGCGCTTCCACGAGATCGTCGGGCTGGGCGACATCCCGCGCGTGCATGACGGCGGCTGGCGCTTTTTCCAAAAGCTGATTGACCCCGATGACCACGGGCGCGTGCAGGCGGCCTATCGCCGGCACCTGGCGGGGAACAGCCCGAACTTTTCGGTGGATTTCCGCGCGTTCCACGGGGCCGGGCGGCTGGTGTGGGTCAACTGGCGCGGGGTCGCCCAGTTCGAGGATGGCGTTGCCGTGCGCATGGCGGGCTCGTTGAGCGACCTGGCCGAACGCGGCAGTTACTACGACGCCCTGACCAACCTGCCTGGCCGGCCATTGTTCCGCGATCGCCTGGCGCACGCCATCGCGCTGCACCGGAACGAGGCCGCGAAAGGCGATGACGAGCCGGCACGCGGTGCGACCACGATGTTCGCCGTGCTGCTGCTGGACCTCAACCGGTTCAAGGCCGTCAACGACACTCTCGGGCACCACGTTGGCGACCAGTTGTTGCAGCAAGTGGCGCGCCGGCTCGAATCCTGCGTGCGGCCGGCCGACCTTGTCGCGCGCATGAGCGGCGATGAGTTCAACGTGCTGCTCGAGTCCATCGACCCCGCTGAAGCAGTCGACCGCGCCAGGCAGATCGCTGCCGCTCTCGAGGTGCCCTACGAGATTGGTGGGCACACCGTGACCAGCGGCGCGAGCATCGGGTTGGTGAGCAGCGAGTCCGGCCTGGCGACCACCGATGACTACCTGCGCGCCGCGGACGCCGCCATGTACCGGGCCAAGAGCAGGTCGTTGGGTGTGTGCGTGTTTTCAGCGGAAGACAGTTGAGGGAATCGGCGGGCAGGGCCTGGCTCCGGTTCGCCTCGCGCCGCTGAGGTCGCACTCGCCTCCGCGGCTCCGGTGTCGGCCGGGGGCGCGTCGCGGGGGAATCGGTGCCAGGGGCAGTTTTTAGGCGATGATGGCGTGGCGGCACCCCGTACCTGGGCGCCGCCACGACCCGATGGTCAGCCCTGGTTGACGGCAACCACGCTGCCGTCGTTGGGGTCGGCCAGCAGATCCACCTTCTTGCCGTCCGGATTCCGGGCGCCCGCTTTCCACAGGCCCCGGTCGAACTTGACGCCGTCGATGTTCCGGTAACCCTGCGCCGTCAGCTTGGCCTTGATCTCGTTCTCGTTGAGCCGGGACGGCGCGTTGGCTTCATAGACCTTGCCGGTGGTCGGACCGATCTTGATGTGGGACCACTTGTCGTTGCCGCCACGTGCCTTGGCCTGCCATACGCCGTCCTTGAAGGTGAGACCCTTCACCTCGCGGTATCCGGCGCCGGTGATGTCGCTTCTGATGGCGGTTTCATCCAGCGCGTCCACCGACGTGCTGACGCTGGTCGTCGTGGTCGTGGTCGTGGTGCGCGTGGTCGTTTGCGCGGGTGCGGCCTGCGCCATGGCGGCGCCGCCTGCACCCAGCAGGATGGCCGCAAGGGCCGCAGGCAATACGTGGTTTCGCATGCCGGATACCTCCGTCTGACAAAGCCGGGGCCAGCTTGGATGGCGGTCTTTCAATGACGGGTGAATGCGGGCGATGCGGCTCAGTGGCGATTCATGCTTGCACGCCCTGAACGGGGACAGGTTCACTTCCTGCTGTCGGCGGTGCTGTGTGCTGGCCGTTGCGCCGCCCGCGCACCGGCAAAGCGTTGCGTTTTGGCCTCGACCGCGGCGCGGAAATCGTCGTGACCTGAGGTGCGCCGTTGCTGGAGGCAGGCGCGGATGATGGTGGGGTCATCGTCGGCCAAGACCTCATGCGCGAGGCGATGACAGGCCTTGGTGTGATCCGGTGTCGTGGCGGCAAGTGCGGTGCATGCCGGGTGGGCGTGAGCAGCGCGTCTTCCCGTTGGCCGCAGTGGATGGCACGGCCTGGCCACGTGTGGGCGAAAGGGGCGTCGTTCATGTGGGCGCGGACCGGGTTAGCGCAGGCATGGCACCACGTGGCTTTCGCCGTCGACCGGACGGGCCTTGCAGCGGCCTTGGGTGCCGTCGGGTGGGCGCCTCACTTCGCTGCGTCCTGCATCATCTTCAGCGCTTGCCCGACCGCCTTGACCACCGCGCCCGGCTGATCGATCTCGATGTCGTGCGAGCTATCCGCAACATGTACCAGCGTGCCGCGGGAGGAAGTGGCGACGATCTGCGCCTGCGTGTGGGCTCGTGCTGCTTCCAGTCCCTTGCGGTCACGCGGCAGCGCATCGGCATAGGTATTGGCCGCGAACAGCACGATCAGGGGTGTCGAGCCGTGCGTCTTCTGCTTTGACACGGGCTGCTTGAACGCCTCGACATTGGTCTGGAGTACCGACAGCACGGTGTGCCAGTACGCCGGCTTCGACTTCAGGGCCAGGTTCACCGCGTTGAGCCTGGCGCTGGCGCGTGGATCGGCTCCGCCGAGGCAGTGGCTCAGTTCCGGATCGGTGGACGGCAGTTCGTGCTTTTCGGCAGCCGCCACGCACCGGTGGATGAACGCGAAGCGCTGCACCGAGAGGGCGTCCTCGTCCTTCCGTCAGCCGGGGGCAAACCGGCCGATGTCCTGCGCGGGTGGATCGAGCAGGACCATTGCGCCCACGTCCGCCGGATAGCGGTTCGCGTACTGCCGAACGATGTTGCTGCCCAGCGAATGCCCCACCATCACCAGCGGGGTCGCGAGGCCGGCATGCTGGATCAGCGCGTGCAGGTCCGACACGTCGGCGTCGAGGTCACGCGGCAACGGCCCCTCGCTGCTGAAGCCGAAGCCGGCCCGGTCGTATGCGCAGACGCGCACGTGGGCGGCCAAGAGTGGCTGCACCTTGAACCAGGCGGGGGAATCGGTGACCGCGCCGGACTCCAGCAGGACGGTCGGTATTCCGCTGCCGGAACAGCGCAGGTTGAGATGGCGGCCATGGCCGAGGTCGATCAGCTGTGCCGCCTGCGCATAGCTGTCCGGCATGCGCTGCAACGCGGGGGCGTGACCGGCTTCGGTGGCCCGGGCCTGGCCGAACATCATGACCAGCAAAAGGGCGCCACCCGCTTTCAGGTGCGTCTTGTTCAAGGCGTGTCTCCCGTCGATGGCCCGGACAGGAGCGCCGGGCAAGCTCTTTCATCGACTTGAGGCAGTGCAGGAAGTTCAGGGGGTTTGGGGGCGACCGCGTTGGCGTAATCGGCAGGTTCCATGAAGGGCGCGCCGGATCGCTCCGGCATGCTTTCGACCCGGAAACGGGGACGAAGTCCCGTTTGATCCGCCTTGTTGCTCCGGTCATGTGGAGCAGGCAGTAAGCACGCAGCCAATCACTGCCAGACAGCAGTGGCGAACGTGGGATATCTGATGCGTACGCATTGATTCGATTGATCATCCGAAGCGAAATAGCTTGACTGATAGATCAATCCTAACGATCAACCGCCGTGAGCTGCTTTGTATTTGTCGACGCGCTCCAGATACGCCTTGTCGCCCGCTTTCGTCGGAGGTGCCCAGCCCATCGCTTCCACGCGTTTCAGGATTCGTGTGTTGGAATCGTAGAGTGCTTGGAAGTCGGCACGCTCGTCCGGCGGCAACCTGTCAGGGGTCAAGTGTCGGTCGAGGTAGCGGTGTTGGAGTTCCAAGAAGAACGCATTGGCCTCGTTGACGTAGCCGCCCGCGTTCTTCGGATCCAGCTTTACGACCAGCATGGCCAAGCCGAGCAGGTCGCCCGGCGTACGCTGGTGGGCGTAGACCGCCTCCAGGGGTTCCAGCATGCCCGCCACAGTCTCGTGCGGCGTCGTGGTGCGCATGTAAATCCCGCTCGCGATCTGCTGTGGCGTGATCTGCATTTCATTGATGTATTTGGAATCGGGCCACGAGGCCGGGCTGGTGCCCTCGATGTTGAACCAACGTCCATTGACGTCCTGGAGCCGTGCAAATTCGTGCTCCGGGGCCTGACTCAGCGTCATGGTGAGCCCGAGCTTCTGACCCAAGATCATCAACAGTGTGGGCATCGACACGCAGTTGCCCTTGCGTGTGCGGAGGTAAGTGGAGACGAGTTTGTTCTCGTAGACCTTCCCGAACGGGTCGTCCAGGTCATACGAGAACGGGTGGTGATCGTTCCACGGGCCGGACTCGTAGATCACTTCGCCCAGTGCCGTCATCACGGCCGTGGGTGGCGCGTCCTTCGGCACCCGCGCGCGCACCACGGCGGCCCAGTGGTTCAGCGTGGCGTTGAAGGCCTTGGCGTCGAACCTGGGATTGGCGGCGCGCTCGATGGCCGTTTGAACCTGCGCATAGTCGATGCGGCCATCCGGTGAGCTCGCCAGTTGCTCGATGATGTGGAGATTCGGATCATCGTGGACGGCGATGCTGCCAGGCAGATGGGCGTGGGCCCACGGGCTGATCGCCAGACACACCAGGGTACCCAGCCAGCGCATCCCCCGATGCGCCCTGCTGCCCGTGGTGGACCTCATGGGGATTTCGGTGGCGACTTGTGGAACCACGCCACGCGGACGACGGTGAACAACCCACGCGGGTTGATCGCCGAGGCAGCAGCGTAGGTGCCGGCAACTTCGGCGTCGAAGCTGCGCAGCGAGAGATCCATGACGTCGCCCGTCAGCGCGTGGTCAAACTTCATGGCCTGCGAGCCCGGCGGCAGGTGATCTGCGAAACGAAAGGGAATGGCCGTGCCCGGCGGACAATGTGGATCCATGAAGATTGCCCCGTGCCGAGGCCCCATCAAGGCGCGAGCCTGGAATCGAACCTCACCGGCGGGTGGGGACTGCCGTTGATCGTAGAGCTGGCAGACGGTCACGGTGCGCAATTCGGTGGCGCGAACGCCGCAGCCGGCCGCCAGGAGCAACACCAAACAGGCGAGTCTGCGCATCAGCATCCGTTCGACTGGCAGAAGGCATCGGTGGAGGTGTTCGCCGCCTGGTCGATGCGCGCGTTGATGTCCGCCGCCGTCGCTCGAGGCGCATAGAGGTCGTTGGACACCCCCAGCCCGCGCGCCACGCCAATCTCGGTGCGATAGGCATTCATTTCGGTGGTGTGCTCGCTTGCCCGGTCGGTTGGATAACGGATCTTGGGGTTCATGTAATCCAGCTGGTGTTGGCCTTCGTGGGCTAGGGCTTCGGCGCCGAAGGCATTGGCCAGCTGCTGCGGGCTCATCGTCGGGTTGAACTTCTGGAACACCGATGAAATCGCCGCGGCTTGCTTAACGTCTACGGTCATGAGCGTCGAGCTGTTCGCTTGGGCAACCGTGTCCTTGGCCAGGCTGCCGGCGGCGAGCGTCACGCCATTGCCGTCGCCAAGGGTGCCAATGTGCTTCGACACGGCGTCCAGGTGGGTATAGGCCGCCGAGTGCGGATTGAGGTGACTCATGGCGGAATGAAGCGTGTTCACAAAGCCGTTGATCCTCGTGCAGGTTGCCTTGTCCTTGCTGCCGCACGCATACATGCCCCTCGGATCAATGTTGATAATCGGGTTGTTGCGCGCGTAGGCGTAGCGGTTGAATGAGAAGAGATCACCAGCCTTGGGTGGCACGGGATCCGGTGTCAAGAAACGTGCTTGCGCGATCGGACAACACACGACGGCAACGGCCAGCACCAGGCCGGTCAACGATCCCTTCATCATCCCCTGCCTCCTCATCCCCTTCCGGGTGAGGATACTCCTCCAAGCTACTGGCGCAACGTGACGCCGGCGCCCTCAAGATCAAGATCGACGGTGGCTACGCATCAATCAAAATGCCCTTCGTCCGCCAGCCGTTCCAAGGTAGGGATGAGGGCACCGTATTCGATGACCTCATGGGTATAACGCACACGAGACGTCCTGACAGAGTCGACCGTCATATACCGTGTCGTTGTCTTCTGCATCGCCGGCACCTCTTCCACGGGAACCGATTTCTGCTGCACAACGGCACCTTTCTTGCGCGCCGCAGGGTCGTACAACATGCGGGCACGGATCACGTCGAAGGTGTAGCCGCGACCCATGCGATTCATGACTCGGGTCAGGCTGTTGGCTGATTCGGTGTAGGCGTTGGTCATGGGATTCTCGAAGTAGTTGAAGATCTCGTCGTGCCAGTTCGTCACGGCTGTCGTTAAGTTCCAAAGGCAGGTTGCCCTGCCAGCGCTGCTACGCCTGCTCGGCTGCCGCGCGATCCCGACTGTCCCAGATCGCCATGAGCCCCTCCTTCAACGCATGGGCCTCACCTGGCTGGGGAAAAAGCGCGAGCCACGCCGTCATCCGATCAAAGCCTTCCGTCGTCAGCTCGTGCTGGCGCTTGAGCAAAAGATGGCGCTCGCCCTTCAACTTGAGCCGTCGCCGATCCGGCAAGGTCTTGCGAAACCGCTTGCGCATCTTTTCCAGCATCTCGTTCGCCATACGCTGGATGTGGAACCGATCAACCACGATACGAGCTTGCGGCAGGGTTTCGCGAGCGACTTGCCGGTAGACGTGGTACATGTCCATCGTGACCCACTCGATAGTCACCTTGTCCGGCAACGCTCCGAAGCGGGGATGGAGGAAATTAAATTCAGATAATTCCCTACGTCTCGTTCGTGCTAATTCCCTCTGCCCTGCCGATTGACCGGTCGTCGTTTCCCACGACTGCAAGGGTTTCTGATACCTTCTACCTTATCTTTTGCGCCATGTGTTGCGTTCGCGTTCGGCGGGGTGTGGCCGCAGTCGTTGGGGCGAAGAAAAAAGCATGGCGCAGGTTGCTGGCGGCCGGTTGAATACCGGAGATACGGTCGTGAAATGCCCGTCTGCATTGCCCGGAGAAGTCGATCGGCTGAAGGCCCTGTCCGATTACGGATTGGGTGAGGATCGTCCGCTGCCCAGCCTGGATCCCGTGGTCCAGCTTGCCGTGCGTTCGTTGGGGATGCCGATGGCGGCGGTCAACATGATCGGCAGCGATCATGTGTTCTTCGCCGCCAGCTCCGGCATCGAGCCCGGCGGCGAAGGCGTGGATATGGGGCGGAGTGTGTCGTTCTGCGCACATACCATCACCCAGGACGGGGTGATGGTGGTACCCGACGCCACTCTCGACGAACGCTTCCACGACAACCCGCTGGTGACGGGGCCGACGGGGCTGCGCTTCTACGCGGGGATACCGTTGTTGTCACCGCAGGGGTATCCGCTGGGCGCGCTGTGCGTGCTCGATCAGCGGCCGCACCATGATTTCTCCGCCGCCGACTGCCAGTACCTGCGTGAGTTGGCGAAGATCGCGTCGGATCGTCTGGAACTGCGCCGTATCGAACTGTCGGCCAACACCATGCGGCCGTTCGACACGTTCGCCCGCAATTCACCGACCGCGGTGGCGTGGTTCGACGGGAGCGGCGGAATCGTCGCGTGGAACGATTCCGCGGCCGTGCTGTTCGGCTACGACCCGTCGGAGGGCGCCGGACTCCAGGTCGATGCGCTGCTGTCGGAGCCGGATCGGGCGGAGATCAAGGCGTTGATCGCACGCGCCGTGCGTGCCGGTTCGGTGGATGGCATGTCGATACCCGAGCGCATCCATGGCCTGCGCAAGGACGGCAGCGAGTTCTTGCTGGGCATCGTGCTGTTCTGCTGGAACGAAGACGGGCGGATGATGTTCAACGCGCACTTGCAGGACCGTACGGCGCGCCTGCTCAAGCAGGAGGAATTGCACCGCCTGGCCAGCACCGACGTGCTTACCGGCTTGCCCAACCGCATGGGCCTCTACCGACGCATGGAGTCGGCCTTGCTGGAGCCACGCGCATTGGCTGTGGTGATGCTGGATCTGAACGGCTTCAAGGACGTGAACGACACCTTGGGGCATGGCGCCGGCGATGGCCTGCTGTGCGAAGTCGCGCGCCGGTTGAAGCTGTGCATCGGTGCGGGAGACCTGGTGGCGAGAATGGGGGGCGACGAGTTTGCGATCCTGCTGGTCGGCGTTGCCGGCGAGCAGCGCGCGGTGGAGCTGGCGCAGCGGTTCGTGGACGCTATCGCAGAGCCCATCGTCGTGGATGGAAACGAGGTGCGGGTGTCGGCGAGTTGCGGCATCGCGATCACCGCGGAGAACGGGTTGGAGGCGCTGGAGCTGGTGGGTGACGCCGACCTGGCGCTGTACGAGGCGAAGAAGGAGCGGCGAGGGCAGGCCTGCATGTTCGTGCCCGCCTTGCGCGCGGAAGCCAATGCGCGGCGCCTGCTGGGCACCGAATTGTGCCGTGCCGTGGGGGCAGGCGAATTCGTGCTGTTCTACCAGCCGCAGATCCGGCTGGGCGATGGTGCATTGATGGGAGCCGAAGCCTTGATCCGCTGGCTCCATCCGCAGCGGGGCCTGTTGTCGCCGGCTGCCTTCCTGCCGGCGCTGGAAACCGGGTCGCTGGCGGCCGCGGTCGGCGCCTGGGTGCTGGACGAGGCCTGCGCGCAGGCGGCCTACTGGCGTGCGCATGGCGCCCCGGACTTCCGCATGGGGGTGAACCTGTTCGCGGCGCAACTGCGCCTCAACGATCTGGTCGCCGACGTCCAGGCCGTGCTGCAACGCCACAGCCTGCCGCCCTCGGCGCTCGAACTGGAGGTGACGGAAAACATCGTGCTGGACGACGACGACCTGATCCTCGATACGCTGGCGGGGCTGCGGGAGGCCGGCATCGGCATCGCCTTCGACGACTTCGGCACGGGCTACGCCTCGCTCAGCCTGTTGAGGAAATACCCGCTGACCCGGCTGAAGATCGACCGCTCGTTCGTCAAGCACGTGCACGACTCGAACCGGGATGCATCGGTGGTCCGGGCCATCGTGGACATGGCGCGCAGCTTCGAGCTGGAGGTCATCGCCGAGGGGGTCGAAAGCAACCGGCAACGCGATCGCCTCTGCGGGATGGGGTGCCAGGAAGGGCAAGGCTATCTGTTCAGCCAGCCGCTGCCGGCGCTGGTATTCAGTAACACGTTCGACATCGGCGGCGCCGGGGCATTGGCGGTCTGCGCCTAGGGCGCTGGTGGTCGCCGGCAGGTCGGCTTCGCCGGGAGCTTCAACGTGCACCGGCCAAGCGGCTGGGCGACTGACCGTGTTGCAGGACGGGGAACGCGCGCCCTCGCCGAGTCCGTGCCGGCGTTTCCAGGGTGGTACGTGACGTGCTCGATGCCCCCGCCGGACACGCACGTCATCCATCCAAGGATGTGCAACCTCATGGCGGACAGCAAGGGCGAGCCGATACCGGGCCCCGGCGGCGTCGGACCATGACGACCATCAAGGATTGCTACGCAGGCGCTTGAATCGTCGGGCCGCCGGTGGCGGCCATGCAGGGGACACGCCCGCTCGCTTCGGGCGGAGCGATCGAATCGCGGGTGGCCCGGGATGCATGCGAACGCGCGACCGGGCAGCCTGTGGGGGTTGCCGGGCGCTGTCGGGTACGGCGCTACACTGGCCGCCCAGCCTTGTGAGCGCCCGGCGATACCCATGCAAAAGCCCGACGACAGCTATGTCCGCATCGCCGTCTTGGTCATGTTGTGGTTGACGCTGTTCGCGTGCATCTACGCCACGCTGATCCACCGGCTCAGCCCGGTCCATCAGATGATGGACCTGATCGTGCCGCCCGTCGGGGGCGTCGTATATGGCGGTTTGATCATCGCCCTGATCCGGCTCCCATGGTGGCTGCAGGCCATCGTGCAGGTGGCGCTCGCCATTGCGGCATTGATGTTGATCGCACCGGCGTGGTTCTACACCCTGCACGCGGTGTCGACGCCCGGCGTACGGCTGATCGACGTGCTGCCGCCGGTGCCGTCGCTGTTCGTGATACTGCTGGTGATGGTGATGATCTTCATCCCCGGCCGCCGAGCCTTTGTGCTGGCGCTGCTTTGCTGGCTGCTGGTCGCACTGCCGGTGCTGGTCTACCTGGTACTTCATCCGCTCGAGATGTGGGCGCCGCGCGGGATGGACCTGCTGATGGCGTACGGGCCGGTCAGCATCATGGTGGTGGTGCTGATGCCGGTGCAGCGCGGGCTGGTCGGCACCATCAGGCGGATGACCTCCGAGCGTGCGCGGATGGAAGTCATGCTGCATCGCGACCCGGTCACCGGTATCCATAACCGCCGCCTGGGCGAGCGCGTGCTCAGGGCGGCACTTGGTGATGCCCGCCCTGCAGGCTTGATCATGCTGGACATGGATCATTTCAAGGCGATCAACGATACCTACGGCCACCCGGTCGGCGACCGGGTACTGCAGGCGGTCGCCGCGCGCTGCAAGGCGCTGCTGCGCGCGGACGAATGCATTTCGCGCTGGGGCGGCGAGGAGTTCATGGTGATCGTGCCGGATATCGATGCGGACGGTTTGCACCTGGTGGCGGAGCGCCTGCAGATGGCGGTCGCGCGGCTACCGGTGGCGCCGGTGCCCCAGGTCACGGCCTCGTTCGGCGCCACGATGATCGCCGGTGCGGACGACTTCGATAGCGCGCTGCGGCGGGTTGACGGCGCGCTGTATGCGGCCAAGGCGCAGGGAGGCAATCGCGCGGTGCTGGTGCCGGTGGACTTGCCTGCTGCCGGGTACGGTGGCGGGGTTGCTGCCTGACGGTCGTGCAAGTGTCGGGTTCCACGTGATTCCCTTCCGCTTCGGGCCTGATGTCTTGGCGTGGCCCGTGATGCGACCTTCTCCGGGGCGCACTTTCTGTGGGGTGGCATGCCCCGTGACAGGAGGCAGGGTCGGGTTCGTTTCCTGATCCACACAGGACGCACAAGGTCGGCGACGCTGTGGAGCGCTGCGGGGCCGATCATATGGAAGCGTCCAGGGCTACCCTCCGGATCCCTCTGTCAGTCGCGCGAATCAGAACCCCGTCGGTCGCTCCCCAGCCACGGCTACCCTTGCCTCCAGCGCCCGCCCGACGCGACCCAACGTGCCTTCCGCAAACAGCCGGCCGATCAGGGTGACGCCATAGGGCACGCGGTGCGGCTTGCTCAGCTTTGGCAGCGGGTGTTTCGGGTCGGGCGCCCAGTCGCTGCGCACCTGACTCACTTCCACGAAGCCGGTGCGCAGGGTGAGCGAGGGCTGGCCGGTCATGTTGGAGATCACCATCATCTCGTCGCGCAGCGAGGGCACCAGCAGCAGGTCCACTTCGCCCATCACGCGTTCCATCTCCATTGCCACCTTGCGGCGCAGGCGGTCGGCCTGCACGAAGTCCACGGCGGAGAGGAAGCGCGCTTCGCGGAACAGGTTGGGCCAGGCATCCGGGGTCTGCATGCGCATCTGGTCGGCGGCGCCGGAGAGCGTGAGCTCCTCGAAGGCCGCCGCGGCCTCGGCGAACAGCAGCAGGTTGAGGTCGTCGTACGGCCAGTCGGGCAGGGACATTGCGGTCGGCACCAGGCCGAGCGCGCGCAGCTGGGTTAGCGCGGCGCGGTCCAGGTCGGTGGCCGGCGCTTCCTGCATCCAGCCGGGGAAGTAGCCGACCTTGAGGCCCTCGATGGACTCGGCCGCGTCGTAGTCCAGGTGCGTGGCCACGCTGGCGCTGTCGCCGGGGTCGGTGCCGCGAATGGCGTCGAGCACCAGCAGGGTGTCCTCCACCGAGCGGGCGATCGGGCCGAGCTTGTCCATGGTCCAGCACAGGGTCATGGCGCCGGTGCGCGGTACGCGGCCGTAGGTGGGGCGCAGGCCGGTGGTGCCGCAGCGCATGCACGGGCTGATGATGCTGCCCTGAGTTTCGCTGCCGATGGCGAACGCCACCAGGCCGGCTGCCGTGGCCGCGGCCGGGCCGGCGCTGGAGCCGGAGGCGCCTTCCTTGAGCAGCCACGGGTTCATGGTCTGGCCGCCGAACCAGACGTCGTTGAGCGCCAGCGCGCCCAGGCTGAGCTTGGCCACCAGCACCGCGCCGGCCGCGTTGAGCTGGCGGGTGACCGCGGCGTCGTCCTTCGGTACGCGGTGGCGGAACGGCTCGGCGCCCCAGGTGGTGGCGATGCCGGCGGTGTCGAGCAGGTCCTTCGCGCCCCATGGGATGCCGTGCAACGGGCCGCGATAGTGGCCGGCGGCGATCTCCTTGTCGGCCTGCGCGGCCTGCGCCAGCGCGTGCTCTTCGCACAGGGTGATGACGCAGCGCAGTTGCGGGTCGAAGCGCTTCAGGCGCTCGAGGTAGATCCTGGTCAGGCGGGTAGAAGTGAGCTTGCGCGCGCGGATCCACGCACCTAGCTGCGCGACGGAGGCGAAGGCGATGTCCTCGTCCTTCGCCGGCAGCGGCGCGGCCGCCACCTTGGATGGCACGAAGCGATCCTGCGCGGGACCGAGATGCGCGCGGCCCATCGCCGGGGACCAGGTGGTGGCCGGGGCCAGCCCTTCTTCCAGCGTCACCTTGCGCGGGCCGGTGCGGCGCTCCAGCAGCGCAGCCATGGAGGTGGGCCAGTTGGCCACCGCCATGTCGCGCTGCGCCTCGCTCATGCTCACCTGCGCCAGCTTCTCCGCCTCGACGAAAGTGGCCGTGCTGAGCTTCGGCCCCACCGGCGGCGCGGTGTTGAACGCCCCCGGCGAACCGGGCGGCGGCGTGCCGGGTGCGGGATTCTGCCCGGTCTGCGCCAGCGTGCTGCCAGCCACCACGGCACCCAGCAGGCCCAGCGGCACCTGGGTGAGGAATTCGCGACGAGTCTTCATGATTCCCCCTGATGCGCCCCGCAGCGGGGGCGCGTTGTTGTGGCATCCGGCGCGGATGCGGCCCGTAGAGGCGTCGGAACCTCTTGTTTGCCGCCAGAAACGGCCCTGGCCCGCCTTGATCCTGATTTTCGGCGGGCGCCGTTGTTTACATCAAGGCCGAGGGGTCTGCTGGACGAGTACCCGAACCTTACCGCCTGCGTCGGCCACAGCGAAGCACGACCGGCCCATCGACGCGCCTTTGCCGCCCAGTTGGCGGTGTACACCGACCAGCCACCGGCCGGGCGCTGAGTGCCCTTCAGCCCCGCAGGTTGCGCACGTGCCGCCACACGTAGGTGCCGGCCAGCAGCAGGATGGCGATGCCGATGGCGGTGTCGAAGCGGTGGAACCAGGTGCCGAGGGTGTCCCAGTGCTGGCCGAGGCGGGCGCCGATCCAGGCGAGCAACCAGCAGTACGGCAGCGAACCGAGGAAGGTGTAGAGCGTGAAGCGCCACAGCGGCATGCGCGACACGCCGGCGGGGAAGGCGATGAACGTGCGCACCACCGGCAGCAGGCGGCCAATGAAGATGGTGAGCTCGCCGTGCTGGGCAAACCAGCGGTCGGCAAGATCCAGATCGTGTTTGGAGAGCAGCAGGTACTTGCCGTAGCGTTCCACCAGCGGCCGACCGCCCCACGCACCCACCGCGTAGGCCATCCATGAGCCGAGCACGCAGCCGAAGGCGCCGGCCACGCTGACCCACCACAGGCTCAGCTCGCCCTTGAACGCGAGGAAGCCGGCAAACGGCATGATCACTTCGGACGGCAGCGGGATGCAGGCGCTTTCGATCGCCATCATCAGGATCACGCCCCAGTAGTGCAGGTGCGAGATCACGGCGATCACGAAGCCCGCGATCGCCTCCATGAGTTGTCCCAGCACGGCACTGTTCCCGATGAAATGCCCGCCATTATCGCACCGGCATCGCGGCGGCCTCGATGGTGGCCCAATTGCCGCTGTCCCCCTTTGTCCCGAACGCAGCGCCGCACCGACCACGCGGCAAGGCAGCGGCGATATGTTCGGCGCACGTTGGTCTGGCGCGGATGCCAGTGGCATTCTCGGCATCGGTGATCGCCGACTGCCCCAGAGGTATTGCATGGATTTCCTGCTGCACCTTGTCGCCGTGTACGGCCTGCTGCTTGTCTTTGCGACGACCTTGGTCGACCAGGGCGGATTGCCGTTGCCGGCGTATCCGGTGATCGTGGCCACGGCGGCGTTCGCGCAAGCCGGGGGCGGGCCGTTGTGGCCGATTGTCGTGGTGGCCACGCTGGCGGCGTTGATCGCCGACGTAAGCTGGTTTGTGGGCGGAAAGCGCTGGGGTGTGCGGCTGCTGCGGCTGATGTGCAAGGTGTCGCTGTCGCCGGATTCGTGCGTGCTGATGACGCGCGGCATCTTCACCCGCTGGGGTGCCCCATCGCTGATGGTTGCCAAGTTCGTGCCCGGCTTTGCGGCCGTGGCGACCCTTCTCGCCGGCGAGGCGCGCATCCGGTGGCGCACGTTTTTGCTGTTCGACGGTATCGGGGCGCTGTTGTGGTCTGGCGTCGGGGTGCTGATTGGTGCGCTGTTCCACAGCGCCGTGCGTGAGGCGCTCGACACGCTGGCAGCGCTTGGCCGCTATGGCGTGGCGGTCATCGTGCTGGCCGCGGCGGTGTTCGTCGGCTGGAAATGGTTGAAGCGCCACCTTTTCCTGCGCGAGCTGCGCCTTGCGCGCATTTCTCCGCAGGACCTGCAGGCGTTGATCGACTCCGATGCGCCGCCGGTCGTGCTGGACGTGCGGCTGCTCGCGCGACGCGCCGAAACCGGCTGGATTCCCGGTTCCATCCACGTCAACACCATGGAAGAGGCCGCCAGCCGCGCCAGCGGCGAGGTGGTGGTGTATTGCGATTGCCCGAATGAGGCTTCCGCCGCGGCGTTGGCCGCGGATCTGCGCAAGCACGGGTTTCATCGCGTGCGCCCGCTCGCTGGCGGGTTCGAGGGCTGGCGCGATTCGGGTCACGTGATTGTCGGTGCGACCCGCAGGTGAGGAGCTGGTCCTGCGACACCCACGACGGTTTCCGTCCGGCAAGGCGTTGCGGGCAGGCGTAGAAGTGAACCTGGCCCCGTTTCAGAACTTCACGTGCGTGCGCAATCCTGCAAACGCTGCCGGTCCGCGCGCCCGGTCGTAGCCGGGGTGGCGAATCCACTGCAGGTCGGGGCTCAGCGTGAGGTGGCGCCTGGCTGTAGTACACGATTTCCTCGTGCGCACAACCCAGTGCGCCATCGCCCCGCACAAAGCCCGGGCCGCCCGGTTCCAGGTATTGACGGTGCGGCTGCGACAGCACGTTGAGCGCCTCGCGCACGATCGGGAAAATCGGCGCACCATGCGTTTCGATGTGCGGCTCGTCCGTCCGTCGCCATCGTGGCCCCCTCGTCAATCACCTGGAGATCCACCATGTCCGGCACCATTCGCTTGTTGCGTGTGTTCACCGCTCCGCCCGAGCGCGTCTATAGCGCCTTCCTCGATCCCGCCGCGCTGGCCAAATGGCTGCCGCCGGATGGCTTCACCTGCACCGTGCACGAACTGGACGCACGCGTCGGCGGCCGCTACCGCATGAGCTTTGCCCACTTCGGCAGCGGCAACGGCCACAGCTTCGGCGGCACCTACCTGGAGCTGGTGCCGAACCAGCGCATCGTCCACGACGACCGCTTCGACGACCCCAACCTGCCTGGCACCATGGTCACCACCATCGCCCTGCGCGAGGTGAGCTGCGGTACCGAGGTGCAGATCGAGCAGGCCGGCATCCCCGACCCGATCCCCACCGAGCAGTGTTACCTCGGCTGGCAGGAATCGCTGACCCTGTTGGAACGGCTGGTGGAACCGACGATTCCGGGCTGAGCCGCTGCCCCACACCAGGAGAATCCTGATGCTGAGCAAGAACACGATCTGCCTCTGGTACGACGGCACCGCCCTCGACGCCGCGACTTTCTACGCCAGCACCTTTTCGGACAGCGCCGTGGGCAAGGTGTATCGCGCACCAGGCGATTACCCGGCCGGCAAGCAGGGTGACGTGCTGACGGTGGAGTTCACGGTCATGGGCATTCCGTGCCTGGGCCTGAACGGTGGCCCCGGCGTGCCGCACACCGACGCGTTCTCGTTCCAGGTGGCCACCGACGACCAGGCCGAAACCGATCGCCTGTGGAACGCGATCATCGACCATGGCGGCCAGGCCAGCGCCTGCGGCTGGTGCAAGGACCAGTGGGGCCTGTCGTGGCAGATCACCCCGCGCGTCCTGGTCGAGGCCATCGGCGATCCCGATCCGGCCGCGGCCAAGCGTGCGTTCGAGGCCATGATGACGATGACCAAGATCGACATCGCGGCGATCGAGGCGGCACGGCGGGGGTGACGATTCCCGTCCGTCCGCGCCGGGCCGTGCTCATGCAGCGGGTGCAGTCGAAGCATCGTCATGCATGGGTGGCCTCGCCAACACATCCTTCGGCCTGCGCTCGGAGTGAACGGAGCCCCGTACCGCGCGCACCCTCCGCGGTGTCGATACCGCACCACCATCCGGAGTCTTCCGATGCCACCCGTCATCACCGCCTTTGCAAGCTCGCCCGATCACGGCCAGGGGCTCGCACGCGACATGCGCGTGCGCTGGGCGCTCGAGGAGGCGGGCCAGCCCTATGACGTCCGCCTGGTTTCGTTCAAGGCGATGAAGGAGCCCGCGCACCGGGCGCTACATCCGTTCGGTCAGATCCCCACTTACGAGGAGGGCGGCCTCGTCCTGTTCGAGTCGGGCGCCATCGTGTTGCACATCGCGCAGCGGCATGCGGGCCTGCTACCGGTCGAGGCGAGCGCCCGGGCACGCGCGATCGCCTGGATGTTCGCCGCACTCAACACGGTGGAGCCGCCCATCCTCGAACTGCAGACCGCCAAGTTCGCAGAAGGCGACAAGCCCTGGACCTCGGAGCGCCTGCCGCTCATCAAGGAACGCATCCGCCACCGGCTGGACGAGCTTGCCGTCCGCCTTGGCGATGCCGACTGGCTCGATGGCGCGTTCAGCGCGGGCGACCTCATGATGGTGCACACGCTGCAGCGGCTGAGACCCTCGGGTCTGCTGGACGAGTACCCGAACCTTGCCGCCTATGTCGGCCGTGGGGAAGCGCGGCCGGCCTGGCGGCGCGCCTTTGCCGCCCAGTTGGCGGTGTTCACCGGCCAGCCGTCTGGCGGCTGATGAGCGCGCGGCTCCGGTAGTAGGTGCTGAGGGTGTTCCAGTGCTGGTCGAAGCGCAGGCCACTCACGAACCGAGCACGCCACCGGCGGTGGCCACGTTGACCGGTTGGAATGGAACCGGGTTCACTTTCCGACCATGCCCGCGTTCGCGGGCAGCGATCGAAGAAGTGGACCCGACCCCGTTCAAACGCCAGCTTTTTCGAGCACCTGCATGATGGCTTTCATGTCGGCGTCGGCGAGCCACGGGCTGTTGCCGATGGTGAGGCTGCGGGCGGCGAAATCGCGGGCATTGGGGGTGTCGGCTTGCGGCACGATACCGGCGAGGTAGGGGTAGTCGGGCAGGGCGTGGATGAACAGGCGACTGACGCCGAGGCCGGCCGTCCATAGCTCGTCGAGCGCGCGGTTACGGGCTTGCGGGCCGGGCAGCAGCAGAGTGAAGAACGGCCAAGTGCCGGTGTCGCCCTCGGCGTCTTCGAGCACGCTGACGCCGGGGATGGCACGCAGCAGCGGCAGGTAACGGTGGGCGCGTGCGGTGCAATCGGTGAGGAAGGCGGGCAAGCGCGAGGCTGCATGGCCGCCGACGGATTGGCGCCAGTGGCCGAGCGTGTGCAGCGGCAGCGGCAGGGCGAAATCGTCGCCCACGGCGCGCACCGGATCGCCGGCGCGCAGGGCGCGGCGCAGGGGGTTGCCGTAGGCGAGGCGCAGACCGTGCGGGCGGTACAGCGCGGTGTAGCCGACGAGTTCCAGGCCGCGGCGCAGCTCCCAGCCGGCGTTGAACGGCGCCAGCTGCGCGGCGGTCCGCGCCAGGCGTTGGCGCAGATCTTCGCTGCGGGTGACGAGCAGGCCGCCTTCGTAGGTGGTGAGGCCTTTGCCCACGGCGAGGCTGAAGAAGCCCAGATCGCCGGCGCAGCCGACGCTTTCGCCGCGGCGACGGGCGCCGAGCGCTTGCGCTGCGTCCTCGATCACGACGGCACCGACGTTGTTGGCGGCGGCCAGCGCGTCGTCGACGTCGGCGATGCGGCCGCCGAGGTGGGTGGGCACGATCGCCAGCGTGCGTTCGTCGCACGCGGCGCGCAGCGCGTGCGGGTCCAGATCGAAATGGCCGCGGCGCACGTCGCAGGGCACCGGTTCCAGTCCGGCCTGATGGATGGCCAGCGGTACCAGCGGGCAGGTGTAGGCGGGGATCACCACGCGGCGGCGCAGCGGCTGGCGCTGGTGCAGCGTGGCCAGCGCAATCATCAGCGCGGCGCTGCCGGAACAAGTGACCACGGGCAGCGGCACATCGAGCTGATCGGCGATGGCTGGCGCCAGCGTGGTGCGACCGGGCAACAGGTCGCGCCAGTGCGCCGGCAGGCCGGCGGTGGGCGGCAACTCGTGGCGGCGACGCGGCAGCATGTGCGATGCGCCTCAGGCCGGGTCGGCGTCGGCTGCAGGTTCGGCCGGCGCTTCGCGGCTTTCGGCAAAGCCGAGGCAGACGATGCCGGCAATGATGAGCGCGGCGCCGATCAGCCGCACCGGCGTCAGGTGTTCGTTGAACAGCCACACGCTGAGCAGCATCACCGACACCACTTCAAGGTGGCTGGCAGCAAATGCCGGGCCGATCGGCGCGTATTTCAGCAGGCTCATCCAGGTGAAGAACGAGCCGATGTAGCCGATGATGGCGCCGTAGATCCACGGTGCGCCAAACACGCGCAGCAGCCAGGCAATGTCCGCGCTGACCGGCAGCGCATGGTCGCCGGCGTACTTGAAGCTGATCTGCGCGAGCGTGTCGAAGCTCATCAGCAGCGCAAACCCGATGAGGTAGAACCAGCCGTGTTTCATTCGGCAAACCCCACGACGGCGACGCCGAGCGTGACCAGCGCGATGCCGATGACGCGCAGACGGGTGAGTTTCTCCGCAAACAGGAACCGCCCGGCAATCATGATGGCGACGATGTTGATCGAACCCAGCAGCACACCTTCGGACAGCGGGATCAGCGACAGGAACGCGATCCACACCAGAAACTCGAAGATGTAACAGCCGATGCCCAGCCACAACCACGGGCGGCTGGCCATGTATTTCCAGCGGGCGACGCCGTCGCCGGCGCGGTCATCGCCGGCCGCCGCCTTGAAGGCGAGCTGGCCGGTGGTGTCGAACATGACGTTCAGTACCCACAGCAGGATGACGAGCGGGGAGATGCCACCGGTGGGCATGTCAGGCCGCCACGCGCTGGCGGGTGGTGTCGGCGGCCGCCACGCGGTCGAAGAAGGCGGCCGAGCGCTCGATCAGCGTGCGCCGATCCTGGTCGATGGTGATCATGTGGTAGCTGCGGTCGAGCAGCAGCAGCTCGGCCGGCGCGCTGACTTCGCGCATCACCAGCTCGGCGTTGTGCAGGCTGGCGACGTCGTCCTCGCTGGCGTGCGCGACCAGGCACGGTGAGGTGACCTGCGGCAGTTGCCGCCGCACGGTGGCGGCGAGCGAATACAGCTCCGCCAGCGAATACCACGGGTTGCCGGGCAGGCCGGCGGCCGCGCTGTCGCCGCCCAGCATGGCGCTGCTGACCTGCGCGCGCAGGCGCTCGTCGCGGATGCCGTAGGGCGGCTGCTCCATGAAACTGCGATGCCGGCCGATACCGATCGCCTTGAGCAGCGGCAGCATGAACGACAAGCGCGCAAGCCGCGGGATGCTCCAGCCGTCATAGCGGAAGGTGGCGCCGTAGACGCCCACGCCGGCCACGTACTGCGGATGGTCGGCGGCCAGCTTGAGTGCCAGCAGCGCACCCATCGACAAACCACCGACAAACAGGTGATCCACCTTGCCGCGCAGGGTTTCGGCGGCCTTTTCCACGCTGGCGTACCAGTCGTGCCAGCCGGTGGCGAGCAGGTCGTCGACGTTGCCGCAATGGCCGGCAAGCTGCATGCCGTGCACGGTGAACCCGGCATGGTTCAAACCCTTGCCGAGCAATTTCATTTCCATCGGCGTGCCGGTCAGACCGTGGATCAGCAGCACGCCGCTGGCGCCGCCTTCAAAGAAGAACTCGGTTGGCTGGATCACGAGATTTGCTGCAAGACCATTGCTGCCGGCGTACCGGCCACTGCGGCAAGCCTCGCAGCAAGCGGTTTCGTCACCCTTTCGCGTGGGGCGGGATTGGGGATTGGGGATACGGGATTCGGCGGGATGCCGGACTGTTCCTATTCTCGATTCCCGACTTATCGCGCCTGCAGGAAACGCACGATCACGCGTTGGCCGATGCGCAGTTGTGGTTGCGCCTGGTCGAAGGCGAGCACGCATTCGACGGTGCGGGCGTTGGCGCGGATCTGCGGGTCGTTTTCCAGCGTGGCGGGGCCGTAGACCTGACCGATGCGCAGCACATGCGCGTTCCAATGGCCGTTTTCGGCGTCGTCGTTGGCGACGACCTGGGCGGCCATGCCGGGTTTGATCGCGCCGACGAAGCTCTCGTTGAGCTCGGCGCGCACGATGCGCGGCTTGTCGGGCAGCAGCGTGAACACGGTGCCGGAGGACGGCGACACGCTGGCGCCGGGCTGTGCGGTGACGCTGACTACCGTGGCATTGACCGGAGCGCGCAGGGTGCGTTGCGCCAGCTCGTATTTGGCGCTGGCGAGTTTTTGCTCGGCGAGGTCGACAGCGGCCTGCGCGGCATCGCGCTCGGCCCTAGCCTGGGCGCTGGCATCACGTGCGTCGTCAGCGCTTTGCCCGTCGCCGGCACCTGCCGCGGCGGCGGCGGTGAGGCGCTCGGCGCGCTGCCTGGCGCCGGCCTGTTTGGCATCGGCAAGTTGCACCTGCGCCTTGGCCTGCTCCACGTCGGCTTGCGCCGCCTGCACGGCAAGTTCGGCCGGATGGGTGTCCAACACGGCCAGCACCTGACCGCGTTTCACCCGGTCGCCTTCGTGTGCGTCGACGCTGGCGAGCGTGCCTTCACGCGGCATCGTCAGGGCGAGCAGCCCGCCTTCGATCGCGATGCGGCCGCGCGCGACGGCGGCATAGGGCGTGGCGTCCGTGGCAGTGGCTGCCGGCGGTGCGGAGCGGGAGCAGGCGAGCAGCGCGCCGCCCGCGGCCAGTACCAGCAAGGCGCGGAACAACGCACGGGGTGAAGTGCGCATCATGATGAGGTTTTCTCCGTGGCGGCATCGCGCCGGCGGTCGCTGAGGATGCGGCCATCTTCCATGGTCAGGACACGGTCGGCGTGGGCGACGAGGCGGGGGTCGTGGCTGACGCACAGTACCGCGGTGCCGTGGTTGTGCGCGATGCGATGCAAGAGGTCGATGATGGTCTGGCCGTTGGCGGCGTCCAACGCGCTGGTCGGCTCGTCGGCAAACAGCAATTGCGGCTGTTTGGCCAGCGCCCGGGCAATCGCCACGCGCTGTTTCTCGCCGCCGGAAAGCTCGGCCGGGCGCAGGCGCATGCGGTGACCGAGGCCGACTTCCTCGAGCGATTGCACGGCGCGCTTGCGCGCGTCGTGGGTGGACAACCCGAGGTGGGTGAGCGGCAGTTCGACTTGTTCGGCTGCGGTGAGCGCAGGGAACAGATTGAAACCCTGGAACACGAACCCGGTGTGCAGCAGGCGAAAGCGCTCAAGCTCGCTGAGGCTCAACTGGCCAAGCTCGCTGTCCAGTGCGCTGACGTGGCCGGCATCCACTTTTTGCAGGCCGCTCAGGATCGCCAGCAGCGTGCTCTTGCCGCAGCCGGAAGGTCCGGAAATCAGCGTGAGTTCGCCAGCATCAATCGTCAATGACAGGCGGTCGAGCACCTGCGTGCGCAGGCGCCCGCTGTCGAATGCCTTGCACACGTCCGTGGCGCGAATCACGGTGGCGTTGGCGGGTTGCGCGCTCATCGCAGCAGGGTCGCCGGGTCGATGCGGCGCAGGCTGCGCATGGCGGCCATGCCGGAGACCGCCGCCTGGCCCAGCACCAGCACGATGCACGCGCCGGCGGAAGCCGGGCCGAGCACGACGGGTACGTCCTGGCTGCGCGCGAAAACAAGCAATAACGCACCCAGCACCACGGCGCCAACCAGTCCCAGCGCCCCCACCCAGAACGCCTGTTCCAGCACCACTTTGCGCAGCGCACTGACACCGACCCCCAGCGCGTTGAGCGTCGCATACTCGCGCGCCGATCCGTTCACCGCGCCGACCAGGGTTTGGCTGGTGATGACCGCGCCGACCAGGAACACGATGCCGGCAAGGAACAGCACGCCGGCACCGGCACCGGTGTCGAACAACCAGTAGCGCACCGAGCGCCGGGCGAAATCGGCCGAACTCCACGCCGTGTACGGGCCAAACGCCGGATCGCCCTGCAGGCGCTGCGCCACTGCCTCCGCTGCCGCCGGGTTACGCAGCTCGGCGACGAGGTAAGTCGGGCCAATGTCGGCGTCGTCGGCATCGAGCCGGCGCGCGGTGTCCAGCGAAGTGATGACGTTGATGCCGCCGAGCCCGCGCAGGCCGTGGCTGACACCGACCACGCGCACGCGATGGCCGTTGATGGTGGCGGTCTTGCCCAGCTGCACGCCCAGCTTGTCGAGGTCGGCGCGATCGACGATCACCGCGTCGGGTTCGGCCAGCCGCGTGCGCAGTGCCGGCGACAGCACCTTGGCGAACAGCAGCCCGTTCGCCGCCGGGTCGATGCCCGAGACGAACACCGATACGCCGCCGGTTTCGCCGGCGCCGCGCCAGTCGCCGTCCACCCACAGGTACGACTCGACGCGCGCGACCGCGGGATCCATCAGCACGCGCGCCTCGACATTGGCGTCGATCGAGCGGCCGGAGCCGACGCTTTGGGTGCCTGGGTAGCCGATCCATACCTCGCCGTCGGAGCCGGTGATGTAGATGCTGGTGGCGCCGAAGATGCCGAGCACCAGTGCCAGCTGCAAGAGCTGCAACAGGCCGGCAAAGCCGACCGCGATGATCGCTGGCAGGAACCGCCGCCATTCGTAGACAAGCGTCTTGCGCGCGAGGGCGACCATCAGCGTGCGGCCTCGTGGGCGGCGGTGTCCTGGTCGTGATCTGGCGTTGGCCGCGGCGCGCCACCCAGCGCCTTGTACAGGGCCACATAGGCGATGCCGCGGCTGGCGCGGGTGTCGATCAGTTCGAGCCGGGCCTGGGCCGTGGCGAGTTGCCGTTCGGCGAGGGTGAGCGGCGAATCCAGTTGCAGCTTGACGCGGGTGGCGGTGGCGGCGTCGGCATGCTCCAGCGCGCGCAGCGCCGTTGCCTGATGCTGTTCGCGTTGTTCCTGCTGCGCCAGCGCGTTGAGCGAGGTTTCGACCTCGGCCACGCCTTCGAGCACTGCCTGTCGGTAGGCGAGCACGGCGGCGCGCAGCTCATGCGATTTGGCGTGATCGGCGGCGGCACGCATGCCCCAGTCGAACAGCGGGATGTCGATGGCCGGCCCGATGGTAGCCAGACCGTTGGATACCGTGCGCTTGCGGTTGTTGTTGAGGTCGGTGGCCCAGACCATCGAGGCGTTCAAGCCGAGCTGCGGAAAGCGGTTGGCCCGGGCAATGCCCAGCTCGCCGGCGGCTGCCAGCACGTTGGCTTCGGCCTTGGCGATTTCCGGGCGCGTGCGCAGCAGCTCGGCCGGTGCGCCGTCGATCTGCCAGGCACCAAGCTCGGGCTGGGCGCCGGGCGCAAGCCAAGCCGGGTCCGGGTGGTTCTGGCCAAGCAGCACGGCCAGCCGTTGTGCCGCGGCCACGGCGGCATGGCGCGGCGCCGCGAGCGCGGCGGCGGCTTCGGCGCTTGCGGCGGTTGCGGTGTCCACGTCGGTGGCCGCGGCCAGCTTGAGGTGTGCCCGCACGGTCACGAGATCGAGCTGGCGGGCGCGCAGGTCGGCGATGTGCTGCAGCAGCTGCTCCTGCTGCTGCGCGGTGCGCAGTTCGATCCAGTTGCGCACGACCTCGGCCACCAGCGTGACGCGGGCGCCGGCGAGGTCGGCGGCGCTGGCATCGAGTTGCCCTTGCGCCTCGCGTTGGCTGGCGGTGGCACGGCCGAACAGGCCGAACTCCCAGGTCGAATCGAAACCGGCAACGAGATACGACGCCGAGGCATCCGGGTCGACCACCTGGTCGGTGCTGGCTTTTAGGCCTGGCCAGTAACGCACGCGGGCCGGGCGCAGCATGGCGCGCGCGGCGCGCAGGTGTTCAATCGCCTGCGCCACGTCCAGGTTGTGTACGAGGGCACGATCAACCAATGCATTCAATGCCGGTTCGTGGAACGCATGCCACCAATCATGCAGGTCGGTGGGAGCCGGCGCCTGGCTGGCGCGCGCTTGCTGCCACTGTGCCGGAATCGGCGGCTTGAGCTCCGGCATTTTCACGCTGCAGCCGGCCAGTACGATGGCCGCTGCCAGCGCAGCGCAGCGCCACGAACGCGCAGACGTGCGACGGCGAAGACGCGGAGGGGGAAGTGCAGCGCGTGCGGCGCCGGGGAGGGAAAACAATGCGGTCACGACGTGAGCAGGGGAAAAAGGATGCGCGGCGACCGTGCCGACTGCTTAGCATACAAGTGCCGGCACATGCTGTCAGGCAGCCGATGCGAGGTCGTCGTGCACCGGCGGGAAGCGCACCGTGACGCGCAGGCCGTGTTCCTCGGCCAGCTCGTAGACGACTTCGGCGTGGTGCCGTTCGACGATGCGTTGCACGATGGCCAGGCCCAGGCCGCTGCCTTCGGCGTGGGTCTCCGGAGCGCGGAAAAACCGCTCGCTCAGGCGCGGCAGGAGTTCGGGCGGCACGCCCGGGCCGTTGTCTTCGACCGTGAGGCACGCGCCGTCGTCGGCGCCGCGCTGCAGGCTGACGGTGACGATGCTGCCACGACCGGCATAACGGATGGCGTTGTCGATCAGGTTGTCGAGCAGGTCAAGCACGCTGGCAGCATGCCCGCGAATGCTTAGCGTGTGCTCAGTGCACTGGTAGCCAAGGTCCACTCCGGCTTCGAGCGCTTCGTGCACGCGCTGGCCGACGGCATCGGGAATCAACTGCGCCAGGTCGATCACGGCAGGCGCCTGGGTGTCGTTCGATGGCGCTTGTGCGCGGGTAAGCGACAGCAATTGCGCCGTAGTGCGCGCGGTGCGCCGGGTCAGGTCGCGGATGTGCGCGAGCGCGTCGTGCACGCTGGCCGGGTCGGATGCCGCCAGCGCGCGCTCGACATGCAGACTGAGCCCGGCCAGCGGCGTGCGCAACTGATGCGCGGCGTCGGCAATGAACCGGTCGTGCAAGGCGAGCATGCTGCGCAGGCGGGAGAACAGGGCGTCGATGGTGCGCGTGAGTGGCAGGATTTCCTGCGGTACATCCGGGGCGCCGATCGGGCTCAGCTCATGGTTGCGGCGGGCGAGGCGTTCGGTGAGCGGGTCCAGCACGCGCAGGCCGTGATTCACGCCAAACCACACCAGCAGCAGCACGGAGATGACCAGCGGCGCTTCGGTGGCGATCGCCAGCAGCAAGATGTTGCGTGCCTGCATGTGGCGATCGTGCAGGGTTTCGGCCACGGTGATGACCAGCTCGTCGCCCGGCCGGTTCGGTGCGCGGGTGGTGAGGGTGACGGCGCGCAGGGCGTGTTTGCCGACGTGGGTGTCGAACAATGTTGGCGGGCTGCCGATAGAGGATGGGGGGCTGGCCGCCGGGAGCCGATCATTGCCGGCGAGCAGCCCGCGCTGGCGACTGACCACGCTGAAGAAGCCCTCGCCGCTCGGGTCGTACTGCAAGAGAAATCGCGCTTGTGGGCTGAGTTCACCGCCAAGCTGCTCGTTGCCCATCATCTTGGCCAGCGTCAGCGCATCGCCGGCAAGGTCGCGGTCGTGCACATGGTTGGCGTAGCCGAGCGCCACGGCGTAGGTCAGCGTCATGTCCAGCAGCAACAGCACGGCGACCGGGATCAGCAGGAAACCGAGCAGACGGCGGCGCAGGCTGGGGCGACGCAGGGGGCGCTTCATGGTGTGGCTTCGCCGCTGGATTCCTCCAGCAGATAGCCCAACCCGCGGATGGTGCGTACGCCGGTGCCGCTGCCTTCGAGCTTGCGGCGCAGGCGGTGGATGGCGATGTCGAGGCCGTTGTCGGTCAGCTCCTCGTCCCAGTTGCACAAGGCTTCCACCAGCTGTGCGCGGCTGGTGACGCGGTCGGCGCGGCGGGCGAGGGCTTCAAGCAGGCCAAACTCGCGGGCGGTAAGTTCGAGTGCGGTGGTACCGACCCAGGCGCGGTGGCCGGGCAGGTCCAGCCGCAATTGGCCGAGCTTCAGTTCGGGCATGCCGTGGGTGCTCGAGCGCCGTAGCAGGGCGCGCACGCGGGCTTCGAACTCGGCCAGCGCAAACGGCTTCACCAGATAATCGTCGGCGCCCAGGTCGAGCACGCGGATGCGTTCGGCCAGCCCGTCACGCGCCGTCACCACCAGCACCGGCAACCCGGCGCCACGGCTGCGCAGGCGGCGCAGCACTTCGCTGCCATCGAGCTGCGGCAGGCCAAGGTCGAGCACCAGGAGGTCGTACTCGTGGTCGCGCAGCGCGGCGTCGGCGAGTCGGCCATCGGTGGCGTGGTCCACGGCGTGGTTGTGTTGGCGCAGCGAGGCGCAGATGCCATCGGCAATCGCGGCGTCGTCTTCGGCAAGCAGGATGCGCATGCGTCGGGTTTCCTCCTGATTTGCGGCAACGCAGACGCACAGCTTGCCATGCCGGGCGCATACGCATGCTTAGCGGATGCAAAGGCTTGCAGCGTGACCTGGCTGATGACGGCCCACGCGCCGCGGGCGCACATTTTGCCAGTCATGGGAGGGGGATGGGATGAGTTTGTCGACGAGGCGCTGGGCACGCTTCGATTTCGTCAAGCCCGGCAAGGTGGTATCGGCGCAGCTCGATCCGGAGCGGAAGCTTTATCTCGATGCCGCCAAGCCCGATGCAGGCCTGACCGCCAAGCCCGAGGCGGCGGGATTCATCCCGACGGGCTGCCGGGAAAACCATCGGCAGCCGGCGACTCAGCACGCCACGTCGGTACTTTCCCGATGCGGCGGGTAATACGCAAACACGCGTGCCCGGTCGCCGTAGAAGTCGATGTCTTCGATCGCCTCCCCGCCGAGCCGTTGCGCGACATGCTCGGCGGCCACGTTGCCCGGGCGGATCAGACTGATGACGCGCGTGGCATGCAGCGTCGTCCACGCAAAATCGAGCACGGCGGCGCCGGCTTCGGTGGCGTAGCCGTGATGGCGGTGATTGGCGCCCAGCATCCAGCCCAGTTCGAGATCGGGCCAGCCCTCCGGGTTCATCAGGCCGGCGCGGCCCACAAAGGCACCGTCGTCCTTGCGCTCCAGCGCCCACATGCCGCAGCCGCGCAGTTGCCAGTGGCCAAGCAGCATGGCGAGCGAGCGCCACGCGTTGGTACGGTCGAGCGGTTGGCCATCGCCGATGTAACGCGTGCTGTCGGCGTCGGCAAGCATGGCGGCGTAGTCGTCGAAATGGCGTTCGGCCAGCGCGGTCAGCCGCAGCCGTGCGGTTTCTATCTCCGGTATTTCCAGCATCAGCGACGACGATCGACAGCCAGCAGCGCAGCCAGTGCGCGCGTGCTGTCGACAAGACTCTCCTGCCATGACCAGCCGACAATACTCTCACCGGTCAGGGCATCGACGAAATCCTCGGCCTGGCCGGGCGGCAGCAGGTGCCGGTAGTCGACGGTGATTTCGGCGCCGGCGGCCAGCGATTGCAGCGCAAACACGAAACCCAGATGCCACAGGCCGTTGGGTGTGAAGCTGTGGTTGATGAAGCATTCGTCCGGCCAGTCGGGCGACAGCGTGTAGCGATCCTCGAACCAGCGCGCGCTGGCATAGAACTGCTCGTGCAATGTCGGCGAGGCCTCGATGTCGGCCAGCCGGTAGGTATGGTCGATCTGGTCCGGTGCCGTGATGATGCTGCCGGCGGCGACCGGTTCGTCCAGGAACAGACCCTTGCCGGCGCCCGGGATGGTGGAGGCGGCAACGTGGTAACGCGGCAGGATCATGGCTGGCCAGCGAGCGGGAAAGGCGCGCGAGTGTAACGCAGGCCGCGCCGTGGCCAGCACGGCGCAGCCATATCGCCCACGGCTTCATGCGGTGTTTTGCGCCGCGATCACGGGTGCTTTGGCGCCGGTTTTGCCGGTTTCGTCGGCTTGGTCGATTGGGCTGACTTGGCCGGCTTGGCTGCGGCGGGCGCAGTGCCAGCGCGGTCGGCCAGCAGGATCGCGCTGCGGTTGCGCTCCAGCGTGGCCTCGCCAATACCTTTGACTTGGCGCAGGTCGTCCACCGACTTGAAGGGGCCGTTGGCGGTACGCCACGCGACGATGGCGTCGGCCTTGGCCGGGCCAATGCCGTCGAGCGATTGTGCGAGGGTGGCGGCGTCGGCGCGGTTGACGTTGACCGGGGTGGCGGCCAGCAGCAGGCCGGGGGCGGCAAGGCCGAGCAGCAGGGCGATGGCAGCAAGTTTGCGATGCATGGTGTGAGCTCCAAAGTGGCAGGCGGCGAGGTGCCGCGGCGCGACTTTGCGATGTTCGCGTCGGGCGCACAGCGGGTGTCGCGGCAGCCGCGGTGTGCGCCGACAACGCGTCACGTTGTCGTCCGACGCCGGGAGGCTGTCGGGCCACTGGTACACTGGCGGTCTCGCATATTTAGGGAGCTGCTCATGGATACCGCCCGTCTTTCCCGCTGCATCAGCGGCCTGTGGGATGAGGAAGTCGTGCCCAAGCTGGTCGAGTACATCCGCATCCCGAACAAGTCGCCGATGTTCGACAAAGACTGGAAAGCCCATGGCCACATGGATGCCGCGCTCAAGCTGATGGCCGACTGGGCGCGCGGCAAGCTGGCCGCACTGCCGGGCGCGACGCTCGAAGTGCTCGAGGTGGACGGCCGCACGCCGCTCATCTTCATCGAGGTGCCGGGGCAGGGCGACGACACCGTCATGCTTTATGGCCACATGGACAAGCAGCCGGAGATGACCGGCTGGTCCGAAGGCCTCGGCCCGTGGACGCCGGTGCTCAAGGGCGATCGCCTATATGGTCGCGGCGGCGCCGACGACGGCTACGCCATCTTCGGTTCGCTCTCCGCATTGCTGGCGCTGCAGGAACAGGGCGTGCCGCACGCGCGCTGCGTGATCCTGATCGAGGCCTGCGAGGAGTCGGGTAGCTACGACCTGCCGTTCTACGTGGACCACCTCGCCAGCCGCATCGGCAGCCCATCGCTGGTGGTGTGCCTGGATTCGGGCTGCGGCAACTACGACCAGCTCTGGCTCACCACTTCGCTGCGCGGCATGACCGGCGGCAATCTTACGGTGCAGGTGCTGGACGAAGGCGTGCACTCCGGCGACGCCTCCGGCGTGGTGCCGTCGAGTTTCCGCATCCTGCGCGAGATCCTCTCCCGGCTGGAAGACTCCGCCACCGGCGCCATCAAGCCGAAGGAGTTGTACGTCGAAGTGCCGGCGCAGCGTGCCGAGCAGGCCAAACACGCCGCGCAGGTGCTGGGCAACGACATCTACGACAAGTTTCCGTGGAAGGGCGGCATGCAGCCGGTCACCAAGGATCTCTCCGAGCTGGTCTTGAACCGCACATGGCGCCCGCAACTGGCGGTGACCGGCATCGGCGGCATCCCCGCGCTGGACAGTGCCGGCAACGTCATGCGCCCGTTCACCGCAGTCAAGCTGAGCCTGCGCGTGCCGCCGACGCTGGATGCGAAACAGGCCGGCCGGTTCGTCAAGGGCTTGTTGGAAAAGGACCCGCCGTACGGCGCTACCGTCACCTTCGATCTGGAAAAGGACGGCAGCGGCTGGAACGCGCCGGCGCTGTCGCCGTGGCTGGACAAGGCGGTGGACGATGCCTCGAAGAGCCAGTTCGGCGCACCCGCCACGTACATGGGCGAGGGCGGCTCGATCCCCTTCATGGGCATGTTGGGCGAGAAATTCCCCAAGGCGCAGTTCCTCATCACCGGCGTGCTCGGCCCGCACTCCAACGCGCACGGCCCGAACGAGTTCCTGCACATCCCTACCGGCAAGAAGGTGTCTGGCGTGGTGGCCGAGGTGATTGCCAAGCATTACGCGCAGGGCGCCAAGGGCTGACACTGGCTGATCCCCCGATCCGGGAAAGAGGGGCGCCTTTTTTTCTTCTTGGGGGATGGCCACTTTCCCCCTCTCCCCCACTGGGGAGAGGGCCGTGGTGAGGGGCCGGGCTCGCGGAGTTGCCGGCAGGTGCCGTCCAGCTTCGCTGTTGCCCTGTCCAACCCCACCTCTCATCTCGACCTTCCGAAAGGAAGGGCGGGCGAACAACGGGGGTATCGATACCCATGGATCAATCCCATCTCGCCGCCAATTGGGCGGACATCCAGCGCCGCGTCGCCGATGCTTGCCGCGCCGCCGGGCGCGATCCGGCCGAGGTCAACGTGTTGCCGGTGTCCAAGACCTTCGGCGTCGACGTGGTGCGCGAAGCGATGGCGCTTGGCCTCACCCGTTTCGGCGAGAACAAAGTGCAGGAAATCCGCGACAAGGCGCGCGCGCTGGCCAACGCGCATCTGGATTGGGTGATGATCGGCCACCTGCAGACCAACAAGGCCAAGGAAGTGGCGCGCTATGCCAGCGAGGTGCAGTCGCTGGACCGACCCGAGCTGGCTGCTGCGCTGGATCACCGGCTGCAAATGGAAGGCCGCGCCATCGACGTGCTGGTGCAGGTCAAGACCTCCACCGAGGACACCAAGTACGGTCTGCCGCCGGCCGAGCTGCCGGGCTTTCTGGACAGCCTGGCCGGCTATGGGACGTTGCGCGTGCGCGGGTTGATGACGCTGGCGATCCACACCAAGGTGCCGGAGGAAATCCGTGCCTGTTTCCGCCAGCTGCGGGAGTTGCGCGATGCCGCCATTGGCCGCGGCCACCATATTCCGCGCCTGTCCATGGGCATGAGCGGCGACTTTCCGATCGCCATCGCCGAAGGCGCCACCGAGGTACGCATCGGCACCGCGATCTTCGGCAAGCGGCCGTATCCGGATTCGTATTACTGGCCCGAGGCACCGCGTTAAGCGTCGGCTTCACTTCCTGAAAACACACAAGTTATTGATTTTTCATGTGTGTACTCGAATGTGACGGGCTTCGCATACCTCCGAAACGGCGGGGTACAGTTAACCTGGATCGAACAAACGCGGGCGCATGTGTTGCTAAGGTCGAACCTTCGCCGTGTCGTTTCCCTGTGAAACGACAGCTACCGAACCCACGCCGGAGGGGAGACTGCCTGATGCAGATTCAGCAATTGACCAAGGTTGCCGCGCTCGTTTCGATGTTGCTCTTGGGCACCACTGCCTTTGCCGAAACGCGTACCGTGGCCAACCCTGCGCCGATTGCTGCCGATGGCTCGGCGGCGCTCTCGCTCAACCAGCTGCCCATCCTCAATGCATCGGCAGTGGCCGTCGCCAGCCAATTGCCCGGTATCGCCGGGGCCATTCCGGCGTTTTCCGCCGGGCATAGTGTGGCGGCGCCGACCGCGGCCAACGTGGCCAAGGCCGATCACGTCCTTGCCAAAACCGACGGCCCGCTTGCGGCCAGCAGCCCGGCGGAAACCCTGACCGACCTGCGCAAGTCGCTGATTGCCGCGGCCATGGGCCTGCGCGATGTGCGTTATGTGCGCGGCGGGCGCAGCCCCACGACCGGCTTCGATTGCAGCGGTTTCGTCCGCTATGTGTTCTCGCACGCGATCGGCGTGCAGTTGCCGGCCAATTCCGCCTCGCAGTTCCTCGCGGGCCTCAAGGTCAAGCGGGCGGACATGAAGCCGGGGGATCTGGTGTTCTTCAGCACCGGACGCCGGCATCACATCACGCATGTCGGCATCTATGTGTCGGGCGACCGTTTCATCCACGCGCCGGCTTCCGGCAAGGCGGTGCAGATCTCCAGCCTCGACGAAGCGTACTGGGCCAAGCGCTTTGTGGGCGCCAAGCGTCCGGAAGGCATGCTGGCGCACGTCGGCGGCTGAACAGGGAGCGTGGGCGGTAGAAGCCGTCCGGGCTGCAAAGCCCTCTGCGCGGCTCCGTTTCCCGCCGCTGCTTGACCCATGGAACCACTATGGGCCGGCGCAGCGTCGGAAAACGATCCTCGCGCAGAGAACTTTTCGCCTCGAACGTTTCTACCGCCCACGCTCCCAGCAGTTCATGGTGAAGGGAAAGCCGCCTGCGGGCGGTTTTTCTTTGGCGCGCGTTGCGGCCGTGACCGTTTGCACATGGCATGCCCGCACCGCACTGGCTACCCTTGTACTTTGCCCACGTTGCGCGGGCGTTGCGAACCTCTTTCATGCCGACGCGCATCCCCCCGGTTACCCGCTATCTCTTGATTGCCAACGTGCTGGTGTTTGCGTTGCAGCTGGCGCTGCATGACGCCACCACGGCGGCACTGACGCGGTATTTCGCGCTGTGGCCGCTTGGGGCTTCGCCCTATGTGGATGTGGCCGGTTTCGAGCCGTGGCAGCTCGTCACCTACGCGTTCATGCACGGCGGCTTCGAGCACATCGCGTTCAACATGTTCGGTCTGTGGATGTTCGGCGGGGTGATCGAACTCACCTTCGGCGCGCGCAACTACACCATCTACTACTTTGTGTGCGCGGCGGCGGCGGCGGTGGCGCAGCTCATCGTGGTCAAGTACTTCACCCACGGGTTCTACCCGACGATTGGTGCTTCGGGTGCGTTGTTTGGGCTGCTGCTGGCGTTCGGCATGCTTTATCCGCGCGAAAAGATGTTCCTGATCTTTTTCCCGATCCCGGTGCCGGCGTGGCTCTTCGTGATCGGCTATGCCGCGGTGGAGCTGGTGCTGGGGGTCACTGGCACCCAGGCTGGGGTGGCGCACTTCGCCCATCTGGGCGGCATGGTCGGCGGCTACGCGCTGATCCAGTACTGGCGCGGCAAGCTGCCGTGGAAGCCTTCGCAGCGGCTGATGCGCTGACGTTTTTTCTCGGGGAATGGCATGAATCAAGATCTGCAGCGTCAGCTGACGCCGCGCCACATCACTTTCATGGCGCTGGGCATGTGCATCGGCGCTGGCTTGTTCCTCGGCTCGGGCACCGCGATCCAACTGGCCGGGCCGTCGCTGCTGTTCGGCTATGTATTCGGCGGCACGATGATTTTCATCATCATGCGCGCGCTCGGCGAAATGGCTGCCGAGGAACCGGTGGCAGGCTCGTTTGGCGCGTATGCGCACAAATACCTCGGCCCGCTGGCCGGATACCTCACCGGGTGGAACTACTGGATCTTGATGATGGGCGTCGGCATTGCCGAGAGCACGGCGGTGGGCGTGTACATGAAAGCCTGGTACCCGGAGGTGCCGCAGTGGATCTGGGCGTTTGCCAGCGTGAGCATGATCGGCGCGCTGAACCTGCTGGCGGTGAAGGTGTACGGCGAGCTGGAGTTCTGGTTCTCGCTGATCAAGGTGCTGACCGTGGTGGGAATGATCCTGGGCGGCTTTGCGCTGATCTGGCTGGGCTGGGGCAATGGCGGCAAGCCGCTGGGGCTCGCGAACCTGTGGTCGCATGGCGGCTGGTTTCCACACGGGGTGACCGGCATGGTGCTGGCGCTGCCGGTGCTGGTGTTTTCCTTTGGCGGCATCGAAACCATTGGCATGGCGGCGGCCGAGGCGGCTGAGCCGAAGCGCACGATTCCGCGCGCGGTCAACTCGGTGATCTGGCGCATCCTCATTTTCTACATCGGCTCGCTGTTCGTGATCATGGCGATCTATCCGTGGAACGAGCTGGATGCGCACAGCAGCCCGTTCGTCACCACCTTCGCCAAGCTCGGTATTCCGCAGGCGGCGGGGCTGATCAATTTCGTGGTGATCACCGCCGCGCTGTCGAGCTTCAACTCCACCACTTTCAGTGGCAGCCGCATGCTGCACAGCCTGGCGATCAAGGGCCAGGCGCCGGCGGCGTTGCGGCGCACGAATGGCTCCGGCGTGCCGTTGCGCGGGGTGCTGGTGACGATGGCGTTCCTGTTGCTTGGCGTGTTGATGAACTACCTCGTGCCGCAGCGCATCTTCGGCATGATGATGTCGATCCTTGCGTTCAACACGGTGTGGACCTGGGGCATGGTGCTGGTGGCGCACTGGCGCTTTCGCCGGCTGCAGGCACAGCCGTTGGCTTTCCGCCTGCGCGTGTGGCCGCTGTCCAGCGCGGTATGCCTCGCGTTCCTGCTGTTCGTGTGGGTGATGCTCGGCTACAGCCCGGACACACGCGTGGCGATCTACGTGGGTATCGCATGGATTGCGCTGCTGGTGGCGGCGTATTACGGCTTCGGCGTCGAACGGCGCATGGGGCGCATGGGCGCCGAGGCTTGAACACCGTGACTTGTGAGTTTTTTGCTTCACTGCACGTCGCAAGCGCACCACGATTCAGGCGGCAAATCAAGCATATGGCGAGTTTCTGCCAGAACAGGCGAATCTGTCGATTCGCCTGGACGTGCCTATTCGGCGTTTGAAAAACTCACAAGCCAGGTTTCCTCGCCGAAGCGTGACTTCCGGCGGTGTCGCGGCGGCGCGGCCGGCGCAAGCATGCCGCTATGTCCGGTTTCGCCGCCGTTGCCAGTGCCCGGTCGGGCGCTGCGGCCATCCCCTGTCGAGAGAACTTCCATGCGCAAGATGCTTGTTGCCGCTATCACCCTGGCGCTCGCTTTGCCCGCCGGCACCGTCCTGGCGGCGCCAGCTGCGGCGCCTGCCACGGCTGCGGCCGAAACACCGACCCAGTTGCCGCGTGGCGTGATGCCCACGCACTACGCAGTGAGCATCGTGCCGCATGTGGATAAGCTGACTTTCGACGGCCATGTCGTGATCGACGTGACCGTGGCGACGCCGACTTCCCGCATCACCCTGAATGCGCTCGGCATGACTTTCTCGTCGGCCACCCTCGCGCCGGCCGCCGGCGGCAAGGCGCTTCCGGCGAAGGCCACGGTGGACGCAGCCAACCAGACCGCACGCTTCACGTTCGCCAAGCCGGTGACCGCGGGCAAGTACCGGTTGACGCTGGACTACACCGGCAAGATCGGCACCCAGGCCAACGGCCTGTTCGCGATCAATTACCCGACCGCCAACGGCCAGCGGCGCGCGCTGTTCACTCAGTTCGAGAACTCCGACGCGCGGCGTTTCATTCCTTCGTGGGATGAGCCCGCGTACAAGGCCACGTTCGACCTGACCGTGACCGCGCCAAAGGGCGAGATGGCGGTGAGCAACATGCCCATCGCCAGCACCGCAGATCTCGGCCACGGCCTGGCACGCGTCAAGTTCGAAACCACGCCGAAAATGTCCACCTATCTGCTGTTCTTCGGCCTGGGCGATTTCGAGCGCACCACGACCGAATCCGATGGCACCCAGATCGGCGTGGTGGCGCAAAAGGGCAAGGCCGCGCAGGCCGGGTTCGTGCTCGACTCGGCGAAGACCATCCTGCACGACTACAACGATTACTTCGGCATCAGGTACCCGCTGCCCAAGCTGGACAACATCGCCGCGCCGGGCAGCAGCCAGTTCTTTTCGGCGATGGAAAACTGGGGTGCCATCTTCACCTTCGAGTACGCGATGCTGCTCGACCCGGCGTACTCCACCCAGGGCGACCGCATGAACGTGTTCAACACCGCGGCGCACGAGATGGCGCACCAGTGGTTCGGCGATCTGGTGACCATGCGCTGGTGGGACGATCTGTGGCTCAACGAGGGCTTCGCCTCGTGGATGGCCGAGCGCGAAACCGAAAAGGTGCACCCGGAGTGGAACACCGTGCTCGAGACCGTCCGCGTGCGCGAGGGGGCGATGGGGCGCGATGCCATCGCCACCACGCACCCGATCGTGCAGAAGATCGCCACGGTGGAGGAGGCCAGCCAGGCGTTTGACACCATCACCTACGCCAAGGGCGAGGCGGTGATCCGCATGCTGGAGGCCTACGTGGGCGACGCGGCGTGGCGGCAGGGCGTGCACGATTACCTGGCCGCGCATGCCTACGGCAACACGGTGTCGGACGACCTCTGGCACGCGATGGACAAGGTCGCCGGCGGCAAGCCGATCACCCAGGTTGCCCACGATTTCACCCTGCAACCCGGCGTGCCGCTGATCAATGTCACGGCCGCCACCTGCCGCGACAACCGGAGCACCGTGAGCCTCACGCAGGGCGAATTCAGCCGCGACCAGCCGCACAAGACGCCGCTGCGCTGGCATGTGCCGGTGATCGCGCAGGTGGTCGGCCAGCCGGCAACGAGCACGCTGATCGACGGCAGCGCCAGCGTGACGCTTGCCGGCTGTGGCCCGGTGCTGGTCAACGCCGGGCAGAGCGGCTACTACCGCACGTTGTACGCGCCGACTCTGCGGGCGTCGCTGGCGAAGGATTTCACCCGCCTGGCGCCGATCGACCAGCTCGGCCTGCTCGGCGACAGCTGGGCCGAAGGTATGGCCGGACTGGAGCCGGTGTCCGATTTCCTCGATCTCGCCCACGCGGTGCCTGCCGACGCCAGCCCGGAGCTGTGGTCGCGCGTGGCCGGCAGCCTGGTCGGGCTGGATGCGTACTACCGCGGCGACAAGCCGCGGCAGACGCGCTTCCGCGCTTACGCTGTCAAACAGTTGCGCCCCGAGTTCGACCGCATCGGCTGGGTGCCCAAGCCGAACGAAAGTACTTCAGCCACGCTCCTGCGCACCCAACTCATCGGCGCACTCGCGCAACTGGGCGACGCGCGGATGCTGGCCGACGTACGCCAGCGCTTCGCCGCCGCCAAGACCAATCCCAAGGCGCTGCCGGCCGCACTGCGCCAGAGCGTCTACATGATTGTCGCCGAGCATGCCGACACCAAGGCCTGGGACGAGCTGCACGCCCAGGCCAAGGCCGAGAAGACGCCGATGATCAAGGATCGGCTGTATCGCCTGCTGGGGATTGCCGACGACCAGGCGTTGGCCGAGCGTGCGCTGGCACTGGCCCTGACCGACGAACCGGGCGCCACCAACAGCGCCGGCATGATCAGCGCCGTGGCCTGGCATTTCCCGGATCTGGCGTGGAACTTCGCCATGGCCCATCGCGAGCAGGTCGCCAAACTGGTGGATTCCAGCGCCAGCAGCCAGTTTTATCCGCGGCTGGCCAGCGCCTCGTTCGATCCGTCCATGATCGACAAGGTCAAGGCCTACGCGGCCAGCCTGCCGGCTTCCGCCCGCCGCCCGGCCGAAACCGCCATCGCCAACATCGAGTACCGCATGATGATCCGCAAGGACCGCTTGCCGGCGGTGGATGCGTGGCTGGCGAAACATTGATCGGCACGTGCGACTGAAGGCGTCCGCCTGACGCCTCGTGTGCAGGCGGAAGTCATTGGGGTGATTCGGGGGGATTGGGGAGTCATCCCGAATCCCCCCAACGCATCACGCCGACTTCAGTGCCGCCGCGATGCGATCCAGCGCCGTCTCGACCATCTTGCGCGGCGCGCCGAAGTTGAAGCGCATGAACCCGCTGCCGCCCTGGCCGTAGTCGGCACCTGGGTTGAGGCCGAGGCCGCAATGCGTGATGAAGAAGTCGCGCAGTTCGGCGTCGGTCTTGCGCAAGGCGCGGCAATCCAACCAGGCGAGGTAGCTGGCTTGGGGTGGCACTGCGTGGATGGCGTTGCTGGCGGGCAGCCGTGCGATCAGGAGATCGCGTGTGGCGCCCAGATACGTTTGAAGTGCATCCACCCACGCGTCGCCTCCGCGCCATGCGGCTTCGGCGGCGGCGACGGCGAAGGGGTTGGCGCCTACGAGGTGCAGGGCTTCGAGCTGGTGGGCGACGGCCGCGCGCAGTTCGGGGTTGGCGGTGGCCAGCACGGCAAGGCCGAGGCCTTGCAGGTTGAAGGTCTTGCTCGGCGACAGCAGGGTAATGACGCGATCTTGCGCGGTCGCCAGCGCGGCCAGCGGCTGGTGCACGTGGCCGGGCAGGGCGAGGTCGCCGTGCACCTCGTCGCTGATGACCGTGATGCCGTATTGGCGGGCGATGCGCAGCAGTTCGGTCAGCTCGTCGCGCGACCACGCGCGGCCGACCGGGTTGTGAGGATTGCACAGCATCAGAGTGCGGGCGCCGGCGCGTGCGCATTGTTCGAGCTGCGCGAAATCCATCGTGTAGTGCCCGGCTTCCTCGTGCAGTTGGTTGTCGACCGGCTGGCGTCTGCACGCGAGCGCCGCCTCGACAAAACCGCCGTAGACCGGCGGCTGCACGATCACGCCGTCACCTGCTTGCGTGCAGGCCTGCAGGGCGGCGGAGAGTGCGGCCAGCACGCCGTTGGCGGGCAGCAGCCAGTCGGTTTCGACCTGCCAGTGATGGCGGCGTGCGCACCAGCCGACCAGCGCGTCCAGCATGCCGGCGGGCCAGGTGGTGTAGCCGTAGATGGGGTGTTGCGCGCGGGGGATGAGCGCTTGGGTGACGCACTCCGGCGCGGCGAAATCCATGTCGGCGATCCATAGCGGCGCTACGTCGGCGCGGCCGAATTTTTGCGCGCGCAAGTCATATTTCAGCGCGTGGGTACCGGCGCGATCCACCGGCTGGTCGAAATCGAAGCTCATCGTGTCTCCCAATGCAAAACCGGGGCAACGCGAACGTTGCCCCGGTACGGATGCAGCCTTTCAACGACAGCTTACGAGCGCCGCCGCCAGAACGTCACTTCCGACAGCGTGTGCTGGAACTTGCGCCGCGTCTCGCGGATCACGAACGGCACCGACTGCGGCTCGCCCAGGCGCTCGAAGTGCTTGCCCAGCACCGCGTCCAGGCCATCGAGCGTGGTGAAGCTCTCGCCATCCTTCTTGAACCCGCCGAGCCAATCCGCGCGTGGCGTGTGTTCGGCCAGCCAGGTGTAGGGCGAGGTGATCATCAAGAGGCCGCCAATGTTCATCCGCTCGTGGATGGTTTCGAGGAACTGCGTGGGGTTGTACAGGCGGTCGATCAGGTTGGCGGCCAGCACGAAGTCGTACTCGGCAAACGTGGGCTTCAGGTTGCACGCGTCGCCCTGCCAGAACTCGACCTTGGCCGCCGTGCGGGCCAGCCCGAGCTCGTCGAGGTTGTGCGATTTGTACTCGACCAGCTCGCCTTCGTCGTGCAGCAGATACCGCAGGCTGTCGCCACGCGCCAGCGCCACGCCCTGACCAATGAAGCGCGCGGAGAAATCGACGCCGGTGACGTGGTCGAAATGCCGCGCCAGCTCGAACGTGGCGCGGCCCGACGCGCAACCCAGGTCGAGCGCGGTATGCCGCGGCGTGTCGCCCAGCTTGGTCAGCGCCAGCTCCACCAGCGCCTTGGAGAAGTTCGGCACCCCGAAGTAGGTGTCGCCATAGTGGAACTCGGCGTACTCGGAGAGCAGCTTGTCGGTTTCGTAGTGCGAGGCCGGCGCCGGCTTCATATTCTTCGACACCACGTAGCGGAAGCCCGCGTGCTGGAAGAAGTGCCGGCGGAACGCGTAGCGCGATACCGGCTCGGCCTCGTTGCCGGTGGCGATCCACGAGCCGCCCTTCATCAGGTTGTGGCGACCGTCGAAGCACGGCGTGGTGAAGTCGTCGTACACCGGGTGCACCTGGAAGCCCTCGAATGGATAGATCGGGGTTTCCGTCCATTGCCAGGCGTTGCCGGTGACATCGTAGAAATCACCCTGGCGGAAATGATCGACCGGGCACGACGAGGCCCAGTGCGCGAGGTTGATGTTGGCGTCGGGCGCGTCGTTGCCGCGCCGGCTTTCGTCGTACAGGCGATACCACTCGTCCTCGGTCGGCAGCCGCACCGGCTGGCCGTCGCGCGCGGATTTCCAGCGGCAGAACGCCTTGGCCTCGTGGTAGTTCACTTCCACCGGCCAGTTCCACGGCATCGCCACTTCCTCGGTCATCAGCCGCAGGCGCCAGCCGTCGGCGGCGCGCCGCCAAAACGTTGGGTGGGTGGCCTTGGCGAACTGTCGCCAGCCGTTGCCTTCCTCGTCCCAGTACTCGGCCAGCGTGTAGCCGCCGGCCTCGACGAAGGCGAGGAACTCCTGGTTGCTGACCAGGTAGCGCCCGGCCTCGAATGCCGGCACCTCGGCCTCGTGGTGGCCATACTCGTTGTCCCAGCCGTACAGCGCGCTGGTGATGTCGCGACCGAGCGCGACGTGGCCCGCTTCGACCTTGACCAGCGCATTGGCCGGCGCCGGACCGGTGTCGCGACAGGGTTTCCAGGCCGGGTCGGACTTGACGTACTTGAGCTGGTGCTGGCGGATCAGCACCGAGGAGGTTTCGATGTGGATGCGCTCGTGCTCGATGCCCATGATGATCGGCCACCACGGGTTGTCCCAGCCCAGCGGCAGCGTGAGCGGTGCGGTATCGATCAGGTGGGTGACCAGCGCGCGCACCTTGTTGCGGTAGGCGCGCACGTCGGCCACGCTCGGCCAGTCGTAGTGCGTGTCGTCCAGGTCGTCCCAGCTCATCTCGTCCACGCCCACCGCGAACACCGACTCCAGATGCGGGTCGATGCGCTCCTCGATCATGTGGGTGAGCAGGAGCTTGTTGACGAAGAACGTTGCGGTGTGGCCGAAGTAGAAGATCAGCGGATGGCGCAGCGTGATCGACGGCTCGTAGTACGCGGCGTCGGTGGCCAGCGTGTCGAACAGCGATTCATAGCGGTCGAAGGTGCTGGTGAAGTAGTCGCGGAGTGTCTTGCGCAGGCGCTCGGGGTCGGTCTCGTGCAGGTTCGGGCTGCGCGCCAAGGGCAGCGTGGTGGTGCCCGAATCGGTTGTCTGGGTGGAAAGTTTCACGGCAAGAACCTCGCGATCGTGAAGTGAAAAGAATGGGGGGCAGGCGCGTGCGGCGCTACGGCGAGACTGCGCGGCGCGACAGGCGATACACCGCGGTGTGGAACGCGCTGAGGCCGCGCGCGCGGAATTTCGGTTCGGACGCGAGGATGTCGCGCCGGTCGAGCACGCTGGTATCCCAGGCGTGGCCAAGCAAGGCTTCCACGTCACCTTCTTCCACCGAAAACGGCGGGCCGTCCATTTCGCGCTGCGGGTACTCGAGCGTGACCATCAGGCCGCGGCAGCCCGCCGGCAGCTTGCCGTACACCTCGTGGGCGTAGCGCTGGCGCAAATCGGCCGGCAATGCCACCACGGCGGCGCGATCGTAGACGCCGGTGCAGGAGGCCAGCGTTGCGGCGTCGAGGCCGAACACGTCGCCCTGGATGATGTCGATGCGGTCGGTGGTGTAACGCGTGCCGAACGGCGTTGCGTGGCGTTCGGGCGCCAGCCCGTGTTCGTCGAAAAACTGCTCCACTGCGATCGGCGACAGCTCCACGCCAAGCACGCGATACCCGTGCGCGACCAACCAGGCCATGTCGGGCGACTTGCCGCACAGTGGCACGAACACGCGGCTGTCGGCCGGCAAGTCGAGATCGGGCCAGTGCTTGATGAGCAGCGGCAGCGGCTCCTTGAGATGGAAACCGATGTGTCCCTCGCGCCAGCATTGCAACCAGAAATCCGCCTGCATCAATCGTGCTCCATCCGTTCCAGACATGCCGCATCACGCCATGCGACCACGATGCGCCGCGCGCAAGCTCTGATTTTCATCAAGCCCGCGCCCGGCGCCGGTCAACGCATCAATACGCCAAGACTGGTGATGAATGGATGGAAATCAAGTGCGCCGGGACGTCAGGCGGCCGCATCCACCAACACCACTTCCGCGTCGGTGGTGGCGACCACGCGCACGCCGGGCTCATCGTGGAGCGCAGCGCCATCGCCGGCATCGATGGTGACCGCGTTCACCGTGGCCTTGCCACGCGCCGGTACGAGGTACGCATAGCGCCCCGTGGCCAACGGGTACTCTACCGTTTCACCGGCGCGCAGGGTCGCGCCCAGCACGCGGGCGTTGGTGCGCAGCGGCAAGGCATCGGCGTCCCCGGCCATGCCGCTGGCCAAGACCACGAAGCGACCCGCGCGATCGCCCTTGGGGAACGGCCGCGTGCCCCACGTCGGCGCCTCGCCGTGCGTATCGGGCATGATCCAGATCTGGAAGATGCGCGTGGGCACGTCCTCGCGGTTGTATTCCGCGTGCCGGATGCCGGTGCCCGCGCTCATCACCTGCACGTCGCCTGCCACCGTGCGTCCATGGTTGCCGAGGCTGTCCTGGTGGGTGATGGCGCCTTCGCGCACGTAGGTGATGATCTCCATGTCCGCGTGCGGGTGCGGCGGGAAACCCGTGTTCGGCGCGATGGTGTCGTCGTTCCACACGCGCAGCGAACCCCAATGCATGCGCATCGGGTCGTGGTAATCGGCAAAGGAGAAATGATGCCTGGTGTCGAGCCAGCCGTGGTTGCCGCCGCCGAGCAGGTTGAAGGGTCTGCGTTCGATCATGTGGCCATCCCCAATGGAAGATGGCCGCCAGCATGCGCGGGAGTGCGGCGCAGCGGAAGCGCCGCGGGGCGAACGGACCGTTTCCGCCCGCGCTCCCAACTAGACGCGCAGGCCGCCCAGTGACAGCGCCAGCCCGACGCAGGCGCCGGCGCACACCACCACCAGCACTGTGCGGAACGCATGCAGCAGCAAACCCGCCTTGCCGCCGCGCACGCCGAGATAGAACGCCACCAGCGAGGCAATGAACAGCGCCGTGCCGACGGTGACGCACAGCGGCTGCGTGCGCAGCGTGCCGACGATCACGCCCAGATTGCCCAGATTGAACAGCCACCATTCACCGGCACGCCAGCGTGCCGATGGCAGGTGTTCGGGCAACAGCCCCTGGCCTAGCGCCAGCACCATTTGCGCCACACCGGTGACCAACACCAGGAACGCCACCATCCACACCAGCGGCTGGGTGGGCGCGCGGGCAATCACTGCAGCGATCAGCCCGCCCGCGATGAGCGCCGATACCGCCGCAAGCGCGAACCAGCGAATGGCGTGCAGGCGCTCGCGCAGCGCCGCGGGAAGGTCGATATGCATCGGTTTCAGTTCCGCCGAAGGGTGCGGCTGGTCATTGTTTCACGGCGTGATCGGACTGGCGGCCGCTGCGACTTTGGGTACCAGTGCGGCAACTTGGGCATGCCAGCGATCCAGCGCGTCACCGTCTTCGTCGTCCACCTCGATGCATGGAAACCACGGCTTGGCGCCACAGGCGCGCAGCCATTCATCGAGCGCGTGACCGAAGCCGCAGAAGTGGTCGTAGGCGCGGTCGCCCAGCGCGAGCAAACCGTATTGCAGGTGTTCCAGCGGCGCTGGATCGATCATGCGCTCTTCGGCAAAGGCCTCGGCCATGTCGGGTGGATCGCCATCGCAGGTGGTGCTGGTGAGGAACAGCGCCTGCGGCGTGGCGGCGAGCTTCTCGATGTCGAGGTCGTTGAGCTCGACCAGTTCGGTCTCGATGCCGGCCGCCAGCAGCTGCTCATGAGTGGCGTTGGCGAGATCCTCGGTAACCCCGGTTTGCGTCGCATAGGCCAGCAACACCGGGCTCGGGGCAAAGTGGGCGGCAGCGACGGCCGGCACGGCGTTGGCATCGCGCTGGATGCTCGATTCGCCGATCAGCGCTTTGACCCAGTTGAGTTGAAACATGCCCATGACGTCGTGTGTGAGTGGCGGCGGCACCTGCGAAGCGATGCGTTGCAGGCAATTCAGCCGTCCATCTTAAGGCCAGGCGGGCGGCGTTTGGTGATATGGGTCAGCGGCGACCGGAATCAACCGACGATGGAAATCTACGCATACTGGCCACATAGTTGCCAACAGCAAGGTTGTGGCGGAGGTTTTCATGGCTACCGGCTGGGCCGGCGATGGCGCCGTGCAGGATCAAATCGATGCCACCGTGGCCGACGGCGTGCAGCGCGCACGTCGGCAGATCGCGCGCGGGCCGGGGCGCTTGCGCTGCGAAGAGTGCGACGCACCGATTCCCGAGGCGCGGCGCCAGGCGGTGCCGGGCGTGCGCCTGTGCGTGGCCTGCCAGGAGGCGCGCGACGCGGAACACGCAGCCAACCTCTACAACCGGCGCGGCAGCAAGGACAGCCAGTTGCGTTGAGGCGAAGCGTGCGATTTGCCGGCGTATTCAGGCAACGCTGGCGTGCATGCGGGACACTCATGGTTTTCGTCCGTACCGGAACCCCTCTTGCCCGAGTCCCCGCACCCGCATTTCCGCTGGCGCCATGCGCTGGCCCTCGCGCTGGCCGGCGCATGTCCGGCCGCGCTCGCTGCCAGTCCGGCGGCCGTCACCATCCATGTGCGCAGCGATCGCATGACGCTGCAATTGGCCAAGGCGCCGCAAATCTATGTCGCCGGCACCTTCAACGACGATGCCGTGGACCAGATCGGCGCGCTGCTGGCATCGGGCAAGGTATCCGCCGGTTCGGACGTCTATCTGGATTCCACCGCGGGCGACATCAGCGCCGGCATGGAGCTGGGCCGGCTGTTTCGCCAGGCCCGGGTCAATACCCACGTCGGGGCCTGGCGCGCATCGAATCGACGTACGCAGCCGGCGCTGCCAGCCACCTGCCTGGATGCGTGTGCCTATGCCTACCTGGGCGGCGTGTATCGCTGGGCACCGAGCGGGCGTGACCGTATCGGCCTGCATGATGATGCGTTGCCGGATGCGGCAACGACGGTAACCGGCGAACCCAGTCCGAAGGGCCGGCTCGATTACCTGGAGGCGATGGATGTGCGCGCCGAGTGGTTCGCGCACGTGTTGACCGCGTCCGACCACGGCACCGTGTGGTGGGATGCCAACGAAATGGCCCCGTGGCTGGTGGCCAACAACGGCCGGCAGGCATTGGAAGCCACCTACCACCCCTCGCCCGCCAGCCCGGAGCTGGTGCTCTCGCAGACGGTCAAGGGCGGCCAGAACCGCATCACCCTGCAGTGCGCGCCGCAGCAAGTGGCGGTGACTGCGCATTACAGCGTTGGTTACCAGCAGGCTACGCATGTGGCGGCGCGGGCCATGTATGCCTATTTCGAGATCGACCGGCAGGCGCTGGAGAAGCGTGCGGGGGCGCTGCCGCAGGTCGATGGCAGCGCGCTGGTGTTCACTCGCGAGCTGCCGTTTGCGGAGCTGGCGACGTTGCTGCACACACTGTCGTTCGGGGCCTGGATCGAAGTGACCGGCAGCCCGGTACGGCTCGGCTTCCAGCTTTCCCCTGCGGTGGCCGCGGCGCGCACGGCGCCGTTTCTTGCCGATTGCGCCGCCATGCAGCCGGGTTACCAGCCGCCGCCTGCCGATGAGCCGGCCAAGCCGTCGTTCTGGGACCGCCTGTTCGGCCGCGTTTCCTGAAGTCCGGGGCGGGAGCGGTCACACCTCCAGGGTGGCAAGGTCGCCTTTCTCTTCGAGCCAGGTCTTGCGGTCGCCGGAGCGCTTTTTCGCCAGCAGCAGATCCATCACCTTGGCGGTGCCATCGTCGGCTTCGATCGTGAGTTGCACGAGGCGGCGGGTATCCGGGTGGATGGTCGATTCACGCAGCTGCGGCGGATTCATTTCGCCCAGCCCCTTGAAGCGGGTGACGGTGACCGCGCCGCGCATTTTTTCGCGCTCCACCTTTTGCAGCATGGCCTGCTTTTCCGCTTCGTCCAGGCAGTAGAACACCTGCTTGCCGACGTCGACGCGGAACAGCGGCGGCATTGCCACGAACACGTGGCCCTCGCTCACCAAGTGCGGGAAGTGGCGCAGGAACAGCGCGCTGAGCAAGGTGGCGATGTGCAGGCCGTCGGAGTCGGCATCGGCCAGCACGATGATCTTGCCGTAGCGCAGGCCGGACAGGTCGTCGGTGCCGGGATCGCAACCAATCGCCACCGCGAGGTTGTGTACCTCTTCGGAGGCGAGCACCGAGTTGGATTCCACCTCCCAGGTGTTGAGGATCTTGCCGCGCAGCGGCAGGATCGCCTGGAACTCCTTGTCGCGCGCCTGCTTGGCGCTGCCGCCGGCGGAGTCGCCTTCGACCAGGAACAGCTCGGTGCGCGCCAGATCGGTCGACGTGCAGTCGGCGAGCTTGCCGGGCAGGGCAGGGCCCTGGGTGATCTTCTTGCGCACCACGTGCTTGGCGGCCTTGAGCCGCGCGGTCGCGCGTTCGATCGCCAGCTGCGCAATGCGCTCGCCGTCGTCCACGTTCTGGTTGAGCCACAGGCTGAAGACGTCGTGGATGACGTTCTCGACCATCGCCGCGGCGTGGCGTGACGACAAACGCTCTTTCGTCTGTCCGGCAAACTGCGGGTCGAGCAGGCGCGCGCTGAGCACGAAGCAGATGCGCTCCCAGATGTCCTCGGGCGCGAGCTTCACGCCGCGCGGCAAGAGGTTGCGGATGTCGCAGAACTCGCGGATGGCGTTGGTCAACCCGGAGCGCAGGCCGTTGACGTGGGTGCCGCCTTGCAAAGTGGGGATCAGGTTGACGTAGCTTTCCTGCACCAGCTCGCCTTCCGGCAGCCAGGCGAGCGCCACGTCCATGCCCTCGGTGTCGCGCGCCACGTGGTGCACGAAGAGATCGGCCGGAATCGCCGTGCTGCCGTCCAGCTCGCCGCGCAGGTAATCCTTGAGGCCATCCTCGTAAAACCATTCCTCATGCTCGCCGCTGGCCTCGTCGGTGAGCTTCACCGTGAGCCCCGCGCACAGCACGGCCTTGGCGCGCAGCAGGTGCTTGAGCTTGCCGAGCGAGATCTTCGGCGAATCGAAATACTTGGGGTCGGCCCAGAAGCGCACCGTGGTGCCGGTCTTGCGCTTGGGCGCCGAACCGATAATTTCCAGCTCGCTGGCGCGGTCGCCGTTTTCGAACGCCATGCGGTATTCGTTGCCGTCGCGCTGGATGGTCACTTCCAGCCGTTGCGACAGCGCGTTCACCACCGACACGCCGACACCGTGCAGGCCGCCGGAAAAGTTGTAGTTCTTGCCGCTGAACTTGCCGCCCGCATGCAGCCGGGTGAGGATCAATTCGACGCCGGGGATGTGCTCCTCCGGGTGGATGTCCACCGGCATGCCGCGGCCATCGTCGCTCACTTCGGCGGAACCGTCGGTGTGCAACACGACCTCGATCGTCTTCGCATAACCGGCGAGCGCTTCGTCGACCGAGTTGTCGACCACCTCCTGCACCATGTGGTTGGGGCGGGTGGTGTCGGTGTACATGCCCGGCCGGCGCTTGACCGGGTCGAGACCAGAGAGAACTTCAATATCGGCGGCGTTGTAGCGGCTGCTCATGCTGGATGCTTCGATTCCAAAAGGGACGCAGGAAGGTTTACAGCGGGGCGCAATGCCATTCGAGCCAGGCCAGGTCGGCGCCGGTCAGGAGCGGCGCGAGCGCGGCGCGCACGGTGGCGTGGTAGTCGTCGAGCCACCCGCGCTCATCGGGGCTGAGCAGGGACGGCTCGAGGATGCGGCGGTCGAACGGGCACATCGTCAGCGTTTCGAAGGCGAGGAAATCGCCGAACTCGGTATGGTCGGCGGCCACCACTACGGCAAGGTTTTCATGCCGGATGCCGTGCCGGCCCGGCTTGTACAGGCCCGGCTCGATCGAGGTGATCATGCCCGCCTCGAGTGGCACCAGCGGTGCACCTTCCACCGGAGGGCGGATCGACTGCGGGCCTTCGTGCACGTTCAAGAAATAGCCCACGCCATGGCCGGTGCCGTGGCCGTAATTGCAGCCGCTGGCCCACAGCGGCGCACGTGCGAGCGCATCGAGCTGCGGGCCGCTGGCGCCCTGCGGAAACCGCGCACGGCTCAGGTTGATCATGCCCTTGAGCACCAGCGTGGCGTCGCGGCGCTGCTCGGGCGTAGTGTCGCCCATGGCCAGTACGCGGGTGATGTCGGTGGTGCCGCCGAGATACTGGCCGCCCGAATCGATCAGCAGCAGGCCCCTGGCTTGCAGCGCCGTGTGCAGCTCGGGTGTGGCACGGTAGTGCGGCAGGGCGCCGTTGGCCTGGTAACCGGCAATCGTCTCGAAGCTTTCACTGACGAATTCGGGTTGCGCGGCACGTGCGGCGTGCACGATGCGATCCACGTCCAGCTCGGTGAGCGCTTCGCCGGCCACGAGTCGGGCTTCGATGTCGCGGAACGCATGGGCCAGCGCGGCGCCATCGCGACGCATCACTTCGCGCACGTGGTCGAGCTCGGTGGCGGTTTTCACTGCCTTGAACGCAGTGCTCGGGTTGGCTGCCTCGACCCGTTTGGTCTGGGCCGGGATGCTGTTGCTCACCGTGCAGACCACGTGCGCCGGGTCGTACAGCAGGGTGGCACCGGCGCCCAGCTGCGCGACGGCACGGGTCACTTCGGCGTAGCCGGCCACGTTGATGCCATCGGCGGAGAGCGCCGCGAGCAGGGCATCGTCAAACTTCATGCGTTCGGCGAACAAGACGCTCGGCCCGTCGCTGGCGACCAGCAGATGGGCGAGAAATACCGGGTTGCAGTCGACATCGCTGCCGCGCAGGTTGGTGAGCCAGGCGATGTCGTCGAGGCTGGAAACCAGATGGTGGGTGACCCCGTTGGCGCGCATCAGGGTGCGCAGGCGGTCGAGCTTTTCCGCCCGCGGCGTGCCGGCATGCGCCGGGTCAAGCTCGAACACCGGCTGCGACGGCAAGGGCGGACGCCCGGTCCAGGCCATGCCGGGCAGGTCGAGGTCGGTGCGGATGCGCACGCCGTGGCGCACGAAGTGCGCGTCCATGTTGCGCAACGTGGCGAGCGAGACGCAGTCACCTGCCACCGCGAGCGTGTCGCCTTCGTGCAGCTGGCTGGCAAGCCAGTCAAGGTGCTCCGGCGTGTGCGGTACGCGCAGTTTCATCAGCGTGATGCCGCTGCCGGCCAGTTGCCGTTCGGCCTGCGAGAAATAGCGCGAATCGGTCCATACGCCGGCGCGGTCGGCGGTGACGATCAGGGTGCCGGCGGAGCCGTCAAACCCGGAGAACCAGGCGCGCGCCTGCCAGCGGGCAGGCAGGTATTCGGAGAGGTGCGGATCGGCGCTGGGGACGACGAGGGCGGCAATGCCATGTTCGTGCATGGCCGCGCGCAAGGCCACAATGCGCGCAGGGATCGGCGTATTCATGCGCGGCATGGTAGCAGGCAGGCCAGCAACGCCATGCCTGAAGCGTGCGCATCGGAGCGCGCCGGCGAACCTCGCCGCGTGGGCGAACTCTCGCTAGAATACGTATTTCCAGCACGGCTGCATTCCATGACTCCCCTGATTTTCGTCACCGGCGGTGTCGTGTCCTCGCTAGGCAAGGGCATCGCCGCGGCGTCGCTGGCCTCCATCCTCGAAGCGCGTGGCCTGTCGGTCACGCTGATGAAGCTCGATCCCTATATCAACGTCGATCCGGGCACGATGAGCCCGTTCCAGCACGGCGAGGTATACGTCACCGACGACGGTGCGGAGACCGATCTCGACCTGGGCCACTACGAGCGTTTCGTCCACACCCGGCTCGGTGGCAAGAATTCGATCACCACCGGCAAGATCTACGAAAGCGTGATCCGCAAGGAGCGGCGCGGCGACTACCTCGGCGCCACCGTGCAGGTGATTCCGCACATTACCGACGAGATCAAGCATTGCATCCACGAGGCCACGCGCGGCCACGACGTGGCGCTGGTCGAGATCGGCGGCACCGTGGGCGACATCGAATCGCTGCCGTTTCTGGAGGCGATCCGCCAGTTGCGCATCGAGCACGGCCCGTCCAAATGCCTGTTCATGCACCTGACGCTGGTGCCGTTCATCAAGGCGGCGGGCGAGATCAAGACCAAGCCCACGCAGCATTCGGTGAAGGAACTGCGCTCGATCGGCATCCAGCCCGACGTGCTCCTGTGCCGCAGCGAGCAGCCGTTGCCGGAGGCGGAGCGGCGCAAGATCGCGTTGTTCACCAATGTGCCGGAAGAGGCCGTCATCAGCGCGGTCGATGTCGACGTCATCTACAAGATGCCGATCTGGCTGCATCAGCAGGGCCTGGACGACATCGTGGTGCGCCGCCTCGGGCTGGATGCCAAACCGGCCGACTTGTCCGCGTGGGAAAGCACGGTGGATGCGGCAGTGCATCCCAAGGACGAGGTCACCATTGCCATCGTCGGCAAGTACGTCGAGCACAAGGATGCCTACAAGTCGCTCGGCGAGGCCTTGCGCCACGGCGGCATCAAGCAGCGCACGCGGGTCAACCTGCGCTGGATCGATTCCGAGCAGGTCGAGGCCGAAGGCGCCGAAAAGGTGCTTGGCGGCGTCGACGCCATCCTGGTGCCGGGCGGTTTCGGCAAGCGGGGTTTCGAGGGCAAGGTGCTGTCGTCCAAATACGCGCGCGAGAATGGCGTGCCGTATTTCGGCATCTGCTATGGCATGCACGCGGCGGTGGTCGATTTCGCCCGTCACGTGGCTGGCCTCAAGGACGCCGATTCCAGCGAAAACGAGCGCAATACCGCGAACCCCGTCATCGGCCTCATCACCGAATGGCGCACGGCTTCCGGCGAGGTCGAGACGCGCGACGAACAATCCGATCTGGGCGGCACCATGCGCCTGGGCTCGCAGGAGTGCCGCCTGAAAGCCGGCACCTTGGCGCGCGAGTTGTATGGCAAGGACGTGGTGCGCGAGCGCCATCGCCACCGCTACGAGTTCAACAACCGCTACCGGCAGATGTTCGAGGATCTCGGCTTGGTGATCGCCGGCAAGTCGATGGACGATCTGCTGGTCGAGATGATCGAGCTGCCGCGCAACCAGCACCCGTGGTACCTGTGTTGCCAGGCGCACCCCGAGTTCACCTCCACGCCGCGCGATGGGCACCCGTTGTTCATCGGTTTCGTGCGTGCCGCACGCGAGTACCGCAGCGTGCGCGACGGCGCGAAACTGGCGCAGGAGCGCGTTGCATGAAGCTGTGCGGCTTCGAGGTCGGGCTTGACCATCCGCTGTTTCTGATTGCCGGCCCGTGCGTGATCGAATCCGAGCAGCTGCAGGTGGATACCGCCGGCACGCTCAAGGAAATCACCACGCGGCTGGGCATTCGCTTCATCTTCAAGTCGAGCTTCGACAAGGCCAACCGTTCCTCCGGCACGAGCTTCCGCGGGCTGGGCATGGCCGAGGGGCTGCGCATTTTGGGCGAGGTCAAGCGCCAGGTCGGCGTGCCGGTGCTGACCGATGTGCACGAGTACACCCCGTTCGACGAGGTGGCCGCGGTGGTCGACGTGCTGCAGACGCCGGCGTTTTTGTGCCGGCAGACCGATTTCATCCAGAAGGTTGCGCGCGCCGGGCGTCCGGTGAACATCAAGAAGGGCCAGTTTCTGGCGCCGTGGGACATGCAGCACGTAGTGGCCAAGGCCAAGGCGGCCGGCAACGACCAGATCATGGTGTGCGAGCGCGGCGCGAGCTTCGGCTACAACAACCTGGTTTCGGACATGCGTTCGCTGTCCGCGATGCGCGCAACCGGCTGCCCGGTGGTGTTCGACGCCACCCATTCGGTGCAGTTGCCGGGCGGGCAGGGCGCCAGCTCGGGTGGCCAGCGCGAGTTCATTCCGGTGTTGGCGCGTGCGGCGGTGGCTGCCGGCGTGGCCGGCCTGTTTGCCGAAACCCACCCGAATCCGGCCAAGGCGCTTTCCGATGGGCCGAACGCGTGGCCGCTCGGCAAGATGGAAGCCCTGCTGGAAACCCTGATGGAACTCGACGCGGTGACCAAGCGCCACGGCTTTCTCGAAAATTCCCTGTGACGGTTCGCCGCCACTTTTCCCTGCCCGTTGAGGATTACTGCCGCATGAGTACCGACATCGCCCGCATCCACGCCCGTGAAATCCTCGACTCGCGCGGCAACCCCACGCTGGAAGCCGAGATCACGCTGGCCGACGGCAGCTTCGGCCGTGCCGCGGTGCCGAGCGGTGCTTCCACCGGCACCCGCGAGGCGGTGGAGCTGCGCGACGGCGACAAATCCCGCTACGGCGGCAAGGGCGTGCGCCATGCGGTGGAGCACATCAACGGCGCGATTGCCAGTACGCTCAAGGGCTTCGATGCGGCCAACCAGGGTGGCCTCGATGCGAAGCTGATCCAGCTTGACGGCACGCCGAACAAGGGCAAGCTGGGCGCCAACGCACTGCTCGGCGTGTCGATGGCGGCCGCGCATGCGGTGGCTGCGCAGCGCAAGCAGCCGTTGTGGCAATACCTCGCCGGCATCAACGGCACCACCGGCAAGCCCGGCGCGCTGCCGACGCCGATGATGAACGTCATCAACGGCGGCGTGCATGCCGACAACCCGCTGGACATGCAGGAATTCATGATCGTGCCGGCCGGCTTTGAGCGCTTTGCCGAAGCGCTGCGCGCCGGCGCCGAGGTTTTCCACGCGCTCAAGGCGCGCCTGAAAAAACACGGCTTCAACACCGCGGTGGGCGACGAAGGCGGCTTTGCGCCAGCGCTGCGCACGCATGAGGAAGCCATCGAGATCATCCTCGAAGCAGTCACTGCGGCGGGTTATACGCCGGGCAAGCAATTCTGGATCGCGCTCGATCCGGCCTCGTCCGAGTTCTATGCCGATGGCGTGTACGACCTCACCGCCGAGAACCGCAAGCTCGACGCCGCCGGCATGGTCGAGCTGTATGCGGGCTGGTGCGCGAAGTACCCGATCGTCAGCATCGAGGACGGTCTGGCCGAAGGCGACCAGGCCGGCTGGAAACTGATCACCGAGCGCCTGGGCAATCAGGTGCAGTTGGTGGGCGACGATCTCTTCGTCACCAACCCGACCATCTTCAAGCAGGGCATCGACCACCACATTGCCAACGCCATCCTCATCAAAGTCAACCAGATCGGCACCCTGTCGGAGACGCTCGAAGCCATTGCCATGGCGCACGCGGCCAGGTACGCCGCGATCGTGTCGCACCGCTCGGGCGAAACCGAGGACACCACCATTGCCGACATCGCGGTGGCCACGACGGCGACGCAGATCAAGACCGGTTCGCTCAGCCGCACCGACCGCATCGCCAAGTACAACCAGCTGCTGCGCATCGAGGAGGCGCTGGGCGCCGAGGCGCATTTTGCCGGGCGCAAGGCGTTTGTCAGTCTTGCCCGTCTGCCCGGCTGATCGCCGCTGTCCATGCTGCGTTGGGTCGCGCTGTTGTTGCTTGCCCTCCTGATCGGACTGCAGATGAAACTGTGGTCCGCGCACGGCGGCATGCACGAGGTCGATGCAATGCGGGTGTCGATCAAGAAGCAGGTCGACGAGAATACCCGCCTGCAGCAACGCAACCAGGCGCTGGCCGCCGACGTCGCCGACTTGAAGCACGGCGACCAGGCGATCGAAGCGCGCGCACGTACCGGGCTCGGTCTCATCAAGTCCGGCGAAACCTTCTACCAGATCGACAATCAACCTGCGGGCGCCAGCAGCACCTTGCCGCTGCCCCCGCCGGTGCGCCCGGGGGCGCCGCAACAGTGAGTGTGGAAACCGTGTGGTGCGTGGTGCCGACAGCCGGACAGGTGGTGCCGCTGGGCAGCGACCTTCCGCCCACCCGCCTGCCGCTTGGCGGCAGCACGGTGGTCGAACAGACGCTCGGCTGTCTCGCAGCGCACCCGCGGGTGGCGGGCCTGATGGTGGCATTGGATCGCAACGACGCACACGGGTTGGCGGTTGATCACCTGCACGGCAAGCCGGTGCTGACCACCGATGGCGGCTTTTCGCGCTGTGATGCCGTGCTGGCCGGGTTGCGCGCCTTGCCGGAGGCGGTCGGCGAGCGCGACTTCGTGTTGGTGCACGATCCGCTGCGCCCGTACGTGCGTGGCGCCGACATTGAGCGATTGATCACCGAGGCCGCGCCGGCCGGTGGCGGCCTGCTGGCCCTGCCGCTGCGCGACATGCTCAAGTGCGCCAACGACCAGCGCTGCAGCGAGCTCACCGAGCGGCTCGACCGCCGCTGGCTTGCGCTCACCCCGCAGATGTTCCGCCGCGGTGAGCTGACCCGCGTGATGCAGGCCGTCGCCAATCGCGGCTGGACGGTCAGCGACGAGGCGATGGCGATGGAGATCGCCGGCTTTCGTCCGCTGCTGGTCGAAGGGGCGGCCGACAACATCCGGGTGGTATCGCCGGACGACCTCGCCTATGCCGGTTTTTTGTTGGCCAGGAAGGCGTAAGCCCGCCTGACACCGGGAACGATCATGAGCGAAACCGAACTTCCGTTTGCCTGCGGCATGCCGCCGCTGCGTGCGCACTTGCGCAGCACGCCGGAGGATTTCCAGGTTGAGGAAATCCTCGGCTACGACGCCGACGGCCATGGCGAGCATGCCTTGCTGTGGGTGGAAAAACGCGACACCAACACCGACTGGGTAGCGCGCGAACTGGCGCGCTTCGCCGGCGTACCGCCAGTGGCCGTCGGTTATGCCGGGCTGAAGGATCGCCACGCTGTAACCCGGCAGACCTTTTCGGTGCAGCTGGCCGGCAAACCCGACCCTGACTGGGCGGCGTTCCCGCACCCTGAGGTGAAGGTGCTGGCCGCCACCCGCCACAGTCGCAAACTGAAGCGCGGCGCCTTGCGCGGCAACCGTTTCGTGCTGGTGTTGCGGGAGGTGCAGGGCGACCACGCGCGCGCCGAGGCCGTCCTCGGCGAGATCGCCCAGCGCGGCGTGCCCAACTATTTCGGCGAGCAGCGGTTTGGGCGCGAGGGCGGCAACCTTGTGGCGGCGCGCGCCATGTTCGCCGGGCGCCGGGTCGAACGCAGCAAGCGCGGGTTCCTGTTGTCGGCCGCGCGTTCGCAGATCTTCAATGCCGTCCTGGCGCGCCGGGTCGAAGCAGGCAGCTGGGACGCGCCGCTCGACGGCGAAATCTGGTCGCTCGCCGGCTCGCGCTCGTGGTTCGGCCCGGAGCGGTTCACCGCGGAACTGCAACGGCGCCTGGCCGAAGGTGACATCCATCCTTCCGGCCCGCTGTGGGGGCAGGGCGAGCCGCCTGCCACGGGCGAGGCTGGTGCACTCGAGCGCGAAGTCGCGGCCGCCCATGCGGATCTCACCGAGGGCATTGCTGCCGCCCGCATGGATCAGGAGCGCCGCCCATTGCGCCTGTTGCCGAAGGCGTTGCACTGGCGCTGGCTTGCCGACGCTGCGCTCGAACTCTCCTTCGAACTGCCAGCCGGCGCGTACGCGACGGTGGTAGTGCGCGAACTGGCCTCATCGACCCCTATTTGAACCGGCCATCGGCGCGATGCGCTGCATGACCTTGCCGTCGCTATCGAGAAAAGCCATGCTCGGCGTGCCGGTGTCGGGTACTTCCAGCAGCAGTCGCGGATGCCCCGCGCCGTCCATCAGGGCGAGCCTGGCGACGCCATCGCCGTCACGCCCGACCCAGATTCGCCGGTGTCCTTGCCCGTTCTCCTGGCTGTCCGATACGGCGAGGCCGGCCATGCGGTCCTCATGATCGTCCACCCCGAGCAACTGGACGATCTGGTTGGCGTTGTAGCGGTCGAACGACAGGCTGCCACCGGAATCCACCACCTCGCCTTTGGCGTTGCGATGCCCACCGAAGATCAGGCCGCCAGTCTCCGAACCCTCGTCGTTGTAGAACAACAGGCCCGCCTGCGGGCGGTCGAAGGCGTGTTCGTGGCCTTTCACGATGATGCCCGGCAGGTGTGCGTGGTCGGAGATCACCATGCGCAGCGTACCGTCTGGTTCGACGATGTTGATGCGTTGCACGTCCAGGGTGTCGAGTTTCGTGCTCGTCGCGCCGCCGCCCAGGACGGTGACGGCGAAGACGGCGGTAAGCACGCCGGTGTAGATCACCAGGAAACGCTGGCCGAGTGGGCGCATGGAAGATCCTCGTTGTCGTGGCAGTGCGGCGGCTCGGCGCTGCCGGGAAGTCAGTCCGAGCGTAGCAACACAATGACTGCACCGGTGCCGCCCTGCGCGGGCCGCGCCGAGGCGAACGCGATGACGTCGTTGCGTCGCCGCAGCAGGCGATCGGTCAGCGCTTTCAGCACCGGGCCGGCGGCTTTCGAGCGCAGCCCCTTGCCGTGGATGATGCGCACGCAGTGCGTGCCGGCAGCGTGGGCTTCGGCAAGGAACGCAGCGATCGACGCTTGCGCGGCGGCGACGTTCATGTGGTGCAGATCGATCTCGTCCTGCACGCTGTATTGCCCGCGTTTCAATGCGCGCAGCACTTTTGGCGGGTAGCCATCGCGCAGATAGCCCAGTTCCTCGCCGATCTCGATCGCGGCCAGATCGAAGCTCAGGTCGAGCAGCTCGCCCGGCACGGCAGCTTCATCGGCTTCGAGCATGCGCGGCCGCGGAGCCGGCCGCGGCGGCGGGTGCGGCACGGCTTCGGTTTCGATCCGGCGCACCGCGCCGATCGCCGCGCGAAACAGGCGGGCATCGGCATCGGTCACCTTCGGCGGCGCGCGGCGCTTCATGGTTCGATGCTAAAAGTTCGAGCCGGGGAAATCACGTGGAAGCCGTTCGGGCCGAAGCCCGGCAGGCATTCCCGGCGTGCACTGCGTTCGTGAAACCCGCACCGCGCTCGGGTAAACTCGGGCGTTCAGGGGCGCCATTTGGCGGCGCGGTCACGCGATTCAAGCGGAGCAGCATGCGGGTATTGGTCAGCAACGACGACGGAGTTGATGCGAAAGGCATCCACGTGCTTGCCGCGCGGCTGGCCGAACTGGGCGAAGTCATCGTGGTGGCGCCCGATCGCGACCGCTCCGGCGCCAGCAATTCGTTGACGCTCGATCTGCCGGTGCGCGTCTCGCGGCTGGACGATGGCCGCTATCGCGTGGCCGGTACGCCAACCGATTGTGTGCATCTCGCCCTGTCGGGTTTGCTCGATCGGGAACCCGACATCGTGGTTTCCGGCATCAACAACGCCGCCAACCTGGGCGACGACGTGATCTATTCCGGCACGGTTTCGGCGGCGATGGAAGGCCGCTTTCTCGGCCTGCCAGCCATTGCGATCTCGCTGGTGAGCAGCGATCACCGCGGCGAGCATTTCGAATCGGCGGCCAAGGCGGTGCTGTTGCTGACGCGCCGCCTGGTGGTCGATCCGCTGCCAGCCGACACCATTCTCAATGTCAATGTGCCCGATCGGCCGTGGGCCGAGATCCACGGTTTTGAAGTGACCCGGCTCGGGCGCCGCCATCGCGCCGCACCGTGCATTGCGCGCACCGATCCGCGCGGCAACCCGATCTGGTGGATCGGCCCGGTTGGCGAGGTGGATGACGATGGTCCCGGCACCGATTTCAACGCGGTACGGCGCGGCTACGTGTCGGTGACCCCGATCCATGTCGACCTCACGCGCTTTCAGGCGCTGGAGAAAGTCAGCAGTTGGATGCAGTCGCTGACCGCAGACATGGCGACACGGGCGGATCGGGTCACATGATGATGAACATCCATCCGCTGCCACCGTCCGCCTTGAAGGGCGAAGGTCTGACCTCGCAACGTGCGCGCGATCGGCTGGCGGCGCAGTTGCGGGAAAGCGGCATTCGCGATGCACGCGTCATCGACGTCATGCGCAACACGCCGCGCCATCATTTCATCGACCAGGCGCTGCATGCGCGCGCCTACGAGAACACCGCGCTGCCGATCGGGCAGGGGCAGACGATTTCCCAGCCGTGGGTGGTGGCACGCATGACCGAGGCACTGCTCGAGCATTTCGATGCCCGCGGCGAAAGGCCCGGGCGGGTGCTCGAAATCGGTACCGGCTCTGGCTACCAAACGGTGATCCTCGCCGCACTGATGGCGCAGGTGTATACGGTCGAGCGGATCGAGGAGCTGCTGCGCCAGGCGCGGCGTCGTTTTCGCCAGCTTGGTCTCACCAACATCCGTTCCCGTTACGATGACGGCAAGCTTGGCTGGGCCGACGAGGCGCCGTTCGACGCAATCATCCTTACCGCGGCTGGCGACACCATTCCCACCCGCATCCTCGAACAGCTCAGCCCGACCGGCGTGCTGGTCGCCCCGGTTGGCTCGCCCAGCAGCCAAACGCTGCTGCGTTTGCGCGGCGACGGCCAGGGCGATTTCGCGCAGGAAGAACTCGGTCCGGTGAGCTTCGTGCCGCTGCTCGGCGGTATTGGCTGAGCACCCCACAGGAAACCCGCTTCATGCAGTTGTTCGGCAAGTTGTACGCACACGCGCTCACGTGGGCGCGCCACCCACGCGCGCTGTACTACCTGAGCGGCCTGAGCTTTGTCGAAGCGTTCATTTTTCCGGTGATGCCGGAAGTGATGCTCGCGCCGATGATGCTGGCCAAGCGCCAGCGTGCGTTTTTCTACGCCAACGTCAGCCTGCTGTTTTCACTGCTGGGTTCACTGGTGGGATATGCCTTGGGCTATTGGGCGTTCACGGCGCTCAAGCCGCTGCTCGACACCTTGCATTTGCTTGCGCCGATCGAGCAGGGCGTGGCGAGTTTGCGGACGCAGATGGTCGAGCACCCGTGGGGCCTGTTCGGCGTGCTGATCCTGGCCGCCTTGCAGCCGGTGGTGCCGATGAAGGTCGTCACCTGGGCATCCGGCATCGTCGGGGTGCCGATATTGCCGTTCCTTGGCTGCATCGCCATTGGCCGCGGCAAGCGGGTGTGGCTGCTGGCGTTGCTCATCTGGTTGTTCGGTGAGCGTGCGGAGCGGCTGCTGCGCGACTACATCGAGTGGATCGGCTGGGCCGTGTTGGCATTGCTCGGTGCGCTCCTGGTTTGGTGGATCTGGGGCCATTGACGGCATGAAAACCGGGCGGCCTCTCGTTATGCTTTCGCGCATGAATCGACACTATGCGTGGCTTGCTGCGATGGTGATGGCATGCGCTCTCGCGGCATGCAGCACGGTCGTGGTCGAACCGGCCAGCGGCGGGGCAGCCACAACGACGGTTGTCCACGCTGCCACGCCAGGCGATACCTACCAGGTGGCAAAAGGCGACACGCTGTATGCGATCGCGTTCCGCAAAGGCGTCGATTTTCGCGACCTTGCCAAGTGGAACAACATCGCTGCGCCGTACACCATCTGGCCGGGACAGCAGCTTCGGCTCGGGCCTTTGCCCAGTGGTGCGCATGCTGCCGCAAACCGCGCAACGGCATCGAACGCAGTAGCCGCGGCGACGTCTTCCGCGCCGACGGCGCCTGCGGCACCAGTGTTTGAAACCGTACCCGCTCCGGCGCCGACCAAGGCGACTCCGGCGCAAGGCGCCCCGGCGGCAACCGCAGCATCTGCATCGCGTCCGACAGCAACGGCGGCGGCGCCAACCTCGACGGTTGCTGCGCGTGCAACGCCGCCAGCATCAGAACCGACCACCGTGGTTCCGGTCGCGGGTGAGCCCAAGCCGACAACGCCGCCGCCGGCGCCCGCGCCCGCCGTTGCCGGCGGCAGTTCGCGCAGTGCAGGGGGTGTGACTTGGCGCTGGCCGGCGAGCGGCGAGGTCATTACGCGTTTCACGCCTGGGGACGCCATACCGGGTATCGAAATTGCCGGCAAGGCCGGCGACCCGGTGCGCGCAGCGGCGGATGGCGTGGTGGTGTACAGCGGCAACGGCCTGGTCGGCTACGGTGAGCTGGTCATCATCAAGCACAACGACAGCTTGCTGTCGGCCTACGGGCACAACAGCAAACGGCTGGTGAAAGAGGGACAGCGCGTAACCGCCGGGCAGGAGATTGCGCGGATGGGGTCGAGTGGCGCTGCCCGCGTGGAGTTGGGATTCCAGATCCGCAAGGACGGCAATCCGGTCGATCCGCTCAGCTACCTGCCGGCGCGCTGAACCCGACTCAGTCGACGGGCAACATGAAGGCCGCGATCACGTGACGGCCTTCGCTCGCCAAGAGGTTATAGGTGCGCGCGGCCGCGGCGTTGTTCATGATTTCGATGCCGACGCCCTTGCGCAGGAATTCCGCGCTGAACTCGGCAGGTGGAAACACCTGCTGCACGCCGGTGCCCAACAGCACCACTTCGGGCTGCATCGCCAGCAGCCCGGCAATGTGCGTATCACCCAGTGCGGCAACCTCGTGCACCGGCCAGTGTTCTTCGACGTGATCGGGCGCGAGCACGAAGCTGTCGGTCAGTTCGCGGTCGATCAGCGTTACCCCGCGTGCGGCGACACGGCGGACGAACAGGTAACCATCGGGACGTTCGAGCGAGAGTTCCATCAGCGTGGCAACGCAATCTTCGGTTCATCGGCGTTGCGGCGAAACACGATCGCCACGTGGCCGATCTGTTGAATCTCTTCGGCACCCGTGCCTTGCAGCAGGGTTGCCAGCTGTGTCTGGCGTGCATCCTTGTCGCCGCCGGAGAGCTTTACCTTGACCAGCTCGTGGGTCTCCAGCGCCAGGCCGAGCTCTTTCACCACCGCCGTGCTGGCGCCTTTGTTGCCAAGCAAAATCACCGGCGACAAGCCGTGGGCGAGGCTGCGCAAGTAGCGGATTTGGGTGGAAGAAAGGGCCATGCGGAAGCATTCGTTCGCGAGTCGTCGACAGTCAAGGGTATCATGGCATCCCGTTCCCCCGTAGCGATGGCAGTCCATGGCCCGCAGCAAGAGCAGCGCCGGCTGGCTGCGCGAACATTTCAACGACGTTTACGTCAAGAAAGCCCAGGCCGAGGGCGCGCGCTCGCGGGCGATCTACAAACTGGAAGAGCTGATCGATCGTGACCAGCTGCTGAAACCCGGCATGACCGTCGTCGATCTCGGTGCGGCGCCTGGCGGCTGGTCGCAGCTGGTACGCCAGCGGCTGGGCGACGATGGCCGCGTGTTCGCCTTGGACATTCTGCCGATGCAGGGCATTGCCGGTGTGGATTTCCTCGAAGGTGATTTTCGCGAGGAAAGCGTGTTGCGTGAGCTGGAATCACGCCTGGATGGGCGCAAGGTCGACCTTGTGCTATCCGACATGGCGCCCAATATGAGTGGTGTGGTGATGGCCGACCAGTTCCGCGCGATGGATCTGGCCGAGCTGGCACTGGATTTTTCCCGGCAGTGGCTGCAACCGGGCGGCGCGTTCCTGATCAAGTTGTTTCAGGGCGCCGGCTTCGACGATTACGTGCGCAGCTTGCGCGCGAGTTTTGCTCGCGTGACGATGCGTAAACCAAAGGCCTCCCGCGCGCGTTCGCGGGAGGTGTACGCGCTGGCAACCGGACACCGACCGGCAGCCAAGCCAACGGGCGAGAACCACGCATGAACGAAACCGCAAAAAACGTGTTGCTCTGGGTCATCATCGCGGTGGTGTTGTTCACCGTGTTCCAGAGCTTCAGCCCGCGCGCCGGCGGTTCCTCCAACATGGCGTATTCGAGCTTCGTGCAGAGCGTGGACAACGGCAATGTGTCCAGCGCCGTCATCAGCGCCGATTCGCCGCCGACCATCAGCGGCAAGCTGAAGGATGGTTCGGGCTACCGTACGGTGGCGCCAATGCTCGGTTTTTCCACCAATCAGGTGGTAAAGCAGATGCAGGACAAGGGCGTCGAAGTGCGTCAGGATCCGGCTGAGGGCTTCTCGCTGCTCGGGCTCTTGGTGAGCTGGCTGCCGGTGCTGCTGATCGTCGGCGTGTTCATCTGGTTCATGCGCCAGATGCAGTCCGGCGGCGGTGGCCGCGGGGCGATGAGCTTCGGCCGATCGCGCGCGAAACTGCAGGGCGAAGACCAGATCAAGGTCAACTTCAATGACGTGGCCGGTTGCGACGAGGCCAAGGAGGAGGTCGGCGAGCTGGTCGAATTCCTGCGCGACCCGTCCAAGTTCCAGAAGCTTGGCGGCAAGATCCCGCGTGGGGTGTTGATGGTTGGCCCGCCGGGAACCGGCAAGACGCTGTTGGCGAAGGCCATCGCCGGCGAGGCCAAGGTGCCGTTCTTCTCGATTTCCGGTTCGGATTTCGTCGAGATGTTTGTCGGCGTGGGCGCCAGCCGCGTGCGCGACATGTTCGAGCAGGCCAAGAAACATGCGCCGTGCATCATCTTCATCGACGAAATCGATGCGGTCGGCCGCCACCGTGGTGCGGGCCTGGGTGGCGGGCACGATGAGCGCGAGCAGACACTCAACCAGTTGCTGGTCGAGATGGACGGCTTCGAAGGGACGGAAGGCATCATCGTGATTGCCGCCACCAACCGGCCCGACGTGCTCGACCCGGCCTTGCTGCGTCCAGGTCGTTTCGACCGCCAGGTCGTCGTCGGCCTGCCGGACGTCAAGGGGCGTGAGCAGATTCTCAAAGTGCACATGCGCAAGGTGCCGCTGTCGAGCGACGTCGACGCGATGACCATTGCGCGTGGTACGCCGGGCTTTTCCGGCGCCGACCTCGCCAACCTCGTGAACGAGGCGGCACTGTTCGCGGCCCGCGAGAACGCGCGCGAAGTGCGCATGGTTCACTTGGAAAAGGCCAAGGACAAGATCCTGATGGGCACCGAACGGCGCTCGATGGCGATGAGCGAGGATGAGAAAAAGCTCACCGCCTACCACGAGTCCGGCCATGCCATCGTCGGCCGGTTGATGCCCGAGCACGATCCGGTCTACAAGGTCACGATCATTCCGCGTGGCCGTGCGCTCGGCGTCACCATGTATCTGCCGGAAGGCGACAAGTACAGCATGAACAAGGTTGCGATCGAATCGCAGCTGTGTTCGCTATATGGCGGCCGCGTGGCCGAGGAGCTGATCTTCGGCGCCGACAAGGTCACCACCGGCGCCTCCAACGACATCGAGCGCGCCACCAAGATGGCACGCAACATGGTCACCAAGTGGGGCCTGTCCGACGAGCTCGGCCCGATCACTTACGGCGAAGAAGAGGATGAAGTCTTCCTCGGGCGTTCGGTGACCCAGCACAAGAACGTGTCCAACGAGACCGCACGCAAGATCGACGAGGTGGTGCGTGAGATCCTCGATCGCGCCTATCAACGCAGCACCCAGCTGCTGACCGACAACCTCGACAAATTGCACGCGATGGCGCAGGCACTGTTGCAGTACGAAACCATCGACGCGCACCAGATCGGTGAAATCATGGCTGGCCGCGACCCCGGCCCGCCGGCCGATTGGAATCGCGACGCCACGAGTGGCTCGACGCCACCACCGCCGCCTCCACCGAAGGGCGGGGCAGACAACTCCGTCGGCAAGGTGGGCGACCCGGCAGCACAGAATCGCGGTGATCTTTCGCACTGAGTTGCAGCCGTCTAGACGGCCATCTGCATGCGCTGGCCGCGAGCGTAGCGGCGGTACCAGCGCAGGTTGGTTGGTTGCTCAATCAGCAAAGCCGTGCTGCATCATTAGGTTGTACGGCGGATCTAAAGTTTTTTTGCGAAAGGTGTTGACGTTCCGCGTGTGACCCTTAATAATCTCGCTCCTCGCTTGAGCGGTACCGAGGTTGGTACGGCTCGACGAAGCAGTTAAGTGTGCGCCCGTAGCTCAGTTGGATAGAGTACCTGGCTACGAACTAGGTGGTCGGGAGTTCGAATCTCTCCGGGCGCACCATTTTGTATTGCGTGACGAGGCGCATGCGCGTCGGCACGCAACCGCAAGGCTTGGCAGGAGGCCAACTGCGGTGATGGTGGGCAAGGTGCCCTGAACGGTGTTGCGGGTTGCTTGACAGTTTGCCATCCGCAGCACTTCAAGGTTCCGAAGCAAAGGCTGTCGCGGGCTCGTTCGGGGTATAGCTCAGTCTGGTAGAGCGTTGCGTTTGGGACGCAAAAGTCGGGGGTTCGAATCCCTCTACCCCGACCACTGCATCAGCCGCAAGGGCCTTGCGCCCGTAGCTCAACCGGATAGAGCATCGGCCTTCTAAGCCGACGGTTACAGGTTCGAGTCCTGTCGGGCGCACCAGTCACGGTTTCATGGTGGGCGTAGCTCAGCTGGTAGAGTCCCGGATTGTGATTCCGGTTGTCGTGGGTTCGAATCCCGCCGCCCACCCCAAAATTCAAGTTTCAGGGCCGTTAGCTCAGCTGGTAGAGCAGTTGACTCTTAATCAATTGGTCGTAGGTTCGAACCCTACACGGCCCACCAATTTTGCAGACGCCGACCTTCGTGGCCGGCGTTTTGCGTTGGGGCGTGGGCAGGTCGTCGCGCGGTGCACGGACGCTTGTGCTGTGCGTTTGTGCAACCGTACAATGACACGCTTTAGCGCCGGTTATCATCGACTTAGGTGGCCGTATCCCGCGGGCGGTCGATTGCTCCGGTGCACCATCAGGCGAAAGTGGCGGAACTGGTAGACGCACCAGATTTAGGTTCTGGCGGGTAACCCCCGTGCGGGTTCGAGTCCCGCCTTTCGCACCAGGTCGTGGCAGGTTTTTCGGCGCGCGTCGGCGGTCATGCCACGACGACGGGCGCCATCACACATCGGGTTCCAGGAGACGACATGCAGGTTTCGGTTGAAAACACGGGCACGCTCGGGCGCAAGCTCACGGTGAAGTTTCCCGCGGAGCGCTATGAGACCCAGGTGGATGCGCGCATTGCCGAGCTTGGTCGCACCGTACGCCTCAAGGGGTTCCGCCCCGGCAAGGTGCCGGTCAGGGTCATTCAGCAGCGTTTTGGCGAACAGGTGCGTGGCGAGGTGCTGTCCGACCTGATCGGCAGCACGCTGCGCGAAGCGGTGACGCAGGAAAAGCTGCAGCCGGTTGCGAACCCGGCCATCGATACCACCGGCAAGCCGGAGAATGGCGAAATTGCCTACACCGCCACCTTCGAGGTGATGCCGCAATTTCCGGAGATCGACGTCGCGACGTTGGAAATCAAGCGCCCGGTAGCAACCGTGGGCGACGCCGATATTGAAAAGATGCTGGAGACGTTGCGCCAGCAGCGGCGCAGTTTCGAGCTGGTTGACCGCGCTTCGGCCGAGGGCGATTTCGTGATGTTCGAGTATGCCGCGCAGGCGGGCGATTACCGCTTCCCGGCCGAGGGGTTGGAACGGGCCGGCAGCGTGCTGGGCGCCGGCAACCTGTTCAAGGCGCTCGATGACGCGCTGGTGGGCCGCAAGGCGGATGACAGCTACGAGGCGGAGATCGCGTTTCCGGCCGACTTCCGCAACGAGAAGCTGGCGGGGCAGACCGCGCACGTCAGTTTCAAGATCGTCAAGGTGCAGGAGCCGAAGCTGCCGGAGGTGAATGCGGAGTTTGCGAAACTGTTCGGCATCGCTGATGGCGACCTTGAGCATTTCCGCAAGGAGGTGCGCGCAAACCTGGACCGCGAGCTCAAGGCGGCGCTGATGGGGCGGCTCAAGGCCGAGGTGGCGGAACAGCTTGCCAGTGCGTATGCCACGCTCGAGGTGCCAAATCTGATGGTGCAGTCCGAGGCGCGCGCCTTGGCGGCAAACAACGTGCCGCGCGGCCAACAGCCACCGCAGGCGCTGGTTGATGCCGCGGTACCGGCGGCGCGCAAACGCGTGGTTGCGGGCCTCGTGATGGGCGAAATCGCCCGCAAGCAGGAGCTCAAGATCGACCGCAAGCGCGTGGCCGAGCAGCTTGCGGCCATCGCTTCGACCTACGAGGAGCCGGAGAAGGTGGTTGAACTTTACAACGGCGACCCCCAGCTGATGAGCGGCCTGCAGAATCGCGTGATGGAAGACCAGGTTGCCGAATGGGTGGCCGATCACGCCAACACGTCGACCCTCGACTTGAGTTTCGACGAGGTGATGCGGCCCGGCGCCTGAAACGCCGGCGCTGCACGCGGTTCGGGCAGGTGGCACACTTCACGCAGGGCAACCGGAGACTCGCGCAAACCATGGAACCTATCCACAATCTCAACTTGGTGCCGATGGTCGTCGAGCAGACGGCGCGCGGCGAGCGCTCGTACGACATCTATTCGCGACTGCTCAAAGAGCGCGTCATCTTTCTGGTGGGCGAGGTCGACGACCAGGTTGCCAACCTGCTGGTGGCGCAGATGCTGTTTCTTGAATCGGAGAACCCCGACAAGGACATCCATCTGTACATCAACAGCCCGGGCGGCGTGGTTACCGCGGGGCTCGCGATCTACGACACCATGCAGTACATCAAACCCGACGTCAGCACGATGTGCATCGGCCAGGCGTGCAGCGCCGCATCGTTGCTGCTGATGGCCGGTGCACACGGCAAGCGGTATTCGCTGCCCAATTCGCGGGTGATGATCCACCAGCCGTCGGGCGGCGCCCGTGGGCAGGCGACCGACATCGAGATCCAGGCGCAGGAAATCCTCTACCTGCGTCGACGTCTCAACGACATTTATGTCAAGCACACCGGCCAGCCGTTGGACCGGCTCGAGCGCGACATGGAGCGCGACAACTTCATGAGCGCCGAGGCGGCACGCGAGTACGGTCTGATCGATTCCGTGCTCGACAAGCGTGCGGTGGAATCGGTGAAGTCCGCCTGAGTCCGGCGTCAAAAAATACGGCTCTTGCAACGGGCTTCGCGTCTGCAGGCAGGCGCGGAGCCCTGTGCTATTCTCGGGCCGCGATCGAGGCAACCCCAGTTTTGCGAGCGGAATTGAAAGTATGAGCGACGACCGGCAGGGCCGATCCAGCGACGGCGGCAAGATCCTGTACTGCTCCTTCTGCGGCAAGAGCCAGCACGAGGTGCGCAAGCTGATCGCCGGTCCGTCCGTCTTCATTTGCGACGAGTGCGTCGAGCTGTGCAACGACATCATTCGCGAGGAGCTGGAAGAAAAAGCGGCATCGACCCGGACCCAGCTGCCCAAGCCCAAGGAGATCCGCGAGTCGCTCGATCAGTACGTGGTCGGGCAGGCGCGCGCGAAGAAGGCGCTCGCGGTGGCGGTGTACAACCACTACAAACGCATGGAGTCGCGTCAGAAGGGCGACGACGTCGAGCTGGCAAAGTCCAATATCCTGCTGATCGGGCCGACCGGTTCGGGCAAGACGCTGCTGGCGGAAACGCTTGCACGGCTGCTCAATGTGCCGTTCACCATTGCCGATGCCACCACCCTGACCGAGGCTGGCTACGTTGGCGAAGATGTCGAGAACATCATCCAGAAGCTCCTGCAGAAGTGCGACTACGACGTCGAGAAGGCGCAGTCGGGCATCGTCTACATCGATGAGATCGACAAGATCTCGCGCAAGAGCGAGAACCCGTCGATCACGCGCGACGTGTCCGGCGAAGGCGTGCAGCAGGCGTTGCTGAAACTGATTGAAGGCACTCTGGCCTCGGTGCCGCCGCAGGGCGGGCGTAAGCATCCGCAGCAGGAGTTTCTGCAGGTCGACACCAAGAACATCCTGTTCATTTGCGGTGGCGCGTTCTCCGGTCTGGAGAAGGTCATCCAGCAGCGCTCCGAGACCACCGGCATCGGTTTTGGCGCCGAGGTGCGCAGCAAGGATCGCACCCAGAATCTCGGCAAGGTGCTGGCGGATGTCGAGCCGGCGGATCTGGTGCGCTTCGGCCTGATCCCGGAGTTCGTCGGCCGCTTGCCGGTGGTTGCCACACTCGATGAGCTGGACGAAGAGGCGCTGGTGAAAATCCTCACCGAGCCGAAGAACGCCGTCACCAAGCAGTTCAAGAAGCTGTTCGAGATGGAAGACGTCGAGCTCGAGTTCCGGCCGGAGGCCTTGCAGGCGATCGCCAAGAAGGCACTCAAGCGCAAGACCGGTGCGCGCGGTTTGCGCACGATCCTGGAGCAGGTGTTGCTGGACACGATGTATGAGCTGCCGTCGATCGAGCACGTCAGCAAGGTCGTGGTGGACGATGCGGTGATCGAGGGGCAGGCCGCGCCATATCTCATTTATCGCGGCAATCTGCAGCCACGGGTGACCGCCGACGGCGGCGCTGCCTGAGCAACCCGACAGCGATGGCAACGATGGCCCCGACGCTTGCGCCGGGGCCATCGTGTTTTCGGGGTGACGGGTTGTGTCGCACCCGGTTTGCCTCCACTTGACGCTACATGGTGCCCGGCGCAGTGTCGGGTTGCCCCCTCCTGATTTCGTGGAAGAGATTCGATGGCCAAGACCACTCCTGCGCCCACCGCCAGCGAGGCATTGCCGGTATTGCCGCTGCGCGACGTCGTGGTGTATCCGCACATGGTGATTCCGTTGTTCGTCGGGCGCGACAAATCGATGCGTGCGCTCGAACGAGCGATGGATGGCGAACGCCAGATCCTCCTGGTGGCACAAAAGAGCCCGGACACGGATGATCCCGTCGAAGCCGACCTGCACCAGATCGGCACGCTCGCCAGCGTGCTGCAGTTGCTCAAGCTGCCGGATGGCACGGTGAAGGTGCTGGTCGAAGGCCAGTCGCGGGTGGCGATTGAGGATTGCCGCGAGGTCGACGGCATGCTGGTAGCGCATTCGCGCGTGATCGAGCCGGTCTACACCGCAAAGGAGCGCGAGCTGGACGTGGTGTCGCGCACGCTGATTTCACTGTTCGAGCAATTGGTCAAGCAAAGCCGCAAGTTGCCGCCGGAAGTGCTGGCAAGCCTGTCCGGTATCGAAGATCCGTCACGGGTTGCCGATTCGATCGCCGCGCACCTTACCGTGCGCATGGCGGACAAGCAGAAGGTATTGGAGACCGCGAACGTCGGCGAGCGGCTTGAACTGTTGATCGGACTCGTCGATGGCGAGATGGATCTGCAGCAGGTGGAGAAGCGCATCCGCGGCCGCGTCAAGTCGCAGATGGAGAAAAGCCAGCGCGAGTACTACCTGAACGAGCAGATGAAGGCGATCCAGAAGGAGCTGGGCGACGGAGAGGAAGCGCCGAACGAAGCCGAAGAGTTGCAGAAGAAAATCGAAGCTGCCGGCATGCCCAAGGCGGTGCTGGCGAAGGCGCGGCAGGAGTACGGCAAGCTGCGCCAGATGTCGCCGATGTCGGCCGAAGCCACGGTGGTGCGCAACTACCTTGACTGGCTGATCGGCGTGCCGTGGAAGAAACGCGGCAAGGTACGCAAGGATCTCGCCCTGGCCCAGCAGGTGCTCGATGCCGACCACTTCGGGCTGGAGAAGGTCAAGGAGCGCATCCTCGAATATCTGGCCGTGCAGCAACGCGTGTCGGTGATGAAGGGGCCGATCCTCTGCCTCGTCGGCCCGCCGGGCGTCGGCAAAACCTCCCTCGGGCAATCCATCGCGAAGGCCACCAACAGGAAATTCGTGCGCATGTCGCTGGGCGGCGTGCGCGACGAGGCGGAGATTCGCGGCCATCGACGCACCTACATCGGCTCGATGCCGGGGCGCATCGTGCAGAATCTCAGCAAGTGCGGCAGCAAGAACCCGCTGTTCGTGCTGGACGAGATCGACAAGATGTCGATGGATTTCCGCGGCGACCCTTCGTCTGCGCTGCTCGAAGTGCTCGACCCGGAGCAGAACCACGCGTTCAACGACCATTACCTGGAAGTCGACCTCGACCTCTCCGAGGTCATGTGGATCGCCACCGCCAACTCGCTGGACATCCCTGGCCCATTGCTCGACCGCATGGAGGTCATTCGGCTGCCGGGGTACACCGAGGACGAAAAGCTCGCGATTGCGCAGCGCTACCTGGTGCCCAAGCAGCTCAAGGCCAACGGCCTGAAGCCGGCCGAGCTCGCGGTGGCCGACGATGCGCTGCGCGACATCGTGCGCTACTACACGCGCGAGTCGGGCGTGCGCAACCTGGAGCGCGAGATTTCGAAGATCTGCCGCAAGGTGGTGAAGGAGTTGATGCTGGGCGAGGTCAAGCAGGCGAAAGCAAAACGTGCCGGTGCCGCCAAGCACAAGACGCGAGCGAAAGTCGCGCGCGTGACCGGCGTGCGGGTGGATTCGGGCAACCTCGACAGCTACCTCGGCGTGCGTCGCTTTGATTTCGGGCGCAAGGAACAGCAAAACGAGGTGGGGCTGGTGACCGGCTTGGCGTGGACGCAGGTCGGCGGCGAGCTGCTCAGCATCGAGGCGACGGTCATGCCGGGCAAAGGGGCGCTGGTGCACACCGGCCAACTGGGCGACGTGATGAAGGAGTCGATCCAGGCCGCGTTGTCGGTGGTGCGCGCGCGGGTGGACCGCATGGGCATCGACCCGGAGTTCCACCAGAAGTACGACATCCACGTGCACGTGCCGGAGGGCGCGACGCCGAAGGACGGCCCCAGCGCCGGTGTCGGCATGTGCACGGCGCTGGTGTCGGCACTGACCAAGATCCCGGTGCGCTCGGAAGTGGCCATGACCGGCGAGATCACGTTGCGCGGCCGCGTGTTGCCGATCGGCGGGCTCAAGGAGAAATTGCTGGCGGCCCACCGCGGCGGCATCACCACGGTGATCATCCCGGACGAGAACAAGAAGGATCTTGCCGAAATGCCGGCCAACGTGCTGGCGTCGATGGATATTCGTCCCGTGCGCTGGATCGATGAGGTGCTGGACATCGCGCTGGAGCGGCCATTGGAGCCGAATGCGGCGCGCGAGGCGACCGGTGATGTGCCGCACAAGGATGCGGCCAGTGACGACGACGCTGGCTCGCACCCGCGCGCGCATTGAGGTGTCTTGTACCGCCGGTTCGGGCCTGCCGGGCAGTCATCAAGTACAGGCGGTATGCAAGCCGCATTGCAACATGGACAAACACCTGAAAAGCCTTGTGCCAACTTGTGTTGCGATGGCCGGCGAGGCGCTGGTATAAAGGCGGAGCCGCCATCCCGGCACCCGTTGCGGGTGCTCAAAAATGCGGGGTTGCGTTCCGGCAAACCAGCGCTTCGACATCCACGCGGTGGCGCGTTTCCGCAGGGCGAGCGTCGCCGTCAAAAGACCAACAAGGGAGTATTCGATGAACAAAACCGATCTGATCACCGCCATCGCGGAAAAAGCCGAACTGACCAAGGCTGACGCAGGCCGCGCACTTGAAGCGTTCTTTGATGTCGTGCAGAAATCGCTCAAGAAGGGCGAGGACGTTGCCGTCGTCGGCTTTGGCACGTTCACGGTGCGCAAGCGCGCGGCCCGTACCGGCCGCAACCCGCGCACCAACGAAACGATCAAGATCAAGGCGTCGAAAGTGCCCGCGTTCAAGGCTGGCAAGACGCTGAAGGACGCCCTAAACTGAGCGGCTTGTGCTCGGTCGCGGGTGCTTAGCTCAGCGGTAGAGCGCCGCCCTTACAAGGCGATGGTCGCAGGTTCGATCCCTGCAGCACCCACCAGAAGACTGTGGAGCGGTAGTTCAGACGGTTAGAATGCTGGCCTGTCACGCCGGAGGTCGCGGGTTCGAGTCCCGTCCGCTCCGCCACGGTTCGCAAGGGCGCCCGAGTGGCGCCCTTGTCGTTTGACGGCCTCGCCGTCGCCCTTTACAGCACGTGCGCCGCGCGCACCGAACAACCAGGCAGGAACAGGCAATGCTGCAGGCAATGCGTAACAAGATGCATGGGTGGCCTTCCATCATCGTGCTCGGCGTGGCGGTTTTCGCGATGACGTTCTTCGGCGTCGAGGGTTACATCATGTCGCGCGCCGACACCTACGTGGCAAAGGTCGGCAAGCAGGAGATCAGCCAGCAGGATTTCCAGGACCGCATGAACCAGTTGCGCCAGCAGTTGAGCGAAGAGCAAGGTGACAACTTCGATGCCGACGCGTTCGAGAAGGCGGCGACGAAACAGAAAGTGCTGGACGGCATGATCGACCAGCAGCTGCTGCTCAAGGCCAATGAGGATTGGGGCATCCGCGTACCGGACGAAGCGGTGCGCGATTACATCGCCGCCATCCCGGCGTTCCAGCTCAATGGGCACTTTGACGCCACGACCTACCAGAACCTGCTGGCACAGCAGCGCAAGACGCCGGAGATGTTCCAGCGGGATGTGCGCTCGACCTTGGCGACGCAGGCGCTGCCGAATGCGATCGACGCCGGCACCATCATCACCGACGCCGAGGTCGATCAGTTTCTGAACCTGCGCATGCAGCGGCGCGACCTGACCTACGCGGTGCTGCCGCAGCAGGCGCCGGCCGATGCGGCGGTGACCGATGCGCAGATCGAGGCGTACTACAAGGCGCACATTGCCGATTACACCAACCCGGAAAGCGTGTCACTGCAGTACATCGAGGTGAACGCGGCCGACCTGAAACCTGCGGCCGCGCCGAGCGATGCCGATCTGTTGAAGCGCTACGAGAGCGAGAAGCAGCGCTTCGTGCAACCCGAGCAGCGCGAGGTGTCGCATATCCTGGTCAACCTGCCCGCCAATGCCACTCCGGCGCAACAGAAGGCGGCTCTGGCCAAGGCCGACAAGATTGCTGCGGCGGCGACGCCGGCGAACTTTGCGCAGCTCGCCACGCAGGATTCCGATGATCTTGGCTCGAAACGTCAGGGCGGCGATCTGGGCTGGTTGCAGAAAGGTGTGACCAATGCGGCGTTCGAGAACGCGTTGTTTGCGCTGAAGCAGGGGGAGATTTCCAAGCCGGTGCTGACGCCGGACGGCTACGACATCCTCTGGCTGCGCGGTGTCCGCAACGGTGAAGCCAAATCGTTCGCCGAAGTGCGCAACCAGCTGATTGCAGAGGCAACGACAGGCGACAAGGATCGGCAATACAACGAGGTGGCCGGCAAGCTGTCCGACCTCAGCTACCAGAATCCATCGTCGCTGGAGCCAGCCGCGCAGGCGCTCGGTCTGCCGGTCAAGACTACCGAGCTGTTTTCCCGCCATGGCGGGCAGGGGATTGCGGCGAACCCCAAGGTCATCAAGGCGGCGTTCGGCAACGATGTCCTGAGCCAAGGCAACAATTCCAACCTGATCGAGCTGGGCAGCGACAACGCGGTCGTGGTACGCGTGGCCAAGCATGTTGCCGCGGCGCCGAAACCGTTGGCCGAGGTGCGTGACGCCATCACCAAGACCATGCTCAACCAGCGCATCGAAAAGGCGGGCAAGCAGCTGGCCGACAGCCTTCTGGCGCGTGTGCAAAAAGGCGAGGCGTTCGCGACTGTCGCCGCGTCGGCGAAGGCACCGGTGCACGAGCAGGCGGAGGTCCTGCGCATTCAGCCGGATGTGCCGGCTGCGTTGCGTGGCGAGGCGTTCCTGTTGCCGCACCCGGCCGATGGCAAACCGCAGTACGCGGCGGTGGACATGCACGATGGCAGCTTTGCGCTGCTGGCAGTCACCAAAGTACAGGGTGCCGACTTGGCAAAGGTGACCTCAAACGAGCGTGAGCAATTGCGGCAACAGATGGCTCAGGCCTATGGCGCGGTAGCGACGCAGGAGCTTCTCAAGTCGTTGCGCGCGACCACTGAAGTCAAGATTGCGAAAGACCGCCTGTAACGCCGGGTACCGACGCAAACCAGAGGGCGGCCTATAGGTCGCCCTCTGGTTTTTGGCCTTGGGCATTCGGATGGCGAGAACCCGGCGCGCGGGGCAACGCGTTGTCTTGCCATGACTCGCGTGATGTCTGATCCGCCTGACCCGGGCGGGCGAAGCGATGCGACCGCGGTTTTTTACATAGCGACCGCCCCCCGCGGGTAACCTCAGTGCGGTCGGGCGATCTTCAACACCTGGCCGGTTTTCAGCCGGGCAGTTCGCAGATGGTTCCATTGACGTAGCTCGCGGACGCTGACGGCGTAGTTGCGCGCAAGTTGCCACAGCGTTTCACCCGGTTTCACCCGGTGCGTGCGCACGGCCGCATGGTGTGGGGGAACCGTGATCGCTGGATCAACGGGTGCCGGTGAGGCGTCGGCGAGCACGTTGTCCTGCCGCAGGTCGGCGGTGGCACCCGCAGGCTGATCGAGCAACATGGTGCGAAATTGCCGGGCGTGTCCCTCGGGCATGACCAGATACGACGCCACCTTGTGGTCGGCGATGTCGTTGAGGAAGCCGGCGTTGAGGTTTTTGAGGTGATCGAGCGACATGCCGGCCTGATCCGCGGCGAGCGCGAGTGGCATCGAATGCGGCAGCGGCACGGATACCAGATGCTGCGCCGGCGGGAGCGTGGGCAGGGTCACGTGGAACCGTGCGGGTTCGCGCACGATGCAGGCCATGGCGAGCAGGCGCGTCAGGTGCTCGCGAGTGACGTCGCGCACCGGCCAACGCGGTATCACCGGTACATCCGGGGGATTGCCATGGCGCTGCACCATCCGCTGTGCATTGAACTCCCCGGAGTTGTAAGCGTAGGCCGCAACGCGCCAGTCGTGAAATTGGTCGTGGTACCCGGCGAGCAGCTTCATGACGGCTTCGGCTGCCGATTGCACGTCGAGGCGGGCGTCGTAGCGTGAATTCACGCGCAGCCCCATAGCACTTGCAGTGGCCGGCATGATCTGCCACATGCCGGCTGGCCGGCCGTGGCGACCCCGTATCGGGCGAAAGCCGCTTTCGATCCAGGGAAGCAGCACGAACTCGCCGGCAACGCCATGTCTGGCGGCGACCTGCTGCACATAGGTGAGCTTGGGCAACGCCGCGCGCACTTCCTGCTCGAAGCGTTGCGGATTGCGCGTGTAGCGATGTGCCTGTGCGAGCACCGCTGGATCGGCGTCGCAGTCCGGCATGGCAAAGCTCCCGCGCAGGCGATCCCAGACATCGCCGGCGTCGGGCTCGGGTGTCTCCAACCCATCGGCGGGTAGGATCCCCGGCACCAGCGTTGGTGCCGGAGCGGCGCTGATCGGTGTCGCGGGACGTGGCGCCGGGGTGGTGGCGCAGGCGGCGAGCACGGCCGACAGGGCGAGCGGCAGCAGCCGCAGGCAGCAGGAGGATTGGTTCATGCGTGGAAGACATCCTTTGCGGCGCGCAGGCACGCGAAGCGTGCAGTGCGATCCGCCGGTGGCTGATGATGTCGACGGCACCAGTCGATGACGGCAGGCACGTCGATGCGCAAGAAGGGGTTGGTGGCCAGCTCGCTGGCCAGCGATACCGGCAGGCTCGGCTGGTGGTTGTCACGCAGGCGGCGCACTTCGGCGAGGCGGGCTGCGAGCGCCGTATTGCCGGGTTCGACGGTTTGTGCGAAGCGGCCGTTTGCGACGGTGTACTCGTGGGCGCAGCACAACTGCGTGTCGCCGGGTAGTGTGGCGAGGCGATCGAGAGAGGTCAGCATTTGTGCCGGCGTACCCTCGAACAGGCGCCCGCAGCCGAGGCTGAACAACGTGTCGCCCGCAAACAGCACGCCGGCGCCGTAGTAGGCGACGTGGCTGCGGGTATGGCCGGGGACCGCGATGACTTCGAAGTCCACTTGCGGCGCAGCCAGTCGCACATGGCCGCGGTCCGCGACGTGCACGCTGGCACTGGGAATACGCGCATCGTCCGGCGCATAGACCGGCACCGGGTGGTTCGCCAGCAAGCCGGCGACGCCGCCGATGTGGTCGTCGTGGTGGTGGGTGAGCAGGATGGCGCGCAGTTGCCAACCGTGCTTGATCAACGCGTGCTCGACCGGTGCCGACTGACCGGGGTCGACGACAATGGCCTGGCCATTGTCGTCATGCAACAGCCAGATATAGTTGTCGGCCAGCGCCGGTAACGGCAAGAGATGCACGGCACGCTCCGTCTGCATGGGATGGGTGCCGTCACGCGACACCGCCTGCCAGATTGCTTCGCCCGGTAACGGCGAACCCGCACTTGTAGCGATCCGCGCGCGATCGGTCAGCGGCACGCATCGACCCTGCGTTGCACGTGTCGCACTCTGGCGACGCGGCCGACTCACGCGGGCATGGCACCCTGCGCTTCACGCTTCAGGTGAAGGCGGCGCCCACGAGCCAACTGGTCGACTATAAGCAGGTCGTCCGCTGTGCTCGTTAGATTCGCGTTAAAACGGAATTCCCCATTCAGCGTTTGCCGAGCGTGTCACACCGACCGAGCCTGCTCGCCATTCCGGCACAGCCGCTACACTTCCTGCTTGCTTTGGTTGCGGGGCGGAGACGGGTGTCGGGTGGAAAGCATGGCGCGTCAGAGTGGCAAGAATATCCACGCAAGCGCGGTGCTGCGGGCGTCGCGCGAACGGCAGCGGCGGGCATTGGTGCCGATATTGCAACGCGAAGCTGCGCGCCGTGCGCTGCAAGTGGGGGTTGCCGCGGAGGATGCTGCGCCGCCTTTGCTCGGCGTGGCGTGGACGCGCTTGTGGCTGGCCGGTGGCGATTATCGCGGCGAGCTTCAGGCGCGCGCCGATGGGGCGTTGCCGTTCATCGACGAGGCTTTTGACCTGGTCTGGTTGCAGCATGCGCTGGAGCCGGCGCCGCGGTCGGCGTGCCTGCTCGGCGAGGCATGCCGGGTACTCGCGGCGGGCGGCGTGCTGGCGATCACGGCAGTGCACCCGCTTGGTGGCTGGGCGCCGTGGTTTCACTGGCGCGCACGCGGGCAGCACCAGACCATGCAATGGCCTTGGCGGCTGCGCGAAGCGTTGTTGGACGCCGGGCTGGATACCGTAGCCGTGCATCGACTTGGCCCGTTCTGGCCGCATGGCGAAGGTACCGACAGTTGTTTCGGTGGCGTCTACGTGCTGCTTGCACGCAAACGCCGGCAACTGGCCATACCGATCAGTTTGCGCCCGTCGCTGGCTGGCGCCCCGGCCAACGTGCGGTGGTCGCCCGGTACCCGCCGCCAACATCTTTCTTGAGGACAATGCGTGACGATAGATGAAGTGGAAGCCTTTACCGATGGCGCGTGCCTCGGCAACCCCGGGCCCGGCGGCTGGGCCGCCTTGCTGCGTGCCAAGGGACAGGAGCGGATGCTGGCCGGTGGGGAGGCAGCCACCACCAACAACCGGATGGAGTTGCTGGCAGCGATCCATGCGCTTGAGGCGCTCAATCGCGACTGTGCAGTGCGGTTGACGACCGATTCGCGTTACGTGATGCAGGGCGTCCAGCAATGGATGCCGAAGTGGCAGGCCAATGGCTGGCGTACTGCGGACGGCAAGCCGGTGAAAAATCGCGATCTGTGGGAACGATTGTCGCTCGCCACCGGGCGGCACCGGGTGCGCTGGTTCTGGGTCAAGGGTCACAACGGGCATACCGAAAACGAACGCGTCGACCAGGCCGCGCGCACGCAGGCCGAGCAGCAGAAGGTGCCGGCATGAGGCAGGTGGTGCTGGATACCGAAACGACCGGCCTCGAAGTGCGCCAAGGGCATCGCCTGGTGGAAATCGCCTGCGTGGAAGTGCTCGAACGCCGGGTGACCGGCAAGTACTGGCAGACCTACCTGAACCCGGAACGGGCGATGGACGAGGGGGCCAGCCAGGTCACCGGCTATCGCGATGATTTCCTGCGCGACAAGCCGTTGTTTGCGGATCAGGTCGATGCGTTCCTGGCCTTTGTCGGCGACTCCGAGCTGGTGATCCACAATGCGGCGTTCGATGTCGGGTTCATTGATGCCGAGCTGGCACGTTTGGGCGCGCACTACGGGCGTATTGGCGACCGTTGCAGCGTGCTCGACACCTTGGCCATGGCGCGCGAACGCTATCCGGGACAGCGCAACAGCCTGGATGCGTTGTGCAAGCGTCTCGGTGTCGACAATTCGCGGCGCGACCTGCATGGCGGCCTGATCGACGCGCAGTTACTGGCCGACGTGTACCTGATGATGACCTCGGGGCAGGTTGCGCTGGACCTGGGTTTCGACGGCGGATCGGCGGCGGTAACGGTAACGACTGCGGCCACCGTGCTCACGGCGCGGCCGCGGGTGTTGCGCGCCACGCCAGCAGAGTGCGCCGCGCACACCGAACGCCTGGATGCGATGGACAAGAAAGTCGGCACTTGCGTGTGGCGCAAGGCTGACGAGGCGGCGCCGCCGGTGAATGCCGCGGTGACTGGTTGATCAGCTTGCGCGCACCAACACCGCGGTGAGGTTGTCGCGCCCGCCGCTGGCCAGCGCGTCGAGCAGCAACTGATCGATGCATTCCTGCGCGGCGAGATCCTTGCGCATGGCAACGTGTGCGATGGCATCGGTGGCGAGCTCCTCACTCAAGCCGTCAGTGCACAGCAAGAAGCCGATGTCAGCCTGCACCACACCGTGCGCCATGCCAACCTGCAATGCCTCTGGCGCGGTCACACCCAATGCCTGGGTCAAGCCACCGGAAGCGGCGTGCCGCGCCATGTGGCGAGCGTCGAGCTGCCCGGTGTCAACCAGTGCACGCGTCAACTTGCGGTCGTGTTCGAGCGGTGCGAATTCACGCGCCACGGCGTAGATGCGGCTGCCGCCGACCCAGGCGGCATCAAAACCCTGGTCGTGCAGCCACAATGCCGCCACCGTGCTGCCCATCGGTCGCGGGTCGGTGGCGTCGCGCGTGTGCGAGCGCAGCGCCCGGTCGGCGCCGTGGATCGCCTCCACCAGGCTGTGGCCGCGGCTGACCAGCTCGACCACGGCATCGCGTACCAGCGCCGAAGCGACTTCTCCATGCAGATGGCCGCCCATGCCGTCGGCCACCAGAAACAGGCCCAGCGCGGCATCCGCGTAATACGTATCTTCGTTGCGAATGCGATGCAGCCCGGAGTGTGTGCCATGTCCAAATTCGATCATGGCGGAAGCATGGCGGATGAGCGGGAAGGGTGCAAAGGATTGGCCACAAGCGCCTGCCAGATGTGCCCGATGCCAAGGGCAGCACGAGGCGAAAGACGGTTCGTGGTGCACGCTCGCGACGGCGCCAGCATGCCAAGACGCCACATCGCTGGTGGTGTTGGGCCACGGCCCGTCATCACGTTCGACCTGGCGCGCCCAGTGGCACAGTGCCTGCGCCGTGCAGCCGCTCTTGCCGGCGCTCGACTCGCCCGCCACCCATTGCGAGGTGTGTTCGCTGCGATCCTCGAACACCATCCATGCTGCCCACTCGTGAACTTCCCTGGCGTACGTCGGGGGACTTCTTCGTGGTTTCCATCGCTCCATCCTTTCAATAGTTGGAGCCTCCGGAAATCCCGGGCAGTTCACCATCGTTGATCGGCGGCCCCGATCTGCATGGCAGGCAGGTGATCGGAGCAGGGTGCGGTCTGGATCATTGGACATGCCCTCGAGCTTGCAGCCTGCAGCAGCCCGGCGATTGCCGGTCGATGGGTCGCGTGTAGCGACTGAACCGGAATGTGGAAGCAGTGCCACGCAATATATTGCGACCGTTTGATCGAGAACGGGCGCACGTTTCCCGCTGCATGCGGCCGCTATAGATGACGTCCGAACCGTGCAGTCCGCCATATCTCATCGGTATGGCGCCCTGCTCGATGTTGGGATCCAGCACGGCTCGTTTTGAAAGCTGGGTGTAAGAATTGCGGCGCAAGGTCGCCGCACTTCCGTCGTGGGGAGTCACCGCAGGGACGAGGTGGTTCGACGGGATGTTCCGGTCTGCGTGTTGCGCTGCGGTTGCTGCCGCGGCCGTCGCGTCGTATGCGCGATCGGGCCTTTCGTAAGTCATCGCATTTACTGGAGGGAACTCATGTCCAGAAGGTCATATGTGTTTGGTTGCCATGTGCTTTGCGTGGCGATCGGCCTTGGTTTGGCCAGCGCAGCTCAAGCGGATACGCGATCCGCACCCGATGTGACACCCGCGATACACCACGACACGCTTCATTCCTTGCGGGGGGTGATGCCGCGTCCCGACGACTTCTCCAGAAGTGGCCGCAACCATCCGGCGCGTCCGTTGCCGTGGCTGGATGGCCCAGGCACGGCGAACGACGGCGCGCTGCAGATCGGCGCCACTGGGGCGTTCGCTCCCGTTGCCGGTTCCGGTGTCGACGGTGTGGGCAACGGCTTCAGCGGGCCGCAGGGCGTCTTCAGCGTGAACAGTGCACCGCCGGACACCAATGGCGCGGTGGGTGCCACCCAGTACGTACAGATCGTCAACACCGGCTTTGCGGTGTTCGACAAGGCGACCAAGAACGTGGTGTACGGTCCGATGCCCACCAACGCGCTGTGGAAGGGCTTTGGCGGCCTGTGCGAAGCCGACAACGACGGCGACGCCGTGGTGGTGTATGACAAGACGGCCGGCCGCTGGATCATCTCGCAGTTCGCGGTGACCAATGCCGGCACCAGCAGCGCGCCGTACCTGCAGTGTGTGGCGGTGTCGCAGACCAGCGACGCCACTGGCGCCTACAACCGTTATGCCTTCAGCTACGGCACCGTCTTCCCGGATTACCCGAAGATGGGCGTGTGGCCGGACGCGTACTACGAAACCTTCAACATGTTCAGCGGCAACACCTTCGCCGGGGCCAAGTTGTGCGCGTATGACCGCAACGCGATGCTGCAGGGCCTGCCGGCAACGCAGCAGTGCTTCCAGTTGTCGACGAGCTACGGCGGCGTGTTGCCGGCCGATCTCGACGGTTCCACCGCGCCGCCGGCGGGTTCGCCCAACTACCTGATGAACTTCACGGCCGGGCAGTTGAACCTGTGGAAGTTCCACGTCGACTGGAGCAACACCGCCAACACCACATTGACCGGCCCGGTGGCCATTCCGGTGGCGTCCTTCTCGGCCGCCTGCGGTGGCGGTACCTGCATCCCGCAGGCGAGCACGAAACAGAAGCTGGATTCGTTGGCCGATCGTCTGATGTTCCGCTTGGCCTACCGCAACTTCACCAGCTACGAGTCGCTGGTGGTCACGCAGTCGGTCCAGGTGGGGACGAGCCGGCGGAACCCGTACACCGGCATCCGCTGGTACGAGATCCGCAACCCGGGCACCACGCCGGTGGTGTACCAGCAGTCCACCTACTCGCCGGATACGACCTACCGCTGGATGGGTTCGGCGGCGATGGACAAGCAGGGCAACATCGCATTGGGTTACAGCGCCTCGAGCAGCTCGATCCATCCGGCCATCCGCTACACCGGCCGCCTGGTGACCGATCCGCTCAACACAATGCAGGCCGAGAACAGCATCATCGAGGGTCTGGGTTCGCAGAGCGGCAGCAACTTGTCGCGCTGGGGCGACTACAGCGCCATGACCGTCGACCCGGTTGATGACTGCACGTTCTGGTACACCAGCGAGTACTTGAAGAACACGGGCGCCTTCAATTGGAGCACGCGTCTGGAGTCCTTCAAGTTCAGCACCTGCCAATAAGTGCGTAACACATCCCCACCCGTGTCTTGGGTGGGGATGTTTCTGCTCCGCCCAGCAGGACGGAGCCATCGTCGCTCTCTAGCGCATCCCCGAATCGCACACGATCTGTACGCGGGTCAGCTGGCCATCGCGCACCCGCGCAGGCGTGACCGGGCAGCGGGGAAGTGCGGCGCCCTGCACGTCGACGACCACATCGTAGGTGCCCACTGGTACCGACACGGTAAACCGGCCCTGATCGTCGCTGGTGGCATGCGCCACCTCGTGCCCGTCGGACCTTCGCACCCGCACCACCATTTTCGCCAAGGGCGCAACGCTTGGCGCACCGATATGCTGCGGTCCCGGCCGGGCCGGCGATACGCTGACTGTGCCATCCAGCCCGGTAGCGCCATGCGCGGCCATGGTTGGGCTTGCCATCACGAAGGCCAGGATGGCCAACCCCTTGAGCGTCAGCATGAGGCACCTCCAGTACACCCGGGTTTTGAGTATCTGCTTCGTGGGTGCAATGTTCCAAGGCTGCACCGGCAGGGGGGCGTCGCAAGATGTTTCGGCGGCCGCGTATCTCAGCAAAGCAGCTGCTGTCGTGCCGCACGTGCGATCACGATCTCCTCGTTCGTCGGGATCACATACACCCGGATGGCGGCGTCTTCCCGGTCGATGCGTTGCGCATGCCGCTGGTTGGCCTCTGCGTCCAACGTGATGCCCAGCCAGCCCAGTCGCGCGCAGATGCGCCGCCGCATGCCGGAAGCGTGTTCGCCGATGCCTCCGGTGAACACCAGTGCCTCCAGGCCGCCGAGCAGCGGAGCTTGCGCGGCAATGGCGCAGGCCGCGCGTTCGGCAAACATCTCCAGGGCTTCGCTGGCACGCGGGTCGGTGCTGGCCTCCAGCGTCCGCACGTCGGCGCTGATTCCGGAGACGCCCAGCAGACCCGAGCGGTTTCCCAGAAGATCCGCCAGTTCCTGCGGGCTCATCCCGCGTTCCTGCAACAGGAACAGAAGTATCCCCGGATCGATGGCGCCGCAGCGCGTGGCCATCATCAGACCGTCGAGCGGGGTAAGGCCCATGCTGGTGGCGACGCTGCGCAAACCGCGCATGGCGCACACGCTGGCCCCATGGCCAAGGTGCGCCGCCACCACCTTGTCGTGTGCCGCGGCGCCGGCAATGGCCGGCAGCACGCTCGCGACGTATTCATAGGAGAGCCCGTGAAAGCCCGCGCGCACGATGCCGGATTCACTCAGGGCGCGTGGCAGGGCATACCACTGCGAAAGCCTTGATTGAGTGCGGTGGAAGGCGGTGTCGAAGCAGGCAATCTGCGGCGTGCCGGGCAGCCATGCGCCCATGCTGCGGATCGCCGCGATCGCGGCTGGCTGGTGTGCAGGGGCGAGCGGTACCAGCGCTTCCAATTTGGTCAGCGCGGTTCCATCGATGCGCACAGGACGGTCGAATTGCGTGCCGCCGTGCACCACGCGATGACCGACCGCGACGATGCGCAGATCCGGACAACGCCGCTGCAAGGCCTCGAACAGCCAGCGGGCGGCTTCCTGCATATTCGCGGTTGCGGGCATGGCCGGGGTGTCCGGGAGGACACCCGCAGGCACCTCGACCGCCGCACACGCCTCGTGCCCGATGCCCGTGACGTTGCTGCGCAGGATGGGATCCAGCGACGCGGCGTCGAATGCCGCCAGCTTGATGCTGGACGATCCGATGTTCAGCGCGAGGATGGCCTCCTTCATGGCCGCACGCCCCTGCGATGGGCCGCGAGCAGCCGGGCTAGCGCGCAGGAGACGATGCGCGACCGTACCGTGTCGGAGCGGCTGGTCAGGGCTATCGGTACGCGTGCCCCGACGACAATCCCCGCCGGGACCGCGCCTGCCAGGTAGGTCAGCTGCTTGGACAGCATGTTGCCGGTCATCAGATCCGGTACCACCAGAATATCGGCGTGTCCGGCGACCGGCGACCGGATTTCCTTGATGGCGGCGGCCGCGGCGGACACCGCGTTGTCGAAGGCGAGCGGGCCATCGAGCACGCCGCCGGTGATCTGGCCACGATCCCGCATCTTGCACAGCGCTGCGGCATCGACAGTCGAGACGATGCGTTGGCTCACCGTTTCCACCGCCGACAGGATCGCCACCTTCGGCATGGCGATACCGGTGGCATGCGCAAGATCGATGGCGTTCTGGACGATGTCGCGTTTGGCCTCGAGGTCGGGCGAGATGTTGATGGCGCCGTCGGTCAGGTAGAGCAGCTTCGGGTAGCTCGGTACGTCCAGTGCAAATACATGGCTGACGCGGCGGTCAGTACGCAGGCCGTGCTCGGGATCGACGACTTCGGCCAGCAATTCGTCGGTGTGCAACGCCCCTTTCATGAGCGCCTCGGCGGTACCGGCACGCACCAGCGCAACGGCACGGGCGGCGGCCGCGTGACTGTGCGGCACGTCATCGATCGGGCAGTCACCCAGGTCGAGCGAGGCTTCTTCTGCAGCGCGCAGGATTTTCGCCCGTGGCCCGACCAGGGTCGGCCGGATCAGGCCGACCCTGGCGGATTCCAGCGCGCCGCGCAGTGACAACGCATCGCAAGGGTGCACCACGGCGGTTGGCATCGGACCGTGCGCCGCGGCCGCTTCCAGCAACGCGTCAAACGGCGAGGGGCGGGGCGTGCCGCGGGCATCGGCTGACAAAGCGGCGGTCCTCATGGAGGCTGCCGCCAGCCTGCGTCTTTCCACTGCGGTGGCTTTGATGAAAATCAATTGGGGCGTCGCCCGCCGAAGCTGCACGCACGGCATGGCCCAGCCGGAAGTGCGCGCATGGATATGGAGCTCTCCTGCGGCGAGCAGGTTGCGCCGACCATCGTGGCCTAGACCGCCGGTGGTTCGTCCGAGCTGCGCCATGCCGGCTCGCCCAGGCCGTACTGGACAGCGAGCTTTCGGGCCGCGAGCCGTTGCGGTTCATCGGGCGGGTGGGTCGCCAACAGCGGGTAGGCGATGGGGGTGTCCATCCAGGGCTGGATCGCGGCGCGCATCGCGATCTGCGCCGGCCACGACTGGTGCTCCAGCGTGTCTTGCCAGTGGCCATTGCCGCTGTGGTACAACACGTTCAGGGCGTAGCCGGATGAGTGTACCGTGCGCCGGCCGTCCGCCGCCGCGATCGCATGGGCATGGTTCTCGCCGCTCAGGGGGTCGGCGGCATCGGCCACGTCGTTGGCCAGCAGCGCAAGCCGGGGTTGCGAGGTGATCGCGGTCAGCTGCGTGTGGCGCAGGCCGTGACGGCTGGCATCCTGCAACAGTTCCTGCGGCATGGCGCGCAGCATGGCGGACGCCACGAGCCCGCGCGTATCGCGCCGGCAGGCGCCCCGCGATGTGGCAAGCGCGACGCTACCGCCCAGGCACCCTTCCGCCAGCGCACGCGCCACGGCCGCCGTCCGCGCGCGCCCGGCGTCGCTGTCGTATTCCAGCCCGAGCAGGGCCAGCGCATCGGCGATGCCGACGAGGCCGATCCGAAACTGTGTCGCCGCACGGCCGGCCAGCAGCGCGGCATTGTCGAGGGCGCGCACGGCGAGAGCCGCGGCATCGGCCAGTGCGTCGAGATCGATGACCGCGCGCCGCGGACTTCCAGGCGAAAGGAAGCACGCCACGTTCAACACTGCATGCAGCGCGCCGACGCGCCAGCCGACGCGACCGGTGCCAGCCTCGGCGAGCACGCGCTCGTCGGGAAGCAGCCGCCAGCTGGCCAGCGCATCCATGAAGCGCCCCTGCCATGCGGCTCTTTCATCACCGCCCTCCACCGATGCCAGTGCGCCAGCCACCCGCTGCCAGGTGTCCTCGATGGCGATGTCGTGCAGCACGGTGCGCTCGCGCCAGCGGAACCAGGCATCCCAGGCCTCGACGGCAGCAAGATCGATGAACGGGGACAACCGGCGCGGCTCGATCATGGGCAGGAAAACGCATGGGCTGTACCGACTATCTGGAACCGTCATGTGGGCGGTTTGATGTGCATCAAACCGGCGTGCCGCGAAGGCGCCGCTGTTACGCACTGTTACAGAGCGTTGCCTGGCCGACATCGTGCCGTTGCGGCGGTGTTCTAGCTTTGGTGGCGCACGCAACCACCACCGGGAGTACGGCATGGATATCTCGTATGCGCCCTCCGCGCCTGAAGCGACGAATCGACCGATCTCCCCGAACGCGATGCCCCTCGACCTGGATATCGCACAGTTGCAACGGCACATGGTCGTGATGCGCCGGAAGGTGCGGGCAGGGCAGTACCTCTACCGCAACGGCCAGCCGTTCCATGCCCTGTATTTCGTCCATGCGGGGTTTCTGAAGACCTGCGAGCTGTCGGAGGACGGCCGCGAACAGGTGACGGGGTTCCGCATGCGCGGCGACCTGCTCGGCGTCGAGTCCATCGGCCTCAGCATGCATACCTGCGATGCCATCGCGCTGGACGATGCCGAGATCTGGGAACTGCCGTATCCGCCGGTGCTGGATGCGCTGCGGCACATCCCCGAGCTGCAGGTCCGGCTGGCGGCGGCGCTGGCCGAGGAAATCCGGCGCGACCGCGTGTGGATGCTGACGATCGGGACTCTGCCCGCCGAACAGCGCGTGGCGGCATTCCTGCTGGACCTCGCCGCGCGCCTGGCGCGTCTCGGCTTCAGCGCCCGCCACTTCATCCTGCGGATGGGACGCGCCGACATCGCGAGTTTTCTCGCACTCAAGCACGAGACCGTGACGCGGGCGCTGTCCCACCTGGAGCGGCTCCAGTACATCTCGGTGCTTCGTCGCGAGATCAAGCTGCTGGATATCCCGAAGCTGCGCGCCTGCGTCGGCACGTCCTGTACGCTCCAGTGAGCGGCTTCACGCACTATCCAGCAGCCGGCGCACGGCCTCGATCAGTTGTTCCCGCCGGTAGGGCTTGCGCAGCAACGCGAAGGGCGCCACCGGACCTTCCAGCCCACCCGGTCGCCCCCGGTAGCCGGATGTGAGCAGCACCGCAAGTCCGGGCCGGAGTCGGCGCGCCGCGTGCGCGAGTTCCACCCCGTCCATGCCGCTGCCCAGCATCACGTCGGAGAACAGCAAGTCCACGGCCGGGTTTCCGGCAAGCCGTTCCAGCGCCTCGTGGGCGTTGCCCGCCGGGATGACCTGAAAGCCGAATGCCTCCAGGAGCCGGGCCGCGACGGTGCGGACGTCGGCTTCATCTTCGACCACCAGGATGGTGGCGCGCTGCCCGGGCGAGGCAATCTGCACTGGCTTTGCCGCCACTGCGGGCTCGGTCGGCGCCTTCGCGACGGGCAGCAGCAGCTCGACGCGGGTGCCGTAGCCGAGCCGGCTGTCGATCGACAGCCGGCCGCCGGACTGGGTCGCGAAGCCATAGACCATGCTGAGGCCGAGGCCGCTGCCCTTGCCGGCATCCTTGGTGGTGAAGAACGGCTCCAGCGCGTGCACCAGCACATCCGGCGCCATGCCGGTACCGGTGTCGTCGATGCCGAATGCCACGTAGCGGCCGGGCGGAAGCTCCCCTGCGCTGGAAGCGTCCTCGATCATGGTTTCGCGCGCGACGATGCGCAGCCGCCCTCCGCGTGGCATGGCATCGCGCGCATTCAGCGCGAGATTGACCAGCGCCGTATCCAGCTCGTTCGCATCCGCGTACACATCCGGCACGTCGGCCGCGCATTCGACTTCGACCGCAATGGCCTCGCCGAGGGTGCGCCTGAGCATGTGCCCGAGCTCGTCCAGCAGCGGCTTGGGCACGACCGCGCGGGGTTGCAGCGGTTGTCGGCGGGCGAACGCCAGCAGCCTGCGGGTCAGGTCGGAGCCGCGGGCCACCGCGCGCAACGCGCTGTCGGTGATCTCCAGCAGGTCCGGGTGATCGGCCAACTCGGCTTCGAGCAACTGCAGGTTGCCCGAAATCACCGTCAGCAGGTTGTTGAAGTCATGCGCAACGCCACCGGTCAGCTGGCCGATCGCGTCGAGCCGCTGGGCATGCGCCAACTGCTCCTCGCTGCGGCTGCGCTGCACGGCGGCCGTCAGCAAATTGGCCACCGATTGCAGGAAGCCAAGCCGATCCTGGTCGAAGCCGACCGGCGTCGCGGCGAGCACGACCAGCACCCCCAGCGGCTCGTGGCGCCCGAACAGTGGGACCAAGGCAACGTCGTGGAAGCCAGCCTCGGCCAGCCTGTCCAGCAGGCCGGCATGCGCCCCCTCGGGCAGCGAGTCCGCAGTGATCGCACGGCGGCTCCCGTCGCCGAAACTGCCGCGCACGAAATCGGTCTGGCCAAAGATGGCCGCAATCGCCTGGGCGGTCTGGTCGTGCAGCCCCGTGGCGGCACGTACGCCAAGCCGCCGGCCATGCCAATCGGTGGAGAGGATGGCGACGGCCGGCACATCCAGCGCCGCCGCGACGAGTTCCGGTATCCGGCTGATGGCCAGTTCGTAGTCCGGCGATTCCAGTGCGAGCCGGCCGATCTGCGCGAGAAAGCTGTCGCGCCGTGCGCGGGCAAGGGCCTGGCGTACCCGTCGCGTTTCGGAGATGTCGCGGATCGAGGCGATCGCGACGGTACCGATCTCGGTGGTGGTGACCGGGCTCAGGCCGATCTCGACGGGAAACGCCTCGCCATCGCGCCGGATGCCCATCAGCTCGTAGCCGATGCCCATCGGGCGCACGCGCGGATGGATCATGAAATCGCGGCGATGCAGGTGGTGGGCCTGCCGCAGGGGTTCCGGCAGCAGTGCTTCCATGGGCTGCCCGAGCAGCGTCTCGCCCTCATAACCGAACATGCGTCCGGCCTGTGCGTTGGCCAGCACGATGACGCCGTCCTGGCCCACGGCGATCATCGCCTCGGGGGAAATGCCGAACCAGGTACGCAGCATGGCCAGGCTGATGGCGACGGGCAACGAGGTGGCCATTCATCGCACCGCCTGGACGCGGGCCGCGAAGAGGTAGCCAACGCCCCGCACCGACTTGATCAATTCGGGATTCGCCGCATCGGATTCGATCTTGCGGCGCAGTCGTGCGATCTGCACGTCGATGGCGCGATCGAACGGACCGGCGTCGCGGCCGTGGGTGTGTCCCATCAGCTCGTCGCGCGACAGCACCTGGTTCGGATACTCGACGAACACGCGCAGCAGCTCGTACTCGCCAGTGGTCAGCGTGATCACATCCCCGCGGGCGTTGCGGAGCGTGCGCCCCAGCGGGTCCAGGCTAAAGCCGGCGAAATGGAACACCGCCGCGCCGGATTGGCCGATGGCCACGGCAGCCGGGAGGCTGCGGCGCAGCACGCTGCGCACGCGCGCCAGCAGTTCCCGCAACTCGAACGGCTTGGTCACATAGTCGTCGGCCCCCAGCTCCAGGCCGACCACGCGATCCACCGATTCGCCGCGGCCAGTGATGATGATCAGCGCGCCGTTCCAGTTCCGCCGCAGTTGGCGCGTCAACTCGAGGCCATCCTCGCCCGGCAGGCCGAGATCGAGCAGGACCAGATCGACGGCCTGGCGCGCCAGCACGGCGTGCATCCCGGTGCCGTCGACCGCGGTGCTGACCGTGAAACCCTGGCCCGCGAAATAGCGTCGCAACAGACCCAGCACGTCGGTATCGTCGTCCACGACCAGCAGATGAAGATGGTCAGGCATGGCGCCCGCTGCACACAGAGGTACGGTCGCGGAAGCTTATCGCAATGCCACGGTGGGCGCGGTGGCGGGCCGGGTGGGCCTTTCCGGAGGGAAGTTGACATGCATCAACCGGGCCTTGCGGCCGCGCGGAATAGTGGCATGAGCCGGCCAGGTCGAATCGCCGTGCCTGGCGCGCAGGATGCAGCCCTCCGGCGTGATCGCGAACCATGGATGCAACCGACATGTGCAAGCACATTCTGGTTCCCATCGATGACGACGAGGGCTCGCGCCGGGCCATCGGGCAGGCCGTCGCGTTGGCGCACCGCCTTGGCGCACGCATCACCGGCTTGCACGTGATGATGGAATTCAACCGCATCGGCGTCGTCGAGGAACTGATCGAGCCGCCGCCGGATCGATTGCGGGAGCTGGCCAAGGCGCATGCCGACAAGCTGCTTGCGCCGCTTGCGCACGAGGCCGGGCGCGCCGGGGTGGCGTGCGACTTGATCGCAATGCGCGGCAACGCGGCGTGGCGAACCATCGTCGCAACAGCTACGGAGCTGGATTGCGACCTGATCGTAATGGCATCGCACGGTCGGCGCGGCATCGCGAAACTCATGCTCGGCAGCGAGACGCAGCAAGTCCTGATCCACACCGGGATAGCGGTGCTGGTAGTGCACTGAGCGACGGGTGACGTCACTGCGACCGCGGATGAGGAGCAGGCTTCCATGATCGAACTTTCCTCGTTCCATGCTTCGGCACTGTGGCCGCACCTCGTCGCGTTCTATGCCGCCACCTTGCTGCCGCTGATCGTCGGCCTGCCGCCGATCATCGCGATCATGGAAAGCGTGTACGTGATGACCGAGCGGGAAATCTGGCGGCAGATCGCCCGCTTCTGGGGCAAGCTGTTCGGCATCGTGCTGCTGATGTGGGCGATCGGCTCGATCGTGCTGATCGTGCTGCATGGCGTGGACCCCAACCGTTTCACCCGCCACCTGCATGGGGTACCGGGGCCGGTGTCGACCTTGCTCGTGACGCCGTTCGTGTTCGTTGGTGGGGTATACCTCTGGCGCCAGTTCAACGACTGGCTGAATCCGAAGCGACGGCAGCACTTGCTAGTCACCTGGCTGTGGATGGCGCTGTCGACCTTGGCGGTGCTCAAGATCGCGGTCGGCTACGGCTTGATGGACAACCCGTCTGGCGCCTACCTGGATTCCGGCAGCCTGCAGGTCTGGATTCGCGACGTGCCGTCGGTGCTGCTCAATCCCGCGGCACAAGCACGCTTCCTGCATCTGCTCGGCTCCAGCTATCTCACGGCGGCGACGCTGGTGCTCTCCGCCTCCGCGTGGTACCTGCTGCGTCGACGCAACGTGCAGTTCGCGCGCCGCTCGCTGACCGTCGCGGCCAGCTTCGGCCTGGCTGCGGCACTTTCGCTGGCCGTGCTCGGCGACAACGCCGGCTACGCCGGTTCGCCGGGCCAGCAGATGCGGGTCGCCGCGATCGCGGCGGAGTGGCAGACGCAGCCGGCGCCAGCGTCGCTCATGGTGTTCGGGCTTCCCGACCCGGGCAGCCGCGCAACGCGGGCCGCGCTGCGCGTCCCGTGGATGCTGGGACTCGGCGTGACGCATTCCTGGCGGAAGCCGGTGGCGGGGTTGGACGAACTCGAGGCGGCGAACACGTCGCGCATTCGCCGCGGCCTGTTGGAACTTGCGGCGTTGGACGCCAAAGGCGTGCCCGCGCGCGAGTCCGGTGCCACCCCTGACCTGGGCTATGGTTTGTTGCTGCGCCATGCGCAGCACCCGCTGCAACGGAATGACGACGCGATAGCCGCTGCGGCTCGCGACACGATCCCGAACGTGCCACTGCTGTTCTGGTCCTTCCGGGGGATGGCGCTGCTGGGGGCGTACAGCATCGTGCTGTTCGGTGTCGCGTTCTGGCTGGCGTCGCGTCGGCGGCTGGACCGGCGAGGTTTTCTCCGCCTTGCTGCCTGGAGCCTGCCCGTGCCATGGGTGGCAGGCGCGCTGGGCTGGCTGGTGAGCGAGGCGGGCCGTGGTCCCTGGCTGATCGACGGATTGCTGCCCATCACCGGAACGTTGGTGACAACGTCGGAGGCGATTATCGGCGCGATCGCGTGCACCACCATGGCTGGCCTGTTCGTGGTTGGTGCGATCCTGTCGATGCGCCTGGTCCGGCTTGGCCCGGACGGGATGAAAATCTGGCGGCCGGACTCCGACGTGTCGAGAAAATTCTGATCCCGCCCACGCAACGAAGGAGGACGGACAATGTGGTATTTCGCATGGTTCCTGGGCGTCGGCCTCGCCTGTGCATTCGGCATCCTCAACGCGATGTGGTTCGAGCTGCGTGCCGACGATGAACGCGACTGGGCGGCGGTCGCCAACGATTATTGAGAATGCCGTCCGGCGGGGTGGGCACCGCGTTATGCCGGCTGTGTGGCCGTGCTTTCCGCGCCCGATGGCGGGCTCGTTGCAACGCGAGCGAATAGGCTGCTGTCTTCGGATCCTCCGGAGAGGATGCGCCGCCAACGCCGCGGTAATGGGCTACGGCGTGAAAGCCGGACTTGCCCGCCGGGAGCGCCGTCAGACTGTCTCCGACATGCCGTGGTAAATCTCTTCTTCCTGGGCAAAGTGCAATCTCAGGATGGCGTCCAATCCATAGAGGGTGCGTTGCAAATCCTGGAGGACCTCGGGCGACGACGCCCCAGGATGCAGGTCTTCGACCGTGTGCTGGAACAAGCGGACGAGCCGATGCACCTCGCGATGGGTGTGACTCAGGGAAGCAAGGGGGTCATCGCCGCCCAACATGCGCTCCAGTCGCGGGTACAGGTTTTTTTCATCGTCGCGCTCATGCGGAAGGAGCTTGGTCCTCAGCAATCCATCCAGCTCTGCCAGCTCGGCATGGATCGCCGCTTCGGGCAAGACCGGAAGGTGGTCGGCGCAAATACGAATGCGGTCGAGCACCGGGGTGAGTTCAAGATGCTCGGCAGCCAGACGGGCGCCTTCGGCGGTATCCAGTCGTGCCCGGGTTTCGCCGGCCGGGGTGGTCCGCAGCACGCGCAGTGCATTGAGGATCACTGCCACGTCGATGCCTTCCTGCAGAAAGGCACCGGCCACGGGCGGGAGAAAGCCCAGTGCCGCGAACACCATGGCAACCAGCGACAGGCCCATCCCCGCAAGCACGCTTTCCAAGGCGATCCTTCGCGTGCGGTGGGCGATGACGAGCGCCTCGGCCAGGCGATCCAGCCGGTCGACCAGCAGCACGATGCTGGCCGCTTCGGAAGACGCGGCGGCACCGCGTGCACCCATCGCCACGCCGACATCGGCTGCGGCGAGCGCAGGCGCGTCGTTGATGCCGTCGCCGACCATGATCGTGGTGCTCGTCCGCCCGGCTGCCTCGATGGCGGCCAGCTTGTCGCTTGGCGTCTGGTCCGCCAGGACTTCGTCCACCCCGAGGGATTCGCCGATGATCTCGGCGATGTCGCGGTGATCTCCGGTCAGCATCACGATGCGCCGGATTCCGGCACGCCGCAGCAGGCGGATGGCACGCGGGGTATCGAGCCGTATTTCGTCGCCCAGCAACAGGGCTCCCGCCATGGCGCCATCCACGGCCACGAACACCCCGGTGGAGCCTTCGCGGCGCACCCGCCGGTACAACAGGTCGGCCCAGTCCGCGGCGGGAGCGAACCGCGAGACGAAGCCGTAACTGCCGATGACGACGCGACGGCCGTCGATCGTCCCGGCCAGGCCCGCTCCAGGCTCTTCACGAACATCGGCGGGCTTCGTCAGGGCCAGCCCCCGTTGCCTTGCGAACGACACGATGGCTGCGGCAAGCACGTGCTGGGACATCTGCTCGATCGACGCCGCCATTCGCAGCAATTCATCCGGCCCCATGGAATCGGCGGCTTCGATCGCCGTCAGGCGCGCATGCCCCGCCGTAAGCGTCCCCGTCTTGTCGAAAAAGAGGCTTTCGCCACGGGCCAATCCTTCCAGGGCACCACCGCCCTTGACGAGCACGCCGCGCGCCGCGCATCGCGACATGCCGGAAACGATCGCGACGGGCACGGCAAGGACGAGCGGGCAGGGCGTGGCGACGACCAGCACCGCCAACGCGCGGACGGGATCGCCCGTCAGGGCCCATGCGAGCCCCGCAACCACCAGAGCCAGCGGCAGGAACAGCAATGCGTAGCGATCGGCCAGGCGCGAGGATGGCGCCTTCGCCTGCTGGGCGGCTGCGACCAGCCTGACCACCCCGGAAAACGTGCTGTCAGCCGCAGAGGTCGTGGCCAAAAGATCGAACGGGCCGCTCGCATTGAGCACGCCGCTGCGGACCAGTTCGCCCTGGAGTCGCCGAACCGGCAGCGACTCGCCGGTGAGTGCCGACTCGTCAAGCACCGCGCCTTCGGATTCCACCAGGCCGTCGACTGGCACGACCTCGCCACTGCGGACGAGAAGGCGATCACCCGGTGACACCTGGGCGACGGGAATCTGCACGAGCTCATCGCCCAGGTACTTGTTGGCCGAATTCGGGGCACGCTTCAACAGCGCCGACATCTCGCGCCTTGCCTTGCCTTCGGCGTAATCCTCCAGCGCCCTCCCGCTGGCGAACATGAGACCGATGACGGCGGCGGCAAGCGCCTCGTCCAGGACGATCGCCCCGATGATGGCAAGCAGCGCGATGACGTCGACACCGGCATTGCGCCGGATCAATTGAATGACGCTGGAAACACCGATCGAAATGGACACGAGCGCCGCGCCCACCGTCCACGCAAGGCTGGCGACCGCCTCATGGCCGGCGATGCGCATGACCAGGCCAAGGAGGAGTGTCGATGCGCTGATGGCGACCAGGATGCGATGGATCATGGGGGGCGAATCCGGCAATGGGGCAGCGGTGATGGGGTTTCTTGTACCAGTCGGAAGCTCGGCGCGTCATGTGCTTCTCATCCACTCCATGTGACGGGAAAGTCAGCGCGTTGGCTGCGGAGAAATCACTGTGTGCAACAACGTGGGGCGCGGGCCGGGCATGGCGACACGGGCGTCTTCGGTGCAGTCGGTCGTGGAATTGCCGGTCGAAGCATTCCCGGTACCCGCGGCACACCTCGGTGGCAGCGATTGCCATGGGCAAATCGAGGCATACCGGCATGCACGCGGGAAGCTTGCCGTCGACGGCGCCGTGATGCGGGTAACACAGGATTCCCTGCGCGCTTGAGCGCGAACGTGGGAAGGATCACGTCGCCGTTGCGCCTGAAGATTTGGGCGGATGGCACGATGCAGCTCGTCCACGCGGAGGATGCGCGCGAGGTCGCGCGTTGCCGAGGTGGCCTGGTGCGGCCGTGGAAGCCTGCCGCACCAGGTGGGGGATACGCACGCCGTGCTCGAGATGGCGTGGGCGAACAGCAGCGCATCGACGGACGCCGGCTCGAAGCCAAACGGTTCGAACTTCAGGTGGTCCTGGTCACCACCCTGGAACAGTCCGCAATCGACCGGTACGTGCGTACCCCCGCAGGCAATGCGATGGCATGAACCGGTGACCTGCCTGGTCGCGGCGAGGGCGCACCGGGTCATGCGTGCGTTCAGGCCGTTTCAGCGGCACACCAGTACCGGTATCGAGCTGGTCTGCAGCACTTTTTGCGTCTCGCTGCCGAGCAGCAGCTTGTTGAAGCCGCGCCTGCCGTGCGACGCCATGACGATCAGGTCGCATTGCCGGTGCTGTGCTTCCTCCACGATCGCCTCGCTGGGCGGGTCGCGGACGACATGGCTGCTTTCGCAGGGAACGCCGGCCTTGGCCGCCAGACCACTCACCTCGGCAAGATAGCGTTCCGCGCGCTCCACGGCGCCCTCCATGTACACCGCCTGGGTGGCGGTGATCATCTCGGCCACGTAGCTGATCGCGTGGAAGGGTTCGATGACGTGCAGCGCAAAGACGCTGGCGCCGCAGGACTTGGCCAACTCGATGCCCAGCTTCACGCCATGCAGGGACAAGTCGGAACCGTCGGTGGAAAGCAGGATGCGCTTGAACATGGGTCGTTTCTCCTCGGGATGGCGGCTACCGGCAGCTGTAGCCTCCGTCGATCACCAGTTCGCTGCCAGTGACGAACTTCGCCTCCTCCGAGGCCAGGTAGACCACGCCCCAGGCGATGTCGTCCGCCTCGCCCAGGTGGCCGAGCGGATGCAGCGCCGCCAACTCGCGCTGGTGCGCCGCGGCGTCGCCGTGAAGCGTGGTGAGGTGGTGCTCCACCATCGGCGTCCAAATGAAACCGGGGTGGATCGAGTTCACCCGGATGCGGTCGGCGGCATACAGCAACGCGTCGGTCTTGCTCATCAAGCGCACGGCGCCTTTGGACGCGTGATAGGGCGGTACATCCGGCGCGCCGACCAGGCCGTAGATGGACGACAGGTTGATGATGCTGCCGCCGCCGGCGGCGCGCATCGGGCCGATGGCGTGCTTGGTGCAGAAAAACACGCCCTTCACGTTGATGGCCTGCACGCGGTCCCACTCGGCTTCGGTCAGCTCGTGGGTGGGCTTGTTGGCGCCGGAGATGCCGGCGTTGTTGACCATCACGTCCAGACGGCCGAAACGGGCGACGGTGGCTTGCACCGCCCGCGCCACTTCGGCCTCGACGGACACGTCGGCATGCAGGTAGCAGGTGCGTTCGCCCAACTGGCGTTCGAGCGCTTGCCCGGCGGCGTCGAGCACGTCGACGATGGCGACGCGCGCGCCAGCTTCCACCATGCGCTGCACACAGGCGGCGCCGATGCCTTGGGCGCCCCCGGTAACCAGGGCGACTTTGCCATTGAGCCGGTCCACGGGCTTCTCCCTTGCAATGTCGGGCTTGCGGTGTCGAGCCGAGGGTGCGCCCCGGCCGCCAGCCGCTTGTTGACGATTGTCAATGCCGCGGCAATACCGGCATGTCGGCATGCTCGATGACGTGGTGCACCACATCATGCGGGTGGTGGCTTTTGCCTGGGCGCAGACAGCGCCGGGCAACGGGCGATCGTCAGCGACGCATCCCGGGGCCCCGGCGATGATCACGCACGACGTTGATCTGGATCACCGTTCCCCGATACGCGGCGCCTAGGTTGGGCGATGACCCGCACGTAATGCGCGAGTCTCCCCAACTCCCTCCATGAGGACCCATGCCATGGCCAATCTTGTCCACTGGAATCCCTTCAAGCCGCTGAGCCGGCTTGAATCCCGCCCACCCATGTTCGAGGACCTGTTCCATGATTTCGGCCTGCGCCCGCGCTGGCAGCAGGAGCTGGAAGCGCCGGAGATGCGCATCGACGTGGTGGAAAACGACCAGGCCTACACGGTCAAGGCGGAAATCCCCGGCGTGGAGAAGGACGCCATCGACGTGTCCGTCGATGGCAACCTGGTGTCCATCACCGCCGAGGCCAAGCGTGAGAGCAACAAGGACAAGGACAAGGAAAACGAGCGCGACCTCTACACGGAGCGCTATTACGGACAGTTCTACCGCTCGTTCAGCCTGCCCACCGAAGTGGACAGCGGCAAGGCCGAAGCACACTACGAGAACGGCGTGCTCATGCTGACGTTGCCGAAGAAAGCGAACGGCAGCGCCCGCAAACTGGCGGTCAGCTGAGTGTGCTCCTGTCCGCTCGCCGGCCATCGGAAACGACCGGCGAGCGGGGAAATGGCCCTCGGCGGCGCGACGCATGCCGAGGGCAGCACGGATCGGCGCGCCCCGGGCCGGCCGCGACCCATCCACGTTCCACCTGTGGAGCCGCGCCATGACCATGACCCTGATACGGGAGGTCCTGCTCTGGTGCGTATGCCTCAACTACGCCGCCTTGCTGATCTGGTCGGGTGCCTTCATCTTCGCGCGGAGCTGAATGTACCGATTGCACAGCCGCTGGTTCAGGATTTCGAACGAGACTTTCGACGCCGTGCATTACGGCGGCATGGCGATCTACGAGATCGGCATCCTGCTGTTCAACCTCGTCCCCCGGTTGGCCCTCTGGCTTGCACGTGGCAACTGGCTGCGCCGACTGCCGCCGTGACGCGACCCCGTCGCCGACGCGGATCGGCCTGTCCGCACCTGACCCTCATCGGTCGCACCCGCGGGGCAGGCCGTCTACTTCACCTCGTCCGCCGGCCTGGGGGCCGCGGCGCCGGGCTTGCCTGCTTTCATGCCGGGCTGGCTGATCCGGAAACTGCTGATCGCGACACCGACATCGAAGCCCTTGCCCTTGCCGGCAAGCACCAGCGATACCTTGCCCTTGGTCAGCGCCTGGGCCGTGCCCGCCTTGGCCACGCCAACGTCGCCACTGACCGCCAGATAGCTGCCCAGCACATCCTCGATCCTGGCGACGTGGGTGAAGGTGCCCTTGCCGTCGGTGATCTTCCATTTCCCGGCAGTGATGCCAATGCCTTTTGCGCGGATGGCAACCGGCATCGACGAGCCGTCCTTGCAAGTCACGATGCCTTCCCCGACCGCGCTGGAATATAGCGCCGACCATTGCTTCGAATTGAATTTGAGACTGCACTCCAAGTCACGGTCGGCGGCCGAGGCAATCGGCAACAGCGCCACCATGGCGGCGGAAGCAAGCAGCAACTGCGCAATCTTTTTCATGACCGACTCCTGTGCGGAAGGAAATGGCGCCGACCGGGGGCGCATTTCACCGTAAATCGGGCCGGCAAGCACTTGTTGATCCCAATCAACGTTTTGTCGATCGCCCATGCCGCGTTTGATGCCAAAGACGCAAGCCATGACATGAGTGAAATGATTGCCGGGACTATGGTGAATTGATCGACCAGAACCAATGCCATTGCTGCATCACTCCCTGGTTGGAAAGATACTTTTCCGACTGCGCGGCGACCGGCAGAAAAGAGTTTCCGCGGTGCATGCCACCGGGTTCGATTCCGGTTGATCGCGATCAATATCGGCAGGGGAGGCGGAGGCAATGTTCGCCTCGTCATGAGCGAAACCCCGCACCCGACCGAGCCAGCCGCGGACCCACGGCTGGCATCCCTCGAATCGCTGTTCGAGCTGCTCAACAGCACTTCGAACGGGTTGGCCGACGCCGAGTCCAGGCGTCGCCTTTCCACGTACGGGCCCAACGAGACACGGACCGACGGACGTACCCGGTACATTCGGACATTGCTCGGGCTGCTGGGCGATCCCCTGGTCCTGATGCTGCTCGCCGCGGCAGTGATTTCGGGAACCCTCGGCGACCCCGTGGGGGCGACCATCATCCTGGTCATGGTCCTGCTCAGCGTGGCGCTCAATTTTGCGCTGAGCTACCGCTCGCAACGTGCATCCGAGCGGTTGCGCGCAGAGATCGCCCCTACGGCCAGCGTTTGCCGTGACGGCACCTGGCGGGAAGTGCCGCGCCGGGAACTGGTGCCGGGCGACCTGATCCGCCTCGCTGCGGGCGACCGGATACCTGCGGACGCGCGTCTGCTTGAAACCCGGGATCTGCACGTGCAGCAGTCGGCCCTGACGGGCGAATCCCTGCCGGCGCAAAAGCTCGCCTGCGAGCGCCCGCAAGGCACCGACGCCGATGCGCAGCACCTGGTGTTTCTCGGCACCTCGGTGGTCGCGGGCACGGCCACCGCCATCGTGTTCGCCACCGGCAGGGACACTGCGTTCGGCGATGTCGCGGCACGCTTGTCGGAGCGTCCGCCACCCACCGAATTCGAGCGCGGCCTGGCCGGGTTTGCGCGGCTCATCATGCGCACCGTGTTCGCGCTGGTGCTGGTCGTGGTGCTGGCCGGCATCGTGCTGCACCGGCCGATGCTGCAGACCTTGCTGTTCGCGCTGGCATTGGCCGTGGGGTTGACCCCCGAGTTCATGCCGATGATTACCACCGTCACGTTGGCACGCGGCGCGGTGCGCATGGCGCGCCACCGCGTAGTGGTGAAGCATCTCGCCGCCATCGAGGATTTCGGCAGCATGACCGTGCTGCTGAGCGACAAGACCGGCACGCTCACGCGCAGCGAAACCAATGTTGCGGCCATGACCGATCCACTTGGCGCGCCGTCCGGACACACCGGATTCCTTGCACGCCTCAACAGCGCATTCCAGAGCGGCATCCACAGCCCGTTGGACGAGGCGATCCTGAAACGATGCGCATTGCCGCCGGGCGCCGTTCGGAAAATCGACGAAATCCCGTTCGATTTCGAGCGCCGCCGCCTTGGTGTGGTGATCGAACACGATGGCGAAATCCTGTTGATTGCCAAGGGCGCGCCGGAATCGGTGCTCGCGCAATGCACGCAATACGAAAAGGACGGTGCGCTGCATCCCTTGGACACCGGCGCGTCCGCCGCTATCAAGCGCACCTGCGACGCGTTCGGCCGGCAAGGGCAACGCGCCCTGGCCATCGCCTGGCGCAAGGTCGAACGACAGCCGCGCTACACGGCGGCAGACGAAGCCGGGATGGTGCTCGCCGGTTTCGTCGCGTTCGCCGATCCCGTGCTGCCCGGGGTGGCGGATTCCCTGGCAACGCTCGCCCGCGACGGGGTGACGGTGAAGATCCTGTCCGGCGACAACGAGCTCGTCGTCCGGCATGTTTGCGAAGAGGTCGGGCTGGATACGCGCGAAGTGTTCACGGGCGCGCAGCTCGATGCGCTCGACCAGGATGCCCTGAGCGCCATGGCTGCGCGCGTCAGCGTCTTCGCACGGGTCAGCCCCGCGCAGAAACACCGGATCGTGCTGGCGCTGAAATCCCGCGGCGCCGTGGTGGGCTTCCTTGGCGACGGCATCAACGACGCCCCTTCATTGCACGCCGCCGACGTCGGCATCTCGGTGATGAACGCCGTGGACGTGGCGCGCGATGCGGCCGACATCGTGCTGGGTGAGCGTGACCTCGGAGCGCTGCATGCCGGGGTGATCGAGGGCCGCATCGCGTTCGCCAACGTGACCAAGTACCTGCTGATGGGAACCAGCTCCAACTTCGGCAACATGCTCAGCATGGCGGTGGCGGCTCTGGTGCTGCCGTTCCTGCCGATGCTGCCCACCCAGATCCTGCTCAACAATTTTCTCTACGACCTGGCGCAGATCACCATTCCGGGCGACAACGTGGATGCCTCGCAACTGGCCGCGCCGCGCCGCTGGAGCATCGGCCTGATCCGCCGATTCATGCTGGGCGTGGGGCCGATCAGCTCGCTGTACGACTTCCTCACCTTCTACGCCTTGCTGGTGTGGCTGCACGCCTCGCCGGCGGAGTTCCACACCGGCTGGTTCGTGGAATCGCTGGCCACGCAAACGCTGGTGCTGTTCGTGATCCGCACCGCCGGCAACCCCTTGCGCAGCCGGCCGAGCAACGGGCTGATCGCCAGCGTGGTGGCCGCGGTGGTGGTCGGCCTCGTGATTCCGGCGACGCCGCTGGCCGCGGATCTGGGTTTCGTCCCGCTGCCGCCGGCCTTCTTCGTGTTCCTGTTGGCAGCCACGGCGACGTACCTGGTGCTGGTCGAGCTGGTGAAGCGCCGCTTCATGGGCGGCGTGGCCGGAGCGGGGCCCGCCCCGGTACCGGCCAAGTCACCGGCCTAAGCGGCCCGGAAACGGCCGGCTTTCAGGCGCCCGCTCGCGTGGGCGCCTGCGTCAACGCACGACGAGCACCGGCACCTTCGAACCGGCCAGCACCTTCGTCACCACGGAGCCGAGGAACAGGCTCTTCAGTACGCCGCGGCCGTGTGAACCCATCACGATCAAGTCGTAGCGACCGCGCCGTGCAAACTGCACGATTTCGGTTCCCGGATCGCCCACGAGCAGGCACTCGTCGAACACATGCCCCGCCTTGGTCAGTTCGCGCCTGGCCGGTTTGAGCGCGGCGTTACCGCTGTCGCGGTGAAATTGCGCAACGCTGTCGACATCCAGCCGCCCGGCGATCGACTTGCGCAGCGGCAGGTCCACGTTGAGCAGGGTTACAACGGCATCGGCAGGCCAGTGCCTGGCCAGGTAACGGACGGCACGCGTGCAGCTGGCGCTCCCGTCCACGGGCAGCAGTATTTTCATGCGTACGCCTCCGCGCGGCGGATGTCATGGTGCCAGCAAAGCGGAACGGTCGCTGCGCGATGTTGACCTGCATCAACGGGCGGTCAGCTTTCGGCCAACGACGGGCACCGGTGGTGCCGGGTATATCGCGCGCTTTCCGGCTGCGCGACGCAGGCAGCGAAGAAGATGCCGCAGGTTCACGCCTCCACCACCAGCAGCGGCATTTCGCTGTGCTGGAGCAGATGCCGCGTGACGCCGCCGAGCAGCCACTCGTTCATGCGCGAATGGCCCCACGCGCCCATTACCAGCAGATCGGCGCCATGGCCGCGCGCACGGTCGTGGATGGATTGCCCGTTGTCGTCCTCTTCGTCGAGGGTTTCCCATTGCGCCCGTAGCGCGTGCCGTTCCAGCCAGCGGTCAAGCGCCAGCCGGATCCGCCGCTCGTTTGCCTGGATGCGCGATACACCATCCAGCACCACGATCTCGTCGGCGCGCAGCAGCAGCGGAGCCGCCGCGCGCACTGCGCGCGCCGCCTCGGTAGAGCCGTTCCAGGCGATCGTCACCTTGTGCACGCCGTTCTCGCCCGGCCACTGATCGGGCACGAGCAGCATCGGCGCCGCTTCGGTGGACAGTACGCGACCCAGCGGATTCAGGCCGGATGTCAGGCGGGCGGCTTCACGCGCCAAGCGCCCCAGCACGAGGTCGGCAAGGCTGGCGCGTCGGGACAGCACCGCCTCGTGGAGACCGCGATGCGCTTCCCAACTCCCCTCGACGCCGTGCCTCCGGCACAACTCGCGCCACCAGTCGCGGCGGCCCCGCGCCGCCTGTTCCCGTTCCTCCAGCACGAGCATGGCATCCGGCATCACCATGACTTCAGCCGTGCTGAGCGTTACGGCCTGCAGGCCGGTGAGATGCGCGCCGTGCTGGCGGGCGAGGGCGAAGGCGAAACGCAGCAACGCAACGTCGTCGTGCTCCGGATCGATGTCGACAATGAACTCGAGCATGGCATTCCCCGGGGGCTGATCCTGCGTCTCGGCATTACAAGCCAGCAGGCGGCCGTCAGGTTGATATGGGTCAATCGGCTGCGCGCCTGCCACAGCACCCGCCCGCTGCCACCCAGGCGGATTGGGTCTCATCCGCTTCGACCGCCAGCTCCATCGGCCGCCGGCTGGCAAATCCGATCATCTCGCGCAGCTCGTTGGCATCAGCGCATCAGAGGGCGGGACCAGCCATGCATGGCCGGCCTTGCATCCCTTGGTGCGCCTGCCACCCCGGTGGTTGATGTGGATCACCCGGCCTCGCACCTCGAGCGGGATCTCGCCCGCCGGAAGGAACTCATGGCTGATGCCGGCGTTGTTGACCGCGATGTCCAGGCGTCCACAGGTTTCTTTTGTCTCCTTGACCAGTTCCACGTGGTACTGCGGGTCAGACACGTCGCCAGCTAGCGTCCACCATAAAACTTGTCCACGAACGAATGGCGGAAACCCTGGTGGCAAGCCAGGCAGCTTTGCTGGGTCCTGGAGAAAGCCGCAATGACGGCTTGACCGTCCTTCCGTTTTGCAGCCTCGCCCATGGCGTTGGCGGCATCGTGCACCTGGCCATCAAAAACCCGAAACTTTCCGGCGTCTGCTCCAAGCCAGGCAAGGATGCGCATTTTTTCCGACAAGGGCGGTTCGGCATGCTTGGCGATCTTTGGCGCCAACTCGGCAACCAGGGCCCAGTCCTCGCTGGAGATCGCACCGGTGACGGCTTGCATGTCGCGCCCCATCCCTTGCATCACGCTGCGAAGGACCATCGGGTTTGCGGCCTCGATGGATTGCGCACCCAGCCCGGTGGAGGTGACCACCAAGGCTGCCAACAAGGCGATCGTGGAAAACGGGTGGGGAGGCGGAAAGTGGCTCACGGGTTTCTCCATGGCGGACGTTGATGAGCGGCCCTGTGGGCGGCGAATGGTTGCGGGGCTCAGAACTCGAGGCTCAGGGAAATCGATCCGAACCCATGGCGGCCTGCCTGCTGGTCGAATTCACGGGTTCTCCAGACGCGCATCACGGCGAGCCGCATGCCACGTCCGGCAACGATCCATTGGCTGCTGATGCCCAGCGCTGCCTGTGCGACCCACGGCCGCCGGCTGACGCGGTGGCTGCTCCGGAACATGTTTCCGTCGAGCGAGAAATCCCAGGCGACGGCGCTTGCCTCCAGGTTCAAGAAGGCATGCGCCCCGGGTTTAGGCGCCCGCGCCGATTGCGGCCGTGTCGTGCGCAGGCCGGCATCACCCGAGGGCGGACGGTTTTCCGCACCAGGGCGGATCGGATAGCTGCCGAAGTCGTTCGGGATGTTCCAGCCCGCACGCAATTCCACGCCGGTGCTGGCGGAGGTTTCGATGTTTCCGACCCGCAGGGCATAACTGCCGATCGCGTCACTGCTCCATCCGGGACGGACGGTGCCTTCCGCGTACGGCTTGAACTTGCGTTCCATGGCGATCTGGAACGCCGGTTCGTTGCGCAACTGATTGTTCCAGCCCTGAAAGCGCTCGATGCCGCGCACCCGGTGCACCAAGTTCTGGGACTGTTCGGCCAGTGACCAGGGGCCGATCACGCCCAGGGTCAGCTCACGCACGTCCAGCATTTCGTAACCGGCGGCTCGTGGATGGATACGGCGATTCCACGCCAGCCCCATGTAGAGCAATCCGGCATATGGCCGGTCATCCGGAATCACTTCGGTGCGGGTCCTGTCCCCTGGCGTGTACATGGCCTGACCAAAACGCACGACGAGATTCTGCGACGATGACCGGACGCCGGCATCGCGCCAAAAGTCCGGGTCGGCCCAGCCGATGAAGCGGGCGTACCAGCCGATCGGCCGGGGCAGGCACTCGTGACGGAGTGCGCCTCGCAGATCGTGCGAGACGGCCGTCAGCGCCACGCCATTGGTGTAATTGCGATCGGTGCCGGTGAACAAGTCGTTTTCCAGGCGCAGGGTGCCACCCCGCCAGCGCAGCGATTGCTCTGGCAGGCACGGGTGGGGGTCTGAAGCGACCGGGGAGTCGGAACCGAGAGCAGAAATTGGGCTGAGCAACGCGCCGGCAGCCCACAACGCAAGAAACCACAGCGGCGGCCGGGCTTTTGTGCTGCGCAAACTCCGATGAGGTGCGTCGTCACGCATCATGCTGGCGCGTCACCTGCTTCTACGCCGCCATGAAAGCGTTCGAGGGCACTGACGATTTCCTCGGCTTCGTCCACGCAGGTGAACAAGTCGAGATCGGATGGAGAGATGTAGCCTTCGTCGAGCAGCAGATCGAAATCGACCGCGCGTTGCCAGAACGCGCGCCCGACCAGCACCACCGGAATCCGCTGCATCTTTCCGGTCTGGATCAGGGTCAGCACCTCGAACAGCTCGTCGAGCGTTCCGTAGCCGCCGGGGAAAGTCACCAGCCCCTTCGCGTGCAGCAGGAAATGCATCTTGCGCAGCGCGAAATAGTGGAAGCGGAACGCTAGTTCCGGGCTCATGTAGGGGTTGGGAACCTGTTCGTGCGGCAGCGTGATGTTCAGGCCAATCGAGCGCGCGCCAGCCTCGAAGGCGCCGCGGTTGGCGGCCGCCATGATGCCGGAGCCGCCGCCCGTGACGACGACGAAATCGGCGCGACCCTGCTGCTGGAAGCGCGTCGAGATCAGGCTCGCGAAGCGCCGTGCCTGCTCGTAGTGGCGTGCCTGTTCGACCCGGCGCCGGGCGCGGGCGAGCTCCTGCTGCAGCCCGGCATCCCCGGGCGCCGCGAGTGCCCGCTGCTCCAGCGCACCGAAGCGGGCGGCAGCGGTGTCGGCATCGCTCACGCGCGCGCTGCCGAACACCACCACCGTCGACCGGATGCCCTGCGCATGCAGGGTGCGCTCGGGTTTGAGCAGTTCAAGCTGCAGCCGCAGGGGGCGCAGCTCATCCTGGCCAAGCAGGTCGGCATCTTCGTAGGCGAGGCGGTACGTCGGCGACTCGAGGATCGCGCGCAAACGCTCGGCGGAACCGCTTTCCGGTTTCATCGCCCGTGCTCCGGAACATCCGGCCAGCGCAGCGCGTAGCCCGGTTCGGGCACCGTGACCTGCCAGCCGAGTTGCCGCTGCAGGAGTTCGGCGAAGGTCTGCGCGGTGGGCGGTTCCCCATGCACCACGAAGGTTCGTGCGGGGGCCTGGGCGAAACCCCGCGCCCAGTCCAGCAGCGCCTTTTGGTCGGCATGCGCCGAGAGGCCGCCCACGTTGTGGATCGCGGCCCGTACCGGGATGTCCTCGCCGAACAGGCGCACCCGCTCGGCGCCCTCGATCAGGCGCCGGCCCAACGTGCCCTGCGCCTGGAAACCGGAAAACAGCACGCTGCATTCGCGGCGTGGCAGGTTGTGGCGCAGATGGTGCCGGATGCGCCCTGCGTCGCACATGCCGCTGGCGGAAATGATGATGGCCCCGGAGCGGATCCGGTTTAGCGCCATCGACTCCTCGACACTTCCCGTGAAGTGCAGATACGGGAGATCCTCGCCGCGCGCGTGCCATTCGGCCAGCTGCCGGGCCTGTTCATCGAACAGCTCCAGATGCTCGCGCGTGATGCGCGTGGCCTCGGTGGCCATCGGTGAGTCCACGAACACCTTGAGCTGGCGCAGTCGCCCCTCGCGGGTGAGCCGGTGCAGGTGGTAGAGCACCTCCTGGGTACGGCCGACCGCGAAGGCCGGCACGATGACGTTGCCACCACGCGCGAACAGGGTTTCCTCGACGATGCGGACCATGTCCTCTTCGGTCGCCAGGAAATCCTCGTGCAGGCGATCGCCGTAGGTGGATTCGATGACCAGGATGTCGGCGTCCGCGATGGGTGTCGGATCGCGCAGGATGGGGCGTCCCGGCTGGCCCAGATCGCCGCTGAACACGAGCTTCGTCGGCTTGCCGCGTTCGGTGGCCCAGACCTCGATGATGGCCGAGCCGAGGATGTGCCCAGCATCGCGAAAGCGCACCCGCACCCCGACGCCAGGGGCGAACTCGCGGTCATGGGCGATGCCTCGCATCTGCCGCAGGCACTCGCGTGCATCCTGCAAGGTGTACACGGGGGGCGCCACGGTTTTCGCTTGGGACCGCCTGGCCTCCCGTTGCGCATCGCCCTCCTGGATGTGGGCGCTGTCGGGCAGCATCACCCCGACCAGATCGACGGTCGCCGGCGTGGCGTAGATGGGCCCCTTGAAGCCTGCCCGCGTGAGCTTGGGCAGCAGCCCGCTGTGGTCGATGTGGGCGTGGGTCAGCAGCACGAAATCGATGGACGCCGGATCGAACGGGAAGGGTTCGCGGTTGCGCACCGCCGCCGCGCGCCCACCCTGGACCATGCCGCAATCGACCAGAAAGCGCAGGTCGGCCGTTTCCACCAGAAAGCACGATCCGGTGACCTCGCGTGCTGCACCCAGGAAGCTCAGTTTCATGGATGTTCACTCCCGCATCGTCTGCTGTATTGGGCCGGTGCCCAGGCCGTGGTGCGTGGCGGTTTCATCGTGGCGCGTCAGGGGGTAGAAGCCGCGACGGAGGCGGCGGCGGACGGGTCCCAGCCGCCGCCCAGCGCCTTGTACAGCGCCACCAGTTGCACGGCCGCGTTGGTATGCGCGCGTGCGGTGGCGAACTCGGCCTCGTCCAGGCTGCGCTGGGCGGCCAGCAGTTCGACCAGGGCGATGTCGCCCGCCGCGTAGCGTGCCTTGGCGTGACCGTAGCTCGTGCGCGCAGCATCCAGTGCCATGCCGCGGCGCTTCAGGGTCTCCAGCCCGCCGCGGTAGTCGCCCAGCGCGCGCTCGGCGTCGCCCAGCGCGGCCAGCACGGCCTGCTCGTATGCGAGCGCGGCCTGCCGCTGCCCGGCCTCGCGTGCGCGGATTTCGGCGCGCACGCGGCCGCCGTCGAACAGACGCCAGGAAATCATCGGCAGGATGGAAAAGCGCGAGCTGGAGGCATCGAACCAATCGCCCGCGCTCAACGCCTGGAACCCGCCGCCGACACCGATGGAGAGCTTGGGAAACAGCTCGGCCGTGGCCACGCCCACGTCGGCGGAACTGGCCGCCAGACGCCGTTCCGCCGCCAGCACGTCGGGGCGCCGGCGCAGGATGTCGGCGCGCTCGCCCACCGGCAGCGCCGGCAGGGTGCCGGGTGTCAGCGGGCCGTCCAGCAAGGCGAGCTCCCGCTCCGGCGGGGCACCCAGCAGCACGCCCAGGCCGAGGACGGCGGCACGCTGGCGCGCCTCGATATCCGGCAGGAGTGCGTTCGCCGCGGCCCATTGGGCGTACACGGTTTCCACGTCGGCCGCCGACGCGTCGCCCAGCGCTTGCCGCTGGCGCACCAGTTCCAGGGTCTGCTGCAAGGTGTCCAGCGTGGCCTGTTGTGCGTGCAATTCGGAGCGGGCGCCGACGGCGGTGAACCAGGTGCGCGCGACCTCGGCCACGATGCGCATGCGCACGCCCTGCGCCTCGGCCTCGGTCGCCTGCAGGCGGGCACTGGCGCCTTCCAGGGCGCGCCGTTTGGCGCCGAACAGGTCGGCCTCCCAGGCTGCGTCGAAGCCCGCGTCGTAGATGGTCTGCGTGGCGTCCAGGCCGGGGATCTTGCCGACGGGCAAGGGGCCGTTCCGGCTTTGCCCGCGCCGGTTGACGCTGGCGCCGACACCCACGGTCGGCAAGGCCGCGCCGGCCACCCGATCGCGCAGCGCGCGTGCCTCGTCGATGCGGGCCGCGGCCTGGCGCAGGTCCAGGTTCTGGGCCAGCGCCGTGGCCACCAGGCGATCCAGGGTGGGATCGTCCAGGGTCGACCACCAATGGCTCAGGTCTGCGGGCCGGGCGTTGCCGGCCGACGGCAAGGTCCAGCCGCTGCCGAGGTCGACCGGTGGCGGTTTGCGGTAATCGGGGCCGACGGCCGCGCAGGCGGTCAGCAGCAGGCCGGACAGGGCCAACGCGAGCGTGCGCTTGTGCCCGGAGGTCATGCCGGTGCCGGCTGCACGCAGGACGGAGATGGCGGGCTCGGGTTTCATTGCAGGCGTCCTCGGACGAATACGGTGGCCATGGTCAGCGTGGTGAGGGCAATGACCGCCAGCGGCCACAGGCTGGCGAGGATCTCGCCGGGCGGCATGGCCTTCAAAAAGCTGCCCTCGACGATGACCAGGAAGTGGGTCAGCGGAATGGCCTGTGCCAGCCATTGGAAAACGACGGGCATGTTCTCCACCGGCGTCGCAAAGCCGGACATCAGCACCGCCGGCACGCCGATGGCAAATGCGCCGAGGATGGCCTGCTGCTGCGTCATGCTGACCGCGGAAATCATCAGGCCGATGCCGACCACCGACAGGATGAACAGCACGAGGCTCGCGAGCAGCAGCGCGAACGAGCCGGTGAACGGGATGCCAAACAGGAACACGCCCGCGCCGATCATGAACAGGCCCAGCAGCGTGCCGATGGCCAGCGCCGGCAGGGATTTGGAAATGATGATTTCCGGCGTCGAGGTGGGCGAGACCAGCAACTGGTCGAAGGTGCCGAGCTCCCGTTCGCGCGCAATCGACAACGAGGTGATCAAGAGCGAGCTGAACAACGCCAGGATGCCGGTCAGGCCGGGCACGATGTACCAGCGGTAGACCAGGTTCGGATTGAACCAGTGGCGCACCAGCACGGGCGAGGGTGCCCGTGCATCGGGCACCACCTCGGCGCCGACATCGGCGGCGATGGTCGACAGGTAGGACACCGTGATCTGCCCCGAATTGCTGCGCCGGCCATCGACCAGCACCTGCGCGTGGCCGCTCCCGCCGGCAGCGATCGTGCGCGAGAAATCGGCGGGAATGGCCAGCGCCGCGATCACCTCGCCACGGTTGATCAGCTCGTGCAATTGCTGCCGGTTGTCGATGCGTCGTACTTGGGAGATGAACTGGGCACTTTCCAGCCGCTGCACCAGCTCGTGCGACCAGCGGCCCGCGTCCTGGTTGTAGACGGCGATATCGACGTTGCGCACATCGAGGGTCGCGGCAAAGGCGAACACCAAAAGCTGCAGGATCGGCGGCACGAACACCACCATGCGGCTGCGCGGGTCGCGCAGGACGCTGAGTACTTCCTTGATGAACTGGGCGCGCAGGCGGGTGAACGAGAAGGCGGCGGTCGACATGGGTTCACTCCAGGTTCTTGCGCGTGGCGCGCTTGGCGATCACGAAGAACAGCGCGCCGATCGCGGCCATCGCCGCCAGGTTGGGCAGGAACACCGCCCAGACGTCGCCGGCCAGGAACACGGTCTTGAGCGAATCGACGAAATAGCGCGCCGGAACCACCCGGGTGATGGCGCGGATCGGCGCCGGCATGGCGTCGATCTCGTACAGAAAGCCCGACAACATGAAGGCCGGCAGGAAACCGGTGAACAGCGCGATCTGCGCTGCCAGGAACTGGTTGCGTGCCAGCGAGGAAATCAGCAGACCCTGGCCCAGCGCCGGCACCATGAACACCGCCGACAGCAGCAGCAGCGCGGCCAGCGAGCCTCGCATCGGCACGCCGAACACGAATACGGCCAACCCCGCCGCGACCAGCGTGGACAGCATGCCGAGCACGAAGTACGGCAGCAGCTTGCCGATCAGGATCTCGGCGATCGAAGCAGGCGTGGACAGCACCGCCTCCATGGTGCCGCGCTCCCATTCGCGCGCCACGACCAGCGCGGTGAGCATGGTGCCGATGATGGTCATGACGATGGCGATCGCGCCGGGGATCAGCGCGCGGCGGCTTTCCAGCTCGGGGTTGAACCAGTAGCGCGGCTCCAGCACGACGGACTGGGGCGGCGCCGCAACACCCAGCCCGGCACGCCAGGTCTGCACCACGCCGCGGGCGTAGTTCTCGACGTAGTTGGCGGTGTTGGGGTAGGAGCCGTCGGTGATGATCTGCACCAGCGGCTCGCTGCCGCGCTGCGCCAGGCGCTGCTCGAAATCCTGCGGAATCACCACGTAGCCGCGCAGGGCACCGGACACCAGCTTGTCGGCCACTTCGCGCCGGTCATGGGCGAACTCCACCTGCAGAAAGCGGGTACCGGAAAACGCGGCGGCCAGCGACTGCGCCGAGGCGCCGGGGGATTCGAGCACCACGCTGACGCGGACGTCCCTGGCATCCAGCGACACCGCATAGGCGAACAGCAGCAGCAACACCACCGGCAGCACGAAGGCGATCAGCAGCGTCGAGGGATCGCGCAGCGCCTGGTGGCTTTCCTTGGTGACCAGGGCCATCAGGCGCCGCAGGTTGAAGCCGCGCAGGTCGGGCTGCTGCGGGCCGCCGCCCTGGTGCTTCATGGGAGCGTTCATGGGGCGGCCTCCATCTCGCGCGCGGCCGACTCGACCAGGTGGATGAAGGCGTCCTCCATGGTCGGATCGGGCTTTTGCGGGCTCGCCGTCATGCGCTTGAGCGCGTCGGGCGTGTCCAGCGCAATCAGCCGCGCGCGCGAGAGCATGGCAACGCGGTCGCAGTATTCGGCCTCGTCCATGAAGTGGGTGGTGACCATGATGGTTACGCCCTTGCGCGCAAGTCCGTTGATGTGGGTCCAGAACTCGCGCCGGGTGATGGGATCCACCCCTGAAGTGGGCTCGTCCAGGAACAGCACCGGCGGGCGGTGCATCAGCGAGCAGGCCAGTGCCAGGCGCTGCTTGTGCCCGAGCGGAAGCGAGTCGGGCGTGGCGGCCAGCCAGCCGCCGAGGTCGAAGGTTTCGATCATCTCGGCGATGCGCTCGCGCCGAGTATCGCCTTCCAGCCCGTAGACCCCAGCCGAGAACTCGAGGTTCTGCTGCACCGACAGCAGGCCGTAGAGCGAGAACTTCTGCGCCATGTAGCCGAGCCGGCTCTTGGCCGCACCGGTGGCGCGGCGCAGGTCGAGCCCCACCACATGCGCCTCGCCCGCCGTGGGTTTGAGCAGGCCGCACAGCATCTTGAAGGTGGTGGACTTGCCGGCGCCGTTGGGGCCGAGCAGGCCGAAGATTTCGCCCTTGCGCACCTCGAAGCTGACGCTGTCGGTGGCGGTGAATTCGCCGAAGCGCTTGGTGAGGTCGCGGCACGACACGGCAATGTCCGAGCCCAGCTCGACCGGCGCCAGCCGCTCGGCCAACGTGGAAGTGCCGCCGGGGCCGCCGCCGAGCAGGTCGATGAAGGCGTCCTCGAAGCGCGCCGGCACCGGCGTCAGCGCCACCCGCGCCCGATCGGCCAGGGCCTGCACCGGTGCCGTGTCGGCACCCGCGCGCAGCACCACGCGCACGCCGGCGCCCTGGATCACGCCATCGCTCACGCTGGGCAGATCGAGCGCCTCGGTCAGGATTGCCCGGCGCTCGGCGCCGACGTTCTCCAGGCGGAAGCTGCGGCCTTCGAGCTGCGCGGTCAACTCTTGCGGCGGCCCGTCGAACAGCAGCTTGCCCTGGTTGAGCAGCAGCACGCTTTCGCAGCGCTCGGCCTCGTCGAGATAGGCGGTGGACCAGACCACGGCCATGCCCTCGTCGGTCAGCGCCTGCACCATTCGCCACAGATCCTGGCGGCTGACCGGGTCGACGCCCACGCCGGGCTCGTCCAGCAGCAGCACCTTGGGCCGCGCCATCAGTGCGCAGGCCAGGCCGAGCTTCTGCTTCATGCCGCCGGAGAGCTTGCCGGCGAGGCGCTCGGTGAAGGGGCCAAGCCGGGTGAAGTCGAGCAGCTCGGCAAACAGCTCGGCGTTGCGGTTGGCGTCCATGCCACGCAACCGTGCGTACAGGCGCATGTTCTCCATCACCGACAGGTCTTCGTACAGGCCGAAGCGCTGCGGCATGTAGCCGCTGGCGACGTGGATGGCGTCGTTGTCCCTGACCACGTCGAAGCCGGCCAGGGTGACGCGACCGGCGTCGGGCACCAGTAGGCCGGTCAGGATGCGCATCAGCGTCGTCTTGCCGGCGCCATCCGGGCCGACCAGGCCGGTCAGCCGTCCATACTGGATGTGTGCGCTCAGGCCGCGCAGCGCCTGCACCTGGCCGAAATGCTTGTCCACGCCGTCGATGACGACGGCGGCATCGGTATCGAAGGCCGTGCCGTTCGGCGTGGCGGCGATGGCAGCGCCCGCAGGCATCTCAGCGCTTCCCGGTGGGTGTGGCCGTGCCGGGCGGGGCATCGAGCGTGATGGTCACCGGCATGCCCTGGCGCAGGCCGGCGTCGCTGTCGGCGCCATCGACGACGATGCGCAACCGGTACACGAGGTCGGTGCGCAGGTCCGTCGTCTCCACCGTCTTGGGCGTGAATTCGGCGCGCGGCGAGATGAAGCCGATGTGGCCGCGATAGACCTTGTCCGATGAATCGCTCTTGACCTGCACCGCTTCGCCGGGGGCGATGCGCCCCAGGTCCGGCTCGCCGACATAGGCGCGCACGTAGACCGGCTTGTCCAGGCTCAGGCTGTAGACCGTGCTCTGGCTAGCCACCATGCTGCCGGGCTCACGCACGCGGGCGATCACGGTGCCGTCGCTCGGCGCGACCAGTTCGGTGTCCGCCAACGCCGTGGTGGCTTGCGCCGCGGTGGCCTGGGCGGCCGCCAGGCGTGCTTCGGCCGCGGCGATGTCTTCCTGGCGAAAGCCTTCGGAGGCCTGCGACAGGGCCGCCTTGGCCGCGGCGACGCCGGCGGTTGCCTGATCGCGCGTCATGCGGGCGGCATCGACCGTTCGTTGGCTGCTGGCGCCCGATGCCAGCAGGCCGCTTTGGCGCTGGAAGTTGCGTTCGGACTCGGTGGCCAGCGCCTGTGCCCGCTTGAGTGCTTCGCGTGCCTGCGTGATCTCCTGCGGACGCAGGCCGCGGCGCAGCTTGGCCAGCTCGGCCTGCGCCACCTGTACCTGCGCCTGCGCGGCGGCCAGGGCATCCCGATACGGCTGTGCATCCAGCGCGGCCATGCGGGTACCGGCACGCACCGTGTCGCCCTCGTCGAAGGCCATCTGCAGCACGCGGCCGGGCTGGCGGAACGCCAGTTGCACCTCGCGGATGTCGACGTTGCCGTAGAGGCGCAACGTATTTTCCTTGCCGTGGTCGCGCGATAGCCAGAACACCAGCGCGCCGCCGAGCGCGAGGATGACGACCGCGATCGCGATCCGGCGAATTTTTGGGGCGGGGAGGGTTGGAGTCGTCATGGCAGGGTTCCCGCTGGAGAAAAGGTTCAGTGTTCGTGCCCGGCCGGCGCGTCCGCTGCCGAGCGGCGCCAAGCCAGAGTCGCAATGCCCACCCACACCAGAATGCGCAACGTCATGGCAACCGGCGTGCGCGGCTCCCAGGCACCACCCAGAAGCACATGCACGCCGAAAGCCAGGAACCCGAGGGCGGTCGCCACCGCGATGGCCGTCGCCAGCCAGACGGCCCAGCGCCGGCGCCGCCACAGGCCGACGCCTGCGATGATGTAGGCGAACCCGGCCAGGAAATTGAGCCAGAGCACAAAAGGCACGTAGTGGCCGGCGGCCCGGCGCGCTGCACCATCGAAAAACAGCACTGCACCGCCCTCCCGAAGGGTGAGCAGGCCGAAGCCGATAGCCAGCAGGGAGAGCAGCCAGCCCCAGGCGGTACGCTGCGGTCGGGCGGCCGGGTTCATGGCCGTTGCGTGATGCCACGCAGGTAGATGGCGAACACGGTGGACGCCTCGCTTCGGATGTGACCGACCTTGCCGGCCAGCAGCGACTGCATGACCAGCCCTTGGATGGTGCCAATGAACAGCACGGCCGCAGCCCTCACGTCCAGATCCGCGTCCAGCTCGCCCCGCGTCCTGCCTGTCTCCATCACACGACGCAGGCGCTGTTCGTACTGGCGAAGCAGGGTCTGGACCATCCGCTTGGCGAGCGTTTCGCCGGGACGCTGCAGCTCCCCGAACAGCATGCGCGGCACACCCGGGTGTTTGGCTACGAAGTCGATGTGCGTCATGAACATGGATTCAAGCGCCGCAACCGGCGACGCCGCGCCTTCGGCCGCCATGTCCAGGCGGACCAACAGGCGCCCGCTGACCCAGGCCATCGTTGCCTCCAGGATCGCGTCCTTGGTGGGGAAGTGGCGGAACAGCGCGCCCTGCGTCAAACCCATGCGATCGGCAATGGCGGTGGTCGTGATATCGGCCGGGTTCTGCTCTGCCGCCAGAGCGACCACGGCTTGCACCGTGGCCGCGCGCCGTTCTTCGGCGGATAGGTGTTGCGGGCGTGCGGTCACGTTCAGGTTCCATGTAGTAAGTAACTGGTTACTACCCTACCACCTGGAAATAGCTTGGTGCAAGACCGTAAACCACAGTACTGGATGAAGGTTTCATCTCTTCCTGTAATCAACGGATAAGTAATAAGTTACTTGCGCTGTCGGGAGTGAGATGAAGGTTGTCGACGTGCATGACAAACCCCGCCGCGCCCCAAGCGTCCCGCACGGTTGCAGCCCGAGAAAGAGCGGGTTCGGCGAGGGCGGCAGAGCAGGGGCGCGTTCGATGGTGGGCAAGGCGGTTTCCCGCATGGGGCGCATGGCCGTCGCCGGGCGACGGCGGCGGGAAAGGGACGCTCCTTCCAGTCGCTGCCAGAACCGGGCCTGTTCGCAGACCAGCGGCCACGCGGCCAGCCGGCCCGGCGCGAACCGGTCGCGCCGTTGGCGCTGACCAGCGCGCCGCGCGCATCGTATTCGGGTAGGAGCGGATCGTAGTGGTGTCGACGGCCGAGCTGGAGAAACTGATGGAGGCATCTATCCAGGACGCGAGAGCGGAGCCTGCGTTCTTCCGTGCGCTTCTCGATGCCACCTTGTATGTGTGCATACCCCGAAGGTCGAGCCGCCCGGAAAACGCCAGTTGGTGATGTTCAAAAGCCCGGATGACGGCCGGTTCGTGGTCCCGGTTTTTACCGACAAGGCCAAGGCCGATTGGGCTGCGCGCGGGAACGTTCGCGTGCTGGAGCTAAAGGGCCGGGAACTCCTCGAGCAGATCCGCGGTTCGACGCTGATGCTCAACCCGAATGACACCAGGTGCACGTTGTACCCGCAGAAGATTGAGCGACTCTTGCGCGACGGCGAGGTCGCGCCGGTACAGAAATGGACGGCTGATATTGATGGCAAGAGCGAGCAAAGCATCTACAAGCTCGATCAGTTGCCCAAAGCGTTGGTGAGGGAGCTGCAGGCCGCTCTCCCCGGTATCCGGGAAGTCGAGGTGGCCTACGTCGCCGGGCTCAAGTGGGCGAAGGGCACCGAGCCGGACAGCCTGGTCATCGCGCTAGGTGGTGACCAGAAAGTTGCGGAGCGCAGCGTTCGCACCCTGTTGACTGCCCTGTACGATGTGTCTCGACGCATCGACCGGCCGATCGATGTGATGCACTTCGACAGCCACGATCCGCAACCCGAGTGGATCGACAGGTTCAGGATACAGCCGGTCTACCGGCGCCAGCCGATGAAGCCCAATCCGGCGCATGCTGGTTACAACTGATGAGGTCGCCTGCTTGCGCGAGGGCTTGGTGACAGGCAGGATTCGACCGGTTGCGGATGTCCATCTGGCGGCCTGGCCGATGACCTAAGGGCTTACGCGTCGCGTCCGAACTAGGTGCGGGCGACGGGTCTGGACAGGAGTTCGTGCGGTCAGGCTCCTCTCGGCCGAAGCCTGGGTGATTAGGCCAAGTTATCGAGGGTAGAGAAACTGTCTATCCGACATCCGCCAAGGTGCCCTCAAGGAGGGCGCGGTGCGGATATCTGTGCTCGGTAAGGCGCAGATGGAAAGGTCGAAACTTCCGCCATTCGGGCCTATGATCCGTTCGTTGCAGCGGTGTCGGAAGGACAGGGGCCATGGGAATCTCTATCGATGGGATTGTCAGCACCAAGTTGGGGCTGGCATCGCATCAGAACGCCGTACCGCTGCTACGGCAACTGACCATCACGAGTAACGACCAAGCAGGTCTTGACGACCTGACTCTAGAGCTCGAGCCAAGCCTACCGTTCGCTGCTGCGAAGACATGGCGTATCGACAGACTCGGCCCGGATTCCTCGTTAGCGATTACGGATCGCGATGTTGATCTTAAAGAGGGCTATCTGGCGGATCTGACCGAAGGGATGCATGCGTCGGTGCACCTTCGCCTATGCTCACAGAGCGCCGTCGTCGCCGAACGTCACTTCCAGATCGAATTGCTTGCTCGGAATCAGTGGGGTGGCGCTGGCAGCATGCCGGAGCTTTTGGCCGCATTCTGTACGCCCAACGATCCCGCGGTCGACAGGGTGCTCAAGAGTGCGTCGGATGTTTTGCGTCGTGCGGGCCGACCTGACGGCATTGACGGATATAAGGAGGGCTCCCGCCAACGCGCCTGGGAACTGACATCCAGCGTTTGGTCTGCTGTCTGCGGGTACCGAATCAGTTATGCATTGCCCCCGGCAAGCTTCGAGCAGGAGGGGCAAAAGATTCGGTCACCGTCGCGAGTGCTCGATGGCTGCGTTGGTACCTGCATGGATACCGCACTCTTATTTGCAGCTGCCTTGGAGCAGGCAGGACTCAATCCTATTGTTTTGTTGACTAAGGGACATGCATTCACGGGTGTCTGGCTACAGCCACAGGAGTTTTCACAGGTACTCAATGAAGATGCCTCATCGGTGCGAAAGCGCATTGAACTTCAGGAACTGCTGGTCTTCGAAACTACGTTGGCCACGCAATCGCCCGCTCCAGGATTCAGCCATGCGGTAGATGTCGCCAAGCGGGAGCTGACCGACGATGACTTCGTGATGGCAGTCGATTTGCGCCGAGCACGTATGCAGAAGGTGCGGCCACTGACCGTAACTGCAAAGGTCGCCTGCGAGACACATGGCGAGCAAGCTCCGAAGGTCAGCGATGCTCTGGAATCGGCGCCCGAACTGCCGGCCTTTGACGTCGAGGTCAAAGAAGAGCCTGCCACCGCAGCAGACAAGCTGGAGCTTTGGCAACGAAAGCTGCTCGACCTGACTACACGAAACCGCCTCCTGCATTTACCTGAAAGCGCCAAAGCAATTCGCCTGATCTGTCCGGATCCGGCAGAACTCGAGGACGTCCTCGCAGCCAACGTGAGCATTCGCATTGCCCCCATGCCTGACCTCGAAGTGGGCGGTCGGGATAGCGAAATCTACGAGAAGCGCAATCGTGAAAGTCTCGAGGAGGCAGCCTCCCGGCAGGCCATGACACGCCATGAGGTGCTCTCCCGAATGGAGAAGGACAAACTCGATGCGGCTCTCGTCGATCTTTACCGTAAAGCACGCTCGGATCTCGAAGAGGGAGGGTCCAACACTCTCTTTCTCGCTATTGGTTTCCTGCACTGGAAAAAAAGCAAAGACGACCCCAAGAGCTACCTTGCCCCTCTGATCTTGCTGCCCGTACATCTGGAGCGGCGCAGCGTGTTGTCCGGTGTGAAGATGTCCATGTTGGATGATGAGCCGCGGTTCAACTTGACACTTTTAGAACTGCTTCGTCACGACTTCCAGCTCAATATTTCCGGCCTGAGCGGCGACCTACCAACGGACGAAAGCGGCATTGATGTCGAGGGAATCTGGAATATCGTGCGCCGCGCGGTGCGCGATATGCCCGGCTTCGAGGTCACCACCGAAGTCGCCCTGGGGACGTTTTCCTTCGCGAAGTACCTGATGTGGCGCGACCTGATCGATCGTTCCGAACTGCTGATGCAGAACGACGTGGTGCGGCACTTGCTGAACCACAAACTTGGTGGGTCCATGCTGGAGTCGGCGGGGGAGTTCCCTAAGCCCGACGATCTGGATAGAACCGTCGATCCCCGCGAGCTGTTCACTCCTCTACCCGCTGACTCTTCGCAATTGGCGGCCGTAGTTGCATCCGCTAAGGGGCACAGCTTCGTGCTGGACGGACCACCAGGTACCGGTAAGTCGCAGACCATCGCCAACATGATCGCGCACAACCTCGCGTTAGGGAGGCGCGTGTTGTTCGTGGCCGAGAAGATGGCTGCATTGGATGTAGTAAAGCGGCGGCTGGAAAACAAGGGCATCGGCCAGTTCTGCCTGGAACTGCATTCAAGCAAATCCTCCAAGATGCACGTGCTTCAGCAACTTGACCGCGCATGGACGTCTCGCGACACCCTGTCGGAAGCGGAGTGGGATACGCAGGCCCAAAGGGTCCGATCACTTAGGGACCGCCTCAACGAAGTGGTCCAGGTGCTACATAGGCACTGGCCCAACGGCTGGTCGGTATATGAGGCTATCGGTCGAGTCGTAAAGGATGCCACGCCGGCCACTCCTCGACTGTCGTGGCCCGAGGGTACGGATCATGACGCCGCTCAGATGGAACATTTGCGGGAGGTTGCCCGGCGCTTGGATCTAAACAGAGACGCCGCCCGCGGCGTCGGCGCACGAATGACGCTGGTAACTCGGACCGAGTGGTCCAATGCCTGGCAAGAAGTCATGGTAGGAGCGGCTCATCAGGTACAAGTCGCACTCAAGGCTTGCGATGAAGCTTGTGCACAGGTCGTACAAAAGACTGGGCTGTCGGTAGGCGGTTCGGTGCCCGCGGCCGCCAAACTGCTCGAATTTGTCCGCCTTCTGCCAGACGCGCATGGCATAGATCTGCATTTCGCCTTCTCGCCGGCGTTGAAGTCGATTCGTTCAGCTGCTCAGCAGGCGGCGTCGCTACTGAAGGACTATGGGGCTCTGGAGGATCGATTGTCGCAGCGCTACGCGCCGGAGGCCGTCCGCCGCATCAACGTCGAATCGCTACGAAGTGAATGGGCCGAGGCGTCAAGGAAGTTTTGGTTCCTTGCCACGCTGGCCAAGAAAGGAGTGGCCAAAGCGCTCGCAGGTACTGCAGGAACGTCCGCTCCACTCAACGTGGAAGCAGACCTCCCACGGCTCGTCGCGATGGAAAAACTTGTGGCCAAGGTTGACGCCCTGGGATGCACCCTCCGGGATGTGCCAGGGTGGTCTGCACTGGGCACCGATGTGACGCGCATGGCGTGTGCGACCAAATTGGCGGATAGCCTTTGTGCGAATCTAATTCCGCTGGCCAATTCACCTGAGCAGCTGGTGAAGCTTCGCCACGTAATGCAAAACCTGGTGATTGACGGTAATGACCTGTTAGCGCCGAATGGTCCCGTTGCCGAGGCTATCGGCCAGCTCTCGGATCGGTACAAAGCTCTTTCCGATGCAACCGAGCGATTTAACAAAGCTGCGGGCAGTGAAGTCGACCTTTATCGACAGGTACCGGAGCTGTTCGCCAACGTCCAGGCGGTGGTCGAGGGCGAGAACGCCCTTCATGCTTGGTGCAGTTGGCGTCGCGTACGCCAAGAGGCAATCACTTGCGGATTACAACCTTTGGTTGAAGCGGTAGAGCAAGGGACGCTTCCTGAGGGTTCAGTTACCCATAGCTTCGAGGCAGCATATGCCCGCTGGTTTGCTTCCAAGATGATCGATGCGGAGCCGCTTTTGTGCCACTTCGTGCCGGCCGAACAACAGAGTGACATCGACGCATACGCTGCCGCCGTGGACGGCTTACGCGCACTCACCTCGGCTTACATTCGCGCCAAGCTCTCAGGCAACATCCCGGACAAAAATGGAGTTACAAAGCGCGGCGGCTTTGGCATCCTCAAGTATGAGTTGCAAAAGCAGCGTCGTCACAAGCCGGTTCGACAGCTGGCCCAAGAGATGGGCCAGGACTTCACAGTCCTGGCGCCGTGCATGTTGATGAGTCCAATGTCGATTGCTCAGTACCTGCCAGCTGATCACGAGCTGTTTGACCTGGTTATTTTTGATGAAGCTTCCCAGATAGCTCCTTGGGACGCGGTGGGTTCTATCGCACGTGGCAAGCAAGTGGTCATTGCGGGCGATCCACGACAAATGCCGCCTACCAGCTTCTTCAATCGAGGTTCGAGTACGGGTGAGGACGATACCGACGAGGATCTGGCGAGCATCCTTGACGAATGCATCGGTGCCGGTGTGCCACAGCACAGCCTGACCTGGCATTACCGTAGTCGGCACGAAAGCCTTATCACGTTCTCCAATTATCACTACTACGATGGAAGTCTGATCACCTTTCCGGCGGCTGATACACGCGCGAGTGCCGTTTCCTGGCACAAGGTCGATGGCATATATGCGCAGGGTAAGGGTGGACGGCGGAATCAGATTGAGGCCAAAGCTATCGTAGCGGAGGTGGTCAAGCGGCTTACAGACCCTGAATTTATCGCATCCGGCCAGTCCATCGGAATCATTACCCTTAATGTCGAGCAGCAACAGTTGGTCGATGATCTTCTCGACCGAGCGAGGTGCGACCATCGGGAGATCGAACCGTTCTTCAAGGGCGATCTGCCCGAACCCGTTGTCGTCAAGAATCTGGAGACCATGCAGGGCGACGAGCGTGACTTGATCATCCTGGGTATCGGAATCGGTCCTACCGAGCCCGGCGCTAGCGTGATGTCCATGAATTTCGGGCCGCTCAATCGCGAAGGCGGCTGGCGCCGTTTGAACGTTGCCGTGACGCGTGCTCGTCGCGAGATGATGGTGTTCACTTCGTTCGATCCTTCAATGATTGACCTCAACCGTACGTCGGCGCAGGCCGTACATGATCTGCGCCACTTCATCGAGTTTGCACATCAGGGGCCGAAGGCCATCGCCGCCGCCGTGCGTGGCTCCGTGGGAGGTTACGACTCGCCGTTCGAACGGTTCGTTGCCTTGGGGCTGCAGGCGAAGGGGTGGGAAACCCATTCTCAGATTGGCGTGTCGCGCTTCAGGATCGATCTGGGCATCGTGCATCCGGATCGACCCGGCGACTATTTGGTTGGCATCGAGTGCGATGGCGCAACTTATCACAGTGCAGCGACGGCGCGGGATCGCGACAAGATTCGGAGTGAGATCCTGCGTGGTCTCGGCTGGCAGCTGATACGTGTTTGGTCAACCGAATGGTGGGTTGATCGCGACGGCGCCCTTGAACGACTGCATAGAGCCATTGGCTCTGAACTGGAGAGGCAACGTTCTCGGACGGCTGAATTGCAGCGAGCCAGAGCGCTCGAAGCGGCGGCAGCAGCGAAAGCGATGGAAGCCGAAGGCGCCGCGATTGCGGACAGAGATGCAGAGCGAGACCAAGATACTGAAATACTTGCCTGTAAGCCAGAGGTGAAGAAGGATGATGGCGGCCTGGCGGTAGAAGCCACGCGTTTGGTTGCTCGCGGTCCGAGCGCAGATGAGGCCGCGCCTATAAAAAAGGTCTACCGCATGGCCAATCTCTCCAGCCTGAAATCATCACTACAACCGAGCAACTTCCACGATGCGTCCTATGAATCTACGCTCGAGAAGTGCATCCACGAAGTTCTGGAACAAGAGGCCCCGATTCTGGACAAAGTACTTGTTGATCGGGTCGCACGCGCGCACGGTTTCAAAAGGTCAGGCCGCCTTATTTCCGAGCGTGTCCTCGACTTAGCTCGGTGCCACTGTCACTTTCAGCCGGATCCAGAGCCGGAGCATGGATATTTCGTGTGGCTGGCCGCTGACGATCCTGGTCGCTGGAACATCTATCGTGTACCAGAGCAAGAGGAAGACGTTCGCGTTATCGAGGAGCTGGCGCCTGAGGAAATCATCGCTGCAGCGAGATCGATCCGGACCGGTGACCTCGTCGTTGAAGTTGCGAGGACTTTCGGGATCCGAAGGCTTTCCGCCGCCGCCAGAGGCCGCCTTGTGAGGGTACTAGGCCCAGGCGCCGAACCCTAACAGCTCACGCCCCAACGCTTGAGAAGGAGCGGATTGGCCCGTGTTATCGAAGGTGCGCATCCCGGGTTCCGACTGTGCGTGCCAGAATATGCAGTCTCGCAGTATGCGACAAGCATCAAGCAAGCTTAGGACACTGAATCTGGAGAGCGACCATGATTTTCGTATCGATTGCCAGTGACGAGCGTTCCCTGCAGGATGCCAACCCCGACTGGATCACTCAGCAAGTAGAGCGTCGTCGACGGGATGGCTTGCAGGTCTGCGTGACAGTGATCATCAAATCAGGCGGGCTTGATATGCGCTTGTCGACGCCCGAGTGTGTCAGCCGCGGAGGCAGTCGCGCTCCAACCGCTCAAGAGGCTCACGTTTTCAATCTTTGGACCAAGTTTCATTTGAACCAGCCCGGTTGGTCCCCAGGGAACCTCATCGCTTTCTTGCGGCAGCTAGATCGTTGACGTATCGCCTACAAGGCTTTTAACAAGTGCTGTACCTTTTTGGGCGCAACACAGCGCGGCCAGCATGTCCGGCAGCATTGGCATGACATCATCAACCACCTCTACTTCCGGCCGATTCGGAAGAACGAGGACGCTTCACTAAGCGGCCAGCCGGCCCGGCTCGAACCGGTAGCCGTTGGCGCTGACCAGCTCACCGCGCGTCGTTAGCGGCCAGCCGGCCCAGCTGGCATGGAGCGTCCGGTAATCCCCCCATTTTTAGCAGACGCCAGAAGTGGGGCTATGCGGCCAAGGCCAACTTCTGCATGGGGTGATCCCGCCGAGCGCCATGTTCGGCCGCTCATGGTTGTAAGTCCATAGCCAACGCGTGGCAGTGGCCTGGGCCCGACCATCTGCCGCAGCATCATCCATCTGCACAATGGACGTATCCATGCCGAGCCACGTGCGGAGGGCAGAGGGCTACGCGTGGTGTTTGAGCTGCCTGCTAGCGATGAACGTGTACAGAGTCTCGTGTAGACCAATGTCCTTTCTAGGAGGAAGAGTGGGTGATTAGCCTGTGTTATCGAGGGTAGGCCAGGGCCATGGAGTCCGAGTGGCGTAGCCGCTAGGTCGCGCCGTGGCCGCTGCCCGTCATCGAAAAGTTCTGCCACCCACTTCATGCACACGTTATTGGCTAGTTTTGCCCAACCCCCAAAAATGTAAAGTACGCAGCTATCAAGTTTGCCGGCGTTTTCGAGGCGCACGTTTCTCGGCCAACCGAGCCTCTGCGGCATTCGCCCGGGCTTCAAGCGACTGCATCGCGGTCCCCAAGCCTTCCAATTGCCCGCGAGCTGCAGCCAGTTCGACCGCCGTCCGATCCCGATCCGTGATAGCAGTGGCTAGTGCTTCCAGACGGGTGTCACGCTCAGCCAGCTCGCGCTGATGACGTCCCGCATCCAAACGTAGCTCCGCCAAGTTAGCCTGCTGTTGCTCCAGTCGCTCTCGCGCTTTGGTCAGCTGGCTTTCCGCGCGCCGCTGACCTTCCCGTGCGGCGTCGATCTCCTGCAGCATGCGCGCTTGCGCAGACTCCATCCGCTCATTTGCTTTATCGCGTTCGGCCTGAAAAGCCGCATCCCGGCGTGCGATTGCGGCCTGGAATTCTTCGGCCTGCGCGGTTTGCGTCTGACGGATGCGTTCAATCTGGTCGGCGGTATCGTTCTGAAGTGCAGTGAGCTTCTGCTGCAGCGCCTGCCCATCCCGGAGCGCTTGATTCTTCCCGGTGACCTCGGACTCCACGCGCGCTTGCAGCACGGCGATCTGCTGTCGAAGTGCTTCGCACTGTTCGGTCATTGCCGCCGACGTCGCCAGCGCATCGTCGCGTGCCTGCGAGACCGCAGCCTGCTGCTGCTCCGCCTCTGCCAAGGCAATTTCCAAGGTGCCACGCTGCTCGGTAAATACCGCTTCGCCCTGTTCGACAGCGGCCACCCAAAGGGCACGCATGGCATCAGCCACGGTCGCCGGGAGATCGGCGCCGAGGGCATCCGCTTTGATACGTTCTTCTTTCCACAACTTCAACTCATCATTGATGGTGGTTCGGCTGCCCTGCTGAATGGCGGTATAGATCTGGTCGACCGTGATTTCGTGGGGACGTTTGCCGCCGGCAACGAGCTGGGCGGCAGCCTCACGGGTACGTTGGCGGGTATCACTGACACGGCTCATGGGCAGTTCCAGTCGCTCGGAGGGTCGATTTCGAAGAACAAAAATACTGTATATCACAGTATTACGTTATAAGTATCATGATTAATCCGAGTAATTTACGATAACTCCCATAATCGAAAGTTGTTTGGCAGTACCCTGCGTTTCCCGTGGTGTCGGACATCGGAAAGCATGACTGAGCCTGCAGTGACCCTTCTAGCGTTGCCCCAAGCCTTGCCGCCCGCCCTGTCGGGATGCGCTGGAACCAACCGCGCCCCGGCCAGCGTGGCGCGGCAGATCGCCGCCAACGACGACGTGGCCGCGATCGGTCTGTGGCTGGCGGAATATCACGACTCGCCGCACACCTTCCGCAGCTACCGCAAAGAGGCCGAGCGGTTGCTGCTCTGGGCCACGCAAGTGCGTGGCAAGCCGGTATCCAGCCTGACGCGGGAGGATGTGATCGCTTATGAGGCGTTTCTTGCCCAGCCACCGGCGGCCTGGTGCGACGTCGGTCTCGCCCGTCGCGGTGAGCATCGGCGACTGTTCGTCGGGCCGTTGGCCGAGCGTAGCCGCCGCCAGGCCTTGGGCATCCTGGCGGGACTGTTCAATTACCTCGTGCGTGCGGGCTATCTCGCGGGCAGTCCCTTCGTGCTGCAGCGCCGCCGGGCTCGCCGCGGCACCCGACGCACGATCGAACGGTATCTGGACCGCGCCCTCTGGGAAGAGGTGCTCCGCGTCGTCGACGGCTGGTCGCAAAGCACCGCACGGGAACGGCAGCGCTACGAACGCGCTCGCTGGGTGCTTCGTTTTCTCTATGAGACTGCGCTGCGGGCTGCCGAAGCGGCGGCCGCCGGCGAAGGTGATTTCCAACATATTCGGGGGCGGTGGTGGCTGCATACCGTGGGGAAAGGTGGCGTCGAAGGCACCATTCCCTTGGGCGATGGTCTCATGGACGACTTCGCACGCTATCGGCGCTTCCACGGACTGCCCGCATTGCCTTCGGGCGACGGCAACATCCCGGCCATTCTTGGCATCGCTGGACGATCGTCCCCGCTGACACCCACGGCGGTCTACCAGATCGTCAAAGACACCTTCCGGCGCGTGGCCGAGACGCTGCAACGGCAGGATGAGGTCAAGGCTGCACGAGTGCGTCGCGCATCGACGCATTGGTTGCGACATACAGCCGCCACGCACCAGGCCGAGGACGGCACACCCATCCATCACATTCAGCAGAACCTCCGCCACAGTTCCATCGGCACGACGTCGATCTACGTTCATGCGGAAGAAGATGCGCGCCATGCCAGCACCACCAGAACACGCATCGGGGCCGCGGTGCCTCACGGAGACGTGCCATGACTGACCCCGGCGATCGCTTTGGCATGCCGGCGAGCGCATTCCAGGCTGCCCGGGAAAGCCACGGTTTGGATAGCCCGGTTTTTCGGATGGGCATGTACGTATCTACCCGCCAAGAGGTGGCGACGTTGCCTGCCACCCAGCTCTTGCCGATCGTGATCGACTGGATGTGGGAAAGCCCGTCGGAGTTGATTCCGAATAGCGATCAGATTGCGCAACTGCGGGCCATACTTCTGGCACGAGCTGACGCCGCCGAGCCCGAGATACGCGAACTCGTCGTGGCCTGTGAGGAGTATTTGAAGGTGTAACCACCTTGCCTGAAGCAAAGTGGACGTTCGGCCGCAATTTCAACGTCCGTACACACGATGGGGCGCACGCTACCACTGTTGCGTCTGGCAACGCTTCATTGGAGCAGCCATATGATCACTTCACGCAAATCATTACTTTCGACGCTTGGCTCCCTGGCGCTCGCGTTGGCCTTCAATGGCGTCGCCTTGGCCCAAAGCAGCACGCCCACGAGCGGCATGGACAAGATGGGTGCGATGCACTCGGACATGAAAGGCATGCACCACAACATGATGGGCATGCACATGATGCCGGCGACCGTGACGGCAGCGGATGCGAAGACCGGCGTGGTCGAGGTGACCACCGAAGGCATGGCCCTGAAGGTGCATTTCCCACCGTCCGCCATGGCTGGCCTGAAAGCCGGCGACAAAATCACCTTGCACATGGGTTTCAGCAAGCCGTGAATCCCCTTGAACCCACCTCCAGAGTTGAGAGGGCCAGATCGCCCGAGTAAGCTCAACCAATGAGATTTTCGTTGCGTCAACTTGCGCGTTCACGTCGCCTCCGGGCGATGAGCGTGTTGGCGTGGCTGATGCTCGTGATCCAATCCGTGGCGGCCGCTCCCATGAGCATGCCGATGGCATCGCATGCCCAGGCCGAGCATGCGATGGTCGCCGCGGCCGCAGCACACGGCATGCATTGCCATCACGCGGCAACGTCCACAGCGCCTGATTCCTGCTGCCATCACTCGGCGAACTGCTGCGATGGTGCGGTTGGCCAGTGCGCCTGTGCCGCGATGTGTGCCACGGCGCTTCTGTCGAGGGCGGCATTGATGCCGGCTTCGATGGCATTGACGGCAACCTACGCGATGCCCTCGGGCATGACCGCCCCTTCGGGGACGAACGCGCCCCCGCTCCGACCGCCGGCGGTCTGACTCTCCCCTCGTTTCGATGAGCATGGCTCACGACGGTCGCGTGTCGACCCTCGTAGCCATCGGCTGTGATCGGCATCACCACGAGGATGCCGCCTGCCTTGGAGAGGCCCCCATGAAAATCCTTCCCCCGCCCGCGATGGACTTGTCGCGGCGTCGTTTCGTCCAGGGTGTCGCCTTCGGTGGCACCATCGCCGCCCTCGGCCTGTTGCGCCCGTCAAAAGCCTGGGCGCTGAACACTGCGGGGCAACCTGCCATCCTCAGCGGCACCGACTTTGCGCTCGACATCGCCGAGACGCCGGTGAACTACACCGGGCGCCCGCGCCTGGCCACCACCGTCAATGGCGGCGTTCCGGGGCCGACCCTGCGCTGGAAGGAAGGCACCACCGTCACGATGCGCGTGACCAACCGGTTGCGGGTGCCCACGTCCATTCACTGGCACGGCATCATCGTGCCGTTCCAAGAGGACGGCGTGCCGGGCATCAGCTTCCCCGGCATCGCGCCGGGCGAAACCTTCACCTACCGCTTCCCGGTGCGCCAGAGCGGCACCTACTGGTACCACTCGCACTCGGGATTCCAGGAACAGACGGGACTGTACGGTTCGCTGGTGATCGAGCCGGCCGGACCGGAGCGCCACCCAAGCGATCGCGATTACGTGGTGATGCTCAACGACTGGACGGACCAGAACCCCGAGCACATCCTCGCCACGCTGAAGCGCCAGAGCGATTACTACAACTTCGCGCAGCCCACTGCGCCCGAATTCTTCCGCGACGTGCGCGAACAGGGCCTGCGTCAGGCACTGGCCGAACGCAAGATGTGGAATCAGATGCGCATGAACTCCACCGATCTCAGCGACGTCTCAGGCTACACCTATACCTACCTGATGAACGGCGCCGCGCCGGCCGGCAACTGGACCGGCCTGTTCAAGCCCGGCGAGAAGATCCGACTGCGCTTCATCAACGGTTCGTCGATGACGATCTTCGACGTGCGCATTCCGGGCCTGAAGATGACCGTGGTCAGCGCCGATGGCCAGGATGTGGCACCGGTGCCGGTCGACGAGTTCCGCATTTCGGTGGCGGAGACCTACGACGTGATCGTCGAGCCGCAGGAAGACCGGGCGTTCACGATCTTCGCCCAGTCGATCGACCGCACCGGCTACGCGCGCGGCACCTTGGCGCCGCGGCCCGGCATGGAAGCGGCGGTGCCAGCGATGGATCCGCGCATGCCCGTGAGCATGGTGGACATGATGGGTGCCATGGCCCAGGGCGGCGGCCACGGTGGCATGTCTGGGATAGCGGGCATGGCCGGGATGCAGGACATGCCCGGCATGGACATGAGCGGGATGGCCACACCGGCCGCCCCCGCGGTGCATCACGCCCGCACCGAATATCACAACCCGGGCGTCGACATGCACGTGGACATGCCGCGCACCAACCTCGATGACCCGGGTACCGGCCTGCGCGACAACGGCCGTCGCGTGCTCACCTATGCCGACCTGCACACGATTGGCGGCTCCATCGACCCCCGCGAACCGACCCGCGAGATCGAGCTGCACCTCACCGGCAACATGGAGCGCTACATGTGGTCGTTCGACGGCGTGAAGTTCTCCGATGCCAAGCCGGTCCATTTCCGCAGCGGCGAGCGGCTGCGCCTGGTGCTGGTCAACGACACCATGATGAATCACCCGATCCACCTGCACGGTATGTGGAGCGAGCTGGAGAACCCGGACGGCCAATTCCAGGTGCGCAAGCACACCATCAACGTGCAACCCGCGCAGCGCATCGCCTACGGGGTGAGCGCGGACAACCTCGGCCGCTGGGCCTACCACTGCCACATGCTGTATCACATGGAAGCGGGCATGTTCCGCGAGGTGGTGGTGTCATGAGCCCGACCTCGCGAACCACTCACTTGAATCGCTCCGCGCTGCTCGCGGCGCTGTGGCTGGCACTACCGCTGGCGGCCAACGCGCAAAGTGTCCCCGCGTCGAGCAGCACCGCCCCAATGGACATGAGCAACATGCCCGGCATGAGCATGCCGGCGGCCTCGTCCAGCGCGCCCAGACCCGCGACGCCATCGAAGGTGAAACAGTCGGGCAAGAAGTCTTCGCCAACGCAGCCGGCGTCGTCGTCGCACGACATGGGTCACCCTGCGATGCCCGCCATGCCGATGCCACCCAAGCCCGCCGCCAGCTCCGGTATGGGCGACATGAAGGGCATGAAGGGGATGAATCACAGTGCGATGCAAGGCATGCCGATGCCCGCCACGCCGGCTTCGTCGGCGGCACCCGCCGGCGACATGTCGGGGATGGATCACGCGTCGATGCCCGGCATGAGTCCGGAGGACATGAAGGGGATGGATCACGCTGGCATGGCCGGCATGGGCGCGATGCCGGGCATGACGATGGGCCCGATGCAGGGCGGCAGCCCACCACCCAATGCGCGCAGCCCCGACTACTCCGACGGCGTTGGCTACGGCTCCATGCAGGGCATGGACATGGCCGACAACACGCCGCTGGGCATGGTGTTGATCGATCAATTGGAGGCCTTCCACGGCCGTGACGCGAACGGCCAGACCTGGGAAGCCGAAGGCTGGTACGGCAACGACACGAACAAGCTGTGGGTACGGACCGAAGGCGGGCGCAGCCGCGGCAAGCTGGACGATGGTGACCTCGAAGCGTTCTGGAACCACAGCATCGCCACCTACTGGGGCACCCAGCTCGGTGTGCGCCAGGATCTCGGCGAGGGCCCGAAGCGGACGTGGGCGGCGTTCGGCGTGCAGGGGCTGGCCCCGTACTGGTTCGAGCTGGAGGCCACCGGTTACGCCGGTGCCAACGGCCGCACCGCCGCGCGCCTGCGGGCTGACTATGAGTTGCTGTTCACCCAGCGGCTGATCCTGCAGCCCGAGGCCGAGGTCAACCTGTACGGCAAGGACGACCCGCAGCGCCGCATCGGCAGCGGCGTGTCCGACGTGCAGTTCGGCCTGCGCCTGCGCTACGAGTTCCACCGCCAGTTCGCGCCCTACATCGGCGTGAACTGGGTCCGCCGCATCGGCACCACGGCCGACTATGCGCGGCAGGATCATCAACCCGTACTCGACCGGCAGATCGTGGCCGGCGTCCGCATCTGGTTCTGAGGGGCACCCATGAAAAAACACACTGCGCACGTCATCACGGTCACCGTCACCTTGGGCGTGTTGGCCATCGGCGCCGGCGCGTTCGTCTATTCCGGCCTGTACAACATCGGGGCGGACGATCACCACACCAAGCCGGTGTTTGCCGTCCTGCAGACCCTGCGCGACCGTTCGATCCACATGCGCTCGAAGGATCTGACCGTGCCAAATCTCGACGACCCACAACTGATCCTGAAAGGCGCGGGCCAGTACGCGGCGATGTGCACCAGCTGCCATCTGTCCCCCGGCGTGAACGACTCCGAGTTGCGGGTCGGCATGTATCCGCAGCCGCCCAACCTTTCCAAGGTGCACGTCGATCCGAAGGACGCTTTCTGGGTCATCAAGCACGGCATCAAGATGAGCGCGATGCCCGCGTGGGGCAAGGCGGGCCACGACGATCCCACCATCTGGAGCATGGTCGCCTTCCTGGAGAAGCTGCCCGGCATGACGCCGGCCGAATACAAGGCGATTGTGGCGAAGGCGCCGCCGGATGAGGACATGGACATGGATGAAGGCGGTAGCCACAGTCACGGGGACAGCGATGCGCATGCTCACGATGCGGCAGCCATGGGTGGCATGGACATGAAGGGCATGGACATGTCTGGCCAAGGCGCCGCTTCCGCACCCTCGCCCGCGACGGTCGGCTCGGTCGGCACGAAGCCCCTTGGCGACGGGCACACCCATCCGTAACGGACTTCACATGGCACGCACCCGATCCACGCCACGTAAACCGCGCCCTTGGCGCCTGCGCGACCTACGTCGCGCAGGGCTGACACGCGGGCTGCTGCTGGTCGGTGCGCTGTTCATGCTGGGCCTGCAAACGGCCCTGGCGGCCTACGCCTGCACGATGCCGCCGGCCATGATGGGGTCGGTCATGGCGATGGGCACGGGCGCGGGAGACGCCGCCATGCGTGGCACCTGCCCAGAGATGCAACATGCGGCGAGCGACCACGTCCTGTGCGCCCAGCACTGCGTCCGACAAGTGTCCGCGCCCAGTGATAGCCGCCCTCTGACGGTGCCGCCCAACCTGCTGGCGGCATTGCCGTCTGCGGTGCCGTTCGTCGTCCCGCCCATGCCGGCGGCTTTCGTCCCCGAACGCTACTACCGGCTGCGAGCGCCACCGCCATCGGCCACGTTGTTGTTCTGCTCCCTGCTGATCTAGCGCCTCCCGGCCATCGCCGAGGTGCCGTCGTGCCCACATGGCGCGACGCCTGTTCGATCACGGGAGTGAATTCTCATGCCGTTTTCCTGTTTGGCCCGCCGCCGGTGCGCGCGGGTTCTGCTCATCGTCCTGGGTGGATCAGTGGCCGTCGCTGCGGCCCAAACCGCGGACGTGCCGCCGCTGACGCTCGATGCCGCTGTTCGGCAGGGCATGGTCCGCGCACCGCTGCTCACCGCCCGCAACGCCGCCCTCAACGCGATGCGCGACGAGGCGGTGCGCGCCGGCCGCTTGCCCGATCCGTCGCTGACGTTTGGCGTCTCCAACTTTCCGGTCACCGCTCCGGGCGCCTTCAGCCTGCGCTCGGACAGCATGACCATGCGCACCGTCGGCGTGATGCAGACGATTCCCTCGCATGCCGCACGTGCAGCGGATCGTTCGCTTGCAGCGGCGCAGGTCGATGCCGCCGAGGCCGAGCACACGGCCACCGCACAAAGCGTGCGTGAACAGGTGGCTGATGCCTGGATCGGCGTGTGGGCGGCCACGCAGCAGCGCGCCTTGCTGGAGGCGTTGCGCGACGAAAGCGCCCTCGCCGTGCAGGTCGCCAAGGCGCGGTTGCGCGGCGGTACCGGCAGCGCCGCCGACGTGCTGGCCGCGCAAGCCCAGGCGTTAACGCTGGCCAACCAGATCGAAGCGGCCGACGCCGACGTGCAGGCGGCTCGCGCGTCCCTGCAGCGCTGGTTGGGCGGCGTGCCAGCCACGCTGGCAGATGCCCCGGACTTCGACCAACTACCGGTCGCGCCGGATCAGCTCGAACAGCACATCGACCGGCAGGCGCCGATGCAGGCGTGGCAATCGCGCGAACAGGTGGCCGATGCCGCACTGGCGCAGGCGCGTGCCTCGAAGCATCCGGACTGGAGCGTGAGCCTCATGTACGGGAAACGTGCGCCCTTCCTGTCGGACATGGTGACGTTGCAGGTCGGGGTGAGCCTGCCGCTGTTCACCCGCAACCGGCAGGACCGCGATATCAGCGCGAAGCAGGAGCAGCGCGACGCGGTCGAGTCGGCGTATGAGGATGCACGCCGCGCGCAGCGCGAAACCGTCGCGCGCGACGTCGCCGCCTGGCAGGGCTGGGGCCGGCAGATCGCGCGTGATCGCGAGGCGCTGCTGCCGTTGGCGCGCGACCGCGCCCGGGTGGCCCTGGCGGACTACCGCGGCGGCGGCACGCTGCAGCCGTGGCTGGACGCGCGCCACGACGAAATCGCGTTGCGCCTGAGCTATGTCGACGCACTCGCCACACGCGCCCGTACCTGGGCCGCGCTCGCCTACCTGTTGCCTGCGCAACCCGCCTCTTCGGAGAACACACCATGAAACGTGGATGGATGATCGTCGGCGCCGCGTTGCTGGCGGCGGCGCTGCTGGCGCTGGGTTATGTCGGTGGCCGTCATGCTGGCTCAGCGTCGATGCCAACCAGTTCCGCCACGAGCGCGAACAATACGCAACACAAGGTGCTGTACTGGTACGACCCGATGACGCCGCAGCAGCATTTCGACCATCCGGGCGCATCGCCGATGGGGATGGAGATGGTGCCGAAGTATGCGGACGAGAGTGGCTCCGGGGATCACGACATCGTGCGGGTTTCTGCGGCCGAAGTGCAGAACCTTGGCATGCGCACGACAAAGGTCGAAGTCGGCCGATTGACTGACACCGTGCAGGTGCCCGGCACGGTCGCCTGGGATCAGCAGCTTGCGGTGACCGTGAACGCACGTACCAACGTCACGCTTGAAAAGCTTTACGTGCGCGCCCCGTTCACGGCAGTGAAGGCCGGTCAGCCGTTGGCTGAGGTGCTCGCGCCGCAGTGGAGCGCGGCGGCGGCGGAGTATTTCGCACTGACCGGTGCCGAGTCCGCGGATGCGCGGTCGTTGCGCGCGGCGGCACGCGAACGTCTGCACGTGTTGGGCATGGACGATGCGACCATTCGGGGCTTGCGTGCGAGCAGGGGCACGATCACCTTGCGCGCGCCGATCGATGGCGTGGTCAGCCAACTCGATGTACAGGAAGGTCAGCAGGTCGGCGAGGGCATGCCGATCATGAGCATCAATGGGCTCGACAAGGTTTGGGTCGATGCCGCCATTCCGCAGGCGCAGAGCGGCGGGATCACGGCGGGCACTCCGATCACTGCGACCGTGACTACGCTGCCGGGTGAAACCTTTCAAGGCGAAGTGGAAGCCCTGCTGCCCGACGTGAGTGCGGCAACCCGCACGCAACGCGCGCGGATCGTGCTGGACAATCCCAAACATGATCTTGCGCCCGGCATGTTTGCCGACGTGCGCATCCAGGGTGCGGCCAGTATGCCGCATCCGCTGGTGCCAACCGAGGCGGTCATCGCCGATGGTGTCCATACCCGCGTGATCGAGGCATTGAGCGATGGGCAGTTCAAGCCGGTACTGGTGCGCACAGGCCGATCATCGGGCGACATGACGGTCATTCTCGCCGGCCTACAGGGTGGCGAACGCATCGTGACTTCGGGACAGTTCCTGATCGACTCGGAAGCGAGCCTGTCCGGCGCGTTGACACGCATGGAAGCGGGCAACACTGGCGCGCCTGCTGCGGGAGCAAGCAGCGCGAAGGCAAGCGCAATGCCCGGCATGCAAATGCCGGCCGCATCGAGCGGTAGCAATCCTGGCAAGCCCGAACCTTCATCGCCGGTCGCGCCCACGAAAGGGAAGGCAAGCAACGCCATGCCCGGCATGGACATGCCCACGCCAGCGGCGTCGGCATCGAGCGGTCGCGGAGATTCGCCATGATCGTCAAGCTGATCCGCTGGTCTATCGCCAATCGTGGCTTGGTGTTGCTCGCCGCTATAGCGCTGGCGATCGCCGGGACGATTTCGCTGCTGCGCATCCCGCTCGATGCGATCCCCGACCTGTCGCCGACCGAGGTGATCATCAAAACCTCCTGGCCCGGGCAGCCGCCACAAATCGTCGAGGACCAGGTGACCTATCCGATGACGACCACGATGCTGGGGGTACCGGGGGCGACCGCCGTGCGCGGTAGTTCGATGTTCGGCGACTCTTTCGTGTACGTCGTATTTGCCGACGGCACCGACCCGTACTGGGCGCGCAATCAGGTGGTGGACTACCTGAGTGAGGCAGCCAGCAAGCTGCCTCCAGGGGTCACTCCAGTCATCGGCCCCGATGCGGATGGCTCGGGCTGGATCTACGAATACGCGCTGGTCGACAGCAGCGGCAAGCATGATCTTGGCCAGTTGACCGCACTCCAGAACTGGTTCCTGCGCTATCGGCTGAAGACCGTGCCGAACGTCGCGGAAGTCGCGACGATAGGCGGCATGCAGAATGCGTGGCAGATCGTGTTGGACCCGGCGGCGCTGGCGGCGCGGGGTCTGACCGTGCAGCAGGTCGAGAGCGCCGTCAAAGCCACCAACGGCGCCACCGGTGGTTCGGTGATCGAACAGGGCGAGGCCGAGATGATGGTCACCAGTGTTGGTTATCTCCAGACGCGTGATCAGTTCGCCCAGATTCCGATCGCGACAGCCAAGGATGGCACCCCTGTCCTGTTGCAAGACGTGGCGAGAATCCGGCGCGGACCCACCGAGCGTCGCGGTATCGCCGAGTTGGATGGCCAGGGCGACGTCGTGGGCGGCATCGTGATCATGCGTTACCACAAGAACGCACTCGAAACCATCAAGGCGGTCAAGGCGCGCCTGGCCGAATTGCAAAAGAGCCTGCCGCCGGGCGTCAAGATCGTCACTACCTACGACCGTTCCCAGTTGATCCACCGGGCAGTGACGAACATCGGCGAGAAACTGATCGAGGAATTCATCATCGTCGCCTTGGTGTGCCTGCTGTTCCTTGGGCACCTGCGCTCCTCGCTGGTCGCGATCATTACGCTGCCGCTGGGTATCCTCACCGCTTTCCTGGTGATGGATGCCCAAGGGGTCTCGGCCAACCTGATGTCGCTGGCCGGAATTGCCATTGCGGTCGGCGAAATGGTCGATGCCGCGGTGGTGATGATCGAGAACACCCACAAACACCTGGAGGCTTGGCGTGATGCCCACCCGGGCCAACGCGAACCGGGTGCCGTTGAACGCTGGAAGCTCGTGACGGCGGCGATGACCGAAGTCGGGCCGGCGTGTTTCGTGAGTCTCCTGGTCATCACCTTCTCGTTCGTGCCGGTGTTCGCCCTGGGCGGTGAGGAAGGCAAGCTGTTCGACCCGCTGGCCTTCACCAAGACCTATTCCGTCGCCGCCGCCGCGGCGCTTTCGGTCACGCTGGTTCCCGTGTTGATCGGGTACCTGGTGCGCGGTCGCATCCGTTCGGAACACGCCAATCCCGTCAACCGGTTCGTGCGTTGGATCTACCAGCCGATGTTGGCCTTCGCCATGCGCAGGCCATGGCCAGTGATCGCGATCGCGGTCATCGTGTTGCTGACCGCCCTGCTGCCGGTGTCCCGCCTCGGCACCCAATTCATGCCGCCGCTCGATGAAGGCACCTTGTTATACATGCCGACCGCGTTGCCCGGTCTGTCCGCCGGCAAGGCGGCGCAGTTGCTGCAGCAGACCGACCGTATGCTGAAAACGGTACCGGAAGTCGCGCATGTGTTTGGCGTAGCCGGCCGGGCCGAAACCGCGACGGACAACGCACCGCTCAGCATGTTCGATTCCACGATCACCTTCAAGCCGGAAAGCGAATGGCCCGCCGGCATGACGATGGACAAGCTGAAGGCGGAACTCGACCGTGCGGTGAAGGTACCGGGCTTTTCGAACCTGTTCGTATTTCCGATCCGTGCTCGCACCGAGATGCTGGCAACCGGCATCAAATCCCCGATCGGCATCAAGGTGCTGGGACCCGACGTCGCCGAGTTGCAGCATCTCGCCGTACACATCGCGCGCGTGGCGCAAGGCGTCCCCGGCATCACGTCGGCCGTGGCCGAACGCGCTAATGGCGGGCGCTACGTGCATGTCCAGATTCGGCCCGACGCGGCCGCCCGCTATGGGCTTTCCCAACAGGACATCCAATCGTTGATCGCCACGGCGGTAGGCGGTGCGCCGATCAGCCAAACCATCCAGGGCTTGCAACGATTCCCGATCGTGCTGCGCTATCCGCGTATTGCGCGCGATTCGGTGGCCGCGCTGAGCGCACTGCCGATCGTGGCGCATGACGGGGCACAAGTGACGCTGGGGCAAGTCGCAGACCTCCATGTGACCGACGGGCCGCCGGCGCTGGACAGCGAAGCGGGCGTCCCATCGACCTCTGTGTTCGTCGATACCTCCAGCAACGACCTCGGCGGCATGGTCGCCAAGCTTCAGCACGCGGTGGCGCAACAGGTGACGCTGCCGGCTGGCTATACGCTCGACTGGGCCGGACAGTTCCAGGCCCTGCAGCACGCCAAGCAGCGCATGAACTTGGTGGTACCGACGACGATCCTTATTGTGTTTCTGCTGGTGTACCTGATCTTCCGCGATGCTGCGCAGGCCCTGATCATCGTTGCGACCGTGCCGCTCGGTCTGGTCGGTGGTCTGTGGTTGGTATGGCTCTTGGGCTATGCCGTGTCGGTCGCGACCGTGGTGGGTTTTATAGGCCTCGCCGGCATTACCTGCGAATTTGGCATCGTGCTGGTGCTGTACCTGCGAGAGGCGTGGCAGCGCCGGATGGACGCGGGGGAACTGACCTATGCGGCACTCGATGAGGCAGTCCACGAAGGTGCGCTGCTGCGCGTGCGCCCGATCGCGATGACCGTGGTGGTGATCCTCGCGGGACTCTTGCCGATCATGGTGTTTGGCGGCACAGGTTCGCTGCTCGCTCGCAGTATCACCGCGCCGATGGTCGGCGGCATGGTCACCTCGCCGGTCCTGTCCATGTTGATGATTCCGGCGGCGTTCCGGTTGCTCGAACGCCGGCGGTTGGGCAAACGCAAGAAGCAACATTCATTGCAATCCGAGGAGAACACACCATGAAAACACGTTCCATTTTGCTGAGCGCCATCCTGATGACAGCGATCACGCCCGCCTTCGCGCAGGCGACGTCAGGTACCCAGGGCACGAAGATGAACCCGAACATGCAGAACATGCCGATGCACCCAAATGACTCCGACATGAAGATGATGAACTGTATGCAGATGCACCAAGGCATGAAGATGGACAAGAACATGCCAATGGGCAAGAACATGCGTTGTGCGAATCAGACGGCACAAGGCACGGGTGTTATCGAGGCAGTGGATACAGCCAAGAGCACCGTCACGATCAAGCATCAGGCGATCGCGTCGATCCATTGGCCGGCGATGACCATGACCTTCAAGGTCGACCCGCCGGCACTACTGCAGAAGGTGAAGGTGGGTGAGCAGGTGCAGTTCACCCTGCATCCGGCCGGCATGGCCAGCACGGTGACGGCGATCAGCCCGGCAGGTTGATCGGGAACCGCCGCCAACCGGCGCTTGCCTTCGGCAGGGGCCAACCGGCGGCGGTGGCGGTGCGGCCACGTGCCTCGTGGGGTTTGTGGCCGCGTCTATCACGGCAGTCCGATAATTTTGGAGTACAACGATGAAATCGCACGCTGCGTATCTCGGCACCGCCCTACTATTCACGGGCTTGACCATCGGCACGATCGCGCACGCGACCAATACTTACGCCGACGGCTGGATTGGTCATGTTAACGGACGGCAGCTGGACATCTGCTACCGGGTTACGCCACTGCCCGCCGTCGGCACGCGGCTGCAGGTCATGAGGGTGGCTTACGTGATTCCCAGCAAAGGCGTGCCCCTTGAACACTTCGCCGCGAGCGGGCAAGCCACGGTAACGTCGATCACGGACGCGCATTGCGTGCGGGCCGAACTGATCCAGGGCACGGCGCAATGGTCAGATCACGCGCGGCCCATGCCCTGAACAGGCGCGACGACGAGGCAGCCAAGGCGGCATGCTCCGCGACGGGCCATGGCGGAGTGGCGAAGGCGTGGTTACACCATCCAGCCGATGCACTGCACCGGCGTCATGCCTGTCGCATCCTGCCTGCCGCCATTTCAGCGAGCATGCAGCGAGGCGATCAGCGGGCAGGACACGCTGCGCTGACGCGTACCGCATTGCTCGACAAGCGCAGCGAGGGCCTTCTCCATGCGTGCGAGGTCGGCCAGCCGGTGGCGTACATCGGCCAGCCGCAGCGCGGCCAGACCAGCCGCTTCCGTGCAATGGGTGCCGTCCTCCAGCCGCAGTAGCTGCGCCACCTCATCGAGGCTGAATCCCAACCGCTGCGCGGATTTCACGAACTTCACCCGCGCGACCTCCGCGTTTCCGTAGCGACGAATGCCGCCCGGCGGACGGGCGGGCTCCGCCAACAGGCGCTTGCGCTGGTAGAAGCGGATCGTTTCGACATTGACCCCGGCTGCCTTGGCGAAGGCGCCGATGGAAAGCGTTTCCTGCGTGGAGGGCATGGGCTTGACTCCGTACTTGACTACGGGAATACCTTAGGCCGTCAGCATTCCGCGCGAAAGGAGAACCCCCATGTCCCTGCTCACTCGGCTCGCCGACAAGGCCGGACTGATCGGCAGTGTCGTTTCGGCAGCGGCCTGCGTGAATTGCTTTCCCGCCCTGGCCGGCCTCGGTGCGGCGATCGGGCTGGGCGTACTGAGTCCGTATGAAGGTCTGTTCATCCGCATCCTGTTGCCGGCGTTTGCCGCCATCGCGCTGCTCGCCAATGCGCTGGGCTGGTTCAGTCACCGGCAGTGGCCGCGTGCCGTGCTCGGTATGCTAGGTCCGCTGCTGGTGTTGGTGGCGGTAGGGGTGATGCGGGCCAGTGGCCATCGCACCGGATGGCTGCTCTATCCGGGGCTGCTGCTGATGGTGGCGGTCTCAGTCCGCGATCTGCTGGCGCCGGCTCCCAGCGCGTCCTGCCGCACGGCCAGCGATACGATGGATGCCCAGTGAATCGACACGATAGACAGGGGCGCAGCGAAGACCCTGCCGACACTTTCCATTCATTTCTCCGGCGAAACGCATGACGACCGAACTCATCCTGCAGAGCACACTAACGTGTCCACATTGCGGCCATCAGGTCACCGAGACCATGCCGACTGACGCGTGCCAGTTCTTCTACGACTGTGCGGGTTGCGGCGAGATGCTCCAGCCGAAAGCCGGTGACTGCTGCGTGTTCTGCTCCTACGGCAGTGTGCCATGTCCGCCGATCCAGCAGCAGAAATCCTGCTGCGGGTAGCGATTGGCAGATCACCCAGCCCGTCAGGCTGTTCGGGCTTTACTACGCGACTGGGTACGCGTGCTTGTCGCTTGCCCTGCACCCTTTACAGGCACGCAACTCTTTCCGGTGGCGCAGCAGCAGTTCTCGGTGAGGTAGCCGATCAAGTCGTCCATGGCCGCCATCGAGGCCGCGTAGTAGATGAAGCGGCCTTCCTGCTGGCTGGTGATCAAGCCGGCGTGCACCAGCTCTTTCAAATGGAAAGAAAGCGTGGTGTTCGCCACGCCAAGGCGCTCGGCAATGGCGCCAACCACCAGGCCATCTGGCGCGTGCTCGACCAGCAGGCGATAGATGGCCAGGCGGGATTCCTGGGCCAAGGCGGAAAGGAGCGTGATGGCTTGCTTGGTCTGCATGGCGGTGCGGGGATCTTCCAAGGCTTGGACAGTGTACGGGGATGCGCCCTCGGCCGGGTCAGGCGGACTGTGAGGATGCCGCGGAATCCAACCCTTCGATGCGGCTGCTGAGCGCGAGGCGGTCGAGCGCCTCGATGCGCAGATTCATCAGCAAGCTGATCCGCTGCTGCAACAGATTGCGCGCCAACAGGAACGCCTTGTAGACCGTTTCCCGATCGCCTGAGGCTTTGGCTGGATCGGGAATATTCCAGTGCGCAGTGATCGGTGCGCCTGGCCACGCGGGACACGCCTCGCCGGCCACCTGGTCGCACACGGTGATGACGAAATCCATGATAGGTGCGCCGGGGAGAAGGAATTCGCTCCAGCTTTTGCTCCGCAGCCCTTCGGTCGGCAGGGTGACGGCGCGCAGCACTTCCAGCGTCTGCGGGTAGATGAAACCCTTGGGACGGCTCCCTGCGCTGTAGCCGCGGAAACGGTCTTCGCCGCGATGGTTCGTGATGGCCTCGGCGAGGAGGCTGCGTGCGGAGTTTCCGGTGCACACGAACAGGACGTTGTAGTGACCTTGCATGGCGTGCTCCGATCAGGTTGTCTGGGCTTCGTACCAACGCTTGCTGGTGGTGACGATGCGGACCACGGACAGCATCACCGGCACCTCGATCAGCACGCCCACCACGGTGGCAAGCGCTGCGCCCGAATGCACGCCGAACAGGCCCACCGCCGTGGCGACCGCCAGCTCGAAGAAGTTGCTGGCACCGATCAGGGCCGAGGGTGCCGCCACGCAGTGCGGGACGCGGAACGCGCGATTGAGGACGTAGGCCAGCGCAGAGTTGCCGTAGACCTGGATCAGGATCGGCACCGCCAGCATCGCAATCACCAGCGGCTGGGCGAGGATTTGCTGCCCCTGGAAGCCGAACAGCAGCACCAGGGTCAGCAGCAACGCGCCAAGCGAGATCGGCCCCAGCCGGGCCAGCAGGCGATGGAGTGAGTCCTGGCCACCATGAGCCAGTACGACACGACGCAGGATGACGCTGATCAGCACCGGTACGACGATGTAGAGCACCACCGAGAGGATCAGCGTGCTCCACGGCACGGTGATCGCCGAGATGCCGAGCAGCAACCCGACGATGGGCGCGAAGGCCACCACCATGATCGCGTCGTTCAAGGCCACTTGGCTCAGCGTGAAGTTGGGCTCGCCGTTGCACAGGTTGCTCCACACGAACACCATCGCCGTGCAGGGCGCCGCCGCCAGCAGGATCAAGCCCGCGACGTACGAATCCAGCTGGTCGGCCGGTAGCCACGGTGCAAACACGTGGCGGATGAAGATCCAGCCCAGCAGCGCCATCGAGAAGGGCTTCACCGCCCAGTTGATGAAGAGCGTGACGCCAATCCCTTTCCACTGGCGGCGCACGCCAGCCAGCGCACCGAAGTCGATCTTCAGCAGCATGGGAATGATCATCAGCCAGATCAGGACAGCGACAGGCAGGTTGACCTGCGCCACCTGCATGTTGCCCAGTCTCGTGAACATACCGGGCAGCAGGTGGCCGAGCAGCGTGCCGGCGACGATGCACAGCAGTACCCAGACGGTCAGGTAGCGCTCGAAGAAGCCGATGGAGTTCTTTTTCACAGGGGTGGCGGCACAGGCCTCGCCCACCGGCAGGAGTGTCTCGCTCATGCCGCATCCTCGTCTTCGTCGGTGAGCGTGCCGATGCGATCCAGCGCCTGCTTCAAGGCCTCGCGATCCATTGTCTCCACCGGCAAGTCGACCAGCGCGGTGATCCGGTAGAGGATGAGCGTGTGGGCGCGACGGAACGCCTCCAGCAAAGCGCCATGGCCGTGCGCAGCGGCCGGATCAGGAAGGCCCCAATGGCTTTTGACGAAATCACCAAAGAGCACCGGGCAAGCCTCGTTGGCCGCGTTGTCGCATACGGTGATGACGATATCGAGCGGCGGCGCACCCGCTTCCGTGAAGCGATCCCACGACTTGCTGCTCAGGCCGTCGACTGAAATGCCCGCCGCCTGGAGTTCCTCCAGCGCGTAAGGGTTGACCTTGCCCGTAGGTTGGCTGCCGGCGCTGAATGCCTCGAAACGGCCCTTGCCCAGGTGGTTGAGCGTGGCTTCGGACAGGATGCTGCGGGCGGAGTTGCCCGTGCAGATGAACAGGACGCGGCAGGGATTCATGACGGCTCTCGTACAGATGCCCGGATCGAGGAAAAAGGCAGTGTGTTGGCGATGCACGCAGCTAACAGTTTTCGCGTGACCGTCTTGTTTCGACACTTCCATATTCGTAGAATCATCGCATCAATGCAATACCGGACCCGCCCGTGACCGAAGAACTCCCGCACGTCGATGCCGCCCTGCTCGACACCCCCAGCCTCGCGAAACTGGCACTGCCGGAGGGTGCCGACCATCCGCCGCGCATCCTCATCCTGTACGGTTCGCTGCGGCCGCAATCGTTCAGCCGCAAGCTCGCCCTGGAGGCGGAATGCATCCTGCGCCGGTTCGGCGCCGAGACTCGTGTGTTCGATCCGCACGACCTGCCGATCCTGGACAGCGTGCCGGCCAGCCATCCCAAGGTGCAGGAGCTGCGTGCCCTGTCGCTGTGGTCCGAGGGCCAGGTCTGGGTCAGCCCGGAGCGGCACGGCAGCGTCACCGGCGTGTTCAAGAACCAGATCGACTGGCTGCCGCTCGAGGACGGCAGCGTGCGCCCGACACAGGGACGCACATTGGCGGTCATGCAGGTCTGCGGCGGGTCGCAGTCGTTCAACGTGGTGAACGCGCTGCGCGTGTTGGGACGCTGGATGCGCATGGTGACGATCCCGAACCAGTCGTCGGTGGCCAAGGCCTGGCAGGAGTTCGACGAGAACGGCCGCATGAAGCCCTCGCCGTTCTACGACCGCGTGGTCGACGTGATGGAAGAGCTGTTCAAGTTCACCCTGCTGGTGCGCGACCGCAGCGACTACCTGGTGAACCGCTACAGCGAGCGCAAAGGTGCAGCCGAGGCACACGCCTTGTTGGCTGCCGCCGGTGTGACCGAAAAAGCGGCATCGGCCCCGGTCGTGGTGGAACCAACCAAGGCCAGTTGCTGCGCCGGTGGAGCTTGCTGACGATGAGTACGGCGACACCGATGACTGCCACGATCTATCACAACCCGGATTGCGGCACTTCGCGCAACACGCTGGCCCTGATCCGCCATGCCGGCATCGAGCCCACCGTGATCGAATATCTCAAGACGCCTCCGAACCGCGACCAGCTGATCAAGCTCATCGACGAAGCCATGCTCAAACCGCGCGAAGCCTTGCGTGAGAAGGGAACCCCTTTCGCGGAGCTCGGGCTAGGCGCTGCCGGAATCACCGATGACGTCATCATCGATGCCATGTTGAAGCATCCGATCCTGATCAATCGTCCCTTTGTGGTCACGCCACGTGGCACACGGTTATGTCGTCCCTCCGAAGTCGTACTCGACATTCTTCCGCCGGTGACGCAATCGTTCGTCAAGGAAAACGGTGAGGTAGTAATCGCTGCCCATGGCCAGCGGATCTGATCAAAAGCGGCCAAGTGAAATTGTCTAACAGCGCGACTGTCGTTTAGGATCGGCGAATGTATCGGTTCGCGCCACCACTGCTGACTCGCCTGCGCCGCCACCGCGGTCTGTGGGTATTGGCCGTGGCGGTGCTGCTGATCAAGTTCGTCAGCGGGTCGTTCTGCGTAGCCGATGGGGCCGGAGTGCGATTCGCTGCGGCGACCGCGGCTGCCCCGACCACCCTGGTGGCGGATACCGCCGTCAGCACGACATCGGCTGACGATGCGAACAGCTGTCTCCTGGGTGAAGGGAGCAACTGTCATTGTGCCTGTGCGCATTCGGTGACATTGCCCACCAGTGCACCGCTTCCCATCGCCCGGTTGGAAGCCCACTTCGCACCGCTCACCCTCCATTCGGGATTCATGCCGGCTACGACCGGCTCGCTGCTGCGCCCTCCGATCGCCTGAAACCGCTCCGTTACGCGATACCACCGCCTGTGCGGTGCGTCGCTTCGTGACCGTTTTCAGGAGATCGCTTCATGTCTGTTTTTCGTTCGGTGCCGATCGGCGCCGTGTGTCTGTTGTACGCGGCAATGCTCAGTGCCGCCCCCGCATCCCATTCCTCCCCCCCAGTAGCTCCCCCACCCACATCGTTGGCGACGTCTCCCTTGCAGGAGGCGGTGCGCCGGATCTGGCAGGCCAGTCCCGAGGTCCAGGTCGCGCGGGCCGACCTTGACGCGACCCAAGCTCGTGCGCGTGCTGCTGCGCAGCCGCTGTACAACCCTTCGCTGTCGCTCGATGCCGAGAACGCCGACGTCAATCGACGCACGGCTGGCCTCAGTCTGCCGTTGGATCTGTCCGGCAAGCGTCGTGCCCGGGCCAGTCAAGGCGAGGCCGACCTGCTGGCCGCCGAGGCGACCTATAACCTGGTGCGTCGTGACGTCGCCGCCCGCTGGTTGAAGGCGTGGTCGACGGCCGCACTCGCCGCCCGACAGAGCGAGTTGGGGCAACGTCGTCTGGCGTTGATGCAGCGCTTCGATGACCTGGCCGCGCAGCGACTGAAGGTCGGCGACATCAGCAGCCCCGAGCGCGATCTGGCCGGCTTGGCCTTGGGCGAGGCGCAGGTGCAACAAGCCACGCTCGCGAGCAACGAAGCGGCGGCCCGTGCCGCGTTGCTGGCCATCAGTGGCGATCAAGGGGCCACGCTACCATCGCTGCCCAAGGGTCTGTCACCGGCGGCAGACAGTGTCACGCCGTTGCCCGTCGATGAGCTGCCCGAACTGCGGCAGTCGCGTGCTCAGCAAGCGAGCGCCGAAGCGGGCGTGCAAGTCGCCCGCCGGGCACGCATTCCCGATCCCACGCTCAGCCTGACCGGTGGACAGGTGCGCAGCGGGCCGCGCACCGATCAGGTGATTGGCCTGAGCGTGTCCATTCCCTTGCCGGTGCTCAACACTGGCCGCGCTGAAGTCGATGCCGCCCGAGCGGAAGCCGATGCGGCTGCGGCCGGCGTGCGTTCGCGCCAATTCGTACTGCGAGCAGGCCTGCAGGAAGCACAGGCCCGCTATGCCGCCTTGCGGCAGGCCACCGAGGCGTTCCGCAGCGGCCGTGCCGCCGCGTTCGAGGATCGCACCGCATTGCTGGAAAAACTCTGGCGCTCCGGCGAAATCAGTACCTCCGATTACCTCGTACAGCTCAAACAAAGCCTGGACACCGCGTTGTCCGGCCAGGAACTGGAAAGCCAGACTTGGCAGACCTGGTTCGACTACCTCACCGCTGCGGGCCGTCTCACCGACTGGCTCGATGGCCGCACTCAGGATGGCCCTGCTCAGGACGGCCTTAATCAGGATATCTCCCGATGAATCTCTCTCTTTTGAAACGCAGCCTGCTGGGCATGGCGCTCCTGGCCGCGCTGGCCGGTCCCGTGATCGCACAGGAACCGGTAGCGGCCAATCCCCTCGCACTCGACGCCAAGGCGATCAAGGACGCCGGCATCGTGCTCGCCAAGGCCGCCCCACGTGCCTTGACCGACGAACTCAAAGCGCCCGGTGAAGTGAAGGCCGATGCGTATTCCACCGTGCTCGTGTCGCCGCGCGTGGAATCACAGGTGCTGGCCCGCAAGGCCAAGCTCGGCGACGTGGTGAAGGCCGGCGCGCCGCTGGTGGTGCTTTCCAGCGTGCAGGTGGCCGAGACGCAAGGTGCCTTGATCGTGGCCGAACAGGACTGGCAACGGATCGCGTCGCTCGGGCCGCAGGCGGTCTCGGCACGGCGCTATAACGAAGCGAAGGTGCAGCGCGATCAGGCGCGCGCCAAGCTGCGCGCCTACGGGCTGTCCGACGGTCAGATCGGCGGTCTGTTGCGCAAGGGTTCGGCCGGCGCGGATGGCAGCTTCGAGCTACTGGCCCCGGCTGGTGGCCGGGTCACGACCGACGAGTTCCTGGTCGGTGAGCGCGTGGAACCGGGCCGCACGTTGTTCACCCTGGTCAAGGAGGATTCGGTCTGGGTCGTCGCCCAGATGGCGCCAGCGGATGCCGAACGGGTCAAGCCGGACGCCGACGCTCGCATTCTCGTGCATGACACGGCGATCCCCGGCAAGGTCGTGCAGCGCTCGCATCAGACCGATGAGCGCACGCGCACGGTGCCGGTACGCATCGAAGTCGATAACCGCCAGGATCTGTTGCATCCGGGCGAACTGGTCGAGGCGCGCATTGCCACCGGCAGCGCCGTGCAAAAGCTGGCCGTGCCCGCCGAAGCGATCGTGCTGCTGCAGAACCAGCCGACCGTATTCCTCGCCAAGGGCAACGGCCAGTTCGAGCCGGCGCCGGTCATGGTCGGTGACACGCGTGATGGCTGGACGGTGATTACGCAAGGCCTCAAGGCTGGCGACACCTACGTGCGCAAGGGCGCCTTCGCCCTGAAGGCCCGCTTGTTGCGCTCGCAGCTGGGAGAAGAATGATGCTGGAACGTCTGGTTGAATTCTCCCTGCGCTACAAGGCGCTGGTGCTGATCGCCTTCGTGGTGATCGGCTTCCTCGGTTTCCAGGCGGTGCGTCAGCTGCCCATCGACGCGTTTCCCGATGTCACACCGGTGCAGGTCAATGTCTACACCGAGGCATCGGGGCTGGCGGCGGAGGATGTCGAACAACTCCTCACCACGCCGGTGGAATCGGCGCTCGCCGGCCTGCCCAAAGTGGAGCAGATCCGCTCGGTGAGCTTGTTCGGGCTGTCCTATGTGTCGGTCTACTTCGACGACAGCATGGACATCTACTTCGCTCGCCAGCTGGTCAACGAACGGTTGCAGCAGGTGGGCGATCGCTTGCCGGCCGGCTACGGCAAACCGGAGATGGGACCGAACACCTCCGGTCTCGGCCAGGTGTTCTGGTACACCGTCGAACGCGCCGACAGCACCTTGAAAGGCGCCACGGCCGGTACGGCACCGAACGACATGGATCTGCGCACACTGCAGGACTGGACCATCCGTTTGATCCTGCGCACCGCACCGGGTGTCGATGACGTCAGCTCATGGGGCGGCCAGGAAAAGCAGTTCCAGGTGCGCATCGACCCGATGAAACTGATCGCGCACAAGCTTGGCTTCAAAGAGGTGATCGAGGCGCTGCAGGCCAACAACGCGCAAGTCGGCGGCAACTTCGTCGATGTCGGCCGCGAGCAGTACCTGGTACGTGGACTGGGCCTGATCCAGAACGCGAAGGATCTGGGCAACATCGTGCTCAAGACCGAAGACGGCACGCCGGTCTACGTGCGTGACGTGGCCACCATCACCGAGGCGGGTGCGCCCCGCACCGGTGCCGTGACGCGCGATGGCAAGGAAGTGGTGATGGGCCAAGCGCTGGCTCGCATTGGCGAGAACGCCAAGAGCGTGGTCGATGCGGTCAAGGCCAAGCTCGACACAGTGAAGCAATCCTTGCCGCCGGGCGTGGTCGTAAAACCGGTGTACGAGCGCACTGAACTGGTCAACGCGGCGGTGGGCACCGCGGTGCGTGCGCTGGTGGAAGGTTCGATCCTGGTGGCACTGGTGCTGTTCCTGTTCCTGGGTGAGTTTCGCAGCGCGCTGGTGGTCGTCGTGGCGTTGCCGTTGGCGATGCTGATCGCCTTCATCTGCATGAATCAGGTCGGCCTGTCGGCCAACCTGATGTCGCTGGCGGGCCTGGCGATCGGTATCGGCATGATGGTGGACGGCGCCGTGGTGATGGTGGAAAACGCCTACCGCATCATGGCCGAGCGCAAGGCGCATGGCGGCCCAGTGGATCGCACGTCGGCTGTGCTGGCGGCCGCCCGCGAGGTGGCCAACCCGATGACGTTCGCGATCGGGATCATCATCGTGGTGTTCCTTCCGCTGTTCAGCCTGCAAGGGCTGGAAGGCAAGATGTTCAAGCCGATGGCGTTCAATATCAGCTTCGCGATGGCCGGTTCGCTGATTCTCGCCTTGACGCTGATCCCGGTGCTCGCCGCGCTGGTGTTGAAACCCAAGGAAGAAAAGGACACCTGGCTGGTGGCGTTCCTGAAACGCCACTACGCCACGGTGCTCGCCTGGGCGCTGGCGCGCCGCAAGCTAGTGCTGGGCATCGCCGCCGGAGCCTTGGTCGGCAGCCTCGCGCTGTTCCCGTTCCTCGGCAAGGAGTTCATGCCTAACCTGAAGGAAGGCGCCATCATGTGGCGCATTACCTCGATTCCGTCGGCATCGCTGGACGAATCGATCGCCATCTCCAAGCAAGTGTCGACACTGGTCAAACAAAAGTTTCCGGAAGTGGAAACCACGCTGGCGATGATCGGTCGCGCCGAAAAAGGCGAAACGGCGGATGTGAACTACATGGAGGTGTACACGCCGCTGAAACCGAAGGATCAATGGCGCAAGGGCGAGACGCTGGAAAGCATCGAGGAAGCGATGCAGAAGGAACTGTCGGCGGCGCTGCCCACCGCGGTGGTGAGCTACACGCAGCCGATCCAGATGCGCATCGAGGAACTGATCTCGGGTGTGCGCGCCACGCTGGCACTGAAGATCTATGGCGATGACCTGGGCGAACTTGATCGCTTGAGCAGTCGCATCAAGAACGTGTTGGCCGGGGTGCCTGGCGTCGCCGATCTCGCGCTGGAGGCGAACATCGGCAAGCCGCAGATCCGCATCAAGGTGGATCGCGATGCGCTGGCCCGTTACGGCTTGAACGCCGACGACGTGCTCACCGTGGTGAAGAACGGCATCGGCGGCGAGCCGGTGACGACCTTACTCGACGGCGTGAAACGCTTCGACATCGCCGTGCGGCTGGACGATGCGGACAAGGCCTCGTTGCCGGCGATCAAGCGCATTCCGATCCGCACGCCCAGCGGCGCACTGGTGCAGCTGTCGCAGGTGGCTGAGGTCAGCGATGCGGAAGGCTACTCGTTCATTCGTCGAGAACAACTGCAGCGCTATGCGGTGATCCAGATGGATGTTCGCGGTCGTGACATCGACGGCTTCGTCAAGGAAGCCAATGCGGCCATCGCGCAACAGGTGAAGTTGCCGACTGGCTATTACAGCGAATGGGGCGGCGCGTTCGAGAACCAGCAGCGGGCGTTGAAGCGATTGTCGCTGATCGTGCCGGCGACGATTTTCTTCATCTTTGTCTTGCTCTACACCGCGTTCAACTCGGTGAAGCACGCCACGCTGATCTTGGCCAACGTGCCGTTTGCCACCATCGGCGGCATCGTCGGCTTGGCGATCACCGGGCAATACCTGTCGGTACCCTCGGCCATCGGCTTCATCGCGGTGTTCGGCGTGGCGATGTTGAACGGCATCGTGCTGGTGAGTTTCTTGAACGAACAACGTGAGAAAGGCTTGCCTGTGCGCGAGGCAGTGATCCGCGGTACGGCCCTGCGCATGCGCCCGGTGATGATGACCGCGAGCGTAGCGATCCTGGGCCTGGTGCCGATGCTGCTCTCCAGTGGCGTGGGTGCGGAAACCCAGCGCCCGCTCGCCACCGTGGTGGTCGGTGGTCTGATCACCTCGACCTTGCTGACGCTGGTGCTGCTGCCGGTGCTCTACGACTGGATCGAAGAACGCGCCGCCCGGCGCCTCGCCAAGGAGAAGACCCCATGAAAGAAGTGAAGGCATTCATCCATCGCGGCCGCGTGGTCGACGTCATCCATGCGCTGGAAGATGCGGGGTTTCGTTACCTGTCGGTGAGCGACGTCAAAGGCCTGCTGACCGCGCTCAACGGCCAGGAACAGGTCTATTCGATGGAACTGGGCGAACGGGTGACCCGGCAGATCAAGCTCGAAGTGTTCTGTGAGGACGATCAGGCCGAACGGGCGGTGCAGTTGATCCGCCTGCACGGGCGCACCGGTCAGAGTGTGGCCGGCTGGGTCTACCAGAGCACGGTGGATCGGGCGTGGCCCATCGACGGTCAAGGGGCTGAATGAAGAAGACGGGCGGGTCACTCCCGCCCGTCCTTCCCGATGTCATGTCATAACACTTTGGCGCTCACGTAGAGTGGCCGCCGCACTGGAGACTCCTATGGGCACAACCAAGCCCCACGAACATGACCATCATCACGACCATAGCCATGGCGTGGCACCGGATGCGGACAAGAAGTACCTGACCATCGCGCTGTTGCTGCTGCTCGGCTTCATGGCGGTCGAAGTGGTGGTCGGCATCCTGGCCAAGTCGTTGGCCCTGATTTCCGATGCCGGGCACATGCTCACCGATGTGGGCTCGATCGGACTGGCGCTTGTCGCGATGCGTCTGGCCAGCCGCCCGGCCAGTGGCAGCTACACGTTCGGACTCAAGCGGGTCGAAATCCTGAGCGCCCAGGCGAACGGGCTGACGCTGTTGTTGCTGTCGGTCTGGTTCATCGTCGAGGCGATCCGCCGGCTGATCGACCCGCCGGTGGTGGAAGGTCTGCTGGTCACGGTGATCGCGGTGGTCGGTATTGGCGTCAACCTGCTCGCCGTGTGGGCGATGAGCAAGGCCAACCGGCAAAGCCTCAACGTGGAAGGCAGCTTCCAGCACATCCTCACCGATCTCTACGCCTTCATCGCCACTGCCATTGCCGGTGCCATCATCTGGTGGACGGGTTGGAATCGCGTGGACTCCCTTGCCGCACTGGTCGTCGCCGGATTGATGCTGAAAGCCGGTATCGGACTGGTGCGCGACTCGGGCCGCATCTTCCTGGAAGCGGCACCACGCGGTCTGGACCCAGTATCCATTGCCGAGGCGATCCGTGCCATGCCGGCGGTGACTCGGCTGGACGATCTGCACGTGTGGGAAGTGACCTCGGGCATGCCGGCACTGTCGGGCCACATCTACGTGAATCACGACATCGACTGCCACGATGTGCGCCGAGAGATCGAAGCGATGCTGCATGATCGTTTCGCCATCACGCACACCACCTTGCAAACCGATCACGCGACCACGGACGAATCGGCCCGCGCGACAGGCTGCACGTTCACCTCACCCGGCGCAGCGCACTAGACCCTCGCTTCGCAGCGGGGCGAAACCTTATCCCTGAGATGGCAATGGCGCGATGGCTGATGTCACGGACCGGCGAAACCACAGCCAGCCACTGAGCATGGCCAGTCCGCCCATCCCGAGGGCTCCCAGCATATCGCCGGGGTAGTGCACGCCCAAGTAGATCCGTGCCCAGGCCATCGGCAGGCCGAGCAGTGCGATCCCGATGCCCCAAGGCCGGCTGCATTGATTCAGCAACAGTATGCCGGCCACCACCCATTGCACAGTCAGATGGTCGCTGGGAAAGCTGCCGGTCGCCGCATGAGACACCCATGCTTGACCGACTCCAGCGACAAAGGGACGTGCGCGATCCCAAACCAAGCCGATGATCAGGTTCGCGAGCAATGCTGCAGCGGCGGCACCCGATGCTTTCAGGGCGATCAAGCGCATCGACTGGCGAGGAACCATCAGCATCCACCCAAGAAGGAGAGCTGTCAGGATCAACGGTCCATCGGCCAGGACGCGCGCCACATGAAGCATCGCTGGCGACGGTGGCACCGGCGAATGAATGGCGTTGAACAGTCGAAGGTCAACGGCGTAAACCATCGAGCCAAATCCCGAGATCGGCGACGTCATGGCTTGCCGTTCGGTGCAATGGCGGCGATCCGTGCGTCCTTCGCTTCGCGCAGAATGCCCAACGCCTCCTTCAGCACGTAGCAGGCGATGGCCGTACCGATCACCAGATCAGGCACGGCGCTGTGCAGAAGAAGCACCAGCACACCGGACACGATCACCGCCAGATTGGCGATGACGTCGGCCCGCGTGCATATCCAGATGGCGCGCAGATGCACTTCACCGTGACGAAATCGCGCCAAGAGCCTCAGCACCGTGGCATTCACGATCAAGGAAACGAAGGCAACGCTCATCATCCATAGGCCTTCCGGGTGGCTACCGGTCACCAGACGCCAGAGCACCCCCACCAGTACGCCGACGCCAAGAACCACCAGCAAGGTTCCATTCCAGTGCGCGGCCGACGCCTTGAAATAGGCGCTGCGTGTCCACGCCAGCAAGGCGATGCCGTAGGCGCAGGCATCGCCCAGCATATCCAGCGAATCAGCGACCAGGCCCATCGATTGGGCGATCAGGCCGGCCACGACACCGACCACGAACATGGTGGCATTGAGACCGAGCGCGATGCGCAGGATGCGGCGTTCCGCCTCGCTGGCGGCTTCGGCGTGGCAACCGCAGTCGCTCATGCGCGATCCTCTTCCGGGCGTGTAGTGGTGGATGCGGGCAATGCGTCGGGAGCGCTACGGCCACGAAGCATATTGAACATGAAACCCGCACTCAGCATCAGGACCACGGCGATTTGTGCGAGCAGCGTCTGCCAGGTCGGATAGATGCCGAGCAGTTCAATGTGCGGCACCGGGGCGACCGTCACCGACACCCAGCCAGCTTCCTGCAACGCGGCGATGCCCTTACCCGCGAGAACGACGGCCAGCACGGCGATCAGGATCGAACTCGCCGCGAAGAACTTGCCGATGGGCAGACGCCGACTGGTGCGCAGCAGGAGCCAGGCGATCAGTCCCAAGGTCACCGCGCCGGCCGCAATGCCGCCCAGCAGCCAGACTTCCTGGCCGTCGTTCCAGAGCGCGGCGTAGAACAGGATCGTCTCGAACACTTCCCGATACACCGAAATGAAGGCGAGGCCGAACAGGAACCACGCCGAACGTCGGTCGAGTGCCGCGGCCATCTTTTCCTTCAGGTAGGCCTGCCAGCGTCCACCAATACTCTTTTGGTGCATCCACAAGCCGACACTGAGCAGCACCACGGCGGCGAACAGCGAAGACAGGCCCTCGGTTAGTTCGCGACCGGCGCCACTGATCGAGATGGCATAGCTGGCCAGTGCCCAGGTGATCCCGCCGGCCACCAAGGCAAGAATCCAGCCGGCATGCACGTAACGCACTTCCACGCGTCGATCTGCCTTGCGCAGGAAGGCCAGCAAGGCGACGACCACCAGCAAGGCTTCCAGACCCTCGCGAACCAGAATCGTGAAGGCGCCGAGGAACGTGGCGGCCGGATCGCCCGCCGCATCCGCCGTGACCTCCTGCGCCTGCGCAAGCAGGACATCCACGGCGTGGGCCTGCTGGGTCACCGCCGGCAGCGCGGCCTTGCCCGACACCGCTGTGCGATAGGCGCCCATGGCCGTTTCGATGCGGGCGCGTAGCGCGCCATCGCGTGCGTTGAGCTGGGGTTCGATGGGTTCGACGCCATCGAGATAGGCCGACAATGCCAGTTGTGTGGCTTCCTTGGCGTCGCCGGCACGATAGGCCGCCAGGCTTGCAGCAAGTCGCCCCCGCGCAAGCGGAAGCCCCGTCAACGCCTGTTGCATCGCCTGCGGATGCGCACGCAGGTAACCGATGATCGCGCGGGCATGTTCGGCACCCAGTGCAGGAGCCAGTTGCGACACGCGTGCTTGCGACAACTCCTTCAGGTCCGCGATCTGCGCACGCGCGGCCGTATCGTGCTGCCAGAGGGTCGCACCGGTCGTGGCTTCGCGGGTATAGGCTAGCGACCCCACGTAGTACGCGAGTGCCCATCGCTCGTCCGACGACAGCCGGGACGAGTAACTGGCCATCGGCGTTCCCTCGACACCGTGGCTGATCACTTCGTACAGGGACAGCGGGCTGCGCTGGTCCGCACGCGCCTGGTCAGTGAAGTCCACCGGTCGCGGATTGAGCTGCAGCCCCACGGGACCATCGCCATGCCCGGTGGCGCCGTGACACATGGCGCACTGGTTCTGGTACAGCGTTGCGCCCTGCGTCAGATCGGGCGCTTGGGCCGGCGCGGTGGGTATCGGGTACGCCTTCAGCAAGGCATCGGCCAGGGCATGTGCCTCGATCGCCACCTGCGCTGGCGAGGCCTTCGCATCCACTGAAGCGATGAGCTGGTCGGCCTGGGACAACAACGCGGGTGTACCGGGCGTCGGCGGCAACGCCTGAAGGCGGCGATGCACGGTGGCTGTGAACTCCCGCATCTCGGCGTATTCAGACGCGCTGAGCACCGCTCCGTTCTTGACCGCGCCGGCGTAATCCGTGGCCAGATAGTCGATCATCTGCCATGTCTGCGGCACGGTTGAACTGACGTCTTGAGCATGCGCCCGCGGGAGTGGGAGTGCCCAAAGCAGAAGGGCGGCCACGGAGAGGTTGCGCAATATGCTGCGAATACGAGTCGTTATCATTCATGTATCGTACTCGACCTTGGCGAAACCGCCAATGCAATGCCTCCCGGCAGAACCCAAGAAACATGGTTGAAGGCGATCCCACCTCGCCAGCTCCAAGGCGTGATGGGCGAAAGGCTTGATTTTCAGTGATGGAACCTTCTACCCAACTCTCCGCAGAAGGAAACCTTGATGCCGGTCAGCTACGTTACCGAGGGACAACGCGACAATTACGGCCGGTACAACGGCAACCCGTCCAGCGACGAACTGGCACGCTACTTCCATCTCGACGATGCAGATCGCACCTACATCGCGCGCAAGCGCGGTCATGCGAATCGTTTGGGCATCGCATTGCAGCTGACGACGCTGCGCTACTTGGGAACATTTCTGGACGATCCGCTGGATCTCCCTGCGCTGGTGTTATCCACCGTTGCCAGGCAGCTGGATATTACGGACACGGATCCCTCCCTCGACGACTACCGGACAGGTGAACTCCGGTGGGATCATCAGCGCGATATCTGTCGTCAATACGGCTTCGTCGAAATCACCGAACCGCCTATCGGCTTTCGATTGGGTCGCTGGCTGTACGCACTCTGCTGGACGGGAACGGAGCGGCCCAGCGTCCTGTTCGAGCGAGCCATGACATGGCTGTTGACGCACAAGGTACTGCTTCCCGGGCGCAGCACACTCGAACGATTTGTCGCTCGCGTGAAAGCCCGCGTCGAAGAGCATCTTTGGCGGCGTCTGGGAACCCGTCTCTTGGACAGGCAGCGCGAACGCCTCGAACAGTTGTTGATCGTGCCAGCCGGCAGCCGCTACTCGCTGCTGGATCAGCTGCGATCGGGCCCCACGCGCGTCAGCGGACCGGCACTCATTCAAACGCTGATGCGACTACGGGAGGTTCGTGAGCTCGGCATCGACCTGCCCAGGGTGTCACACCTTCCGGCCAGTCGCGTCATGGCACTGGCTCGCTTTGCGGGAGCCGCCAAAGCCAGCGCCGTGAGCCGCTTGCCCGACGTTCGCCGCCTTGCCACTCTCGTAGCGTTTGTGCATTGCCTGGAAGCCACCGCGCATGATGACGTCGTCGAAGTTCTTGAAATGCTGCTGCGGGATGTTTTTTCCACAGCGCGCAAGGAGGATCGGAAAACACGCTTGCGCACGCTGAAAGACCTGGATCGTGCGGCCACGCTGCTGGCCGATGCTTGCCAAGTGGTGCTGGACAGCACGCTCCCGGACAAGAAACTACGCAAAGCCTTGTTCGCCAAGGTGCCGCGCGACGTCCTCGCCCAGGCGCTCCAGGAAGTGAGCAACCTGGTACGACCGCCCGACGACGTGTTTTACAGCGAGCTGAGCGAACGCTATCGGCGCATCCGGCGCTTTCTCCCCTTTGTGCTGGAGAATCTGCGTTTCGGCGCGAGTCCCGCAGGCGAGGCTGTGGTCGCCGCCTATGAATGGCTTCGCTCGCATCCCGGGCGATTCAAGGCCGACGACGACGTCCCGCGTGATGTCATTCGCAAACGCTGGCAGCGCTACGCGATTCGCGACGACGACAGCATCGATCATCGGGCCTACACTTTCTGCGTGCTCGACGAATTGCATACGTCGTTACGCCGGCGCGACGTGTTCGTCGCCCCCAGTTGGAAGTATGCCGACCCGCGCGCAGGGCTGTTGAGCGGCAACGAATGGGAGACTGCGCGCCCCATCATCTGCCGCACGCTCAGCTTGTCTCCAACGCCCTCGTCGGCACTCGTCGCGATCACCAAAGAACTCGATGAGACCTACCGCGCGGTAGCGTCCCGACTTCCGGACAATCCTGCGGTGCGGTTCGAAGGCGAGAACGACCTGGTCGTCAGCTCCCTCGACAAGCTCGAAGAACCAGCGTCTTTGCTGGCCTTGCGCGCTGCGGTTAATGAGCGTTTGCCACGCGTGGACATTGAAGAGGTATTGCTGGAGATTGCGGCCCGTACCGGTTTCACCGATGCCTTCACCCATCTCACCGAGCGGTCTGCTCGTGCTGCGGAGCTTCCGATCAGCCTCTGTGCCGTATTGCTGGCTGAGGCGAGCAACACGGGCTTCGAACCCCTCGTTCGTGCCGACATCGCTGCACTGAAACGATCGCGTCTGTCGTGGGTCGACCAGAATTACCTCCGCAACGACACCCTGGTTGCGGCCAATGCCATCCTGGTGGCGGCTCAGAACCGGTCGATTCTGGCCCATCAGTGGGGTGGTGGCGACGTGGCGTCAGCCGACGGGATGCGTTTCGTCGTGCCCGTGCGCACTGTGCATGCGGCCGCCAATCCGAAGTATTTCGGTCGGGAACGCGGCGTGACCTGGTACAACCTGATCTCCGACCAGTTCAGCGGTCTCAACCACATCACCGTGCCGGGCACGCTGCGCGACAGCTTGATCTTGCTGGGCGTGGTGCTCGAACAGCCCACCGAATTGCAGCCGACGCAGATCATGACCGACACCGGCGCATACAGCGACGTGGTGTTCGGGTTGTTCAGGCTGCTGGGGTACCGGTTCTGTCCCCGATTGGCGGACGTCGGCGGCACGCGATTCTGGCGCATCGATCCCGAGGCCGACTACGGCGACCTCAATGCCGTTGCCCGCCAGCGGGTGAAACTGCCATTGATCGAGGAGCAGTGGGACGACATCCTGCGGCTGGTGGGCTCGCTGAAACTGGGTCGTGTACCAGCCAACGGCATCATGCGAACCTTGCAGATCGGCGACCGTCCAACCCGTCTGGCCCAGGCCTTGGCTGAGTTCGGACGGATTGAAAAGACCCTGCACACACTGACCTATATTGACGATGAGGCGAAGCGGCGTAGCACGTTGACCCAACTCAACCGTGGCGAGGGGCGTCACAGTGTGGCGCGCGCCATTTTTCACGGAAAACGCGGCGAACTCCGGCAACGCTATCAGGAGGGTCAGGAGGACCAGCTGGGCGCGCTGGGCCTGGTGCTCAACATCGTCGTCTTGTGGAACACCATCTACATGGAGGCGGCACTGGATCAGTTGCGTCAAGACGGTTTTCCCGTACGGGATGAGGACGTCGCACGGCTGTCGCCGCTCAGCCATGACCACATCAACATGCACGGCCGATATTCCTTTGCCGTGCCCGAGGCAGTGGCCCGCGGAGAACTACGCCCGCTACGAGATCCCAACGATAGGGAAGGCGATTGAGAGGATGAGTGCCCCCGGAGGGGTGTTTGGCTATCTATATGGTTTCTATGGATAAATAGACCTTATCCCGGTTTTTCGTTCCATTGCTCCCCAAACCCCATCTTGCTGCGTCGCCTTGTCTGCATGATGGTGCTGCTGGGCGTGACCTCGGCCTGCGCCGCGGCGCCCGATACCACCCAGCCGCTGCCGCTGACCCGGATCACCGACGTGCCGCTCGGCGGCGGTACCACGCGGATGGACTACGCAAGCCTCGACCCGGGGCGGCACTTGCTGTTCATCGCGCACCTGGGCGACAGCGCGGTGATCGTGTTCGACACGCAGGCACGGAAGGTGGTGGCGCGGATCGCCGGCATCAGCCACGTGCATGGCGTGCTGGTGGTTCCGGCGCTCGACCGCGTCTACGCCACCGCCACCGGCACCGACCAACTGGTCGCCATCGACGAGAACACGCTGAAGGTGGTAGCGCGCGCGCCGGCCGGGGTCTATCCGGACGGCATGGCGTATGCGCCCGAGGTGCACAAACTTTATGTTTCGGACGAAGCGGGCGGTACCGACACCGTGATCGACGTGCGCACGAACACGCGTGTAGCGACCATTCCGCTCGGTGGCCAAGTCGGCAACAGCCAGTACGACCCCGTGTCCGGGCACATCTTCGCCAACGTGCAGACGCGCCGGCAGCTGGTCGAGATCGATCCGGCGGCCGATCAGGTGATCGCCCGTATCGATCTGCCCGGCGCCGAGGGCAACCACGGTCTGCTGATCATGCCTGCGCAGCGGCTGGCTTTCATCGCTTGCGAGGACAACGCCAGGCTGCTGGTGTTGAACCTCGCCAGCCACCGCGTGGTCGCCACGTTCGCGGTGGGCGACGATCCCGACGTGCTGGCCATCGACCCCCAGCTTGGCTGGGTGTACGTCGCGGGCGAAGCAGGCATGGTTTCCGTTTTCAAAACACAGGACGGTATGGTGACCAAGATCGGCGAAGGCATGCTCGGTCCGAATGCGCATGTAGTGGCTGTCGATCCCATGTCGCACCTAGCCTATTTCCCGCTCAAGAATCTGCGCGGGAAAACAGCACTACGCATCATGGATGCTCGGCTCAGTACCGCCGCCACTTCGACGTCAATGCTGACATCGCCGAAGTAGCGGTAACCAAACGCCCGCTCGCCGCCGCACGTTTCAAACCGAAATCCGAGCACGCCGCGTGCGCGCCATGCCGGTCCAATCTTGCTGAGATTCGACACTGATTTGGTTCAGTGATGGCCTACTCGAATCGACTTTCTGAGGAAGGAAACCCCCGATGCCTGTCAGCTATGTCACCGAGGAACAGCGCGACAGCTATCGTCCATGCCGCTGCCAACCCGAAGTACTTCGGTCGGGAGCGCGGCGTGACCTGGTACAACCTGATCTCGGATCAGTTCAGCGGTCTCAACGACATCACCGTAATCGTGTGATTGCGGGTATTTCCGATAGCATGCTCGTCGTCGATGATGGGATCCACCACGAGTGAATCGCCGAACGTCTGAGCAAAATAAGCGGCTGGTCATCTTGTCGGACGCCGAGCAGGAGGCCCTGTACGGCCTGCCGGAATTCGACGATGCGCAGCGGCTGGAATACCTGGCCTTGACCGAACCCGAACTCGCGCTCGCCAGCAGCCGGACCGGCATGCATGCGAAGGCTTATTGCGCCTTACAGATCGGCTACTTCAAGGCCAAGCACGCCTTCTTCCGTTTCGACTGGGGCGAGGTCGAAGATGATTGCGCCTTCGTGCTCAGCCGCTACTTTCATAGCAAGCGATTCAAGAGCGAATCTATCACCAAGCATGAGCACTACGCTCAGCGCGCGCAGATCGCCAAGCTGTTTGGCTACCAGCCATGGGCAGGGAACTTCTTGCCGCCGCTTGCGCAGCAGGCCGCACAAATCGTCCAGCGTGACGTGACACCCAGCTTCGTCGCCGCCGAGCTGATCATCTGGCTCAACGAACACAAGATCATCCGGCCCGGCTACGGCACCTTGCAAGAGCTGGTCAGCGAAGCCCTGTCCACTGAACGCCTGCGTTTGGGCCGGCTATTGGCGGAAGTTCTGGACGAATCGGCCAAGGCTGCACTGGCCCAGCTCTTGGTGCGCGACGACACCTTGTCTCAACTGGCGGCGCTCAAGCAGGACGCCAAGGATTTCGGCTGGCGTCAGATGATCCGCGAGCGCGAAAAGCGCGCCACGCTGGAGCCGTTGCACAGGGTCGCCAAGGCACTGCTGCCCACGCTGGGCATCTCGCAGCAGAACTTTCTCTATTACGCCAGTTTGGCAAACTTCTACACTGTCCACGACTTGCGCAGCCTCAAGCCGGATCAGACCCATCTCTACCTGCTGTGCTACGCATGGCTGCGCTACAGGCAGCTCACTGACAATCTTGTCGACGCCATGGCCTACCACATGAAACGCCTGGAAGACGAGAGCCGCGCCGGTGCCAAGCAATCGTTCGTCGCCGAGCAGCTTCAGCGGCAACAGGAGACACCGCGCGTCGGACGACTACTGTTGCTCTACGTCGACGATACCTTGGTCGACACGACGCCGTTCGGTAACGTGCGGAAACAGGCCTACAAGATCCTGCCGAAGGATTCGCTTCAGCTCATCGGTCAACGCATGAGCGTCAAACCTGCGAACAGGCTGACGCTGCATTGGAAGGTGGTGGACAGTCTGGCTGAACGCATGCGTCGTCACTTGCGACCGCTGTACATCGCACTCGACTTTGCCAGCACTGACCCGAGCAACCCATGGCTTGCGGCGCTGACTTGGGCCAGGGACGTGTTCGCCAAGCAGCAACGTCTGTCGCAACGGCCGGTTGCCGAATGTCCGGCAGCCACGCTTCCGGAACGGCTTCGCCCATACCTGCTCACCTTCGATGACGATGGCCAACCGAACGGCTTGCACGCCGACCGCTACGAATTCTGGTTGTACCGCCAGATCAGAAAACGTTTCCAGTCGGGTGAGATCTACATCGATGACAGCCTGCAACACCGCCATTTCTCCGACGAACTGGTTTCATTGAGCGAGAAGCCAGATGCACTCGCGCAGATGGATATCCCTTTCCTGCGGCAGCCGATCGATGATCAGCTCGCGGCCCAGGCGACCGAGTTGCGTACGCAATGGCTGGCGTTCAATCGCGAGCTGAAACAGGGCAAGCTGAAGCATCTGGAATACGACAAGAGCACGCAGACGCTGATCTGGCGCAAGCCCAAGAGTGAAACCCCGAAAGTGAGCGAACAGTCGTTCTACGAGCAGCTGCCGTACTGCGATGTCGCCGACGTGTTCCGTTTCGTCGAGGGCCAGTGCCAGTTCCTGTCGGCGCTCACGCCGCTGCAACCCCGCTACGCGAAGAAGACTGCGGATGCTGACAGCCTGATGGCCGTCATCATCGCCCAGGCCATGAACCATGGCAATCAGGTCATGGCGCGCACCAGCGACATCCCGTACCACGTCCTGGAAAGCACCTACCAGCAGTACCTACGACAGGCGACGCTGCACGCAGCCAATGACCTCATTAGCAACGCCATCGCCGCGTTGCCGATCTTCCCGCATTACTCGTTTGACCTCGATACGCTGTACGGCGCCGTCGATGGCCAGAAGTTCGGCGTCGAGCGGCCCACCGTGAAAGCCCGGTACTCGCGCAAATACTTCGGGCGCGGCAAAGGCGTCGTCGCCTATACGCTGTTGTGCAACCACGCCCCGCTCAATGGCTATCTCATTGGTGCGCACGACTATGAAGCGCACCACGTGTTCGACATCTGGTATCGCAACACGTCGGACATCATGCCGACGGCGATTACTGGCGACATGCACAGCGTCAACAAGGCCAACTTCGCCATCCTGCGCTGGTTTGGGTTGCGCTTCGAGCCGCGCTTCACCGACCTCGATGACCAGTTGAACAATCTGTATTGCGCCGACGATCCTGCGCTGTACGAAAAGTGCCTGATCCGACCAGTCGGACAAATTGATCGACAACTCATCGTCAGCGAGAAGGCGAACATCGACCGGATCGTCGCCACGCTGGCCCTGAAGGAGATGACGCAAGGCACGTTGATCCGCAAGCTGTGCACCTACACCGAGTCGAACCCGACGCGGCGCGCGATCTTCGAGTTCGACAAGCTCATTCGCAGCATCTATACGCTGCGCTACCTACGTGACCCGAAACTCGAACGAAGCGTCCATCGCTCGCAGAATCGCATCGAGTCGTACCACCAGCTGCGCTCGACCATCGCCCAGGTTGGGGGCAAGAAGGAATTGACCGGGCACACTGATATCGAAATCGAAATCAGCAACCAGTGCGCTCGGCTGATCGCCAACGCGATCATCTACTACAACTCGGCCATCCTCTCGCGGTTGCTGACGAAGTACGAGGAGAGCGGCAACATCAAGGCGCTGGCATTGATCACCCAGATGTCGCCGGCAGCTTGGCGGCACATCCTGCTCAACGGCCATTACACCTTCCAGAGCAACGGCAAGGTGATCGACTTGGATGCGCTCGTGGCCGGGGTGGAACTGGGCTGACGGAAATTCCGGTGGTTCCCCAGCTTGCATCAAGGACAGTGTCACCTGCTTCAACGTAACCGCTCCGTGTCCAGGATGTATGCAATTATTATTATAAACAGTATGTTACGATATTTTTCGGAAATTTTGAGGATTCCGGCTTAGACCCCCAATGCGTGGCATTCGTGGGCGTGCTCTGGCGCACCTTGTCCACGATCGCTTGGACCTGCGCGTCGTCCACCGTGCGCGGGCGCCCTGCACGCGGCGCATCGGTCAGGCCGGCCAGCCGGTACGCCGCATAGCGCCGTCGCCATTTGGACACGGTCTGGATCGTCGTCTGCAGGCGCTCGGCGATGCGCGTGCCCGAGTGACCATCGGCGCAGCCCAGCACGATCCGGATGCGCAGCTTCTCGTCCTCCGGGCCTTTGCGAATGCGCAGGCGGGCCTTCAGTTCGGTGCGTTCGGCATCCGTGATCTCAAGCTTCGCAACGGGGCGTCCAGGGCGGGCCATTGGGATAGTTTCCAACAAAGGAAACGCTTCGACAGCCATGCCTCAACATAGTTCAATTTATTTGTGAGACACCACACTAGCGGCTAGGAGAAGAAAATCGCACGGCATGCCGTGGGCAGCTAGGCATGCGGCCAGCGGCGTGAGTCGCATCAAGCAGTCGCTCAAAGCCAGGGCGAAAGCCGCGAGGCTTGGTTGGCTGAGACACGTGCTACGCCTCGAAAACGCCGGCAACATTGAACATTGAAAGAGCACTTTACATTTTTGGGGGTTGGGCAAAATTAGCCTTATTGAATGCGTCGCTGCAATCGCGAGCCAAGGGCGAAGACTAGTCGCGCTGTCACCGGTCGCCGGACCGCCATCTGCGCGAGCTCACCGGCACGCGTCGCTGTGTCGGTGGTGCGGTGGTGGACGTGCAGGGCACCAGCTACCGGCAGGTGGGCGCCATTGCCAACCCGGTGCATTGCGTTGGCGATATGGCCGACCGGCTGTTGCGCTAGAACAGCGACAGTTGCCGCCGCGCGGTGTCGCGCCTCTGCCATTCGGCGGCTTGGATGACGTGTTGCAGGTAGTGCTGTGAGATGCGGCCGCGCTGCATTGAGCCACCCGGGGCTATCAGGAACTGCTGGCGCACGCGCCAGCCGTTCCATTGCCGCGTCAGGTCGGCCGCTCCTTGGTACAGGTCTTCTTGCCACTGCCGGATATGGGCCAGCTTGAGTTGCCGGCCGTTCGGCATCCATAAGGCGCCATCTTCCAAGCGCCAGTTCGTTTCACTCCATAGACCGCGCATCGTTGCCCCTGTTTTTTGCGGCCATGGCGGCCGCGGCGGCGATGGTAGTGAGCACTGCTAGATTGCGCATAATGTGTATTATGTCAATAACCAAATGCCTCGCAGCAAAACTGGCGCGAGCCTTGCTCGTGCATTCGGACTCAGCAAAGGAGCTGCGCGATATGGCACGTCACCCGAAGCGTATGCCTTGGCGGTATGACGAGAAAACCCAGACCTTCACCACACCGGCCGGCAAGGTCACATTGCAAGAGCTGGCCGAAGCGCGATACGCGCTAGGCGTTGGCCGGGTCGGATCGATGCCCATTCCCCCGGGTTTCCGACCGGCCAGATTGAATTGATGGAGTCCGGCGCCCCGTTATTTTGGCGTGCGGGCTTTGCGGCGCGCTTCGCGCAGCGGCAACAGCTTGGCTCGCAACTGGATTTCCAGGCCGCGGTCGACGGGTTCGTAGAACACGGTGCCGTCGAGGGCGTCCGGTAGGCATTGCTGATCCAGCGCGATGCCGCCTTCGACGTCGTGGTCGTATTGGTAGCCCTTGCCGTAACCCAGGCCTTTCATCAGTTTGGTTGGGGCGTTGCGCAGGTGCATCGGTACTTCGAGCGTGCCGGTATCACGCACGGCGGCACGAGCCTTGTTCCATGCCTGGTAGGCGGCGTTGCTCTTGGGCGCGACGGCGAGCCAGATGGCGAGTTGCGCGAGGCCGAGTTCGCCTTCCGGGCTGCCGAGGCGCTCGTAGGTGTCCCAGGCATCGAGCGCCATGCGCCACGCGCGCGGCTCGGCCAGGCCGACGTCTTCGACGGCCATGCGCGTCATGCGACGCGCGAGGTAGCGCGGGTCGCAGCCGCCGTCGAGCATGCGCGCCAACCAATAAACCGCGGCGTCCGGGTCGGACGAACGCACGGATTTGTGCAGCGCCGAGATCTGGTCGTAGAACTGTTCGCCCTGCTTGTCGAAACGGCGGGTGCGGTCGGCAAGCACCTGCTGCAGCGTGGTGTCGTCGATGCGGCCGCCGTGCGCCAGCTCGGCGGCAATTTCCAGCAGGGTCAACGCACGGCGCACATCGCCGTCGGCGGCCTCGGCAATGAGCTGCAGTGCAGCTTGGTCGACTTCGAGCTGCAAGGTGCCCAAGCCGCGTTCGGCATCCACCAGCGCATGCTTGAGCGCCGCGACAATATCGTCGACGCCGACCGGTTCCAGCACATGCACGCGGCAACGCGAAAGCAGCGCGGAGTTCAGCTCGAACGAGGGGTTTTCCGTAGTGGCACCGACAAACAGGATCACGCCGCGTTCGATATGCGGCAGGAAGGCATCCTGTTGCGCCTTGTTGAAGCGGTGCACCTCGTCGACGAACAACACCGTGCGCCTGCCCTGCGCAAAGTTGGCTTCGGCTTCGGCCAGCGCCTTGCGGACCTCGGGCAAGCCGGACAATACGGCGGAGATGGCACGGAAGTCGGCATCGGCGTAACGGGCCACAAGCAGGGCGAGCGTGGTTTTGCCGCAACCCGGCGGTCCCCACAACACCATCGAATGCAAGCGGCCGGCTTCGATCGCGCGCCGCAAGGCGCAATCGGGGGCGACCAGCCGACGCTGGCCGACCACTTCGTCGAGGGTGCGCGGCCGCATGCGCTCGGCAAGCGGTTTCAACGCCTCGGGCTCGGCAAACAGGGAATTGCTGGGCTGGGCGGGATGCGGCATGCGGCCATGATACGGCAGCCTCGGCGGCGTACCGGGCGAGGCGCTTGGGCGAATATATCGTCCCTGCCCCACGTCGGCTTGGGCGACTGCCTGCGGCAGCCGCATGCACCTCGACAATGGCAGGAGTCGCAACACTCGGCCGCGCTTTCTGCGCCACTCGCCGCCGACCGACTTGGCCCACTCTCGTCGTCAGTCGTCTACCAGCTCCGCCGCAGGCACGTATTGACGGTAGAGGCCGTAGCCGAGGCCGCAGATGCCGGTCAGTGCCGCGGGTACCAGCAGGCTGTGCTCTTGCATTACGCGGAACAGCAGCGCGCCCGCGGCACTGCCCAGCACAAAACCGGCAGCCACCATCACGCACACCCGCAGTCGCAGGCGATCCACCGGCAATCCACGCAACAGGTGCCCGATGTAGATGCCCAGGTCGGTGAAAAAGCCGGTGAGGTGGGTGGTTCGGATCACCATGCCGCTGTAGGCACTGACCATGCCGTTTTGCAGCCCCACCGCGACCGACGCCAGATACAGGCCGGTGTCGCTTGCGGCGTCGAGCAGCGGCACCGCGGCGAACAGCAGCGCCGATTCCAGCAGCAACGCCACGCCGTAGCGGCGGCCAAGGCGCAACGTGCTCTGCTGCACGATCAGGCCGCTCAGCATGGCGCCGAGGATGAAAGCCAGGATCGCCAGCGACCAGTGCCACAGTTCGTTGGTATTGGCGTCGCCCAGTGCGATCCCGAGCAGACTGGCGTTGCCCGTCATGTTGCTGATGGATTCGTGCCGAAAGCTCAGGTAGCCGACGGCATTGACGAGACCCGCGATCACGGCCAGTACGAACGCCCCGAACCAGGCCCAACGTGGCAGACGCCGCAGCACCGGCATGGGGTCAGCCTCCGGGCCGCGGCTGCGCGCCGTCGCGGGCGTCAACGCCCGACAGCGGCCGATGATGCGGAACGGCCGTCACCACCGGCCTCAGTCCTTGAGCGGCTGCACTTGCAGCACCGGGGCATCACCAATCACGTCGGCGCCTTTCGGCGGCACGAAGGTGAACACGGCAGGCGCAATATCCACGTTGCGCTTCCAGTTGGAAAAGTTGATGACGGTGGTGGAGCCGAGCTGGTCCTTGAACGTCATGCGCGCGAGCCCGCCTGCGTTGAACCCGAGGTCCGCGTAGGCGAACTGCGGATCGCGCGCGGTCGAGGTCAGGCGCAGCCACGCCAGGCCGTCATGCTCGCCGCGTTCGGCCACCTTGAATTCCTTGTCCATCTGTTTGAGGTCGGTCAGCACGGTCAGCGGACTGTGTGCCTCTTCGCTGGATTGCACGCGCACCGTGACCTGCTCCAGCTCGGGGTCGTACATCCATACCCGGCTGCCGTCGGCAACGATGGTCTGCTTGTACGGCATGGTGGTTTCCCAGCGGAACTGGCGCGGCGCCTGCAACGCCAGCGTGCCTGAGCTCACCTTGCCGGCGTGCCCGTTGGGATCGATCAGGGTCTGGGTGAAGTTGCCGGTGAGCGAGTGCAGGTTGCTGGCAAAAGTGTCGAGCCGCGCGCGGGCGGTGCCGGTGGCAGCCTGCACGGCAGCGGCGGCCAACATGAGGCCGACGGCCAGGGCGAATTTCAGCGGTTTCATCGAATGTCCGTGCGGGGTGGCAACGCGCTATTGTGCCGGGTTGCGGCTTAATCCATCCGCCCTGCCCTCAATCAGGCACCGGCAGGCATGAGGTCTCTTTGACCTCCTCCATCACGATGTAGCTCTTGGATTCGCGCACGTGCGGCAACGTGAGCAAGGTGCTCCCCAGGAGCTTGCGGTAACTCGCCATTTCGCTGATGCGCGCCTTGATGAGGTAGTCGAAATCGCCCGACACGAGGTGGCATTCGAGCACGTTCGGCAGGCGCAGCGCGGCGCGGCGGAACTCCTCGAAAATGTCGCCCGATTTGTAGGCGAGGCTGATCTCAACGAACACCAGCAGGTTTGCCTTGACGTATTGCGGATCGAGCCGCGCGTAGTAGCCCATGATGACTTTTGCGCGCTCGAGCCGGCGCACGCGTTCGGTGCATGGGGTGGTCGACAGACCCACGCGTTCGCCCAGTTCGGTAAACGACACGCGACCATCCTCTTGCAGGATACGCAGGATTTTGCGGTCGATCTTGTCGAGTTCGCGCGGATGGGGGGGCATCAAGACTTCCTGCAACAGTATTGGCAGGTGGTGTATTTCACCACAACCGAGGACGAATATGGTGAAACTCACTACATCACTGCACTTACACTGCGCGTTTCCTAGCCTGTCACTCGACAGATGCAGGAGATGCTGCGCCGGGGGGCGCGAAGGAAAGTCATGCGCGTCTTGATCCTGGGTAGTGGTGTCATTGGCGTCACCAGCGCGTGGTACTTGCGCCAGGCCGGGCACGAGGTGACGGTGGTGGATCGCCAGCCGGCGGCAGCGCTGGAAACCAGTTTCGGCAATGCCGGTCAGCTGTCGTTCGGCTACACCTCGCCGTGGGCCGCGCCAGGGGTGCCGTTCAAGGCCATCAAGTGGCTGTTCCAGAAGCACGCGCCGTTGTCGATCCGGCCGCGGCTGAGCTTCGTCGAGTATCGTTGGCTGTGGCACATGCTGCTCAACTGCAACGCGAAGAGTTACGCAGTGAACAAGGCGCGCATGGTGCGCATGTCCGACTACAGCCGTGCGTGCATCAACGCGCTCGCGCAGACCGCCGGCATCGATTACGAAGGCCGCCAGCTCGGCACCACGCAGCTGTTTCGCACCCAGCACCAGCTCGACGCGGCAGCGCAGGACATCGCGATCCTGCGCGACTACGGCGTGCCCTACGAAGTGCTTGATCGCGCGGGCATCGTCAAGGTGGAGCCGGCGCTGGCCACCACGGTCGACAAATTGGTCGGCGCCTTGCGCTTACCGGAGGACCAGACCGGCGATTGCCAGTTGTTCACCACCAAACTGGCCGCGGCATCCGCTGCCGCGGGCGTCGTGTTCGAGTTCGGCAGGACGATCCAGGCGCTGGTGCACAGTGGCGACCGCATCGACGGCGTGCGCATCGACGGCCAGACGCGCAACGCCGATGTCTACGTGGCAGCACTTGGCAGTTACACTCCCGCGTTGGTTGCGCCGCTGGGCCTGCCGTTGCCGGTGTATCCGCTCAAGGGGTACTCGCTTACCGTGCCGATCACCGACCCCGCGCAGGCGCCGACATCGACCATCCTCGACGAGAGCTACAAGATTGCCGTGACCCGTTTCAACGACCGCATCCGCGTCGGCGGCATGGCCGAGGTGATGGGCCACGACCTGTCGCTCAATCCGCGCCGGCGGGCCACGCTGGAAATGGTGGTCGACGACCTCTACCCGCATGGCGGCGACCTGTCCAACGCCACGTTCTGGACCGGCCTGCGCCCCGCCACGCCGGATGGCACGCCGGTGGTCGGCGCCACGCCCTACAAGAACCTTTACCTCAACACCGGCCACGGCACGCTCGGCTGGACGATGGCGGCGGGCTCGGGGCGTTACCTCACCGACCTGATCGACGGCAAAGAGCCGGAAATCAGCACCGAAGGCCTGGACATCTTCCGCTACCTCGGTTCCAACACGGCCCGCCACTGATGCGCCCCGCCAAGGCCCTGATCGACCTCGACGCCCTGCGGCACAACTACCGCCTTGCGCGCCGGTTGAACGGCGGCAAGGCACTGGCCGTGGTCAAGGCCGACGCCTACGGGCATGGTGCCGTGGCCTGCGCGCGTGCGCTGGCCAACGAGGCTGACGGCTTTGCCGTGGCCTGCATCGAAGAAGCGCTGGAGCTGCGCGCCGCCGGCATCCGCAACCCCATCCTGCTGCTCGAAGGCTTCTTCGGGACGGACGAGCTGCCGCTGATCGTGGAACACGATTTGTGGACGGCGGTTGCCTCGCCGCAGCAGGTGGAAGCGGTGCTCGCCTATCGCGGCGAGGCGCCGCTGCACGTGTGGCTGCTGCTGGACAGCGGCATGCACCGACTGGGCCTGATGCCAGATGCGTTCCGCGCGGCACACGCAAAGCTTTCGGCCCAGCCGAACATCTCGCCGCTCACGTTGATGACCCACTTTGCGCGTGCCGACGAGCTGGACTGCCAGCGCACGTTGGAACAACGCGAAACCTTCCTGCGCGCCACCCAGGGCCTGGCTGGCGAGACCAGCTTGTGCAACTCGGCGGCTTCGCTGGCCTGGCCGCAGGTGCGCAACGACTGGGCGCGGCCCGGACTGATGCTGTATGGCGCCGATCCCTTTTTCCCGCAGGCCAACACCAACGCCGCGCAGCTCAAGCCGGTCATGACGGTGAGCTCGCGGGTGTTCGCTGTGCGCGAGATCCCGATCGGCGAGCCGGTAGGTTACGGCGCGCGCTTTGTCGCCGAACGCCCGACCCGCGTGGGCGTGGTGGCCATGGGCTACGCCGACGGCTACCCGCAGTTCGCGCCCAACGGCACGCCGGTGATGATCGATGGCCTGCCCGGCCAGCTGATCGGCCGGGTATCAATGGACATGCTCACCGTCGACCTTACCGACCACCCGCTGGCAGGCATCGGCAGCAGCGTGCAGCTGTGGGGTACGGCGCCGTTGGCGGTCGATCTTGCACGGCGCTGCCATTCCAGCGCCTACGAACTTTTGTGCGGGTTGAAGCGCGTGCCACGCACGTATCTCGACGCCTGAACGCGCCAAGCAGACCAGAACGCCGCTCTCGGCTTGAAGCTTGACCACGCGCCCGTGGAGCGGGCTTCAGCCCAACAGGTGTCTCGCCAAAAGCCTTGGTCGGGACGAATCCCGACCCACGCTCAATCGCGCGGCGGTGGCGGCGCCAACACCTCGCGGTTGCCGTTGTGCTGCGGCGCGCTGACCACGCCGTCGGTTTCCATCTGTTCGATCAAGCGCGCCGCGCGGTTGTAGCCGATGCGCAAGTGGCGCTGCACGCCCGAGATGGACGCCCGCCGGGTCTGGGTGACGATCGCCACCGCGCGATCGTAAAGCTGGGCGTCGCCGCCCTCGTTGCCGTCGCTCTCCTGCGGCAGCCCGGCCTCGTTGATGAACTTGCCGTCGGCGGTGGCCTGCACCTCTTCCAGCACGCCTTCGATGTATTGCGGCGCACCCTGCGCCTTGAGCCAATCGACCACGCCGTGCACTTCGTGGTCGTCGACGAACGCGCCGTGTACGCGCTCGGGGGTCGCTGTGCCGGGCGGCAGGTAGAGCATGTCGCCATTGCCGAGCAGCGCCTCGGCGCCGGACTGGTCGAGGATCGTGCGCGAGTCGATCTTGGACGACACCTGGAACGCGATGCGGGTCGGGATATTGGCCTTGATCAGGCCGGTGATGACATCCACCGAAGGCCGCTGGGTGGCCAGCACCAGGTGCACGCCGGCGGCGCGCGCCTTCTGCGCCAAGCGCGCAATCAGCTCTTCGACCTTTTTGCCGACGATCATCATCATGTCGGCGAATTCGTCGATGAAGATGACGATGCTGTACAGCGGCTCAAGCGGTTCGGCGGCGAGGTTCGGCGCCTCGGGGTTGGGTCGGAACAGCGGATCGAGCAGCGGCTGGCCGGCGTTTTCGGCCTCGCGCACCTTCTTGTTGAAGCCCGACAGGTTGCGCACGCCGACCGCCGCCATCAACTTGTAGCGGCGCTCCATCTCGGCCACGCACCAGCGCAGCGCGTTCGCGGCCTCCTTCATGTCGGTGACCACCGGCGCGAGCAGATGCGGGATACCCTCGTACACCGAGAGTTCCAGCATCTTCGGGTCGATCATGATCAGCCGCACGTCCTTCGGGCCGGCCTTGTACAGCAGCGACAGCACCATCGCATTGACTGCCACCGATTTGCCCGAACCGGTGGTGCCGGCCACCAGCAGATGCGGCATCTTCGCCAGGTCGACCACCACCGGACGCCCGCCGATGTCCTTGCCGAGCGCCAGCGCCAGCGGCGATTTCATCTGGTCGTACTTGTCCGAGCGCAGGATCTCGGAGAGATACACGATCTGTTTCTTCGCGTTGGGGATCTCCAACCCGATCACGTTCTTGCCGGGGATCACGTCGACCACGCGCACGCTCACCACCGACAGGCCGCGCGCAATGTCCTTGTCCAGGCTGGACACCTGCGAACCGCGTACGCCGGCCGCCGGCTCCAGCTCGAAACGGGTGATGACCGGGCCGGGGTAAACGCCGACGACCTTGGCCTCGACGCGGAAGTCGTGCAGCTTCAGCTCGACCTGGCGCGACAAGACTTCGAGAGTCTCCTCGGAATACCCCGGCCCCTGCTCCGGCGCTTCGTCCAGCAGCGACAGCGGCGGCAGCTCGCCGGGCACGGATGGCCCGGTGAACAGCGGAATCTGCGTCTGTTGCTTGGCGCGCTCGCTTTTCGCCACCGGCGCGGGGGGCGTCTCGATCCGCACCGGCTCACGCTTGGCCTGCTTGCCGGCGTCGAGCTTCTTGACCACCTCGCGCTCGGCACGCGCCTCGCGCGCCTTGAACGCATCCGGCGCCTGGCGCACCTTGCCGCGCAACCAGTCGCTGGCCGCAAGGGTGAGCTTGCCGGTCCAGTCCATCACCTTGAACCACGACAGCCCGGTGGCCACGGTGACCGCACCCAGAAACAGCGCAAACAGCAGCAGCGGCGCGCCCGCTCCGAAGGCCGCGTGCAGCCCGTGCGCCACCGCGCGGCCGATCACGCCGCCGGCGCCTTCCGGTGCCATCAGGCTGCGCGGAAAATTGAATTCCCACAGCCCCGGCGCAATCACGAAGAACGCCACGGCGCCGATCAGGCGCAGCGAGGATTCCCACGGATGCTTGGGCTGCACGCCACGCTGGCGCAGTACCTCGACCCCAGCCAGGAGCGGCAGCAAGGGAAAGAAATAGGCGATGCCGCCAAACAGGTAGCGGAGCAGGTCGGCCACGTAGGCCCCTACCGTGCCGCCCCAGTTGTGCACTTGCACGGCGCTGCCGGCGTGCGACCACCCGGGATCCTGCTCGTGATAACTGAACACGCACACCAGGAGATACAACGCGACCGGCAACAGCAGCAACGCGCCCGCCTCGCGCAGACGCCGCTTCGCCTCGTCACTCAGGGCGATCTTGGGTTTTGAGGTCTTGCTGTCTGCGCCGTGCGCCACCGTCGACGACTTCCTGCGAATCCACGTGCGGGCAAGTCTACACAGGCCGTGCACGCTGCAGTAGTGGCGGCATCGCCGTTTTGACCCGGCGGCTTGAATCGGGGCGCGCCGCTCCCCATGCTTGCGGGTCGATGCGGTCGCTGCGGCGACTGCCCAACTGCAAGGATTTTGCGCATGACCAACCCCACCAAGCACGCCCGTTTGCTGATCCTCGGTTCCGGCCCGGCCGGCTACACCGCAGCGGTGTATGCCGCGCGCGCCAACCTCAAGCCGGTGCAAGTCACCGGGTTGCAGCAGGGCGGCCAGCTCACCACCACCACCGACGTCGACAACTGGCCGGGGGACGTGGAAGGCCTGCAGGGTCCGGAGCTGATGCAGCGCATGGCCAAGCATGCGGAGCGCTTTGCCACCGAAACCGTGTTTGACGAGATCAGCAAGGTCGACCTCTCGCAGCGGCCGTTCAAACTCACCGGCGACTGGGGCGAGTACACCGCCGATGCCCTGATCATCGCCACCGGCGCCACCGCGAAATACCTCGGCATTGAGAGCGAGGAGAAGTTCAAGGGCAAGGGCGTCTCCGCTTGCGCCACCTGCGACGGGTTCTTTTTCCGCGACCAGGAGGTCGTCGTGATCGGCGGCGGCAACACCGCGGTCGAAGAGGCGCTGTACCTCGCCAACATCACCAGCAAGGTGTACCTGGTGCACCGCCGCGACAGCCTGCGCGCCGAGAAGATCATGCAGGACAAGCTGTTCGAGAAGGCCGCCGCCGGCAAGATCGAGCTGGTGTGGAACCACACGGTGGAAGAGGTGCTGGGCGACGACAGCGGCGTCACCGGCGTGCGCGTCAAGGACGTGCACAGCGGCGCCACGCGCGACATCGCCGCCACCGGTTTCTTCGTCGCCATCGGCCACACGCCGAACACCAAGATCTTCGAGGGCCAGCTTGAGATGCACAACGGGTACCTGAAGATCCACAGCGGCCAGAACGGCATGGCAACGATGACTTCGGTCGAAGGCGTATTTGCCGCCGGCGACGTCGCCGATCATGTTTACCGGCAGGCGATCACGTCGGCCGGCTTCGGTTGCATGGCGGCACTGGATGCCGAGCGCTGGCTCGATCAGCAGAAGCCGGCGGCATAAGCGTGGACGCCGCATGCCCGATCTGCGGGCAGGTTCATCCCGATGCCCTGCCCGAACTCGCGTTTCGCCGCCCCGACGCGGTCGAGGCGCTGGAGCCGGACGAACGCGACGGCGCCGTGCAGGAGTCCGACTACTTCTGCGCGCTGCGCGGCGAGCGCTATTTCGTCAGCGCCGCGCTGGGTCTGCCGGTCGCCGGCCGCGCGGACTACACGCTGCGCGCGTGGGCGGAACTGGACGAAGACAACTTCTATCGCGTGCTGGCATTCTGGGAGGACGAGGGCCGTGTGGATCGCCCCACGTTTGATGCCGTACTCGCCAACGCCATCCCCGGCCTGCCGGAGACCACCGGCCTTGCCGTGGCGTTGACCGTCGTCGGCCCGGCGCAACGGCCGACGCTGCGCATCATGGACGCCGCCCACCTGCTGCACGCCGAGCAGACCGCGGGCATCACGCCGCATCGCGCCGGCGAATACGCGGCGATGATCGACGGGCGCCTGCGGGTGGATGCGCCGGCCGTTACGCCGGCGGCCAACGACTGACCCGCACGCGTCGTGATCGAAGCCCGCTTTCACGACCAGCTTGCCGACATCGACGCCACTGAGTGGAATGCGCTGGCCGCCGACCCCAACCCGTTCACCACCCACGCGCTGCTTGCCGGCATGGAAGCCACGGGTTGCATCCAGCCGCGCTGGGGCTGGCAGCCGCATCATCTGACCCTGCACGAAAACGGGCGCCTCGTCGCCGCCGCACCGCTGTACCTCAAGACCAACTCGCACGGCGAGTTCACCTTCGACTGGAGCTGGGCCGATGCCTGGGAGCGTGCCGGCGGACGCTATTACCCCAAGCTCCTGTGCGGCGTGCCGTATTCGCCGGTAGCCGGGCCGCGCCTGCTGGCATGCGGCGACCCGCGACTGCAGCGAGCACTAGTGCAGGCCATGCGCAACGAGGCCGAGCGCCTGCAGCTGTCTTCGGTGCACGTGCCGTTTCTCACCGACATGGAAGCTGCCGCGTTCGACGACGACTGGCTGGCACGCAGCGATGTGCAGTTCCAATGGCGCAACCGCGGCTGGGCCACGTTCACCGAGTTTCTTGCAGCGCTCAACCACAAGAAACGCAAGAACCTCATGCACGACCGCACCGGCGTGGCGGCCAGCGGCCTGCGCATCGAATGGCGGGCTGGTGCCGACCTTCCCGCGCAGGACTGGCGCGAAGTGCACGCGCTGTACCTGCACACGTTCCAGCAGAACGGCAACCGCGCCACGCTGACGCCCGAGTTTTTCGCCTACCTCGGCACGCTGGGCGACACCGCGCAACTGGCGCTGGCACGCGACGGGCATGGCATCGCCGCGATGGCGCTGTTTCTGGTGGGCGGCACGGTACTTTATGGCCGCTACTGGGGCTGCCGGGTCGAGGTGCCGGGGCTGCATTTCGAGCTGTGCTACTACCAGGGCATCAACTACGCCGTCACGCACGGCCTGCAACGCTTCGAGCCGGGCGCACAGGGTGAACACAAATTGGCACGCGGCTTTCTGCCGACCCGCACGCATTCGCGGCACCTGATCCTGCACACGGGTTTTCGTTCCGCCGTGCGGGCGGCGCTACGCCAGGAAGCCGCGGCCGTCGACCGTTACGCCGAGGAGTGCATGGCGCGCAGCCCCTATGCGCAGGAACCGCCACCATGATCCATCTGCCGCAACTGGACGCGCACGTGGCACGCTTTCCCGATCCGGACACCGCGTTGCGGGAGCCAAATGGCCTGCTGGCGATCGGCGGCGACCTGAGCCCCGAACGCCTGCTCGCGGCCTACGCCCAAGGCATTTTCCCGTGGTTCGGGCCGGACGAGCCGCTGCTGTGGTGGTCGCCCGACCCGCGCTGCGTGTTCCGTACCGAAACCTTGCGCGCCGACCGCAGCCTGCGCCGACAATGGCGCGGCAAGCACTGGCGGCTCACCGTCGACCGCGCGTTTCGCACGGTGATGGAAGCCTGCGCGGCGCCGCGCCACGGCGAGCCGGGCACCTGGATCGTGCCGGAGATGATCGACGCCTATTGCCGGCTGCATGTGCTGGGCCACGCGCACAGCGTCGAGGCGTGGGACGGCGAACGCCTCATCGGCGGCGTGTACGGCGTGGCCATCGGCAAGCTGTTCTGCGGCGAGTCGATGTTCAGCGCGGTAAGCGGCGGCTCGAAAACCGCGTTGATGGGCCTGGCCACGCTGCTGCGTGCCTTGGGTTGCCCGCTGCTCGATTCGCAGGTGGCCAACACCCACACGTTGCGCCTCGGCGCTGTCGAGATTCCGCGCGCCACCTATTTGCATGAAGCGGCCCGACTTGCCGCCCTGCCGGGTCGCGTCGGAAGCTGGGCCCGGTATGCGTCACAGCTTGCACCGCCGGACGCGGCCCACCGGTAGCCCCGCTCCGGCCTTTTGCTCGCGCCACCTATACTGCCGGCATGAATTACCGCCATGCCTACCACGCCGGCAATTTTGCCGATGTCCTGAAACACGTCGTGCTGCTGGCGCTGCTCGATGCGCTCAAGGCCAAACCCGCACCGTTCGCCGTGATCGATACCCATGCCGGTAGCGGCCGCTATGCGCTGGGCGGCGCCGAAGCCAGCAAGACCGGCGAATACAAGGATGGCATCGCGCGCCTGTTGTACCCCGACTTGCACGCCGGCCACGCTCCGTCGCCCGCGTTGCCGTCGCTGCTTCGCCGCTGGCTCGACGGCATCCTTGCGGTGCCCGGCAACGAGCAGGGCTTGGCGGTTTATCCCGGCTCGCCGTGGCAAATCGCGGCCGCCTTGCGTGACGGCGACAGCGCGCAACTGTGCGAGCTGCAGCCGGAGGAAGCCGCGCGCCTGCGCAGTGCGCTGCACCACGATCACCGCCTGCACGTGCACGAGCGCGACGGTTACGCCGCACTCAAGGCGCTGCTGCCGCCGCCGGAACGCCGTGGCCTGGTGTTGATCGATCCGCCGTATGAGGCACAGGAAGCCGAGTTCGACCTCATCACCCGCACGCTGAAGGAAGCGCTGGTGCGGTGGCCCACCGGCATCTATGCGGTGTGGTACCCGATCAAGCGCCGTAGCCAGGTGCAGCCCTTCCTGCGCTGGCTTGGCCATTGCAGTGCCAAACGCGTGCTGCGCGCCGAACTGTTGGTGCATCCGGACGACACGCCATTGCGTTTGAACGGCTCGGGCATGGTCGTGCTCAACGCGCCGTGGAAACTGGACGAAACCCTGCGCGAACCGCTGCGTGCACTGGCCCGGCTGTTGCAGCAGGATCGCCCCGCCACCGTCACGCTCGACTGGCTGCGCACGGAGGCAAGCGATGCCGCTGCTCCCCCGCCGCTGTCGCGCGCGCCGCGCCGCCGCTAAGCTGCGGACATTGCGCTCAAGGAGTACCGCCATGCGTCTTGCCGCCCTGCCCTTACTCCTCGCCCTGCCGGTGTCGTTGCTCGGCCTGGCGGCCTGTGCGCCGGCACCGATCTACAAGGCCACGCCCGCCACCATCGTCGCCACGCCGGCGCAGGTGGCGCAGACGCCCGAACGCTACGCGAGCGCACAAGTCATCTGGAGCGGGCGCGTGGTCGGAGTGAAAAACTTCGCGGACCACAGCGAAATCGAAGTGCTGGCCTACCCGCTCGACAGTTCGCAACGACCCAAATTCGGCGCCGGCGGCAGCGGCCGTTTCATCGCCACCGCCAAGGGCTACCTCGAACCGATGAATTACCCGGAAGGCGCGCCAATCACGGTCGAAGGGCAGCTTGCCGGTACCCGCGGCGGCAAGGTCGGCCAAGCGGATTACCTGTTCCCGCTGGTGCAGATCACGCAATCGCACGTGTGGACCGCCGAGGAAATGCGCGGCGGCCATCCGAACGTGCATTTCGGTGTGGGCCTGGGAGTGGGGATTCGCTGAACCGGCGAGTCACCCGGAGCAATATCCGCAGGTGGGTGACGTTGTCGGGGGAGCCGGCCTGACTGGGTCGCTTTCGGCGTGCCGACGGGTGGCACCGCGACCATCACGCGGGAGACCGGTGATCGATCAGGGGTGGCGTGCACGCCACACGTCGACCAGCAACAGCACCCCTCCTGGCAGGCAGGCGACCAGGCTCAGCAGGCCGTAGGCGGTGGCGATGGCGACGCCGCTGGCGGCGCCAAGCCCGGTCGCCGCGAACAGCCAGCCGGCGGCGCCTTCGCGCGGGCCGAAACCCGCGATGTTGAGCGGGATCGCCGCCGCGGCCAGTACCACCAACGCAAGCGGCAGCAAATCATGGGGGGCATGTAGCGTGCCGGTCGCTGCCGCCGCCACCCAGAAGAGCAGCACATAACCGCCGATCGCCAGCACCGAGGCCGCGGCGCCGGCAGCCCATGCATGCCAGCCGATGCGTCGCCATGCGGCGACGATGTCCCAGCGGTGTTCGCTTCCGTGGCGGCGGTGGGCCAGTTGCCAGGCCAGCGCCACCGCCAGCATGCCGACGGCAATCCACGGCCACAGCGCACGTTGCACCGGCAGCGGCAACGCTAGCAGCGCGACCAGCGCCAGCATCGACTGCACGACCTGGCCCAGCACGCGTTCCAGCAGCACGGCCTGCAGCGCACGCGGCAGGTTGCCGATCGCCTGCCCGCGGCGCAGCCCGCGATGGACATCGCCCAGCACGCCGCCGGGCAACGTCGCGTCCAGGAACTGCGAGCGGTAGTACGCGCCGATCGCCGCACACAGCGTCAGCTCGCCGCCCAACGCCTGCACCAGCCGCCGCCAGCGCCATGCGCACAGCACCGTCGTGCCCGCCGTGACCGCCAATGCGATGGCGATCGGAACGACACCGAGCGCACGCACGCCGGCGAGGAACGGCCCGGTGCCAAGCCGGTCGACGATGACGGCGAGGATGCCGAGGCCGATGGCGAGGCGCAGCCGCTTCCACCACCGCGCCGGCAGCGGGCTCATGCCAGCAAGGCCTGCTCGATCTGCGCGACCGTCGTGTCCCAGCGCTGCAGCGTCGCACGCCGAACGCGCGCGGCCTCCTGCCAGCGCCGGCGCAACGCAGGGTCGGCGAACCAGCCGCGCAGGGCGTCGGCCAGTGCGGTCGCCTCGCCAGCCGGGACCAGCTCGCCGGGACGCCGGCCATCAGCGGTCTGTCCCAGCGCCTCGGAAACACCACCGACATTGCTCGCGATCACGGGCACGCCATGTGCCAGCGCCTCGGTCACGACCATGCCGTAGGACTCCTTGCGCGAAGGCAGCACCAGGAGGTCGCTGCCCGCCCATGCATGTCCGAGTGCGGAACCATGCAGGGCTCCGTGCCACGCGACGCGCCCGGCCATGCCTTGCGCCGTCGCCCGCTGCTGCATCGCCTGCGCGAAATCCGGCGCGGTATCCATGCTGCCCACGCATGCGAGTCGCCACGGCACGTCGCGCAAGGTGGCAAGGGCATCCAGCAGCACGTCGTGCCCCTTGAGTGCGGTAACGGCCGCCAGGCACAGGAGACGGGTTCCGTCCCTGCCGACCGCGACCTGCGGCGCCGGATCCACGCCCGGCAGCGCGACGACGACGTGCTCCGGCGCCACGCCGCCCTGCGTGCATGCCCAGTGCCGTGTCCAGTCGCTGGTGGCGATGACCCACCGCGCGCAGGCAAGTGCCCGCCGCTCGCGCGCCGCGACCATCGCCGCGTCACCGGCCACCGGCGGCACCCCGAGCGGCATGTGCAGCAGCACGACGATGCGCAGGCGCGCAGCCTGTGACGCCAGCACGTCGGGTACGCACGAGGCGATCAGCCCGTCGATCAGTACCACGGTGCCCGCCGCGAGGCCGGCGAGACGGCCCGCCAGCGTGTCACGGGCTTCTTCGTCAGGCTCCGGCCAGGTGCCACCGCACGCCATCATGCGTACCTGCCAGCCACGCGGCCGCAAGCCATCGCGCACGCGCTGGTCGTAACGATTGCCGCCGCTCGGACGCTTCACGTCGTCGATGCCAGCCGGCACGACGAAGACCAGCTCGCTCACAGCGGGCGCTCGTAGCTCGCCCACGCGATGTGGGATTCGTGCAGGGTGACGACCAGGCCCGACAGGCCCTTGGCCCCCTCGCCCAGCTCGCCGGCGGCAATGCGCGCCGCCAGCCGGTCGGCAACCACCTGCGCCAGCGCCTCGGTGGTGGTGTTGCGCCCGGCGAGTTCCGGCAGTTCGTCGAGGTTGTGGAAGTTGAAATCGGCCAGCACCGCACGCAGCGCCTCGCCCGCCCTGCCGATGTCGACGACGAGGCCGTCGACATCGAGTTGCACCCGGCGGAAGGTTGCATCGACCACATAGGTGGCCCCGTGCAGCTGCTGTGCCGGGCCGAACACGGCGCCGCGCAGGCTGTGCGCAATCATCATGTGGTCACGAACGGTCACGCTGAACATGGCGACTCCTCACGGGTAGGCGATGACGTGGCACAGTGCCGGCAGACTGCGGTCGGCGAGGCGCGGCATCACCGCCGGCAGTTCGTCAAAGCGCGACGTGCCAGTGAGCAGAACATCGAACGCCGGGTCGCGCAGAATCTCCAGCGCCAATGCCAGGCGCTGATGCAGACTACGATGGCCGCGGCGTGCTGGCGCAACCTGGCTTACTTGGCTGGCGACGATGCCAAGTCGGCGCGAATGGAAGGCGCCGCCGAGCGCCAGTTCGACGGTGTGGTTGCCGTACCAGCTCAGCTCGACGACACGCCCCTCGAAGCCAAGCAGGTCGAGCGCGAGCTGGAGCCCGGCACTGCTCGCGCTGGCGTGGAACACAACGTCGCATTCATGCGGCGCGTCCGTTGGCAGCGCGAAGCCGACGCCCAGCGCCTGCGCTACCGCCGCGCGCGACGGATCGACATCCACCAGCGTCACGTCCGCACCCGGCGTGTTCGCTGCGAGGCGGGCCACGCAACAGCCGACCACGCCGGCGCCGACGATCGCGATCCGGTCGCCGACCAGCGGCGGCACGTCCCAGACCGCGTTGACCGCGGTTTCCAGCATGCCGGCCAGCACCGCGCGACGCAGCGGCACGCCCTCGGGCGCCGGCACCACCGCCGACGCCGGCACCACGTAGCGATCCTGATGCGGGTACAGGCAGAACACCGGTTTGCCGCACAGCGCCGATGGTCCCTGCTCGACCGTGCCGACGCTCAAGTAGCCATATTTGATGGGGCCGGGGAAATCCCCCTGCTGGAACGGTGCACGCATGGCGGCGTACTGGTCAGCCGGAACGCCGCCGCGAAACACCAGCGATTCGGTGCCGCGGCTCACTCCGGAAAACCGGGTGTGCACGAGCACTTCGTCCGTGCCGCAGGCCGGCAGCACCTCGGTGCGGATCTCGCCGGTTCCCGGCGCGCTCAGCCAATAGGCCCGCGCGACTTGCTTGGCAGAGTTCATTCGTTCGTCCGTCTGCGCTCACTACACTGCAACTGTAGCGATGGCGTGTGTGCATCGACAGAGGTTTGCGGCCCATGCGCGGGTCCCGGGATAGCGGCGCGACGGTCACGGTGGTCGTCGGCCTGATCGTCGGCGGTGCGTTGCTGGCGGTGCTTGCAGCGACGGTCGGACTGTCGCCGTCTGGATGGCTGATCGGCATCGCGTCCACGTTGGCGGTTTTCTTGCTGTACGCCAGCGTGCTGGCGCGCAGCGGCCGCAGGTGGCCGACACCGGCCGATCGCGTGACCGCACTGCGGGCGGTGCTGGTTGCCGGGATATCGGCGCTGGTGGCGAGCCATTGGCCGGTCGGCGGCGATCCACGGGCGCTGGTGGGCCTTGCCATCGCCGCGCTCCTGCTGGACAACGTCGATGGTCGGGTGGCGCGGCGCACGCACCTGGCGACGCCGTTGGGCGCCCGCTTCGACATGGAGGTCGATGCCTGGCTGATTCTCGCGCTGAGCGTGCACGCGATGCCGCGTGTGGGCGCCTGGGCGCTGGCGATCGGTGCGGCGCGCTATGCGCTGCTGCTCGCCGCGCGCGCGTGGCCATGGCTGCGCGCGGAAATGCCGCCGCGGTATTGGAACAAGGTGGTGGCCTCGATCCAGGGCATCGCGCTGGTGATCGTGGCGGCTGGCGTGCTGCCGCGTGCGGGCAACCAGATCGTGCTGATCGTGGCGGGGGCCCTGCTTGCAGAGTCGTTCGGCCACCAGGTTGCGTGGCTGCGTGCGCACCGCGCTAGCCAGCTTGCAGCCGATGTCGGGCCACGCGCACCGACGGGCACGGCGGGCTTTTTCGTCGCCGCCGGTGTGCTGTGGCTGGCGTTGATCCTGCCGGACTGGCCGCACGCACCCGTACCCGCGGCGCTGCTGCGCGCGCCGGTGGCCTTGATCGCCCTTGCTGCGCTCGCACTGATGTTGCCGCGTCGTCTGCACGGCTGGCTGGCCATGCTGTTTGGCCTGGCGCTGGCGGCCATGGCGTGGCTCAAGCTGCTCGATCTCGGTTTCCAGCAGGCATTCGAGCGGCCATTCGATCCGCTTGCCGATGGCGCGTACGTGGTGCCCGCGTTCGGCGTGCTGGTGGATACCTTCGGGCGCCTGGCCGCGATCATTGTCACTGCGGCGGTCGGGCTGGCCGTCATCGCGATTCCGGTGGTGCTGGTGCACGCGACCCGTCGTGTCGTCACCGCCGTGCGCCGGTGGCCACGTCCAACGGCCGCGCGCGCCGTTGGCGCCCTGGGCGCGCTGTGGCTGGTGCTGGCGGTGGCGGACGTGCGGGTGCCGAACGCGCCGGGTCCGGTGGCATCGGCCGATACGCTGACGCTCGCCGCCCACCACGTTCGCGGGGTGGCAAGTGGCTTGGCCGACCATCGGCGCTTCGCGCGCTCGATCCGTGCCGACCGCCACGCGACCGTACCAACGAGCTGCCTGCTTGCCGGCCTGCGCGGCAAGGATGTGCTGCTGGTGTTCGTCGAGAGCTACGGCCGGGTCGCGGTATCGGGAACCGCGTTCTCCCACGATGTCGATGCGAGGTTGCACGCGGACACCGCGACCCTGGCAAACCGAGGCTACGCGGTGCGCTCGGGGTTCCTCGTCTCGCCCACGTTCGGCGGCGGCAGTTGGCTCGCGCATTCGACGCTGCAGTCGGGCCTTTGGGTCGACAGCCAACGCCGCTACGACCAGCTCATGGCGAGCCAGCGCCTGACCCTTGCTCGGGCATTCCGGCAGGCCGGCTGGCGCACCGTGGTCGACGCCCCTGCAGACACCGGCCGGTGGCCGCAAGGCCTGCTGTTCTACCGGTACCAGATGCTCTACAACGGCCGCAACGTCGGCTATCGCGGCCCGGCTTTCAGCTACGCGCCGATGCCGGACCAGTACACGCTGCTCAAGCTGCGCGACAACGAACTGGCAAAAACCGCACGCAAGCCGGTCTTCGCCGAGGTCGACTTCGTCTCCAGCCATCACCCGTGGACGCCACTGCCGCGGCTGGTGCCGTGGTCCGCGGTGGGCGACGGCAACGTGTTCGCTCCGATGCCGGCGCAGGGGCTGACGCCCGATGCCGCGTTTCGCAACCCGGCGACGGTGCAGCGTCTCTACGGCGCAAGCATCCGCTACAGCATGGATGCGCTGGTGTCCTGGCTCGCGCGCTGGCCCGATCCGAACTTGGTCGTCATCGCGCTGGGCGATCACCAGCCGTGGGGCATCGTCTCGGGCACCGACCCCGGCCACGAAGTGCCGGTCAGCGTCATCGCGCAGGATCCCGCCATCATGTCAGCCATTGCCAGGTGGCACTGGCCCCCCGGCCTGCTGCCCGCAACAGACGCACCGGTGTGGCCCATGAGCGCATTCCGCGACCGGTTCTTTGGCGCGTTCGGTACCGCGTGCCCGGCCCCGGCTCAGCCGGCGCAGCGGTCGGACAAGGCGTAGCGCAGCACGGCGACGTCACCGAGCGCGGCGACATCGAGCAACCGTGCACGGCGCCCCGGGCACCATGGGAAAGCACCAGCACGCACGAACCGTGGCGCCCGCGTATCGCCGACGAAGACCGGGGCCACGGCAATTTGCAGTTCATCGGCCATGCCCTGTTGCAGAAACTGCGTGAACACGCGCCCGCCACCTTCGACCAGCAGGCGCTGTACGCCGCGCGCGTGCAGATCGGCCGCCACGGCCGTCATCGCGGGTTCCGCACCCAGGTCGACCACGATGGCGTCGGCACCGAGAGCGCCACGCAAACCATCGGCTGCCGCATGCGCGGCATACACCAGCGCAGCCGCTCCGGCAGCCGCGAAGAAGTTTGCGTGCGGCGACAAATCCCCACTGCGGGTCGCCGTCACCCGCAACGGCGTAGCGGGCAGGCCGCGGATCGCCCGCGCCTGGCGTCGCGCAGGGTCGCGCAATTGCAAGTGCGGGTTGTCGCGGCGCAAGGTGTTGGCACCAATCAAGATCGCGTCGCATTGCGCCCGCAGCGCATCGACACGATCGAGATCGACGGCGTTGGACAGCAGCAGGCGGCGTGGACCTGCATCGTCGAGGTAGCCGTCAAGGGACACGGCACAGCTGAGCAGGATGTATGGCCGCGCTGCCACGGATTGCCCCACCAGGCGGCGCGTGTGCGCCATCGGCACCCATTCCACCACGTCGCCCGCTACCCTATGCGGCAACGCCGCGGAGAAACATGACAAAACCGCGCTTCCCTTGTATTTTCGCTGGTAGTGCACCATGCTGCACTGCACACAGTACGCTAGAGTATTGACATGATTTCAGCGAGCATGCGCAGCTACGCTTCCCGTTCTTCATTGCCCCCGCGCAGCCGTGAACGCTTCTCGGCGCCGACGCTCACGGTGCACACCGCACGCGGTGAGCAGGTGAGCAGCCGGGATGGCCGTGAGCTTTGGCTGCGCGAAATTGCGCCAAGCGACGAGGCCGCCCTGCAGCGCTGTTTCCACCGGCTGTCGCCGGAGGACATCCGGCGCCGGTTCCTGCATGCGATGTCCGAGCTGCCGGCGCCGATGGCGCGTCGCCTGTGCAACATCGACACCGCGCGCGAGACCGCGCTGGTACTGGTGGACGAGACGGTCCGGCCGGCCGAGATTCGCGGCGTCGGTCGCATCTACGTCGACCCCACCACGGATAGCGCCGAGTTCTCGGTGATCGTCGAGCGGGCGTGGAGCCGGATGGGCCTTGGCGCCCTTTTGATGCAGCGACTGGTCGACGACTGCCGGCTGCGCGGCCTGGCCGAGATCTGGGGCTACGTGCTGCAGGAAAACCGCCCGATGCTGGATCTGTGCAAGGAGCTCGGCTTTACCCAGCACCTGATTCCGGACGAACCCGGCACCGCGCAGATTCGCCTGCGGCTGTAACCGGGGGCAGGTGCACGCTGCGCGCGCACTACAATGATCGGCTTTGATTCTGCGGCCGCCACATGCGGCCCTTGCGTGTCCATGTCCGAGCCGATTCCGCACCCGCCGCTTCCCGCTACTCCCAAGCAACGCCGCTATTGGACGCCACCGCACGGTTCCGGCCGTGCGTTGCTGCTGGCCGAAGCCGCGCGCGCGCACCATGGGCTGGTGGTGGCCGTGGCGCGCGACACCCAACGCGCCACCGCGCTGGAGGACGAGCTGCGGGTGTTTGCCGGCGAGCTGCCGGTGCTGCATTTCCCGGATTGGGAAACCCTGCCCTACGACGCCTTCAGCCCGCATCCGCAGGTGGTGTCGCAGCGCATTGCCACCCTGTACCGCCTGCCCAGCGTCGAGCGCGGCGTGCTGGTGGTGCCGATGGCAACGCTCATGCAGCGCATCGCCCCGCGCAGCCACATCGACGGCGCCGGGCTGGTGGTGGCCAAGGGGCAGAAATACGACCTCGGGGTCGAACAGCGTCGGCTCGAAGCGGCCGGCTACCGCAACGTGCCGCAGGTGACCGAGCCGGGCGACTTTGCCGTGCGTGGCGCGCTGATCGACATTTTTCCGATGGGCGCGCCGCTGCCCTATCGCATCGAGCTGTTCGACGACGAGATCGACTCGATCCGCAGCTTCGACCCGGAAACCCAGCGTTCGGCCGATATCGTGGAACGGGTCGAGCTGCTGCCGGCGCACGAGTTTCCGCTGACCGACGAAGCGGCAAAAACCTTCCGCACGCGCCTGCGCGAGCGTTTCCCGATCGACGTGCGGCATTGCCCGATCTACCAGGACATGAAGGAGGGCGTGACGCCGGGCGGCATCGAGTACTATTTGCCGCTGTTTTTCGACGCCACGGCCACCGTCTTCGACTACCTCGCCGGGGACGCGCTGTTCGTGCTGGGTGAAGGCGCCAACGAAGCCAGCGAAGCGTTCTGGACCCAGGCCGCCGAGCGCTACGACCAGCGCGCGCACGACATCGAACGCCCGGTGCTGCCACCCGCCGAGCTGTATTTGTCGCCCGAGCAGTTGCGCGCCGAGCTCAACCAGCGCCTGCGGGTGGAAGTGGTGGCGCCGGAGCACCCGCACGTGGTCGACAGTGGCACTCTGCCGGCGCCTGAGCTGCCGCTCAACCGCAAGGGCGAGGAACCGGGCACCGCATTGCGCACGTACCTCGGCAGCTACCCGGGACGGGTGCTGATCGCCGCCGATTCCGCCGGCCGCCGCGAAGCATTGCTGGATGCGTTCTCCGGCATCGGGCTTGCGCCGCAACCGGTCGAAGGCTGGCAGGGTTTTCTCGATGGCGCCGTGGCGCCACCGCGCTTTGCCATCACCCTCGCCCCGTTGGAGCAGGGGTTTGCGCTGAGAAAACCGGCGCTCACCGTGCTCACCGAGCGCGAGCTTTACGGCGAGCGCGTACGCACCGAACGCCGCCGCCGGCGCGGCGCCACGCGCGATCCCGAAACCATCATCCGCGACCTGACCGAGCTGTCGGTGGGCGCGCCGATCGTGCACGTCGACCACGGCGTGGGCCGCTACCAGGGCCTGCAGAGCATGACGCTCGGCGGCATGGAGGGCGAATTCCTCGTCATCGAATACGCCAAGGGCGACAAGCTCTACGTGCCGGTGGCGCAGCTCGGTCTGGTCAGCCGCTATTCGGGCACGGCACCGGAACTCGCGCCGCTGCACTCGCTCGGCGGCGATGCCTGGGAGCGCGCGCGCAGGAAGGCAGCGGAAAAGGTGCGCGACGTCGCTGCCGAGCTGCTCGCGATCTACGCCCAGCGCGAGGCACGTGGCGGTGAGTCGATGACGATCGACCGCCCGCTGGTGGATGCCTTCGGCGCGAGCTTCCCGTTCGAGGAGACCCCCGACCAGGAACAGGCGATCGACGCCGTGCTCAGGGATCTCGCCGCGCCGCGCGCGATGGATCGGGTGATCTGCGGCGACGTGGGTTTCGGCAAGACCGAGGTCGCCCTGCGCGCCGCGTTCGCCGCCGCCACCGCCGGCAAGCAGGTGGCGGTGCTGGTGCCGACCACGCTGCTCGCGCAGCAGCATTACCAAAACTTCGCGGACCGCTTTGCCGACTGGCCGGTGCGCGTCGACGTCCTCTCACGTTTTCGTTCCACCAAAGAGGTTGCCGCGACGCTCAAGCGCCTCGCCGCAGGCGAGCTCGACGTCATCATCGGCACCCACAAGCTGCTGCAGGGGGACATCCACTTCAAGAATCTCGGCCTCGTCATCGTCGACGAGGAGCAGCGTTTCGGCGTGCGCCAGAAAGAACAACTGAAAAAGCTGCGCGCGGAGGTGGATCTCCTGACCCTCACCGCCACGCCGATCCCGCGCACGCTCAACATGGCGATGAGTGGCCTGCGCGACCTCTCGCTGATCACCACCCCGCCGGCACACCGCATGGCGGTGCGCACCTTCATCACCACCTGGAACCCGGCGACCATTCGCGAGGCGTTCCAGCGCGAGCTGCAGCGCGGCGGCCAGGTGTATTTCCTGCACAACGAGGTGGAATCGATCGAGCGCGTGGCACGCGAGCTCGGCGAGCTGGTGCCGGATGCGCGCATCGGCGTCGCCCACGGCCAGATGCCCGAGCGCGGGCTGGAACAGGTGATGGCCGATTTCCACCGCCAGCGCTTCAACGTGCTGGTGTGCACCACCATCATCGAGACCGGCATCGACATCCCCACCGCCAATACCATCGTGATCGACCGTGCCGACCATTTCGGCCTGGCGCAATTGCACCAGTTGCGCGGCCGCGTCGGGCGCTCCAACCACCGCGCCTATGCGTATCTCATCGTGCCCGACCACCGGGCGATCACGGTGGATGCCCAGAAGCGGCTCGAAGCGCTGGCCTCGCTCGAGGAATTGGGCGCCGGCTTTACCCTGGCCACGCATGACCTGGAAATCCGCGGCGCCGGCGAGTTGCTCGGCGAGGAGCAATCCGGCCAGATCCAGGAGATCGGTTTTGGCCTGTACACCGAGCTGCTCGACCGCGCGGTGCGTGCCCTGAAGAGCGGCAAGGTGCCGGACTTCGACCTGTCCTCCGAGCACGAAACCGAGGTGGAATTGCACCTGCCGGCGCTGATCCCGGACGACTACCTGCCCGACGTGCACACCCGGCTGACGCTGTACAAGCGCATCGCCAGTGCGCCGGACGACGAGCGCCTGCGCGACCTGCAGGTGGAAATGATCGACCGCTTCGGGCTGCTGCCGGAGGCGACCAAGACGTTGTTTGCGCTGTCCACGCTGAAACTGATGGCGACGCCGCTGGGTATCCGCAAGCTCGACTTCGGCATCAACGGCGGGCGCCTCACCTTCCGCGACAAGCCCGACGTCGACCCGATGGCCATCATCCGCCTGATCCAGCAGAAGCCGCGCGTGTACAAGCTGGACGGCAAGGACAAGCTGCGCGTCACGCGCGAATTGCCCGACGCCGCCGAGCGCATCCGCGCCGCACAGGACGTGCTGATGGCCCTGGGGGCGCGACGGCCAAGCTGACCGTCACGCGATGCCGGGCTCAGCGGCGTACGGCTGCGCTCGCGTCGCGCGCCGCGCGAAACTCCGAGTCGGTCGGCCAGTTGGGCCACTGCCGCGAGTTGGCCAGCTTACTGCCGAGGTCGTAGAGCACGCCGAGATCGTGCGTCATGCCGGCGAAACTCCAGCTTGCCTGCCACTCGTCGGAAGGCTGGTGGTAGTGCTCTTTGGTGTACACCGCGGCCTGCGCCTCGCCCGCGGCCTTGCCGCCATCGACGAGATCGTCCCCCGAGGCGAACGACAGCGCCGGCACGCCGCGTTTGGCGAACGAAAAATGGTCGGAGCGGAAAAAGTATCCGGCCTCCGGGTGCGGATCGGGCGAGTAGTACAGGCCATGCTGTTTTGCCACCGCGATAAGGTCATCCAGCAGTTCGAACATTGCACTGCCGGAAATCGAGAAGTTGCGCGCACGACCGCCCGGGTCGAGCGCATCCATGTTGATCACGCCCACGGTGGTTGCCAGCGGATACAGCGGATGGCTGGCGTAATACGCCGAGCCAAGCAGGCCCTTTTCCTCGGCGGTCACGGCGAGAAACACCACGCTGCGCTGCGGCCGCGGCGCATGCGCAAACGCGCGGCCCAGCTCGATCAGCGCCGCGGTACCGGTCGCGTTGTCCACCGCGCCGTTGTAGATGCGGTCGCCCTTGGCGTCCGGCGCGCCAATGCCGAGATGATCCCAGTGCGCGCTGTAGATCACGGTTTCATTGGGGTGCCGGCTGCCTTCGATGCGGCCGACCACGTTCTGCGAAGTGATGCGGGTTGCCGCCACGTCATAGCGTGCCGAGAAGCGCTCGCCCTTCAGCGTTACCGGGCGGAATGCACGGGTCTGCGCCTGCTTTTTCAACGTCTCGAAATCGAGGCCGGCATGCTGGAACATCGCCACCGCGAGATCGCGCGTGATCCAGCCTTCGAGCCGGGGGTGCGCCGCCGCCGGGTCGTCGCGCACGATGTCGAACTGCACATTGGTGTTGGAGTTCTTCACCGTGGCCCAGCCGTAGGACGCCGGTCCGGTTTCATGGATCACCAGCATGCCGAGTGCGCCCTGGCGCGCGGCTTCCTCGTACTTGTAGGTCCAGCGCCCGTAGTAGGTCATGGCCTTGCCGCCGAAATCGCCCTGGCCGGTTTCGTAATCGGGGTCGTTGACCAATACCAGCGCGATCTTGCCCTTGAGATCGACGCCTTTGTAGTCGTCCCAGTGCCGCTCCGGCGCATCCACGCCATAGCCGACAAACACCAGCGGGGCGTCCTTGACGTCGACCGTGCGCGAGCCATCCATTGCGGCACAGATCGCGATCTCCTTGCCCTGCGTCAGCGTTTCCGCCTTGCCATCAATATTCAGCGCAACCTTCGGCGTCCCGGTGATCTCGAACCGGCCGAGCGGCACCGGTTGCGTCCATGTGCGTTTGCCGGCGACCAGCGCGCCGCCAGGCTGCAAACCGGCCGCCTGCATCTGCGCGATGAGGTAGGCGACGGCCTTCGTTTCACCCGGCGTGTTCGGGCCACGGCCGGCAAACGCATCGGAAGAAAGGGTTTTCACTTCGGCGGAAAGCCGTTGCGCATCAAACGCCGAGGCACTGCTGCGGTCGGCCGCCAGTGCCGGCGCCATCAACGTCAACGCACCAAGCGCGGTCAAAAGCCATTTCACGGTGGCAACTCCGAGGTGGGTGTGGGGCGATGATGCGGCACAAGCCCACCGGGTGTCAGCCGCATCGGGCACACTGCCGCCTGATGCGGCAACCACGAATGCCGGGCAAAGCGCGTCACGGCATCGACGCGCCAAGGCGGGTGCCATTGCATCGTCGGCAGCGCGCCACTCTCGCCACGCACTTCGCACCAGTGCTCGCCGGTACGCCGCTGACGACAGCGCGGTACTGCTCATCGATGCGGGTTGGAGGAACTTGAGCAGCCCGCGTTCGAAGGGCGGCAGTTATTTCGGTTTGCGGAAGCGGTAGATGAACTGGTCGGTGTGGCCGCGGATCGACTGGTCGAACACGTTCTTGGTGTGCGGGTCATTCGGGTTGTGCAGCGCTGTGCTTTCGCCGTCGAACACGAACCCCGCCGCTTCGACCTCCTGCTTCACCGTGGCGGGGTCGATGCGATGCAGGGTGTTGGTGTCCGCCAGGCCGGTACCCGCGGCGGCCGCGTGGTCGATCACGAGAAACACGCCGCCCGGTTTCAGCACGTCATAGATCGCCTTGTCGAACTTGGCGATATCGACCGGGCCCATGAAGGGATCGTGATAGTCGTGGTAGTTCTGCGAGGTGAACACGACATCCACCTTGGTCGGCGCAGTCGGCGTTTGCGCCGGCTGTTTCAGCAGGCTGACGTTGCCGTAGTGCGGCGTCGCGGCGAGCTTCGTCCATTGCGCGAACCCCTTGGCCGAATACTTCGCCGTCTCATTTGGCCACACCGTATACACATGTCCCTTCGCCCCCACGATGCCGCTGAACACGCGCGTCCAGTAACCCGCACCGGGGTCCAGCTCGAGCACACTGTCACCGGGCTTGACGCCGGAAAACAGCATCACCGCCGTCATCTGGCGGCGCGCGTCATCCTTGGTGTCGCTGGCGCGCGCAGGGTCGGCGATGGCTTTGGCGACATAGCCCGGCACATTGCCCGGAGCCGCCGCCTGTGGCTCGGCAGGTACCGCCCATACCGGGAGCGGCGACAACAGCATGGCAACCAGCAAAGTGAAACGCATGGCAATCTCCTGCACCGGCACCGGGGGCTCGATTGTGCCTCGGATAGCATCGCCGATACCAACTCCGGCCCATGCGCCGTGGCTGGCACGCGCGTCCGCTTCGTACGCCATGTTGCCCGGTCGCCAGGGTGTCGCGCCGCAGCACGCCACACCTCACCTTCGGCGCATCCGTCAAGCACGTCGCCAGCAAGAGCGTTGTGCAGCACATCACGATCGGCAGCGGGCGGTGCCAACGTTTGCTTGCGCCCGCTGGTCTGGTTAGAGTTCGTTCATGGTCGCGGGGAACGGCCGTTGGGGGTACTCATGCACATGCTGCCTACACGCTCTGCGGTGGAACGCGGGGTTCGACAGGTTGCAGGGATGCTTGGCGGGAAGCTGTTCGGCCACCAGGTGCCGATGAGCGTCATGACTTGCGCTTCGGCCCTTGCCTCATGGCAGGACGGCGCCCGTTCGCGTCGCGCCGACGAGGACGCACGGCGTACGCAGCGGTCCCGGGTGGGCGACTGAATCAGTCTTCCTTGGTGTCCAACACGGCCACGCCGTGATCGGGCTGGTGGCGCGGCAAAGTCAACCGCACCAGCACGAAAGCGGCCGTGGCGCAGCCGGCAATGCCGGCCACCATGGGCAGCGCGCCGTTGCCGGCAAACGGTGATATTGCCGCAATGACTACCGCACCGGTAACGAACTGCAAGGTGCCCATCAACGCGGAAGCCGTACCGGCAATCGGGCCGTGCCGATCGAGCGCCAACACGGCCGTGATCGGTATGGTCAGGCCCAAAAATCCGTAACCGATCAGGAGCAGACCGAGCAACAGGTCAAGGCGGTCGAACCCGATCAGGTACAGGCCGAACAGCCCGAGCATGGTCGCCACGTGGCCAACCACCGCAACGCGCACCACCCGCCGCAGCCCGTAACGCGTACCGAGCCAACCCGTGCATTGGGCCGCGCCGATGAACGAGGCGGCGTTGAGCGAAAACGCGATGCTGTACTGCGTCGGCGTCAACCCGTAGTGCCCGATCAGCACGAACGACGAGTTCGCGAGATAGGTGAAAAAGCTCGCCGTACCCGAGGCCCCAATGAACACCAGCCCGATGAACGTGCGATCACGCAGCAGTAGCCGGTACCCGGCCAACGCCGAGCGCAGGCTGCTGCGTGTCCGCTGGGCGGCGGGCCGCGTCTCGGCCAACGCAGCGCGCACGAGCAGTACGCCAAGCAGTGCGGCCGCAGCCACGACCCAGAAAATGCCGCGCCAATCGGCCAACCGGATGACCATGCTGCCGGTGAGCGGCGCGAGGATCGGCGACACGCTGAACACCAGCATCAACAGCGCCATCAGCCGGGCGGCGTCGACGCCGGTGTAGAGATCACGCACCACGGCGCGCGGGATCACCATGCCGGCGCATGCGCCCAGCCCCTGCATGAACCGGAATGCGACCAGGCTGTGGATATTCGGCGCCAGCGAGCAGCCGATACTGGCGAGCACGAACACGCCAAGTCCGACATAGAGCGGCGGTTTGCGGCCAACCATGTCCGACAACGGACCATAGACCACCTGCCCCAACCCGGCAGCCACGAAAAACGCCATGAGGCTCGCCTGCGCCCCTGCCACGTCGGTGTGCAGCCCGCGCTGGATCGCCGGCAGCGCCGGCAGATACATGTCGATCGCGAACGGGCCGATAGCCGACAGCAGGCCAAGCACCAGGGCAGCGCCGAACAGGCGGCGGGAAGGAGCAGCGAAGGTCAGGGCGTCGTATCCGTCAGGGTGCCGGGGAGGCCGGGGGGCATGTGCTGTCGGCGGATTGCCGCAGTGCTCCATCTTGTCACAGCTGGCATGGCGCGCCGCCCCGGCCCCGGCGTCCCTCAGTGCCTCGCCGCAATGATCTGTCCGAGGTAATCCGCCGTGCCGGCAATGCGCTCCAGGTGCGGATAGCGCAGCCCGTCGTGGTAATCGATGCTCACCGTCTGCAACTGGTCCTGATACTTCAGCAGCAGCGCAATCGGCGCCTGGTTGCCCTTGGCGGCGGCAATGGCCTCCTTGAGCGCGTCACGCGAATACGCCTGCCCGTTCACCGCCACCAGCTTGGCGCCGGTACTGATACCAGCCTTGAACGCCGGGCCATTCCAGCGCACGTCGTTGATCTCGCCGTGCTTGTCCAGCGTGAGGCCGATCGACCACGCGAAGTTGAAGAGGTGGCGCGGCGATTCGCGGCGCGCGTCGTACTGCTTCTCGTAGGCGCTCGGCGTATCGGTGTACACCAGCTTCCAGCCGGCGGCGGCCAGCCCTTCGGTGAGCGGCGGGTCGAGTGCATCCACGCGCGCCTTGAGGAACCCGGCCCAGTCGAATGGCGCGACCGCGTTCAAAGCCGCAACCACGTCGTCGAAGGTGTAGGTCCTGGTCACGTAGCTGCCGTTGTCGACGCCGAAGAACGCTCGCGCGAAATCGTCCAGCGACCGCTGGTCATGCGTGAGCGCACGCAATTTCGCATCCACCGCCAGCCACATCATCTGGCCGCCGGAGTAATAGTCCTCGCTCATCTGCCAGCTGCGGTATGGCAGGGACTGGCGATGTGCGGCGGTGGCGTCGTTGGTGGTGTCCTCCAGCGTGCGCCACTGGAAGCCCGGGCGGTTCACGTCGTAATTGGCCGCCACCATCGCCAACGCATCGCGGAACTGTTCGGGCGTCCACAGACCGGAACGCGCGGTGAGCACGAAACCCCAATACTGGGTCTGGCCCTCGTAGACCCACAGCAGCGAATCGCCCATCGGCACGTTGAAGTTCGGCGTGGCGAGATCCGCCGGGCGCCGGAACTTGCCGTTCCACGAGTGCACGTATTCATGTGCCAGGAGATCGCGATTGGGCGCGTTGTCGGCCCATGCAGTGAAGTAGTCCGCGCCCATGCCGTCTTCGCTCGACTGGTGGTGTTCCAGCCCGTTGCCGGCCAGTACGTCGGAGAGCGAGAACAGGAAATCGTAGTGGTCGTAATGGTGTGAGCCGAACAGCTGCACCGCCTGCATCGCCAGCGCCTGATGCGCCTTGAGCTGCTCCGGCGTGATCGCGAGGTACTTCGGTGCATCCGCCACCACGTCCAGATGCACTGGCGCACCATCCGGCGGGGTGAGATTCACGCGCTTGAAGTAACGGCCAGCGTAGATCGGGGAGTCGACCAGGTTGTTGTAGCTCACCGGCTTGAACGTGGTGGTGCCACCAGTGTGCGTAGCGGTTTCCAGCGCACTGCCGAACTGCCAACCGGCCGGCAGCGTCACGCTTGGTGCCACCTTGATGTCCCGCGAGTAGTACCCCGCGGGATACAGGCTGACCTTGTCCCATTCGAGCATCAGCATGCGATCGGTCATTTCGAACCCGCCGCGGCGCGGGGAGAGGTATTCGAACGTGGCGTCGAGGCTGCTCACCCCGGCCGGCACATCGAGGTGAAAGGCATACACGTCGTATTTGTCGCGCATCCACGCCACCGGCTTGCCGTTGGCGCTGAGCTTCAAGCCGGCCAGCATCGCGATCGGGCCACTGGGCGAATGGTTGCCCGGGATCCACTGCGGGTACAGCAGCGTGAGCTTGCCGGGTTTGACCGGAATGGTCTCGTGCACGCGGAAAATGCCTTGCCGGGTGTCGCCGGCGTCCACACGCAACGTGATGGTGCCGGGGTACGGCGCGTCCTGCGGGGCCGGCACCTGTGCCTCGCGTGCCACCTGCGCCGCTGCGGGCAGAGTCGTCATGCCCATCGTCACCGCCACGGCAAGACACGCGGCCAGCGGCGAGCGCAGCAAGGATGCAAACGACATGACGATCCCCTCCTGGTATGAAAGATCGCGCCAACTTAGCACCGCACCACCGGCGAGCGCGGGTGCCATGAGGCATGCCATCATGCCGACAGGTCTTGGCTGCGCGAGGAGCATTTCCATGTCGCACAGTGCCACTGATGTCGTGGATTTCTGGCGCACCGCAGGCGCCGGCAAATGGTTCGCGAAAGATGATGCCTTCGACCAGGCCTTCCGCACGCGATTTCTCGACCTGCACTTCGCGGCCGCGCGGCGCGAGCGGGACGACTGGCTGGCAACGCCGCCGGGCGCCCTGGCACTGCTGATCCTGCTCGACCAGTTTCCGCGCAACGCCTTTCGCGGCACCGCGCACATGTTCGCCACCGACCCGCTGGCGCTCGGCTTTGCGCGACTGGTCGTTGCACGCGAACTGGATCGGCAGGTCGAGCCCCTGCTGCGCGTGTTTTGCTACCTGCCCTTCGAGCACAGCGAAGCGGCGGCCGACCAGGAGCGTTCAGTGGTGCTGTGCGACGCCCTGCGCGGCCACGACCAGTGGGCGCACATGCACCGCGACATCATCCGGCGCTTCGGCCGTTTCCCACACCGCAACGCGGTGCTCGGGCGCGAGACCACGCCCGAGGAACAAGCCTTTCTGGAGGCCGGCGGCTTTACCGGCTAGGAACGTTTGTGTGGGTCGGTACTTTTCGAATCCCGAATCCCTTATCGCTCCAATCCCGGCCTTCAAGCCAGCTCGTGCGCCGCGGCCACGACGTCGGCCTCGCCGGGCAGCACCAGGAATGCCGCGCCGCCAAGCGGCGTGAAGGTGTCGGCGCCAACCACGCGGCGTAGCGGCGTGGCACCGAGCCCGGCTTCGGCAACGGCGGTGATGATGCCCTCGCCCACGCCGGCGCTCTTGCGGCCTTCGTCCAGCACGATGATGCGCTTGGCACCTCTTGCCTGCGCGGCAATGAAGTCATCGTTCAGCGGCACCAGCCAGCGCAGGTCGACCACGCGCACCTTCCATTTCAGTTCCTGCTCGATGGTCCGTGCCGCGCGCAGCGCCATCGGCACGCCGTTGCCGTAGGTGAACACGACGAGGTCCTTCGCCTTGGGCGCGTACACGCGGCCAGCGCCGAGCGGCATCGCCTCGCCGGGCGCCGGCCAGGCGAACTGCCACGCGCCGTCGCCGGGTTCGTACAGATCCTTGGTCATGTACAGCGCGATCGGTTCGAGGAACGCGCATACGCGACCGTCGACCTTGGCCAGCGCCATCAGCGTGCGCAGCATGGTGGCCGCATCGTCGCCACGGCTCGGACAGCCGACGACGATGCCGGGAATGTCGCGCAGCGCGGTGATCGAGTTGTCGTTGTGGAAGTGTCCGCCAAAACCGCGCTGGTAGCCGAGGGATGCCACCCGCACCACCATCGGGTTGCGGTATTGGCCATTGGAGAAGAACTGCAGACTGGCCGCTTCGCCGCGGATCTGGTCGGCGGCATTGTGCAGGTAGGCGAGATACTGGATTTCCGGGATCGGCAGGAACCCCATGTTCGCGTAGCCCTGCGCCAGCCCGAGGATGGTGGTTTCGTCCAGCAACGTGTTGAAGATGCGCGTGCCGTGGAAGGTTTTGTAGAGGCCCTTGGTGACGGTGTACACGCCGCCCTTCTGCGCCACGTCCTCGCCGAAAATCAGCGTCTCCGGGTATTTGGCCATCAGATCGTGCAAGGTCTGGTTGATCTGGATGGCCAAATGGCGCGGCGGCTGGTTCTCGGGCAGGTGCTCGGTGCCGCCGAATGCTTGGTTGCGCGCGTCGGCGTAATCGGCGCGCTCGGCCTCGGCACGCACCGCATCCGCCGTGTACGGCGCAAGCGGCGCCATCACTTCGTCCAGCGTAGTCAGCTTGGGGCAGTGGTCGGCGGCTTCGGCCGCGGCAAAACAACGCTTGCGCGTGGCCTCGTACAGCGCCAGCAGTGCCTCTTTCGTATACAGCCCCGATTCGAGCGCCATCGTGGCCGAGCGCAACAGCGGGTCGGTCGCTTCCAGCGCCACCAGCTCCTCGATGCTGCGCCATTCGATCTCGAAATCGGTACCGGCGTGGCCGGTGAGGCGCGTGGTACGCAGGTGCAGGAACGTGGGACGACGGGTGCGGCGGCAGTGCTCGATGGCGGCCTGCACCTGCGCATAACCGGTGGCGAGATCGAGGCCGTCGGCAAAGAAATAATCGAGGTTGTCGCGGTGGCTGAAATTGCTCGCCACCCAGCCGCTCGGCGTCTTTACCGAAATGCCGATACCGTTGTCCTCGCACACGAACAACACTGGCGCGGGCAGTTTCTGGTAGGCCGTCCAGCCCGCGGCATTGAAGGCAGTCTGTGCGGTGGCGTGGTTGCTCGACGCATCGCCGAACGAGCACACGACGATTGAATCCTCTGGAATGGGAAGCCGGTGGTGCATGCGCCTGGCGTGATCGATCGCGATGGCAGTGCCGAGCGCCTTGGGCAGGTGCGAAGCGATGGTCGAGGTCTGCGGCAGTACCCACAGGGGTTTGGAACCCCACACCTTGTGCCGGCCGCCGGAGGCCGGATCGGCTGCGCTGGCCGCAAACGACAGCGCCGCGTCGTGCACCGGGTCAATGCCGGACACCTGGCGCGAGCGCTCGACCATGAATGCGCCTGAGCGGTAATGCAGAAACGCCGGGTCGGTGTGCCGCGTGAGCCGCGCCACCATCGCGTTGCCTTCGTGGCCGGCGGATCCGATGGTGTAGAACACCTTGTTTTGCACGCGCAGCACGCGCGCCATGAGGTCGAGATGGCGCGAGATGAGTTGCGATTCGAACAGTTCGCGGAAGCCCCCGGCGTCCAGTGCGCTGTCCGGCTGGATAGGTGCGTCGTCCGCCGGACGCATGCGTGCCTCGCCGTGCCAGCTTTCGACAAACTCGATGAAGTTGCGGTCGACGATCTCGGCGCGATTGAAACCTTTTTGGCGCGCGGCAACGGGCGTGGACATGGATGACACCTGCAATCGGGAAACGCCGCCACGCGGCGGCGAGGAGAATGCCGGGTAGCGTGGTCAACGACACCCGGCGCAAGGCACGTTGTACGGTGGTGTCAGAACGCGTTGACGCCGGTCAGCTCACGGCCAACCACCAGTTGGTGCACCGTCTGCGTGCCTTCGTAGGTCACCACCGATTCCAGATTCAGTGCGTGCCGGATGGCGGCGTGCTCGGTGGTGATGCCGGCGGCGCCGAGGATGTCGCGGCACTCGCGCGCGACGTCGAGCGCCATGCGCACATTGTTCCACTTGGCCAGCGACACCTGGGTCGCAGCCATCGTGCCGGCATCCTTGTAGCGGCCAAGCTGCAGCGAGAGGAGCTGCGCGGTGGTGATGCGCCGCGCGATGTCGGCCAGGCGCAACTGGATCGCCTGGTTGGCAGCCAGCTTGCGGCCGAACAGCTCGCGCTCGGCGGTGTAAGCCAGCACTTCGGCCAGACACGCCTGCGCGGCGCCGATCGGTCCCCAGCTGATGCCGTAACGCGCCTGGTCGAGACACGAAAGCGGACCGCGCAAGCCCTTAACGTTCGGCAACCGGTTCGCGTCAGGCACACGCACGTTGTCGAGGAACAGCGCGCTGGTGACCGAGGCGCGCAGGCTCATTTTCTTGTGGATTTCCTGCGCCGCGAAGCCCTTGGTGTCGGTCGGCACCAGGAAACCGCGGATGCCGTCGTCGGTCTGCGCCCAGACCAGCGCGATGTGCGCGAGGTTGCCGTTGGTGATCCACATCTTGGCGCCGTTGATGACCCAATCGTCGCCGTCGCGCCTGGCGCGGGTTTTCATGTTGGCCGGGTCGGAGCCACCGTGCGGTTCGGTCAGGCCGAAGCAACCGATGATCTCGCCCGCGGCCATTTTCGGCAGGTAGTGGCGCTTCTGCTCTTCGCTTCCGAACGCGAAGATCGGGTACATCACCAGCGAGCTTTGTACCGACGCGAAGCTGCGTAGGCCGGAATCCCCGCGTTCCAGCTCCTGGCAGATAAGCCCGTAGGCCACTCCGCTCATCCCGGCGCCGCCGTATTCACTCGGGATCGTCGCGCCAAGCAGGCCGAGGCCAGCGATGTCCGGAATCAGTTCGGCGGGGAAGCGTGCCGCGTCGAAGCAGTCGCCGATGATCGGCAAGACCTTCTCGTCGATGAAGCGGTGCACGGTGTCCTGCACCATGCGCTCCTCGTCGCTGAGCAGCGAACGTACGTCGTACAGATCAAGCGGGTTCAAGCGGGCAGCGGCCATGGACGGCACATCCGGAAAGAGAGTCTGCCAATTTTATCGGCGCATGCCTCGCGGGTCATGCCGGGGTGCAGCAGGCACCGGCGTGCAACGTGCGATCATGACGCGCCTCCCCGCCCTGCCCGCCTCGCATGTTCAAAGGTGTCTTGCTCGGTTTTGCGTGTTTTGCCGCGTTTTCCATCAGCGATGCCTTCGTCAAGGCGATCCGCGGTGGCGTGCCGCCGTATGAATCGGTCTTCATCGGTGCCGTGCTCGGTTTGTTGGCACTGCCGTTCATCAAGGGCGAGGGCGACCGCTGGCGCGACACCTTCGTCTCGCGCCGCCCGGCCATTTGGTGGACGCGGGCGCTGACCGGCGCGATCGGCAACATCACTTCGGTCATCGCCTTCACGCTGCTGCCGATGGCCGAGGTGTTTGCGCTGATCTTCCTGATGCCGATCTTCGTCACCCTGCTGTCGGTGGTGTTTTTGCACGAGCGCGTCGGCTGGCGCCGCTGGACGGCGGTTGTCGTCGGCTTCATTGGCGTACTGGTGGTGCTGCGCCCCGGCTTTCGCCATCTGGGCGTGGGCCACTTCGCGGCGATTGCCTGCGGGCTGGCAGGCGCCGTCTCGTTGGTGGTGCTGCGTCTGGGCGGTGCGGATGAGAAACGCGTCAGCCTGTATGGCGCCAGCATGATCGGCCCGATCGTCGCCGGCGGCGCCTTGATGGTGCCGCAACTCATGGCCCCCGACACCGTGCAGTGGGGTTTGCTTGCCGGCTATGGGTTGTTGTCCGGCCTGGCCGGCGTGCTTTTGATGTACGCGACCAAACTTGCCCCTGCCAACCGGGTTGCGCCGACCCAGTACAGCCAGATGCTGTGGGCCATCGCCTTCGGTTACTGGCTGTTCGACGACCACCTCGACTGGCCGATGGCGATCGGCATTGCGCTGATCCTCGGCAGCGGGTTGTTCACACTGGTCCGCGAGGAGCGCCGGACAACCTGGTGGCGTCGCACGAAACTGCTCTGATGCCAGCCGCGGCATACTGGTGCTTTCGATGACCTGCCCTGCATGACCATGCCCACCGACTCCAGCGTGACCTGCCCCATTGTTGCCGGCCTGTGGCGGCTGGCCGACTGGCAACTGGACGTGCCGTCCCGCGTGCGCTGGATCGAGCAGGCGCTGGATCTCGGCATCACCCGCTTCGACCACGCGGACGTCTACGGCGATTACCGCGTGGAAAGCCTGTTCGGTGAGGCACTGAAGGCCGTGCCTTCGCTGCGCAAGCGGATGCAGATCATCACCAAATGCGGTATCCGCCTGCACACGGATTCCCGTCCTTGCCGCGTCGACTACTACGATTCCTCAGTGGGCTATGTGCGTGCGCAGGTCGAGCAATCGCTGCGCAACCTGCACGTGGAGCAACTGGACCTGGTACTGATCCATCGCCCCGATTACCTGATGGATGCCGACGCCCTGGCCGACACGTTCCGCGCGTTGACGCGCGAGGGCAAGGTCGCGCGCTGGGGCGTGTCGAACCATTCGGCCAGCCAGTTTGCCCTGCTGCACGCGCACCATCCGCTGGCGACCAACCAGATCGAGCTGTCGACACTGGCAACCGGCGCCCTGGACGACGGCACGCTCGATCAGGCCCAGCAACTCGGGTTGCCACCGATGATCTGGTCGCCGCTGGCGGGTGGACGGTTGTTCACCGGGACGGATGCACAGGCCGTGCGCGTGCGCGCGGAAATGACGCGCATCGCGGCACACCTCGACATCAGCCTCACTACGCTGGCGTTCGCCTGGCTGCTGCGCCACCCGTCGCATCCCCAGCCGATCACCGGCAGCCGGCGCATCGACCGCTTGCGCGAGGCGGTTGCCGCGTTGGACGTGAAACTTGACGCCGAGGATTGGTACGCGATCCTGATCGCGAGTCGAGGTTGTCCAATGCCGTGAGGCCGGTACCCAGGGCCCCACCCACAACGATCAGCTGTTGCCCACGCCGCTTGGCACGTGCCCGGTCGCCACATGCTTGCGTGCGGACTCCACGTTGGCCGGCGAATCGTCGAAAAAGATGTCGGCGCCGAAAGCGTCGAGAAACGGCCCCTTGTCGCGTCCGCCGAGGAACAGCGCCTCGTCGATGCGCACGCCCCAGCGGCGCAGGGTAAGAATCACCCGCTTGTGCGCCGGCGCCGAGCGTGCAGTCACCAACGCAGTACGGATCGGCGAGTTTTCTGCCGGAAATGCTGCCTGCAGGTGATGCAGCGCGGTGAGGAAACCACGAAACGGGCCGACCGAAAGCGGCTCGGTGGCATGTTCCACTTCGTTGCGATGAAACGCTTCGAGGCCTTCCTCGCGCGACACCCGTTCGCCTTCGTCGCCGAAGATCACCGCATCGCCGTCGAACGCCACGCGCAGCTGTTCGCCGGCCCGCGACGGCGCCGTGCCCGGCAGGATGGTGGCGGCCGCCACGCCGGCCTTGAGTGCGCGCGCCACGTCTTCCGCGTTCGCCGACAAGAACAGGTCGGCGTTGAACGGCGCCACGTAGTCCGACGTCGGCGCCCCGCTGGTGAACGCCGCGCGACTGATGTCCAGCCCGTAATGCTGGATCGCGTTGAAGATGCGCAACCCGGTGTCGCCCGAGTTGCGCGACAGGAGGATCACTTCCACCGGCGGCACATCGGCCGCGAGCTTGTTCAAGCCCAAGAGCTTCTGCACCAGCGGAAACGCCACGCCGGGCTTCAGGATCTCGTCCTCGTGCGCAATCTGGAACGACCGATAAGCGTCCAACCCCTCGCGCTGGAACAGCGCGTGGCTCGCGCCGAGGTCGAACAGCGCGCGCGAAGAAATTGCCACCACCAGGCGCTTGTCGGCGCTGGCGGCCGGGTCGTGGACGGAGATCTGGGCCATGCCGGCATTCTGGTTGCGCGGCGAGGGGAAGTGCAAGGAGCTGGGATTCGGGAGTGGGGATTTGAGATTCGTAAAAGTGGCCGCTCGCGAGTTTGCACCTTGGTGGGTCGGGCTTCAGCCCGACTGCCGCCGCATGGGCAGGCTGGAACCCACCGCCACGAGGACAACCCCGCCTCGCGGGGGAGTTGTTCTTCCGAACTCCCAATCCCACTCCCGAATCCCGGTCTCCCAATCACTCCACCGCAAATTGCTCGTCCAAGATGCGTTGCTCCAGGTTGTGTTCCGGGTCGAACAGCAAGCGCACGCCGCGGCCTTCGGCCTGCGCCACGATGACTTCGCGCACGTCGCGCACTTCGTGGAAATCCGCGGTGGCGCTGACCGGGCGTTTGCCGGGGTCAAGAATGCGCAGGCCGACGCGGGTGCGGTGCGGCAGGATGGCACCGCGCCAGCGGCGTGGGCGGAACGGGCTGATCGCGGTGAGCGCGAGCACGTTGGCGTCCAGCGGCAGGATCGGGCCGTGCGCGGAAAGGTTGTAGGCGGTGGAGCCGGCCGGCGTGGCCACCATCAGGCCATCGCAGATGAGGTTGGGCAGCTTCACGGCGTTGTTGAGCCGCACTTCGAGGTGCGCGGCCTGATTGCTCTGACGCAGCAGCGAGACCTCGTTGAACGCGATCGCCTCGCGCTTGTCGCCGTCGGCGGAAAACGTCGTCATTTCCAGCGGGTGCAGCTCCGCCGTATGGGCACGCGCAATGCGCGCCGGCAAGTCGTCGACGTGATGCATGTTCATCAGGAAACCAACGCTCCCAAGCTTCATGCCATACACCGGCACTTCAAGCGTGTGGTAGGCGTGCAGCGTGCGCAGCATGAAACCGTCGCCACCCAGCGCGACGATCAGCTCCGCTTCCGCAATCGGCGTCTCCCCGTAACGTTTGGCAAGCTCGCGTCGCGCCTGCTGGGCAACGTCGATGTCACTGGCAACGAAGGCGATATGCATGGGGGCCGGGATTCGGGAGACGAGATTCGGGATTCGGAAAAGCAAGCATCCCGCGGTTGCCATCGCTTCGGCAAGGCAGCCTCATTGGCGACACGCGAGGCGCATCGCCACAACCTGCTCCGCGCCGCTCAATCCGGCGCGGAGCAACCGCTGTCACGAATCTCGCATCCCCCATCCCGAATCTCCGCCCTCACCCCACCTGCGCCAGCTGTGCCAGCCGGCGGACGGCGACCGAGGCGATCGGATAGTCGGCGTCCTGGGTGAGGATTTCGGCAAGCATGCCGCGGGTGTGCTTGAGCGTCGGGTCGTCGCGGTTGAGCCAGGTCTGCACCGGCGAGGCATCGTGATCGGCGCCGGCGAGCGACAGTACCTGCTGCGCCAAGGCGCGATGCTGGTGGCTGAGCTCGTCCAGCAGCGAGCCGCGGGCCTGGGCGTGCCAGTGGCCTTCGACCGGCAGCGCCTCGATCTGGCCGCGCAGCCATTCGAGGTCGAGCACTTCGCCCAGCTCGTAGAACACGTGGGCCACCTGCTCCATCGGACGCTTGGCCTGCTCGGCGACATCCACCATGTCCAACGCCGCACGCAGTTCGGGCAGGCGCGCCATGCGCAGGGCGAGTTCAGCCGGCAGGCCAAGGCTCTCCCATTTCTCGCAGGTGCTCTTGAAATCGACCTTGCCGGCGTCGGTCAGCACCGCCGGCAGCGCCTTGCGCAACGTGCTGACGCCCGATTGGAAGCGCGCGACGTTGGCGGCGATATCCAGCGTGCCGTTCGGCCGGTTGAGCAGCCAGCGCGTCATGTGGCGCAGCTGCGACCACACCTGCATCACCGCGTCGATCTGGGTATTTTCCGCCACCTTGCTGTCCAGCGTCTCGATCTGCGCCCACAGGTCGCGCGCTTCGAGAATCTCGCGCGCGGCGGTGTAGGCCTTGGCGATCGCCGCCGGACCTTTGCCGGTGTCCTCCTGCATGCGCAGCATGAAGGTGGCGCCCATGCGGTTGATGGTGGAGTTGGTCACCATTGTGGAGATGATTTCGCGCTTCAGGCGGTGGCGCTGCATGTGCGCCGCATATTTTTCATGCAGCGGCTCGGGGAAGTAGCGCACCAGCTCCTTGGACAGATACGGGTCCTCCGGCACATCCGAATCAAGCAACTGCTGGAACAGGCGGATCTTGTCGTAGGACAAGAGGATCGCCAGTTCCGGCCGGGTCATGCCCAGCCCGTGCGCCTTGCGATCCTGCAGCTCGGCGTCGCTCGGCAGGTTGGTGACCTGGCGATCGAGCTGGCCCTCGGACTCCAGCGTGCGGATGAAGTGCGCCATCGAGCCGATGCGCTTCACCGACTGGTGCTCCAGGAGCGTGATCGCCTGGTTCTGCCGGTAGTTGTCCCACAGCACGAGGTGCGCCACCTCGTCGGTCATCGCGGCAAGCTGGCGGTTGCGATCGTCCTCGCTCATCTCATTGCGATGCACCGCGTCGTTCAACAGGATCTTGATGTTCACCTCGTGGTCGGAGGTGTCGACACCGGCGGAGTTGTCGATGAAGTCGGTGTTGAGCAGCACGCCTTTCTGCGCGGCTTCCATGCGGCCCTTCTGGGTCATGCCGAGGTTGCCGCCCTCGCCGATGATCTTGCAGCGCAGCTCGCTGCCATCCACACGCAGGCCGTTGTTGGCGCGGTCGCGGGCATCGGCGTGGGTTTCGGTGCTGGCCTTGACGTAGGTGCCGATGCCGCCGTTGAACAGCAGGTCGACCGGCGCCTTGAGCAGCGCGTTGATGAGCTCGTTCGGGGCCATGTGCTCGACGCCTTCCGGCAAACCGAGCGCAGCACGCGCTTCGGCCGAGACCGGGATCGACTTCAGGCTGCGCGGCCACACGCCGCCACCGGCGGAGATCAGCGACTTGTCGTAGTCGTCCCACGAGGAGCGCGGCAGCTTGAACATGCGCTGGCGCTCGGCCAGTGTCCGCGCCGGATCGGGGCTCGGGTCGATGAACACGTGGCGATGGTCGAACGCGGCCAGAAGCTTCATGTGCGGCGACAGCATGGCGCCGTTGCCGAACACGTCGCCCGACATGTCGCCGATGCCGACGCAGGTGAAATCCTCGTTCTGGCAGTCGCGGCCCAGCGCGCGGAAGTGGCGCTTGACCGACTCCCACGCACCGCGCGCGGTGATGCCCATGCCCTTGTGGTCGTAGCCGTGCGAGCCGCCGGAGGCGTAGGCATCGCCCAACCAGTAGCCATGCTCGATCGAGATCGAGTTGGCGATGTCGGAAAACTTCGCCGTGCCCTTGTCGGCGGCCACCACCAGGTACGGGTCATCCGCGTCGTGGCGCACGCAGTCATGCGGATGCACGACCTTGCCTTCGACCAGGTTGTCGGTGATGTCCAGCAGGCCGTTGTTGAACAGCTTGTAGCAGGCAATGCCTTCGGCCTGCACCGCGTCGCGGTCCCCGCCTACCGGCGACTGTTTGACGAAGAAGCCGCCCTTGGAACCCACCGGCACGATCACGGTGTTCTTCACCATCTGCGCCTTGACCAGGCCCAGCACCTCGGTGCGGAAATCCTCGCGGCGGTCGGACCAGCGCAGGCCGCCGCGCGCCACCGGCCCGAAGCGCAGGTGGATGCCTTCGACCCGCGGCGCGGACACCCAGATCTCGCGGAACGGCACCGGCTTGGGCATGCCCGGCACGGCGTGGGAGTCGAGCTTGTAGCTGATGTAGTCGCGGTACTGCCCGTCCCACTGCTGGAAATAGCTGGTGCGCAGCGTGGCGTGGATCAACGCGACGTAGCTGCGCAGGATGCGGTCGTCGTCGAGGCTGGCGACGTTTTCCAGCAACGTGTTGATCGCCGCCTCGTAGGTCTTGACCTGCTCGGCGCGCGGCTGCGCCAATGCGGCAACCAGGTTGTCCACCAGGTTGGGGTTGGCCGTCTGCACGTTCCGCGGAATCAGCGCGGACATCTCGCCACGCAGCAGCTCACCGGCGGCCTTGAGCGCGGAGGCATCCAGCGACTCGCGCTGCGGGTCGAACTTGGCGAGAAACAGCTCGACCAGCAGGCCGGCGATGGCCGGGTAGCGGTTGAGCGCGCTTTCCATGTAGGCCTGGGAGAACGTGGTGCCCACCTGCAGCATGTACTTGCAGTAGCCGCGCAGCATCGCCACCTGGCGCCAGTCGAGCTTGGCGCCGAGCACCAGGCGGTTGAAGCCGTCGCTCTCGGCCTTGCCGCGCCAGACGTGCTCGAACGCGTGCTCGAACAGCGAGCCGACCTGCTCCGCCGTGAAGGTGAGCTTGCCGACCGGCTGCACTTCGAAATCCTGAATCGACAGCGCGAGTTTTTCGCCGCCAATCTCGTACACGTGCTCGGTCAGCACGCGCAGGCCGAGGTGCTCAAGCTGCGGCAGCACTTCGGACAATGCGATGTCGCCCGCCGAGCGGTAAACCTTGAAGCGCAACGTCTCGGGCGCCTTCGGCGGATGGTAGAACGACATCCGCAGCGCGTCGTCGCCTTCCAGCAGCGAGAGCTGGTAGACATCCTCGGCAGCCACCGCGGCGCTGGCATCCTCGACGTAGCCGGCCGGCAGCGCGGCGACGAAACGGTTGGCCAACACCACGCCGTCGTGTTCGCCACGCGCGCGGATCAACTCCTCGCGCACGTCGTCCTGCCAATTGCGCACGATCGCGGCCACGCCCTTTTCCAGGGCGGCCAGATCGTACTGCGGCAGATCGCCCACCTTGGGACGCAGCACGATGTGCAGGCGCGCCAGCGGGCCTTCGCCCATTTGCACCGAGGAGTCGATCTGCCCCGCCCGCAGGGTTTCGCCCAACAGGGTTTCGATCCGTTCGCGCACCGCAGTGTTGAAACGGTCGCGCGGTATGTACACCAGGCAGGTGAAGAACCGGCCGTAACGGTCGCGGCGCATGAACAGCCGCGTGTGCGCACGCTGGCGCAACTCGAGGATGCCGTTGGCCAAGGCATACAGCTCATCCTCGCTGGCCTGCATCAGCTCCTCACGCGGCAACGTTTCCATGATGTGGCGCAGCGTCTTGCCGGAGTACGAATCGCGTTTCAGGTTGGAACGCGCCAGTACCGCCTCGACCTTGTGGCGCAGCAGCGGCACATCCTGCGGGCGCGTCATGTAGGCATTGGAGGTGAACAAACCCAGGAAGCGCTGCTCGGCCACCGAGCGGCCATCGGCGCCGAAACGCAGCACGCCGATGTAATCCATGTAGCCGGCGCGATGCACGCGCGAGCGCGCATTGGTCTTGGTCAGGATGATGGCGTCGGTCGAACCGCTTTGCGGCAATTCGCTGGCAGCCAGTGTCTTCAGTGAGCGCGGGGCCATCGCGCGCTCGCTCTTGCGCAGGATGCCGAGACCGGAGCCGTCGACGGCACGCAGCACGCGATCGCCATCGGCGTCGGCGACTTCGTATTCGCGATAGCCGAGGAAAGTGAAATTGTCGGCCGCGACCCAGCGCAGGAATTCGCTGGCCTCGCTGGCCGAATCGGCGTCCATCGCCGGCTTGCGCTGCGGCAGCTCGCCGGCAATGGCCAGCGCCTTGTCGCGCATCGCCGACCAGTCGGCCACGGAAGCGCGCACGTCGTCCAGCGCCGCCGTCACCCGCGCGATCAGCGCCGATTGCTCGGCGGCATCGGCCACGCGGTCGATCTCGAAATGCATGACCGACTCGGCCTGCCCGGCCGCATCGAAGCCGGCCAGCTTGCCGGCGCCATCACGTCGCACCTTCACCACCGGGTGGATGACCGCGTGGATCTGCAGCCGCGTCGCAATCGCCATGCTCACGGTGTCGACCAGGAACGGCATGTCGTCGGTCACGATCTGCAAACGGCTGCGTCCGACGTGATTCGCTTCCGGGTTGAGCACGCGCACCGTCGCCTGCCCCGGCGTGCGCTGCTGCATGAAGTCCAGCAGGCCACCCACCAGGGCGGCCCACTGCGCCGGCGTGTGCAGATTGCGATCGCCCTCCGTACTGCGCGCAAAGAACGCGCCGATAAAAAATTGCGCCTCTTCAAGGCGCTGGGGGGAGAGCTTGGCTTGCTTCAAGACCTCGAGTACGGCGGTCTCCAGCGAAGCATCGTGGGCTGCGCGAATGGCATTCATGGCATCTACTGTGGAGTGGGAACGAATTGACGCGATAAAGCCCCAAAAGGATACGCTGTGCACAACGGTGAATCCACCGCGCAAGGCTGTTGTGCATAGCCGCATAAACCCTGCAGATTCTTGCTGTTGCGCAACATGTCTGTGGCCGTGTGGAGACGCTAGATCGCGGCTGGTGTGGCCTGCGTGTTTTGACGCCACGCAGCGAGCACGCCTGAACCGTGCCGGACTTCACTAAATTGTGTACTGTGCAGTATAGTTGGTGGCTCGTTGGCACCGCGCCCATCGACTTGCAGGCTTTCGCAACGAGCCCTTGACCTTCGGCACACGACATCCGGCTGGCGGAGCCGCAACGTTTACCTTTCGACGGACATGCGCGTTCCGCCGGTGATTCCCCCTTCACGCTTCGGTTTGGAGTCCCCATGAAATTTTCCTTTCTGCGCGCATCCGTCCTGTGCGCCGGTTTGTTTGCGCTGGCCGCTTGCGGCAACAAGAACGCCGGGCCGGCGCAGGCTCCAGCGCCGGATGTCGGTACGCTTGCGGTGCAGCCACAGAGCGAGCCGCTGACCAAGGATTTCGTTGGCCGCTTGTCGGCCTACCGCAGCGCCGACGTGCGTGCCCGCGTGGCGGGCCTGGTGCTCAAACGCAACTACATTGAGGGCAGCGACGTAAAGAAGGGCCAGCTGCTGTTCGAAATCGATCCGGCAACGTATCAGGCGGCGCTCAACGCCAGCCTCGCCAACCTTGCTGCGGCAAAGGCCACCTATGCGAATGCGCATGTGATCGCCGAACGCGACCGCAAGCTGGTGGCCAAGGGTTATGTGTCGCGCGCGCAGTTGGATACCGACGAGGCCGCCGAACGCAGCACCGCGGCCGCTGTGCAGCAGGCCCAGTCGAGCGTGGCCACCGCACGCATCAACCTCGGCTACACCAAGGTCACCGCGCCGATCGACGGCCGTGCCGGTCAGCAGCAGGTGACCGAAGGCGCCTTGGTCGGCAACGGCACCAGCGACGCCGGCGCCAACGCCACCTTGCTGACCACGGTCGACCAGATCGACCCGTTGTACGTGAACTTCACGATGAGCGTGGGCGACATGGAGCAGCTGCGCCAGTCGCAACAAAAGGGCAGCGTGACCCTGACGCAGCCCGATCAGTCCAGCGTGCAGGTGACCTTGCCCGACGGCAGCATTTACGGCCAGCCCGGCAAGCTTGATTTCACCTCTGCCACGGTCGACCCGGCCACGGGCTCGGTCAATTTGCGGGCACTGCTGCCCAACCCGCAACACACGCTGCTGCCGGGCATGTACGTCACGCTCAACGCCCGCCTGGGCGAACGGCACAAGGTGTTTGTGGTGCCGCAGCAGGCGGTGTTGCGCGACACCGTCGGTGCCTACGTCTACGTGGCCGGCCGCGATGGCAATGCCAAGCGGCATGACATCACGGCGGTGAGCATGCACGCCGGCAGCTGGATCGTGACTTCCGGCCTCGCCGCTGGCGACCAGGTGATTGTCTCGGGCGTGCAGAACGTGCACGACGACGCTCCGGTCAAGGCCTCGCCATGGAAACCGGAACCGGCCACCTCCGGCACCCCGGCCGGCGGCAAGTAACGGAGATCGACCATGCCGAGTTTTTTCATCGACCGCCCGATTTTCGCGTGGGTGGTGGCCATCCTGATTTCACTGGGTGGCGTGCTCGCCATCCTCAACCTGGGCGTGGAGTCCTACCCCAACATCGCACCACCACAGGTGACGGTGACGGCGAGCTATCCCGGCGCCAGCGCGGATACCACGGAAAAAACCGTGACCCAGGTGATCGAGCAGCAGCTCACCGGCGTCGATCACCTGCTCTACTTCAGCTCCTCATCGGCGTCCAACGGGCGTTCGCACATCACCCTTACCTTTGCGACCGGTACCGACCCCGACATCGCGCAGGTGCAGGTACAAAACAAGGTGGCGCTGGCCACGCCGCGCCTGCCGAGCGAAGTGACCCAGCAAGGCGTGGTGGTGGCCAAGGCCAACTCCGGCTTCCTGATGCTGGTGGCGCTGAAATCCGACAACCCGTCGATCAACCGTGATCGGCTGAACGACATTGTCGGCTCGCGGGTGCTCGACCAGATTGCCCGCGTGCCGGGCGTAGGCAACACGCAACAGTTCGGCGCCGAGTACGCCATGCGCATCTGGCTCAACCCGGACAAGCTGCAGGGCTATCACCTCTCCGCCACCCAGGTGCTCGCCGCCATCAAGGAGCAGAACGTGCAGTTCGCCGCCGGCTCGATCGGCGCCGATCCCGCGCTGCCAGGCCAGGGCCTGACCGCCACCGTGAATGCCGAAGGGCGGTTCACCAGCCCCGATGAATTTCGCGACATCATCCTGCGCGCCAATCCGGACGGCACCACGGTCAAGCTCGGCGACGTCGCCACGGTCGGCTTTGGGCCGCAAACCTACGGTTTCGACACCACCTACAACGGCAAGCCGATCGGCGCGTTCGCCATCATGCTGTTGCCAGGCGCCAATGCACTCGACGTTTCCACTGCGGTGCGCGCCAAGATGGACGAGCTGGCGGCGAGCTTCCCCGCGGGCGTCACCTGGTTCACGCCATACGACAGCACCACGTTCGTCAACATCTCGATCGACGAGGTGGTGCGCACGTTGATCGAGGCCGTCATCCTGGTGTTCCTGGTGATGCTGTTGTTCCTGCAGAACATTCGCGCCACCATCATTCCGACCCTGGTGATCCCGGTCGCGCTGCTGGGCACCTTCCTCGGCATGCTGGTGCTCGGGTTCACCATCAATCAGCTGACCCTGTTCGGCATGGTGCTGGCGATCGGCATCGTGGTCGACGACGCGATCGTGGTGATCGAAAACGTCGAACGCATCATGACCGAGGAGGGCCTCTCGCCCAAGGAGGCCACCCGCAAGGGCATGGGCGAGATTACCGGGGCGGTGATCGCGATCACCGCCGTGCTGGCCGCGGTGTTCATTCCGTCGGCGTTGCAGCCGGGCTCGTCGGGCATCATCTACCGTCAATTCGCGCTGACCATCGCGGTGTCGATGCTGTTCTCCGCCTTCCTCGCGCTGAGCTTCACTCCGGCGCTGTGCGCGAGCTTCCTCAAGCCGGAACACGAGAAGAAGAAAAACTTCGTGTTCCGTGCGTTCAACGCCGTGTTCGAGCGCGCGCGACGCTCCTACACCGGGCACGTTGGCAGCACGGTCAAGCATGCGCCGCGGTGGATGCTGGCGTTTGTATTGATCACCCTCGTGGCCGGGTTCCTGTTTACCCGCCTGCCTGGCAGTTTCCTGCCGGAAGAAGACCAGGGTTACGCACTGGCGATCATCCAGTTGCCGCCGGGCGCCAGCAAGGCGCGTACCAGCGCGGTGATGACGCAGGTGCGGCAGATCTTGAGCAAGGATCAGGATTTCGACGGCATCGTGGTGGTGACCGGCTTCAGCTTCATCGGCTCCGGCGAAAATGCGGGCATGGGCTTCATCAAGCTCAAGGATTGGTCGCAGCGCAAGGACACCGCGATGGACTTCATCCAGCGCGCCAACCGCGAGTTGCACGTCATCCGCGACGCGCGCATTTTCGTCAACAACGTGCCGACCATTCAGGGCCTCGGCCAGTTCGGCGGCTTCGACATGTACCTGCAGGATCGCGGTGGGTTTGGCCGTGATGCGCTCACCGCCGCACGCAACACGCTGCTGGCCAAGGCGGCGCAGGATCGCAACCTGATCGGCGTGCGGCCCAATGCGCTGGAGGATGCACCGCAGCTCAAGTTCAGCGTGGATCGCGTGCAGGCGCAGTCGATGGGGTTGTCGGCCACCGACGTCTACAACGCGATCAGCCTGATGTTGGCACCGGTGTACGTGAACGACTTCACCTACGGCGGACGCGTCAAGCGCGTGATGATGCAGGCGGATGCGGCCTACCGCATGAGCCCGGAATCGCTGCAGCACTTCTTCGTGCCGAGCAGCAGCCGGAAGGATGCCAGCGGCCTGCCGGCGATGATTCCGCTGTCGAACGTGGTGCACGCGAAGTGGCAAATGGGCTCCCCCTCGCTGACCCGCTACAACGGCTATTCGGCGGTGGAGGTTGTCGGCTCGCCGGCGCCCGGGCACGCCTCCGGCGAAGCGATGAACGAGATGCAGAAGATCGTCACCAGCGATTTGCCGCAGGGCTTCGGGTTTGACTGGACCGGCCAGTCGTACCAGGAAATCCTCTCGGGCAATGCGGCGACGTTGTTGATGGTGTTGTCGATCCTGATCGTGTTCCTCGCCCTGGCCGCACTGTACGAAAGCTGGTCGATCCCGGTGGCAGTGCTGCTGGTGGTGCCGCTGGGCCTCCTGGGCGTGGTGGTGTTCACCATGCTGCGCGGCCTGCCGAACGACCTCTACTTCAAGATCGGTCTGGTGACGGTGATCGGCCTGGCGGCGAAAAACGCGATCCTGATCGTGGAATACGCGGTGGCCGAGCAGGCTGCCGGACGCACGTTGCGCGAGGCAACGGTCGACGCCGCCCGCCTGCGCCTGCGCCCGATCCTGATGACCTCGCTGGCCTTCATCCTCGGCGTGTTCCCGCTGTTCGTCTCCAGCGGCGCCGGCGCCAACGCCCGCCACGGCATCGGTACCGGCGTGATCGGCGGCATGCTGTTCGCCACCTTCCTCGGCGTGCTGCTGATCCCGGTGTTCTACGTGGTGGTGCGGCGCCTGCTGGGCGACAAGCTGGATGGCGACACGGTGCCTGCGCCTGGGCCGCAGGTGTTTGATTCGGACCCGCGGTAGCGGGCGGGATACGGGATTGGGGATTCGGCACAGCAACAGCATCGCGTCCCCGAATCCTGTACCACCTCCCGATCAGAACAAGAAAGCCCCGGCCTTGCGGTCGGGGCTTTCTTGTCACTCAATCGCGGCACGCGCAGCGGTGCATGGCCCTGCACCAGCTGCCACAGGGCCGCTACGCTCTTGGGTGCCACCCATCCCGTATCCCGAATCCCGGCCTCACCGCAACCCGGTCTCGTTGCGCGCAATTACGATGCGCTGGATTTCGCTGGTGCCTTCGTAGATTTCGGTGATCTTGGCGTCGCGGAAGTAGCGCTCCAGCGGCAGCTCCCTGGAGTAGCCCATGCCGCCGTGGATCTGCACCGCCTGGTGGGCGATCCACATCGCGGCTTCCGATGCCGTGAGCTTGGCAATCGAGGCTTCGGTCCCGAAGCGGCCGCCGGTCTTTTCGGCTTCGCCCTTGGCCCAGGCCGCGCGCAGCGTGAGCAGGAAAGCGGCGTCAAGCTTGCATTTCATGTCGGCAATCTTGGCCTGCGTCATCTGGAAGCTGCCGATCGGCTTGCCGAACGCCTTGCGCTCGACAACCCACTTGAGCGTGGCCTGGTACGCCGCACGGCCAATGCCGATGGCCTGCGAGGCGATACCGATGCGACCGGCATCAAGCACACTCATGGCGAGTGAAAACCCCTTGCCTTCGGTGCCGAGCAGGTCATCCTTCGACGCCACGTAATCGGTGAACTCGATCTCGCAGGTGGCCGAGGCGCGGATGCCGAGCTTGGGCTCGGTCTTGCCGGCGCGGAAGCCGGCCTTGTGCGTGTCGATCAGGAACGCCGACACGCCCTTGGCGCCGACGCCCGGCGTGGTCACCGCAAACAGCAGGATGTAGCGCGCGACCGGGCCTGAGGTGATCCAGCTTTTCTTGCCGTTGATGACCCAGTCGCCATCGGCGTTTTTTGTGGCGCGGGTGTGCATCGCCGAAGCATCGGAGCCCGATTGCGGCTCGGTCAGCGCATACGCGCCAATGGCCTCGCCTTGCGCAATGGCGCGCACGTAGGTCTGTTTCTGCGTTTCCGTGCCGTGTTTCAGAATGGCGTTGCAGAACAGCGAGTTGTTGACGCTCATCACCGTCGCGGTGGCTGCGTCGGCGCTGGCGATCTCGATCATCGCCAGCACGTAGCCGATCGGGTCCATGCCGGCGCCGCCATATTCGGTCGGCACCTCGATGCCCATCAGCCCGAGCTGGCCCATCTCGCGGATGTTGTCCAGCGGGAACTCACCCTTGGCATCCAGCTCGGCTGCCACCGGCGCAATGCGCTTCTGGGCAAAATCACGGGCGATGGCCTGAATGGACAACTGGTCTTCGGTAAAACTGAAATCCATGGGGACTCCGATCCACAACGCGATGAAGAAAAGTCCCCGATTTTAGCGTTGCGCAACGCTGAACCTTGTGCGGATGCAGCACGCACGCCAAATCTCGCAACGGTTTCCTGGGCCACCGCCACTGCACCATTCACCTTGACGCACGTCAGGCTGCGGTCTAGCCTTCGTATCTCTTTATCGCGATAGATATAAAACGATGGACTTGGCGACCGCCTCCGCCGTACTGCGCCTGCTCGCCGACCCTACGCGCGTGCGCCTGCTGGCCCTGCTCGAAAGCGAAGAACTGACTGTGGCCGAACTGGCGGCGGTGCTGCATCTCGCGCAACCCCGCGTTTCCACCCACCTGGCCAAGCTCAAGGAGGCCGGCCTGGTGCGCGATCGCCGCGCCGGCGTCTCGGCGTACTACCGCGCCAACGTCGACACCGACGACAGCGACGCCGCCGAGCAATCGCTGATCGCGTCGCTGCGTACCAACATCAATGATGCACTGCTGCGCGAGGATGCCGCCCGCCTGCCGGTGGTGCTGGCCAGCCGCGCGCGCGCCGAAGGCTGGGCCGACACCGTGGCCGGCGACATGGAGCGGCATTATTCACCGGGCCGCACCTGGGAAACACTCACCCGCGCCCTGCTGCAGTTGCTCGGCACCGGCGACGTGCTCGACATCGCCTCCGGCGACGGCATCACCGCCGAGCTGCTGGCGCCGCATGCGCATTCCATCGTGTGTGTGGATTCCAGCGAGCGCGTGGTCGAAGCCGCGAAAAAACGGTTGGCGGCATTTACCAACGTCGAGGTACATCGCGGCGACATGCACGCCCTGGAGCTGGGCGAGCGCCGTTTCGATTTGGTGCTGATGCTGCACGCGCTGACCTACACCAACCACCCGGCCAAGGTCGTGGCCGAGGCCGCCCGCCTGCTGCGCCGCGGCGGCCGCCTGCTTGCCGTCACCCTGGGCAAGCACGACCACGGCACCGCGGTGGCCCCGTTCGACCACAAAAACCTTGGTTTCACCCGCGCCGAACTGGAGCGCCATGCGCTCGCCGCCGGGCTCAAGGTAGTCAGCTGCAACCGCCTGAGCCGCGAGCGCAAGGCCCCGCATTTTGAAGTCATCAGCCTGCTCGCCAGCAAGCATTGAGGAACCCGATGAACACCCTGCCCTGGTTGCACCCCGACCGCGTTGCGTTGCTCGAAGCCGGGCTGGCACGCCGCATTCTTATCCTGGATGGCGCGATGGGCACCATGATCCAGGCCCATCGCCTGGATGAATCGGGCTTCCGCGGCGAGCGCTTCAAGGATGGCCTGGATAGCCATGTCCACCACGACCACGCCGGCGGCTGCGACCTGAAGGGCGACAACGACCTGCTGACGCTGACCCACCCCGACGTCATCCGCGAGATCCACGAAGGCTATTACGCGGCCGGCGCCGACTTGGTGGAGACCAACACCTTCAACGCCACCCGCATCAGCCAGACCGACTACCACCTGCAGCACCTCGCGCGCGAGCTGAACCTCGAAGCCGCGAAGCTCGCGCGCAGCGCCGCCGACAAGTTCAGCGCGCAAACGCCGGACAAGCCGCGCTTCGTCGTCGGCGTGCTCGGCCCCACCAGCCGCACCGCGTCGCTGTCGCCCGACGTCAACGACCCCGGTTTTCGCAACGTCACCTTCGAGGAACTCGCCGAGGGCTATGCGGAATCGGCCGGCGGCCTGATCGACGGTGGCGCCGACGTCCTCATGGTGGAAACCATCTTCGACACCCTGAACGCCAAGGCTGCGCTGTACGCGCTCTCCGAGGTGTTCCGCACGCGCGGCGCGCGGCTGCCGATCATGATCTCCGGCACCATCACCGACCGCTCGGGGCGCACGCTCTCCGGGCAGACCGCCGAGGCGTTCTACTACTCGGTGCGCCACGCCAACCCGCTCGCCGTCGGCTTCAACTGCGCGCTCGGCGCCGAAGACCTGCGCCCGCACATCCAGACCCTGGCCGGCATTGCCGACTGCCGCATCACTACCCATCCCAATGCCGGCCTGCCAAACGCGTTCGCCGAGTACGACGAGACACCCGAACACATGGCCGGCGTGATTGGCAGCTTTGCCCGCGAAGGCCTGCTCAACATCGTCGGCGGCTGCTGCGGCACCACCCCGGCGCACATCGCGGCGATTGCCACCGCAGTCGCCGACTGCGCACCACGCGCCCTGCCCGCGCTTTCCACGGAGGCCGCGTAATGCCCCGCTACACCTGCCTTTCCGGCCTCGAACCGCTGGTCATCACGCCGGACATGCTGTTCATCAATATCGGCGAGCGTACCAACGTCACCGGCTCGGCCCAGTTCAAGAAGCTCATCAAGGAAGACCGCTACGCCGAGGCGGTGGAAGTGGCGCGCCAACAGGTGGCCAACGGTGCCCAGATCATCGACGTCAACATGGACGAGGGCATGATCGACGCCGAACAGGCGATGGTGAAATTCCTCAACCTGATCGCCGCCGAGCCCGACATCGCGCGCGTGCCGGTGATGGTCGACTCCTCCAAGTGGAGCGTGATCGAAGCCGGCCTGCGCTGCCTGCAAGGCAAGGGCGTGGTCAATTCCATCTCGCTCAAGGAAGGCGAGGAACCGTTCCGGCGCGAGGCGCGGGAAATCCTGCGCTACGGCGCCGCCGCGGTGGTGATGGCATTCGACGAGAACGGCCAGGCCAGCACGGTGGAGGAGCGCCTGCGCATCTGCGAACGCTCCTACCAGCTGCTCACGGAAGAAGTCGGCTTTGCGCCGGAAGACATCATCTTCGACTCCAACATCTTCCCGATCGCGACCGGCATCGAGGAACACGCCAACAACGCGGTCAACTTCATCGAAGCCGCCAAGCTGCTGCGCCAGCGCTTTCCGCTGTCGCACCTTTCCGGCGGCGTCTCCAACGTGTCGTTCTCGTTCCGCGGCAACAACACCGTGCGCGAGGCGATCCACTCGGTGTTCCTCTACCACGCCATCAAGGCAGGCATGGACATGGGCATCGTCAACGCCGGCCAGCTCGCGATCTACGACGAGCTGGAGCCCGAGTTGCGCGAGCGGGTGGAAGACGTGGTGCTGAACCGCCGCGCCGACGCCACGGAACGCCTGCTGGAAATCGCCGAGCGCTACCGCGCGCAAAAAGGCGAGGCCGCGGTCGAGACGCTGGCGTGGCGCGAAAAAGATGTGCGCGACCGGCTCACCTACGCGCTGGTGCACGGCATCGACCAGTACGTGGTGGAAGACACCGAAGAAGTGCGGCAAACCTGCAAGCGCACGCTCGACGTGATCGAAGGCCCGCTGATGGACGGCATGAACGTGGTCGGCGACCTCTTCGGTGCCGGCAAGATGTTCTTGCCGCAGGTGGTGAAATCCGCGCGCGTGATGAAAAAGGCCGTCGCCTACCTGTTGCCGTTCATGGATGAGGAAAAGAAGCAATCCGGCAACACCAGCCGCTCCAACGGCAAGATCGTGATGGCCACGGTCAAGGGCGACGTGCACGATATCGGCAAGAACATCGTCGGCGTGGTGCTCGCCTGCAACAACTTCGAGGTGATCGACCTCGGCGTGATGGTGCCGGCGCAGAAAATCCTCGACACCGCGATCGCCGAGCACGCCGACATGATCGGCGTCTCCGGCCTCATCACGCCGTCGCTGGAGGAGATGGCCAACGTCGCCAAGGAAATGAAGCGACGCGACTTCCACATTCCGCTCCTGATCGGCGGCGCCACCACCTCGCGCGTGCACACCGCGATCAAGATCCAGCCCAACTACGACACCGCCACCGTGTGGGTGAAGGACGCCTCGCGCGCCGTGGGCGTGGCGCAATCGCTGGTGTCGAAGGAGCTGGTTGGCGATTTCCTTGCCAAGGTGCGCGCCGATTACGCCGAGGCGCGCGAGCGTCACCGCAACCGCGGACCGGCCAAGAAGCTGGTGACGATCGACGCCGCGCGCGCGCATCGTTTCAATTGCGACTGGGCGGCCTACGAACCGCCGCAGCCGCGGAAACCCGGCATCACCGTGTTCGACGACTACGACCTGGCCACCATCCGCCAGTACATCGACTGGACGCCGTTCTTCAAGGCGTGGGAACTCGCCGGACATTTCCCGGCCATCCTTACCGACCCCGTCGTCGGCAAGCAGGCCAGCGAGGTGTATGCCGACGCGCAAAAAATGATGGATCGCATCGTCAACGAGAAGTGGCTCACCGCGCGCGCGGTGATCGGCTTCTGGCCGGCGGCGAACACCGGCGACGACGTCGAGGTGTACACCGACGACACCCGCAGCGAAGTGCTCGCCACCCTGCACAGCCTGCGCCAGCAGGCGGACAAGCCGGCCGAGCGCCCGGACCTCTGCCTCGCCGATTTCATCACGCCAAGGGAATACTGCAAGCGCGACTGGATCGGCGGCTTCGCCGTCACCGCCGGGCTCGGCATCGAAGAGCACCTGAAGCGCTTCATCGCCGAGTACGACGACTACTCCTCGATCATCCTGAAAGCGTTGGCCGACCGCTTGGCCGAAGCCTTCGCCGAACACATGCACCAGCGCGTGCGCCGCGAGTTCTGGGGCTTCGTGCCCGACGAAACCCTCGACAACGACGCGTTGATTGCCGAAAAGTACCAAGGCGTGCGCCCGGCCCCCGGCTACCCCGCTTGCCCCGACCACACCGAAAAAGCCACGCTGTTCAAGCTGCTCGACGTCACCGCGAACACCGGCATCGAACTCACCGAAGGCTTCTCGATGTACCCGGCCGCCGCGGTCTCCGGCTGGTACTACTCCCACCCTGACAGCCAGTACTTCGTCGTCGGCCGCCTCGGCAAGGACCAGATCACCGACTACGCCAAACGCAAGGGCTGGACCCTCGCCGAAGCCGAGCACTGGCTCTCATTCAATCTGGACTATGAGCCTGAGTAGCCGTGATCCGGGAGTCGGGATTCGGGTAGAGCAGAACCGCGCGAGATGCGGAGCGTCGCGTGCTTTGCCGAATCTCCAATCTCCAATCTCTAATCACGAATCACGGCTCACGGCTCACGGCTCACGGCTCTTCAATCACTCTCTTGTGCCGAAGATGCACCACGAGGTTGTACCCCGACACGAACACCGGGAAGAGGTTCGACAGGATGCCGACGGAGTCGTTCTTGCCGATGGTGAAGTAGGCCAGGAGCATCACGCTGCCCAGCACGGACAGCCACCAGAACGCCAGCGGCATCACGACTCGCTTGTACTTGCGGGTGTAGTAGAGCTGCACGAACCAGCGGCTGGTGAACAGCGCCATGCCGGTGTAGCCGACGATTTTCCACGGCGTAAGGTGGAACTCCTGCAAGGCTTGCAGGATCTGGGCAAGGTCGTGGGGCATGGTGCGTGGCGCCTGATGTAAAGGCCGGCATTTTACGGCACGCGGCCTCCGCGGTTGACCGCGGTCGATGTGCCCCGTATAGTTGCGCGCTCTCGGCGGGCGGTTAGCTCAGCGGTAGAGCACTGCCTTCACACGGCAGGAGTCACAAGTTCGATCCTTGTACCGCCCACCACCGAATCGACGACGCGAGGCCCGGTTTATCCGGGCCTCGCGTCGTCTTGCGCGTCGCCGGCATGCAGCCGCCGCCACCGACGACCACGGCGCGCGTACTACAATGCACGACTTGCTTCACGGCGCGACGCTGTTTCGGGCAGGTCGTGTGCAGGGGCTGATTCGGCCGCGGGCAACTGGCGGCCACCCACCGATGCCTGCGGGCAGTTTTCCTTGGAGTTGTCGCAGCAATGATTTTTGAAACCATCGCCGGCACCGGCCACGAGCAAGTGGTGTTCTGCCAAAACCAGGATGCGGGCCTCAAGGCCATCATCGCGATCCACAACACCGTGCTTGGCCCCGCGCTGGGCGGCCTGCGCATGTGGCCGTACAAGACCGAGCAGGAAGCCGTGAACGACGTGCTGCGCCTGTCGCGCGGCATGACCTACAAGAACGCGGTGGCCGGCCTGAACCTTGGCGGCGGCAAGGCCGTGATCATCGGCGACCCGGCAAAAGACAAGTCCGAAGCGCTGTTTCGCGCGTTCGGCCGTTTCGTCAACTCGCTCGGCGGGCGCTACATCACCGCCGAAGACGTCGGCATCGACGTCAACGACATGGAATACGTGTTCCGCGAAACCGAATACGTCACCGGCGTGCACCAGGTGCATGGTGGCTCGGGCGACCCCTCGCCGTTCACCGCCTACGGCGCGTTGCAGGGCCTGATGGCCACGCTGCATTTCCGCCACGGCAACGAGGACGTGGGCAAGTACAGCTACGCGGTGCAGGGTTGCGGCCACGTCGGCGGCGAGCTGATCAAGCTACTGCGCGAACAGGGCGCCAAGGTGTTCGTCACCGACATCAACAAGCAGGCGGTGCAGCGCTGTGTGGACGAGCTGGGCTGCGAGGCAGTCGGCATCGACGAGATCTACGACGTCGACGCCGACGTGTTCTCGCCGTGCGCGCTGGGCGGCACGGTGAACGAGAACACCATCGACCGCATCAAGGCCAAGATTATCTGCGGGCCGGCCAACAACCAGCTTTCCACCGACGCGATCGGCGATGAGCTGAACCGCCGCGGCGTGCTGTACGCGCCCGACTACGCGGTGAACGCCGGCGGCGTGATGAACGTGTCGCTCGAAATCGACGGCTACAACCGTGAACGCGCGATGCGCATGATGCGCACGATTTACTACAACCTCGGCCGCATCTTCGAAATCAGCAAGAACGAAAACGTGCCGACCTACCGTGCGGCAGATCGGCTGGCCGAGGAACGCATCGCGGCGGTTGGCAAGATCAAGCTGACCTACATGGGCAACAACCATCCGCGCTTCCAAGGGCGCATGCGCGGGCAGTAACCCGATTGGCTGCACAGAGTAAGAGGCCGCCGCGGGGCGGCCTTTTGCATTTGCATCCGCACAAAAGCCGGCCTTCACGTCTCTGTTACAATTGCTGGGCCTGTCCAGCGCGCGTTCCACAGGGGGAACCACGGCCGAGCATGCGTCGCATTGCGCTCGCAATCGCCTCGGCCTGCCGCTGTCACGACACCTGCGGCGCCCGTGCGCTGCGTCCAGGAAGGCCAGCCGTCAGCATGGAACATCAGGAGCTACACCGCGCATGAGCACCCTTCTTGCCGCCGACATCACCGACAGCGACCTTCTTGCGCGCCTGCGCGAAGTGCTGCAGGACATTTTCGAGGTCGAACCAGCCCAGGTCACGCCGGCGGCCAACCTGTTCACCGACCTCGGGCTGGACAGCATTGACGCGGTCGACCTTGCCATCCAGGTGCAGGAGATGACCGGCATGCGCATCAAGCCCGAGGACTTCAAGAGCGTGCGCACCGTGGGCGACGTGATCGGGGCGGTGCGGCAACTTCTGGTGCGTTGAGCGGGACCTGCACATGCCTGACGTCATCGGCCACTGCGTTTCCTGTGCCGTGATTCCGGTCTACGACCACGGCACCACGGTGGGCGCCACAGTCGACGCGCTGCTTGCGCATGGGCTGCCGGTGATCCTGGTCGATGATGGCAGCCACATGGCAACCCGCGCCGTGCTCGACGCATTGGCGTGCCGCGACGGTGTGGCCCTGCTGCGTTTGCCGACCAACTGCGGCAAGGGCGCGGCCGTGGCCGCCGGCCTGGGTGCGGCCCGCGAGCGCGGATTCAGCCATGCGCTGCAAGTGGATGCCGACGGCCAGCACGACACTGCCGACGTGCCGCGCTTCCTGGCCGCGGGCCACGCGCAACCGGAAGCGCTGATCTGCGGTGTACCGCGTTACGACGCCAGCGTGCCGCGCGGGCGCCTCTATGGCCGCTACCTCACCCACGTCTGCGTGTGGCTGGAAACCTTGTCGCTGGCGATCAAGGACTCGATGTGCGGTTACCGGCTTTACCCGCTCGCTGCCAGTTGTGCGGAAATCGCGGCACACACGCCACCGGCACGGATGGATTTCGACACCGAAATCGCCGTGCGGCTGTATTGGCGCGGGCTGTCCATCGTCAACCTGCCGACGCGCGTGATCTACCCTGCGAACGGGTTGTCGCACTTTCGCCTGTGGCGCGACAACCTGCGCATCTCGGCCATGCACACCCGCCTGCTGCTTGGCATGCTGCCGCGCGCCGTGCGGCTGCTGCGTCGCTGTCCACTTCGGGAGCCTGCATGCGCCGCCTGATCCTTGTCCTGCTCGCCTGCCTGCTTGCCCCGTTCGCGCAGGCACAAGGCAGCGCGCCACTGCTGCACCAGGTCCTGGACGAACTGGGCCAGCACCCGGCCGTACGCGCCGATTTCATCCAGACCCGCACCGCCCCGGCACTCGATCAGCCGCAGGTCAGCACTGGCCACCTGTTGTTCGTGCTGGGCCGCGGCATGCTGTGGCAAACCGTGACGCCCTTTGCGCAGACCCTGGCGCTGACTGGCACACGCACGGCCAGAGTTGATGCTGACGGCCGCCTGCATGCGATGCACGGCGACCGTGGCGTAAGCCAGGTGTCGCAGATGCTGCAAGGCATGCTGGGTGGCAAGGTGGACGCAGCGCTGCGCCAGTTCGACGTGGTGGCCAGCGGCACATCTGCCGACTGGGTGCTGCGGTTTACCCCGAAGCAGGCGCGTGTGGCGCGGGTGCTGACCAGCATCACGCTGATCGGCGACCGCTACCTGCAAGGCATCACGATCGACATGCAGGACGGCACCCGCACGCAGATCCGGTTCGCCAGCACGCGGGCCGCGGGGGCACTCAGCACACTCGAAAGCGGGGCGCTCAGCGCGCCATGAGCACGCCGGGCATCAAGCTGCGCGCCGGGGCGTTTGCGCTGACCACGCTGCTGGTCGCGGCAGTCGGCGCATGGTTGTTGTTTGGCCGTGGGCCGCTGCCGATCCAGACCGACCTGCTCGCCATGCTGCCGGCCACCGAACAAAACCCGCTGGCCGAGGCCGCCGTGGCGCGCCTGGCGCATGCCAACGGCGACCGCATGGTGCTGGTGGTCGCCAGCGCCGATGACGCACACGCGAAGGCGGCCGCGCGCGCCCTCGGCCGGGCGCTGGCCGCGCACAAAGTGTTCGCCAGCGTCGCCGCCGAGCTCCCGCCGTTCGACCTGGCGCAACTGAGCGCCCCCTATCTCGCGCATCGCCATTGGCTTTTGACGGCCAGTGATCGCACCGCGCTTTCCCAGCCCGGATTCGACTTGGCACAGGCGCTGGCGCAGCGGCTGAACGAGCCGTTTCTCACTGGTGTTGGCGTGACGCTGGCGGAGGATCCCTTCGGCACCTTGCAGCACTTCCTCGCCGCCCAGCCGTGGAACCGCTCGCCGCTGATGCCGGAGGATGACCTGCTGGTGGCGCACGCCGGCGATCAAACGCAGGTGCTGGTGACGGCGATGCTGGCGGGTTCGGCCTACGCCAACGACGTGCAGCGCCGTGCGCTGTCCGCACTCGCCGACGCCGAAGCGCAATTGCGCGCGCACTGGCCCGATGTGCGCCTGCTGCGCACCGGGGCCGTGTTCTATGCCGCCGCGGCGCGTGCCGGCGCCGAGCACGACGTGCACATGGTGGGCTGGATTTCCACCGCCGGCATCGCCCTGCTGCTGCTTGCGGTGTTTCGCACCGTCGGCCCACTCGCGCTCACTTTCCTTTCGACTGTCGTGGGCGTGGTGGCGGCCACCACGGTAACCTTGCTGGTCTTTGGGCAGGTATTCCTGCTGACGCTGGTGTTTGGTGCCGCACTCCTGGGGGAGGCGGTGGATTACTCCATCCAGTACCTCACTGCACGCGCCAACGCCGGGACACGCTGGCAAGCAGGAACCGGCATCCGCCAGGTACGCAGCGCGCTGCTGCTGGCCCTGGTGACCTCGCTGCTCGGCTACGCGCTGCTCGGCCTGGTGCCCTTCCCGGCGCTGCGCCAGATGGCGGTGTTTGCGCTGGCCGGCATGAGCGCCGCGTGCGCCAGTGTGTTCTGGTTGTTGCCGGCGCTGCTGGCGCACCCGGCCAAGCCGATGACGCCGCTGCTGGTGCGCGGCGCGCATTCCCTGCAGCAGACCCTGGCACGGCCGGCCCGTGGTTGGCGTGGTGCCGTGCTGGCCGTCATCGTGCTGGCACTGGCCATACCCGGCTGGCTGCGGCTCAAACACGACGACGACGTGCACAACCTGATCGCCCAGCCGGCAAGCCTCACTGCACAGGAAGTCCGCATACGGGCCATCACCGGCCTGGGCAACGCCAGCCAGTTCTACCTGGTGCAAGGTGCCGATGAGGACGCCACGTTGCGCCACGAGCAGGTGCTGGAGACGCGGTTGCAACAGCTGGTGGATGACGACCAGCTCGACGGTTTCCTCGGCCTTGCCAGCATGGTGCCGGCAATGAGCCAGCAAACGCAGAACCACGCGGTGTTCGCGCGCTGGTTCGACCACCCCGACAGTTTGCGCAAAACCCTTGCCGACGCCGGCTTCCGCGCTGCCGCGATCGACGCCTGGCTCGCCAGTTGGCCCGGCACCCCGCTGACCCTCGACGCTTGGCTGCGCACGCCGCTGGCGACGCCATTCCGACAGTTGTGGATGGGCTGCAACCAGCACGGCTGCGCCTCGCTGGTGCTGCCGCAAGGCGCTGCCGGTGAACGCGTGCTGGCCAGCGCCGCAGCGGGCCTGTCCGGCGTCACGCTGGTGGACAAACCCGCCAGCGTCTCCGCGCTGTTCGGCCGCTACCGCGGCTACGCCAGCCTGTGGCTGATCGCCGCCATGCTCGCCATCGTGCCGGTATTCGGCTGGCGTTACGGCTGGCGGCATATGCCGCGCGTGATGGCGCCGCCGGCGCTCGGCATTGCATTGACACTGGCGACGCTCGGTTATTTCGGTCAACCGCTGACGCTGTTCCACTGGATGGCGCTGATGCTGGTGCTTGGCGTGGGTGCGAATTACGCGGTGTTCCTGTTTGAAGGCGAACCGCACACCGTCGACCGTCCCGGCGCGATGTACGCCAGCGTGCTGCTTTCCGCCCTCACCGCCCTGCTCTCCTTCGGCCTGCTCTCGCTCAGCTCCCTGCCGGCGCTGCGCGATTTTGGCCTGACCTTGTTGCTGGGCATCGGCTTCACCGCTCTGCTGGTGCCGGTGAGCCGGGCCAACCTCGGCCCTTGCCATGGAGACCCGGCATGAAGCGCGTCGTCGTTACCGGCATGGGGGGCATTTCGCCGCTTGGCCACGATTGGCCCACGATTGCCGCCCGCTTCCATGCCCGCCGCAACGCCGTGCGACGCATGCCCGAATGGGATTATTTCGACGCGCTGAACGGTCGCCTTGGCTGCCCGGTGGACGACTTCGCCGCGCCGCCATGGCCGCGTCAGAAAACCCGCTCGATGGGTCGCGTGGCACAGCTCGCCGTCGCTGCCAGCGAGCGCGCGTTGCGTGACGCCGGGCTGCTCGACGATCCCGGCATCCGTGATGGCAGCATGGGTGTCGCCTACGGCTCTTCCGGCGGCAGCGTCGAGCCAGTGCGGGTAATGGGCCACATGCTGGAAACCGGCTCGATGCAGGGCGTCACCGCCACCACTTATATCCAGATGATGAGTCACACCACGGCGGTGAACATTGGTGTGTTCTTCGGCCTCAAGGGCCGCGTCATTCCCACCTCCAGCGCGTGCACGTCGGGCAGTCAGGCGATCGGCTATGGCTACGAGGCGATCCGCTACGGTAAACAAACGTTGATGCTGTGCGGCGGCGCCGAAGAACTCTCCGGACCCGGCGTCGCCGTGTTTGACACCTTGTTTGCCACCAGCACGCGCAACGACACCCCGACCCTGACGCCGCGCCCGTTCGATGCCCACCGCGACGGCCTGGTCGTAGGTGAAGGCGCGGGAACCTTGATCCTCGAGGAGTACGAACACGCGAAGGCACGCGGTGCCCGGATCCACGCTGAAGTCGTGGGTTTCGGCAGCAATGCCGACGGTGCCCACATCACCCAGCCGACCGCAGCCACGATGGCGGTGGCGATGCGTCTGGCTCTGGACGACGCCGGCCTGCCGGCGAACGCGATCGGCTATGTCAGCGCGCATGGCACGGCCACCGACCGCGGCGATGCCGCAGAGAGCGAAGCCACCGCACAAGTGCTTGGCGCCCGGGTACCGATCAGCGCGGTGAAAAGCTACAGCGGCCATACGCTGGGCGCCTGTGGCGCGCTGGAGTCGTGGTGGGTGATCGAGATGATGCGTGAAGGCTGGTTTGCGCCCATCTTGAACCTCGAACAGCGCGCGGCAGACTGCGCCGAGCTGGATTACATCACCGGCGACGGGCGCACCCTGGCAACCGGGCTGGTAATGAACAACAACTTCGCGTTCGGCGGCATCAATACCTCGCTGATCTTCAAGGCGGTCGGCTGATGGCCGTGCACGACGCCAACGGTTTGCAGCGCGTGGTGGTGACCGGCATCGGCGCGGTGTCCTGTGTCGGCGTTGGCAGCGCGGCATTGCTGGCGGCGTTGCGCGAACGGCGGCATGGCCTGCGCCGCATGCCGGCTTTCGCGTCGCTCGGCATGCGCGGTCGGGTAGGTGGACCGGTCGACGCAGTCGCGTTGCCGGACGAACCACCGCGCAAACTGCGGCGGTTCATGGGCGCCCCGGCGCGTTATGCCTGGCATGCCGCAAACGAGGCGATCGCCCAGTCCGGCCTGGTGCCCGCGCAACTCGCGCAGCCCAGTGTCGGGGTCGTCATCGGTGGCGGTGCCGCGCTCAGCGAACACGAACGTGCGCTGGCCAGCCATCGCGCCAAAGGCATTGCAAAGCTGTCGCCGTTCATCGTGCCACTCGGCATGAGTTGCGCGCCTTCGGCCAGCCTGGCTTTGGCCTACGGTCTCCGCGGCGTCAGCTACACCCTGAGTGCCGCATGCAGCAGCGGTGCCCACGCCATCGGCCACGCACTAGACCTGATCCGCCTCGGCCGGCAGGAGGTGGTCATCACCGGCGGCACCGACGAACTGCATCCAAGCACCGCGATGTGGTTTGACGCAATGGGTGCACTGTCCACTCAACTTGATCCCGCGCACGCCGCGCGGCCGTTCCACCGTGATCGCGACGGCTTGGTGTTGGCCGCAGGTGCCGGTGTGCTGGTGCTGGAATCGCTGGCGCATGCGCAAGCGCGCGGTGCCCGCGTGCTGGCCGAACTTGCCGGCTACGGCAGCGCGACGGATGCCGACAACATGGTGGCCTCGGGCAGCGCCGGCATTGCACACGCCATGCGCAGCGCATTGGCGGGAGCGCGCCATTCGCCGGATTACCTGAACGCCCACGCCTGCGGTACCGCGGGCGATCTTGCCGAGTGGCAGGCGATCGCGCGGGTGTTCGCCGAGCGCCAGACGCCAGTACCGCCGATGTCTTCGCTCAAGGGCTTGCTTGGCCACGCGCCGCAGGCGGCGGGCGCCCTGGATGCGGTTGCCTGCGTGCTGATGTTGCAACATGGCCTGCTCGCCGCCGGCGCCGAGATCGACGCCCGCGACCCGGCCTTTGCGGCCGCGCCGCTACTCGAAGCCAACCGTGCGGCCCAGATCGAGAGCGTGCTCAGCACCAGCTTCGGTTTCGGTGGAAGCTGTGCGGCGTTGCTGCTGCGCCGCTGCGCGGAGGCTGGTACATGACGGCATTTCGCATCGAAGGCTGGCAAGCCTGGGCACCGGGGCTCACGGATGCCGCTGCGTGGCAGGCCTGGGTAGCGGCACCCCGCGCGGTGGCAGATGACGGCACGCTGCAGCCCGATTGCGCGTTCCTGCCACCGCTGCAGCGCCGTCGCCTGAGCCGCATGGCACGCATGGTGTTCAACACGGCGTGGCCGCTGTGCGCTGCCGGCGAAGAATTGCCCTTCGTGTTCGGCTCGCACTACGGCGAAACCACGCGGATCTGGCAATTGCTGGGGAACATTGCGGCTGGGGAACCGTTGTCGCCGACGGCGTTCGGGCTTTCCGTCCACAACGCCATTGCCGGCCAGTGGTCGATCCTGCGCGGTCAGCACGGGGAATCCACCGCCATTGCCGGTGCCACGGACACTTTCGAACATGCGGTGCTGGAAGGCGTCTTGCAACTGGCTGCTGGCGCGCCCGCGGCGCTGGTTGTGGTGGCCGAGGAATTGCCGCCGGCTGCGTATGCGCCATGGGTGCGCGACGTGCCGTTCTCGCACGCGCTCGCCCTGCGCCTTGGCCACGGTGACGACTGGCGCCTTGAGCTGTCGCACCGCGCGGAAGAGCCGCCTTGCGCGTGGCCACACGCGCTGGATTTTCTGCGCGCCATGCTGCAGGCACAAACCGGGATTCATCATGCTTGCGAGGGTCGCCGATGGACTTGGCTGCGCACGCATTGACCGCTCGCCGCGATGCGTGGGCGTGGCGCCTTTTGGCGACCGGCGCCAGCTTCGTGCTGTTCGGCCTCGGTGGCCTGCTGCTGGCCGCCATGTTGCCGCTGCTGGCCTGCGTACCTGGCCATCCGGTGCAACGGCGGCAGCGGGCCCGCGCAGCGGTCGGTGGCGCGTTCCGCCTGCACGCGTGGTTCATGCGCGCGACGCGCGTGCTGGACATCAGCATCGAAGGCAGCGCACGGCTTGGTCGCCCCGGCCAGCTCATCGTCGCCAATCATCCGTCGCTGATCGACGTGGTGTTTCTGCTCGGGCAGGTGCCGCAGGCCAATTGCATCGTGAAGGCCGCGCTGCTGCGCAATCCGTTCACCCGCGGTCCGATGCGTGCTGCTGGATACATCGGCAACGACGGCGAGCTCGAAACGCTGGAACGCGCGGCCGCTGCGCTGCACGCCGGCGAATGCCTGCTGGTGTTTCCCGAGGGTACGCGCACGCCACCCGGCACCGCGCCCCGCTTCCAGCGCGGCGCCGCCGCCATCGCGCTGCGCGGAGCGCGCGAGGTGCTGCCCGTATTCGTGCGCGTTGCCCCCACCACCCTTACCAAGGCGGAACCGTGGTATCGCATCCCGCCGCGACGCGTGCAGGTGCAACTGCGCGTGGGCGTGCCGTGCCGGCCGGTCGACTTTGCGCAAAATCTGCCGCCACCGATCGCCGCGCGTCACCTGACCGACCATCTGCACCGTCTGTATGCCAAGGAGCTTGCCACGCCATGAGTCTCAACGCCCCGATTGCGCCTGAACGCGACCATGCGTGCCGCATCGTCGGCACGCCCAACCTCGAAGGCAGCGCCAACACCGCGCCCAGCCATGCCGCCTTGGCCACCCGCACTCAAAGCCCATGCATCGCGTCCTGAACATTGCGCTGCCGCTGGCAGGCGTGCTGTATCCGTTTTTTGTGTATTACGGCATGGACCACATCGCGCCGCCGGTGTTTGCGCTGGCACTCGGCGCGGTGTGGCTGATCCGCGCCCCGAGCCTGTCGCGCGAACCGGGCGGGCGCTGGATGCTGGGTGCGGCGCTGGCCTACTGCGCGCTGCTCGCAGCCAGCGGCGAGGCGATGCTGCTGCGCTGGTACCCCACGCTCATCAGCCTGCTGCTGCTCGCCGCGTTCGGCCTCAGCCTGAAGTTCGGGCCGCCGTTGGTGGAACGCATCGCGCGCGTGCGCGAGCCAGCACTGCCGGACGTCGCCATCCCGTATACGCGCAAGGTGACCTGGGTCTGGGTCGGCTTCTTCGTGTGGAACGCTGCCGCTTCGGCCGCGCTCACGCTGTGGGCACCGCTCACCTGGTGGACGCTGTACAACGGCTTCCTCGTGTACTTCATCATGGGTCCACTGTTCATTGGCGAATGGCTGATCCGCAAGCGGGTGCGGGCACGCGCATGATCGAGCTGCCCACCATCCTTGGCGTGCACCGCGATGGCGACGATTGCACCGTGACGGTACTGATACGTCGCGACCTCGCCTTTCTCGTCGGCCACTTCCCGGGCCACCCGGTGGTGCCCGGCGCGGTGCAGGTCGGTTGGGCACTCACGCTCGCGGCGCAATACCTCGGTACCCCTGCTGCCTGTCGTGACATGGAGGCGCTGAAGTTCCAGCGCCTGCTGCTGCCCGGTCAGCAAGTCACGCTGTCGCTGCGCTTTGACCATGCGCGCAACAAGCTGCATTTCTCGTGGCTTGACGGCGCCACGGCGTACTCCTCCGGACGCCTCGTGCTGGAGCAGCCGGCATGACCACAACACGCCACTGGGCGGGTGAACGCGAGCACGGTGGGCCCCCCGCCGTTACCCGCAGCGCCTTGCCAACTCGCGCCGACCTGCGCAAACACCCCGTTGATGCTCGCGCGCAACGTCATGCCGACCGACTCGGCCAACGGTGCCCGCATGCGCCGCTGCAGCGGTTCCCCTTCCCCCCTTGTCGGGAGGCCGCCGATGCGTAAGCCCGGTGTACTGCACGTCGATACCGCGCTGACGGTGCCGTTTTTCGATGTCGACTCGATGCACGTGGTGTGGCACGGGCATTACGTGAAATATCTTGAAATTGCCCGCTGTGCGCTGCTCGACCACATCGGCTACGGCTACCGCGCGATGCAGGAGGCTGGTTATCAGTGGCCGGTGATCGACCTGCAACTGCGCTATGCGCACGCGGCGCGTTTTGGCCAACGCCTCAACCTGCGGGCCGACCTCGTCGAATGGGAAAACCGGCTGAAAATCCATTACCTCATCAGCGATGCCGAAAGTGGCGCGCGGTTGACCCGTGCCAGCACGGTGCAAGTTGCGGTGAGCCTCGCCGACGGCGCCATGCAGCTGGTTTCGCCCGCGGCCTTTGTCCACGCCGTCGAACTTGCCCTCACCAAGCCATGAATTACGCCAGCCCCACCTATGTCCCGGACACGCGCCTGGGGTTTCGTTTTCTCGCCAGCCGCACCTGGCAACGCCACGTGTTGCGGGTAGCCATTGAAGACCTGGCCTGGCTCGCCGGCGCGTTGCCGCATACCGACACCTTGCTTGATGTGGGTTGTGGCCAAGGGCGGTCATTCCGCCTGCTCGATCGCGTGTTTTCACCAAGGCGCCTGGTGGGGCTGGATGCCGACCCGGTCAGCATCGAACGGGCGCGCGCCGAAGCTGCGCGCGAAGGGGTGGCGGTGGAACTCGTGCTGGGGGACTGCGCCGCCATCGATCTGCCCGATGCCAGCGTGGATGTGCTGTTCTGCCATCAGGTGTTCCATCATCTGGTGGAGCAGGAGGATGCGTTGGCGGAGTTCTGGCGCGTGCTCAAGCCCGGTGGAACCCTGTTGCTTGCCGAGTCCACCCGTGCGTACATCGACACCTGGGTGATCCGCTGGTTTTTCCGGCACCCGATGCAGGTGCAAAAGAGCGCACCGGAGTACCTCACCATGCTGCGTGCACAAGGTTTTGTTTTCGGCGATGCCCAGGTTTCACTGCCATACCTGTGGTGGAGCCGCGCGCGGGATTTCGGCCTGCTTGAACGCCTGCACCTGCGCCAGCCGCCACCGCCCGGACGCCGGGAGGAGACACTGGTGAACGTGGTTGCCCGCAAACCGGCATGAGTACCGCCTACCTCAACACGCTCGGTATCGTGTGCGCCCTCGGTGCCGACCGGGCTGCCGTGGCGCAGGCGCTGTTTGCCGGCGACACCGATCGCCTTGTGCCGACGCCCGGCTGGATCCCAGGCTTCACGCCGCCGGTTGGCCGGGTGCACGCCGAGCTTCCCGCATTGCCGGCAACGCTGTGGGCCCACGACAACCGCTGCAACCGTTTGTTGCTGGCGGCGGCACACCAAATCGAACCGGACTTGCAGGCGGCGGCGACGCACTACGGCAGGTTGCGCATCGGCGTCGTGCTCGGCACCAGCACCGGAGGCATCGAAGAGGCCACCGTCGGACACGCGGGTTACCGGCAGACCGGCGCATGGCCGCGCGGTTATCACTATCGCGATCAGGAGCTTTCCGACCCGGCGCAGTGCCTTGCCGACTGGCTCGGCAGCGAAGGCCCGTGCTACGTCATTTCCACGGCCTGCACCGCGGGCGCGCGGGCACTGATCAGCGCGCAGCGTCTGCTCGATGCCGGGGTGTGCGATGCCGTGGTCTGCGGCGGCGTCGATGCCTTGACGCGCTTGCCACTGAATGGCTTTCATGCGCTCGGTGCGCTGGATGGCGAGCACTGTCGCCCGTTCGCGGCCGATCGGCACGGCATCAACCTGGGCGAGGCGGCAGCGCTGTTCCTCATGACCCACGAGCGCGGCCCGGTGCACCTTGCCGGAACAGGCGCCAGCTCGGACGCCTATCACATGTCATCGCCCGAACCGGGCGGCACCGGTGCCCGCGACGCGATGTTGACCGCTCTCGCCCGGGCGCAACTCGGCCCCGGGGCGATCGACTACGTCAACCTGCACGGCACGGCAACACCGCTCAATGACGCGATGGAAGCGCGCGCCATGGCGGCAGTGTTCCCACACGGCGTGCCGTGCTCGTCGACCAAGGCGCTGACCGGCCACACACTGGCCGCCGCCGGCGCACTCGAAGCCGCCTTTTGCTGGCTGGCGCTGGATGCTGGCCGGCTGCCGCCGCACTGCACCCAAGGCCTGCTCGATGCCAGCTTGCCCGCGCTCGACTTCGTTGCACCCGGCACCCGGCTGAAACCCGGCCAACCGCACTGGTTGATGAGCAATTCGTTTGCCTTCGGCGGCAACAACGCCAGCCTGATCTTCGGGGATACGCCATGAGCCCTTGGCCGATCGCCGAACTGATCCCGCACGCCGGTGACATGATCCTGCTCGACGCCGTGCTCGAACACGACGCCGACCATGTGCGCTGTACGCACAAGGTGGCGGCCGATGGCTTGTTGCACGCCGCCGACGGGCGATTGCCCGCATGGGCGGGGGTGGAGTTGATGGCGCAGGCCATTGCCGCGTGGGCAGGCTGCACGGCGCGTGCCAAAGGTCGCCCGGTGCGCCTCGGCTTGCTACTCGGTACCCGGCAATACCGCTGCAACGTCACGGGCTTCCCGCCAGGCAGCACCTTGACGGTAAGCGCACGCCGCGAATTCAGCGACGCCACCGGCATGGGCGTGTTTGTCTGCCGCATCGAGGCCCCCGGCGTGCTGGCCGAAGCCAAGCTCACGGTTTTCAGCCCACCCGATGCCACCGCTCTCTTCGCCACGGCGCTTTCCCATGACTGACCGCATTCTGGTGACTGGCTCCAGCCGCGGCATCGGTCGCGCCATCGCCATGCGGCTTGCTCGCGACGGCTATGACATCGCACTGCATTGCCGCACCCGGCGCGACGCTGCCGACGCTGTCCACGCCGAGATCGTTCAAGCCGGCCGCAGCGCGCAGGTGTTGCAGTTCGATCTTGCCGACCGCGATGCGTGCCGATATGCCCTGGAGGCCGACATCGCCGCGCACGGCGCGTATTACGGCGTGGTGTGCAACGCCGGCATCACCGCCGATGCGGCCTTCCCCGCACTCACCGACGCGGACTGGGACCGCGTGCTGCGCACCAACCTCGACGGTTTCTACAACGTGCTGCACCCGGTAGTCATGCCCATGATCCGTCGCCGCGCACCCGGTCGCATCGTGTGCATCACCTCAGTCTCCGGCCTTGTCGGCAACCGCGGGCAGGTGAACTACAGTGCGTCCAAAGCCGGTGTGATCGGCGCGGCCAAGGCGTTGGCGGTGGAGCTTGCCAAGCGCCGCATCACGGTGAACTGCGTCGCACCCGGCCTTATCGACACCGACCTGCTCGCCCCCGAGGTACCCGTCGCCGAGATCGTGCAGATGATTCCCGCCGCGCGCGCCGGCACACCGGCAGAGGTGGCTGCGGCGGTGGCTTTCCTCGTCAGCCCGGACGCGGGCTACATCACCCGGCAAGTGTTGGCCGTCAATGGCGGCTTGTGTTGATCGCAACTTCAGGCGAGCCGCGTACCGTTCGGCACCGGACGCTCGACGGCGGCAAGCACCACACCCTCGTCGGTGGGAAAGCCGGTAAGCAGAAACTGCGAACGGAACGGACCGATCTGCTTTTCGGGAAAATTGATGACGCCCACGACCTGCCGGCCGATCAGATCCTCGGGGCGATACAGCGCCACGATCTGGGCGCTGGTCTTCTTTTCGCCATAGGGGCCGAAATCCACCCACACCTTCCACGCCGGCTTGCGTGCCTCGGGGAAGGCTTCGACTTTCGTCACCGTGCCGGCCACGATCAGCACTTTCTCGAAATCGGCCCAGCTGAGGTCCGCGTCGTCATTCATGCTTCCAGCCTCGTCTTGAGCGCATCGCGCAACTCCTGCCACCAATAGCTGGCTTGGGCGGCGGCGAAGCCGAACGGCTTGCCGGCCGACACCAACCCGAAATCGTTGAATTGCTGCCACCCCGTGTCACCGTCGGCGATCGCCGCCGCCACCAGTTCGCCCGCAGCGCAGGTCGGCGCCAGGCCGTGCCCGCCAAACGCCTGCGCATGCCACAGGCCGTCTGCGCTGCGGCCGATCTGCGGCATCTGGTGGCGTGCATAGCTCATCAGCCCCGACCAGGCATGTTCCACCTGCACGCCCGCCAGTTGCGGAAACACCTTGAGCAGATCACGCAGCAACCGCCGCTGCACCGCGTGCGGGGATCGATCGCGCACCGAGATGCGGCCGCCCCACAACAGCCGGGTATCCGGCAGCGGCCGGTAATAGTCGAACGCAAACCGCGAGTCGTACACCGCGGCCCGCGTCATCAGGCACTCGGCAAGACGATCGCCGAGCGGCTCGGTGGCCAACACATAGGTGGCGATCGGCAGCACCGCGGCATCGACGCGGCGGTCAAGCCGGCCGAGATACCCGCCACAGGCAAGTACGACGTGCTCGGCCTGGACTTCGCCTGCCGGTGTTGTCAGGTGCCAATGCGCGCCCGCGCGGTGCAAGTGCGTCACGGTGCTGTGTTCGTGGATGGCAACGCCTTGGGTACTCGCCGCCGCCGCAAGCCCGAGCGCGTAGTTGAGCGGGTGCAGGTGCAGCGCATTGCGCTCGTACAGACCATCGTGATAACGCATGCTGTTGACGCGCGCACGCAAAGCCGCTTGCGGCAGCCACTCCCACGTGACACCGAAGCTATCCGCCAGCAGTTGCTGGCGCGCCCGCAACACCGCCGGATCGCGAAACCAGTTGGCCCAGATGACCCCGGCGTCCACCGCATCGCAAGCGATGGCGTAGCGCTGGATGCGTGCACGGATGCGTTCGACCGCCGCCGTCGTCAACGCGAACAAAGCGCGCGCACGCGCAAGGCCAACGCGATCCACCAGCGCCTGCTCACCGAGAGAATAACCGGCAAACACGAAGCCGCCGTTGCGGCCGGACGCACCGAAACCGATCTCATCGCGCTCCAGCAGCACCACGTCGCGTACACCGTGTTCGGCCAGACTCAGTGCCGTGTTGAGTCCTGCAAAACCGCCACCCACGACGGCGACGCGCGCCTCGACTCTGCCGGCCAGCGGCGCATACGGTGCATGACGCGTGGCGGTGGCACGGTAATAAGACGAAACGACGGCGGATTTCATGCGCGGGCGCCCCTGTGCGTCGGCGAAGGGCCCGAGATTACCGCAGCAAGCTCACATCAGACACCCTGCAGGCATCGCGCAACGACCAGCAACCTCTGCGGCAGACCGTCACAGCGTGGCAGCGATCTCGCGCACCACCGGTGCCAAGGCAGGGTCCTGCATCGCCATATGGATGGTTGCGCGCACCAGGCCCGCCTTGTTGCCGCAGTCGAAGCGCGTGCCCTCGAAGCGATAGGCGAGCACCTTGCCCTGTTCCTTGAGCAAGGCCTCGATCGCATCGGTCAACTGGATTTCGCCGCCAGCGCCGGTCGTCGTGTGCTCGAGCAGGTCGAAGATGCGCGGCGGCAGCACGTAGCGCCCCACTACAGCCAGGTTGGACGGGGCATCGGCGGGTTTCGGCTTTTCCACCATGTGCCGGATCCGCGCGCTGCGTTCGTCGATGGGAGTGGCGTCGACAATGCCGTATTTCTCGGTTTGCTCATGCGGCACTTCTTCCACCGCGATCACGCCGGCATCCTCGCGCGCGCCGAGCTCCGCCATCTGGCGCAACGCGCCTTTTCCGGAACCGTTCCAGATGAGGTCGTCCGGCAGCATGATGCCGAATGGTGCGTCGCCGATCACCGGCTTGGCGCACAGCACCGCATGGCCGAGGCCGAGCGCCTCAGGCTGGGTGACGAAGATGGCACGCACATGGCCGGGCAAGGTGCCGCGCACCATGGCCAGGAGCGCGTTCTTGCCTTTCTGCAGCAGCTTGGCTTCGAGCTCGTAGGCCTTGTCGAAATAATCGGCGATGGCGTGCTTGTAACGGTTGGTGACAAAGATGAGCGTGTCCGCGCCGGCTTCGACGGCTTCATCGACGGCGTACTGGATCAGCGGACGGTCGAGTACCGGCAGCATTTCCTTGGCGACTGCCTTGGTGGCCGGCAGAAACCGGGTGCCGAGTCCGGCCACGGGAAACACGACCTTGCGCAACGGTTGGCTCACTTGCCTTCTCCGGATTCCTGGCGACGGATCGAAACGACGTTGTCTGGCTGGGTGGTTTCGCTCCAGCGGAACGACGGCAGCAGGCTCGACACGCAGCGCCGCAACTCGGTGTCGTCGCCAACGGAAACCACGCCGTCGGCCTTGCGCAGCAAGCCCTGCAGCAGATCCCAAGACACCTCGCGGTGTTGCGCGAGGAAGATCTTCGAATGCGCCGTTGCGCTGTAGTGCTCCTGCGGGTGGAACAATTCCTCGAACAGTTTTTCACCCGGCCGCAAGCCGGTGTACACGATCGGAATCTCGGTGCCCGGCTTCTTGCCCGCCAGGCGGATCATCTGCTCGGCGAGATCGCGGATCTTGATCGGTTCGCCCATGTCCAGCGCGTAGATCTCGCCGCCGGAGCCGAGCGTGGCGGCCTGCAGGATGAGCTGGCAGGCTTCGGGGATGGTCATGAAGTAGCGCGAAATCTCCGGATGGGTGACGGTGACCGGCCCACCCTCGCGGATCTGCTGCCGGAACAGCGGCACCACCGAGCCGGCCGAATCGAGCACATTGCCAAAACGCACCGTCATGTAGCGCGTCCGTGCGTGCGCATCGAGGTTCTGGCACCAGATCTCGGCAATGCGCTTGCAGGCGCCCATGACGCTGGTCGGGTTGACCGCCTTGTCGGTCGAAATCATCACGAAGGCGTCGACCCCGGCTTCGTTGGCAAGGTCGGCCACCGTCCGGGTACCAAGCACGTTGTTGCGGAACGCGGCGCGCAGTTGATCCTGCAGCAACGGGACATGTTTGTACGCGGCGGCATGGAACACCACCTGCGGCTTCGCTGCCGCCAGCGTGCGGCGCATCAGAACCTCATCACCGCAACTGCCAAGCACGCCATCGAGGATCAGGTCGGGGAAGTGCTGGCGCAGCTCGCGCGTGATCCGGTACAGGTTGAACTCGCTGTGATCGACCACCGTCAGCGCTGCGGCACCCAGTCGCGCCACCTGCCGGCACAATTCGGAACCGATCGACCCGCCACCACCAGTCACCAGCACCCGGTGCCCACTGATGGCCTCGCGAATGGCAGTCCAATCCAGCTCCACCGTCTCCCGGCCGAGCAGATCCTCGATCGCGACTTCCTTGATCTCGTTGACCTGCGCCCGACCGGCCACCACGTCTTCCAACCGCGGAATAGTGCGATACGGCAGATCGGTCGCCGCACACGCAGCGACGATGACGCGCATCTCGCCAGCTTTGGCCTCCGGCAGGGCGATCAGCAGCATGTCGGCCGCGGTTTCACGGGCAATATCGGCCAGTCGCGCAGTATGGCCGAGCACCGGCAACCCATTGATGCTGGCCCCACCCATGGCGGGACGGTCATCGAGAAACCCGACCACCGAGTACGCACTGTCGCGTTGGAGGTCGCGCGAAAGTGCCTCGCCGGCGCGGTCGGCGCCAATGATGAGTACGCGCCGAACCGTCGCGGAGCCGGCCAGGCCGACGCGGCTGTCCTTCCAGTAGCGGTAAAGCAGGCGCGGTGCGCCCAGGCCAACCGCCAGCACGACCGGATACAGCACCAGCATCGAACGCGGTACGCCGTCGAGGCGGTTGAACATCGACAATGCGAGCCAGATCGCAATCGAACCCAGCGCCACCGCGCGAATGATGTTCCACAGATCGGGCAAGCTGGCGAAACGCCATACGCCGCGATACAAGCCAGTCCAGCGAAAAATCGCGCCTTGCGCGACGAGCACCACCGGAAGCTCGAACCAGCGGAATTGGATGATGTCTTCCGGGCGTACCGTGTAGCGCAGCCACTTGGCGATCAGCCACGCAAGTGCTGCCATGGCGAGATCATGTCCGATGACCGCCATGCGTGGATGAACCACCGCAACCAGTTTACGCAACGACATCGAACATCCCTGAAGCCCTGCGCCGCAGACAACGGTGCTTGAAGACAAACCACGCCACGATGGTAAGCAGATAAGCCAACACCACGGCACCATAGGCAAGCATGGATGAACTCCAGGCCAACCACGCCAAAGGCACCAATACCAGCAGGTTCCAGCCCATAAAAAGCGCACACACCCTTGCATGGCTGTGCAGGCGTCGCGCCAGCCACTGGTAAAGGTGTTCGCGGTGCGGAGTGTACCAGCGGCGACCGCGGCACATGCGTGACAGCAGCGTCAAACTGGCATCGACGACAAAGGCCGCGGACAGCACCAGGACCGCCGGCAAAGTACGCGGTGCCATCGTCGCGCACACGGCAGACAACGCAAACAGCAACAACCCGACACTGCCGCTGCCGGCGTCGCCCATGAAGATCCGTGCTGGCGAGCGGTTGAAGTACCAGAACCCCAGGCAGGCCGCGAACACGCACACCGCCGCCAGTGAAAGGCCAGGCTGCTGCGCCAACCACCCCAGCACGCCCAGACCAGCCGTGACGAACATGGCTTGCTGCGCCAACAAGCCGTCGATGCCATCCATGAAATTGTGCAGGTTGATGCTCCAGGTGCCGGCCAGCACCAATGGCAATGCCCACCAGTAGCTGAGCCCTTCCGCGATCAGTGCCAACGCCAGCAACGAGCACGCCGCAAGTTGCACCAGTAGCCGCGGCAAGGCCGGCAACGCGTGACGATCATCAAGCCAGCCGACCGTGGCTACCATCGCCACGCCCGCCAGCAAGGCATCGCGCACTACGGTGGATGGCGCCTGGTCGCCGCCACCCCATGCCCATGGCAAGGTGACCAGGCACGCCACGACGATGCCGATACCGCCGCCGCGCGGCGTCGCCACGGTATGTGAGCGTCGTCGGCCCGGTTGGTCGAGCATGCCGTGGCGCATTGCGTACCAGATCGCGCCCCGCACCGTGGCGATGGCGATCGCCAACGACAGCAGCGGCCAGGCAAGTACCGCCGACACGCCACTCATTCGTTGGCCACGCCATGAATCGGGCGGATCGTGCTCCAGCTCTTGCAACTCGGGCACTGCCAGTGGTGCGCCTTCGCACCGAAACCGCAGCGGCTGCAGCGGTACATCGCCTGCCCTTCAAGCAGCTTTTTCGTCAAGTCACGCAGTATCAGGAAATTGTCGCGCGCTTCGCCCTGGATGCTGTCCATCGTGGCGTCGATCAAGGCCATCAGACCGCGTACCGATGGCCGTCGCCGCAGCTGTGCAGTGAGGAAATCCACCGCGGCGTGCTTGCCATCCCGCTCCGCGTACAGATGCGTCAGGGCCAGCACTGGCGAGACGCCGTGATAACGCTCGAGCAGCCCGCGCAAGAAGCGTTCGGCGCGCTCCATTTGGGCCGAACGCGCGTAACTGTCCAGCAGCGGCGGCAGGATCTCGGGTACGAAGGCCACGTCGGCGGCCACGGCAGCCTCGTACGCATCCACCGCTTTCGCATGGTTGCCGGCATCCGCTTCGATCCGCCCGGTCAGCATCCATGCCCGCACGCAATCGCGCTGGCAGGCAAACGCCTGATCCAGATACTCGCGTGCCTCGACCTTCGCGCCGTGCTGGCGCGAGCGCTCGGCAAGCTCGCAGTAAAACTGCGCCATGATCGGCGTCTGGTCCTCGCCGGTCATGGCTTCGAGCCGGCGGGCGTGTTCGATCGCCTGGTGCCAATCGCGCTCGTGCTGATAGATCGAGATGAGGTGGCGCAAGGCGGATGGCGCATGCGCATCCAACGCCACGAGGTCGCAGAACAGGGCTTCGGCGCGGTCGAGCAGCCCGGCGCGCATGTAGTCCTCGCCCAATTCAAGCAAGGCAACCGTCTTCATCGGTTCGGACAAGTCCGGGCGTGAAACCAGGTGCTGGTGCAACCGGATCGCCCGATCCACCTCGCCGCGCCGGCGGAACAGATTGCCCAGCGCAAGGTGGGTCTCGACCGTGTCGCGGTTGTATTCGGCGAGGCGCAGGAAGACCTCGATGGCCTTGTCCTGCTCTTCGTTCAAGAGGTAATTGAGGCCGCGGAAATAGTCCGACGACAACTCGTTGACCGCCGCACCCGAGCGGCGTGCCGATAGCCAGCGCGCCAGCCACCAACCCGCCGCAAACGCGACAGCCACCGCAGGAATCACATACCAGGGCAACATGGTGCCGGCTTACTTGCCGGCCTCCTTGCGCACCCGCTGCCGGCGCCGACGCACACCCATGCCAAGCCACGCGGTAAGCCCGCCAAGGAGCCAGCCGAGCACCAGCGCGGCAAGCAGGGCGGCGCCCTTTGGCAACTGCACGCGTGCGAACGCGAAGTCATAGCCGACCAGGTCGGCATTGAGCGCGCCGACGACGATACCGGCCGCGACGAAGAACCCGAGCAGAAGAATGACGATCAATCGCATGCGTGGACTTTACCTGATCGCTCGCTTGCTGCAGCAAAAACACAAAAGGCAGGCCGACTCGCGCCGCCTGCCTTCCGTCCCGAGCCCCCGCACATCAGGATGCCGAGGTTTCTTCCAGCCGTTGATTCACCCGCTCGCGCAATTCCTTGCCCGGCTTGAAGTGCGGTACATGCTTGCCAGGCAACGCGACCGAGTCTCCGGTCTTGGGGTTGCGGCCCATGCGCGGTGGGCGGAAATGCAGCGCAAAGCTGCCAAAACCACGCACCTCGATGCGCTCGCCAGTAGCCAGTGCCTGGCTCATTTGCTCAATGATGCTTTTGACCGCCAGCTCGACATCGGCAAACGCAAGATGGGTTTGGCGCCGTGCCAGCGCCTCGATCAATTCGGATTTGGTCATGGTCCCCAGGTCCGCGACGTACGCTCCCACCATCGTGAGGCGCGAGGCGGCACAACCCGCCCCGCGCCACATCCACGATGCCTTACTCCGCCTTGTTCAGCTGCTCCTTGAGCAAGGCGCCCAGCTTGGTCGTGCCGCCCGCGGCCGAAGAGTACTCGGCCATGGCTTCCTGCACATCGGCCTCGTCCTTCGCGCGGATCGACAATGCCAGCTGACGCCCCTTGCGATCCATGCCGGTGAACTTGGCTTCCACGGAGTCGCCCACCTTGAGGTACTGGGTGGCGTCGTCGACGCGTTCCTTGGCGATGTCGTTCGCACGCACGTAGCCTTCGACCCCGTCGCCGAGGTCGATCACGGCGCCCTTGGCGTCCACTTCCTTGACGCTGCCGGTGACGATCGTGCCGCGCGGATGGTTGCCCATGTACTGGCCGAACGGATCCTGTTCCATCTGCTTGATGCCGAGCGAAATGCGCTCGCGTTCCGGATCCACCGCCAGCACCACGGCCTCGATTTCGTCGCCCTTCTTGAAGTTGCGCACGAGGTCTTCGCTGGAGGTCTGCCAGGAGATATCGGACAGGTGCACCAGGCCGTCGATGCCGCCTTCCAGGCCGATGAACACGCCGAAGTCGGTGATCGACTTGATCTGGCCGGAAACCTTGTCGCCCTTCTTGTGCATGGCGGCAAAAGCTTCCCACGGGTTGGAGCGGGTCTGCTTGATGCCCAGCGAGATGCGGCGACGCTCTTCGTCCACGTCGAGCACCATCACCTCGGTCTCGTCGCTGACCTGCACCACCTTGGCCGGGTTGACGTTCTTGTTGGTCCAGTCCATCTCGGAGACGTGCACCAGGCCTTCGACGCCCGGCTCGATCTCGACGAAACAGCCGTAATCGGTGACGTTGGAAACCTTGCCGAACAGGCGCGAGCCCACCGGGTAGCGCCGCGAGATGTTGACCCACGGATCATCGCCGAGCTGCTTCAGGCCCAGCGAGACGCGGTTGCGCTCGCGGTCGAACTTCAGCACGCGCACTTCCAGCTCGTCGCCGACATTGACCACCTCGGACGGATGGCGCACGCGCTTCCACGCCATGTCGGTGATGTGCAACAGGCCGTCGATGCCGCCCAGGTCCACGAACGCGCCGTAGTCGGTGAGGTTCTTGACCACGCCCTTGACCACCGCGCCCTCGACCAGCCGCTCCAGCAGCGCCTCGCGCTCGGCGGAGAACTCGGTCTCGACCACGGCGCGGCGGCTGACCACCACGTTGTTGCGCTTGCGGTCGAGCTTGATGATCTTGAACTCGAGCTCCTTGCCTTCGAGATAGGTCGGCTCGCGCACCGGGCGCACGTCGACCAGCGAACCCGGCAGGAAGGCGCGCACGTCGTGGATGTCCACGGTGAAGCCGCCCTTGACCTTGCCGGAGATCATGCCCTTGACGGTTTCTTCCTTGTCGAATGCCGCCTCGAGGTCGTCCCACACCATCGAGCGCTTGGCCTTCTCGCGCGACAGCTTGGTTTCGCCGAACCCGTCTTCGAGTGCTTCGAGGGCCACCTTGACCTCGTCGCCCACGTGCACTTCGATGGCACCACTCTCGTCCTTGAACTGCTCGATCGGGACAATGCCCTCGCTCTTCAGGCCGGCGTTGATGACGACGACGTCGTTGCGGATCTCCACCACGATGCCGGAGACGATGGCGCCGGGCTTGAGCTTGGCAATGGCCTGTTGGCTCTGTTCAAACAGTTCGGCAAAACTTTCGGTCATGTTGATTCCAGAATGAAAAAGGACGGTCGCGATGCGTGATCCAGACCTTGCACCGACAACGGTCCACCGGTTGGGGTGCTTCCAGCCGCCTCTTTGAAGAGACAACCTTCCTCACCATGATTGAACCCCGGCCGCCCTGGCCGAGGAAGAAAAACCGCAATGCAACCGCTATTGCGGCTGCACGACGGCGAGAACACGTGCAACGACTTGATCGATGCGCATGCCGGTGGAATCCACCAGCACGGCTTCCGGCGCGGGCTTGAGAGGCGCCACCGCACGCGATGCATCACGGTGGTCACGCGCTTCGATCTCGCGTTGAAGGCTCGCAAGTGTAACGTTTAGCCCCTTTTCTTTCAACTGCTTATAGCGCCTTTTCGCACGTTCCGCGGCGCTTGCCGTAAGGAACACCTTGAACGGCGCATCGGGGAAGATCACGGTGCCCATATCGCGTCCGTCGGCGACCAGCCCGGGGCTCTTGCGAAAGCCAAGCTGCAGGTCGACCAGCGCCTGGCGCACCGCAGCAATCGAGGCGATGGCGGACGCCGCCGCCCCCGCGGTTTCGGTACGCAGCTCGTCGGTCGCATCGTGGCCATTGACGAGAATGCGGGTATCGCCACCATCGGCGCTGGCCTGGAACCGGATCTTGGTCGACTGCGCGCAACGGGTGACGGCCTCGGCATCGGTGAGATCGAGCCCGGCGGCGCCCGCCGCATAGCCCACGGCCCGATACAGCGCGCCCGAATCGAGCAACCGCCACCCCAGGTGCTCCGCCACACGCCGGCTCACCGTGCCTTTGCCCGAGCCGGACGGGCCGTCGATGGTCAGCACGGGAACAGGGGCAATGTGATTCATGGCCGGCTCGGCAAAAGCGTGGAAATTCGCATGGTATCGCGGCATGGGCCTATCACACAGCTGACCGCAAACACAGCGGCGTGCGCCACCCAAACGGTTTGCCGCAGACGCAAAACGCCCCGCAAAGCGGCGCATCGATCCAGCCCAAGGGGGAGTTGACTGGATCGTTTGCAGCACCACCGCGGGGCGGGGTCACCGCCATCGGGAGGGGTGATGACGGGACGGGGAGCATTTTATGGGCGCCTCGTTCAGTTATCTAATATATATTTACCCGTACTCTTAGATGCATAGCGACTATGTTTGACCTGCGCCAGTTGCGGTACTTCATTGCGGTCGCCGAAGAATTGAGCTTCACCCGCGCGGCGATCCGCCTGCATATCTCGCAGCCGCCACTATCGCAACAGATCCTCGCGCTGGAGCGTGACCTTGGTGTCACCCTGCTGGAGCGCAACAAACGCAAGGTGGCGCTGACCGAACCGGGACGCGTGTTTTTCGAAGAAGCGCGCCAAATCCTCACTCAGACCGAGCTGGCGCGCAGCCGCACCACGGCCACCGCGGCTGGCCAGAGCGGCCAATTGCGCTTGGCGTACTCGGTGTCGGTGTCGTTTCACCCGTTTTTGCCACGCGCCCTGCTTCGCCATCGGCAGGTGGCGCCAGCGGTCAATCTGCAGCTTTCGGAGCTGTACACCGAGCGCCAGTTTGCCGCCCTGCTGGCGAACGAGATCGACGTGGGCTTTGTGCGCAATGAACCGCATCACCAGCGCGACGCCCGGCAATTGCATTTGCGCGTGATCGACCGCGAGCCCCTGATGTTGGCGCTGCCCGCCAGTCATGCCTTGGCCACCCGCGAGACGGTAACCATGCGCGAAGTCGCGGAAGAGTCCTTCGTAACCCAGCCGCGTCAGCTCGCCGCCACCCTGTACGACCGGCTGGCAGCGCTGGCCGACGCCGCCGACTTTCGTCCGCGCATCGTGCAGCAGGCGCAGCAGGTCAACGGTCTGCTGGCCCTGGTGGCAGCCGGGCTTGGCCTGGCGCTGGTGCCAGCCAGCATGCGCGCAGTGCATCTTGCCGGCGTGCGCTATGTGCCCCTGGTCGACCCACTGGCGCACCTGCTGCTGGCGGTGGCGAGCCGTACGGGCGATCATTCACCGGTACTGGCGCAGTTCCTCGCCACCGTGGAGGACGCCCTGAGCGAGTTTGGCAACTTGTGATACAGCGACAGCACCTATATACTTGCGCGCTACGTTTTTTGTCTGCATCAGGAGCTGGCCGTGAAGGTGCTTAACTCGTTGAAGTCCGCCAAGGCGCGGCACCGCGACTGCAAGATCGTGCGTCGTCGCGGCAAGGTGTTCGTGATCTGCAAGAGCAACCCGCGTTTCAAGGCCCGTCAGCGCTGATTGCCAGTGCCACGTGGCATCGAAGAGGCCGCTGCGAGCGGCCTTTTTGTTGCCCTGGAAAATGAAAGGCCCCGGATCGACGGGGCCTTTTGCGTGCGCGTGCCACACGCCACTCAGGCATAGCGCACGGCGATGATCTCGTAGTGCTTCACGCCATTAGGCGCGGTGAACTCCAGGCTGTCGCCTTCGAGTTTGCCAATCAACGCACGGGCAATCGGCGAGGACACGGCGATCAGACCCTGCTTGATGTCGGCCTCGAGATCGCCAACGATCTGGTAGGTCACCGCCGTGCCGCTGTCCTCGTCCTCGAGGTCGACCACGGCGCCAAACACGACCTTGCTGCCCGGGTTGAGCTTGCTGACGTCGATCACCTCGGCGTTGGAAAGCAGGCCTTCGAGCTGGGCAATGCGCGCCTCGATCAGCCCCTGCAATTCACGCGCCGCGTGGTACTCGGCGTTTTCCTTGAGATCCCCGTGCTCGCGCGCTTCGGCGATCGCCGCGATGATGTGCGGGCGGTCCTCGGATTTCAGCTTGGTCAACTCCGCCCGCAGGCGGTCGGAACCGACTTTGGTGATCGGTGGACGATTGCTCATGCCTTCAACTCCTTGTGCAGCTCCTGCAGGCTGTGTACCTCGTGGCTGCCGTGAAAATCCAGCGAGTGCACCAGCGCGCGGGCGCCGGACACCGTCGTGGAATAGGTGACGCGCTGCTGCAACGCCTCCCGCCGGATCGAGAACGAGTCCGCAATGGCCTGCTTGCCCTCGGTCGTATTGACGATATAGACGACCTCGCCATTCTTGATCATGTCGACGATGTGCGGGCGCCCTTCGAGCACCTTGTTGACCCGCTCGCAAGCCACGCCGTGTTGCAGCAGATACGCCGCGGTGCCGGAAGTGGCCACCAGCGTGTAGCCACGCTGCAGGAGATCCTGCGCCACCGGCACCAGTTGTTCCTTGTCCGCATCGCGCACCGAAACGAACACCTTGCCCAACGGCGGGATCTTGATGCCGGCCGCATCATGACCGCGCGCAAACGCGGCGCCAAAGCTGCGGCCCACGCCCATCACCTCGCCGGTGGAACGCATTTCCGGACCGAGGATCGGATCGACGTTGGGAAACTTCACAAACGGGAAAATCGCTTCCTTGACCGCGTAATACCCCGGAATCACCTCGCGGGTGGCGCCCTGCTCCGCCAGCGTCTTGCCGGCCATGCAGCGCGCGGCGATCTTGGCCAGCGGCACGCCGGTGGCCTTGGACACGAACGGCACGGTGCGCGAGGCGCGCGGATTCACCTCCAAGATGTACACGGTATCGCCCTGGATCGCGAACTGGGTGTTCATCAGGCCGATGACCTTGAGCTCCTTGGCCATGGCGGTGACCTCGCGGCGCATCTCGTCCTGGATCGCCGGCGGCAGCGAGTACGGCGGCAGCGAGCAGGACGAATCGCCGGAATGCACGCCGGCCTCCTCAATGTGCTCCATGATGCCGCCGATCACCACGTTGCCCTCGTGGTCGGCAATCACGTCCACATCGACTTCGGTGGCGTGGTCGAGGAAGTGGTCGAGCAGCACCGGGGAGTCGTTCGACACGCGCACCGCCTCGCGGACGTAGCGCGCGAGATCGGCGTCGTCGTACACGACTTCCATCGCGCGGCCGCCAAGCACGTAGCTCGGGCGCACCACCAGCGGGTAACCGATTTCGCGGGCCAGCACCAGCGCCTCGTCGGCATTGCGTGCGGTGCGGTTCGGCGGCTGGCGCAGGCCGAGCTTCTGGATCATGTGCTGGAAACGCTCGCGGTCTTCCGCGAGATCGATCGAATCGGGCGAGGTGCCGATCACCGGCGCACCGGCAGCTTCCAGCGCGCGCGCCAGCTTCAGCGGCGTTTGTCCGCCGTACTGCACGATCACGCCCTTGGGCTTTTCGAGATCGACGATTTCGAGCACGTCTTCCAACGTCAACGGTTCGAAATACAGGCGATCGGAAGTGTCGTAGTCGGTCGACACGGTCTCCGGGTTGCAGTTGACCATGATGGTCTCGTAGCCATCCTCGCGCAGGGCGAGCGCCGCGTGCACGCAGCAATAGTCGAACTCGATGCCCTGACCGATGCGGTTCGGGCCACCGCCGAGCACGATGATCTTGTCGCGTGCGGTCGGCTCGGCCTCGTTCTCCTCGTCATAGGTCGAGTACATGTAGGCCGTGGTAGTGCCGAATTCGGCCGCGCACGAATCCACCCGCTTGTACACCGGGCGCACGCCAAGCATGCGGCGCAGGTGGCGCATGGCGGCTTCGTCCGAACCCGTCAGCTCGGCCAGCCGGGCGTCGGAGAACCCCAGGCGCTTGAGCTCGCGCATGCGGTTGGCATCGAGTGCATCGACCCCTTGTGTACGGACGTCCATCTCGGCCGCGACAATGTCCTCGAACGCGGCGAGGAACCATGGATCGACGTGACTGAGCGCGTAAACCTGATCCAGCGACAACCCGGCGCGGAACGCGTCGGCAAGGAAAAACACCCGTTCCGGCCGCGGCTCGCGCAACTCGCGCTTGAGCGTGGCCAGTCCGTCGCTCGTGGCGTAGTCGAGCCCGCTGGGGTTCAGCCCGGTCTTGCCGATTTCGAGCCCGCGCAAGGCCTTCTGCAGCGATTCGGCAAAGCTGCGACCGATCGCCATGACCTCGCCCACCGACTTCATCTGCGTGGTGAGCCGCGGGTCGGCCTGCGGGAACTTCTCGAATGCGAAGCGCGGGATCTTGGTGACCACGTAGTCGAGCGTCGGCTCGAACGAGGCCGGGGTCTTGCCGCCGGTAATGTCGTTCGCCAGCTCATCCAGGGTGTAACCGATGGCAAGCTTGGCGGCGATCTTCGCGATCGGGAAGCCGGTAGCCTTGGAGGCCAGCGCCGAGGAACGCGACACGCGCGGGTTCATCTCGATCACGACCATGCGGCCGTTGTCCGGGCTGACGCCGAACTGCACGTTGGAGCCGCCGGTGTCGACGCCGATCTTGCGCAGCACGGCGATCGAGGCATCGCGCATGCGCTGGTATTCCTTGTCGGTCAGCGTCTGCGCCGGCGCCACCGTGATCGAGTCGCCGGTGTGCACGCCCATCGGGTCGAGGTTCTCGATCGCGCACACGATGATGCAGTTGTCCGCACGGTCGCGCACCACCTCCATCTCGAACTCTTTCCAGCCAAGCATCGACTCGTCGATCAGCACCTCGTGCGTGGGCGACATCTCGAGCCCGCGCTTGACGATGGTTTCGAACTCTTCCTTGTTGTACGCAATGCCGCCGCCTGAACCACCGAGCGTGAAACTCGGCCGGATGATGTTGGGAAAACCGAGCGTCGCCTGGACCCGCACGGCTTCCTCGTAGCTCTTGGCCACCGCCGAACGCGGGCTTTCCAGCCCGATCGCAGTCATTGCCCCCTTGAACAACTCGCGGTCTTCCGCCATGCGGATCGCGTCGCGCTTGGCGCCGATCAGCTCCACGCCATACTTGTCCAGCACGCCGTGGTCGGACAGCTCGAGCGCGCAGTTGAGTGCGGTCTGCCCGCCCATCGTCGGCAACACCGCGTCCGGGCGCTCCTTGGCGATGATGCGCTCCACCGTCTGCCAGTTGATCGGTTCAATATAGACCGCATCCGCCATGTGCGGGTCGGTCATGATCGTCGCCGGGTTGGAGTTCACCAGCACTACGCGGTAACCCTCCTCGCGCAGCGCCTTGCACGCCTGCGCGCCGGAGTAGTCGAACTCGCAGGCCTGGCCGATGACGATCGGGCCGGCGCCGATGATGAGGACGCACTTGAGGTCGGTACGCTTGGGCATGTCAGCGTGCCTCCTGCATCAGTTTGGCGAAGCGGTCGAACAGATAGCGCATGTCGTGCGGCCCTGGAGAGGATTCGGGGTGGCCCTGGAAACAGAAGGCTGGACGGTCGGTCAACGCAAAACCCTGCAACGTGCCGTCGAACAGCGAGGTATGGGTTACCCGCACGTTGGCCGGCAGCGTGGCGGAATCCACTGCAAAGCCATGGTTCTGGCTGGTGATGAGCACCCGGCCATCATCGTGGTCGCGCACCGGATGGTTGGCGCCGTGGTGGCCGAATTTGAGCTTGATCGTCTTCGCGCCCAGCGCGAGTCCCATCAACTGATGGCCCAGGCAGATGCCAAACAGCGGAACCTTGGCGTCGAGGAACGCGCGCGTGGCCGCAATCGCGTAGTCGCACGCGGCCGGATCGCCGGGGCCGTTGGAGAGGAACACGCCATCGGGCTGCATGGCCAACACCTCGGCGGCTGGCGTCTGCGCTGGCACCACCGTGAGGTCACAACCGCGTTCGGCGAGCAGGCGCAGGATGTTCTGCTTCACGCCGTAATCGTAGGCCACGACCTTGAACCGTTTGGACGGCTGGTTGAATACGGTGCGGTCGAGGTCGTATAGGCCGGCATCCCAGTGGTAGGCCTGCGGGGTGGACACTACCTTGGCGAGATCCATGCCGTTCAAGCCGGGGAATGCGCGCGCCTTGGCCAGCGCATCGGTTTCGTTCGCGCCGTCGCCGGCAAGGATGCAGCCGGCCTGCGCGCCCTTGTCGCGCAGGATGCGTGTCAGCCGCCGGGTGTCGATGCCGGCAATCGCCACCACGCCGTGGCGCTTGAGATACGCGGGCAGGCTTTCGTTCCGCCGCCAGTTGCTCGCCAGACGCGGCACGTCGCGCACGACCAGCCCGGCGGCATGCACCTTCTCCGACTCGTGGTCTTCGGGGTTGCAACCGGTGTTGCCGATGTGCGGATACGTGAGGGTGACGATCTGCCGGGTGTACGAGGGATCGGTGAGGATCTCCTGGTATCCGGTCATGGCGGTGTTGAAAACCACCTCGCCGACGGTTTCGCCAGTCGCGCCCACGGCTTGGCCGTGAAACACGCTGCCGTCTTCAAGAGCCAGCAATGCAGGTGTGAGCATGAGTCCGCCTTCGGGTGCAGCAAAGCCCGCAAGCCATGCACAGCAGGCTTGGGAACCTTGGGGGTAGAGGTATCAGGGCGGGTCACAATGATAGGCAAGCGGCCCTTTCCTGTCTACCGGGAAAGCGCTTCAGACGGCCGTTTTCGTCAGCCTGCGTACCGGGATGTCGCGCTACACTTTGCGCTTCTCTCGATGGATTGAGTCGCCGCCATGAGCCCGGAAGCATTGCTCGATCCCGCGCGTCTCGAGCGCCCTGATACCGTGCTGGAGCGCACGCCGTTCCCGTTTCTGCTGGCGCACGGCCAACTGCCGGCCGAGGCCCGGCATGACCTCGAACGCGACTACCCAGCCTACCCGAGCGCCGGTTTTTTCCCGTTCGACCCCGCCGATTGCGGCCCCTCGATCAATGCCCTGGTGGAACAGCTCACGACGCCGGCGTTTGCGCGGCTGATCGGCGCCAAGCTGGGCATCGACGACCTTGACCGCTACCCGACCCTGGTCAGCCTGTGCCGGCGGATGAACAAGCGCCACGGCACCATCCATACCGACAGCGATTCCAAAGTCGCCACCGTGCTGCTGTACCTCACCCCACAGTGGCCGGATACCAGCGACGGCTGCCTGCGCCTGCTCTCCCGTCCGGACGACATCGACGCCGTGATTGCCCCGGAACTGCCGCCGCTGTACGGCGAAATGGCCGCGTTCAAGCGTTGCGGCCATTCCTACCATGGCCATTTGCCGTACGAGGGCGAACGGCGCGTGATTCAGCTCGCGTGGCTGGTGAATGAGGACGCCAAGCAGCGCAAAACCCGGCGTGGCCACTTTGCGCGCCTGCTGAAACGCCTGACCGGCAAACTCGACACCCGCTACGGCGCCGACCGCGACCGCAACGCCGCGCACTACGACTGACGCCTTCAGGCGTGGCGCCACAGCACGAACAGCGCAAAAACGCCATACAACGCCACCACCGGCAACAGCGTGCGCGCATCGGCGCGCCCACGGCGAAACAGCGCCCACAGATAGACGATGGCGATCGTCGTCAGCACGCCCGACACGATCAGGGGGGCGTCGAACACCCACGGCGTGGCAAAGATCGCCAGCGCGCTGGGGATCGTCGCCTGAATCATCATGGAGCCGGAAATGTTCGCCAACGCGAGGCGCTCCTTGCCCTGACGCACCCAGATCAGCGCGTTCAGGGTCTCCGGCAGCTCGGTGGCCACCGGGCTGAGCAGCAGCGCAACCAGGTGCGGGGACAACGACCACGCCTCGCCGATGGCTTCAAGCTGGCCGACGAACACCCGCGAGGCAAGGGCGATCACGAAGAGCGCACCGCCGGTCTGCAACCAGATGCGCGACATCGCCGGCAAGGAGGTCCCCGGATGCAGCTTGAGCGGCTCCAGCTCACCCTCCTCGTCGGTGTCCTGGGTGCGTACTTCCCGCGCCACGTACGCTGCATAAGCCAGCAGAAACGCGACGCCCAGCCACGGTTTCCACGCAAACGCGATCAGCCCAAGGCCGACTTTCACCACGAAGATGGCGAGAAACCACGCTTGGTCGCGCGCCAGCCGGTGATGGTCCACCCGCACCAGGTGATCGCTGCGCTTGAGCCGGCGGCGATTCCACCACAACGCGCCGCCCACCACGGCATAGGCGATGGTCGCCAGCACCAGCGGCCCGCCCATTGCCGCACCCACGCCGATGTCGCGCGCACCGGGGGTCTTGCCGAATATCACCGCAATGAACGTGACCGCGCTTTCCGGCAACGCGGTGCCGAAGGCGGCCAGGACGGTGCCGGTTGCGGTGCTGCCGAGGTTCAGACGCCGGCCCAACCATTCGACGCCGTTGACGAAGTACTCGCAGGCCACGTAGATCGCGCCGGCGGAAAGCAGGAACAGGGCTGCAGCAAGCATGCGGAATTCCAGCCGGGCGAGCGGAACGCTTTGGCGCAACGACGCGGCTCGCCCGGCCCGGGTCAAGCGCATCATGGCCAAAGGTCTCGCCGGGCATGCCGCAAGGCGGCTACGCCATCCGCGCCACGAGGCATGGGCCTCAAGTGTGTTGACGCGGATTCCTCAATGCATGCCGGCAAGAATACCGACGGGAGCGAGGATGGCTACTCCCCAATGACAAACGCCGCGGATGTTAACGGCTCGTGTCAGTCCCGGCAAGCGCACACATCGGCATGATGCGGGAGGCGGGTTCGCTCACTCCGGCAAATGAAGCCGCATGCGCGTGGCGAGCACGTCGTCCATGCCGTAGGCACCGGCGGGCCGCGTGGCCAGCCAACTGGCGGCTTCCAGTGCACCACGCGCGAAGATCGCGCGGTCGGTCGCGCGATGCGCCAGTTCAATGCGCTCGCCGGTACCGATCAGCATCGCCTGGTGTTCGCCGACGATGTCCCCGCCGCGCACCACGGCAAAACCGATGCTGCCGTCGCGCCGCGCGCCGGGGCGGCCTTCACGCGCATAGACGGCGGCTGCCGCCAACGTGGTGCCCCGTGCCTGCGCTGCGGCCGCGCCCAGCGCGAGCGCGGTGCCCGATGGGGCATCCTGCTTGCGCCCATGGTGGGCTTCGACGATTTCCAGATCCCAGTCGTGCAGTGCCGCAGCCGCTTCGCGCAACAGCCGCGTCAGCACCGCCACGCCAAGGCTGAAGTTCGCCGCGCGCAGCAATGGGATACGGCTGGCCGCCGCGTCGAGCCGTGCGACCAACGCAGGATCAAGTCCGGTCGAGCCGGCCACCAGCGCGGTGCTCCGCGCAAGGCAGAAATCCAGCGCAGTGGCCAAGCCGGCGGAACTACTGAAATCAACCACGACCTCAATGCCGGCAGGAGCCGCCGACCAATCGTGCGCGAAGCGGAGTGGTCGCCCCGGCCACACCGGCGCGTCCGCCTGTGCAGACTGCGGCGACACCACGGCGTAGGCGAGCTCGAACCGCGCGTCGCTGCGCAATAGCCCGATGAGCGCCTGCCCCATGCGCCCGGAGGCACCGTTCAACGCAATGCGTATCGGCGTGGTGGCCATGCTGCGGATTCCCGTGGTCGATGACTCAAGAAGTGACGCGCGACCAGAACTGTTTCACCCCATCCACCCAGTTCTTGGCGCGTGGCGTGTGCTCGGAAGCCTGATCGGCGGCAAAGCTGGCTTCAAGCTGTTCGAGCAGTTCGCGCTGCTGCTTGGTCAGCCGCACCGGGGTTTCCACCACCACGCGGCAGATCAGATCGCCTGGACGTCCGTTGCGCACCGATTTCACGCCACGACCGCGCAGACGGAAGGTCTGCCCGGTCTGGGTTTCCGGCGGGATCGCGATGGGGATTTCGCCTTCGAGCGTGGGCACCGGCAACTGCGCGCCGAGTGCGGCCTGCGAAAACCGGATCGGTACTTCGCAATAAAGATCGGTGCCGTCGCGCTGAAAAATAGGGTGCTCGCGTACGTGCACTTCGACGTAGAGGTCGCCGGCCGGGGAGCCGCTCGGACCGGCCTCGCCCTGCCCCGACAGCCGGATGCGGTCGCCATTGTCGACACCGGCGGGCACCTTGACCGCCAGCGTGCGGGTTTCTTCCAGGCGCCCTTCACCATGGCAGTGCGTGCACGGCTTTTCGATCACGCGCCCGGAGCCGCCGCAGCGCGGGCAAGCCTGCTGGATCGAGAAGATGCCGTTTTGCATGCGTACGCGACCGTGGCCGCGGCAGGTCGGGCAGGTGCTGGTCTTGCCGTCGGCCGAGCCGCTGCCGTTGCAGTGCTGGCAATTGACCTGGGTGGGGATTTCGATTTGCTTCTCGACGCCGAACACGGCTTCTTCAAGGTCGAGTTCGAGGATGTAGCGCAGGTCGGCGCCGCGGCGCTGCTGACGCCCATGGCCGGCGCCGAAAATATCCCCGAAAATATCCCCGAAAATATCGCCCATGTCGCCAAAGCCGGCACCGCCGCGGCCGCCGGCGCCGTTCTCGAACGCGGCATGCCCGTACTGGTCGTACAACGCGCGCTTCTGCGCGTCGGCAAGGATCTCATAGGCCTCCTTGGCCTCCTTGAACTTCTCCGCTGCCGTCGGATCGCCCGGGTTGCGATCCGGGTGATATTTCATTGCCAACCGTCGAAACGCTTTTTTGAGTTCCGGCTCGGATGCGTTGCGTTCGACCCCGAGAACTTCGTAGTAATCACGCTTGCTCATTGCTTGATCCGCGATTCGATGCGCCAATCAGGCAAAAACCAGATCGCAGCCACCGTGGCATAAAGAAGGCAGGCGAGCCATGGCGCGACGAACGCCACAGCCATGCCGACCAGATACATGGCGGCGGCGAAGCGGCCTTTCCAGTCCGCCCCACCGCCTGGGCAAGCAGCGGCCCGCGGCCGCCGTTTGCTGAATTGGGGGGCCTGGAACGGTTGCCACGCCAGCACGTTCAGCAACGGTGCGCCGCTGCCGAACGCCTCAAGCCGCCCCTTGTCCATCATCCCCCCCTCCCGCGGAAACGACGAGCGCCGCAAAATGCGGCGCTCGTCATCGGTCAACCCTCGGTCAAGCCGACTTGCCGTCGTTCTTGACCTCGGTGAACTCGGCATCGACGACATCGTCGGCCTTGGGCTGGCCCTGCTCGCCACCAGCCGGCTGCTCGCCACCGGCAGCGCCGCCCTGCGCAGCCGCATACAGCGCCTGCGCCACCTGTTCGAGCTTGGTGATCTTCGACTCGATCAAGTCCTTGTCGTCGCCATCCTTGACCTTTTCAAGATCGGACAAGGCGCTTTCGATGCCGCCGATCTGCGCCCCGATCTTGTCGCCGTGCTCCTTGAGCGCACTGCGCGTGGAGTGCACCAGCTGGTCGGCCTTGTTGCGCGTGCCCACCAGCTCATGGAACTTCTTGTCCTCTTCCTTGTTGGCCTCGGCGTCGGACACCATCCGCGCAATCTCCTCTTCCGACAGGCCCGAGCCCGCCTTGATCTCGATCTTCTGCTCGCGGCCGGTCTTCTTGTCCTTGGCCGACACATGCAGGATGCCGTTGGCGTCGATGTCGAACGTGACCTCGATCTGCGGCATGCCGCGCGGCGCCGGCTCGATGCCCTGCAGGTCGAACTTGCCGAGCGACTTGTTGGCGTTCGCGCGCTCGCGCTCGCCCTGCAGCACGTGCACCGTCACCGCACTCTGGTTGTCGTCGGCGGTGGAGAACACCTGCGAGGCACGGGTCGGCACCGTGGTGTTCTTTTCGATCAGCTTGGTCATCACGCCGCCCATCGTCTCGATGCCGAGCGACAGCGGGGTGACATCGAGCAGCAGCACGTCCTTGACCGTACCGCCGAGCACGCCGCCCTGGATCGCCGCACCAACGGCAACCGCTTCATCCGGGTTGACGTCCTTGCGCGGCTCCTTGCCGAAGAAGTCCTTGACCGTTTCCTGCACCTTGGGCATGCGCGTCTGGCCACCGACGAGGATCACCTCGGCGATGTCGGACACGCGCAGGCCGGCGTCGTTCAGCGCCGTGCGGCACGGCTCGATGGTGCGCTTCAGGAGGTCTTCCACCAGCGCTTCGAGCTTGGCGCGCGTCAGCTTGATGTTGAGATGCTTCGGGCCGCTGGCGTCGGCCGTGATGTACGGCAGGTTGACCTCGGTCTGGTGGCTGGACGACAGCTCGATCTTGGCGCGCTCGGCGGCGTCCTTCAGGCGCTGCAGCGCGAGCGGGTCCTTGCGCAAGTCGATGCCCTGGTCTTTCTGGAACTCTTCGACCAGGTAGTCGATCACGCGGCGGTCGAAATCCTCGCCGCCGAGGAAGGTGTCGCCGTTGGTGGCCAGCACCTCGAACTGCTTCTCGCCGTCGACCTCGGCGATCTCGATGATCGACACGTCGAACGTGCCGCCGCCGAGGTCGTACACGACGATCTTGCGGTCGCCGCCCTTCTCCTTGTCCAGCCCATAGGCCAGTGCGGCCGCGGTCGGTTCGTTGATGATGCGCTTGACTTCCAGGCCGGCAATGCGGCCAGCGTCCTTGGTGGCCTGGCGTTGGCTGTCGTTGAAGTACGCCGGCACCGTGATGACCGCCTCGGTGATCGTCTCGCCGAGATAATCCTCGGCGGTCTTCTTCATTTTCATCAGCACCTTGGCCGAAACTTCCGGCGGCGCCATCTTCTTGCCGTCGGCGGTTTCCACCCAGGCGTCGCCATTGGTGTTGGCGACAATGCCGAATGGCGCGATCTTCAGGTCGCGCTGCACCTCGGCGTCCGCGAATTTGCGGCCGATCAGGCGCTTCACCGCGTAAAACGTGTTCTTGGGGTTGGTCACACCCTGGCGCTTGGCCGAGGCGCCAACCAGCACTTCGCCATCTTTGCTGAAGGCGACGATGGACGGCGTGGTGCGGTCGCCTTCCGAGTTTTCGATGACCTTGGCGGTACTGCCGTCCATGACCGCCACGCAGGAATTGGTGGTGCCGAGGTCGATGCCGATGATCTTGCCCATGGTGTGTGCTCCTGAAGCTTGGAAGCGGCCGGCAGGCCGTGTGATGGTTGACCAGATGGGGATCGGGTGGATTGGATCAATGCCGCCCGGCCTCCGGATGGGGGGATTTCACTCTTGCGCTACGGACACCAGCGCCGGGCGCAGCAGCCGTTCGTTCAGCAGGTAGCCTTTCTGCAGCACGCTGACCACCGTGCCCGGCGCCGCGTCGGCTGCCGCGACCATGCTCACCGCGTGATGGCGTTCCGGGTCAAGCGGCTGGCCGATCGGATTGACCTGCGCCAGACCATGGTTTTCACCCACCTTGAGCAGCGCCTTGAGCGTGAGGCTCAGGCCTTCGCGCATGGCGGCCACATCGGCGGTTTCCACCGCGAGCCCGCTCTCGAGTCCGTCGAACACCGGCAACAGCTCGCTCAGGAGTTTTTCGTTGGCGAACCGCCGCGCCTGCTCAAGATCGCGATGCAGGCGCCGGCGCTGGTTTTCGATGTCGGCCTTTTCGCGCAACACGGCGTCGCGCAGCTCGGCATTGCCGGCCTCAAGCTCAGCCACGCGCGCCCTGAGCGCGTCGATGTCGGCGGCAACCGCCGCGTCGGCTGCCGCATCGACTGCGGGTGCCTGGGGATCGTTGTTCTGCATGAAGGGCTCCAAACCTGTTCCACCGCCGGCGCACGTGGCCGACCATTCCGAAAAATTGCGGGTATCCCCGCCCCTGCGCCGGTTATGAGGCCGTCGCCGCGCGATTCAAGGCATCGCTGAGCAAGCCGGCCGTGGCCTGCACCACCGGAATGACCCGCTCGTAGGCCATGCGCGTGGGACCGATCACGCCAACCGCGCCGAGCACGCGGCCCTGCGCGCCATAGCTGGCGGTGACCACGCTGCAGCCGTCGAGCGCCGCAAAACCGGATTCCTCACCGATGAAGAGCCGCACGCCGGGCGCCCGTGCGCACACTTCCATCAGTTGCAGGAGTTCGTTCTTCTGCTGGAACGCCTCGAACAACTCGCGCAGGCGTTGCACATCGGCCAGCTCGGCGTAGGTCATGAGGTTGGTCTGCCCGCTGACCAGCACGTCGTCACCACCGGTCTGTGGTGCAAACGAGGCCGTTGCCAGCTCGGTCGCCGCAGCCACCAGTCGATTGAGTTCACTGCCGGCCTCGCGCAATTCGGCCACAAGCTGCGCGCGCACCTCATCCACCCGCAGGCCGGTGCAGTGCGCGTTGATGTAATTCGCCGCCTGTTCCAGCTCGCGCGTGCCCAGCGGCCGGGTCAACCGCACCACGCGGTTTTGCACCTGGTTGTCGGAAAACACCAGGATCACCAGCACCTGCGAATCCGGCAGCGCGACGAAATCAATGTGACGCAGCGGGAAATCCGCCTGCCGCGGCACGGTGACCACGCCGGCAAAATGGGTCATCGCGGACAACAGGGTCGAGGCATTGCCCAGCAGTTCGCGCGCGGTCGTCGAGGCCGAGGGCAATTCGCGTTCGAGCCGCGCCAGCTCTTCGCGCGGAAGGGGCTGCAGTTCGATCAGGCTGTCCACGAACAAACGCAAGCCACGCGGCGTCGGCACCCGCCCGGCCGAAGTGTGCGGCGAGGCAACGAGGCCGGCCTCCTCCAGATCGGCCATGATGTTGCGGATCGTCGCCGGGCTGACATCCAGCCCCGAGGAGCGCGAAAGCGTGCGCGACCCCACCGGTTCGCCATCGACCAGATATTGCGCGATCAGACTGCGCAGCAGCCGCCGGGTGCGGGTATCCAGATCGTGACCGTGGGAGCGGGACATGCGCTGTTGCAATGGATGAGACAGTGACTAAATAGGGTTCGCGCGCCGACGATGCAAGTCGACACGCGCCGGCATTGTAGCGACAGCCCTGCCGCTACAATCATTCGTCACCTGTCGGCCGGACGCCAGCCCGCCATGCTTACCTCGCTTTACGTTCGCCAATTCGCCGTCGTCGCAAGCGCCGAGATCGGCTTCGGCCCCGGCCTGACCGTGGTCAGCGGTGAAACCGGCGCCGGCAAGTCACTGCTGGTCGACGCGCTGCTGCTGCTGGCCGGCGCACGCGCCGACAGCGGCATGGTGCGCGCCGGCAGCGAGCGCGCGGAGTTGTCCGCCGAATTTGCTCTCGCCGCAGCGCCGGCGGCACGCGCATGGCTCGCCCGCGCCGAACTGGACGACGGGGATGCCTGCCAGCTGCGCCGCGTCATCCGCGCCGAAGGCAGCTCCAAGGCGTGGATCAACGGCCGCCCGGCCAGCGCCACCCAGTTGGGCGAGCTGGCCGCGTTGCTGGTGGAAATCCACGGCCAGCATGAACATCAGGCGCTGCTGTCGCGGGCCCATCAGCTGGCGTTGCTGGACGCCTATGCCGGCAACGAAACCCTGCTCACCAGCGCGCGTCAATTGGCCGCCCGCTGGCGCGAACTTGGCGCCCACATCGAACGCCTGTCCGGCGGTGAAAACCGCGCCGAGCACATCGACCTGCTGCGCCATGAACTGGCCGAGCTGGATCAATGGGCGCTGGCGCCCGAAGCGCTGGCCGAACTCGAGGCCAGCCACAAGCGGCTGGCAAACGCCGACCGTCTCGCCGAAGGCTCCGCCAGCGTCGTCGACCTGCTGGACGGCGACAGCGAGTTCGCGTTACGCCGCGCCCTGGGTCGCGCCCACGCCGAACTTGGCAAACTCGCCGCGATCGACCCTGCCCTCGCCCCGACCGTGGAGCTGCTCGACAACGCCGCGATCCAGCTTGGCGAAGCCACCGATGCGCTCGGCCGCTACGCGCAGGACATCGACCTCGACCCCGAACGCTTCGCCCAGGTGGACGATCACCTCGCCCATTTGCATGAGCTCGCGCGTCGTCACCACGTGCCGCTGAACGAGCTGCAGACCAAAGGCGAGTCGCTGCGGACGGAATTGGACGAACTCGAAGGTGCCGGTGAAGCGCTTGGCAAGCTGGCCGCCGAGCGCGAACGCGTGCAGGCCGACTATGCGCAGGTCGCTGCGGCACTCGGTGCCGCCCGTGGCAAATCCGCGGCGCGGCTCGGCAAGGAAGTCAGTGCGCTGATGGGCGAGCTCGGCATGACCGGCGGCGTGCTGCAAGTGGCGCTGGAACCTACCGCCAGCCTGGAGCCGGATGCCCAGGGACGCGAACGTTGCGAACTCATGGTCAGCGCCAACCCGGGGCAGCCGCTGCGACCGTTGCGCAAGGTCGCCTCCGGCGGCGAGCTGGCGCGCATCAGCCTCGCTATCGAGGTGGCCACGCTCGGCAAAAGCCCGATCGGCACCATGGTGTTCGACGAGGTCGACGCCGGCATCGGTGGCGCGGTGGCCGAGGTCGTCGGCCAAAAGCTGCGCACGCTGGGCGCCCAGTGCCAGGTGTTGTGCGTCACCCACCTGCCGCAGGTTGCCGCACAGGGCCACGCCCACCTGCACGTCAGCAAGCACAGCGCCAACGGCGAAACCCGCACCTTGATCGAAGTACTCGATGCCGAAGGCCGGCGCAACGAGCTGGCCCGTATGCTGGGCGGGGTGGAAATTACCCGTGAAACCCGCGCCCACGCCAAACAGATGCTGGCGCACGCGCAAGCCGATTGAAGCGCCTGGTCAACCAGCAGCCGAGAGCAGACCGCGCTCGCTCGCCATGCGGTACAGCTCCAGCTCCGAGCCGGCATTGAGCTTGCCCATCACGCTGGCGCGGTGGATGTAGACGGTCTTCTGGCCGATGCCAAGCTCGGCAGCCACCTGTTTCGGCGTGCGGCCGCGCGCCAAGAGCAAGAACACCTCGTGTTCGCGCGCCGTGAGCCGATGCAGGGGGTCCAGCGTCGATTCCGGCTGCTCGGCGCGGCGCTGGCGCAGATCCGAACTCAGGAACTCCTCCCCCTGCATCACTGCGCGCAGGCCGGCGACCAGCTCCTCGGGCGCCACGCCCTTGGTCACGTAGCCGCTGGCGCCGCGCCGCAGGGCTTCGGAAACGTAAGGCTCACCGTCATGCATGCTGAGCACCACGATGCGCGTTGCGGGTGCCACGCTGCGCAAATGCTCGATCAGTGGCAAGCCGCTGCCGTCCGGCAGGGAAAGGTCCACTGCCACAAGATCCGGATGCTGCTGCGCCACCGCCTCCACGGCATCGTCCGCCGTGCGGCACTCGGCCACAACCTGCAGGTCGGGTTCCAACCCGATCAGGCGCTTGAACCCTTCGCGGACGATGGCGTGGTCGTCGACCAGCACGATGCTGTACATGCTTCCTACTCTACACACCGCAGCGCCTTGGCGCCGATGCCCGAAGTTAGGCTGCCGCGCCGTGTACCATCGTGCGGATGTCCCCCACGCCCTACCGCCTGCTGCAATCCGGCCCACTGCTCGGCGCGGGCTATTTCACGCTGTGGCTCCTGCTGTGGCCTACCGCCGAGCCGTATTGGATGCTGCCGTATGGCGTGCGTTTTGCTGCCTTGCTGCTATGGCCGGTGCGACGCTGGGGCTGGGTGATCGGCGCGGAGCTGACGGCCAGTGCGGTGATGAGCCTGCACCTGGGTCTGCCAATGGGATGGCGCGGTTATTTCCTGGGCGCATGGCCCGAGCCGCTGGCCACCGCTGGCGGGTTGTGGGTGCTGCGGCGGCTCAACCCGCATGCAGTCGCCAACCTGCACAACCCCCAGGAAACCGCACGCCTGCTGCTTGCGGCCGCCCTCGTGGTGTCGGGCACTACCGCGGTCGACATGGGCATCATGACCGGCCTTCACACCAGCATCGCCAACGCCGCAATGCGGCAAGCCCTGGGCTATGAGCTCCTGGGCGGATATCTCGGCGTATTGCTGGTGGTGCCGGTGACGGTGCTGTTGCTGCGTGCACCGCCGGGTCGCAGCGAGCTTGCGGCGTTGCTGCTCGATGGTTTGCTGGTGATGCTGCCGGTGCTGGCGATCCTGCTGGTGCTCTCCGACCGCCTCGCGCCGCAGCCGCAGTTTGTGCGCGCACTGTCACTCGCGCCGGTGTTGTTCTTTGCCTTCCGCCACGGCTGGCGTGGCGCCAGCCTTGCGATGGCAGCATCGGCATTTGGCACCGCCTTGCTCGATCAGCGCTTCGGCTACGATCCGTCGGCCGCCAGCTACCTGTTTTTTGCCGTCGCCGGTACCGGCATCTTGATGCTCGGTTCGGCCACCGACGCCCTGCGCCGCAGCAAGCGGCGGGTGGCCGAGCAAAACACCCATCTGGCCGCTGCCAACCGTCGTCTTGACCAGCTTGCCCGCCAGTTGCGCACGGCGGCACGCGGCAACCTGCAAGCCGACGAGGAACAGCGCCGCCACCTGGCCGCCGAGCTGCACGACGAACTCGGCCAAAACATCACCGCCATCCAGACCCACGTGAAACTGGCGCAGACCCGGCTGCAGCAAGCGGGCATGCAGGACATCAGTACTTCGATCAACGGCATCCTCGCGCATATGCGGCGCGCACTGCATCGGCTGCTGGACGACCTGCGGCCAGCCGTACTCGATGAATTCGGGTTGTTGCGCGCGCTGGATGAGGGTCCGATCCGCGACTTGTTCCATGCCGCCGGCATCCGCTACCACACTGAGCTTCACGGCGACCCGCGACTGCTTGACGACGACACCCGCACCACGATCTATCGACTGGCACAGGAAAGCGCGACCAACACGGTGAAACATGCCGGCGCCAGCGAATTTCGCCTGCGCCTGCGCGTCGGCGAGCGCGCTGGTGGGGTGCTCGCCCTGCTCGACCTGCGTGACGACGGCGTTGGTCTGCCCGGCACCCTGCGCAGTGCGCATGCCGACGGCGGACGCGGTTTGCAAGGCATGCGCAATCGGGTCACGTCGCTCGGCGGCGTATTCCGCCTGCGGCCGGAGACACGTGGTGTTCATCTGCACGTATTGCTGCGCTGCGCCACGGAGTCCGACGGCAACCTTTCGCCGATATAGGAAATTTTCCGATACACAGCCTGTAAAGGCTTCGTTACGATCCAGTCATCGATGTGGGGGAGCCGCCATCGCAAGATGGCGTACCGGGGTCCTCGTGGGGACGGTGGCCCCGGACAGATGGCAGGATGCCGTCTTGTCGTTACCTTGGATGCGTCGGCTCGTTGCGAGCAACTCGCCCTGCCGGATATCCAGTCAGGTACCGAAACGATCGCGAGGTGGACAGGAGTCCTCCCTCGCGATTTTTTTGTGCCGCGTGGCGGCCTTTCAGGCTTTGCGGGTGCGCGTTTTCGGCCGCACATACAGCACCAGGCTGTGATCCTCGATCACGTAGCCGTGGCGCGCGGCGATTTCGTGCTGCAGACGCTCGATCTCTTCGCTGACGAACTCGATCACTTTTCCGCTGTCGATATCCACCATGTGATCGTGGTGCTGGCCGCGGTCGAGCTCGTAGACGGCTTGCCCGCCTTCGAAGTTGTGCTTGATGAGGATGCCGGCTGCCTCGAACTGGGTCAGCACGCGATACACGGTTGCCAGGCCGATGTCTTCCTGATCGGCAAGCAGGCGTTTGTAGATGTCTTCGGCCGAAAGATGGCTGCCCGATTCGTCGTCGAAGATTTGCAGGATGCGCATGCGCGGGTGCGTGACCTTGAGGCCGACCCTGCGCAACTCTTTGGTTTCCTGTTCCACCGTTGCACCTCCGTCGGCTTGGCGCTGCCAAGCCGTAGTGTATCATCCGATACTTTCACGATCTGGACGTGACACGCATGCACAAGCTGTTTTCCCTGCCGGTCGTCGCCGCGCTCGCGCTGGTTGTTTCCGGTTGCCATCTGGTCTACACGCCGGACGTGCGTCAGGGCAACCTGTTCGACAAGACCATCGACCAAAAGGCGGTGGATCAGCTCAAGCCGGGGTTGACCAAGCGTCAGGTACTGGTGCTGCTGGGTACGCCGTCGGTCACTTCGCCGTTTGACCAGAGCCGCTGGGATTATGTCTCCACCTACTCGCATCGCGGCGGCAAGATAAATGTGAGCACGCTGAGCTTGTATTTCACCAGCGACACCCTGGCGCGGGTCGAAGGCAACGCGTTCATCGAAAGCAACAAGAACCTGCTCAAGGAAAGCAAGAAGTTCAACGTCGATTACCCGGTCAACGACAAGGGTGGCGACAAGGACACCAGTGACAAGGACAGCAAGGATGCCGGCACGCCCATGGGCGGAGCCAGTGGCAAGCACTGACGTCGACGCGGATCAGAGGCCGCTGGCGCGACGCCTGCGCGCAGCCATCGGATCAAACGTCAGCGAGCGGTAGATCTCGATCCGTTCTCCATCGCGCAGTACCCGGTCCAGCCTTACCGGGTGCGCGTAAATGCCGACGCGCAGCGGTTGCACCACATCGGCCGGCAACTCGACCAGCACGCCGGAGACTTCGAGCGCTTGCCCGACCGTGCTTCCCACAGCGACGTCGAGCTTGCACCGCCAGCAACGGTCGACTCCGGCATGCACGATCTCCACCGTGATGTGAGGCTCAGGCATGGGCCTGGTCCGCGACCTTGCAGAAGTCGTCCACCATGCGGTTGGCCAGGCCCTGAAAGCCCAGCTTGAGCACGCTGCCGCCGATGCCGGCGTAATCGAAGTCGAGCGCCAGTGCCACCTTGCAACCATCGCCACCAAGCGCGGTAAAGGTCCACACGCCGTCCAGCGAGCGCAACGGGCCATCGACCAGGCGGACGTCGATGCGATGCGGACGGTCGGCGGTATTGCGCGTGGTGAAATGGTGCCTGAGGCCGGCAAAACGCAGATCCAGCCGCGCCACCAGCACGCTGCCCTCGCGCTCGATCACGCTGCTGGAGGAGCACCACGCGAAGTGCTTTGGGTATGCTTCCACCCCATCGACCAAATCGAACATCTGCTCCGGCGAGTGACGCACCAGCGCGCTGCGGCGAATTTCGATCACGACATCCTCTTGATTTGTGCCCGCCTCCGTGCCGGCAGGGATCAAGCAAGCGCCCATCCCTGGACGCACTCTCAACACAAGCGTTGCCCCAGCCGGGGCGACGGGCAACGCGGCCGCCAAAGGCCGGAAGTTTAGCGGACATGGCCAAGAGCAAGGACAAGGACACCAAGGGCACCGGCACCATCGCGCTCAACAAGCGCGCGCGTTTCGAATACCACATCGATCAGCGCTTCGAAGCCGGTGTGGCCCTGCAGGGCTGGGAACTCAAATCGCTGCGCGCCGGGCGCATCAACTTCGGCGACGGCTACGCGATCATCATCAAGGGCGAAGTGTTCCTGGTCGGCGCCTCGATTCCGCCGCTGGTCAGCGCCTCCACCCACGTGATTGCGGAGGATCGCCGCACGCGCAAGCTGCTGCTGCATCGCAAGGAGATCGACACTTTGATCGGCGCGGTGGAACGCAAGGGTTACACCCTCGTGCCCACGGCCATGTATTGGAAAAACGGCAAGGTCAAAGTTGAAATCGGCCTGGCGCGCGGCAAGCAGGAGCACGACAAGCGCGACACCGAGAAGGCCCGCGACTGGCAGATCGAGAAGCAGCGCACCATGCGCGCGCACAACCGCACCACCTGACGCCACACGTCAACCCGGCGGCAATGGCAGCGCATCGTCCTCTTCGCCCGGCACCATCGCGAAGCGTCCTTCGCGCCAATCGGCCTTGGCCTGTTCGATGCGCCCGGGCGTGCTGGCGACGAAGTTCCACCACAGCCGGCGATCGCCATCGAGCGGGGCGCCGCCAAGCAACATGACGCGACTGGCTTCGCGTGCACGCAGCGGCGCCGCTCGCCCGGCAAGCTGCACCGCAAACTGATCCTCGGCCAAGTTTGCGTCACCCCACGCCACGCGGCCCTCAATCACATGGACGCCGCATTCGGGGTGTTCCGCGGGCAACGGCAATTCCGCACCGGTCTGCAGGCGCGCCTCGGCAAAGAACATCGGCGCAAACACCTTGACCGGCGAACGCTCGCCCCAGGCAGTGCCGGCAATCAGCACTACCTCCATGCCGTCACGCATCACGTGCGGCAGCTCGCCCGCCTCATGGTGATGGAATTCGGGCGCCATCTCCGCGTCCGCCTGCGGCAAAGCCACCCATATCTGGATGCCGTGCAACCGATGCGGCTGGGCCAGCACCGACGGCGGCGTGCGCTCCGAATGGGTGATGCCGCGACCGGCCGTCATCCAGTTCACCGCACCGGGCGTGATGTCGACCACGCTGCCCAGGCTGTCGCGATGGCGTACTTCACCTTCGAGCAACCAGGTGACGGTAGCCAGGCCGATGTGCGGATGCGGGCGTACGTTGATGCCGCGCTCCGGCGGGAAATCCGCCGGCCCCATGTGGTCGTAAAACACGATCGGGCCGACGCGTCGCGCCTGCAGCACCGGCAACATGCGGCTTACCATGAAGCCATCCCCCAGGTCGTGTGTTCTCCCTTGCAGCAACAGTGGTGATGTGGCCACCGGAATCCCCTCCTTCACCAGGCACGCTGATATGGCTCAGGCGGTGTGATGGGCGCGCCAAGTTCGCGCGCGGCACGGCGGGGAAAATACGGATCGCGCAAACTCTCGCGGGCCACGAGCACCACGTCCGCGCGACCGTCGGCAATGATCGCTTGCGCCTGTTGCGGTGAGTCGATCAGGCCGACAGCACCAGTGGCCACGCCGGCTTCGCGCCGAATGCGTTCGGCAAACGGCACTTGATAACCCGGCGCCACCGGTATCACCGCGTGTGGCACCAGACCGCCACTGGAAACATCCACCAGATCAACGCCCAGGGTTTTCACCTGGGTGGCAAGACGCACGCTCTGCTCGATCTCCCAACCCTCAGCGGCCCAGTCGGTGGCCGAAATGCGCAGCCACAGTGGCAACTGCTGTGGCCAGACTTCACGCACGGCCGTGATCACCTCGCGCGTGAGGCGCGTGCGGCCATCGAAATCCCCACCCCAGGCATCGTCGCGCCGATTGCTCAACGGTGATAGGAACTGGTGCAAGAGATAACCATGCGCGGCGTGCAATTCGAGCACGCGAAACCCAGCTGCCAGCGCACGGGCTGCCGCCGCACGAAACTCGTCGATGACACGTCGAATGCCATCGGCATCCAGCGTGGACGGTGCGGCATAGCCAATGTCGTACGCCAGCGCGGAAGGCGCCAACGTCGGCCATGCGCCAAGCCGCATGGGGCCACCACCTTCCCATGGGCGGCGCACGCTGGCCTTGCGCCCGGCATGCGCGAGCTGCACGCCGGGCACGGCGCCGTGTTCGGCGATGAACGCCACGATCGGCCGCCAGGCGGCAACCTGGGCATCGTTCCACAAGCCGACATCGCCGGCCGAAATCCGCCCCGCCGGCGAGATGGCGGCCGCTTCGGTAAAGACCAGCCCGGCGCCGCCCACCGCACGACTGCCCAGGTGCACGAGGTGCCAGGCATTGGGCACGCCATCAGTGGCCGAGTACTGGCACATCGGCGACACCACGATGCGATTGCGCAAGCGCACCTCGCGTTGCGACAGCTCGTCAAACAGATTCATGCGAATACCGGATCAGCGTCATCCCGTGCAAGGTGCCGGCACGCCGCGGCAACATCAAGGGGCGCGGTCGGCGGCCATCCAGCCGGCAATATGGCGCGCCACCGCTTCCGGCGCCTGCATCCAGCTGAAATGGTCGGCGGCCACGCCGTCGAGGTCGGCGGGTGCCAATACCTGGTGCCGACGGGCGGCAAGCGGCATGCGACGCAGCAGCCAATCCAGCGAACCGGCCGGGCCGAGCCAGTCGTCGCGCAAGCGCAAGCCGAGCACCGGCTGCGTCAACCCGGCGAGGCGCGCACGGAAATCCGTCGACATGCCGTGCACGACATAGCGGCCGCGCCGTCCGGAGCGCGCCCAGTCGCCGGTGACGCCACGCGCTTCGTTGCCGGCAAAGCCGAGCCATCGTCCCGGCAGGTGCCCGCATGCCGCCGCCAGCCACGGCGCCGCCACGTAGCCGAGCCCAATCCACGGTGCGCGGCGAAAACGCCGCCAATACGGCGCGCCACTGGCTACCAGGGCGATGCCGGAGACATGCTGCGGATGCAGCGCGGCGTGCAGGCAAGCGAGCTGGCCGCCGAGACTGTGTCCGCCGACACAAAGGCGAATGCCAGGCCATCGCGCGCTGGCGGTCGCCATGCCGGCGGGCAAATCCAGCTCCAGCAACTCGCGATAACCCCAATTGCTGCGCCAGCCGGCGCGCACGCTGCTGGAACCGATCCCGCGCCATTCGTGGACCGCAACGGCCACATCATGGCTGGCCAGCGCCTGTGCCAACGGCAGGTAGTGACGTGCGGAGACGCCCATCGCCGGCAGCCAGTACAACATCGCCACCGGCACTCGCCGCGGCGCCACGCACAGCAGTTCGAAGCGCGCGCCATCGGCGGGCAGCACTGGCAGGGCGGTGGGCGTGATAATCGAAAGATCGGACATGCGGCAGCCTCGGCGCCAAGAAAAAGGCCGGCGCATGCCGGCCTTTTTCCATCCGGTTTGGCAGCTCAGGCGAGCTGCACTTCTTCGGCCTGCAGACCCTTTTGGCCCTGCACCACCTTGAACGTCACCTTCTGGCCTTCCTGCAGGCTGCGGAAGCCCGTGCCGACGATGGCACGGAAATGCACAAACACGTCAGGGCCATTCTCGCGGCTGATGAAACCGAACCCCTTCGCGTCGTTGAACCACTTGACGGTACCTGTTTCGCGATCCGACATGACTCACTCCGATCCATTGCTAACACTTGAGACAAACCGACTCAGCAAGTCGGCGGCTGGCTGGGATGCCGGGATCGGGTGTAGCGACATGGAATAGCGTTTCCGTGACGGGCACGCGCGTGCCTAGCAAACACAGCGCTGGCAAGCATAGCGGAAAATTTCCGTCGCATGCGATATGTCAAGGGCACTTTCGGACTAGCCGTTTGACGACCGAAACCAGGCGCATACAACAAAACCGTTTTGCGGTAGTCCGCCCCGGTGGTTTATTGACCCTGCTGGGGTTTCATGCGCCATAAACCGGCGCCAAACCCGCTGCCACTGCAGCTGGTATTTCCGTTATCCGCGTACCTGCAGGCAACCATCCCGTCGAAGTCGCAGGCCGGGCTCAACGCCTTGTCGGTACCGGGCGGTCTGGGAGTTGGATCGATCACGGCGGCCCCTATCAACGGCGCACGACGCGCGTTGCGCCGATGCTCCCTGCCACCGCTGCCCCTATCATGGCCACCGGTTTTTCGATCTGGGTGCCCTACTTGAACCTGCACCGTCTGCTTTGTCTTTGCGGCTGCCTGCTGCTTGCCGCCTGTGCAGCGCCGCGCCCGCAAGCACCGCCGCCGCCAACCACAGCGGAAGAGACCGGTGTATCCGCTTGCGACCAGTACCTTGCGCATTACGTGGCTTGCCACCACACCGCAGGTATTTTCCCCGCCAACCAGTTGCAGGCCCATTACCAAAGCATGCGCACGAGCCTGCGTGACGCCGCCGCCGACCCACGGACACGCCCCTACCTTGCAGCGCGTTGCCGCATATTGACGACCCAGCTGGAACAAGTCTTGCAAGGACGCAGCTGCGACGCTACGCCGGTCGCGCCACCCCACTGACCCACCGCTGTGCAGAACCCGAGGCGGTCCTTCGCAACGACCACCCGCGTTCACGCGCGACGCCCCGCATGACATGACAAGGGCCGCATCAGCGGCCCTTGTCATGTAAACGATCGGTGCAACCCGCGCGTATCAGACCGCGGCGTCCTTGAGCTTCTTCAACGGACGCACCTTGACCTTGACGGTTGCCGGCTTGGCCGCAAACACCTGCTCTTGCTTGGTGAACGGATTGATGCCGGTGCGCTTCGGCTTGGCCGGCACCTTGACCGCGTTGACCTTGAACAGGCCGGGCAGCGTGAACTGGCCGGCGCCCTTCTTGTTCACGGCACCGAGCACCGTCTGCTCAAGCGCCGCCAGCACCGCCTTGACGTGCTTGGTATCGACGCCCGCCTGCGCGGCGAGATGCGTGATGAGACCGGACTTGGTCAACGTTTCCTTGATCGGTTTGACGGCAGCGGGGGCGGCTTTCGGCGCCGGCTTCGCGGCCTTGGCAGGGGCTTTCTTGGCAGTGGTCTTGGTAGCCATGGGCATCCATCGTGATAAGTCGAGACACCGCCCCCCGTGGGGCGATGGCCATGCGGCCCGCACAATCTACGCGAATTTCGCGGTCATGGCGCATTTTTCCCACACGAAATCACAATCCGCGGATCACGCGAAAGCCGACGCGGCCGCTGCGCACGTCGGCGTTGGCGCCTTGCCGCCACGCCGAGCGGGCCTGTTCGGGCGAGCTCCCCCACGAACCGCCGCGCAGCACGTGCACGCTGCACCCCGGGTTGAGCCACGCACTGCCGTCGCCCGGCGCATGCACGAAGTTGTCGTGCCAGCAGTCGGCCACCCACTCGCTGACGTTGCCCCCCATGTCGTACAGGCCGAACGGATTGGCCGCAAAGCTCATCACCGGCGCCGGCCCCCAATAGCCATCGCCGTAATCGTGAAACGCGTGGCTCCAGCGTCTGCCGCTGGGCGAACGATCCTTTGCGCCAGTGAGATTTTCGACCCGCGATGTAGGCGTGCCGTCGCCCCACCAGTAACGGGTTTGCGTACCGCCACGCAGCGCATACGCAAACTCGGCTTCGCTCGGCAGCCGATACGGCTTGCCGGTACGCTGGCTGAGCCAATCCGCGTAGGCCTTTGCGTCATTCCACGACAGGTTGACCACCGGAAGGTTGTCGGCCGCCCGCCGCGCGGCGTAGTCGTCCTTCCACGTAGCACGCCCCTCGTCGCGCATCACGCCGCTGCGCTCGTCGTACACGCTGGCGCCGCCGAGGCGCACCGAATCGGGCACGTATCCACTGACGCGCACAAACTCACGGAACTGGCCAACCGTGATCGCACTGCGCGCCATCGCAAACCCGCGCGCTACGGTAACCCGATGCTGCGGCAACTCCGCCGCATGCCGGTTGCCATCGTCGGCAGCCCCCATCAGAAACGTCCCGGTCGGAATCACCACCATCGCCGGCGATTGCCCCGGCAGGTCGACATAGCGATCAGTGAACACCTGCCCCGGCTTGTGCCCCGCGTAAACCTCGGCATCTGCAATGCGCTGCGCAAAATCGGCCAGCCCGGCGAACTGCGGATCGAGCGTGCGCACCTGTGCGGCAAGGCTCCTCGCCAACGCAATGTTGCCGGCATCGAGCGCGCTGCGCGCCTGCATGAGCACGCCTTCCGCACGCGAGCTGCGCATGCCCGCGATGCGCGCGCGCACGTCGTGCCATTGCTGGGAACCGGGGCGGATCGCCTGCGCTGCGGCCAGCACCTTGTCGGCGCCGGCAAAATCGTTCTGCGCCACCGCTGCCAGGGCACGGTCAAGCACCACGCGCTGCACATCCAGCACCCCCTGCTCCGCCACCGCATTGTGTGGATCGAGCTGCTGCACCTGACGGTAGATGTCCAATGCACTGCGCCCACGGGGTTGGTCGGCCCGACCCTGTTGCAGCAGACCGGCCGCCCGCGCGAGCAGCGGTCGCACCTGCGCCAGCGTTGCCAACGAAGCCTCTAGGTGGGCAACGTCCTGCTCGCTGGCGGGCAAGGTGCGCAACGCCGCCAGCTGTACGGTGGCATCTTCGGCATTGCCCAGGGTGATATCGCGCTCGGTCTGGGCGATCAGGCGTGCACGCACATCGATCACGCCCCGGGCAGCGCGCCGGCTGTCCGGTTTGGCCTTGGCGGCGGCCAGAAACAAGGCCGCGGCTCCCTCCTTCGCGTCGGCGAGGCGCCCTTCTGCCAGCGCCTTGTCGGCGCGATCCAGCAGCGCACGCAACTTTGGCGGGTCGGGCGTCAGCTGTCGGGGCAACGCCGGGGTACCCCGCTTCAAGCGCGCAGCGATCACCGCGGTGGGTGCCAGCGTCAGCGGCGGCCCCGCGTTCAACTCATCGGTTGCCCGCTCGTCAGGCACGGCAACCTGCGGTGCGCCACCGCCGGTTGCCACCGCCACGGAACGCTCGGGTTGCAATGGCGCCGCATGAAACAGTGACGGAAAGAAGTGATAGCCAAGACCGAACGCCAGCACGATCACGCCGACCGTACCGCCGAGCTTGCGTTGACGATCCAACGAGCGGTTGTTCGGCATGCCTGGGCGTTTCCTGATCGGCCTGTTATCGTTTTCGACCACCTTATGTCAGCACCCGCCAACGGGGCAAACCGCCACCGCCGTGAGGTGCAGGAAATCGCATGTCACCCACTGATGTCAGCGCCGACTGGATCGGCGATCGTCCCACCCTGCAAACCTGGCTTGCCGGCGTACCAGTCGGCGCCGCCGTCGGCGTCGACACCGAGTTCATGCGGCGCGATACCTTTCACCCGCGGCTCGCGCTGCTGCAGATTGGTTGCCATGGGCGCCACGCGCTGATCGACCCACTGGCGTTCGCCATCGACGACGCCCTGCAGCCGACCCTGGGCAACCGCGCCACGGCGACCATCATCCACAGCGCCGGCGAGGATCTTGAAACCCTGGCGCCGCTGCTGCCCGACGGGCCAGGCACCTTGTTCGACACCCAGATTGCCGCGGCGTATGCCGGCATGGGGCTTGGCGTCAGTTATCGCGCGTTGGTGGCCGAGCTGTGCGGCGTCGACCTCGACAAGGGCGAGACGCGCTCCGACTGGCTGCAGCGTCCCCTGACCGACAGCCAGCGCCGCTACGCCGCGCTCGACGTGGTGTACCTGGAACCCATCCACGACCAGCTCACCGAACGCCTGCAGGCCCGCGGCCGCGCGGCGTGGTTTGCCGAAGATTGCGACCGCCTGCGCCAGCGCGCCAGTCACCGCGGCGGCGATCTGCAACCACAACGCGCCACGCACGGCGCTGCCGAATGGCCCGCCGCGCAGCAAGCGCGGCTGCGCCGCATCCTGCTGTGGCGCGACCACACGGCACGCACACTCGACCGCCCGCGCCCATGGCTGCTCGACGACGCGTTGGCAATGAGCCTTGCCCACGAGCCGCCCACGAGCCTCGCCGATCTTGAGCAGCGCAGCCGCGGCCAACGCGCGTTGCACAGCCCGCAGCGCAGCGAGCTGTTCCAGCTGCTTGGCGACCCGGTCACCGACGAAGAGATCGCCAGCACTACGCCCATTGCCGCGCATCCGCAAGGCGAGGCCAAGAAGGCGCTGCAAGCGATGAAGACACTGATCGACACCGAAGCCACCGCACTCGACCTGCCCTCCGGCTTGCTATGCGCGCGCAAGGTGCTGGAGGCCTACGTCGCCACCCGCACCTGGCCCAGCGCGCTGACCGGTTGGCGCGAACCCGTCCTGCGCGAACGCCTGTCGGCGTTGTTGCCTGCATGAACCCACAAAAAAGTCTTGGCGTATCGGCGAGCCACTGCTAAGATGCGCTCCCTCGCGTGGGGCTGTAGCTCAGCTGGGAGAGCGTCGCGTTCGCAATGCGAAGGTCTGGGGTTCGATCCCCCACAGCTCCACCAATACTTCTGACGGCAACTGGCCGTTGCATGAAAAGCCCAACCCTCATCGGTTGGGCTTTTTTTATGCTGTTTACCCCGGTGATACCTCGACTCGCACCGGGTGTAGTGGTCAAGTGATCCTGGACACCAAGATGGGTGTTCATAACGCCAGGGCATCGACGACGGCTGGCGGACGTTGGCCGATGGCGGAAGCGGTGGACGCGAGCTTCCGTTACCTGACGACCGCGGATCTCGAAGCCATCGCGACGTACCTGAAAACGGTGCCGGCACGGCACGACGCTGCGGACAGCAAGCCCGTCGATGCGTGGGGTGCGGCCTATGCCGACCTCGCTGGCGTTCGCGGCCAAGCGTTGCCAAAGACGGCAGCCGACATGACCGGCCCGCAGCTCTATGACGCGTACTGCTCGACGTGTCATCAAGCGCGCGGCGAGGGCAGTTTCGATGGCGGCTTGCCGCCGCTGTTCCACAACACCGCGACGGGCCGCAGCAACACCGACAACCTGGTGATGGCGATCCTCGACGGCGTGCAGCTGCACGGCCACGGCTCGACCTTGCAGATGCCGGGTTTCGCGGGCGAGCTTTCCGACCAACAGGTCACGACGCTTGGCAACTACGTGACGCAGCATTTCGGCAATCCATCGGCCAAGGTTTCGGTCGATCAGGTACGAACGCTGCGTGCGGGTGGCGCCGCGTCGCATCTGGTGCTGATCGCGCGCGTGACCGTGGCTGCGATCATCGTGATCCTCGCCGCCATCGTCCTGGCGCTGGGGCGGCGCCGGCGGCGACCGCATGCCGAAGCGCCGCATTGACCGCGCCCGCCACCACGCGTCACGCCAGCCGCTCACCACCATGGCGAGCGCTGTGGCTCCTGCTGTGCGTTTCTGCATCGCTGGGGTTTGTGGCGCCGGCCGCGGCGCAGGAGTGGTGGCAGCGCCCCCCCTTACCGGCGACTGGGGCGGCCTGCGCACGCGCCTCAAGCAGGATGGCATCACGTTCAACGCCCACTACACCAGCGAAAGCGCCGGGATCTTTGTCGGCCCGCTGCGGCATACGGCGCGCTATACCCAGCAACTGGACCTCGAGACGGTGTTTGATCTCGATCGGCTGGCCGGCATCCACGACGCCCACATCCAGGTGACACTGACTGGTCGCTCCGGCCGCAGCCTCAGCAACGACGTGCTGCACAACCAGTTCTCCGTGCAGGAGCTGTATGGCGCCGGCCAGAACTTCCGGCTGGCGGAACTCAACTTCCAGCAAGACCTCGACGACCACAAGATCCACTATGCCATCGGCTGGTCGCCGGTCGGTGACGACTTCGCGCGACTGCCGAATTTCTGCAAGTTCCAGAACGGCGTGATCTGCGGCCATGCCAACGCGATGACCACCAACAGCGGCGCCCACAACTTCCCGACCGCACAATGGGGCGCTCGTCTCAAACTGCATGTCACGCCCGGGTTCTACATCGCGACCAGCGTGTATCTCGACAACCCGAACGCCGGAAATTCCAACCAGGGGTTCAATCTCAGATTCAAGCGCACTGGCGAGTTCGTGCCGGTAGAACTCGGCTGGCACACCAGCGGCGATGCCATGCCGGGCGACTACCAGGTCGGTGCGTACTACAACACCGCGGACACGCCCGACGTGTACACCGGCGTCGACCGCACGCCAGTGGGGTTCACGGATATGCCCTTCATCGAGCGCAACGGTCGCTCAGGGGCCTATGTCATCACCAGCCAGACGGTCTATGCCAATCAAGGCACACGGCGCCATCTGCGGCTCAGCATCATGGGTGGCACGGGCGATCGGGCCACCGCGCGCTACAGCTATTTCTGGCTGGCGGGCGGCGTGTGGCAAGGCACGTTTCCCGGCCGCAGCCAGGACTTCGTGTCGTTTGTCGTTGCGTACGCGCGCACCAATCCGCGTCTGCCCCGCTTCCAGCGCGAGCGCGACAGCGTCGTGCCGGGTACCGTGGGCATCCAGACCCACGAAAGCATCATCGAAATCGATTACGGAGCGCAGCTGACGCCGTGGTTCAAGCTGCGGCCCAACTTGCAGTATGTGATCCATCCGGGTGGCACCGGGAAAATTCCGGACACCCTGGTCACGGGCCTGTATGCCCAGGTCACATTCTGAGAGCCGCGCGGGTAGTCGAGTAATCCGGCAGGCCTTGCCGAACAGGTTTCCATTGCGGGCCCGGAGCAGCGGCCGAATGGATCAATGTCATTACTCTACGCTGGCGGATCGAACACGCGCGCCACCGTGCCGGCGTCAAGTGCGCGCCACCCACCGGGGGCAAGATCACCGAGGGTCAAGGCGCCGACGGCGAGGCGCGTGAGGGTTTCCACCCGGTTGCCGGTGGCGGCGAACATGCGGCGCACCTGATGGTAGCGGCCTTCGGTGATGGTAAGGCGTGCGCTGCGCGGGCCAAACACTTCCAGCCGTGCCGGCGCGAGTGGCGTGGTTTCGCCATCGAGCATCAGCGTGCCGCTGGCGAAGAGTTCGGTTTCCGTGCCGCGCAGGTCTTCCGCAAGCGTCGCCGCGTAGACCTTGGCCACTTCGGCCTTGGGCGAAATGACCCGATGCAGCAATCCCCCATCGTCGGTGAGCAGCAGCAGGCCGGCAGTGTCGCGGTCAAGGCGGCCGATGGTGGAGAGTGCCGGATCGCGCAGCCGGTAGCGCGGCGGCAGCAGATCGTAGACGAGGCGGCCGGCGTCCTTGCGCGAGCAGGTGACGCCGAGCGGTTTGTTGAGCATCAACACCAGCCCGGTTGGCGGATCAAGTGGTTCGCCATCGATGCGGATGTGCGCCGGGTCGGCCGAATCATCCGCATACAGCACCTCGCCGTCGGCACCGGTAATGCGGCCCTCGCGAAACATCCAGGCGACTTGTTTGCGACTGCCGTAGCCGAGGTTGGCGATCAGCTTGACCAGCTTCACGACCGCACCCCGCTTGCCTCGATCGCCTTGAAACCATCGCGCAGTGCAAGCTGGCGAACCTGGGTAAAACGCGCCGCAAGCACGCCTTCATACGGCAGTTGCCGATTGGCGACCAGCAACAGCCGTCCATCCGCGGTGAGCGCGTCGGCCGCGCTGGCAATGAAGGCCTGGCCGAGCGCCGGCAGCTCGGCACGCCCGGCAAAGTGGAACGGCGGATTGCTGACGATGGCGTCATAACGTTCCGGAAGGCCGCGCGTGACATCGTGCCAATGCACTTCAACGTCAACCTCACGCCCGCTGGATGCCACCGCGTGCACGAGGTTTTCGCGCGCCGGCGTCAGCGCCCGCGCATCGGCTTCGTACAGATCGAGGCTGCGCACCTGCGGGCAACGTGCCACCACCTGGCTCGCCAGGTAACCGTAACCGGCGCCGAGGTCGGCGACGCGGCCGTGCAAATCCGCCGGCAGCTGTGACGCCAAGAGCGCCGACGCCGGATCGACACGATCCCACGCAAACAAACCGGGGCGGCTCAGGTAACCGGCGGCCGTCATGCGCGGCGTATCCAGTTCGCCCCAGGCCGCGAGGAGCGAGGTGTCGATGGTGTCGGCGGTGGCCCAAAACACCCGGCACTTGTGCTTGGAGAGGCTTTGCACCGGGCCGAGCAGCAACGCGAGGTCGGCCTGTGCGGATTTCGCACCCTCGGCGTTGGCGACGCACGCCAGTACCACGCCGCCTGGCGACACCCGCTGCACGGCTTGTGCAAACTGGATGCGGCGCACCTCGCGCGAGCGCGCCGGCAGCAGCGCAACCACCGCGAAACGCGCCTCCGGCGCCGGCGCCGGCGCGCCGACGGCGTAGCCTTCGCGCGTCAGCGCATCGGCAAACGGCTTGAAGTCCTGCGTGCAGCACCAGCCTGGCTGCGCCATCTCACGCAAGCGCACGCCAGCACGGGCACCGAAAAACCACACCTGGCCGTCAACGGGAAGACGCAACGCGCCGGTGGCAAAGGGCAAAAACAACGCATCGAGTTCCGCGGTCGGTGCGGGGGCGGCGTATCCGGCTGGCATCACGGCAACGGTATCGGCAAAAGAAGGACGCCATTGTACGAGGCGCGCCCGTTGGGCCTGCCGCGAGTACGAGGGCTCACGCAACGCCAGCCGGGTACCGCGTCAGCCTTTGTCCCTGGCCGCCAGCATGGCGCGCAAATCGGCAAACGGATTGCTGGTGGCGGGCGCCGACGCGGGTGCCGCCAATTCGTAACCTGCTCCGCGCACATGGTCGATGAAACGGGCATGCTCGTTGTCGTGGCAGTACACGCACAAGAGCTCCCAGTTGCTGCCATCGGCAGGGTTGTCGTCGTGGTTGTGGTTGCGATGGTGCACGGTGAGCTCGCGCACGTTGGCACGGGTGAACTCGCGGCCGCAGCGGCCGCACACCCACGAGTACATTTTCAGCGCACGCTCGCGATAACCGGCCTCACGCTGCGCGGCGGCGCGCCGCGCTTCGGCAACGATGCGATCGAGCTTGGCGTCATCGGGCTGGCGCGGCGGCATGGCACGAACTCCGGCGGACGGGCGGCCATCATGCCGCCGTGCCGATTCAATGACCAGCGGCGCCCACCGGCAGCTCGTCGATCATCTGCGTGGCAAGCGGCAGGTAGCCGCCTTCGAAATGGTGGTCGCCGTTCTTGGCATGCACGGTGACCCAGTTTGGCAAACCCGCGTCGGTGCAGAGGCTGTCGTCGGCCTCCTCTTTACCGTAATAGCAAACCACCGGGAACGCATGGTCGATAGCCACTACCGGCGGCAGTGCAGCGTAGTGCGGCACCTTGTTGAATTTCTCCAGCAACGTCTTGACGAAGGCCTTGAAGCGTCCCTGCGCCATCATGTAGCCCTCGAACTGGATCTCGAAGCTGGCATCGCGGCTGGGCGAAAGCAGCACCAATTGCGCAATGCGTGCACGGTTTGCCGCACTGAGCCTGTCGATCAGCGTGGGCAGCACGTCGGCACCGAACGAGAAGCCCACCAGCCACACGCGCTGCTTGTGCCAGTCACCGAGATACTTCGTCATCAACGCGTCGAGTTCGGCGGCGGCGGTGTCGGGATCGCGGCTGCGCCAGAAATACTTGAAGGCGTTGATGCCAATGACCGGGATGCCGCGCGCGACAAAGGCATTGCCGAGCTGCTTGTCGAGGTCGGCCCAGCCGCCATCACCGGAATACAGAATGGTGAGCACGTCGCCCTCGCCCGCCGGCGCGGCGAGGGTTGCCGCCGGGGTGAGCAGCACGGTGGATCGCTCCAGGCTCGGCCTGGAAAACGGCGTCCAGATTGCCAAGGCCAAACCCACCGCCGCGACACCAATGCCTGACCACATGGCCCACCTGCCCCGCTTCGATTTGGTCATCGCCGCACCACGCCCACCAATCCGCCGGAAATCAGGCTCGCCACGTTGGCCAGGATGAGCGGCACGGCGATGCCACCCGGCGTGGCCATGTAGCGCGGCTCCCACTCCGGGTCGAATTTGTCCTTGTAACGCTTGAGGCCCTGGAAGTTGTAGAAGCGCTCGCCGCGGCCGAACACCAGCGCGCCAAAACGGTTCCACAATGGCGAAAGACGGCGGTTGGTGAGGCCCGCCAGCGGCGCCATGCCCAGGTTGAACCAGCGGTAGCCTTCCTGTCGCGCCCACTGCATGAGTTCGATGAACAGAAAATCCATGATGCCGGTGGGGCCATTGGGCAAAAAGCGCATCAGGTCCACCGAGGCCTCTTCCTTGGTGTCGGTGAGCAGCAGGTTGGCAAACGCCACCAGCTGCTCGCCCTGCCACACCAACGCCATTGGTGTGCGCGCCAGGTATTTCGGATCGAACGCGCCGAGCGAGAAACGCTTCTCGTGGGCGTGCTTGTCGCCCAGCCACGCATCGGAGATCACGCGCAATCGCGGCAGAAATTCAGGCACCCGCTGTGCCGGCAGGATCTCCAGGTGCAAGCCTTCGCGGGTGAGCTTGTTTACCGTGCCGCGCAAGGTCTTCTTGGACTTGCCATCGAGGTTGAAATCGGCCAGCGCGACGCGCGCCTCCTCGCCAATCTTCATGAGGTTCATGCCCACTTCGAGATACAGGTCGAGATCGGCCGGGCTGACCTCGTAGAACACCGGCCAGCCGCCGTCGCGCTCGCACTGTTCGAGGAAACTCCATACCAGCTCGCGCCGCGCATCTTCGTCCGCGCCGACCGGGTCGCCCAGGGCGACCCAACTGCGCCCCTCGGTGTCGTACATCAGGAACGCATCGTCATTGGGCGCAAACAACAGATGCTTGTCGCCCATGAGGGCGAGATGCGCTTGTGCGGAGTGGTACCGCTTGATGAGCGGCAGCGCACGCTGCAACTCGGCTTCGGTTGGCGGCACGTGGCGTGAGCGCTGCGGGCGAATCAGCATGGCCAGCGCAAACAGCAGCCCGGCCGCCGCGGCGCCGACCAGTGCACGCAAGGCGCGCGGTGCACCGCCCTGGTGGAAACTGAACTCCCACCACAGGCTGTTGCTGTAATCCACGTGCTTGTAGCTGAACATCACCAGCCACGTCGCACAGCCGAACACCGCGACAATGGCAAGGATCCAGCCGGGCGAGAAGCGCCCGCTGAACAACGACGCACGCCGATAGAACAGCTTGTGCGCCGGGAACAGCGCCAGTGCCAGCAGTGCCAGCAGCGTCGCCTCCTCGTAGTCGATGCCCTTGAGCAGCGAGAACACCGCGCCCGATATCAGCAGGATCAGGGTCAGCCAGTACGCCGCATCCAGCCGCCGTTGCAACCCGCGCGCGAGGATCAGGAGCAGCATGCCGACCACGCTGGCGAGCAGGTGGGAGATTTCCAGCACTGACAACGGCAACACGTCGCGCAGGATCTCCATGCGGTGCGGCAGCGCCTTGGTAGCGCCGGAAAACAGCAGCACCGCACCCGACACCAGCGTCAGCCCGGCAAAAAACGAGGGCAGCAGATTGTTGAACCACGGCGACCACAGCGCCGGCCGATGCAAGCCGCGCGCTTCGCGCTGCAGCACCAGCACCGTGGCGGCGCACAGCGGCATCAGGTAATACACGATGCGAAACGCCGCCAGCGAACCGAGGATGGGTGCAGCCAGCGCCTGGTTGCCGGTGGCGCCGAGGCCCGCCAGCATCACCGCCTCGAACACGCCGAGCCCGCCCGGCACATGGCTGATGAGGCCGGCAATCTGGGCGATCACGAAGATCGCGAGGAAATGCCCGAAGCCGGCATCCAGGCGATCCGGCATCAAGACGTACATCACCGCCGCCGCCAGCCACCAATCGGCCGCACCGACCACGATCTGGCGCAGCGTGGTGCCCGGAGCCGGAATATGCACCTGCCAGCGCCACAGCTTGAACGGCTTGCGGATGAAGCCGGCAGCCAGCCATGCCAGCGGAATCGCCACCAAAAGGGATGCCAACGCAATCCGCCAGGAACTCATCGGCAAACCGGACGGCAGCGGCACGACCAGCAGGGTCGTGCCGGTCAGCGCCAGCAGGCCCAGCCAGAACGCCACGGTGCAATACAGCACCAGCCTGGCGATCTCGCCGGTGGACAAACCGTTCTGCACATAAAAGCGGTAGCGGATCGAACCCGACACCAGGAACGACATGCCGATCGCGTTGCTGAATGCGTAGCTGATGAACGAGATCAGCGTTACCCGTCGCCACGGCAGCGTCTTGCCGATGGTGGCCAGGCCAAAACGGTCGTACAGCGACATCACACCGAAGCCCAGCGTGGTCAGCCCGATCGCGAGCAGCAGACGCGGGCGCGACACGTGCTGCAGGTACTCGCGAATCTCGTGGTAGCTGACGTCGCGCGCGAGCAGGTGCAGCGCCCACAGCGCCAGACACAGCATGCCGACCGACAGCAGTGGGCCGATGATGCGGCGCAACCACACGACGCGCGGGCTGGGGGCGGCGAGTACCGCTACCACCGGCGGTGCAACTTCAGGTTTGTCTTGCTCCACGCAGTGCTCGCATCCCCTCGGAGAGCATCAGTTTACGGCACTGGCATCCCTTGCTGACGTTGGGCATGGCTGCCGCCCGCCGCACATTCAGTGTGTCGTCGTGCCCTGCCCCATCCGCGCGATCCAGCGGTACATCAAAAACACGATGGCGGCGAACACCGTGCCACCGATCCAGATGGCTGCCTCGTGGAAGCCCTTGCCGACCAGCGCCAGCGGCGCATCGTGGTTGGCAAAACCGAGCTGCTCGGAAAACGCCACCAGCGCCGCCACCACCACGCCCAGCAGGCTCTCGCCCACGATCAGGCCGGAGGCCAACAGCACGCCAAGCTGCTTGGTTGGCTCCGCGTTGGGGCCGCGCTCGGCACGCCGGTCGAACCAGGCGCCCACCAGCGCGCCCACTACCACCATCAACGTGGTCGAGGTGGGCAGGTAAATGCCCAGGCCCACGGCCAGCGGCGGCAGGCGTACCGATGTCGCCTTTTTTGCCAGGATCTCGTCGACCACGATGATGATCACGCCGATCACGCCGCCGATGATGATCAGGCTCCAGTCGATGTCGCCGGTGATGACGCCTTGCGCCAGCGCGGAGATCAGCCCGGCCTGCGGCGCCGGCAGCGCACGCGACGGGTCGACGCCCGGTGCACCCAGGAAACCGTAGGCCTGGTTCAGGAGATCCATCACCGGCGGAATCACCAGCGCACCGGCAATCACGCCGATCACCAGCGCCCACTGCTGCAGCGACGGCGTGGCGTCCACCAGTTGCCCGGTCTTGAGATCCTGCAGGTTGTTGTTGGCGATGGACGCCACCGCAAACACGATCGAAGTGATGAACAGCGCAAACGCCACCAGCGCCTTGCCCGATTCCGCCGGCAGCAGCGGCTTGACCCCCACCACCAGCAGCAATGCCGCAATGATGACGACGAGAATGCCGACGCCGGACAGCGGGCTGTTGCTCGATCCGATCAAGCCCGCCATGTAGCCGCACACGGCGGAAACGAGAAAGCTCAGGATCACCACGAACAGCACGCCGCCCACCACCAGCAGCGTCAGCTGCGAGCCAAGGTGGCTTATGTTGGCAAAGTGGCCGAGCAGCCAGCCGACCGGGATCAGGCACAGCAGCGTGATGAGACCGACCATGCCGATCGGCATGTCGCGCTCGGTACGCGGCAAGGTATCGAGCTTGCCCGCCTTGCGCACCTTGGAGGCAGCCATGGCGCCAGCCAGCCCGCCAATCACCGGCTTGACCAGCTTGGCCAGCGTCCAGATCGCCGCCACGCCAATAGTGCCGGCGCCGACAAAGCGCACGTAATGGCTCCACGTCGCCTGCGCGGCATCCATGGTCGCGCCGCTTTCCGGGTGCAACAGCAGGAAATGCGGCACCGCCCAGCCCCAACCAATCACCGCGCCGACCAGCATCGCCATGCCGACCCACAGCCCGACGAGGTGGCCCACCGCGAACAGCGCAAACGACAGGCTGAAATCGAAACCGGTCGCCGCCCCCTTGTCGCCCACGCGAAAATAACCCGACACCATGTCGGCAAACAGCTTGGTCTGCACCACCACGTAGAACACCGCGGAAACCACCGCGCCCACGACCACCGCCTTGAGCCCCGCGCCGCCGGATTCCACCGATTCGGCCGCCTCCTTGCCGTGGCTGGAGCCGACCTTGAGCACCTCGGCACAGGCCACGCCTTCCGGATACGGCAGGTCGGAGTCGGTCACCAGCGCACGCCGCAGCGGGATGGTGTACATCACGCCCAGGATGCCGCCGGTGGCGCAGATGCCAAAACTCATCCAGAACGGGAAACCGCTCCAATAGCCGACGATGATGAGGCCGGGCAGCACGAAAATGATGGAAGACAGCGTGCCCGCGGCCGAGGCCACGGTTTGCACGATGTTGTTCTCCTGCATCGTCGAGTTTTTCAGTGCCCGCAGGATCGCCATCGAAATCACGGCGGCCGGGATCGAAGTGGCAAACGTGAGCCCGGCCTTGAGCCCGAAGAACACATTGGCGGCGGTGAACACGACGGTGATCAGGATGCCGATCACCAGGCCGCGCAAGGTCAATTCGAGCCGTGACGAGTCGGCGGACAACATCTGGGCACTCACGGGCAACTACCCCCTGCGGCGGAAACAAGGCGGCGACGATAACGTGGAATGCCCGCCGACCGTTACTGCACCGCGGCGCGACTTACCACGCCGGCAGCACCTGCCGGCTTTCAAAGTGGCGTCGCGCGCCGTCGAGCGGATCGACAAAATCCAGCGCCTGCGCCAAGAGGCGCAAGCGGTGCGCACCGTCGTCCGGCGCTTCCGCGGTCAAGACCGGGTACCACGCATCGCCGCAAATCGGGGCGCCGAGTGCGGCCAGGTGCACCCGCAGCTGGTGCTTGCGCCCGGTCAGCGGATGCAGCGCGTAGCGCCACGTGGCGCCGCCACGGTCGAGCACCTCGATGCGGGTGATGGCGTTGGGTTCGCCCGCCACTTCACGCATGCGAAAAAATGGCTCGCCGCGCTCGATGCGCGAGCAGCGCTCATGCGGAAACGCGAGCCGCGGCATCGCCGGCGCCAGCGCCTCGTAGCGCTTGGCGATGCGGCGTTCGCGAAACAGTGTTTGATAAGCGTTGCGGGTTGCCGGGTTGGCGGAAAACAGCACCAGCCCGCTGGTGGCGCGATCAATGCGATGCAGCGGTGCCAGGTCGGGATTGCCCAGCGTGCGCTGCAGGCGTCGCAGCAAGGTTTCCTCCACCCAGCGTCCGGTCGGCGCCACCGGCAGGAACGGTGGCTTGTCGGCGACCACCAGCTGCGCATCGACATGCAACACGGTTTCGGCAAACGGGATCGGCGCCTCGTGCGGCACCTCACGGAAGTACCGGATGCAGGCGCCCGCCCGATACGGGGCATCCATGGGAATCGCCTGCCCCGCCGCATCCAGCACCCGGCCACGTGCGATGCGGTCGATCCAGGTGGCGCGGTCGATCGCGGGGAACCGCGCCACCAGGGCGTCCAGCACCGTCGTCCAAGTTCCGGGCGGCAAATGCACGGTGCTCGCGACGACGGCGCCCGCGCGCAGGTCAGTCACGCGCAGCCCACGCCAGCTCGAACGAATGCCGGCGCGCGGCGTGATCGAAAATGTTGGCGGTGAGCATCAGCTCGTCCGGCTGGTGGCGCGCGATGAAATTTGCAAGACCTTCGCGCACGGTGGCCGGCCCACCGACGACTGCGCAGCCCAATGCGCGTTCCACCATCGCCTTTTCGCCCGGCGTCCAGAACGTTTCGATGTCGTCGATCGGCGGCGGAATCAGGCCCGGCCGTCCGCGCCGCAGGGTGACGAAACTTTGCTGCTGGGTGGTGAACAACCGCCGCGCCTCGGCGTCGCTGTCGGCGACCACCACGTTGACGCCAAGCATGGCGTAGGGCTTGCCCAGCCGTTCGGAAGGGTGGAAATCGCGACGGTACACGGCCAGCGCCTCGTCCATTGCATCCGGCGCGAAGTGCGAGGCAAACGCGTAGGGCAAGCCGAGCTGTGCGGCCAGCCGCGCGCCAAACAGGCTCGACCCGAGGATCCACACCGGCAACTCGCTGCCAGCGCCCGGCACCGCGCGCACCGCCTGCCCCGGCGAGGCCGGCGCGAGGAATTCGAGCAGCTCCGCCACGTCCTGCGGAAACGCGTCGGCACTGGCGAAATAACGGCGCAGCGCACGCGCCGTCGCCTGATCCGTGCCCGGTGCGCGGCCAAGCCCAAGGTCGATGCGCCCCGGATGCAGCGCCGCCAAGGTGCCGAACGCCTCGGCCACCTGCAGTGGCGAGTGGTTGGGCAACATGATGCCGCCAGCCCCGACGCGAATGCGCGTGGTCGCCGCCGCCACCGCGCCAATCAGTACCGCGGTGGCGGCACTGGCAATGCCCGGCATGTTGTGGTGCTCAGCCAGCCAGTAACGCGTGTAGCCAAGCTGCTCGGCCAGTTGCGCAAGGTTGCAGGAATGGCGAAACGCTTCGCCGGCATCGCTGCCGACGGTGATCGGCGCCAAGTCGAGCACGGAATACGGAATCATCACAGCCACCACACCTGGTCTGATGGGTTCGGCAACCCCGCAGCGAAGGCTGCGCAACGACCGCAGTACGCGCGCGCCATGCGGGGTTGCCGAAACCGGTTGGCGGCCACCGTCATGGCATGCCGCACATCTCAAGCCTACATCGCGTCATGCGCATGACCGCCTGACTGGCGACAACTATTCGCCGGGATGGCGCGCCTGCCACGCAGCCAGATCAGCCTTGTAGCGCTCGCGCTCCTCGTCATACCGGTCGTACACGCATGGCACGCAACCTTCGCCGCAGCAATCGGCCGGATCCGGCTCTGCCGGCGGCACCGGCTTCGGGTCGTTGACGGGAATTTTTGGAGAGACGACAAGCACCATGAGGCCAGTGTAGTCCGCCACGATGTCCACGCTGCGTTGGCACCGGGCATGCATAGCCACGATGATCGCCAACTGATCCTTGTGGAACCGTGATGTCGATGGCCTGATCAGCCCTATCACCGTGATGCCTGCCGGTGCCGCTGGCGTTTGCGCGGCGCACGGACGTTGCCCCCATCGCGTACTCGACTGTCGTGGACGACAAACGGCGCTGGACGCCGCGGCCAACTTCGCCAAGGCGCCGCCGTGGCGGGTTGATGCACGGGGTGCAAGGCAACTGTGGCGAACCGCTGCCCGCGGTATGGGGGAGCTGCAACGACGTCGCGCACGAATGGTGCCCCCGGCGCGATTTGAACGCGCGACCTTCCCCTTAGGAGGGGGACGCTCTATCCAGCTGAGCTACAGGGGCAAGCCGCGAATTTTGGCATGGAATGCCGCACTGCGCGAACCGGGCGCGGCGGGGCAACTGATAGAATGACTGTTTCGGGGTTTCACGTTTTCGCGGAGTCAAGCATGTCCCAGAACATCCTCAGTGCACTCGGTCTTGGCAGCAGCAATCCGGGCACGTATTTCGGCAACGGCGAGTGGTCGACCACCACCGATGCTGGCACGCTTTCGCCGGTAAACCCGGCCACTGGCGAGGTCATCGCCAGCGTGCATGCGTCGAGCAGCGCCGATTACGCCAAGCTGATGGATCACGCGCAGGCGGCGTTTGCGGTGTGGCACGCCACGCCGGCGCCGCAGCGCGGGCAAGCCATCCGCCTGTGCGCCGATGCGCTGCGCCAGCACAAGGATGCACTGGGCTCGCTGGTGGCGCTGGAGATGGGCAAGATCAAGCCGGAAGGCGACGGCGAAGTGCAGGAGATGATCGACATCGCCGATTTTGCCGTCGGCCAGAGTCGCATGCTTTATGGCAACACTATGCATTCCGAGCGGCCGGGGCACCGCATGTACGAGCAGTGGCACCCGCTCGGCCTGGTCGGCATCATCAGCGCGTTCAATTTTCCGGTGGCGGTGTGGTCGTGGAACGCGTTCATCGCCGCGGTGTGCGGTGACGTGTGCATCTGGAAGCCGTCGCCGAAGACCCCGCTGTCCGCGATCGCGGCAATCCGCATCTGCAACGACGCGCTGAAGGCCGGCGGCTTCCCGGACATCTTCTTCCTCTTCAACGATGCCGGCACCGAACTGTCGCAGGCGTTCGTCGACGACAAGCGCATCGCACTGGTGAGCTTCACCGGTTCGACCAAGGTCGGCCGCCACATCGGCGAGCGGGTTGCGCGCCGGCTCGGGCGCTCGCTGCTGGAGATGGGCGGCAACAACGCCATCATCCTTGACCGCAGTGCCGACTTGAAACTCGCCATTCCGGCGATCGTGTTCGGTGCAGTCGGCACCGCCGGCCAGCGCTGCACGACCACGCGACGGCTGATCGTGCACGAGTCGATCATCGAGGACGTGGTGCAGAAACTCACCGCCGCGTACAAGCAGATCGAAACCAAGATCGGCGATCCGACCGACGCGAAGACGCTGATGGGCCCGTTGAACAGTGCCGCCGCGGTCGAGGCGTATCTCGGTGCCGTGGATGCGGTGAAAAAGCTCGGTGGTGTCGTCGTCACCGGTGGCAAGGCGCTCACCGACCGCAAGGGCTTTTTCGTGCTGCCGACGATCGTGCGCGGGGTGAAAAACTCCGACGAGGTGGTGCAGACCGAAACTTTCGCGCCGATCCTCTACGTGATGCCGTTCAAGACGCTGGACGAAGCCATCGCCATGCAGAACGGCGTGCCACAAGGCTTGTCCGCAGCCATCTTCACCCAGGATCTCAAGGCTGCCGAGCAGTACCTCGCCACCGGTGGCAGCGACTGCGGCATCGCCAACGTCAACATCGGCACCTCGGGCGCCGAGATCGGCGGTGCGTTCGGCGGCGAGAAGGACACCGGCGGCGGCCGCGAATCCGGCTCGACGGCGTGGCAGGCTTACATGCGCCGGCAAACCAACACGATCAACTACTCGAATGCCTTGCCGCTGGCGCAGGGCATCAAGTTCGACTTGTAACCAGGCCCTTCGCAGGGATTGCCATGAACCAACCGTTGCCGCTTGCCCGCACCACCAGTGGTCTCGCCATCGCCAGCCTCGTGCTCGGCGTGCTGGCATGGTGCATGCTGCCGTTCGTCGGTGCCGTTGCCGCCGTGGTGTGCGGGCACCTGGCGCGCGGTGAAATACGCCATGCGCCGCCGGGCAGCATCGACGGCGGCGGGCTGGCGGTAGCCGGGCTGGTGCTCGGCTACCTGCAGCTGGTACTCACGGCCATCGGCCTTTTCCTGCTGGTCGCGTTTGTCCTGCTTGGCCTCGGTTTCAGCGCGCACTTCCTGCCATGGCACTGAGCCACGGTGCATCGCCCGGTCATCGGCCGGCAAGGCCGCGGCAGTCCGCACCTGCGGAAGCGCCACGGTGATCGACGCCTACCCATCGCTGCGCCCACTGCTGTTCGCACTCGATGCCGAGGCTGCGCACGGCAGCACCTTGCGCGCGCTCGACTTGGCACATCGACTGCATTTGCTGGCGTGGTTCGTGCCCCCCGTCGCCGCCGCACCGACCACCGCGTTCGGTGTCCACTTCCCCAATCCGGTCGGCCTGGCTGCCGGGCTGGACAAGAACGCCGAACATCTGGATGCGCTCGGCGCACTCGGCTTCGGCTTCATCGAAGTGGGTACGGTGACGCCGCGCGCACAACCGGGCAACCCGCGGCCGCGGTTGTTTCGCTTGCCACAGCACGCCGCCATCATCAACCGCATGGGCTTCAACAACGCTGGCGTCGACGCGTTCATGCGCAACGTCGGGCGTGCCCGCTACGACGGCGTGCTCGGCATCAACATCGGCAAAAACAAGGACACGCCGAACGAGCGTGCGGTGGACGACTACCTCACCTGCCTTGAGCACGTCTACGCGCGCGCCAGCTACATCACGGTGAATATTTCTTCGCCCAACACCAAGGGCCTGCGCGACCTGCAACATGAAGACGCCCTGCACCGCCTGATCGGTACCCTGCGTGAGACCCAGGAGCGGCTTGGCTCCCAGGCTGGCGCGCGCAAGCCGATGCTGCTCAAGATCGCGCCCGATCTGGGCGACGCCGAGCTCGACGGCATCGCCCAGGTGCTGCAAGCCACCGGCATCGACGGCGTGATCTGCACCAACACCACGGTGGACCACACGCTGGTGGCCAACCACCCGCTGGGCCATGAAACCGGCGGACTCTCCGGCCGCCCCTTGTTCGCGCTGGCCACCGACGTGCTGCGCGGCATGCGCGCGCGGCTTGGCCCGCAGATGCCGATCATCGGCGTCGGGGGCATTCTGGCTGGCGCCGATGCGGCGGAAAAAATCAATGCCGGCGCCAACCTCGTGCAGCTCTACTCCGGCCTCATCTACCGCGGGCCGCGCCTGGTCGCCGAGTGCGTCGACGCGATCCGCAACCTCGAAGGAACCCGCCGTGCCGCTTGAACCCGTACCGATGGGCGGCTACGCGCTCACCGAAAACGCTCCGCTCGCCACCCGCAACACCCTGCACGTGCAGGCTCGCGCTCACCTGCTGGCCGAACTGCACGACGCCAGCAAACTGCCCGAGCTGCTGGCTTTCCCCGCCGTGCGGGCGCAGCCTCTGCTGGTGCTGGGCGAAGGCAGCAACCTGCTGTTGACGCGGGATTTTCCCGGCACCGTACTGGCCATGCTCACGCACGGCGTGCAAGTGGAAGAGGAAGGCGATGTCACCCGCATCGCGGTCGCCGCCGGCGAGCGTTGGGACGACTTCGTACGCTGGTCGCTTGGACAGGGCTTTGCCGGACTGGAAAACCTGATCGCCATTCCCGGTACCGTCGGCGCTGCACCGGTACAGAACATCGGTGCCTACGGCACCGAAGTCGCCGAGTTCGTCGAAAGCGTCGAAGCCTGGGACGTGCACGAACACCGCATCGCCGTCATCGGCAACGCCGAGTGCGCGTTCGGCTACCGGCAGTCGCGCTTCAAGCGTGAGCCGGGGCGCTACATTGTCACCGCGGTGCGCTTCGCCCTGCCCCGCCACCGCCCCCTGCGGCTGGACTATGCCGGCATGCACGAAGAGCTTGCGCGGCTCGGCGTCGATACCCCGGCGCCGTACCACGTGGCCGAAGCGGTGGTGCGCATGCGCGGCCGCAAGCTGCCCGACCCCGCGGTAATCGGCAACGCCGGCAGCTTCTTCAAGAACCCGATCGTCGACGCCGAACGCGCCGCTGCGCTCAAAGCCACCCACCCCGAGCTGCCGGCATGGCCGCAGCCGAACGGCCAGGTGAAACTTTCCGCCGCGTGGATGATCGACCGCTGCGGGCTCAAAGGCAGTCGCCAGGGCGACGTCGGCATTTCCAATCGCCACGCGCTGGTGGTGGTCAATCATGGCTACGCCACCGGCCCGGAATTGTGGGCCTTCGCGCAGCATGTCATGGCCACCGTCGAAGCCGCATTCGGCGTGCGGCTGGAGCCGGAGCCGGTCATCGTCTGAGCCGTCGGCGAGCTACCATCCACGCCTGCCATGTCTGCTGGTCGCGTCACGATGACTTCACCCACGCTTACCCCCACCACGCCGGCGGATGGCCCCGACCTGCATGCGCGTCGGCTGTACATCAACCGCGAACTGTCGCAGCTGGCATTCAACGTCCGCGTACTCGATCAGGCGCTGGACAAGCGCACGCCGTTGCAGGAGCGGCTGAAGTTTCTGCTGATCTTTTCGCGCAACCTCGACGAGTTCTTCGAGATCCGCGTGGCGGGGCTCAAGAGCCAGATCGCGCTCGATCACGAACTGATCGGCGCCGACGGCGTGCCACCGGCACAGGTACTGGCCGAGATTTCCACCATCACCCATCGTGAGGTGGAACGTCAGTACGCAATCCTCAATGCGCGCATCTTGCCCGCACTGGCCGCGCACAATATCCGCATCGCCCGGCGCGACGAGTGGACGCACAAACAGAAGCTGTGGGTGCGCCATTACTTTCGTACCCAGGTCGCGCCACTGGTGACCCCGATCGGCCTCGACCCGACCCACCCGTTTCCGCTGCTGGTCAACAAGAGCCTCAACTTCATCGTGCGGCTGGATGGCGTGGATGCGTTCGGCCGCGACTCGGGGCTGGCCGTGGTGCCGGCGCCGCGCGTGTTGCCGCGGTTGATCCGCATGCCGGACGAGGTGGTGGAGAGCGGCGACGTCTACGTGCTGCTGTCGTCGATCATCCACGCGCACGCGGCCGAACTGTTCCCCGGCATGACGGTGCTTGGCAGCTACCAGTTCCGGCTGACGCGCAACGCCGATCTCGCGATCGACCCGGAGGACATCGAAGACCTGGCGATGACGCTGCGCGGCGAGCTTTATGCGCGCCGCTTTGGCGACGCGGTGCGGCTGGAAGTGGCCGACAATTGCCCGAAAGAGCTCAGTGCCCACCTGTTGAAACAGTTCGGCCTGACGGCCAGCGAGCTGTATGAGGTGAACGGGCCGGTCAACCTGGCGCGGCTGTTTCGCATCGCCAGCAAGGTCAGTTACCCGGCACTGCAATATCCACCGTTCGTACCGGCGTTGCCGAAGGCGCTGCGGCAGGCGGAGACGCTGTTTGCCGCCATTGCCAAACAGGATGTGCTGCTGCTTCACCCCTACGAGTCGTTCGCGCCAGTGGTAGATCTGTTGCGTCAGGCGGCACGCGATCCGCAAGTGCTGTCGATCAAGCAGACGCTGTACCGCACCGGCACCCATTCGGAGGTCGTCGATGCCCTGGTCGATGCCGCACGCGCCGGCAAGGAAGTCACGGCGGTGGTCGAGCTGCGGGCACGCTTTGACGAAGAGTCGAACCTGGGTCTGGCCGCGCGCCTGCAGCAGGCCGGTGCGACCGTCATCTATGGCGTGGTGGGCATCAAGACGCACGCGAAGCTGATCCTGATCCAGCGTCGTGAAGGCGACGAGTTGGTGCGTTACGCGCACTTGGGCACCGGCAACTACCACGCGGCGAATGCGCGCGTGTATACCGACTACAGCCTGCTTACCTCCGATCCGGCGTTGTGCGAGGACGTGCACAAGCTGTTCAGCCAGCTCACCGGCATGGGCAAGGCGCTGCGCATGAAAAAACTGCTGCAGGCGCCGTTTACGCTGAAAGCGGGCCTGCTCGGCCTGATTGCTGGCGAGGCCGCGCACGCAGCGGCTGGCAAGCCGGCACGCATCATCATCAAGGTCAATGCGCTGACCGACCCCACGATGATCCGCGCGCTCTACGCAGCCAGCATCGCCGGTGTGCGCATCGACCTCATCGTGCGCGGCATGTGCTGCCTGCGCCCCGGGGTACCGGGTGTTTCCGAGCACATCCGCGTGCGCTCGGTGATCGGTCGGTTTCTCGAACACAGCCGCGCGTACTGGTTTGCCAATGCCGGCGAGCCGGTGCTGTATCTCTCCAGTGCCGACCTGATGGAGCGCAACCTCGACAAACGCGTGGAATGCGCGTTTCCCATCACCGGCCGCAAACTGCAGCAGCGCATCCTGGGGGCGCTCGAACACTATCTGGCCGACACCAGCGGCGCCTCCGAACTGCATGCCGACGGCAGTTACACGACGCTGCGGCCAGCCACTGGTGAGCGTGTCTACGACGTGCAACAACAACTGCTGCAAAAACTCTGCGGCGCGGAGCCGTAATCGGCACTGCGCCGCACGCGCTCACTTTTTCAGGTGGTGATGCACCCACGCCGCATAGTGGTCAGCAAACCCTTGCAGGAATTTCTTCGTGCCTTCATTGGTGATGTGACCATCGGCGTCGACCGGGTCGTCATCCTTGAACTGCACGAACACCTCGGGCTGCGCCATCACCGCAAGGTCGAGAAACACCAGTGAATTGCGCAGATGCTGCTGGGCAAGTGCGCTGCCGGTGGCGCCGATCGATGCGCCGATCACCGCGCCCGGCTTGCCGCCGAAGGAGTTGGTGCCCCACGGCCGCGAGGCCACGTCGAGCGCGTTCTTCAGTACGCCGGGCACGCCGCGGTTGTATTCGGGAGTGACGAACAACACCGCATCCGCCGCCTCGATGGTTTGCTTCAGGGTGGTTGCGGCCGCCGGGTAATTGCCGTCGAAGTCCTGGTTGTAGAGCGGTACGTTGCCCAGCGGCACATACTCGAACTGGAAATCTGGCGGCATCAGGCTTTCAACCGCGTGCGCAAGACGGCGGTTGAACGAACCCTTGCGCAAACTGCCCACCAGCACGGCAACCTTGATCGTATTCATCGCGGCATGTTTCCTCGGGTGCGGTCGCCGCCCGTGCGGCGCAGGGTGGCCATGGTGTACACATGTTTGCGGCGGCGGTGCCACGGCCGGTCAAGACAAGTACGAGCGCCGTCACGCCACGCGCGGCTCATTTCGCTTGCAGTGCGTCCATCGTTTTCTTGGCCGCCGCGTGTGCCGCTTCCAGCGTCGTGGCCTTGAGCCCGGCGTTGGCGTCGGCGAGCGCGGCCTCAAGCCGTGTGGTCAAGGCGGCATCGCCCTTGGCATCGGGGATCGCACCCTGCCCCATGCCTTTGCACGGGTTGGCTGCCTTCGCGTCGAAACCGGTACCTGCAGTGCCAACGAGGCAATTCACCACGTGCTGCAAATGCGCCTCGGCGGTGGCGAGGTTGGCTGCCCCCAGCGCCATGCCCGCATGTGCACTCGCAGTGGCCGCCTGTTTCGTTGCCGCCCCCACATCCGCCGCCATGGCCGCCCCCGGCAACGCCAACACACACGCCGCCAACCCCAAGCCAACCATCCAGTGCTTGCTCATGATGTACTCCCCGCCATGCGCGGCATACGCCGCGGAGAAGGGACTATGCGACGCGGCAAGTGAGGAAACCGCAAAGCGCGACCCCGTAAACTCCACCTTTCCCTCATCCGGAGCATCTTCGTGGCGCACTACACCGGGCCGCTGCTGACGCAGCAAACCGCCACGGCACTGCACGCAGCCCGCAGTGCCGGCGCCACCACGTGGTCGGGCTCGCTCGACCTTGGACACAGCACGGACAGCGCGGTGCTGGCGACCGACGACTGGTCATGGCGCGGCACGCAGTATCCATACCCGCCCGCGATCAAGGAGCGCAGCATCCATTACTGGGATGGCGACGCGTTTGCACCGATTGCGCGTTTCTCCGGCGCGCTCATCAAGCTGGTGCCCACCGTGTGGGGCGTGCCGACCTTCGAAATCGACGGCATCAAGATGCTGCCGACGGCCAAGACCTCACCGCTGGACGATGCTCGCGCCAAGGTGACCCTGGTGGCGCCGCAAGGCAAACGCGTGCTGGATACCTGCGGTGGGCTCGGCTACTTCGCGGCATGCTGTCTTGCCGCGGGCGCGGCGCAGGTGCAGTCGTTCGAGAAAAACGGCGACGTCTTGTGGCTGCGCACGCTCGATCCGTGGTCGCCCGACCCCGACGACAGCGGTGGCCGTCTCACGCTCACCCACGCGGATATCGCCGCTGCCATCGCGCAGCTGCCCGATGCGGCATTCGATGCCGCGCTGCACGACCCGCCGCGTTTCGGGATTGCCGGCGAGCTGTATTCGGCGGCGTTCTACACCGAACTGGCGCGCGTGTTGCGCCACGGTGCGCGGCTGTTCCACTACACCGGCAGCCCGAACAAGCTGACCTCGCGCCGCGATGTGCCGCGCGAAGTGGCCCGCCGCCTGGAAACGGCGGGCTTTCGTGCCGAGTTGGCGCTGGATGGGGTGCTGGCGGTCAGGCGGTGACGCCTGATTCGGGATTCGGGGGCCACGTGGATGTGCGTTCGACCGCAGCCACAAACTGCTCTGGGGCCAATTTCAGGCCCACCGCACTGTCGCTAAAAGCCTTTCGGGATGAATCCCGACCCACGTGGGAGTTTCCGTAGGTCGGACTTCGACACGACCGTATCCCGCAAAAGGCATGTCGGATTGAAGTCCAACCTACAAATGCGCGTCGGGCTCCACCCGTTCGAGGAATTCGTAGCGCGGTGCGTTGCGGTCGACCACGCTGTGCGTATCCACGCCGATCCATTGCCGCGTGAGTCCGCCGTCCTTGGCCGTCACGGCGGGCCAGTGCGGCAGGCCGGCACCGTTCGGGCTGCCGGTCTTGATGAACTGCGCAAAGTAACCGGACATGATGCGCGACACCCGATGATCGGCGTCCGCCCACGCGTAGACGTGGTTGCTGTCGAGGTTGCCCAAGGCGTACTCGATTTCGGCGCTGTGCACGGCGCCGGCCTGCGCAGGTGCCGTGCCATCGCGGCGCGCGGGGCGCGCGCGGTCGAACCGGTAGTAGTACACCGGCACGCCGCTGCGATATTGCTGGTCCATCCAGCGCCAGGTGGCGAACGCGATGAACTGGTCGCTCGCCAATGCCGTGCCGGAAGCCACGGCCTCGGCGTCGGTGGTGCCGGGATACAGCCGCAAGGCTTCGGCGGCGTGGGCGCCGAACCGCTTTTCCACCGCGGCGCGATAGTTGGCCGGCGTGGGCGACGCCTTGCCGAGCAGGTCGGCGTCGCTGCCTTCCATGGAATTGGAGCCGACCAGCAACGGAATGTGCGCCTGCTCACCCGCCGCGTAGATCGCTTCTGGCGAGCGCGGCAGGAAATCGCCGTCGATCACGGGGCCAAAATCCGGTTCGCCCGGTGCGCCGACGGCAGCCAACAGCGTCTTGGCATCGAGCTTGCGCAACGCCGCCAGCGAGTTGACACCCAACCGCTTCAAATAGGCCTCGCCCTGCCGCTCGCCCAGCGCCAGTGTCGGCGGTTTGAGGTTGCCGAGCACGGCGCCGCTTTCGCCGATCGCGCCGTGCATCAACGCCTTCGACAACGGCGAAGCCATCAGTGCGGAGACGGCCATGGAACCGGCGGATTCACCGCCGATCGTGACCCGGCCCGGGTCACCGCCGAACGCCGCGATGTTGCGCCGGACCCAGCGCAGTGCGGCCACCTGGTCGAGCAGACCGTAGTTGCCGGCCGCGTGCTGTGGCGACTCGGCAACCAGCGCCGGCAAGGCCAGAAAGCCGAATACATCGAGCCGGTAATTCACCGTCACCGTGACGATGCCACGCTGCGCGAGGCTCGCGCCATCGTAGCGCGGCTCCGAGCCGTCGCCGGCGAGGAAACTGCCGCCGTAGAAATACACCAGCACCGGCAGCTTGTGCGTGTGGCGCGCGGCCGGCGTCCACACATTGAGATACAGGCAATCCTCGCTCATGCCGCTGGCGCGAAACACCATGTCGCTGTACAGCGGACGCTGCATGCAACGAGCGCCGAACCGCTGTGCTTCGCGCACCCCGTGCCACGCGGCCGCCGGCTGCGGCGGCTTCCAGCGCAGCGCGCCGACCGGCGGCGCCGCGTACGGGATGCCCTTGAACTCGTCGAGCCCGAGCGGCGCCTCGTGGGTGCCCGCCAGGGCACCCGTCGCCACCGTCACCTCGGGCGGTGCCTCCGCTGCCACTGCCGCCACACCGCAACCCCACAGTACCGCCAGCGCCAACCACGCACTTGTTCGCATGCCGCACCCCATGCCGGAAACCGTACCCCATCTTCCTCACGTTGCCGCGCCAGCGCCAGCACCGAGGCGATGCACAGGATCATCCGATACCATGACCTTCCCGCGTCAAGGAACCGTGCCATGCCCATCACGCGTCTCGAGATCATCCGCCCGGACGACTGGCACCTGCATCTGCGCGACGGCCCGGCGCTGGCTTCGGTGGTGGCCGACAGTGCGCAGCGCTTCGCCCGCGCCATCGTCATGCCGAACCTCAAGCCGCCGGTCACCACGGTGGCCCGGGCACAGGCCTACCGCGAGCGCGTGCTGGCCGCCTTGCCCGCCGGCAGCACGTTCCAGCCGCTGATGACGCTCTACCTCACCGAGGCCACCGACCCGGCGGAAATCGCCAAGGCCAAGGCCAGCGGCATCGTGCACGCAGTGAAGTACTACCCGGCCGGCGCCACCACCAACTCGCAATCGGGTGTGCGTGACTTGAAACACGTGCACGGCGTGCTGGAAGCCATGGAAGAGTGCGGCCTGCCGCTCCTGATGCACGGCGAGGTGACCGATCCCGCGGTCGACATCTTCGACCGCGAGGCGGCGTTCATCGACCGCGAACTGATCCCGCTGCGCCAGCGCTTTCCGCGCCTGCGCATGGTGCTGGAACACATCACCACGAGCGCCGCCGTGCAGTTCATCGACGCCCAGCCGGCGCACGTCGGCGCCACCATCACCGCGCACCATCTGCTGATGAACCGCAATGCGATCTTTGCCGGTGGCCTCAATCCGCACCACTACTGCCTGCCGGTGCTCAAGCGCGAAACCCATCGGCGCGCCTTGCTCGAGGCGGCCACCAGCGGCAACCCGCATTACTTCCTCGGCACTGACAGTGCGCCACACGCACGCGGCGCCAAGGAAAGCGCGTGCGGTTGCGCCGGCATCTACACCGCCCATGCCGCCATCGAGCTGTATGCCGAGGCGTTCGACGAAATGGATCGGCTCGATCAACTGGAAGCCTTTGCGAGCTTCCACGGCGCGGAATTCTACGGTGTGCCGCGCAACACCGACACGGTCGTGCTTGAACGCCGGGCGTGGCGGGTGCCGGCGGTGATCCCGTTCGGCGGCGCGCAGTGCGTGCCGCTGCGCGCCGGCGAGGAGATCGCCTGGACACTGGTTTGTCCTGCCCGGCAGGTGCAGGAGGTTGCGACAGGTTCCGCACCCGTCGCTGCATGAAATTGCAGGTGGGGCGATTCGCCGCAGGCGGTACTGATACAAGTCAGGGCGCAATCGCCGTACGCTCCCAAAATTGAATCCGATGCTTCTATCGAAGGAGTGACACCGATGCGCAAACTGATTGTCCTCGCCCTGCTTGGTCTGGCTTCCTCTCCGCTGATGGCCGCCGATTGCGCGACCACGGTCGAGGCCAACGATGCGATGCAGTTCAACGTCCACTCGATCACCGTGCCGAAAGCCTGCAAGACCTTCAAGGTCACACTGAAGCACACCGGCAAGCTGCCGGTGGCCTCGATGGGCCACGACTGGGTGCTGACGACCGCGGCCGACGAAAAGGCCGTGCTGGCTGCCGATGCCGCCGCCGGTGCCGCCAAGGGCTACGAAAAAGCCAACGACCCCAAGGTCATCGCTTCCACCAAGCTGATCGGCGGCGGCGAGTCGGCCACCACCACGGTCAACGTCAGCAAGCTCAAGGCGGGCCAGGATTACGTCTACTTCTGCTCATTCCCCGGCCACGCGACGCTGATGCACGGCACGCTGACGGTCAAGTAAAAAAACCGCCGCTGGAATGCAACGCCCCGGTCGCGAGATCGGGGCGTTTTTCATGGCGCCGGCTCCGGCGCGTCGGCGTCCCATGCGCTGATCACCGTCGCCTCCGATGCATTACCAGTTGCATTCGGCGGCTCGGCCCCGCGCGCAGCAAACGCCCGCCACGCTGTCGAAGCCAATCGGCGCTTGCTACTTTTGCGTCAACACGTGTTGCACCAGCAATGCCAGAAATGCCTCGTGCGCTTCGCGATAGCGCGCGTCCGCCGGGCCGTTCTCAGCTGCGCGGTGCATCGCCTCATGCGTCGTATGCAACGCGCCGCCGCCAGCCAGCTCGTGCAGGTAGGCCCCGGGGCCGCAAGCAGCCTCGGCATGCCGTTTCCAGTATGCCGGTTCCTCCGGCAGTGCGAGAAATTGCTCCTCCCAACGCAGCTCCGCCGCCAAGGCGCCAAGGCCGGTGTGCGGCGTGCCGACCACCGTCGGTGTGGAGCGGCGCGCCAGCCAATCGGCCAACTGCCCCACCGGCATGGGTGACGCCAACGCGTACCCCTGGCCAAAATCCGCGCCGAGAATGCGCGCGGCTTCAACCAGGGCGGGAGTTTCCAGGCCCTCCACCACCACCTCGAGCCGCAGGTCGTGGCCGATGCGGATCAACTGGCGCACGAAGCGCAGCGTGCCGCGCGGATCGGTGTGGGCCTGGCCAACGATGGCCTGATCCACCTTGATGCAGTCGAACGGCCACTGCCGCAAACGGATCAGCGAGCTGTAACCGGCGCCGAGGTCGTCCTCGACCAGGCGCACGCCAAGCGCACGCAGCGTTTGCACGCCGCTGGCGTCGGGCCAATCGGGATGTCCGCCTTCCGTTGGCGATTCGAGGATCTCCAGCAACAAGGTGGCCGGATCACAGCGACCGGCGTGGATCGCCGCGGACACCGTGTCCACGTAACGCGCGTCGTGCAATGCCGTCGCTGGTACGTTGACCGCCACGTCGAGCACATGGCCCTGATCCGCGAGGCGACGCTGGCAAGCGATGGCCTGCGCCAGCCCCTGGCAAAACAGCGCCAGCAAATCGTCGCCATCCAGTGCCGCGAGAAAACGCCCGGGCGACAGCACAGTGCCGTCGATATCGTGCAAGCGCGCGAGCGCCTCGATTTCGCTGGCACGACCGTCTGCCAGATGTACCAATGGTTGGTAGTACATCTCCAGCGCTGCGGTGGCGATGCTGGCGCGCCAGCGTTCACGCACGATGAAGGGCAGCAGTTCAAAGCCCGGCCGCGGCGGCGCGAGGCGTACCAGGGCGAGTTCCAGCACGGTGCGGATCTGTTCGATGAAGGCCTGCTGGTCTTCGCCGCGAAAGCCGCCCAGATACGGGCTGAACAACGCCAGCACCACCGCCGGTCGATGGCGTGCAGGGCACAGCGGCACCGAGACGCTGGAGATCACGCCGAGCTCCAATACTGCCTTGCTCCACAGAGCCATTACCGGATCGCTGCCGTAATGGCCACAGCGTTCGATGGTGCCGGTGCGCCACGCCCGCCCGCTGGGGCCCTGCCCCTCCGGATCCTCCGCGCGCACGCCGATCGACGCCACGCTGCCGGCCGCCAACGCACGCAGGTAGCGCGTGAACGCCCCGCCCGCCGCTGCCTCGTAGGTCAGGTCGCCATCGCGATCGGGGCGCCCCACCGAGCAGGCGACCACCTCCGCGTGCGCCGCGAGAATATCGGTCGCGCCCTGGATCAGGGCGAGACAGCTTTCCGCCGACCATGCCAGCGCGTTCAACTGCGCCAGTACCGCCACCCGTTTGCGCTGCAGCTCGCGCATGCTCTCCAGCTGCCACTGGCGCTCCATGCCGAGGCGCTGCAGGACCACCATCAGCGCGCGCCGGCTGAGGCGGCCGGTGCCACCAAGCGTGGTGGCAAGCGCCACCCGCAACTCCTCGATCACTTCCAGCAACCAGACCTCTTCCAACCCGCAGGCGGCATACAGCACCCCGGCACGATAGGCGCGGGCGCGATGCACGGCGTCGGTCAACGCTGGTCGCAAAAGCAGGCGCAAATGCAGGATCAAGCGTGACCGGAGCTGCGCGAAATCCGACGTCGGCAATAGCGCGAGCAGTGCCGCGATCCCCGCGTGTGCCCGCAACTGTTCGCTGAATCCATCGACCAGTGCCGGCAGACGCAGTGCCCACTCCTCGGCGTATTCGGCCAGCGCTGCCGCTGCCGCCTCGCCATACGGCGAACTCAACGTGAGCTCGCCGGATTTGTCCGCCGAGCCGTCGACCGCCACCAGCGCCCACCAGCGCGAGCGCTGGCGTTTGCGGCTTTTCACCCGATACATCGCCTGATCCGCCCGGCGCACCAACTGTTCGCCGGTCAGCCCACTGCCGCAGGCATACAACGCCACCCCGAGGCTGGCCCCCATCGACACCGTCGTCTCGTCGATGGTCAGTGGTTGGCGCAGCGCTTCGTCGACGCGTTCCAGCAGGCCATCGACCTCCTGCCCGGTTTCCAGATCCTCGAATACCAGCACGAACTCGTCGCCGCCCAGGCGCGCGAGGTAATCGTCGTTGCGCAGACCGTGCCGGAAGCGGCGTGCCATCTCCACCAGCAGCCGGTCACCGGCTGCATGCCCGTGGCGATCATTGATGGGTTTGAGGTCATCCAGATCGAGCAAACCCACGGCCACCTGACGCCCGCGCGCGTCGGCCCGCCGCAAGACCTGTTCGAGATGCAGTTCCAGTGCGCGCCGGTTGGGCAGCCCGGTGAGGTCGTCGTGCAACGCCAGGTAAGTCTGGCGATCCTTCTCACGGCTGAGTGCGGCGCGCTGTGCGTGCTGATGCAGCGCCAGGCTGGTGGCATCGGCCACTTCATCGAGCAGGCGGCACAATTCGTCGTCGAAGGCATCCGCCTCGTTGGCCATGACCACGAACACACCACTGGGCACCGCGTGCGCCACCGCGGTGTCGCGTGGCCGCGCGAACAACGGCCAACAACCAACCGCTCCGGCGTGATCGTGCAGCAAGGTGTGAAAAGTGCGGCCGTCATGACCAACCCGGTCGGGGTGTCGGCGCACCACCGGGCGCGCCTGCATGAACGCCAACGTCGGCACCACCGCTTGGGCCTCGTCGTCGACGCGACACGGCGGGGTCGGCAGCTGGCGCACCACATCGCTGATGGCGCCCGCCAGGGCGACGCGGTGCAGCATGGACGCGCCCGGCACGGCGACAAGTACGTCAACCGCCAATGCCCCCGCGATGTCGACCAGCGCATGCGCGAGCTTGGCGTACACCGCATCGGGGCCAGGCTGCTCCAGCAGCGATTGCTGGATCGCGCGTTGCGCCGTGCGGTAGCGACTGAGGCGCAGGCTGCGTTCAAGCAATTGCTGGTGATCCCAGAACCGTGCCAGCTCGTCGGCGAGGCGCTGGGCCCAGTCGAGCACGTCCGCGCCGAATGGCGGCCCATCCGTGCGAGCGTAGGCGCTGAGCACCAGCTGCCCGTCGTCGTGGGTGGCCGCTGCCGCCACGATGATGGCCCCGAAGTCGTGTTGTTGTGCCGCGTCACGCCAGGGCGCAAACGCCGGCGTGTCCACCGCCATCGTGAGTGCATGCGCCTCGCGCAACACCATGCCGACCGGACCACTGCCGCCAATCTCCTGCGGGTCGGCGCTCAAGCGCAGCCCTTCGGTGTAGGCCGCATCCGGGCCGGCGGCGGCCAGTACCTCAACACTATACCGGCCCGGCTCGCGGCGCCCCACCCACACCAGTGGCAAATCCATCGTGGCAGCAAGAATGCCGGCGACCGCATGAATGGCCTGACGGCGATCGCGATCCGGGGTGGCATGCAGCAACGCGAGAGTCTCCGCGACGCTGCGGTAGAAGCGTTCGCGAAACGCCCCATTGCTGGTCGCATCCTGGCTGCTCATGCGTGTGCGGTCGATGCAGTGGTCAAAGGCGGACGTCACTTCACCACGGATAAGCGCATCAAATCCAGCGCGCCGTTTGTCGCGCGTGAATGCGGCAACGGCGGCCGTTCTGCACTGCGACAATTTGCGCCGGTTCCGCGGACTGAGGCGCAGCGACCCGGCTGACTTGTGGCAAGCGGGCAGCCTGGTGGATGGGCATAAGCTATGAGCCACTTTCACGCCGGTTGCAGGCGACGCCTTGCCGCCGCCCCACATCGGAGCTACCCCATGTCAACTGCCACCCCGATCATCGGCGCACCGCAGGCTGCGGAACGCGGCTGGGAACTCGCCGCGCTGGAAAAACTCTCGCAAGAGGCCGCGCGCTCGGCCGACACGCACCTGCTCAAGCTCAACTTTCCCGGCTTTGACGGCATCGACTTCTATTTCAAAGACGAATCCGTCCACCCCAGCGGCAGTCTGAAACACCGCCTCGCGCGCTCGCTGTACCTGTACGCGCTATGCAACGGCCGGCTGCACGAGGGCCAGGCCGTGGTGGACGCCTCTTCCGGCAGCACGGCCATTTCCGAGGCCTGGTTTGCGCGCCTGCTCGGACTGCATTTCACCGCCGTGATGCCAGCGGTGACGGCGCCGCGCAAGATCCACGCGGTGCAGGCGCTGGGCGGCACCTGCGACCTGGTGGAAGATGCCGGCCAAGTGCACGCGCGCGCCGCCGAACACGCTGCCCGAGGCGCCTGCCACCTCGATCAATTCGGGCTTGCCGTGCGGGCCACCGATTGGCGCGGCAACAACAACATCGCCGAGTCCATCATCACCCAGATGATGCGCGAGCCGCAGCCCGTACCAACCTGGATCGTGTGCGGCGTCGGCACCGGGGGTACCTCGACCACCATCGGGCGCTATCTGCGCTATCGGCGGCTGGCCACCCATTTATGCGTAGCCGAACCCACCGGCAGCGCCTATGTCGAAGGTTGGCGCACACGTCGCCACGATGCCGTTGCCCGCCAGCCCACGCTGATCGAGGGCATCGGCCGCCCGCTGGTCGAACCCGGCTTCACTTTTGAAGTAGTGGACGACGTGATCGAAGTGCCCGACCACGCCGCCATCGCCGGCGCATGGTTGCTTGAGACTCTGCTGGGTCGCCGCTACGGCGGCTCCTCCGGCACCAATCTCGTGGCGTGCCTGCAGCTTGCCGCCGGCCTGCGCAAGAGCGGCCAGCGTGGCAGCATCGTGAGCCTCTTGTGCGACCCTGGCGAGCGCTACGCCGAAACCCTGTTCAATCCCGACTGGCTCGTCGAACACCACATCGACATCGGCCCGGCCAGCCAGGCGCTCAAGCAGAGCATTGCCAGCGGCACGTGGCACGCGCTCGCGTCCTGAACACCGTACGGCGCTTGCCCGGAGTGGCGTCATTGCACGCTGCGGTGCAACCATTCCGCAGGCCGCTGCCGCATGGCGGTGTCGACCTGCCTCGTTTGCGGAGCCCTCCATGATTTTTGCCCTGTTCGGCTACGGCCGCTTTGGTCGTGCCTTTGCCGACTTGCTCGGCCAAACCGGCCACACCGTGCGTGTAATCGACGCACAGGCCGACGTGCCCGCCGCGCTTGCCGGCGGGTCGCCGGCTGCGGCCCTGGACGGCGCCGACTGGGTGGTGCTGGCAATGCCGGTGCCGCATCTCGAAGCCGCCCTGCGCGAGCTGCGTCCCTTGCTGACGCCGCAGCACACGGTGATCGACGTGGGCAGCGTCAAACAGCATCCGTGCCAGCTGCTGGACACCTACCTCGGCGCGGCCATCCCGCACGTGGGGACGCATCCCCTGTTCGGCCCGCTCAGCATTGCCCGCAACGAACCGCGGCGCACCGTGATCTGCGCCAGCGCCCAGCACCCGGAAACGGCAAGCCGCACCCGCGCGTTGTTTGCTTCACTCGGCTGCAGCGTGATCGACAAGGACCCGGCCGAACACGATCACGCGATGGCGAAAACCCACGCACTCGCGTTTTTCATCGCCCGTGCGCTGGTGGAAATGGGCGTGGGTGACGACCTGTCGATGGCGCCCCCCTCGTTCCTGGGCCTCGCCAACATGCTGGCGGCAGTGCGCGGCGACGCCGGGCATCTGTTTGCGGCGATCCAGCGCGAAAACCCGTATGCCGGCGCCGCGCGTACCGAGTTGATCGAACACCTGGAACGCATCCACGCCCGCCTCGTCGCCAGCGACGATGCGATGCCGATACCGCCACCGACCGGCGCCTGAATCCGCCAGCCGGCGTCAATGCGCGATCAGCGACACCACGCCGGTGCCGCCCGTTGGCACCACGGGCGCCGCGTCGGCTGCGGTTTCCAGCGTCTGCAGCAAGCCATGCAATTCCTGCTGCAAGGCTTCCCAGGTCTGTTGCCAGCGGTCTGCATGCGGTTTCGCCAGCGCAAACCGCTGCAGGCTGCTGCGCACCTGTGCCAGGCGCGCCGTCAACGCATCGCGCTCAGCCAGCACGGCTTCGTAGTCGGCCTTGCCGACCAGCTGCACCTTGCGATCCTGGCACACGCCGATACACGGCTGCGGCGCCTCGATCTTGCCGCAGCCGATGCATTGCCACGCAGTGATGTACTCCATGCCGATTGCCTCGCGAAAGCGGTTGTCGATGGCGGGTCAATGAGTGTGCGGCGTGCCCCAGCCGGGCGCCGTGAAATAATGCGGATAGGCCGCCACCGCCGTGTGCATGGCGTCGATCGGTTGTCCGTCCTGCGGCGCGGCCTTGAAACGACATGGGGACGCCCCGCAATGATGCGGCACGCTCCCACGACGACGCTTGACCAACGGCAAATGGCGGTGCGTGAGGCCGCGGCAACGTGCCGCGGTCGCCTGAGCCAGCCAGGCGTGCACGCGCCGCACCAGCCCGCGTGCCGCAAACAACTCCACGCGTCCCAGCGGGATCCGGTCGCCCGCATCGCGGCCATCCCAGGTTTCCGCGATCCGACCTTGCTCATCGATCAGGAAATCAGCCGGCATCAGGTGGGAGGTTTTGAGGCCGGCCAGCCCGACGATGCGCAGGCCCCTGATCAACGTCAGAAGCGGGTAAGCCTCGCCTTGAGCTTGCCCCAGCACGAAAACCGCCGCACGCCGTAGGCCGTGTACAGCGCGGAATCGTGGTCGGCGATCACCGAGAACGGACGCGCCGGATCGCGGAAAAAGCTGAGCAAGGTGCGCGCCCATTGCTCCCGACGTTCGCCGCGTGGCCGGCCACGTCGGTCTGCGTCAGCTCGGGCGCTTTGTCGGGAGCTGTCAATCGCACTTCACATGACCCCGGTGTCAATCCTGATGATGTCCACCGGCAATCAGACCTTCCGCCCGGGCTTTGGCCAGTACGCCAACCACCATGCGATCGCACCGCGCGCCGTCGAAGGCAAAGGCATCGCGCAGCGTGCGGTCGACCACGCTACCCAGCGCCTCGCGCATCAGCTTGCGCGCGCGGAAATAGCGCGTGCGCACCGTGGCCTCGGGAATATCCAGCGCCCGCGCCACCTCTTCCACGCTCATCTCCTCGACGCCGCGCAGCATGAACACCGCGCGAAACGCTTCCGGCAAGGCGTCAATGCGCGACTCCAGCAGCTCGCGCAGCTGCACGGCGGCGATGGCGCGTTCCGGGCTGTTGCCATGGGCGTCGGTCACGGCGGAGCGGTCTTCAAGCTCGTTCATGACGTCGTCCAGCGGCACAGACGTGCCGCGCACCTTGCGCAAGCGGGCCAGCGCCGCATTGGCCACGATGCGCACCATCCAGGTCGAAAGGCTGGCTTCTGCGCGAAATGACGGCAGCGCACGCCAAGCCTGCAGATAACCGTCCTGCAAGGCATCCTCGGCGTCCGCATCGGTATGCAGGATGCTGCGCGCGGTGCGAAACAGGCGCCGGTTGTAGCGCCGCATGATCGTGGTAAAGGCGGTTTCGTCGCCCGCCGCCGCCTGCTGCGCAAGCTGCGTCTCGTCGCTGGCTGGCGTCGGCGCGGCCGCGGCCTGCAAGGCGTCTGCTGTGTCTGTTGATTTGTTCATGGCGCACGCATGTTGCCACGGCCATGCTCAACGCCGTGCATGCATGGTCATTGGCTCTGGATGACGACCGTGTCCGGGAAGGTAAAGTGCGCATGGATACTTACGCTGCCGGCCGGCCGACCTGCGCCAGGAATTCGCGACGCAGTTCGGCGTCGTGCACCAAGGCGCCGCGCATCACCGTGTTGCGCATTGACGAGGCGTCGTCCTTCACGCCGCGCCAATGCACGCAGAAATGGCTGGCCTCCATCAGCACCGCCAGGCCGTCGGGCTTGACCCGCCGTTCGAGTTCATCCGCCAGCATCACCACGGCCTCTTCCTGGATTTGCGGCCTGCTCATCACCCAGTCGCACAGGCGCGTGTATTTCGACAGGCCGATCAGCTCCGACGACGGGTTCGGCAACACTCCCACCCACACCTTGCCCATGATCGGGCACAGGTGGTGCGCGCAGGCGCTGCGCACGGTGATCGGGCCCACCACCATCAGCTCGCCCAGGTGCGCCACGTTCGGGAAAGTGGTGGCGGTCGGCGCCGACTGATAGCGGCCGCGGAACACTTCGTCGAGATACATCTTGGCCACCCGCTGCGCCGTTTCGCGCGTGTTGTGGTCGTGGGCGGTGTCGATCACCAGCGATTGCAGCACCGCCTGCATCTTGCCCGCGACTTCCTCGCGCAGGGCGTCAAGCTCGCCGTCTTCGATGAAATCGGCAATGTTGTCGTTGGCGTAGTAACGCTTGCCGGCGGCAACGAGACGCTGGCGGATGCGCTCCGCCACGCTGGTGTCGGCCAGTGCATTGGTCTTGCGCACCGCCACGGGAACCGTTCCGAACATCTAGGGCACTCCTTGTTGGAAAGCAAAAGGGGAAACACGCTCAGCTCACCGGCTCGCAACGGCCGGCCGCCGCCGCGGATGGCCGGTCGCGATGTGCCAACGGCACATGCAGAGGGCCAGCGCTGGCCAGTCCGCCGGAAGCGATCCATGCGCGCGTTTGCGTTACCGCTCGTTCGATCAATGCCGCGGTGTGGGAAAAATCGAAAACGGATACGTCGAGCGGGCACAACGGCGGCACCACGGTGATGCGCGCTGCCGCCGCGTGGCGCTCGATGTCACGATCAAGCTGGCGCATGTTCTGCAAGCCCAGTACATGCAGCGCGAGCGCCGCCATGTTGTGCGGCGGTTCGGTCAGCGCGCAGCTGGTGCCGGTCGGCAGCACCAGGATGCGCTCGGCGCCAAGCGCAATCGCACTGGTGATCGGGGTGTTGTTGCTGACGCCGCCATCGACCAGCTGGCGCCCTTCCCACGCCACCGGCGGAAACACGACCGGGATCGCGGTGCTCGCCATGAGCGCGGTCGCCACGTCGCCGCGCGAAAGCAGCACGTCTTCGCCGCTCAGGATGTCCGTCGCCACCACGTGCAGAGCAACCGGCGCCTCCTCGATGCGGCGCATGCGCAGGCTGCGGCACACGATATCGCGCAGTGCGGCGGGCTCCACCAGATGATCGCGGCTGAATACCAACGCCTTGAGCCCGGCCCACAACGTCAGCGGAAACACATCGCGGCGTTGCAGGCTGCGCCACAGCGCGACCAGTCGCGCGGTACCCGCCGGGGTCGGGTCATCCGCGTAGAACGCGCCATTCAGCGCGCCCACCGACGCCCCGACAATCAGCTCAGCCGTGACGCCGGCCTCCGCCAATGCCAGCAGCATTCCGGCCTGCACCGCGCCGAGGCTGCCACCACCGCTGAGCACCATGGCTGTCTTGTGCTGACCCATTGCATCCTCCGGCACCGGCTTGCACCCGCTGCTTACTGTCCATTGGATGCGCTCAGGAGCCGTGGTGTTCCCGCATACACGACAACGTCGTCATGGCGCATGCTGGGCGCCCTGCAAACCGAGGTTTCGACATGATTCCCAGCTACCGCGGTTCCTGCCTGTGCGGCACCGTCCGCTACGAAGTCAACGGCAGTTTCGACTACTTTTACCTCTGCCATTGCGACTACTGCCGCAAGGACACCGGCTCGGCGCATGCGGCCAACCTGTTCTCGACCACGGCTCAGCTTGCATGGTTGGCTGGCGCGGATCGGATCGCCAGCTTTCGACTGCCAGGCACCCGCCACGCGCGCAGTTTCTGCTCGGTATGCGGCTCGGCGTTGCCCATGCAACAGGGTCGGCTGCTGGCAGTGCCGGCAGGCAGCCTGGATGATGTGCCTGCGCTATCGCCGCAGGCACATCTGTTTACCGCCAGCCGCGCGGCCTGGGATCACCAGCTGGAAACGCTGCCGGCGTTTGCGCAATTGCCGACCTGACCCGGAGCGTGGGCGGCAGAAACTCAAGCAGCTGCGGCTGCGCCGTTTTGGCCTGCCTGGTTCCTGCCGCCCACGTCCCTAGACCCGTGCAAACACCAGCGTGGCGTTGGTGCCGCCAAAGCCGAAGCTGTTGGACATGACGGTGTCGAGCTTCGCTTCGCGACTCTCGCGCAGGACGGGGAAACCCTGCGCGCGCTCATCGAGCGCCTCGATGTGCGCCGAGCCGGCCATGAAGCCGTCGCGCATCATGAGCAGGCTGTAGATCGCCTCGTGCACGCTGGCGGCGCCGAGTGAGTGGCCGGTGAGCGCCTTGGTGGACGACAGCGGCGGCACGTCGGTGCCGAACGCCTTGCGCACCGCGTTCAATTCCACGATGTCGCCGAGCGGGGTAGCGGTGCCGTGGGTGTTGAGGTAGTCGATCGGGTGCGCGACGTTGGCCATCGCCATCTGCATGCAGCGCACCGCACCCTCGCCGGAAGGCGCCACCATGTCCTCGCCATCCGAGGTAACGCCGTAACCCACCAGCTCGGCATGAATGTGCGCACCGCGCGCCTTGGCGTGCTCGTAGTCCTCGAGCACCAGCATGCCGCCGCCGCCGGCGATGACGAAGCCGTCGCGGTTGACGTCGTACGGACGCGACGCCTGCTTGGGCTGGTGATTGCTGCCGGTGGACAGTGCACCCATCGCGTCGAACTGCGCGGTCATGCCCCAGTGTTCCTCTTCGCCGCCGCCGGCAAACACGATGTCCTGTGCGCCGTGGCGGATCAGGTCGGCCGCCGCGCCGATGCAGTGCGCCGAGGTGGCGCAGGCGGCGGAAATCGAATAGCTCAGCCCGAGGATGCCGAACGCGGTCGCCAGCGTGGCCGACACGGTGGAGCACATCGTGCGCGGCACCATGAACGGGCCGACCTTGCGCACGCCCTTCGCACGCAGCAGGTCGCCGGTCTCGATCTGCCAGCGCGCCGAGCCGCCGCCGGAGCCGGCGATGACGCCGGTGCGCGGGTTGCTGACCTGCGCCACCGCCAAACCCGCATCGGCAATCGCGTCGCGCATCGAAAGGTAGGCATACGCCGCGGCGTCGCCCATGAAGCGGCGCAGCTTGCGGTCGATCGAGGCATCCAGATCCACCTGCGGCACGCCGGCCACCTGGCTGCGCAGGCCGTGCTCGGCGTAATCCGGCTTGGCGACGATGCCGCTTTTCAGGTCGCGCAGCGCGGTGGACACCGTGTCGAGCGCATTGCCGAGGCAGGAGACGATGCCCATGCCGGTGACGACGACGCGGCGCATCAGAAGTTCTCCGTGGACTGGAACAGCCCCACGCGCATGTCGCTGGCTTCGTAGATCGGGCGGTCATCGACGAACGTGGTGCCGTCGGCGATCACCAGCGCAAGCTTGCCGCGCATCACGCGGCGGATGTCGATCTGGTACCGCACCAGTTTGGCCTTGGGCATGATCTGCCCGGTGAACTTGACCTTGCCCACGCCCAGTGCGCGGCCACGGCCCGGCTCGCCCAGCCACGGCAGGAAGAACCCGGAGAGCTGCCACATCGCATCCAGCCCGAGGCAGCCGGGCATCACCGGATCACCGATGAAGTGGCAGCCGAAAAACCACAGGTCGGGGCGGATGTCGAGCTCGGCCTTGATCTCGCCCTTGCCGTGCGCGCCGCCCTCGGTGGAGATGTGGGTGACGCGATCGAACATCAGCATCGGCGGTGCCGGCAAACGCGCGTTGCCGTCGCCGAACAATTCGCCGCGTCCGCAGGCCAGCAATTGTTCGTAGGTAAAGGACGAAGGACGGGACATGGCGCACTCGCAGAAAGATGATGAAGAAGTGTGAATGGTGCGTCACGGTACACGATTGACACCCGTCACCGGAACGCGGGCGTATGGAACGCCGCGCGCACGACAGGATGTCGCACGACGAAAGTCGCATGGCGCAACCACCCTCACATCGGGCAGCCGCGATCCTCGCGGTAATGCGCGCCGAGGCTCTCCTTGCGCACGCGCATGGCGCGCAGCAGGCGCTTTGCCAGGCGCATCTGCCAGCTCGTTTCCGCTGCTGCGCGGCAGATGCGCCACGCGTCACGCAGCACGGTGGATTCACGCACCGGGCCCGCCACGTTCCACAGCATGGTGCGCAGGGTGCGCACGCCTTCGGCATCCAGCGACGGCTCGCGCTCGATCCAGTGCCAGGCGCCGTCGCCCGGGGGCGGGATGGGCGATTGCGCAAGGTCGGCACCGGTGCGCCGACCGCCGGCCACGGCTTCCAGCAGCGAATTGCTGGCCAGCCGATTGGCCCCGTGCACGCCGTTGCAGCCCACCTCGCCCACCGCATACAGGCCGGGGAGCGACGTGCGGCCGTCCAGATCGGTCGCCAAGCCGCCCATGTGAAAATGCGCGGCCGGCGTGATCGGCAACGGCGTGGTGCGCGGATCGAAACCGTGTGCGAGACAGGCCGCCAGCACGGTGGGGAAACGCCGCTGCCAATCCCCTTGCACGTCCGTCGCATCGAGCAGCGTGGCGGCGCCTTCGCGCTGCACCTCCCACACGCGACGCGCCACGATGTCGCGTGGCGCGAGGTCGCCGAGCGGGTGCACGCCGCGCATCAGCGCGTGGCCGTCGCCATCGACGAGACGCGCGCCGGCGCCGCGCAGCGCTTCGGTCAGGAGCGGCAGGCGCTCGCCGCCGACGTCGAGCGCGGTGGGATGGAACTGCATGAATTCCAGGTCGCGCGGAAACGCGCCGGCCACGAGCGCCAGCGCCAGCCCGGCGCCGTTCGCGCCCGGCGGATTGCTGGTGCGTGCCCACAGCGCGCCGATGCCACCGGTGGCCAGCACCACCGCCGTGGCCTCGACCTCTTCGCTGCGCCCTGCCCCATCGCGCGTGCGCACGCCGGCAACGCGGCCGTCGTGCACCAGCAGCGCGTCGACGTCCACGCCATCGCGCCACTCGACATGGCCGGCCTGGCGCACGCGCGCCTGCAGGGCCTGCACGATGACGGCGCCGGTCGCGTCGCCGCCGGCATGCACGATGCGCGCGGCGTGGTGCCCGCCCTCGCGGCCGAGCGCCAGCGTGCCGTCAGCGGCGCGGTCGAAGGCCACGCCCTGCGTGGCGAGCCAGCGCACCGTGGCCGGCGCCTCGCCGCACAACCAGCGCACGGCTTCCAGCGAGTTGTGCTGCGCGCCCGCTTCCAGCGTGTCGCGCACGTGCGACTCCACGCTGTCGGCCGCATCCATCGCCGCGGCAATGCCGCCCTGCGCGAGCCAACTGGCGGCGCCGGCCGCGTCGCGGCTGAGCAGCAGCACGCGTGCCGGCGCCGCCGCCAGCGCGGTCGCCATGCCGGCCACGCCGGCGCCCACCACCACGATCGGTTTCACGCCGGCTCCCGTCTCCCGATCGCCAGCATGCGGTCGAGCGCTCGGCGCGCGCCGGCGATCACGTCGGCGGGAATCTCGATCGCGTGCTTCATCTCGCACAGTGCGGCGTGAATCTTCGGCAACGTGATGCGCTGCATGTGCGGGCACAGGTTGCACGGCTTGATGAACTGCGTATGCGGGAACTGCACCTTGAGGTTGTCGCTCATCGAGCACTCGGTGATCATCGCCACCTTTTCCGGCTGCTCGCGTTCCAGCCACTTGCCCATCGCGGTGGTGGAGCCGACGAAATCGGCCTCCTCCAGCACTTCCGGCGGGCACTCCGGATGCGCCACCACTTTCACCCCGAACGCCTCGCGCACATGGCGCACCTGCTGCGCGGTGAACTTCTCGTGCACCTCGCAGTGGCCGTGCCACAGGATGATCTTGATCCCGGTTTGCTTGGCCACGTGTTTGCCGAGGTATTCGTCCGGCAGAAAAATCACCGTGTCGCTGCCCATCGCCTCCACCACCTGTACCGCGTTGGCCGAGGTGCAGATCGCGTCGGATTCGGCCTTGACCGCGGCCGAGGTGTTGGCATAGCTCACCACCGGGACGCCGGGGTGTTGCCGCTTCAGTTCGCGCACGTCCTCGGCGGTGATCGAGGCGGCAAGCGAGCAGCCGGCTTCGAGGTCGGGGATCAGCACGGTCTTCTCCGGCGCGAGGATCTTGGCGCTCTCAGCCATGAAGTGCACGCCGCACACCACGATGATGTCCTCCTTGCAATCGGCCGCCGCGCGCGCCAGCCCGAGCGAATCGCCGACCACGTCGGCCACGCCGTGGAAGATCTCCGGCGACTGGTAGTTGTGCGCCATGATGACCGCGCCGCGCTCCTTCTTGAGCCGGTTGATGGCGTCGATCCACGGCAGGTGCAGCGGAATCTCCAGGCACGGCATCAAGGGTTCGAGTCGTGCGATGAGGTCGGCGTATTCGAGCTCCATGCCATCGCGCCATGAAGGCTTGGCAAACTGGGCAGTTTCGGACATGACGATCCTTCGAAGTGGGGAAGTCGCCGGCGGCGCGCGTCGTCGAAGGCCCCGTGCCGGCAGCGCGTCAGCATGCGTGTGCATCGCCGCCCTGCCCTTGACGCGCATCATTTGGCGAAGCGTTGGCGCAGCGGATCACTCACCGGCCATCGCCGTTCGTGCGAACCCGCGTGCGGCACGCAGCACTTGCCACAGCGTCGCCGCGTGCAGCGACCACACGCCGACCTGCGCCAACGCCGCCACGCGCAGCAGCCACGGTTGCGGCCAGCATGCGGCCAGCACCAGCAGCGGCGCAGCGACGTAGTGCGCGTGCAGCACCCGGCGCTTGCGTTCGTCCTCGGACAGGCGCTGCACGCCGGGGATGCGCGTGCCGCGCGGGATGCGGTGACGCAGGTCGATCCACGCCACAAAGGGCACGATCTCCATCGCCATGCCGCCCACCATCACCGGCAGGCCGACGCCGAACGCGAGCACGCCGGCCAGCACGCCGCGGCCGGCAAGCAGAGCGGCGATGGCGGCCAGCAACGCCAGCAAGCCGAACCGCCACTCGCGATACAGCAGGGTGCGCCGCGCCCGTGCCACCGGCCATTGCAACACCAGTGCGGTGGCGACGAAGGCCAGCGCACCTGCCGCCACGGCGCCGGCAAGCCACGCGCCGCCGCGCAGCGCATGCCATGCGCCCGCCAACGGCAACAGCAACGCCACTGCCGCGAGCCACGTGCCCTGCCCGCGCGCCGGCACCATGCGCGTGCCCTGGAACATCGGCATCGTCAGCCGCGCGACGGCGGCGATCAGCAGCACGATCCAGCCCAGCGCGCCGAAACTCGCATGCACGTCGACCACGCTCGGCCACCAGCCGTGCCCGGTGGCCAGCGCGCCCACCAAACCGGCGCCCAGCGCCGCGGTGAGCACGCCGTAGGTCACCGCCGTGCCGATACCGACGCGCAACAGCTTGTCGCCGGCGCCGACGACCAGCCCCGGCAAGGTCATCGCGGCCAGCCACAGAAAAGCCAGCGGCAGCAGTACGCCGGCGGTCAACAAGCCCGTGCGCGAGCCGGCAAGCAGGCCGAACACCAGCGCCAGCACCCCGAGGTTGAACACCGCGTGCAGATACGGCGCGCCAGCGCCCCAACGCACCGACGTGCTGCCGGCGACCGGCAAAAACTGCAGCAAGCTGCCGAACATGGCGTTGCCCAGCACACCGAGCGTCCACACATGCGTGATCGCCAGCGTCGCCGGCTGCCAGCGCGAGCGCAGCGCCGCATCGGCATCCACCAGCAGCAACAAACCGCCGAGAATGCCCCAGCACGGCATCGAGAGCAGGAAGCGCAACGGCAGCGCGGCTGCCGGCGCCTCGTCAAGCCGCAGCTTCGCCATCGCCGGGTCGGCGGATCACCACGCGCACGCTGCCGTCGGGCAGCGCCGGTTCGGGCTCGGCTTCGAAACCGAGCGCAGCCAGTTCCATCAGCAACGGCCGCGGCAGCATCGGCGCCAGCACGGCGACGCTTTCGCCGGGCGCCAGCCGGTCCGCCGCTTCCAGCGCACGCACCATCGGTTCCGGCGCCGCGAGCTGGCGCAAGTCGAGTTCATCGCAAGTCATCGCGTCATTGCATCGTTTGCCGGGCGGGCCGGCGCTGATGCAAGTCAAGCACATCAGGACCGCAGTGGGCGATTCGCGACGGACGCCCCGAACCCGGACGAAGCCCCGTTCAATCCAGCGCCTGGGTGCCCGCCCACTCCAGCTGCAGCCATACCTTCGTGTCGTCACGGCCAAAGCCGTCGGCCTGATAACGCGCGGCCTTGACCAGTGCGGTGACGCCGTAACCAAGCGGGCGCCCCACGGAAGCATCCCATTCGCTGCCATAACGGCCGCCGCGCACGGCGTGAAAGTCGTGCCACGCCACATTCCACGCGAGCTTGCCGGCCGCCGGCAGGATGCCGCCAACGGCGGCGTAGCGATCCTGCAGGCCGCCGACCGGGGTCACGGTGAACTGGTTGTCCCAGCCGTTGAACACGTGTGGCGAGGTCAGCGGTGTCTGCAAGGCGGTGCGACCGTCGCCGCCCAGGTGCTCCCAGCCGAGGCGCACGGTGATGCCGGAGAGCGTCAACGCCGGTTCGATCAGCCAGTAGTTGTGGGTGAAGTGCAAGGGGTTGTTGGCGTAATCGGTTTGCCGTGCGGCTTCGAGCTGCCAGCCAAAACCATCGCCAGCGGGCTTGCCGACCCAGCGCGCGCCGTAGGTGGCCGACGAGGCGGTACGCAGGTCGAGGTCTTCGTGCAGATAGGTGTAGCCCACCCACGACTGGCGCGCGCGTTCGTATTTGACATTGAGCAGGTGGGTATCCAGCCGACGCTCGCGCACCAGCGGGCTGAGCGCCTTTTTCGTCGCCGCGCGGTGCACGCGGTCGAGCCACGCGTAGCGCACCGTCCAGTCGCCCGCCGGATGCCAGGTGAGCGCCACCGCATCGAAGGTCTGCGGGTGCCGGCGCCACGCGGCGTCGTTCACCCAGCGCTGGTTGTCGAATACCAGCGCCTGGCGACCGGCGCTGAAACCGAAGGCCTGGTTCTGCCAGCCGATCCATGCCTGGCTGAGCTCGGCGGCCTGCGGGTCGCCGATCGCCGGATACTGCGTGTGGCCGTTGGCACCGCTGTTGTAGTGGTCGTTGGCCGCAGCCACGCCGTTGCCTTCGAGAAGGCCGCGCCAGCCGTTGTCGAACTGCGCGCGCAAGCCGAGCCGCAACCGCGCGGTATCGGCCTTGGCATCCTTGGCAAAGGCGTCGCTGTCCACTTGCTCGTGGCGCACGCGCAGGTTCCATTCCAGCTGCCATGGCGACGCGCTGGAGCTCCCGGCGGCAGCGGATTGCGCGCATGCGGCGGCCAGCGGCGCGAGGGCAAAGGCGGTCGCGCAGGCCAACGCCAGCGGTCGAAGCGATACTTTCATCGTGGGGTTCCGTCGTGGAGGCGCGCGCACTTTCCATGACCATCGCCGTGTGATTTTTGACGATCGTCAGTTCCGCAAAACGCATGGCGCGAGTGTGACAAGGCACCACACGCATGCAAAAGAAGAAGCCGCCATGTCGGCGGCTTCGTGCGACATATGCGGACGTCTGGACGTCCGTTTATCAGCGTTGTTTTCCCGCCAACGTCTGCCTGATCGCCGCCACCATCCCCGGATCCGCGCGGCCCATCCTGGTGGTGCGCGCCACGATGCGGCCTTCGGCATCGAGCAGGATCAGCTCGCTGGAATGGTTGAACTCGCCATCCGGCAATTGGCGGTACTGCAGGCCCAGCACGCCCGAAAGCTGGCGCACGTCGCCGGCCTTGGTACGCGCCAGCGTCCACGGCGGGGCGACGAGCTGGCGCTTGGCGGCGTAGGCGCGCAGCGCGGCCACGGTGTCGCGCTCGGGGTCGAAGCTCACGGCAAGCAGGTCGATGCGCGAGCGGTCGCCGGCGTCCAGCGTCTTCCACGTCTGGCGCAGGCTGTCGATGATGAGCGGGCACACCATCTGGCAGGAGGTGTAGAGCATCGTGACCAGCTGCGGCCGGCCGCGCCGCGCGGCCAGCGGCTGCGTGTGGCCGGCCTGGTCGGTGAACTGCACGTCGAGGTGATAGATGGAGTCGGTGGGCAACGGTTTGTTCTGGGCGATGGCGGGCGCGGTCGCGAGCATCAATGCCAATATCAGTAGCAGGCGTTTCATGGAGAGTCTCCGTAAGGAAGGCCGGGGGGGTCTTGCAGGAGCCCGCTCGCGGGCGATGCTTGGCAGGTTGAAAAACGAGAGTGGGCATTCTCTTGAGGCGTCACGCCGGGCTCGCCCCGTTACCGATGTCTGTCGAGTGCATCCCGCACTCGACAGACTCGCCGACGCCTGCGGCATCGGCTCCGCCGCGGCGCCACTGCGCGGCACCTTGCGTGGGGTCCATCCATGGGCCCCATCGCTCCATTCCGGTCTGAGGTAATCAGGGTTTTGCACAGCGAAACCCCACGTTGTTGGTGGTGTCCGCGGCCTTCAGCGCGGAGAGCATGGCGACGCGCATCAGCACGGCGTAGTTCTCTTTTTCCTGCAGGCTGACGGCACCGGCACCACAGAACTTCAGGACATCCGGGTCGTTCTGGTCGCGGCTGTCGCTGGCGACCAGCAGCGCGTTGAAGTCGTCGGCCCACTCCCATACCGGGTGGACGATGTCGCGCACGCCGTAGACGTTGGGCCGGCCGCCGATCACCGGCAGCGGCGCGCTCGACGGGCGCGAGTACCAAGCCAGGAGATCCTCACGCCACGCCGGGTCCTTGCGCGCATCGCGCCGCGTGGCGTCGGCAGCAGCCGCATATTCCCATTCGTACCAGCTCGGCAGGCGGGCGCCTTCACTGGCGCAATAGGCCTGCGCGGCGAACCAGCTCACGCGCGTCACCGGCTGGCGCGGCAGGACGTCCTTGCCCAGCTCGACCGGGCCAGCCCAATGGCTCAGGTAACGCTGGTCGGCGAGCACGCTGGCCACTTGGTCGCGCCGCCAACGCGGGTGAGTCTTGACGAAGGCGAGGAACTCGCCGTTGGTCACCGGCTCGGTGCGCAGGCGGAACGGCGCAATGGTGGCCCTGGCCGCCTTGCCGTCGGCCGGAATCACGCTGGCGAACTGCCCTCCGGGCAGGGCGGCGTAGTCCGCCGCCGCTGCCGGAAGGGCCAGCGCCATGCCGATCCAGGCCAGTACATGGCGCAGGCACATGCTCAGTGCCCCGCCGCCATCGGCTTGGCTTCCGCCCGCGCCTTGGCGACTTCCTCCTTGCTGTACTGGCCGCCGGCGTTGCCCCAGCTGTTGACCACGTAGGTGAGGATGTTGGCCACCTCATCGTCGGTGAGCTGCGCCATCGGCGGCATCACCGAGTCGTACTCCTTGCCGTTGACCTTGATCTTGCCGCTCAGGCCGTGGGTGACGATGCTCATCGCCCGCTTGGGATCGGCCGCGAGGAAGTCGGACTTGGCCAGCGGCGGGAACACGTTGGCCAGGCCCTGGCCGTTGTCCTGATGGCAAACCGAGCAGGTGCCGGTGAAGAGCTGCTTGCCGGCGGCAATCTGGTCCGCCCTGGTCAGGGTGCCGGCCGCGTGCGCCTTGGCCGCCACGGTCACCGCTTTGAGATTGGGCTCCGAACGGTCACCGAGGTACACCGAGTCCACTTCCTTGCCGGAGTACACCAGCTTGTTCTCCGGACCGTCGACCTTGAGGATGCCCAGCGCGCCCTTGTTGAACGCGCGGAAGATCGAGTGGTCGACCAGCACGTAGCTGCCCGGCACGTCGGTGTGGAACTCCACCATCGCTGCGCCGCCGGCGGGGATCAGCGTGGTCTGCACGTTGTGCTGGGTCACCGTGCCGCCCTCGGGCTGCACGCGGTCGAAGATCTCGCCGATCACGTGGAAGCTCGACACCAGGTTCGGTCCGCCGTTGCCGACGAACAGCCGCACCGTTTCGTTGGTCTTGGCGGTGAGCGCGTTGTCGCCGGTGAGCGCGCCTTCCTTGCCGTTGAACAGCACGTAGGTCGGGCGCTCGTCGATCGCCTTCTCCATGTCGAACGGCTGCAGGCCTTTTTCGCGGTACTTGCCGATGGTGTAGAAATCGCCCTGCATCACGTAGTACTCGTGATCGACCTTGGGCAGGCCCTCCGGTGGCTCGACCAGGATCAGTCCGTACATGCCGTTGGCGATGTGCATGCCGACCGGCGCGGTGGCGCAGTGGTAGACGTAGATGCCCTGATTCAGCGCCTTGAAGGTGAACTGCGAGGCATGGCCCGGCGCGGTGAAGCTCGACGCCGCGCCGCCGCCCGGCCCGGTCACGCCGTGCAGGTCGATGTTGTGCGGCATCTTGCTGTCCGGTGCGTTCTTCAGATGGAACTCCACCGTGTCGCCCTGGCGCACGCGGATGAAGCTGCCGGGCACGGTGCCGCCGAAGGTCCAGAACGTGTAGCTCACGCCTTCGGAAATCGGCATCTCCTTCTCCACCACTTCCAGCTCCACGATCACCTTCGCCGGATAGTCGCGATGGATCGGCGGCGGTACGTGGGGCGGGCTGGTGAGCACGGCCTTGATCGGCGCGCCCTGCGGCGGGCCGAAATCGGGCGGCGCCAGCATCAGGGGTGCGGGGGCGGCATGGGCGGAGGGGATGTCTGCCAGCAACGAACGCTTGTCGGGCGACCCGCCGCTGCAGGCGGCAAGCAGCAGCGTGGCGGTCATCGCGGCAGCGCACAGTACGGTTTTCATGGAGTTGCTCCTCGTGGTCCGGGGGCATGCTCCATGGCTGAACACACACGAAATTTGATCGCAATCAATTGCGTGAAGAGCTTGCTGCAAGTGCGTCAAGCGACCACATGCGGCAACCCGTCCAGCGCGGCGTGATGCCGCACAAACGCGAACGGCCCGCGCTTGCGGGCCGTTCGTCGGAGTTCAAGAAAGGCTTAGTTGCGACGCAGCATCATGCGCCGCATGGTGTCGTCGCGCGTCCAGTAGTGATGGAACAGCGCGGCCGCGGCGTGCAGACCGATGAGGTAGTAGCCGATGGTGCCGATGGTCTCGTGGATTTCCTCGAGTTGATGGCCAAGCGGCTTGTCCGCGGCGACCAGCGGCGGCAGCTCCAGCCCGAAGAAGGGAATCACCTGCCCCTCCGCGCTGAGCGTCATCCAGCCGAGGATCGGCATCACCAGCAGGAACAGATACAGCAGCAGATGCACCAGTTTGGCCAGCTTCTCCTGCGCCGCCGCCAACGGCGGATGGATGGGCGGGTTGGCGCCACCGCCCGCGCGCGCCAGCAGGCGGATCGGCAGCAGCGCCAGCACCGTCAGGCCGAGCATGAAGTGCCAGCTCTTCATGGCCAGATAGGCGTCGCTGCCCTTGGGGTAGATGCCGCGCAGCTCGATCAGCGCGTACACCGCGATGAGCAGCAGCAAGGTCAACCAATGCAAGGCGATCAACACGCCGCTGTAGTGCTTCGATGTGTGGCGAACGAACATGCCGGCTCCTCGTGGGCGTGGGTGCCGCCGGACTCGGCGGCCAGGGCAACGCATTGGAGCACACTGCCGCCGCGGTCAGTCGGCAAGCAGGTTTTTCCCCAATGCGCGCAGTGTTTCGGGCTGTTGCAGTACCAGAGCGCGGCCGCGCAGCACGATCAGCCCCTGGCTGCGAAACCGGCTCAGCGTGCGGCTCACGGTTTCCGCGGCCAGACACAGGTAACTGGCGATGTCGCCGCGCGACATCCCCAACCGGAATTGGGTAGCCGAAAACCCGCGTGCGGCATAACGGTCGCCCAAATCGACGAGGAACGCCGCCATGCGTTCGTCCGCGCTGTAGTCGCCGGACAACAACTGGCGCATGCCGAGCCGCTGGCCGATCAGGCGGAACAGGTGTTTCTGCACCGCCGGCTGGCGCGTTGCCAGCAGGCTCATGGCGGGAAACGAGAACCGGCAGAACTGCGCGTCTTCCAGCGCGATCGCGTCGCACGGGAACTGCGCGGGATAGATCGCGTCCAGCCCGATCACCTCGCCCGGCAGATAGAAACCCAGCACGTGCTCGTGGCCGTCCTTGTCGAGCTGGCGGGTCTTGACCGCACCCGAACGCACCGCATATACCGCCTCGAACACGTCGCCTTGGTGGAACACCGCGTCGCCCGCGCGGTACGGGCCCAGGTGCTCCATCAGGCGGTACAGCGGCGACAGCTCGGGCAGGCCGTAGCCGACCATCGCGCATGCGCTGGACAGCGCGCAGGTACGGCAGAAATCCGGCGCACTGACGGCCGCCGGCGCTTCGGTGCGCAATGCGCGCTTGGCCACGGGACGCACCTCTTGCAGGGCGACGCTCATATCGTACGCGAGAATCGCCGCGGCGCCGCTTCGCGCCCCAGATAGGCGTCGAAACACATCGCCACGATGCGCAGCAGCAGGCGCCCGCGTGCGGTGACCGTGATCGTGTCCGCGTCCAGCCGGACCAGGCCGTCGTTCGCCAGTGCGCGCAGGCGCTCCAGCTCGGCGGCGAAGTACTCGGCAAAATCCACGCCGTGCTGCGCGCCGAACGTCGGCATGTCCAGCTCGCCGTGGCACATGAGCTGGCCGATCGCCTCGCGCCGTACCAGGTCGTCGTGGCTCAGCGCGATGCCGCGCGCGATCGGCAGCCGGCCGTTGTCGATGGCGGCGTAGTAGCCGGTGAGGTCGCGCGCGCTCTGGCTGTAGCTGTCGCCGATGCGCCCGATCGCGCTCACGCCAAGGCCGACGATGTCGCAATCGCCGTGGGTGGAATAGCCCTGGAAATTGCGCTGCAGCGTGCCGGCCTGCTGCGCACGCACCAGTTCGTCGTCGGCGCGCGCGAAATGGTCCATGCCCACGTAGACGTAGCCGGCCGCGCCCAGGCGTTCCAGCGCACGGCCGATCAATGCCAGCCGCGTCGCCGGGCTCGGCAGGTCCGCCGCCTCGATCTGGCGCTGCGCCTTGAACATCTCCGGCAGGTGCGCGTACGCGTACACCGCCACGCGGTCGGGCGCGAGGCCGATCACCTCGTCCAGTGTGCGGTCGAACCCGGCCACCGTCTGCTTGGGCAGGCCATAGATGAGGTCGACGCTGGTCGAGCGGAAACCGTGCGCCTTGGCCGACTCCAGCACCTCGCGCGTCTGCGCCACGCTCTGGATGCGGTTGACCGCCGCCTGCACCGCGGGGTCGAAATCCTGGATGCCGACCGAGATGCGGTTGAAGCCAAGCTCGCCGAGCGCGGCGATGTAGTCGGCATCCGCAAACCGCGGGTCGATCTCGATGCCGAACTCGCGCGTGCGCGCATCGCCGAAATTGAAATGCCCGGCAAGCACGCCCATCAGGTCGCGCATGCGCGGCGCATCGAGGAAATTCGGCGTGCCGCCGCCGAAGTGCAACTGGGTCACCTGGCGGTCGCGGTCGAACAGTTTCGCCACCAGCTCGATCTCGCGGTACAGGCGTTCGAGGTAACGATCCGCCTTGCCGACGTCGCGCGTGATGATGCGGTTGCAGCCGCAGTAGAAACACGGGCTGACACAGAACGGCACGTGCACGTAGATCGACAGTGGGCGCGGAATCGGCTCCTCGTTCGACGCCTGGATCACCGCGCGCAACGCCCGCTCGTCGAACCCGGCGTGGAACTGCGGCGCCGTGGGGTAGCTGGTGTAGCGCGGCCCGGCCACGTCGTAGCGCGAGATCAGCGCGGGATCGAACTCGGGGATCTGGATGGCGGCGTTCATGGTGCCAGTCTCCGCAAGCCGCAAAAACCCGCGATTGACCGGCATCAAATCCGCAAATGGTTGAGCGGGAACGTTTTGTCGCAGGCAACAACGGCAATGCGAGAGCGTGACGCCGCCTATAGACTTGCGGGCGCTGTACCTCGCTCCAGGAGCCACCCCATGAGCCTGCGCGGCATCGCGATGGAAACCTTGAAATTGCCGCCGTTCACGCCGCTGGCAAAGCTGCTCTATCGGCACCAGTTTGCGCGCCAACGCCACGGCAACCACTACCTGGGCGTGTTTCCCAGTTACGCCAGCGCACTGGCGGCCGTGCCGGCGGCGCTCAAGGCCAGCTACGACCAGCCGCAAGCGGCCGCCCAATACCGCTACCGCACACGCCAACTCGCCATTGGCGACTATCCGACCCTGTACTGGCTGGAACAGCTGCTGCACCGGAACTGCCGGCGGTTTTTTGACCTGGGCGGCCACATCGGCGTGGCGTATTACGCCTTTGCGCGCTATCTCGACTACCCCGGCGACATCACTTGGACGGTAAGCGACATGCCAACCACGATGGAAGCCGGGCGCGCCTGGGCGGCCGAACACGACGCCGCGCACCGGCTGGCATTTGCCGCCGACAAAAACGCGGCAGACGGCCAGGATGCCCTGCTGGTGCTGGGCGCGCTGCAATATTTCGACTTCGACCTGCCCGCATGGCTCGGCACGCTCGCCGCACCGCCGCGCCACCTGATCGTGAACAACTCGCCGATGCACGACCACCACGATTTCCACACCCTCCAGAACATGGGCTTCGCCTGCCTGCCCTACCACGTGCACGCGCGCCCGGCCTTCATCCGCGCCATGGGCGAGTTGGGCTACCGCGTGGTCGACGCCTGGCGCTGCGAAGAGCGCGAATGCCGCATCCCGTTTGCCCACGACCACGACGTCGAGGGCTACAGCGGGTTCTATTTCAGCCGCGCAAACAACTGAGCGACCCCCACTCAACTTTTCCCGTCACGGCCCGATAACCCGGAAGGCGCAGGAAGTCGTCTCCCCGGAAATCAAACATGCTGGTAATGGTTGGCTCGCTGATCGTGCTCGTTTGCGTGCTGGGCGGGTACCTCCTCGCGCACGGCCAGTTGCTTGCATTGTGGCAACCGTACGAGTTCATGATCATTTTTGGCGGCGCGCTGGGCGCGTTCATCACCGCCAACCCGTCCAAGGTGCTCAAGGCCGCGGCGCACGAGATCGGCGCGCTGTTCAAGGGGCCGAAATACCGCAAGGAGGATTTCGTCGACCTGCTTTCGCTGCTGTACGACATCTTTGGCGTGATGCGCAAAGACGGCCTGCTCGGCATGGAGTCGCACGTCGAGGATCCATACGCCAGCACCGTGTTTTCCGCCTACCCGCGCCTGCTGCGCGAACACCATCTGGTCGAGTTCATCACCGACTGCCTGCGCCTCATCATCGGCGGCAACATGGAGCCCCAGGAGCTCGAAGCGCTGCTTGACGCTGAAGTCGAAACCCATCACGCCGAGGCCGAAGTGCCCTCGCAAGCAGTCATCACCATGGCCGATTCCCTGCCCGGATTTGGCATCGTCGCCGCCGTGCTCGGCATCGTCACCACCATGGCCAACCTCAGCTCCGACACCTCGGAAGTGGGTGCGCACGTGGCCGGCGCGCTGGTCGGTACCTTCCTCGGCATCCTGCTTTGCTACGGCTTCATTGGCCCGCTCGGGGCGGCCATGGAAGCACGGGCGCGTGAGGACGGACGTGCGTTCGAATGCGTCAAGGTCGGACTGCTGGCCAACCTGCGTGGCTACAACCCGAAAGTCTCGGTCGAGTTTGCGCGCAAGGTGCTGTCGGCGAACAAACGCCCGACATTCCAGGATCTTGAAACGCACCTCAAGGGCGACCACGCCGGAGCCGGGGCATGAGCGACGACGGCGCCGGCCCCACCGTCATCGTCAAGCGCGTCAAGAAAAGCAGTGGCGGTCACCACGGCGGCGCGTGGAAAGTGGCTTACGCCGACTTTGTCACGGCGATGATGGCGTTCTTTCTGGTGATGTGGATCATCGGCGTCGGCACGCGCCAGCAGAAGGCAGCCATCAGCGAATACTTCCGCAACCCGAGCGCCAAGCCCGGCACCGCCACCGTCGCACCGCCCAGCCGGGACGGTCCCGGCGGCGCGAGCGACGCGATGATCAAACTCGGTGGCGCGATGGATCTCTCGCACGGCCCCGGCAAGGACCGCCACAACGGCCCGGCCGGCACCATGAACAAGAACGCCATCGAAAAAGCCGCGCGCGAAGAAGATCGCAAGCGGCTCGAAGCATTGAAGGAGGAGCTGCACGCGGCGATCGAAAAGAGCCAGGCATTGGCCCCCTTCAAGGATCAGCTGCTGCTCGACATCACCCCCGAAGGCCTGCGTATCCAGATCGTGGACAAGCAGAATCGGCCGATGTTCGACTTGGGCCGCGCCCATCTCAAGGATTACACCCGCATCATCCTCACCGACCTTGCGGGATTCATCAACAAAGTGCCCAACCACATCAGCATCACCGGCCACACGGACGATGCGCCCTACAGCAGCGACAATGGCTACAGCAACTGGGAGCTCTCCAGCGACCGCGCCAACGCTGCCCGCCGCGCGCTGCTGGCTGGCGGCCTGCAAAACGACAAGGTGGTGCGCGTGGTTGGCCTGGCCGCCTCGGTGCCACTGGACAAGCAAAACCCGGCCGACCCGATCAACCGGCGCATCAGCATTATCGTGATGACCAAGCAGGCCGAACGCGCGGCGCTGTCGCGCGACGTGGTCAACACGGCATCCCCGACACCGGCTTCACCGGTGACCACCACGGTCACGCCCGGCCCAACCGACGCCTCGCGCGCACCGCCCACCGCCAGCGCCATCGTGTCGCAGCTGCCCGTGCCTCCCTTGATCCGCCCCGCCCGGGGTTGAACTCCGGCTGGCGGCAGCTTCCGTATCGGCTTGCCGGGCCAGAACCGTCATGGGGAATGGCCGGGACAAGACCACACATTGCGGTTTTCAGCCTCGCGTACGCCGCTTGCGCCGCCGCAGGCGCAGCCAGCGCAACAGGCCATAGGACAGGCGCACTTTCTCCTGCCCCACTGGCAGGCCCGCGCGCGCAAAGATCCACGACGATTTGCTGAAGGCGATCTGCTGTTCCGGGTACACGCTGCGGTGGCCGATGATGAGATACGCCGCCACGCAGGCACCGGCGACGTACAGCGTGGCATTGGCGCCAAACAGCTCGATCCCCATCAGGATCGCCGCCATCGGCGCATTGGATGCCGCCGCCACCACCGCCACCAGGCCAACCGCGGCGCCCAACGCTGGCGGCAGGCCAAGCAGGGGCGCAAATGCGCCGCCGGCCACCGCGCCCATCACGAATTGCGGGGTGACAATGCCGCCGTAGAAACCCGAACCCAGGGTGATCGCCACCAGCAGCGCCTTCCACGCAAAACCGAGCCAGGGCATCGCCACGCCGTGCAGCGCCTGATCCATTACCGGCAGGCTGAGGCCGATGTACTGCGTGGGCACCACCAGCAGCAGCACGGCCACCACCACACCGCCCAGCATCGGCACCAACGGCGGCCACAGGGCAAAGCGCGCACCCAGCGCGCCGAACACCTCGCGCGACTTGCGCATCAGCTCCACGAACGTCCACGCCACGCCGCCGCACAGCACGCCAATCAGGACCGTTTTAAGAAACAGCAGCTCGGTGAAGTGGCTGGAAAAATCCACGACGTAAACGGGATACGGCACACCCAGGTACTGCGACACCTGATACGCGGTCACCCCGGCCACGATGCCGGGAAACAGGAAATCGTGCCGGATGCGACCGATGGCGAGCATTTCCACGCCGTAGATGGCGCCGGCGATCGGCGTGCCGAACACGCTCGCGAACCCCGCACTCACGCCGCACGCCAGGAGCCGCTTGCGCATCTCGGGGTTCAAATGCAGCACCCGCCCCACCGCTGCGGCCAGGCTGGCGCCGATATGCGAGCACGGGCCTTCCTTGCCGGCCGAACCACCGCAGGCCAGTGTGACCAGCGCCGCCACCGGCTTGATCCACATGGTGCGGAACGGGAGTTTCCCGGCCTGTTCGTTGACCGCAATGATCGGGTTGTCGTTGAACGTGCTGCGCCGCAGCCGATAGCCGTAATGCAGCAGCACGCCATTCACCAGGCCGCCCAGCGGCAGCGCCAGCGCCAGCCACCACCACGGCACCGTGTACATGCGCCCTTCGCTGGCAAACAACGCGCGCAAGAACAGCGAGCAACCGGCGCCGATCACAGCGCCGGTAAAGATCGACAGCACCAGCCATTGCACCACCGTCACCAGCATTACCAGCGGTTCGGTCAGGCTGAAACGGCGCATGGCGTGACGGCAATCGCAGGGTGGGAGCGGCGGCGCGCAGTATAGCGGCCGCGCCCCACGCGCCGGTCAGGCGTGGCTGGGAGCGCGCGCGGCGCTGGCCAGGGCGGCGAACTGGGCGTCAGTCAGCTCGATCTCCGCCGCAGCCACGTTTTCGCGCAAGTGCCCACGCTTCGAGGTACCGGGGATCGGCAGCACCACCGGGCTGCGCTTCAGCAGCCACGCCAGCGCGACCTGCGAAGGGCTGGCGCGGTGCTCGCGCGCAATCGCCGCCAGCGGCGAATCCGGCCTGGCGAGCTGGCCACCGGAAAGCGGATACCACGGAATGAAACCGATGCCGTGCGCGGTGCAGTAATCGAGCACCGCGTCGTAGACGCGAAAACCGGCGCTGTAGTGGTTTTGCACGGTTGCCACCGGAAACACCTTCTGCGCCGCCTCGATCTCCTCGACCGTCACCTCGCTCAGGCCGGCAAACCGGATCCAGCCCTGGTCGAGCATGCGCTTGATCGCACCAAACTGTTCGTCGCGCGGCACGCTGGGGTCGATGCGATGGAGCTGCCACAGCGCGATCTGCTCCACGCCCAACCAGCGCAGGCTCATCTTGACCTGCTGTTCGAGATACGCCGGACGCCCCACCGGGATCCATTCGTTTGGTCCGGTGCGGACCTGCCCGCCCTTGGTTGCGATCACCAACCCCGGCGCATACGGATGCAACGCCTCGCGGATCATCGGCTCGGACACGGTCGGACCGTAGGAGTCGGCGGTGTCGATCAGGTTCACCCCGAGCGTTGGCACCTCGCGCAACGTCGCCAGGCACTCCGCGCGATCGTCGGGTTCGCCCCATACGCCGAGCCCGGTGACGCGCATCGCGCCGTAACCCAGGCGGTGCACCGGCAACTTGCCGCCAAGCAGAAACGTGCCGGCACGGCCCGCATCGGGTGTACTCATGGTGTCTCTCCCAGCATTCAACCTGCCGACCATTGTAAGCGTGCGCGACGTGCACGCCCCGCGACGTGCGCCATCGAGCCGACTTCCTCGGCCCCATGCCGCTAGTCGGCTGCCGCTTGCCGGTCGCCGCCGGGCAATTGACGCCTCTGCGGCCGGTCGTCAGGATGCAGCCGTCCAACCGTCAAGCTTCGCGAAGCTTCGCCGCCGGCGGCCGGTGCCGGTATCCCGACCGGAAAACCAGGCATGAGCCCGCAACCCTCCGCTGCTGTCGTCACCACGATCGACGACACCTGGCGCGCGTGGATTGCCGAAAACCTCATCTTTGGCAGCCCCCCGAACACGCTGGCGCAAATCCTGATTCGCCACGGCGTGCCGCAGGCAATGGCGATCGCCGAAGTGGATGCGGCCGCACGCAGCCCCTACCTGCGCGGCGCCGATCGCCTGAAACGCCGGCTGGCCAAGCACGACTGGGCATTGGACGTGCAGCGCAAGCTCAACTGCCTGCGGCCCAGCACGGTCGAGCACTGCCACCGCATCAGCGCCGAGGATTTTCTCGCCCGCCACTACCGCACCAACTGGCCGGTCATCATTACCGGCATGCTGGACGCGTGGCCGGCCATGCAACGCTGGAACTTCGATTATTTCCGCGAGCACTACGGCGAGCGCGAGGTCGAGGTGCAGTTTGGCCGCAACGCCGACGCCAACCACGAGCTCAACAGCATCGCGCATAAAAAGCGCATGCGCTTCGGCGACTACGTCGATCTGGTGCGCGCCAGCGACGCCAGCAACGATTTCTACATGACCGCCAACAACGACTCCACCAACCGGCAGGCGCTGGCGGGTCTGTGGAACGACATCGTTCCGTTGCCGGAATATCTCGACCCGGCCAAGCCCGGTGGCTTCTTCTGGTTCGGCCCCAAGGGCACGATCACGCCGTCCCACCACGACCTGACCAACAACTTGATGGCGCAGGTGATCGGCAGCAAGCGCCTGCTGCTCATCCCCACTGGCGAGCTGCCGAACCTGTACAACTTCCGGCATTGTTTTACGCCGGTGGATGGCCGCCACATCGACCTGGCGCAGTTTCCCGACATGGCCCGCGTGCAGATGCTCGAATGCGTGATCGAGCCAGGCGACCTGCTGTTCCTGCCGGTCGGCTGGTGGCACTTCGTCGAAGGTCTTGCCGCCAGCGTCACCATGACGTTCACCAACTTCTGTTGGGACAACGACTTCTACAGCAATTATCCAGCCGAACACTATTTCTGACGCCCCCGTGCGGCAACGACTGTAACTTGACCGGCTCCATGCAAGGTGCCGGACCAGCGCGGCGCATGCGGTCACGCGCCATCCACAACCCGTTCGCCAGCATCGGCAATCACGTGCGGCATGCGCACCGTCATGGGCCGGCTCAATGGCGGTCATGCATTCTTCCAATTGGCGCGCCGGATACACGCGGGTTTACGGTAACGGCTCCGTCCAAATCACTGAGGAGGGGTAGTCATGGCAAAGATTCTCGGCCCGCAACGGCTCGGTCCGCTGACGCCGCTGGTAGGCGATTGGGAAGGCAACGTTGGCGTCGACCTCTCCTACCACAACGACGACGATGAGACGGCCCAGACCAGCTATTTCGAGAAGGCCTGGTTTCATCCGATCCCCGTCACCAAAAACGGCAAGCAGTCACTGGAAGGCCTCAACTACAAGATGACCGCGTGGCGCCATGGCGAGGAAGCCATGGACCCGTTCCACGACGAGGTGGGTTACCTCCTGTGGGAGCCGGCCACCAAGCAGGTGATGCGCGTGGTGGTGTTTGGCCGCGGCATCGCGATGATCGCGGGCGGTACCGCGAAGCCGCGCGACAAGAGCCTGAGATTCAAGGCCACGCCGGGCGATCCCAACTACGGCATCCTGCAAAACAAATACCTCTCCGAACGCGCCGAGCTCAAGGGCTTCGACTGCACCTTCAAGTTCAACGAGGACGGCACGCTGCACTACGCGCAAACGCTGGTGCTGAAGCTGGCGGCGCTGGGCGGCAAGGAGATGAAACACACCGACGAGAACACCCTGCACCTCGTCAACCGGTTGCATCCAAGCGAAGAAGCCTGACCTTCGCGCCCCGGAAGCAAAACGGCCCGTGGCGCTGCCACGGGCCGTCATACACCACCAAGCGCAGGGCAGGCCCCGGTGACAGCCGAACCGGCCATTGGCGGGCAAACCGCCGGGATGCATTCCGCCTTGCGGGCATCACGAAACCGGCGTCTGTCTCACCCATTGACGGCATCACCGCAAGGAACCGGCAGGGCCAAACGGGCAACGCCTGCCTGCGAGGTTTTGATTCGGCGCTGTGCCGCCCCCACATGAACGATGCCGCAGTCCGTGCGGTGCCAAAGACACGTTTGCGATGAACGACGCCCTGCATCTCGTCTGCCCGCATTGCCTTGCCGTGAACCGTGTGGCCTCCGCACGCCTGCGCGATGCGCCCGCATGCGGCAGTTGCCACCAGCCGTTGTTTGCCGGCGCACCGACGCCTGTCGATGCCGCGGCTTTCGACAAGCACATTGCGCGCAATGACATCCCGGTACTGGTGGATTTCTGGGCGCCGTGGTGCGGCCCGTGCCAGATGATGGCGCCGCATTTCGAACAGGCGGCACGCCAGCTCGAGCCGGAGTTGCGCTTGCTGAAGGTCGACACCGAGGCGCAGCAGGATCTGGGCGCACGCTACGCGATACGCAGCATCCCCACGCTTGCGCTATTTCGTGGCGGGCGCGAAGTAGCGCGGCAGTCCGGCGCATTGCAGGTACTGGGCATCATGCAGTGGGCGCGCGCGCACGGCGCCTGAACCGTCAATCAGGTCAGGTTGCCGCCGTCCCAGGGTTGCGCCTCGTCCAGCATGCGGCGCAAGCCGGCGTCGTCTAGCGCGGCCAACTGCTCCTGCGCCTCGGTCAACGTCTCGGCCAGCATCAGGGTCTGGCGCACTTCGCTGCCGCGCATCGGGCTGAACACCAGCGCGATGTTTCCGTACGAGGCCTCCAGCAGCGCCGCCTGCCAGCACTCGCCACGGGTATCGTCAAAGCTGCGCATGCCTGCCCCGCTGGGTGACCAGAAAATCCTGCCCCATAGTGTGCAACCGAAGTCCCTTGCCGGCGCTGACCGGGGTCATCCTGAAGGCTCCCTTCCCTGCCCATGACGGGCTTCCCGGTTGCTTCGCGCCGGTCGGTACGGGCGATCACGGTGGTACATGTCTCACGCGCCGGCAGCACTCACCGGCCAGCGCTGAAACAACGCGCGATTCACGCCGCGACGACGATGATGCCGCGACGTGTGCGCCGGTGGCGACACCCGCGACCGGCGTACGCCTCATCCTTCACCCATGCAAGGAGTTGCCATGCACTTCCACACTCTCGGCACCGCGGCCGCGCTCGCCGGCGCCGTCGCGCTGACCATGCCGGCAGCGGCGCAAGCGGCTACCACCCATGACGTTGCCCATCTGCACCCGCTAAACACCAGTGTCACGCACGCGAAAACCACCGGGGAAGCGAAGTTTGCGCTGGATGGCGACGCGCTCAAGATCGACATCCGCGTGCACGGCGCGCCGGCGGATACCGAGCACTGGCAACATTTCCACGGCTTCATCGACGGCAAAGCGGCAACCTGCGCGACCATGGCCGACGATGCCAACAAGGACGGCATCATCGACGTCACGGAAACCGACAGGGCCTCGGGCACCACCATGGTGCCGTTCACCACCGACCCAGCCGGCATGGATGTGCCGCACGGCACTTATCCCAAGGCCGATGCCAAGGGCGATTACCACTACACCGCCACGGTGTCGGTCAAAGCGCTCGACGCCGCCTTTGCCAAGGCGTTCCCTGGGCAAAAGCTCGACCTCACCAAGCGTGTGGTCTACATCCACGGTGTACCGGCCAGCGAAAAACTACCTGCCACCGTGGCCTCGCTCGGGCCGATTCCGGCCAACGTCACCTTGCCCATTGCCTGCGGCAAGATCAAGGCCGCCAAGCGCTGACCCGCTGTTGGGCTGAAGCCTGACCCACGAAAAACCTCGACACCCGTGGGTCGGGATTCATCCCGGCGGCGCGCGCCTGCAAGCTCGGTCTCTGGCGGATGACCGCTGGCCAGCGACTCCACAAACGCAGGGCCGTACCATCCAGCACGCTTTACGTTGCGGTTTCGGGCGCCCAGTCGGTGTTATCGCTGACGGCAAACAACACCGAGCGGTTGCGGCCCTGGCGCTTGGCGGCGTACAGCGCGCGATCCGCACGTCGGCGCAAGGTTTCCGCGTCCCCGGCCGTCGTGTGCAGGCTGCATATGCCGACGCTCAAGGTGAGCGTTACGCCAACCGGCAGCTTTGCCACGCCCGTGCGCAAGCGCTCGGCCAACCGGATGGCATCGTTCACGCCCGTATGCGGGCACAACACCGCAAACTCGTCACCACCGAGCCGGCCCGCCACGTCACCGTGACGAATCAGGCCGCGCAGGCACGCGCCCAGTTGCCGCAACACATCGTCGCCCACGACGTGGCCATGACGGTCGTTGATCTGCTTGAAGTGATCGACGTCAAAAGCGAGCAGCGCAACGTCGCTGGGCGCCACAGCCGACTCGAATGCGCCGGCAATCGCGCGCCCGAACGCATGCTGATTCAAGCACCCGGTCAAGGCGTCGGTCGATGCCAGCGCCGCCAGTTGTTTGCGCAGCGAGGCCACACGCTGTTCGCGCTGGTCGCGCGAGTGCGCGCCCAGCCACACCAGCATCAAACCGTCGCCGATCAGGATCAGCTGCAATGCAAACAGGCTGTAGGGAACCGGAGCCGGCGACAGCGACGCCGACAACAGATAGGTAGCCACCCCAAACGCGCCGCAAAACAGGATGGCGCGCAGGGCGTAGCCAAACAACAGGTAGATCGTGGGGAAAAACCACAGCAGGGCAATCGGGCTGGCAATGCCGCCATCCAGAGTGGTCATCACCAGAATCATGACGTAGCAGGCCGCGTTCCAGGCCATGAAAAACGGCTCGCGGAAACGCCCGTTCACGATCGCCTTGCGATAACGCAGGATCACCGGCGACGGCGCAAGGCCGATCAGCGTCACCAGCAGGATCGCGTCGCGGTTGGGAGCGCTGCTCCAGGTGCTGGCCACGTACAGACACAGTGCCAACCCAACCCCGAAATACGCCGCCAAGCCGGCGTAAAGCTGCCTGAGCCACAGCGAACGCTGGCTCTCCTCATCGGCGATGCCCGCTCCCGTTTCCACCTGGCGCTGCCCCTGCGTACGGGCGCGGATCAACCGCGCAAACAGCCTCCGACGCGTCGCATGCGGCGTGCTCGTCGGTCGATACCCATGCAAGCCACGCATGATACCGGGCAAATCCGGTGCACGTCGCATTCAGCCGCGTAAACCGCAGATTCGCGTGAATGGAATACGCGCCATGATGTGCGTCAGCGCCATGAGTGGCACCACGACCGTATCATTTCGCAGATTTGCGCGAGCGCGTTCCCCGGCGCGACGCCGCACACCCTATCGCCAACCAAGGAAACCCGCATGTCCGTTCGAGTCAGCACTCTGGCTCTCGCCGTCGCCTGCGCGCTCGGCACCAGCCCACTCCTGCGCGCCCAGGATGCCGCGCCAGCCAGGGCTACCAACCTGCAAACCGTCGTGGTCACCGGCACCCGCGCCATGGATCGCACCGTAGGCGACTCGCTCGCGCCGATCGACGTGCTGACGCCGAGCGACCTCGCCGCCACCGGCGCCAGCGACCTGCCGAGTGCGCTGAACGTCCTGCTGCCGTCGTTCAACTTCCCGCAGGCCACGCTGTCGGACGCCACCGACGCCACGCTGCCCGCGCAACTGCGCGGCCTCTCGCCCGACCAGACGCTGGTGCTGATCGACGGCAAGCGCCAGCACCCGACCGCGGTACTCAACAACGTGGAAGTGATGGGGCGCGGCTCCTCGCCGGTGGATCTCTCGGCGATTCCGCTCAACGCCATCGAGCGCATCGAGGTGCTGCGCGACGGCGCCGCCGCGCAATACGGCTCCGACGCGATCGCGGGCGTCATCAACATCATCCTGAAAAAAGGCCCCGAGCACGGCTCGGTCAACGTCACCCGTGGCATGTGGGCCGGCCGCCAGGGCGGCACCTGGAACGGCGGCGCCGATGCCGGCTTCAAGCTCGGCGCGGGCTGGCTGCGCATCGCGGCCAACTACCAGAACGCCGATCCCACCAACCACGCCGGCGTGGACTGGCTGCTGCCCGGCGACCCCAGCTACGGCCGGGTGGATTTCCACTACGGCATGCCGAAAAAGATCGCCAAGCAGACCGCGATCAACGGCGAATACCCGCTCGGCGAGCACGCCACGCTGTACGTGGCCAGCCTGTTCAACCAGCGCAAGGTGAATTCCCCCGGCTTCTTCCGCTGGCTGGCGCAATACCAGGGCTCCAGCCCGACCGCGGCGGCGGTGTATCCGGACGGCTATTTGCCGGTGGAGAACAGCGCCATCCGCGACGACAGCTCGCAGCTCGGCGTGCGCGGGGAGTTCGCCGGCTGGCACTACGACATCGGCGCCGCCACCGGCGGCAACCACTGGAAGCTCCATACCTCCAACACCTTCAACTACGCGCTCGGCGCCGACTCGCCCACCGCGTTCTACATCGGCACGCTGACGCTGCGCCAGAACCAGCTCAGCGCCGATTTCGACCGCGATTTCGACATGCCGTGGCAGCACGCGCTGAGCGTCGCGTGGGGGCTCATCGCGCGCGAGGAAACCTTTGCGATCAAGCCGGGCGACCCGGCTTCCTACGCCGGTGCCGGTGCGCAAGTGTTCCCCGGCTACCGCCCCGAGGATGCCGGTTCGCACAGCCGCCACAACCAGGCCGGCTACGTCGATCTGGAAACCGATTTCACCGACAAGCTGTCCGCCGGCCTCGCCGTGCGCCGCGAGCACTACAGCGATTTCGGCAACACCGACTCGTGGAAGCTCTCCGGCCGCTACGCGATCACGCCGATGCTGGCCGTGCGCGCCACGGCGTCCACCGGCTTCCGCGCGCCCTCGCTGCAGCAGGAGTACTACTCCGACACCGCGATCGACATCATCAACGCCAGCTCGGGCCACCAGAGCCTGACCACGGTGCGCACCTTCCCGGTGTCCGACCCGGCGGCCATCGCGCTCGGCGCGCAGCCGCTGAAGCCGGAGCGCTCGCGCAACTACAGCGTCGGTTTCGTGTTCACGCCGGGCTTCGGCCCGTATGCCACGCTCGATTTCTACCAGGTGGACATCAACGACCGCATCATCCTGAGCGAAGACCTCACCGGGCCGGCGGTGGAGAACTACCTCACCTCGGTCGGCATTCCGTTCGTGAGCGGCGGGCGGTTCTTCACCAATGCAGTCAACACCCGCACGCGCGGTGTCGATCTGGTCGCCACCTGGCCGCTGACGCTGGCCACCGGCACGCTGAAATTCACCGGCGGCTACAACCACAACAAGACCGACATTCGCCATGTGCGCCCGAACCCGCCGCAGCTTGGCCTTGCCGGGCTTGAGCTGCCGGTGATCGGCCGCGAAGAGGCCGGCATCATCACTGTCGGCAGTCCGCACAACAAGGCGTTCCTTGCCGCGACGTGGACACAAGGGACGTGGACGCTGCGCGCGCAGGCCACGCGCTATGGTGCGTTCACCTTCGTGGTGCCGGTGCTGCCGGGCGACCAGACCTATGCGGCGCGCACGCTCACCGATGTGTCCGCCGCATACACGCTGGCCGACTGGACGCTCACGCTGGGTGCCAACAACCTGTTCAACGTGTACCCCGAGCACAGCACGCCGACCAACAATTTCTACGGCCTGCTGCCCTACCCCGAAGGCTCGCCGTTCGGCTTCAGCGGGCGCTACTGGTACGCCAACCTCGCCTATCGCTGGTGACCCGCGCGCTTGCGCTGGCGTCGGCCGGCGCAAGCAGAAACCGGCGCACCGCGCAAGCGAAGTACGCTGTGCAACTTGTCCTGGATCCGGAACCAGCATGCCCACCGCGGAAAACCTGCACCTCGGCCACGACGGCACGCCCGTACCCGATGGCTACTACGTGCGTCTCGCCGCCGACCGCCTCGCCTCCACGTTGCACTCGCAGGGTGCCTGGCAGCCGGGCGAGCAGCACCTCGCGGTTGCCTCGGGGCTGGTGCTGGCGGAAATCGAACGCCGCCTGCCGAGCGACAAGCTGGTCTCGCGCGCCTCGTTCGACGTGCTGGGGGTGATTTACTCGGGCGAGTTCACCATCGACGTCGAGGTAGTGCGTCCCGGCCGCACCATCGAGCTGGTGGAAGCCACCATGCGCCACGGCGAGCGCGTCAGCATCCGCGCCCGCGTGTGGCGGCTGGCGGCGAGCGACACCACGAGCGTCGCCGGACTGGAATCGGACGCCATGCCGCCGCCCGAAAGCATGCCGCGCCTGGCGTTCTCCAAGGTCTGGGCGGGCGGCTACATCGACGCGCTCGAAGTCCATCAGGAAGCCACCGCGCGCCCCGGTCGCGGCCGCAGTTGGCTGCGCACAACCTACCCGCTCGTGGCGGGCGAGGTCGACCCGCCCACCGCCGGCTTCGTCAAACTGGTGGACACCGCCAACGGCCTCGTGGTGCGCGAAGACCCCGGGCACACCTTCTTCGCCAACGTCGACCTCACCATCCACTTTTTGCGCCAGCCGCAGGCCGGCTGGGTCGGCTTCGACACCCGCGTCAACTTCGGCCCGAGCGGGTTGGGCGAAACCTTTACCGTGCTCAGCGACGTGCACGGTCCGGTCGGCACCGCCGCGCAATCACTCACCGTGCGGCTGGGACAAGGCACGAAATAACCGCGCTCAATCGCGTTTTTCGCCGTCCTCCAGCAAGCCGGCCGGGGACGGCACGTGTTCTTCGGCACCCAGCTCGGCGCGCCGGTTCGCCAAGGGATCAAGCGTGCCCAGCCACGACTCCGGCCAGAATGGATCGGACTGTGGATCCTCCAGCACCATGGCGTGCCACTCGGCCGCCGTCATCACCAGGCTCGGCGCGCGATACGGCTGCAACGCCTGCGCACGCGGCGTCGCGTCGCCCACCGCATCGCTGGTGCTGGCAACCGGTCTTTTCATCGCGTCCAGTATGGCGCGGCTCCTGCACGTGCCGCCAACCAGCACCACCCTAATGGTCGCGGCGCAACGTGCCCGTGACTCGCATCAGCCCTGCGCCTTGCCGCGCGCAAGCTGGCGTTTGCGGCTTTGCGCCGCAAACGCCATGCTGTACTGCGCGCTTTCATCGCCGGCCACGCGCTCTTGCCGAGCGCCGTCCCCGTCTTGCCGGTCAACCACCACGCAATCCGTCAGGCACAGCCAGCGCCGCTGCAGGCCCGCCTTGAGAAAGCCGTCGCCACCCCGATCATTCCAGGCATCCGATCCATGCCGCGGTAGCCATGCTCGAGAAAATCCGCCACTGGCGCGACCAGCGCATTGCCGCCCGGCGCGCGATTGCCGAGCCGCTGTGGCGCTACGCGTTGCAGCATTGCGCGCCGGCGCAGCGACTCGGCCCCGCTGACCAGGCTCGACTACGCGTGCTGGTGACCTTGTTTCTCGAGCGCAAATCGATCGAGCCAGCAGCCGGGCTGGTCCTCAGCGACGCCGACCGTGTACTGCTTGCCACCCATGCCTGCGTGCCGATCCTCGCGCTCGGGCTCGACTGGTACGCCGGCTGGCGCAGTGTCATCGTCTACCCGGAGGCCTTCGTGCCACGTCGCACGCAAGTCGATGCGGCCGGCGTGGAACACGTCAGCCACCACGCGCTGGCGGGCGAGGCGTGGCTACGCGGCCCGGTCATCCTCTCGCTTGCCGACGTGCATCAGACCGGCCAGGTGCCGGGCCACAACGTCGTGATCCACGAAATGGCCCACAAGCTGGACATGCGCAACGGCGAAGCCAACGGCTTTCCGCCCTTGCCCCGCCGCATGGATCCGCACGTCTGGTCACAGGTGTTTGCCTCCGCATGGCACGGGTTGCACGAGGATCAACGCCTGGGCCTTGACCTGCCGCTCGACCCTTACGCGCTGGAAAGCCCCGGCGAGTTTTTCGCCGTTGCCAGCGAGGCCTACTTCGAAACCCCGCAGGCACTGCACGCCACCTTGCCTGCGGTATACCAGCAGCTTGCGCAGTTCTACGCCATCTGAGGACAGGGGCTGGTCTGCTTTCGCAATGGTTTGCGCAGGCCGCCTGGTCACCAGGAAGTGAACTTGACCTTGGCTCCGATTGAGATACCCGCCACCGCCACCACATCATGATGATCTCCACTGCTACCGGATCACCCATGACCACGCCGGCCACTCTGCGCATTGATTTCGTCTCCGACGTTGCCTGTCCGTGGTGCGCCATCGGATTTGCCAGCCTGCAACGGGCGCTGGCGAAGCTCGCTGGCAAAGTGCACGCCGACATCCACCTGCAGCCGTTCGAGCTGAGCCCGCAGATGCCGATCGAGGGCGAAGACGCCGGCGAGCACATCATGCGCAAGTACGGCATCGACGAGAAAAAAATGGATGCCAACCGCGACGCCATCCGCGAGCGCGCCGCGGCGCTTGGCTTCGCCTACAACGTGCATCACGGCAGCCGCGTGTGGAACACTTTCGATGCCCACCGCCTGCTGCACTGGGCGAGCCTTGGCGACAATGCCCGTGCGCTGGCGCTGAAACAGGCGCTGTTCCGCGCCTATTTCAGCGATGGCGAAAACGTCTCCGATCCCGAGGTGCTCCTCCGTATCGTCAACGCCGTCGGCCTTGATGCGGATGCGGCCCGTGGCGTGCTCGAAACGGGCGCCTACGCCGACGACGTGCGTGCCCAGGAGCAGCGCTATCAGCAAGCCGGCATCCATTCCGTCCCGGCCACCATCGTCAACGGCGCCCACCTGATCCCCGGCGGGCAGCCACCGGAAGTCTTCGAGCAGGCCTTGCAAGAGCTCGCTGCATCAGGGGCGTCCGGGACTTGAGCGCCTGGAAAAATGCGGCAGCAGCAGTGACTGCCACGCGACAAGCGCCATAGCATGGCTCAACGGCGGCAACCGTTGGCATGCCTGATTTGGCCGGCTGGCCATCGGCTTCAAACCAACGCTCTGCAAGTGCCAAGAGATGGCGCTGCGGCGTTTCCATACACCGATAACCGGCATCGCACCAGCGCATACTGACGCGCAAGTTCTCGTGGTGACATGCCGTTCATGGCGTCCATTTATCGTGTCCAGGATGTGCTGGCGCGTTGCCATCTGACGCACCGGGGGAAGCAACAGGGACTCACCATGGTTTGCCTGCCAATGCTGCGTAAGCGTGCCGCACGAGTGGCGTTGGCGACCCTGCCGTGCGCCTTGTTGCTTTCCGCCTGCGCCGTCGGCCCTGCCTATCACCAACCAGCGTCGCCAAAGGCAACCCTGGCGGTGCCTGCGAGTGCGGACGGCGCGCAGCGCTTCGTGCCGGGTGCCGAGGTTTCGGGCGACTGGTGGACGCTGTTCCATTCGCCACAACTGGATGCGCTGATCGCGCAGGCACTGGCGCACAACCCGGACCTCAAGGCGGCGCAAGCCGCGTTGCGCGTGGCGAACGAGAATGCGTTGGCACAGCGCGGGGCATTTTTGCCGAGTGTGTCGGTGAGTCTGGCGGCAAGCCGCCAGCGCCAGGCGGGCACGCTCGCGCCGGTGCCCAATTCGAACACGTTCGAGTACAACCTGTTTACGCCGCAACTGTCCGTGTCGTATGCGCCGGATGTGTTTGGCGCCACGCGGCGCGGCGCCGAATCGCTGGCGGCGCAGACGCAGGCAGCCCGGTTCCAGATGATTGCGGTGTGGAACACGTTGGCGTCCAACGTCGCGGTGACCGCGATCCAGCTTGCTTCGCTGAATGCGCAAATCGATGCCACGCAGCACGTGATCGACGCCGGCACGCAGATGCTCGACATCACGCAACTTCGCCTGCGCAAGGGTTACGCGAGCGGTGCCGACGTGGCCGCACAGGAGACCCAGCTTGCACAACTCAAGGCGGGCTTGCCGCCGCTGAGGAAACAACAGGCGCAGACGCGCGATGCACTGGCCATGCTGACCGGGCACTTCCCGTCGCCGTCATCCGCACCATCGGTGACGCTCAACGCCCTGCAGCTACCCGAAAATCTGCCGGTCTCCCTGCCCTCCGCCCTGGTGGCACAACGGCCGGACGTGCGCCAGGCCGAGGCCAACCTGCACGCCGCCAGCGCACAAGTCGGCATCGCCACCGCCGCGCGGCTGCCGAGTCTGACCTTGAGCGCGGATACCGGCAGCACGGCGCTCGCGTTCTCCAAACTGTTCACGGCAGGCACCGGGTTCTGGGATTTCGGTACTTCGCTGGTGGCGCCGGTGTTCCAGGGCGGCACGCTGTTGCATCAGCAACGCGCGGCAAAAGCCGCCTATGCCGAAGCCGCCGCGCAGTACCGCAGCACGGTGCTGGGCGCGTTCCAGAATGTGGCGGATGCGCTGGCGGCGCTGGATGCCGACGCCGGCGCCGTGATGGCGACCACCCGCGCCGAACAGGCTGCCGAGCGCTCGCGCAATTTGGCACAACGCCAGCAGCGCGATGGCTACGCCGACAACCTTGCGCTGCTGAATGCGGAACAGGCTTGGCAGCAAACGCGCATTGCGTCGATCCAGGCGCGCGCCAATCGCCTGGCGGACACCGCCGCGCTGTACCAGGCGCTTGGCGGCGGCTGGTGGCACCACCCCGACCTGGCCAAACCGTGACATGAACAAGCCCAAGTTGCGTTCTCCGTTCCCCCTGCGCTGGTGCATGCCCCTGCTGGTCGCGACCGCAGCGGCCATGCTGGCTGCCTGCTCCTCATCGCCTGCGCCCACGGCCGCCGGCGATACGACGCCGCACGATGTCACCCTGACTTCGGCACAACAGCAAAGCATTCGGCTGTACACGGTGGAGCCATCCACCTATCGCACCGTGACCGACACCACCGGCACCGTCGACTACGACCACGATCACTCGACGGCAGTGCTCGCGCCCTTCTCCGGCGCAGTCGTCAAGGTGCTGGTAGCACTCGGCGATCACGTGCAAGCCGGCCAGCCGCTGGCAACGGTCGCCTCGCCCGATTACGCCGCTGCCGCGGAAACCTATCGCAAGACGCTGGCGGCCGCGCACGCGGCGGCCCAATTGGCCGCGACCGACAAGGACTTGTTTGCGCACGATGCAATCTCGCAACGCGAAAACACGCAGGCACAGTCCGATGCGATCGGCGCAGCGTCGGATCGTGATGCGGCACGCGCGACGCTCATCGCAATGCACGTGCCGCCGGCGGTCCTGGCCCGGATCGAGCGTGGTGATGCTGCGGCGGGCGATCAGGGCATCATCCGCGCGCCCCTGGCCGGCACCGTGGTCGAGCGCTCTGTCACGCCGGGCCAGCTGCTGTCCGCCGGCAGCACGCCCTGTTTCACTCTTGCCGACGTGGCAAAGGCTTGGGTGATGGCCCAGGTATACGGGCGCGATCTCGCACGCGTGAAAGCAGGCGACCGTGCACGCGTCACCGTCGACGGCAAGACGCTCGATGGCATCGTCGCCAATGTCTCGCCGGGGCTTGACCCCGACACTCGCGCGGCGGTGGCGCGCGTCGTGGTGGACAACGCGGCAGGCCTGCTCAAACGCCACATGTACGTGCAGGTGCAGCTCGTCTCTGCGCAGGCGCAGCGCGGGTTGCAGGTGCCGGTGGGTGCCGTGCTGCGCGACGACGAAAACCTGCCGTTCGTGTACCTGCGCAACGCCGACGGCGGTTATGCGCGGCGCCCAGTGACGCTGGGCGAGCGCGATGGCGACCGCTACCTGATCGCCGACGGCCTGCATTCCGGTGACCAGGTCGTCGCCGAAGGCGGCATCTTCGTGCGCTTCATCCAGACCCAATGAGCGAGCCGGCGCAAACGGCGCACACGCCGTCCCTCATCAACCGCATTGTCGCGTTTGCGCTCGCGCAACGCCTGCTGGTCGTGCTGCTCACCGCGCTGGTGGCTGGTGCCGGCATGTGGGCGCTCAAGCGCCTGCCGATGGACGCCTATCCCGACCTCTCGCCGCCGATGGTGGAGATCATCACCCAGTGGCCAGGGCACTCGGCCGAAGAGATCGAACGGCTGATCACGATTCCGGTCGAGCTGGCGATGAATGGCATCCCCAAGCTTGCGGTGAAACGCTCGCTTTCGCTCTACGGGCTATCCGACGTGACACTCACGTTCGCCGACGGCACCGACAACTACTGGGCGCGCCAGCGCGTGTTCAACCGCTTGTCGGGCATCAGCCTGCCCACCGGCGTGGCGCCGTCGATTTCGCCGCTGTCCTCGCCGTCGGGGCTGATCTACCGCTACGTGCTGACCAGCTCCGACCGCTCGCCGATGGAGCTGAAAACGCTGGAAGACTGGGTGATCGCACCGCAATACCGCTCGGTGCCGGGGGTGGCCGACGACTCCGCGTTCGGTGGCGGCGACATGCAGTACCAGGTGGTACTCGACCCGGCGAAGCTCGCCGCGCACGGCCTGTCGGTGGCGCAGGTGGAAACCGCCATCGGTGCCAACAACGGCAACGCCGGCGGCGGCTTCTACACCCAGGGTGACCAGTTCTTCTACGTGCGCGGGCTGGGCCGCATCGAGACCCTGCAGGACATCGGCAACATCGTGCTCGCCGTGCACGCCGGCACGCCGGTGCTGGTGAAAGACGTGGGCACGGTGCGCATCGGCATCGCGCCGCGGCTGGGCGAGTTCGGTTACATGGGCAAGGACGACGCGGTGGAGGGCGTGATCCTGATGCTCACCGGGCAACAGACCCAGGACGTGCTGCGCCGGGTCGAGGCGGAAACGCGCGAGCTCAATACGCACCTGCTGCCGCCGGACGTGAAGATCCATCCGTTCTACGACCTCAGCGACCTCATTGCGCAAACCACGCACGTGGTCGAGCGCAACCTGCTGCTGGGCATGGCGCTGGTAATCCTGGTGCTGGTGTTTTTCCTGTACGACGTGCGCGCCGGGCTGATCGTCGCCGCGACGATACCGCTCGCGCTCTTGTTCGCCTTTGCGTGCATCCAGCTGCAAGGCGCCTCGGCCAACCTGCTTTCGATCGGCGCGGTGGATTTCGGCATCCTCGTGGATGGCGCGATCTTCATGGTCGAGAATATTTTCCGCGAGCTGGCGAAGCGCCACGGCACCGATTACGACATCCGCGAAGTGATCCGCACCGCGGCTTCGGAAGTGGATCGCCCGCTGGTGTATGCGGTGGCGGTGATCGTCGCCAGCTTCCTGCCGATCTACGTGCTCACCGGGCCTTCCGGCACGCTGTTCAAGCCGATGGCCGACACCATGATCTTTGCACTGGTCGGCTCGCTTTTGGTCACGCTCACGCTGTTGCCGGTGCTGTGTGCACTCTTCATGCGCCGCGGCGTGCGCGAGCGGCGCAATGTCTGGTTCGAGAAAACGCAGGCGTTGTACGTGCGCTGGCTGGATCGCTGCTTCGCCGCGCGTTGGCGCACCGTGCTGATTCCGACCGCCTTGCTCGGCCTCGCCATGCTGCTGGTGCCACGCATCGGTGCCGAATTCATGCCGCACCTGGATGAGGGGGCGCTGTGGGTGCGCGCCACCATGCCGTACACCATCTCGTACCAGAAAGCCGCCGAGATCACGCCGAAAATCCGCGCCATCCTGCGCTCGTTCCCGGTGGTGACCACCGTCACCTCCGAACTCGGCCGGCCCGACGACGGCACCGATTCCACCGGCTTCTTCAACGTGGAATTCCTTGTCGGCTTGAAGCCCTACTCGCAGTGGGACGGCAAGTACCCGAGCAAACAGGCGTTGATCGACGCGATCGACAAGCAGCTGCGCGTGCTGCCTGGCATCGACTTCAACTACACCCAGCCGGCCGAGGATGCGGTCGACGAAGCCGAGACAGGGCTCAAGAGTTCGCTGGCGGTGAAGATCTACGGGCCCGACCTCAAGACCCTGCAGGACAAGGGCAAGGCAATCAAGGCAGCCATGGAACGCGTGCCCGGCATCACCGACGTGACACTGGTGCACGAGCTGGGCCAACCCAACCTCGCCATCAAGATCGACCGTGCGGCCATTGCGCGCTACGGCCTGAACGTCGCCGACGTCAATGCCGTGATCGAGGCGGCCATCGGCGGCGACGTTGCCACTCAGGTGGTGCAAGGCGAAAAGCAATTCGACCTCGTCGTGCGTCTGGCGCAACGCTACCGCGACAACCCACAGGCGATCGGCGATATCCCGGTGCTGACGCCGGGCGGGCAGGAGATTCCGCTCAAGCAGCTGGCGTCGATCACCATCGCCAACGGCGCCTCCTTCATCTACCGCGAAGACAACTCGCGCTACATCGGCGTGCAGTTTTCGGTGAGCGGACGCGACCTCGCCAGCACCGTGCATGCCGGCATGCGCGAGGTGGCCAAGGCGGTGAAACTGCCGCAGGGCTACCGCATCGACTGGGGTGGCGAATACAAGGAGTACACCGCCTCGCGTGCGCAGATGAACCTGATTTTGCCGGTCACCGTCCTACTGATCTTCGGGTTGCTGTTCGTGCTGTACGGCAATTTCAAGTTCCCGTTCATCACCGTACTCAGCGTGCTGCTCAGCGCGCCGGTGGGCGCGGTACTTGCGCTGTGGCTCACCGGCACGCCGTTCTCCGTCTCCTCCGGCATCGGCTTCATCGTGCTGTTCGGCGTGTCGGTGCTGACCTCAGTGGTCTACATCTCGTGCGCCAATGAGCTGCGCGGTCGCGGCATGACCATCAATGAGGCCACGCGCGAAGCCGCGATCCTGCGCTTGCGACCGATCATGATGACCGCGCTGGTCGCCGCGCTCGGCCTGCTCCCGGCCGCCATCGCCACCGGCGTCGGCACCGACTCGCAGCGCCCGTTCGCGCTGGTGATCGTGAGCGGCATGCTGTCGCGCCTGGTGATCGGCGTGCTGCTGATGCCGGTGCTGTATCGCCTGGTTGCGCGCGACGGCGACGCACTACAGGTATGACGACCCGGAGCACGGCGGCAACCACGCGAGCGGCTGCGGCTGCACCGCTGTGGCCATCTTCCGCGCTGGTCTTCGACCGTGATGGCCGGCAAACCGTCACTCAATCTGGCTCAAAACGGCTTTGCCTTACCTGCCCGTCTTCTACCGCCTGCATTCCTAGCGTCGCGCGCGGAAAAACGCACGCAACAACGCGGAGGATTCCTCGGCCAGCAGGCCACCCTGCACGTCGACGCGATGGTTGTGCCGCGGGTCGACCAGGGTGTCGAACACGCTTCCAGCCGCCCCGGTCTTGGGGTCGGCTGCGCCGTACACCACCCGGCCCACGCGCGCGTGGATCAGGGCCATCGCGCACATCGCGCACGGCTCCAGCGTGACGTACAGCGTGCCGCCGACCACGCGGTGGTTGCCGAGCTTCTCCCCGGCCGCGCGCAACGCCATGATCTCCGCGTGCGCCGTGGGGTCGTGCAGGGTGATGTTGCGGTTCCACCCCAAGCCGACGATCTCGCTGTCGAGTACCAGCACAGCGCCCACCGGCACTTCGCCTTCCGCATCACGCGCATGCGCAGCCAGTTGCAGCGCGCGGCGCATGTGGGTTTCGTCGGCGGGGGTGAAAGGCGAGTCGGCTTCCATCATGTCAATGTAGGTCGGGCTTCAGCCCGACATCAAAAAGCAGTCGGGCTGAAGCCCGGCCCACAGGCACTGGCCAGACCCTACTCCCACTCGATCGTCGCCGGCGGCTTGCCGCTGATGTCGTAGACCACGCGGGAGACGCCGCGCAACTCGTTGATGATGCGGTTGGAGACCGCACCGAGAAACTCGTAGGGCAGGTGCGCCCAATGCGCGGTCATGAAGTCCACGGTCTCCACCGCGCGCAAGGCAATCACCCACTCGTAGGCGCGGGCGTCGCCCACCACGCCCACCGACTTTACCGGCAGGAACACGGCGAATGCCTGGCTGACCTGATCGTACAGCGCCGCCTTGCGCAATTCGTCGATGAAAATGGCGTCGGCTTGCGCAAGCAGCTCGGCGTATTCGGGCTTGACCTCGCCCAGGATGCGCACACCGAGACCGGGGCCGGGGAACGGGTGGCGGTAGACCATCTCGCGCGGCAGGCCGAGTTCGACGCCGATGCGGCGTACCTCGTCCTTGAACAGTTCGCGCAACGGCTCGACCAGCTTGAGCTGCATGTGCGCCGGCAGGCCGCCCACGTTGTGGTGGCTCTTGATGACATGTGCCTTGCCGGTCTTGGCACCGGCCGACTCGATCACGTCGGGATAAATCGTGCCCTGCGCGAGCCATTTCACCTTGCCGCCGCCAGCGACAAGCTTGCGTGATTCCTCGTCGAAGATCTCGACAAACAGGCCGCCGATGATCTTGCGCTTGGCCTCGGGGTCGGTCACGCCCTTGAGCGCGGTAAAGTAGCGCGCGGCGGCGTTGACGCGCACCACCTTGACCCCCATGTTGGCGGCCATCGTCGCCATCACCTGGTCGCCTTCCTGATAGCGCAGCAGGCCGGTGTCGACGAACACGCAGGTCAGGCGGTCGCCGATAGCCTTGTGCAACAGCGCGGCAACCACCGAGGAATCGACGCCACCGGAGAGACCGAGCAGCACCTGGTCGTCGCCGACGGTTTGCCGCACGCGGGCGATCTGGTCGTCGATGATGTTGGCCGCCGTCCACAGCGTGGCGCAACCGCAGATCTCGACCACGAAGCGCTTGAGCAACGCTCCGCCCTGCTTGGTGTGGGTGACCTCGGGATGGAACTGCACGCCGTACCAATGCCGCGCAGCGTCTTCCATCGCCGCGATGGGAATGCGGTCGGTCGTGCCGGTGACGGCGAACCCGGGCGGTGCCTGCGACACGTGGTCGCCGTGACTCATCCACACGTCGAGTCGCGCGCAGCCCGTGTGGTCGGTGAAGCCATGGAACAGTTGGCTTTCCGCGGCGACGTCGACACGGGCGTGGCCGAACTCGCGATGGCCAGAAGCCTCGGTGGCGCCGCCCAGCTGCGCCGCCATGGTTTGCATGCCGTAGCAAATGCCGAGCAGCGGCACCCCCGCGTCGAACACCGCCTGCGGCGCGCGCGGCGCGTTCGCCTCGGTCGTCGACTCCGGCCCGCCGGAAAGAATGATGCCCTTGGGCGCAAACGCCGCGATCTCTGCCGGGTCGTGGTCCCACGCCCAGATCTCGCAATACACCCCGAACTCGCGTATCCGCCGTGCGATGAGCTGTGTGTACTGCGCGCCGAAATCGAGGATCAGGATGCGGTGGTGCTGTAACCGGGATTCGGGGGACGGGATTCGGGAAACGGGCATGGCATTCTCGCAGGGAACAGGAAATCGAGAATGGGGAATAGGAAAAGCCGCTACCGCGGGACCGAATAGTGTGCCGGACAGCGCTGTTGCCCTTCCGATTTCCGTATCCCTATTCCCCAATCCCGGCTCTTACGAATTCAACCGATAGTTCGGCGCTTCCTTGGTGATCTGGATGTCGTGCGGGTGGGCCTCGGTGATGCCGGCCGAGGTGACCTTCACGAACTGCGCCTTCTTGCGCACGTCCTCGATCGTGGCCGCACCGAGATACCCCATCGACGCACGCAGGCCGCCGATCAACTGGTGGATGATGTTGCGCAGCGGACCGCGATACGGCACGCGGCCTTCGATGCCCTCGGGCACCAGCTTGTCGGCGTCGGGTTCGTCGTCCTGGAAGTAGCGATCCTTCGAACCGAGCTGCATGGCGGCGATCGAGCCCATGCCGCGATAGCTCTTGTACGAGCGCCCCTGGAACAGTTCGACCTCCCCCGGGCACTCTTCGGTGCCGGCGAACATCGAGCCGAGCATGACGGTGGACGCACCGGCGGCGAGCGCCTTGGGGATGTCGCCCGAGTAGCGGATGCCGCCATCGGCGATCACGGGGATGTCATCCTTGAGCGCGCTGGCCACCATGTCCACTGCGGTGATCTGCGGCACGCCGACGCCCGCGACCACGCGCGTGGTGCAGATCGAACCGGGGCCGACGCCGACCTTGACCGCGTCGGCGCCCGCATCGCGCAGCGCCAACGCCGCGTCGCCGGTGACAATGTTGCCGGCGATGAGCTGCACCTGCGGAAAATGCTTGCGCACCCACGCCACGCGATCGATCACGCCCTGCGAATGGCCGTGGGCGGTGTCGACTACCAGCACGTCCACGCCGGCGTCGATCAACGCTTCGACGCGGCGCTCGGTATCACCGCCCACGCCGACCGCCGCGCCGACCAGCAGCGCACCGTTCTTGTCCTTCGCCGAATGCGGGTTGTCGCGCGCCTTCTGGATGTCCTTTACCGTGATCAGGCCGCGCAACTGGAAGGCGTCGTTGACCACCAGCACCTTTTCGATGCGGTGGCGGTGCAGCAATTCAAGCACCTCGTCCTGGCTGGTGCCTTCTTTCACGGTGACCAGCTTGTCCTGCCGGGTCATGATGTTGCGCACCGGGTCGTCCGGCTTGCGCTCGAAGCGCATGTCGCGGCTGGTGACGATGCCGACGAGCTTCTCGCCGTCGACTACCGGCACGCCGGAAATGTTGTGCGAATGGGTGAGCTTGAGCACGTCGCGGATCGAGGTCTCCGGGCCCACGCTGAACGGGTTGCGGATGACACCGGCCTCGAACTTTTTCACCAGCCGCACTTCGGCAGCCTGCTGTTCGAACGACATGTTCTTGTGGATGATGCCGATGCCACCTTGCTGCGCCATGGTGATGGCGAGTCGCGCCTCGGTCACCGTATCCATCGCGGCGGAAACGATCGGAATGTTCAGCCGCAGGCCGCGGGTAAACCGGGTGGAGGTATCCACATCGCGCGGCAACACGGTGGAATGGCCCGGGACGAGAAAGACGTCGTCGTAGGTGAGAGCCTCGGCGAGAATGCGCATGGTTTGCCCCGCTGCAAAGAAAGAATTATACGCGGCGCAGCATGATCGCTGCCAGCGAAGGCGCTGAACGAACGCCGCGCAGCTCAGACGCCGTCGCGCGCGTTGGCGGCTTCGAGCGTGTTTTCCATCAGCGTTGCCACCGTCATCGGGCCCACGCCGCCGGGTACCGGCGTAATCCAGCTTGCGCGTTCGGCCGCCACGGCAAACTCCACGTCGCCAACGAGGTGGCCATCGGCCAGCCGATTGATGCCGACGTCGATCACCACCGCGCCGGGCTTGATCCATTCGCCCTTGACCAGCCCAGCCTTGCCGGCGGCAACGATGACGATATCGCCCTGGCGGACGAAGCCGTCGAGGTCCCGCGTGAAGCGATGACAACAGGTGGTGGTGCAACCGGCGATCAGCAACTCCAGCGCCAGCGGTCGGCCAACATGGTTGGAGACGCCGACGATCACCGCATGCTGCCCGCGCACCGGACGATCGGTGTGGCCGAGCAGCGTCATCACGCCTTTGGGGGTACACGGGCGCAGGCCGAACCGGCGCAGGGCGAGGCGTCCGACGTTGATTGCCTGGAAACCATCGACGTCCTTGTTGGGGTCGATGCGATCGACCAGCGCGTCCTCGTCGATATGGTCCGGCAGCGGCGACTGCACCAGGATGCCATGCACTTCGGGGTCGGCGTTCAGGCGGTCGATCAGCGCGATCAGCTCAGCCTGGCTCACGCTCGCCGGCAAGTCGAAATCGAACGAACGGAATCCCACCTGGTGGCACGCCTTGCGCTTGTTGCGCACGTACACCGCCGAAGCGGCATCGCTGCCGACCAGCACCACCGCCAGCCCCGGCGCCGCGAGTCCGCGGCCGGTGCGCAAGGCCACGCGCGCGCCGACGCGCTCCAGCAATTCGCCCGCAATGCGCTTGCCGTCGAGGATGCGTGCCGTCATGGGGGATTCCGTAGCAATGGACGCGCCATTATCGTGGCTCGATCCACCGCATACAAACGGACGTCCATGTCAGAGCGATCCGCCCTTGCCGCAACGCGGCTTTGCGACTCCACGGTGCGGCTGACGCCATGGGCGCTGGCCGATGCGCAGGATCTGCTGGCGGCGGTGCGGGAGTCGGTCGCCGGCGTGGGGCACTGGCTGCCGTGGTGCACACCCGACTACGGGCCGACGCAAGCCGAGCAATGGGTTGCCACTTGCCGCGCGCAGTGGCGCGTCGGCGCGGCGTATGCGTTCGCCATCCGCGCCGTGGACGGCGGCGCCTTGCTGGGCAGTTGCGGCCTCAACCAGCTCGACCACAAGCACTGCCTCGCCAACCTCGGCTACTGGGTGCGCAGTGCGGCACAAGGTCGCGGCACCGCGACCGCTGCCGCACAGTTGGTCGCGGCATTCGGTTTTCGCGAGCTGGGTTTGGCGCGCATCGAGATAGTCACCCTGACGGACAACCTCGCCAGCAGGCGCGTCGCGGTCAAGCTTGGCGCGCGGCATGAAGGCGTTGCGCGGCACCGATTGTGGGCGTGGAACCGGGCGCACGACGCAGCGGTATACGGCCTGTTGCCGGGCGATCTCGCCGACTGATGCGGTTGGTTACTTCTCGCGCCGCTTGATTTCGCGGATCATCCGCTGCCGTTTGCGCTGCTGGCCTTCGGTCAACACGTTCTTCCTGCCCGCAAACGGGTTTTCGCCCTCGCGGAACAGAATGCGGATCGGTGTGCCTTCCAGCTTGTAGCGCTTGCGGAAGTAGTTTTCGAGATAGCGCTGATAGGCGGGCGCAATGTGTTTGGTGCGGGTACCGTGGATCACGATGGTGGGCGGGTTGCTGCCGCCTGGGTGCGCGAACCGCAGCTTCGGCGCGTGGCCGCGCACCAGCGGCGGCTGGTACGCCTGATAGGCCTTTTCCAGCGTGCGCGTCAAGTCGGCGGAGCCGAGCTGGTAGTTCGCCGACGCATGGGCACGCACGACGGCAGACATCAGCTCGCGCAGGCCGGAGCCGTGCAGCGCCGAGATTGTCACCTGGCGCGCCCATTCGACAAACTGCAGGCGCCGCGACAGTGCCTCGCGGCATTGCTCGCGCTGGTAAGTGTCGAGGCCGTCCCACTTGTTGAGCGCGATCACCAGCGCACGGCCTTCGTCCAGCACTTGGCTGATGAGGGTCAGATCCTGCTCGGCAAGGTTCTCGCGCGCATCCACCAGGAGGACCACCACCTGCGCTGCGCTGATTGATTGCAGTGCCTTGATGACGCTGAATTTCTCGACCGCTTCCTCGACCCGGGCACGGCGCCGTACGCCGGCGGTGTCGATCAGGGTGTAGCGCCGGCCATCGCGTTCCAGTGCCACCCGGATCGGGTCGCGCGTGGTGCCGGCGGTAGCGGAAACCACCAGCCGGTCCTCGCCAAGCAGACGATTGACCAAGGTCGACTTGCCGGCATTGGGGCGCCCCACGATGGCCACCCGAATGCTGTCGTCATCGGCCACCAGCGCCTCGGCGTCGACGTCTTCCGGCAGCAACGGCAACAATGCGGCAATGGCAGCGTCGATGCCGCGGTTGTGGGCCGCGGAAAGCGGCAGCGTGTGCGCCATGCCAAGCGCGGCAAAGTCGGCAAGCGCGGTGTGCTCATCGAGCCCGTCGATCTTGTTGACGGCCACCACGATGGGTTTGCCGCTGCGCCGCAGCTCATCAAGGATGCTGCGGTCGTGCGGCAACAGGCCCTCGCGTGCATCCAGTACCAGCAGCAGCGCGTCGGCCTCGACGATGGCAAGCCGCACTTGTTGCGCGGTCAGCTCGTCCATCTCATTACTGCGACCGGACAACCCGCCGGTGTCGACCACCATGAAGGGGCGGCTGCCAAGGCGGCAGACGCCGTAGTGCCGATCGCGCGTCACCCCGGGCAAATCGGCCACCAGCGCATCGCGCGTGCGCGTCATGGCATTGAAAATCGTCGACTTGCCGACGTTCGGGCGACCGATGAGAGCAACGACGGGCAGCATGCGTCAGGCCGACCGGAGTTCAGTGCGGGTCGAGACGGTAGGCGCCAATGTGGCCGGTAACGTCCTCGACGTACACCAGATCGCCCACTACCACCGGCTGCGCCATGATCGCCTTCTTCGAAAGGCGCATGCGCGCGGCCAAGGCACCGTCGCCACTCTGCAGCCAATGCACGTAGCCGTACATGTCGCCGACCACCACGTAATCGCCCTGCACTGCCGGGCCGGACAACCAGCGGTACTTCAGCTTGGCGTTCTTCCACATGTCGGAGCCGCTGGCGCGATCAAATGCCCAGACTTCACCCTGGTCATTGACGCCGTAGATCGAGTTGCCGCCAAGCGCGAGCCCGGTGTAAGTCGAGAACGGATGCGTCCACAGCGGACGCCCGCTCGGGCCATCAATGGCAGTGAGATTGCCGTGATAGGCCGCGGCGTACAGCGTGGAACCCTCAATCAACACACTGCCATCGGCGTCGTCGAGGCGCTCGATATCAGTGCGTCCGTCGCCATTGGCGAGTTTCTGCTCCCACAGCTTTTCGCCGTTGTCCTGGCGCAGCACGACCAGTTTGCCGTCATCGGTGGTGATGAACACCACACCGTTGGCCGCCAACGGCGCACTGTTTCCGCGCAAGCTGAGCAGCGGCACAGTGCCCTGGTCGTAAACCCAACGTCGCGTGCCGGTTGCCGCATCCAGGCCATAAACGCGGCCATCCTGGGTGCGCACAATGACGAGGTCGCCGCTGATGGCCGGTGCGGCCACCACTTCCGCGGTCAGTTCGGCTTCCCAACGGCGGTTGCCGCTCTTGGCATCCATCGCGTAGACGTGACCATCCAGCGTGCCGACCACCAACAGGTCGCCGGCCACTGCCGGGCCACCGGCATACAGCGCATCCGCGCGCTTTTTGTCGCCCCAGCCGAACCAGCCCTTGGTGCGGCTGCTTTTTTCCCACAGTTTCTTGCCGCTCGCCGCGTCGAACGCCGCCACCTTGCCGTCGGTACTGTCGGCATACAGCACACCATCGGCCACGGCCGGCTGCAAGCGCAGGCCACTGCGCCCGACACCGTCACCCAGGTGCGTGCTCCATACCTTGGACACCTTCACCGTCGGCGTGAAATGCTTTTCCAGCGGCGTCGGCGGCTGCAGGTTGGCTTTCTTGAACGAATTGCACCCGGCCAGCGCAACCAGCGCGCCAAGAGCCACGACCCACACACCTGTCTTCACCACGGATTTCATGCACCCTGCTTTCCGGCCACGGCCAGATCGTCAATCTTCATCTGCAAGACGGCGTGCTGCGGAGCATCTTCACCCAACGCCGCCATGGCCGCTTCGTATGCCTTGCGCGCTTCAGGTGCGCGCCCGAGCTGGACCAGCGCATCGCCGCGGAGTTCCTGCACCAGGCCGGCGTATTGCCCGACCGCGATGCCTCCCAGCGTGGTCAACGCCGTCTTGGCGTCGTTGTTGGCCATTTGCACGCGCGCAAGGCGCAACTGCATCAGCGCCTTGAGTTGCGGCGCATTGGCATGGCCGGCCGCCCACTCGAGCGACGCGCTGGCCTTGGCGAGCTGCTGGTCCTGAACCTGCCGACGCGCCTGATCGCTTAGCGCAAACAGGGTATACGGCGACTTGGCGTAGTCCTTCTTGAGTTCTTCGATGAAGGCCGTGGCCGCAGCCGGCTTGTCGCTGGCCAACGTCACCTGTACCTGCTGATACAGCACCGAGGCGGCCGCTTCGCTGTTGGCCTGATGTTGGCGCCACTGTTGCAGCCCGAAAATGCCGACCAGGCCGATCACGATGCCGACGAGGATGGACACGCCATTTTCGCGCAGCCAGCGCTGCACGCGTTCACTCTGTTCGTAGTCGTCGTATGCGTCGTCAAGTGCCATCAGGGTCACCGTTGGAAAATCGTGCGCCGACCGCGCGCGGGCCGACTGCCTCGGGGCGTGCGGTCAGCCCACCAGTCGAGATCGGGAATGCGGAAGCATAACCGAAAGCGGCGCCCGTCAGGCGCCGCTTGCGTGTGCAGTTCAGTCAGGATCAGAGATTTGCCGCGCTGGCCTTGCCGTCGGCAATCTGCACTTGGAAGTGCGCAACATTTGCGCGTTGATAGGCGTCCAGCGCCACCGCTGTGCCATCAATGCTCACTTGGGCGCCCTGCGCATTGCCAATGCGCACGTCCAGTGGCTGATCGCTATGCCAAGTCTTGCTGCTGCCAGCCGGCAAGAGGCCGTATTCCAATCGCGTACCGTCCTGCTGCGTCACCGCCACCCAGCTGGCGCCGTCCAGTTCAAGACTGAGGCTATGCGCGCCTTGCGCAACGGCCGGTGTCGCAGCTTGCGGTGGTGTGCTGGTGTCGTTGAGCGTGGGGAACGGCGCCATCGATGCCAACAGAGGTTGATCCTGCGCCGGTTGGGGCGTGGGCGCCGCATGCACCGGTGCCGTCGGCATCCCCCGGGTCGATTCGCCGCGCCGGGCGGGCACCACCGGCCGCGTATCCTGCTGCGCGACGGGCGAAGCATCAAGCGGCGTCAAGTGGCTGAGATCGCGATCCAGCGTACTGCGCACACCAAACCAGATGGTCGGTACCGCAATCACCATGGTCAGCACGACATAGGTCGCTGCCGCACGGTAACGGTCGAACAGAAAACGTGAGTGCGAAACGCCGCCGGTGGCAATCAGTGGTGGCTCCGGCTGGCGCAGCAGGGCGACTTCGGCGTTGATCGCCGCCGCGTCCACCCCGAGATGGCGGCCGTAGCTTTCGAGATAGCTGGCCAGATAAACGCGTGAATCCGTACCTTCGTAGGCGCCCTGCTCCAGCTTGCGCAAGATGCGTATCGGCAACTTGAGCGCTTGTGCGCAGGCATCCAGATCAAGCCCCTGCGCCTCGCGCGCGGCACGCAGCCGGTTGCCAAAGTTCGCCGCGTGGGCGTCGATTGCACGCGCATCGAATACGGTGTCGGCGTGAACCGCCGGTTCGACTGGATCGCACTCGGACGTGTCCTGACCGGGCAGGGAGGGCTGAAGGGTGGTCATGGGTGACTGGCAGTGCTGTTGGCGGCGTGAGCCGGCTCCGCTCCCGGAAACTGGCTGTGCAAGCGCCTGAGATAGTTCTGGGCAGCATCCTTGTTGCCCAAGCGCGATTCGATGCCGTAACCGAGCTGAAGCGATGCCGCAGTCGGCTTACCCAGCGCCTCGAAGCGCTGGATGAACGCACGTGCACCAAAAGCGTTCCCCTGTCGATAGAGTACTTCGGCGAGGTGGAAAAGTGCATCACCGTTATTTGGATTACGTGCGATCGCGTCACGGAAACTGGCCTCGGCACCCGTCATATTGCTGACGTTCATCTGGCATATGCCGGCATTGGTCAGCGCCGCGTCGGGCGTGCTGTAGAACGGATCGGCTACCGCCTTGTTGAAATAGGCGATCGACTCCTGTTCCTTGCCGTGGCGGCACAGGAACAGGCCGAGGTTGTTGTTGGTATCGCCCTTGGTGGGCTCCAGCGCCTCCGCCTTGCGATAGTTCGCCTCGGCCTCCGGCACCTTGTTGATCCGTTCGTAGACGTACGCGATCACGGTGTGCGCCGGGGCGTAGTCGGGATCGAACTTCAGCGCGAGCTGCAACTTTGCCAACGCATCCTGCAGGTCGCCCTGCGCGAGGTAATGCTGGGCCAGTTCGGTATGGATGCGGGCCGCATCCCGCCGCTGCTGCGCCTTGCTGGCGCTGACCACCTTCGGAGCGCGCTGGTTGCCGGAACCTTCGCCGTAGTTGTTTCCGTTGTTGCCGCCAACGGTGACGCAACCGCCGAGCAGCGCGGCAAGGCCCAACCACAGCAACCGTTCACAGCGCATGCGTCACCTCGGCGTTCTGGCGTTTGCGGATCTCGGCGCTGCGCCGGGTGCGATCCTTCACCTGCCCGGCAAGCTGGCCGCACGCGGCATCGATGTCCTCGCCGCGCGTCCGCCGCAGCATGGTCAAAACGCCGGCCGCCATCAACTGTGCCTGAAATGCCTCGATCACGCTCGTCTCGGAGCGCTTGAACTGCGTGCCCGGGAACGGGTTGAACGGGATCAGGTTGACCTTGCACGTCGGGTACCGGCGCATGAAGCGGATCAACTGCTTCGCATGCAACGGCTGATCGTTCACGCCTTTCATCAAGGTGTATTCGAAGGTGATCGTGGTGCGCGGCTTGCGCGCCAGCCAGCGGTCGCACGCGCCCATGAGCTCGGCCAGCGGATAGCGCTTGTTGATCGGCATCAGCTCGGTGCGCAGCTCGTCGTTGGTGGCGTGCAACGACACCGCCAGCGAGACGTCGATCTCCTCGGAGAGCTTGTCGATCTGCGGCACCATGCCCGCGGTGGACAGCGTGACGCGCTTGGCGGCAAGCCCGAACCCGAGGTCATCGCGCATGAGTTTCATCGCGCGCACGACATGGTCGAAATTGGCCAGCGGCTCGCCCATACCCATCATCACCACGTTGGTGATGCGCCGGGTCTGATGGGTGATGTTGCCGAGATACTTCGCCGCCACCCACACCTGTCCGATGATTTCCGCGGTGCTGAGATTGCGGTTGAAGCCCTGGGCGCCAGTGGAACAGAACTGGCAGTTGAGCGCGCAACCGATCTGCGAGGACACGCACAACGTGCCGCGGGTGGGCTCCGGGATGTACACGGTTTCCACCGCGTTGCCCTGGTTCATGCCCAACAGCCACTTGTGCGTGCCGTCGGTGGCGGCTTTCTCCACCAGCGTGTTCGGTCGCTCGATACAGCTCACCTCGGCCAGTTTCGTGCGCAGCGCCTTGCCCAGATCGGTCATCGCCTCGAAGTCGTCCTCGAGGTTGTGGTAGATCCACTTCATCACCTGGTCGGCGCGATAGGGTTTCTCGCCCAGTTGCGCAAAGAATTCGCGCAGCCCGTCGCGATCAAAATCGAGCAGGTTGACCTTGCCGGCTCGCGGCGGGTTGGCGGGAGTAGCGACGACGGTGTTCACGGCTTGGCATTGGCGGCGGGCGACGAACGCCTCAGCCGTGGATCTCGGTGGTGGCGAAGAAGTAGGCAATCTCGACCTTGGCGGTTTCCGGCGCATCGGAACCGTGCACCGCGTTGGCGTCGATCGAATCGGCGAAATCGGCGCGGATCGTGCCGGGCGCAGCATCCTTCGGGTTGGTGGCCCCCATCAGCTCACGGTTCTTCGCGATCGCGTTCTCGCCCTGCAGCACCTGGATCATCACCGGGCCGGAGGTCATGAACTCGACCAGCGGCTTGAAGAACGGGCGCTCCTTGTGCACCGCGTAGAAGCCCTCGGCTTCGGCGCGCGAGAGCTGCTTGCGCTTGGCGGCGACCACGCGCAGCCCGGCCTTTTCAAAGCGGCTGTAGATCTCGCCAATCACGTTTTTGGCAACCGCGTCGGGTTTGATGATGGAAAGCGTGCGCTCCAGCGCCATGGGATGCTCCGGGAAGACAGGGAAAACGGCGGGGCGGCATCGTGCCGCAAACAGCCAAAACCGACTGGAAATGCGGGTTTAGCCAATGAAGTTTGACAGATTCTACTGCATTGGCAAGCACGGTCGCCGCGGCGTGGATCGTTGATTTGACGACCACAAAGGCGCCCGCGTATCCTCAAACGATCGTTTGAACTTGTCCGGTTACCTGCCTGAAGGCCTGCGCCGTGAACCCAGCCGGTTCCACCAAGGAACGCATCTTGAACGCCGCCGAGGCGCTGTTCGCGCAGCGCGGCTTCGATGGCGCTTCGCTGCGTCAACTGACCAGCGCCGCCGGCGTCAACCTGGCTGCCGTGAATTACCACTTCGGCTCCAAGGACAAGCTGGTGGAACAGGTGTTTCGCCGCCGCCTCGATGCCCTCAACACCGAGCGCCTCGCCGCACTGGCGAAAGTATCCGGCGCACCGGGGACCCGACTCGAAGACGTGCTGGCAGCGTTCATCCGGCCCGCGCTGGAGCTCTCGCACGACAACGGCGGCTCACTTTTCATGCGCGTGCTGGCGCGCGCATTCGCCGAGCATGACGACACGCTGCGCACCTTTCTGTCGGAAAACTACGGCCACGTGATGCGCCAGTTCACCGCCGAGTTCGCGCGCCTCCTGCCGGGCCTCAGCAAGGAAGAGCTGTACTGGCGCATCGACCTGGTGACCGGCGCGCTGACGCTCGCCATGTCCGGCTTCGGCATGATCCGCCGCCGCGACAACGTCAGCGAACGTGCGCATCGCGAACAGACCACGCAACACCTCATCCGCTTTGCGGCCGCCGGCCTCAGTGCGTCCTGACCCCTTTCACCGCGCGGCTACGGCCGTGCGTTCACCTTGAGTGGCTGCTCAGCACTCCTTGTTGTCCTTGCTCGGAGAATCCTCATGACTGCTCCATCTACCTCTCCCGCGACACTGCACATCCGCAAGGCCGCGGTGCTCGGTGCCGGCGTCATGGGCGCGCAGATCGCCGCCCACCTGACCAATGCCGGCGTGGAAACCCTGCTGTTCGATCTGCCCGCGAAGGAAGGTCCGAAAAGCGGCATCGCGCTGAAAGCCATCGAGCATTTGAAGAAGCTCTCGCCCGCCCCGCTCGCCGACCCGGCGCTGGCGGCGGCGATCCTCCCCGCCAACTACGACGAGCACCTTGATCTGCTCAAGGATGTCGACCTGGTGATCGAGGCGATCGCCGAACGGATGGATTGGAAGCTGGATCTGTACAAGAAGATCGCCGGCCATCTGTCGAAGACCGCGGTGATCGGCTCCAATACCTCGGGATTGTCAATCAACGGGCTGGCGGACGTGCTGCCAGAGGAAATGCGCCACCGCTTCTGCGGCGTGCACTTCTTCAACCCGCCGCGCTACATGCACCTGGTCGAATTGACGCCGACCCGGCACACCGACCCGGCCATCGTCGCCGCGCTGGAAGCCTTCCTTACCACCACCGTCGGCAAGGGCGTGGTGATCGCGCGCGACACGCCCAACTTCATCGGCAACCGCATCGGCGTGTTCTCGATGCTGGCCACCATGCACCACACCGAACAGTTCGGCCTGGGCTTCGACGTGGTGGATGCGCTGACCGGCCCGGCCGTCGGCCGCCCGAAGAGCGCCACCTACCGCACGGCGGACGTGGTCGGCCTGGACACCATGGCGCACGTCATCAAGACCATGGCCGACACCCTGCCCGATGATCCGTGGCACTCGTATTTCAAGGCGCCCACCTGGCTCTCCACGCTGATCGAAAAAGGCGCACTCGGCCAGAAGAACGGCGCCGGTTTCTACAAGAAGGTCGGCAAGGACATCGTGGTGCTCGACCTCGCCAAGCAGGATTACCGCCCGTCGCAGCAGAAGGCGTCGGATGAGGTCGCCGCGATCCTTGCGATCAGGAACCCGGCCGAGAAGTTCGCCAAGCTGCGCGCCTCGCAGGATAAACAGGCGCAGTTCCTGTGGGCGACGTTCCGGGATCTCTTCCACTACAGCGCCTATCACCTCGCGAGCATTGCCGACACAGCGCGGGACGTCGACCTCGCCATCCGCTGGGGTTACGGCTGGAAGCTCGGCCCGTTCGAAACCTGGCAGGCCGCCGGTTGGCAGCAGGTCGCCGGCTGGATCGCCGAGGACATCGCGGCCGGCAAGGCCATGAGCAAGGCGCCGCTGCCAGCGTGGGTCACCGACGGACGTACCGGCGTGCACGGCAAGGATGGTTCATGGTCGGCCGCCGACGGCAAGGCCAAGCCGCGCTCCGCCCACCCGGTGTACGCCCGCCAGTTGTTCCCCGATCCAATCCTCGGCGAAACCTTCGATCACGGCACGACGCTGTGGGAAAACGATGGCGTGCGGCTGTGGACGCTGGGCAACGACGGCGTCGGCATTGTCTCGTTCAAGACCAAGATGCACACGGTGAACGACCAGGTGCTGGACGGCGTGCAGCACGCGATCGGCATCGCCGAGGACCAGCTCAAGGCGGTGGTGATCTGGCAGACCAGCGAACCGTTCTCCGCCGGGGCCGATCTCAAGGGCGCGCTCGGACTGCTGCAAGCCGGCCGCTTTGACGACTTCGAGAAAATGGTGGCGAACTTCCAGCGCACCAGCATGCGCATCAAGCATGCGCTCGTGCCGGTGGTGTCCGCGGTGCGCGGGTTGGCGCTGGGCGGCGGCTGCGAGTTCCAGATGCATTCGGCACGCACAGTGGCCGCGCTGGAAAGCTACATCGGCCTGGTCGAGGCCGGCGTCGGCCTGCTGCCGGCCGGCGGCGGGCTGCACGAGCTGGCGATCCGCGCCGCCAAGTCCCATCCGGACGATCCGTTCGAAGGGTTGAAGCACGTGTTCGAAACCGTGGCGATGGCCAAGGCTTCCACCAGCGCATTCGACGCCAGGAAGCTCGGTCTGCTGCGCGACAGCGATGTCGTCGTGTTCAACGCCGACGAGCTCTTGTACGTGGCGAAGAAGGTCGCACTGTCGCTTGCCGAGTCGGGCTGGCGCCCGCCGCTCTACCAGCACGCGATCCCGGTTGCTGGCGACGTCGGTCGCGCCACCTTCCAGGCGCAACTGGCCAACCTGCAGGCCGGCTATTTCGCGTCCGAGCACGACGTACTGATCGCCACGCACATCGCCGACACCCTGTGCGGCGGCAACATCGAACGCGGCTCGCTAGTCGACGAACAATGGCTGCTCGACCTCGAACGCAAATACTTCGTGGAGCTGGCCAAGACCGAAAAGACGCAGGCGCGGATTGCGCACACGATGACGACGGGCAAGCCGCTCAGGAACTGAGATTCGAGATACGGGATTCGGGATGGGGCAAAAGCCACGATCCCGAATCCCGAGGCCACTCCACACAACACTATTGAGAGTGCCGGGCATCGCAACCGGGTTCTGGATCGCATCAAGCCGCTTCGATCGAATCCCCAATCCCGCATCCCGGCTCTCGGAGAAAGCTCATGACCAAGCAAGTACAAGACGCCTACATCGTTGCCGTGACGCGCACGCCGGTGGGCAAGGCACCGCGCGGCGTGTTTCGCCATACCCGCCCGGATGACATGCTGGCGCACGTGATCCGCGGGGTGCTGGCGCAAGCGCCAAGCGCCGACAAAGGCCGTATTGAGGACGTGATCATCGGTTGCGCGATGCCGGAGGCCGAGCAAGGCATGAACGTCGCGCGCATCGGCCTGCTGCTCGCCGGCCTGCCCGACCACGTGCCGGGTGTCACCGTGAACCGCTTCTGCTCCTCGGGCCTGCAATCGGTGGCGATGGCCGCCGACCGCATCCGCCTCGGTGAAGCCGACCTGATGCTGGCCGGCGGCACAGAAAGCATGAGCATGGTGCCGATGATGGGCCACAAGATCGCGATGAACCCCGACATCTTCAAGGACGAGAACATCGGCATCGCCTACGGCATGGGCATCACTGCCGAAAACGTCGCCACGCGCTGGAAGATCAGCCGCGAGCAGCAGGACGCGTTCGCCGCGGAAAGCCATCGCCGCGCGCTGGCCGCGCAGGCCGCCGGCCTGTTCAAGGACGAGATCACGCCGTTCAAGCTGGATGACCGTTATCCGGATCTCGCCACCCACGGCATCAAGAGCGACACCCGCCTGATCGAAAACGACGAAGGCCCGCGCGCCGGCTCCACGCCGGAAGTGCTCGGCAAGCTGCGCACCGTGTTCCGCAACGGCAAGCTCGGCGGCACGGTGACCGCCGGCAATTCCAGCCAGATGTCGGATGGCGCCGGCGCCGTGCTGCTGGCCAGCGAGCAGGCGCTGAAGGATTACAACCTGACGCCGATGGCGCGCTTCGTCGGCTTCTCGGTAGCTGGCGTGCCGCCGGAAATCATGGGCATCGGGCCGAAGGAAGCGATTCCCAAGGCGCTCAAGCTCACCGGCATGAAGCAGGACCAACTCGACTGGATCGAACTCAACGAGGCGTTTGCCGCGCAATCGCTGGCGGTGATCCACGACCTCGGCCTCGATCCGGCCAAGGTCAACCCACACGGTGGCGCCATCGCACTCGGCCACCCGCTGGGCGCCACCGGCTCGATCCGCATCGCGACGATGCTTTACGGCATGCGCCAGAAAAAACAGAAGTACGGCATGGTGACCATGTGCATCGGCACTGGCATGGGCGCGGCGGGCGTGTTCGAAGCGTTGTAAACAGATTGCACGCGAGCCGGGGCCTTCCGGCCCGCGTGCTGCCCCGGTCGAACACGGGTTCGGTTCGCACAGGGCACCTGTCAACCTGATTTCAATCATTCGGTATACAGGCGCCGGCGACTACGCTGCATGCCTCTGTGGCGTACGCCATCCCGCAGGTTTCGGCCATGTCCCTGACTCCCCCGTTCGCGCTCCAGCAATGGATCGAAACCCACCGTCATCTGCTCAAGCCCCCGGTTGGCAACAAGTGCATCGTCGACGGCGATTTCATCGTGATGATCGTCGGCGGGCCAAACGCGCGCACCGACTATCACTGGGACGAAGGCCCGGAATTTTTCTACCAGCTCGAGGGCGAGATGGTGCTGCACGTGCAGGACGACGGGCAAAAGCGCGACCTGCCCCTGCATGCCGGCGAAATGTTCTACCTGCCGCCGCGCGTACCGCACTCGCCGGAACGCATGCCGGAATCGGTCGGCCTGGTGATCGAACGCAAGCGCCTGCCGCACGAGAAGGACGGTCTGCTGTGGTACTGCGAGGCGTGCAATCACAAGCTGTACGAGGAGTACTTCACGCTCCAGAGCATCGAGCATGATTTCCCGCCGGTGTTCGAGCGCTACTACCGCTCGCCCGAAGCGCGCACCTGCACCGCGTGCGGCCATGTGAACCCGGCACCGGCGCGCTATGCCGACGCGACTGAGACCGCCTGACACGCCTCCGGAGGTCGGGCTTCGGCCCGACAGGCTCTTGGCAAGCACTCGTCGGATGAGGCCCGACCCGGAGCGGTATTGCTTTCCAGGCAGTCCCTCAGCGCGGCCGGTTCATCCACTTGCGCGCCATCCGTTGCATTGAAGCGTCGGGGTCATCGAGCGCGAGGTCGCTGATCGGGCGCCAGGCCAGCGCGAGCGATTCCGCACCGACGACGAAGTCCTCGCTGATTGTGGCGTGCACGACATGCCGCACGTCGTAATGCCAATGTTCCGGCTCATCGCCGCGTGGCGGAATGCGATGCGCGTCGAGATCGAAAATCTCCGCATCGACCGTCAAGCCGGGCAGCCCCGACTCTTCGTCCGCCTCGCGCAGCGCGACCCGCGCAAGATCGGTATCGCCATCGGCGTGCCCGCCCAATTGCAGCCAGCGACCGAGCTTGCGGTGGTGGGTAAGCAGCACCCGTTCGCTGTCCGCACTCACCAGCCAGGCCGACCCGGTGAAGTGGCCAACCTGGTGCCGGCGCTCGAATACGGCCGCATCGGAGGCAAGAAAGGATTCGAAATCGGCAACGACTTCGCCCTCCTCCGGATACCGCGCGCGATAGTCGGCAAAAGCAGCCGCAAGATGCGGAAAAAACGCAGGCATGACTTGTGGCATGGACACCGGGAAGGTCAGCCATTCTAGCTGCATCGCGTCTTGTACCGGTGCGCGCGGCTCCGCTATGGTTGGCCGTCCGCCGGCCCGTTGCGCCACGCATCGCGCGCCCGTTCGCGCGCGACGTCGTCGTCCCACGGGGAACCATGCATGCTGTTCAAGCGCGTCAAGCCGATCGACCAGATCATCGCCACGGCGGAGAAAAAAGGTCTTACCCGCCAACTCGGTGCGTTCCAGCTCACCATGCTTGGCATCGGCGCCATCATCGGCACCGGCATTTTTGTATTGACAGCCGAGGCGGGGCAGAAAGCCGGCCCCGGCATGATGGTGTCGTTCGTGATTGCCGCCATCATTTGCGCACTGGCGGCACTGGCCTACGCCGAGCTTGCCTCGATGGTGCCGGTCGCAGGTTCCGCCTATACCTATACCTATGGCGTGCTCGGCGAGGGCACCGCCTGGGTCGTGGGCTGGGCGCTGGTGCTCGAATACACGATCGCTGCCAGTACGGTGTGCGTCGGCTGGGCCGGGTACGTCAACGGACTGTTGGTGCACGCGGGCTACGGGCTGCCCGAGTTTCTGCGCGTGGGGCCGATGGATGGCGGCAGCTTCAATTTGCTGGCTTGCCTGATCGGGCTCACCGTCACCGGCCTGCTGGTGGTCGGCACTTCGAAATCCGCTTCGGTCAACACTGTATTGGTGCTGATCAAGATCGCCGCACTGACGGCATTCGTGTTCGTCGCCATACCGGCGGTGAAAGATCCCAACTTCACGCCGTTCGTACCCAATGGGTGGGGTAGCCCGATGGGCGGCATCGGCGTGCTCGGTGCCGCCGCCTCCATTGTGTTCGCCTACATCGGGTTCGATGCGGTGTCCACCGCGGCGGAAGAAACCAAGAACCCGAACCGCAACATCCCGATCGGCCTGATCGGTTCGCTTGGCGTGTGCACAGTGTACTACCTCCTGGTCAGCTACGGCGCGGTTGGCTCGGTCGGTTCGCAGCCGTTGATGGATGCCCACGGCGTGGCATTCGAGCCCGGCACCCCGGGCTTTGCCGCTGCGTGCGCGGCGGTCAGCGAACATGCCGCGCAGCCGCTGGTGTGCAGCAAGGAGGCGCTGGCACATGTGCTGCGTCTGCTCGACTACAACCGGCTCGGCAACCTCGTCGGGCTGGCTGCGGGCATCGCCCTGCCGTCGGTCATCCTCACCATGACCTACGGCCAGACACGCATCTTCTTCACCATGGCACGCGATGGCCTGTTGCCGTCGGGGCTCGCGAAGATCCATCCGCGGTTCCATACCCCGCACATCATCACGCTGATTACCGGCACCTTCGTCGCGGTGTTCGGTGCGCTGTTCCCGGTGGGCATCCTTGCCGACATCACCAACTCCGGAACGCTGTTCGCGTTCATGATGGTGGCGCTCGGCGTGCTGATCCTGCGCCGTACACAGCCGGATCGCCCGCGGCCGTTCCGCACGCCCATCGCATGGCTGGTATGCCCACTCGCCGTGCTCGGTTGCCTGCTGCTGTTCCTGAACCTGTCGGAGAAGGCGATCATCACCTTCTTCGTGTGGGGCGGCATTGGTCTGGTGGTGTACTTCGCCTACGGCTACCGCAAGAGCAACCTCGCGCGCAGCAATGGTTCCAACTGACGCTGCAACCGCGCCTCGCGCATAGTCCGGGAGCCCGATGTTCACGCAACTGTTTGCCTGCAAGACCAACTTTGACGGCAGCGATGCCCATGGTGTGGCGCTGGAGCGGACGCTCGGACCGTGGGGGCTGACGGCGCTCGGGATTGGCGCGGTGATCGGCGGCGGCATCTTCGTCATCACCGGGCAGGCTGCGGCCGAGCATGCCGGGCCGGCCATCATCCTCGCCTTCATCATTGCCGCCGTGTGCTGCAGCTTTACCGCGCTGTGCTACGCGGAGTTCGCCACGCTGATCCCGATGTCGGGCAGCTCGTACTCCTACGCGTACGCCACACTGGGTGAGCTGACCGCCTGGTTCATCGGTTGGAACATGGTGCTCGAATACGGTGTGTCGGCTTCGGCGGTTGCGGTGAGCTGGACCGGCTACTTCACCAGCTTGCTCGACCACATGGGCCTGCACATACCCGCCGTGCTGACCAACGCACCGATTGCCTACCACGACAGCCATTTCATCCTGACCGGCGCGCTGATCAACCTGCCTGCCGTGGTGATCGTGCTGGCGCTGACGTGGTTGTGCTACGTCGGCATCCGCGAATCAAGCGGTGCGAATCTCGCGATGGTCATCCTCAAGGTGGGGCTGATCGTGATCGTGATCGTGGCCGGCTGGCAGTACGTGAACCCCGAGTTGTGGCACCCGTTCATTCCCGCCAACGAAGGGCCGGAGAAATACGGTTGGTCAGGCATCATGCGTGCCGCCACCATCGTGTTTTTCGCCTACATCGGGTTCGAAGCCACCTCGACCGCCGCGCAGGAAGCCCGCAACCCGCAGCGCGACCTGCCGATCAGCATTCTCGTTTCGCTGTCGATCTGCACCGTGCTTTACGTGGGCATGGCCGCCGTCATCACCGGCCTGCTGCCGTTCGACCTGTTGGGTACAACCGAGCCGGTAGTCACCGCCGTACGCGCGCATCCGGAACTCAACTGGCTGCGCTGGCTGGTGGAGATCGGCGCGCTGATCGGCTTGTCGTCCGTGGTGTTGGTGATGATCATCGCGCAGCCGCGCATCTTCATGATCATGGGCAACGACGGCCTCTTGCCGCCAGTGTTTGCGAAAATCCACCCACGCTACAAGACGCCGCACATCAACACGGTGATCACCGGCGTTGGCATTGCGTTGCTGGCTGCGGTGTTTCCGCTCGATATCCTCGGCGACCTGGTGTCCATGGGCACTTTGATCGCCTTCGTCGCGGTATGCGCCGGCGTGCTGATCTTGCGCTACACCCACCCGGAGTTGCCGCGCACTTTCCGCGTGCCGTGGGCGCCAGTCACTTGCGTGCTGGGCGTGCTTTCCTGCGCCACGCTGCTGTACTGGGAGAACTGGTACAACTGGGCGCTGATGAGCATCTGGACGGTCATCGGCCTGGTGATCTATTTCGCCTACGGCTACCGGCATAGCTACCTGCATCAACGCAAATCTGCCGCAACTTCAGTGAACGCCGCCGATTGATACAGGATCTTTCGGCATCTTCGCCCGCAGTAGGTCCAGGTTGGCGTTTCGTCTCCTGACCGTCATGTTCAACATCAAGGTTTTATTGTAGATCGTTGATACTGGGGCGTATTACGGCGTTATCGACAAAGAAATCCGCGCACGAACAGCCTATTCACGGCGGCGCGGGTTATGATCCTCGGCCCGTGGGTTGATCACTTGGCAGTGGGCCCCGGATCGCCGCCCGGCGTGTCAGGTAGGCAGCTCCTCAGCCTGATGCGTCGGGCAGCACTTTTCTGCTGGCAGCACAGCGCCGGCAAACCCGATACGAAAACGGCCGGCAAATGCCGGCCGTTTTCTTTCATCGTGATGAACGCGTGGCGTGTTCGATCAGTGCGCCTTGGGCGCGTGCGACACACACCAGCCCTTTGCACTCACCGACTTGCCGGGGAACAAGGCACACGGGCCGTAGCCGGTCGCACCGCCCGAGTAGAACTGGCAGTTGGCGCAATTGTCGCCCGCCTTGTGCTTGGGGTTCTTGGTCTTTGCGGCGTCGTCGATGTAATCGAGTGCCTTGGCCGTCGGGTCCGCTGCCGTCACGTGCGGCAAGTCGGCGCTGCGCGCCATGGTAGGCAGCCCGCCCAACACCACCGCGGCAGCCGTGGTGCCGGCAGCCACCTTGAGGAAACGGCGACGCGACTCGTTGCTCTCTTCGTGCGACATGAAAAACCTCCGTCGTTGGCATGCAGGCCGCCATTCGCGAATGGCGGAATCGGGTTGATCCTACGCCGCGCACACCATACAAGGCGCGAATGGAACGCATTAACCACGACTGGTGCCGGTGGCCTTGGTGTATAGTCAGCCACTCGTTTGGACGTCCATTTGCATGAGCCAGCAGCTGCCCGACTCGATATCGCCCACCGTCTTTCGTGCATGTGCCGAAGCCATCGCCAATGCTGCGCGCAACCTGGCTGAGCGTGGCTGGACGCCAGCCACCAGCAGCAACTTTTCGCTGCGCGTGGACGCCGCGCACATTGTCATCACGATTTCGGGACGCGACAAGGGCAAGCTGCGCGCCGACGACATCATGCTGGTCGACCTGGATGGCAACCCGGTCGGCACCAATGCCCATCCCAGCGCTGAAACCGCACTGCACACGCAGATTTACCGCCGCATGCCTGTCATCGGCGTCGTGCTGCATACGCACTCGCATGTGCAGAGCGTCGCTTCGCGCCTGTACGCACGCGCCGGCGAGGTGCGGCTCCAGGGCTGGGAGCTGCAGAAGGCGATCGCCGGCATCACCACGCATGCCGACACGCTCGTCATCCCGGTGTTTCCCAATACCCAGCACATGCCCGAGCTGGTGGCCCAAGTGAAGGCCTGGCTCGATGCCGACAAGCCGCTGGCGGCCTACCTGATCGACGGCCACGGCCTCTACACCTGGGGCCGCGACATGGCTGAGGCGCAGCGACATCTCGAAGCATTGGAATTCCTGCTTGATTGCGAACTGGATCTGAGGAGATTGTCACCATGAGCCGCCTGCGCATTTTTGACGAACATCGCCCCACCACGCCGGTTGCGGATTGGACAGATCACGCTGCGATCAAGCGCGAGCTGGCCCAGGTCGGCGTACGCTTCGAGCAGTGGGCCGCGAACCAGCCGATCGCCCCCGGCGCCAGCCAGGAGGAAGTGATCGCCGCCTACCGCGGCGACATCGACCGTCTGATGCGCGAGGAGGGTTACCAGGCCGTCGACGTCATCAGCCTCAAGCCCGACCATCCCGACCGCGCGTCGCTGCGTGAGAAATTCCTCTCCGAGCACACCCACAGCGAGGATGAGGTGCGGTTCTTCGTAGCCGGAGCCGGCCAGTTCACCCTGCACCTTGGCGGCAAGGTGTATGCCGTGCTGTGCGAAGCCGGGGATCTCATTGGCGTGCCGGACGGCACCCGCCACTGGTTCGATATGAGCGAGGCACCATATTTCGTCGCCATCCGCCTGTTTACCAACAAGGAAGGGTGGGTCGCGACCTACACCGGCAGTGACATCGCCAAGGGCTTCCCGCGCATGCAGCCCATTGCGACCGGCGCATAAAACGGCACGCCCGGTAAACTGGGGGCCCTTTCCGGGATTCGCCGCATGCCCCCCGTCCGCGTCGTACTCACCGATATCGAAGGCACCACCAGCTCGATCCATTTCGTCAAGGACGTGCTGTTTCCGTACGCGCGCAAGCGCCTGCCCGCCTTTGTGGAAACCCATGGCGACCAGCCTGAAGTGCAGCACTGGCTGCATGAGGCCGCGCGTGAGGTTGGGCTGGTCGAGGCGGCACGCCAGGGCGTGATCGAACTGCTGCTGCGCTGGATTGACGAGGATCGCAAGTCGACCGCGCTCAAGGCACTGCAAGGCATGATTTGGCGCGATGGCTATGTCGCCGGCGACTACCGCGCCCACGTTTATGCCGAGGTCCCGGCACGTCTCGGCGCCTGGCAAGCGGCGGGACTGCGGCTGTATGTGTACTCGTCCGGCTCGGTCGCGGCGCAGCGGCTGTTTTTTGGCTACAGCGAAGCAGGCGACCTGACACCGCTGTTCAGCGGCTACTTCGATACCACCTCCGGGCCCAAGCGCGAAGCGGCGTCCTACGCCACGATCGCAGCCGCCATCGACGAGGCCCCCGAGCGCATCCTGTTCTTGTCCGACATTGTCGAAGAGCTGGATGCCGCCCACGCCGCCGGCTTGCAAACCGGCTGGCTGGTGCGCCCGCCGCAGCCACGCCCACCGCACCCGCGCCACCCGGTGTACGCGGATTTCGACGCGATCACGCCCTGAACCATGCGCACCATCGTCATCACCCTGCTTGCCTTTGCTGCCGGCGTATTGCTGACGCTCTGGTCGCCGCGGTGGCCATCGACCCCGGTAGCGGCATCCACGGCCACGCCAGCGAGCGCCGCCAACACGGCCGACAGCGGGGATGACACCGCCGCCGGCTGGCCGGCCGACGCACCAACGCCCGAGCAGGTGCTTTACGCGCAAGCCGGATTGGTGCGTACTGCGCTGGCCAAACTCACGCCACGTGTGCCCGGCACCCCCAATCTGTATGTCGTCGCGTTTGCCGGCGACGGCGGCGAGGACGTCTTTCGCAACGAAGTCGAATACATCGCGCGCGCCTTCCCTGCCCGCCTCGGTCCCAGCACCCATGTGCTGGTGCTGGAGAACAACCCGGCCCCGCTCGCCACGCGCCCGTTGGCGACGTGGAGCAACCTCGAAGGCACGCTGGATGGCCTGGCCAAGGTCATGCACCCCGACGACATCCTGATGCTCTACCTCGCCACCCATGGCAGCGAGGATCACCAACTGCTGGTGGACATGGATCCACTGCCGCTGGACCAGATCGACGCCAACGACCTCGCCGGCATTCTCAAGGAGCACACGTTCGACTGGAAAGTCGTCGTGGTCAATGCCTGCTACTCGGGCGGCTTCATCCCGCCGCTGCATGCGCCGGGCACGCTGGTACTGACCGCCGCCCGCAGCGATCGCAGCTCGTTTGGTTGCGGCAGCGAATCCGAGCTCACGTATTTCGGCCATGCATGGCTGGTCGATGGGCTCAACCACACGGATAGTTTTTTGGCGGCCTTCGGCATCGCGAAAACCGAAATCGCCGGCTGGGAACGACAGGACAAGCTCCCCCCGTCGGAGCCGCAGATGGACGCCGGCGGCGGCATCCAGGCACAGCTTGCGGCGTGGCGCAAAGGAGTCAAACCCGGCCCGCCCGTGCCGTTTGCGCCGGCGCCCGCCGCATCGTCCGCGGCGCCCTGATTCAGTTTTTGGCGCTTGCTTCGCGCTCCGCGTGACGGCGCGCCAGCACGGCCGCCACCTCGCCCAGCCCGAGGTGGCGGGCGCGCAACACCACGGTCAGGTGAAACAGCAGATCCGCCGCCTCGCCAAGCAGTTCCTCGTCGCCTTGCACCACCGCGGCCAATGCCGTTTCCACGCCTTCTTCGCCCACCTTTTGCGCCATCCGGCGCACGCCGGATTCGAACAGCTTCGTGGTGTAGCTGCCGGCCGGGCGTTCGACATCGCGCGTGGCGACCAGCGCATCCAGCTCGGCAAGAAAGCCCAGCGGCGGACGCACCTCGCCGCGGTCGCCAAAACAACTGAAGCTGCCGGTATGGCAGGTCGGGCCACTGGGCGTGGCGGCGATCAACAGCGTGTCGGCATCGCAATCGGCGCGGATCGACACCACCGACAGCACGTTGCCCGAGGTTTCGCCCTTCATCCACAATCGCCGCTTGCTGCGGCTCCAAAACGTCACCAGCCCCTTGGACTGCGTCGCCGCCAGCGCCTCGGCGTTCATGTAGCCGAGCATCAGCACCTCGCCACTGGCCGCGTGCTGCACGACGGCCGGCACCAGGCCGTCGCCCTTGGCCCAGTCCAGTCGCGAAAGATCGGTATGCATCGCACTCATGGTTTGTTTCCTTGCCTACAACCGCACCGGGATGCCCGCGGCAGCCAGCTGGTGCTTCAAATCGGGGATGGCGATGGCGCTGGAATGGAACACACTGGCGGCGAGTGCACCGTCGACATCGGCCGCGCGGAACGCATCGCGGAAATGCTCCGGGGCGCCAGCGCCGCCCGAGGCAATCAGCGGCACCGTGCACAACGCACGCACCGCCTTGAGCTGCGGGAGATCGTAGCCGGCGCGCACGCCGTCGCTGCCCATGCAATTGAGCACGATCTCGCCCGCGCCACGGCGCTGCGCCTCGGCCACCCAGTCGAGCGTGCGCCGGCGCAGGGCCTGCGTGCGCGAGGGGTCGCCGGTGTACTGGCGCACGCGCCACTCGCCATCCGCATCGCGCAGCGAATCAACGCCGACCACCACGCACTGCACGCCGAATGCCGCTGCCAGCTCGTCGATCAGGCCGGGACGTTCGAGCGCCGGAGAATTCACCGAAATCTTGTCCGCCCCGGCGTGCAGCACCGCGCGTGCATCGGCCACCGAACGGATGCCACCGGCCACGCAAAACGGAATGTCGATGACGCGCGCGACCTTTTCCACCCACGCGCGATCCACGCTGCGCCCTTCCGGGCTGGCGGTGATGTCGTAGAACACCAGCTCGTCGGCGCCTTCATCGCGGTAGCGCAACGCGAGGTCGACGATACCGCCCATCACCACGTGGTTGCGAAACTGCACGCCCTTGACCACCTGGCCATCGCGCACGTCGAGGCAGGGAATGATGCGCCGGCTCAGCATGCCAGCGCCTCGCGCAAGGTGAACCGGCCTTCGAGCAAGGCGCGACCAAGGATGACCCCGGTGGCGCCGGCAGCGCGCGCGGCGCGGATGTCACCCAGCGCACGCACGCCGCCGGACGCCTGCACCTGCAGCGTCGGCACGCTGGCGGCAAGATGCCGGTACAGGTCGAGGTTGCAGCCGGCGAGCATGCCGTCGCGGTCGATATCGGTGCACAGCAGATGCTGCGCGCCGCGTGCGGCATACCAGGGCGCGAGCTGGTCGAGTGTGCCGGCTTCGACCTGGGTCCAGCCGGCGCTGGGCAACGTCCAGCGGTTATCGACGCGGCGGGTGTCCAGCGCAATCGTCAAGTGTTCGGCACCGAAATCGGCAAGCCACGTCACCACCTGCTGCGGGTCGCGGATGGCAACACTGCCGACCACGACGCGGGCCACGCCGGCGTCGCGCAGGCGACGCACGTCGGCCTCCGTACGCACGCCACCGCCGGCCTGCACCTGCATGCCGACCCGGGCCAGCGCCTCGATGACGGCAAGGTTGTCGAACTGGCCGGCACGGGCGCCGTCGAGGTCGACCACGTGCAGCCACGTTGCGCCCGCTTCCGCATAGCGCTGCGCTACGCCGAGCGGATCGTCGGCATAGGTGGTCTGCTGGGCGTAATCGCCTTGCTTCAGGCGTACCACGTGGCCGCCGCGCAGGTCGATGGCAGGGATAACGGTAAACGTCATGGTCGGAGAAAATTCCCGAGCAAGCGGGCGCCGACTTTAGCCGAGCGCTCCGGATGAAATTGCATGCCGAAAAAGTTGCGGTGTGCGACCACAGCAGAAAACGGCTCGCCGTATTCCGCGGTCGCCAGCGTCCACGGCCCGACCGGCACCACATAGCTGTGCACGAAATACGCCTGATCGCCTGCCTCCAGGCCCGCCAGCAACGGGTGCGGCGCGACCGCACGCAGCGTGTTCCAGCCCATGTGCGGCACACGCAGCTCGGCGCGCGCGACCAAGTGGCCCACGCGTGCCGGAATCAATCCGAGGCCCTCGACGTTGCCCTCGTCCAGATGCGCACACAAAAGCTGCATGCCCAGGCACACGCCCAGCACCGGCTGCGTCAGGGAACGCAGCACTTCGACCAAGCCAAGCTCATGCAGGCGCGCCATGCCGGGGCCGGCCGCGCCCACGCCCGGCAGGATCACGCGGTCGGCGCTGCGAATGGCCGCCGCATCCGCCGTGAGCGCCGTCTCCACGCCGAGGCGTCGCAAGGCGTAGCGCACCGAGCCGATGTTGGTGCCGCCGGCATCGACCAGTACCACCCGCATCAGAGCAAGCCCTTGGTGCTGGGAAGCTCGTCGCCCTGGCGCGCGATGGCCTGGCGCAGCGTGCGCGCGACCACCTTGAAGCACGCCTCCACCATGTGGTGCGCGTTGTCGCCACGCACGGAAAGATGCAGGTTCGCGCCCAGCGCCTCGCACAGCGAGCGGAAAAAGTGCGGCACCATTTCCACCGCCAGCTCGCCCACGCGCTCGCGTGGAAAGGTGCCATCGAACGCGAAGTACGGACGCCCGGAAAGGTCAAGCCGGGCATCGGCGGCGCTCTCGTCCATCGGCAGCGAGAAGCCGTAGCGTGCGATGCCGCGCTTGTTGCCCAGCGCCTGCTTCAGTGCCGCCCCGAGGGCCAGCGCGCAATCCTCCACACTGTGGTGATCGTCGATGTGGATATCGCCCTGGCATTCGAGTTCCAGCGCAAAGCCGCCGTGCTTGCCGACCTGCTCCAGCATGTGGTCGAAAAAGCCGAGCCCGGTGTGCACCTGCGGATCGGCCACGCGGTCCAGATCGACGCGCACGCGGATGCGCGTTTCGCGTGTGTCGCGCACCACCTCGCCGATGCGCGGCGCATCCAGCACGCGATGCGCGATCTCGTTCCAGCCAAGGCCGTGCGGCCCGACGCGAAATCCGCGCACGCCGAGGTTGGCGGCAAACTGCAGGTCGGTTTCGCGATCTCCCACCATTGCCGACGCGGCGCGGCTCCAGCCGTCGTCGGCAAGGTACGCGCGCATCAGGCCGACGCCGGGCTTGCGCGTGTCCTTGCCTTCGTAGTCGAAACTGCGATCGATCAGCACCTCGCGAAAACGCACGCCCTGCGATGCCAGCAGGCGCAGCAGCAGCTCCTGCGGCCCACGGAAACTTGCTTCGGGAAACGACGGCGTGCCGAGGCCATCCTGGTTGGTCACCATCACCAGCTCGTAGCCGGCGCCGACGAACCGCTGCAGCGCGGCGACCACCTCCGGCAGCAGGGCGAGTTTTTCATAGCTGTCGATCTGGCCATCCGCCGGTTCCTCGATGACGCACCCGTCGCGATCGACGAACAACAGTTTGCGCGCGCTCATGCGAGCACCTCCGCCACCGGCCCGCGCAACGCCGCCAGCACACCGTCGTTCTGTTGCGGCGTGCCGATGGTGATGCGCAAGGCGTCCTCCAGGCCGGGGTAGCGGCGTACGTCGCGCACCACGATGCCCGCCGCGGACAAGCGCGCGAAAGCGTCGGAGGCATCGGCAAACCGCACCGTGAGGAAATTGGCTTGCGAGGGCAATACCGCGTGCACACCGTCCATCCGTGCCAATGCGGCGCCCACGCGCGCACGCTCGTTGCGCACCACCATCAGATGCGCCCGGGCGTTGGTCTGCCCCCAGCCGGACAGCGCCAGCAGCGCCGCCGCCACGCTCGGCCGCGGCAGCGGATACGGCGCCATGATCCGCCGCAACAAGGCCACCACGTCCGGATGCCCCAACAGGCAGCCGACGCGCGCACCGGCCAGCGCCCACGCCTTGGACAACGTGCGCAGCACCACCAGGTGCTCAAAGCGGTCGAGCGCGTCGGCCATGCCGGCCTCGTCGGCAAATTCGACATACGCCTCGTCGACCACCAGCAAGGCGCGACCGGCAAGCCCCTGTGCCAGCCGTTCGAGATCGCGCCGTGGCACCTGGGTGCCGGTCGGGTTGTTCGGCGTGCACACGAACACCAGCTTGACCGCAGGCGTTACCGCGGCCAGCGTGGCTTCGACGTCCAGCGCAAAATCCGCACCCAACGGCACCGTGATCACCTCGGCGCCCTGGATATGTGCACTCACTGCGTACATGCCAAAAGTGGGCGGCTGGATCACGATCGCGTCGTGCCCGGCGCGGCAAAACGCGCGCATCAAAAGGTCAATGGCTTCGTCGCTGCCCCGCCCCACCAGCAGCTGCGCCTCGCGCACACCGTACAAACGCGCCAGGGCCGCAACCAGCTCCGGCGGCTGCGGCTCGGGATAACGGTTGCACCCGATGCCGGTGTCGCCCGTGGGCGGCCACGCGGATTCGTTGGCGTTGAGCAGCACCGCGCCGCCGCGGGCTTCCATGCGCGCAGAGGAATATGGCGTGAGTGCGCGGATTTCCGGCCGCGCCAGATCGAGCACGTTCATGCCGTTCGCTCCAGGGTCGCCAGACGCAACGTCACCGCACGGCGGTGAGCGTCGAGTTGTTCAGCCGCCGCCAGCGTTGCCGTGCACGGGCCGATGGCACGCAAGCCATCGGCGCTCAGCTCCTGCACCGTGATCTGCTTCTGGAAGCTCGCCACCGATACGCCGCTGTAACTGTGCGCGTGGCCGTAGGTCGGCAACACGTGGTTGCTGCCGCTGCAGTAATCGCCCACCGACTCGGGCGCCCACGCGCCGAGAAACACCGCGCCCGCGCTCTGGATGCCGGACAACAGGCTGCGCGGATCATTCACCTGGATGATCAGGTGCTCCGGCGCATAGCGGTTGCTGACTTCCACCGCCTGTGCCAGCGAGGCGACGAGAATCAGCCGACTGCGCGCAAGCGACTTGCGCACGATGGCGATCCGCGGCAACTCGGCGCATTGGCGTTCGACTTCCACCGCCACGGCATCGAGCAACGCCGCCGACGGGCTGAGCAGAATCACCTGCGAATCCGGGCCGTGCTCGGCTTGCGACAACAGATCGGCGGCCACGAATACCGGGTTGGCGTCGGCATCGGCAATCACCAGCACCTCGGACGGGCCGGCCGGCATGTCGATGGCGGCGCCATCGGGGTCGGCCGCAACCTGCAGCTTGGCTTCCGTCACCCACGCATTGCCGGGGCCGAACAGCTTGTCGCACTTGGGTACGCTCGCGGTGCCATAGGCCATGGCGGCGATGGCCTGCGCACCGCCTGCCTTGAACACCTGATGCACGCCGGTGAGCTGCGCGGCGTACAGCACGGCAGCGTCGCACCGCCCATCCGTCCGCGCCGGGGAACACAGCACCACCTGCGGACAGCCGGCAATGCGTGCGGGCACGCCCAGCATCACCGCCGTCGACGGAAGCGGCGCACTGCCCGCCGGCACGTACAAGCCAACCCGCCCCACCGGACGCACGATGCGTTCGAGGTGCACGCCGGGCGCGGTTTCCACCGCAGCCGGCGGCAGCGCCGCCGCACGGTGCCAGGTCTCGACCCGCCCGATCGCTTCACGGATCGCCGCCTTGAGCGATTCGGTGAGTGCCGCTTCGGCCTCGGCAAACTCGCGCGGCGTCACCTGCAAGGCGTCCAGCGTGCAGTGATCGTATTTGGCGCCGAACTCGCGCAGCGCGTCGTCGCCGCGCTCGCGCACCGCGGCGATGATGTCGGCGACGCCCGCATGCAGCTCCGCCGCCTGCGCCCGCGCAGGGCGTGCCAGTGCCTTGGTCCGCTCCGTCTCGTCGAGCGTGTTCCAGTCGATCCGGTTCATCGGGGTTCCTAGGTCAGCATCTTCTCGACCGGCAACACGAACATGTCGCGTGCGCCGGCCTTCTTGATTTCTTCCAGTTGCCGCCAGCTCACTTCGCCGGCGCACAGCGCCTGCAACAGCAGTTGCTCGGGTTGCCCCGCCACCGGCAGCAAGGTTGGCTGCGGACCGCCCGGCAACAGCCGGGTGACCGCTTCCACCGCGCAGCGCGGCGCCTGCAGCAGCAGCAAGCGCGACTCACGCACCTGGATCACACCGTCCAGCCGCTTGAGCAGCAGCGCCAAGAGATCGCCCCGCTCGTCGCCCGGCAGCTCAGCCGGGCCGGCCAGCACGGCTTCGCTGTCCAGCAGTACGTCGGCCTCGCGCAACTGGTTTGCCACCAGCGTCGCGCCGCTTTGCACCAGATCGCAGATGAGGTCGGCGGTGCCGAGCTTCGGCGCGATCTCCACCGACCCGGCAAGCGTCACCACGCCGGCCTCGATGCCGCGCTCACGCAGCCAGGCACCGAGCAGGCCGGGGTACGAGGTGGCGATGCGCAGGCCGGCCAACTGCGCCGGTTCGCGATAGGCGGATTCCTGCGGCACCGCAATCGACAACCGGCAGCGGCCGAACCCCAGCGCGCGCAGCTCTGCCAGCGGCGCCTGCTCGACGCCGGCGGTAAGCCGGAATTCGTCGAGCACGTTGCGCCCGACGATGCCGACATCGCATACGCCCTGTGCAATCAGGCCGGGGATGTCGTCGTCGCGCACCAGGAGCAGGTCGACCGGCTCGCTCTCGCCAAAACAGAACAGCTTGTCGCGGCTCTGGCGGAAGCTCAGGCCACAACGGCGCAACAATTCGAGTGCCGGTTCGGTGAGCCGACCGGATTTCTGCATGGCGACCCGCAGGCGATCACGCGGTTTCATGGACGTACCTTGTTGGCGGCGGCGCGACGGCGCGAGGCGCGTGCCGCCGCCGCGAGATACCCGCCATTGCCTTGGTTGAGAAAGCGCGCAACGCGACCAATCGTGGTGATGCTGACCGCCGTGCGCTCATGGATTTCACGATACGAGATGCCATCGAGCAGATGCGGCACCACCCGCCAGCGGTCGACCAGCACCTCCAACTCGGCCGGCGTGCACAGATCGCGCAGGAACGCGTCCATTTCCTCGACGCCCTTGAGCGACAACAGCACCGCGCACAAGCCGAGTTCGGCATCTTCGATGGGGGTTTCGGGGTCCAGCGATCGTCGTTTCATCGTGTTAATGCGTTAATACATTGGTTAGCGATTCTACGGGATGCTGCGACGCAGCGCAACAGGGCGAAGCGGGGTTCTGAAGGATTGGCGGTGCATCGGGGCTGGCGTCGCCTCGGATGTCTGCAGGAAGCCGGGTTCCGGCACGCGATACCACCCGGCCAAAAGCGCACTGGGCTGAAACCGTCAAGCCTTCTGCGAACCCCAGACGCGAAAAACCCCGCCGAGGCGGGGTTTTTCATGCGTGCTGCCGAATGCGGATCAGGCGGATTTTTTCTTCGGCGCGGCTTTCTTGGCTGCCACCGGTTTCACCGCCGTCGCCTTGGCGCCGACTACGACCGGACGCACAGCGTGCACGCGCTTGTTGCCGTAGCTGCCACGATAGGTCTTGCCACGGCGGGTCTTGCGGTCACCCTTGCCCATGAAAATCTCCTCGATGCGTGTTGGCTGGCCATGATACCAGCGCCGGCACTGCCAGCCATAGCGCAGCGGAACGCATCAATCGTGGGCGCAGTGCTCGTCGTGATCGGCGCACGGGCCAGGATCGATCTGCACCGTGACATGTCGGATCTCGAAGCGCTCCAGCAGCAACTGGTTGATGGCACGCAGCGCGCGCGCGCCGCCAGCCGGGTCTTCCACCACGGCGTGCAAGGTAGCCATGCGCGAGCCGGAGGCCAGTTGCCACACGTGCAAATGATGGATGTCGCGGATGGCCGGGTCGGCGCTGCGCAATGCCGCCTCCACTGTCGCGCTGTCCAACCCTTCGGGCACGCCTTCGAGCAAGATATGCGCCGAGCGCCGCAACAAGCGCCACGCACTGGCCAGGATCAGGATCGCCACCAGGATCGACAAGGTCGGATCCATCCACAGCCACCCGAACGCCTGGATCGCCAGCGCAGCCAGCACTGCCGCGACCGAACCAAGCAGGTCGCCCAACACGTGCAGCGAAGCCCCGGCAGCGTTCATGTCGTCATGCGCATGGGTATGCAGGCTGCGCAGCACCAGCACATTGACGACCAGCCCGACCAGCGCCACCACCAGCATCATGCCGGACAAGATCCTGTCAGGATGCAGCAGCCGGTCGAACGCCTCATACACCACCCAGCCCACCAACACGAACTGGCTGAGCGCGTTGACGAAGCCGACCAGGACCTCCATGCGCCCATAGCCGTAACTGCGTTTGGCATCGGCCGGGCGCAGGGCGAGCCGCGCGCCGGCAAACGCCATCAACAGGGCGAGCGCGTCCACCATCATGTGGCCGCCATCGGTCAGGAGCGCCAACGAGCCCGACCACAGCCCACCCACGATCTCGGCGATCATCATCATCGTGGTGAGCAAAAACGCGATCAGCAACTTGCGCCCGCGCACGGCCGGAGGCAGCGCATGATCGTGATGGTGGAGGTAGTGCTGCGACGCTGACGCGTGGGCCGCAGCGTCATCGTGGGCGGGGTTTGCGCTCATCCAATCATGCTAGGAACCGCCTGCCGCGTTACACAATCACCGCATCAATGTGCGCAATGCCCGCGCCTGCGGTCGATCCACAGGTTGACGAAATGCCCGGACGCCACCAGCAACCCGCCACAGGTCACCAACGTGGCATGCAGCACGATCGGATACGCCTCGGCCCAAGTCACGCCAAGCAGCAACAACGCCAGGCCCGGCAGTGCCAACCGCAACGGCAACGCCCGGCGGTGCCGCCGGTAACCCGTGATCAGCGCCAGCAACGCCAGTGCGACGGCAAACAACACGAAATAACGCTCAAACCGATGGCTGGCGAGAAACCCCAGGCCGACCAGCGGCAACGCCGTCAGCACAAACGGCAATAGGGCACAATGGATGGCGCACAGGAACGAAGCCGTGGCGCCCACGCGATCGGCAGCGTCCCACCCATGCGTGTGTGTGGCCCTTGCCGGCGCGCAAGCCGAAACCGCCGAGCCGTCTGGCAGACGGCCATCGAGCGCGACTGAAGTATCCACGTTGTCCATAACGGGATGTTACTTTATAACGTTTCGCCGCGGCAAGTGGCGTATCGCGCCATTCAGTCAGCGTTTGCGACAGCGCTTGCAGACGCCATGCACTTCAAGCGTCTGCGCCAGCGCCTGAAAGCCGAGCGCCTGCGCCTGTGCGTCGATCAGCGCGGCCACGCGCGGGTCGCACACCTCCTCGGCACTGGCGCACACGTCGCAAATCAGGAACGGCACCTGATGCGCCTGCGCCGGGTGGTGGCAGGAGACGTAGGCGTTGATCGATTCGAGTTTGTGGATGAACCGCTGTTCGAGCAGGAAATCCAGCGCGCGATACACCGTGGGCGGCGCCGCATTGCCGTGCTTTTCGCGCAGTTGGTCGAGCAGATCGTAGGCCTTCACCGGCTTGGTGGCTGCCGCGATCAGTTCGAGCACCTCCATGCGCAACGGGGTCAGCCGCAGGCCGCGCTCCTCGCTGACGTGCTCCACCTCGCGCACAAAACCCTTCGCATCGTGATGATGTGTGTGTTGCAGCTGCAGGTGGGTGGCGGTTTCATGCATCACGGCGATCTCCCTCAACGATCATACCTGTCGCGCCGTGCGCCAGCGAAATCAGCGCCGGTGCGGTAGCGGAGGCGGGGTGGCATGTCGCCGTGTGCGGGCGAGTAAAACCAACCACCCGATTGGCCCGAGCACCCACGCCCAAGCAACGCCTTCCCACAGCCGTCCGCGCCACCAGCCAAGCAGCGCGCCCACCGCGACAAACGCCAGGTTCCACCACATAAGCGCAACCCACGGCACCATCGCCATGAGGTTGGCAAAAATCTGCCAGAAAGCATCCGGCGCGTCCGGATCGACGCCCTGCATCGCGCGAGCCAGGAGCTCGTCCACGATGCGTGACCTAGCCGCGCGCGAGCGCCAGCGCGTAGTCGATGCGCCGGAGTGCCTCGTCGCGGCCGGTGAGGTAGATCGTGTCCTCGATCGACGGCGACACTTGCGTACCGGTCATGGCCACACGCAATGGTTGCGCGATCTTGCCCATGCCCACTTCGAGGTGCGCGGCCAGCTGTTCGACCAGCGGATGGATCGCCAGCGGGTTCCACGCCACGGCCGCCAGAAGCGGCTTCGCAGCTTCCAGCACGGCGGCGCCCGTCGGGGTCTTGAGGTGCTTGGTGACGGCCTTTTCGTCCCAGTCGGTGATCGGGCCGTACCAGATCTTCGCGCGCTCGGCCATTTCCTTCAGCGTGTGCACGCGGTCACGCAAGGCGACGATTACCTCGGCTGGCGCCGGGCCGCGTGTCGCGTCGATGCCGGCGCGGGCGAGATGCCAGGCAAACTCGGGCACCAGCGCCGCGGGCTCGTCGGTTTTCAGGTAATGCTGGTTGAGCCACTTCAGCTTTTCGATGTCGAACCGCGACGCCGCCTTGTTGACGTCGCCGATATCAAACAACGCCGTCATCTCCGTGCGCGAAAAAATCTCCTGATCCCCATGCGACCAACCCAGCCGCACGAGGTAATTGAGGATGGCATGCGGCAGGTAACCCTCCTCGCGGTACTCCATGACGCTGACCGAATTGGTGCGCTTGGAGAGCTTCTTGCCGTGGATGTCCAGAATCATCGGCAGGTGCGCAAAAGTCGGCACCGGTGCGCCGAGCGCATGGTAGATGTTGATCTGGCGCGGCGTGTTGTTGACATGGTCGTCGCCGCGGATCACCTCAGTGATACCCATGTCGGTGTCGTCCACCACCACGGCAAAGTTGTAGGTGGGCCAACCGTCGGAGCGGAAAATCACGAGATCATCCAGCTCACTGTTGGCGATCTCGATGCGGCCCTTCACCTTGTCCTCGAACACCACCGTGCCTGCGGTCGGGTTCTTGAACCGGATCACCCGGTTCGGATCGTCGCGGTACGGCTCGTTGCGGTCGCGGTAGTAGCCGTTGTAGCGGGGCTTCTCGCCCTTCGCCATCGCCGCTTCGCGCATCGCCTCGATCTCTTCCTTGCTCTCGTAGGCGTAGTACGCCTTGCCTTCGGCCAGCAGGCGGTTGGCCACCTCGGTGTAGCGCGCCAGGCGCTGCGTCTGGTACACCGGCGCCGCGTCGGCGTTGAGATCGAGCCACGCCATCGCATCGAGGATGGCTTTTACCGCCGCATCGGTCGAACGTTCGCGATCGGTGTCCTCGATGCGCAACACGAACTCGCCACCATGCCGCCGCGCTTCCAGCCAGCAATACAAGGCGGTGCGCGCGCCGCCGATGTGCAGGAAGCCGGTGGGACTGGGGGCGAAACGGGTGCGCATGGTCATGACTTTGAGTCTGAAGCGGCAAAGCCAAGCATTTTAGCCGATCCGCTCCCCTGCCCGATCCGCTGTGGCGCTGTCACTCCACGTGAATGGTAATCTTGCGCGAGACCACGGCCGGCACGAACGGCACGTGATTCGCATCGCCCAGCTCCAGTTGCAGGGTGTGCGTGCCCGGCGCAAGTTCCAGCGCGGTCTCGGTCTGGCCGCCGCCGAAATGGCGATGCTGCGCGTCGGTCGGGATCGGCTGGCCGGCCGCCGGCAGCGTGTCCATGTCCACCAACAGGTGGTGATGCCCGGTGTGCGCCTTGGCCATGCCGGCCGGGGCGACGCCCATGCCGGACAAGCCGAAGCGCACCGTGACCGGAGAGCGGACCGTGGCGCCGTCGGCCGGGCTGATGACGTAGACCCTGGTGCCCTCCGGGGCAGCGGTGGTCGGCAGTTCGGCGCCTTGCGCCAGGACGGGCATCGAGGCCAGGGCAATCACCAGCAGCAGGCTTTTCATGCGGGGTCCTCCGGAAACGAGACATTGAGTCTAACGTTTCGGGCGCTGTTCCCGGCAAGCCGCGTCAGCCGACCAACTGCGCAGGTCTTCGGCAAAGAGAGCCAAACGCCTGAATGGCAACCCGTCAGCAGGAGTTGTCCACAGACTTGCGAGGCACTCATCCACACCGCCTGTGGAAAACTGGACGCCGGACGCGAAGCTGCCGCCCGCAGGCGGCAGCCGTAGCAGGCTGGCCGCGGGCTTCAGGCCGCGCGTGGCAGCTGCTTGAGTACCCGCAGCAAGTCGGCCAGCTTGTCCCGCATTTCGCGGCGATCGACGATGAGGTCGATGGCGCCGTGCTCAACCAGGAACTCCGAGCGTTGGAAGCCTTCCGGCAACGTTTCGCGCACGGTCTGTTCGATCACGCGCGGGCCGGCAAAACCGATCAGCGCCTTGGGCTCGCCGATATTGATGTCGCCGAGCATGGCGAGGCTGGCCGATACGCCGCCGGTAGTCGGGTTGGTCAACACACTGATGTAGGGCACCCCAGCCTGGCGCAAGCGCGCGAGCGCGGCCGAAGTCTTGGCCATCTGCAGCAACGAAAACAACGCCTCCTGCATGCGCGCGCCGCCGGTAGCGGTGAACCCGACCAAGGCGCTCTTGTCCGCCAGCGCGCGCTCGGCGGCGCGAGTGAACTTTTCACCGACGACGGAACCCATCGAGCCGCCCATATAGGCAAATTCGAAGGCAGTGGCGATCAGCGGCATGTCCTTGAGTTTGCCGCTCATGACGACCAAGGCGTCCTTTTCACCGCTTTTTTTCTGCGCAGCGGCAATGCGGTCGCGGTACTTCTTGGTGTCGCGGAATTTCAGCGGGTCCACCGCCTCCATGCCAGCCCAAAGCTCCCTGCCGGAGCCAGCGTCGAGCAGCGCGGCAAGCCGCGTACGGGCACGGATGGCGTGGTGGTGTCCACACTTGGGGCACACCATCAGGTTGCGCTCGAGCTCGGGCTTGTACAGCACCGAGCCGCAGCCGCCGCACTTCTCCCACACGCCTTCGGGAACCTTGCCTTTGCCCGCTACCGCACTTTGCGGATGCACGCGCGGCGTCATGATTTTCTGCAGCCAGTTCATGGGAACCCCTTGTACGAGTTGCCCATTCTAGCGAACTTGGCTACACCGATCCGGACGCCGGCGTGTGGTCAGCGCGGACGATCCAGTGCGGCACGGATCGGCGCCAGGAACGCCGTGGCGCGCTGCGTGACGTCCGCGACCGTCGTCGCCCCGGCAAGACGATCGACCAGCGCGCTGCCGATCACGACCGCATCGGCGAATTGCGCAATGGCGCGCGCACTTTCACCGTCGCGCACGCCGAAGCCGACGGCAACGGGCGCTGCCGCATGCGCACGCACATCGGCAACGCGCGCGGCGATGTCGCCCACGCTCAGGCTTGCGGCGCCGGTGATGCCGGCAAACGACACGTAATAGAGGAATCCGTTGGCCGCCTGGCACAGCGATGCCAAGCGCTCTGGCGCGGTGGTCGGCGCGGCCAGCAGAATCTGGTGCAGCCCTGCCGCGCGCAGTGGCGCGAGCACGGCGGATTCCTCCAGTGGGCAATCGACCAGCAATACGCCGTCCACGCCCGCAGCGGCAGCCTCCTGCGCAAAGCGCTCGTAGCCGTGAATCTCGACCGGATTCAAATAACCCATGAGCACCACCGGAGTGTCGCTGTCGCGCTCGCGAAACGCGTGTACCCAGCCGAGCACGTCGGCCAGGCCGACGCCGTTGGCAATGGCACGCTCGCTCGCATGCTGGATTACCGGGCCGTCGGCCATCGGATCGGAGAACGGCACCCCCAACTCGATCGCATCCGCACCGGCCGCAACCAACGCATGCATCAGCGCGACGGTGTGCGCGGGTGCCGGATCGCCGGCCGTAATGAAGGGAATGAGCCCGGCGCGATGGTTGGCCTTGAGGTGGGCGAAGCGGGTGTCGATGCGATTGGGATTCGGGATTCGGGATTCGGGATTCGTCATGGCGCACTTGCTCGCAAGAAAAATGACCGGTACCCATCGGGGTTCGTGCCTGCCTCCGCTGAGTCCCGGATCCCATATCCGACGCTCATATCCTCACCCCCTCGCGCGCGGCAATCGTGTGCACATCCTTGTCGCCGCGCCCCGACAGGTTGCACAGCACGATGCCGTCCTTCGGGTATTCGCGGGCGAGCTTGATCGCCTGCGCCACCGCGTGGCTGGATTCCAGCGCGGGCAGGATGCCTTCGGTGTGCGCCAGCAGGTGAAAGGCGGCAAGCGCTTCCTCGTCGGTGACGCCCACGTACTCGGCGCGGCCGGCGTCTTTCAGGAACGCGTGCTCGGGGCCGACGCCGGGGTAGTCGAGGCCGGCGGAGACCGAATGCGTCTCGGTGATCTGGCCGTTGTCGTCGCACAGCACATAGGTGCGATTGCCGTGCAGCACGCCGGGACGACCGAGCGACAGCGAGGCGGCGTGGTGGCCTGGTGCAGTGCCGTCACCGCCGGCTTCGGCGCCAACGATACGCACGTCGCGGTCGTTCAGGAACTCGTAAAACAGGCCCATGGCGTTGGAACCGCCACCGACGCACGCCGTCAACACGTCCGGCAGACGGCCGTACTCGGCCAGCATTTGCGCACGCGCCTCGCGCCCGACGATGGCATTGAAATCGCGCACCATCATCGGATACGGATGCGGGCCGGCAACGGTGCCGATGATGTAGTAGGTGTCGGCGACGTTGGTGACCCAGTCGCGCATCGCCTCGTTCAGGGCATCCTTCAGCGTCTGCGAGCCGGAAGTGACCGGCACCACCTCGGCGCCGAGCATCTTCATGCGGTAGACGTTGATCTTCTGCCGCTCGATGTCGGTGGCGCCCATGTACACCACGCACTTGAGCCCCAGCCGCGCCGCCACGGTCGCGCTGGCGACGCCATGCTGGCCGGCGCCGGTCTCGGCAATGATGCGGGTCTTGCCCATGTAGCGCGCCACCAGCGCCTGGCCCACGGTGTTGTTGATCTTGTGCGCGCCGGTGTGGTTCAGGTCCTCGCGCTTGAGCACGATGCGCGCGCCGCCAACGTGCCTGGTGAGCCGCTCGGCAAAGTAGATCGGGCTGGGGCGGCCCACGTAGTGCACCAGGTCGCGGTCCAGCTCGGCGATGAACGCGGGGTCCTTGCGCAAACGCAGATAGGCTTCGGTCAACGCCGCCAGCGGCGCCATCAATGTCTCGGCCACGTAGCTGCCACCAAAGCGGCCAAACCGGCCCTGCACATCGGGGAAGGCGTGGAAATCCAGAACCTCGGCCATGTCGACTCCGTAAAGACACATCGTGGCATATGCCACATACTCACACCCTATCGGCACCAGTGCCTGCAAAAAAGCGAAGAACTTGCATCGAAGGTTGAGTTAACCTCACATCATGTCGAATCGTGACCTGCCCTCGCTGAACGCCTTGCGCGCGTTCGAAGCTGCTGCCCGCTTGGGCAGCATGAGCCTCGCTGCCCGGGAGCTGTTTGTCACCCATGGTGCCGTCAGTCGCCAGATTCGCACACTGGAGGAATCCCTCGGGCGCGCCTTGTTTGAGCGCCAAGGGCGCGGCGTAGCCCTCACCAAGGCGGGCCAGCAACTGCAGGAACAATGCCATGGCGCGTTCACCCAGTTACGTGAGGCTTGGCACCAGCTGTGCGAAGAGCAGGCCGCACCGGCGTTCGTGCTTGGCTGCTCCGGCAGCGTGCTCGCGCGCTGGGTCATTCCGCGGCTGGAACGCCTGCGCCACGAATTGCCGCAACTCACGGTGCACCTCGCCGCCCAGGATGAGCCCTTCCCGGCCTCCGCCACTGATGTCCACGCGAGCCTGGTGATCGCCGCGCCACCATGGCCCAGCGGGTGGCAGGTTCACGAGCTCGCGGCCGAGCGCATCGGCCCGGTGCTGAGCCCGGGTTACCCCAGCGCCCCGCGTCTGCGCGACGCCCCCCCCTCCGCACTGGCGGACGAGCCCTTGCTGCAGACCGCCTCCCGCCCGCAAGCCTGGCCCAACTGGGCCAAGGCGATGGGTTTGCCGCCAACCTCGCTGCACCCCACCCAACCACTGCCGCATCTCTACTTTCTGCTCGAAGCCGCTGCCGCCGGCCTTGGCGTGGCGATCGCCCCGCGAGCCCTGGTGGCCGATGACATCGCCAAACGACGCCTCATCGCACCCTGGGAGTTTCGTGAAACGACGGCGCGCTGGGTGCTGGCTACCCGCCGGCCCGGCGACGCGCGGGTCAACGTGTTGGCGCAATGGCTGGCGCACCAGCTCGCGGCCGAATGAAACCGGGCGGCATTACTCGCTCGGGCGCATGCCGTCCGGAAGCTGCCCGGCGCGGTCCAACACTTCGCCATCGGCCGCGCGCACGGCAGCAACAAATTGCCGCATCCGCTGCGCATCCTTGATACCCGGCGCGGATTCGACCCCACTGGCGACATCCACCGCCCATGGCCGCACGGCGGTGATGGCAGCGCCGACGTTGCCGGCATCCAGCCCGCCGGCCAGCACCACCGGTTGCCGGATGTCACGCGGCAACAGCGACCAGTCGAAGGTACGTCCGCTGCCGCCCGTCTGCCCGCCAGCGTGGCCGTCCAGCAACAGCGCTGTGGCCTGCGGGTACGCACGCAGCCTTGGCAACGCCGCCGCGCCATCTCCCATCGCCACGGCCTTCATGTAGGGCCGCCCGAATTGCGCGCACCATGCGTCGGTTTCATCGCCGTGAAACTGCAGCAAGTCGGGCTGCACGACTTCGATGACTTCGTTCACCAGTTCGACAGCGTCATCCATGAACAAGGCGACGACGGAGACAAACGGCGGCAGCGCCAGCCGGATCTCGCGTGCCCGTGCCGGGGACAGGCGCCGTTTGCTGCGCACGGCAAACACCAGGCCGACGGCATCGACGCCCAGTTGTGCCGCCAGCAAGGCGTCTTCGATCCGGGCCATGCCGCAGCACTTGACGCGGGTCATGGCTGGCACACCTCCGCAGGCAAGCCCCAATGCGCCTCGTAACGCGGGCCAATGAATGTCAGCCCGGTGGGCGGCGCGGTGGGGCCGGCGACCTCGCGATCGCGTCCGGCCAGCAGCTCGGCGATCCACTCCGGCGGCTGCTCCCCGCGCCCGACCGGCAACAGCGAGCCGACGATATTGCGCACCATGTGATGCAGGAACGCATTGGCCTCGATATCTACCATGACGATGTCCCCCTCCCGTTGCACGCGCACCGCCAGCACGCAACGCCGGGCGTGCCGCGCCTGACAGGACGCGGCGCGAAACGCGGAAAAATCATGCTCGCCCACCAGTACCTGGGCGGCGGCTTGCATGCGCGCGGCATCGAGCGGCAGGCGCTCCCAAGTCACATAACGCGCGTCCAGGGCAGCGCGAATGGGACGGTTGAGCAGACTGTAGCGATAGCGCCGGCTGCGCGCGGAAAACCGCGCATGAAAGGCCGGATCGACCTCTCGTGCCCACACCACGGCGATGCTCGGCGGCAAATTCGACGTGGTGCCCAGCTGCCACGCGCGCAGGCTGCGCGCCACCTCGGCATCGAAATGCACCACCTGGCAACGGCCGTGCACGCCGGTATCGGTGCGCCCGGCGCAGGTCACGGTGACCGGCTGCGAGGCCACCTGCGACAGCGCTTGCTCCACCGTGCCCTGTACCGTCTCGCCGTGGCTCAAGCGCTGCCAACCCAGAAAGTCGGTGCCGTCATATTCGATGCCGAACGCAATGCGCATGCCACGCCACAATCCACGAAAGCCTGCAGCGTAGCAGCCCGCCGCCATGCCGCGACAAAAACGCAAACGGGCCGGCAAGCCGGCCCGTTCCTGGTTGCCCGCACCGGTCAGTGCAAGTCGTCGATCATGCGCTTGGCCACATCCTTTTGGGTCTGGCTGCCTTCCTGCATGACCTCCTCCAGCATGGCCTTGGCCCCTTCCGGATCGCCCATGTCGAGATAGGCGCGCGCAAGATCGAGCTTGGTGTCGACCGGGTCGTCGTTGAAGGTTTCGATGTCCGGTACCCGCGCGTCAGACACCGGTGCCGGCTCGTCGAAGTGCCAGTCCGAGACGGGCGCGGCCGTCGGCACGGACTTGGCGGCAGCGGGCTCAACCGCCGCCCCGTGAACCGCCGCTGGCGCTTCCTGCGCAGGCGTCAGATCAAAGTTGAAGTTGTACTCGCTCACCTTGACCGGATCGCTCGGAAACGACGGCGCGGCCGAAGCCGGCACCGTCTTGCCCGCTGGCGCGGTGGCCGTGACATCGTCGGCGTCAAAATGATCGATATCGAAACCGGGTACCGGCTCGGCGGCAACGGCGGTTGCCGCCGCGTTTTTGTGAGCAAACAGCGGATGTGCGGGGGTCAGGTCTTCCCCCATGCGCACTACTTCTTGCCACTCCTCCTGATGCGGGTCGGCAACGTGTACGTGCATGGCTTCGGCCGCAGCCTCGAAATGCTCGACGTCGCGACGCTCGTAATACAGGCTCGTCAGTTCGAGGTGCAGGCCGACGTCGTCCGGATGTTCGGCGAGCTGATCGAGCAGATGGGTTTGCTCCGGGTCGGCATCCGCCTCCGCATCTCCGGCACCGCTTGCCGCGCTGGCGGCAAAGCGATCGGCGAGCGATGCGCCCGCCTTCGAGCCCTTGTCGGTCGGTTTGCGACCGCGCCGCCTGCCAAGCAAGGCCAACAGCAGCAACAGCACGACAATGGCACCGCCGAGTGCCTGCGCCCACAACTGCATGTACCAGGGTTCTTCCGCAGCCGGTTGCGCTGCCGTGGTGGTTGGCTTGAGCGGTGTCGTCTTTGCCGCCGCGGCTGGCGTTTCCGCCACCGGTTTACTGGCGACTGGCTCGGCACTGCCTGTCGTGGCAGGCGCCATTGCCTCGGCCGCGACTGGCGCACTGGCGGCCGCAGTCGGCTTGGCCGCATTTGCCGCCACCACCGGCACCGGTGCCGCCGATGCGCTGGCGGCGGCATTGGCGGCCACCGCCTCGGCCGGCAGACCGGCCGCCTTGCGGGCCGCCGCCAGTTTCGCTTGCAACTCGGCGATCTGGTTGTCCTTCAATGCCAGCAAGTGCGCGTTCTTGCTGTTGATGTCGGTGAGATCCTTCAACCGCGATTTCAGGTCGTCGCTTTGCTGTTGCAGGCTGGCGACAGCCTCTTGGCTGCGCAACAGATCCTGCTGGCTGCCGTGATCGGCATTGCCCGCCGCCGCAGCCTTCGCCCCCTGCTTGGCTGCCGGCACCAGCGCGAGATGATCACTCTTCGGCGCCGTACTTGTGGCAGGCGAGCTGGATGTCGCGCTGCGAGTGCCGGCGTCGGCGACCGTGACCGGCGAGCTGGCGACGCGGCCGCTGCGCCAATCACCGTTTTGCTGTCGCACCTGGGCAGCCGCTGCGGCGACCGCCACGGCTTCGGCCTCGGCCTTGCTCGGCACCCGCAGCACGGCGCCGGCTTTCAGCGCATTGATGTTTTCGCGATAAAACGCATCGGGGTTGGCCTGTCTCAGGGCCAGCATCATTTGATTCAGGTCGACGCCGGCCGGCGCCGTGCGCCGCGCCACCGCCGACAACGTCTGTCCGTGCGCGATCGGGCCGAACTTGCCGTTGGCAAGTTGCGCGCTTTCGGCTGGTGCCGACCGCTTCGGTCGCGGCTCTGGCGCTGCCGCAGTAGCCGGGCTGCGGCTCGGCGCCGTCGGGCGCGCCGCCACCGGCGCCGGATTGGTGCCCGGCGGATCAAGCAGGATGGTGAACTCGCGCACGCTCTTGCCAGTGCCACCATGAATCTCGATCAACAAGTCGAGGAACGGATCGTTGACTGCCGTCTGGCTGGTGATTCGGATGACCTTGTGTCCGCCCTCGCCGCTGACGACCTCGAAATGCAGCGGGATCGCCGGGCGTCCGGCGCTCACGCCAGCGCGCGCAAACTCGTCGCCGGATGCCAGCTGCACGCTGAGCTTCTGCAGCTCGGCCGGGGTGGCCTTCTGCACCGGTATCTCGGCAAGCAAGGGCTGGCCCAGCGCTGATTTCACCTGGATCTGCCCCAAGTCGAGCGCCAAGGCCTGGCTGCTGCCGAGAGCCAATGCGATCAGCAATGGCAATTTCAACGAACGCTTCATCACGTCTCCCCCGAACAAGCCGTGGCCCTTGGCGAGACCGTCACCATGGCGGTGCTTCACCCAAACGATGCGCCACTTTAGTTAGATAGTGGCTGATCAACAATAGCTGGAACGGTGACTTGCAACGCATTGCTGCGACACATTCCAGATCGCGGCGGCAGCTTAACGAACCTTGGTCGCCGGCATCGGCACCGGCTTCACCGCCTGCAATTGCCGTTGCAGTTCGGCGATCGTTGCGTCTTTTTGCTGCAGCTGCGCTGCCGCCGCGCGGCTGCCAGCCTCCTTGCTGGCAACGGCGTGCTTGAGCTGCTCAACCGCCGCGCGCTGCTGCCGGATGGACGTGACCGTCGCCGCCGGCGCGCGTGATCCCGGCTCGGAGCCCGGTGTCTGCGCCAGCAATGCTGGGGCCGCACACATCCCGAACCATGCCAGCGCGATGGGCAGCCCCCTCATAGATAGGTCTCGATGAGTTGCTCGGCCACTTGCACTGCGTTGAGCGCGGCGCCTTTGCGGATATTATCCGAAACTACCCACAGGTCGAGCCCGCGCTCGCAGGAGATGTCCTCGCGGATGCGGCCGACGAATACCGGGTCCTTGCCGGCGACATCGCCGACCGGAGTCGGGTAACCGCCCGCCTTGCGCTCATCCATCACCACCACGCCATCGGCCTTTTCCAGCAGGGCGCGGGCCTGCGCGGCGGTGATCTTGTCGCGGGTCTCGATGTGCACCGCTTCCGAGTGGCCATAGAAGACCGGCACGCGCGCCGCCGTGGGGTTCACCTGGATGGACTCGTCCTCGAGGATCTTGCGCGTCTCCCACACCATCTTCATTTCTTCCTTGGTGTAGCCGTTCGCCTGGAACTCGTCGATGTGCGGGATGACGTTGAAGGCGATCTGCTTGGGGAACTTCGACGGCTTCGCCTGCTTGAAATTGAGCAGGTCGGCGGTCTGCCGCCCCAGCTCTTCCATGCCCGAACGCCCGGCCCCGGAAACCGACTGGTACGTGGCCACATTGATGCGCGTGATGCCTGCCGCGTGATGGATCGGCGCCAGCGCGACCAGCATGCCCATGGTCGAGCAGTTCGGGTTGGCGATGATGCCGTGCGTGGTGTAGCCGGCGATCGCATGCGGGTTGACCTCTGACACCACCAGCGGGATGTCGTCCTGGTAGCGGAACTCCGAGGTGTTGTCGATCACGACCGCACCGGCCGCCGCCGCGCGTGGCGCGTGCACCTTGCTGACCGAACCGCCGGCAGAGAAGAACGCAATGTCGACGCCGGCAAAGTCGTAATCGGCGAGGTTTTGCACGGTGAGCTGTTTGTTGCCGAACTCCACCTGTTTGCCGGCCGAGCGCTCACTCGCCAGCGGAATCAGCTCGCTGACCGGAAAGTGGCGCTCGTGCAGAATCGCGAGCAGCGCCTCGCCAACTGCGCCGGTGGCGCCGACCATCGCAACCTTGTAACGGCTCTTCTTGCTCATCGGGTGATTTCTTGGTGGGGTGGAAACGACACGCCGGCCGCGGCCAGCGCAGTGGAATTGACAAGATTGGGCGGGCGCCCGGCATGCGCGCCAAAACCGAAGCAGGCCAGCACATTGTCGACCGCTACCGCGGTCATCGCGCGCCGGGTGTCGACGGTGGCGCTGGCGATGTGCGGGCTGAGCACCACATTGTCCAGTTCGAGCAGCGCCGGGTGCAGCCGCGGCTCGCCCTCGAATACGTCGAGCCCGGCCGCGGCAAGCTGGCCGTTGCGCAGGGCCGCGAACAACGCGGCGTCATCGACCACGCCGCCGCGCGCGACGTTGACCAGCACTGCAGTGGGTTTCATCTGCGCCAGTTCGGCGGCACCGATCGCGTGGCGCGTCTGTGCGGTGAGCGGCACCACCAGCACCAGCACATCGGCTTCGCGCAGCAGCGTGGCCTTGTCCACGTAGCGCGCGTTGCATTCGCGCTCGGTGGTTTCGGACAGGCGCGAACGGTTGTGATAGATCACCGGCATCGCGAAACCGGCCGCACGGTGCGCGATCGCGCGGCCGATGCGGCCCATGCCGAGAATGCCCAACGTGCGGCCGTGGACATCCAGCCCGAGCCACGACTTGAATTCGATCGAGTGCCATTGGCCGGCGCGAATCCAGCGCTCGGCGGCACCCACGCCACGCGCCGCCGCCAGCATCAACGCCCAGGCGTAATCGGCGACGCTTTCATCCAGTACACCGGCGGTATTGCTGGCGGCGATGCCGGCCGCACCCAGCGCGCCGACATCGAGGTTGTCATAGCCGACGGAGAGGTTGGCGACGATGCGCAGCCGCTTGGCGTTGGCGACCGCAGCGGCGTCGACGCGCTCTTTCATGCCGACGATGGCGGCGTCGCAAGCGGCGAGCCTGGCGGCCAGTTCGGCCGGCGAAAACTTCCGCTCCTCCGGTTCGGCGAGTACTTCGAAATGCGGCCACAAGCGTGCGATCACGTCGTCGAACGTGGGGCGGGAAACCCAGACTCGCAGTGGCTCACTCATGGCTCGCAGGTATGCGTTGGCTGCCGGTGCATCATGCAATGCGCGGCGACACCGGCCCCACGTCGCCGCACTGCGCGCGCTGGCGCAAGGCGTGATCCATCAGCACCAGCGCCATCATCGCCTCGGCGATGGGCGTGGCGCGGATGCCGACGCAGGGGTCGTGCCGCCCCTTGGTCACCACGTCCACCGCCTCGCCGGCCAGGTTCACGCTGTGGCCGGGGACGAGGATGCTGGACGTGGGTTTCAGCGCGATCGTGGCAACCACCGCCTGACCGCTGCTGATGCCGCCAAGGATGCCACCCGCGTGATTGGACGTAAAGCCGTCCAAATAAAGCTCATCGCGATGCTCGCTGCCATGCTGGGTGACGGCCGCAAAACCGTCGCCGATCTCCACGCCCTTGACCGCGTTGATCGACATCAGTGCCGCGGCGAGATCGCCATCGAGCTTGCCGTAGATCGGCTCGCCCCAGCCCGGCGGCACGCCGTCGGCCACCACGCGTACGCGCGCGCCGACCGAATCTCCGGCGCGGCGCAGTTGATTGATGTAGGCCCCCAGCGCCGGCACCTGCGCCGTGTGCGGCCAGAAAAACGGATTCTGTTCGACCGCGTCCCAGTCGAAACCCTCGGGCACGATGTCGCCAAGCTGCGCGAGATGGCCGCGCACGTGCACGCCGTAGCGTTCGGCCAGCCATTTTTTTGCGACCACGCCCGCCGCCACCCGCATCGTGGTTTCGCGCGCCGAAGCACGCCCGCCGCCGCGTGGATCGCGGATGCCGTACTTCTGCCAATAGGTGTAATCGGCGTGGCCGGGGCGAAAGGTCTGCGCGATGGCACCGTAATCCTTGCTGCGCTGATCGGTATTGCGGATCAGGAGCGCGATCGGCGTGCCGGTAGTCTTGCCCTCGTAAACGCCGGAAAGAATCTCCACCTCGTCCGCCTCGTGGCGCTGCGAGGTGTAGCGGCTGCGGCCGGTGGCACGCCGCTCCAGGTCATGGCGAAATTCCTCCGGCGCAATCGCCAGCCCCGGCGGGCAACCGTCGAGCACGCAACCAATCGCCGGCCCGTGGCTCTCGCCAAACGTGGTCACGGTGAACAGTTTGCCGAAAGAATTGCTGGACACGGGCGCGGGGCTCGTCGATGGCGGAAAACCCAAGCTTAGCCGGGTTGGCCGTCCATGTCGCGCCGCACAAGATTCAATCCGCGCCGGTTGCCATGGCACGCCACTCGCGTGCCAGCAGTGCATAGATCGCCTCGTCCGCAAAGCCGGCACCATCGCGCCAGCCTTCGCGAAACAGGGCCTCCTGGCGCAATCCGAGGCCTTGCAGCAACCGCACACATGCCACGTTGCGCGGGTCGACCGCCGCATACGCGCGATGCCGGCCCAGGGTGCCGAACACGAGATCCAGTGCAGCGCGCATGGCCTCGCCGGCAAATCCCCGGGACTGCTGAGCCAGCGCCAGCGTGATGCCGAGTTCGACCGTGTCCGGATCGACGAAATGCAGGCCCAGATCGCCGATCAGCCCAGTGCCGTCACGCGGGCGGATCGCAAACTGCCGCCAGCTCCCCGGCGTACCGAATTCCACGGTCAACTGCCGTTCGATGAAATGCGTCACTTCGACCAGCGTGATCGGACGCCAGCCCTGATAACGATTGACCGCAGCATCGGCGCGATACGCGAACAGCAGCGGAGCATCGTCCGGGCGCAAGGCATCCAGTCGCAGGCGCGCCGTGACGAGCTCCATCGCTCAGCGCCGTGCGGCAGCGGCGTGGATGGCTGCGTGGTGGGCCACGAGGTCGCGTTTTTCCAGCACGAACACGCCCATCTGCCCCACCTTGAACTCCACCCATACGAACGGCACCTCGGGCAACAACGCCGCCAATGCGCGCTCGCTTTCGCCCACTTCAACCACCAAGAGCCCGTCATCCGCGAGCAGATCGGCAGCCTCGTCCAGGATGCGCAGGCAGATATCCAGCCCATCGGCGCCGGAGGTGAGCCCGAGCTTGGGCTCGTGTGCATATTCGCCGGGCAGCGCCGCATACTCGGCGTCAGTCACGTAAGGCGGGTTGGACACGATGAGGTCGTAGCGGCGACCGCGCACGGCCGCGAACAGGTCGGATTTCAGCACCTCGACGCGCTCGCCCACGCCCTGGAGCGCGACGTTTTCGCGCGCCAGCGCCAGCGCATCGTCGCTGACGTCGACCAGATCGACGTGCCAGTCCGGGTTGTACTCGGCCATCGCGATGCCGATGCAGCCCGAGCCGGTGCACAAATCCAGTGCGTGCTCGACGTGGCGCTCGTCCAGCCATGGGGTGAAGCCGGATTCGATCAGCTCGGCTATCGGCGAGCGCGGCACCAGCGCGCGCGGATCGCTCTTGAACTTGAGCCCGGCAAACCAGGTTTCGCCCACCAGATAGGCCACCGGCAGGCGCTCGGTCACGCGGCGCTCGATGAGTTTCAGCACCTTCTCGCGCTCGCTCGACACCAGCTTGCCGGCGCCATAGGCGGGAGGCAGGTCGGGCGGCAAATGCAGGCTCGCCAGTACCAGATGCGTGGCCTCGTCGATCGGGTTGTCGTGACTGTGGCCAAAGGTCAACCCTGCCTCGGCGAAACGGCTCGCGCCGTAGCGGATGAAATCGATGATGGTCGAAAGGTCGGCGGTCACGGGAGGCCCGGCAGGCAACGGAAAGGCCGTGATTATAGAGGCTGGCCCCGTATACTCCCGCGGATGAATTTTCGCGTCCTTGTGCAATACCTGTTGCCGCACCGACTGCTTTCGCGCGCGGTGTATCGCGCCACGCGCTGGACCTTCGCGCCGTGGAAGAATTGGCTGATCGCCACCATCGTGCGCAATTACGGCGTGGATCTCTCCGAGGCGGCACAGCCTGACCCACGCGCCTACCCGCATTTCAATGCGTTTTTCACCCGCGAATTGAAACCCGGCGCGCGCATGCCCGACAGCACGCCCGACGCGATCCTGTCACCCGCCGACGGGCGCGTCAGCCAGGCCGGGCGCATCGAGGCGGGGCGCATTTTCCAGGCGAAGGGCCAGTCGTACACCGCGACCGAGTTGCTCGGCGGTGACGAAGCCGCGGCCGAGCCCTATCGCAACGGCCGCTTCGTGACCGTGTACCTGTCGCCGCGCGACTACCACCGCGTGCACACGCCGCTGGCCGGTACGCTCACGGAAACCGTGCATGTGCCGGGGCGCATTTTCAGCGTTGCCCCGTTTGCGGTGGATGCCATCCCGCGCCTGTTCGCCCGCAACGAGCGGCTGGTTTGCCACTTTCGCGGCGAACGTGGGCCATTTGCCGTCGTCATGGTGGGCGCGATGCTGGTGTCCTCGATTGCCACCGTGTGGGACGGGCTGGTCATTCCGCCTTATGCGGCAGCGGTCGGGCACAAACGCTTCGCCGACAACACCGTGGCACTGGACAAGTTCGCCGAGCTTGGGCGCTTCAACATGGGATCGACGGTGATCGTGTTGTTTCCCGACCGCACTGCCGAGCTCGACGATTTGTTGCCGCAGCAAACCGTGCGGGTCGGTCAGCGCATCGGCCAGGTTCCACCGCAAAACTGACATACAACGTCGTTTTGTGACGCGCTCGGTGCAATTGTGCCGAAGAGCCGCTATGCTCGCCACCGTCATCGCCCTTCACGGCTCGTCGACCAGGGGTCTCCATGCAGCTGCTCAGTCCGGCCATTGCCCTCTTTCGCGCCTATCAGCTCGAACGTCAATTGCGCGTGATTGCCAACGCCATTCACACCCTGCCGCGCCGCAGCCTTGGCCAGTTGAGCGTGCTCACGCTGCGCGAGATCGGTCAGGCCTCCCGCAGCGAGTTTCCACACCTGTATGGCACCTCGCCCGAAGCACGCTATCTACCGTGGGGGCAAGGCACTGCCGCCGGCTATGAACGCGCTCGCTCGGACAACCCGGAGGTTGCCCTACGCGGCATCGCGCTGTGGCTGGCTGTGGCCTATCACGAAACCAAACATTCGCCGCAGGACCGCCTGCTGCCGCAGCACCGTCAGGTACTGCAACTGCTGCAGGAGCTGAAACGCCTGCACCAGCCGGCCGACGCGGGCAAAAACTGGATGGAGCAGGCCGGCGCTACCGCCTGAATCGCCGTGGCGGCGCGCCGCGTCGCATGCATGCCGAATTGTTTTCACGCCGCCGCCAACCCACGTGGCGCGCTCGCTGGTTGCGCCTCCCGCGCGCGGCTGACCGGTCAATCACCCCGCCGATACCGTTCCGCGTTTTCCACGCACGGCCCGCGTAAAACGCATCGTGCCTGCGCGCCGCCTGCGACCGGTGTCGTGCCCACGTAATGCGAACGTCGCCCGCGCGCAACCAGCAACCGCGATGCTCCGGTGGTCACCCACCGGAGAACCACCATGCACATCGCCTTTGTTTCCGAAACGTGGCCACCGCAGATCAACGGCGTCGCATTGACCGTACGGCGATACGCCCAGGGCCTGGCGGAGCGCGGGCACCAGGTTGACGTGATTCGCCCCGGCAGCGACGGCCACGAAAACCAGCTTGAAATGGTGCACGCCAAGGGAGCCCGGATCCCACGCTACCCGTCGCTGCAGTTCGGCATGCCGCAAGGCGGCAGCCTGCGCAAGCGCTGGTCCGCACGTCGCCCGGACGCGGTCTACATCGCCACCGAAGGGCCGCTTGGCACGTCCGCCATGCGCGTGGCCAATGTGCTGGACATCCCGACCGCCACCGGCTTCCACACCCGTTTCGACCAGTACGCCGGCTACTACGGCGTCGGACTGTTTACCCCGCTGGTGCGCTCGCATCTGCTGAAGTTTCACCGCCGCGGCCAAATGACCCTGGTGCCGACCCGCGCACTGCTGAAGGAGTTGCACAGTAGCGGCGTCACCAACGCGCGCCAGCTGCGGCGCGGGGTGGACACCGGACTCTTCGCGCCAACCCGGCGAGACCCGTCCCTGCGCGCCCGTTGGTATGCCAACGACAACACGCCAGTCATGCTGTGCGTGGGCCGGGTGGCCGCCGAGAAGAGCCTGTGCCTGGCGCTCCAGGCCTGGCGCGCCCTGCAGGCACGCAATCCACAGGCGCGCATGGTGGTGGTCGGTGACGGCCCGCAGCGCGCAGCCCTGGCCGCCGCCTACCCGGATGCGATCTTCACCGGCGCCCTGCACGACGTCGAGCTCGCCACCCACTACGCCAGCGCCGACCTGTTCCTTTTCCCCAGCGTGACCGAAACCTTCGGCAACGTCGTGCTCGAGGCGATGGCCTCGGGGTTGCCGGTGGTGGCATTCGACCGCGCTGCGGCGCATGAGCACCTGATCAACGGCATTTCCGGCCTGCTGGTGCCGGACACCGACACGCGCGGCTTCATCACCTCCGCCTTCCAGCTCGGGCTGGATCAGGAAATCCGCGTCGCCCTCGGCGCCAACGCCCGGCTGGCAGCCGAGCGCTGCGCACCCGAGTACGTGATCAAGGACATGGAGAGCCTGCTGAAAGCCATGCTGGCGGCACACACGGCTCCCCCGTTCCAAGCTGCCTCATGATCACCCGTACGCGCCTGCGGCAAGGTTGGGCGTTCGATCCGCGGTGGTGTCACATCGCCAACCGCTGGGGTGCCCATCGCAGCCTCCACCGATTGTTCACCCTGGTCAGCCGCCTGGGCGACGGCTGGTTGTGGCTGGCGCTGGCAGCCGGTTTGGCCGCGTTGCCGGGTTCGCGCGGCATATGGGCGGCGCTGCAGATGCTGGTCACTGGCGCGGTGGGGTCCCTAGTGTACCGCGTGCTCAAGCAGATGACCCGCCGCTCGCGGCCGTACCGTATCCATGCAACCGTGGTGGCCCGCGTCACGCCGCTGGACGAGTACAGCTTTCCGTCCGGCCACACCCTGCATGCGGTCTGCTTCAGCATCGTGGCCGGCGCGTGGTTCCCGATGCTGGCGCTGCCGCTGATCGTGTTCACCGTGCTGGTGGCACTCTCGCGGCTGGTGCTTGGTCTGCACTACCCGACGGATGTCCTCGCCGGCGCCTTGCTGGGCACGGTGATCGCCCTGCTGTCGCTGTACCTCGTGCCGGTGATTCCGCGCTGAGCGTGGCCTACCGGCACGCCAGCACTTTCAGGGTTTGTCCGACCGCCAGATGGTGGTGGTGCAGGCCATTCATCTCGGCCACTTCCTGCACGCTGGAGCAGCGCAGATTGCGCACGATGCTGACCAGCGTGTCCCCGCGGTGCACCTTGTAGCGCCGGGTACCGACTTTCACCGGTGCGCGCACGATGCTCGGCGGTGCGATGACGACCGGCGCTGCGGCATGCTGCAGATCGGCTGCGAGGATGGGCCATGGGCCGTCCACGCACTGGTTCGCATAAGCCCTTTCGAGCCGTTTCGGCACCTGCATTTCGGTGCCTGCCGGTTGCTCTTGCTGCGGATCGAGTCGCGGGTTGAGATTGCGCAGCGTGCGAAACCAGCCCTCCTCCATGCCATCGGCCGAACCAAGGCAAACCGTCAGTTCGGAAATCGATGCCGGGCGTTTCAGCACGATGGTGCCGGCCTTGCCGTCGATGCGCGGGAACCGCAGGTTGTAGCTGTCGGGGTGCAAAAACAGCCATGCTGCAGCCAATACGGCGGGTACGTAGTCGCGCGTTTCCTGCGAGAGCTGGTCGTAGATGCGCGGGTCGTAGAAGCTCACCGCCGTATCCGCCCCCACCAACCGACGCACCCGGCCCTCACCGGCGTTGTATGCCGCCAGCGTCAGTTCGAGATTGTCGTTGAACACCTTGAGCTGCTCGTTCATGTACTCGGCATTCGCGCGCGCCGCGGCCACCGGGTCGAACCGCAGATCGAAGCCGCCGGTATTGCTCAGGCCGAAGCGCAGGCCGGTGGAATACATGAACTGCAGCGGCCCGGCGGCGCCGGAACGCGACACCGCATGCACCTTGCCGCCGGACTCCTTGGCCATGATGCCGAACAGGATTGCCTCGGGCAGGTCGGCCTGCTTGTACGCCGGCCACATTTCGTGGCGCAGGTATTGATAGTTGATCCACGCATCGACGAGGTTGGGTCGCAACTGGGTCAGCCACATCTGCAGCGCGGACTTCACCGCACCATTCATGGCGATCAACTCGGAGAGCTTTTGTCCGTGCAGCAACGTCACGCTGCGCTGGGCCTCGGGCAAGGTGGCCACACCGTGCTGGTCGAGCGCCATGCCGGTGGTGGATTCGCCCTCGATGGTGTCGCCATCATCCGCACCACCGGCCGCCCCGCGCAGGATGCGGTCGTAAACCGCCGCAAAGCGCTGGACGTCGCAACCTGCGGTACGCACGCATGCCGTGGTGGCATCGTGCAACGTGGCCGCCGCCGCATCCATCGCCTGCTGGCCGCCCGCACTGTCGCCCTGGCGCACGCGCCGCGCGCCGGCCTGATAGGCCGCTGTCGCCTGCGTCAACTGCGCATACAGCGCGTTGGTCGTCGGAGTTCGCCGTGCCCCGCCGGCACCCGCACACCCTGCCGTCATCGCCACCGCCACCAACATCGGTACCCAGCGCAAGCACCGTCTTCCACGAGCAGGCCACATGACTACGACTACCAGCCGAAAGACATGCACGATAGCGAGCAGTTGGCGGCTACTCAATGGACAAGGCCAACACCCGCACTGGCTACAATCACGGCCACTCATTCGGGGAGGACGCACATGAGCGGGATTCTGATCGGCCGCAACGACCACACCGGCGTCAGCCTCGATCCGCACTACGGCAATCGGCACGGCATGATTGCCGGCGCCACCGGCACCGGCAAATCCGTCTCGCTGATGGTGCTGGCCGAGGGGTTCTCGCGCCTCGGCGTGCCGTGCTTCCTTGCCGACGTCAAAGGCGACCTCGCCGGCCTGGCGCTGCCGGCGTCAGAGCCGGGCGACAAACTCAAGGCCCGGCTCGCCACGCTCAAGCTGGATGGCTGGAAGCCCGCCCCCAACCCGGTCGTGTTCTGGGACATCTACGGCAAGCTCGGCCACCCGGTGCGCGCCACTGTGAGCGAGATGGGCCCGGCGCTGCTGGGCCGCGTGCTGGATCTGAACGACACCCAGCAAGGCGTGCTGGAGATCGTTTTCAAGCTGGCCGACGACAATGGCTGGCTGCTGCTCGATCTCGATGACCTGCGCGCGCTGCTTGGCTTTGCCGCCGACAACAGCAAGGATCTCTCGACCCGCTACGGCCTCATCAGCAAGACCAGCCTCGCTGCCGTGCAGCGCGCCCTGCTGCAACTGGAACAAGGCGGCGGCGCGAGCTTCTTCGGCGAGCCGGCACTGGAACTGGCCGACCTGATGCGTCAGGACATGTCGGGCCACGGCATCATCAGCGTGCTCGCCGCCGACCAGCTCGTGCTGAAACCCAAGCTGTATTCCACCTTCCTCCTGTGGCTGCTGTCGGAGCTCTTCGAGCAGTTGCCGGAAGTCGGCGACCTCGACCAGCCCAAGCTGGTGTTCTTCTTCGACGAGGCGCACCTGCTGTTCGACGACTGCCCGTCGGCGCTCAAGCAACGCGTGGAACAGGTGGTGCGGTTGATCCGCTCCAAGGGCGTGGGCGTCTATTTCTGCTCGCAGAATCCGGACGACGTGCCGGGGGAAATCCTCGGCCAGCTCGGCAACCGCATCCAGCACGCGCTGCGCGCGTTCACCCCGCGCGATCAGAAAGCGGTCAAGGCGGCGGCGGAAACCTTCGCCGCCAACCCCAAGCTCGACGTGCGCGAGGCCATCGGCAAGCTCGGCGTCGGCGAGGCGCTGGCTTCCACGCTCGGCGCCGGCGGCGTGCCGACGCCGGTCGAACAGGTCCTGGTGACGGCGCCATGCTGCCGAATCGGTGCCATCAGTGATGCGGAGCGCGCTACGGTGCGCAGCCGCTCGCCCGTCGGCGGCAAATATGACACGCCGGTCAATCGCGAATCGGCAGCGGAAATGCTGGCCAAGCGCGCCGACACCAAGGCCGCTACTCCCGCAACGCCCGTCGCCGAGCCCACCGCCGACAGCGGCACCTCGGGCTGGGGCAGCACCGTGCACGACGTGGTGTTCGGCACCAAGCGCCGGCAGGGCATGCTCGAAACCATGGGCAAGCAGATGGTGCGCACCGCCGGCGGCCAGCTCGGCCGGCAGATCCTGCGCGGCGTCCTGGGCGGCATCTTCGGCGGCAAACGGTGATCGAATGAGCCGCTGGCGTCCACCTGCCCCGAAATCCACTGCGATCATCACGCGCGAGGGATTCGAGAAGCTCAAGGCCGAAGTCGACTACCTGTGGCACACGTTGCGCCCGGAAGTGGTGAAGGCGCTCGCGGCGGCCGCAGCCGAGGGTGACCGCTCGGAAAACGCCGAATACACCTACCGCAAGAAGCAGCTCGGCGGCATCGACCGCCGCGTGCGCTACCTCAGCAAACGCATCCCGTCGCTGCAGGTGGCCGAAGGCGTACCGGGCGACAAGGATGCGGTGTTTTTTGGCGCGCACGTGACGCTGGAAAATGCCGCCAGCGGCGAGGAAGTGACCTACCGCATCGTCGGCCCGGATGAAACCGACGCCGAAAACGGCTGGATCAGCATCGACTCGCCGCTCGCTCGGGCGATGCTGAAAAAACATCTCGACGATGAGTTCGACGCCGAGCTGCCTGGCGGTCGCACGTGCTTCTGCATCATCGAAGTGCGTTACGACGGCTGAGGCTCACGACTGGCGACGACCCGCACGTCGGCGCCGTCCACTGCAGGCGAAAGGCCCGTGCACCGACCCTCAGCCCATCTGTTTTGCCAGCGCTTCGGCCAGGCCGAGATACTCGGCATGCTGCTTGAGGCCGTCGATGAAACGTTGCGGGATCGCCTGCACACCGCCGATGGCGCCGCTCAACGCACCGGCCAAAATCGCGCGCGCCTGGTTCTGTCCACCGCCGTTCACCGCGCTCAGCACCGCCTGCTCCACATCGCCCTGGAAGCGCGCGGCGAGATAGTACGCCGCCGGGAACTGGTGATACACCGCACACGGCAAGCCATAGACCAAACCCGCCTTGGACGCCGGCTCGATCACCACCGCCGGGTCGCGTGCCGCACGCGCAATCGACGACACCGTGAGCAGCGCATCGGGCGAGGAAAACTGCCCCGCGACCAGCGCCGCCTCGTCGCCACGCGGTACATCGAGCTGGCCGCTGGTGACCGTGTGGAACGGCAACTCGCCACTCTTGACCAGCGCCATCAGGCGACTGGAAAGCTGCTCGTCCAGCGGCGCGCCATTCACCAGTTGCCCGAGCACCGCGGCAAACGCCAGGGTCATGGCGCCCACCGTGGGGTCGCTCTGGGTCAGCGCCACGTTGCTGCTCACGTATTGCGCAAGGTGCTGCGGCTCGGCGGCATAGCGCACGGCAATCGCAAGCACCCGCTCGGCGGCCTCCGTGTTGTCCGCCAGCCCGGCCACCTTGCCCCACGGCAAGCCCGCCCGCCGCTTGCGCCAGGCCTCGCGGATCGACTGGCTGGTGTAGCCGCCAGGCCCCGCCATCGGCGAGCCATCGACCAGCGGAAACAACTCCTCATCCATCCGCCGGCAGAAATCCGCCTCATCGTAACCGCCCTGCGCCACCAGCGACCGCAGCGTCAGCGCCAGGATGAATCCGGCCTGCGATGACGCTCCGGCCGGCAGACCGGCGTGATAACGGCCCGGCTTGGGCGCCGTGTAATCGCTGATCCAGTTGCCGTAGACATGCTTGAGCTCGTCCAGGTCGTAATACCAATGCGGCCCGAGCGCGAGTGCGTCGCCCACGAACGCACCAAGCAGCGCGCCCACGACACGGTCGGCGCGCGAAACGGGAGAGGCGGACGATGACATGCGATGACTCCGGCGAAACGATGTTGGCAGTCTACGCGCCGACAAGTGAAGGCCATCGATGCACTCGCCATCACCGCCCAACCGTCACCTCGCGGGATTGCGTTGCGGCAAAAGATCATGGCCAGGTCAAGGCTAGAATCGGAATATCGTTGCCACCGGAATCAGGCCCATGGGACACAGCATCAATATCCCCACTCAGCGCACGCGCTGCATCGGCGGCTACCTTGCCAAGCCGAAGGGCAAGCCAAAGGGCGGCGTGATCGTGGTGCAGGAGATTTTTGGCGTCACCGCACATATTCGCAGCGTCGCTGATCGCCTTGCGGCGGTGGGCTATACCGCCCTGGCGCCGGCGTTTTACGACCATCTCGAAGCCGGTCTGGAACTTGCCTATGACAAAAGCGGCGTCACCCGCGGCAAACGCCTCGCCGACGAGTTGGGCATGGACCGTGCGCTCGAATACGTGGCCAATGCCACCGATGCGATCCGCTCGGCCGGCAAGATCGGCGTGGTCGGTTTCTGCTGGGGCGGCACGGTAGCGTTGTTGTCCGCCATCCGCCTGGGCTTGCCGGCGGTGAGCTACTACGGCGCGCGCAACGTGCCCTACCTCGGCGTCAACCCGAAGGCACCGGTCATTTTCCACTTCGGCGAAAAGGATCGCAGCATCCCGCCAGAAGCCATCGCCCAGCACCGCGAGCTGCTGCCGGACATGCCGGTGTACACCTACCCCGGCGCCGGCCACGCGTTCAACCGCGACGTCAAGGACGACCCGCACTACCACGCAGCCAGCGCCAAACTCGCCTGGCAACGCACGCTCGACTTCTTCGACCAGCAGGTGGCTCACGCATGAGCACGCCGGACTTCGCCCTCGACCCACGACTCGAACACGACACCCGCCCGGTCGCCGAATTGCCCCTGTGCAGCGTGCGGTTGATGGACGATTTACGCTTCCGCTGGCTGATCCTCGTGCCGCGCCGCGCGAATGTGGTGGAAATCGCCGACCTTGCCGAAGCCGACCGTGCCCAGCTGTGGCGTGAAGTCGACCAGTGCGCTGCGGCGCTGCGCGGCACTGGTCCGTGCACCAAGCTCAACCTTGGCGCACTGGGCAATGTAGTGTCACAGCTGCACGTGCACGTCGTGGCCCGCATGGAAGGCGATACCGCCTGGCCGGGCCCGGTGTGGGGCGTTGCCGGCCGTCTGGCCTATGCGCCCAGCCTGCTCAAGCAGCGCACCGAAGCGCTGCAAAAAGCGTTGGCCGGCTGAAGCCAGCTGCTGCGGATCTGGCGCAGGCCAGTGCAGGTCGGACGCCTGTCGACGAAGCCGGGGTTGGGGATGCGGAATTCGACGGAACCACCGTGGCGACCAACGCGGCACCCGAGGATTGGTGCAGCTCAGGCTTCAACCCAACCCGCAGATGGGAGCGGCTCTTTACCGGATCCCATGTCCCAAATCCCCCATTCCGGCCGTCCCGGTTCAGTACCCCCGCTGCCCCGACGATTGCTGGTCCATGCGATCGCACCCGGCGGCGGATTTGCACTGCTGGCTGTCCTCGATCTTCATCGGCGTATGGTGATCCTTCAGCTCGCGGGCCTTGGTGTTCACGGCATTGATCTGGGTGATCTGTCCGTCGTTGTCGTAGTACGCGGCAAAGCCGTAGTCGATCGACATGCGCGCGAGGTATTGCAGGTGCACCTTGCGGATCTTCGAATCGCTGCTCGGCATCAAGAGCACGGTTTTCGGCAGCTTGTGGATATCGCGCAAATAGGCGAAGTGGCTGCCGGCATCCACGGCAGAAAGCACCGCGCCGTCGATCAGGAACTGGCCGTCCTTGTACGACTCGATGGTGGCGTCGAACTTGCCTTCCCACTGCGCGGCGAGCTGCTGCTGGCTTTTGACGCCTTGCTTGTGGCAACCGCCAAGCACCAACGCACTGCCCACGACGAGTGCGGCGGCGATGCGGGCCAACAGAGTGGGCAGACGGGTCATGCGGGTCTCCAGCGGGGTTCGGTCGATCAGACGGCAGAGTGTAGCGCTCGTGCGGTGCCACCTCGGCGACGCCCTGCGCAGGCTCGGCGGGCGTTCAGGTACGCGGCAGCGTCACGCCCTGCTGGCCCTGGTACTTGCCGCCACGGTCCTTGTAGCTGGTGGCGCACGGCTCGTCGGACTGGAAAAACAGCATCTGCGCCACGCCTTCGTTGGCGTAGATCTTGGCCGGGAGCGGCGTGGTGTTGGAAAACTCCAGCGTCACGTGGCCTTCCCACTCCGGCTCGAGCGGCGTGACGTTGACGATGATGCCGCAGCGCGCATAGGTGCTCTTGCCCAGGCACACCACCAGCACGTCGCGCGGAATGCGGAAATACTCCACCGTGCGCGCCAGCGCGAACGAATTGGGCGGGATGATGCATACGTCCGACACCACGTCGACGAAGCTCGCCGGGTCGAACGCCTTGGGGTCGACGATCGTGGAGTTGATGTTGGTGAAGATCTTGAACTCGCGCGCGCAGCGCACGTCGTAGCCATAGCTCGACGTGCCCCACGACACTGCGCGTCGACCGTCCTCCAAAATCTTGCACTGGCCGGCTTCGAACGGCTCGATCATGTGCTGTGATTCGGCCATGCGCCGAATCCACTGGTCGGATTTGATGGTCACTTGCGCTCCGTGGTCACGCGTCCGGCGTCGTGCGCCGCGGCGAAAGGCGGAAAGTTACCGGTTCGCGGCCGGCGCGTCGAGCTCAGGCCGCGCCGGGCACGCCACGCACCACGATCTTGCCCAGCCCCAACGACTTGTTGCGCGGCAGGAGCGACAACCGTCCCGCCGTGTTGCGCGCGATCTCGCGATAGCGCGCGGAAAGATCGGATTCGGGAATGGCATCCACCGTCGGGTTGCCGCCGTCAGTCTGTTCGCGGATACGGATATCGAGCGGCAGCGAGCCCAACAGCGGCACCTTGTAGCGCTCGGCCATGCGCTCGCCGCCGCCTTCGCCAAAGATGTGCTCCTCGTGGCCGCAGTTCGAGCACACGTGGGTAGCCATGTTCTCGACGATGCCAAGCACCGCCACCTCCACCTTCTCGAACATCTTGATCGCGCGGCTGACGTCGATCAGCGCGATGTCCTGCGGGGTGGTGACGATCACCACGCCCGACACCGGAACCTTCTGCGCCAGCGTGAGCTGGATGTCGCCGGTGCCGGGCGGCAGGTCGATGATCATGTAGTCGAGCATGTTCCAGCGCGAGTCGGTGATCAGCTGCATCATCGCCTGGGTGACCATCGGGCCGCGCCAGATCATTGGCGTGTCCTCTTCCACCAGGAACCCGATCGACATGATCTGCACGCCGTGCGCTTCCAGCGGCACGATGCTCTTGCCGTCCGGCGATTCGGGCTTGGCGTTGATGCCCAGCATGCGCGGCTGGCTGGGGCCGTAGATGTCGGCGTCCATCACGCCCACCTTCGCGCCCTCCGCCTTCAGCGCCAGCGCGAGGTTCGCGGCCACCGTGGACTTGCCCACGCCGCCCTTGCCGGAGGCCACGGCGATGATGTTCTTGACGTTCGGCAACGGCCCCAGCGTGCCCTGCACCTTGTGCGACTGGATGCGGGTGGTGACCGACACCGCCGCCGATTCGATCCCGGCATTCGCCTCCAGCGCCTGCTTTGCCTGCTGCGTGATCGCCGTGATCGCGCTGGCGGCCGGATAACCGATCAGGAGATCGACTGACACCTTCGCGCCATCCACGCCCACGGCACGGATCGCGTTGCCGAGCGGGGCACCGGTGTGGGTGTCGATCACCTCGCCGAGGAGTTGGCGCACCAAGGCTTCGTTTACCTGCGTCATGTCGGTTGGAGCTTCACTGCAATACGAGACACGACATTATGCCAGCGCCTGCCGCCACGCCGGGTGATGCAGATCAGCGGGCATGGCGCGACGCAGCTTGACGCCCCGCGCGCGCACCGGCAGGCTCCGACCATACTGCCCAGCACGGAGCGTTACGATGAAGCCCAGCAACTGCTTTGCCCTTGTCTTCGGCCTGCTGTTGGCCGCCGGCCCTGCGCTCGCCGCCAACGACACTCCGGCGGGCACTTGGAAGACCATCGACGACACCACGCATCAGGCCAAGTCCATCGTCGAGATCAGTGAACACGACGGCGAATATCAGGCAAAAATCGTGAAGCTCCTGAACCGCTCGCCGGAAGACATTGCCCGCGACGGCGACGTGGCGTTGTGCCACGCCTGCAGTGGCGCCCGCAAGGACAAGCCGATCGAGGGCATGGTCATCATGTGGGGCGTCCGCCAGGACGGCACGGTGTGGGATGGCGGCAAGATCCTCGACCCCAAGAGCGGCAAGATCTACAAGGTGAAACTCTCGATGCTGGACGGCGGACAAAAGCTCGACGTGCACGGCTACATCGGCTTCGCACTGCTCGGCCGCAGCCAAGTGTGGGAGCGTCAGTAACCCCGCTCGCAACGCGGGCTCGCAACGGGCGCACCACTCGGTGCGCCCGTTGCGTTTGGGCGGCTACACCAAGGGCCGCGCCGGCATGCGTGCCATAATGCAAGGCTCGTTTCCACGCGCAAAAACCATGAGCCGTCGCCTCCTCGTCACCAACGCCCTGCCTTACGCCAACGGCCCGCTGCACATGGGCCACTTGCTGGGCTACATCCAGGCCGACATCTGGGTGCGTGCGCAACGCATGCTGGGCAGCGACGTGGCCTATGTGTGTGCCGACGACGCGCATGGCACGCCAATCATGCTGGCGGCGGAAAAAGCCGGCACCACGCCGGAGGCCTTCATCGACGGCGTGCGCCAGGCACACGCGGCGGATTTCGCCGCCTTTGGCGTCGCCTTCGACCACTACCACACCACGCATTCGGACGAGAACCGCGAGCTTTCCAGCCTGATCTACACCCGCCTGCGCGACGGCGGCTACATCGCCAAGCGCACGATCCAGCAGTTGTACGACCCGGAAAAGCAGATGTTCCTGCCGGATCGCTACATCAAGGGTACCTGTCCGAAATGCGGCGCGCCGGACCAGTACGGCGACAACTGCGAAGTGTGTGGTGCGACCTATGCACCCACCGATCTCCTGAATCCGTATTCGGTGGTGTCCGGCGCGACACCGGTGCTGAAGGATTCGGAGCACTACTTTTTCGAACTGGGCAAGTTCGAAGCACTGCTGCGCGACTGGTTTGCCGGCAAGCGCACCGATGGCAAGCCAGTCGCCAACCCCAGCGTCGTCGCCAAGTTGCACGAGTGGCTGGATGGCGGCCTGAAAGATTGGGACATTTCGCGCGATGCGCCGTATTTCGGCTTCCCCATCCCCGATGCGCCGGGCAAGTTCTTCTACGTGTGGCTGGATGCGCCAGTCGGCTACCTCGCGAGTTTCACCGCGTTGTGCAAAAAGACCGGGCAGGAGTTCGACGATTACCTCGGTGAAGCCAGCACGGCGGAATTGCATCACTTCATCGGCAAGGACATCATCAATTTCCACGGCCTGTTCTGGCCGGCGATGCTGCACGGCGCGCATTTCCGCACGCCGACCGCGCTGCACGTCAACGGCTACCTCACGGTCAACGGCGCGAAGATGTCCAAATCGCGCGGCACCTTCATCAAGGCGCGCACCTATCTCGACGCCGGGCTCAACCCGGAGTACCTGCGCTACTACTTCGCCAGCCTCCTGAACGACACGCCGGTCGATGTCGATCTGGATCTCAAGGCGTTCGAGGATCGCGTCAACTCGCACCTCGTCGGCAAATGGGTAAACATCGCCAGCCGCACGCAAGGCTTCGTGCACAAGTTTTTTGGCGGCAAACTGGCGGCGGCATTCGACGCCGAACGCAGCGCCCTGTGGCAAACCCTGCTGGGCCACTACGACGGCATCGAGGCGCTGTACGAAGGCGGGCACTTCGCCGACCTCGCCCGCCGCTTCGTACTGATGGCCGACCTGGTCAACGGCCATATCGCCGCGAAGGCCCCGTGGACGCTGGCCAAGGACGCATCGCAATGCGCCGAACTGCATCAGGTGTGCTCGTTCGCGCTCGCCGCATTCCGCCTGCTCGCCGGGCTCTTGAAGCCGATGCTGCCGGCCACGGTTGCCGCTGCCGAAAGCTTCCTCGCCGCACCGATCACCGATTTCGCCAGCGCGCGCAATCCGCTGGCCAGCCACACCATCGGCAAGTTCACGCCACTGATGGCGCGCCTCGACCCCAAGCAGATCGAGACCATGATCGAAGCCTCGAAAGAATCCCTGGTCGCCACGCCCGCCGCAGCCCCGACCGCCGCGCCGAGCTCCGCGCCGGCAGCTCCCGGGGTCGTCTCCATCGACGACTTCGCCAGGCTCGACCTGCGCATCGGCAGGGTGCTGGCGTGCGAGGCGGTGGAAGGCTCGGTCAAGCTGTTGCGCTTCGAGCTGGACGGCGGCGCGCTGGGCAAGCGCCAGATCTTCTCCGGCATCCGCAGCGCCTACCCCGAGCCGGAAAAGCTCGTCGGCCGCAACGTGGTGTTCATTGCCAACCTCGCGCCGCGCAAGATGCGCTTCGGCCTCTCCGAAGGCATGATCCTGTCCGCCGGCACCGGCGGCACCGACCTGTTTTTGCTGAATGCGGATCAGGGCGCGCAGGCGGGCGCCACGGTACGTTGATTTTCCCGCCAGCCCAGCCTCGCGTCATCGCGGGCAGGAAACGGTCATGACGTCATCACTTGCCGACCAGATCGACGCGCTGTTGCCGCAAACCCAATGCGGGCAGTGCGGGTATCACGGGTGTCGGCCGTACGCCGAGGCCATCGCGCGTGGGGAGGCACCGATCAACCGTTGCCCGCCCGGTGGTCAGGCCGGTATTCGCAAACTGGCCGCGCTGCTGGGCGTGCCGGAAATTCCGCTCGACACCACACGCGGGGTGGAAAAGCCGCGCATGCTGGCGCACATCGTCGAGCACGACTGCATCGGCTGCACCAAGTGCATCCAGGTGTGTCCCACCGATGCGATCGTCGGCGCGCCCAAGCTGATGCACACCGTGCTCGCCGATGACTGCACCGGTTGCGAGTTGTGCGTGGCCGCCTGCCCGGTGGATTGCATCGAGCTGGTGACGATGCCCGAGACGCAGATCGACCAGCCGCATGCCGATGCGGCACGCGAGCGCTTCATCCGGCGCGAAGCCCGGCTTGCACGCGAGCAGGCTGAACGCGCCGCCCAGCTTGCGGCGCGCAAGGCCGAAGTGGATGCCGCACTGACCGCCGAAAACCCGGTGCTGGCCGCACTGGCCCGCGCCCGCGCGAAGAAGCAGGGCTGACGCCATGCCCCTGAAACGCGAGGAAGTCGTCGAGCTGTTCACCCGCCTGCGCGAGCTGAACCCGCACCCACAACCGGAACTCAAGTACGGCTCGCCGTTCGAGCTGCTGGTGGCCGTGGTGCTTTCCGCACAGGCCACCGACACCGGGGTCAACAAGGCCACCCGCAAGCTGTTCCCGGTGGCGCACACCCCGCAGGCCATGCTTGCGCTCGGCGAGGATGGCCTCAAGCGCTATATCAATACCATTGGCCTGTACAACGCGAAGGCAAAAAACGTCATTGGCCTGTGCGAGCGGTTGATCGCGCAGTGCAGTGGAGAGGTTCCGCGCACGCGCGAAGCGCTCGAAGCACTGCCCGGCGTGGGGCGCAAGACCGCGAACGTGGTGCTCAACGTCGCCTTTGGCGAGCCGACGATTGCGGTCGACACGCATATTTTTCGTGTCGCCAACCGCACCGGCCTCGCACCCGGCAAGACCGTACGCGCAGTGGAAGACAAGCTGCTCAAGGTCGTCCCCGACGAGTTCCGGAAAGACGCCCACCACTGGTTGATTCTGCACGGCCGCTACGTGTGCAAGGCGCGCAAGCCGGATTGCCCGCATTGCCCCATTCGCGACATCTGCCGCTACAAGCACAAGACGCCAGCCGAAACGTGACTGGTCGACGCTTGGCCCGACCAGCAGGCGATGTATAAGGGAGTTTCCTGCCCCGGGAGATTCCCCATGTTCCACCTGCCTGCCCGTACCGTGCTGTTGGTCGTGACGCTGTCGTTTGCCGCTGTCGCCTCGGCGCAGAGCCTCGATTCACTCAAGGGCGCCGCCGGCAATTTGCTCGGCCAAAAAACCTCCACGACGACCGCCATGCCGTCCCTCTCTTCGCTCGGCACGGCACAGAACGCTGCCGGTGTGCTCGGTTACTGCCAGTCGCATGGCTACCTGCCGAGCGCCACCGATACGCTCAAGAACAAGCTGCTCGGCAGCCTTGGCGCGCCTGCGCAAGCCAAGCAGGATCCAGGCTACCAGCAAGGCCTGAACGGCATGCTGCAGGGCGGCGACGGGCAAAGCTTCAACCTCGCAAGCCTCAAGGGCACGGTCGCCAAGAAGCTGTGTGAAAGCGTTGCCAACAAGGCGGCATCGCACTTTCTCGGCCAGTGATCGCCGCGCGTCCAAAGCCGTGACTGATATGCTTGGTGGATGGATGTTTCGAGTCACAGCATGGCCAGCCGCCTGGCCGGGCGCTTTCGCGGTTTCCTCCCTGTAGTCGTCGACGTCGAAACCGGCGGCTTCGATGCCGAACACGACGCCTTGCTTGAGATCGGCGCCGTGCTGCTGGCCATGGACGGCGAGGGTTTCCTGCACCCGCATGCGTCGGTGCACGTCAACGTGGCGCCATTTCCGGGCGCCCACCTTGACCCGCGCGCGCTGGAAGTCACGGGGATCGACCCGGACAACCCGTTACGCGGCGCCGTGGACGAACGAATCGCACTGGAGCAGGCGTTCCAGCCGGTGCGCGTGGCGATCCGCAGCCACGGGTGCCAGCGCGCTGTCCTGGTCGGCCACAACGCGCATTTCGATCTCGGCTTCATCAATGCCGCGGTGAAACGCACCGGCAACAAGCGCAACCCGTTCCACCCGTTCAGCTGTTTCGACACCGCGACACTGGCCGGCTTGGCCTACGGCCAGACCGTGCTGAGCAAGGCGGTGCAGGCGTCTGGCCGCGACTTCGATGCGCACGCCGCGCATGCCGCGCTGTATGACGCCGAGCGCACCGCGGCCCTGTTCTGCGACATCACCAATCGCTGGCATCGGCTTGAGATGCTCGAACGCGACCAGGTCGGACAAAGGCTGTAACCCGCGCGGCGGGTGTCACCTCGCTGTCACAAACCTCTCATCACTGTGCAACACGCAGACGCTGCAATGGCATCCATCGGGCATTGCCCCGCCCCCAGCAGGAGCCAACGTGTTGAAATCACCCCGCCGCACCCTGCGCTTCGGCGCGCTCGCCGTTCTCGTCTCGCTCGCGCTCACCGGCATTTCTGCCCAGGCCACCGACGTCACCGGCGCCGGATCGAGCTTCGTGTACCCGGTCATCTCCAAATGGTCGGCCAGTTACGCTGAAAAGACCGGCAACCGCGTCAACTACCAGTCCATCGGCTCAGGTGGCGGCATCGCCCAGATCAAGGCTGGCACGGTGGATTTCGGCGCCAGCGATATGCCGCTGGACGCAGCCACCCTGGCCAAATTCGGCCTTGGGCAATTCCCTGACGTGATTGGCGGCATCGTGCCGGCGCTCAACGTGCCTGGCGTGGCGCCCGGTCAGCTGGTGTTGGACGGCCCGACCTTGGCCAACATCTTCCTTGGCCGCATCGCCAAGTGGAACGCCCCTGCCATCGTGGCTTTGAACCCCGGCGTCAAGCTGCCGGGCACCAAGATCACGGTGGTACATCGCTCGGATGGTTCGGGCACCAGCTTCAACCTCACGAACTACCTCACCAAAGTCAGTCCCGAATGGAAGGCCAAGGTGGGTGAAGGCACCGCGGTGAACTGGCCGGTCGGTATCGGCGGCAAGGGCAACGAAGGCGTGTCGGCGTACGTGCGGCAGATCCCCAATGCGATCGGCTACGTCGAGTACGCCTATGCGGTGAAGAACCACATTGCCTACGCGCGGATGAAGAATGCCGCGGGCAAGGTGGTGGAGCCGAAGGCCGCCAGTTTCCAGGCTGCCGCTGCCACCGCCGACTGGGCGAGCGCGAAAAACTTCGACCTCTTGATGACCAATGCCCCGGGCGCGGAAGCCTGGCCGATCACTGCCACTTCCTGGGTGATCGTGTACAAAAAGCCGAAGAACGCCGCCAACAGCAAGGTCGTGCTCGATTTCTTCAAATGGGCCTACGAACACGGTCAGCCCGCTGCCAGCGCGCTCGATTACGTGCCGCTGCCGCCATCCCTGGTCGGGCAGATTGAGAGCTACTGGAAGGCCGAGCTCAAGCAGTGACGGGGACGCATGCGGGTCAGGTTTTGGCCCGACATGCCACGCTTTGTGTCACGATAAATCTTGGCCCACAACCGCCATGCGGTTCCGGTGGGCCGGGATTTATTCTGCTTGTACCAACCACCCGCCCCGCGACCTGATCGAAGCGTCTTGATGTCTTCCCGTTTTGACAATCCACCTACGGTTGCCACCACCGACTACCGTAGCCGCCGTGATGCGCGCCACGACACGTGGTTCCGCCGCCTGCTGAAAACCTGTGCCCTGCTGGTGCTTGCCGCCCTGCTCGGCGCAGCACTTGCCACCTTCTGGGGCGGGCGCGAAGTGCTGTTCCACGACGGCTTCCGTTTCCTCACCAACGACACCTGGAACCCGGTCGCCGATGACTACGGCGCGCTGGCGCCGATCTACGGCACGCTGGTGACCTCGTCCATTGCGCTGCTGCTGGCCGTGCCGGTCAGCTTCGGCATCGCGTTGTTTCTGACCGAACTGGCGCCACACTGGCTGCGCGCGCCGGTGGCCACCGCCATCGACCTCCTGGCCAGCATCCCGTCGATCATCTACGGCATGTGGGGCCTGTTCGTGTTCGTGCCATTCATGGCCAGCATTGAGCCGGCGCTGTCCGCCAGCCTTGGCCGCTTGCCGCTGGTCGGCGGGCTGTTCGACGGCCCACCGCTCGGCCTCGGCCTCCTGACCTCCGGCATCGTGCTGGCGGTGATGATCCTGCCGTTCATTGCCGCGGTGATGCGCGAGGTGTTTCAGACCGTGCCGGTACGGCTCAAGGAGTCGGCCTATGCGCTGGGATCCACCACTTGGGAGGTGATGTGGCACATCGTGCTGCCGTACACCCGCTCGGCGGTGATCGGCGGCGTATTCCTCGGCCTGGGGCGTGCGCTGGGCGAGACCATGGCGGTGACCTTCGTGCTCGGCAACTCCTACCTCATTACCGGCTCGCTGTTGATGCCGGGCACCTCGATTTCCTCGTCCATCGCCAACGAATTCAACGAGGCGGTGGGCATGCATCGATCGGCACTGATCGCGCTGGGTTTCCTGCTGTTCGTGGTGACGTTCGTGGTGCTGCTCATCGCCCGCCTGATGCTGCGCCAACTCGCCCGCCGGGAGGGTGAGCGATGACCCGTACGCCATATCTGCGTCGCCGGTTGACCAACCTCGTCGCGCTCGGCTTTGCCGGGCTCGCCACCGCGCTGGGGCTGGCGTTTCTCGGCTGGATTTTGTGGGTGACCCTGTCCAACGGAATCTCCGCGTTCGGGCCACGGCTGTTTACCCGCATCACCGCCTATGCGGATCAGGGCGGGCTGGCGAACGCGATCGTCGGCAGCCTCATCATGGACGCGTTGGCGCTGGCCGTCTGCGCACCGATCGGCGTGCTGGCAGGCACCTTCCTCGCTGAATACGCAAACCGCAGTCGACTCGGCACCACCATCCGGTTCTTGAACGACATCCTGCTCTCCGCGCCGTCCATCGTTCTGGGCTTGTTCGTGTACGTCATCGTGGTGCTGCCGATGTCGCGCCTCACCAACGGCGCCGTGTCGTTCTCGGGCGTGGCCGGTGCCCTCGCACTGGCACTGATCGGCCTGCCGGTGATCGTGCGCACCACCGACGAGATGCTCAAACTCGTGCCCAGCACCCTGCGCGAGGCAGCGCTGTCGCTCGGCATCCCGCAATGGAAGGTGACGGTGCAGATCCTGATGCGGGCTTCCACCTCGGGCATCGTCACCGGCGTGCTGCTGGCGCTTGCCCGGCTCGCCGGCGAAACCGCGCCATTGCTGTTCACCGCGTTCGGTAACAACTATATGGTGCTGAATCCATTGGACAAGATGGCCAGCGTGCCGGTGGCGATCTACCAGTACACCAACGACCCCGACCCCGCGCTGCACGCCATCGCGTGGGCTGGCGCGTTGCTGATCGCGCTCGCGGTGCTGGCGACCAGCCTCGTCACCCGCCTGCTGTTTTCCAGCCACAAGGTTCGTCATGACTGACCCCACTCCCACGCCGGCCAAGCTTGCCGCGCGCGGCCTCGATTTCCACTACCACGACCACCACGCACTCAAGGGCATCAACCTGGATGTTCCGGCGCGCGAAGTCACCGCCATCATCGGGCCGTCCGGCTGCGGCAAGTCCACCTTGTTGCGCGTGTTCAACCGCATCTACGCGATCTACCCCGGCTTGCGCGCCAGCGGCGAGGTGCTGCTGGACGGCGACAACATCCTGGATGCGCACTACCCGCTCAACCGCTTGCGCAGCAAGGTCGGCATGGTGTTCCAGAAGCCGGTGCCGTTCCCGATGACCATCTTCGAGAACGTCGCATGGGGTATCCGCCACCACGAACGGCTCGGCAAAACCGACATGGCCGACCGCGTCGAACAGGCACTGCGCCGTGCCGCGCTGTGGGACGAGGTGAAAGACAAGCTCAAGGCGAGCGCCCTCGGCCTCTCCGGCGGCCAGCAGCAGCGCCTGTGCATTGCCCGTGGCATCGCGCTCAAGCCCGAGGTACTGCTGCTCGACGAGCCCACCTCCGCGCTCGATCCGATCGCCACCGGCCGGATCGAGCAGCTGGTGGATGAGCTCAAGGGCGATTACACCATCGTCATCGTCACCCACAACATGCAGCAAGCCGCCCGTATCTCCGACCGTACTGCCTTCATGTACCTGGGCGAGCTGATCGAGTTCGACCACACGGAAAAGATCTTCACCCAACCGGCGAAAAAGCAGACCGAGGATTACATCACCGGAAGGTATGGCTGAGAGCCGGGATTCGGGATAACGCAGATTTCCGTGAACCCTGGCCGTTTCACCTGCTCTAAGCTTTCATCCACACACAACACCGCTCGTCCAGTTTCCATTTCCATTTTCGATTCCCTGCCCCATGCCCAACCACCTCATCAAAAGCTACGACACCGAACTCACCCGGCTCACCGGCGAACTGGTGCGCATGGGCGAATTGGCCATCCACCAACTGGATGCCGCCATGGACGCACTGGCACGCCGTGACACGGTGCTGGCGCAACAGGTGGTGGACGACGACGACGCCATCGACCGGCTGGAGCAGGAAATCGGTCAGGACGTGGTGCGCCTGCTGGCGCTGCGGGCACCGATGGCAGGAGACCTGCGCAACGTGTTTGCGGCGCTACGCATCGCCTCCGACATCGAACGCATCGGCGATTACGCGGCCAACGTGGCCAAGCGTTCCATCCCGTTGTCGCAATACGCACCGATCGCCCCCACCGGGGGACTGGCACACCTCGCCAAACTGGCCACCATCGCAGTCCGCAAGGTGCTCGATGCCTGGCGCGACCACGACGCCACGCTGGCCCGACAGGTGTGGCTGGACGACACCCAGCTCGACGACGCCTGGACCGGCTACTTCCGCCAATTGCTCACCTACATGATGGAAGACCCGCGCCACATCACACCGTGCACGCACCTGCTGTTCATGGCAAAAAACATCGAACGCATCGGCGACCACGCCACCAACATCGCCGAAAACGTGTGGTTCGTCGTGCACGGCACCCCCCTGCCCGAGCTGCGCGAAAAACGCGACCGCACCAGCACGACGTGAAGGCTGTAGCCCACGGCATCGCCCTTGTTGCGATGGCAGGCAGAAACAACAAACGATGGTCTGGTTGGAGGTCCTGATCCGTACGCCTGGTTGATACTGCTCCGCACAGCCAACGCTGGCCTGCAGGGCACACAACTGTCGTGGCAGAAAACACCGATCATCGGGCCAGGCGTTTACCACGATGGAACGGCGAATCTAGGCGCCTTGGCAACCAGAGTTACCGCGAATCGTATCGGTGACCGCCAAAGTTACCGCCAACCCGTGGCAAATCTGCAATAACCGTGCCGTTTACGGTGTGCCGATCCAAAACTCCACGCAAAGGAAAAGCCCCAAGAATCGGGGCTTTAGGGGTATCGCGGGGTATTGCGTGATGCTCAAATGGTGCCCAAGGGGGGACTCGAACCCCCACGCCTCTCGGCGCTACCACCTCAAGGTAGTGCGTCTACCAATTCCGCCACCTGGGCTTGTCTGATCAGTGCTGCTTCTGCGGGGCCGGGGCTGCCGGCACGCCGGATTGTTGCTGGTTGGTTGCTGGCGCCGCGGGTATTGCCGTATTGCTGGCCGGGGTTGCCGCCGGAACTTCCGGGTTGGCTGGTGCGGCCGGCTTTGGCACCGGCTTGACGGGCGCCTTCTGGGTTTGCCCGACACCGGCCATGACGCCAAGACTGGCGTTGGCATTTTGCTGTGCGCCGTGGCTGTGCAGGTACATGCCCATGCCAAGGCTGAGCGCGAAGAAGATGGCGCCGAGCACTCCGGTGGCCCGGGTCAGGAAATTGGCCGAGCCGCGGGCACCGAACACTGTGGCCGAAGCACCGCCACCGAAGCCGGAGCCGGCGTTCGCACCTTCACCGTTTTGCAGCAGGATCAACACGGTCATGGCCGCGCCAACCAGGATGTAAAACACGCTGAAAATGACAAACATGACAGTGATTGAGCCTGTGACGCCTAGCGGGCCGCTGCGCAGATTTCAAGGAAGTCGGAGGCGACCAACGAGGCCCCACCGATGAGCCCGCCATCCACGTCCGGTTGTGCAAACAATTCGGCGGCATTGGCCGCCTTGACGCTGCCGCCGTAAAGCAGCCGGGTCAGACGGGCAATTCTAGCATCTTCTTTTTCGAGTTGGCTACGGATGAAGGCGTGGACGTGCTGCACTTGTTGCGGTGTGGCGGCATGCCCGGTGCCGATGGCCCACACTGGCTCGTAAGCGATCATGCCGGCCTCGAACGCGCCGATGCCGCAGATGTCCAGCACCGCGCCCACCTGGTCGGCAATGACCGCATCGGTTTCACCCGCCTGGCGTTGCGCGAGTTTTTCGCCGACGCACAGCACCGGCGTGAGCCCCCCGGCCAGCGCTGCGGCAAACTTGCGGGCAACGAGCTCATTGCTTTCGGCGTGGTAATGGCGCCGCTCGGAATGACCTACCAATACCCAGTGCGCGCCACAGTCGGCCAGCATCGCGGCGGACACCTCGCCGGTATAGGCGCCTGGCTCGATATGCTCGCTGAGGTTCTGACCGCCGACACCGACGCCCGCCACGCCGCACAGGTCGGCCACGTCGGAAAGATACGGGTCGGGTGGGCAGATCAATACATCACAGTGCGTCGGGTTGGCCGCGACAATCGCCGTGCACAGCGACTTCGCCATGGCCCTGCTGCCGTACATTTTCCAATTGGCCGCAACGATTTTTTTTCGCATGATTCAACGATGTTTCCCCGAAACAAGGCGTAAATTCTAGGTGCCGCGCGTGATGCGCGGCAAACTGACAACGGTGTCTGCCGCACTGCAGTGTGCGAATGCCGGGCACCGGTCCTCATGGAGCAATGATGATTCCCGAGCATCCACTGAGCCTGGTGACAGGGGCTTCGTCCGGTATTGGTGCCGCTTTTGCGGAAGCTCTGGCGGCGCGCGGCCACGACCTCGTGCTGACCGCGCGCCGCGCCGACCGGATGCACGCGCTGGCAGCGCGATTGCACCAGCAATACGGCTGTACGCCCACTGTCCTGCCGGTCGATTTGAGCACGGACGCTGCGCCGCAACACCTGCACGAAGCGTTGCTGGAGCGCGGCTTGCACGTGGATTGGCTGATCAACAACGCCGGTTACGGTGTGCCGGGCGGTTTCATTGCCAACGCCTGGCCGATCCACGCGCAGTTCCTGCAGGTGCTGGTGACGGCACCGATCGAGCTCGCGTGGCGCCTGCTTCCCGGCATGCGCGAGCGCGGTTACGGGCGCATCGTCAACGTCGCCTCGCTCGCCGGCCTCGTGCCCGGTACTGCCGGCCATACCCTGTACGCGCCGGCCAAGGCGATGTTGATCAAGTTTTCGGAAGGGTTGGCGCTGGAAAACCGCGGGCACGGCGTCAACGTGTGCGCACTGTGCCCGGGCTTCACCCGAACGGAGTTCCACGACGTCACCGGCACTCGCACGGTGATGAACCGCTTGCCGGGTTTCGCGTGGCAAACCGCCGAAGCCGTCGCACGCGAAGGCATCGCGGCGGTCGAACGCGGCGCCCCGGTGCATGTGTCTGGCCGAGTGAACCGCGTCATCAAGACCGTGTTCAAGCTACTACCTGATCGCCTCGCCTTTCGGCTTTCGGCTCGCGAAGCCAAGCGTTACCGCAGCGCCGATGGAGCCCAGCCATGAGTTTGTTCCCGACCCAGATGCGCCCGCTGCCGTATCGCAAGCCAAGCCTCGGGCGCGATTACTGGGTGTTCGACGACGCCTTGCCCGAGCCGCTGGCACTACGCGAACGCTGCCTCGCGCGCGAGGATTGGGTGTACGGCTACCCGACCACCGCCGAGGTTTGGCCTGGCATGCGCGCGCTGCCGGCCTTGTCGACCGCGGAGCTGACCATCGTCGAAGACAAGGTGCGTGCGGCCACCGGCGCCAAAAAGCTGTGGGTCGCCACTGCGGAAGACGGCGCGCGACTCAACCACAACTGCGTCCAGGTGGTGGGTGCGGTCGAAGGCACGGTAAAGCCGCATACCGACTCGCTCGACCTGTGCCGCTACGCCGGCGTGCTGTACCTCAACCCGCAGGTATCGGACAACTGCGGCACCAGTTTTTTCCGTCAACGACTGGGCGATGGCCGGTTGGGCGGCAACATCGTGCTGCCGCCGCACCGCAACCTCGTCGACGCACTGGGCAACCGCTTCGTGCAGCCCAACGCGTTTGCGGTCGACGTGCGCGTCGCCCACCGCTTCAACCGCCTCTTGGTGTACAAGGCCAACCTGATCCACAGCGCCAACGCCTACGCGGGTTTCGACGGGATCGAGAGCAAACGCATGACGGCGGTGTTTTTCTGGATGGCGTGAACAACAGGCGCCCAGTCCGGACGATGCCCGCCCCACGACAACCGCGCAAATCCCGAATCCCGGCCTACATCAATTTGATTTCGCGCAGGCGCTGCTGCAGATACGCATGCGCGGTGATCGAGGTGTCGTAGCGGCGCGGGTTGTCGGGCGTAATGCATTCGGGCAGCGGGTCGAGTACCACGTTGGGATTGGGGTGCAGGAAGAACGGCACCGAATAACGCGGCTCGCGCGCGCTCGCGCCTTGCGGGTTCACCACGCGGTGGGTGGTGGACGGGTACACATGGTTGGTGAGCCGCTGCAGCATGTCGCCAATGTTGACCACGATGGCATCACCCTCGGTGGTGATCGGCAGCCACTTGCCTTCGCGCGTCAACACCTCAAGACCGGCGGCGCTGGCGCCAACCAGCAGCGTGATGAAGTTGATGTCCTCGTGCGCCCCGGAGCGCACGTTGGGTGCGTCGCCGTCGACGATCGGCGGGTAGTGGATCGGGCGCAGGATCGAATTGCCCTGGTCAGTCTTGTCGTCGAAGTAGTGCTCGGGCAAATGGATATGCAGTGCCAAAGCGCGCAGCACGCGCGTGCCGAGTGCATCCAGCGCCTGATAGAGCGCGCTCGCGCTGGGTCGGAATGTCGGCACTTCGAGTGGCCACAGGTTCGGCGGCATCAAGGCAGCAAACTTCGAGCCGGGCGGCAGCTCGCGACCGACATGCCAGAACTCTTTCAAGTCGGGGTAGCGACTGTCCTTCGCGGTTTCCACCTTGAACGGCGTGTAGCCGCGCGCACCGCCGACACCGGGCAGGTGGTACTTCATTTTGGTTTGCGCCGGCAGCGCAAAGAATTGGCGGAACGCGTCGTACGCGCTGTCGATCAATGCCGCGGAAATGCCATGGCCACGGATGCAGCAGAACCCGAATTCCCGGTAGGCCGCGCCAAGTTCGGCGACGAACGCCTCACGGTCAGTTTCGTAACGACGGATATCGAGGGTAGGAACGCTGTTCATGGATGGCTGCCCCGGTAAACCTGCGGTCGATGGGTGCCCCGCCACCGCAGGGGCGGGTCATGTCGGGCCACTCCACGGCGACCGGATCAGGCGCGCAGCGCCAGCCGGTTCACGAGCGTTCTGCGGCCGATTTTACGACGTCGGCAAGGCCTTGCGCCAAACGCTGCACCTCATCGGCATCGGCGCCTTCCACCGTGACGCGCACCAGTGGCTCGGTGCCGGACGCACGCAGTACCACGCGGCCGCGACCGCGCAGCGTGGTTTCCGTGGCAGCCAGGGCGGCGCGCACGGCCACGTTGGTAAGCGAGGCGCGCGCTCCGTCGGCGCGTACGTTGATCATCACCTGCGGGAGCTTGTGCAGCCCCTTGCGCACTTCGGCAAGGTCCGCACCGGCCAGCGCTTCAAGCACGGCCAGCGCTGAACAAATGCCGTCACCGGTGGTGACCCGGTCGAGACACAGAATGTGGCCCGAGGTTTCGCCGCCAAGCACACCGTGGTGTTCCTTGAGTTGTTGCAGCACATAGCGGTCGCCGACGTTGGCGCGCACCAGCGGAACATCCAGTGCCTGCAACGCGAGTTCGAGCCCGTAATTGCTCATCAAGGTGCCGACCACCGGCCCTTTGAGCAACCCGCGCGCCTTCCATGCCCGGGCGATGACGTAAAGCAGATCGTCGCCATCGGCGAGCACGCCGTGGCGATCCACCAGCTGCACGCGGTCACCGTCACCGTCGAAGGCAACACCCAGGTCGGCGTGCTGCTCGACCACCGTGCGCTGCAGGGTTTCCGGGTGGGTCGAACCAATATTGCGGTTGATGTTGAAGCCGTCGGGCTGGTTGCCAAGCGCGATCACCTCGGCGCCGAGCTCGGCAAACACCTTGGGTGCCACCTGGTAGGTGGCACCGTTGGCGCAATCGAGCACGATCTTCATGCCGGTGAGGTTGAAATCCTCCGGCACGGTGGCCTTGCAGAATTCGATGTAGCGGGTGGTGGCATCGGCGATGCGGGTGGCCTTGCCGAGCTCTTCGGACGGCACCGTGAGAAAGGCGGCGTCGATTTCCGCTTCGATCGCGTCCTCCATTTCGTCGCTGAGCTTTTCGCCCTGCGCGGAAAAGAACTTGATACCGTTGTCGTAGTGCGGGTTGTGCGAGGCGCTGATGACGATGCCGGCCTCCGCGCGCAACGAGCGCGTGAGGAATGCGATCGCCGGCGTGGGGATCGGTCCGAGCATGCGCACGTCGACCCCGGCCGAGACCAGGCCGGCCTCGAGTGCCGCCTCGAACATGTAGCCGGAGACGCGGGTGTCCTTGCCGATCAGCACGCCGCGCCGCGCACTGCCCTGGCGCTTGAGCACCGCACCGGCAGCGCGCCCGAGGCGCAGCATGAACTCCGCGTTGATCGGCCAGGTGCCAACCCTGCCGCGAATGCCGTCGGTGCCGAAGTACTTGCGCTGCGCCATGTGCCGCCGTCTCCCGAATGGATGCCCTGCCCCGCGCGGTGCTGTTCCGCTCTCAATCGTCGTCCGGCCAGCGCGGCGCAGGCGGTCGTGCATCGCGCACGGGCGCCGCATCGCCGGCGTGGACGCTGCGCCACACCGCGAGTACGTCGACGGTGGCCGCAACGTCGTGTACGCGCACCAGGCGTGCGCCACGCTGCACTGCGATCAACGCCACCGCAGTCGACGCGGCAACCCGCTCCACCGGCACCTTGCGGCCAGTGAGTTCGCCCAGCATCGACTTGCGGGAGAGGCCCACATACACGCCGCCGCCGAGGTCGGCAAAGCGTTCCAGCGCACGCAGCAGGGCCAGGTTGTGTTCGAGATCCTTGCCAAAGCCGAAACCCGGATCGAGCATGACCTTGCGCCGATCGATGCCGGCCAGCTCGCACGCCAGCAAACGATCGGCCAGGAACCGGTGCACCTCGCCGACGACGTCGTCGTAATGCGGGGCCGCCTGCATGCCGCGTGGTTCGCCCTGCATATGCATCAGGCACACCGCCACGCCAAGGCTCGCCACCACATCGAGCGCACCGTCGCGGCGCAGCGCATACACGTCGTTGACCATGCCGGCGCCAGCCGCCACCGCCGCGCGCATTACTTCCGGTTTGTACGTATCGACGGCAATCGGCAGCGTGGTTTGCCGCGCGAGTTGCTCGATCACCGGGACCACCCGGCGCAACTCCTCTTCCACCGGCACATCGGCCGCACCGGGACGAGTGGATTCGCCGCCGACGTCGAGCATGTCGGCGCCTTCGGCGGCCAGCTGCAGACCATGCTCGACCGCGTGCGCGGTATCCGCATACAACCCGCCGTCGGAAAACGAATCGGGCGTGACGTTGACGATGCCGGCAATGCGCGGGCGGTCGAACACCAGCACGCGGCCGGCGCAATCCAAGGTTGGCGCCAACATGGCATCGAGCGTGTTCATGCGTGATCCTGCCCGCCCAGCGCGCCCATGAAGCGCCGGTAGTAGCGCAGCTCCGAAATCGAGTCGTGGATATCGGACAGCGCCGTGTGTGCCGCCTCTTTGCCGAAGCCCTTGGCGATCTCCGGCACCCAGCGCTTCGCCAACTCCTTGAGCGTGGAGACATCCAGGTTGCGGTAATGGAAAAAGTGTTCGAGACGCGGCATCTGGCGATGCAGGAACCGGCGATCCTGGCAAATGGAATTGCCGCACATCGGCGACTTGCCGGCCGGCACCCATTGTTGCAGGAACGCCAGCGTCGCCTGCTCGGCCTCGGCATGATCGGCGGACGCGGTCAGCACCCGCTCCCACAAGCCGGATTTGCCGTGCTGGTTGCGGTTCCAGCTGTCCATCGCGTCCAGCGCGTCCAGCGTGTGGCGGATGGCGAACACCGGCCCCTCGGCCAGCACCGTGAGTTCCTTGTCGGTGACGATGGTGGCGATCTCCAGGATCGAGTCGCGATCCGTATCGAGACCGGTCATTTCCAGATCGATCCAGATCAAGTTCTCATCGTTCGCTTGGCTCATGATCGCTCCTTGTGAGGAGCGCAGTTTACCAGCCCCGCATGCGATCATCGCCCGATGCAAACCTTCTTCTGGCACGATTACGAAACCTTCGGTGCCGACCCGCGGCGCGACCGCCCGGTGCAGTTTGCCGGTATCCGCACCACCACCGAGCTGGAAATGGTCGGCAACCCGGTGATGGTGTTCGCGCAGCCACCGCGGGACTGCCTGCCGCAGCCGGAAGCCTGCCTCATTACCGGCATCACCCCGCAGCAGGCCGCGCGCGAAGGCGTATGCGAAGCCGATTTTGCGGCGCAGGTGCACGCGGCGCTGGCCGAACCGGGCACCTGCGGCGTCGGCTACAACTCGCTGCGTTTCGACGACGAGGTGACGCGCCAGTTGCTGTACCGCAACTTTTTCGAGCCCTACGGGCGCGAGTGGGAAAACGGCAACTCGCGCTGGGATCTGATCGACCTGGTGCGCATGTGCGAGGCGCTGCGCCCGGAAGGCATCCATTGGCCGCTGCGCGACGATGGCAGCCCAAGCTTCAAGCTCGAGCATCTGGCGCGCGCCAACCACCTGCAACAAGAGCACGCGCACGACGCGCTCTCCGACGTGCACGCCTTGATCGACCTGGCGCGCCTGCTGCGCACACGCCAGCCAAGGCTGTGGGATTGGCATTACGCGCTGCGCCGCAAGCAGCGCGTGTTCGGGCTGATCGACGTGGCGCAGATGACGCCGCTGGTGCACGTTTCCTCGCGCTACCCGGCATCCCGCCATTGCCTGACGTTGATCGCGCCGATCGCGATGCATCCCGCACGCCCCGGCGAAATCATCGTGTGCGATCTTGCCAGCGACCCACGCGCGTGGCTCGATCTGGACGAAGACGACATTGCCGACCGCGTGTTCACCGCGCGTGCCGACCTGCCCGAAGACATCGAGCGCGTGCCGCTGCGCACGCTGCGCGCCAACCGCTCACCGGCGATCGCGCCGCTGTCGGCGCTGAAAGGCGCCGACCTTGCGCGACTGCAACTCGATCCCGAACGCTGTCTTGCCCACCGCGATGTGCTGGCTGCCACCGATGGTCTGGCCGCGAAAGTTGCCCGTGTGTTCGCCCATGCCGCAAGCATCCCACCGGCCGCAGATGCCGAGCTTGCGCTCTACGACGGCTTCCTGCCCGATGCCGACAAGCGCCTGCTGCGCGACGTGCGCAGCACGCCGCCCAGCGAGCTTGCGAGCCGCGTCTTTCCCTTCCGCGACCACCGCTACGCCGAGTTGCTGTTCCGTTACCGTGCGCGCAACTGGCCGGAAACGCTCAACGCCACGGACGACGCACGCTGGAAGACATTCCGCCGCAACCGCCTCACCCGCGCCACGCCGCTCACCACGCTCACTTTCGACGATTACTTTGCCACCCTCGCCGCGCTGCGCGCCGACCCCGTGCGCGCCGACAAACTGGCCATCCTCGACCAGTTGCAGGCGTGGGGCGAAACGCTGCACGACACCCTTTGAACCGAGGCCCCATGCCGCACCACGCTTATTTCACCCCGGCCGCGTTCCGCTTCTGGCGCACGCTGGCCAAGCACAACAACCGCGAATGGTTCACCGCGCACAAGGACGACTACGAGCGCCATGTACGCGAGCCCTACCTCGCGCTCATCACCGACCTGCAGCAGCCGTTGGCGAAAATCAGCCCGCATTTTCGCGCCGACCCGCGCAAGGCCGGCGGTTCGCTCTACCGTTATTTTCGCGACACCCGCTACTCGCACAACAAAATGCCGTACAAGACCTGGCAAGGTGCGCGATTCTTCCACGAGCGCCGGCACGAAATCGTCGCCCCCGGCTTTTTCATGAACCTTGAACCCGACCATTGCTGGGCCGGCGGCGGGCTGTGGAATCCCGAGCCCGACGTGTTACATCACATCCGCGAGTTTCTTGCGGACAACCCGACCGCGTGGAAGCGCGCCACGCGCAGCAAGGCGTTCACGAGTCATCTCACCCTGCGCGGCGAAACCTTGAAGCGCCCGCCACGCGGGTTTCCGCCCGAGCACGAGCTGATCGATGATCTGAAACGCAAGGAGTTCGTTGCCGGCGCCGATTTCGACGAGGTGTTCGCCTGCTCCGCCGAGCTCCTGCCATGGCTGGTTGACTGCTTCCGCCACGTCGCGCCAATGGTGGACTACCTCTGCGCGGTGCAGGAACTGGAGTTCTGAACCTGGCGCCCGCGCGCGAGGAGCCACGCGGCCACGCCGGCACCGACCAGTGCGGTCACTGCCACATAATGCGCTGGTGCCAGCGGCCCAAAACCGCGCACCAGAAGCCCGACCAGCGGCGGCGTGAAGCCGCCGAACAGCGCATAGGCGATGTTGTAGGAAAACGACAGGCCGGAAAACCGGATTGCCGGCGGAAACGCCTCCACCATCACCACCGGCACCACGCCGACCACGCCCACGCAGAACCCCGCCAGCGCGTACAGCGGCAGGAAGTGTGCGCCGCCCGCGCGCAGGTCGACGAACAGCCACCACGTGGAAAGCGCAAGCGCCGCCGCGCCGACCAGCAGCGACCACGCGCTGCCCACGCGATCGGTCAGCCGTCCAAACGCAAGACAACCGGCGGCAAGCGCGAGCGACGCCACGGCGTTGCCGGCAAACGCCCGCGTGGCCGGCAGGTGGAAGGTGGACTGCACCAGCACCGGCGCCATCAGGATCACCACCACGATGGCCGCGGTGAGCATCCACGTGACCAGCATGGACAGCGCGATCGCACCGCGGTGGTCGCGCAGCACCAGCGCCAGCGGCAACCCGCGCGCCAATTGCTTGCGTGCGCGCATGGCCTCGAACACCGGGGTCTCCGCCAGCCAGTGGCGCAGCCACACCGCGAAGAAACCGAACACGCCGCCGGCGATGAACGGCAGGCGCCAGCCCCAGGCCAGGAGTTCCGCGTGGCTGAAATGCGCATTGATCGCGGCCGCCGCCAGCGAACCGAGCAGGATGCCGGCGGTGAGCCCCGAGGTGAGGCTGGCGCAGGCAAAACCCGTGCGTCCGCGCGGCGCGTGCTCGGCCACGAACACCCACGCGCCCGGCACCTCGCCGCCCACCGCGATGCCCTGCACCACGCGCAGACCCAGCAACAGCACCGGCGCCAGCGCGCCGATCTGCGCGTACACCGGCAACAACCCGATGGCGAGCGTGGGCAGCGCCATCAGGAAAACGCTGAGCATGAACATGCGCTTGCGCCCGGAGGTGTCGCCGTAGTGCGCCATCACGATGCCGCCCAGCGGGCGCGCGAGATACCCCGCGGCAAAGATGCCGAACACCTGCAACTGCGCCAGCCACGGCGGGGTATCCGGCGGAAAGAACAGGTGTCCGAGCGGGATGGCGAAAAACACGAACACGACGAAGTCGTAGAACTCCAGCGTGCCACCTAGCGCAGACAGCACCAGCGTGCGGATGTCGTTGCGATCCAGTCGCTGCCGGCTTGCCGGCATGACCGCCCCCGAGTCGCCCATTTCCTTCCCCTTGATGATGACGTCCGCACTGCTGCGGTGCACCACGATGTTACTCGGCTTAAGCTCGCGGCGTGCCGGCGGCAATGCAGGTGGGGAGCGCGTGGCAACGGGCTGCTTCCTGGGTGGTCGACGACACCGTGCAAACCACTCAACACGAAAGGAGCATTCGATGAATCTCGGCAAACGCATGGCGGCCGAAGCATTCGGCACCTTCTGGCTGGTTCTCGGTGGCTGTGGCGCAGCGGTGATTTCCGCCGGCTTTCCACAACTTGGCATTGGCTTCGTGGGCGTCGCCCTCGCCTTCGGCCTCACGCAGCTCACGATGTGCTACATGATCGGCCACATCTCCGGCTGCCACATCAATCCGGCCGTGTCGTTCGGCCTCGCGGCCGGCGGCCGTTTTCCGTGGAAGGAAGTGGCTCCATACGTCATCGCGCAGGTAGTCGGCGGCGTACTCGCCGGACTGGTGCTGTACGGCATTGCCTCCGGCAAGCCCGGCTTCGAGGTCGGCAACTTCGCCTCCAATGGCTATGGCGCGCATTCGCCGGGCGGCTACTCGATGGGCGCGGCAGCGCTGTGCGAGTTCGTGCTCAGCGGGTTTTTCGTGCTGATCATCATGGGTTCCACCGACAAGCACGCGTCCGCCGGCTTCTTCGGCCTCACCATCGGTCTGGCGTTGACCTTAATCCACCTCGTCAGCATCCCGGTCACCAACACCTCGGTGAACCCGGCGCGCTCGACCGGCGTGGCGTTCTACCAAGGCGGCTGGGCGGTCGACCAACTGTGGTTCTTCTGGGTGGTGCCGATTGTCGGCGGCCTCGTCGGCGGCCTGCTCTACCGCAGCCTGTGGAGCCAGCACGACTGAAGTCGCTGCCGCGCGCCACCCGCCAGTGGCGCGCGGCATCAAGCCTCGGCAAACGGAAACGCCAGCACGTCGGCAATCGCGTCGGTACCGGCCAGGCACATCAATAGCCGCTCGATGCCGAGCGCGACGCCAGCGCAATCGGGCATGCGGTCGAGCACAGCAAGCAGACGCTCGTCGATCGGCAACTCGCGCTGGCCGCGTTCGCGACGGCGCTGGTTGTCGCGCTCGAACCGCGCGCGCTGCTCGGCGGCACGGTTCAACTCGTGATAGCCGTTGGCCAACTCGTAACGGCCCAGATACAACTCGAAACGCTCGGCGCGCGGCGGATCGCCGGGGCGGATGCGCGCCAGCGCGCACTGCGTGGCCGGGTAATCGTGGATCACGGTGATGCGGTCGGCGGGAAACGTCGGCTGCAGCTTGTGGGTAAGCAACAGGTCGAGCCAGTCGTCGCGCGTGAGCCCGGCTGGATCGATGTGAAACGCTGCCAGCGGCGCACGCAGCTCGGCGATGGGAGCATGCACCGAGTCGACGCCCAGCTCGTCCACGAACAGCTGGCGGTAGCCGGTGACCGTCACCTCGGCGCGCTTGTTGACCAGCGCCAGCGCCGCAGCCACCAGCGCCACGGTTTCGTGCATCAGCCGCCGATGATCCCAACCGACGCGATACCACTCCGCCATCGTGAACTCGGGGTTGTGCCGACCGCCCGCCTCGCCATTGCGAAACACACGCCCCAACTCGTAGCAGTCGCCCACGCCCGCCGCGAGCAGGCGTTTCAGCGGATATTCCGGCGAGGTACGCAGCCAGCGCTCGCGCGGGCCGGCATCCACGTGGCCGCTGAACTGCGTGCTGAAGCTCTCGATGTTCGGCTCGGTGTTGCCCGCCGCCGACAAGATTGGCGTCTCCACCTCGAGCACACCGCGTTCGGCAAAAAAATCCCGGATCAGCGCGTACAGGTGCGCACGCAGATGCAATGCCGCCCGCAACCTGGCGGCCATCACGCGGCTCCGTGTGTGGCCAGCATGGCCATGAGCCGTGCTTCGTCCCACACCGGCACACCCAGCTCGCGCGCCTTGTCGAGCTTGGAGCCGGCGGCCTCGCCAGCCACGACAAAGTTGGTTTTCTTCGACACGCTGCCGGCTACTTTCGCACCGAGCGCTTCGAGCTTGGCCTTGGCTTCGTCGCGCGTTAGGTTCACCAGCGTCCCGGTGAGCACCGTGGTTTGCCCTTCCAGTGGCAGCGTGCCGCTTGTACCGGCAGGCAGCGCGGCCAACAGGCGATCCATCGCCGCCTCGGCCGCCTGCAACTCGCCTGCGCGTGCGGGGTCGTCCAACCACGCAGCAAGGTTGATGGCGGCGGCTTGCGTCAGGCCTGCCGTGATCCACTGCGCCTGCCCCGCTGCCTGCAGGTCACGCAACGTCGGGAAGTGTTGCGCCAACAAGACCGTGCTTTTCGGTCCGAGCTTGTCGACGTTCGCCATGTCCAGCAGCACCGCCAGCCCGAGCCGCCGACGCAGCTTGGCGTTTGGCGCAACCTCATCGTGAAACGCGATGCCGGCCGCAAGCAGTTCATCCACCACGCGCTGGTTGCCCGCCTGGGCAAAGAAGCCGGCGATGGACGCCGCCACCTCGGCGCCGATGTCGGGCAGCACGCGCAATACCGGCGCCGGCGTGCTGCGCACGAACGCCAGCGAGCCGAGCCAGGTTGCCAGTGTCTTGGCCGTGCTTTCGCCAATGTGCATGATGCCAAGCGCGTAGAGGAAACGCGCCAGCGAGGCGTGCTTGCTGGCTTCGATCGCAGCGAGCAGGTTTTTCGCCCACTTGGTGGCAACCTTGCCCTGCTTGACGGTTTCCGGCGTAGTGCCGTCGTGCTCGTCGGCGCGGCGCTTCATCGCGAGGAAATCATCCAGCGTCAGGCGGTACAGATCGACCGGCGTCGCGACGTAGCCGAAATCGACCAGCGCATCCACGTAGCGGTCGCCGATGCCCTCGATGTCCATCGCGCGCCGCGAGGCAAAGTGGATCAGGGCCTCTTTGCGTTGCGCCGCACACACCAGCCCGCCGGAACAGCGGTAGGCGGCCTCGCCGTCTTCGCGCAGCAGCGCGGAGCCGCACACCGGACAGCGCGCCGGCATGTGCCACACCGGCGCATGCGCCGGGCGGTACTCGGGCACCACGCGCACGACTTCGGGGATCACGTCGCCGGCGCGGCGCACGATCACGGTGTCGCCCACACGCACGTCGAGCCGCGCCACCTGGTCGGCGTTGTGCAGCGTGGCGTTGGTGACGATGACCCCGGCCACCTGCACCGGCGCCAGTCGCGCGACCGGTGTCGCCGCACCGGTGCGACCGATCTGGATCTCGATTGCCGCGACCGTGGTGGTCTGCTCCTGCGCCGGAAACTTGTGCGCGATCGCCCAGCGCGGTGCGCGCGCGACAAAGCCCATTTCGCGCTGGCCGGCGTAGTCATCGAGCTTGTACACCACGCCGTCGATGTCATACGGCAGCGCGTCGCGCTTCGCGCCGATGCGGTGATAGAACGCGATCAACCCGTCGAAGCCACGCGCAGTGCTCACCTCGGGCGACACCGGGAAGCCCCATTCGCGCAGCTTGCGCAAGGTGGCCGAATGGGTATCCGGCAGCTCGCCGCCTTCGACCACGCCGATGGCGTAGGCGAAAAAGCTCAACCGGCGCTGCGCGGTCACCGCCGGGTCGAGCTGGCGCAGTGAACCGGCAGCGCCGTTGCGCGGGTTCGCCAATGGCTTCTCGCCGCGTTTGCGCGCGCGCTCGTTGTAGGCCTCGAAATCCTTGCGCAGCATCAGCACTTCGCCGCGCACTTCCAGCACCTCGGGCCAGCCGGTGCCGCGCAGGTGCAGCGGAATCGAGCGCACGGTGCGCACGTTGGCGGTGACATCCTCGCCGGCCTGGCCGTCGCCGCGCGTCGCGCCGCGCACCAGCACGCCGTGCCGGTAGAGCAGGCTCATCGCCAGCCCGTCGAACTTGGGCTCCACCGAAAACAGCGGATTGGTGCGATGAGTGGTTTCCTCGATGCGCTGCTCGAAATCCAGCACCTCGCGAAACCGCGTGCGGTCGTCGTCGCCCTCCTGGCCGAAGGCGTCGATCAGCGACAGCATCGGAATCTCGTGGCGTACCTCGGCAAAACCGCTGTGCGCCCGCGCGCCAACCTTGCGCGTGGGTGAATCAGGCGTTGCCAGCTCCGGGTGCGCGGCTTCGAGCGCGCGCAGCTCGCGCATCAGCGCGTCGTAATCGGCATCCGGAATATCCGGGTCGTCGAGCACGTAGTAACGCTGACTGGCGTCGTCAAGGCGCCGGCGCAAATCGGCCGCAAGCGCAGCCGGGGCAGAGGTTTCCAGGTTCATGCCGCAAGTGTAATCGCGGCGGTGAAGTGCCGGGATTAGGGATGCGGGATTGGAGTTTCGGAAAGGCGCGCCGACGCGAGGTGCAGGCTTTTTCCAATCCCGAATCCCCACTCCCGAATCCCGGCTCTTACCGATGCAAATCGCCCGAGGCTTCGGGCTGGTAGTCGATCGCCAGCACGGTGAGCCGGCGGGTCTTGCCGTCGGGCGTGGGCCAGTCGATGTGCTTGCCCTTGGCAAGACCAAGCAATGCGCTGCCGACCGGGGCCAGGATCGACACCGTACCCGGTTTGCCGGCCGCGTTCGGATACACCAACGTGAGGGTCATCGGCTCGCCGCCCGCGGTGTCGGTGAAGCTCACGGTGGAGTTCATCGTCACCACGTTGCGCGGCATGGCGGCCGGCTCCAGCACCGTCGCACGATCCAGCTCCGCCATCAGCGCATCGTGCTTGGCCGCATCGGCACGCGGCATGCGTTCGATCAGGACCTCGATGCGTTCGAGGTCGAGGCGGGAAACGGTGATGGCGGGTTTGCGGCTCATGATTCGCGTCCTGTCGCTGGCTTGTATGGTTCACGCAAAAGCGCGCCGGAGCGGTTGCGCCCCGGCGCGCGTGATTCTGCGTTGTCACGTCAGCTCATGGTAAGGGCATCTGCGACTGAAACAAGCCTGCCCCTGCCTTGCGCGTACACGGAATGCAGGCACGCCACGCACTACCATTGTGCAAATGCCGGATCGTGCCGCCGAGTCTCCCCCGCACCGCGGTTCGCCACCGGCCGATTCCGTCGATGTGCCTGCGGCGTCGTCATTGCAGCGCTATCGCGGCCTGCTGTGGCTGGTGGCGGCGGCATTCTTCATGCAATCGCTCGACTCCACCGTGGTCAACACCGCGGTGCCGGCGATTGCGGAGGCGTTGCACGAAACCCCGCTGGGCATGCGCAGCGCGCTCACCAGCTACGTGTTGACGCTGGCGATCCTCACCCCGGCCAGCCCATGGCTGTGCGACCGCTTCGGCACCCGCCGCGTGTTCGGCGCGGCGATCCTGCTGTTCGGGCTGGGTTCCCTCCTGTGCGGGCTGTCGCAATCGCTGCACCAGTTGGTGGCCGCGCGCGTGCTGCAGGGCGTCGGCGGCGCGGCAATGATGCCGCTGGGCCGCTACGTGCTGGTGCGCAGCATCGACAAGCGCGAATTCGTGCGCGCCATGAGCACCGTGGCCACCTTCAGCGTGCTCGGTTCGGTGCTCGGGCCGCTGCTGGGCGGCGCGCTCACGCAGTTCACCAGTTGGCGGCTGATTTTTCTGGTCAATGTGCCGGTGGCCATCGCAGGCATCTGGATGAACCGGCGCAGCATGCCCGAGTACCGGCTCAAGCGCGCGCACCATTTCGACCTGGCCGGGTTCCTGCTGTTCGCGGCCAGCTCGGCGTTGCTGCTGGTGGCCTCGGAGTTGACCTCCGACACCCCGGTGCCATGGTCGCGCATGGCCGCCTATGGCCTGTTTGCGTGCCTGCTTGGCGCCGTTTACGTGTGGCACAGCCGGCGCACCGCGCACCCAGTGGCCGACCTCGCGCTGCTGCGCATCCGCAGCGTGTGGGTGTCGCTTTCCGGCGGGCTGTTCACCCGGCTTGGCATCTCCGGCATGTTTCTGCTGCTGGTGCTGTTTTTGCAGGTGGGCTGCGGCTGGTCGCCGCTCGCGGCCGGCTTGATGATGGTGCCGCAGGCCATCGGCTCGATCGTTGCCAAACGCGTGATCCACCGTGTGCTGGCGTACTACGGCTACCGCCGGCTGCTGCTCGCCAACACGCTGGTCGTGGCAGTGCTGCTGGCGGGATTTGCGCTGCTCGGCGCCGACTCCTCGCCGTGGGTCATCGGTGCCCTGGCGTTTGCCTACGGCGGCTTTGCCGGCCTGCAATACACCGCGATGAACACGCTGATCTACAACGACATCGACATCCACGCGGCGGCGATGGCCTCGTCGATGGCTTCCAGCGTGCAGTACCTCGCCATGAGCTTTGGCATCGCGCTGTCCACCTTGCTGATGCAGGCCTTGCTGCGCGGCCACGAGCCCGCGGATTTCGTCGTCGCCTTTCGCTGGACCGTGGTGCTGCTGGCACTGGTCACCGCGTTCGCCAGCCGCGTGTTCGCGCGTCTCGATCCGGATCGCCCGGCGATCGCCGCCTCCACCGCACACTGAGAGGCGCCATGTAGCATGCAGGTCTTCCACAGGCCGAGCGAGCCGGTTTGATGCACCACGCCAGCGACATCCTGCTGCTGCTTTTCATCGTGTTTGTCGCCGCGCAGATCGGCGGTGAGATCGCGCAGCGCCTGAAGTTGCCCAGCGTAGTGGGCGAGATCGCTGCCGGCTGCGTGATCGGGCCCTCGCTCCTGGGCTGGGTCACGCCCGAGCAGATCGCGATCGGCACCCCGCTGGACGTGCTGTCCGAGGTTGGCGTAGTGCTGCTGCTGTTTTCCGTCGGCCTCGAAACCCGGCTGGACGACCTCAAGAAAGTCGGCCGCACGGCGTTCATGGTGGCGCTGATCGGGGTGCTGGTGCCGTTCGGCATGGCCGCCGTGTGGGCCCACGTCGAAGGGCTCAACTGGGACCGCTCGATGTTCGTCGCCGCCGCCTTCGTGGCCACCTCGGCCGGCATTACCGCGCGCGTGCTGCAGGAACTCGGCGTACTGCAGCGGATCGAGAGCCGGGTGATCCTGGGCGCCGCGGTGATCGACGACGTGCTCGCCATGCTGCTGCTTGGCATCGTGGTCTCGCTGCAGGGCGGCGAAAGCCTGAACCCCGGGCACCTCCTGGTGGTGCTCGGCGAGGCGCTCGGCTTCATCGCCGTGATCGGCTGGGGCGGCGCCCGCATCATGCGCTGGAACTCGGCATGGCTGGATACCCCGCGCCACGCGCAGTCGCCTCTGCTGATTGCGTTGGCGCTGTGCCTTGGGCTGGCCTATGTCTCCACCCTGTTTGGCCTGGCCGCGATCATCGGCGCCTTCCTTGCCGGCATGATCGCCTCGGAAACCCGCCAGCAGCACACGCTGGAAACCCAGACGCGACCGCTGCTGACCTTGCTGGTGCCGTTCTTTTTCGTCGTCACCGGCGCCAAGATCGACCTGCACGAGCTGGCCAGCCCGGATGCGCTGTGGATGCTGCTGGTGGTCACCGCGATCGCGGTGGTGTCCAAGCTCGTCGGCGGCGGCCTCGGCGCGCTTTCGCTCGGTCCACGCAGCGCCACCATCGTCGGCTTCGGCATGGTGCCGCGCGGCGAGGTGGGCATCGTCGTCGCCAGCCTCGGCCTCGCGGCCGGCGTCTTCGACAACCGCATCTACGCCGTCATCGTTGCCATGTCGCTGCTGACCGCCATGCTCACCCCGCCGGTGCTGGCGGGAATGCTGCGCCGCTGGCCTTCACCGCAATTTGCCGCGCAAAATCGTAACGATTCGATACAGTAAACTGCGCCTAGACTCGGCGCACCACCCAGGCTTCGAGGAGACCCTGATGAACAAGCACGTCCTGCTCGCCATTGCCACCGCCGGATTGATCGGCCTGGCCGCCAGCGCCGGCGCCCATGCGCAACAACCGAATGGCGTCCTCGTGCGTTCGGACGGCATCTACCTGCGTTGCGACCAGTGCGGCACGGTGGAGCGCATCGAACGCAACGTACAACAAGGCGGCGGCCACGGCACCGCCGGCGCGGTGATCGGTGCGATCGCCGGCGGCCTGCTGGGCAACCAGGTCGGCCGTGGCAAGGGCCGCGAACTGGCCACCGTGGGCGGCGCCGTCGGCGGCGGCTTCGCCGGCCACGCCATCGGCGACCGCACCGGCAGCAGCGACAGCTATCTGGTGCGCCTGAAGATGGGCAACGGCAGCTACCAGAACATCCAGGTCAAGGACGCCAGCAGCATCCGCGAAGGCGATCTGGTGCAGGTCGACCAGAACGGCAACATCACCCGCATCCAGTGATGCCCGGCCGGGCCGGGCCCCGGCGCCCAAAGTCCGCTTCCTCAAGAGGGGCTTTGGGCCTGCGGCACGTCCGTGGAGGCACTCGGCGCACGCGAAACGTCACGCGTCGGGATCGAAGTAGTCGCCATCAATTCGCTTGACCACGTAAGTGGCCTCGCCGCTCACCCCAACGTCATGGCGGATCATCAGCTCGGCCAGTTTCCGGCCATCGATCAGCACGATCTTCTTGCTGATCTTGCCGACGTAATCACGGGCTTCCACGGTAAAGGCCGACGTGGTGATGAACACGCCCTTGGTCGCGCGCTCGCCTTCCAGCGAACCGGAGAAAGCCTGCACAATCGGTCGGCCGATATTGTCCTTCCAGCGTTTGGCCTGCAGGTAGATCTTGTCCAGCCCGAGTTGATCCTCGTCGATCACGCCATCGATCCCGCCGTCACCGGACTGCCCCACCGTGTGCCCCACCTCGGCGCGCGAGCCGCCGTAGCCCATCGCCAACATCAAATCCACCACGATTTTCTCGAAGTACACAGGCGGCACCTGCTTGACACGTTCGAGCAGCTCGTCGGCCAGGTCGCGATGCAGCTGCGCGTGCATGCGCTCCAGCGTTTCACGCGGAGTTTCGTCGCCTCTGTCGTCGATATCATGGTCATCCGGCGTAGGCCCAGCCGTACCGGCAGCAGACTTCGCAGGTCGCGCCCATTCGGCAAACTCGGGGTAACGCATCAACCAGGCGTTGTTGATGCCTGCTGGGTTTTCCCGCAGCACCGACTGGCCGCGCTCGGTAATGGCAACCATCCCCCACTTGGGTGACTGCACCAGTCCGGCCTTCTTGAGGAAGGTACGCGCCCAGCCAATACGGTTGCGATAGGTGGGGCCGGTGCCACTGGGCAGCATTTCGCCCAGGTCGGCCTCGCTCAGGCCAGCTTCTTTTGCAAGCTCGTCGTAAACCTCGGACATGCGCCGCGCGCGCCCGTCGCCTAGCAGGCGCAACAACGGCAGATACCACCAGTCGTATTTCGGCACCGCCATGACGTACTCCTTTGCGTGGCCTGCTTATGAAACCATCGGCAGCTTCAAGCCCTTTTCCTTAGCGCAGGCGATGGCTTCGGGATAACCCGCATCCGCATGGCGCATGACGCCGGTGGCCGGGTCGTTCCACAGCACGCGGGCGATGCGCGCGTCGGCTTCCCTGGTGCCGTCGCACACGATGACCAGACCGGCGTGCTGGCTGTAACCCATGCCGACACCGCCACCATGGTGGAAGCTCACCCAGGTGGCACCGCCCACCGCGTTCAAGAGGCAGTTGAGCACGGGCCAGTCGCTGACCGCATCGGAGCCGTCGCGCATGGCTTCGGTTTCGCGGTTGGGACTGGCCACCGAACCGGAATCGAGGTGATCGCGGCCGATCGCGATCGGCGCCTTGAGCTCGCCGTTGCGCACCATTTCGTTGAACGCCAGACCGAGCTTGTCGCGCAGGCCGAGGCCCACCCAGCAAATGCGCGATGGCAGGCCCTGCCAGTGGATGCGCTGCTCGGCCATGTCCAGCCAGTGGTGCAGGTGTTGGTCGTCCGGGATCAACTCCTTGACCTTGGCGTCGGTTTTCAGGATGTCTTCCGGATCACCCGACAGCGCCACCCAGCGGAACGGGCCGATGCCACGGCAAAACAGCGGGCGGATGTAGGCCGGCACGAAGCCGGGGAAATCGAACGCGTTCTTGCAGCCCACGTCGAACGCCATCTGGCGGATGTTGTTGCCGTAGTCGAAGGTGGGGATGCCTTGTGCGTGGAACGCCAGCATCGCCTCGACGTGCTTGCGCATGGATTGCTTGGCAGCGGCCGCAGTGCCCTGCGGATCACCCACGCGGCGCTCGGCCCATTGCGCGACCGTCCAGCCCTGCGGCAAATAGCCGTTGACCGGATCGTGCGCGCTGGTCTGGTCGGTGACCGCATCCGGACGCACGCCGCGACGCACGAGTTCGGGCAGCACGTCGGCGGCGTTGCCGAGCAGCGCGACGGATTTCGCTTCGCCCGCCTTCGTATAGCGCTCGATACGCGCGAGCGCATCATCGAGATCCTTCGCCTGCTCGTCGACGTAGCCCGTCTTCAGGCGGAAGTCGATGCGGTGCTGGTCGCACTCCACCGCCAGCATGCAGGCGCCAGCCATCACCGTCGCCAGCGGCTGCGCGCCGCCCATGCCGCCGAGGCCCGCGGTCAGCACCCAGCGCCCCGTGAGGTTGCCGCCGTAGCTCTGGCGGCCCATCTCGGCGATGGTTTCGTAGGTGCCCTGGATGATGCCTTGGGTGCCGATGTAGATCCACGAGCCGGCCGTCATCTGGCCGAACATCATCAGGCCCTTCCGGTCCAGCTCGTTGAAGTGCTCCCACGTCGCCCAGTGCGGCACGAGGTTGGAGTTGGCAATCATCACGCGCGGCGCATCCGGCGTGGTCTTGAACACGCCAACCGGCTTGCCGGACTGCACCAGCAGCGTCTCGTCGGGATTCAAATCACGCAACGCCTGGAGAATCGCGTCAAAGCATTCCCAATTGCGCGCCGCGCGGCCGATGCCGCCGTAGACCACCAGCTCGGCCGGGTTTTCCGCCACCTCGGGATCGAGGTTGTGCTGGATCATCCGGTACGGCGCCTCGATCAGCCAGTTCTTGCAATGCAGCTCGGGGCCGCGCGGCGGGTGGATGACGCGGGTGCGGTCGATGCGGGTGGGAGCAGTCATGGGGGTCTCATGGAACCGGAGAGAATCCGATTGTGGCTAGCCGCCCGGCGCGTGAAAAGGCGCGCCGCCGCATCACGGCGGGAACACCCGGCTACGAGCGTCGCCGAAAACATCACTGGCCCGTAGCCGCGTGCAGCGGCACGCGGGCTCCGGCTTCGCGACCATGCATGAGCGACTGGCGCAGTGCGAATGCCCTGTGCCAGGAAACCTCAGCGGCAACCCAGCAGCGGCTGCAGCTTCGCGTCGAACAGCACGTCATAAGCCAACGCACCCATCGCGGCGTAGCCGCGATCATTCGGATGCAGGCCTGCGTCGCCCGCGCAGACGGTCGCCATGCCGGCCGGCAACGGGGACTGCTGCGCAACCAGCGGCGGCGGCACGTACGCACCCGCCACGGCGTCGGCGAAATCGACCACGCCGTCGAACACGCCGGAACGACGCATCCACTGGTTGAACTGCAGCCGGACGGCCTCCCGCTGCGGGCTGTACCAGCCCGGGAATCCGGCGAACGGCGTGACCGTGCCGGCGTAAATGCGCAGGTGGTGCTGGTGGGCGACGTCGGCGAGCATGCGCATCGCGGCGATGAGGTCGCCGGCCGATGCGCCGTTCGGATAGCCGGCGGCATCGATGCCGCGATTGATGTCGTTCGCGCCGAACAGCACGACCACATCCGTGACACCGGGGCGATCGACCACGTCGCGCAGGAAGCGCTTCAGGCCGGAGGCGCCGGCACCCGGCGCACCGATCTGGTCGGTGGTCAATTCATTGGCGCTGATGCCGGCATTCACCACCGCCGCCGCGTCGCCGTGGCGCTGGGCGAGGCCGGCCAGCACCGCCGGCCAGGTGGTGCCGGGCGCGCTGGCGAGCGCGCCGTCGGTGATCGAGTCGCCGAACGCGACGATGCCGCGGGTGTCCTCCGGCACCTCGACCTCGACGCCAGCAAGCAGGTAGAGGTGATCGTCCCGCGTGCGCGGCAGTGCCTTCGCGGCCGGCAGGTGCGCCAGCGATGGCTGCCGCGTGGCGTCGCCGTCGACCGCGTAGGTGGTGTGCGCCGGTTCCATCGGATGGAAATCGGCGAGCTGGACCGGGCCGGCGAAATACAGGCTGACGACCACGTTCGACAGTGCCGGCACGCGCAGCTCCACCGGATCGCTGACCGCCTCGTTGCCGGGCGCGATGGTGATCGATCGCTTGCCACCGCCGAAGCTCAACCGCCGGTCGCTGTCGGGATCGATCGCCGACAGGTCATCGGCGTGGCCGGCGCCGAGCGCAATGCGCGCGACGCCCACGGTGAGCGGCGCACGGCCGTGATAGTTCGACAGCCGGATGCGCACGCGCACGCCGCCGGCACTGACGTTCACGCTCTGGCGCAGGGTGAGGTGATCGACCGTGGGCGCGTGCTCGAGCGGCTGCCCATAGACATCCCGTAGCGGCTCGCCGTCGCGGCCGGCAACCCGCACGTATTGCGAGGTCATCGCCTGCCCCCAGGTAGCGACCCACTTCTGCGTCGCGGCTCCCGCGCCGGCGGCGTGTGCCTGACACAGCAGGCTTCCCGACAACAGCACCGCCAGCACGACGATGAACCGCAAACGGACTTGGGAACGTGCGTGTGCCATGCGTGCCTGCCCGGGAAACCAAAGGATCACCATCCCGGATCGTTCGGCAGTCCGCAGGGGATTGTCAACGCGGCGGGAAGGCCGCCACGAAGCCGGCGGCCCCTGCACGACCGACGCCCGTGCCAGATGGCGTCCCGCACAAGGCTCGTGCCATCGATGTCCGAAAACGGCGAGTCTCCGCGCAGGGCCGGTGCTAGCCTGATCGCATGTCCGACACCCACGCCACCACCCTGCCCGACGCGCGTACCTGCGAACGGGCGCGGCTCAGCCGCGACGCGCGGTTCGACGGGCTGTTCTTCACCGCGGTGGCCAGTACCGGCATTTACTGCCGGCCGGTGTGCCCGGCGCCGCCGGCCAGGCGCGGGAACGTGCGCTACTTCGCCAATGCCGCAGCGGCGGAAGCCGCCGGCTTCCGGCCCTGCCTGCGCTGTCGGCCGGAGCTCGCGCCCGGCAACCCGTGGTGGCAACGCGGCGATCACGTGGTGGCGCGTGCGCTGCAACTGATCGAGGCCGGCGCCCTGGCGGACGGCTCGCTGGACCAGCTCGCCGCGCGGCTCGACCTGGGCGCACGGCAATTGCGCCGGCTGTTCGTGGAACGGCTGGGCGTACCGCCCATCAGCGTGCACACCACGCGCCGCCTGCTGTTCGCCAAGCAGTTGCTCACCGAGACCGCGCTGCCGATCACCGACGTGGCGCTGGCGTCCGGCTTCCGCAGCCTGCGCCGGTTCAATGCCGCGTTCGCGCTGGCCAACCGGGTGGCACCGCGCGAATTGCGCCGCACCCCGCGCACGGCATCCGGCGACGCGCTGGTACTGCACCTGGCCTACCGTCCGCCCTGCGATTTCGCGGCGCTGCTGGCGTTCCTGCGCGGCCGTGCGCTGCCGGGCATCGAGCAGGTGGACGAGCACTGCTACACGCGCGTGTTCGGCCCCGCGGCAGCACCGGGCTGGCTGCGGGTATCCGCCGGCGCACGCGGCACGCACGCGCTGAAGCTGGAGCTGCACGCGCCACAGCCGGCGCAGCTGCTGGACCTGGTGGCGCGGGTGCGCCGCCTGTTCGATCTCGACGCCGACCCGCAGGCGATCGCCGCCGCCCTGCGTGGCGAACCCATGCTGCGCCCCTTGCTGCGCAAGCATCCCGGCCAGCGCCTGCCGGGCAGTTGGGATGGCTTTGAAATCGCGGTGCGCGCGGTGCTCGGCCAGCAGGTGAGCGTGGCGGCGGCCCGCACGCTGGCGGCGCGCATCGTGCAGCGCCACGGTGGCGTGCTGGACCCGGCGCCGATGCCGGGGCTTGATCGCCTGTTTCCCGACCCCGCCACGCTGGCCGCGGCCGACCTGCGCGAGCTGGGCGTCACCACGGCGCGCGCGGCGACGATCCGCGGCATCGCTCGCGCCCTGCTCGACGGCCGGGTGGATTTCAACCGCGGCCAGTCGCTGGAGACGTTCGTCGCGCGCTGGACCGCCCTGCCCGGGATCGGCGACTGGACCGCGCATTACATCGCCCTGCGCGTACTCGGCCATCCCGACGCCTTCCCGGCCGCCGACCTGGTGCTGCGTCGCGCCGCCGCGGCCGGCGGGTCCATCCCAAGCGCCAGGGCACTGACCGTGCGCGCCGAGGCGTGGCGGCCGTGGCGTGCCTACGCTGTGATGCACCTGTGGCGCGGCGCCCAGCCTCGCGCACGCAACGGCGTGCCCGCTGCGCGATGAGCCCTTCGCCAGCCATTCCGTCATGTGCGCGGCGCCTGCACGCGTGTCTCCCATCCCCCCGACCATGAGCGGCAAACCCATGACGACACCCCGAGTAGCCCTGTACTACGACATCATGCCGAGCCCGCTCGGCCCGCTGACGCTGGTGGCCGATGACGCCGGCCTGTGCGAAATCTGCTTCGAGAGCGAGCACCGTCCGAATACGAAGGACACATGGCAACGCGACGCCGGACGCCTTGCCAAGGCACGCACGCAACTGGCCGAATACTTTGCCGGTCGACGCACCGTGTTCGACCTGCCGCTGCACCCACGCGGCACGCCATTTCAACTTGCCGTATGGGAGGAACTGCTGCGCATCCCGTTCGGCATCACCATGAGCTATGGCGAGCTGGCGCAACGCATCGGCAAGCCCAAGGCGGTGCGCGCCGTCGGCGCCGCCAACGGGCGCAACCCGATTCCCATCATCGTGCCCTGCCACCGCGTGATCGGCGCCGACCACAGCCTCACCGGGTACGGCGGCGGGCTGTGGATCAAGCGCGCCTTGCTCGGCCTCGAAGGCCGCAAGCTGCACGGCGACCTGTTCGTCGAACCGGCTCAGTGACCCTGGTTGGCCGCATCGCGATAGCGGTCGACTGCATCGCGCTGCTGCGCGGCGCTCGCCGCCTGGCGTGCGCGATCGGCCTGTTTCAGTGACCGCTGCCCAGCAGAGCCTTGCGGCAACACCTTGCCCGCCACGTCGCTGACATTCTGCTGTTGCTGTGCCTGTTGTTGACTCTTCTGCAACTGGTCGCTGACGTGTTGCTGCTGCATGGTCTGCTGGAACTGCGCGGCCGCCGGCGGCACCTGCTGCGCGACAACGGCCAGCGGCAACACCGACAAGCCGAGTGCCATCGCAAGTGCCAGGTGTTCATGACTGGTTGTTGCGTGGGAACGCTGCATCGGCATGTCAACCTGTCCATCATGGATACACGACCTGAGCGTAGGTACCCTGGCATGAAATTTCCGTTCCGATACGCCGTCATCCTGCTGCTGGCGCTGCTTGCCGGCTGCGCGGCGCAAGGCCGCTTGCCGCCGAACGCGACCACACCCGCCAGCCGCCCCGGTCCGGTGCTGCTGGTGTCGATCGACGCCTTCCGCGCCGACTACATCAACCGCGGCCTCACGCCCACGCTGACGATGCTGGCAAAAACCGGCGTGCACGCGGCGGCGCTGCAGCCCGCGTTTCCCTCGCTTACCTTTCCCAACCACTACACGCTGGTGACCGGGCTGTATCCCGACCACCACGGCATCGTCAACAACACCATGTTCGACGCGCAGCTCGGCAAGTTTTCGCTCGGCAACCGCAAGGCGGTATCCGATGGCCGCTGGTGGGCCGAGGGCACGCCGATCTGGGAAGACGCCGACGCGCACGGCCTGCGCACCGCCACCATGTTCTGGCCGGGCAGCGAGGCCGACATCCACGGCAAGCATCCCGATTACTGGAAACCCTACAACGGCAAGATCACCGCCGACCAGCGCGTCGACCAGGTGCTGGCCTGGCTCGACCTGCCACCGGCCGAGCGCCCGCGTTTCCTCACCCTGTATTTCGACGAAGTGGATCACGCCGGCCACGCGCACGGCCCCGATTCGCCCGAAGTGGACGCCGCGCTGCGCGACACCGACGCTGCGCTCGCACGCCTGGTCGCCGGCCTCAAGGCGCGCGGCCTGTACGACAGGGTGAACCTCATCGTGCTCGCCGACCACGGCATGGCCAGCGTGCCGAAAGAGAACAACGTCTACATCGACAAGCTGATTCCGCTCGACGCCGTGCACGTCGTGAGCCTCGAGATCGTCGCCGGTTTCAACCCGCGTGCCGGCCACGACTTCGCCGCCATCGAAAAGCAGCTGGAAGCCCCGCAGCAGCACATGCAGTGCTGGGACAAGACCCGCATTCCGGCACGCTTCCACTACGGCACCAACCCGCGCGTGCCGCAGCTCGTGTGCCTCGCCGACGTCGGCTGGCGCATCACCACCACCGCCTCCGCCGCCAGACGCGGCGACCGTGTCAGCATCGGCAACCACGGCTACGACAACGCCGACCCCACCATGCGCGCCCTGTTCATCGCCCACGGCCCCGCCTTCCGCCAAGGCATCACCTGGCCGGAATTCCCCAACGTCGATGTATATCCGCTGATGACCCATTTGCTCGGCATCCCGGCGGATCGGAACGATGGGGATTTCGATGCGGTGAAGGGGATGTTGGTGGGTGGGGCACGAGATTAGGAATACGGGATTGGAGATTCGGTAGAGCAGCGATCCTCACTGCCTTCGCTTCGGCTGGCCGCAGATGCAACGCGACGCTCAGAACGCCGCTTTGCCAAATCCCCAATCCCAAATTCCAAATCCCGACCCTTACCCCATCGCCCCGCGGCTCATCGGTTGCGGCAGCGTCGGCACGTTGACCAAGGGCTTCAGGCGAGTGAGCCCGAGCGCGATGGCGAGGCCGGCGAGGGTCAATGCGCCGACGAAGAGCGCGACGCCGGTCCAGCCGTGGGCGGCGTAGAAGAAGCCGCCGAAATAACCGGCCGTACTGGAGCCCATGTAATAGCAGAAGAGGTACAGCGAGGCGGCTTGCGCCTTGGCCGCGCCGGCGCGGCGGCCGACCCAGCTGCTTACAATGGAGTGGCCGCCGAAGAAGCCGAAGGTGATGGCGACGACGCCGAGCATGATGAGCCACAGCGATGCCGCTGCGGTGAGCGCGGCACCGACCAGCATCAGGGCCAGCGCGGTCCACAGCACCTTGCGGCGGCCGAGCTTGCCGGCGAGGTGGCCCATCCACGCCGAGCTGAAGGTGCCGATGAGGTAGATGCCGAAGATCAGGCCGACCGCCGCCTGACTCAGGTTGTACGGCGGCGCCAGCAGGCGGTAGCCCAGATAGTTGTAGACGGTGACGAAGGCGCCCAGCAGCAGGAAGCCTTCGAGGAACAGCCACGGCAGGCCGCGGTCATGGAACACGCCGGAGAAGCGTCCGGCGATACCGCGCAGCGACAATGGCTGGCGGCGAAAATGCCGCGATGCCGGCAATGCATGCGCAAACGCCAGCGCGCAGGCCAGGCCGATCACACCGACCACGGCGACGCCGATGCGCCAGCCGACGAAATCGGCCAGCACGCCAGTGACGATGCGCCCGCCCATGCCGCCGATTGCGCTGCCGCTGATATACAGGCCCATGCCGAGGCCGATCGACTCGGCATCCATCTCCTCGCTGAGGTAGGTCATCGCCACTGCCGGCAGGCCGCTCAACGTCAGTCCCATCAGCGTGCGCACCGCCAGCAGGCTGCCCCAGGTCGGCATCACTGCACTGCCCAGCACCAGCACCGCCGATGCCAGCAGCGAGACCACCATCACGCCCTTGCGACCCCACGCATCCGACAGCGCACCGGCTACCAGCATCGCTATGGCGAGCACGCCGGTAGTGAGCGAGAGCGACAACGACGCGCCGGCTTCGGACACGCCATAGTCGCGGCTGAACTCGGGCATCAGCGGTTGCACGCAATACAGCAGGCCGAAGGTGCACAACCCGGCCGCAAACAGCGCGAGATTGGTGCGGGTGAAATCCGGCGTGCCGTGATGGATGTACGGCGTTGCCGCACTGCTTTCCGCCGCCGTTTCGTACCGCATGCGCTGCCCACCGTTCAAATCGACACGCCAGCATACGGGCGCGCTGCCCAATGCCGGATGACGCAGCGCAGTACGCCCGCGAACGTGGTCAGTAGAAACCAAGCAAGCGAGAGGAAACGGCTTTGCGCCAATTGACGTGACGGTCTGCAGCCACACCGTCATTCCATTGGCCAACAACCACCGGTGCGGAAGATCGCCAGGACGGCACAACTGCAGTCGCTTGGATTTCCGCCGCCCGCGCTCCCCGGTTCTACACGTGATGCACACGCCGGCGGCGTAGCATGCACTCGCCGCCGTTGCGGCATCGCACAAACATGGGCATACCTCCTTTTTCTCACACTCCGCGCGGTGCGCGGCGCTGGTGCTTTGTATCGCTGCCGATGGTCTGCGCGCTGCTGTCAGCATGTACCGTTGGACCGGCCTGGCATCGGCCACCCGCACCAACCGTCGCCACCTACACGGCATCCACTGCCGCGCCGGCATCAGCCAGCAGTACGGTGACGCCACCAAAGCTGCAGGTTGGCGCGGCGGTCGATCCGCAGTGGTGGCGCGCGTTCGGTTCGGCGCCGCTTGACCGGCTAGTCGATGCCGCACTGGCGCACAACCCGGACATCGAAGCGGCACAGGCCACGGTGGAGCAGGCGCAGCACCTGCTGCGCGCCACGCGCGGCGCGTTTTATCCGCAGGTGGCGCTTGGCCTCGGTGCCGAACGCCAGCGTTCGAGCGGCGCGGCGAGCGGCGGCAGGGTCGGCCCGCAGCTGTACAACCTGTACACGGGACAGGTGGAGGTGAGCTACGCGCCCGACGTGTTCGGCCTGAGCCGGCTCGCCACGCACGATGCGCAGGCGCGGGTGGACATTGCACGCTACCGGCTGGCCGCCGCGCGGCTGGCGATTGCCGGCAACGTCGTGGCCACCACCATCGACCTGGCCGCGCTGGATGCGCAGCTTGATGCCATGGCGCACACGCTGCACGACCAGCAGCAGGTGCTGGACCTCGCGCGCACGCAGTACCGGCTGGGTGCCACTTCGCAATTTGACGTGCTTACCCAGCAAAGCCTGCTTGCTTCCAGCCAGGCGCAACAGGTGACGCTGCAGCAGGCACGCGATGCAGCGTTGCACCTCCTGGCCACCTATCTCGGCCGATTCCCGGCGCAGGCCGGCACGCTCACATTGCCCGCCATCGACCAGTTGCAGCTGCCGACCGCCCTGCCGCTCAGCCTGCCCTCCGCGCTGGTGCACGAGCGCCCGGACATCCTGGCCGCCGAGGCGCAGTTGCGCGCCGCGAACGCCGAGGTCGGCATCGCGGTGGCGCGCATGTATCCCAACGTCGAGCTCAGCGCCGCCTGGGGCGTGCAGGGCAACCACACCGATGGCCTGTTCAGCCCGGCCAGCCGCATCTGGAACGTGGCCGCCGGCCTGGTGCAGCCGATCTTCGAAGGCGGCACGCTGAAGGCCGAGAAGCAGGCGTCCGAAGCCGCCTACCGCGGCGTGTTTGCCGACTATCAAAGCACCGTGCTTGGCGCGTTCCGCGATGTGGCCGACGTGCTGCGCGCGCTCGACCACGATGCCGGGCTGCTCGCAGCGCAAGACGACGCGCTGCAGGCGGCGCAACAGGCCAATCAACTGGTCGCCGCGCAATACCGCGCCGGTGGCGTCAATTACCTCGGCCTGATGACCAGCCAGGTACGGCTCGAAGCCGCGCGCATGGCGCAGATCAAGGCACGCGCGCAGCGCTACGCCGACGCCACGGCGCTGTATGTCGCGCTCGGTGGCGGGCAATGGCCGGTGGCCACGGCGCAGGCCACCACGCGGCAAGGAGATCAATGATGCACAAGGCATGGCTTGCGACCGGCATCGCGCTGGTCGTGGTGTTTGGCGCCATCTTCGGCACGCGGCTGTATGCCGACCGACGCGCCGCGGCGCAGCCGCATGGCCAGCCGCCGGTTGCCGTCGCCACCGCGGTGGCGAGCGCCGCCACGTGGGCGCCGCAATCTCACGTGGTCGGCAGTCTGGAAGCGGTGCAAGGTACGGAGATCACTGCGCAGATCGCCGGCAACGTCACCGAGGTAGCATTCCGGTCCGGCGCCAAGGTGCAGCGCGGGCAACTGTTGGTGCGGCTGGATGATTCCAGCCAGCTCGCGCAGTTGCACGCGGATGAAGCCAAGCTGCAACTGGCGCAGGCCACGCTCGCACGCACACAGCAACTTTATGCGGCCAAGGCGTCGAGCCTGTCCGACCTGCAAACCGCGCAGGCGAACGCCGGCGTCGCACACGCGGCGGTGGAAAGCGACCGCGCCACGCTGGCCAAGCTCCACATCAGCGCGCCGTTTGCCGGCACCGTCGGCATCCGCGAGGTGAGCCTCGGCCAATACGTGTCGCCCGGCACGCCGGTGGTCGACCTGCAAAGCTGGAACCCGCTGCTGCTGGATTTCAGTGTGCCGCAAGCGCAGCTGCCGCAACTCAAGCCCGGCAGCAAGGTGAGCTTCACGGCGGACGCGTTCCCCGATACCCCGTTCACCGGCAAGATCACGGCGGTCGGCGCGCGGGTGGATCCAGCCACCCGCAACGTCGCGTTGCAGGCCACCCTGGAAAACCCCGGCGAACGCCTGCGGCCCGGCCTGTACGGCCACGTGCAGTTGGCGCTCGGTGCGGCGCAACACGGCATCGTGGTGCCGCACACCGCCATCACCTACAGCACCTTCGGCGACAGCGTGTACGTGGTGCACGACGGCGCGCACGGCAAGGTCGTGCACCCGCAAGTGGTGCAGGTGAGCGAGGAGCGCGACGGCAAGGCGCTGCTCGCCAGCGGCATCCAGCCGGGCATCACGGTGGTCATCGCCGGCCAGAACAAATTGCGCGATGGCGTGCCGGTCACGATCGACAACGCGATCCAGCCGTGAAGCGCCGCGCATCATGAAATTCACCGATCTCTTCATCCGCCGCCCGGTGCTGGCGAGCGCGATCAGCCTGGTCATCCTGCTGCTCGGCGCCCGCGCGTGGACCGGCATGACGATCCGCGAATACCCCACGGTGACCAGCACCGTAGTCACCGTCACCACCGCCTACCCCGGCGCCAGCCCGGAAACGGTCGGCGCTTTCATCACCACACCGCTGCAGCAGGCGATCGCGAGCGCGCCCGACATCGACTACATGACTGCGACCAGTGCGCCGGGGCTGTCGACGATCATCGCCAACATGCGCCTGAATGCCGACCCGAATGCCGCGGTGGCGCAGATCCTGTCCAAGGTGAACCAGGTGCAGAACGTGCTGCCGGCGCAAGCGCAGCGGCCGACCATCAACGAGACGGTGGGTGACCCCACCGCGCTGATGTACCTCTCGTTCGGCGGCAAGGGCATGAGCCAGCAGCAGATCAACGACTACGTGCTGCGCGTGGCGCAGCCGAAGATCCAGGGCGTTCCCGGCGTGGGCCAGGCGCAGATCGTGCCGGCCGGCATCGACCCCAGCGGCAACGCGTTCGCGCTGCGCGCATGGCTCGACCCGGCGCGCATGGCGGCACGCGGCGTCACCCCGGCCGACGTGGCGGCGGCGCTGCAGGCCAACAACGTGGTCTCCGCGGTGGGCAGCACGCGCAACGCACACGAGCAGGTGACGATCACCGCCAGCACCTCGCTCGACAACCTGGCGCAGTTCAAGCGCCTGGTGGTGAAGACCGTCGGCACCACGACGATTCGCCTCGAAGACGTGGCCGACGTGACGCTCGGCGCCGCCAACTACAACCAGGCAGTGTTCTACAACGGCGAACCCGCGGTGTTCATCGGCGTGCAGCCCACGCCGGATGCGAACGCGCTCGATGTCGCCGACGGCGTGCATGCGGCGCTCAAGGAGTTGCGCGCCAACCTGCCCCCCGGCATGCATGCCGACGTGGCGCTCGACCAGAGCGTGTTCATCACCGCCTCGCTGCACGAGGTGATCTTCACCATCGCGATCACGCTGGCGGTGGTGGTATTCGTGATCTTCCTGTTTCTCGGCTCGCTGCGCTCGCTGCTGCTGCCGGCGGTGGCGATTCCGCTGTCGGTGATCGGCGCCGGCATCCTCATGCTCGCGCTCGGCTTCACCATCAACCTCTTTACGCTGCTCGCCGTGGTACTGGCGATCGGGCTGGTGGTGGACGACGCGATCATCGTGCTGGAAAACATCCAGCGCCTGATCGACGAGGGCGAAACCCCGCTGGCCGCCGCGTACCACGGCGCGCGCGAGCTGGCGAGCCCGATCATCGTGATGTCCACCACGCTGGTGGCGGTGTTCATCCCGATCGGTTTCATGGGCGGCCTCACCGGCAGCCTGTTCACCGAGTTCGCATTCACCCTGGTAGCGACGGTGATCGTGTCGATGGTCGTGGCGCTGACGCTGACGCCGATGCTGTGCTCCAAGGTACTGCGCCACACGCCGGCCAAGGGGCTGACCCACGTGCTCGACCACGGTTTTGCGCGGTTGCGCGCGGCGTACGACAAATCGTTGCACGCGGTGCTCGACGTGCGCGCGGTGGTGCTGGTGACCGGCGCCTGCGTGCTGGTGAGCATCCCGCTGCTGTTTCTCGGTACCCAGAGCGAGCTGGCGCCGACCGAGGACCAGGGCACCGTGCTGGTCTCCGGCACTGGCCCGGCCACGGCCACGCTGACCTACCTCAACAAGTACAACGAACAGATCCACCAGATTCTCGCCAGCTTCCCCGAGACCGGGCTGGTGTGGCAGATCAGCGGCCTGGCGCCTTCGGGCGGCGCCGGCAACAACGCCGTGTTCGGCGGCGCCAACCTGAAACCGTGGGATGCGCGCTCGCGCACGCAGATGCAGATCCTGCCGCTGGTGCAGAAAAAACTGAACGCGGTCACCGGGCTGCAAACCGTGGCGTTTGCGCGGCCTACGCTGCCGGGCTCCTCCGGCGGCCTGCCGATCCAGTTCGTGCTGACCTCGACCCACGACTACGCGCAGATCAATGCCGACGCCGACCGCCTGATCGGCGCGGCGATGCAGACCGGGGAATACACCTTCCTTACCAAGAACCTGCACTACGACGCCCCGACGATCTCGCTCGACATCAAGCGCGACGTGGCAGCCAACCTCGGGCTCGACATGCACACCATCGGGCAAAACCTCAGCGCGCTGTTGAGCGAAAACTACGTCGGCCGCTTCGACATGAGTGGCCACAGCTACGAGGTGATTCCGCAGGTGCCCAATGCACTGCGCGCCAACGCCAACGCGCTCGGCGACTACTACCTGCACACCGCCGGCGGCAAGCTGGTGCCGCTCACCACCGTGGTCGACGTCAAGCGCAGCGTGCAGCCGGAATACCTGCCGCAGTTCCAGCAGCAGAACTCGGTGACGATCCAGGGCGTGATGGCACCGGGCGCCACCCTCGGCCAGGCGCTGGGCACGTTGAAGAGCCTGGCGGCGAAGGTGCTGCCCACCGGCTATGCGATCGATTATGCGAGCGAATCGCGCCAGTTCATCAAACAGGGCAACACGGTGATCGTCACCTTCGGGCTGTCGATCCTGCTCGTGTATCTGTTGCTCGCCGCGCAGTTCGAGAGCTTCCGGGACCCGCTGATCGTGCTGGTGGCGGTGCCGATGTCGGTGTTCGGCGCGCTGGCGTTCCTCTACACCGGCGCGGCCACGCTCAACATCTACACCGAGGTGGGACTGATCACGCTGATCGGCCTCATCACCAAGCAGAGCATCCTGATCGTGCAGTTCGCCAATGTGATGCAGGAGGAGCAAGGCCTCGACCGCCGCACTGCCGCCGAGCGCGCCTCCAGCATCCGCCTGCGTCCGATCCTGATGACCACCGGCGCGATGGTGCTCGGCGTGGTGCCGCTCCTGCTCGCCAGCGGCCCCGGCGCCGTGAGCCGCTTCGACATGGGCCTGGTGATCGCCACCGGCCTCACCATCGGTGCGCTGATCTCGCTCTACGTGGTGCCGGTGATCTACACCTACGTCGCCACCGACAAGGCGGCCGCACACACCGAAGCTGTGGCGTCGCTGCCGGCGCTATAGGTCGGGGTCCAGCCTCGGCAACACCTCTTGGCGGCGCACCTTCGGGTGCGCCGCATGCGTGTTCACGACCAAAGTTTTTGTCCGGCGCAAACCCACAGAGGCCACCGCTTGCGCGATGCGGTGTTTTCGGATTTCCAATCCCGGCCCGCAGGCGCCAAACCGCAGGTCAGCGATAGCGCCAGTGGCCACCCACCCACACGCCACCGCCATAGCTCCAATGCCCCGGCACCCACACCTGTGCATGGCGCGGCGGCACGATGACGCAGCCGCTGACCATCGCACTGCCGCCGAGCAGCACCAGCGAAATCAGGCAAGCTCGCAGGAAACGATGCATCGCACACTCCTCATCGGATGGATGGAGTGTGAAACGCCCGTCCGACGGCATCGCCTACCGCCGCCCCGCGTACGGTTTCGCAATCGTTCAACCGCCCCGCTTCGCGCCGGCCACGGCATGGGTGACGCGATGGATCAGCCGCGCGGCGACGCGTGCGGTCACGCCGTCGTGGTCGTGCGGCGGCGACAGCTCCGCGATGTCCAACACCCGCACTTTGCCGGTAGCCGCCACCGCGTCGAGGATCGGTTCCACCACATCGAGCGACACCCCGCGCGCAGCCGGCGCGCTGACGCCCGGTGCCATCGCGTGCGGCAGCGAGTCGATGTCGATCGTCTGGTAGATCACGTCCACGTCGGCCAGCACTGCCTGCAGCGCCGCGATGCGCTGCGGCAGGTCGAGCACACCCAGCTCGTCGTCGCGCACGTAGTGCACGTAATGTTCGTCGGCGGTCTGAAACAGCAAGCGCGTGTTCGACGCCGCGCTGATGCCGAGCACGCAGTACTGCACGGCAAGACCGATGCCCTGCGCGTGCTCGAGGATTTGCAGGAACGGCGTACCCGAGCTGCCGCGCTCCTGCTGGCGCAAGTCGAAGTGTGCGTCGATGTTGACCACCGCCACGCGCGGCCGGTGCTTGCCCAGATGTTTCGCCAACCCCTGGTAGGTCGCAAACGCGATCTCATGGCCGCCGCCGAGGCCCACCGGGAAATGCCCGGCATCCAGCAACGCCGCGAGCCGCTCGGCATACCGCACTTGTGCGCCTTCGAGGTCGCCATCCACTACGTCCACCGTGCCGGCGTCGTACAGCGGTGTGTCGTCCAGCGTGGGCAAACCCGACAGTGCCTTGCGCAGCGACGTCGGGCCTTCGGCCGCACCGACGCGCCCGTGGTTGCGCCGCACGCCTTCGTCGCTGGCAAAGCCAAGCACCGCAACACCCGGCGCCGCACCGGCCTCCAGCGGACGCACCCACTGGTGCCAACGCCGCGTCAGCGGCCCCTCAGGCAGATCGACGCGTCCGCTCCAGCCTTGCATGCCGTCACTCCCGCAAATGGATGGCCGGCATTGTAGTCGGCACCATCCGGCGATAATGCAGCCACCTTTTCGCGAGACACGATCATGCCCGGTTCGTGGGATCACCTGCTGTTGCACGCGACGCTGGCCACCTTCGCGGGCAATGCGCCGTTCGGACTCATCGAGGATGGCGCCATCGCCTGGCGCGACGGCAAGGTCGCCTGGCTCGGCCGCGCAAGCGACCTGCCGGGCGATGCCACCGCGACCGTCACGGAAGACCTGCACGGGGCGCTCGTCACCCCGGGCCTCGTCGATTGCCACACGCACCTGGTGTTTGGCGGCGAGCGCGCCAACGAATTCGACCTGCGCTTGAACGGCGCGAGTTACGAGGAAATCTCCCGCGCTGGCGGCGGCATCGTGTCCAGCGTGCGGGCGACGCGCGCGGCGAGCGAGGACGACCTTTTTGGGCAATCGCTGCCGCGTGCGTGCGCGCTGCTCGCCGATGGCGTCACCACGATGGAGATCAAATCCGGTTACGGACTGGCACTGGACGCCGAGCGGCGCATGCTGCGCGTCGCGCGACGCATCGGGCGCGAACTGGGGATCACGGTGCGCACGAGTTTTCTCGGCCTGCACGCGTTGCCACCCGAATACGCCAACCGCCACGACGACTACGTGGCGCTGGTCATCGACCACATGCTGCCGACGCTCGCCGCCGAAGGGTTGGTGGACGCGGTGGATGCATTCTGCGAGCGCATCGCGTTCACCCCGGCCGAAACACGACGGTTGTTCGAGCGCGCACAGCAGCTCGGCCTGCCGGTAAAGCTGCACGCCGAGCAGCTTTCCGATCAGGGCGGTGCGGCGCTGGTCGCCGATTTCCATGGGCTTTCCGCCGATCACCTGGAACATCTGGGTACCGCTGGCATCACCGCCATGAAGCGGGCCGGCACCGTCGCCGTGCTGCTGCCTGGCGCGTTCTACGCGCTGCGCGAAACCCGGGCGCCGCCGGTGGCGGCACTGCGCCAAGCCGGCGTGCCGATCGCCATTGCCACCGATTTGAACCCCGGCACCTCGCCGCTGCTGTCCCTGCGCCTGGCGGCGAACCTCGCCTGCACGCTGCTGCGCCTGACGCCCGAGGAAGCTTTGCGCGGCGTCACTGCACACGCCGCCCGCGCGCTTGGCCTGGCCGACCGCGGCACCCTCGCCGTCGGCCAACGCGCCGACCTCGTGGCATGGAACGCCCGCCACCCGGCCGAGTTGTGCTACTGGATCGGCGGCACCCTGGCACGCCAGACATGGATCGCCGGCAAGGCGGTCGGCCCAGAGCATTGATGATGGCAACCCAAACGGTTTTGTCCCGCCTGCTTGGTTGCTGCCGCCCCCGCTCCTAAGCGCTGGCGGGGAGCAGCCGCTCCGCCTTGAACACGCAGGCGAAGGTGGAACCCTTGCCGGGCGTGCTCTCGATGCGCAACTCGGCGCCGTGCAGGTTAAGCACGTGCTTGACGATGGAGAGCCCCAAACCGGTGCCGCCGGAAGCGCGCGAGCGGCTGGATGACACGCGGTAGAAGCGTTCGGTGAGTCGCGGCAGGTGCTCGGCGGGGATGCCGTAGCCAGTGTCGATCACGGCGTATTCCGCGCCGCCCGCGCACGGCCGCCACGCAATGGTGATGTCGCCGCCGTCGGGCGTATAACGCACCGCGTTGCTGACCAGGTTGGAAAACGCGCTGTGCAGATCGCGCGGCGAACCCATGAGGTCGAACTGCGCATCGCGTTGCACCTGGATGCGATGGCGCCCCTGGCTGAGCGCCTCGGCTTCGTGGCGCAGGCCGTCGAGCAACGGCGCCATCGGCACCCGTTCCTCGTCCAGGCTTTGCTGCATCTCCAGATGCGACAGCATCAGAAGATCCTCCACGATCTGGCGCATGCGTTGCGACTGCACGCGCATCTCCTGCAGCACGCCGGCCAGCGCCGGCACGTCCTCGGGGGAGAGCAGTTCGAGATAACCGTGGATCACGGTGAGCGGCGTGCGCAGTTCGTGCGACACGTTGGCGACGAAATCACGCCGCACCTGTTCCAGCCGGCGCACCTGGCTGATGTCGCGCGCCACCAGCAGCTGACGATGCGCGCCATAGGCGGTAAGCGACAACGCCAGGCGCACGGCGTCGTCGGTCGGCGCGGCAATGTCCTGCGCGTCGCCGCTTTCGATCAATGCCCACACCGCCGCACCCTGCGCACCGAAACAGTCGCGCGCCGGCGCGCCGCGGTCGCGCGGCCAGCGGATGCCAAGCAGGCGTTCGGCTGCCGGGTTGCACCAGCGCAGGCGGTCGTCGTGATCGAGCAGCGCCAGTCCGTCGGGCAAGGCGCAGGCGACGGTGCGCATGTCGTGCAGTTGCGCGGCGAGGCGCTGCGCGCGATGCAAATCCCCGTTCATGGCGTGGCCGACAGGCGGTAACCGGTACCGCGCACGGTCTGCACCAGGCCATCGAGCGCAAACGGTTCCAACGTCTTGCGCAGCCGGCGAATGTGCACATCCACCGTGCGCTCGTCGATGTAGACGCTGCCGCCCCACACCTGATCGAGCAACTGCGCACGGGAATACACGCGCTCGGCGTGGCTCATGAAAAAGTGCAGCAGGCGATATTCGGTGGGACCGATCTCGACCTTGGCGTCGCCGGCATAGACGCGATGCGCCGGGCCGTCAATGCGCAAGGCGCCCACTTCGAGCGAGCCGGTGCCGCCATCCGCCTGGGTGCGCCGCAGTACGGCCTTGATCCGCGCGATCAGTTCGCGGGTGGAAAACGGCTTCACCACGTAGTCGTCGACCCCGGCTTCGAGCCCGCTGACGCGATCCACTTCTTCGCCACGCGCGGTGAGCATGATGATCGGGATCTCCGCGGTGCGCGGGTCTTGTCGCAACCGGCGGGCAAGCTCCAGCCCGGACAGCCCCGGCAGCATCCAGTCGAGCAGAATCAGGTCGGGTACGCGGTCGGCAATCGCGACCAGTGCCGCGTGGGCATCGGCGGCGTGCACTGGTTCCATCTCGGCGCGGCGCAGCGCAAAGGCGACCATGTCGCGGATGGAGGCTTCGTCTTCAACGATCAGGATGCGTTTGGACATGATCTACGTGCACGCTGTCGGCAGGGGAATCAAGGCGTATTGCAACTGCAACACGTGACATCTACATGACAGGTACAGCCTGGCGCAAGGCCAAGGCCTGCTGCCACCACGTCGCGCCCATGCCGGCGGCATCCGGTGCCGAGCGTCCGGCCACGTGAATTGACCCGCTGCCGCCACCGTACGGCCCCCACTGCGCCGGATCGGTGACCGAGAACACACCCAGCGTAGGTGTGCCACTGGCCCAGGCCAGATGCATCACGCCGCTGTCACTGGCGATGCAGGCGTCCATGTTGGCGATGAACGCCGCCAGGTGGCGCACGTCGCTGGTGAAATACGCGGGGTACGCATCCGCCAGCATCGAGCGCCCGGAGGCCGGCACCAGCTCCACGATGCGAGCATCCGGCACCAGCGCGGTGAAAGTCGAGAGAAACTCCTGCCACCACGCCAGCGGCAACAGCTTGTCGCCGGTGGCGTTGGCAAACACCGCGATCCGCGGGCCGGCGCCAACACGCGCCGCCACGCGCGCCGCCGTGTGCCAACCGGTTTCCAGTTCAGTTGCAGTGAGCGGCAGGCTCGGCAGCGGAAACGCTGCGCCGGTCGGGTCTTCACCCAGCGCTTTGCGCAACAGGTAGACCGGCAGCATCGCCTTGTGACGTACTTCGACCGGCACCGCCACGCCGTGGGTGACCGCACCTTGCTTGCCGGCGCCCACATAACCGAGCGCGAGGCGTGCGTGCGCCATTGCCAGCATCAAGCGGCCGGATTGCGAGCGCGGATCCGGGTCGATCGCCAGGTCGTACCCCTTGCGCCGCATGCGGCGGAAGGCCGTTGCGGTAGCGATCGCATGGCCCGGCATGTGCTGCGGCAAAATCCACAGGTCGCGCATGTTGGCAAAACCGCCGAACAATTCGCGCGCCACCTTGCTGCGGCTGACGATATCCACCTCGGCGCCCGGATACACCCGCGCCAGCTCATCGACCAGCGGCGTCAACGTAAGCGAGTTGCCAAGCGTGCGGATACTGCGGCAGATCAGGATGCGGTGGATGCCGCGGCGCGGCAGCGGCTGCGTGGAGTCTCCGACATCATGCAACACACTGCCGACCAGCCGCGCGGATACCCGGCGGCGCAGTCTCTGAATGGCATCGAAGCGGTTCAAGGCGGATCTCGCACGAAAGCTGGCGGGCGACTGTGCCACTTCGCCCGCTCAAAAGCGATGGATGAAACCCACCTGGAAGCCGCCGGGAAGCCAGCCGAGGATCAGCGGAGACTGCCGATGTGCGGCCCAGATACCCACTGCGGTGCCCGCCGCCCAACCGACCAGCACATCGCTTTGCCAGTGCCCGCGCGTCTTTACCCGCGCCACCGCGTCGTACGCCGGCAGCAATTCCAGCGCGTAGACCGCCGGATAGTCCTTGCCGTAGGCCACCACGAACGGTGTTACCGCGCCGGCAATGGCGCTGACCTCGCCACTGGGGAAGCTTTCGTTGTGGATACCCTTGAAAAACTCGTTGGGGTTGGCGGTTTGCGACGGCCGCTCGCGCTGGAACACCCACTTGCCGCCCTGCGCGATCGCGGAGGACACCGCGACCGAATCCACCGACCGCCAGAAGGTGTCGCCGAGCTTGTCGTGATCGCCCAACGCAAAGGCGCCGCCGATCACCGCGACGATGGTGGCCGTCAGCACTTCCTGCTGGTGGTTGCGTTGCCAGATGCCGTGGTTGTCCACCGCCACGCGATGATCGATACCGAACGGGCCACCGGCCCACGCACGCGCGCCCGGCAGCATTACGCTGGCCACCGTGCACGCGAGGAACATGCCGAGCGACGCCTGCCATGCGTGTTTCATCGCGATCTCTCCCCGGACGGACACCCGCAGCATGCGCCCATATGCTTAGCGGGTGCTTGCGATGTGCCCTCCCCGGTTCAGCGATCGGTACCGGTCAAGGTCGCCATCACCGTCTTGCCCTGCAGCGAAACGCGGTAATGCGCCACCTGCCGGCCAGCATCCTGGATCACGTCGACATCGGCGTGCGCGGTGGCGCCGTGCCCCCCGTTTCTGCCTCGAGTGCGGGCCCCTTGCCCACCCGTTCGGCGTGCGCCATGGCAGCGGCGAGGGTAAGGGTGGTGCCATCCAGCGCATGCGCCCCCTGGGCATCCTCGCCGTGGGCGGGCTTGCGGCCGATGACCTTGCCGGTGGCGACATCCACCCGCACCGACTCCAGCGCACCGCCGCGCCGCACGTCGACCTTGGACCAGCGTTGCCCGCCGTCCACTTCCATGCCGTACGCATACGCCACGCCACCGTCGGCTTCCGCCGCACGCACCGCCTGCGTCGGGATCACGGTGGCCTGCCTCACCGCCGCGATATCCGCGCGGTCGTCCGGCTCGATCCTGCCGGCCAAGGCAGTGCCCGCCACCGTCAGCGTCAAGGCGGCGACCAGGATCCGCACGGTCGACTGGCGCACGGTACGCACTTCTCTCTGAGTGGGAGGCCTCACGATGCGGCCCGACGCTTTGCGTGCCATTCGCAAACGCTTTGCAAAGACTTTGTAGTTGCCCGCGCAGGCAGGTGTTAGCGTCCGCCCATGGCCATCGCAAAACGTCCGGCATGAAGCTGCTCCTGATCGAAGATTCCGACCGCTTGCGCACCACCCTTGCCCGCGGCCTGCAGGCCGCCGGCTTCGTGGTCGACGCCGCCGCCGACGGCGTTGCCGGCGTCACCTACCTCAAGGCCTACGGGTACGATCTGGTGCTGCTCGATCTCGGGTTGCCGCGGCTGGATGGCTTCGGCGTGTTGCAAGCATTGCCACGCAGCGGCGAACGCCCGCGCGTGCTGGTGCTGTCGGCACGCGACCAGGTGAGCGACCGCGTGGACGCGCTGAATGCCGGCGCCGACGATTATCTGGTCAAACCCTTTGCTTTCGACGAACTGGTGGCGCGCCTGCACGCGCTCGCGCGGCGGCCGGTGGAAACCCGCGCGGACACGCTTGAACTGGGTGCGCTCACACTGGACACCCAGGCCCGCCAGGCCCGCGTCGGCAACGAGCCGCTGCACCTCACGCCGCGCCAGTACGAGCTGCTTGAATTCCTGCTGCGCCATCGTGGACGGGTGTCGCCACGCGCCATCATCCTCGAACGCATCGCCGGCAGCGACAGCGAGGCCTCCGACCGCAGCATCGAAGTGCTGGTGTTCGGCCTGCGTCGCAAGCTCGACGAGGCGGGACTGCCGGGGCTGATCGAAAACCGCCGCGGCGCCGGCTACCTCATTGCATGACGCCGGCAGCATGTCCCACCTGACCCGCACCTACTCGCTGCGCACGCGGCTGACCATCGCGCTGACCGTGCTCATCCTTGCGGTGTTTGGCAGCGCCGCCTTCGTGGTCGACCGCCAGGTTGACCACGCCATGCAGCAGCGCTTCGATGCCGATCTGCTGATGCAGGCCGACGCCATCGCCGATTTGCTCGAAAACACCGCCGTCGGCAACCGTGCGGACACCGCCGAGGCCGCCACCCCGGCCACGGAAGGAGGCTGGTTCCAGCTGCGCTGCGACGGTCGGCGGCTGGCGCATACCATGCAGCTCGACCTGCCGCCGGCCACCGGCACGGCACCCCGATTTGCCCACGCGCAGTTGCCCAATGGCACCGCGGTGCGCGTGGTCTCGCTGCCGTGGTCGGCCGGCAACGCCGGGGATCGTTGCACGCTCGACTACGCTGCCGCTACCGCCGCGTCCCACAACTTGCTGCGCGACATCGACCTGCTCTTGATCGGCAGCCTGCTGGTGGCTTGCGCGCTGGTGGTGCTCGCCACGCCGTGGGTGGCCAAACGCGCGCTGCGCCCGCTCGCGGTACTGAGCCAGGTGATGGCGGACATCGGCCCGGATACTCCCGGTGCACGCCTGCCCTCCAGTCACATTGCCGAGTTGTCGTCGCTCACCGCGCGTTTCAACGAGGTGCTGGCGCGCATGGACGACGGCATGGCGCGCGAGCGCCGATTCGCCGCTGGCGTGGCCCACGAGTTCCGCACCCGGCTGGCGGAGCTGCGCGTACTGGTGGAGGTGGAAACGCGCTACCCGAGCGGGCGCGACAGCGCCGCGCTGCTGGCGGAAGTCGGGCACATCTGCGCCGAACTGGAGGCCACGGTGACCGCGCTGCTGCAGCTCACCCGCATCCAGGCCGGGCTGGAACAAGCGCGCATCGAACCGGTGCCGCTGGCAGCCGCCGTCGAGCGGGTCGTTGCCCGCCACCAGCCGGCGGCGCAAGCACGCGGCCTGGCGCTCGACGTCACGCTGGACGCAGACACCACCCTCGAGGCCGACCCCACCTTGCTCGAGGTGGTATTCGACAATCTGCTGGGCAACGCGATCGAGTATGCGGCCGAGCGCGGCCGCATCACGGTGCAAGCCCGGCACGATGGCTGGGCCGTGTGCAATGCTGCACCGTTATTACAACCCGCGGATCTGCCGCGGCTTGGCCAGCAGTTCTGGCGCAAGTCGCCAGCCGGCAGCGGCCACGCCGGACTCGGCATTGCGCTGGCGGGTGCCGCCGCCAAGGCCATGCACATGCGCCTCGATTTCACGCTGGAAGCTGGCCAGCTGTGCGCCGCGTTGGCGTGGCCAATGCCAACGCGCAACGCCGGCATGAATCCGCTCTCCGGAGAGCGCGGACGATAGAGACCAGGCAGGCAAGTCAGGGCTGCCTCAAGGCAGCCTGCGGGCGATTTGTCGCCCCGTGGCGGTTCATCGGTCAAACACTGGTGCGGAAGACCGCCAAAACGGTGCAGCCACGGCCGTTGGTGTCGCCTCCACCCCGCTCCCCAGCCCGGACCGGCATCCGTGTCCGGCCCGGGACCTTTCAGGCATCCTGCCAGTACATGAGGACGATCCGTTCCTCGTCCCTACGCGGCATCCTTCCGCATCAACCACTGCCAGCGGTTCCTGCTCAGAACGCCACCTCACCGAACACGCCGATCTCGTTGGTCTTCACGTTCTGCACGTGCGCCGGCAGCGGCGTGGTCACCGACTTGTCACCCTTTTCGTGCTTCCACACGCCGGCGAGCTTGAAGCCCTTGGTCACCTGGTACTGCAGGCCGAGGTTCCAGTAGGTGTCCTTGGCGTTGCGATCCAGATCCTTGCTCAGTTTGGCCTCGTCGTAGCGGGCAAACAGGGAGAGGTCGTCGTTCAGCGCCACGCTGCCCCACACCGACCAGCCATCGGCCTTGTCGGAGCGCGGCGTCAGCACGTTGTTCCAGTCCTTCGCGGTGAAGTACTCGCCGCCCACACGGAACTGCTTGTTCACGTAGGCAATCAGGAAATCGCCGCGCTGCGCGGTGTGGGGAGCGCTGGTGGTCTGCGTCTCCTGCCCGCGGTGGCCGGAGTAGCCGCCGAGCGCCACGGTGAGGCCGTCGAACGGCACGAAACCGACGCGCGCTTCCACATCGACGCCCTTGCTGCGGCTGGGGTTCTTGTAGCCGGCACCGTTCACCACCGACACCGCGTAGTTGAACATCTTGCCCGCGCCCACGTCGCCGAGCGCATGCAGGCCCCAGTCGGCCGAGTTGGCGTACTTCAGGCGGTCGGTGATGGTGTTCTCGACATAGCGGTAGCCATAGACGTTCTCGACGAACGGGATCCACGGCATGTCGGCCGAACCGATGCGCAGGATCGCCGCCTGGTCGAACTTGCCCTGCACGTAGGCCTTCTTCACGAACAGGTTGGTCTCGCCGTCGTTCGCGACGTAGTTGAAGTCGGTGGTGAGGTTGGCCGACCAGATGTCGTTGAACTTGTGGTCGACGCCGAGGTAGAAGCGCTTCACGTCCAGCCCGGTGCCGTTGGCGGCAGTGCGGCCCGTGTCGCTGTTCTTCTGGTCGATGTTGGTGAAGTCGAAGAACATCTTGCCGGACACCTTGGTGTTGTTGACCAGCTTGTTCAGCGCCTCCAGGCTCTTGGACTGCGTGCCACCGGCGTTCTTGCCGTCGGCCTCCACCTTCTGCACTGCCTGCGCCGTCTCGGCTTGCGCCGCGGTCTGCGCCTCGGATTGCTGCGAGAGCTCATCCACCTTTGCCTGCAAGGCTGCGAGCTGGGCCTTGAGCTGCGCCACTTCGGCCGCAGACGCGGTGGATTGGGGTCGTGTAGCGGCGTCGGCGCGGGCGCCGTAGCCGGCAAAGCCCAGGGCGGCGGCAATCGCCAGCGCGAGCGTCTTCGAATGCATGCGTTTCTCCACAATGGTCAGGATGTCGCGCCCCGCCCCGTGTGCCCCTGGCAGCAAGACTGCGATCGGGCGCAAGAATGCAGGGGTCGCCTTACCGTCATGTGCAAGTGCCGTGACAGGCTGATGACACACCCGAATTCGACGTTGCCGGCGCGTCGATGCCCCTCCCGATTTCCCCCGCTGGCACGCCGGCAAGGGATGACTTCGGGCACGCCGTATTAGGGTGCGATGTCCCGCCGACGCTGGCCGCATCCGCCCCGACACGGCGCCAACGGTGTTTTGCCGGACGCCCCGCGCGTGGCATACTTATCAGCTTACGCAGTCAATCCGGCTGCGCGCGACCCGGAACACATGGCCAAAGACGACGTCATCGAAATGGAGGGCACGGTTACCGACACCTTGCCCAACACCATGTTTCGCGTGGAGCTGGAGAACGGGCATGTGGTCATTGCCCACATCTCCGGGCGCATGCGCAAGCACTACATCCGCATCCTCACTGGCGACAAGGTCAAGATCGAGATGACCCCGTACGACCTGAGCAAGGGGCGGATCACCTACCGCATGAAGTAAACCTTCGGCGTCCGGTGGCAGCAAAAGGCCGCGCAGTGCGCGGCCTTTTGTCGTTCCTGAAACAGCCGCCTATTCGACCACGGCCGGCAACTTTTCCGCCTCCTCGCAGCTCACCGTCAGCTCGCCATCCTTGACGCCCAGCAGCACCTTGCCGCCGTCCGCCAGCTTGCCGAACAACAGCTCATCGGCCAGCGGCCGCTTCACCTTGTCCTGGATCACCCGCGCCATCGGCCGCGCGCCCATCTGCGGGTCGAAGCCGTGCTCGGCCAGCCAGCGCCGCGCCTCCGGCGCCACGTCCAGGCTCACGCGCTTCTCGGTCAACTGCGCTTCCAGCTCGATCAGGAACTTGTCGACCACGCGCAGGATGTGCTCGAAATCGAGCGCGTTGAACTGGATGATCGCATCCAGCCGGTTGCGGAACTCCGGCGAGAACGCGCGGCGGATGACCTCCATCGAGTCGGTCTGGTGGCTTTGCGCCACAAAACCGATGCTGCGCCGCGCCGCCTGCGCCGCGCCGGCATTGGTGGTCATCACGATGATCACGTTCTTGAAGTTGGCCTCCCGTCCGTTGGTATCGGTCAGCACGCCGCGATCCATCACCTGCAGCAGGATGTTGTACACATCGGGGTGCGCCTTCTCGATCTCGTCCAGGAGCAGCACCGCATGCGGGTGCTTGGTGACTGCCTCGGTCAGCAGGCCGCCCTGGTCGAAACCGACATAGCCCGGCGGTGCGCCGACCAGCCGCGAAACCGAGTGCGACTCCATGTACTCGGACATGTCGAAGCGGATGAACTCGATGCCGAGCTGCAACGCCAGCTGGCGGGTGACCTCGGTCTTGCCCACGCCGGTCGGGCCGGCAAACAGGAAACTGCCGATCGGCTTGGCCGGGTCGGCGAGGCCGGAGCGCGCCATCTTGATCGCCGAAGCCAGCGCGCCGATGGCGCCGTCCTGGCCGAACACCACCATCTTCAAATTGCGTTCGAGGTTTTTCAGCACGTCACGGTCGGACGCCGACACCTGCTTGGGCGGGATGCGCGCCATCTTGGCCACGATGTATTCGACTTCGGCCACGTCGACCTTGCCGGTGCGCTCTTCCGGCGGCAGCAGGCGCTGGCGTGCACCAGCCTCGTCGATCACGTCGATCGCCTTGTCCGGCAGCAGCCGATCGGGCAGGTGCTTGACCGCCAGATCCACGGCTGCCTTCAGCGCCTCGTTGGTGTAGATGACGTTGTGGTGCTCCTCGAAACGCGAGCGCAGGCCCTTCAAGATCTCGACGGTTTCGGCCACCGATGGCTCGACCACGTCGATCTTCTGGAACCGCCGCGCCAGCGCGCGATCCTTCTCGAACACGCCGCGGTATTCCTGGAACGTGGTCGACCCGATACAGCGCAGCTCGCCCGAGGCCAGCATCGGCTTGATCAGGTTCGAGGCGTCCATGGTGCCACCGGACGCCGAGCCGGCGCCGATGATGGTGTGGATCTCATCGATGAACAAGATCGCATCCGGCTGCTTCTTGAGCTGCGCGATCACGTTTTTCAGGCGCTTCTCGAAATCGCCGCGGTATTTGGTGCCGGCCACCAGCGCGCCCAGGTCGAGCGCCCAGATCGTGGCGTTTTCCAGCACCTCGGGCACCTGGCCGTCGACGATGCGCTTGGCCAGCCCCTCGGCCAGCGCGGTCTTGCCCACGCCGGCGTCGCCCACGTACAGCGGGTTGTTCTTGCGCCGGCGGCACAAGACCTGGATGGTGCGCTCGATCTCGTCGGCACGGCCGATCAGCGGGTCGATCTTGCCCTGCGCGGCACGCTCGTTGAGGTTGCTGGCAAACTCGGCCAGCGCATTGCCACGGGCGTCGCTGCCCTCCTCGCCCTCGCGCTCGCCACCGGCCGCCGGGTCCACCGTGCTCTCGTCACCCACCTTGGCGATGCCGTGCGAGATGTAATTGACCACGTCGAGCCGGGTGATCTCCTGCTGGTGCAGAAAATACACGGCGTGCGAGTCCTTCTCGCCAAAGATCGCCACCAGCACGTTGGCGCCAGTGACTTCTTTGCGCCCGGAGGATTGCACGTGGTAGACCGCGCGCTGCAGCACGCGCTGGAAACCCAGCGTGGGCTGGGTGTCGCGCTCGTCGCCGTGCGGCAATACCGGCACGGTCTCGGCAATGATCTTTTCCAGCTCGTGCGTGAGCCGCGGCAGATCGACCCCGCACGCGCGCAACGCGCTGAGCGCGGACTGGTTGCTGGTAAGCGCCAGGAGCAGGTGCTCCACCGTCATGAATTCGTGGCGCTGCTCGCGGGCCTGCTTGTAGCACTGGCCGATGGTGACTTCGAGATCCTTGCTGAACATCCGGACCGTCTCCGTTGCAGTGGCGTGGGCGGGTTGAACCGCGATGGCTACAAAGTAAGGGCTCCTAGACCTTTTCCATAGTGCACAACAAAGGGTGTTGATGGGCGCGTGAATACTCATTGACCTGGTTGACCTTGGTCTCCGCGACCTCGCGCGTAAACACCCCGCAAACCCCCTTGCCGCGCGTATGCACATGCAGCATGACCTGCACCGCACGCTCCTGCTCCATCGCAAAAAAGCCGCGCAGCACTTCGATCACGAAATCCATGGGAGTGAAATCGTCATTGAGCAGCAAAACCTGGAACATCGGCGGCCGCGCAACCTCGGGTTTTGCGGTTTGCACGGCAATGCCGCGGCCGCCGTCCTGTTCGTTTTCGGGTTGATTGGCCATGGATCGAACACACTCCTGCAACCGCCACAATTATACGCAGCGAGCCCGTCGCGACTGCGCTGCAGGCCCCCGGTACAGGTGATGGCACAATGGCGTCTTTCCAAGTCGTGTACCCTATGTCTCCCGTCGTCCCCACCGCCGCCATCTGGCGTCCGCACGTCACCGTCGCCTGCATCGTGACCGACGGCGCGCGCTACCTCATGGTCGAGGAGGAAGCCCACGGCCGCCTCGGCTACAACCAGCCGGCAGGCCACCTCGAGGATCACGAGCAACTGCTCGCTGCGGCCCGCCGCGAAACGCTGGAAGAAACCGGCCGGACGGTCGAACCCACGCACCTCGTCGGCGTCTACCAGTGGCACAGCACCGAGCATGGCGAAGGCGTGGTGCGCTTCTGTTTCGCGGCCCGCGCGGTGTCGCACGACGCCACGCGGGCACTGGACAGCGGCATCCATCGCGCACTGTGGCTGACCCGGGAAGAAATCGCGGCGCTCGGCACCCGCCTGCGCAGCCCGCTGATCCTGGCCAGCATCGACGACTGGCTCGCCGGATCGCGGCTGCCGCTGGATACCTTGCACTGGTGGCCGGAACCCACCGTGTCATGCGGGTGATGCTCGGCATCTCCGGCGGCGTGGACTCCTCGGTCGCCGCCCTGCTGCTCAAGCAGGCCGGGCACGCGGTCGAAGGTTTGTTCATGCAGAACTGGGAAGACGACGGCCGTGACGGCCCGTGCACCACCGACGCCGACCGCAAGGATGCGGTCGCCGTATGCGGCCAGCTCGGCATCCCGTTCCACGCGCGCAACTTTGCCGCCGCGTATTGGGACGGCGTGTTCACCCATTTTCTGGACGAATACCGCGCCGGGCGCACGCCGAACCCCGACGTGGCGTGCAACCGCGAGATCAAGTTCAAGACCTTCCTGGACGAGGCACGCAAGCTCGGCGCCGAGAAGATCGCCACCGGCCACTACGCCCAGGTCGACTGCGTGGACGGGGCCTACCGCCTGCTGCGCGCGGTCGACCGCGCCAAGGATCAGACCTACTTCCTGCACGCCCTGGGGCAGACGCAACTGGCGGCCACGCTGTTCCCGATCGGCGCGCTGGAAAAATCCCGCGTGCGCGAGCTGGCGCGCGCCGCCGGCCTGCCCACCTCGGCCAAGAAGGATTCCACCGGCATCTGCTTCATCGGCGAGCGCGATTTCCGCCAGTTCCTTGCGCGCTACCTGCCCGGCCAGCCGGGCGAGATCCGCACCCCCGACGGTCGCCTCGTCGGCGAGCACCAGGGCGCGATGTACTACACGCTCGGCCAGCGCAACGGTCTCGGCATCGGCGGCCGCCACGACGCCAGCGGCAAGCCGTGGTATGTGGTCGGCAAGGATGTGGCCGCGAACCGGCTGATCGTGGCCCAGGGCAATGCGAACCACTGGCTGGATTCGCGCCACCTGCGCAGCGAAGCACCCACCTGGGTTGCCGGCCACGCGCCCGCCGCGCAGTTTCGCTGCACGGCAAAAACCCGCTACCGCCAGCCCGACCAGGCTTGCACAGTCACGGTTACGGACGACGCACTGGAAGTGCACTTCGACACTCCCCAGCGCGCCGTCACGCCCGGCCAGTCGCTGGTGCTCTACGCTGGTGAGGTGTGTCTGGGCGGCGCGGTGATCGCCGCGACCGACGCGCCGTACGGCGGCCTTCCCCCGAATGATGAGAGTTGAACGACGGTGTTTGAAGCTTTTGCGATGAGCGAGGAACGCGTGCTGGCGCTGGCTGGTTTGTACCAGGCCTGCCTCTTGACCAAGCAATTGGCCAACGACGGCCGCTGCGACGAAGGTGCCATGGAAGCCGGACTGGCCAGCGTCTTCCGCATCGACGCGCCGTCGGTGGTAGCGGTGTATGGCAGTACCGCCGGCGTACGGCTGGGGCTGCGTACGCTGGTGTCGCAGCTCGACGAAAACGGCAACGACATGACCGTGACGCGCATGGCAATGACGGTGATGCGCGTGGAACGCAGCCTGTCCGGCCGGCGCGACCTGCTCGACGAGCTGCAGCAAGGCATCATCGCCGCGCAGCGCCAGGTCGAACATTTCGGCATGGGCTCGCCGCAAGTGACGGCACGGCTCGCCGAGCTTTACGCGCAAACCCTGTCCACCCTGCGCCCGCGGGTGATGGTCAACGGCAACCCGACGCATTTGCAGCAAGCGCCCATCGTGGAGAAGGTGCGCAGCAACCTGCTCGCCGCAGTGCGCTCCGCGGTGTTGTGGCATCAGCTCGGCGGCCGCCAATGGCAACTGCTGCTGTTCCGGCGCCAGTGCAGCATGCTCGCGCGCGGCCTGTTGACCGGCACCACGCTGGACAACGGCGGCTGAGCACCGGTTAAAAAAACCGCCTGCCGGACCTTTTCCGGCGCCGAACCTCAGCCGATCAGCTTGAGCCCTGCCAGCTGCCGCGCCAGTTGCCGCAGCAGCTTGGCGAACGCCTGCAAATCGGGTTGCCACGGCGTCGCCTCGCGCCAGTAAAGCGCGATCTCGCGTCCCGGCACCTGGCCACGAATCTTCGCCAGCACGATGTCCGGCTTGGACGCCAGCCGCGCGTGCGCCAGCGCCGGCACAAAGGTGTGCCCGCCACGCAGGCTCACCAGCGCGGCAAGGCTTTCGAGGCTCACGTCCTGCACGTAGCCCTCGCCGTCGGCATGGCTTTCGGCCATCAGGATCGCATCCGCGGCATCAAGCTGGTCAAGCGTGACGCTGCGGCGCCCGGCCAACGCATGGTCGGCGCGCAGCATCACTTCCCATGGCTCGAAAAACAGCGGTGTAACAACCACGCCACTGCCGGCCACGGTAAGCGGCGCCAGCGCCGCGTCCAGCTCGGCCTCGCGCAGCCGTCGCAGCAGGCCGCGCGGCTTGCCTTCGGAGATACCCAGCCGCACGCCGGGGAAATGCTGCGGAAACGGCGCAATCAGGTGGGGCAAGAGATACGGCCCGAGCGAGGCGGGCACGCCCAGTCGCAACTCGCCGCCAAACGCCAGTTCACCGGCATGCGCACCTTGCTGCAGAGCCTCGGCGGCGCCCAGCACGGCGTCGATGCGCGCCAGCAGCCGGCGCCCACCGGCAGTCGGCACCACCTTGCGCCCGCCGCGCTCGAACAGCGGCGCCCCCAGCGCCTGCTCCACCTTTTGTACTTGATGGGACAGGCCCGAGGGGCTGATGTGCATGGCGCGCGCGGCATGGTTGAAGCTGCCGTGCTGGTGCACTGCCTGCACCATCGCCAGGTCGCGCAGCGAGACCGCGGCGAGCCCGGTCGAAATCATCGAATGCTGCATGTCATGAAATGCGTTTGTGGATGGCTGCGTGGCTCGCCATGCTATACGGCCTTTGGCCAGTACGTCGCGTTTGCAGCACTCGGCAACGCGCCGACCGGGCGACAATCACGCCAACTTTGCACGCGAATTGCCATCTTCGTGCACCTGATCGCGTCGATTACGCCAGACCGCCACCGTCCCAGCAGCAGGATTTCGCCAGGAGCCCCCATGAAAGATTCCTTCCAGGTACGCGACACATTCGAAGCCAACGGCCAGAAGTACCGCTTCTTCAGCCTCGCCAAACTCGGCCAACGCTTCGACATCAAGCGCCTGCCCTACTCGCTCAAGATCCTGCTGGAAAGCCAGTTGCGCAACGAGGACGGCGTGGATGTGACGCCGGACAAGATCGAAGCCATCGCGAAATGGGTGCCATCGGCCACGCCGTCGACCGAAATCGCGTTCATGCCGGCGCGCGTGATCCTGCAGGATTTCACTGGCGTGCCGTGCGTGGTCGACCTGGCCGCGATGCGTGACGCCGTGGTCAAGCTCGGTGGCGACGCCACCCAGATCAACCCGGTCAACCCGGTGGAGCTGGTGATCGACCACTCGGTGCAGGTGGACATCTTCGGCTCCGAGGGCGCGCTGGAGAAGAATGTCGAGATCGAGTTCCAACGGAACCGCGAGCGCTACAGCTTCCTGCGCTGGGGCCAGAAGGCATTCAAGCATTTCCGCGTGGTGCCGCCGCGCACCGGCATCGTGCACCAGGTGAACCTGGAATACCTCGCCCGCGTGGTGTTCACCAAGGAGATCGAGGGCGAAACCTACGCCTATCCGGATTCGCTGTTCGGTACCGACTCGCACACCACCATGATCAACGGCCTGGGCGTGCTCGGCTGGGGCGTCGGCGGCATCGAGGCGGAGGCCGCGATGCTTGGCCAGCCCTCGTCGATGCTGATCCCGCAGGTGGTCGGCGTGAAGCTGACCGGCCAGCTCGCCGAAGGCGTCACCGCCACCGACCTCGTGCTGACGGTGACCGAGAAGCTGCGCAAGCTCGGCGTGGTGGGCAAGTTCGTCGAATACTTCGGTCCCGGCCTCAAGAACCTCGGCCTCGCCGACCGTGCCACGGTGGGCAACATGTCGCCGGAATACGGCGCCACCTGCGGCATCTTCCCGATCGACCAGGTCTCGCTCGACTACATGCACCTCTCCGGCCGCAGCGACGAGCAGGTCAAGCTGGTCGAAGCCTATGCCAAAGCACAGGGTCTGTGGCACGACGAGCACACCCCGGCCGCCGAGTACTCCACCGTGGTCGAGGTCAACCTGCCCGACGTCGTACCGTCGATGGCTGGCCCCAAGCGCCCACAGGATCGCGTGCTGCTGTCCCAGGCCAAGGAAAACTTCCACGAAGTCGTGGTGCCGATGACCGCGCGCCGCAGCAAGCCGCACGCCGAAGGCGGCGTCACGGTCAAGCGCAACGGCCAGACCTTCAAGCTGGACGATGGCGCGGTGGTGATCGCCGCGATCACCTCGTGCACCAACACCTCCAACCCGACGGTGATGGTCGGCGCCGGCCTGCTGGCCAAGAAGGCGCACGACCTCGGCCTCAACTCCAAGCCGTGGGTGAAGACCTCGCTGGCGCCCGGCTCCAAGGTGGTGACCGACTACCTCGTCAAGACCGATCTGCTCAAGGATCTGGAAGCCATCGGCTTCTATGTGGTCGGCTACGGCTGCACCACCTGCATCGGCAACTCCGGCCCGCTGCCGGAGGAAGTCAGCGCCGGCATCAGCGAGGGCGATCTCGCCGTCGCCGCCGTGCTTTCCGGCAACCGCAACTTCGAAGGCCGCGTGCACGCCGAGACCAAGCTCAACTACCTCGCCTCGCCGCCGCTGGTGGTCGCCTACGCGCTGGCCGGCACGCTGGACATCAACCTCACCAAGGATCCGATCGGCACCGGCAAGAACGGCCAGCCGGTCTATCTCAAGGACATCTGGCCGTCCAACCGCGAAATCGGCGAAGCCATGGCCGGTCGCATCACCGCCGACATGTTCAAGAAGAACTACGCCGACGTGTTCAAGGGCGACGAGCGCTGGAATGCCATCCCGTTCCCGAACGGCGACGTCTACGAGTGGGAAAAATCCACCTACATCAAGAACCCGCCGTACTTCGACGGCATGACGATGGCGGTGGGCAAGGTCGAGGACGTGCACGGTGCACGCGTGATCGGCCTGTTTGCCGACTCGATCACCACCGACCACATCTCCCCGGCTGGCGCGATCAAGAAGGACAGCCCGGCGGGCCGCTACCTGATCGAACACGGCGTCGATCCGAAGAACTTCAACTCCTACGGCTCGCGGCGCGGCAACGACGACGTGATGGTGCGCGGCACGTTTGCCAACATCCGCATCAAGAACCAGCTGCTGGACGGCGTGGAAGGTGGCTACACCAAGTACCTGCCGACCGGCGAGCAGATGGCGATCTACGACGCCGCGATGAAGTACAAGGAAACCAACACGCCGCTGCTGGTGGTGGCCGGCAAGGAATACGGCACCGGCTCCTCGCGCGACTGGGCGGCCAAGGGCACGCTGCTGCTCGGCATCAAGGCCGTGCTGGCGGAGAGCTTCGAGCGCATCCACCGCTCCAACCTGGTCGGCATGGGCGTGCTGCCGCTGCAGTTCAACGCGGGCGAAAACGCCAAGACGCTGGGGCTGGATGGCACCGAGACGTTCGACATCACCGGGCTGGACAACGGCAACGCGAAAGAGGCGAAGATCACGGCCACCGCGTCCGACGGCAGCAAGAAGCAGTTCACCGTGCACGTGATGCTGCTGACGCCGAAGGAGCGCGACTTCTACCGCCACGGCGGCATCCTGCAATACGTGTTGCGCCAGCTTGCCAACGAGAAGAAAGCCGGCTGATCCACGCGTCACCGCAGCACCCGACCGCCCCGGCTTGCCGGGGCGGTTTTTTCATGGCCGCGAGAAACGCGTTACAGCGAGCGCTTCCACGCGGCGCGGTAGCAACGCCAGTGGCCACCCTCCCTGCGCCAGGCGGTTTCCGCCCGGTATACGCCAAGCCGATCCGGCAACACGCGCCCACCGCTGGTGAGCGTCACGGTGAAATCCGCCACCAGCCGGTCGCCACGACGCTCGATGGCAATCGGCCCGGTGGTGGCGCCAACATGCTCGCCGCGCAACGCCAGGCCCGCGACCATGCGCACCAGGTCGCGCCGCCCAAGCTCACCGGCATTACCGTCGAAATCGTCAGTCAGCACCGCACCCAGATCGCTGGCCGAACCCGCCTGCACTGCCTGCGCACCCGCCGCAATCGCGGCGCGCACCTGCACCTCGTCCGGCGTGCGTCGGCAGGCGGTGATCGGGACGCCGATCAGCATCGTCATGACCAGCAAAACCAGTACCTTCACGTCCTTCATGGCCACCTCGAATCGTTGCATTGCCGCTTGCCCCGTACGCCGGCGCATGTTCAAATCTTCGGTCACAATCCACGACGGATGCCTACGCCAACGCGACGCTTCCATCCGCCCATTGTCATCGACACAACAGGGGATCCAAAGCATGAGCAATGACCGTCCGTGGCTGGCGCACTATCCCGCCGGCGTACCCGCCGAAATCGACATCAACACCTACGGTTCGGTGGCGGCGGTAGTGGAAGAAGCGTTCACCAAGTTCCGTGATCGCCCCGCCTTTGCCAACTTCGGCAAGGTGCTCAGCTACGGCGAGATCGACACGCTCAGCCGGCAGTTTGCCGGCTACCTCACCGGCGTGATCGGGCTGGCCAAGGGCGACCGCATCGCCCTCATGATGCCGAACGTGCTGCAGTACCCGATCGCCCTGTTCGGCGCGCTGCGCGCCGGCATCGTGGTAGTCAACACCAACCCGATGTACACCGCGCGCGAGCTCAACCATCAGCTCGAAGACTCCGGCGCCCGCGCCATCGTGGTCCTCGACAACTTTGCCAAGACGCTGCAGGAAGTCGTCGCCGGCACCCAAGTCAAGCACATCATCACCACCGGCATTGGCGATCTGCTCGGCTTCCCCAAGGGCGCACTCGTCAATTTCGTGCTCAAGCATGTCAAGAAGATGGTGCCGGCCTATCAGCTGCCGACCGCCGTGCGCTTTCGCGACGCGCTGGCGCAAGGCGCCGCGCACCCGGTGCCCAAGGTCGAGCTGACCCACGCCGACCTCGCCTTCCTGCAGTACACCGGCGGCACCACCGGCGTCGCCAAGGGCGCGATGCTGAGCCACGGCAACATGGTCGCCAACATGCTGCAGGCCGGCACCTGGGTCGGCGGCAACACCAAGCCCGGCGAAGAAGTCATCATCACCGCGCTGCCGCTGTACCACATCTTTTCGCTCACCGCGAACGGCCTGGTGTTCATGCGCATGGGCGGGCTCAACTGGCTGATCACCAACCCGCGCGACATGCCGGGCTTCGTCAAGGAACTGAAGGCCTCGCATTTCACCGCGCTGACTGGCGTCAACACGTTGTTCAACGGCCTGCTCAACACGCCGGGGTTTGCCGAAGTGGATTTCTCGCGCCTGCATCTGACGCTCGGCGGCGGCATGGCGGTGCAGCGGGCGGTGGCGGAGCGCTGGAAGAAGGTCACCGGCTGCACGCTGGCCGAGGCCTACGGCCTCACCGAAACCTCGCCGGCGGCATGTATCAACCCGCTCGACCTCAAGGAGTACAACGGCTCGATCGGGCTGCCGGTGCCGTCCACCAACGTCGCCGTGTGGTCGGAGGACAATCAGCCCTTGCCGGTGGGCGGCGTGGGCGAGCTGATGGTCAAGGGCCCGCAGGTGATGCAGGGCTACTGGCAGCGCCCGGAGGAGACCGCCAAGGTGCTCGGCGCCGACGGCTGGCTGCATACCGGCGACATCGCGCGGATGGACGAGAACGGCTACTTCTACATCGTCGACCGCAAGAAGGACATGATCCTGGTGTCCGGCTTCAACGTGTATCCGAACGAGGTCGAGGACGCCGTGATGCTGCACCCCGGCGTGGCCGAGGTGGCCGCCGTGGGCGTACCGGACGAGCACTCCGGCGAGGTGGTGAAACTCTACGTGGTGCGCAAGGACCCGAACCTCACCGCCGAAGCCCTCAAGGCGTTCTGCCACGACCAGCTCACCGGCTACAAGCGCCCCAAACTGATCGAATTTCGCGACAGCCTGCCCAAGAGCAACGTTGGCAAGATTCTCCGCCGCGAGTTGCGCAACGAGGCGCGCGCACAAGCGGCAAAAGCGGCGGGTTAATCCACGACAACCCGCCGCTCGGGGACGCGCGGCGGTTCAATCCTTCCAAAGTTCGAGGATGTCGGCGTAGCCGCCGAGCAGGTTCCACAATGGCACCTGCTTGTCCTCGGGGATCGCCACGTAGGAAAAGCCGAGGTGATGGTCGGCAATGCGCGCCACCTGCGCTTCCAGATGGATGTGCAGGTCACTGCCGAAAATCATGTCGAGCAGCCAGGTCTGGCCCACTTCGCCTTCCCATCCCAACGGCCGCCGCAGCAGGGCGCCGGTGGCCGAGATGTCGACCAGCTCGGTCGGATGGGATGCGACGCCGCGGCTCATCAGCACCGTGGTCTCGATCTGCATGCGCGCCGGTCGCAGGTGTTCGGCTTCGCTGCCGGGCTTGTTGTCGTCCTTTGCCATTCGTATCCCCTTGTCGGCCAAGCCCGTCATATGTTGCACCGTGGTTGTGGCCGGCAAAAACCGCCATGAAGCGTTCCAAGCAAGCGTTGTGCCACCACGTCCGACCGCAAGGCGGCCCAATTGCCGGGAGCCGTGTTGCCCCAGGTTTGCCAACTTCGACGCTGCAGGTCACTCGCCTTTGCGCGACCGCCCCGTGCCGGCACGACAGAGCCCGAATTGTACTCGGCGAAGAAATCCTTTCCGTGCGCCAGCGCGGTGATGGCTGGACTTGACCGCCGCACCCCGTTACTCTTCCCCCACACGTGGTGCCACAGCCAGACGCCAGCCGGTTGCTTCCGGCGGCAGTGGCACCCGACGATGTCTCGGGCCGATCGCTCCGACTTGCCGGCGACATGATTCGCCACTGCACTGTCCAGTTCCTGTCATGCCCAACCGGCCTGCGCGCCGGCCCATGGTGGCAACTACCGCATGCCAGCCGCGCCGCAAGCGCGCGCGGCCTGCCGGCCGTGACAGGGGAAAGCCGGGGTCGGCACGCAGATATCGCGTGCAACCGTTTTGCCGAAGCACCGCTTTGGCGTCGCCACCGCGCTGGAACACGGCGCGGCGGTGTCGTCACCAGGCCAATGTTTCGCCCTTGATGGACCAGAACGTTTTGCCGGCCGCCATGCGGCCCAATGACACGCATTGATGAGCACCGAACCCCTCGGACCGCAAGGCCCGGTCGCTGCGCAGGACAACCCTGCGACACCACCCCAGCAGCAGGAAATGCCGCTGGCAGTCGTGCGTGGCGAACCTGTGCTGCAAATGCCGCAGGATCTGTACATCCCACCGGATGCGCTGGAAGTGATCCTGGAAGAGTTCGAAGGCCCGCTTGACCTGTTGCTGTACCTGATCCGCCGGCAGAACCTCGACATCCTCGACATCCCGATTGCCGAGATCACCCGCCAATACATGCAGTACATCGAGATGATGCACGACGTGATGCGGCTGGAGCTGGCGGCCGAATACCTGCTGATGGCCGCGATCCTCGGCGAGATCAAGTCGCGCCTGCTGCTGCCGCGACCGCCGGCCGAGGAAGGCCTCGAGGAAGACCCGCGCGCCGAACTGGTGCGCCGCCTGCAGGAATACGAGCGCTTCAAGAAGGCCGCCGAGGACATCGAGTCCCTGCCCCGGCTCGAACGCGACACCGTGCCGGTGCATGCCGATGCCGGCGACCACAACGTGATCCGCCTGCCGCCACCGCTCGAACTGCGCGAAATGCTGCTGGCACTGAAGGATGTCCTGCGCCGCTCCGAGCTGTTCGGCCACCATGCGATCAAGCGCGATGCGCTCAGCGTGCGCCAGCGCATGGGCGACCTGCTGGGCAAGCTCGACGGCGCCGATTTCCATCGTTTCGAGACCTTGTTCGACCCGGGCGAAGGCCGCCTGGGCGTAGTGGTCACCTTCCTCGCCATGCTTGAGCTCGCCAAGGAGTTCCTGGTCGAGATCGTGCAGGAGGCTCCGCTTGCGCCGATCTACCTGAAAGCGCGCGTGCAGCATCCTGCCAGCATGACCGATACCGCGCCGGACGCCGACGACGAAGCCGGCGAGCCGGCCTACGACACCCCGCAGGCCTCCGACGGCGCCCCTTGAATCGACACGCACAGCCATGCAGAGCGAACAACTCAAACCCATCGTCGAAGCCGCCTTGCTGGCCGCCAGCCAGCCACTGAGCGTGGCCCAGCTTGGCGACCTGTTCGGTGAAGGAGACGAGGTCGACCGCGAGGACATTGCCCGCGCGCTGGAGTCCCTGGTCGACGATTGCGCCGGCCGCGGCGTCGAGCTGATCGAGGTGGCTTCCGGCTTTCGCTACCAGGTGCGTCGCGACGTGCACCCGTGGGTGGCGAAGATGTGGACCGAAAAACCCAGCCGCTACTCGCGCGCGCTGCTGGAAACCCTGGCGCTGATCGCCTACCGGCAACCGATCACGCGGCCGGAGATCGAACAGATTCGTGGCGTCGTGGTGTCCTCCAACATCGTCAAGACGCTGGAAGAGCGCGAGTGGATCCGCATCGTCGGCTACCGCGACGTACCGGGCAAACCGGCACTGTTCGGCACCACGCGCACGTTTCTCGACTACTTCAATCTGAAATCGCTGGACGAGCTGCCGCCGCTGGCCGAAATCCGCGACATGGAAGACCCGCAACTCGGCTTTGACCAGACGCCACTGCCGCCGCGCGTCATCAAGGACCTGCCGATCGACCCCGAGGCCACGGCCGCTGCACTGGCCGCACCGGCCAACCCGCTGGCAATCGAAAGCGAACCCGACACCGTAGCCACTGCGCCAGACGACGCAGCCACTACCGAACCAGAACCCCCGGTTGCCGAGACGGCAACCGCCGCGCCGGACGCCGTTACCGACGGCGACGCACCGAATCCCTGAGGAGTACCGCGCATGACTGCGCCGCAAAAATCCATCCTGTCCCTGAAGCGCGCGCCCGCCAGCGACGCTGCTCCGCTCGAAGAACGCCTGCACAAGGTGCTGGCCAACGCCGGCCTCGGTTCGCGCCGCATGCTCGAACAACGCATCCTGGCCGGCGAAATCGAGTTGAACGGCGCGCCGGCCACGATCGGCACCAGTGTGCATGCCGGTGACCGCGTGGTGGTCGACGGCAAGCAGTTCGTGGTCGCCACCGATACCCGCAGCGACGCCGAGGTGCTGATCTACCACAAACCCGAAGGCGTGCTCACCACGCGGGACGACCCGGAAGGCCGCCCGACCGTGTTCGAGCAGCTGCCGCGTCTGAAGGGCGCGCGCTGGGTGGCCGTGGGCCGGCTCGACATCAACACCACCGGCATCCTGCTGCTCACCACCGACGGCGAGCTGGCCAACGCGCTGATGCACCCCAAGGCCGGCGTGGAACGCGAATATCTGTGCCGCGTGCACGGCGAGGTGCCGGACGAAGTAATCGAAAAGCTCAAGGCCGGGATCGACCTTGAAGACGGCCCGGCGCGGTTCGACGAGATCGGCGTCATCAGCCGCGGTGGCAGCCACAGCTGGTTCCGCGTGGTCATCCGTGAGGGCCGCAACCGCGAAGTGCGCCGCCTGTGGGATTCACAGGGTTTCCTGGTCAGCCGGCTCAAGCGCATCCGCTACGGCGGCGTCGAGCTGCCGCGTACGCTGCGCCGCGGCGATTGCGAGGCGCTCGACGAAGAAGCGGTAAAGCGCCTGCGTGAACTCGGCGGAGTCAGCGCTCCGCAGCCGGTGCTCACCTTGAGCGCGGTCCTGCACCAGCGCCGCGCCAACCGCAATGTCACCGAATACCGCCCGGAACAAGGCGCCGCCAGTGCCTGGAGCGCTGGTTACCAGGACGAGGCACGCGAGATTCGCGCCTTTGACCGCATTCGCGTGGATGCGCCGCGCGGTCGCCAGAAACCGCGCAAACCCGGCCGCGAGGTGAACGGCAACGTCGCCCTGCCCGAGCGTCCGACCGGCGGTCCACGCAAGAAGAATCGCCGCGGCGTTGCCCCCGGTCAGGAGCTGCCCTCGGTGCGCACCTGGTTTGCCGGCGACACCCGCGACGGCGCCGCGGCAGCCCATGGCAAACGCCGCGGCGGGCCCGGCGCCCCGGGCGCTGCCGCGGGTGGCCCGCACACCGGCTTTGCCGGCTACCACGCCGGCAATCGCCCGGCCGGCGCCGGCAACCGCGGTGGCCGCGGGCGGCCACAAGGGCAAGGTCAGGGCGGCAATCGCCCGCCGTTCGGCGGTGGTCGCCCTGGCGGTGGACGTCCGCACGGACGCGGCGGCAACCGTTCCGGCAACCGCTGATGATCCGCATCTACCACAACCCCCGCTGCAGCAAGTCGCGCGCCACCCTCGCGCTGCTCGCGGGCCGCGAGGTCGAAGTGGTGAATTATCTCGACACTCCGCCCGATGCCGCCGGACTCAGGCATCTGCTGCAACTGCTCGGCATGACGCCGCGCGGATTGTTGCGCACGGGCGAGGCGATCTATCAGGAGCTCGGCCTGGCCGACCCGGCGCTCGATGACGACGCGCTCATTGCCGCCATGCTTGCACACCCGATCCTGATTGAACGCCCGATCGTGGTCGCCAACGGCAAGGCGGTTATCGGCCGACCGCCGGAGGCGGTACTGGCGATCGTGTGAGGTAACGGAGCCAGGCTCAGCCGGCACGACAACACCGCCCGGCCGATGGCTTCACAGCTTGCGGCGAGCCCAGCACGAACGGCTGTTGCCGTGGATGCTCGCCACCCGCAACGCCCGCATCAGTGTCCGATGTGGATCTCTTTGCCTTCGTGGTCGCGATCCCAACCCCGCAATTCGTCGCGGATGTGGGCAATGCGCTGGCGTCCCAGAGCATTGCGTTCCTCGTCCAGCACCTGGCCATCCAGCAGCTCGGCCAGGCGTTGCGCCGTGGGCAGCATGGTGTCCCAGGCATCGAGTGCGGGCAGCGGTGCCGGCAAGGTCATGAAAAAGCTCAGGCCAGGCGTGCGCAACGTGTCGATGCGGGCGAGATCGAAGCTGCCAGGCTTCAGCATGTTGGCCACACTGAAAATCGGGCCTTGGTCGCGCTTGCCGTCCACAAGGCGGTGGTAGATGCCCATGTCGCCAAACTCCAGCCCGGCCTTTTCCGCGGCAACGACCAGATCGGCGCCGTTGAAGCTGGCGCCCTCGCGCGCGACGACAAACAAGGTGACGATTCGTTCAACCGTCCATTGGGACGGGCGGCGCCCCAGGTCGGAGCGTGGCGGCATTCGCGGTGCGGCCGGTTGCGGGGGTTGCGCCGGTGCCGCGGCCAGTGGCGGGGTCACGGACGGGGAAGCCAGCGGTGACGGTCCGACGGGCTCGCCCGCAGCGGCGGCATCGAGATTGCCAATGGTCGGCTCACCCTTCCGCGGCGCGCGCAACGCGTCGACGATGGCCGCGGCCTGCCCGGCCAGCCGGCTGCTGCGCGGGGTGGCCGGCTTGTGTTCGCTCGCCAACGTGGTGCTCAAGCGTTCAAGCTCTTCGCGCAGGCCGACGTCGAGCTCGCCTTGATGGGGCGGTTGCGGAGCCGGTGGCGCAACAGGATCGAGGCTGTCGGTGGCCGAGAACGACAGGCCATCCGTCCTGCCCCCCTCCGATTCACTTTGCCCGCCCAGCGTGGGTTCGAACCGCTCGGCGGTGTGCGTGCCCTGGCCCGCTTCCGGGCGACGGCGCCCCTGTTGCGCCTTCTTCGGCCCACCAAACAGCCAGATCAATGCCAGCACGACGATGCCGATGATGAGCAACGGCAGCCCAACCGCGGGGTTCCATGCCAAGGCAAGCATCGGTTGCAGCGTCATGGTTCGCTCCTTATCTCATTCGAGGCGAGTGCGTGACCGGGGTCACGTTCAGGCCGTACCGGCAAGTTTAGCCGCTTCCGCCAGATCCACCTGCACCAGACGCGATACGCCAGGCTCGCGCATGGTCACGCCGCACAGCTGGTTGGCCACTTCCATTGCGGCCTTGTTGTGGCTGATGAAGATGAACTGCACCTTCTCGCTCATCTCGCGCACCATGTTGGAGAAACGGCCCACGTTGGCCTCGTCCAGCGGCGCATCCACCTCATCCAGCAGGCAGAACGGCGCCGGGTTCAGGTTGAAGATGGAGAACACCAACGCCACGGCGGTGAGTGCTTTCTCGCCGCCAGAGAGCAGCGAGATGTTGGAGGGCCGCTTGCCCGGCGGGCGCGCCATGATCGCCACACCGGTGTCGAGCAGGTCGTCGCCAGTGAGCTCGAGATAGGCGTGGCCGCCGCCGAACAGGCGCGGGAACAGCTCCTGGATGCCGGCGTTGACCTTGTCGAAGGTTTCCTTGAAGCGCTGGCGGGTTTCACGGTCGATCTTCTTGATGGCGCCTTCGAGCGTTTCCATCGCGCTGGTGAGGTCGGCAAGCTGGTTGTCGAGATAAGTCTTGCGCTCGCTCTTCTCGGCGTGCTCCTGGATCGCGGCAAGGTTCACCGGCTCCAGCCGGGTGATCTTGCCGGCAAGCTCGTCGAGCTGTTGTTTCCACTGCGTGGCATCGACCTCCTCGGCCAGTTCCGCCAGCAGGGTTTCCAGATCGAGACCCGCGGCGCTGATGGCTTCGGCCAATTGCTGGGCGCGCAACTGCAGCGCCTGTGCGGCGAGGCGCTTTTCGGAGAGGCTTTCGCGCAGCCCGGCAAGCTCCTGCTCGGCCAGCTGGCGACGCTGTTCGAGCTGGCGGAAGGCGAGATCGGACTCCTCCAGTGCGCGACGGGCATCGACCAGTTGCTTGTCCACCAGCAGACGCTGATCAAGATAGGTTTGCCGCTCGGCTTCGAGCTCGGCAATGGGGTCGGTGCCGGCTGCCAGCTGCTCGGCAATCGCCTGCCGCCGCGCGTCGATCTGGCGCAACTGGGTGTCCATCCGCGCCAGGGATTGTTCAAGCGAGGCGCGCGCGGAACGCTTGGATTCCAGCGACAACGCCAGCGTGTGCGCCTGGTCGGCGGCGTCGCGCGCGTTCATGCGCGCTTCTTCGCGGGCTTCAAGCAGGGCACGACGCTCGTTTTCCAGCTCGCGGCGCCGGTCTTCGAGGTCACCCATGTGGCCAACCGACGCATCCAGTTGCGCACGGGCCTCGCGCGTTTGCGCCTGCAGCTCGTCGATCTGCGCGGCGATCGCAGCCACGTCGGCGGTGACCTTTTCGCTGCGTGCCCGCATGGTTTCCAGTTTGCCGCGCTGGCTTTGCAACTGGCCGGCCAGCTCGGAGGCACGGCGATGCGCGTTGTACAGCTCGCGCTGGGTGTCGTCGCGCGCGCGTTCGGCTTCGAACTTGCGCGTGCGCAGGTCCTCCAGCTCACCGGTGGTCGCCTCGATGCGCGCGTCGAGCAGCGCGACCTCGTCGGTCAACTGGCGAATCTCGCGCTCGCGGGCGAGCACGCCGACCTGGTTGCCTTGCGCCCGGCGCACACGCGCCCAGCCTGGGCCAAGCCATTCGCCGCCCTGGGTGATGACGGATTCGCCATCGCCCAGCGTGGCGCAGCGCTGGCGGGCCGCGTCCAGCGTGGCCGCGGTTTGCACCTTGCCAAGCAGGCGCAACGCCGCCGCCGGGCCGCGTACCTGCGCCGCCAGTGTGCCATCGGCGCCGGCACCACCGTGCGCGCTGTCGAGCAGGGCGATGTCGGCATCGTGCAAGCCCGACAGCTCGCCGGCAACGGCATGGACGTCATCGATCAACACGCCGTCGATCAGGGCCGCCAATACGGTTTCCACCGCGGTTTCCCAGCCGGCTGCAACTTGCAGTGCCTCGCCAAGGCGCTGCGCCTGGCCAAGGCCGAGCTTCGCCAGCCACTGGTTGGCCGGGCTTTCCTCCTGCCCGAGCGCGGCGTGCTGCAAGGCCTCGAGTGAGGACAAACGACCGCGCGAGGTTTGCAATTGCGAACGCGCGTCGTTCAACGTGGACTGCAGTTGCCGCTCCTGATCGACAACCTGCTCATAGCTGGTCTTGTGCTGATCGAGCATGGCGCCGAGGGTTTCGAGCTTTTCGCGCTGGGTGTCGTGCTCACCCGCCATGCGTTCGGCTTCGGCTTCGAGCGCGGCAAAGTCGGTGGCGCGCTGCTCGGCCTCGAGCGTTTCGCGCCGTTTGGCGAGGTCGAGCGACTGCCGATCGAGATAGTTGAGCTTGGTGCGCTCCACCTCGGCGGCACGGCTCGACTCGCCGGCGGTGCGCGTGTGCGCGTCCCAGCGCTGCTGCCAATCGGCAAGCTTGGCGTCCGCACTGCGCTGCGCCTCGGCGGTGTCGTCCTGCAATTGCTGCAAGGTCTCCAGCCGCGGTTCGCCTTCGGCCAGTGCGGTGCGCAGGGTTTCGGCCTGCTCGCGGTCACCGTCGACCTGCGCGGAAAGCTCGGCAAATTCGCGCTCCGCCTCCGCCTGGCTGTGCTGCAGGCGTTCGGCGGTATCCCGGTTGAAGCGAACCTGTTGCTCGACCCGCGCAATCTCGGCGCCCACCTTGTAGACGTCGGCCTGCACCGCGCTCAAATGTTCGCTGGCTTCGGTATGGCGCTCGCGCATGCTTTCCAGCTGCGCTTCAATCTCGCGCTGGCGGGCAAGCTGCTTCTCGATCCCGGTTTCCGCCGTCGCAAGACCTTCGCTCTCGCCTGCGTGCTGGCGTTTCAAGCCGCGGTATTCGAGCGCGCGCAGCTCGCCTTCCTTGCGTGTCTGCTCCTCCTTCAGCGCTTTCCAGCGCTCGGCCGCACGGGCCTGGCGGTTCAGGTGTTCGAGCTGTTTGTCCACCTCGTCGCGCACGTCTTTCACGCGATCGAGGTTTTCGCGCGTGGCCTTGATGCGGCTCTCCGTCTCCTTGCGGCGCTCTTTGTACTTGGAGATACCGGCGGCTTCTTCCAGATGGGTGCGCAGTTCTTCGGGGTGCGCCTCGATGATCTGGGTAATCATCCCCTGCTCGATGATCGAGTAGCTGCGCGGACCGAGGCCGGTACCGAGAAACAGGTCGGTGATGTCGCGTCGGCGGCAGCGCGCGCCATTCAAGTAATACGCGGATTGCCCGTCGCGAGTGACCTGGCGCTTGACCGAGATTTCGGCGTACTGGCCGTACTCGCCCTGCACCGTGCCGTCGCCGTTGTCGAAGATCAGCTCCACCGTCGCCTGTCCCACCGGCTTGCGCGAGGTGGAGCCGGAGAAGATCACGTCGGTAAGCGAATCGCCGCGCAGGCGGGATGCCGCGCTTTCGCCCATCACCCAGCGGATGGCGTCGATGATGTTGGATTTGCCGCAGCCGTTCGGCCCCACCACGCCGGTCATGTTGGCCGGCAGGTTCAACGTGGTCGGGTCGACGAAGGACTTGAAGCCAGCGAGTTTGATCGTGGTCAGGCGCATGCGGTCACTGCCGGAAGGGGCGGGTTATTTCGCATCGATCGACAGCGCGTGGACGCCGTGATCCATCAGGTCGGCCAGCGCCGCGTAGACCATCCGGTGGCGCTTGACCGGCGCGACCCCGGCAAACGCGGCGCTGACGATGCGCACGCGATAGTGCCCCTTGCCTTCCGCCGCGTGGCCGATGTGCAGGTGGCCGTCGTCGATCACCTCCAGCTCGCTCGGCGCGAATTCGGCGGTGAGCCGCGCGCGGATCTCGGCCATCGTCGCGCCGTGGTCGCTCACGGCAACGCCTTCAGGAACGGCTTGACCGCGGTTTCGCGATAAACCCCCGCGGCCAGGTACGGATCGGCCTTGGCCCAGGTTTCGGCATCCGCCAGCGACGTGAATTCGGCCACGATCAGGCTGCCGGTGAACCCGGCCGGGCCGGGGTCGGGGGAGTCGATGGCCGGAAACGGTCCGGCCACGAAGAGCCGCCCTTCCGCCTGCAGCTGCTTGAGCCGCGCCAAATGCGCTGGCCGCGCCGCCTTGCGGCCTGCCAGCGAATCCGGGTTGTCGGTGCCAACGATCGCGTACCACATGGTCACGCCTCCGGGCGCATGTACGGGAACAGCAGCACGTCGCGGATGGACGCGGAGCCGGTGAGCAGCATCACCAGGCGATCGATGCCGATGCCGAGGCCGCCGGTGGGCGGCAGGCCGACTTCGAGCGCACGGATGTAGTCGGCGTCGTAGTGCATGGCCTCGTCGTCGCCGGCAGCCAGCGCGGCGACCTGCGCCTTGAACCGTGAGGCCTGATCCTCCGGGTCGTTGAGCTCGGAGAAACCGTTGGCGATTTCCTTGCCGCTGACGAACAGCTCGAAGCGGTCGGTGATGCCCTTGTCGGTATCGTTCTCGCGCGCCAGCGGGGAAACCTCTTTCGGGTGCTGGGTGATGAAGGTCGGCTGGATCAGCGTTTCCTCCACCGTCTTCTCGAAGATTTCCTGCAGCAGCTTGCCCCAGCCATAGCCATCCTTGACGGCGATGCCGAGGCGCCTGGCGTGCGCAGCGAGCGCCGCGCGATCGCGCAATTCGGCGCGCCGGATCTCCGGGTTCTTCTCCAGCACGGCGTCTTCCATCGTCCAGCGGCGGAACGGCTGGCCGACGTCGATTGTGTTGCCGTCCCAACTGAGCTGCGTGGTGCCGATCACCGTCCGCGCGACTTCGCGGATCAGGGTTTCAGTGAGATCCATGATCTCGTTGTAGCTGGCGTAGGCCTGGTACAACTCGAGCGTGGTGAACTCGGGGTTGTGGCGGGTGGAGACGCCCTCGTTGCGGAAGCAGCGGTTGAGCTCGTAGACACGCTCGAAGCCGCCGACCACGAGGCGCTTCAGGTGCAGCTCCGGCGCCACGCGGAGGTAAAGATCAATGTCCAGCGCATTATGGTGGGTAACGAACGGCTTGGCCGTGGCGCCGCCGGGGATCACGTGCATCATCGGCGTTTCCACTTCCATGAAGCGGCGCGGTGCGGCCTCCAGCCAGTGGCGGATGAAGCCGATCACGCGCGAGCGCTTCTGGAAGGTGTCGCGCGCCTCCGGGGTGACGATGAGGTCGACGTAGCGCTGGCGGTAGCGCTGCTCGACATCGGCCATGCCATGGTGCTTGTCGGGCAGCGGGCGCAGGCTCTTGGTCAGCAGCCGCAGCTGGTCCGCCTTGATCGACAGTTCGCCCGCCTTGGTGCGGATCAGCTCGCCCTCGGCGCCGACGATGTCGCCGATATCCCAGCCCTTGAACGCGCCGTAGGTTTCCTCGCCCAGCGCGTTCTGGTGCAGGAACAACTGGATGCGCCCGCCCATGTCCTGCACCTGCACGAAACTGATCTTGCCCTGCACGCGCTTGAGCACGATGCGGCCGGCCATTTTCACCCGCCGATGCAGCGCTTCGATCGCCTCCGGCGTCCACGCCTCCTTGTCGGCAAACTCGGCCTGCAGGTCGCCGGCAAAGCTGTCGATGCGGAAGTCGTTCGGAAAGGCAATGCCCCGCCCGCGCAGCGCAGTCAGTTTTTCGCGCCGCTCGGCAATCAACTTGTTTTCGTCGACGGGCTGGGTATCGGTGGTTTCGCTCATGGGTTCGCGTGGTCTCCGCACCGGCACCGCCGGTCTGGGTTCATCGATGGCGCATCCGCGCCGGATCAGTTGCCGTCTTTGCCGAACGCTTTTTTGGCACCGGCCTTGGTGGCGTCCCAGCCCTCTTTCGCGCCATGACCCACCGCGATGCCCGCCTTCTTCGCGCCGTGCCCGATGCCGACGCCGGCTTCCTTGGCGCCGTGCCCGATCTTGACCGCGACGTCGCGCGTGGCATGACCGACCGTGCGTGCGCCGTCGGCCACGCCGTGCCCCACGGTCTTGGCGTCCTGCTTGATGGTCTGCTTGGCGCTGTCCTGCGGGTTTGCCACAGCGCTGGTTGCGCCCAGGGCCAACACCAGAGCTGCTGCGATGGTGCATACGTGTTTGCGTTTCATGCCTGCCACCTCGTCGTCAGTCAACCAGGATTGTCGCTCAGGCGTCGATGCGCTTGGCACCGGCGTCGAGCCCGGATTTCAGGCTGGCCTCGATGAATTCGTCAAGGTCGCCATCGAGCACTTTCTGCGTGTCGGTGCGTTCCACGCCGGTGCGCAGATCCTTGATGCGGCTCTGGTCGAGCACGTAGTTGCGGATCTGGCTGCCCCAGCCGATGTCCGATTTGGTGGCCTCCACCGCATCGCGCTCAGCGTTGCGCTTCTGCACTTCCAGCTCGTACAGGCGCGCCTTCAGCATTTTCATCGCGCGATCGCGGTTGGAATGCTGACTGCGCTCCACCTGGCAGGCCACCACCACGCCGGTGGGCACGTGGGTCAGACGCACCGCCGATTCGGTCTTGTTAACGTGCTGGCCACCCGCGCCGGATGAACGGTACACATCCATCTTGATGTCCGCCGGGTTGATCTCGATCTCGATCTCGTCGTCCACCTCGGGCGAAACGAACACGCTGGTGAAGCTGGTATGGCGGCGGTTATCGGAGTCGAACGGGCTTTTGCGCACGAGGCGATGCACGCCAATTTCGGTCTTGAGCCAGCCGTAGGCATAGTCGCCTTCCACCCGGAACGTGGCCGATTTGATTCCGGCCACTTCGCCGCCGGAGGCTTCCATCATCTCGGTTTTCCAGCCGCGCGACTCGGCCCAACGCAGGTACATGCGCAACAGCATTTCGGCCCAGTCCTGGGCCTCGGTACCGCCGGCGCCAGCCTGGATGTCGACAAACGCGTTGCAGGCGTCCATTTTGCCCGAGAACATCCGCTGGAATTCGAGCTTGGCCACCCGTGCATCAAGCCGGTCGACGTCACGGTGCACGGCAGCAGCCGTTTCCTCGTCGCCGTCGGCGTTGGCCATTTCCAGCAGTTCGCGCGCGTCGTTCAAACCCGATGCGAGTTCGCGGATGCCGTTGACCACCGACTCCAGCCGCGCCCGCTCGCGGCCCAGCTCCTGCGCGCGCGTCGGGTTGTCCCAGATGTCGGGGTTTTCCAGCTCGCGGGTTACTTCTTCGAGGCGTTCGAGCTTGGTGGGGTAGTCAAAGATACCCCCTAAGCGACTCGACGCGTTCCGTAAGGTCGGCAATCTGCGCAAGAATGGGATGCGGTTCGGTCATGGTCGGGCGCGCAATAAGTTGGCTTGCCATCTTAACAGAGCGCTCCCCGCGGCTGGCTGACCCGCACCTGCATCGCGCGCGCCATCGACCGACCGCCAACGGCGCACGGTGCGAATCGACCGCGGCGACGCGCGGCCGAGCCGGCAACCGCACGGTTGCCGGCTCGGATACGCGCCAGAGCTGAACCAGAACGCGTTCCGAGCTCAGCTCAGCGCATGTTCGTGCACGCTCTTCACTGCACGGCCGGACGGGTCGGCCAGCTTGGCAAAGCTCGGATCCCACGCGATGGCGGCCGGCGAGGAGCAGGCGATGGACTTGCCGCCGGGTACGGTGGCGACCGCCGCCGGGCTCGGGTAGTGGCTCTCGAAGATGCGGCGGTAGAAATACGCCTCCTTGGTTTCCGGCGTGTTGAACGGGAAGCGCGCGGCGGCCGCAGCAAATTCGCGATCGCTCACCGACTTCTCCGCATGCGCCTTGAGTTCGTCGATCCAGCCATAGCCAACGCCATCGCTGAACTGCTCCTTCTGGCGCCAGAGGATTTCCTTCGGCAGCGCACCTTCAAAGGCCTCGCGCAGGATGGATTTCTCGATCTTGCCGTGGCCGGCCATCTTCGCCGCGGCGTCGATGCCCATCGCCACGTCGATGAATTCCAGATCGAGAAACGGCACGCGCGCCTCCACGCCCCAGGCCATCATCGACTTGTTCGCGCGCAGGCAGTCGTAGGCGTGCAGGGTGTCGAGCTTGCGCACGGTTTCCTCGTGGAACGCCTTGGCCGACGGTGCCTTGTGGAAATAGAGGTACCCGCCGAAGATTTCGTCCGAACCTTCGCCCGAGAGCACCATCTTCACGCCCATCGCCTTGATCCGGCGCGCCATGAGGTACATCGGCGTGGCGGCGCGGATGGTAGTGACGTCGTAGGTTTCCAGGTGCCGGATCACCTCCGGCACGGCATCCAGGCCTTCCTGGAAGGTGTAGACGAACCCGTGGTGCACGGTGCCGAGCGCGTCGGCGGCGACCTTGGCCGCGGCGAGGTCGGGCGAGCCTTCCAGTCCGATCGCGAACGAATGCAGGCGTGGCCACCAGGCTTCGCTGCGGTCGTCCTCCTCGATCCGCTCGCGCGCGAATTTGGCGGCGCACGCGGCGACCAGCGACGAATCCAGCCCGCCGGAAAGCAGCACGCCGTAGGGCACATCGGTCATCAGCTGGCGATGCACGGCATCCTCGAACGCCTTGCGCAACGCGGCCGGGGCCGGCACGTGGCCCTTGGTGGCGGCGTAGTCGCGCCACGGTTTGACGTAGTACTGGCGCAACTCGCCAGTGGCGCTGTCGTACAGATACCCGGCAGGGAACTCGGCGACGTCAGCGCACAGCTCGGCAAGCACTTTCATTTCCGAGGCGACGCAGGTGCGGCCCTGCGCGTCGTGGCCCCAGTACAGCGGGCACACACCGATCGGGTCGCGCGCTACGAGGTAGCGGCGGGCGGCGGCATCCCACAGCACGAAGGCAAAGATGCCGTTGAGTCGCGGCACGAAGTCGGCGCCCTGCTGACGATACAGGGCGTTGATGACTTCGCAGTCGGAGCCGGTGGTGAAATCGTAGTCGGTGGCGGCGCGCAGCACCTTGTGGTTGTAGATCTCGCCGTTCACCGCCAGCGCGAGCTGGCCGTCGCGCGAACGCAGCGGCTGCGCCCCGGAGGCCGGGTCAACGATCGCCAGGCGCTCGTGCACCAGGATCGCGCCGTCGTCGGCAAACACGCCGCTCCAATCCGGCCCGCGATGGCGTTGGCGGCGCGAGAGATCAAGCGCCTGCCGGCGCAGCGTGGCGACGTCGTCGCCGGGTTGCAGGTCGAACATGCCAAAGATGCCACACATGGTTTTTGCCTTTTCAGGGTGAATGGAAGGCACAAAAAAACGGGGCCCGCTTTTCGGCGGGCCCCGGTTTGCGTGTCTGTGATGAAACTTGCAGCTACGCGCGGGCCCGCCAACAGTTGGCGTTATTGTTCGCGCGATTGTTGTTGCCGGCAGCCACGGCCAAGCCGAACGCCGCGGCGGCGTTGGAGTCCAGGGCAGTGGAAGTCATCGGTGACATGACACCGACTAGAACAGATACGGCGCGTGCTTGCAAGTGACGATTCGGCATTAGCCGTATGGATGGCCGAATCAGCATGCCTCCACGTGGCGCAGCAGCAGGCGCGGCGACTCCCTGCCCTGCCAGTCGTTGACCACCAGCTCGAACGCCGCACGCAGGCGCGCGGGCGGCGTGGCGGCGCCGACATTGAACATCACCGCATCGTGCGTGGCGCCGTCGCGCGCATCGCGCAGGTTGAGCCGCCAATGGTTTTCGCCCATGCGTTTCCAGCCAGCGCAATCGAACACGCCGTCGAACACCGGCGGCGGGAAGCCCTGCCCCCATGGCCCGGCATCACGCAACTGGCGGGCAAGGTCCAGCGAAAAGTCCCCCACCAGCAATTCGCCATCGGTATACAACGTGGCCTGCAGCGATTCGGGCGCGATGAGCTCGCTCGCCGTGTGGTCGAAGGCCTGGGCGAACCGCGGGTAATGCGCCGCCGGCAAGCTGAGCCCGGCCGCCATCGCATGGCCGCCAAAGCGCTCGATCAAACCCGGCTCGCGGGCGTCGATCATGGCCAGCGCGTCGCGCAGGTGGAAACCGGCGATTGAACGGCCGGAACCACGCAATTGCTGCGGGTCATCGTCGCTGGCAGGGGCAAAGGCAATCACCGGACGATGCAGGCGATCCTTGAGCTTCGACGCCACCAGCCCGACGACGCCGGCATGCCACGAGGGCTCGTACAGCGCGACGCCGGTAGCGCCGTTGTCGCCGATGCCGGCCACCATGGTTTCCGCCGCAGCCACCATCGAGGCTTGCAGGTCGCGGCGCGCGTGGTTGATCTCGTCGAGTTCCCCGGCCAGGCGTTGCGCGCGGCCGGCATCGTCGGCCAGCAGGCATTCAATGCCGATGTGCATGTCTTCGAGCCGGCCCGCCGCGTTGAGGCGCGGGCCGATGGCAAAACCGAGGTCCGCCGCACACAAGGTGGCGACGCTGCGCTTGCCGCAGGCGACGAGCGCAGCGATGCCGGCATGCGCGTAGCCGCTGCGGATGCGCCGCAGGCCAGCGGCCACCAGCACCCGGTTGTTGAAATCCAGCGGCACCAGGTCGGCCACGGTGCCCAACGCGACCAGGTCGAGCAGGCTGGACAAATCCGGCTCGCCGCCGGCAAACGCCCCCTGCGCACGCAGCTTCGCACGCAGCGCCAGCAGCAGGTAGAACATCACGCCAACGCCGGCCAGCGCCTTGCTGGGAAACGCATCGCCGGCAAGGTTGGGGTTGACCATCGCATTGCACGCCGGCAGGCGTTCGCCCGGCAAATGGTGGTCGGTGACGATCACCCGCATGCCCAGTTCATGCGCGCGCGCCACGCCGGCAATGCTGGCGACACCGTTGTCCACGGTGACGATCAGTTGCGGCCGCGGCGACAGCGAATCCACCAACGCCGGCGTCAGGCCGTAACCGTGCACGAAGCGGTTGGGCACCGCATAGGAGACGTGCGCGGCACCCAGCATGCGCAGGCCACGCACCGCCACCGTGGTACCGGTGGCGCCATCGCAGTCGTAGTCGCCGGCAACGAGAATGTGCTCACCGGCGCGGATCGCATCGATCAGCAGATCGGTGGCTGTATCCAGCCCGCCCAGCGTCTGCGGCGGCAACAGGCGTTGCAGGCGATGCTCGACGCCGGTCGGCCCGAACACGCCACGCGCTGCATATACCCGCTGAACTACCGGATGCACGCTGGCATCCCAACCTGCCGGCTCGCCTTGCGGCACGCGCCGGCGCAAGGTCGGGGCGCTCAACGCGCCGGCCTGCGCCAGATGCGCCAGCGATGCCACGGCCGCCACGCCCAGCATTCGCCGCTGCCGAACACGATATGCAGCGCGCGGCGCGCCATGGCGGTCTGCATGCTTGGCCACCAGTCGCGCTCGAACTCACCGGCGGCCAGTCCTTGCAGGTCCACCAGCCAGCCGGCGGCTGCCAGCGCCACGGCATCCGGCGACAAGGGTTTGCGTTCGATGCCCGCGCGCGCCGCCAGCGCCACCAGCAACGGCTCGTCGCTGACAACCCCTGCCACGTTCGCGGTGACCGTTGCCGGCAGCTTGCCGGCGCCCCATGGCCACACGGTGTTGACCACGGTTTCGCCGTGTCGCTTGCGCGCCAGGTTCACCGGGTGCTCGTGCAGCGCCATCTGCACGTCATTGAACAAGATGCGCCAGCGCTTGCCGGCATCACCCTTCGGCAGGTGCAGGAACAGATCCTCGCCCAGCGCCTGCTCGGGCGCAGTCAGCTCCGGCAAGGCGGTGTCTGGCGCGGCGCGCAATTGCCATTGCGTCGGCGTTGCCGCAAGCAGCTGCATGCCTACTTCGGCAAACAGCGGCGCCAGCGATGACACCAGTGCCGCAGCCTCCTTCGCGGTGACCTCAAGCGAGCCGCACGCCATCAGCCGCACGCCGTTGATGTCGGCAAATGCCCAGGCCGGCTCTGCCGCCATCCACACGCTATCGCCGGCATCGCCGGCAAAGTGCTGCCGCAGCAGCGCACCGGCAGGGATCGTGGCGGTACCGACATCGAACCACTGCGTCAGCGCAGGCAGGCGTGCCGGTGGGGTGTCGGCAAGGTGGTCGGCGCGCAGGAGTTGCTGGCGCAGCGGGTGTTTCTTGCCCAGGCGATCCAACGCCGGCAACCACCATTGCGCCATCGGCTTTTTCATGTGTGGCCCCTTCAGGCTTCCAGCACTTCGTAAAGTTCCAACCACTCCGCTTCGAGCGTTTCCTTCTCGCGGCGCAAGTTGGCCTGCTGCTGTCCAAGTTGCATCAGTGCCGCCGTCGGTCCGTTGTAGGTTTCCGGATCGGCGAGCTTTGCATCCAGCGTGGCCAGCTCGGCGTCGATGGCGGCAACCCGGGTTTCGACTTTTTTCACCCGCTGACGGGTGGCGCGCTCGCTGTCGCGCTGGGCCGCGGCAGCGCGCCGGCGATCGGCTGCCGATACCACCACCGTCTCGGTCTTTTCCTCGCCGCGCTTCGCCGCATTGTTGTGCGCATGCAGCCAGCGCGCGTAGTCGTCGAGATCGCCGTCGAAGGTTTCGACCTTGCCGCCCGCGACGCGCCAGAAGCTGTCGCACACTAGCCCGAGCAGGTGGCGGTCGTGCGCCACCAGCACCAGCGCGCCGTCGAAATCGGCGAGCGCGTCGGCCAAGGCCTCGCGCATGTCCAGATCAAGGTGGTTGGTGGGCTCGTCCAGCACCAGCAGGTTCGGCTTGTTCCACGCGATCAACGCCAGCGCGAGCCGCGCGCGCTCGCCGCCGGAGAAACCATCCACCGGCTCGAACGCGCGGTCACCGGTGAAGTTCCAGCCGCCGAGGAAATCGCGCAGTGCCTGATCGGCCACACCCGGAGCCTGCTCGCGCAGGTGGTCGATCGGGCTGGAGTGCTCGCGCAGGTTTTCCACCGTGTGCTGCGCGAAGTAGCCGATGCGCAGCTCCTTGTGCGCCGTGCGGTCGCCGGCGAGCGGCGCCAGTTCGCCGACCAGGGTCTTGACCAAGGTGGATTTGCCGGCGCCGTTCGGGCCGAGCAGACCGATGCGGTCGCCGGCTTCGATGGAGAAGCGGACATCCGAAAGGATGACGTTTGCCCCCTCTCCCTGTGGGAGAGAGAGGGTGGAGCTTGCGTCGGCGTTCGTCGAAGACTCTTCGCCGGCCCAGCCCCTCACCCCGCCCCTCTCCCCGGCGGAGAGCGGGAGACCAGCGGCATCTGCGCCAGCTCCAAAGCTTTCCGGGGGCGCGGGAGAGCAATAACCGGCCGCCACATCTTCCAATCGCAGCATGGAATCAGGCACGCGCTCGGGTTGTGCAAACTGGAAATGGAACGCACGTTCCGCCCGTACCGCTTCGGTGCCGGCAAGCTTTTCCAGCCGTTTCATCCGCGACTGCGCCTGCTTGGCCTTGGTCGCCTTCGCCTTGAAGCGGTCGATGAAACTTTGCAGATGCGCCCGCTCGGCCTGCTCGCGCTCGTGCGCGATCTGCTGCTGGCGCAACTGCTCGGCGCGCAGGTGCTCGAACGCGCTGTAGTTGCCGGTGTACAGGCGCACGCCGCTGCCTTCCAGATGCAGGGTGTGGTCGATCACGCCGTCGAGGAATTCGCGGTCGTGCGAAATGATGAGCAAGGTGCCCTGGTAACGCCGCAACCATTCTTCCAGCCACAGCACCGCATCCAGATCCAGATGGTTGGTCGGCTCGTCGAGCAGCAGCAGCTCGGACGGCGCCATCAGCGCACGAGCCAGGTTCAAACGCACGCGCCAGCCGCCGGAAAACTCGCGCACCGCGCGCTCGTGCATGTCGGCGGCAAAACCCAGCCCGTGCAGCAGGCGCCCGGCGCGGGCGCGACCGTCGTAGCCGTGCAGCTCTTCGATGCGATGGTGCGCGCGTGCCATCGCCGCAGCGTCATTGCGCTTCTCGGCGTCGGCCTCGTCACGCAGCGCGGCGGCCAACTCGGCATCGCCACCCAGCACATAGTCGATCGCGGCATCCGGCAATGCGGGGGTTTCCTGCGCCACTGCGGCCCAGCGCAGTTTCGCCGGCAACTCGACCGCGCCGACATCGGCTTCGAGCTGGCCCATCAAGGCCGCAAACAGGCTGGATTTGCCGCTGCCGTTGCGGCCGATCACGCCCAGTCGCCAGCCGGCCTGGATGACCAAGTCGACATCGGACAGCAGCAGGCGGCTGCCGCGGCGCAAGGCAAAGTGGCGAAACGTAATCATCGAACCGGCAACGACAGGGACACGACCGGCCATGATAATGGCTATGCCGGTCACACCCGTTGCGGCGTGGCATGGATTGCATGCGGCAGTTCTGTTAAAACGGCGCGGCACCGCCCAGCCGGGAGAGGGGATCATGTTCACGTACCACTACCACCTGCCCTTGCTGGCAGCCTTTGCCATCGGCCTTGGTGCCATGGCCGCCACGCCAACAGCGCACGCCGAAAACCTGCTGCTGCATCGCGTACAGCAGGAAAAGTCGATGAACCTGCCGGCACGCGGCATGACGGCGGCCCAGGTCGAGCACCGCTACGGCGCCCCAGTGCGCAAGCTCACGCCGCGTGGCGGAGACAGCCGCCACCACCCGGTGATCAACCGGTGGGAATACGCCAATTTCATCGTGTACTTCGAGCACGAACACGTGATTCATTCGGTGCTCAACACGCCGGCTGGCAACAACACCAACCCTTCCGCGGCACATTGAAACATGCGCAGGCGCGGTCCGCGGCAACGCGGGCCGCGTTTTCGTGTGCACACCGGTAAACTGGCGGGCCGTCATCTGCGCGAGTGCAAACCATGTCCGAGCCCCGTTGGCGCCTGCCTGCCGAATGGGAGCCGCAATCGGCAGTGCTGATTGCCTGGCCACATGCCGGCACCGATTGGGCGGCGCGCCTGGCCGAAGCGGAAACCACCTATGCGGCGCTGGCAGCCGCCGTCACCCGCTTCCAGCTGCTGATGGTCGTGGTGGCCGATGCCAACGTGCGGCACCAGGCGCAGGCGTGCATGCAGCGCGCCGGCGCCAACGCCGCGCGCGTGCGTTTCGTCGAGTTGCCCTATGACGACACCTGGCTGCGTGACTCCGGGCCCATCACCCTCAGCAACGACGACGGACGTTTCCAGCTCACCGATTTCCGCTTCACCGGCTGGGGCGGCAAGTTCGGCGCCGAACGCGACGACGCCCTGATTGCCGGACTGATGCGCGCCGGCGTGTTCACCCAGGCGACGCACACGCGCATCGACTGGGCACTGGAAGGCGGCGGCATCGAAAGCGACGGCACCGGCACCATCCTGACCACCTGGCGCTGCCTGCACCAGCGCCACCCCGACGCCAGCCGCGCGCAGATGGAAGCCGTGCTGCGCGACGCGCTGCATGCCGAGCGGGTGCTGTGGCTCGACCATGGCTACCTCGAAGGCGACGACACCGACGCGCACATCGACACGCTCGCGCGTTTTGCGCCCGGACAGAACATCGTCTACCAGGCCTGCAACGACGCGCAGGATCACCACCACGCGGAGCTGCAGCGCATGGGCGCCGAACTCGCCGCCTTGCGCACCCGCAGCGGCGAGCCGTACCGCGTGCATGCCCTGCCATGGGCGCGACCGATCATCGACGAGGGCCGCCGGCTGGCTGCCTCGTACGCCAATTACCTCGTCATCAACGGCGCCGTGCTGGTGCCGGCCTACGGCGACGCGGCCGATACCGAAGCCGCGCGGCTCATCGGCGCACTGCACCCCGGCCGCGCCGTAGTGCCGGTGCCCTGCCGGCCGCTGATCTGGCAAAACGGCAGCCTGCACTGCATCACCATGCAACTGCCGGCCGGTGTGCTGGCAACACCCTGACCCGTGGGTCGGGATTCATCCCGACAGGCTCTTCGCGAACCGCCTGCCGGGATTCTCCGGCCAGACACGAGACATCGCACCGTCGGGCCGAAATCCGACCCACGCCGCCTGACCCACGCCTGCATCGACTAAAATGGCGCGCTGCACGATGGAGAAACCGCCATGGCCCGCAAACTGCTCAAAGTCGCCTTGCTGCAGGAAACCGATCGCGGCAGTCGCGACGCCAATCTCGCCGCGATCGAGGCCGGACTGCGTGAGGCAGCCAAGGCCGGCGCCGAGCTGGTGCTGCTGCAGGAGCTGCACAATGGGCCGTATTTCTGCCAGCACGAGTCGGTGGACACGTTCGATCTGGCGGAAACCATCCCCGGTCCCGGCACCGCGCACCTGGGCAAACTCGCGGCCGAACTCAAGCTGGTGGTGGTCGCCTCGTTGTTCGAGAAGCGCGCGACCGGGCTGTATCACAACACCGCGGTGGTGTTCGACCGCTCACCCGCGATCGCCGGCAAGTACCGCAAGATGCACATCCCGGACGATCCGGCGTTCTACGAGAAGTTCTACTTCACGCCGGGAGACCTGGGCTTCGAGCCGATCCAGACCTCGGTCGGCAAGCTCGGCGTACTGGTGTGCTGGGATCAGTGGTACCCCGAAGCCGCGCGCCTGATGGCACTGGCCGGCGCCGAACTGCTGCTCTACCCGACCGCGATCGGCTGGGATCCGCGCGACGAAGCGGCTGAAAAGGAGCGCCAGCGCGATGCGTGGGTCACCGTGCAGCGCGGGCACGCGGTAGCGAACGGCCTGCCGCTGCTGGCAGTGAATCGCGTCGGCTTCGAGGCCGATCCCTCCGGCACCGGTGCCGGCATCCAGTTCTGGGGCACGAGTTTCGTCGCCGGGCCGCAGGGCGAATTCCTCGCCAAGGCCGGCACCGACGGCCGCGAACTGCTGCTGGCCGAGGTCGACCTTGCACGCAGCGAAGAAGTGCGGCGCATCTGGCCGTTCCTGCGCGACCGCCGCATCGATGCCTATGGCGACCTGCTCAAGCGTTTCCGCGATTGAGCTTGCTTCGCCGCCAACCGCACCCCATGCTTCGGGTTACCTCGACTTGCCTGTCCGCGCATGAGTGATACCGCTGCCGATCTGCCGTCCGTACTCAAGGATCAACCGATCGAGCGCATCGAGCGCGACGGCGTCGAGTACGTGATCCTCGGCACGGCACACGTCTCGCGCACCAGCATGGAAGCGGTCAACGCGCTGTTGGAAACCGAACATTACGACGCGGTGGCGGTGGAGCTGTGCGAAAGCCGCGCGCAAAGCCTGCGCGATCCCGATGCATTCAAGCGCATGGATCTGTTCCAGGTGATCCGCCAAGGTAAGGCCGGCATGGTCGCGGCCAGTCTGGTGCTATCCACCTTCCAGAAGCGCCTGGCCGAGCAATCCGGCATCCAGCCCGGTGCCGAGATGAAAGCGGCAATGGACGGCGCCGAAGCGCGCGCGCTGCCGCTGTGGCTGATCGACCGCGAGGTGGGCACCACGCTCAAGCGCGCGTGGCGCAGCGTAGGTTTCGTGCAGCGCTTTGGCCTGCTCGGCGGCCTCATTGCCAGCGTGTTCGAGCGCGAGGAAATCGAAGCCAGCGAGATCGAAAAGCTCAAGCAGGGCGACATGCTGGAAAGCGCGTTCAGCGAGTTTGCCAATGAGTCGAAGCCGCTTTACGCCAGCCTGATCGATGAGCGCAACCGGTTCATGGCTGCGCGCTTGCGCGAGGAGGCCGCCGGCCTGCCCGCCAGCGAACCGCGCCGCGTGCTGGTGGTGATCGGTGCCGGCCATCTGCAAGGCCTGGGCGACCTGCTGCATACGCAAGCCGAGGCGCCTGCCGCGGTGGTTGCCGAACTGGGGAAAACGCCGCCCAAGGCGCGCTGGCCAAAGTGGCTGGCGCTGGCACTGGTGCTGGCCGTATTTGCCGCCATCGCCTTTGCGTTCCATCGCAACACCTCGCTGGGCGCCAGCGCACTTACCGCGTGGGTGCTGTTCACCGGCGGCTTTGCCGCGCTCGGCGCGCTGACGGCTGGCGCCCACCCCTTCAGCATCCTGGCCGCGTTTGTGGCCGCGCCGATCAAACCGTTCCGCCCCGGCATCCCGGCCGGCGGCATCAGCGCCATGGCCGAGGCCTGGGCGCGGCACCCGCGCGTCGCGGATTTCGACAGCTTGCGCGACGACATCGGGCACTGGAGTGGCTGGTGGAAAAACCGCGTCGCCCGTACGCTGCTCAACTTTTTCCTCGTCAGCGTCGGCACCATCGTTGGCGAATACAGCGCCGGCATCCACATCTTCCGCGCGCTGGTCTGACCTGACGCAAGTCAATCGGGTGCGGCATGTTGTCCACTTGCAGACCGCATGCTTATACTGCGGCGGTCGCTGTATCAACCACCGTTGTACTTGGGGAACCGATTCGATGACACGACTGCATTTGCTCGGTCTTGCCGCCGCATGTGCGTTGCTGGCCACGTCCAGCGCGTATGCGGAGGGCAACAAGGCAGAGGGCCGCACCTTGGTCTACACCTGTGCCGGCTGCCATGGCGTACCGGGCTACACCAATGCCTACCCCAATTACCCGGTGCCGAAGATCGCCGGGCAAAACGAGCAATACCTCGTCAACGCGCTGAACGGCTACAAGAACGGCGAGCGCACCTATCCGACGATGGCCGTGCAGGCCCAGAGCCTGTCCGAGCAAAACATCAAGGACATCGCCGCCTACCTTTCCAGCGTTACGCCGCTCAAGTGATCGAAGGATTCCGCATGCAACGCGCATTTGCACTCATCACGCTCGGCGCCGCGCTGGCGCTGGCTTCCGCTCCGCTGCTGGCCCGCGGCAATGCCGCCGATGGCAAGACCAAGGCCGCCGCCTGTTTCGCCTGCCACGGCGCCGACGGCAACGGCGTCGATCCGCAGTACCCGCGCCTTGCCGGCCAGTACGACGGCTACCTCGTCCAGGTGCTGCACGAGTACAAGAGCGGCAAGCGCAGCAACCCGATCATGAAAGGCATGGTGGCGACGCTCTCCGATCAGGACGTCGAGGATGTCGCCGCCTATTTCTCCGGCCTGCCGACCAAGCTCGATACCTTGAAGGGCCACGTTCAGGGCGACTGAAACCAGGCTTGGCCCATGCAATGCGCGAAGCCCGCCAATCGGCGGGCTTCGTTGTTGCGCGCGCGTCGCGGCCTCATGCCATCGCCGATTTGCCTTCGTGCTTCTTGTAATACGGCTGCTTGCCGTCGGTATGGTCGGTAGCGTCGCGCACGACCTTGATCTCGGGGATCATTTCCTTCAGCGTTTTCTCCACGCCCTGTTTCAGCGTGACATCGACCATGCCGCAACCGTGGCAGCCACCGCCGAACAGCAGCACGATGATGCCGCCCGGCTCGATGTCGAGCAGCTTGACGTTGCCGCTGTGCGCGGCGAGTTTCGGGTTGATCTCCGAGTCGATCACGAACTGCACGCGCTTCGCCAGCCCAGCCTCGGCGCCCGGCACCTCGCCCTTGATCCGCGGCGCCTGGATGTTGAGCAGACCGCCGGTCTTGGTCGGCTCGAAGTCGATCGTGGCGCCTTCCAGCCAGCGTGCGCTCGGACCGTCGACGTAGAAGGTGAAACCCTCGCAGGCCACCTGCCACTCATCGCCGACAAGCTCGTCGTTCTCGCAAAACTCCAGCTCGCAATTGGCCGCCGGGGTACCCGCTTCGAGCACGTGCATGCGGATACTGAGGTCGTCGCTCTGCTGCAGGTCGAGCAGGTGGCGGAAGTGCTTTTGTGCGGTTTCGGAAATGTCGATCATCGTTTGCCTGTCGCGGCTGTCGGGCGCGGCTGTCGCGTTCGCTCTCAATCCGGACCATTTTAGTACGGTTTCGCTTTTTCCCGCAGGCTTTGACTTTCCTGTCGACGGCTCCGAGGCTGTGCGCCAAATCCATTCGCGGAGTTGCCATGAATCTCGATCAACTGGCCCACCAGCCCTGCCAGCCGCGCAAAGGTGCGGCCGATGCGCTCGCTGCTGCCGACCTGGCGGCGGGTTTGTCCGCCCTTCCCGGTTGGGCGTTGACCGCCGACAACCACGCGATCACCAAGGATTTCCGTTTTCCCGACTTCCACCACACGCTTGGCTTCATCAACGCCGTGGGTTTCATGGCCAACCGGGAAGACCACCACCCCGACCTCGAAGCCGGCTACGGCCATTGCCGCATCACCTGGTCCACCCACGACGTTGGCGGGCTGTCGATGAACGACCTTATCTGCGCCGCCAAGGTCGAGGCGCTGCTGAAGCGCTGAACGTGCCAGGCTGAAACCGGGTTTGAGGCCATGTGCACGGCGTCGCGATCTTCGTCACCGTCCCCGGAGACCTTGGCAGGTTTCCCCGGCAGGCCTGTCAGCGCCGGCGACGCTCGCGGCGCCGTTCCCCGCCGCCACTGGCGCTCAGCGCATCGAGAAAGTCCTTGAGGTCATCGGGCAGCGGCGTGGAGAAGTCGTAGGCGCGCCCGTCCAGCTCGAAGCCGAGATGGGCGGCGTGCAGAAACATCCGGTGCAAGCCCAGCTCACGGAAACGCTTGTTGGCCTCGCGGTCGCCGTATTTCGGATCACCGGCCAGCGGGTGGCCGATGTGCGCCGCGTGTACGCGAATCTGGTGGGTGCGCCCGGTGCCGAGCGTGGCCTGCATCAAGCGCGTGCCAGGGTAGGCCTCCACCTCACGGAAGAACGTCAACGCCGGCTTGCCGTCGTCGCTGACGCGCACCATGCGCTCACCACCCTGCAGCACCGACTTGCGCAACGGCACGTTGACGTCGAATTTCGCCTTGGCGGGCGCACCGACCATCAGGCACAGGTACTGCTTGGTCACCTCGCCGGCCCGGATCGCCGCCTGCAGGCCAATCAGCCCGGCGCGGGTCTTGGCCAGCACCAGCACGCCGCTGGTATCGCGATCCAGCCGATGCACCAGCTCCAGCGAGTCGCGCGGACGCGCCGCGCGCAGGATTTCAATCGCGCCATGGCTGACGCCGCTGCCGCCGTGACTGGCGATGCCGGAAGGCTTGTCGATGACGAGGAAGTGCTTGTCCTCGAAAATCACCGTCTCATTGAGCGATGCGACCAAATTCGCGGGTGGGGCCTCGTGTTCGTGAGGTTCTGCCGTGCGAATCGGCGGAATTCGCAGCATATCGCCGTCAGTTAGCCGGGTATCGGGCTTGGCGCGCTTGCCGTTGACGCGCACCTGCCCCGTCCGCAACAGGCGATAGATCATGCTTTTCGGCACCCCCTTGAGCAGCGTCGTGAGTGCGTTGTCGAGCCGCTGGCCGTCCCGTTCGGGTCCTACCGCGAGTTGTCGCACGCCGTGCTGCGCGTCACGGGAAGTTGCCGTCTGCATTGAAAAAAACCTGTCTGGATAGGATACTTGCCGGGCGTCGATTCCTGTCTGCCGCATGCGGCTTTGCAGGGTCCGCCCGTCACGCGGGTGAGGATGGCGCCGCCTGCCTGAAGCAGCGGTCGCGACTGCCTTTCATCGTAACGGTTCGGATGGTCGTTTGCCCGAAGCCCCATGGCCACGGCGCGCCCGACGCGGCTGACCGAACATCCGGGCGCCGGGAACGGCGCCATTACCAAACCGCTCTGCGCAGCGGCGCGATTCACGGCAGGCCGCCAGCCCGGCGCCACCGCGGCACGCGACGCGCGACGGGGCCAAGGAACCCACCACCATGAAGCGCATGTTGATCAACGCAACTCAGCGTGAAGAGTTGCGCGTGGCCATTGTCGATGGCCAAAACCTGTACGACCTCGACATCGAAATCCCCTCGCGGGAACAGAAAAAAGCCAACATTTACAAGGGCCGCATCACCCGCGTCGAACAGTCGCTCGAAGCCTGCTTCGTCGACTACGGCGCCGAGCGCCACGGCTTCCTGCCGCTCAAGGAAATCTCCCGCGAGTACTTCGCCGCCGGCGTCGACCACCACAAGGCCGGCATCCGCGAGCTGCTGAAGGAAGGCCAGGAGGTCGTTGTCCAGGTCGAAAAGGAGGAACGCGGCAACAAGGGCGCCGCGCTGACCACCTTCATCTCGCTGGCCGGCCGCTACATGGTGCTGATGCCGAACAACCCGAAGGCCGGCGGCGTCTCGCGCCGGATCGAGGGCGAGGATCGGCAGGCGCTGAAGGAAGCCCTCGAACACGTCACGGTGCCCGACGACGTCGGCCTGATCGTGCGCACCGCCGGCCTCGGCCGCGACGCCGAAGAGCTGCAGTGGGACCTGGATTACCTCCTGACCCTGTGGCGCTCGATCAGTGAGGCCGCCAGCGCGCGCAAGGCGCCGTTCCTGATCTACCAGGAATCCAAGCTGTTCATCCGCGCCCTGCGCGACTACCTGCGCAGCGACATCGGCGAAATCCTGATCGACGAGCCCGACCTCTACAACGACGCGCGCGACTTCATGCAGCAGGTGATGCCGACCTCGCTGCGCAAGCTCAAGCTGTACCAGGACGACACTCCGCTGTTCACCCGCTACCAGATCGAGACCCAGATCGAGAGCGCGTTCGACCGCCAGGTGCGCCTGCCCTCCGGCGGTTCGATCGTGATCGACCCGACCGAGGCGCTGACCGCGATCGACATCAACTCGGCCAAGGCCACCAAGGGCTCGGACATCGAGGAAACGGCGCTCAACACCAACCTCGAAGCCGCCGTGGAAATCGCCCGCCAGTGCCGCATCCGCGACACCGGCGGCCTGATCGTGATCGACTTCATCGACATGGACAGCCCGCGCCACCAGCGCGAGGTGGAAGACAAGCTCAAGGAAGCGCTGAAGTTCGACCGCGCCCGCGTGCAGGTCGGTCGCATCAGCCGCTTCGGCCTGATGGAAATCTCGCGCCAGCGCCTGCGCCCGAGCCTGGGCGAGGCCACCCAGATCGTGTGCCCGCGCTGCGAAGGCCATGGCGTGATCCGCAGCATCGAGTCTTTGGCGCTGTCCACATTGCGCCTGATCGAAGAGCACGCGATGAAGGAGAACACCGGCGAAGTCGTGGTGCAGGCGCCGCCGAGCGTCGCCAACTTCATGCTCAACGAAAAGCGTGCCGGCGTGGTCGAGATCGAGCTGCGCCACAAGGTGCACATCGTCATCATCGCCGACGAGAAGCTGGAAACGCCGCACCTGGAAATCCAGCGCATCCGCGAAGCGGACATGGGCGAGCACAGCCCGCCGAGCTACGAGCGCCTGACCAGCACCGAGCCGACACCGCTGCCGAAAATGGGCCAGGCGCTGGGCAGCCACGAGCAACCCGCTGTCTCCGGCGTGGTGCCTGCAACCCCTGCGCCAGTACGTGAAGAAGCTCCCGCGCCAGTGCCCGCCCCCAGCAAGCCGCCCGCAACCGCGCCGGCGACAACGCCGGCAAGCGGCGGCATCATCGCGCGCCTGTTTGGCTGGTTCCGCAATGCCGCCGCCGCAGCGCCGACTTCCGCGCCCGCCGCCACGTCAGAGCATGCCGGCGACGAGCGCCGCAATCCGCGCGGCAATGGCGGCAATCGCAATGCGCCACGCCGCGGCGACCGCAATGAGCGCAGCGAACGCGGCAATCGCAACAGTCAGTCCGGCAGCGGCAATAATGGCGGCAACAACAGCCGACCGCGCCGCGACGCCAATCCGCAATCGGCCAAGTCGAGCAACAACAACGCCGGCAACCGCGGCGGCCGGCAACCCCGTGCCGATGAATCCGGGCAGCGACCGGCCCCGACGCCACGCGCAACCAAGCCGGATCGCCAACAAAACGTGTCGGCAACCGCCGCCGAGACCCCATCGGCCACCACCGAACGCAAAGCCCTTGTCGCAGTCGCCGCTGCTGCTCCTGCTGTTGCCAGGCAGCCCGCAAGTGACACGGCAGCCAAGGCGACGCCGGCACCAAGCGAAGAAAAGCTGCCATTGGCCACTGCAACGGCAACGGAAGCAACTTCCTCGGCGGCAGACGCGCCGGCAACCACGCCAGCTGGCGACGACGCGCCGGCAACCGAAAACGATGCCGAAAACCCGACCCGTCGCCGCCGTGGTCGTCGTGGCGGCCGCCGTCGCCGCCGGCATGACGAGGCAGCAACTGGCATCAATGGCGGCGAGTCGGTCGCAGATGGCGCAGAGGATGCGCAGCATGCCGACTCGGGCAACCCCCGTACGGACACGGCCGAGATGCCAGCTCCGACCGGCGCCGCAACAAGTGCTTCGACACCCCCCGCAGTAACTGCTGCCACGGCCCCCTTACCAACCCAGGCTGTCTCTCCGGCTCCAGCACCCGCCGCCCCGAAACCGCCGCGCACCGAACCGCCGCGCACCGAACCACGCCGTGCGCCACTGGCCGAGGCGCCGCTGGCTGCCGCCGTGGCGACAGCCTTCAGCCTGCCGACCTTGCCGCCAATTGCGCCGCACCCGGCAGAGAAAACATCGGCCGCCACGCCGGTGGCACCCACCGCAACGGCGTCGCGCACGGTAACCACTGGTAACCCTCCGGGACCCGAATCAAAGTCGGCCACACCGGAGTCGGCCAACTCACCGATTGCCGCCGCACCGGAGTCGACCAGCAGCCCTTCACCGACCGCACCAGCACCAGCACCAGCACCGGCACCGGCACCAACGCCTGCCGCAGTGCCGGCGGCGCCGCTCGTCGACCAGACTCCGCACCAAGGCGAGCTTCTTGTGGCGCCACGCCCATTGACGCCATCGGTAGCCCCTGCGGTGGAAAAGCCGGACGATCCTGAAGAGAGATCGCATCCTTCCGTCTGAGCCGTTCGCTCTGTAACAAGAAAAAGCCGGGCAACGCCCGGCTTTTTCTTGTGGTTTCGAGCATTGGGCTACGCGTGAATCAAAGTCGCACCTGGTGGTTGGGCGAGTCGATCAAGCCGTGCAACGTCATCAGGTGCGCCAGGCTCAGCACATGCTCGATACGCAGTTTTTCCATCAAGCGCTGCTTGTAGGTGGAAACCGTCTTGGGGCTCAGGTTGAGCTGCTCACCGATGACGGTAAGCGGCTTGCCGTGCACCAGCATCATCGCCACTTCCAGCTCGCGACTGGACAGCGCATCAAATGGCGAGCCGGTACCGTCGATCGTGGCCAGCGCCAGCTGCTGCGCGACTGCCGGTGCCAGATAACGCCGCCCCATCGCAACCTGCCGCACCGCGGTCACCAGCTCGTCCGCATGACAACTCTTGGTCATGTATCCCGAAGCGCCAACCTCCATCAGTCGCCTTGGGAAGCGCCCGCCATCCACCACGGTCACCACCACGATGCGCGTCGGCAGCTCGGCACGCCGCACCCGTTCAGTCAGCTCGATACCGCTCATCCCGGGCATGTGCACGTCCACCACCGCCACCTGGGGTTTCAAACTGCGGATCAACCGCAGGCCATCCTCGGCATTACCGGCCTCGGCACAGACCCGCAAATCCGCGTGTTGTTCGAGGATCATGCGAAAACCGGTGCGTACCAGCTCGTGATCGTCCACGATGGCAACCTGAATCATGCTCAGCACTCCTTTCCGAGATCGACCAACCCAAAGGAGACATGGACAAACGCCCACATCGATACGGAAGCCGGCTGGCGTCGCCAGCGCGCAACGCCGACAACCAGAACGGCAAAAATCTGCTTGCGAGTACCTGCCCTGCCGCACGTGCAAGTTCTTGCGTAAACGGAGTAGTTGGGCCACGGTGCCATGGCTCACGGCCTGCTGCTGTAGGCATCGGCTGATACGCACGTCCGATTTCGCCTTGCCGCCGTCAAAACGTCCACCCAACCCTGACGTCGTGGTGCACCAGGCGCACCCTGCCCGCCGCTTCATGCGCCAGCCGGTGCCCAATGGCCAGGCGGGCATACTCCGGCAGCTGTGGGGCTGGACCAAGCGCCACAGCGAACCGTATTTTCGCAAGCCACTCCAAGGGATCGGCGTTTGGGGTGACCGCGTTGCGCCCGCCATCCCGCGTGCTCGCTGCGTTGCTCCGGCCAGGCCATGGCTCAGCCGGCTTTGCCCAGGATTCGCGGCAAATTGATTTCGATCCAATCGGCAAGGCCGCGCACCTGGGCGGCAGCTTCACGGCCCAGTGCAGTCAAGCTGTATTCGACATGCGGTGGCACGACCTCCAGCGCGGTGCGTCTGACCAGGCCATCGCCTTCCAGCCATTGCAGGGTCTGCGCCAGCATCCGCTCGCTGACGCCATCGACCGCGCGTCGCAGTTCGCTGAAACGATGCGTGCGCGTCTCAAGCACGATCAGCACCAACACACCCCAGCGGCTGGTGACGTGCTTCAACACCTCACGCGACGGGCAGTGGCGATTCAGCAGGTCACCACGGCCAAGGCGCTCCGACAGGCCGGGCACCCTGCGTGGAATGACTACCTCCTCCCGCTTGACACTAACCTTCATGTACGTACTTCCTGATAGTTCGTGCATATCGTAGAGTCGTGGCATCCCCTTTTCAAAGGAAGCTCCCATGTTCATTGCCATCGCCGGCGCCAGCGGCCAACTCGGGCATCTGGTGGTTCAAAAGCTCAAAGGCCATACGCCCACTGCCAATCTGGTCGCGCTTGCGCGAACCCCCGCCAAGGCAACCGACCTTGGCGTTGGCGTGCGTGAAGCCGACTACGACCGCCCGGCCACGCTCGCGCCCGCACTGGCGGGCGTCCACACGTTGCTGCTGATTTCCGCCAGTGAATTGGGCCAGCGCGAGCATCAGCACCGCAACCTGATCGAGGCAGCAAAGCAGGCTGCGGTTCAGCGCATCGTCTACACCAGCCTGCTGCACGCAGACAGCTCGCCACTCAACCTGGCCGGCGAGCACCTGGCGACCGAACACATGCTGCACGAGTCGGGCATCGCCTGGACGATCCTGCGCAACGGCTGGTACACCGAGAACTACACCGCGGCCATTCCCGGCGCGCTGGCTGCGGGTGTGCTTGTCGGCAGTGCGGGCAACGGTCGCATCGCCGCCGCACCGCGATTGGACTACGCCGAGGCGGCTGTCGCCGTGCTCACCACCGACGGGCACACCGGCAAGTGCTATGAACTGGCTGCCGACAGTACCTGGACGCTCACCGAACTGGCCGCGGAGATTTCACGTCAAACCGGTCGAGACATTCCCTATCGCAACCTGCCCGAAGCCGACTACGCGGCCACCCTGGCTCAGCATGGCTTGCCCGCGGAGCTGGCGCGTGCCATCGCCAGCTGGGATGTCGGTGCCGCGCACGGCGCGCTTGACGACGACAGCCACACACTGTCCCGGCTGATCGGCCGGCCGACCACGCCAATGGCACAGGTTGTGACCGCCGCGCTCAAGCCAGCTTGACGTGAAATGGCGAGCCGGGCTACGCGCCACTTCCATTCACGCGTTCGCCTGCCGGCTCCGCCGTGAGCGGGGACAGGTCTTCCTGTCCTGTCCCCGCCAGTCGCGATCGCAGCGCGCATGCACGCCGCCTGCCCTTGCGCGGCGGGTTGCGCCGTGGGCGGACGATCAAGCGCGCCATACCTGCGTCTTTGCGCCCTGGCGATCACGCCAAAAGTCGGCCCAGACGAAGCCTGATCGACAGCGTCCCAAGCCGGCAACCCGGCTACGGCAACCTCGCGATCACCGCATCGAAAAACGCAGTCGGCAGTACCGCACGCACCGGTACGCGCCACGCATGCGCCAGTGCAAGGCCGGCGCATTTCACGGCATCCTTGTCGGTCATCAGCACTGGCAGCGCATCACCAAAGGCGAAGTCGCCGGCAACGAAGGCGTGATGGTCGGCAAACGGGTGCTCGATGACGTCGATGCCCGCGCCACGCAAGGCGGCAAAAAAGCGTGCCGGATGACCGATGGCGGCGACCGCATGCGCTCGCCGGCCAGCAAACGCGGCCAGCGGCTGCGTGCGCCCGTCGGCGAGCGTGACCGCCTCATCGCCAACCAGACGCATGGCGTGCTCGCCCGCCTGCGGCTCGCCGCCGTTGCACACGCGCAGATCGACGCGCGCGAGCCGGCGCAGCGGTTCACGCAGTGGCCCGGCGGGCAGCAAGTGGCCGTTGCCAAACCGGCGTACGCCATCGATGACGCAGATCTCGACATTGCGCGCAAGGCGGTAGTGCTGAAGGCCGTCATCGGCGATCACCACGTTGCATCCGGCTTCGATCAACATGGCCGCCGCCGCGGGACGATCGCGGCCAATCGCCACCGGCACCCCGCTCGCACGGATCAGGCAGGGCTCGTCGCCCACGGTACGCGGATCGGGTGCGTCTCCCAGCAGCAATGGCCCGCGCTTGCTGCCGCCGTAGCCGCGGCTGACCACGCCGGGTTTCCAGCCACGTGCGCGCAACGTTGCCGCCAGCGCGATGGTCAACGGGGTCTTGCCGGTGCCGCCGGCGGTGAGGTTGCCAATCACGATGACCGGTGCCGCCACGCGCACGGAACGCAGTACACCAACGCGATACCACCCACGCCGCAACCCCGTCAGCACGCCATACAAAACCGCCAGCGGCCACGTCCACCACGGGCTGCGCACGCCCTCGCGATACCAGGTTTCACTGAGCGTCTGCGCCAGGCTCATGGCGCGTCAACCACCCTCGGTATCGGCATCGTGAAACTGCATGCGATACAGCGCGGCATATTGACCACCCCGCGCCAGGAGTTCGGCATGCGTGCCGCGCTCGACGATGCGGCCGGCATCCATCACCGCGATCTGGTCGGCGCCTTCGATGGTGGAAAGCCGGTGCGCAATGACCAGGGTGGTGCGGTGCTGCATGAGGCTGTCCAGTGCCTGCTGGATCAAGTGCTCGGACTCGGTATCCAGCGCGCTGGTGGCTTCGTCCAGCACCAGGATCGGCGCATTCTTGAGGATGGCGCGCGCAATCGCGATACGTTGACGCTGGCCGCCGGAAAGCTGGTTGCCGGCCTCGCCGATCGGGCTGTGGATGCCCTGCGGCATGCGCGCGATGAACTCCATGGCATTGGCGGCAGTAGCCGCCGCCACGATCGCCTCCTCACTCGCTCCCGCCAGCTCGCCGTAGGCGATGTTGTTGGCCACGGTATCGTCGAACAGCACCACGTTCTGGCCGACCCACGCGATCTGCCGGCGCAATGAGGCAAGGGTGTAGTTCTCGTAGTTTTCGCCATCCAGCACGATGCGCCCGCCGCTGGGTTCGTAGAAGCGCGGCAAGAGGCTCACGAGGCTGCTCTTGCCGCTGCCCGAACGCCCGACCAGCGCGGTGACCGTGCCCGGCGCGCAATCCAGCGTCACACCGCGCAGCGCCGCGCAGTCGTTGCGCGGATAGGTCAACCGCACGTTTTCAAAGCGCAAATCGCCGCGCGCACGCGCCAACTCGATCGTGCCGCGGTCAATCTCGGCCGGCGTGTCCATGATCGCGAACAGATCCTCGGCCGCCGACATCCCGCGCTGGATGTTGGCCTGAACGTTGGTCAGGCGCTTGAGCGAGGGCAGCATCGCACCCATCGCCGTCAGCACCTGCACGAACACGCCGGAGCTGATGTGGTCGATCACACCCGGCCGCGTGCCCAGCCACACCAGCGCGGCGAGCGCGCACGCGGCCACGGTCTGGATGGCCGTGCTCGAGCTGGCGTTGGTCGCGGCGATCTTGAGGTTCAGCCGGCGCGTGCGATGGGTGACGTCGTCAAAGCGCTCGGTCTCGCGCTGCTGGCCGCCGTACACGCGCACCTCGCGGTGCGCCCCGACCGATTCCTCCACCGCGCCGGTCACGCTGCCCATCGAGCCCTGGATGCGCCGGCTGATCTGGCGGTAACGACGGCTGACCACGGTGGCGATGAGTGCCACCGGCGGCACCATCACCAGCAGCACCAGCGTGAGGTAGGCACTGGTGCTGAGCATCACGTAGAACATGCCGATGACGGTGATGCCCTCGGTGACCACCGTGCGCAGCGCGTCGGTGGATGCCGAAGCCACCTGCTCGCTGGTATAGGTGATGCGCGACACCTGCTGGCCCGAGGGCTCGCCGCCGAAAAACGCGGCCGGCAGGCGCAGGTAGGTGGTGAACACATCGTGCTGGATCGCCTGCACCACGTTGCGGCCAACGTAGGCCATGCCATAGGTGCTGAGAAAAATGCCGACGCCGCGCACGCTGAAGATCGCGATGATCCAGATCGGCATCCAGAAAATGAGATACGGATCCTTGTGCGCAAAGAGCTGGTCGATCATTGGCCGAAGCAGCCGGGTGAAGGCCGCCAAGCCACCGCCATCCGCCGCCATGCCCAGGATGGCGATCACGCCCACCGCCCAATAACGCCGAGTGTAGCCAAGCAGCCGCTTGTAGATGCCCCAGGTATGGGCATCCCACAAGGCGACCTTGCCGGCGTTCATTGCGCTGCGCCCGGATGGGTCGGTGTGGTCGCGATCGATAGTTGGGTGAAGCCGAGCTGGCCGAGTGCATCCATCGCGGTTACCACGCTCTGGTGCGAGGCCTGCGCATCGGCGCGAATCGTCACCGGGCGATCGTGCTCGCCGTTGGTCGCCTGCTCGATCGCCTGCTTGAGCACCTCGACGCCTGCACCGGGCACCGCGTCGCTGCCCACCCAGTAGTGGCCCTCGCGGTCCACCATGACGACCAGCGTCGGCGCGTTGATGTCGCGGTCGTGCACGCTGGCATCGGGCAGCGTCACCTGCATGCGCGAGTGCTGGATGAAGGTGCTGGTCAGCACGAAAAACATCAGCAGCGTGAGCAGCACGTCGATCAACGGCACGATGTTGATCTCGAACTCGTCCCGCCGGCGATCATTGCCGATGTGCATGGCTCAGCCCGCCGTCGGCGCCGGATGGGCGACCACGGCACGCCGCGCTCGCGGCGCCGCCGCGGCGACATTCAATGTGAGGTCGTCAAGCAGCGCGGTGGCCTGCTTTTCCATGTCCACGCAATAGCCGGCCACGCGCGAGTGGAAATAGCGATGCAGGATGTACGCCGGGATTGCGATGGTCAGCCCGGACGCGGTGCAGATCAGTGCCTCGCCGATGCCGCCGGCCATGCGCGCCGGGTCGCCGATGCCGCCGGCCATCACTTCCATGAACATGCGGATGAGGCCAATCACGGTGCCGAACAGACCCAGCAGCGGGCCGATCAGCGCAATGGTGCCGAGCGAGCTGAGATACCGCTCCATGCGATGCACCACATGGCGGCCAGTGTCTTCGATGCGCTCCTTGATCAGCTCGCGGCCCTGGCCGCGCACCCGCAGCGCGGCGGCCAGCAGCTCGCCCAGCGGCGAGCCGTCTTCCAGTGCTTCGAGATGTTCCGGATCAAGCGTGCCGCCGCGCGCCCACTGGCGCACCTCGTCGCCGAGGCCGGGCGGCAATACCGCCTTGCGGCGCAGGGTCCAGAAGCGTTCCAGCACAATCGCCAGCGCCACCAGCGAGCACACCACGATGGGCACCATGCCCCAGCCGCCAGCTATCAGGATGTCGAGCACGTTGGTTACCGTCGCGTTCAAGCCGAAGGCACGCATGATAGCAGCGGGCCTGCCCGGTTCCGTGGCGAGCGTGGCAGTTGCAGCGCGTTACTCGCGCCAGTAGCGCACCGCGCGCAAGCGCTGGCGGGCAAGCACATGGGCAGGTGCCGCCACCGGAAACGCCAGGCCAATCGCGCCGCTGTCGGCGGTGTTCAGCACCGGCACCCCGGCCTCGACATAGCGCGCGACGACCGCGGGCTTCGGATGACCGAAGCGGTTGCGCCAGCCGGCGGAAATGATCGCCAACGACGGTGCCGTTGCCGCGATGAACGGCGCGCTCGACGAGGTCTTGCTGCCGTGGTGCGGCACCACCAGCACCGGTGGCGGCCCGGCGCCAAGCGCTGCCGCCACCGCCGGCTCGGTTTTGTGCGTGATATCGCCCGTCAACAACAGGCGACCGCCCTGCCCCTCCACCAGCAGCACACAGGAGCGGTCGTTGCCCTTGCCGCGAGCGTCGGCGGCCGGATTCAGCACGCGAAAGCGCACGTCATCCCAGGTCCAGGCCTGTCCAGCGACGCAGGCGTCCATCGGCGGCTGCGTGCGTGTCGGCTCACCCGCCAAGCGGCGCGCACGCGGAAACGCCGCAACGACACTCGCTGCGCCGCCCGCGTGATCATTGTCCGCGTGACTGACGATCAGAGTGTCCAACTGCCGCAGACCAAGGGCGTGGAACGTCGGGACCACCACCGCCTCACCCAGGTCGAAGCCGGACGGATAGCTCGGCCCAGTGTCATAGATGAGTGCGTGCCCGCGGGTGTGCACCACTACGGCCAAGCCCTGCCCCACATCGAGTACCCAGGCCTCGAACGCGCCTGCCGCAGGCAACGGCAAGCGCGGCCATAGCAGCGGTGCCAACAGCAGCAACCCGAGCCAGCGCAACGGCACGCCGCGCGGCAAAAACAACCACAGCGCCCCCAGCAAGGCCAGCGCCAGTGCCCATGGCGTCACCTGCGGCAGGTACCAATGCGCACCCGGCCAGGCAGCCAGGCGTTCCAGCCACCACCACTGCACATGCGCGAGGCGGCCAATGACCCACCAGGCGAGCGGTGCCGCCGGCGGGCAGGCGCCGAGCAGCACGCTGGCAACCAGCGCACCCGGCACGATCACGAAGCTGACGAACGGCACGGCCATGAGATTGGACAGCGCACCCACCAGCGATGCCTGACCGAAGAACCACAAGGTGAGCGGCAACAGCGCCACCGTCATCAGCCACTGGCTAGCGGTGAGCTCGTGCAGGAACGCCCGCCAGCCGCGGCCACGCCGTTCCAGGCTCACCATGAGAAACGCGACGCCGACGAACGACAGCCAGAACCCTGCCGCCAGCACCGCCAGCGGGTCGAACGCGAGGATCGCCAGCAAGGCCAGCGCCAGCGAATGCAGGCCATGGCTGCCACGTCGACTCAATCGCGCCAGCGCCACCACCGCAATCATCAGCAAGGTGCGCACGGTAGGGATGCCAAACCCGGCCAGCGCGCTATAGCCCCATGCCACCAGCAACGCACCAGCCGCCTGTGCCGGCGGCCGCGGCCAGCGCAACGCGAGCGCTGGCCACAGGAAATACAGTGCGCCAACCAGCCACACGCCGAAAATCGCGGCCACGCCGACGTGAAAGCCGGAAATCGCGATCAGGTGGGATACACCGTTCGCACGCGCGATATACCATTCGTGCTGGCCCAGTCCGCGGGTGTCGCCCACTGCCAGTGCACGCAGCAGTGCCGCATCGCGCCCGGCACCCACCTGCGCGTCGATCCGCGTGGCAATCGCGGCGCGCACCCGATCCACGCACCATGCCGTCCCGAGCCGCTGGTTTGCCACATCCTCGCGCACGTAGCCGGTAGCGACGATGCGTCGCTGCAACGCGCTGCGTTCGCCGTCGACGGTGCCGGGGTTGACCAGCCCGCGCGGGCGTTTGAGGCGCAACACCAGCCGCCAACGCTCACACGGCGAAAGCGGTGGCGCGGTGCGATACCAGTTGAGCTGCACGTTTCCCGTGAGCGCCACCGGCGTTTCGCCATGCCACGCGCGGGCGATATCGAAGGTGAAGCGCGTGGCGTCCTCGCGCGCCGACGGCAAATCCACCAGGCGCCCGACAACGGTGAAATCCTCGCCCTCAAGCGCACGCGGCAAGCGCGCATCCATCGCGCCGCGCCCAGCCGCGCCGGCCCACGCGGCGCCGAGCAGAAAGACCAACCAGAGGCACCACCCACGCCGTCGTGCCAGCGCCACGGCGGGAACCAGCGCCGTACACGTGGCGAGCATGACCCAGTGCGGTGGCAACCGCGGCAACCATTGCACCGACAACGCGCCCACCAGCGCCACCGGCGCGACGGCGCCGGCTTCGATCCATCCCGCCACCCTGCCCCGCATACCGCTCCCCGTCGGTACCAACCGGAGTTCGAGGCTAACCCGTGGCGGTCAGCCGGCAGGATGAAAACCGCGTAGGCGCAGCCCGCGTCAGTCGTGGGCCTTTTCGCGCAGCACGCCGCCGTGCAGCACCAGCGTGCGATCCATGCGCGCAGCGAGCCGATGGTCGTGGGTGACGAGGACGAAGCTGGTGCCGACTTCGCGGTTCAACTCCAGCATCAACTCGTACACCTGCGTGGCGTTGCCTTCGTCGAGGTTGCCGGTGGGTTCATCACCCAGTACGCACGCGGGCCGGGTCACCAGCGCACGCGCCACTGCACAACGCTGGCGCTCCCCACCGGAAAGCTCGGCCGGCTTGTGGTCGATGCGCGCGCCCAGTCCCACGCGTTCGAGCAGGGCATGCGATTGCCGCTGCGCCTCGGCAATGCCGGTGCCGCGAATGAGCAGCGGCATGCACACGTTTTCCAGCGCCGTGAACTCGGGCAGCAAGTGATGGAACTGATAGACGAAACCCAGCGCGCGATTGCGTACCCGGCCACGCTCGGCATCCGACAGTGCGGAAAGGTGATGGCCGTCGACCTCCACCTCGCCGGAGCTCAAGGTGTCGAGCCCGCCCAGGATGTGCAGCAGCGTGCTCTTGCCCGAGCCGGATTGGCCGACGATGGCCATCGTCTGGCCGCGCGCAAGCTCGAAGCTCACATCGGTGAGCACGGCGGTGTTCAAGCCGCTCTCGGTATAGGTCTTGGCCACGCGGCTCGCGCGCAGCACGCAATCGGTTTTCGCCATCGGTTTGTGCTCACTCATAACGCAGCGCCTGCGCCGGCTGCGTGCGCGAGGCGCGCCACGCGGGGTAGAGCGTCGCCAGCAGCGAAAACGCAAAGGTCACCAGCGACACCCAAACGACGTCGCCCAGCTCCAACCGGCTCGGTACTTCGCTGATGTAGTAGACGTCCGGCGACAAAAACTGCACGTGGAAAATGTGCTCGATTACCTTGACGATGCCCGGCAATTGCCACGACAAGAGCGAGCCCAGGCCCACGCCGATGGCAATCCCCACCAATCCCACCAGCAGGCCTTGCACCATGAACACGCCCATCACGCTGCGCGGCGTCATGCCCAGCGTGCGCAGGATCGCGATATCGGCCTGCTTGTCGGTCACCAGCATCATCAGCATCGAAATGAGGTTGATGACGGCCACCAGCACGATCAGCGACAGGATCACACCCATCACCTTCTTTTCCATCGAGATCGCGGAGAACAGGTTGGTGTTGGTCTGCTCCCAGGTTTGCACCTGGTAGACCTGCCCGAGCTGGTTGGCCAGCGCGCGCGCCACCGGCCGCGCGTTGAACAAGTCGTCGAGCTTCAGCCGGATGCCGGTCGGGCCGGATTGGCTCGCGAGCTTTTCCGCATCCTGCATGTTGACCATCGCCAGGCCGGAGTCGAATTGCTCGATGCCCATGGTGAAGGTACCCACCACGTGGAAACCGCGCATGCGCGGCACCCCGCCAAACGGCGTCGCGCGAAACTCCGGCACCGCCATCACCACCTGGTCGCCGACGCCAACGCCAAGCTGGTTGGCGAGATCCTGCCCCAGCACGATGTTCCAGCTGCCCGGCGTCAGCGCAGCGAGCGAGCCGTGCACCATGTGCTTGCCGATGTCGACCACCGCGGGTTCGAGCTTGGGATCAATGCCGCGCACCATGGCCGCCGACGGCGCGCGGCCTTGCAGCAAACCCTGAATTTCCACGTACGGCGCCGCGCCCTTCACGTGCGGATCGGCATGCGCAATCCGCAACGCGTTGCGCCAATCGGGCATGCTTTCGCCAATGCCCGAAATCGTCGCGTGCGAAATGCCGCCGAGGATGCGGGTTTTCATCTGGTAGTCGAACCCGTTCATCACGCTCATGACGGTAATGAGCGCGATCACGCTGATCGAGATGCAGGTGATCGACACCGCTGAAATGAACGAAATGAACTGGTTGCGGCGCTTGGCGCGGGTGTAGCGCAGGCCGATGAAAAGTTCGAGCGGTCGAAACATGAAGGCTGCCGGCAGACGCCGCACATCATGCGCGGCAAAGTTGGTGATTATCCGGCATCGCGGCACTCTTTGCCCGCAACGCTACCGCCGCCGGCGACCAGCGATTCAGATACGCGGCAGCGCGGCGGACAGATCGAGCGCCGCCAGACGCATGCGCAGGCGGCGACGCAGGTCCGCATCGCTATTGTCCGGCGTCAGCAGCAGCGCCAGCTCACCGTGCACAGCCAGCTTGAAACGCAGCAGGATGCACGGGCCAAACACCCGAAAGCCGGCCAGTACGGCCGCGGTTTCGCCCTCATCGCGCAAGTGCAATTGCCATTGGCCGGCGGCATCACAACCCACCTGCCACACGCGCCCGCGCGTCCAAACCAACGCCGCACGCCACACGCACGCCAGGACCACCGCTACCGTCGCGATACGCGCCCAGGCCGGCGCGCCACTCATCAGCACCGCCACCGCTGTTGCCCCGCCAATCGACGCGAGCGCCGTCGTCATCCAGCACGACGGCCGATAGTCAAAGCCGATGGCGGGTGCGGATGTCATCAATGATCACCTGCCAATCGGCGCGCGGCGCGCGTGCATGGCCCATCAGCCAATCCCAGACCAGGGGGTCCTGCTCGTCGAGCAAGGCGTCAAACGCTTCCTGCAAGGCGGAATCGGCGCCTGGAAACACATGCTCGAACCAATCTCCGAGCATGGCGTCGAGTTCCAGCGTGCCACGGCGCAAGCGCCAGCGGATACGTTTCAAGCAGGCTTCATCCACGGTGTTGCCTCGTTTTCATCAATACCGGCGACAAGAACGCAACAGGCCGCGAGTAGCGGCCTGTTGCATCGTAGCCATGACGTCGGCAGCAATCACGCCGAACGCCGGGCCACCATCAACTTCTTGATGTCCGCAATTGCCTTGGCCGGGTTCAAACCCTTCGGGCAGGTGCGGGTGCAGTTCATGATGGTGTGGCAACGGTACAGTTTGAACGGATCTTCGAGATCGTCCAGACGCTCGCCAGTGGACTCGTCGCGGCTGTCGACGATCCAGCGGTATGCCTGCAGCAGGATCGCCGGGCCCAGATACTTGTCGCCGTTCCACCAATAGCTGGGGCAGCTGGTCGAGCAGCACGCGCACAGGATGCACTCGTACAAACCGTCAAGTTTCTTGCGATCCTCCGGCGACTGCAGGCGTTCCTTGTCCGGTGCCGCGCTCTGGGTGCGCAGCCACGGCTTGATCGAGGCGTATTGCGCATAGAAGTGGGTGAGGTCGGGCACCAGATCCTTGACCACCGGCATGTGCGGCAGCGGATAAATCTTGACGTCGCCGTCCTTCAGGCGGTCGATCGCGCAAATGCAGGCCAGCGTATTCGTGCCGTTGATGTTCATCGCGCACGAACCGCACACGCCTTCGCGGCAGCTGCGACGAATGGTCAGCGTGGAATCGACTTCGTTCTTGATCTTCAGCAGCGCGTCCAGAACCATCGGTCCGCAGTCGTCGAGATCCACTTCAAACGTGTCAACGCGCGGATTCTCGTCGTTGTCCGGGTTCCAGCGATACACCCGGAAGTTGCGCGGCTTCTTCGGATTCTTCGCCGGATAATGCTTGCCCGGTTGGATCTTGGAATTCTTGGGTAACGCAAACTCTCCCATTACAGTTCTCCAATCCAGGTCAGTAAACGCGTTTCTTCGGCTGCACCATCTCGACCTCATCGGTCAGGGTGTACATGTGCACCGGGCGGTAATCGAAGCTGGTCTTGCCGTTGTCGTCGACCTTGACCAAGGTGTGCCGAAGCCACTCGGCATCGTTGCGATCGGGGAAATCCTCGCGCGCATGCGCGCCGCGGCTTTCCGGGCGCTGCTCGGCCGAATGCATGGTGCCCACTGCCTGCTCGAGCAGGTTGGCCAGCTCGAAGGTCTCGATCAGGTCGGTGTTCCACACCAGCGAGCGGTCGGTGATCTTGACCTGCTTGAACGAGTCGTACACCTCGTCGATCTTGCCGCAGCCCTCTTTGAGCGTTTCGGCCGTACGAAACACTGCGGCGTCGTTCTGCATGGTGCGCTGCATCTTGGTGCGGATCTGCGCGGTAGCCAGCTCGCCGTTGGCATTGCGGATCTTGTCGAAACGATCGAGCGCCTTGTCCAGGATGCTGGCCGGCAGATCCTTGTGCGGGGTGTTCGGCTTGATGATCTCGGCCAGGCGGTCGGCGCAGGCGCGGCCGAACACCACCAGGTCGAGCAGCGAGTTGGAGCCCAGCCGGTTGCCGCCATGCACCGACACGCAAGCCGCTTCGCCGATGGCGAACAGCCCCGGCACGATGGCGTCGACGTCGTCGCCGCGCTTCTGCACCACTTCGCCGTGATAGTTGGTGGGAATGCCGCCCATGCAGTAATGCACCGTCGGCAACACCGGGATCGGTGCCTTGGTCACGTCGACGCCGGCGAAGATGCGCGCCGACTCGGAAATGCCGGGCAGGCGCTCGTGGATGACTTCGGGGCCGAGATGCATCAGGTTCAGGAACACGTGGTCCTTGTGCGCCCCGACGCCGCGGCCCTCGCGGATCTCGATCGTGATCGCGCGGCTGACGACATCGCGCGAGGCGAGATCCTTCGCGTGCGGCGCATAGCGCTCCATGAAGCGCTCGCCCTTGTCGTTGGTGAGGAAACCGCCCTCGCCGCGCACGCCTTCGGTGATCAGGCAACCCGCCCCGTAAATGCCGGTCGGGTGGAACTGGACAAACTCCAGATCCTGCAGCGCCAGCCCCGCGCGCAGCACCATGCCGCCGCCGTCACCGGTGCAGGTATGCGCCGAAGTGCAGCTGAAGTAGGCGCGGCCGTAGCCGCCGGTTGCCATCACCGTCGCGTGGCCGCGGAAGAAATGCAGCTCGCCGGCGTTCATGTCGAGCGCCAGCACGCCAAGGCAAGTGCCTTCCTCGTCAAAGATGAGGTCGGTGGCGAAATACTCGACGAAGAACGTCGCGTCATGTGCGATGGCCTGCTGGTAGAGCGTGTGCAGGATCGCGTGACCGGTGCGGTCGGCCGCCGCGCAAGTGCGCTGCGCCGTGCCTTGGCCGTAATGGGTGGTCATGCCGCCGAACGGCCGCTGGTAGATGTGGCCATCCTCGGTGCGCGAGAACGGTACGCCGTAGTGTTCCAGCTCGATCACCGCCTGCGGTGCGTTCTTGCACATGAACTCGACCGCATCCTGATCGCCGAGCCAGTCGCCACCCTTGACGGTATCGTAGAAGTGGAAACGCCAATCGTCCTCGCCCATGTTGCCGAGCGCGGCGGCAATGCCGCCTTGCGCCGCCACCGTGTGCGAGCGGGTCGGGAACACTTTGGAGATGCAAGCCGCGCGCAGGCCTTTTTCGGCCAGGCCGAAAGTGGCACGCAAGCCGGCGCCACCGGCTCCGACCACCACCACGTCGTATTTGTGCTGCTGGATCTTGTAGCTTTCCACGTCTCAGACTCCCAAAGCGATGCGCAGCACAGCCAGCACCGCCGCCGTCGCGGCAAGCACGGCAACGAACTTGATGGCAACCATCGCGGCCACCTCTTTCCAGCGGGTGTGCACGTAGTCTTCCAGTACCACCTGCAAACCAAGCACCGCATGCCAGAACGCGGTAACGATGAACAGGATCAGCAGCAGCGCGTTCCACGGCTTGGCCACGGTGGCGTGCGCCATCGCGTAATCGGCATGCAACAGGCTGAGCACGGTGATGACGAACCACCCGCCGAGCAGGATCAGGGCACCCGCCGTCAGTCGCTGCACCCACCAGTGACCGACGCCTGCCTGAGCCGAGCCCAGGCCGCGTGCGTGTTTCATCGGATCGCGCAGCATGCCGCGCACATCGTCGGTCCCCACACGAAGCGTCATGCCGCACCTCCAACCAGGAGCACATAGGCCCAGATGACCACCAGAAACACGACGCTGCCGATCACCGCCAGCCAGCTGGAGCGGACGAATTGCGAAATCTGGAAGCCCGCGCCGGAGTCCTGCACCAGGTGGCGAATGCCGTTGCACAAGTGAAAGGTCAGCGACCAGCTCCAGCCCACCAGCAGAATGACGCCGATCGGGTTGCCGATGCACGACTTGAACGTCTCAAATGCGGATTCGCTGGTGGCCAGTGCCAAGATGCCCCACACCACCAACAAGGTGCCCACTGCCAAGGCAATGCCCGTGGCCCGATGCAGGATGGATGTCACCATCTGTATCTGCCAGCGATACACCTGCAAGTGGGGGGAAAGCGGGCGCGGTCTATCGGTCATGACGGCTATCCTTGGGTGGAATCGCTGAAAAGGCAGTACCAGACAGCAGCTCCCGAACAACGAACGCCGCCGCGACACGACGCATCAAAAGTCGACGCAACGTCCGTTCTTTTCCCAATCCCCGTAGCGGGTCGGTTCGAGCTCATCCTTCTCGACCTTGTCCCACGACACCGCCCCTTTTCCGGGTGTGGCCGCCATCCCGCCAGTCGTTTCTTCAGGCTTGGATTCGTCGGATTGCTTCGTATCAGTCATGGTCTTTCTGCCAGCCGCCGAAGGTTAGTACGCGGCATCATATCGCACAACCTTGACGCCGACCGTATGCGGTGCTTCGGCGGCGCCGACGACAACGCGACTGCGGCGCACATGCGGCAGTGCCGAAGCCAGCCCGCGCATGGCGGCAAAGCACGGGCCGCATACACGGGTGGCCGTTGTCCCCACGCCAGGTGACGACCCACTGCGCAACCCGTGGCACCTTCCAGGAGTCGTCTTCCGACGCATCTCAAGTATTAGCCGTTTAAACGTTTATACGTATAAATAATCTGTTCGCATTGCAGACCGAGTTTTGCACCGGCCACGTGCCGATTGCTTCCAAAATTCACACCTGAATGCACATTCAGGTTCCTGCGCCACTGGCTGAATTTTGGTGGCCGCCAAATGTGCCCGGCACTTGCGGTGCCAAAAAACCATGGTTAGTCTCCTGCCACCTCCATATCGCGGCATCCGCCACCCACGGCTGCTGAAACACGCGACGAACCGGAAGTTTCCGCATCGGCGCGACCCGGCCCCACCGGATGGAATACCCGCACTGAGTGCGGCAACTGTTGCAGGCCTTGCGGCATCGATGCCGCAACACCGGCCGTGCAACGTCAACCTCGCCCGGCACCAACGATGTCGTGCGATCGCCACAATCCCGTGGCAGCCGTACGGCCCCAGGTTTCGGCCGCCGGTTCATCCAGGTGGAAACGGACTGCCCGCCCGTCCACCGCAACGGCGTGTCTGGCTTTGCATCGCCAGCGCGTACAGCACGCTGGAGGCAGACAATGAGACTTTCGATGTTGTTGTGGCTGACTTCGTTGATGCCCCAGCCGGTTGCCAACCAGGCTTGCCTGGCAACCACGGTGTACCTCGAAGCACGCAGCCAACCGCCGATCGGCCAGATGGCCGTGGCCGAAGTGGCAATGCGCCGCCGCGAACGCGGCCGCTGGGGCGACACCGTATGCGAGGTGGTCATGGCACCGCGTCAATTCGCCACCACCACCACGCCGGGTTCGTTTGAAATCACCAACCTGTCGGCCTTCCACAAAGCATGGGAAATTGCCGGGCGCACCATTCACGACTGGCAACTACCGGCCAACAAACGCCGCATCGTGGTACCCCACGCCGATCATTTCGCCACCGTTGCCTTGAACCCTTCGTGGTCATACCGCAAGCCGGCGCTTACCATCGGCGACCACACGTTCTATGCAGTGAACTGAACCGGCAACACCTGCAAATGAAAAGGCCCTCCTGCGAGGGCCTTTTCTTGTATGGACATCCATACGTCCAAACGGCCGGAACTTCTCAGCGCGCGTCGCTCACCACCGAGACGCCTTCCTGCACCTGCACGCGATCGCCCGGATCGTGGTCCATGCGCGTGGTGCGCGTCACGCCGTTGTACACGTACTGCACGTCGTAGCCGACGACCCTGTTCTTGGTATCGGTGACGGTGCTGCAGCGACGCTCCACCGTCGAGGTGACCTGCGCCTGATGGTGCGAGTTCTCGATGCGGTTGCCTGCATAGCCGCCGCCTACTGCACCGGCCACCGTGGCCAGCGTCCGCCCCTTGCCGCCACCAATCTGGTTGCCAAGCAGGCCGCCGGCAATGGCACCAATCGCGGTACCGGCGATGTTGTGCTGATCCTTCGGCGGCGCAGCGTGGTTCACCACCTCGTCCCGGCAGACCTGACGCGGCGTACTCGAGCTGGAACGTACCGGCGTGACGCTGACCACCTTGGCGTACTGCGGGCCAGCCGGAGGTGCCGGCTCGGTCGCAGGAACCGTGGTGGGCGCCGCCGCACCGGCCTCGGCCCCCGGCTGGATGCCGGCATCGGCGCTGCGATTGCATGCGGACAAGCCGACGGCCAGCGCCGCCGCGATTGCCACATTGAGTGCGTTGACCATCAACCTGTTCATCGCGAATCTCCTCTGTCAAGTAGGCGGCCGTGCGACTTATCTTGTACGCCGTACGCGGCCTCATTGCCATTGAACACACGACTATCTGAATAGTACCTAGACTGCCGCCAGTACACTTCTCACCTTTGGCACGAAGCCGCCTGCCGTCGCACAAAGCCGGAACCCGATCACACCGTGCTCATCGACAGTCACGTACATCTCGATCACCGCGCGTTCGACCATGATCGCGATGCAGTGCTGGCACGTGCGGAAGCCGCAAGCGTCCGACAGCTGATCATTCCCGCCGTGGATCGGGCAAGCTGGCCGCGCATCCATGCACTGTGCGCCCGCACTCCACAGCGCTGCTTCGCCGCCTTCGGCATTCATCCATTGTTTATCGCCCGCGATACCGCAGGCGATACGCAACTGCTGGACCCATGGTGTGCCACGCACGCCGTCGTGGCGATTGGCGAGATCGGGCTCGATTTTCACACCGCCGAGCCCGATGCCAGCCTGCAACGCCGATGCTTCGACGAACAGCTCGCCCTGGCGCGCGCGCGCGGGCTGCCAGTCATCGTGCATGCCCGGCAAGCACTCGAAGAGGTCATCCTCACGTTGCGCCGCCACCCCGGCATCCGCGGCGTGGTGCACAGTTTTTCCGGCAGCGCGGAGCAGGCGCGGCAATTGTGGCAATTGGGTTTTCGGCTCGGCATCGGCGGCGTGGTCACTTACCCGCGCGCGCAACGCCTGCGGCGCATCGTGGCCGGTCTGCCGATCGAACAACTGCTGCTGGAAAGCGACGCACCCGACCAACCCGGTGTGAACCACCGCGGCGGGCGCAACGAACCCGCGTTCGTCGCCGAAGTGCTGCACACGGTCGCTGCGCTACGCGGCGAACCACCGGAATCTCTCGCCGCCGCCACCAGCGCCAACACCCGCCAGCTGTTCTCGCTGCCAACCATCGGCATTTGACACTTGCGCCACGCCCTCCGACCCCATCACACTTTGGTTCATTACTGAACTACTGGCTGGTGAAATGGTTGGCTTGGTCGAACACATCGCCCGCCTGGACGAAGGCATCGCGCAACTGCACGCCGCCATCCCCGGTTTTCCCGCCGGGCCGGCGGCGTTGTACCGTCTGCTGTTGCTGGTCGACGAGCGCATGGATGCGGCGCTGGCCGATGAGCTCAAGCCGCACCGATTGAACCACAGCGAGTTCCTCACGCTGATGGTGCTGTACAGCTGCCCTGAAGGCAGCTCGACACCCGGCGAGTTGTGCGACTTCACCTCGCAGGGCACCACCAACATGACGCGCATCGGCAACGCGCTGGCCGCGCGCGGGCTCATCACGCGCGGCACCAGCCGCAGCGACCGCCGCCAAGTGGTTGTTCGCATCAACGCCGCCGGACGCCGGTTCGTGCAAAAGCTGCTGCCGCCGATGTTCCCCCGCGTGGAAGCCATGTTCGCGGGTTTCAGCATCGGCGAACGGCGCACGCTGGATCGCCTGCTGCGCAAGCTTGCCGGCAACCTCGACCGCGCCGAAACCGGCAAGACGACCTGAAGGATTTCCGATGACCTCCCCCCGCTTGCGGATCGTCGCCATGCCGGCGCTGGCGCTGCTGGTCGCCAGTTGCGCGTTCGCCCCGCCCAAAGTCGCGCCACCACACCTGCAACCCGAGGCGCCGCTGGCCGGCCTGCCGGTGCCAACCGGCAGCCACTGGCCTGTAGCCGACTGGTGGCGCGCCTACGCGGACCCGCAGCTCGATACCTTGATGAGCGCCGCGTTGCGGCAATCGCCCGATCTCGCGCTGGCCGAGGCGCGGGTGACGGGCGCTGAACAATCGGTGCGGCTTGCGGCGGCGCAGGCCGGCCTGCGTATCGACGGCAGCGCGCAAGTCAGTCGCCAGCGCATGAGCGAACACGGCCTGATGCCGCCGCAGCTGGTCGGCTTCAGCTGGTACAACCAGGCCGACCTTGGCGTGCAGTTTCGCTACGACTTCGACTGGTGGGGCAAGCACCGCGCCCGCGTCGACAGCGCGCGCGACCAGGCCCGCGCCGCCGCCGCGCAACGCAGCGCGGCGGCACTTGCGATCCAGCACGCCGTGGCCGATGCGTATTTCGGCTGGTTGGCGGACGAGGCGCGATTGACGCTGGTGACGCAAGCCCTGGGCACCCAGCAGCAACTGCAAAAGCTGGCGCAATTGCGGGTGACACGCGGGGTCGACTTGCCGGACAGCGCGCTCGAAGCCAATACTCGCGTTGCCGCCGCGCAGCAGGCGCAGACCGCACTGCGCAGTTCCGCCGAGATCCGCAAGCTTGCCCTCGCCGCGTTGCTGGGCGTCGCCCCGTCGGCATTGCCGCCGCTGACACCGCGCGCCTTGCCGATGGTGAATGCACAATTGCCCGCGGACGCCAGCATCGACCTGGCTGCACGCCGTCCGGACATCGCGGCCAGCCGCTGGCAGGTCGAAGCCGCGTTGCGCCAGACCGATGCCGCGCGCGCGCAGTTCTTCCCGGATTTCAGCCTTACCGCGCTGGCCGGTTTGTCGAGCACCAACCAGGGCACGCCCGCGCTGTTCGGTGGCCACGGCGGCGGCAGCCTCGGCAACGTGTTCGAACCCGGCAGCCGCGTGTTTGGCATCACCCCGGCCTTACACCTGCCGATCTTCGAAGGCGGCCAGCTCAAGGCGGCACACGGCATCAGCCGTGCGCAACTGGACGCCGCCGTGGCGCAATATGACGCCGCGGTATTCCACGCCGCACGCGAAGCCGGCAGCCAGGCGCTGGCGGCGCAGCAGCTTGCCACCCGCCGCGCGCAACAACAGGCACAGGTGGCCGCTGGCGAACGCCTGTATGCGAATGCGCAAGCGCGGTTGCGCCAAGGCGTACGCGACGCCCGCGAAAGCCTCGCCAGCCGCGCGCAACTCCTGCAACAACAAGATCAGGCCGTGGCCTTGCATGCGCAGGCGCTGACGACTGATCTTGCCCTCATCCAGGCCCTCGGCGGCGGTTACCGCATGCCGCCGGTCGCCACCCCGCATCCGGCCCGGAGCCAAAAGCCATGAGCGATACCCCTGCCACCGCCGACGCCCGCGACAGCGGGCTGGCCGCGAAAGACCCGGCCAAGCGCCGCCGCACGCTGTTGCTCGTCGCCACCATCTTCCTGCTTATCGCCGTGATCTGGTTTGCACTGTGGAAGCTGGTGTTTTCGGTGCGCGAGCAAACCGACAACGCCTACGTCGGCGGCAACGTGGTGGCGATCTCGGCGCAGGTGCCCGGCACCGTGATCGCCGTGCTGGCCGACGATACGCAGCACGTGACGGCTGGTGAGCCGCTGGTGCGGCTCGATCCGACCGATGCCGACGTGCGCCTGCGGCAGGCCGCCAGTGCGTTGGCGCTGGCGGTGCGCCAGGTGCGCGGACAAACCGATAGCGCCGCCGGCGCCGATGCGGCGGTCGCCGCGCGCAAGGTGGAACTGGACAAGGCGCAGGCGGACCTCAAGCGCCACTTGCCGCTGGTGGCGGCGCAGGCGGAATCGCCGGAAATCGTGCAGCACCTGCGCGACGCCGTGGCCGGTGCGCAAGCGGCGTTCGCCGCCGCGCAGGCCCAGGCCCAGGCAGCCCACGCGGCGATTGCCGGCACCGCCGTGGCCGACAACCCGCTGGTGGCACAGGCGCGCGCGACTTTCCGCGCGGCGTGGATCGCCGCTCAGCGCAATACCATCGTCGCCCCGGTAGCCGGCTATGTGGCCGAACGCAGCGTGCAACTCGGCGCCAGCATCGCCCCCGGCCAGCCGCTGCTGAGCGTGGTGCCGCTGCACGACTTGTGGGTGGACGCCAACTTCAAGGAAAACCAGCTGCGCCACATTCGCATCGGCCAGCCAGCCACCATCACCACCGATCTATATGGTGACCGGGTGAGCTATCGCGGCAAAGTGGTCGGCCTCGGGGCCGGCACCGGCAGCGTGTTCTCGTTGCTGCCGGCGCAGAACGCCACCGGCAACTGGATCAAGGTGGTGCAGCGCGTGCCGGTGCGCATCGCGCTGGACAATCGGCAACTCGATGCGCATCCGTTGCGCGTGGGGCTTTCCGCCGCCGTGACGGTGGATATCCGCCACACCGACGGCAAGCTGCTCGCCGCCGGCCCCGCGCGCCCGGCCGCGGAAACGTCGGTCTATGACCACGTCGCCCACGCGGCCGATGCCGAAGCCGACCAGATCATTGCCGCCAACCTCGGCCCTGCGGCCAGGGCACGTTGAGCTTCCCATGAGCACTCCACCGGAGACCCCCGCGCCCCTGGCGCCGCTGCAAGGCGGCGTGCTCGCGCTACTCACCGTCGCCGTGGCGTTCAGTACCTTCATGGAGGTACTGGACATGACGATCGTCAACGTGGCTGTGCCGCACATCGCCGGCAGCCTCGGCGTCAGCCCGAACGAAGGCACCTGGGCGATCAGCTCCTACGCCCTGGCCAGCGCGATCATGCAGCCCTTGACCGGCTGGCTGGCGCGCCGCTTTGGCGAAGTGCACACCTTCGTCACCTCGGTGCTGCTGTTCGTGGTGTTTTCGATGCTGTGCGGGCTGGCCAGCTCGATGCCGATGCTGGTGGCGTTCCGGCTGCTGCAAGGTGCCGGTTCCGGGCCGATGGTGGCGTTGTCACTGGCCTTGCTGCTGTCCAACTACCCGGCGGCCAAACAAGGCATGGCGCTGGCGCTGTGGGCGATGACGGTGGTGGTGGCGCCGATCTTCGGCCCCATCCTCGGCGGCTGGCTGGCCGACAACTTTTCGTGGCCATGGATTTTCTTCATCAACCTGCCGGTGGGTGCGGCGGCGGCCGTGGTGACCTGGGGCATCCTGCGCAAACGCGAAACGCGCACGGCGAAAGCGCCGATCGACATGGTCGGCCTGGCGCTGCTCATCTTTGGCGTGGGCAGCCTGCAATTCATGCTCGACCACGGCAACGACCACGACTGGTTCGCCTCGCCGATGATCGTGACGCTCGGCGTGGTCGCCCTGGTGTGCCTCACCTTTCTGGTGGTGTGGGAAATCCACGCCAAGCACCCGGTGGTGGATCTCTCGCTGTTCAAGCAGCGCAATTTCACCGTCGGCGTGCTGGCGCTCACCGCCGGCATGTTTGCGTTCTTCGGCATCAACGTGGTGTTTCCGTTGTGGCTGCAGGTGGACCTTGGCTACACCGCCACCTGGGCCGGGCTGGCCACCGCACCGATCGGCGTGCTGGCGTTCGTGCTGGCGCCAATCATCGGCAAGAACATGGACCGGCTCGAACTGCGCGCGGTGGTGACTTTCGCCTTCGTCGTGTTTGCCGGCACCGCGTACTGGCTTTCCACGTTCGACAGCAACGCCTCATTCGCCAAGCTGGTGCTGCCGCCGTTCGTGATGGGGCTGGCCATCCCGTGCTTCTTCATTCCGCTGAACCAGGTCTACCTCGCCGGGTTGCCGGCTTCGGAGTTCGCCAACGCCTCGGGGCTGGCCAATTTCTGCCGCACCATCGGTTCGAGCATGTCGACCGCGGTCACGGTGACCCTGTGGCAGCACCGCAGCGAGCTGCACCACGCGACGCTGACCGAATACATCAGCCCCGGCCACCCAGCGGCCACCGGCTTTCTGCAGGGCCTGACGCAGCACGGCATGCCGCAGCAACAAAGCCTCGGGCTGATCGACCAGTTGATCCAGCGCGAATCGCTTACGCTCGGCGTCAACGACGTGTTCTATGGCTGCGCCATCCTGTTTTTGCTGCTGATTCCCATCCTGTGGTTCGCACGGCCACCGTTTGGCAGTGCCGGGGGAGCGGTCGGGCACTGATTTTGCTGCAGACCACCGGTGCGGATCGGCGCACTGGCTGTCATCAACGACAAGACCAATTCCACCGGGTGCATACCAGTGGTCTACTGGTGCGGCGCAATATCCTCTGCTACCGTCGCGCCATGACCCAATCCAAACGCACCATCAAGAAGTACCCGAACCGTCGGCTCTACGACACCGAGATCTCCAGCTACATCACACTGGAAGAGGTGCGCCAGCTGGTGCTGGACAACGAGGACTTCGAGGTTCGCGATGCCAAGAGCGGCGAGGATCTCACCCGTTCCGTGCTGCTGCAGATCATCTCCGAGCACGAGGAACAGGGGCAGCCGATGTTGTCGCCGCGCCTGCTCAGCCAGATCATCCGCTTCTATGGCGATTCGCTGCAGGGTTTCATGGGGCCTTACCTGGAGCGCAGCCTGCAGGTGTTCCTGGATCAGCAGCAGCAGTTCCGCACCCAGCTCAACAGCCTCATGGGCCAGACGCCGTGGACCATGCTGAATGACCTGACCGAGCGCAACATGGATGCCTGGAAGTCGATGCAGCGCGGCATGCTGGATGCCGCCGCGCAAATGCACCCGCAAGGCACGGGCCGCTCCGGCAACAAGAAAGTCGGCTGACCCCTTTCCCGCAGCACCCCTTTCCACGCGCCGCTCTCGAAGCGGCGCGTCACGTTGGAGCATTCGCCATGAATCCGACCGGCAACCACGCCGCGCCGCGCCTTGCCCTGGTCACCGGCGGCATCGGCGGGCTGGGCACGGAAATCTGTCGCCAGCTGGCCGCCGCCGGGCGCCTCGTCGTGGCCGCCGACCTGCCGGCCAAGCCCGAGCGCCTGGCCGCCTTTCGCGCCGCCACCGCCGAGTTCGGCGCCACCATCGTCTATCGCGAGCTGGATGTCAGCGACCACGCGGCCTGCGCCGCCGCCATGGCAACGCTGGAAGGCGAGCATGGCAGCGTCGACATCCTGGTCAACGCCGCCGGCATCACCCGCGACGCCAGCCTGCGCAAGATGACCGCCGCGCAATGGCACGAGCTGATGCGGGTCAACCTCGACGGCGTGTTCAACACCTGCCACGCCGCGATCGACGGCATGACGACACGCGGCTTTGGCCGCATCGTCAACATCAGCTCGGTCAACGGCCAGACCGGCCAGTTCGGCCAGACCAACTACTCCGCGGCCAAGGCCGCCGTGCACGGGTTCACCATGGCACTGGCGCGCGAGGGTGCGCGCAAGAACGTTACCGTCAACACCGTCTCGCCCGGCTACTGCGACACTCCCATGGTTGCCGCCGTACCGGCCGAGATCCGGGCGCAGATCCTCGCCGGCATCCCCGTCGGCCGCCTCGGCCAGCCCGCCGACATCGCCCGCGCCGTCGCCTTCCTCACCGCCGACGACGCCGGCTATCTCACCGGCGTCAACCTGCCGGTGAATGGCGGGTATTTCATGAGTTTCTGAGTGCGTCCCCAGTACAGGCTTCTGCCGACCGCCGTTGGACTGAACCCGACCCACGGTGGATGTGCGGCGCCCCGCACCTGGGCAACAATGGCGGTTTCGTCCAAACGGTAGGCGGCATGCGGCAGCTTCCCCAAATCACCCTGATCGGCGGCGGGCTGGTTGGCGCCTTGTTGGCGCGGCGGCTGGCGCAACGCGGCTTTGCGGTAGAGGTATTCGAGAAACGGCGCGACCCGCGCCGCGCCGCGCTGGCCGAAGGGCGCTCGATCAACCTGGCGCTGGCCGAACGCGGGCTGCAGGCATTGCGCACCACCGACCTGGCCGAGACGGTGCTGGGGCGCGCCGTGATGATGCGCGGGCGGATGGTGCACGACGGCGCGCAGCACTGTGTATTGCAGCGCTATGGCGTGGACGACGGCGAAGTGATCTGGTCGGCCTCGCGCAACGCGCTCAATCGTTTGTTGCTGGATGCGGCCGAAGCGGTCGGCGTGCGGTTGCACTTTGACGCGGAACTGGTCGGCGCGGATTTGGAGCGCGGCCGCATCCGGCTGGCCGATGCGCATGGCACGACGCGCGAGCACGACGCCGGGCTGCTGATCGGCGCCGATGGCGCGGGTTCCGCACTGCGTGCGGCGATGGCGCTGCACACGCCGCTGGGCGAACGCGTGGAGCCGCTCGGCCACGGCTACAAGGAGTTGGAGATTCCGCCCATCGCGACATGGCCGCGCGGCGCGCAGCCGGCCGCTGCGCACGGCAACTTTGCGCTGGAGCCGAACGCGCTGCACATCTGGCCGCGCGGGCATTACATGTGCATCGCGCTGCCCAATGCGGAAGGCAGTTTCACCGTTACCCTGTTTTTGCCGGGCAAGGGCGCGTACCCGAGTTTCGAGAGCCTGCCCGACGTTGCCGCTGCCCGCGCGTTTTTCGCTGGCGAGTTCCCCGGCCTGTTGCCATTGATCCCCGATTTCGACGCCGACTGGGCGGGCCACCCGATGGGCACGCTGGCCACGCTGTATCTCGACCGCTGGCATCTGGATCACCGCGCGCTGCTGGTTGGCGACGCCGCGCACGCCATCGTGCCGTTCCACGGCCAGGGCATGAATTGCGGTTTCGAGGACACCGTGACGCTGGCCGATCTCCTGGCCGCCGAGCCGCATGCCAGCGCGGAGGTGTTCGTGGAATTCCAGCGCCTGCGCAAGCCCAACACCGATGCCATCGCCGCGATGTCGCTGGCCAATTACATCGAGATGCGCGATGCGGTGGCCGACCCGCACTATCTTGCCAAGCGCACGCTCGAAGCGCGCCTGGAGCCGCGCATCCCGCGGCATTTCATGGCGCACTACCGCATGGTGGCCTTCACCCACCTGCCCTACGCCTACGCGCAGCGCCGCAACGACGCGCAGGATGTACTGATCGAGCAGCTGCTGCGCGATACTCCCGATCCGGCGGCGGTCGATCTCGATGCCGCCTGTCGTCTATTCCAGTCCCAGTTGGAGCCGTTGCCGGAACTCACCCATGGATGAAGTCCTGCTCGAAGCGTTTCGCGCCACCACCTACCACGTCTGCCTCGACCCAGTGACATGGGCAATCATCCGCGTGGATCTGCCACTGCCGGCAGCGCTCGCGCAGACGGTCGGCACCGGGCCGTGGGCGTTCATCACCGCGTGGAACCCGCAGGCCCGGCGGCGCCCGCCGGCGGAAAACGAAGCAGCGCAGCGCCAGTTGCTGGGCGAGATCGGCCACGCAGCCGGCGCGCGCGTCTACCCGGCGATTGGCGTGGGCACCTCAGGCTGGAGCGAGCCGAGCCTGTTCGTGACCGGGCTCGACGTGCCGGCGCTGGACGCCCTGACCCGCGCCCACGGTCAACTGGCCTACGTACATGGCGAGGCCAGCGGTCCGGCGACGCTGCGCGTGCTCGACTGACCGCCCACTGCACGGCCAGCGACAGCACACCGCATGGACAGCCATGCGGACAATTGCCGAAAATGGAAGCAATGACCGCCGTTTGCGCCACGCCGTTGCTCCAGGCCCGCCAGCTCACCTTCCATCGCGGCGACGAGCCGGTGTTCGCCCCGCTGGATTTTGTCCTGCACACGGGTGAGCTGCTGCTGATCGAAGGCGACAACGGCAGCGGCAAGACCACTTTGCTGCGCGTCCTGGCCGGCCTGCTGCATGTGAGTGCGGGCACGCTGCACTGGCGCGGCGCGCCGTGGCAGCGCGACGCAGTGGCCGGCGACCTGGTGTTTCTTGGCCATCAGCTTGGGCAGAAACTCGACCTGAGCCCGCGCGAAAACCTCGCGTTTGCCACCGGCTTGCATGGGCAACGCGCGGAGCCGTCGATCACGGATGCCCTGATGCGTGTCGGCCTGTCCGGCTATGAGGACGAGCCGGTGCGCCGGCTGTCCGCCGGACAGAAAAAGCGCGCCGCGCTGGCGCGCCTGCCGTTGCTTCCCGCCACCCTGTGGCTGCTCGACGAGCCGTACGCCAACCTCGACCGTCACGGCATCGCGCTGGTCGATCGCCTGTTGGAAAGCCATCTCACTGGCGGTGGCGCAGCCCTGGTGAGCAGCCACAGCACGGTGAACTTCCACGGCGGCGAGCCGCAGCGGATCCGCCTGCATGGCTGAGCGCGTGCCCGCAACGGTGACCACGGCGTGCGCGGCGATGCTGCGCCGGGATCTGCTGCTGGCATGGCGCCAACGCGGCGACCTTGCCATGCCGGTGCTGTACGCGGTGATCGTCACCGTGCTGTTTCCATTTGCGCTGGGGCCGGACCTTGCACTGTTGCAACGCATCGCGGGCGGCGTGGTGTTGGTCACGGTGCTGCTCGCCATGCTGCTGGCACTCGACGCCATGTTTGCCAGCGACATCGAGGACGGCTCGCTCGAACAACTGCTGCTGGCGCCGCAACCGCCGGCGCTGCTGCTGGGCATGAAAATTCTTGCGCACTGGCTCACCACCGCGCTGCCGCTGATCGTGATCGCGCCGGTGCTGGCCGGCATGCTGCACCTGCCAACGGCGGCGATGCCGGCGCTGGTGCTGGCGCTGCTGTTTGCCACGCCGCTGCTCAGCCTGCTCGGCGCCGTACTCGTGGCGCTCACGGCCGGCACCCGGCGCTCTGGTATGCTGCTGGCCTTGATGTTGCTGCCGCTGTGCGTGCCCGTGGTGATCTTCGCGGCCGGCGCGGTGGCCGCTGCCCAGCAGGGCTTGCCATGGCTGGCACCGATCGCGTGGCTGGCCGCCGCCTTCATCCTCACCGTGGTGCTGGCGCCGCTTGCCTGCGCGGCGGCCCTGCGCATTGCCCTGGATTCGTGAGTCATGTCGACCTGGATTCCGCTCTGGATGCACAAGCTCGCCTCGCCGCCGACGTTCTATCGCGTCGCTGGCGCGATCCGTCCGTGGGCGCTGGCGCTGGCGCTGCTGCTCGGCGCCATCGGCCTGTACGGCGGGCTGGTGCTGGCACCGCCGGATTACCAGCAGGGCGACGCCTACCGCATCATCTTCATCCACGTGCCCAGCGCGTGGATGAGCATGTTCATCTACGCCGTAATGGGCGTGGCCGGCTTCGTGGCGCTGATATGGCGCCTGAAACTGGCCGAAGTGGTGGCCATGCAATCGGCGCCGATCGGCGCCGCGTTCACCGCCATCACGCTGGCCAGCGGTTCGCTCTGGGGCAAGCCGATGTGGGGTACCTGGTGGACGTGGGATGCCCGACTCACTTCCGAGCTGGTGCTGCTGTTTCTCTACCTCGGCGTGATCGGCCTGTACCACGCCTTTGAAGACCGCCGCCAAGGCGCCCGCGCGGCGAGCTTCCTGGCCATCATCGGCGTCATCAACGTGCCGATCGTGCATTTCTCGGTGGTGTGGTGGAACACCTTGCACCAGGGCAGCACGGTCAACGTGTTCGGCCACTCCAAGATGGCGTGGGACATGTTGTGGCCGCTGCTGGTCGTCACGCTCGCCACCAAGTTTTATTACGCCGCCAGCCTGTGCGCCCGCGCGCGTACCGACCTGCTCGACCTCGAAGGCGGCAAGGACTGGGTGCGCAAGATCGCCGATGCGGAGGCGCGTCCATGAGCTCGCTGCACGAGTTCCTGTCGATGGGCGGCTACGGCGCCTATGTGTGGCCGGCCTACGCACTGTTCTTCGCGATCCTCATCGCCGACAGCCTGGCGCCGGGCCTGCGTCGCCGCCGTATCCTGCGCGAGCTGCGCGCACGGCTCGCCCGCCACGCCGCCCGCACGGTACGCGCGGCCGAGCCGCCTTCTTCCCCGTCGTCGCCCTGAGCCTCACAGGCATCACTATGGCCATGAACCCTTCCCGCAAACGTCGCCTCACGATCCTCTCCGTGATCGTGGTGGCCAGCGCGCTTGCCATCAGCGTTGGTGTGTACGCGCTGCAGCAGAACATGAATTACCTGTTCACCCCGAGCCAGGTGCTTGGCGGACAGGCGCACAGCTACAAGACCTTCCGGCTCGGCGGCATGGTCAAGGCCGGCTCGATCAAGCGCAGCGAGACTTCGCTCGACGTGCACTTCACCGTGGTCGATGCCGACGGCGCGATGCCGGTGGAATACACCGGCATCCTGCCCGACCTGTTCCGCGACGACCAGTCGGTGATCGCCACCGGACACATGGACGGCCACCACTTTGTCGCCACCGAAGTGCTCGCCAAGCATGACGAAACCTACATGCCCAAGGAACTCAAGGAAGCCATGGCAAAGGCGCATGCCGGAAAGCCGGGATTGGGGAGTCGAGAGTAGAGATTTGGCAAAGCCGTATTCCCACAAGCCCGGTTCCACGCCTTTCAATCCGACCTAAAAACTTGTACCTCGTGCAATCTCCATGCTTCTGACGAATCCCATATCCCAAATTCCCAATCCCGGCCCAACCCCATGACCCCCGAACTCGGCCAGCTTGCACTGGTGCTCGCCTTCCTGCTTGCAGTTGCGCAGGGCACGCTGCCCTTGTGGGGCGCGTGGCGCGGCAATCGCGCGTTGATGGCAGTGGCGCGACCGGCAGCGGCGGGGCAAGCGGTGTTCGTGACGATGGCGTTTGCCATCCTGGCGTGGGCGTTCATGCACTTCGATTTTTCGGTGCAGTACGTGGCCGACAACTCGAACCTCACGCTGCCCTGGTACTACCGCTTTGCCGCGGTGTGGGGCGCGCATGAGGGCTCGCTGCTCTTGTGGGTGCTGATCCTCGACGTGTGGACGGTGGCGCTGTTGTTTTTCGGCACGCGCCTGCCCGAGGTGTTTTTCGCGCGCGTGCTGGGCGTGATGGGGCTGGTGTCGGTCGGGTTCCTCGCGTTTCTGGTGTTCACCTCCAATCCGTTTGGCCGGCTGCTGCCCGAGCCGCCGAACGGCGCCGACCTGAACCCGGTGCTGCAGGACCCCGGCATGGCGCTGCATCCGCCGGTGCTGTACATGGGCTATGTCGGTTTTTCGGTGGCCTTCGCGTTTTCCATCGCGGCGCTGCTCAGCGGTGAGGTCGAGCAGAAATGGGTGCGCTGGGCGCGGCCATGGACCAACGCAGCGTGGGGCTTCCTCACGCTCGGCATTGTTGCCGGCAGCCACTGGGCTTACCACGTGCTTGGCTGGGGCGGCTGGTGGTTCTGGGACCCGGTCGAAAACGCGAGTTTCATGCCGTGGCTGGCCGGCGCAGCGCTGATCCACGCCCAGGCGATCACCGAAAAGCGCGGCGGCCTGCGCGCGTGGACGCTGCTGCTCTCGATCTTCGCCTTCGCGCTGTCGCTGCTGGGCACCTTCCTCGTGCGCTCGGGCGTGCTGACCAGCGTGCACGCGTTTGCCTCCGATCCGCGGCGCGGCGTGTACATCCTCATCTACCTGGTGATCGTCGTCGGCGGTTCGTTGCTGCTGTACGCGCTGCGTGCACCCAAGATGACGGCGAGCAAGCCGTTCAACATCGTCTCGCGCGAAACCGCGCTGCTCATCGGCAACCTGATGCTGATCAGCGCTGCGGCGATGGTGATGCTGGGCACCTTGTTCCCGCTGATCGGCGATGCGCTGCATTTGGGCCGCATCTCGGTCGGGCCGCCGTATTTCGGGCTGCTGTTCCCGCTACTGATGATCCCGGTCGTCGCGCTGATGCCGCTCGGTCCGTTCCTCGGCTGGGGTGATGCCGACCGCGACCAGATCACGTCCATCCTGATTCGCATCGGCATCGCGGCGGCGGCGTGCGCACTGCTCACCGCGTTCCTCACCCAGGGCACGTTCAAGGCCATCCTTGGCGTGGCATCACTCACCTGGATCGGCATCGGCGTGCTGCTGTATGCCTACAAACGCTATCGCACTGCGCCGCGCGGTCGGCGCTACCCGGCGGAGATGGCCGGCATGCTGCTGGCCCACTTCGGCGTGGCGGTGTTCGTCGCCGGCGTGCTGCTTTCCGAATCGCTCAGCGTTACCCACGACGTGCGCCTGGCGCCGGGGCAAACCAAGGAAATCGCCGGCTACAGCTTCCAGTTCAACGGCGTGCACCGGGTGACGGGCCCGAACTATCGCGCCGACCAGGGCGTGGTCACGGTGAGCCGCGACGGCAGCACCATTGCCGTCATGCACCCGCAAAAGCGCACTTACTCCAACGAGCAGGTGCAGACCGAGTCGGCGATCAACGGCGGCGTGTTCCGTGACCTCTACGTCGCGCTCGGCGAGCCGATGGACCCGAAAAACATCGAAGGCGCGTGGGCACTGCGGCTGTACTACAAACCGTTCGTGAGCTGGATCTGGATCGGCGGGCTGTTCATGATGTGCGGCGGTTTTGTCTGCGCCGCCGACAAGCGCTTCCGCATCAAGCGCATCGCCAGCGAGGTCACCCCCGCCGGGCTGGTGGTGGAACCGCAGGAAAGCGCCGCATGAAGCGGCTGATCCCCTTTGCCGTGTTCATGGGGCTGATCGGGCTGTTCGGCTTCGGTATCTGGTGGAACACCTGGCACGACGCGCGTTACGTGCCTTCGCCCTTGATCGACAAGCCGGCGCCGAACTTCGCGCTCCCCAAGCTCGATGCACCCGATGAAACCGTGACCAAGGCCAGCCTGCTCGGCAAGCCGTATCTCTTGAACATATTCGGCAGCTGGTGCATCGCCTGCGCGGAGGAACACCCGGTGCTGATGGCCGACGCGCGCAGCCTCGGCATCCCGCTGGTGGGCTACGACTACAAGGACGACCCGAACGATGCCAAGCGCTGGCTGGCCGACCACGGCAACCCCTACGACCTGGTCATTGCCGACGAGCCCGGCCGCACGGCGATCGACTTCGGCGTGTACGGCGCGCCGGAGAGTTTCCTGATCGACGCCAAGGGCATCATCCGCTACAAGCACATCGGCCCGCTCACGCCGGATGTGATCAAGAAGGAACTCCTGCCGCGCATCGCCGCCGCCAAGCGGGAGGCGCCATGAAACTGCGCCTCGTGCTGCTGGCGGCACTGCTCGCGTTTGCCGCGCCGACGTGGGCGGTGAAGGGCGCAATCGAGCCGTTGCCGTTCCAGAACCACGCACAAGAGGTGCGCTTCCAGCACCTCACCAAGCAGCTGCGCTGCCTGGTGTGCCAGAACGAGAACCTTGCCGACTCCAACGCCGACCTCGCGCGCGACCTGCGGCTGGAAGTGTTCCAGCTCATGCAGCAGGGCAAGACCGATGCGCAGATCAAGGCGTACCTGGTGGCGCGCTACGGTGATTTCGTGCTGTACCAGCCGCCGCTGAAACCGGGCACCTGGTTGCTCTGGTTCGGCCCGGCCGCGATCCTTTTGGCCGGCGGCGTGGTGGTGGTCATCGCCATCCGGCGCCGGCGGCGTCTCGCCGACAACCACCAAGGGGCCGCCACAGCAGGCCCGTCCGGCGAAGCGCCGGAGAACACAGGGGACGACTGGTGAAGTACGTGTTTGTCTTGCTCGCCGCCGTCATGGTTGCGGTGGCGCTCGCGCTGTTGCTGTTGCCGCTGCTGCGTCGCGGGCGCGAGGCCGGCCACCCGCGCAGCGTGTTTGGCGTGGCGTTGGGCATCGCCCTGCTGGTGCCGATCGCCACTGGCGGCCTGTATCTCCTGGTCGGCACGCCGGCCGCGCTGAACGGTGTCCCCAAGGCGCAGCCGCAGATCGACGTGCAGCAGGCCATTGCGCAATTGCGCGCGCACCTCAAGGCGCAGCCCGACGACACCCAGGGCTGGAGTGTGCTGGCGCAGGCCATGACCGCCCTGAAGCAGCCGGCCGACGCGCGCGACGCTTGGAATGGCGCGCTCACGGCCGACCCCAACAACCTTGCCGCCATGATCGGTTATGCCGAGACTGACTCGATGGCCCGCGCCGATCACCTGATCGAAGGCCGCGCGCTCGACCTCCTCAACCACGCGCTTGAGCTGCAGCCGAAAGACCAACGCGCGCTGTGGCTCCTGGGCGTCAGCCAGTTCCAGCACGCGCAATACGCGCAGGCCGCAGGTACTTGGCATACCCTTGAACCCTTGCTCGAACCCGGCTCCAGCGTGGCCCAATCGGTCGCCGCACAAATCGCCAACGCCGAGGCGCGCGCCGGCAAGGCGCCAGCCGCAACGGCGCCCACTGGCGCCACGCTCACGGTCGAAGTCAGTCTGGCGCCGGCGCTCAAGACCAAGCTCAAACCGGGCGACCAGCTCTACGTGTTTGCCCGCCCCACCAGCGGTCCGAAAATGCCGCTGGCCGCGCTCAAGCTCGCGGCCGACCAGCTGCCGGTCACCGCCCGCCTCACCGATGCGATGGCGATGAGCCCTGAGCTCAAGCTTTCTTCCGTGCCGCGCGTCATCGTCGAGGCGCGCATCAGTCACGACGGCCAACCCGGCGCGCAAGCCGGCGACCTCGAGGGCAGCGCCGGCGTGGTCGACACCGATCGCAAAGCCCCCATCCCGCTCGTCATTGACAAGGTGCGGTAACCATCATGCCCCAGGGAACCCAGCCCGACGCCCGCCGCTACTGCCCGCTGCCCTCGCCGTTCAAGATGAAACGCGGCGGCGAGCTGCGCGACGCGCGCGTGGCGTACGAGACCTGGGGCACACTGAATGCCGCGCGCGACAACGCGGTGCTGGTGCTCACCGGACTGTCGCCGAGCGCGCACATGGCAGCCAACGCCGAAGACCCCAGCGACGGCTGGTGGGAGGGCATGGCCGGCCCCGGCAAGGCAATCGACACGGACCACTGGTTCGTCATCTGCGTCAACTCGCTGGGCAGCGACAAGGGCTCCACCTGCCCGGCTTCGGTCGACCCTGCCACCGGCGAGCCGTATCGCCTCAGTTTCCCCGACCTCTCGCTCGAGGACGTCGCCAACGCCGCGCACGTCGTGGTGCAAAGCCTCGGTGTCGAGCGCCTTGCCTGCCTCATCGGCTGCTCGATGGGCGGCATGGCCGCGCTCGGCTACATGCTGCTGCACCCCGGCAGCGTGCGCGCCCACGTCAGCGTGGATACCGCGCCGCAGGCGCAGCCCTTCGCCATCGCCATCCGTTCGCTGCAGCGCGAGGCAATCCGTCTCGATCCGCGCTGGGACGAAGGCCGCTACGACATCCACGCCGGTGCGGACGACGTCGGCTATCCCGACATGGGCATGGCGATCGCGCGCAAGCTCGGCGTCATCACCTACCGCTCGGCGATGGAGTGGAACGGCCGCTTTGCACGCATCCGGCTCGATCCGGAAAAACGCGAAGACGAGCCGTTCGGCTTCGAGTTCGAGGTGGAGTCCTATCTCGAAGCCCACGCGCGCCGCTTCGTGCGCAGCTTCGACCCCAACTGCTACCTGTACCTGTCGCGCGCCAGCGACTGGTTCGACATTGCCGAATACGGCGGCGGCAGCATCACCGGCGGCCTCGGCCGCATCTGCATCGAGCGCGCACTGGTGATCGGCGTCAGCACCGACATCCTGTTTCCGCTGGCCCAGCAGGAGCAGATCGCCGACGGCCTGCGCGTCGCCGGCGCGCAAGTGGACTTCGTCGCGCTGGACTCTCCGCAAGGCCACGACGCCTTCCTCGTCGACATCAAGAACTACAGCCGTGCCATCGGTGGCTTTCTCGCCACCCTCTGAAGCCGGCCGCGCCGGGTTAGGATGGCGTCACCTTAAGCTTTCTGCGAGAGCACCATGCTCACCACCGAGTTCCCCGGCTGTAGCCAACTGGTCGCCGCCCTCGACGACGCCGTCACCCAGGACAGCACGCAAGCCATCACCGACAGCCTGCGCCACAGCCTGTGCCGGCTGATCCGCAACGGCGACATCCACCTGCCCGATTGCGTGCGGGAAACCGTCGCCGGCCGCTACGCACGCCGCGAGCTGTACCGCAGCGAAGAACACGGCTACTGCGTGGTGGCGATGACCTGGGGCCCGGGCCAGGGCACGCCAATCCACGACCACTGCGGCATGTGGTGCGTGGAAGGCGTCTGGCACGGCACGCTGGACGTGGTGCAGTACGAGCTCATCGAGGACGTCGCCGGCCACTGCCACTTCCAGCCCGTGGGTTCGGTACAGGCCGGCGCCGGCTCCGCCGGCAGCCTGATCCCACCGCACGAGTACCACAGCATCCGCAACCCCAGTGACCGCGACATCGCCGTGAGCCTGCACGTCTACTCCGGCAACATGACCCACTGCGCGGTCTACGAGCCGCTGGCCGGCGACGCCGGCTACGAGCGCTGCGAACACCAGCTGGGCCTCGACCCGGTGCACTGAACCCGGCATAATGCGCAACCCACATGCCGGTGTGGCGGAATGGTAGACGCGGCGGACTCAAAAACCAGTGCCTCTACCTCTGGTTAACTCGGGTTCATCGTCCGAAAGCCGCATCAGGCAAAGGTTTCAAGGAAAAATTGGCTTCTGATTGGAAAGTACACCTTTCGGGCCAGGAGCCAACTAGGAGCCAGTGCGACGCAGACTGGCGCCAAGCAGGTGGTAGCAGGTAGTTGAAGTAAGATTGCGTCACGCCCGAGTGGTGGAATTGGTAGACGCAGAGGACTCAGACCAAATTTGAGCCCTCTTGGAGAAATCCTTGAGGTGAAGCCCGTCAAACTCGGTGAAGGCCCTGGACGCAAGTCCGAGCTAATGCCGAGCCAAGCCCAGACCGAAAGGTGTGGGAAGGTGTAGAGAGCAGACGGCGGGCACCTACGGCAAAGCGGTAACACGCAGTGCTATGGTGAAGGCGTGCTCCAGACCACGAACGCCCTGCCTCGTGCAGGACGGCGGCGAAAGCCGAAGTGGTAAGAAAATCCTCCGCCGCAAGGCTTGTCGGTTCGAGTCCGACCTCGGGCACCAATTCAAAAGCCGTCCCTGTTCACACAGGGGCGGCTTTTTCGTTGCGGCGTGTGCTACTGCTATTCGAACGTCGGAAGCCTCGATCTCCCGCCATAAAGGCTTCAAGCATATGCGGGATCAACGTCGCTGCATCGACCGCCTCACCGTAGGTTTGCGCATGCAGCGCGGCATAGCGGTCGAGGTCGGCTTTGAGGCCGGTGGGACACGAGAACGTCAGCTTGACCGTCTGCGTACCGAGCAACGGCCCTAATCGCAGCTTTTTGGGGGACGCACTCATGGTATCGGTCCTCGCTGAAAGAACATCGGCTGGTACGGCCGTAGCACCAGATCCTTGTTGACCATCACTTCCAGCGGAAAACCGGGCCGTACCGTCAGCGTCGGTTGGATGCTCAGATTGCGTCGGGTGATTTCCTGGCCGACCTGGTTGGCCGTGTCCTGCGCACTGTTGCGCAAGGCGACGACCGTGTTGCCGTTGACGTTGCCCTCGTTCGAGACGGCCAGCTCGGAGCTGACGCCGAGCAGCGTGGACAGCGCCGCGCCTGACAGGATGCGTCCCCAGTGCCAGTCCACGCCATCTTCCAGGCCGGCGTAGCCAGCGGGGTCGATGCCGGGCAGTTTGTCCAGCGCGATCGACGAAGTATCCGGCAGCACCAGCCGCAGCCAGACCAGCAGCACGCGTCGCTGCCCGAAGGTCACCTGGCTGTCGTAACGGCCGATCAGGCGCGAGCCCTGCGGAATCAGCAGATAGTGACCGGTCGCGGTGTCGTACACCGGCTGCGTGACCTCGGCGATGATCTGCCCCGGCAGGTCGGAATTGATGCCCGTCACCAGCGCTGCCGGAATGATGGTGCCCGTCATCACCGTGTACGGCGAGACTGGCCCCTGCAAGGTGCCGGCGTTAGTGGTGGCGGCATCGCCGCTTTTGGCCAGGAACGCTTCCTTCCGGTCTTGCCGGTTCTGGAGCGCCGTCGGATCGTTGGGTTGCGCCGCCGCGGACGCCGACCCAGCGCCCATTGGATTGAACGGTCCGGCCGAAGTGTTCGGCATGGACGGCAACTGCGCTGTCGTCGCCGCGTCCGTTTTCCCCGTGGCATTGCTGGTGCGAAAGAAGACCGACGAACGGGCGACTTCCTCGGCCTGGCGCTGCCGGTCAATATTCTCGGCCGATGGCCCCGGATTGGCGTTGCCAGCCGGCAGTGGCGCGACGGATGCTGCACCCCAGTCGCCGGGCAGCGGCGGTCCGAGCTGCGGTACGCTGGCCGTCGGCGCCGGCTTCGCCGGCAGCTTCGAATAGTCAGCCGGCAACTGGTCCAGGTCGTCGGACTTGGCGATCCGATCGACGTTGTATAGCTCCGTCTGGTCGCCCGAACTGCGCCGGCCTTTCGATTGCAGCGCCCACATGGAGGCGCCGGCGACGGCCACTGCGAGCAATGTCGCCGCAACGGCCAGCGTGCGGCGATTGAGCCGCGTCACTCGACGCGGCGCGGCGCGCAAGGCAACGCCCTCGGGAGCCACCTTCGGCGTGGGCTGGGCTTCGTGCTCAGTCGTGCCCATGAACCGCTCCCGTGGCGATGCCGTCGGTGCGCTCGATGCGCACGACGGCCGCCCTACTCCCATCCTTGCCACCGAGCCGCAGTTCGGCCGCGCCGAACAGTCGATCCACGATGTCGTAAGGCGCGTGGAAACGATAGTTCACCAGCTCACCCTTGCCGTCCCGGCCCACCACGAATAGCGGCGGCAATTCGCCCTGCGCGATGCCGGCGGGAAACTGGATATACACGTGCTGCCCATCATCGAAGGCACGTACCGGCTTCCACGATGGGCTGTCACCCGTGATCGCGTAGCGGAAGTGCAACTGGTCGAGCGACAGGCCCGAGGCGGCGGGTGCTTGCGTATCGGCCGCCCGCGCCTGGGCCTGCAACGCCAGCATCTGGTCCTTCGGGTATTGCCACGACACGGATGCCATCCACGCCTTCGCGGTGGACGTGAGTTCCAGCAGATAGGTGCGCCGACTCGTCGTGATGACGAGGTTCGTCGTGATCCCCACGCGTACCGGCTTGACCATGACGGCCACGCGCCGATCCGTGCCGCTACCGCTGGCCGTATCGCCCACGATCCATTGCACGGTGTCGCCGGCGGCGACCGTCACCAGTTCCTCGCCCGGCTGCAAGCTGATGACCGTCACCCGGCCGGGGCTCGCATAGACCTGATACAACGCGCCATCGGAGAACGGCCAGATCTGGATTGCGTTGATGTAGCCCTCGCGCGTGGGTGCCACGCTCGCGTCGGCATTGGCCTGTTCGACGCGTGTCTTCGCATCGGCAGGTTCCGGAGCCGGCTTCGCATCGGCTCCGCCCGGTAGCGGCTTCATCTGGTCCGGCAACGGCAAGGGCTTGGGCACTTCCACCACCACGACCGGCTTCGCCGGCTCGGGTAGCGGCTCGGCCTTCACGGATTCATCCAGTGAAATAGCCGGCGGCGGTTTGCCCTGGGTGGCGCAGCCGGTGAGTCCGCCCAGTAGGCCGAGGAAAGCAAACGTGGTGATGACGTGTTTCATGGCTTCTTCGCTCCTTCCGGCGCATCCAGGTCGCGGCTCCAGGACAGCCCGTTGATGTAGATACCGAGGGGGTTACGGCGCACCTGCTGTTCGGTGCGCGGCGTCTGCATGACGAGGGTGAGCATCGCGGTCCAGTGCTCGATGCCGGTGGGTGCGCCCTCGTTGTAGTGCTGCTCGGTCCAGCGCACCTGGAACGAGGTGTCGCTGACGCGCACCACGCTGGTCACGTCCACCGAGATGGAGTCTTGGCCGACATGCGCGAACGGATCGTGGGCACGCGCGTAGTCGTTCAAGGTGGTGGCGCCCCGGTCCGTGGTGTAGCCGTAGGCTTCAAGCCAGTTCTGCCGCACCACCACCGGGTCGATCGACAGCGCGCGCACGTCGGCGATGAAGCGCGCCAAGTGATAGGCGATCTGTGCATCGGTCGGCTGGTACGGCGTGACTGCGGCGCCGACGGCACGCACCTGCCCGGCGTGATCGACTTCGACCACGTAAGGCGTGATGCGCGACTGGCCGGACTGCCACACGAGGCCAGCAGCCATCAGCAACGCGAGCCCGAGACAGCCGAAGGCCATCAGCCGCCAGTTCTTCGCCTGCACGCGAGCGCTACCCAGGCGTTGGTCCCACACCTGGGCAGCGGCTTGATACGGTGTGGCGGGCACAGGTGACTCGCTGTAGCGCACGCCGGGTCGTGTGAAGCGCATCGTTCGCCTCCCTTATTCGTTCGAGGAATCGCGCAGTTCCGGCGCGGCACCGCCGCCACCGTGATCGGCCGAGCGCACGACATGCGCGGCCGTCGAGGCGCCGTGTGCCACGCGCTGGCGGCGTTGCAGGCGCTGCGCCCAATCGGGCGCCTTGCCAGGGGACCCGGCAGGCGCCGCCGCGCCCGACGAGGTGTTCGAGGTCGATCCGACGCCAGCGGCCGAGGCCACACGATTCCGCACGGCACGGGCGCCGGCCGCGACGCGCTCACCCGCCGCTTGTGCGCCGCTACGCGCCACGTTGGCCATGCCCGCGCCGAAGGCTCGTGCGCCGGTCGCGCCCGAGGCGGCAGCGCCGGCGCGATAGGCCGACGCCGCACCACTGGCTGCGCGCGCGCTGCCTACCGCGCCACGAGCCGCCAGGCGTGTTCCGGCCGCGACTGCAGCGCCAGCCGTCGCCACGGCTGCCCCGCCTGCCACCGCGAGACCCGCCGCACCGAGCGCCGTGCCGGCTGCCGCACCGGCGCCGAGCTGCGGCGCCCCGGACACCAGCCCCGTGGCAATCCCCGGTCCGAAGATGCCCAGGCCCAGCATCGTGAGCGAGGCCAGCATGACGGCGAGCGCATGGTTCAATGACGGGTCGGCGCCGGCCGGCGTCTGGAACTGCCCGAAGATCGTCGAGCCGATGCCAACGATCACCGCCAACACCAGCACCTTGATGCCCGAGGACACCACATTACCGAGCACCTTCTCGGCAAGGAATGCGGTCTTGTTCCACAGCGCGAATGGCACCAACACGAAACCGGCAAGCGTGGTCAGCTTGAACTCGATCAGCGTCACGAAAAGCTGTACGGCCAGGATGAAGAAGCTGATGACCACGACGATCCACGCGAGCAACAGCACCACGATCATGTCGAGGTTGCTGAAAACCGCTGTGAACCCGTGCGACATCGTGCCGACTTGTTGCAGGATCGGCTGGCCGGCCTGGACGCCAATCGCGGCGAGCCGCCCCGGTTGCAGGAAGTTGCCGATGCTCAACGTCGAGCCGGCGGCGAGCAACCCGAGGCCCGTGAACGAGCGGAACACGATGCCAGCCAGCGTGTTGAAATTGCCGATGATGTAGGCGAAGGCTCCGATGTAGAGGGTCTTGCGGATGAGCTTGGCCAGCACGTCCTCGCCGCCCATCGCCCAGAACAGGCCGGCCAGCGTCATGTCGATGACGATCAACGTGGCGGAGAGGTACGCCACTTCGCCATGCAGCAGCCCGAAACCGGAATCGATGTACTGCGAGAAGACCGCCAGGAACTGGTCGATGACGGACAGGTCGTTCATGGCCGTGCTCCGTCGTCAGGCGCATCGAAGCTCGCCGGGATCGGCGGCAACGAGGCCAACGTCTGGTATTCACCGGGGCCACCCAGTCCGAGGAAGAAGCGCCGCGCATACGCCGCGTCCACGAGGCGGCAGGTCGCGCCGTCCATCTGCGGACGTGCAACGGCACAGCGATGGCGAAGCACGTAAAGCCGCTGCGGATCGTGTGCGAGTGCATCGACCGTCAACACTGGTTCGTGCCGGCCGCAAGCGGTCAGCATGACGATGGCGACGAGGACAAGTGCGCGGCGCATCGTCGTCAGTTCCTGTAAAAGTTCACCGGCTGCGGCGTGTACTGCGGACCGCTGCCGATGAAGCGCGAACGCACCTGCTCGGCCTGCGCCTCATCGGCCGCGGCGCGGGCCTGGTCCAGCGCCGTCGCGCGATCCTGCGACACGGTGAGCTGTTGCGCCTGGATCGCTTGGCGTGCGATCAGTGCGAGCAACTGGTTGGTCGCCTGGCTGGCCTGCAAGGCGCCGACCGCGCCCTGACTCTGCGTGACCAGCCCGCTCAATACGCCCTGATCCGACAGCAGGTTTTGCGCGGCCTGCGACTGCATCTGCGTCGAGGTCTGCAATGCCTGCACCGAGGTCTGCCAGCGCGTTTGCGCGTCCTGCACCATTTGCGCGTTCGGGGTGCCGGCACCGTAGGAGCCGGGATACAGTCGATTGAACGTCGCCTGCGACTGCGCGACGTTGAAGGTCAATCCCTGCGCTTGCGAGATCAACTGATTCGTCGTCGCCAAGGTGGACAGCAACTGCGACAGCGAGCTGTAGTCGAGGCTGGTGAGATTGCGACCCTGGTTGACCAGCATCGTTGCTTCGTTCTGCAACTGCTGGATCTGGTTGTCGATCTGTTGCAGCTCGCGTGCCGCGGTCAGCAGATTCTGCGAGTAGTTCGCGACGTCGAACACCGCCCATTGCGCGAAGCTCGCGGACGAGCACGCGAACAGCACGGCCGCAGCGGCCGCATGCCAGGTCTTCTTCATGGCCGAATCTCCGATGGCGAAGGAACCGAGGGAAACGAAGGAATGAGGTCAGCGGCCCAATCGAGGCCGGTATGGCGCAACCAGGCGCTTGTGAAACCGGGTGCGCTGGCGTCGAGCACGCGATCCATATCGCGCTGGTCCTCTGGTGTTGAGGCGCCAGCGAAAGCCAGCGTCACCGGTCCCAGGTCAAGGTCGAACAGGCGATTGCCCAGCCGCGACTGGTAGTAGTAGTCACGCTTGGGCTCGGCGGTGGCGACAATCTCGATCTGCCGGCTGTTGAGGCCAAAGCCTTCGTAGATCGTGCGAATCTGCGGCTCGGTCGCTTGCGGGTTCGGCAGGAAGATGCGACTCGCGCAACTCTCGATGATCGCAGGCGCAATGCTCGAATTCTTGACGTCGGCGAGCGACTGCGTGGCAAAGATGACGCTGACGTTCTTCTTGCGCAGCGTCTTCAACCACTGGCGGATGCGCGCCGCGAACACCGGGTCGTCGAGGAACAGCCATGACTCATCAAGAATCAGGAGCGTTGGTACGCCGTCGAAGCGTTCCTCAAAGCGCGCGAAGAGGTAATGCAGCACGGCCAGCACGGCGGCCTTGCTATGCATGAGTTCTTCCATCTCGAAGCCTTGCACGTCGGCCGAACCCAGCCGATCGTGATCGGCATCCAATAGGCGACCGTGCGCGCCGCCCAGCACGTAGGGCGCGAGCGCCTGGCGCAACGTGTTCGATTGGAGCAGCACCGACAGCCCCGTCAGCGTGCGCTGTTCCAGCGGTGCACCGGCCAAACTGCCGAGTGCCGACCAGACCGCCGCCTTCTCGTCCGGCCCGACCGCGATGCCCTCGTGCGACAGCCGGCCTTCGACCCATTCGGCCGCCCAGGTGCGATAGCCTTCCTGGTCGATGCGCGCGAGCGGCTGGAAGGCGATGGCGCCATCGGCACCGAGGTCGTAGTGCTCGCCACCCAAGCCAAGGATGGTGGCGCGCATCGAGCGCCCCATGTCGAAGGCGAAGACGCGCGAACGTGGGTAGCGCCGAAACTGCATCGCCAACACGGCCAGCAGCACGGACTTGCCCATGCCGGTGGGGCCGACCACCAACGTATGCCCCACGTCACCGATGTGTGTCACCAACCGGAACGGCGTAGCCCCGTCCGTACGCGTGACAATCAGCGCTGGACCATCGAGATGGGTGTTCTTCTCTTGTCCCGCCCACACGGCCGACACCGGCATCATGTGCGCGAGGTTCAACGTCGAGATGATCGGCTGACGCACGTTGGCATAGGCATGGCCCGGAATTGAGGACAGCCATGCTTCTACTGCATTGAGCGTTTCGGGAATCGTCACAAAGCCGCGCCCCTGGATGGCACGCTCCACCCTGCGCAACTTTTCGTCAGCCGTCGCCGCATCGACATCCATCACGGTGACAGTCGTCGTCACGTAACCAAAGGCCACCTGGTCACTGCCCAGCTCCTGCAAGGCAGCGTCCGCGTCGGTAGCCTTGTTGCTGGCATCGGTATCGACCAGCGGCGATTCCTGCTGGAAGATGGTTTCACGCAGCAACGCGACGACGTTCTTGCGCTTGGCGAACCACTGCCGGCGCAGCCGCGTCAGTTCCTTCTCTGCTTCGGCTTTGTCTAGGCACAGGAAGCGTGTGGACCAGCGGTAGGCGAAACCCAGACGATTGAGGTCGTCCAGCAAGCCCGGCCATGTCGACGTCGGGAAACCGCGCACCGTCACGACGCGCAGGTGCTGATCGCCCAGCATGGGCGCGAGGCCGCCGACCAGTGCCGAGTCGGCCAGCAGCGCGTCGAGATGGAACGGCACTTCCGGCACGCCGATGCGATAGCGCCGCGTCGAGATAGTCGCGTGCAGATAGGTCAGCGTTTTACTGTCGTCGAGCCATGCAATTTCCGGCATCACCCCATCGAGCAGGTCGAATACGCGATCGGCTTCCGCGACGAAAGCGGTGAGCCGTTCGCGCCAGTCCACGCCGGACGTGGGCGTGTTCTCGTACAGCAGCTTCGCCGCCCGCGCCCGAGCCTCCTCGGGTGGCAGGTACACCAACGTCAAGTGATAGCCACTCTCATAGTGACTGCCGGCAGCGTCGAACGCGGCGCGGCGCTCCTCGTCCACCAGCCAGGACAGCGGCTCGGGAAAGTCCGAGTGTGGATAGTGCGCCGCCGGCCGGCGCTCGGCTTCAACAAAGAGTGCCCATCCCGAACCCAGCCGGCGCAGCGCGTTGTTCAGACGCGCGGTCGTGGCGACCAGCTCGCCCTGTGTCGCGCTGTCCAGATCCGGTCCGCGAAAGCGCGCCGTGCGCTGGAAACTTCCATCCTTGTTGAGTACTACGCCAGCCGCGACCAGACCTGCCCACGGCAGCCAGTCGGCAAGCAGTGCGGGGCGCTGGCGGTATTCGGCAAGGTGCAACATGGCATCGACCTCACACGTCCAGTAGCGGCTTGTGCTTGAGGTGCCGCGCGAAGACCTGCATGAACTGCGGATCGACTTTCGCTCCCCACACGGCGAGCGAATGACCGATCAGCCACAGCGCGATGCCGGGAATCCACAATTGCAGGCCGAGCCCCACGGCAGCGGCCAGCGTGCCGTTGGCGATGGCCACGGCGCGCGGCGCGCCGCCCATCTGGATCGGTTCGGTGAGCGACCGATGCAGCGGCACCTCGAAGCCGGTGGCGGTGGACTCGTTCATGCCACCACCGCCCCACCGGAAAAGCTAAAGAACGACAGGAAGAAGCTCGACGCGGCGAATGCGATCGACAGCCCGAACACGATCTGGATCAACCGCCGGAAGCCGCCGCTGCTGTCGCCGAAGGCGAGCGTGAGGCCCGTCACGATGATGACGATGACGGCGATGATCTTGGCGACCGGTCCCTGGATCGAATCGAGAATGGATTGCAGCGGCGCTTCCCACGGCATGTTGGAGCCGGCCGCATGGGCGGCCGTCGCCGCCAGACACATCAGCAGGAGCGGCAGCCAAGGCCGCGCGTTACGGAAAAGCGGATCGTCGTAAAAGCGTGTTCGTGTCATGACGGGACTCCTGGAGTGGCGGACGAGGAAGACGACGCACCGGGCATGGCATCGAGCCGGTAGCCGCGCTCGTCGAAACCGGCGACGCGGGCAATGTCCTGGATACGGCGGGCACGGCCGCGCCCGGCGATGAATACGACGACGTCGACCGCCTCGGCGATCAGCGCGCGCGGCGGGGTCACAGCGACTTCGAGAATCAGTTGCTCCAGGCGCAGCAGCGCGCCGTGCGCGGAGCCGGCGTGGACAGTAGCGATGCCGCCCGGATGGCCGGTGCCCCAGACCTTGACCAGATCGAGAGCTTCGCCGCCGCGCACCTCGCCGACAATCACGCGGTCGGGACGAAGCCGCATCGTGGCACGCACAAGTTCGGTCATCGACACGATGCCCGGCAACGTGCGCAGCGGTACATGGTCGCGCGCTACGCATTGCAGTTCCACCGTGTCTTCGAGGACCAGCACACGGTCGCCGGTAGCGGCGATTTCGGCCAGCAGCGCGTTGGCGAGTGTGGTCTTGCCGGTGCTGGTGCCGCCGGCGATCAGGATGTTCTGGCGTTCATGCACGGCGCCCAGCAGGAAGCCCGCTTGGGCGGCCGTCATCATCCCATCGCTCACGTAGCGTTCGAGCGGGATGACGCCGACCGCACGCTTGCGCAGCGCGAAGGCCGGCCCGGGTGCCGCTGGCGGCAGAATGCCCTCGAAGCGTTCGCCGGTCTCGGGTAGCTCCGCCGACAGCAACGGCTTGCCGGCATGGATTTCGGCACGCACATGGGCAGCGACCAAGCGAATGATGCGCTCACCATCGGCAGCGGAAAGCCGTACGTCCGTCGCTGTGCGCCCACTGGACAGCCGGTCGATCCACAACGAACCGTCCGGATTGAGCAGGATCTCCACCACGTCCGGGTCCTCCAGCGCGGCAGCGATCAATGGCCCCATCGCCGTGCGCAGCATGCGCACACGCCGGTCCAGCGACCGGGCGGCCGTCGTCAACAGGTCGTGCGGCTGCGCGCTCATGGCGGCGCGTCCGCATCGGCGGCGGCCTCACGCCGCACCGTGTCGGGTTGGATTTCCTCCACCAGCTCACGCACGAGACTGTGTCCGCGCAGCAGATGGCGGCCAAGCTGTTCGATGAACTGGGCGAAACGCGCCTTGCCTTGAGCGCGTGCCGCATCCTGATGCGCCTCCGGCACAGGGGTACTCACGGTCAGGAAGTAACGAATGAACAGCGCCAGCGTCTCGATCTGGATGGACTGGTCGCGCTCCAGGCGCTCGAACTGGCGCGTGAGCCGGTCCAGCCGCTTGGCGATCGCCGCCTCACGCTGGTCGCCGGCATCGGGCGAGAGCCAGGACGCCAGCGCCGCCGCGACGATGGACGACTTCGAGACACCTTTCTTGGCAGCTAGCTCATCGAGCCGCCGGGCGTGCTCCGGCGGGATGAATAGATTCAGGCGGTATTGGCTCATAGCGGTATCCCGTCCGCCGGATCGAGCGTGGCCAGCCGCGCCATGCGTTGCAGACGTGAGTCGAGCCGGGCAGGAACCGGCAATGGCAGGTCGTCGTCATCGAGCATCGCCAGGTCGTCGGCCGCCCTGTCGGGCGACGGGACATAGGCCATCTCGTCGGTAACCTCGGGCTCGCGGCGCGGGCCGCCGTCGTCGATTACGCCTTCGGGCGACGTGGCGGTCACGGCGGCCGGGTTCGGCGTCGAGGGGATCGGCAGCGCACTCCAGTCGTCGGCCCGCCGTGCCGGCGTATCGACATAAGGGCCACTTGCCAGCATCGGCGGCGCGAGCACGCGGCGCTTGAAGTTGGCATCGGCGTAGTAGCGCAGCTTCTTCGCACGGATCGGTGCATGCCCTGAGACCATCACCACGGCGTCGTCAGGCGGGAGCTGCATCACCTCGCCGGGCGTCAGCAGCGGGCGTGCGGTCTCCTGGCGCGACACCATCAGGTGGCCGAGCCACGGGGCCAAGCGGTGGCCAGCATAGTTGCGTTGTGCCCGCAGCTCGGTTGCGGTGCCCAGCGTCTCGGAAATGCGCTTGGCGGTGCGCTCGTCGTTGGTGGCGAACGTCACGCGCACATGGCAGTTGTCCAGGATCGAGTGATTGACGCCATACGCCTTGTCGATCTGATTGAGGCTCTGCGCGATCAGGAAACTGCGGATGCCGTAGCCGGCCATGAAGGCCAGTGCGGACTCGAAGAAGTCGAGTCGGCCAAGCGCCGGGAACTCGTCGAGCATCAGCAGCAGACGATGTTTGCGCGCGATACCATCCGAGCCGTCCAGCGATTCGGTCAGCCGCCGGCCGATCTGGTTGAGGATGAGCCGGATCAGTGGCTTCGTGCGGCTGATGTCCGAAGGCGGCACGACCAGGTACAGCGATGCCGGGTGCTCGGCCGAGATCAGGTCAGCGATGCGCCAATCGCAGCGCGCGGTAACTTCGGCCACTGTGGGATCGCGGTAGAGACCCAGGAACGACATCGCGGTGGACAACACGCCCGAACGCTCGTTGTCGCTCTTGTTGAGCACTTCGCGCGCGGCGGACGCGACGACTGGATGCGGAGCATCGCCCAGGTGCTTCGTCGTCATCATCCGGTGCAGCGTCAGTTCGAACGGACAGGCCGGATCGGAGAGGAAATTGGCGACGCCGCGCAGCGTCTTGTCGATGCCGGCGTAGAGCACATGCAGGATCGCGCCGACCAGCAACGCGTGCGAGGTCTTCTCCCAATGGTTGCGCCGCTCCAATGCGCCTTCGGGATCAACGAGGATGTCGGCGATGTTCTGCACGTCACGCACTTCATGCACGCCGCGCCGCACTTCCAGCAGCGGGTTGTAGGCAGCGGAGCGCGCATCGGTGGGGTTGAACAGCAGGCAGTGCGAGAAGCGCGCGCGCCAGCCGGCGGTGAGCTGCCAGTTCTCGCCCTTGATGTCGTGGACCACGACCGATGCCGGCCAGGTGAGCAGCGTCGGCACCACCAAGCCCACGCCCTTGCCCGAGCGCGTCGGCGCGAAGGTCAGGACATGTTCGGGGCCGTCATGCCGCAGGTAGCGATCATGATGGAGGCCGAGAAAGACGCCAGCGGCGCCGGTCAATCCAGCCTTGCGGATTTCCTTCGCATCGGCCCAGCGCGCCGAGCCGTAAGTGGTGACGCGCCGCGATTGCCGCGCACGCCACACCGACATGCCGATGGCGACGAACGCCGCAGTGAAGCCGCTCGTCGCGGCGATGGCGCCACCCTTGAGAAACAGGCGCGGCGCATAAGCGTCGTACCAGTACCACCACTCGAACAGCCGCCATGGGTGATAGAAAGGCATGCCAAACAGGTCGAACCAGGGCGCGCCAAGGCGTAGCTGATAGCCCAGGTGTGCGGCGGTCCATTGGGTTGCAACCCATGTTCCCGCGACCACGATACTGATCACCGCCAGTACCTGGCCGAACAGCACACTGGTTCCGTTCATGCCGGCCTCCGACTTGCTCCTTACGTCTGCAGCAAAACGCGCCGCATGACCGAGAGCTTCGGTGCCGTGGCCAGTACCGGTCAAAGACCGTTATGGCGATAAAAATGATCGAAAAAACAAGATTTCCAGCAGGGGAAATGTACAGCGCGTCACAGGATTTGCGCGCGCACCACAGCGTAGCGAGCAACACATCAACATCACGTGTTGTCTTGACAGCGATTCAGAACTTCGGCGCCTTCTTGGGTGGGGTGTACTGCGGGCCGTTGCCCATGAACAAGCGATGCCGCGCTTCAGAAGCGGCATTGCATTCGACCGCGCCCATCTTCGCGTAGTCGTTCGCGCACTGTTGTTCAACTGCACGCAATCGGTCGGGATGCGCCACCAACGAATCCACCGTCTCGGTGGGCGCGGCCTCGCTGCAGGCCGCGAGCATGGCAGCCATCAACACCACGCCGATCTTGTTCATAGGGCTTTCTCCTGCGACATGAGGCCAAGCCATCGAGGCGCTTTACGGTCTGTTGCCTGGCAGAGGGGCTTGATCGGATCTAACCCGTTCAATGAAATGACGCAATGGCTCTGACGGCTCACCGTCCGGCTGCAACAGATACGTCGTCAACATGACGGCACGGCCGGCCAACGGTCGCACGACGACCTCGGGATGGCGAAAGTCATCGATGTGGGTCGCGCTGATGAGACCGATGCCGTAGCCGGCCGCAACCAGTGTGATCAGCATGTCGCGCGTCGTTACGCGATCGATCACGATCGGCTCGGCATCTACGGTGCGCAGCACGCGTTCGATCTGCCGCGCACAGCCTTCACAGGCTTCGGGGTGACAGAGCACCAGCGGATAGCGCAGTACGTCCTCCAGCGGAATGCGCTTGTGTATCAGCAGCGGATGGCGCGCCGGCACGGCGGCTACCAGCGGATCGTGCCATACCGGCTCGGCGAGGATGCCATCGCCCACCTCATTGGATTGGGCAAAGCCCACATCGTAAAGATCGCTGCGCAGTCCCTTGACCTGCTGCGCGAACGGTGTTTGGAACAAACGGGTCTCCACTTCCGGCTCCTCCGCCCGACATTGGGCCAGGAGCGCCGCCAGGCGTGATGGGACGATACCATCGGACACTGCGATGCGTAGCGTGCCGTGGTAGCCGCTCGCGGCCGCCTTCACATTGACCCGGGCCTGGTCGAGCGCGGCGAAGACGCGGTGCACGTCTTCGAGAAAAACCTGACCGGCCCAAGTCAGGCGCGTGCTGCGCGTGGTGCGCTCGAACAATTGCGCGCCCAGATCGGATTCGAGTTCCTTGATCGCGCGCGACAGCGGCGACTGCTCGATATGAAGTCGTTCCGCCGCGCGAGCAAAGTGGAGTTCTTCGGCGACGGCTAGAAAACGGCGCATATGGCGAAGTTCCACCGGACGATCTCCTAATTGATAGCGCCGAATGGCCGTTTCGGCCTAGCTTCACCACCTTACTGCTCAGCCACGGCAGCGACTGATCAGCGGCTTTGATAGCTCACGGATCGACCGGCCCTTGTCGGCCAAGAGCCAACACACGTTCGCAATGGGTGGCTTGGGAAGTACCCATGAGACAGGCAGCCGTCCGTGCTCGTCACGATTGAGCCCGCAGCGTCGGCAAGACCCGGCGCGCCGACCAGCTTCGCAGGCGCTCCATGTAAATGAAGATGACTGGTGTGGTGTACAGCGTCAGCAACTGACTCAGCAACAAGCCGGCAAGCATCGCGTAGCCGAGTGGCTGGCGCAGTTCGGAGCCGACGCCGCGGCCAAACGCCAGTGGGGCTGCGACCAGCATGGCGGCCACGGTCGTCATCAGAATCGGCCTGAAGCGAAGCAGGCACGCTTCACGCGCGGCCTCCACCGCCGAAAGACCGCGTTCGCGCATGGCCACCACGGCGAAGTCGACCAGCAGGATGCCGTTTTTCTTGACGATGCCGATCAGCAGGATGATGCCGATTATGCCGATGACGGTCAGGCCCATGTGCATGATCCAGAGTATGGCCAGCGCGCCGACACCGGCAGAGGGCAACGTCGACAGTATCGTCAACGGGTGAATGAAACTTTCGTACAGTATTCCCAGAACGATGTAGATCAGCACCAACGCACCCAGCACCAGCCACGGCATGTTCGCCAATGAGGACTGGAACGCCTTGGCGTTACCCTCAAAGGCCCCGTGCACCCCGTCGGGCATGTCGATTGCTGCCGCGGCCTGCTGGATCGCGGTGACCGCTTCGCCCAGCGCCACCCCAGGCGGCAGATTGAACGACAGCGTGACGGCGGGAAACGATCCTTGATGGATCACTGACAGCGGGCCCACTTTGCTGGAGTCCACTCGCATCATTACCGACAACGGCACCACGGCACTGGTGAGGGGCGATTGGACATACAGCCTATCGAGCGACGCGAGCTTGTGCTGCAAGTCGGGCGTGACCTCGAGGATCAGGGGATAGGTGCTGACCTGAGTGAAGTATTGGGTGATCTGGCGTTGGCCATAGGCGTCATTCAGCGTGTCGTCGATCGTTTGCGGTGAAATGCCGAACTGTGCGGCCACCGTGCGCTCGATATGCAGCGTGAGTTGTGGCGCACTAGACTGCAGGTCGCTCGCCACATCGGTCAATTGCGGCAACGTGCGCATCTTTGCCAGCATTTTCTGCGACCACCCATCGAGCTCGTCGACATCCGCGCCGCGCAGCGTGTACTCGAAGTCGCCGCGTGCATTGCGGCCGCCTGTCGTGATGTCCTGCGCCGCGGTCAACTTCAAGTCGACACCGGCAACGGCGCCGACACGTGGCTTCAGTCGGCGAATGATTTCCGTGGCAGACAGCTTGCGCTGTGCAAGCGGCTTCAACACGACGAAGTAGCGCGCCGTGTTCGCTGTCTGCGCATAACCACTGCCGCCCGTCGTGCCGGTCCAGGAAGCCACGCCCGCCACATCGGGGTCGCGCAACACCACCGTGTCGAGCTCGTGCTCCAGACGTCGCATTTCCGCGGGTGAAGTGCCTTGCGCCGCCTCGGCCAACCCTTGGATCAATCCGGTGTCCTGGATCGGAAAGAAGCCCTTGGGAATCCAGATGGCCAGCGCCAATGCCGATGCGACCGTGGCAAGAAGCACACCCAGGGTGATGGCCGGATGGCGCAGCACGCTGTCCAGCGTGCGCCGATAACCATCCAGGAGTGCATCGAATGCGGCCTCGATCCGGTCATGCCAGCGGCCATGCCGGTCACTCCCGCGGCGCATGAAGCGCGAGCACAGCATCGGTGCCAGGGTCAACGACACCAGCATAGACACCACTATCGACGCCATCATGGTCAAGGAAAACTCCTGGAACAGACGGCCAACGATCCCGCCCATCAACAACAGCGGAACGAACACGGCGAGCATCGACAGGCTGATCGAAAACACGGTGAAGGCAATCTCGCGTGAACCTTCGAGCGCTGCCTGCATCGGCGGCATGCCGCTCTCGACATGGCGCTGGATGTTTTCCACCATCACGATCGCATCGTCGATCACGAAGCCGATGCCCAGCGTCAAGGCCATCAACGACAGGTTGTCGAGACTGAACCCGAACAGCCACATCGCCGCGAACGCACCGAGCAGCGAGAGCACGATGGTGATGCCCGGCACCAGGGTCGCCCACAGGTTGCGCAGGAACAGCAGCACCACCAGTACCGCCAGGATGACCCCCAACACCAGGGTAAATTCGACATCGTGTACTGCGGCGCGGATGGTGACAGTACGGTCTAGGACCGTATCGATGGTGATGGCGCGGGGGATATCAGAGACCAGTTGGGGAAGTTCCGACTTGATGCGCTCGACCGTGGCGATGACGTTGGCGTCGGGTTGCTTGTATACCGTGAGCAGGATGGCCGGCTGATTGTTGTAGTACGCCGCCGCGTTGCGATCGGCGGCTGCGGCGACGGCCCGTCCGATATCGCGCACCCGTATGGGCGCGCCATGCTTGTAGGCAAGCACGACATCCTCGAACGGTTGTGCCTGGACGATCTGATCGTTTGCGGCGATCGCAAAACTCGTCGTGGGTGTGTCGATCGTGCCTTTCGCTGCGTCTGTGGTGGCCGCGACCAGCGCGGTGCGCACTTGCTCAAGCGTCAAGCCGACTGCCGCGAGCCGGCCGGGGTCGGCTTGCACCCGGATCGAAGGCTGCTGTTCGCCCCCGAGTGAAACCTGGGCCACGCCCGGTACCTGTGAAATCTTGCGCGCCAGGAAATTGTCGACGGCGTCCGAGACAGCGGTCAGCGGAAGCGCGTCGGAACTCGCCGCCAGCACCAGGATCGGCGCATCTGTCGGGTTCAACTTCTTGTAGGTTGGCGGCGTAGTCATCTCCCGCGGCAAGTCTTTGCCAGCCGTCGTGATCGCTGCCTGCACGTCCTGCGCCGCCGCATCGATGTTGCGATCCAGCTCGAACTGGATGGTGACCGAGGTCGCACCCATCGCGCTGAAGGAGGTCATATCGCTGACCCCGGCGATCTGCCCCAACTGCCGCTCCAATGGCGTGGCCACCGACGACGCCATGGTTTGCGCGCTGGCGCCCGCCAGGGTCGCCGTGACCTGGATGGTTGGAGCGTCGATCTGCGGCAACGGCGCGACCGGCAACAGTGGAAACGCGACGATGCCCGCCAAAGCCAGCGCTGCCGTGAGCAGGGCAGTGGCGACCGGCCGCGCGATGAACGGCGCGGACAAATTCACCGGGTCGATTCACACCAGGAGAAAGTCACCGCGGCGTCAGCAACGCGCCAGGCATGCCCGGGCCCACGGTCACCCTTAGCTTCGGCAATCAAGGCGGGGGCAGCAGAAAAGCAGGCAAAGCCAAGCTTGGGGTATGTCATTCGACAGGCCAACTTGAAAGGAGATAGGGTTGCGTGGCAAAGCGGTGCAATGGCGCTATCTTCGAGCACAAGCGCCGCGCGTGACCAACGACTAATCCTTGCTATCGCGAAAGTTTTTCTTGGGCTACCGTCATGACAGTACCTCTTCCCTTCCTGAATGGGCTGCGTGCTTTCGAAACGGCAGCCCGCTGCGGCAGCTTCACCTCGGCCGCCAGCGACCTGCATGTCACGCAGGCCGCAGTGAGCCAGAGCGTGCGTCTGCTGGAACGCCGCCTCGGCTTCCCGCTATTCCATCGCCGCGCAAACGGACTCGAACTCACGCCGCAAGGACGCGCACTGCAGCCCGGGTTGACCGACGCCTTTGAGGCGATCACGCGGCTGGTCGCACAGGTTTCGGCCATGCGCGCCGGTCCAGTGCTCACGGTGGGTGTCGCTCCCGCATTGGCGTTGCATTGGCTGATCCCGCGGCTGGCCGGTTTCAACCATGATCACCCGCAGATCGAGGTCCGCGTGGCAACGGGCGGTCTCATGAATCCAATGCGTGACGACTGGACCTGCACCGTGCGCCGCGGCTCCGGCGATTGGCCCGGCTACATTTCAAAGGAGTTGTTTCCTTCGACCCTGGTGCCGGTCTGTACCCCCGCTTTGGCGAAGGGTTTGCATCAACCACGCGATCTGCGTCAAGCCACCCTGATCGTGGTCGCGCATCTGCGTGAGCAGTGGGCATGGTGGTTCAAGGCCGCAGGGTTACGTGCACCGCTCAAGCCAAAAACGGAAGTGACCTTCGAGAGCTCGGCTATGGCTATGCAGGCAGTGCTGGACAGCGTGGGCGTCGCCGTAGCCCAGCTTCCCTACGTCAGCGATGCACTCAGATCGGGCCGGCTGGTCGCCCCTTTTCATTCCACCGGAAAGAAATATGAGAGCTGGTATCTGGCGTACCGCCCGGCCCACGCGCACGATCCCGCATTGGCGGAATTTCGTACATGGCTGCTCGCTGCAGCGAATGAGCAACGCGACATGTATCGCAATGGGCTCTGACGACGGGGCGGGCAACGTGTTTCCCGTTCGAGGCAGGCAGCCCATAGGAATCCGAATGGCGTTGGACATGCAGTGGTGCGCTTTGGACCGAGTGCAGACGACCAACCCGGTGTAGGTCTGCCCTCTCCATTGAACTGCCCACGCTGGATCAGTCCGGTGATCAGCCGTTCCAGCACATACAGACCTATCGCAGCGCGAGCGTGGCGATATCCATCGCTATCCGCATCGAAGTCGGCCAGCGAGCGTGTGGCTATCCAACCGTAGGGCCTCGCATTCGACCAATCTCCCAACTCGAGTTCGAGCCGCGAACCGTTACTGCAATCTGCTGCCCCATTCGCTGTTCGATAACCGGCTTCCACGGAACCAGACTAAATTCCACGCCGTCATCCAGCATGGCGTAGCGCCCGCTGGCCAGCAGCACGCTGCGCCGGTAGATACCGGCCACACGCTGCCCGTCGGTCACCGCCCGATACTCCAGGCCGGTTTCGGCCGCAATGTCACGCGCGGTCTTCGCCAACTCACGACTGCGCAGCGTCGCCAGTAGGTTGCGCGCAAGAATCACTCGCTGCCCGCGCCGTTCAGCTAACCCCTGTTCTACCAGGAAGTCGGTGCGTTGGCGCAGCGTGTCCTTTACCTCTCCGCCAAAGCCCACGTCGCCCAACCCCGTGCCGCCACCAACCAACTGCTGGTCCAGCCAGGTAGCACCGATCACGCGGACCTGTCGTTCAATGGACAGGTGTGACTTCAGTTCGACCGCGACGCCACCGCCCAGGCGCTGGCTGTCATACCGGCGACCCCGTTCGGACAGATCGTCCGGCACCTTCCATAGTCCCTCGGTCACACGCTCCACGATGCCGGCTCGGCGCAGGGCTTCGAGTCGGCGCACGTGCGCGGCGACCACTTCGTAGGGATCGCGGGCGGGCGTGGCCTGGCCTTGGGCGATGGCTAGATGCTGGTCGGTGCGATAGAAACCATCGACGGCCAGCGCAGCGATGGTTTTGTCCGACGCGCGTGCGCCGGCGGCACCCTTGATCTCGACGACGCTACCGGTCGGGTACTGCTCCAGTTCGGTTTTCGGCGGAAGTGCCACGTAGTGCGCCTTGCCCTCCGTGCCATCCACGACCAGATACCCCTTGTCGTACAGTTCGTCGGCCAACCCTTTGGCGGCGACCCGGCCGACGATGGCACGGCCACTCTCGCCGGACTGGAACACGGCCAGCTCGCGCTGCGCGCCACCCATCGCCCGCTGCATGGTGCGGATGATGTCGCCGCGCTCGCCCATCGCCCGCAGGGTCGGCTCGGCCTCGATGTGAATCACCCACGCGCCAGCTTGCGATTCGCTCGCCAGCCCCATGCACTGCAAGTGTTGCAGGCGGCCGATCAACACCTCGCGCTGGCGGTGCAGTCGCGGCTCGTTGAGGCGTTCGGTACGCACCTGGCCATTGACGGCTTCGCGCTGCAAGGTGCGGTCCAGGCTAGTCCAGCGTTCCTGTTCGACCTCGCGCACGAGCGTGCGCTGGATCTCCTGTTCGGTACGCGGTCCCAGCCATTCGGTGGCGAGTTCGGCAGCGCGTTCGCGCAGACCGCGGGTCAGGTACGCCTGCGCGATGATGAGATCGTGGCCGGTGTTGTCCTTACCGCGCAGGATGATGTGGGTGTGTGGGTTGTCGGTGTTCCAGTGATCGACGGCTACCCAGTCCAGCCGCGTACCCAAGTCGGCTTCCATGCGGGCCATCAGGTGGCCCGTGTAGGTACGCAGGTCACCCAGCTCGGCGCCGTCTTCGGGTGACACGATGAAGCGGAACTGGTGGCGGTCGCCGTGTCCGCGTTCCTCGAATGCGGTCAGGTCGGCTTCGTCGGTCGCCGTGCTGTATGCCCTGCCCGGCTCACCGTCGCGGCCCACGCCCTCGCGCTCGATGTAGCGCAGGTGCGTGACGGTCGAGCGCGCGCCGGCCTGCTTCAGGTACACCAACCGCACCTTGACGGTGGCACGCCGCGATTGTGCGGACAGCGACTGCCCGGTGAAGCGCGCCGCCACATAGCCGCGCCCCAGTCGAGAGCCGGGGGTCTTGCCGCGCCGGCCGCCGGTGGTGTTGGCGGCCTTGCTCGCCTGGCGCAAGACCTGGGCGACGAAGGTATCGCCGCGTTGCTTCGGCGCGCCGGGACGGAGGCGGAAACTGTCGTCGCTGTCCGAGCGGCTGCGTCGGCTCATCGGCAAGCTCCATCCAAGGCCATCGCGTCCGCGGGTGGCAGGCACGCGATGCCTCCTGCGCCCTCCTGACCTTGCGGCGGTTCGCGGCACGGTGCCGCGTACCGGCGCGTGCCGCGCCACCCCCATGTGCAGACAGGCTTTGTGCGCACCGTGGTGCCGCACCCTTCAATCTTGCCCTGCATCTTTCCCCGACCTGACGGCACGGGGATGCGATGCCCCGGCAGCGCTGCGCGATGCGCAGCCTGCACACCGGCGAGTGCCTGCCATGCCATCGGCATAACGCGCTCGGGGCAAGCCGTCTGCACGATGGAAACCACTTCAGCATGTCGCAACGGATACCGGGCAAAGCGCGGCGCGGATGCGCTCGCGCTGCATGCACGGCGACGCTGCGGCGACACGGCACAACGCAGGTCCACATGCACGACGTCGATCGGCATCATGGCCTCTTCTCCAGCCAGACCGGATGCGCCACGCCGAGCACGGTGTCGGCGCGTACCGGCCCGAAATACCGGCTGTCGAACGACGCCGGATTGGTCGTACTGAGCAGGAACAGTTCGCCAGGGTGAAGACGCCGGCAGGACGACCAGGCATGCAGCGATCGGCCCATCCCATCGGTGCGCAACACGGCGGCCACCGGCACGCCGTCGATGCGCACGCTGCCCCCGGTGGTGCACACCTGTTGTGGCGCGACGGCAGCGACCGGCTTGAGCAGCGGGATGCGCAATGGCAGGTAGCCGCGCCGCGCGGCCAGTGCGGTGACGTCGGCCGGCAACGGAACCAGTACGATGCTGCCGACGTGCATCGGAGACGGCAGCGAGCTGGCATGGCGTGCGAGCGGATCAACACGATACCAACCGACCGCCACGCTGTCGGACGGGTTGTACACCAGATGCGGCACCGGCGACACGAAGGACGCCCAGGCCAGCGCAGCGAAGCCGACGGCGGCCAGTGTCGCCACGACGAGGCGAGCGTGCTCGCGCGGGCGACGACGCGGCACCGCGTCGGTGGTGGGAATGACCGTCATGACAACGCCCTCCCCGCCAGCCACGCGGCGTGCCGCTCTGCGGTGTAAACTGGCAACGGCTCATGCGCAACGAGCCGGTTGCTTAGCATGCGCCAGTAAGCGGGCGATACGTCGACCGGCGCGATGCCCAATGCGTCGATGGCGTCGATGAGCGGCAACACGAGGCGAACCATGCGTTCACCTTCGGCGTGCAGTAGCAGGCATGCGCCCGGCCACACACCGGGGATGCGCTGCGCGGCATCCATCGACGTACATGCCTGCATCACCATGAGCTGCCAGCGCACCGTGCCGTAGTCGTTGGCCTCCCAGCGGATGCGGCAGAAGATCGATGCTGGCCAGAACGCCGCCACGCGCCGCCAACGATCACGTTGCACGTGATACGCCGGTTCACCGAAGCGCAGGTAGAGGTTGAAACGATGCGCGACGTAAGCGAGCGAGACCCGCGTCAATAGCTCGTGATCGATGAGCGCTACGAATGGCGGCGGCGCGACTGCTGCCGCTTGAGAAGACGCATTCATGGCGTGTGCTCCGGGAACTCGCGCTCCAGCAACGCGCGCAACAGGTCGGCCACCGTCACGCCCTGCGTGAAGGCCGAGACCTTGATGCGCGCGCGCAGCGCAGGCGTGATGTCGAGCGTCAGACGCGCGGTGTAGAGGTCGCCTTTCTGAAGGTCGGCGCCGTCGCCTTGGCGAATCCACGCCTCGGCATGCGGATTCGTTGGCGGACGTGCGCCGATGGCGATGCGCTTGCTGCGCGCATGGTTCATGACGACCACCGCAGCAGTTCGTCGGTGAGCGCCGTGATCTCGCGTGCGGCGGCGCTGTCGGGCGCCAGCTCGCGCGCAAGCTGACCGGCCGCCACGCTGTCGGCGAAGACGATGCGCTGACGGATTTCCGATTGCAGCGATGGCAGCGGCTGTTCTGCAAGCGCACTGCGCGCCTCGCGACCGATGACGGTGGTGCTGACGCGTCGGTTGATGACGAAGGCCGCATGCAGCGCCGGCCGGAACACCTGCGCCTCGCGGATCAGCGCCACCATCTCGGCACTCGCCCACAGGTCGTAGGGACTGGGTTGCACCGGAACCAGCACACAATCGGCTGCCAGCAGCGCCGAGCGCGCCAGCGCGGCGATGCGCGGCGGCCCGTCGATGACGATGTAATCGCTACGGCGTGCCAGCTCCGGTGCTTCCTGGTGCAGCGTCTCGCGTGCGAGGCCCACGGCGCTGAACAACCGCGGCAGACCCTGCTGGCTGCGGCGCTGCGTCCAGTCAAGTGCGGAGCCCTGCGGATCGGCATCGAGCAGGATGACCTGCTGACCGCGCAGCGCCAGTTCGCCGGCAATGTGCGTGGCGAGCGTGGTCTTGCCCACGCCGCCTTTCTGGTTGAGCAGAGCGACGATCATGGGACGGTTCTCCATGATGGAAAACGACTCGTTGATCGACCTGCAAAACGCGACTGCTTGGGCCGTTGCTTTTGCGTTTCGGCAGTTGTCCACTGCAACGGCGTAGCTCTACTACCTGTTAGTGTTTTTAGGTTAGGTAGGTTAGAGGTCGCGAAAACTCGCGTGGCGATTGGGTTTGCGGCCGATTTTGTTGCCTGATAGCACGAGGATGTGTTGCCTGATAGCACGATACTTTGGTTGCCTGATAGCACGAGGCCATTCACCGCTTGTTCCCGAGTTATCCCCGTGCCGTGTACGGCACGGGCCGAAAGGTCAGCAGCTCCGCTTTGCGGTCGGACATCCACTCGATGCCCAGCACGTAGCCGGGTAAGGATTGTTTCGCCACCAGCGCACGCAGGTCGGCGGCGAAGTCGTAGAACCGGGCCATGCTGCCGGACTTGCGATGCAGGTACGCGAAGTCGAACTGCCAGCCGCCGGCCTGGCGTCCACCGTGTTTGCGCACGAGACGATACAGCCAGCGTTCGATGCCGCCGGTGAGCCGGAAGTACGCCGGGTCGATGGTCAGTACCAAGGCGGCGTCGAGCACGCCGGCGTAGAACCAATCCGGCAGGATCAGTTCGAGACCGAGCGGCACACCCTTGGCGTTCGCGCGCTCCTTCCATTCGTTGATCCACGAGAAGCGATGCAGACGCCGTCTGGTCGTCTCGCGGATCGAGGTTGCCACCGTGGTCGATTGCAGGCGATCCAGCGCGGCCTTGAGGCGCTGATAGTCGCGCAGCGACGTGCCGCGCCCGATGAAGCGCAAGATCTCGTAGGGCGTGGCCTGCATCAGCCGCGAGGTCGGGATGCCGGCGTCGCGTGCTTCGACGATCTGGCTCGCGGCCCAGATCAGGATGTCCGCGTCCCAGATCGTGGCGATGCCGTGCTCGGCCGTCCCTTCCACGCGCACGGTCACGCCACCGGAGCGGAAGTCGATCGGCGCGGTGCGCCGCGACTTCGCCAGTGAGAAGAACGGAAACGCCATCAGGTCCTGGCTGTCGCGCGGTGCCATGTCGCCCGGCAACGCGCGGAACAGCGCAAGCTGTTCGCGTACCGGTCGGGACATGGCGCTGACCGCCCGCGCGCCGCCGGTCAGCGCACACGGCTATCGGCCGAGTGCCGCTCGGCGTACTCGGGATCGGACGTGGCCTCGAAGCTGCGCGCATCGGCCCAGGCATCGAGGTCGGCGACGGCGTACATGACGCGCCGGCCGAACTTGCGAAAACGTGGCCCGCCACCGATCACGCGCTGTTTTTCCAGCGTGCGCGGCGACAGCCGTAGGTAGTCGGCGGCTTCGTCGTTGGTCAGGTAGCGCGGCGGCTGGGCGGTCACAGCGGGTTGTGGTGCGGCGGTGTGGGCGGCATAGGGCCGCACAAGAGCGGATCGCATGGGGTGAGCCTCCATCGGTTGAGAGCACCGGCCGCCATGGCGCGGCCAGATGGAGGCAGTCTCGGGAAAGATAGGCGGCTTGCTCAGGGACGTTTTGCGGGACGGTACAAACGTCCCTGTACGGCGGGCGCGTGCTGGAGTAAGCGGCGGTAACCGCCGCGCATCAGCACGGTGCCGCGCTGTGCCAGCCGACGCACGCGGGCGCGCAACGCGCTGTCGGCGTGCCAGTCGGCCGCGACAGCCGCCAGTCCGTACAGCACCTCGGCCATCTCACGCAGCGTGGCACCCGCCAGCGTGCCATCCAACGCCTGCAAGGTGTGCGCCTCCAACAGTGTGGCGCGGCCAGGCCGGGGCACGCACCAGGCCCACGGCGCATGCTCGTCCGCAGGAAATGATATTTCGGGATCATTGGAGTGAACGGCACGCACATAGGGCATGCCATGCGCCAGAGCAGGCGCGAGTGCAAAGCGCTGCCATCGGCCCGGCACCCAGACGGTCAGTGCCAAGTGCTGACCATCATGAAACAGGTGCTTGTGACCGACCATGCGCCAGAGATCGAATGGTGTCGCATCGGGCGTCGACGCGAGGTCGGGGTGGAGCTGCACGACACCGATCGGCTCAGGACACCAAGCTGGATGCGCGTCGCGCGCATCCAGGGCGGGGTTCTCCAGCCCATGCAAGCCCCAGCGACGTGCTACGGCATCGCCGCAGCGATGGTGACGCCGCCAGTCGCGACGGTAGTCGGGATGGCGCCGCAGGTATTCCCAAGCGAGTGTCGGGCCGTCCAGGTGCAGCACGTACAGATAGGCGGCGCTGGGATGCCAGGCTTCATGCGAATCGGTCATGGTGCGGACTCCTGTCGATCGGCAGGACATCGCCACGGGCATCCGTAAACCAGCGCGCTATCGCCAAAGCATCATGTCGATAGGCGAGACTCTGAGAAAATCAAGACCGTTTGGCTCCGGCGTGTTACGTGGCTCGTCCGGGTGCGACGGCGGCGCGTGTTGTTTTTCGCGCGCCGCACCGGACACGGTGCACAAGATCGAGCGTGCGATAGCGACTCTTTCGGTCTGGTCTGCACCACAACGGCGCAGCAATCGCGATTGATTCCGACTCGATCTGGAGCCGGACCTAAATAGACACAATGCGCCCGGCTTGCCGGGGCCTGGATCACGCGCACCGCGGTCGATCAGTCAAGGATCGACCCGTTGAGGCGGGCCAGCCGTGCGTATGCCGACAGCGTGCGCGTAGGTTGAAAATACCGATCACGCAGAATCGGCCGATCCAACGGGCCGATGATGGACGCGAGGTCTGATAGCCGCACTGTGCCCAGCTCGGGCATGCCAATGCCGACATCGCACAGGCCCCAGGCCGTATCGCCATCAACGGGATCGAGCGCGGCCAGCAGCCAGGTCGCGTGCGCGTCCGGCGTGAACAGCTTGACGACCGGCAGAGGATCGAAGTCCCGCGCGGCGGCGCGGGACTGACCGTTGGCCAGCAGTTGTGCGCGTTCGCCGTCAGTGATGAGGGGATTCATGGCTACGGCCCATGCAAGGATACGCTCCATCGGCGTATCGACCACGCTGTGTCAATGCCAGTTCGGAACCGCACCAAACCGCGCATGCACGGGTGCAACTTCCCGCCGCTGGACATATCCGCCGATCCGGCATCGTGCTTTCGTGCGAAAGCGCGGATGTGCAAGCCAGTTCATCTGTACAGGTACGAAAGCGCAAAAGCGGCATCGTGGAATGTAGGGAAGACACGGACGCGGCTCTCCGGCTTTGGCGTCATCCGTAGATGCGCAAATCCGCAAAGACACGGATACGGAAGGCATCATGATGAAATGAACACTATAGATTGTAGCTCTATAGAGCGCAATCAGTTGTCATCTTGGTTTTTAAGAGGAACCATAGGTGGCAGCGAAACTCGCATTGGCGGCGGCATTGAAGACGGTCAGGAAAGCGCGCGGCTTGAGTCAGGAAGCGTTCTCCGACGTGTCGAGCCGCACCTATCTGAGTACGCTGGAGCGCGACCTGAAGAGCCCGACCCTAAACAAGCTGGCCGAGTTGTGCGAAGTCATGGAGATTCACCCGCTCACGCTGCTGACGCTGGCCTATGCCGGCGACAGCACGCGCAAGGCCGATCAACTATGGGCTCAGGTGAGGCAAGAGCTGCGGGGAATCACCAAAGAAGACAACGAATGAACCTGTCGGCGCGTCGATCGCTGCGTCCGTAACTACGAAACGTTGATGCCATGTATAACTTGCTTGTTACGGCTGCGGAAGGCGCATGGGACTTATCCGCATACGAATATGATCGAACGCGATTCCTGGAATACACCACAGACAGCCTGAAGGCGAAGTTTGCCAAGCTCGATGCGAATGCGCTTGAAGAGTTGAAATCTCTGCCGACCCTCTTCACCTACGAGGGCGATGACGAGATTGTGCGAGTTGGATATATCCGGACAATCAGGGAGCGCGGCCGCAGCATTCTCATCGAGTACGAGTTCGATGAAAGCATCCCGGCTTTTTCGTTCTCCCAGCTAAAGCCATTGGCGATCAAGCTGGATATCCAAGGGTGGGAGATGTCGCGCACCCATTGGGCAGTGAAAGACGAGGACCTCTTTGAACTGCTTGCCTCCGTTGGTCTTGTCGATTCGAGCTACGTGGGTGAAGGACGGCCCCCCGGTCGGGTCGAAGAGATGCGATTCCGGGTTGCCCTGTCTTTCCCTGGTGAAAAGCGAGAATACGTTGCTGCGGTGGCTGCGGAAGTAAAGAAGAGGCTGGGGCGCGATGCAGTTTTTTACGATAAGGACTTCACCGCCCAGCTTGCCCGTCCCAACCTGGATACTTTGCTACAGCGCATCTATCTCAACAACTCGGACCTGGTCGTCGTTTTTCTCTGCGCAGAGTACGAGAGCAAGGAATGGTGTGGGCTGGAATGGCGTGCGATCCGCAACATCATCAAGAATAAAAATGATCACGCGATCATGTTCATGCGCTTCGATCACGCCGATATAAGCGGCACGTTCTCGATTGATGGCTATGTTGATCTGGAATGCACCCCACTGGAAGCCGCGCGGATGATTGTCGAACGTGCTCGATTGAACGATTTGCCTCCTGCTGCGGCGTGATGCGCTACTTGATGAACACATGGAAGCGTGAGACAGCGCCCCGCCGCGAGGGGCGGGACGCTGTGGGCGACCGTCAGGCCGCCGGCTTGCTGCGCGACCAGATCAGGTTGTGCGTGCCGTTGTCTTCCTCGATCAGCCGGGCGTAGATCGTCGCCGGGAACGAAGGGTCGTCGAGGGTCACGGACAGGTAGGGCCGTTCGGCCTGGCTGATTTTCTTCCACGCCGCGCCGATGTCGTAGCCGCCGGCCGCCTGGATGCGGAAGTCGGGGGCGTTCTCGCTGCCCTTGTCGTTGGGGACGAACTTGACCTTGACGTTGAGCGTCAGGGTGCGGACCGTGCCGGTGAAGCCGTCGTTCTGAGCGGTGAAGGTGCCGATGTTGGCCATGATGCTTTCTCCTTTCGGGTTAACCAAGGTCGCGCCTATCGCGTCCTTGTTGTGATCCGATCAGCAGGGGCCGGGCGGGCTGCACCGCTTGCGGCCGAAACGCAGTGGAGGACCGGGAGGCGCAAAGAATTTGCTGCGCGAGGAATCCGCATAGCGGAGGGGAAATTGTTTGCGCCGACGGTTGCGGCCATGAAGCCCGAGGCGCAGCCGCGCCCCCGCCAGGATGCACAACAGCAAAAGGACGCATGGGCCGATCTCCCCCGAAAGGAGCCGTGGCTGACTCGGCATCGCCGCGGGACGGCTTCACCGGCTCGTTCCCTGACGCGGACAAGGTCAACACCCCAACGACGAGTGAGAACGTGCCACAGCTTGCGGCAACGTGGTTGGGGCGTGGTGTGGAAGCTCCTTGGCAAGGCCGAGCGGCGTGTCGGTGATCCGTCCTTCATGACGTGCGGACAACGAACCGTCAGCGTCGAAGACGGCACGCTTTCACACAACCTGCCGCAGCAAGTCGGGGCGTAGCCCCCCCCTGCCCGCCCATTGCGGCGGGGCGCCATCAAAAGGTTGCCCGCCTCAGCGGGCAACCGATTGCCGTACCACGCACAAGGCATGTGCGTGCCGCCTCGTCGCCGCCCGGTCGAGGGCGGCCACGAGGCGATTTTTGCCTTGGATGTTGAAACCGGGCGCGGCAGACCTGCCGCGCCCGGTTTTGAGAGGAAGCCCCGGCGCACTGCGCCGGGGCCATGCGGCTATCTCATGCGGCCAGCGCGTGGGCTGCCTCCTCCTCGGTGGCCTCTTCCGGCGCATCCGCTTCGTTCGCCGTTCCCTGCGCGCCTTCCTGCGGCTCCGTGTCGTGTCCGGTCTCGAACACGGCCGGCATCCAGCCAGTGCTCTCGACCAGCCGTTCGGCTTCGCTGGCAATGTCGGCCTTCTTGAGCTTCGCCAGCCGGTTGACGTGTTCCGGCGCGAACTGTGCCACCGCTTCCAAGAGCATGGCCTTGGAGACATGGCGGAAATAGCCGTCTGCGGTCGGCTTCCACCATGTGGCCATGTCCAGCCCGACGGCCTGCGCTAGTTCCGTGCCGGGTTGGTGTTGTGCGGCACGTGGCGTCACCACGTCCACCGTAGCTGCCACGCACACCGCAAGCAGCCGCACCAGCTCGTCCTGTGGTAATCCCCCCGCAGGTTAGCTGACGCGAGCCGTGGCATTCATGCCGCGCTCCTTGAGTATGAAAATGACGTTATCACTCCGGCCGGCGTGCTGCGCCACGCCGGCCGCGCGGCCATGCACGCGGCCGCGGGGCAAGGATCAACGAACTACATCAGTCCACGGGCGGCCATCGACACCGGCTCGCCGCTGCCGATCACCAGATGATCGAGCACGCGCACGCCAACCAGCTGCAACGCATCGCGCAGTTCGTGGGTAATGGCGCGATCGGCGGCGCTGGGTTCGGCCACGCCCGAGGGGTGGTTATGGCTGAATATCACAGCGGCCGCGTTGACTTTGAGGGCTTCGCGCACCACTTCGCGCGGGTGCACGCTGGCGCCATCGATGGTGCCGCGAAACAACTCGGCAAACGCCAGCACGCGGTGCCGGTTGTCCAAAAACAGACACGCGAAAACTTCATACGGCAGGTGGCGCAGGCGCGCGCGCAGGTAATCGCCACTGTCGCGAGGGTTGCCCAGACTCGGCCGCTGTGCCAGTGCTTCATACAGGCACCGCCGGGACAACTCCAGCGCCGCTGCCACGCGTGCGCGTTGTGCTTCACTCATGCCCGCCTCCCCATACACCACGGCCTGCAGGCTGCCCGCCTCGCACACCATGCGGCGGAACGCGTCCACCTGTGTTGCGTGGGGAGCGCCGGCGACCACGGCCAGCAGTTCCACATCGGACAAAGCATTCACGCCCCGATCGCTCAAGCGGCCCAGCAGCGAATCATCGGCATACGGTTTGCGAGTAGTCATCACGTTTTCCCTTTGGGTTCGGTAGCGCCGAAAGCGCAGCGCCCGGTACGGGCGCGTCAGCTTTCGAACGGGAACCGGGCCTGCCGGCGCCGTGGCGGTGTCAAGGGACGTGCCCGCAGGGCGCGTAGGAAGCCGACTGGCGCGGGCAGGAGCCGCAGGCGACAACCCGGGTCGGCGACCGGCCCTTGACACGGGAAGCCACGGCAGAGGCGACAGGGGGAGCCGCCGGCTTCGCCGGTGGGGGACAAAGCGGGCCAACTCGGCCCGCGTCCCGCGTGGACGCGCACACGCGCGACGTAGGCCGCGCAGGCTGACGTAGCCAGCCGAGCGGTCACTATCGGCGCAGGCGTAGCTTGGAAGCCCGTCAGGGCGCACCAAGCTGCCCTGTCCACGCCCCGACGCAAACGCGCCTCTTCCTGTGCTTCCGGCACTGGCCGGCCGCGGCCGCAGCCCTTAGGGCGCCTACGGCGCGGCGGTCAGGTGAAGAAAAAGGGGGTGAGGTTTCTAGTGCTGGTTGTTTGCGGTAACGCCTGGCGCGAACGCCAGAAAGGGCAAAACGCCGGCCCTGCCCTCCTTCACCACGGCAATTAACCAGCTTCGCCAGCGAAACTGACTATCGCCAGCAGCCAAACTGCCCACTAGCGAGCCGCCGGTAGAATCTGGTCCGCCGTCGCCGGCAGATAACGACCGCGTGCGTCGCGCACCAACAGCGAGGACTCGGAAGGAGAGGAAAAGTGCGACATGATTGTGCTGCATTGCCCGGAACCAGCGCCCTCACGGCGCAGCGCAAGCAGTCAGGGGGCGAAGATGGCCAGGCCGCAAGCGTGCAGGCACGCGCAGCCCTTGACGGCGAGAACGCCGTTCTACCGTGAAGGGAAACAGCAAGACCGCCCACCACTACGCCACAACGCCGGCAAGCGGAGCGCGCAGGTCCGCCAAGGGCCGGAGACGTCAGGGACCAAAGCCGGATGGCCGCGACTCGGCACGAGGCGCGGGGCGCAGCCCGCGAGCCCGACGGCGGCACGCCGGGACGCGCAATGCCTCTCATTGGGGTAAAACTTATAACAGGGACTGGAGGGGACTGGGACTATGTCGATATTGCAAGAAATACTGGTTTGGACTCAAGGACTGCCTACATGGCAAAGCGACGCAGTCGCGCGCCTGCTGGCCAAACGGACGCTGACAGTGGATGATCAGGACGATCTATTCGCGTTGCTCAAAGTGGCGCATGGCATCCCCGACCCGAAGGGCCGAAAACCAAAAACGCTCGCGGCCGATCAGATTCCGGCACCGGTCAAGGTAACGACGCACATCCAATTGCTCGCGATGAAGAACATGCGTCACGTCAACGCGATTGCAGAGAATCAACATTTAGCATTCAGCGCCGCCGGAATGACAGTCATCTACGGCGACAACGGTTCGGGTAAATCGGGATATTCGCGGGTACTCAAGCGCGCCTGCCGCGCCCGCGATCAAGCCGAAGCGATTTATCCGAATGCCCATCTTCCTGCTGACAAAGCGGGTATCCCTGAAGCAGCCTTTGAAATAACCGTGGACGGCGTCGCCGAGGATGTGCAATGGACACAGGGCAAAGCGACACCTCCCGAATTGTCGTCATTCGCAATCTTCGACTCACGATGCGCACGCGCTTACCTGGACAGCGAAGACGATTTTTCCTACGTGCCTTACGGGCTTGATGTCTTCGAGGCACTGGCGAAGGTTTGCAAACAGTTGAAGACTGCGGTTGACGCAGAGCACGCGCAATCTGCCCCCGACCTCTCCGCGTTTGTGCCGTTGCAAGGCGATACGGCGGTCGGCAAGCTGATCTCGTCACTATCCGCCAAGACAACCCAAGCTCAGATCGACGCACTGGCCATCGTGACACCGGAAGAATTGGCTCAGCACGCGGCGCTGGAAAAGAGCCTGAAGGAGAACAACCCGAAGGAGAAAGCAGCTCAGTTGTGCTTGCGAGCCCGCCGCGTCGCAGCCATCGGGACGAATGCCACCAACAAAGGTGCGCTGGTGGATCAATCCGTCGTCGCCAAGCTCCGTAGTTTGGCGGATAGCTATCGCACCGCGCAGGCGGCAGCCGCGCTTGCAGCCAAAGAGTTCAAGGAAAGCGAGAACCTACTTTCGGGCTCCGGGGGCGAAGCCTGGCGCGAATTGTTCGACGCTGCCCGCAAATTTGCCGTCGAATCGCACCCAGGTAAGGTGTTCCCCGACTTGGGCGCGGATACGCCTTGTCCACTATGCCAGCAACCTCTAGCCGAAGGTGCCGCTCGCTTGCTGCGTTTCGAAGCATTTATCCAGCAAGAAGCCGAGAAGACCTCGCAAACACGTCGTACAGCACTGTACGCAGCATATAAGCCGTTCATGGCGCAGAGCCTGACGTTGAATCTCGACGATGTGACCTACGGAGAGATTGAAGCTCTAGATCCGCAACTGGCGGCCGACACCAAGGCGTTCGAGCCGCTGCTGACAGCTCGCCAGGAAGCTATCAAGGCAGCGGTGTTATCGCACCAGTGGGACGATGTCGCTCAAGCCTTGGTGAATCCGGCAGCGCGACTTCAAGCATTGGCCGACACGCTGAACACTGAGGCCGATACCTTGGAGAAGGCATCGGACGAGAAGGCCCGCGCCGCACTTCAGAAGCAGTTCATTGAACTCGATGCTCGGGTCAGGCTGAGCCAAATCAGGGGTGCCGTGGTCACGGCTGTTGGCAAGCTTAGTCACCAGGCGAAACTCGTGCAGTGCCTCTCTGCCGTCAAGACCAATGCCATCTCGCTGAAGGCATCGGATATGGCCGAGAAGGTTGTATCCAAGGAACTGGCTGAAGCACTGAATCGCGAATTCAAGACGTTGGGGGTCGGCACGTTGAGCGTTTCGCTCCAAAGTCGCGCCGACAGAGGCAAGGCTTTGCACAAACTGAAATTGGAACTGCCACAAAGTCGCAGCCCCAGTGACATCCTGAGCGAAGGTGAACAGCGCGCCATAGCGATCGGTTCCTTTTTGGCCGAAGTCGGATTGAGTGGTGGTAAGGGAGGCATCGTGTTCGATGATCCCGTGTCTTCGCTCGATCATCGCAGGCGAGAGCGTGTAGCAAGGCGCCTAGCCGCCGAAGCCGCGCACCGCCAAGTCGTCGTGTTCACCCATGACATCTACTTTCTTTGCCTCCTGGTGGAAGAGGCGAAATCGGCCGGCGTGACAATTTCCACCCAAAGTCTGGTCCGCCGCGCCGAGGGATTCGGAGTCGCCGATCCGGAGCTGCCGTTTGAAGGAAAGAATGCAAGCAAGCGGATCGGTGCGCTAAAAGCTCAACAGCAATCCATCGCCAAGTTGCACAAGGACGGCGAGGAGCAGGAGCATCGCAAGCAAACCATTGATGCTTATTTCCGATTGCGCATGGCATGGGAGCGTGCTGTTGAAGAAGTCCTACTGCGTGAGGTCATTCTCCGTTTCCGCAAGGGCGTGGAAACGCAGCGGCTCGCCGGGGTCGTGGTCGATGACGAGGACTATGCCCAAGTCAATGCCGGCATGACGAGATGCTCGAACTACGCGCACGACAAGGCACCTCTGGGCGGCGTTGCAGTTCCCGACCCTGATGAACTGCTTGCCGACATTACGGCGCTGGAGACTTGGCGCGCGCAGATTGACAAACGCAGCGTAGAGACGGCCAAGAAGCGCAAGGCAGGTCCGGCTGTTACTGGGGCACCTGCGGTGGTCGCAACATCCGGATGACCAGACCATCACGAAACTCGCACATATGCGAGTCGTCATGGGCAAAGATCGCATCGAATACCGAAAAGGCGCCCATTTCTGCCAGAAGCGGCGCCAGGTATGTTGCCGCCTTGGAGTAGTCGATGGCTGGCAGCGGCCAGTTGTCGTAGACGATCAGCCAGTTGGTGGGGCATCGAAAGAAGCCGTCGGCCATCGCTTTGGGAATCTTCTCTTTGACATAGTGCGCTATTGCTGCAGCCCATTCGCGCTCTGGTGAATCGCCGCACCAGCCAGAACCAAGCTTATCGTCCTCGATTTCACGACGGAGTTCGTCGGCCGCTTTCCGAGGCTCCCCAGCCGTGGCATGAGGGATGAAGTAGACATCCGGCCCCAAGCCCTTTTCACGCATAAAATTGGCCCGTGCGACGTTCTCCGGCACGGCTTCGGTGTGCTCGATACCCACCCCGGAGCCTGCCATCATCAACAGGAAATCCGGTTTGTCGGAATGAGTAAGAGTCAGCGGGAACGAAAGCTGTTCAATCCGTAGCGCCGCAAGCAAATGCGCGATGCTATAGCGTTCCGCGTGGTGATTTCGGCGTCCCTCCGAGCGTGCAGGTACGTCAATATCCAGCTCGGCAAGCCTGGCCCTAAGTTCCGCCGGAGTATCTGCTTGCAGGATGATTTCCGGCATGGGTGGTTATGCCTCTTGGCTGGCTGCCGCGTGATTGCGATGCAGGTCTGAAACCACCGCGATCAACCTGTTGATCGGTTCGGCCAGCCGCTTCGGCAATACGCGGTGCTGGGTATAGGTTTTCAGGTCGGCGATCCAGCGCTGCGCCACCCAAACATCGTCTGCGGGGTGGTTGTTGTCCACGCCGTTGCAATACTTGTAGCCAACAAGAGCATCGGTGTGCGAGAGCAGCACGCGCGCCATCGTCATGTGGAAGCGATGGGCCTGAAGATCCGCCAGCCCTTTGGGGCGCGGGAGGGTCAGTCGCAGGCATCGCTGCTCGTTGAAGTCCTTCCAGTCAGGCCCGACGACCTGGCCCGCACGCTCCAGCATCTTGCGAGACTGCTCGTTTTTCGCGTTGACCAAGGCTACGGCGACGGCACCCCTCGGGTACTTCAACTTCTCCGCTAGCAGATTCATCCAGTGCACCAGCTTGTGCAAAGTGTCATCGTCGGCAAATACCAGGAACTGGTGACGCTGTTCATCGTCGAGAAATGCCGGCAATTGCGCGTAGAGGGGATACAGCAGATCGTGCAGATAGATGTACGTCTGCTGGCGCCCCTGCTCATGGCTCCGCGTGGTCGCGGTCAACACCTTTTTCGCCCAAGCTGGCGTGAGTTCGGCCAGCGTCATCTCGGTGATGTCGATGGAGATGAGCGGGAATCCAAGCGACTTTCCGATCAGCGCCTTGCGCCCATCGAAGGCGTGCCCGAGTTCAATTTCAACGCCGCCAAGCACCATCGGCTCCGTCTGGACAGGCGGCCCTAGCACGGCAACGTCGAGTCGGAATTGGCACCCGAAAGGTGTCTCCAACGGGTGCTCGGTTGCCACTTGGTCGGCGCCGAGCAGCAAATTGCCTTCCAACGGATAGTCAGACGCATCTGCATCCTTGAACGACCACGGCATCGCAAGTCCAGCATCCAAGCGCCGTAAAAGTTCCGCTGCAACAAGCTCTTTCGCGCTTCGATGCTCGGGGCTTTCCTGTACGGTGCGCCGTCGGCTAGCTTCTTCTTTGTCGAAGTGCGCTTTGGGACTAAAGGTGTGCTCCGCGGGAAGCAGCCGAAAATGGGAACGACGACGCAGCCTCCCGTTCTCAAATGAGGGGCTGACCCACGTAACCATCTGCCGCGATGCGCCGGGAGATACTAGAGGCCACAACTTGCGCGCATGCTCTCGGCTACGAACATCGCGAGAAGCAATCTGAGTCTGAAACAGACCTTTCCGTGAGAAGACAACAATCGCCTCGTCCATTCTTGCCTTCCCTCTATGGCGATGTGGCAGCTACTTTCACGACGCCATCCAGCTTGCGATGAATCAGCGATATCAGCGTCAGAATGTCCAGCGCATCTTGTTCGGACATGGGCCAATTCGTCTTAGGCGCATGGGCCAATGGATTCCGCACTGCACCGAACAGGCCAATCAAAAGGTTGGCAAAGCCTTTCTGTTCGCTTTTTTCGGATTCGGTAGCGAGCGGCCCCAAAACCAGAACAGGCTGCTGGCCAGCGAACGCCTTGTTCACCAGGTCGGCGCCATCGCTGCTCAAACCCGACAGCAGGCGAATCCGCTCCGCCACGCCTTTCGTTGCCTCGAAGACGGCGTGGAAATAGTTTTCGTCCAGCAGCTCGACGCGGCAGTAGTTCAGAACCTCCGCATGTACGGCGCGACTTTCCAACGCTGCCTTGAGCCGCCCGGTACGCGCGCGCGCCGCGTCCAACGTCGTTGCCTTATCGGCATGTCCGACTTTGCCATCCTCGCGCACATGGAAGCCTGAGAAGGCCAAGACGACATTGAGTTCGTCGCGCCTCCATGCAAACGCCTCAGGGTCACGAGCGTAGCTCACCGGGTTCATCGCGCGGTTGATGAACATGATGAGATGGTTGCCGACCTGATGCTTGTTCTGTGCGCCGACCAGCGCATTGAACAGCCGTTTCCACTTGGTTATGCCGGGCGACGCGTCGGCAACCTCGATCTCTTGCAGCAATCGTCCAATCTGCGTGCCACTCAGGCCGCGATCGGTATCCGCCAGGACACGACAAACAGCTTCAAGGTGCTGTGAACTGAAAGGGTCAATCCGCGTCGCCAATATCTGTCTCCGTCGTCAGGCATCAGATGATGGCCTGCAAACCCTTGTCGGCGATGACGTTGAGCAATTTGAGCGCCGGCCCAGCGGGCCGGGTGTCGCCTTGCTCCCACTTGCGCACGGTCGAGGCTGAGGTGTGCAGGTGGTGCGCGAATACCGGCTGGCTGAACTTCAAGGCCTCACGCAGATGCTTGACGTCCTCGGCGCTGAACTCCCGCACCGGCGGCGGGCAGATCGCGTCGAATTCGCGCATCGTCACCTTGCCGATCGCGCCCACTTCATGCAGCACGGCCAGGTTGTCACGCAGCGATTCAATGATCTTGCTCACAATGCACCTCCACTAATACACCTGACTGCAACGCCTTCGACAAGGCTTCCGCAGACAAGCCCAGAAACACCTTCCCGGCGAATTGCAGCGCCCTCTTCTCGTCCTGCGTGATGTTCGCCTTGTCGCTTTTCGGGAAGGATCGACATGACTAAGCAGCGACCGTGATACCAGGCGCATGTGCTCGGCGTGCAGGTTGCACGACGATCTCGACACGCTGATCCAGCGACACCAGCGCCTGCATCAGCCGCGCCAGCGAAATGTTCTGGAGCTTGTAGCGGCGCACCTGCGACACCTTCGGTTGGGTCATGCCGATAATCGTCGCAGCCGCCATCTGGCTCAAACCGCGCTGGTCGATCAGTTCGTTGAGCTTGAGCGCGAGCGCTGCTTTCGTCGACAGAATTTCGGCATCGTCGAAACCGAGGCTCATCAGTACGTTGCCCGTAGCTTGCGGGTGGTCTGACGGATTTAGCATGTCTCCAGTCGGTGCGCGAGGCATGGCATTAGGCCGCGTGGGCGGGCGTCGATGGGGCGAGCGGCTGGACTGCCAGCCGCAAGCCCATTGCCTTGAGGACAGCGGTCAGGCTGTTCAACGCCGGATTGCCCTTCGGAGAGAGCGTGCGGTAGAGCTGCGTTGGATTCAGGTGTGCCTGTTCCGCTACCGCCTGCACGCCGCCAAACGCTTGGGCGAGTTGGCGCAGCACGATCAGCAGCTCGGCCTGGTCGCCGTCCTCCAGGATGCCATTGATGACATCGAGTACGAGGGCCGGGTCGCTGTGGTACAGCTCGGCCATCGCCTCATCATGGGTTCTGCTTCTCATTCGTCGGTTCTCCGTTGCCAGTCCTGCCAATAGTCCACCGCCCGCTCGATGTCCGCGTCCTGCGTACGCTTGTCGCCGCCGCACAGCAGGAGCACCAGCCGCTGGCCCGACAGGGCGTAATAGACCCGATAGCCTGGCCCCGCGTCGATGCGCAACTCCCACACGCCATCGCGGCAGAACTTGTGGTCGCCGAAATTGCCCAGTTCGACGCGGGTCACGCGTCGGATGACCGCCACCTTGGCCTGGCCGTCGCGCAAACGACGCAGCCAGTCGATGTAGAGATCCTTCTGCCCGTCGGCCGTCAGGTAGTGCTCGATTCGGTACATAGGCATCTTCGTTTATAAACGAATTGAAGTCAAGGGAGGGAAACAGTCACGCCCGGCAATCCGACCCGAATTGCCGTCACAGCGACACGACAATTCGGGGATACGGGCTCATGTCGAGATCATGCCCAAGGTCGTAGGCACCGGCTTTGCTGAGGCTGAGGCTCGCTTCCGTACTCGCTGCGTGCTCATTCCCTCGCCTCCTTGGACGCCTTGGGCGTCCCCTTCTCCCCGGGCGGCGCAGCACCGGCCTTTCCCTTTTGGCCTCCTTCCAAGCTCACCCTGTCAGACGTGGAGCGAAACACCGGCTGCTCGTCGGCCCAGCGGTCCAGATCCTCGATCATGTAGACGACGAAGCGCCCGAAGCAGCGATACGGCGGGCCGTTGCCGTCCATGCGCAACTGCTGCAAATAACGAGGAGACAGGCACAGATACTCGGCGGCCGCGTCGGTGCCCACGAAACGCCGGGTTATCGGCAGAGGGGCATCCTCGCCTGCGAGCACATGGCTGGCAGCAGCACCCGTGGGCTTCTTCATCGTCATCACCAACGGTTGCCGCAGCGAGAGCTGTCGAGGCCTGGTCTTCATGGCGCCGCCTCCTCGCGAGTCGAGCGCCCTCGCCTGGAGTCCGACGGAACGGCGCGAGTCTCCTCCTTGCGGTGACGAAATGGCCGGTAATTGCCAAGGCTCGTGCGGGTCTTGCCGGTCTGGTCCTCCATCGCCTCGGGCAATGCGTGCACTGCCCCTGCATTGCCGATGGTTTCCCGGCGACGACGGGCCACCTTGTCGGCGGCTTCTCGCACCGGATCGTCTTCAAGATGGACATAGCGCATGAACATCGCCACGGTCTTGTGCGCGGTCAACGCCATGCCGACCTTGACCGGGATACCGGCGTTGGCGATGTCGGTCGCCGCACGATGCCGGATGCCGTGCGTCCCCACATGGGTAACCTTTGCCCGCTTGAGGATACGTCGCCAGCCATTGACATAGGTGTCCTCCGGCAAGGCTTTGCTGCCGTCGAAGATGCTGGGGCAGACGTATCTGGAGCCTTCGACCCGGTAAGCGTTCGACAGCAAACACAACGCCTCCTCGCTCATCGGCTTGGACATTCCACCCGTCTTGCTGTCCGGCCAGGTGACTCGCCGGTTCTCGAAGTCGATCCATGACCATTCGAGGCACAGGATCTCCGACATGCGCGCAGCGAACTCGAACTGCAGTCGGATGCCCAGCGTCAGCAATGGATGTTCGAGGCCCTGCGCGTCCGCCCTGTCGAGGTAGGCGAAGATGCGCGCCAGCTCCTCGTCGTTGATGTAATGCGTCTTGCCACGCTCGGGATACTTCGGCACATGGCGGCACGGATTGGAACCGTCCGCCCGATAGCCCCAGACCTCGGCCATGTTGAGCATCTTGCGAACACAGCCGACGGTCCGGTTCGCGGTCACGGGGATCTTCGCCATCCGCCGCATCAGCGTCGAGATATCCGCACGCGTCAGCTCGGACACCTTCATCTTTCCGAGCACCGGAACGATGTAGTGATCGATGTAGTACTGGTAGGTCTTGACCGTCCTCGGCTTGTTGCGCGGGATCGAGTACTCCTCGATGAACTGCTCGCCCAGTTCCTTGACCGTCGGCACCTGTCGTCCCACCAGCTTCGCGGCACTCGGATCGCCGCCCTTGCGAACATCGGCCAACAGGTCCAGCGCGATCGAACGCGCCTGCTCGACGGTCAGCTCGCCGTAGCGACCGATGGACGGCTTGCGCCGTTCGCCCCAGTTCGTGCGGTACTGGAGCATGAACACCTTGCGGCCGCTGGGTGTGACTTTGCACAGGAAGCCAGGGATAACGGTGTCGCGCAGTTCGTACTCTTTGCCGATGATCGGAGCCGCATCGACAGCGGATTTGGTGAGCTTGGAAATAGTCATGACGCCTCCTGTTCGTGGGTCGAATGCAGGAACCAACCAGGAGCCACGCGAAAGATAATTTCGACGCGATTGGCCTAGTCATGGCGTAAGGCTAGACGAGACCACGCTCCCGGAAAACCAAGTAGATCAATGCATGGCGAGTTCCGGCGTAGACCCATCCTATCGAGGCTGCTTCAGCTCAAAATCCGCTTCTGGCGACAGAGTGTAGGTTCGAGTCCTATCACCGGTACCAATCGCTGTTGCAACCGAAAAGCCCGCCATCGGCGGGCTTTTTCGTTTGCGGTGCAGCCGTCAGCGGCGGCCTGCCTGCCCCGGCCGCCGCAGCACGAGATGCGGCGGCCGGGACAAGCTCCTTCCCATGGCTCAGAAGTTTGCCGTGACGCGGGCGTACCAGTACGCACCGTTGAAACCGAACGGCGAGGTCAGCGCGTAATTGACGCCCAGGAACCGCAGCGTCGCGTTCTGCTCCTTGTCCGGGTAGGTATTGAACACGTTGTTGCCGCCTACGGCCACGGTGAACATCTGGTTGATCTTGTAGCTGGCCTCGAGGTCAAGCAGCGTCTTGCCGCTGTAATGCGCCACGTCGGTTGGCGGGTTGTTGTTGCCGAACAGGCCCACCGTGGTGCTCCAGCCGTCGTAGTGGTTGACGCGGGCCACGGCGTCGAACCCGCCGACACCGTAGTCGAACGTGAGGATCGAGCGGCTCTTCGGCACCTGGTGTTCCAGGTCGTACACGAAGTCCTTGTTGAGCGTATTCGGTTTTACCCGCACCACGGCCTGGATGTTGCGGTTGTAACGGAAATTCACGTTGAGCTTGCCGGCGCCCAGCTGGTGGCGCGTATCGACCACAAAGTCGATGCCATGCACGTTGGAACCGAACGCATTGCCGAAGTAACTCGCGTCGCTGCCCAGCAGCAGCGAGGCGTTCGGGTAGCCCTCGGCGGACAGGCGATCGACCGTGGCCTGATCGACCGCCTTGCTGACCAGGCCGATCCGGTTGTGGATGCGGATGCGGTAGTAGTCGAGGGTGGTGGTAAGCGTATCGGTCGGCGTCCACACCATGCCTGCGGTGTAGCTCTTGGACGTTTCGGTTTGCAGCGGCGCCGAGCCGAGCGCACGCGCCACCGGGTTGTTGACCGGATAGGTGCCGGCTGGCACTAGGCCGCCTTGCGCGTTGGCCGTGGTCGTGACGTTGAGCGTGTTGGCCTGCCCCGGCGTGGGGGTGCGGAAGCCGGTGTTGAACGTGCCGCGCAACGCAAAGGCATCATTGAACGCATACCGGCTGGACAGCTTGTACACCACCTTCGAGCCGTAGCCATTGGCATGCTCGTAGCGCACCGCTGCGGCGCCCGACCACTTGTCGGTGAGGTTGGTCTCGGCATCGACATACGCCGAGTCGCTGTTCTGGGTGAAGCGCCCGGCCGCGTTGGCAGGGAACCCCTGGAACGCATCCGAACCCACACCGAACACCGACGCCGTCGGGCCGACCGCGATCGAGCCCTGGTCGCCCTGGTGGATGATGTAGGTCTCTTGCCGCCACTGCGCGCCAAACGCCAGGGTGAGCGGCGAGTTGTCGAACGATTGCACGAAATCCGCGCCGGCGCCCTGCTCGCGCTGGGTCAGCTTGCCGGGGTGGAAGGTGGTGGGTGACAGCGCGCCCAGGCTGGGGTTGATCGACCCTTTCAGGTCGTAATCCACCTCGTTGCTGCCGTTGCGGTAATGGACATCCCACTGCAAGTTGCCCTCGTTGCCGCCACGGATGCCGCCGACCACCTGGTGATCCGCCACATCGGCACCAAACAACGGCCCGTAGCCGCCGGGGAACTTGGTGTAGATCGGGTTGAGCAGCGTCCAGCCGCTCGGGCTGGCGGCGTTTGCCGTCAGGTAATTGGCCGGGTCGCCGCCGCCGGCAATGATGTTGTCCACCAGCGATTGCGGCGCATTGGCCGGGTTGAGCGTGCCCGGCGCGTAACTGACCAGCGTGGAGCGCCCGGCAATGCCGTCCTGCGCCGGCAGCACCGGGGCGCGGTAGAAGAAGCTCGACAGAATCGTCTTCTTCATGTAATCGCCGTAGCCGTACAACTGGATGTCGTTGGTAATCGGCAGGCCCGCATTGACGAACAGCTTGTCCGATTTGGTGTTCGGATCGCCCCAGCGCTGTCCAAGCCCGTTGTACGGCACCGAGCTGGCACCCACGAACGTGGCAACAGCGGCGGCGACCGTCTGCGGAATACCACGCGAGGTGGCATCGGTGGTTTCGCGCTCGGCACTCACGTGGACGAAACCGTCGGCGCCCAACGGGAAACCGGCGTCGGCGTCGTAGCGGTGCTGGGTGCCATCCCCCTTGCTGAACTGGCCCCATTGCGCGCTGACCGTCGCGCCTTCGCGCGACTGCTTGAGGATAACGTTCACCACGCCGGCGATCGCGTCCGAGCCGTACAGCACCGAGGCGCCATCACGCAGCACTTCGACGCGGCTGATGGCATTGGACGGGAACACCGAGAAATCGACCGCCTGCGCACCCTGGTTGAACGTGCCGAGCGGGTCGATCTGCAGATTGACCAGCGCCGAGCGGTGGAAGCGCACGCCGTTGACCAGCACCAGGGTCTGGTCAGGCGACAGATTGCGCAGCGACACCGGGCGCACGAACGACGTGCCGTCGGCAATCGGAAAACGCTGGGTGGTAAGCGACGGCACGGCGGCAGTCAGCGATTGGGTCAGGTCGGCCGACGGCTGGTTGGCAATCTGGCTGCCGCTGAAGGTGTCGATGGGCGACACCGATTGGGTTGGCGACAGGCCCGCCCGATGGGTGCCGGTCACCACCACCTCCTGCAGGTTGACGGCCTTCTTGTTTTTGGTCGTTGCCGCTTGCGGCGTATCCGGCTGGCTCGTTGCGTCCTGCGCCTGGGCGACACCCGCCACAAGGACAGTGGCGGCAAGTGTAGCACGAATGGCGTGAGTAAGCGTCCGATTGACATCGGCATGGTTGCGCATAGGTTCTCCCCGAAATTCCCCTGTGGGACACACGCTACAACTTGAACCCAAACGCTGAAAAGCTCCCGATGCGTTGCGCGCGTTCGACATTGGTCGAACCTGTCCGAGCCAAACATGGTGGGCGCCCGCATGGCGTCGGTATGGACGGCTAAAAGCGAAAGTTCATGCGCCGTCCGGATGTCATCGCGTCGTCGTCAACACCATGGCAACTCGACACCCGCAGCCCTGCCTGCCCCGCATCAACCTCGGCAAAAGTGATACCGCGAAAGGGAACGCACCCATGGCGCGCAGCCTGCCCAATACCTTCGCAGGCAGCGTGCCTGCGTTCGTGCCACGGTTCATCAGCAGGTAAATTACGGGCACGTCGGCTGCAACCAACCTCCCGGCACAGACGTTCGAAAAGGATTCCCCACCATGACCACCGCGTTCCCCGTCACGATCTACCACAACCCGGACTGCGGCACGTCGCGCAACGCACTGGCGATGATCGAAGCCGCCGGATACAGCCCCACCGTCGTCGACTACCGCCGGGTCGGCTGGACGCGCGCGCTGCTGGACCAACTGCTTGCCGCCATGGGCGCGACGCCGCGCGACGTATTGCGCGAAAAGGGAACGCCAGCCGCCGAACTTGGCCTGCTGGCTGCTGAGGTATCCGACGCCTCCATCATCGACGCGATGCTGGCGCATCCGATCCTGGTGAACCGGCCCATTGTCGTGACGCCAAAGGGGACGAAGCTGTGCCGTCCGTCCGAAGTGGTGCTGTCGCTGCTGGAGCGCCAGCCTTGCCATTTCACCAAGGAAGACGGCGAAGTCGTGTGCCAGTGACCGGTGAGGTCATGCGCTTCCAGTGTAGTGGTCAAGTGATTCTAGACACCAAGATAGGTGTTCATAACGCCAGCGCATCGACGACGGCTGGCGGACAAGCCTTCGCCGGCGCCGACGGCTCGGCGCAAGCGCGGAGAAAAGCCGGGCTTCACCGGAAAAGAGCCCCGCGCCGACCCCGTCAAGCCAAGCGCGATGGGAAAAAGGCCGCGCGCCGGAGAAAGAGAGCCACGGGCGGCTCTGTCGAGTGCCGCGTTCCGACGAAAAAGAGTCGCACTCCGATGAAAAAGAGCCGCGTTCCGATGGAAAAGAGCTACGCGAGACGCGCTGGAGTGCCGAGCGTCGATCTCTAGGCCCCGCGCTCGGCACGGAAAACGTGGTAGTCGGCACTGGCGCAGTCGCGTGTGGGGCTTTTGGAACCGAAACTGTCCACGACACCTTCTCCGCCAAACGGAGGACCCGCCGGGAAAGTGCACCCTGCCCCGGGTTTTCGCTTGGTTGCCCCGTAGCGCCCGCCCCTTGCGATGGGCCGGACTTCCTACGATCAAACTCGCCACGGCCTTTTGCGCTCGCGAGTGAGACTGAAAACAAGGACCGATTCGTAAAAATAAACCTGACCCCGCTTTCGTACCAGCTCGATTCCCTGATCGTCATCTCGACATCGAGGTGAATGGGATGCTTGAGGCGGCGGCGCTGGCTGAGGTTTGATGGTGGTCACGCCCCCCGTGGCTACGGTCGCAGACGGCCAAATTCGACACTAACCGATACCAAATGTCCCTCATTCCTCAAGCGCTTCTTCATCAACGATGTCCAGCGTGACCGTGGATGTCAGCAGGTCGAAAGTCATCCGTACCACATCCCCTTCGTCCAGACCCGCCGCGCGAGCAAACGTATAGAACCCGTATAGCGTTCCTTGTTCTTTGCTTGTCAGGGTGCCGCATGACGAGCCATCGCCAAGGGTCGCGCGGAAGCTACGGTCGCCTATGTAATCTTTGAGCGAAGGTGGAATACCGACCACCATGCTCATAGGTGGATGTGGAGCTTTGACTGCAATCCAGATCTTTCCATCCACTGTCCACCCATAATTTATGACGCGTCGATTGCGTGGCAAGTCGCGGGCTCGCTGCTGGACTGCTTCAACGGCGGAAGGGTCAACCGTGACGCCACGGATCTTCCAAACACCGATGCCAGCGCGCTCCAGAACTGGCGAAAATGAAGTCACGGCCCCGAAGGAGGCCTCACCTAGCCCTCTTTCGAGCGCACTTCTCGCAAGCGCCGCTCGATCAAGCACGCCAATTGCACATGACCGCAGAACTTCGACAATGGCCTGCTCTACTGAGCCCAATTGGTCCCTATAATCGAGCGGCGAACGACAACCGACAAAATCCCCCTCGACAAAAAAGTCCTCGTCGTGTTCGAAGAAACTCCGCAATATGGACACGGGTGGAACAGCCATACTGTCTCTCAGGCTGCTATTTGAAGATGCACGGCCACGGTAGGCACGTGCCACGCCGTCTCGCATCGTTTTTGCGCTCAGCGGTGACGCAACGCTGAGCATCTTCTTGGCAAGATTGACCAACCTATTGCGCCCGTCTGGTAGACCAGTTACCCGCCACCAGTCTCGATCACTGTCAAGCGAAACGAGCCCCGGAATCGTGCCTAGCAGCTCTCGGATGCGCCCTTCCTCTATGTCGATAGCCAGCTTGGCACACTCACGCTTCGCGTGAAATACGCTAAACGCGCCGCTCGCCCCGGCGAGTCTTCGCGCCGTGGCTGCCAAGGCACGAACTTGCCCGTCCGCATTTGTGGGCGAGACGTAGTATATGCCCTTGATGCGTGAACGCCGGAGCGAGTGCTCATGCCCAAGCGCGTCGGCCGCCTCGATAAGCGCCGCAGGGTGAAATCCAACTTTTGAGTAACCGCGATCGATGGTCAAGGCCATCGCAGCCTTGTCCGTACAAGGTGGCGACTCTTCTAACGCTATCAAAGCATTATCTAGTGCAGGGAGGAAAACAGGATGCGCGTTCGGCAGCCGCTTTATCACCCGGGCCTGAACCTGCCTAATTCTCTCGCGCGTGAGCCCGAGCTCCCTGCCAGTTTCTTCAAGCGTGCTCGGCGGCTTCCCGCCCCAGCCCAAGCGCCGCGCAATAGCATTTCGGCGTTTCTGTTCTGGAACGATATCGGCGAGCAAATCCGAAAGGGCGTCCTCGAGATTCTGCGCCTCAATGTGGTTCACAAGGTGTTGAACGTCCGCCAGCCCTGAGACTAGCTCGGCAATTAGCGGGGCTTCGGTCGTTACATCTGGATTCTCGAGAAGCTGATGAACATAATCACGGAACGACACACCATGGATAGCGTGCAACAGCGACCGAAACCGAGGGTCATCGCCGCTCACTTGTGCCGCCCATGGCTGCTCGGCTGCTTCAACAAGGGCTGATTCGTAAGTCGCCGGGTCTAGAATGGGGACGGCAACCGACTCAACCTCGCCAAACTGACGGATTGCCGCCTCTAACGTGGATGCGAAATCCAGCGCTGACAACACGTCCACACTAGGAATCGCCAAAAATTGGCCGAACGTAATGTTGGTGCTGATTTTATCGGGCCGGTAAAGGTTGGCTTTGACCAAAGCGTTCCTTGTTCGTCTCGACCATGGGACAGAGTCTGGCTTCAAACCCAGCGGCCAAGGCCCTTGTACGCAATGAATCCCCCGTATTTGTTCTCTTCGCTGCGATACGAAAGTTGTGATTGCGCGAAACACCCGGACCGGAACTTTTGGGGTAGCCAACCAGACGTTCCAATCCAAATACGCGAAAGTTGCGTGACCTGGCAATTGCAGATCCTTGACCATCCAAGGGGGTAGCCGTATGCGGCTCCATGCCTCGCGCAAGGTTCCCGGCAACAGCGGCGAGCCGAATTCCCCCCAGCCGGCGAACTCTTTGTGAAGAGTCATAGTTGAAGTGTCTTGATTTACGTGACATGATGATATCATGGTTAATAGAAGACCTACCACAAAAGGTTTGACAAAGCCACTGACCAAGCGCGAACTGACGCTCTTCGCTGTATACCTGCTCGGTGGAGGGCAGCGAGCCATTGACACGGAGGATGTCGCGGTCAAGGCGGCGGAGCTCCTCCCCGGAGCGTTCGCATGGCGAAAGTACCCGGATCAGATCAATCTGGAACTCGTCCGATCCGTTCTGAAGGATTCAAAGAAGCCTCAGTTCGGCCAGCTTCTTCACGGCACAGGTGCTGAAGGCTGGCGTCTGTCCGACGCTGGCGTGAGGTGGGCAGTACAAACCCAAAAGGAAATGCGTGTTGGCCATACCGTAACTGCCGGGTCGACTGATCCGTGGGCGGGTTCTTCCGACGCGAGGCGAGCGGACCGAGAGGTTCGTCGCGCAAAGTCAGGTCAGGCATGGGAACAATGGAAAGGCGGCTCTGAGATCACCGCCAAGGCGGCGTTACAGCTTTTCCGGATTGACGACTACACAGACGAGAAGATGCGCGACATCAAGATCGCCCGGCTACGCGCGCTAGTGACAGAGGATCAGGATGCAACTCGGTTCGTAGAAGCTGCCGCAAAGATCGCACTTGGGGGAGTAAGCAATGAACACCAGTCCTGACACCATGAAGATGGTCTCTCACGTCGCGCGGGACCTTCTTCAATCAGCATCGCATTTTCGGTCCGAGGCAGCCGCCGTCTGGGAGTATGTCATCAACTCTTTGCAGTACGTCGACGAAGGCGTCACCCCGAAAGTACAGGTGCTCGTCAATCAAAAGCTGAAAGAGATACGTATTGCGGACAATGGCGCAGGGATGTCTTCCGAGGACTTGCGAAGGTTCTTCACAATGCATGGCGAAAATCTGGCACGGAGAAAGGGGCGGCCAGGGCGGGGAAAGTTCGGGACGGGAAAGTCCGCTGCCTTTGGCATCGCCAGTTCTCTGCATGTAGAAACAGTCCGTAATCACAAAAGGAATATTGTTGAGCTTGACCGAGTGCTCGTGTCCAAGTCGGATGGCAGCAGTATCGAGCTCCGGTGGCTGGTAAAGGACGAGGCGGTGGGTGAGCCAAACGGCACAACGGTTGTCATTGGAGATATTTTGCTTCCTCGCATCAAGACACAGCCGATCATCGAATACATAGAGAGGAACCTGCAAATATTCCGGGCGCGCCTGCCCGAGGTTGCAGTGAATGAACACGTTTGTGTGTATCGGGAACCGGCCGTTGCCGAGACAATTGACTTTCACCCAACGGCTGAACAGCAGAAAGTTCTTGGTGATATCACGTTGACTATCAAGGTTTCTGCATCTCCACTTCCGGAACAGGATCAGGGGGTATCGATCACTGCAGGCTTGGGCAATCTTGTCGCGATTGAAACATGTGGCATAGAGAAGAAAGAAATGGGTAACTATCTTTTTGGGGACGTCGACGTGCCGGCCCTCGAAGCCTCAGACTCTCCAATTGAGCCTTATGACCCATCTCGATCGCTAAGCCTGAATCTTAACCACCCGATATCGATGGCCTTGATTCAATTCATCGCACCGAAGCTGGATGAAATTCGCCGAACCCAAGTTCGCAAGCTACGTGAAGTCAAAAAGACGGAGGACGCTCGCAGACTCAGCAAGCTCGCAGAACAAATCGCTCAGCTGTTGAACGACGACTTTCTCCATGTCGCTTCGCGATTGCGGGACATCCGCTCTGCCTCTTCTCGAGTAGGCCCCATCGGATCCCGATTCGGTGGCACCAGGGGAACCGGTCAGGAGGAAGATGGCTTCGTGCAGGGGGTAGACCAGCCCGGTGATGTCGACGAAAGCGAATCGAAACCGAACCGGGAACATGATCAGAAGCCGAACGCCATTTCTAGGCCTCCCCCGGACGTACCAGCGGCTGGAGCATCCAGCCAAAGCGGCGATGCCTCGGTCGATCCATCCGGCGGCAAAGGGAAGAAGCGGAATCCCCGAGGCGGATTTTCTGTTGACTACCGGAATCTGGGAGCAGAGGCCGACAGGTCAAAATATGATCCCGTAAGCTTGTCGATTCTGATCAACCTTGATCATCCCGTGGTCAGCGCTGCGCTTGGCAGTGCGGGCGTCGAAGACCCGGCGTTCAGACGGCTGTCTTACGAGATTGCCTTCTCGGAGTACTCCATCGCGTTTGGCTATGAAAAGGCCAGAGTCGATCCCGACATGCCCCCGGAAGACGTATTATTTGAAGTTCGATCGACGCTAAATCGGATCTCGACAAAAGCTGCATTGTTTTACCGTGACTCAGCAACCGTACGGTAAACCCAATGTCAACCACCATCGGTGGGAAGTTTAATGATATGTCGAACGGTCGACTTCGGGCCGGCGGTACGCATTGGCGCTGGCCGATCCGCGTGTGTGTGTCGAACTTGCTGCCCACAGGCATGCCAGCATCGCTCATGATGAAGCACACATGAGTAGGATTTACAGTAGGGAACGCAGGCGTAGATCTGATTACTATATCTAATAATCAAACGCTTACGCGTATATATGGCGGAGAGGGTGGGATTCGAACCCACGGAAGGTTTGACCCTTCGCCGGTTTTCAAGACCGGTGCCTTAAACCGCTCGGCCACCTCTCCAAAAGCGAATCCTGCCTTGGGTCGGGCTTCGGCCCGACTGTCGCCTCGATCCGGTGAGGCCCCTGGAAACACAGCCGGTCGAGGTGAATCCTGACCCAAGGGTGTATCCGGGCCGGCATGGTATCAGTTGCGCGGCGCGGAAGGACGGCCTTTGCGCGAGAGCGCGACCAGCGCCCAGACGGCGATGGTTACCGGGATCAGCGCGCCGAGCAGCGGCAGGATCACCAGCGGATGGCGCACGGTGACGGGCACCAGCTGGGTGGCGGTGGCGTAGGCGACGATGGCGATGCGCAGCGCGCGGCTGCGGCGCGCGAGCCACGGGCTGGCGACGATCAGCGCCAAGGCAATGGAACCCAGCCACACATCCAGCACCGGCACCGACCACACGTCGGCAAAGCTCAGGCGCACCACGATGACGCTGCCGAGCACGGTCAGCAGGAAATAGCTGGTCCAGAACTCGACCCGATCCCACTTGCCTTGCGCGGCGGGGGTGTTCACGCGATGCGCTCCACGCCGCCCATCAGCGGCCGCAAGGCTTCGGGGACGGTGATCGAGCCGTCGGCGTTCTGGTAGTTCTCCATCACCGCGACCAGGGTGCGGCCCACGGCGAGGCCGGAGCCATTCAAGGTATGCACCAGCTCGGGCTTGCCGGTGGCCGGGTTGCGCCAGCGCGCCTGCATGCGGCGCGCCTGGAAATCGCCGCAGTTGGAGCACGAGGAAATCTCGCGATAGGTGTTCTGGCTGGGCAGCCACACTTCCAGGTCGTAGGTTTGCTGCGCGGAGAAGCCCATGTCGCCCGAGCACAACAGCACCTTGCGATACGGCAGGCCCAGCAGCTGCAGCACTTTTTCGGCGTGGCCCACCATTTCCTCGAGCTGCGCATCCGAGGTTTCGGGCGTGGCGATCTGCACCATCTCCACTTTTTCAAACTGGTGCTGGCGGATCATGCCGCGGGTGTCGCGGCCGTAGCTGCCGGCCTCGGCGCGAAAACACATGGAATGCGCGGTGAGCCGCAGCGGAAGTTGGCCGGCGTCGAGAATGCTGTCGGCCACGAGGTTGGTCAGCGCGACCTCGGCAGTGGGGATGAGATAACGCTTGGCCTCGCCCACCTGGGTGTGGAACAGGTCTTCCTCGAACTTGGGCAACTGCCCGGTGCCCTGCATGGTCTGCGCGTTGACCAAGAGCGGAATGTTGCACTCCAGGTAACCGTGCTGCTGGGTGTGCAGGTTCAGCATGAATTGCGCGAGCGAGCGGTGCAGGCGCGCCAGCTCGCCGCGCAGCACGGTGAAGCGCGCGCCGGAGAGCTTCGCGGCCGCATCGGCATCGAGCCAGCCATGCGGCGCGCCGAGATCCACGTGGTCCTTGACCGCAAAGTCGAACGTGCGCGGCGTGCCCCAGCGCAGCTGCTCCACGTTGTCGTGCTCGTCGCGGCCGGTGGGCACCTTGGCGTGCGGCAGGTTGGGAATGCCCAGCGTGATGGCGGCGAGCTTGGCCTGTACCTCGGCCAGCGCGGCCTCGTTGGCCTTGAGCTGGTCGCCAATGCCGGCCACTTCGGCCAGGAGCGGCGCGGCATCCTCGCCCTTGGCCTTGGCCTGCCCGATGGCCTTGGAACGCGTATTGCGCTGGTTCTGCAGATCCTGCGTACCGGTGGCAAGCCGCTTGCGCTCGGCTTCCAGCGCCTCGACCGCCGCCACGTCAAGCTCGAACGCGCGGGTCTCCTTGAGACGCGCGGCGGTTTCGGCAAGGTGCGAACGCAACAGGGCGGGGTCGAGCATGAGCGGTGTCCGGATGAGGCTTGAACCGGGAATTATCGTCGCCGCGTGGCGCCCGCCGCAACGCGCCGTGTTGGCGCCGCCCCGGCTTTACTTCTATGGTGACCGCCCGTTTGCCGCGCAGGGCGCCTGCATGACCTCCTCTTTGCCGCCGCCGGAGCAACTCCGGCGCAGCCTGTCCAACCGTCACCTGCAGTTGATTGCGCTGGGCGGCGCGATCGGCACCGGGCTGTTCATGGGCTCGGGCAAGACCATCAGCCTGGCCGGACCGTCGGTGCTGCTGGTGTACCTCATCATCGGCGGCATGCTGTTTTTCGTGATGCGCGCGATGGGCGAGCTGCTGCTTTCCAACCTCGCGTACAAATCCTTCATCGACTTTTCCAGCGACCTGCTCGGGCCGTGGGCCGGATTTTTCTGCGGCTGGACGTACTGGTTTTGCTGGATCGTGACCGGCATTGCCGAGGTGGTGGCGATTGCGGCCTACACGCAATTCTGGCTGCCCGACCTGCCGAGCTGGGTGCCGGCGGTGCTGTGCGTACTGCTGCTGCTCAGCCTGAACCTGGTCACGGTGAAACTCTTCGGCGAACTGGAGTTCTGGTTTGCGCTGATCAAGATCGTGGCGATCTGCGCGCTGGTCGTGGTGGGTGTCGCGCTGGTGCTGTGGGGCTTCCGCTCGCCGGCCGGCAACGCGGCCACGTTTGCCAATCTGTGGAATGACGGCGGATTCTTCCCGCATGGCTGGAGCGGGTTCTTTGCCGGGTTCCAGATCGCGGTGTTTGCCTTTGTCGGCATCGAGCTGGCCGGCACCGCGGCGGCGGAAACCGCCGATCCGCAGCGCAACCTGCCGAAAGCCATCAACTCGATCCCGCTGCGCATCATCGTGTTCTACGTGCTGGCGCTGGTGGCGATCATGGCGGTGACGCCGTGGCACCTGGTGGAGGCCGACAAGAGCCCGTTCGTGGAGCTGTTCGTGCTGGCGGGCATTCCGGCCGCCGCCAGCATCATCAATTTCGTGGTGCTGACCTCGGCCACCTCGTCGGCCAACAGCGGCATCTTCTCCACCAGCCGCATGCTGTACGGGCTGGCCGGCGAGCGGCACGCGCCGCGGTTTTTCGCGCGATTGTCCAAGGCCGCCGTGCCCTCGCTCGGCTTGCTGTTCTCCTGCGGCTGCCTGTTGCTCGGCGCGCTCCTGATCTATCTCGCGCCAAGCCTGATGGCCGCGTTCACGCTGGTCACCACGCTGTCGGCGGTGCTCTTCATGTTCGTCTGGTCGCTGATCCTGCTGGCCTACCTTGCCTATCGGCGCCAGCGGCCGGAGCAGCACGCCGCATCGATCTACAAGATGCCCGGCGGCGTGGCGATGTGCTGGGTCTGCCTTGCGTTTTTCGCGTTCGTGATCGTGCTGCTGTGCCTGCAGGCCGACACCCGCGCCGCGCTGCTCGCCAGCCCGGTGTGGTTTGCGCTGCTGGGCGTGGGCTACTGGTGGAAAATCCGTCGGGCCGGCACCCCTGCGCTGGCGGGAGAGTGACCATGCACGCCGTTGCCTCGTCGCTGTTCGTGCTCGCCGGCCTGCTGACCGGCGCCTCAGCCATGGCCGATCAGGCCAAGCCCACGCCCAGCGCCAAGGAACTCCTCGCCGCCTCCAAGCCTGCCGAATGGCGTACACCCGACCCACAGAACCTCTTGTACATGCAGTTGCCGCAAGGCCGCGTGGTGATCGAGCTGGCGCCGGATTTCACCCCGCTGCACGCGGCCAACATCCGCACGCTGGTGCGCGGGCATTACTTCGACGGCCTGGCGATCGTGCGTGTGCAGGACAACTTCGTGACCCAGTGGGACGACCCCAACGGCGACGACGGCGGCGACAAGGCGAAGATGCACTCGTTGGGCACGGCGAAAACCACCCTGCCGCCGGAGTTCACCCGCGCGATCAACCCGCAGCAGCCATGGACACCGTTGCCCGATGGCGACGTCTATGCGCCGCAGGTGGGCTTCTCCGGCGGCCTGCCGGTGGCGCGCGATCCGGCTGCCGGCAAGGAGTGGCCAGTGCAGTGCTACGGCATGGTCGGCGTGGCGCGCGACGTGGCGCCGGACAGCGGCAACGGCAGCGCGCTGTACGCAGTGATCGGCCAGGCACCGCGCCGGCTGGACCACAACCTCGCGGTGGCCGGCCGCGTGCTCGTCGGCATGCCCTACCTGTCGGCACTGCCACGCGGCACCGGGCCGATGGGCTTCTACGCCAAGGCCGCGCAGCGCACGCCGATCCTCTCCGTGAAACTGGCCGCCGACCTGCCGCCAGCGCAGCAGGAAAAGGTGCAGGTATTGCGCACCGACAGCCCCACCTTCGCCGCGCTGATCGAAACCGCCCGCCACGGTCACAACCCGTTCTACCCCGAACCGGTCGGCAAGCTGGGCATCTGCGACATCCACGCGCCGGTGCGGGTGAACGGGAAGCCGGCGACGCCGTGATCGCCATCTCGCCAATGGTCTGATCGTCGTCCCGCGCCGGTCGCCCTAAAATGCCACGTGCCTGATTCCCTCTCTGCCATGCAAGCCACCCGTCGCGCCCACCTGCAGATTCATTTCTGCGTGCTGTTGTGGGGCTTTACCGCGATTCTCGGCAAACTCATCACGCTGCCGGCCTTGCAGCTGGTGTGGTGGCGCATGTTGATGGTGACCGCCGCGCTGCTGCTGATGCCAAAAGTGTGGCGCGGCCTGCGCGCCATGCCGGCGCGACTGCGGTTGGCGTATGCGGGCATCGGCGTGCTGGTGTCGCTGCACTGGCTCACTTTTTATGCGGCGATCAAGCTGGCCAATGCCTCGGTGGGGGCGACTTGCATCGCGATCGGGCCGGTCTTTCTCGCCTTCGTCGAACCGTGGCTGGCGAAACGCCGATTCAACCCGCGCGAGCTGATGGTGGGTGTGGCGGTGGTGCCCGGCGTGGCGATGGTGGTGGGCGGGGTGCCGGGCAGCATGCGTTTGGGGATTGCGGTAGGCGTGCTGTCGGCGTTGTTCGTGGCCTTGTTCGGCTCGCTCAACAAACGCTTTGTCGATCGCGGCGACCCGCTTACCGTGACCTGCATCGAACTGGGCACCGGCGCGGTGTTCCTGACCCTGCTGGCGCCGATCCTGCCGCATACCGGTCCGGCGTTCGTGTTGCCGAATCACCACGATACGATGCTGCTGCTCGCCCTGGCCTTTGGCTGCACCCTGCTGCCGTATGCGCTGATGCTGGTGGCGCTGCGCCACATGACCGCCTTCGGCACGCAGATGGTGACCAACCTCGAACCGGTATACGCGATCATCCTGGCCACGGTGCTGCTCGGTGAGCAGCGCCAGCTCGACCACACGTTCTACCTCGGCGTTGCCGTCATCCTGATTGCGGTGTTCGCCCACCCATTGCTCAATCGCCGCCTCGGGCCGCCGCGCGGCGCCGAGCTGCTGGGGACCACGGAAAGCCACAACGTGGTGGACTGACACCGGAGCCGGTGCCGCGACGTGGCACACTCCGCGCATGCCTACCCGCTCGCCGCTGTCCTCCCCTGCCACGCGCCGCCTTGCCGAACAGGCATTGAGCCGCAGCGCCGGGGCGCCGTTGCTGGGCGGCCACGCGGTGGAATTGTTGATCGACGCCGAGGCGCATTACCGCGCCTGGCTCGAAGCCATCGGCAACGCGCGCCGCAGCGTGCTGCTGGAGAACTACATCATCCGCAACGACGAGGTCGGCCGCACGTTTCGCGCGGCGCTGATCGAGCGTGCGCGGGCCGGGGTGGTGGTGGCGGTGCTGGTGGACTGGCTCGGTTGCCTGGGCGAATCCGGGCGCAAGTTCTGGCAACCGTTGCGCGCCGCCGGCGGCCAGGTGGCCATCTTCAACCCGCCGCGACTGGGCCAGACCTTCGGCTGGCTCAGCCGCGACCACCGCAAGTTGCTGGTGGTCGACGGCGCGGTCGGTTTTCTCTCCGGCGTATGCATCAGCGCGCAATGGCTGGGCAAGCCCGAACGCAAGATTCCGCCCTGGCGCGACACCGGCGTCGCGCTGCGCGGGCCGGCCGTGGCGGACATGCAGGCCGCGTTTGTGCAGACCTGGGCCGAGACGCGCATGCCGGTGCCGGTGCTCGACACCGTGCCCGAAACCACCGCCGGCAACATGGCCTTGCGCCTGATCGCGACCCAGCCGGCCAGCGCCGGCATCTACCGGCTGGATCAAATGATCGCGGCGCTGGCGCGCAAGACGCTGTGGCTGACCGATGCGTACTTCGTCGGCACTGCGCCCTATGTGCAGGCACTGATCGCCGCCGTGCGCGACGGCGTGGACGTGCGCCTGCTGGTGCCCAGCACCAGCGATCTCCCACTGGTGGCCAACCTGTCGCGCTCCGGTTACCGGCCCCTGCTGGAAGCCGGGGTGCGGGTGTTCGAGTGGAACGGTTCGATGCTGCACGCCAAAACCGCCGTGGCCGACCAGCAGTGGGCCCGCGTCGGCTCCTCCAACCTGAACCTCGCGAGCTGGCTCAACAACCGCGAAATCGACGTGGCGATCGAAGACGCCGGCTTTGCCGCGCAACTTGCCGCGCAATACCAGGCCGATCTGGAGCGCTCCACCGAGATCGTACTCAGCCCGCGCAAGCATCGCCGCGCCAAGGTGGGCGGACGCCAAGCGCGGGCGCATCACCCGCACCTGGATGGCGGCAGCTCCGGACGCGCCGCCACCGGCGCCTTGCGCCTGGCCAACCGCATGGGCGCCGTGCTGATCGACCAGCGTGTGCTGGGCCCGGCGGATGCCGCCCTGCTCGGCCGCGGCGCGCTGGTGCTGTTCGTGGTCGCAGTGCTGGCGTGGGTCTGGCCCACCGTGCTGGCGTGGCCATTCGGGGTGGTGTGCGCCTGGCTGGGGCTGAACCTCGGTATCCGCGCCTGGCGCGAGCGGCGGCGCAAACCGCGCCAGTAGGCAACATCAACCGATACCTGCAAAACGTTCGCCAACCAACTGTTGCAAAAGCCATCGCAGCCACGTGGCACCGTGCTAGTCTCGGCCTCCCATGTCCGCACCCGACGCCTCGCCTGCCCCCAACCGTCAGGTGCTCACCCCAAGCACGCTGAACCGCCTGGTGCGTGGGCTGCTTGAGGACGCCTTTCCCACGGTGTGGATCGAGGGCGAGCTGTCGAACGTGGCCCGTCCGGCGTCCGGGCACCTGTATTTCACCTTGAAGGACAGCGCGGCCCAGGTGCGCTGCGCGATGTTCCGCTCCAGCAACACCGGGCTGCGCTTCAAGCCGGCCGATGGGTTGCAGGTGCTGCTGCGCGCCCGCGTTGGCCTGTACGAGGCGCGCGGCGAATACCAGTTGATTGCCGAGCACATGGAGCTGGCCGGCGAAGGCGCCTTGCAACGCGCGTTCGAGGCGCTCAAGGCCAAACTCGACGCGGAAGGCTTGTTCGACGCCAAGCGCAAACGCCCGCTGCCGCCGTTTGCGCGCCGCATCGGCGTCATCACCTCGGCTACCGGCGCGGCGATCCGCGACGTGCTGAGCGTGCTGGGCCGCCGCTGGCCGTTGGCCGAAGTGGACGTTTTGCCGGTGCCGGTGCAGGGGCGCGAAGCGCCGCCCGCCATCGTCGCCATGCTGCGCAAGGCCGCGGCCAGTCGCCGCTACGACGTCCTGCTGGTCACCCGTGGCGGCGGTTCGCTGGAAGACCTGTGGGCCTTCAACGACGAGGCCGTGGCGCGTGCGATCCACGCCAGCCCGGTGCCGGTGATGAGCGCAGTTGGCCATGAGATCGATTTCTCCATCGCCGATTTCGTTGCCGACGTGCGCGCCCCCACGCCATCGGCGGCCGCGGAAATCCTGGTGCCCGACGCGCAGGCTATGTTGCGCCGCCTGCGTCAGCAGCAAAGCCGGTTGGCAACGGCGGCGCAGCGCACGCTGCAGGCGCTGGGCCAGCGCCTGGACACCGCCGCAGCCAGGCTGCAGGCGCAACGCCCGGAGGTACGCTTGGCGCGAAACGGCGAGCGCCTTGCCAACCTGCATCACCGTCTGCTGGCGGCACTGCGCACGACGCGGCAGCAGCACCATGCGCGCCTCGTGCAACTGCAATTGCGCCTGCGCGCGTGCGACCCGCAACGGGCCGTTGGCATGCACCGCAACCGCCTCACAGAGCTGGCGCAACGGTTGCGGCAAGCCGTGGCGCGGCAGCTCGAACGCCGCAAGCTGGCCCTGCAGGAAGCCGCGCGCACGCTGCACGCGGTAAGCCCGCTGGCCACGCTGGAGCGCGGCTACGCCATCGTGCGCGATGCCGATGGCCACGTGGTGACCTCGGTCACTGGCGTGCACCCGGGCGACACCGTGCAGGCGCGACTGGCCGACGGCACGCTGCACGCCAAGGTGATCGACGCGGCGTGACGCCGCGCGGCGCACGCCGGCATCACGGCGCAGGGGCGTGGTTGCGCGGCTCGATCAGGCCATGCGACGCCATCAGCTGCGCCAGCGCCAGCACGTGTTCGACGTGCAGCTTTTCCATCAGGCGCTGCTTGTAGGTGGACACCGTCTTCGGGCTCAGGTTGAGTTGATCGCCAATCAGCGTGAGCGTCTTGCCATGCACCAGCATCATCGCCACTTCGAGCTCGCGACTGGACAGCACGTCGAACGGCGAAGCCCCGCCGTCGATCGAGGCCAGGGCCAACTGCTGCGCCACTGCCGGGGCGAGATAGCGCCGCCCGCGTGCAGCGAGGCGCACCGCCTTGACCAGCTCATCGGCACTGCAGCCCTTGGTGAGATACCCGGTGGCACCCACCTCCAGCATGCGCCGCGGGAAGCGGCCATCCTCCACCACGGTCACCACCACGATGTGCGTGGGCAGCCCGGCGCAGCGCACGCGCTCGGTGAGTTCGATGCCGCTCATGCCCGGCATGTGCACATCGACCACGGCCACCTGCGGCTTGAGCGCGCCGATAAGCTCCAGGCCGTCCTCCGCGGTACCGGCTTCGCCGCACACCCGCAGATCGGGCTGCTGCTCAAGAATCATGCGAAAGCCCGTGCGCACGAGCTCGTGGTCGTCGACGACTGCGATCTGGATCATGCCCAGCACTCCGTTCCGAGGCAAACCGCGCCGATGGTAATGCGTCCCCGCATGCAGACGCAGCGAACCCGCCGTGCATCACATGCGCAGCGGGTGGAAACACCGCGCGCGGGAGTCATGAAAATACCTCGTTCCCCCATCGCGCAAGTGCGCGGGGCGCTGCCCCGGCCGGGCCCGGCAAACCCTCACCAGGTCAGATCATCCGGCACGGCGAATTGCCGGTAGTACGCCGCATCGGCTCCCTCGTCGCTGCGCGCCGGCTCGCCGCTGGCGTGGTCGAGCACAATCAACTCCGCCGCGCGCTCACGCACCTTGTCGGCTGCGGCACGCGGCAGGAGTTCGAAGTTTTCGCCATGGCGCACGATCACCAACGTGCCAGCAGCCAGCTGGGCGCGCTGGCCGGTATCCACCAGTACGCTCTTGATCGCGTTGCCATCGGCAAAACGATAAGCCAGCTCGCCCTCGCGCTTCACCTTGTGCGTTTCGATGATCTGGCGCGCCTGGGCGCGCGCATCGTCCTTGCGCCGCTGCGCGTTGCGCTCGGCGGCCAACGCACGATCGCGTTCGGCTTTCTCCGCTTGCAGGCGCACAGCTTCCAACTCGGCCGCACTCGGCGGCGCCGGCTGCTTGCCCTTGTGCCGGGCCGCCTGCTCGCGCACGGCTTGCGCCGCCTTGGCCTTGCTGGTCAGGCCGGCCTTGAGTAGTTGCTCTTGCAAAGGGTTGCGCATGCGGGCGGGGGCGATAGGGGATTCGCCGATTGTAGCCGGCACCAAAATCGACGCGGCTGCGCTTGCCGCGCCACTCACGGCCCTTGAACGCACGCGTCCTATGCTTGGGGGAGTCTCCCCGCAAGGTCAGCGTCATGTTGAACCCGAGTTACCCGTATTACCTCGCCAACCGCGCGCAGACCTCGAAGGAAATCCTCGAAGTGCGCAACAAGTTCAGCGGCCGCCTGGCCACCCGCGTTGCCGTGCCATCGTCCGCCGCGGTCGAAAAGGCGATTGCCGCCGCAGTGAATGCCACCCGCACCATGCGCGAATTCAAGCCGTGGGCGCGCCAGGCGGTGCTGCAGCACTGCGTCCAACGCTTCAGCGCCCGCCGCGACGAGCTGGCCGAGGCCTTGTGCATCGAAGCGGGCAAGCCGATCCACGATGCCGCCGGCGAAGTGACGCGGCTGATCGAAACCTTCCGCATTGCCGCCGAAGAGGCCGTACGCATCAACGGTGAGGTGCTGAACCTCGAACTGGCGCCACGGCTGGACGGCTACCACGGCTACGTCAAGCGCGTGCCGCTCGGCCCGGTGTCGTTCATCACGCCATTCAACTTCCCGCTGAACCTGGTGGCGCACAAGGTGGCGCCGGCGATCGCGGCCGGCTGCCCGTTCGTGCTGAAGCCGTCGGAAAAAACCCCGGTCGGCGCGCTCATCATCGGCGCCGTGCTGGCGGAAACCGACCTGCCGCGCGGCGCGTTTTCCATCCTGCCGCTGGACGGCGCGCACGCTGCACCGCTGGTGGAGGACGAACGCTTCAAGCTGCTGTCGTTCACCGGCGGCCAGATCGGCTGGCAACTCAAGGCACGCGCCGGGCACAAGAAGGTGACGCTGGAACTGGGCGGCAACGCGGCGTGCATCGTCGACGCCGACCAGGGCGACAAGCTCAACCATATCGTCGAGCGCCTGGTGTTCGGCGCGTTCTACCAGTCCGGCCAAAGCTGCATCGGCGTGCAGCGCATCTATGCCCACGCGGATATCTACGCCGCGCTCAAGCGCAAGCTCGTCGCCGCCACCCGCAAGCTGAAAGCCGGCGACCCGACCGACCCCAGCGTGTTTCTCGGCCCGATGATCGACGAAGCCGCCGCGCAGCGCCTGCAGGGCTGGATCGACGAGGCGAAGCGCGCCGGCGGCAAGATCCTGTGCGGCGGCAAACGCCACGGCAACATGCTGGATGCCACGCTGATGGAAAACGTGCCGGTCGACGCCAAGGTCAACCGGCTCGAAGCCTTCGGCCCGTTTGCCCTGCTCGCCCCGTTCGAAAAGTTCGACGATGCGCTGGCGATGGTCAACGACTCCGACTACGGCCTGCAGGCCGGCATCTTCACCGACCGCCTCGAACACGCCATGCGCGCGTGGGACGAACTGGAACAAGGCGGCGTGATCGTCAACGACATCCCCAGCTTCCGCGTGGACAACATGCCCTACGGTGGCGTCAAGCTCTCCGGCCTGGGCCGTGAAGGCTTGCGCAACGCGATCGCTGACATGACCGAGCCGCGGCTGATGGTGATGCGCCGCTGACGCTGTCAGTGCCGGTGCATGCGCCACGCAAACCAGTGGTACAACGCCAGGCCGGCGTATTCGTGCAGCGCCGCGTTGGTCATGGCGAGGTTTTTCGCACTCGGCAGCAATGACCAGACCACCCGCGTGTAATCGGCGCGCACCGGCGTGGCGGCAATCCCGAACTGGCGGAACGCGAACATGCCACGGCGCAAATGCAGCGCCGAGCTGACCAGCCACACGCGCTGCGCGGCGAGGCGCGCAAGGATCGGCTGGCTGAACTCGGCGTTCTGCCACGTCGTGCGGCTGTGCGGTTCCAGCAGCAGGTCGGCCTTGGGCACGCCCAGGCGTGCGAGCGCCTCGGCATAGGCAAGCGCCAACGGACGATCCGCTGTGGGCGTCTCGCCCCCGGTCACCAGCACCGTGCAACGCGCACCAGCCGCACGACATGCGCGATACAGCGACGCGGTCTCCGCCACCCGCGTATAGCCGACCACGCTCGGCTCCGGTGTGCCTCCAGGCGGGTTGTTGCTGGTGGCGGTGAGCAGCACGATGGCATTGCTGGGCGCCCAATCGAGCGCTGGCCGCTGTGCAAACGGCGCCTGCCAGCCGCACAGCAGGAGGTTGGGCACCGGCCCGCAGCCAACGGCGAACATCGCCACCAACGCCAGCCCCCCCAGCCCGGCGCGCAACCGTCGCCAACCCAACGCTCCGGCCAAAACGGCGGCCAGCCACACGGCAAGTAGCGCGGGAACCACCATGGTCAGGCCTCGCGGGCGGAAACCGGCATTATGCCGGCAGGTTGGGATTCGGGATTGGGGATACGGGATTCGACCAGACCCCGCGGCGCAACCGGCGCGATCGTCATGGCGCGCCCGGCTGCGTGGTCGCGGCATTCCAGCCAAAGCGGTTGTAGACGTGGAAACGCCACACGCCGATGTACTCGTGCAGTGCGGCGTCGGTCACCGTCAGGTTCCACGCCTGCGGCATCCAGCCAACGCGTGCCTTGAGCCAATCGCCACGTACCGGCACCGCATGCACGCCAAAGTGCGCGAAGTAGCGGCTGGCACGACGCAGGTGGAACGCCGACGACACCAGCCATACGCGGCGCACGCCCTGTGCGCGCAGCAGCGGCGCGCCGAACTGCGCGTTTTGCCAGGTGTTCATGCTGCGCACTTCCAGCAGCAGATCGCCGGGGGCGACGCCAAGCGCCACCAGCGTTTCGGCATACACCTGCGCCTCGCTGCGCCCGGTGTGCAGCGCATCGCCACCGCTGACTTCCAGTCGGCACTCGCCGCCGTGCGCCTTGCACGCGCGATACAGGCGCACGGCCTCATTGATGCGGCCCTGCGCAAACACCGTCGGCTCCACGCCATCGCCCGGTATCCGCACCGTGCCCGCACCAAGCAGCACGATCGCGTCGCGGCCGCTCCAGCCCGGCACCGGGCGCTGCGCATATGGCGTTTGCAACCCAGCCAGCAGCTTCGCCGGCAACCACCCGCAGGCGGCGGTGGCAAACAGCACGCCAGCCAGCAGCCACGCGCCAACCGCCAGCCGACGCCGGGCCAGCCGATACAATGCAGCGCCAACCACAATCAGGCCGAGCAGAATTTCCAGGCTCACCGGCATCCCCCATGTACGCACAGCGTCCCATGATCGCAGCGCAGGCGACGGCGTGCAGCGCCGTCATGCAACGCAAACAAAGCACGCGCACGGTGAGTGCTGCTTCAGTGCGACGGCGTTCGCCCTGCGTAGCGGCGTCACGCGGTGCCGGCGAAGCACCCGCATGATCGCCCCGGCATGAGCACCATGCTGTTCACCCTGCGCCGCGCGTACGAGTGGCAGGCGGAGATCCGCAAGAGCCGCTTTCGCGCACTGGCCACGCCGGTGGCTTCGGCGGAGGCCGCGCTGGACTGGCTACGCACGGCCACCGCGGCCGACGCCAGCCACAATTGCTGGGCGTATCGGGTGGGCTCGGCGTACCGCTTTCACGACGACGGCGAGCCCGGCGGCAGCGCCGGGCGGCCGATCCTTGCAGCCATCGACGGCCAGGCGTGCGACCGCGTGGCGGTGCTGGTCACGCGCTGGTACGGCGGCATCAAGCTGGGCGTGGGCGGATTGGCGCGCGCCTATGGCGGTACCGCGGCCGAATGCCTGCGGCGGGCCGAACGCACGCCCATCGTGGTGATGGCGCACCTGCGCATCCGCTGCCGCCTCGGCGACCTCGCCTTGATCGAAGCGCGCCTGCGCGCGGCAAACGGCGTGGTCACCGCCCGCCAGTTCGGTGCCGACGACGCCACGCTTGATCTTGTGCTGCCGCAACCCGACGTAGACGAGGTGCTGCAGCGCGTGACCAATCTGACCCGCGGCCAGGTCGGCGTGCAGCGGATGGATTGATCCTTCTGCGACATAGCCAACGCGTCGCAGCAGGTTTGCGCCGGCCGCTTCCCTTTCCACACGATCCCCGCATGAGCCCTCCCACGCCAGCATCACGTCAACCCCGCCACTTGCGCGCCCTGCGTCCGCTGTGGCCATTCGTCCGCCCCCACTGGCGGCTTGCGCTCGGCTGGCTGGTGTTCCTGGGGCTGTCCTCGGCCGCCACGCTGACACTGCCCGTCGCGGTGCGCGCCATCATCGAACACGGTTTCCTGCACACCGACCCGCGCGCGATCAACCTGGCCTTCGTCGGCCTGTTCGGCGTGGCCCTGGTGCTGGCGATCGCCACCGCGGCGCGCTACTTCTGCATCACCCTGCTCGGCGAGCGTACCCTGGCGGCGCTGCGCGGCGCGCTGTATGCCCACGTGATCCGGCTCGACGTGGGGTTCTTCGAGCAAAGCCGCGTCGGCGAGCTCAACTCGCGGCTGGGCAGCGACACCGAGGTGGTCCAGGCGCTGGTCGGCTCCGGCGTCTCGGTGGCGTTGCGCAGCCTGGTGATGCTGCTGGGCGCCGCGGCGATGATGGTCTGGACCAGCCCGCGGCTGGCCGGCCTGGTCGCGCTGGTGATCCCCGCGGTGCTGGTGCCGATCATGCTGTTCGGCCGCCGCGTGCAGCGCCTTTCGCGCGCCAGCCAGGATCGTCTCGCCGACGCCGCCGCGCTCGCCAATGAAACCCTGAACGCGGCGCCGGCAGTCAAGGCGTATGCGCGCGAGGCGATCGAGAGCCGGCGCTATGCCGATGCCATCGCCCGCGCGCTGGCCTCCGCGCGTTCGCGCATCGGCATGCGCGCATGGCTGACCGCGGTGGTCATCACCCTGTTTTTCGGTGCCATCGCGCTGGTGCTGTGGACCGGCGCCCGCGACGTGCTGGCCGGCAATCTCGGCATCGGCGTGCTCGGCCAGTTCGTGCTGTATGCGGTTTTTGCCGCCGGCTCGGTGGCCGGCCTGTCCGAAGTATGGGGCGACGTGATGCGCGCGGCCGGCGCGATGGAACGCATTGGCGAGTTGTTCGCCGAGCGCGCGCAAGTCACCAGCCCGGCGCAACCGGCGGTGCTGCCCACGCCGTTGCGCGGCGGCCTGCGCTTCGAGCACGTCGGTTTCCATTACCCCACGCGCCCCGACGCGCCCGCATTGCGTGATTTCGATCTTGCCATCGCGCCCGGCGAAACCGTGGCGCTGGTCGGCCCGTCCGGCGCCGGCAAAAGCACCGTGCTGGCGTTGTTGCTGCGCTTTTACGACCCGCAGACGGGGCGCATCACGCTCGACGGCGTGGACCTGCGCGCCATCGCGTTGCCTGCCCTGCGCGGCGCCATTGCGCTGGTGCCGCAGGAGACCGCGATCTTTGCCGGCAGCGCCGCCGACAACATCCGCTTCGGCCGTGCCGAGGCAAGCGACGCCGACGTCGTCGCCGCGGCGCAGGCGGCTGAAGCCGATGACTTCATCGCGGCCCTGCCCGACGGCTACGCCGCGGAACTCGGCGAGCGCGGCACGCGGCTCTCCGGCGGCCAACGCCAGCGCATCGCGATCGCGCGCGCGATCCTGCGCGACGCGCCACTGCTGCTGCTCGACGAGGCCACCTCGGCGCTCGATGCCCAGTCCGAAGCCGCGATCCAGCAGGCGCTGGCCCGGCTCGAACACGGTCGCACCACGCTGGTGATCGCCCACCGCCTTGCCACCGTGCAGCGCGCCGACCGTATCGTGGTGCTGGACGGCGGCCGCATCGTCGCGCAAGGCACCCACGCCAGCCTGCTGGCCGAAGACGGCTTGTATGCGGAGCTGGCGCGGTTGCAGTTTGTGGCGTAAAGGCCGGGATTGGGGATACGGGATTGGGGATTTGGCAAAGCGCTGCCGAGCGAGGTGGGGGCGTCCGCGATGGAACCGTTGCATTCCAGCCTGCGCGCGATCTCGCTAAAAACCCGTCGAGACGAATCCCGACCTACGGCTTGGCATCCACGGCGTGCTTGATCGCCTCGACAAAGGCACGGCGGCCGGCCATCAGCCCCTTGGAAGTCGCGGCGGGCCACGAGGCCACCTGGGCGATGACCAGCTGGCGTGCGGGGTCGACGTAGATCATCTGGCCGAAGATGCCAATGGCGGCGTAGCTGCCATCGGTGTCCGTCCACCACAGGAAGCCGTAGCCGCGGTTCGGCGCATCGGTGGCCACGTGCCCGCGCGTGCCGCCGGCGAGCCACGCTGGCGCGATCACCGGCTTGCCGTCGATGCGGCCGCCCCCCAGCATGAACTGCCCGAAGCGCGCGTAATCGGCCAGCGTGGCGGACAACCCGCTGCCGCCAGTGTCGCTGCCGTCGCATTCATCCTTGATCCAGTACGCGTCGGCCGCCATGCCATACGGTTCCCAGATCGTGTCCGACAGGTAGGCCGCCAACGAGCGGTGCGTGGCCCGCTGCACCAGGATGCCGAGCAGATCGGTTTCCGCCGTGTTGTAGTTCCAGTGGGTGCCGGCCGGCCACTGCCGGGGCTGGCGCTTGAGGTAGGAAAGCACGTGCGCCTCGCCATCCGCGCACGCCCCGAGGTACATCTGCGCCACATCGGATTTCGCATCGGCGTAATCCTCGTTCCAGTGCACGCCCGAGGTCATCGTCAGCAGCTCTTCCACCGTGACATCGGCATACGCGCTGCCGCGCAGCGCGGGGATGTAGCTTCCCAGCCGGTCGTCGAGGCTGTGGATGTAACCCTGCTGCAAGGCAACGCCGAGCAGCACCGAGGTGACCGACTTGGCGACCGAGAACGAGGTCCAGCGCTCCTCCGGCGTGAACCCGAGCGCGTAGTGCTGCGCGCGCACCCGGCCATCCTGCAGCACCATCACGCCGGCCACATGGTGCTTCGCCATGTAGTCGGCCAGCCAGGCATCACCGGCGCGACCGTCGATGCGCAGCGGTTTCCCGGCCGGCAGCGCGCGCACCGACGCGCCGTGCGCGGCACGATCACTGGGAAAGCGCCGGTACATCGTGCGGAAGCGTGCGTCACGCTGCGCCTGGGTCCAGAACAGCACGCCCTCGCGCTGCTGGCCGATGGTTTCCGCCGCCGTCGCCGTCGCCGGCAACGCCACCGGCAAACAAGTCACGCACGCGGCAACGAGGCCGAACCACCAGCGTAAAGCCATGACGCTGCATCCCATCGTTGAAAACGCCCCAGTCTAGCGATGTCGTCAAGCATGCCAGGGGCATGGGTGCACGAAACCATGCGGGGGTTCGAGACGACGCGGTTCGCCAGCCCAGCGTGCCGCCGTGGGGCGACAGCGCGCCGCGAACACCTGTTCTGCATCAGCACACGCACCGCACGCAACGCGCTATCTTCAGCCGCTGCCACGCATCGGGGAGAACCGGCAATGAAACTTCGCACAGTGGGTTGGTCGCTGCTTGGCCTCGTCGTCGCGGTGGTCGCAGCTGGCGCCATCGTAGTCGCCAAGGATCGCCCGGGGCCGGGCACGCCGGACGGCCTGCTGGCGACAATGCAGCAACTGGATACCAACACGCGCGCTGCCGGCGACGCCATTGCCGCCAGGAACTGGCCGCTGGTCGCCGAGCTGGCCGACCGCCTGAACCACCACGTCGAGCCGCCGCTCGGCCAGAAACTGCGCGTGATGCTGTGGCTGCGCACCCAGGCACCAAACTTCCGCGGCTACGACGGCAAGCTGCGCACCGCGGCGGTGGCGATGGGCGCCGCGGCGAAGGCCGGCGACGGGCAAGCCGTCAGTGCCAGCTACGCGCAACTGCAGTCCGCTTGCACCGGCTGCCACGAGAAATACCAGGCCGCCTATGTCGCGCATTTCCAGGGCGGGAAATGACGCCGCGGAATGGCACCGGTGTCCGCAACCAGGCGGGTGCGGCCGCCTGAGCTTCCTCGTGTCAGTTCAGTGCAGCTCGACGCAGTCGAACTGGCGATCGGCCTCCACCTCGGCGCTGTAATCCACGTCGCCGCGGTCGAAGCCGAACAGTTTCAGGAATTCGTGCTTGTAGCCAGCGTAGTCGGTGATGGTCTTGAGGTTTTCGGTGGTGACCGTCGGCCACAGCGTCTTGCAGGCGGTCTGTACGTCGTCGCGCAGCTCCCAGTCGTCGAGCCGCACGCGGCCGCCATCGTCCAGCGCCGGAGCGGCACCATCGGCGCGATACAGGCGGTCGTGGAACAGGCGGTTCACCTGCTCGATGCAGCCCTCGTGGACCCCCTTCTCCTTCATGATCTTGAAGGCAATGGACACATACAGCGGAATCACCGGAATCGCTGCGCTGGCCTGGGTGACGACCGATTTCATCACGCTCACGCGCGCATCGAGGCCGCGGCCGGCGTGCCGCTCACGCAGCGCTTTCGCGGTGTTGTCCAGATGCTGCTTGGCCCGGCCCAGCGTGCCGTGCCAGTACATCGGCCAGGTGATTTCGGTACCGATGTAGCTGTAGGCGATGGTGCGCGCGTGCTCGGCGAGCACGCCGGCCTTGGCCAGGGCGTCGATCCACAGCGCCCAGTCCTCGCCGCCCATCACCTTCACGGTGTCCTTGATTTCCTGCTCGTTCGCCGGCTCCACGCTGGCCTCGATCACAACGTCCTTGTTGGTGTCGACCGAGCTGGCGGTGAAGGTCTCGCCGATGGTCTTGAGCGCGGAGCGCACCACCTCGCCGGTATCCGGCAGCTTGCGCACCGGCGAGGCGAGCGAATACACCACCAGGTCGATCGGTCCGCCCATTTCCTGCTGGATGATCTCGATCGCGCGCTCGCGCGTGGCATCGGAGAACGCGTCGCCGTTGATCGACTTGGCGTACAGGCCGGCCTGCTTGGCCAGCTTGTCGAACGCGGCCGCGTTGTACCAGCCGGCAGTGCCGGTCTTCTCGTGGCTGCTCGGCTTCTCGAAGAACACGCCAAGCGTGGCGGCGCCGTAGCCGAACGCCGCAGTGATGCGCGAGGCCAGGCCATAGCCGGTCGAGGCGCCAATCACCAACACCCGCTGCGGTCCCTTGCCGGCGCCGTTGGCCATGGCGGCCCGGGTAGTGGCGATTTCGTCGGCCACGTTGCGCTCGCAACCGACCGGATGGGCGGTAACGCAAATGAAGCCGCGCACTTTGGGTTTGATGATCACTGCCAGTCGCTCCGCACAGGAAATGCAATGCGGCATCTTAACCAACGCAGGGCGCCATGCGCTGCGGTAGGGAGCCGCGATGCCCGCGTGCCGCCGCGCAAACCCGCCCTGAAAGCAAAAAGCCCCGCGCCGGAGCGCGGGGCCGCAAAACGATTGCGCGACCGGCCGGGAGCCGGCCGATGTCGCTCAAGCCGCGGGTGACAACTCGACGTTGCTCGCTTGTTTCCCTTTCGGGCCGGAGTTTTCCTCGAACTTCACGCGCTGCCCCTCCTGCAAACTGCGGAAGCCTTTGGCGTTGATTGCCGAAAAGTGGACAAACACGTCCTCCCCACCATCCTCGGGCGCGATGAAGCCGAAGCCCTTGGCATCGTTGAACCACTTGACCGTACCAAAACGCATTGCTGGAACCTCTGGAAACATGGACAGGGTGCACCCGGCCGTGTTCGCGCCATCCCCCTGACCGCGGCGCGGGTACTCCCAAAGTATCAACAGGTCTTCGGGCAAAGTGCAATATGCATACGCAAAATTCCGGCGCTGCGCCGCACTCGACGCCATGACCTGTCGTAATGAGCTAATGCATCAACCGGTGGTCACGCCCGCAGCATGGCGTCGAGGACGACCGGCACCTGCGCCGTGGCGGCCGCCAGGTGGGCAAAGATCTCCTCGATGCTGATGACGGCGTCATCGCCGCAGCCAGCGGCAAAATTGGCCACCAGCGCCAGGCAGGCGTAGGCCAGGTCCAGCTCGCGGGCAAGCGCCGCCTCGGGCATGCCGGTCATGCCGACCAGATCGCAGCCGTCGCGGCGCAGACGCGCGATTTCGGCCCGGGTCTCCAGCCGCGGGCCCTGTGTGGCGCCGTAACAACCGCCGTCCACGATGGCCAGCCCGGCCACGCGCGCGGCCGCCAGCAGGCGTTCGCGCAAGGCCTGCGTGTAAGGTTCGCTGAAGTCGATATGGCGCACTTCCGCGCCCTCGGCATCGCAGTAACTGGTGGCGCGGCCGTGGGTGTAGTCGATGAGCTGGTCAGGCACCACCAGTGTGCGCGGCCCAAGGTCGGCGCGAATGCCGCCGACGGCGTTGACGCCCACCACCGCCCGCACGCCAAGCTGGTGCAGCGCCCACAGGTTGGCGCGGTAATTCACCCGATGCGGCGGCACGCTGTGGTGCTCGCCGTGGCGGGCCAGAAACGCCACCCGCTTGCCGGCGAAATCACCCAGCACCACCTCGCCGGACGGCTCCCCCCACGGCGTCGCCACCGCCTGCCGGGAGACGTTCGCCAGCCCCGGCAACGCATACAACCCGCTGCCGCCGATCACCCCGAGTTCAATCTCGCCACTCATCGCCATTCGTCGCCCTTCGCCTGCGGTCTCGGCCTCGCCAGCCTTTCCGAATCCCGTATCCCGAATCCCGTATCCCAAATCCCGGCTCCCTAATCCCCATTCCCTGCCTTCAACGCATAAATATCCGGCAAGTTGCGCCCCTGCTCGTGGTAATCCATGCCGAAACCGAACACGTAGCGGTCGGGCAGCACGATGCCGTTGAAATCCGAATGGATGCCTGGCACCAGGCGGTCGTGATCCTTGGTGCACAGGCTGACGATCAGCACCCGCCGCGCACCACGGCGCAAGCATTCGTCGCGTACCGCCTTGAGCGTGTTGCCTTCGTCCAGGATGTCGTCCACCAGCAGCACGCTGCGTCCACGCAGGTCAGCCACCGGTTCGCGCAGCCACTTCAGCTCGCTGCCACGGGTTTCGCCGCGATAGCGGGTGGCATGCACATAATCGAATTCGAGATCGGTGCGGATCGCCAGCGCGAGATGCCCGGCAAACATCAGCGCGCCGTTCATCACGGTCAGGAACACCGCGCGCTCGCCGTGCAGTTCCACGTCAATGCGGCGACCGATGTCGGCAATCACGGCTTCGATTTCGGCGCGCGTGTGCAGCACTTCGGCATGCGCGAGTGCGGCTTGCAAGCTGGGGGCGGGCTGGTTCATGCGTGATCCTGATCGGCGTCGAGCGCCGTGATGCGCGCGACAAAACGGTCGCGCTGCGGGTTGTCCTGCAGGCCAGCCCAAGTGGCGGCCACGGTGCCGCGCAGGGTGGCAAGCCGTTCGGCGGCAAGGGGCGCGCGGTCGGCCACCGCAGCGATGGCGTCGGGAACGACATCGGGGAAGCAGGCCAATACGAGGTCGCAGCCGGCATCCAGGTGGCCGTGCACACGCGCTGCCACGGCGCCGGCCACACCGGCCGCCACCATGCTGATGTCGTCGCTGATGGCGATGCCGGTGAAGCCGAGTTCGTCGCGCAGCACGTCGTGGATCCACCGCCGCGAAAACCCGGCGGGCACCGCGTCCAGTGCCGGATAGATCACATGCGCCAGCATCACCGCTTCGACATGCGTGGCAATGCACTCGGCGAACGGGCGCAGATCATCGCGGCGAATCTCGGCGAGCGGGCGCGGGTCCACCGCCTGCGCCTTGTGCGTATCGACCGCCACCGAACCATGACCGGGGAAATGCTTGAGCACGGCGGCCATGCCGGCCAGATGCATGCCGCGCACGTAGGCGGCGGCCAGATCGGCGGTAACCGCCGGGTCGGCATGGAACGCGCGCACGCCAATGGCGGCATTGCCGCGTGCGAGGTCGACCACCGGCGCAAAACTGAAATCCACGCCGCTCGCGCGCAACTCGCTGGCCATGAGCCAAGCGTGTTCTTCGGCCAGGCGAACCGCTTCGTCGGGGGCGCGGTCGTACACCGCGCCGATGCGCGCCAAGGCCGGCAAGCGGGTGAACCCGGCACGAAAGCGCTGCACTGGCCCACCTTCCTGATCCACCGCAATCAGCTTGTCGTCGCCGCCGATGGCGCGGATCGATGCGCACAACGCCATGAGCTGGTCGCGATCGGCATAGTTGCGCGCAAACAGGATGACGCCGGCAACGTTCGGCGCGGTGAGCCATGCCCGCTCGCGCGCGGCCACGCTGGTGCCGGCCAGCCCGATCAGCAACATCAGGTTGCCTCCGCATCATCGCCACCGCGTTCGGCGGCCGTCCAGCGCGCATACGGATGCGCGATGAGGTTGACGTTGTAGTAGCGCGAAAGCCGGCTCACCTCGCGCCCCAGCCATGCCGGCCGTGGAAACGGCGCATCCACCTGCGGCAACTCGACCTCGGCCACGACGAGGCCGGCATTGGCGTCGAGAAATTCATCGACCTCGAACAGCACGCCGTCCACCCGCACATGGTGCCGCCACTTGCGCAGCACACCATCGCACAGCGTGGCGAGGAGTTCATCCGCGTCGGCCGGCGGCAGCGGGTATTCGTATTCCGCGCGCTCGATGCCGGGCCTGGCGGCCTTGATGTTGATCCACGCGGCATCGCCGGCACGCCGCACACGCACCGAGGCGCGCGCCTGCCCGGCGGCCAGTGCCGCGGCGCCAACCAGATACCCCTGCGCAAACTGCATGCTGCGCGTGACCTGCGCGCGCCACGCATCGCTCGCGAGGAGAAACTTGCGCTCGATCTCGATGCCCACGGCCTACCTCTCGAACCAGGCAATCGACTCGACGTGCGCGGTGTGCGGGAACATGTCCATCACGCCCGCCGCACGCAACGTGAAGCCGTGCTGGTGCACCAGGATGCCGGCATCGCGCGCGAGCGACGCCGGATGGCAGGAGACGTACACCACGCGCCGCGTCGCCTGATGCGGCAGGTAGGCCAGCACCTGATCGGCGCCGGCGCGTGGCGGATCGAGCAGCAGCTTGTCCCACGGCGTACGCGCCCACTCCGCGCCGTGCTGGTCCTCGAACAGGTTGGCGACGTGGAAGCGTGCATTGCCGATGCCATTGCGGCGCGCATTGGCGTCCGCGCGCGCGACCAGGCCATGCTCGCCTTCGACCCCGGCCACCGCGGCCACCCGCCGCGCCAGCGGTAGGGTGAAATTGCCCAGCCCGCAGAAGAGATCCAGCACGCGGTCGTCCGGCTGCGGATCGAGCAGCTGCATGGCGTGCGCCAGCATCCTGCGGTTCATGCCGCCGTTGACCTGCACGAAATCCAGCGGCTCGAACTCAAGCTCCACATCGGCGGCACCGTCACCGGGCGACAACGTATAGGCGAGCCGCGGCGAGGCCGGCCACAACGGCACCACGCTGGTGATGCCGCCGGGCTGCAGGTAGATCGCAAAGCCTTCGCGCTGTGCAAACGCGGTCAGCGCCTGGCGGTCGTGCTCGCTAAGCGGCTGCATGTGGCGAAATACCAGCGCCACGGTGTCGTCGCCCGCCGCAAATTCGATCTGCGGAATGCTGGCGGCGCCCTCCAGCGTGCCGAGCAGGTCGCCCAGCATCTCGATGCGCTCGCCCAGCCGGGGGTGCACCACGTCGCAATGGCGCAGGTCGGCCACATAACGCGGATTGGCCGCTTCGCGGAAACCGACCAGCACGCGCCCTTTCTTTGGCACCGCGCGCACCGACAGGCGGCCACGCCGGCGGTAGTTCCACAATGCATCGGTCAGCGGCGGCAACCACTCGCGCGGCTCGACCTTGCCGATGCGGGTGAAATTTTCCGCCAGCACCTTCTGCTTGCCGGCGATCTGCGCCGCCGAGCTCAAGTGCTGCAGCGTGCAGCCGCCGCACACGCCAAAGTGCGGACACTTGGGCGTGACGCGATCGGGCGAAGGCACCAGCACCTCGACCGTGTCGGCCTCGTCGTAGTGACGATGGCGCTGGCGGATGCGCAGGCGCACATGCTCGCCTTCCAGCGCGCCGGTGACAAACACCGCCTTGCCGTCGATGCGCGCCACGCCGCGGCCGTCGTGGCCCAGCGCGGTGATGTCGGCTTCGAATTCGGCCGCAGTGGCCGGTGGACGGGAGTGGTGGCGTGACATGATCCGCGGCGCTTCAACGCAGGGGTAGACCGCGCATTATCGCGAACCGCGGCGCCCGCGTCGCGCGCCGCTCACTTGCGTTGCCACGCGCCCGCGGCGTCCTGGTAATACCAGCCGGCGTGCGCGCGTTCGATCCAGGTCTTGGCGAAGGTCGCGCGAATCTGCGCCTCCCACTCCGGATGCGCATTGGCGTTGGCGATCTCGCGATACAGCGCCGCGCGGTCGCGGTTTTCGTCGGCCACCGCGATCGTGGCCTGCGCGCGCTGCGCCAGCGGCACCTTGGCTGGATCACGCAGCGCCACCATGCCGTCGCGGGTAAAGCCCGCGGCGCCGCTTTCCATCAAACCTTGCAACTCGGTGGCAAAGCGCGTGCGCATGCGCGCCTGGATCGCCTGCACCGCCGGCGTCTGGATGCGCAGGTCCGGAATCTCGGCAGCCTGCGCGGCCGGGATCAAGAGATTCATCAGGCTTGCCGACGGCCCGGATTTCGGTGCTTGCGTCGGCGCTGGCGTTGCTGGCGCGGGTGCCAGCTTGCCCGGCGCCTCACCCAGTACGCCGCCCACGAACTGGTCGGCCGCCTTTTGCGCGGAGGCTTCGGGAAAGTACACGTTGATCGTGACGCACCCGGCGACCGCGACCGCGAGCAAGGTGACGAGAAAGCCACTGAATTTGCGCATGGATGCCCCTGAAACGCTCGATGGAAAACGCGGCTGCAGTCAGCGCACCACCGGCGCGTTGCCCTTGACGGCGTCGCGCAGCCGATGCACCAGCGTAGGCCAGTCGACCCGCGTCTGGTAGCCGATCACCTCCAGGCGCGGCAACCCGCTGCCTTCGACGATAGTGTAGCCGCCGTCTTCGTCCTTCAGGCCGCTCATGTCGCACACCGCACCGTGCAGCGTGCAATTGAGGCCAATGCGCTTGTAGCTGAAGGTCTTGAACAGCTTGAGCACCGCCCCCTGCAGCCCGGCCGCGACACCGCCGCCGCCAACCACCGTGAGGTTGTTCACCGCCCGCTGACTGATACGCCCGCCGCCGGCCGCCAGCAGCGAGGCCTTGAACGCGACCGGGCTCCAGCCCACCAGGCGCAGGTCGTCGATGTTGCCGTCCAGACGCCCGGTGATACTGCCGAAGTCAAACACGCCGGTCAGCGCCCCCAGATCGAGCTGGCTCAACTGGACATTGGCGGCCAGCACCGGCGCATCGCCAAACGGCTGTTGCAGGCTCACGGCAGTCATGTCGATGAACCCGCCGAACACGTTGATCGACAACCCGCCAGCAAGATCCAGCCGGTCGCCTTGCCAGCGCAGCGACGGTATGGCGCCACCCAGCGTGCCCGAAAACACCGGCCACCCCAGCGCGTGGCTGAGGCTGGCCATGTCGACCCCGGTCACGGCCAGGCTGGTGGCCAGCCGCTGGGTCTCGCTGGCGGTGGGTCGATAATCGATCCGCGCCACCCGCAACTGGCCCTTGTACAGCGGAATCACGAACGGCGACGTCAGTTCGAGTGAGCCGGTATAGGTTTGCCACTGCGACTGCGCCGCGCCAGCCTCGAGTCGATACGCCCGCAGCGAATGCCAGGCAAGGCGGGTTGCCGGCCGCTCGCCTTTCGCTGCCCAGTCGAGCCCGCCGCGCAGGCCGGTCACGCCAAACTTGCCACCGGCATCGACGACATCCAGCCCGTCGGTGTTGAACGCAAACGCGCGCAGGCCATCGGCCGCCCAGTCCAGCTGCCCGCTCAAATGTCCGGTGATGTGTGCATTGCGCACGCCCAGCGTGGCAAGCCAGGTGCGCCCGTAGCGCTCATAGGCCGCCGGAAAACTCGCATGCAGGCGACTGATGCGCAGGCGCTGGAGATTCCCCTTCGCATCCGTCGCAAAGCTGCCATCGAGCTGCAGCGCATCGGCGTCGTTCACCCGCAGGCGCTCCACATCCAGCGCGCCACGCCGGATGCGTGCCGCCACGTCCAGCTGCAACGGGTGAGAGGGCAGCTTGGCGTACATGTCGCCCACCAGCAGCTCGCCGCCATTCAAACCGCCCTGCACCGCAAGCCGCGAACCGTCCGGATTCTGCTCGAAACTGAAGCGGCCATCCCCGTTCAACGTCCCCGCGGCCAGCTTGCCGTTCGGGGTGTCAAAACCGACCCCATCCAGCGCAAACTGGCCGGAGGATTGCACCCGCTTGTCACGCACGTCGATTGCAAGATCGGCGGTAACCTGCCCTGCACCCAGCCGCCCGCCCCACACCTTGGCCACCAGCCCTTGCAACCATGCCACCGGCCAGTGGCGCAGGCTGATCTGTGCGTGGCTCGGCTGGTCGAGCGGCAGCCAGGCACTGCCGCTGGCCTTGCCCTGTTGCAACGTCACCTGCACGGTGTCCGCGCTGGCACTGACCAGCCCGTTCACCTGCGCGTCGGTGAGTGCACCGCCGGGAGCGTCGGCCAACCGTGCGCGGCCGTCAAACACCCAGCGCGCCCGGGCATCGCGATACAGGCGACCATCGAGTCGCACCCCCACGCGCTGCCAGCCAAGCGCCGCCACCTCGGCCTGCGCCGCCTGCAACTGCACCAGCACACCGCCGTCCGGCGCCGCACTCAACCGGGCCGCCACCGTCTGCAGGCGCACCCCCGGCGCGCTGAACTGACGCATCGCCACGGTCACGTCGGCATGCCCCGGCATGGCCCAGCCCAAACCGAGCAGCAACAGAAGGCCAAGCAGCAGGTGGCTTGATGTACGGCGCATGAGCGGCCATTCTGCCAAAGCCAGCTGAACGACAAGGACCCGGCCATGGCCGTCGACATCGTCACGCCACCGTCCACGGCACCGTGGCAACCCGCTTTGCGCGTATTGATTGCCGACGACGATGCTGCCAGTTGCCGTTTTCTCGGCGATGCCATGGCCGCGCTCGGGGCAGCCGTCACGACCTGCGCCGACGGTGCCGGCGCCGTGCACTGGGCGCAAACCGAACGTTTTGACCTGTTGCTGCTCGACTGCCGCATGCCCGTGGCCGGCGCACTGGACGTTTTGGCGAGGTTGCAGGCCGACCCGCACGCGCGTTCCGGCCACGCGGTGGCAGTTGCCAGCACCGCCGAGCCCGAAGCCGCCACCCGCACCCGCCTGCTGGCAGCCGGATTTCACGCGGTGCTGCCCAAGCCATGCGGCATGGCGCAATTGCGCAACCTGATGCTGCTGGTGCCCGGCGCGTCTCCGCTGCTGGACAATGCCGCCGCCGTACGCGCAACCGGCAATGCCGCCACCATGCAGGCGCTGCGCACGTTGTTGCGCCATGAGCTGCAGGCGCTGCAACGCGACCTCGCCGCTCTCGCCACGCAACGCAATGCGTTTGGCGAACGGCTGCACCGGCTGCGCTCCTCGTGCGGGTTCTGCGGCACGCCAGCGCTGGCCGCCGCCGTTGCGCGCCTGCAGCAACGCGTGCAGGCATCGGCCACGATCAACCCGGCAACGCTGGATGCTTTCGACGCCGCGGTGACCGCCACGCTGGACGCGCTGCAGCCCGAATGATTCGCTGGTCAGGGCGTGCGCGCAGGCGGTCCGCCACGCAGCGGTGCCAGCACCCGCCACGCACGCAGCTCGCTGCCCCCCAGGTGGTAGCGGATGACTTCGCGCATCAATCGCCGCAAGGCCGCCAGCCCCGCGGCATCGGGCGGAGTGTCGGTCGCCAGTGCCAGCAAATCCGCACCACGCACCGCTTGTGGTGTCAAGGCCGGCACCCGGCTTGCACCTTGGCCAACGTCGTAGCGATACCACTGGGCAGGCTGCAGCGGCGTCTCGCCATCGGTTTCGGTTTGCAGTGGCAAGGCATAGCCGATGAGGGTCAGCAGATCGCGCTCGAACCGGCGCAAGGTCCACGCCGTGGCCGCGCCGGACGCCAGCCGCACCAGGGTTGCCGCGTAGGCGTCGAACAACGCAGGCTGTGCGTCCTGCCGCGCGGTGAGGCGCACCACCAACTCGTTGAGATACAGCCCTGCCAGGCTGCTGTTCCCGCTCAGGACCGGCCCGGTATCGACCACCTCGCTGCCCGCCAGCGTTGCCAGCTCGCCGCGCTGCGTAAAATCGACCGCCAGCCGCTGGAACGGTTCCAGCTGCGCCCGACGACGCCGCCCGCGCTCCCCACGCACCCCACGCGCCACCATCCCCAACCGCCCGTAATCGCGCGTCAGACACTCCAGCAGCAGCGAGGTCTCACGGTACGGCCGCGCGTGGAGAATGTAGGCGGGTTGTTGGGTTATACGCATGGGATTCGGGATCGGGGGATTCGGGATTCGTCAAAGCCGGGGCACGCGATGCTCTTGCCAATCTCGAATCCCCCATCCCGAATCTCGTTAATCGGTATACCCGAATTTCTTGAGCATCGCCTCGTCGTCCACCCAGCCTTCGCGCACCTTGACCCACAGGCGCAGGTAGACCTTGCGGTCGAACAGTTGCTCCATGCGGCGGCGGGCGGCAGTGCCGATGGCCTTGAGCTGGGCACCGCCCTGGCCGATCACGATCGCCTTTTGGCCATCGCGCTCGACCCACACCACGGCATGCACCTCGGTGATGCCATCCGTGCGGTCACGGAATTCCTCGATCTCGACGGTGGTGGCGTAGGGCAGTTCCTGGTCGAGCCGCAGCATGAGTTGCTCGCGCACCATCTCGGCAGCCAGGAAACGTTCGCTGCGGTCGGTGACTTCCTCCGTGCCATAGATCGGCGCGCGCACCGGCAAGCGGGCGCGAATGGCCTGCTCCAGCTCGGCCAGCCCCTGCTTTTTCAGCGCGCTGACGTAGTGGATTTCGGCAAACGCGTGCTGCTCGCCGAGGCCGGCAACAAACGGCAGCAAGGCGGATTTGTCCTTGTTCAGATCCACCTTGTTGATGACCAGCATGCGTGGCGCCGTGTGCTCGACCAGCGTCGCGTACAGCGCCTCGTCCTCGTCGGTCCAGCGTCCGGCCTCGATCACCTGCACCACCAGGTCGACGTCGCTCATCGCCGCGCGCGCGGCCCGGTTCAAGCTGCGGTTCATCGCCCGCTTCGCGCCGCGATGCAGCCCCGGCGTATCGACGTACAGCACTTGTCCCGCGTCGCTGTTGGCGATGCCGAGAATGCGGTGCCGCGTGGTTTGCGGACGCGGGCTGACGATCGACAGCCGAAAGCCGATCAAGGCATTGAGCAGGGTCGATTTGCCGACGTTGGGGCGGCCGGTGAGCGCCACCAGGCCGCAGCGGAAATCGGCATGCGGCAGTGCCGCGTCGGCGCCGGGGTCGGACGGATGGGACATGGCAGAAGAAACCGTTCGGGAGATATGTGGATATTAGGCGCTTGCGTGGCCAACGCGGCGCGGCCGGCCGGTGGCCAGAATTTGGAGCTGGTGAAAAACGTCACCCTGCGTGTGCGGCAACACGCGTCACGGGAAAACACAGGGCTTGGAACCCAATGACCGCCGTTTTCGCGTGGCACCCCGCCAGAGGCATCGCGGTGGAGCGCCCCGAACCGGCGGCCTTCCCACCGGCCCTCAGTGGGCCAGCGCGACGAGCTGCGCCAACACCTGCTCGGCGGCATCCTGCTCGGCATGCCGCCGGCTCGGCGCGCTCGCCTCGGCACTGGCAGCGGCCGGCTCGGTCACCGTGCAGCGCACGTCGAAGGTCTTGGCGTGATCTTCGCCATGCGTGGCAACCAACTCGTAGTGCGGCAAGCCACACCCCTTGCCCTGCAGCCACTCCTGCAGCCGCGTCTTGGCATCCTTGGACGACCGGTGCAACGTGGCGATGCGCTCCGCGAACAGCTCGCGCACCACCTTGCGGCAAGCATCAAGCCCGCCGTCGAGAAACACCGCGGCAAGCGTCGCCTCGAACGCATCGGCAAGGATGGAATCACGGCGAAAACCGCCGCTCTTGAGTTCGCCGGGGCCGAGTTTCAGGCCATCGCCAAGCTCCAGCTCGCGCGCAATCACCGCCAGCGCATCGCCATTGACGAGCTGCGCACGCAGCCGCGAGAGCTCGCCCTCGCTGGCCTTTGGATGCGCCGCATACAGCATTTCGGCCACAAACGCGCCGAGCAGCGCATCGCCGAGAAACTCCAGGCGCTCGTTGTTCGGCTTGCCCACGCTGCGGTGGGTCAGCGCCAGCGCTGCCAACGCGTCATCTTTAAAACGGTACGGAAAACTCAAGGTATTCGACTCACTGCGCCACGTTGCCCTGTAGCGGCACGCTCTTCTCGAAGCTCAGGAGAAAGTCGACGTTGTACAGGAAGGGAATGTCTTTTTGGTAGCTCACCTTGAGCGTGCTGGCGCCGCCGCTGCTGCGGTCGATGGTGATGTCGGTCGGCTTCACCGTAGCGTCGTCGACGTACTGGAAGTCCATTCGGCGCAGCAGGTCGCGCCGGATCTCGTCGAGCGAGCGGCCGGAGGTGCCGGAGCTGGCAACGCCGTTCATCGCCTTCACCACCCCCATGTACTCGGTGTAGGCCGGAATCAGTTTCATGCCCATGTAGCCGAAAAAGCCCACGACCATGATGATGATCAGCATGCCGATCAGGGTCACGCCCGACTGTCTGGTTTTCATCGTCCCCTCGCTTGGTGTGAGTGCCGGCCACCGGCAACTGCTGGGCGCCGATTATGCCAGCGCCACCACAGCCCCAACCGCGTCAACCATCAATGAATGAGCGTGCCGATCCGGTGGAAATCGATGCCGCCGGTGCCCCAGCCCTTCCAGCTCATCCAGATCATGAATGCCTTGCCGGCAAGATCGCGCTCCGGCAGGCAGCCCCACCAGCGGCTGTCGGTGCTGTTGTTGCGGTTGTCGCCCATCACGAGGTAGCAATTGGGCGGCACCCTGGAAGGCACGTTCGCGTTCGGGATCGGGTACGGCGTGGTGTACGCCGGCATGCGCGCAATCAAATGGTTGACCACCTGCCCGTCCGGCCGTGACAGGTGCTCGTTCCACACCGTGGCGCCCATGTCGAGCATCAGGCGCTCTTCGCTGCGCAAGGGATTGCCCACGTACGGTCCGATCTCATCGGCGGCAACCGGTTTGCCGTTGATCAGGAGATCGCTGCCGTGCACCTGGATGCTGTCGCCCGGCAGGCCGATCACGCGCTTGATCCAGTTCTGGCTGGGCACCGGCGCATGCGGGTCGGCGCAACTGATGTCGCCGCTGCGCACCAGCTTGCCGTCGGCATCGCGGCACAGGAAACCGGGAAAGCGGAACACCACCACATCGCCGCGCTGGGGCTCGCCCAGCGACACGAACTTGTCGTTGAACGCCGGCATGCGCAGCCCGTAGGCAAACTTGTTGACCAGGATGAAATCGCCGACGTCGAGCGTCGGCATCATCGACCCCGACGGGATGCGGAACGGCTCGGCCACGAACGAGCGCAGCACCAGCACCACCAACACCACCGGAAACAGCGAGCGCGACCAATCCACCGGCGCCGGATCGCGGTACTCGCTGCCAGCCGCGTCGAGCCGCGCCTTGCGCTTCTTGTAGAGCAACAGCCGATCCAGCCCCCACACCACGCCAAACAGCACGGTGAGGGCCAGCAACGCCGCAGAAAAATCGAATTCCATGGGGGCTCCTTCGGAGCCGGGATGGGAGATTGGGGATTGGGGATTCGGCAGAGCTGCAAGCTCGTTGCTTTTTCGAATCCCCAAGCTCCAATCCCGAATCCCGGCCTATTTGTCAGTCCGCAACACGGCCAGAAACGCTTCCTGCGGGATCTCCACCCGGCCGACCTGTTTCATGCGTTTCTTGCCTTCTTTTTGTTTCTCCAGCAGCTTGCGCTTGCGGCTGACGTCGCCGCCATAGCACTTGGCGAGCACGTTCTTGCGCAAGGCCTTGACCGTGGAGCGCGCAATGATCTGCGCGCCGACCGCGGCCTGGATCGCCACGTCGAACTGCTGGCGCGGAATCAGATCCTTCATGCGTTCCACCAATTCGCGGCCGCGGCGATCGGCGTGCATGCGGTGCACGATGAGGCTCAAGGCATCCACGCGGTCGCCGTTGATCAGCACGTCCACGCGCACGAACGGGCCGGCCTCGAAGCGGTCGAAGTGGTAATCCATCGACGCATAGCCGCGGCTCACCGATTTCAGGCGGTCGAAAAAGTCGAGCACCACCTCGGCCAGCGGCAACTCGTAGGTGATCTGCACCTGCGTCGCCAGATACTGGATAGAGCGCTGCACGCCGCGCTTTTCCTCGCACAGCGTGATGATGTTGCCGATGTAGTCGGGCGGCGTGAGGATGCTGGCCACGATCACCGGCTCGCGCACTTCGGCGATCTGCGGCACCGGCGGCAGTTTCGCCGGATTGTCCAGATCGAGCACGCTGCCGTCGGTTTTCAGCACCTCGTACACCACGGTTGGCGCGGTGGTGATGAGGTTCAGGTCGTACTCGCGTTCGAGCCGCTCCTGCACGATCTCCATGTGCAGCATGCCGAGAAAGCCACAACGGAACCCGAAGCCCATCGCCTCGGAGGACTCCGGCTCGAAAAACAGCGCCGCGTCGTTCAAACGCAGCTTGTCGAGCGCTTCGCGCATCGCCGGAAAATCCTCGGCGGCCACCGGAAACAACCCGGCAAACACGCGCGGCTGCATGGTCTGGAAACCGGGCAGCGCGTGCTCGGCCGGACGCGCGGCCGAGGTCAGGGTGTCGCCCACCGGCGCGCCGTGCACGTTCTTGATCGAGGCGTTGATCCAGCCCACTTCGCCGGCTTCGAGCTGGTCGAGCTTCTTGCGTTTGGGCGTAAAGACGCCGACCTCGTCCACCTCGTGCGTGCGCCCGGTGGACATCACCAAAAGCTTGTCGCCGGGCCGGATCTCGCCCTGCATCACGCGCACCAGCGACACCACGCCGAGGTAGTTGTCGAACCACGAGTCGATGATGAGCGCCTGCAGCCGGTCGGTGTCGCGCGGCTTCGGCGGCGGGATGCGCGCGACGATGGCTTCGAGCACCTCGACCACGTTCTGCCCGGTCTTGGCGCTGATCGGTACGGCGTCGGTGGCGTCGATGCCGATCACCGCCTCGATCTCGCCTTTCACCTTGTCGATGTCGGCGGTGGGCAGGTCGATCTTGTTCAGCACCGGCACCACTTCCAAGCACATTTCCACCGCGGTGTAGCAGTTGGCCACCGACTGCGCCTCGACGCCCTGTGCGGCGTCGACCACCAGCAGCGCGCCTTCACAGGCAGCCAGCGAACGGCTCACCTCGTAGCTGAAATCCACGTGGCCGGGGGTGTCGATGAAGTTGAGCTGGTAGGTCTTGCCGTCGCGTGCGGTGTACGGCAGCGAGACCGAGCGCGCCTTGATGGTGATGCCGCGCTCGCGCTCGATCGGGTTGTCGTCGAGCACCTGCGCTTCCATCTCGCGCTGGGCGAGGCCGCCGCAGATTTCGATGATGCGGTCGGCCAGCGTCGATTTGCCGTGGTCGATATGGGCAATGATGGAAAAATTGCGGATGAGTTCCATGGAGCGCGGTTCGGCACCGATACGTTTGGGCCCACCACGAAAAGCGCAGCGGGAACCCCGTATTGTCGCATGGAACCGCGACCCATCGCGTCGCCTTGGTGCCGGTACCGCGGCAGCGCGTGCCGCGGTACCGGTCATCGTCAGCCCTTCGGCACGGTGAGGCCGAAGAAGCGGTTCTGCTCGCCGCGGCGCACCAGCAGCAGCACGGTGGTCCCGGCCTTGACGCCCTTCGTGGCATGCTCGAACGCGGCCACGCTGCCAACCGGTTGCTGGTTCACCATCAGCACCACATCGCCGGGCTGCAGCCCGGCCTGTGCCGCGACCTCACCGGTGACATCGCCGATCGCCACGCCCTGCCCGGCCTTGAGCCCCATCTGCTTGCGCGTGGCCTCGTCGAGCGGACGCACGGTGAGGCCCAGCGCGGTGCCGCCAGTACTGGCACTCGGTGCGGCCGGCCCTCCATTGCTTACCGCGTTCTCGTCGCGCGGCATCGCACCCACGGTCACCTGCAGCGTCTGTTTCTTGCCGTTGCGCAAAATCTCCACCGGCACCCGCGTGCCCGGTTTGGTCAGACCGACCAAGGGCGGCAGATCGGATGCCGTGCGGATCGCCTGCCCGTCGTAAGCCATGATGATGTCGCCCGGTTGGATACCGGCCTTCTCCGCACCGCTGCCTGGCGATACCTGTGCCACGAGACCGCCTTCGCTGTCTTCCAGATGCAGCGCCTTCACCGCGCTGTCTTCAACCGGCCCCACCACCACCCCAAGCTGCCCGCGCGTGACATAGCCCTTGGTTTTGAGCTGTTCCACCGCATTCATCGCCACGTCGATCGGGATCGAGAACGCCACGCCCTGGTAGCCGCCGGTGCCGGAATAGATCTGCGAATTGATGCCGACCACCTGGCCCTGCAGGTTAAACAGCGGCCCGCCGGAGTTGCCCTTGTTGATCGGCACATCGGTCTGGATGAATGAGGTATAGGGCTGATCCTGGCTGCCGAGGTTGCGGCCCACCGCGCTGACGATGCCCTGCGTCACGGTGTAGTCGAAGCCGAACGGCGAGCCGATCGCCAGCACCCACTGGCCTGGCCTGAGCGTGCGCGAATCGCCAATGCTCACCGTGGGCAAGTTGCCGCCGGCGCTGACCTTGAGCAGCGCGATGTCGTAGGTGGGATCGGTGCCGACCACCTTGGCGTCGAGAATGCGCCGATCCTGCATGCGCACGGTGACCTTGTCGGCATCGGCCACCACGTGGTTGTTGGTGAGGATGTAGCCGTCGGCGGAAATGATGAAGCCCGAGCCCAGCGAGGTGTGCGCCTGCTCCGCCGGCGACGGCATCATCGGCATGCCAAAAAAGCGCCGGAACAACTCGGCCTGGGGATCATTCGGCATGTTGCCCCGTGCCGAACGCCCCCGTGCTGCCGGCCGGCGGTTGCCGTCGTATTTGGCCTCCACCTGCACCACCGCCGGGGCGTTCTTCTGCACGATGCCGGTGAAATCCGGCAACGCCGACTGCACGGGCGCCGCCTCGGCCGCAGCGGCGGAAACCGGCAGCGCAAACGCGGCACCGGCGGCAAGCAGACAACTGGCGAGCAGGCGCACATGCGGCTTGCTGCGCTGGACGGACGGGGTCATGAGGTCTCCTTGGGTTTGCTGCAAAAAACGCGGGACATACGTTACCCGCCGCTGCATGCCGGTGGGCAACGGACAGAACAACATGGAGGGAAAGGGCCGGAGCGCAGCGCGTACGCGCAGCAACGCGTCACTGGGCGCTTGCCGCCTGGCGTTGCGCACCCGGCGCAGGCTGCTGGGCCGGATCGAGCAGGATCAGGTAACTGCCGTCATGGTTGTCCAGCGCGCGATAACCGCGCGCCGAAATCGGCGAGTTGACTGCCGCGTGGCCAGACAGGTTGCCGTCGAAGGACACGTCCAGCGGCGCGCCAAGCGTGGCGGACGCGCGCTGGCTGAGCAGCCCCGGCGCCTTGCCGCTGAGCCAGGTCGGCACCACGGCAACCTCGGAGGAGGCCGCCGACGGCAAGTCGGGCACCGCCATGCCGGGCTCGACTGCCGCCGTTGCCGGTGCCTGGGCACCGGCAAAATCGCCGCCGGAAGGCTGCGCAATCATCAATGCGGCCACCGCGACGCCAGCGGCAATAGCGCCGCCGGCCGACCAACGCAACCAGCGATGGCGCGGTGCCACGGCGGCCGTTTCGGCATCCAGTGCGCCCATCACGCGCTGTGCAAAACCGTCGCCAGCCAGCAGCGGCAACTGCCGATGCAGGCTGGCACGCACCACGTGGTAGCGCATGAAGGTCGCGCGCAGCTCATCGTCGTGATCGAGTCGGCGCAGCAGGAAGCGCAGCTCTTCGCGCGACAACTCGCCGTCGATGCCGGCCGAGAGGTGTTCGCGCACGTGCTGAGGTTGATCTGGCTGATTCATGGGTGTTCCTCACGATCCGACAACAAGGGCCGCAACTTCTCGTCGATGGCCTCGCGCGCACGGAAAATGCGCGAACGCACGGTTCCGATCGGGCAAGCCATTTTTTCGGCGATCTCCTCGTAGCTCAGACCGTCCATCTCGCGCAGCGTGATGGCCACCCTGAGCTCCTCGGGCAGCGCTTGGACAGTGGAAAACACCGATTGTTCAATTTCCTGGCGCATCAGCTCGTGTTCCGGCGTCGCCATGTCCTGCAGGCGCTCGGAGCCGGTGAGGAACACCGCGTCGTCGGCGTCGATGTCGTCGGTCGGCGGTCGCCGGCCCATCGCCACCAGATGATTCTTCGCGGTATTCACCGCGATCTTGTACAGCCAGGTGTAAAACGCGCTTTCGCCGCGAAACGAGCCGATCGCACGCCAGGCACGAATGAACGACTCCTGCGCCACGTCCTCGCACTCGGCGTAACTCTTGAGGTAGCGCGAAACCAGGCCGATGACCTTGTGCTGGTACTTGCGCACGAGCAGGTCGAACGCGCGCTTGTCGCCGCGCTGCACGCGTTCCACCAGGGCCCGGTCGAGTTCGTTGTCGCCCGTCCGGGCCGTTTCCGTCGTCAATCGTTTGCTTCCACTACGGGGCCGCTGTCGGGGAGCGCGGGCGGTCGCAATGCAAGTCGCTGCGGTTTCACCGCAGCCTGCTTGGTTGCCGCCGCCATCGTTCCCAGTCGAACGCGCAGCTCAGACCGAGCCGCAGCGCGCAAGTTCAACACGGGGTGCCAGTGTATCGACCGTCAGGTTCGCCGCAACGTGACGGAGCCAGTGCAAACGATGGGGCTTGCGCCGGCATGACTCAAGCGCTTGCCCCCATGGTCGAGTCCTTGACCGCTCCGGCGTGGGCCATGACTGCCGCTGGCTGCGCGCGTGGCCGCTGCTCGCCAAGGGCCTGCTGGCGCTCGGCGAGCAGTCGCTCAAACGCGGCCACCGCCAGCGGTCGGCTGAACAAATACCCCTGCAACTCATCGCAGCCCTGTTCGCGCAGAAACGCCAGATGCTGCTCGGTCTCCACGCCCTCGGCCACGACCGCACGATTGAGGCGATGCGCCATCTCGATCGTGGCGCGCACGATGGCCTCGTCGTCCGGATCGACGCCGATGTTGCGCACGAAGCTCTGGTCGACCTTGATGCGGTCGGCCGGCAATTTGCGCAGATAGTCGAGCGAAGCGGCACCGGTGCCGAAATCGTCGATCGCGATCCGGCACCCCAGCCGGTGCAGTGCCTGCAGGTTTTCCACCAGGTTGGGCGCGGCCTTGATGCTGATGCTCTCGGTCACCTCCAGCTCCAGCAAGGTGGGGTCGAGGCCGGTTTCCTGCAGTGCGCGAAACACGGTCGCCGGGAGCTTCGGCTCCATCAGCTGCACCGCCGACAGGTTCACGCCGATGCGCAAGCGCAGCGCGTAGCGCGCTTCCCACTCCTGCGCCTGCCGGCATGCGGTGCGCAGCACCCATTCGCCGATCGGCACGATGAGGCCGGTTTCCTCGGCCAATGGCACGAACACCGCCGGACTGATCAGGCCGAGCTCCGGGTGCTCCCAGCGCACCAGCGCCTCCATGCCCATGATGTCTTCGCTCTGGGTCTCCACCTGCGGCTGGTACACCACGCGCAACTCGCCGTTGCCCAGCGCGTGGCGCAACCGCGAGCGCAGCGCCATGCCATGCTCGCGCGCATATTCGGGGCTGACCTCATACACGCGAAACGTGTTGCGCCCCTGATGCTTGGCCGCATACATCGCCTCGTCGGCATGCTTGATCAGGGTATCGGCATCCGGCGCATCGTCGGGGAAGAAGCTCACGCCGATCGACACTCCGGTCGCCACCCGCACGCCGCTGTCGAGCTGCAACGGCTCGCCAACCGCCTGCAGGATCTTCTCCACGACCCGCTGCACGTCGTCGTTCTTGACGATGTGGCGCAGCACGACGGTGAACTCGTCGCCGGCATAACGGGCAACCGTGTCGGAGGCGCGCACGCTGCCGCGCAGGCGGCGGGTCACTTCCTGCAGCACCTGGTCGCCGGCAGCGTGGCCGTGGTTGTCGTTGACCGCCTTGAAGTGGTCGAGATCGACGAACAGCACGGCAAAACACTCGCCGTTGCGCACCGCCTCGCGCAGGATGGTTTCCAGCCGGTCGGCAAACAGCAGGCGGTTGGGCAGGCCGGTCAGGGCATCGAGCAGGCCCTCGGCGCGCCCCTGCTCGCGTGTGCGTGCCAGCTCCAGGCCATGCGCAAAACGCAAGGCCGCGCAACGCAAGAGCGGCTCGGCAATGGCCATGTCGTCAAACCCGCGACGCGCGCCGGCAAGCACGGCGCCAAGCACCTCACGCCGCTCGTCGAGCAACGGCAAACCAACCAAACCGGCAAGCTCCAATTGCGGCAGCAGCGGGTCATCCGGCGCCCGCTGCCGGGCCTGGTTGCGCCACAGGATGGTTTCGCCCGCGAGCACGCGGTGCAACAGCACGAAGTCGTCGACCGCCGGCCACGCCGGTTCCACGCCGTTCCACAGCCGCAGGAGCGGCGTCTGGAAATCCACGCCGTCGCCGCGCTTGGGCCACACGGCAAGGTAATCCAGCCCCATTTCATCGAACACGCGGCGCGCGGTCACGTCGCGGGTGGCATCGCTGCCGTGACTGTTCACGATATGCAGCAAAGTGCGCAGCGCCTTGTCGGCGGCGCCGGGGCTCGGTGCCGGGGCCGCCGGCATCGACGCCGGCAGGCGGCGCCAGCGGTCGAGCAAGTCGCTTTCGATGTGCTGCGCCGGCAACCATGCATCCACCCCGTCGGGCAATTGCGAAACGTCGAGTGGCGTCTCGTCGTCGACGATCACGATCAACGGTACGCCGGCGCCTGCAGGCAAGGCACGCAACTTCGCGCAGCATTCGCGGGCCGCATCCGGGTCGGCATCGAGCAGCGCCACGATCAACTTCAGCGGCGGCCGCCCCTCGAGCAGGATCGCCGCGTGCTGGGTGTCGCGCGCACTGTGGATCGGTCGGCATGCGGCACTATCCAGTACGTCGAACACGCGCCGGCGCACTTCGCGCCGGCTGGCCAGCACCAGAATGCCTTCGGGCGCGCTCATGTGGTCAACCAACGGCCGTTGCGCAAGCGCAAACGTGGCGGCGACTCAGGTTCCCCGTCAATGGTAACGATGGCGTCGCTCAGCTGCTCGATCAACGCCGCCGGCGCGTTCAGCAACACCACGCGCCGCAGGTGCGGGGTAGGCGTGCGCGCCAGGCGTCGCAACAAGGTCAAGTCGGCGACCGCCATGGGCAACTCAAGTTGTTGCACCACGTAAACCCCGAAATGCATGCTTTGCAGCATGTAGCGCAAGGCTTGGCCGAGTCGTTGCGCATCGGGCACCCGGGCATGCGCATCACGCAGACTCGACAGGCCGATGTCCGGCTGCCACTGGTAAACCGCCTGCCCGGTATGCCGGGCAATATCGCGGAAATGCTCGACAAAGGCTGCGGCATCCGCGCTGTGCACGGCGACCACGCCTACGGCCGCGGCCAGGACCCGGTCGAATGTGTCGTGCCCCGCCATCGGCACCGGCATGTCCACCATTGATGTCATCGCATCTCCCCGAGTTGCGCCGTGCCGGTACGACCGCACGGAAAGCCCGTGATCGACAACGCCCAAGCGCCCAACACTGCGAACACCGACGCATCGTACCCCCGGACGCTTGCGCCGCGCTTTGTCTCGGAGCATGCCACAAGCACGCGCGCCTGCATGAACCTTTGCGCAAGGACGTCTCGCATTTGGCCATCCCTGACGGTATGGTTTGCCGATCCATCGCTACCGCCGCGGCCGCCCATGTTTGCAGGATTGCGCTTCGATCACTGGAAAACCGCCGTGGACGAGCACGGCGTCGTCACCTTGACGCTCGACCGCGCCGGCAGCAGCGTGAATGCGCTGAGCCGGGCCGTGGTGGATGAGCTGGGCCAGATCGTCGAGCGCCTCACGATCGAGCACCCCGCCGGCGTGATCGTGCACTCGGCCAAACCATCGGGTTTTGCGGTCGGTGCCGACGTCAAGGAATTCGTGGAATTCGCCAAACACGGCAGTGTGCTGGACAGCATCGAGAACGCCCAGCGCGTGTACGAAGCGCTCGCGCAACTGCCCTGCCCGACGGTGGCGGCCATCCACGGCGCCTGCCTCGGCGGCGGTACCGAGCTGGCGCTGGCCTGCCGGCAGCGCATCGCGGCAGACGACGACAAGACCCGCATCGGGTTGCCCGAAGTCATGCTTGGCATCCACCCGGGCTGGGGCGGCACGGCGCGGCTGCCGCGCCTGATCGGTGCGCCTGATGCGCTGCCCATGATCCTGACCGGCAAAGCGCTTTCCGCACGCCGCGCGTTGGCGCTGGGCGTGGTCGACCGCGTCGCCCCCGCCAGCGAATTGCTGGCCGAAGCGCGCGTCTTGCTGCGCCATCCGCATGCGCGTCCGTTTGCACGGCGGGCCAAGGCATGGCTCACCAACACTTGGCTGGCGCGCCAGATCCTGGCGCCCACCGTGCGCAAGCAGACCGCCGCCAAGGTGCGCAAGGAACATTACCCGGCGCCGTTTGCACTGATCGACGTATGGCAGCGCGGCGGCAGCGACATCCGCCAACGGCTCCGGCTCGAGGCGCAATCGGTGGCACGGCTGGCCGATACGCCGACTGCACGCAACCTCATCCGCGTGTTTTTCCTGCAGGAGCGATTGAAGGCGCAAGGCAGCGGCAGCCAGCACGGCATTCGCCACGTGCACGTGGTGGGCGCCGGCGTCATGGGCGGCGACATCGCGGCGTGGGCCGCACTCAAGGGCTTCGAGGTGACGCTGCAGGATCGCGAGCTGAAATTCGTGCAGCCGGCGCTGGACCGTGCGCATGCGCTGTTCGACAAGAAGCTCAAGCAACCGGCGCAGCGCGCCGAAGCTACCCACCGCTTGCGTGCCGACATCGACGGTGCCGGCGTGTCCGACGCCCAGCTCGCGATCGAGGCCATCTACGAGAACGCGCCCGCCAAAGAAGCGCTGTACGCCACGCTTGAAGCCGCCCTGCCGCCGGATGGACTGCTTGCCAGCAACACCTCGAGCATTCCACTCGACGAATTGCGCAAGGGCCTGCAGGCACCGCAGCGTTTTCTCGGGTTGCATTTTTTCAACCCCGTTGCGCAAATGCCGTTGGTGGAAGTGGTGTGCCACGACGCACTCGACGCCGCCATCCAGCAGCGCGCCTTGGCGTTCTGCAAGGCACTGGGCAAGCTGCCCGTAGCGGTCAAGGGCACCCCGGGATTTCTCGTCAACCGCATCCTCATGCCGTACTTGCTCGAAGCGCTGCGGCTACATGCGGAGGGCGTGCCTGATCCCATCATCGACCGCGCCGCCAAACATTTCGGCATGCCGATGGGGCCGATCGAACTGGCCGACACGGTCGGCCTCGACGTGTGCGCCTCGGTCGGCGACGAGCTTGCGCCGTTCCTTGGCCTCGAACTGCCGCCGGGGCTGGCGGAAACGTTGGCCGCCGGCAAGCGTGGCAAGAAGGATGGCCAGGGCATCTACACTTGGCGGGACGGCAAGCCGGTGAAGCCGGAGGTCGACCCCGACTACACGGCGGCGCCCGACCTCGCCGACCGCATGATCCTGGCGCTGGTGAATGAAGCCGTGGCCTGCCTTGCCGATGGCGTGGTGGGCGATGCCGACCTGCTCGACGCCGGCGTGATCTTCGGCACTGGTTTCGCCCCGTTCCGCGGCGGTCCGATCCAGTACGTACGCAGCGAAGGCGCGGCAGCAGTGAAGGTGCGGCTGGAGCAGCTCGCCGAACGCCACGGCGCGCGCTTCACGCCCAAGAATGGCTGGGACAACCCGGCACTGGCGCCCGCCTGACCCTCGGCGCGCGCGGGAGAAAGTCGGGCTTTCCCCGTCGTTCTCCCCGGGTCACCACACCAGATCGTCCGGCACGCCGTCATCGGCGTCGCCGGCGGCATCCGGATCGACCAGCAGCGCGAGTTGGTGCGCGTCGATCGCGCGGACCTGCTCCGCTACTTCGCGGGCGACCAGCAGATAGCGGCCGGCAAACTGCACGATGCCCAGCTCGCCTGCGTTCAACGCCGCGAGTTGCGCGGCGTCCACGTGCATGCGGCGGATCTTGCCGCCGTACTCGAAGTTGCGCACCAGCTCGGTATCCGGCCGGTTGAGCGCCTTGCCGTCGAGCAGCGTGCCCAGCTTCTGCTTGCGCTCGCGGCGCAGCCGCGCCAGCTCCTCGGCCTCACGCTGCGCCGCCTTGCGCTCGCGCGCCTCGGTCTGTGCACGCAGCGCATAGGCCTTGGCCAGATCCATCTCGGACATCGGCTTGGTCGATGCCAGCGGCGGTGCCGGCTTTGCCCCACCGTGCCGACCGTGCGGGCACGGCTTCGCAGTCGCCGGTTTGGCGAGCCCGCTTTTCAGCAACTGGTCGCGCAAGGATTCACTCATGGCGAGGTCGGCATCAGTAGTGCGGCGGCGGCGGTTCGAGGTGCGGATCGGGGGCTTCGTTGGTGCGCACGGCCTGCAACTCCTGGCGCAGCTGATGCACCAGACGTTCGAGTTCGACCATGCGCAACGCTTGCTCGGCATCGGCTGAGGACAGCGCCTGCACCGTATTGTCGATGAACGTCAACCGCACTTCGAGATCGGCGATCCGTTCGTCGATGCCGGCCATCAGCGCGCCACCTGCAGGCTGCGCCCGCGCCCGATGCCGTAGTACGCGAGCCCCGCCTCTTCAACCAGCACCGGGTCGTACAAATTGCGCCCGTCGAAGATCGCCGGAACCCTCAACGCCGTGCGGATGCGCGCAAAATCGGGACTGCGGAACGCCTTCCACTCGGTGACAATGGCCAGCACGTCGGCGCCTTCCAGCGCCTGGTACGCGTGCTCGCACAACACCAGATCGGGGCGCTCACCGTAGAGGCGCCGTGCCTCGTTGCGTGCCTCGGGGTCATACGCGCGCACCCGTGCGCCGGCCTGCCACAAGGCTTCCATCAGGCGCCGACTGGGCGCCTCGCGCATGTCGTCGGTATTGGGCTTGAACGCCAGCCCCCACAGCGCGATCGTCTTGCCGCCCAGCGCGCCGCCGAAGTGCCGCTGCATCAACTCGAACAGCTTGAGCTTCTGGTCGTGGTTGACCGCCTCGACCGCGCCCAGCAAGCGCGCGTCGTAGCCGACGTCCCCGGCCGTGCGCGCCAGCGCCTGCACGTCCTTGGGAAAACACGAGCCGCCGTAACCGGTGCCGGGATAGATGAAGTGGTAGCCGATGCGCGGGTCGGCGCCGATGCCCTGGCGCACCAGCTCCACGTCCGCGCCGACACGCTCGGCGATATTGGCGATCTCGTTCATGAAACTGATTTTCGTCGCCAGCATCGCATTGGCGGCGTACTTGGTCAGCTCGGCCGAGCGCTCGTCCATCACCACGCTGCGATCGTGATTGCGGTTGAACGGCGCGTACAACTTGCGCAGTACCTCGACCGCATGCGGGCTGGAGCTGCCGATGATGATCCGATCCGGACGCAGGCAATCCTCGACCGCATCGCCTTCCTTGAGGAATTCCGGATTCGACGCAACCTGGAACTCGAGCTGCGCGCCGCGCGCTGCCAGCTCGGCGGCAATCGTCGCCCGTACCCGGTCGGCGGTGCCGACCGGCACGGTGGATTTGTTCACCACCACGGCATCGTGATCGAGCAGGCGGCCAATCGTGCGCGCGACTTCGAGCACGTAGCGCAGATCCGCGCTGCCGTCCTCATCGGGCGGCGTGCCGACCGCAATGAAGATCACCTCGGCCGGCGCAATCGCGCTCGCCGCGTCGGTGGTGAAATCCAGCTTGCCCTCGGCGTGGTTGCGCGTCACCAGCGGCGTCAGGCCGGGCTCGAAGATTGGTACCTCGCCGCGCTTCAGGCGCTCGACCTTGGCCGTGTCGATGTCGACACACGCCACGTGGTTGCCCATCTCGGCCAGGCAGGTGCCGGTAACCAGTCCCACGTACCCTGTGCCAAAAATGGCGACTTTCATGCGCTTGCCGATCACTTGCGAATCCAGTTGCGCATTCTAACCGGTGCCCGGCGGATACCGAACAACGCGAAGGGGCGCGAATCGCTTCGCGCCCCTTCGTTCGGTGCGTGCGGGTGCGGCTTACTTGCCGGCCGGTGCCGCCGGCGTCGCTGCCGTGCTGACCAGCGTCACGTCGAAGATCAGCGTGGCATTGGGCTGCATCGGCGGCTGCACTTCGGTGCCGTACGCCAGATTGGCCGGGATGAACAGCTTGTAGTGGCCGCCCACCTGCATCAGTTCCAACCCTTCACGGAAACCGGGGATCACGCCGGCCAGCGGAATCGAAGCCGCGCCCGGCGGGTTGTGCTTGGACGAGGCATCGAACACCTGGCCGTCAATGAACGAGCCGGTGTAGTCGATCTTCACTGTATCGTTCGGGCCCGGACGCGCGCCGGTGCCCTGCTTGATCACCTGGTACTGCAGGCCCGAAGCCGTGGTCTTGACGCCCGGCTGCGTCTTGTTCTTGGCCAGGAAGGCATCGCCGGCAGCCTTGTTCTTGGCCGCTTCCTGCGCAATGGCAGCCTGCTCCTTGGCCTGCATCTTCTTCATGAAGGGCTCCATGACCGCCTTCGCCTCGGCATCCGTCATGGTCGGCTTCTGCCCCGAAAGCGCTGCCTTCACCGCATTGGCGACCGCGCTCGGATCCAGCTCTTGACGCATGATCGGCGGGATCTGGCCGGCGATCTGCCAGCCCACTACGTAGCTCACCTTTGCCTTGTCGGTGGCGCTGCTGGCAGCCGCCTTGGATGCGGGCTGAGCGGCGAACACGCCGGTCGACATGCCCAACGCCACGGTCATCACGGCCGCCGTCAGCACGGGGCGCAGGAAATGCTTCATTCGGAACTTCCTCGTAGTGGATATGCCGGTGCCGCCGGCCGGGCCCCCACCGCGGGGGCATGGCCGCTCATTCTGAGGCGCGACAGCCGGGCATGCAATCGGGTTTTGCTGCGACAGTCAAGCGGCAGAAAGGTTCAAGCCGAGCGCTGCGGCCCTGGCGGGGGTTCCGGTTTTTCCAGCGTCTCCTTGAGTGCCGCCTGCAGCCTTGCGTGCAATTTGACCAGCGAACGCCACAGCACCACTGCCAGCGCCACCAGTGCGACCACCAGGCTGACTGCCACCCCGCGCGGCGGCAGGATGGCCGAACCCAGGGCGCCCACCAGCAGCGCCAGCGCCAACAGCATCGCCAGCGGAATCAGGCGCGCCAGCACGCCGCGGATCGCCTGGGTGTAACTGCCGGCAAAAGTTTCGCGGATGCCCAGCTCGGCCAGCAACATGCCCAGCGCCTCGGCCTTGCGATAAACCGCAATCAGCATCGGCAGCGACAGGAACAGCGCCAACGCCCAGATCAGGGTGTGGCGCAGCTCGCGATGGATGCCCCACTGCGAAAACCAGCCCCAGCTGTGCGCGTTCACATAGGCGCCGATCATGAACAAGGTCACGATCAGCAGCACGTTCACGCTGATGTGCCACAGGAGTCGGCGGAACATCGCGGCAATCGCGGCGTTTTCCTCAACCGGCGCAAGGTTGGCAAGCCAGCCGCTATATGTATGCGCCAGGAGATGCAACGGCCGCGGCACGTGCCGGGCAATGCTGTCGGCGATGCGGTTGCCGGAACGGTTGAGGTACGGCGAGGCCGCCATGCACACCACCGACACCGCCACCGCGATCGGGTAGATGAAATCGCTGATCGCATGCAGCGAGGCGCCAAGCGCGGCAATCACGAAGGAGAACTCGCCGATCTGCCCCATGCTGAGGCCGGAGCGCAGCGCCGTGCGCGCATCGTTGCCCACCACAAAAATGCCAAAACTGCAGGCCAGCGTCTTGCCGACAATGACCACCGCAGCAATCAGCAGCGCCGGCAACGCGTATTGCCAAAGCATCACCGGGTCGATCTTGAGCCCGATGGCCACGAAGAACAGCGCGGCAAACATGTCGCGCAATGGTTCCACCAGGTGCAGCACGCGCCCGACGCTGCGCGCCTCGGCCACCACCGCGCCGGCGAGAAACGCGCCCAGGGCCACGCTGAACCCCATCCAGGCGGCGAGCAGGCTGGCGCCGAAACACACGCCGAGCGCCGCCACCAGCAGGGTTTCATCGCGCCCAAAACCAGCCACGTAGTCGATCAGGCGCGGCAACAGCAGCAGCCCCAGGATCATGCCGACAATCACGAACAGGCCCAGGTGCCCGATCAGCGTGAGCGCCGCGCCCGCCTGCACGGTGCCGCCAATCGCGATTGCGGTCAGCAGGGTCAGCATCACGATCGCCAGCACGTCTTCGGCCACCAGCAGGCCCACCACCATGCGCGCGAACGGCAAGTGCTGCTGGCCGCCTTCTTTCAACATGCGCGTGGCGACCATGGTCGAGGACAACGCGATGATTGCGCCGAGGAACACGGCGTCGATGCCGGTCCAGCCGAACAGGCGGCCGAGGCCGATGCCGATCCACAGCATCAGCCCGACCTCGAGCACGGTCACCGCAATCACGCCGACGCCGACCTCGCGCAGCTTGCGCACGCTGAATTCCAGCCCCAGCGTGAACATCAGCAGCACCACGCCGAGGTCGGCGATGTCGTCGATCGTGCGTGCGTCCGCGACCAGCATGCCCGGCGTGTGCGGGCCGATCAGCACGCCGGCGAGGATGTAGCCGAGCAGCACCGGCTGACGCAGGCGCTGGAACAGGATGGTGGTGGCGCCGGCCACCAGCATCACCAGCGCAAGGTCGCGAATGAAACCGATGTCGTGCATGCGATCCCCGATGGCGTGTATCCGGAGAGCTTAAACGATGCCTCGCGCACGCCGCGTACGTGCCCGCCAGGCGATGCCATCCGGCCGGAAAAAAAGCTTGACGGAGCTACGGCTCGCACCTATTCTTTGCGGCTTCCAGTGGCGGGGCCATAGCTCAGCTGGGAGAGCGCCTGCATGGCATGCAGGAGGTCGGCGGTTCGATCCCGCCTGGCTCCACCAATTCAATTCGTCCCCATCGTCTAGAGGCCTAGGACATCACCCTTTCACGGTGACGACCGGGGTTCGAATCCCCGTGGGGACGCCATGATTGGTACGCAACACTGGTTGTCAACGTGGAGCGGTAGTTCAGCTGGTTAGAATGCTGGCCTGTCACGCCGGAGGTCGCGGGTTCAAGTCCCGTCCGCTCCGCCATCTATTGCGAGAAACCCGCCGCCGGCGGGTTTTTTGTTGCCTGCACGAACGCGATCAGTCCGGATGCGTCGGCTCCAGCGTCCCCAGCGAATGGCCCTGCTCGGCAAGGTATTCCAGCCAGCGGGTGAGAAACCCGTTCATGCGCAGGCGATGCTGGAACACGGTATGCGCCGGAGCAAACGGTCCGAGCACCTGCCACAAGTGCTGCCCCGGATGGCAATGCAGCGCCTCGGCCACATGCGCGTCGGTGTACATGCGCAGTTGCGCCGACGGCGCGCGCTGGCCGGTGTGGCTGTCGACAAAGCCATAGGTCAGTTCCAGCTCCAGCGTATACGGGTGCCGTTCCTGCACCGCCAAATGCACGTTGAGGCCGTCGTCCACATCGGAAACATAGCGGCCGGGCGCCAGCTCCTGCGGCGCAAACAGGCGGGTCAGCCGGTGGTAGTTCTCGGCGTACAAACCCATCAGGAACTCGAAACGTCCCGGCAGAAGGCTCAAACGGTTGTCGAGTACAGCGCTCATCGGCGGGGCTCAAAACATCGTGCGCTCGATGCCGAAGCGCGCGAGGATTTTGCTGGCGATCTCCTCGATCGATACATGGGTGGTATTGAGGCTGGCGATACCGGCCTGGCGCATCAAGCGTTCGGCCTGTTCCAGCTCCCAGCGGCACTGCTTGAGCGTGGCGTAACGGCTGCCGGCGCGACGCTCCTCGCGAATCTGCACCAGCCGCTCGGGTTCGATCGTCAACCCGAACAGACGTTGCTTGAACGGCCGCAGGCGTTCGGGCAACTCCAGCTTTTCCAGATCCTCCTCGGTCAGCGGGTAATTGGCGGCGCACACCCCGTAATGCAAGGCCATGTACAGGCACGTCGGCGTCTTGCCCGAGCGCGACACGCCCACCAGGATCAAATCGGCATCGGCATAGTTCACGTCGATGCCGTCGTCGTGCGAGAGCGCATAGTTGGTGGCGTTGATGCGCGACTCGTACTTCTTCCAGTCGACCAACCCATGCGAACGATTCACCGCACCGGAACGCTTGATGCCAAGCTCGATTTCGAGCGGGCCGATGAACGGCGCGAACACGTCAAGCATCAGCGCGCCGCTGCTGGCGACGATCTCGCACAGCGCGCGATCGGCCAGCGTGTTCACCACGATCGGGCGCTCACCGGTTTTTGCGTAGTGGGTCTTGATGCGCAGCGCCGCCGCTTCCGCCTTGTGGGCGTCGTCCACGAACGGCAACCGGTGCTTGTCGAAACGCAGCCCTTCGAACTGCGCCAGGATGCTGTTGCCGATCGTCTCGGCGGTAATGCCGGTGGAGTCGGAGATGAAAAAAACCGTGCGTTGCATCGCGTGTCCCGTGGCGTGAACCAACGTTGCGCGGCACCTTAACGCATGCCCGCAGAACTGTCGCCGCCTCGGTCGATGCCAACCGCTGCCTGACTGGTATGCAGTTGGCGCGGTGTCGGGCGGCACTGGTCTTCTTGTGCTGCACGGCATCAACGGCGGACAATACCAGTCCTTCGCAGGCCGCATCGGGCCTGCGTATTGCGTCCATTCCACTTTTCGCTCGATTCCCCCGCTCAGGAGACTGTCTTGAACCACCTCGTGCTTTGGTTGGACCAGCTGCGCATGACCGATCTGGGCAAGGTCGGCGGCAAAAACGCGTCGTTGGGGGAAATGATCGGCAACCTCGCAAAACTCGGCGTATCGGTACCCGGCGGCTTCGCCACCACGGCGCAGGCGTTCGAGGAATACCTGGACAAGAGTGGGGTGGCCAAGCGCATCCAGGCACGGTTGGCCAATCTCAATGTGGATGACGTCGATGCCCTCGTCCGCGCCGGCAAGGAAATCCGCAGCTGGGTGGCGGAGACCCCACTGCCCGCCGACCTCGACCAGGCCATTCGCGACGCCTACGCCAAGATGTGCCAGGACGCCGGGGCGGAAAACATCGCCGTGGCCGTGCGCTCCTCCGCCACCGCCGAGGACCTGCCCGACGCCAGCTTCGCCGGCCAGCAGGAAACCTATTTGAACGTGGTCGGCATCGAAGACGTGCTGCGCAAAGTGAAGGAGGTCTTTGCCTCGCTGTACAACGACCGCGCCATCGCCTACCGCGTGCACCAGGGCTATGCGCACGAAAACGTGTTCCTCTCGGCTGGCGTGCAGCTCATGGTGCGCTCGGACATCGGCGCCGCCGGCGTGATGTTCACGCTCGACACCGAGTCGGGTTTCCGTGATGTGGTGTTCGTCACCGGCAGCTACGGCCTGGGCGAAATGGTGGTGCAAGGTGCGGTGAACCCCGACGAGTTCTACGTGTTCAAGCCCACCCTGAAAGCCGGCAAGCCGGCGGTGCTGCGGCGCAATCTCGGCTCCAAGCAACTGCGCATGGTGTACTCGAACGCCCCCGGCGAACGCGTGCGCACCGAAGACACACCGGCGGCATGGCGGCGCAAGTTCTGCCTGACCGATACCGAGGTCGAAGCCCTGGCCAAGCAGGCACTGACGATCGAGCAGCATTACGGCCGTCCGATGGACATCGAATGGGCGAAGGATGGCGGCACCGGCAAGCTCTACATCGTGCAGGCGCGGCCGGAAACCGTGAAATCACGCGCCAAGACCACCCAGCTCGAACGCTTCCAGCTCAACGAAAAGGGCAAGGTGCTGGTCGAAGGCCGTTCGATCGGCCAGAAAATCGGCGCCGGCACCGCCCGCGTCGTGCGCTCGCTCGCCGACATGAACAAGGTGCAGCCCGGCGATGTGCTGGTGGCCGACATGACCGACCCCGACTGGGAGCCGGTGATGAAGCGCGCCAGCGCCATCGTCACCAACCGTGGCGGCCGCACCTGCCATGCCGCGATCATTGCGCGCGAGCTTGGCGTGCCGGCGGTGGTCGGCACCGGTGACGGCATGACCCGCATTCCCGATGGCGCACCGGTCACCGTATCCTGCGCCGCCGGCGATACCGGCACGATCTACGCGGGCACGCTCGCCTTCGAGCGCATCACGGCGGACCTCGACGCCATGCCCGAGGCGCCGCTGAAAATCATGATGAACGTCGCCAACCCCGAGCGCGCGTTTGATTTCGGCCAGTTGCCGAACGCCGGCATTGGCCTCGCGCGGTTGGAAATGATCATCGCCAGCCACATCGGCGTGCATCCCAAGGCCCTGCTCGAATACGCCAAGCAGGATGCCGAAACCAAGGCCAAGATCGACGAGCGCATCGCCGGTTATGCCGGCCCGGTGGAGTTCTACATCGAGCGCCTGGCCGAGGGCATCGCCACCATCGCTGCCTCGGTGTACCCCAAGCCGGTCATCGTGCGCATGAGCGACTTCAAGTCCAACGAATACGCCAACCTGCTCGGCGGCGCCAACTACGAACCGCACGAGGAAAACCCGATGCTCGGCTTCCGCGGCGCCAGCCGCTACGTCGACCCGAGCTTCAGCGAAGCCTTCGGACTGGAGTGCAAGGCGGTCAAGAAGGTGCGTGAAACGATGGGCCTCGAAAACGTCGAGGTGATGATCCCGTTCGTGCGCACGCTGGAAGAAGCCCGGCAGGTGATCGATGTGCTGGCCCACAACGGCCTCAAGCGCGGCGAGCACGGGCTGAAAGTCATCATGATGTGCGAAGTGCCGTCCAACGCGCTGATGGCCGACGAGTTTCTCGACATCTTCGACGGCTTCTCGATCGGCTCCAACGACCTCACCCAGCTCACGCTGGGCCTGGATCGCGATTCCTCGATCGTTGCCAACCGCTTCGACGAGCGCAACCCGGCGGTGAAGAAACTGCTCGGGATGGCAATCAAGACCGCCCGCGCCAAAGGCAAATACATCGGCATCTGCGGCCAAGGCCCGAGCGACCACGCCGACCTCGCGGAGTGGCTCATGGAGCAAGGCATCGAATCGTTGTCGCTGAACCCGGACACCGTGGTCGATACCTGGCTGCGCCTCGCCAAGAAGAAAGCCTCCGCCTGACGCCCCGCACCATGCTTGTCACACCGCGAGCCAGCACGTAAACTTTCCGGCTCGCGTCGACCACGCGACCGTTTTGGAGAGGTGGCAGAGTGGTCGAATGTACCTGACTCGAAATCAGGCGTACGTGTAAGCGTACCGTGGGTTCGAATCCCACCCTCTCCGCCAAAAATCAGGGACTTGCAGCGATGCAAGTCCCTTTTGTTTTGGACGGCTTTTGCTCACCGGTAAAACTATTGCGAGGACGGCAGCGCGCCAGGCCGGTAGTCCAAGACTAAGCCGGCCTGCACGGCTTGCAGGCGATCCAGCGGCGCAGCCTGCACCCACCCTCCAGTCGAACGCGGCCGCCTCACCGCAACTCGAACGCATCCGCATCCATCCAGGCGGGAAACCGTTCGCGATGGGCCAGCAACGGCGCGGGGTCGATGGTGAGGGTGGCGATCTGTTCGAGGGCACCGCATTCGACGAGGGTTTCGCCGACCGGGTCGATGACGGCGCTGTCGCCGGCATACGGCAAGTCATTGCCATCGGTGCCGACGCGATTCACGCCGATCACGTAGGCGAGGTTTTCGATCGCGCGGGCGCGCAGCAGCGTGCGCCACGGGTGACGGCGTGCGGTCGGCCAGTTGGCGACGAAGATCGCGAGATCGTAATCCATCCCGCCAGCAGCGCTTTCCAGCCGGCGGTTGCGCAGCCACACCGGGAAGCGCAGGTCGTAGCAGACCTCGGGCAGGATGCGCCAGCCCTTGAGTTCCACCACCAGGCGTTCACTGCCCTCGCCATAACGCGTGTGTTCGCCGGCCATGCGGAACAGGTGGCGCTTGTCGTATTGCACGAAGCTGCCGTCCGGCCGCATCCAGATCAGGCGGTTGAACACGGTGCCGTTTTCGCGGATAGCAAGGCTGCCGCATACCACGGCGCCGACTTCGCCGGCGAGTGCGCGCAGCCAGGCCAGGCTCTCGCCGTCCATGGTGTCGGCGCTGATGACAGTGTCGTTGCTGAAGCCGGAAAGATAGGTCTCCGGCAGCACGACGAGATCACTGCCGCGCGCGCGACGCACCAGCTCGCCGTAGTACGCGCGATTGCCGGCGGCGTCGTGCCAGCGGGTATTGCCCTGCACCAGCGAGACGGTGAGCGGAGCGAGCCCCACGCCCTGCCCGCTCACAGCCGGCACAGCCGCTCGGCGGCCGCCTCCATCGTCGCGTCGCTCTTGGCGAAGCACAGGCGCAACAGACGCGTACCCGGCGCATTGGCGTAAAACGGCGTCAGCGGAATCGCCGCCACGCCACCCTCGGTGACCAGCCAGCGGCTGAAGGCCAGATCGTCCTCGTCGCGGATCGCCGCGTAGTCGACCAGCTGGAAGAACCCGCCGGCCACATCGAGCAGCTTGAACCGCGATGGCGCCAGCAGCGCGCGGAAACGGTCGCGCTTGGCCTGATAGAACGCCGGCAACTCCTGGTAATGCTGCGGATCGCTGACCAGGAAATCGGCAAACGCGACCTGCTCGGGGTGGAAGCTGCAGAACGTAAGGTATTGGTGCACCTTGCGAAACTCGGCGCTGAGCGCCTTGGGCGCAATCGCATAACCGAGCTTCCAGCCGGTGCAGTGGTAGGTCTTGCCGAACGAGGAAATCACGATGCTGCGCGCAGCGAGTTCGGGATGACGCAGCACGCTCTCATGGCGCCGGCCGTCGTACACGATGTGCTCGTAGACCTCGTCGGCGAGCACCACGATGTCGGTGTTGCGCACGATATCCGCAAGGGCCGCGAGGTCGTCCGCGCCCAGCACGGCACCAGACGGATTGTGCGGGCTGTTGATGATGATCATGCGCGTCTTCGGCGTGATCGCGTCGCGCACGCGCTGCCAGTCGATGCTGAAGCTTGGCGTGCGCAGCGGAATGTGCACGGCGCGCGCCCCCTGCAGTTCGATCGCCGGCTCGTAACTGTCGTAGGCGGGGTCGAACACGATCACTTCCTCGCCCGTGCGCACCACAGCGGCAATGGCGGAAAACAGCGCCTCGGTGGCGCCGGAAGTGACGGTGATCTCGGCCTCCATGTCCGGCCGGTGGCCGTACAGTTTCTCGGTCTTGCCCGCGATCGCCTCGCGCAGCGCGGCCACGCCGTGCATCGGCGCGTACTGGTTCTTGCCGCTGTTCATCGCGCGTGTCAGCGCATCGCGCAAACCCTGCGGCGGCTCGAAATCCGGAAAGCCCTGCCCAAGGTTCACTGCGCGGTGCTCCGCCGCCAGTCGGCTCATTACCGTGAAGATGGTGGTGCCGACCTTGGGCAGCTTGGTATCGATCTTCATTGCCTTGCCGTATGGATGTCCAAACGAAAGCGTAGCACGCGTCATTCGGCCGCCAATGGCCCACACTCGCGGCGCAGGTGTTCGCTCGCCGCCGGCAAGCGCTCGGCGAGGAAATCCACCAGCGCGCGTACACCGGGCAGCATGCCGCGCCGGCTCGGGTAGATGAAATGCATGGTGCCTTCGGGGGCGCTCCAGGCCGGCAGCAATACTTCCAGCTCACCCCGGTCGACCAGCTGCGCACACACCGATTCGGGCAACATCGCCACGCCCACGCCGCGCCGCGCCGCTTCGAGCAGCACGGCAAAATCGCCGCATACCAGCCGTGCGTTGACCTCGACCGTCACCGGCTTGCCGCTGGCGTCGAGCAGTTCCCACGTTTGCGGGCCTTCGTGTTCCTGCATCGACAACGCCGGAAAGCGTGCCAACTCGTCGGGATGTTGCGGGCGTCCCAGCGTATCGAGCAGGCTCGGGGCCGCGACCGGCAACACGCGCGCAAGACCGAAACTGCGCAGCACCATGTTGGCGTCGGTATCGAGTTTGCTGCGCACGCGGATGGCCAGGTCGTAGCCCTCGCCCAGCAGATCCACCCGCCGGTTGCTGGCCAGCACGCGCACCTGCAGCTTCGGATACTTCGCCAGGAAATCCGGCAGCACCTGCGCCAGGATGGTTTGTGCCAGCGACACCGGACAGCTCAGACGCACCACTCCGCGCGGCTCGGCACGCAGCTCGTCCACGGCTTCCTGCGCCGCCCGCGCCTCCTCGAGCACGGCGCGGCAATGCGCATAAAAGCGCTCGCCCACCTCGGTCACCACGAAGCGCCGCGTCGTGCGCTGCAGCAGCCGCACGCCCAGGCGTTCTTCCAGTTGCGCCACGCGCTTGCTCAGGCGGGACTTGGGCACGCCGAGGGCACGACCGGCAGCGGAAAAGCCGCCGTGTTCGACCACGGCGGCAAAGAAATACAGGTCGTTGAGGTCTTCCAACACGGCACTGGATGGCGGCATGGTCGTTTCCCGGCGCGAACGATAAGTTCAAAGATACCCGACTTATCGCGCCATTGTTCCCACCTGATAATGACGGCCGTCGCGACAACCCGAGTCCTTGAGTGGGTTGCCCGCCTTTCCCGCATTCACAGGAGACCCGCATGAGCGTCAAGCTTGCCGTCGTTTACTACTCGACCTATGGCACCAACCACCAGATGGCCAGCATCGCCGCTGAGGCCGCCAAGGCCGCGGGTGCCGAAGTGCGCCTGCGCAAGGTGCCGGAGACGGCGCCGGCTGCCGTGGTCGCCGGCCAGGAGGCCTGGCGGACGCATGCCGAAGCCACTGCCCAGGTTCCCGTGGCGACGGCAGAAGACATGGAGTGGGCGAACGCCTACCTGTTCTCCGCCCCGACCCGGTTTGGCGTGCAAGCAAGCCAGATGCGCGCCTTCATCGATACCCTCGGCCAGTTGTGGTTCAACGGCAAGTTGGCAAACAAACCGGTTTCGGCCATGACTTCGGCGCAAAACGCACACGGCGGCCAGGAAGCCACGCTGCTGTCGTTCTACGCGACGATCATGCATTGGGGCGGGATCATCGTCGCGCCGGGCTTCACCGACCCCTCGATCTACAAGGTTGGCGGCAACCCGTACGGCTACAGCCACACCCAGGGCGCCCCGTTCAACGACGACGTGAAAGCGGCAATCAGTCATCAGGCACGACGCCTGGTGGATGTAGCGGCGAAGCTCGCCCAGTAACCGGCAAACGGCGCAACCGCGCCGTCACCGTCCCCACAAAGCAAGGCCGGCATGACGTCGGCCTTGCTTTTTTTCATGCCCCTGCCATCAGTCATGGTCACCAATGGTTGACTGGTTTCCGCATGGTGTTATAGTTCACTACAACACCGGTCAACGAGACCACCAGAGGAGCACTACCATGAACGCTCGCCACATCTCCAGCCTGAACCCCGCCGCCGATTTTGTCGCCGATATCGTCGTTCCCGCTCGCCGCTGGATCGCTTCCGGCATCGCCGTGTTGATGACCTCGGCCACTCTGGCCATCGTCGGATTGCCAGTCACTCCAGCCGCACCGACGCTCATCAGCGGCCTGACCGTCACCGACTTCGCGCCGCTCGTGGTCACGCCCACCGTCGCCGAACAAAAGGCCGCCGCCGCCCTGGGCAGCCTCTCCGCCAAGGCCTTGCAGGCCACCGACAGCGCGCGCGCCGCGCAGCTCGGGGCGCAGTTGGCCATGCCCTACTATTCGTTCGACAGCGCCGCCAAGGGCAGCAAGGAATGATTCATGACCATCACCTGGAACGACCGCATCCCGATCTATCGCCAGCTGCGCGCACGTGTGGTGGCCATGATTCTGGACGGCGCCCTGAACGAGGGTGACCCGCTGCCGTCGGTACGCCAGGTGGCGGCGGATTTCCAGATCAATCCGCTGACCGTTTCCAAGGCGTACCAGGAGCTGGTCGATGAACAACTGGTCGAAAAACGCAGGGGGCTAGGCATGTTTATCGTCGAAGGTGCCCGCGAGACGCTGTTGAAATCCGAGCGCGAGCGCTTCCTGCGCGAAGAGTGGCCGGCGCTGTACGCCCGCCTGCAGCGCCTCGGGCTGGATCTGCAAACCCTGCTGCGCGAGGCCAAGCGCGAACCGGAGCAACCCGCATGACCGCCGTCGTCACCGCTACCCACCTGTCCAAGCGCTACCGCCACAGCGTTGCGCTGGACGACGTCAGCTTCACCATTGAACCGGGACGCATCGTCGGCCTGATCGGCCCCAACGGTGCCGGCAAGACCACGGCACTCAAGGCGATCCTCGGCTTGACCACGTTCGACGGCGAGCTGTCGGTGCTCGGGCTCGACCCGCGGCGCCAGCGCGGCAAGTTGATGGAGCAGGTGTGCTTCATTGCCGACGTCGCGGTGCTGCCACGCTGGATCCGCGTGCGCGAAGCGGTCGATTTCGTCGCCCACGTGCACCCACGCTTCGACCGCAAAAAGTGCGAGGCCTTCCTTGCCCGCACCAAGCTCAAGCCCGAGCAACGCGTCAAACAGATGTCCAAGGGCATGATCGTGCAGCTGCACCTGGCGCTGGTGATGGCGATCGACGCCCGCCTGCTGGTGCTGGACGAACCCACGCTCGGGCTCGACATCCTCTATCGCAAGCAGTTCTACCAGAACCTGCTGGAGGACTACTTCGACGAGAACAAGACCATCATCGTCACCACCCATCAGGTGGAAGAGGTGGAGCACATCCTCACCGACCTGATGTTCATCCGCGACGGCAAGATCGTGCTCGACGCCGACATGGATGCCGTCGGCGAACGATTTGCCGAGGTGCTGGTCGATGCGCCGCAAGCCGATGCGGCGCGCGCGCTCAAACCGCTCGACGAGCGCACGGTATTTGGCAAGTCGATTTTCCTGTTCGACGGCATCGACCACGCGCAGCTCGAAGCGCTCGGCGAAGTGCGCCGGCCTTCAGTCAGCGATCTGTTCGTTGCCACCATGAAAGGAACCTACGCATGAAGACCTTCTATTGGCTGGTCAAGCGCGAGTTATGGGAGCACCGCGGCGGGTTCTTCTGGACCCCGGTCATCATCGGCGGCATCTTCCTGCTGCTGAACCTGATGGGCATCATCACCGGCGAAGTGCTGGGCGGAAGCACCCGCTTCAACATCGCGTTCGGCGGCGAAGGCAACAACATGCGTCTGCTGACCCGCAACCTGGACCAGCAGTCGATGACTGCTGTCGGCGCGGGGCTGGACATGGCGATGTACTCGCCCACCATCATCATCGGCATGGTGCTGGGCTTCGTGGTGTTCTTCTATTGCCTCGGCGCACTGTACGACGACCGTCGCGACCGCAGCCTGCTGTTCTGGAAATCGCTGCCGGTCTCCGACACCGCGACGGTGCTGTCCAAGGTAGTCGCCGCAACCGTGGTCGCCCCGGCCATCGCAGTGGTGGTGGGCACCCTCACCGGCATCGCGATGCTGCTGATGTTCGCCCTCGCGCTGTCGTTCCATGGCGTCAGCGTCTGGCACCTGCTGACCCTGTCGCATCCGCTGCAGGTGATCGCCAACCTGATCGGTTCGATCCCGCTGTACCTGCTATGGGCGCTGCCGTCGATCGGCTGGCTGATGCTGTGCTCGGCGTGGGCCCGCAGCAAGCCGTTCCTGTGGGCCGTGGCGCTGCCGGTGGCGGTCGGCATCGTGCTCGGCTGGTTCAACCTGCTCGGCACCATCACCCTGCAGAACAGCTGGTATTGGCGCGAGGTGCTGCTCCGCATCCTGTTCAGCGTGTTCCCCGGCGGCTGGTACGCCAAAATCCCGCACGTCGGCGGCAACAACCCCGCCGAGCTGTTGTCCAGCGTGGGCGTAATGCATTCCTACGCAGTCCTGGGCTCGGTGAACCTCTGGGTCGGCGTCGCCACCGCCATCGCCATGCTTGCCGGCGCCATCTGGTTCCGCCGCTGGCGCGACGACACCTGACATCCGACCACCGCTTGCGATCGGGGAGAACCGACCATGAAAACCAATGCCCTCACGAGCCACCTGTTTGCCTTCGCCCTGCTGCTGCCGCTGGCCGCCTGCAGCCAGTCCGAACCGGCCGACCCCGGCACGACATCGGGAAGTTCCGCCGCTGCGCCGGAACCCTACCTGGCCCAGAAGATCCACGAAGGCATGAACAAGGCCCGGCAAGAGTTGGCCACCCGGGACATCGACATCAACAACGTGCATGTCGGCCATGATGACGACCGCCGCGACAAGCTGCCCAAGGCGGTCATCACCCCGCAGGGCGATCTGCTGATCGCCGGCAGGAAAGTGGATGCCACGCCGGCGCAGCGCGCCCTGCTGCTGGACTACCGCCAGCAGATCATCGGCATCGCCGAAGCCGGCATGGACATCGGCGAACGCGGTGCCAGTCTCGGCATGGGTGCCGCGAAGCAGGCGATCGTCGGTGCGCTCTCCGGCAAGGACGACAAGCAGATCGAGGCCGCCATCCACCCGCAGGCCGAACAGATCAAGGCCGCCGCCATGGCATTGTGCAAGCGGCTGCCGCGGCTGCGGGCTTCGCAGCAGCAACTTGCCACCGACCTGCCTGCCTTCAGGCCCTACGCCACCATGACGCAGAAGGATGTCGACGATTGCGGCAAGGACGTCGACAAGGACGGCAAGAAGGGGTTTGCGGTGTTCTCCGACTGAGCCGCCCCTCTCGGCAAACGAAACAGCCCGCCATTGGCGGGCTGTTTCTTGTTGCGGCCACGCAGCGCATCACTTGCCGTGGATGCCGCCCTTGGTCAGCGCCAGCGGATCGAGCAGCTTGGACAACTCGGCCTTCGACAGGCCGGTGGTTTCCAGCGCCACGTCCATGATCGGGCGGTGTTCCTTGTACGCCTTCTTTGCCGTGGCCGCGCCCTTCTCGTAGCCGATCACCGGGTTCAGCGCAGTGACCAGGATCGGGTTCATTGCCAGCGCCTGGTTCACGCGTTCCTTGTTCACCGTGAAGCCGGCAATCGATTTGTCGGCCAGGAGGCGCGAAACGTTGGCGAGGATGCGGATGGATTCGAGCAGGTTGTGCGCGATCAGCGGCAGCATCACGTTGAGCTGGAAGTTGCCGGCCTGACCAGCCACCGTGATCGCGGTGTCGTTGCCGATCACCTGCGCGGCCACCATGGTCACCGCTTCGGGAATCACCGGGTTGACCTTGCCCGGCATGATGGACGAACCGGGCTGCAGCGCCGGCAGCGCGATCTCGCCGAGGCCGGCGAGCGGGCCGGAGTTCATCCAGCGCAGGTCGTTGGCGATCTTCATCATTGCCACCGCGAGCGTCTTCAGCGCGCCGGAAAGCTCCACCGCATCGTCCTGTGCAGCCATGCCCTCGAACGGCACCGCCATCGCCTCGAAACGCACGCCGGTCAGCTTCTTGAGCTGCGCCGCCACCGCCGCACCGAACTTGGGATCGGCGTTGATGCCGGTGCCGACCGCGGTGCCACCCTGCGGCAGGCGCCGCAGGCGCACCAGCGCATCCTCGATGCGCGCGCTGGCCGAGCCGATCTGCGCCGACCAGCCGGAAAGCTCCTGGCCGAAGGTGATCGGCATCGCGTCCATCAGGTGCGTGCGACCGGTCTTCGCGGTGTTACGCAACTGGTGTGCGCGGCGGTCGATCGCCTTTTTCAATTGCTTCAGCGCCGGCAGCAACTGCTCGTGCGCGCTGAGCGCGGCACTGACGCGGATGGTGGTGGGGATCACGTCGTTCGAGCTTTGCCCGTAGTTGACGTGGTCGTTCGGGTGCACCTTGGTGCCCGCGGCCGCGGCAAGGTGCGCAATCACCTCGTTTGCGTTCATGTTGGTGCTGGTGCCCGAGCCGGTCTGGTAGATGTCGATCGGGAACTGCGCGTCGTATTCGCCACTGGCCACCGCCAGCGCGGCCTTGCGGATCGCCGCCACCTGGCCCTTCTTCAGGTGGCCGAGCGTCAGGTTCGCTTCGGCGGCGGCGACCTTGACCAGGCCGAGCGCGCGGATGAATTCGCGCGGCAGGTGCTGGCCGGAGATCGGAAAGTTGTCGATTGCGCGCTGGGTCTGCGCGCCATACAAGGCATCGGCAGGTACCTGCAGCTCGCCCATGCTGTCGTGTTCAATGCGGAAACCGCTCATGCTCCAAACCCTTGCTCTGAGTGAAGGAAAACCTGCGGACTATAAGGCAAGCTGCACCAAACCGCCGTCACGCTAAAATGCGCGTTCCCTTGCGCCGGAACGCCGCCATGTCCAACCATGCACTCACTGCCCTGTCGCCGCTGGATGGCCGCTACGCCGGCAAGGTCGAAGCGCTGCGCCCGATCTTCAGCGAGCTGGGGCTGATGCACCGGCGCGTGCACGTGGAAATCGAATGGTTGCTTGCCCTCGGCAACGAGTCGACGATCGGTGAGCTGCCGGCGTTTACCCCGACGCAGGTGAAGCACCTGCACACCATCGCGGACAGTTTCGGGATCGAGGAAGGCGCGCGGATCAAGGCGATCGAGGCCACCACCAACCACGACGTCAAGGCGGTGGAATATTTCATCAAGGAGCGCATCGGTGCCGACCCGGCATTGGCGCAGGCGCGCGAGTTCGTGCATTTCGCCTGCACCAGCGAGGACATCAACAACCTTTCCTATGCGCTGATGCTGCGCGACGCGCGCAGCGAGGTGCTGCTGCCGGCCATGGAGCGCGTCACTGCGAAACTGCGCGAGCTGGCGCATGCCAACGCGGCGCTGCCGATGCTGGCGCGCACGCACGGCCAAACGGCTTCGCCGACCACGCTGGGCAAGGAACTCGCCAACGTCGTGGCGCGCCTCGCGCGCCAGCGCGAACAGCTCGCCGCGGTGGCCATCCCCGGCAAGATCAACGGCGCGGTCGGCAACTACAACGCGCACACCATCGCCTACCCGGAAGTCGACTGGCGCGCGTTCTCGCAACGCTTCGTCGAAAGCCTGGGCCTGACGTGGAACCCGTACACCACGCAGATCGAGCCGCACGACGGCATCGCCGAATACTGCGACGCCGTGCGCCGCGCCAACACCATCCTGATCGACCTGGCGCGCGACACCTGGGGTTACATCTCGCTCGGCTACTTCCGGCAAAAGCTCAAGGACGGCGAGGTCGGCTCCTCGACCATGCCGCACAAGGTCAACCCGATCGACTTCGAAAACGCGGAAGGCAATTTCGGGTTGGCCAACGCGATGCTTGACCACTTCGCAACCAAGCTGCCGATCAGCCGCTGGCAGCGCGACCTGACCGACTCCACCGTGCTGCGCGCGCTCGGCGTCGCCTTCGGCCACACCCTGGTGGGCTACGAATCGCTGCTCAAGGGCCTGGGCAAGCTCACGGTGAATGCCGACCGCATCGAAAGCGATCTTGGCGCGAGCTGGGAAGTGCTGGCCGAAGCCGTGCAGACCGTGATGCGCCGCTACGGCCTGCCGCAGCCCTACGAGCAACTCAAGGCGCTGACCCGCGGCCACGGCATGACCGCGCAAACCATGCACGATTTCATCCAGCAACTGGATCTGCCGGCTGATGCCAAACAGCGCCTGCTGGCGTTGACGCCGGGGACGTACACCGGGCTTGCGGCCGATCTCGCGCAAGCGATCTGAACGCGCGAGCTCGACCGCGGCCCTTCACTCGATCTCGTCCGAGCCTTCGTTCACGCCTTCAAACAGGAAGGTGGAGAGATAACGCTCGCCGGTATCCGGCAGCATCGCGAGGATCGCGCCGCCCGCCGGTGCGGTTTGCGCCACCTGCAACGCCGCCGCCAGCGTGCCGCCGGAGGACAGCCCGGTGAAAATGCCTTCCCGCTGCGCCAACGCGCGCGAGGTGTCGCGCGCCAGCACGTCGTCGACGGTGACGATGCGGTCGACGACCTTGCTGTTCAGCACCTGCGGCAGGAAATCCGGCGTCCAGCCCTGGATCTTGTGCGACGCCCACGGCTTGCCGCCCAGCAGCGAGGCCCCGGCCGGCTCGGCGCCGATCACCGTGGTTTCCGGGCGCGCCACCTTGAGCACCTCGCCCACGCCAGTCAGCGTACCGCCCGTGCCCCAGCCGCTGACGAAGTAATCCAATCGGCGACCGGCGAAATCGCCGAGGATTTCCGCCGCCGTCGTCTGCCGGTGATACGCCGGGTTCGCCGGATTCTCGAACTGGCTGGCGAGAAACCAGCCGTGCTTGCGCGCCAGCTCGCGCGCCTTCTCCACCATGCCGGTGCCGCGGATTGCCGCCGGCGTCAACACCACCCGGCCGCCATAGGCGCGGATCAGCTTGCGCCGTTCCACCGAAAACGTTTCGGTCATCACCGCCACGAACGGATAGCCACGCGCCGCGCACACGGCGGCGAGCGCCACCCCGGTGTTGCCGGAAGTGGCTTCCACCACGGTCTGACCGGGCTGAAGTGCCCCGCGCTGCTCGGCGTCGAGAATGATCGCCAGCGCCAGGCGATCCTTGACCGAACCGGCGGGATTGAAGGCTTCCACCTTCACGTAGAGTTCGACGTGCTTCGGCGCCAGCCGATGCAGGCGAATGATCGGCGTGCGGCCGATGGTGTCGAGAATGCTGTCGTAGATCATGGTCGGTCCTGGGTGACGTGGCGGAAATGTCGCGGGGATCGGAGATGACACGGGTAAAACGGCATCAAGCCGGACAATGGGCAAGCTCGTGGCCGGTCTGCAGGCGGCGCGCCGGCGGCACCGTGGCGGATTCGGCCAGAGGTGCGGCGCCAAACCACGCCAACTCGGTAGCCAGCCCGGCCACCGTACCAAGTATCAGCAGGGCCGGTGAATGCACTGCATGCGCCACGGCGCGCTCCGGCAGGTTGTCCAGCGTGCCGACGACCACGCGCTGGTCGGCCCGGGCACCGTTTTCAATCAACGCAAACGGTGTATCGGGCCGCCGCCCGCCGGCGAGCAGATGCGCGCGCAACGCGGGCAAGCCGGATACGCCCATGTACACCGCCAGCGTCTGCCGCTCCTGCGCCAACGCGCGCCAATCGAGCGTGTCCAGCGAATCGCGGCAATGTGCCGTCACGAAACGCACCGACTGCGCGTGGTCGCGATGGGTCAGTGGCACACCGGCGTGCGCGGCGCACGCCAGGGCGGCGGTCACCCCCGGTACCACCTCATAAGGAATGCCGTGCGCACGCAAAAACTGCAGTTCCTCGCCGCCACGGCCAAACACGAACGGGTCGCCGCCCTTGAGCCGCACCACCCGCCTCCCGGCGCGTGCATGCCTGAGCAGCAGCGCGTGGATGTCGTCCTGGCTGACCGAGCGGCCGCCTGCACGTTTGCCGACCTCAATGCGTTCGGCGTCGCGCCGCGCGAGATCCAGCACCTCGGGCGTAACCAAGTGGTCGTGCAGGATCACGTCGGCCTCGTTCAGCGCACGCAAGGCGCGCAGCGTCAGCAGGCCGGGATCACCCGGCCCCGCGCCGACCAGCACCACCAAGCCCGCATATGCGGGAGTAGCACCTTGCAGTGCCTGCGCCACCGCGGCTTGCACCTGCTCAAACCGTCCGCTGCGCACCAGCTGCGCGACCGGGCCACGGAACAGCCACTCATAGAAGTGTCGGCGCACGGCAAGATCGGGGTACCTGCGGCGGATGCGCTTGCGCCATTGCGTTGCCAGCGTCGCGAGTGCACCGAGCGAATGATCCAGCAGCGACTCCAGCCGCTCACGCACCAGCCGCGCCAGCATCGGCGCGCTACCGCCACTGGAGATCGCGATCACCAACGGTGAGCGATCGACCACCGCCGGCACCTGAAAGCTCGACAGCGCAGCATCATCCACCACGTTCACGAACAGCCGCCGCAACGCCGCCAGATCCGCCACCCGCGCGTTCAACGCGCGGTCGGCAGTGGCGGCGATCACCAGCCACGCATGATCCAGCCAGTCGGGCGCGAACGCTGCCGCGCGATGGGCGATGCGGCCGCGCCGGGCCAGCCGCGCCAGCTCAGGGGTAAGCTCGGGTGCGCCCACCGTCACCTGCGCCCCGACCGCCAGCAGCGCCAGCGCCTTGCGTTCGGCCACCGCGCCGCCGCCAATCACCAGTACGGCGCGGTGGGACAGGTCGGCAAACAGCGGGTAGAGCTTCATGGCAGGCTTCGCGCAACAGAATGATCACACGCTACGGGCAAGGTTCCCGCCGCCGGAAATGACTTTGCGCACGGTGATATGCCGCGCTGGCATGTCGGCCAGGCGCGCACAATTGAACAGATTTCGAACGTCTATACGTCTAGACGTCCGAACAAAATGGCATATACACTTTGCCGCATGGTCTCCGTCAGCCACCCGCCACGCCTTGCCACTGGACGCACCGCGCCACGCCGGATGATGCGATGTATCGGTTTGTGTTCATCGCCTGGTACTTCCCGCCTTCCCCGCCGCTCGCATCCCACGGACTGACATGACTCTCACCCAATTGCGTTACCTGGTCGCCATTGCCGATTGCCGGCTGAACATCACCGCCGCCGCAGAGCACGTGCACGCCACCCAGCCCGGCGTGAGCAAACAGCTCAAGCAGCTGGAAGAGGAACTGGGCCTGCAATTGTTCGTGCGCAAGGGCAAAAGCCTGGATGCGATGACCGAGGCCGGCGCGCGGGTGATCGAACGCGCGCGCATCATCCTCGCCGAAGCGCTGAACATCCGCGCGATTGCCGCCAATCTGCGCAAGGAAACCCAGGGCGAGCTGCGCATCGCCACCACCCATACCCAGGCGCGCTTTGCCTTGCCCCCCTCGATTGCCGCGCTCAACCGGCACTACCCCGAAGTCAGCGTGCACCTGCAGCCGTGCGGCGACGCCGAAGTGCTGCCGCTGCTGGACAGCGGACGAGTCGACCTCGCCGTCATCAGTACCTCCGGCGGCGCCCCGAGCGGCGGCATCGCCTTGCCGGCATACCGTTGGAGCCGCGTGGTGCTGGTGCCGCAGGGGCACCCGTTGGCAACGCTCGGGCGCACCCCGACCCTGGCCGAGCTGGCCGCGCAGCCGCTGGTCAGCTACGACTCCTCGAAACGCCCGGAATCCTCGCTGCGGCGCGCGTTTGCCGCCGCCGGACTGACCCCGCAAATCGCGGTGACGGCAGCCGATGCCGACCTCATCAAGACCTACGTGCGCGCTGGTCTCGGGGTGGGCGTGCTGGCGGAAATGGCTTTGCAGCCAGAGGCCGACACCGATCTCGCCGTGGTGCGCGCGGATGCACTGCTGCCGCTGTGCACGACCTGGATCGTGCTGCGCCGGGACAGCGTGCTGCGCGATTACATGCTGGAGTGGATCGTGCAATTTGCGCCGCACCTCGACCGCAACGACGTGCGCCGCCTGTTGACCCTGGGCATCGTGCCGGAGACGCCGCCAAGCGTGCCCGATTGGCGCCACCGCCAGCTCGCCGAAGCGACCGCGCAAGTCGCCGCGCACCGACGCACCAGCGGCGCCCACGGCAACCGCGCACACGCCTGAAGCACGACACTTCGCTCCCCGCCAACGCGCACCGGTACGCCGGTGCGCATTTCTTCGCACGCAAGCATTGCGGCATGATGACGCGCTTGCCGCCCATGTCGATATACAGGCGGCTTATTTCCCGCCCGCATGCGCTCGTGCTGACATGCCTGCGCCCCATGTCGGCGAGTCGCGATGAGTCCATTGCCCGAATTCCTGGTTTTCACGCTGGTTGGCGCTGCCGCGCAGCTCGTCGACGGCGCGCTCGGCATGGCCTATGGCGTCACCTCGGCCGGGTTGCTGCTTGGCCTCGGCATGCCGCCGGTGATGGCCAGCGCCAGTGTGCATTACGCCGAAACCTTCACCTGCGGTGCCTCGGGCATCAGCCACCTGCTCGCCGGCAACGTGCGCAAGCGGCTATGCCTGACGCTGGCCATCCCGGGCGTCATCGCTGCGCTGCTTGGCGTCTGGCTGGCGGTGCACCTGCCGTCGGCATGGATGCGCGCCATCCTTGCGCCATACCTGCTTGGCATGGGGGTGTTCCTGCTGGCTCGCAGCTCGCGGCCGGCCGGCCTCCTCACCGAGCCGCCGCGCGGCACCTCCGTCCTCGGCGGCTTCGCCGGATTCCTGGATGCGATTGGTGGCGGCGGCTGGAGCGCAATCACCGCCACCACGCTCATGGCGCGCGGGCTTCAGCCGCGCGTGGTGATCGGCAGCGTGCACCTGGCCAAGAGCATGGTGAGCATCGCCGCCAGCATCGGGTTTCTCTACAGCATCGGCACGGGCCACGTGGTCGCCGTGCTCGGCCTGATCCTCGGCGGCGTGCTGACCGCGCCGTTTGGCGCGTATTTCATCAAGCGCATCCCGGCACGCGCCGCCACTTGGCTGGCCGGGCTCGCCGTACTTGCGCTGGGCGTCAACAATGTCGTGCGAATCTTGATCTGAGCCCCATGCGCGGCGATCCGCGCCACTACACTGCGCGGATGAAAAACGCACGCTCTCGCCGCCCAGCCACCACGCCGCCGATCGAGGTGCGCGGCAACCCGCGCCAGCCGCTCGGCATGTCGCCCGCGCAATTCCTGCGCGTCTACTGGCAAAAGCGCCCGCTGCTGATCCGCAATGCGTTTCCCGGCCTGGTGCCACCGATCAAGCCGAATGATCTCGCCGGGCTGGCCTGCGAAGAAGGCGTACTGGCACGGCTGGTGCGCCATGACGAAGCGCGCGAACACTGGCAGCTCAAAACCGGCCCGCTGGCCGAGGCCGACTTTGCGAAAACCGGCGACCGCAACTGGACACTGCTGGTGCAGGACGTCGACAAGTGGGATGCCGACGTGGCAAAGCTGCTGGAGCCCTTCGCGTTTCTGCCCAGCTGGCGGCTCGACGACATCATGATTTCGTACGCCGAACCGGGCGGTGGCGTGGGTGCACATGTCGACCAGTACGACGTGTTTTTGATCCAGGGCCTGGGCCAGCGGCACTGGGCGATCAGCACCGACCCCGCCGCACCCAAGGGTTTCCGGCCGGACATCGAGCTGAAACAGCTGGTGCGCTTCGAACCCACCCACGAGTGGCTGCTCGAACCCGGCGACATCCTGTACCTGCCGCCCGACGTGCCGCACGACGGCGTCGCCGTTGGCGGCCCGTGCATGACGATCTCGGTCGGCATGCGGGCGCCATCGCGGGCCGAGCTCACCGGCGACCTGGCCGACTATCTTGCCGAGCGCCTGCCCGATGAGCTGCGCTATGCCGATCCCGACCTGGCGCCGGTCAAGGCCATCGGCAAAATCGACGCCGCGGCCTTGACCCGCCTGCGCACCGCCCTGCCGTTTGCCGCAGCCCTGGACGACGACGCGCTGCGTGACTGGTTTGGCCGCTTCATCACCCGCTACCGCAACGCGCAGACCCCCATGCCGCCGGCGCGGGGCGTGCCCGCTGCAACTTTGCACAAGCAGCTGACCGTCGGCGCACGCCTGTTACGCCACCCGTGGTCGCGTCTGGCCTGGGCGCGCGGCAGCGCCGGTGCCACCCTGTTTGCGAACGGTGAGGCTTGGCCAGCCCCGGCCGCATGGGCAAAAGCCCTGTGTGCCCAACGCGAAGTCACCCTGTCCGCCGCACCATCGGCGGCCGCAGAAGTGCTGCTGCTGGCACTGGTCAACGCCGGCCATTTCGTCGTGCGCAAGGCGCGCCGTCAATGAACGCACCAGGCGCCGAGGATGGCCGGCTGCGTGTACTCAACGGCAATCTGGAGATCGCCGCTGTGCGGTTGCAACTGCTGGTGGCGGCGCAACACTGTTTCGCCCTGCATCTGCCACGGTTGGCGCCGCAGGATTACGCCAGCGATGCCGAGCTCGCGGAAATCCGGCGCGTCGCCACCTCCGGCCGGCGCGCCGACATTCGCATCCTGCTGCACGACCCCGGCGCCGCCGTGCGCGACGATCATCGTCTGCTTGCCTTGTTCCAACGGCTGTCCAGCTCGATCCACATCCGCATGCCGGTGGATGACGTTGACCGCCAACGCACCAGTGCCTGGCTCACGAACGACGCTGGTGGCTACCTGCTGCTGCCCGACGCCACCAAGCCAACCGGGCGCAGCGCCTTGCGCGACCGCCCGGCACAGGTACCGCTGGTACGTCTGTTCGATGAAATCTGGGAACGCTCGTCACGCGCCAGTGAACTCGAATCGCTCAACCTGTGACGCCGCTGAATGACCGATCAGGCACCACCTGTGCAACGCGCTTCGCAACAAACTGCGCCCCCATGCGGTTTGCGACGAAAGTCGTGCCCGGAAGTGCCGGGAAGGCCTTGTGGCAGGCGGGTTCCGGGCACTCCTGCAGCTTTCTTCACCTGCTCGCACAAGGCTATAATTCACCGGATTTATCGCGCGCAAACCCCTGGTCGATGAATCAACGCAACCTCTTCCCCTTTCGGTGGTGACGTGACTACGAATCTGATCCGCGAGTTTTCCACTTCTTCCCAACTCGCTGGCGGCAATGCCGATTACGTCGAATCCCTCTACGACAGCTGGCTGACCGACCCCGCGTCGGTGCCGGCCGAGTGGAGCCAGTACTTCGAAACCTTCAAGGGCCGCGAGGCCGGCGACGTGTCGCACATCGGTGCGATCGCGCGCATCGAGGCCGCACAGAAGCGCCGCTTCGCCGCGGCGGCACCGGTCGATGACGCGCACGCACGCAAGCAGGCCGGCGTGCTGCGCCTGCTCACCGCCTACCGCTCGCGCGGCCACCTGGGTGCCGACCTCGACCCGCTTGGCCTCGCCCGCAAGATGGAAGCGCCGGATCTCGGCCTCGCCTTCCACGGCCTTACCGAAGCCGATCTCGATACTGAATTCGATTGCGGCACGTATGCCGGCGGTGGCCAGCGACTCAAGCTGCGCGAACTGTGGGCCCGCCTCAAGAAGGTCTATACCGGTTCGATCGGTGCCGAGTTCATGCACATCTCCGACCATGTGCAGCGCAACTGGATCTACACGCGGCTGGAAAAGGCCAACGGCAGCGCCGGGCTGGACAAGGCCGGCAAGCTGCACATCCTGGATGAGCTCACTGCCGCCGACGGCCTCGAACGCTACCTGCACACCAAGTACGTCGGCCAGAAGCGCTTCTCGCTCGAAGGCGGCGACAGCCTGATCCCGCTGCTCGACGACGTGGTGCGCACCGCGGGCGACAGTGGCGTCAAGGAGGTGGTGATCGGCATGGCCCACCGCGGCCGCCTGAACGTGCTGGTCAACATCCTCGGCAAGTCACCGCGTTCGCTGTTCGATGAGTTCGAGGGCCACTTCGAAAGCCCCGACGACCCGGCGCATTCCGGCGACGTGAAGTACCACATGGGCTTCTCCGCCGACGTCAAGACGCCGAACGGCGGCACCCACGTGGCGCTGGCGTTCAACCCCTCGCATCTGGAAATCGTCAACCCGGTGGTGTCCGGCTCGGTGCGTGCGCGCCAGGTGCGCCGCGGCGATACCGAACGCACGCGCTCGATGGCGGTGCTGGTGCACGGCGACTCCGCGCTCGCCGGCCAGGGCGTGAACATGGAACTGTTCAACATGTCGCAGCTGCGCGGCTTCAAGATCGGCGGCAGCCTGCACGTGGTGGTCAACAACCAGGTGGGCTTTACCACCTCCAGCACGCAGGACACGCGCTCCACGCTGTACTGCACCGACCTGGCGAAAATGGTCAACGCGCCGGTGCTGCACGTCAACGGCGACGATCCGGAAGCGGTGATCGAAGCGGTGCGGCTGGCCTACGATTTCCGCGTGCAATTCCGCAAGGACGTGGTGATCGAGGTGGTGTGCTTCCGCCGCCACGGCCACAACGAAGCCGACGAGCCGATGGCGACCCAGCCGGTGATGTACGCCCTCATCAAGAAGCGGCCGCCAACGCGCGAAATCTACGGCAAGCAGCTGCTCGCCGAAGGCGTGATCGCGGCCACCGAGGTGCAGCAGCGCTTCGACACCTACCGCGCCGAGCTGGAAGCCGGCAACCCGGTGACCGATCTCGACCCGCACCCGCAGCGCGACATCCAGATCGACTGGGCGCAGCACCTCGAAGGCAAGCTTTCCGATCCGGTCGCCACCACGGTACCCAAGGCCGAGCTGCTCAAGCTTGCCAACCAGCTGCTGGTCATCCCCAAAGACATCACGCTGCAGTCGCGCGTGGCGAAGATCTACGACGACCGCCGCAAGATGGCAAGCGGCGAGCATGCCGCCGATTGGGGCTTTGCCGAAAACCTTGCCTACGCGACGATCATCGCCGACGGCCACGACTTGCGCCTGGTTGGCCAGGACACCAGCCGCGGCACGTTCTTCCATCGCCACGCGGTGCTGCATGACCAGAAGGACGGCCGCACCTACATGCCGCTGTCGACGATCCGCGCCGGCGCCAACGTGGAAGTGATCGACTCGCTGCTCTCCGAGCTCGCGGTGATGGCCTACGAGTACGGCTACTCCACCACCGACCCGGACACGCTCAGCATCTGGGAAGCCCAGTTCGGCGACTTCGCCAACGGCTCGCAAGTGGTCATCGACCAGTTCATCAGCTCGGGCGAAGCCAAGTGGAACCGCTCGTCCGGCCTCGTGTTGTACCTGCCGCACGGCTATGAAGGCCAGGGGCCGGAGCACTCCTCCGCGCGCCTTGAGCGCTATCTGCAGCTGTGCGCCATGGACAACATGCAGGTGTGCGTGCCCACCACCCCGGCGCAGGATTTCCACATGCTGCGCCGGCAGATGCTGCGCAAGGTGCGCAAGCCGCTGATCGTGATGACGCCAAAGTCCCTGCTGCGCCACAAGCTCGCGGTCTCCACCCTGGACGAATTGGCCAACGGCAGCTTCCAGCTGGTGATCGGCGAGCACCGCAAGCTGGCGGCAAAGAAGGTCAAGCGGGTGGTGCTGTGCGCCGGCAAGGTCTACTACGACCTGCTCGAACGGGCGGAAAAGGATGGGCTGGACCAGGTTGCCATCGTGCGCGTCGAACAGCTGTATCCGTTCCCGCGTTCCGAGGTCGTTGCCGAACTGGCCAAGTACCCGGCCGCGAAGGAAGTCGTGTGGTGTCAGGAGGAGCCGATGAACCAGGGTGCCTGGTTCCAGATCCGCCATCACCTGCAGGCCTGCGCGGACGGCAACCACAGCCTGTCCTACGCCGGCCGCGCACGCTCGCCGGCGCCGGCCGCCGGCCATCTCAATACGCATATCGCCGAACAGGCAGCGCTGGTCGAACAAGCGCTGGTCGCGCCAATCGGCACCGACTACCTCGCCGACTGAAGTTTCCCCGAATTGCGCGGCCACGGATGGCCGCTTTTGTTCTCCGCGCTCGCGGGACGAGCGCACCAACCCAAGGGCCCGTCATGTCCATCGAAGTCAAAGTCCCCGTCCTGCCCGAGTCGGTCTCCGACGCCACCATTGCCACCTGGTACAAAAAGGTGGGCGAAGCGGTGAAGCGCGACGAGAACCTGGTCGATCTCGAGACCGACAAGGTCGTACTGGAAGTGCCCTCGCCGGTCGACGGTGTGCTGAAGGAAATCAAACAGGACACCGGCGCCACCGTGAACGGGCAGCAGGTGATCGCGGTGATCGAGGAAGGCGCGGTTGCCGCTACGCCGGCACCGACTGCAGCCGCTCCCGCTCCCGCCGCCGCGGCACCCGCTCCGGCCCCGGTCGCCGCCCCGGCAGGCGGTGCCGCACTGTCGCCCGCCGCCCAGCGGGTCGCCACTGAAAACCACGTCGATCCTTCCGGCATTGCGGGCACCGGCCGCGACGGCCGCATCATCAAGGAAGACGTGCTCAACGCCGGTGCCCCCAAGCCGGCAGCCGCCGCTGCGCCGGCACCGGTCGTCGCCGCCACCCCGGGTGCCCGTCCGGAAGAGCGCGTGCCGATGACCCGCATCCGCCAGCGCATCGCCGAGCGCCTGATGCAGTCGAAGAACTCGATCGCGATGCTGACCTCGTTCAACGAGGTGAACCTCGCCGAGGTCGCCAAGATGCGCAAGGCGCTGGGCGAGCAGTTCCTGAAAGAACAAGGCATCAAGCTCGGCTATATGAGCTTCTTCGTCAAGGCTGCGGTGGAGGCGCTCAAGCACCACCCGACCGTAAATGCCTCGGTCGACGGCACCGACATCATCTACCACGGCTACCAGGACATCTCGATCGCGGTGTCCACCGACCGCGGCCTGGTCACCCCGGTGCTGCGCAACGCCGAGAACATGAGCTTTGCCGACATCGAGAAGGGCATCGCCGACTACGCGCAGAAAGCGCGCGCCGGCAAGCTCTCGCTGGATGACCTCCAGGGCGGCACCTTCACCATCACCAACGGCGGCACGTTCGGTTCGCTGCTCTCCACCCCGATCGTGAACCCGCCGCAGAGCGCCATCCTCGGCATGCACACCATCAAGGAGCGCGCCATCGTCGAGAACGGCCAGGTCATCGCCGCGCCGATGATGTACATCGCGATCAGCTACGACCACCGCATCATCGACGGCAAGGACGCGGTGCTGTTCCTGGTCGACATCAAGAACCAGTTGGAGAACCCGCACAAGATGTTGCTCGGCCTGTAAGGCCGGGCAACATCCGGGATTCGGGATTTGGGATTTGGGATTCGAAAAAGCGCGCACCAGATGCCCTTTCGAATTCCCGTCCCACCCGGGCCCCGCGCGACATTCGGGACTCGCCTCGACGCCACGCGCCCTTGCCCTTGCGAATCCCGAATCCCAAATCCCGAATCCCGTGAGTGAATGAAATGAGCGAACAATTCGATGTCATCGTCATCGGCGCCGGTCCGGCCGGCTATGTGGCCGCAATCCGCGCCGCGCAACTGGGCCTGAAGACCGCCTGCATCGACGCGTTCACCGGCAAGGACGGCAAACAGGCGCTGGGTGGCACCTGCCTGAACGTGGGCTGCATTCCGTCCAAGGCCCTGCTGGATTCCTCGCGCCAGTTCTGGAACCTCGCGCACAATCTGCCGGCGCACGGCATCAGCGTGAAGGACGCCAAGGTCGACATGGCCGCGTTCATCGCCCGCAAGGACAAGATCGTCAAGCAGTTCACCGGCGGCATCGGCCAGTTGTTCAAGGCCAACAAGGTCACGCCGTACTACGGCACCGGCAAGCTGCTCAAGGGCAACCAGGTGGAGATCACCGCCGCCGACGGCAGCAAGCAGACGATCAGCGCCACCAACGTGGTGCTCGCTTCCGGCTCGATTCCGATCGAGCTGCCGTTCGCCAAGTTCGACGGCAAGCACATCGTGGACAACGCCGGCGCGCTCGATTTCACCGAGGTTCCGAAGCGCCTCGGCGTGATTGGCGCCGGCGTGATCGGGCTGGAGCTGGGCAGCGTGTGGCGCCGCATGGGCAGCGAAGTCACCATCATCGAGGCGTTGCCCACCTTCCTTGCCGCCACCGATGCCGACGTCGCCAAGATCGCCGCCAAGGAGTTCGCCAAGCAGGGGCTGGACATCAAGCTCGATGCCAAGCTCAACAAGGCCGAGGTCAAGAAGGACGGCGTGCACCTCACCTACACCGACAAGGCCGGCGAGCAGACCCTGGTGGTCGACAAACTGCTGGTGGCCGTCGGCCGCCGCGCGTACACCAAGGAGCTTCTGGCCGAGGACACCGGCGTCAAGCTCGACGAGCGCGGCCGGATCGTGATCGACGAGCACAACCACACCGGCGTCGATGGCGTGTGGGCGGTGGGCGATGCGGTGCGCGGCCCGATGCTGGCCCACAAGGGCTCCGAGGAAGGCGTGGCGGTGGCCGAGTGGATCGCCGGCAAGGCCGGCCACGTCAACCTCGACACCATTCCGTTCGTGATCTACACCGAGCCGGAAGTGGCCTGGGTCGGCAAGAGCGAGCAGCAGCTCAAGGCCGAAGGCGTGCCATACAAGACCGGCAACTTCCCGTTCGCCGCGATCGGCCGCGCCGTCGCCATGAACGAGGGCGTCGGCATGGTGAAGATGCTCGCCCATGCCGAGACCGACCGCATCCTTGGCGTGCACATGGTCGGCCCGGGCGTCTCCGAGCTGGTCGCCGAGTGCGTGGTGGCGATGGAGTTCAAGGGCTCCTCCGAGGACCTCGCGCGCATCGTCCACGCCCACCCGACGCTGTCGGAAGCCGTGCACGAAGCCGCGCTGTCGGTCGACAAGCGGGCGATCCACAAGGGCAACTGATTCCCTGCTGCTCGCCTGCGGCCCGCCCGTGGCAACATGGGCGGGCCGTTTCGTTTCCACCCCCGGCGGCAGGAGTCCGCTTACGGGCGGTGCCTTTTCGATCAGGCCACCGCCGGCAAGCGGGATCCCGCACCACCTGCACGACTTGAGCACCCCATGCCCCAACCCACTGCCCTTTGCGTCTATTGCGGTTCCAACCGCGGCAGGCACCCCGAATACGCCGAACAGGCGCACGCCTTCGGTACCGAAATGGCCAGGCGCGGGATCCGCCTGGTCTACGGCGGCGGCAACGTGGGGCTGATGGGCGTGATGGCCGATGCGGTGCTGGCCGGCGGCGGCCAGGCCATCGGCGTGATCCCGCGCCAGCTGGTGGAGCGCGAGGTGGCGCACAAGGGGCTCACCGAGCTGGTGGTGGTGGATACCATGCACCAGCGCAAGACGCGCATGTTCGAGCTGGCCGAGGCATTCGTGGCCCTGCCCGGCGGCTTCGGCACCATGGACGAGATGTTCGAGATGCTGACCTGGGCGCAACTCGGTCTGCACCGTTGCCCGTGCGCCTTCCTCGACGTGCGCGGCTACTACCGCGACCTGCGCGCGATGGTGGACCACATGGTTGCCGAGCGCTTCGTGCGCCAGGCGCAGCGCGACAGCGTGTGGTTCGGCGAGGAGATCGACGCCCTGTTCGACTGGATGCAGGATTATCAGGGCGGCTACCAACCCAAATGGATCGACCGCGACAGCGTGCACGCTTGAACCGCCATCCCATCCGAGGAGCTCGTCATGCCCAGCTTTCGTGCCTTCCGCATCCACCACGACGACGCCGGCCACCGTGCCGGCATTGAGCCGATGGACACCGACGCGCTGACGCCGGGCGAGGTGCTGGTCAAGGTCGCGTACTCCTCGGTCAACTACAAAGATGCGTTGGCGGGCACTGGCAAGGGCAAGATCCTCCGCCGTTATCCGCTCAACGGCGGCATCGACCTCGCCGGCCACGTCGCCGCCTCCACCGACCCGGCGTTCAAGGAGGGCGACGCCGTGCTGTGCACCGGCAGCGGGTTGTCGGAAAACCGCGACGGCGGCTATGCCGAATACGCGCAGCTCGACGCGCGCTGGGCGATCCCGTTGCCCGGCGGTCTCAGCCTGCACGAAAGCATGATCCTCGGCACCGCCGGTTTCACCGCCGCACTCGCCCTGGTGCACATGCGGGACAACCGGCAGACCCCGGCACTCGGCCCGATTGCGATCACCGGCGCCACCGGCGGTGTCGGCCAGCTTGCGGTCGACATCTTCAGCCGCGCCGGCTACACGGTGCAGGCGATCAGCGGCAAGCCCGAACATTTCGATCATCTCAAGACGCTTGGCGCCGCCGAGTGCATCGACCGGCGCACGCTCGCCTTCAGCGGCAAGCCGTTGGATTCCGCCCGCTTCGGCGGCGTGTTCGATACCGTCGGCGGCAAGCTGCTGGCCGGCTTGCTGCCGCTGGTGTCGGCTTACGGCAACGTGGCCATCTGCGGCAATGCCGGCGGCTTTGCATTCGACACCACGGTGATGCCGTTCATCATCCGCGGCGTGAACCTGCTTGGCGTGGCCTCGGCCGGCACTGCGCGGGTGCTGCGCGACCGCGTATGGCAGCATCTGGCCGACGACTGGAAACCGCAGCACCTCGACCGCATCCTCACCCATACGGCCACGCTGGAAACACTGCCCGAGGTATTCGCGCGGATGCTGGCCGGTGCCTCGTTCGGGCGCACCGTGGTGCGCGTCGGCGCGGCCGCCTGAGCCGCGCTTGGACGCACTGCAGCAACAGGCTTAAAATCCCCGCATACCACCGGGAATCCGCTCGTCCATGGCACGCATCCTGATCGTCGACGACTCGCCGTCGCAATTGCTCGGCCTGAAGCGCATCGTCGAAAAACTCGGGCACGAGGCATTGACTGATGAAGACGGCGCCGCCGGCGTCGAAGTGGCCAAGCGCGAGATCCCCGACCTCATCCTGATGGACGTCGTCATGCCCAACCTCAACGGTTTCCAGGCCACGCGCACCATCAGCAAGGACCCGACCACCGCGCACATCCCGGTCGTGCTGGTCACCACCAAGGATCAGGAAACCGACAAGGTGTGGGGCATGCGCCAAGGTGCCAAGGCCTACGTCACCAAACCGGTGCGGGAAGAGGAGCTGGCGGCGACCCTGAAGGCGCTGTTGCCGGCCTGATCGCGGTTCCTGCCCCATGCAAAAAACGGCGCCTTGGAGCGCCGTTTTTTGTTGCCGCGCCAAAACCCGCTCAGGCGCGCGGATCGAAATCCGCAAACTGCTTGTGCAAGGCCTCGTAAGCGGCGCGCTGCTTGTCGGTGGTTGCCTCGGGCGCGCGAATCGACAGCTCCACCAACTGATCGCCCGGCGGAGTGCCCGGCATGCCCCGGCCTTTCAAGCGCAGCTTGCGTCCCGATTGCGAACCGGCGGGGATGCGCAGCTCGACCGGTCCGGCCAGCGTCGGTACCGGAATCACTGCACCCAGCGCGGCTTCCCAGGGTGCAATTGCGAGCACGTGCACCACGTTACGGCCGTCCAACTGGAACTGGGCATCCGCCCGGATGCCGACTTCGAGCAGCAGATCGCCGCTGGACGCCCCGGTGCTTCCCGGCCGCCCTTGCCCCGCCAGACGGATTACCTGGCCGGGCTGGATACCTGCCGGAATCTTCACTTCGAGCACGCGCTCGCCCTTGCCATCCTGCAAGCTGAGCCGCGTGCGGCCACCGGCAAACGCGGTGTGCAAGTCGATCTCCACGTGCGCCTGCACATCACTGCCACGCCGCGAACGCGGCTGGCCGCGCGCGCCGCCACGGTTGAACAGGCTCTCGAAAAAGTCGCTGAACTCGCCGTCGCCGCCACCACCGCCGAAATCAAAACCCTGGCCTTGCTGGCCCCAGCCCGGTGGCGGCCGAAACTGCTCGCCGCCGCGGTAGCCGCCGGCACGCACTTGGTCGTAGGCCCGACGCTTTTCCGCGTCGTGCAACACCTCATGCGCCTCGTTGACCGCCTTGAATTTCTCCTCGGCGCCAGCCTGCTTGTTGCGATCCGGGTGATATTGCCGCGCCAGCTTGCGATACGCGGTCTTGATCTCCGCCGCGCTCGCGTCCGGCTTGACACCGAGGATCTGGTAATAGTCTTTGAATTCCACCGTCGCTCCCGACTGGTCGCCCTGTCCACCCACAAGAAACGCGCGCGACGTGCGCCGCGCGCGCTCCACGCTGGTCACTACGGATCATCGTCCGCCCGTGGGCAGCGCCGCAACCACTGGGGGACGCGAGCGTGGCGCCCGCGCCCCCGACTGCGTTACTGGGCCGTGCTGATGCTGATCCGCCGCGGCGTGGTCTCCGCCTTCTTCGGAATCGCGATTTCCAGCACCCCGAACTTGCCGCTGGCGGTGATGCCTTCGGCGTCGGCGCTGTCAGGCAGGCTGAAGCGGCGATGGAAGGTACCGCGCACGCGCTCCTGGCGGGTGAACCGGCTGAGGTCGCCGTCGGCGGGGCGTTCGCCCTTTATGGTAAGAATGCCCTTGTCCATGCTCACTTCGATCTGCGCAGGATCCACGCCGGGGACGTCGGCCAGAATCACGAACCGCTTTTCCTCTTCCTTGATGTCCACCTGCGGCGCCCACTGGCTGGTCACCACGTTGGACTGGTCGCCGTCCTCCGGGCCAAGGAAGCGCTCGACCGCCTGACGGAACGATTGCATGTCGTTGGGAATGCCCCAAGCCACGTGCCGGGTAATGCTCATGGGATAACCTCGAATGGATTGCGGCGCCACCGCCGCCTGCACCAAGAAATAGGTGCGAGCGCGGCGGATTCAAGCGGCGCCGTACATGCCAAACTCACCTTGCATATCGGAGACCTGCCCATGTCCATCGCCATTGGCCAACACCTGCCCGACGCCGAGGTTCGCCTGGTCGACGACGGCATCCGCACCGCCCGCACCGGCGACCTGTTCGCGCGCGGCAAGACCCTCCTGTTCGGCGTCCCCGGCGCATTCACGCCGACGTGTTCGGAGAAACACCTGCCCGGCTACGTCGACGCGTTCGACGCGTTTCGCCAGCGGGGCATCGCGGTGTACTGCCTGGCCGTCAACGACGCCTACGTGATGCAGGCCTGGGCGGCCAGTCGGCGCGTGCCGCCAGGGCTCGGGATGCTGGCCGACGGCAACGGCGATTTCACCCGCGCACTCGGCCTGGAGCTGGACCGCCGGGCCTACGGCATGGGCCTGCGCACTCGCCGCTCCGCGCTGTACGCCGAGGACGGTGTAGTGAAACTGTTGCAGGTGGAAGCGCCGGGCGAGCTGCGGGTGTCCACCGCTGAGGCCATGCTCGACGTCATCGTTGCACGCGGCTGAACAACGCTGCCCGCCTCGGCGGGGTGGCGAATGACGCCTCGCCACCGCGCGGTGTCGCCACCCCGAACCACCGGCGGTGTCGTTACCCGCGTGGCGCTGCACGGTCGAGCGCGATCTCCTGCAAATCCGGGTTCGCAAGCCGCTCGGCCGGAAGCGCCAGCAACCGTTCGATGCGCTTGCGCAGGAGCGACCACGCCTGCCGATACGCCGTACGCCGTACGCCGTGCGACGTCGTCGCCCGCCACCTGCGCCGGATCGGGAACACCCCAATGCGCGGTGACGGGCGAGCCGAGCCACGCCGGGCAAGTTTCACCCGCGGCGTTGTCGCAGACCGTGATCACGAAGTCCATCGGCGGCGCACCATCCCCGGCAAACTCGTCCCAGGATTTGCTCCACAGGCGCTCGGCCGGATAGCCGATGCCGACGGCAAGTTCCGCCGCCAGCGGTTGGACACGCCCCGTGGGGTGGCTGCCGGCGCTGAACGCCTCGAAACGTCCCTCGCCGAGGATGTTCAACAACGCCTCGGCCATGATGCTGCGCGCCGAATTGCCCGTGCAGAGGAACAGCACGCGATACGGCGCCGCAACGGTCATGCGTCCGCCTTCGCCGCGGATGCCTTCGGCCTGCAGCAGGAGGACTGCGGGCCGCAACACGCCGCGGATCCTGCGGCATCCGCCGCTGCCGCGGGGACCGAGTAAGTCGTCGCCTCACCGTGGGTGTGGAAAGTCTCCCAACGCACGCCCTGCGGGTCTTCCGCCCAGTACTTGTCCGAATGCGCGTAGCAGCACGTGGTGTCCGGCTCGGCCAGGGAAACGGCATCGGCCGCCATCAACCGCGCGCCGATGGCTTCCAGCTCGGCGCCATCCTCCGCCTGCATGCCGAGGTGATCCACGCCAGCCGCGCGGCCGCGCTGCGAGATCGCGAAGTTGACGCGCGGATCCTCCAGCATCCACTTGGCATAGTCCGGCTTGTGCACGGTCGGCGCGCTGCCGAACAGGGTGGAATAGAAGCGGATGCTGGCGTCCAGGTCATTGACGTTGACGTGCACGTGAAAGCGTTTCATGGGGATGATCTCCGTTTGGGTCGGGGTGTGCATGCGGGAGCACAGGCAGCGACGTCGCCGTCGCAGCAGTTCTCGGTCAGGAATCCAAGCAACGCGTTCATGCGCGCGTAATCGGCACGGCACCGGATCGAACGGCCTTCGCGCGTATCGCGCACCAGGTTGGCGCGCCGAAGCACGTTGAGATGGCTGGTCAAGGTCGGAGATGGAAGGTTCAGGCGACCTGCCACCTCTCCCACCGCGAGGCCTTCCGGGCCAGCCTGCACCAGCAGGCGATAGATCGCGAGCCGCGTGTCCTGGGCCAATGCCTTGAGCACTTCGACTGCCGTCTTCTGTTTCATGGTTTTAAATATATCAAACTGTTTTCCGGAAGCAAGGTGGCTCGCCTGCAGCAGCGACGAGAGGCTGGGAGCGAGCTTCTCCGATACAGTCTGGGCCGGATGGCCGCGCTTCTGGTCGCAACTGCCGGACCAAGCGACCTGCCGGGTTCCCGACTGGGCCCCCGTTTCGTACGGTCCAGCCGGGCAGATGCCCGGGGGCCCGTGCGGGGGAAACGCGACCGCCTGCCGCTCGCGGCGCCGACGGCGCGAAACGAAAAGCCCCGGTGGAACCGGGGCTTTTCGTCGTGCTCGCGAGCTGCCGATCAGGCGTCGGCGGGCGGCTCGCCGGCATCGCTTGCAGGCGTTTCACCCGCCTCGCCGGTCGGGGCATCACCAGCGTCGCCCGCGGGGGTCTCGTCGTTGCCGTCGTCCTCCTCGGCTTCCAGCCGCACGACGCTGACCAGCGACTCGTCGGCCGGCAGGCGCATCAGGGTGACGCCCTGGGTGTTGCGGCCAAGCTGCGAGATTTCACCGACGCGGGTCCGCACCAGCGTGCCCTGGTTGGAAATCAGCATCAGCTCGTGCGCCTCGGTGACCTGCACCGCAGCCACCAGCATGCCGTTGCGATCGGAGCACTGGATGCCGATCACACCCTGGGTGCCGCGGCCCTTCTTCGGGAAGTCGGCGAGCGACGTGCGCTTGCCGTAACCGCGCTCGGTGGCAGTAAGGATGTCGCCTTCGGTGGCAACGATCAGCGACACCACCTCGACGCCTTCAGCCAGCCGCATGCCGCGCACGCCGGTGGCGGTGCGGCCCATCGAACGTACAGTGTTCTCATCGAAACGGTTGACCTTGCCGTTGGCGGCAAACAGCAGGATGTCGCTGTTGCCATCGGTCAACTCGACATCGACCAGCGCGTCGCCCTCGGCAAGCTTGATCGCCTGCTTGCCCTTTTGCAGTTGGAACGCGAACTCGGTGAGCGGGGTTTTCTTGACCGTGCCCCGTTTCGTCGCAAAGAACACGAAGTGGTTCTCGTCGTACTCGCGCACGGTGAGCACCGCCTGTACCTTCTCGCCCTCGCCGAGCGACAGGAGATTGATGATCGGCTTGCCGCGCGCGCCCGGACCGGCCTCGGGGATTTCGTACACGTTGAGCCAGTACACGCGCCCGGTACTGGTGAAAGTGAGCAGCGTGTCGTGGGTGTTGACCACCCACAACTGCTCGACCACATCCTCGTCCTTCAGCGCCGAGGCGGAGCGGCCCTTGCCGCCGCGCTTCTGTGCGCGGTAGGTACTGGCCGGCTGGCGCTTGACGTAACCGGTGTGCGAGAGCGTCACCACCATGTCTTCGGGCGCGATCAGGTCGAGGACGTTCAGGTCCTCCTTGGAATGCTGGATCTCGGTGCGCCGCGCATCGCCGAACTCGGTGCGGATCGCTTCCAGCTCGCCGCGAATGACGGCCAGCAGGCGATCCGGATCCTCGAGGATCTCGATCAGGCCGCGGATGGTTTCGAGGATCGCCTTGTATTCGTCGGAAAGTTTCTCCTGCTCCAGGCCGGTCAGGCGATGCAGGCGCATTGCAAGGATTTCCTGCGCCTGCACGTCGGACAGCTGGTAGCCATCCGGCTTGAGGCCCTCGCGCGGATCGAGATCCTCGGGGCGCGAAGCTTCAGCGCCAGCTGCGGCAAGCAGCGCTCCCACCACGCCGGGTTGCCACTTGCGCGCCAGCATGCGCTCACGCGCTTCCTGTGGCGACGACGAGGTCTTGATGAGCTCGATCATCTCGTCGATGTTGGCCAGCGCCACCGTGAGGCCTTCGAGGATGTGTGCGCGCGCGCGCGCTTTGCGCAGGTCGAAGATGGTGCGTCGCGTAACCACTTCGCGGCGGTGGCGGATAAAGGCTTCGAGAATTTCCTTGAGCCCCAGCGTGCGCGGCTGGCCATCGACCAGCGCCACCATGTTGATGCCGAAGGTGACCTGCAGCTGGGTCTGCTGGAACAGGTTGTTCAGCACCACGTCCGCCATTGCGTCGCGGCGCACTTCGATCACGATGCGCATGCCGTCCTTGTCGGACTCGTCGCGCAGCTCGCTGATGCCTTCGACCTTCTTTTCCTTCACCAGCTCGGCGATCTTCTCGATCAGCCGCGCCTTGTTCACCTGGTACGGAATCTCGTGGACGAGGATCGTCTCGCGGCCGTTGGAGGCCGTTTCGATCTCGGCTCTGGCGCGCACCAGGATGCGGCCGCGACCGGTACGGTAGGCCTCGACGATGCCGCCGGCGCCGTTGATGATGCCAGCGGTGGGGAAATCCGGGCCGGGGATGTAATGCATCAGCGCATCGACGCCGAGCGACGGGTCGTCGATCAGCGCAATCGTGGCCGCGATCACTTCGCTCAGGTTGTGCGGCGGCACGTTGGTCGCCATGCCCACCGCAATGCCGGCCGAGCCGTTCACCAGAAGGTTCGGTACCTTGGTGGGCAGCACCAGCGGCTCGTGCTCGCTCTCGTCGTAGTTGGGTCCGAAGTCGACGGTTTCCTTGTCGATGTCCGCCAGAAGCTCATGGGCGAGCTTGGACATGCGCACTTCGGTGTAACGCATGGCGGCGGGGCTGTCGCCGTCGACCGAACCGAAGTTGCCCTGGCCGTCCACCAGCATGTAGCGCAGCGAGAACGGCTGCGCCAGACGCACGATGGCGTCGTACACCGAGGAATCGCCGTGCGGGTGGTATTTGCCGATGACGTCGCCCACCACGCGTGCGGATTTTTTGTACGGCTTGTTCCACGCATTACCCAGTTCGTTCATCGCAAACAACACGCGGCGGTGCACCGGTTTCAACCCGTCGCGCACATCCGGCAACGCACGCCCCACGATCACGCTCATGGCGTAATCGAGGTAACTCTGGCGCATTTCGTCTTCGATGTTGACGCGGATGATTTCTTTGGCGAGTTCTGCCATCAATCGGCTTCCCTGGTGAGCGCAGTGGACGCGTTGCACGTTGCGTGCAAACGCAGAAAATCAACCCTTCAACTATAGCACAGACAACCTGTTTTTGCCTGTAAAGCCGGGGCAAATAGGCTTTTCAGATCAACAGGTTGGGCTTTCCGGACGCAATCGCGGAAAGCCCGTGCCGCAACCCGCGAAAAGGCTCGTCGTCAAGGTGCGCAATCACGCGGCCGATCACGCCCGGAAAGCCGCCTGCATGGCCTGCGCCGTGGGGCGTTCGATCACGCCGCGCTCGGTGACGATGGCGTCGATCAATGCCGCCGGCGTCACGTCGAACACCGGGTTCCAGGCTTGCGCGCCCGCCACCACCACGCGTTTGCCTGCGATGGAAAAAAGCTCTTCGGGATCGCGCATCTCGATCGCGATGGCATCACCGCTCGCAGTAGCCATGTCCACCGTGGAGGACGGCGCCACCACCATGAACTTCACGCCGTGGTATTTCGCGGCAATCGCAAGTTGGTAGGTGCCGATCTTGTTCGCGGTATCACCGTTGGCGGCAATGCGATCCGCACCCACGATCACCCATTGCACCGCGCCGGTTTTCATCAAGTGGGCGGCCGCGGAATCGGCAATGAGCCGGGCCGCGATGCCATCGCGCACCAGCTCGTACATGGTGAGCCGCGCGCCCTGCTGCCACGGTCGCGTCTCGCCGGCGTACACCTGTGCAATGCGCCCCTGCGCGACGCCGGCACGAATGACCCCCAGCGCGGTGCCGAAACCAGCGGTGGCCAGCGACCCGGTGTTGCAATGGGTGAGCACGCCGGAACCAGACGCGATCAACGCCGCGCCCAGCTCGCCCATGTGGCGGTTCGCGGCAAGGTCTTCGTCCTGGATGGCTTGCGCCTCGGCAGCCAACGCGGCGGCATCGGCGCCGGCCGCGTGGCGCGCGCGCATCCGGTCCAGCGCCCACATCAGGTTGACGGCGGTGGGTCGCGCGGCGCGCAGATCGGCCAGCGCGGTATCCATGTCGGTACCGCTGCGCCCGGCCAGTACCACACCCCACGCGGCGGCGATGCCGATCGCCGGCGCACCGCGCACGGCAAGCTCGCGGATGGCCTGCACCACGTCGGCCGCCTGCCGGCAGTCGAGCCAGCATTCCTCCTGCGGTAGACGACGCTGGTCGAGCAAATGCAGGTGGTCGCCGCGCCATTGCACGGCGCGGATGTGGTCGTAGCGGTCGTAATCCATGAAAAACCCGGTTGCAGGTCAGGATTCCTGCGGCATCACCAGCCACAGGATGAGGTAAAGCAGAACGCCGGAACCGCCGAGCATCGTGAGCACGATCCACACGATGCGTACCACGGAGGGATCCCAGCCGAGGAAATCGGCCACGCCGCCGCACACACCCGCCAGCATGCGGTCGTGGGTGGAACGCGTCAGGCGTTTTTGCATGGGCTCGATCCGCCGCCGTCAATCACGCGCGTGCAGCCATTGGTGGATGGCCGGCGGCACCTCGCGCTGCGCGCGGCCGGACACGTAGATGCCGATGTGCCCGCCCTTGAACGCCAGCTCGGTGTAGTCCGTGCTGTTGACCCGCCGGCCCAGCGCGCGCGAGGCGTCCGGCGGCACGAGGTGATCCTGCTCGGCATAGATGTTGAGGATCGGCAACGTCAAACGCCGCAGATCGACTTCGTTGTCGCCGATCACCAGCCCGCCCTTCACCAGTTTGTTGCCTTGGTAGAAATCCTTGATGAACTGGCGAAAGGTTTCGCCGGCCTGATCGGGCGAGTCGAAAATCCAGCGCTCCATGCGCAAAAAGTTTTCCAGCTCGACTGGCTTGTCGAGGATATCCACCAGACCAACGTATTTTTGCTGGTTCAAGCGCACCGGCTTGAGCGTCAGGTACACCCAGTTCATCAGCTCCGCCGGAATGTTGCCCATGGCGTCGACAAAACGGTCGACGTCAAGGTTGCGGCACCAGTGCGAGAGCATGTTGTCCGGCGTCTGGAAATCCACCGGCGTCACCATGGTGATGAGGTTCTTGACCTTGTCCGGATGCATCGCGCTGTAGCACAGCGAAAACGCGCCGCCCTGGCAGATACCAATGAGGTTGATCGCCTCCAGCCCACAGCGTTGGCGCACCGCTTCGACGCAGCGGTCGAGATACCCGTTCAGGTAATCGTCCAGCGTCAGCCAGCGATCGGCGCCGCCGGGGTAGCCCCAGTCGATCAGATAGACGTCTTCACCCTGCGCCAGGAGGTTGCGCACCAGCGAGCGATCGGACTGCAGGTCGGTCATCCACACTGTGTTGACCAGCGCGTAGACGATCAGCGTCGGAGTTTTTGCGGTCGGAGCGCGGTCGCCCAGCATGTGGTAAAGCTTGAGCTTGTCCTCGGCGTAAACCAGCTCGCGCGGCGTATTGGCGTAGCTCGGCTCGCGCATGTGGCGCAACTGGCCAAGGCCGGCGCTCAGCTTGCGCTGGAAAGTGCTGATTTCCTGCATCAGGCGGGTGGGGTCAAGCTGCAATGGCGTATCCATGGGTATCCCCGATCAACGCTTGCGCGCAGTGGTGGCGGACGGACGCCGGGCGGGCGCCGCAACGCGGCGCACCGACGGTTTCGGCTTTGGTGCGGGACTGGCCTTGCCTGCCGGCGACGCGCCGAGCTCGGCCAGTTCGCGGCGCAAGGCGCTCACCTCGCGCCGCAGCGCCAGCACCTCCGCGCCCATGTCGCCGCTTGCCTGTTTGCGGATTTCGCGGCGCACCTGCTGCAGGCGCTCGCCCAGCGCCGATACCTCCTCGCGCGTCGGCAACCCCAGCTCGCGGCACCACGCGGCCGTCTGCTTCTGCTGCAGCTGGCGCACCTGCATCTGGCTGTTGACCATGTCGCCATACGCGGTGCGGAACTCGTCGGTCAGCGCAATTTCCGCATAGGCTTCTTCCGCCGCGTCCACCCAGACGTCGTACAGGGCCTTCAGCGAATCAATCGGCCGGCTTGCGGCATCGCGGTCGACCAGCCGGCGCTGCAACAGCTCCAGCCCTTTCGCGTTGGCGCGCTGAATCAGCGCCTGGTAGCGCGCGTTGGCCTCCACCGCCGCTTGCACTGCAGCCACCAGATCCTGCTGCTGCATCAAATCTTCGCGCTGCGGGCCAAAGGCCGGCACCGGCCCGGTCGCGCCCATTCCCGGAAAACCGCCCGCATGGGCGAAGCGCAGCCACGCCTGCCACTGCTCGATGAAGCCCTGCGCCGCGTTGCTGTCGATCCCGGCAAACGCCTGGGTGAACGGTTGATTGCCGGCACCGGCCCAGGCGCGCAACAGGCTTTGCCAGTCCGCGCCGGGCTGGCTGGCACCGGCCGCCGCCATGCCCTGCATCCAGTCGAAACAACCCTTGAGGCCAGCCAGCGTGCGGTCGAGCACTTCGTTGCCGACCGGCTGCGGGGTTGCCGGTGGATGCTGCAACTGGCGCAGCCACGCATCCCACGATTGCTGCGCCAGCACTTGCCAGTCCTTGACGAAATCGCCCGTCTGTCCGCTCATCGCGTTTCCTCGTGGCTGTTGCACGCATCCTAGCAAAGTGCCCGGCCGTAAACGTGCGAAGCCCGGCTGGTTGGGCCGGGCTTCGCTACAGGCATCGGTGGTGCAGAACCAATCAGACGCTCTTGGCGTCTTCCTCGGTCACCGCCTTCATGGACAGGCGAATGCGACCCTGCTTGTCCACTTCCAGCACCTTGACCTTGACCACCTGGCCTTCCTTGAGCTTGTCGGAGACTTTCTCCACGCGCTCATTGGAAATCTGCGAGATGTGCACCAGGCCGTCCTTGCCCGGCATGATCGTCACGAACGCGCCGAAATCCATCAGCTTGACGACCTTGCCTTCGTACACCTTGCCCGGCTCCACGTCGGAGACGATCTGCTCGATGCGCTTCTTCGCCGCTTCGCCAGCGCTGCGGTTGACCGAGGCGATGATGACAGTGCCGTCGTCATTGATGTCGATCGTGGCGCCGGTCTCTTCGGTGATCGAGCGGATAGTGGCGCCGCCCTTGCCGATGACCTCGCGGATCTTGTCCGGGTGGATCTTGACGGTGAGCAGGCGCGGGGCGTACTCGCTCATCTCGGTACGCGGCGTGGAGATGGCCTTGGCCATTTCACCCAGGATGTGCAACCGGCCGCGCTTGGCCTGCGCCAGCGCGATCTGCATGATCTCTTCGGTGATGCCGTCGATCTTGATGTCCATCTGCAGTGCAGACACGCCCTCGGAGCTGCCGGCCACCTTGAAATCCATGTCGCCGAGGTGATCCTCGTCGCCAAGGATGTCGGTCAGCACGACGAAGTCGCTGCCTTCCTTGATGAGGCCCATCGCGATGCCGGCCACCGGCGCCTTGAGCGGCACGCCGGCATCCATCATCGCCAACGAGGAGCCGCACACCGAGGCCATCGACGAGGAACCGTTCGACTCGGTGATTTCCGACACCACGCGCAGCACATACGGGAACGACTCGAGCGACGGCTTGACCGCCTGCACGCCGCGCTTGGCAAGGCGGCCGTGGCCGATCTCGCGGCGCTTGGGCGAGCCGAAGCGGCCGGTTTCGCCCACCGAAAACGGCGGAAAGTTGTAGTGGAACAGGAACGGATCCTTCGACTCGCCGGCCGGTGCATCGATGATCTGCGCATCGCGCGTGGTGCCCAGCGTCACGGTGACCAGCGCCTGCGTCTCGCCGCGGGTGAACAGCGCCGAACCGTGGGTGCGCGGCAGCACGCCGACGCGCGCGGTGATCGGGCGCACCTGATCGAGCGCGCGGCCGTCGATGCGGTTCTTGGTCTTGAGCACGCCGTCGCGCAGCGTGTGGTATTCGATCTCTTCGAACGCGTCGCTGATCGCGCCGGCGGTCCAGCCGGCGGCCTCGGCCTGCCCGGCAATCGCGGTCTTGACCTCGCTCTGCAGCGCGGCAATCGCGTCGCGGCGCTCGAGCTTGTCCTTGATGTGGAACGCCTCGCCCAGACGGGTGCCAAGCGCGGCCTTGATCGCGCCGAACAACGCCTCGTTGCGCGCGGGCTCTTCCCACTTGAACGCCTTGCGGCCGGCCTCGGCCACGAACGCATTGATCGCGCTGATCGCCGCCTGCATCTCACGGTGGCCGAACATTACCGCGCCGAGCATCACTTCCTCGGACAGGAGTTGCGCCTCGGACTCCACCATCAGCACCGCGCCAACCGTGCCGGCCACGACGAGGTCGAGCTTGGAGTTCGGCAACTCCGCGGTTTCCGGGTTCAGCACGTACTGGTCGTTGACATAGCCGACGCGTGCGGCGGCGATCGGACCCTTGAACGGGATGCCCGAGAGCGACAGCGCAGCCGAAGCGCCGAGCATCGCCGGGATGTCGCTTTCCACTTCCGGGTTGAGCGAGACGACCTGGGCGATCACCTGCACTTCGTTCTTGAAGCTGTCGGGAAACAGCGGACGGATCGGGCGGTCGATCAGGCGCGAGGTGAGGGTTTCCTTCTCGGTCGGGCGGCCTTCACGCTTGAAGAAGCCGCCAGGGATGCGGCCGGCGGAGTAGAACTTTTCGACGTAGTCGACGGTGAGCGGGAAGAAATCCTGTCCTTCCTTTGCCTTGGCCGCGGCCACCACGGTGACCAGCACCACGGTGCCACCCATGCTGACCATCACTGCGCCAGATGCCTGGCGGGCAATTTCGCCCGTCTCCAGCGTGACTTCGTGTTTACCGTACTGGAAGGACTTGGTTACTTTCGCCATGTTGATTTCCCGATTCTGAAAAAGGCGGCGCCGACGCCGGTGCCTGATGTGCGTTCGCGCTTGAACGCCCCGACAAAACTCATGCGGCCGGCAAGCCGGCCGCGTGTTGCGTTGCGAGCGTCGATCAGCGACGCAGGCCGAGGCGCTCGATCAGGCTCTGATAGCGAGCCAGATCACGGCCCTTCAGATAGCCGAGCAGGCTCTTGCGGCGGTTGACCAGCTTGAGCAGGCCGCGACGCGAGTGGTGATCCTGCTTGTGCGTCTTGAAGTGCTCGGTGAGGTGATCGATCCGGGCCGAGAGCAGCGCAACCTGGACCTCGGTCGAGCCGGTGTCATTCGGCTTGCGGCCAAAGTCGGTGATGATCTTGCCGGTCTGTTCTACGGTAAGAGACATGAGTGATACCTGTTTCCTTGAAAAGGCGATGCGAAGCTTGCGTTTGCGCAGTCGGGGACGACGCAAGCGCAAGCTTCGCCTTGGTGGATGAAAGTGCAGGAATAACTTGCTTATTGTACCGTTGGCGTTGGCGCCGCAACAAGGGCAAGGCGCGGCATCGATCAGCCACTCGGCAGGTTGAAACCGCGCACGATGCGGCTGCAGCCGACCGCATCGAAATCCAGCAGCGCACGCAGCACGCCGCGCTCGTCCAGCGCCGCATGCAGGCCATGCCGCCCCGCAACGATGATGCTGCCGCCACTGCCGATCACCTCGCATTGCATCGCATCCAGTACGAGACGCGGGCAAGCCCCCAGCCCGACCTCGGTCGGCAACAGCCACGCCAGCAGTTCCGCATCGTCCGTCGCGGCGGCCGCTTCCAGCGCGGGCAGCGTGACCATGGTCGGCGTCACGAACGGCTCCACCCACAGCCGCCGCAGAGCGATGAGATGCGCGCCGCAGCCCAGGTTCTCGCCCAGATCGGCAGCCAGCGAGCGCACGTAGGTACCCGAACCGCACTCGACCTCGAAGCTCAGCGTGTCGCCAACGCATTCCAACAGCTCCAGCCGGAAGACCTCCACCTCGCGCGGCGGCACGTCGACCAGCTCGCCGCGGCGCGCCTTGAGATACAAGCGCTCGCCCCCCTGCTTGAGCGCCGAATGCGCCGGTGGCACCTGGTTGATCGCGCCGCGCAACGGCGCCAGCGCGGCTTCGATCGTGGCGACATCCAGTGCGGGCACCGGGCGCGTGCGCAGCACATTCCCTTCGGAATCGGCGGTGGTGGTGGTCACCCCGAGCCGGCAGGTGGCGCGATAGGCCTTGCGCCCGCCGAGCAGGCTACCGGCGAGCTTCGTCGCCTCGCCAAAGCACAACGGCAACAGGCCGGTGGCGATCGGATCGAGGGCGCCTGCGTGCCCCCCCTTCGCCGCGCGCAACAGCTGGCGCACCTGCTGCAACGCCTGATTGGAACTGAGGCCCGCGGGCTTGTCGAGCAACACGATGCCGTGCAGCGCACGCCAGTGAAAGCGCGTCCGATGGCGTCGCCGAGTCATGCGGGCACCTACGATTCGGGCGTCGGCGGGGTCTGCGTGGCGCGCAGCAGGGCATCGATGCGCTCGCCCTTGTCCACCGAGTCGTCGTACTTGAACTTGAGCTCCGGCACCCGTCGCAAGCGCATGCTGCGCGACAGCGCACGGCGGAACTCCGGCGCCAGCACGTTGAGGGCCTTGACCGCTTCCACCGCCTGCGCCGGCAGCAGAGCGGTCACCCACACCGCCGCATAATCCAGATCCCGCGTCACTTCCACATCCGACACGCTGCACGACGGCAAACCGTGATCGCGGACGGCCGCATGTACCAGCAGGCCCAGCTCGCGGCGGAGCTCGGCGCCTACACGGTCGGTACGTTTGAAGTCGCGGGAGGGCATGGGGTGAGCGGAATCCGTGTGGAAGCTGGAAAGCAAAAGCCGAAGAGCAAGAGCTGCGTTACCGATGCCTTTTGGCGAGCAGTCCTGCACGCCGAAAGGCTCGGCGAGCCCAGCATGCGCCAGGCTCGCCTCCGTCAGGTCATGGCCTGACGAGCGGCCATCCATGGCCGCGCTCGCACCCTGTAACGCCCTTCGGGCGTTACAGGGTGCGAGCTACTTCGATTCGCTCGAAGCATTCGATCTGGTCGCCGACCTTGACATCGTTGTATTGCTTGACGGCGATACCGCATTCCATGCCACTGCGCACTTCGTCCACCAGATCCTTGAAGCGGCGCAGGGACTCCAGCTCGCCTTCGAACACCACGGTGTGGTCGCGCAGCACGCGGATCGGCTTGCTGCGGGTGACGTGGCCCTCGGTGACCATGCAGCCGGCAACGGCGCCGAACTTGGAGCTGCGGAACACCCCGCGCACCTCGGCGATGCCGATGATTTCCTCGCGGATCTCGACCCCGAGCAAGCCGGAAGCCGCCTGTTTCACCTGGTCGATCACGTCGTAGATGATCGAGAAATAGCGCACGTCCAGACCGGAGGTTTCGATCACCTTGCGCGCCGAGGCATCGGCACGCACGTTGAAGCCGATCAACAGCGCCTTGGACGCCGCCGCCAGCGTGGCGTCGGATTCGGTGATGCCGCCGACGCCGGAGGCGATCACGTTGACCTTGACGTTCTCGTTGCCGATCGCACTGAGCGACGTGCGCAGCGCTTCGACCGAACCCTGCACATCGGCCTTGACCAGGATGTTGAGCGTCTGCTGCTCGTTGCCCTGGCCCATCTGCGCAATGATGTCCTCGAGCCGGTTGGCCTTCGAAACCATGCGCGTCTCGCGGCGTTTCTGGTGCCGCTCCTCAGCCACCTGCTTGGCGAGCTTCTCGTCGGCCACGGCAACGAAATCGTCACCGGCTTCCGGCACGCCGGAAAGGCCAAGCACCTGCACCGGGATCGAGGGGCCGGCCGACTGCACGCGCTTGCCGGTCTCGTCCACCAGGGCGCGCATGCGGCCGTATTCAATGCCGCACACCACGAAGTCGCCGCGCTTGAGCGTGCCTTGCTGCACCAGCACCGTCGCCACCGGGCCGCGGCCCTTGTCGAGGCTGGATTCGATCACCACGCCCGAAGCCGGGCCGTCGACCACCGCCGCCAGCTCCATCACCTCGGCCTGCACCGAGATCGCTTCGAGCAGCTCTTCCACCCCCATGCCGGTCTTTGCCGACACGGGGATGAACTGGGTGTCGCCGCCCCAGTCCTCGGGGATCACCTGGATGTTCGCCAGCTCCTGCTTGACGTGGTCCGGGTTGGCGGTGGGCTTGTCCATCTTGTTCATCGCCACGATCAGCGGCACCTTCGCCGCGCGGGCGTGTTCCACCGCCTCGACCGTCTGCGGCATCACGCCGTCGTCGGCCGCTACCACCAGCACCACGATGTCGGTGGATTGCGCGCCGCGCGCACGCATCGCGGTAAACGCCGCGTGCCCCGGGGTATCCAGGAAAGTAATGACGCCGCGCGAGGTCTTCACGTGATAGGCGCCGATGTGCTGGGTGATGCCACCGGCCTCGCCGGAAGCCACCTTGGTACGCCGCACGAAGTCGAGCAGCGAGGTCTTGCCGTGATCGACGTGGCCCATGATGGTGACCACCGGTGGGCGCGGCTCCTTCTCGCCCTCGAGCTCGGCCGTCTGGGTATGTGCTGCCAGCACCGCCTCGGCATCGTTCGCATTGGCCTCGACCACCTTGTGGCCAAGCTCTTCGACCACCAGCACCGCGGTGTCGTGGTCGATGGTCTGGTTGATGGTGGCCATCACGCCCATCTTGAACAGCGCCTTCACCACCTCGGCGCCCTTCACTGCCATCTTCTGCGCGAGATCGGCTACGGCGTTGACGTCGCCCACCGCCACCTCGTGCACCACGGCCGCGGTGGGCCGGGTGAACCCGTGCGCACCAGCCGCGGCACCGTGGCTGGCTTCGCGGGTGGCGCTGCGCCCGGTACGGCCGCGCTTGCCACTGGAACGACGCGCACGATCGGCCGCGCTCAGGTGCAGCTGGCCGGCACCAAAGCGCTTGCCTTCGCCGCCTTCACCGCGTTCGCGATTGTGCCGCGCCTTGCCGCGCGCATCACCCGCGCCGGCTGCCGGAGCTGCCGGCGCAGGGGCCGGAGCTGGCGCAGGCGCCGGCTTGACCACTTTCTCGCGCTTGCGCGGCTCGTAAACGTGCGGAACGATCATGCCCAATTCGCGCGGATCCAGGCGTTCGATGGTGGCCGCAGCGTCGCCGCCAGCGTGCTCGCCAGCATGCGCGGCATGGGTGACGTGTTCGATCTCCGGCTCGACTGCGGGCTCCGGCTTGCTTGCCGCTGCGGCGGGCGCCTTGGCCGTTGCGCCCTTGCCGGCATGTTTGTCTGCGGTCTTGCCAGTGGACCTGGTTGCCGGCTTCGATTCGGCTTCCGGCACCACTTCGGCATGTTCCGCTGGTGCGGCGACGGCCGGAGCCTCCGCCTGCGGCGGCTCCGCCGGTGCCTCTGGTGCCACTTCGGTCGCCGCCGGCTGCGCAGTTGCAGCAGCCTGCTCGTGTTGTTGCTGGTCTTCGCGCAGCTGGGCCTCACGCGCTTGCGCCTGTTGCTGACGACGCTGCTCGGCCTGTTCGCGCTCCAGCGCCTCCTGCTTGCGCTGCTCGCGGGATTCGGCCAGCTTGCGCACGGCCTCCTCGCGCTCCGGCTCGGCGTTCGCCTCTTCGGCAATCACGCTGCGCTTGACGTAGGTGCGCTTGGAGCGCACCTCAACGTTGACGGTTTTTGCGCTGTTGGCCGTACCGCGGCCACCCGGCGTGGAGACTTTGAGCTCGCCGACGGTGCGCCGCCGCAAGGTGATCTGGCGGGGTGCGTTTTCCGTGGCCGCCGCCGCGGCTGCCGGAGTGGCGCCACGACCGTGCGTCCGCCGCAAAAAGCCCAGCAGTTTCACCTTGTCGGTGCTGCTGATGACTTGATCCGGGCCGGAGAATTTCATGCCCGCCTCGCCAAGCTGAGTGAGCAGCTTGTCGACCGGCATGCCCACCGCATCGGCGAGCTTGTTGATCGTCATATCCGCCATCGTGTTCGTTCTCCGCCATTCCCGCGATTGTCGTCCGTGCCGTCATTGCGCACGCACACCGCCATCCGTGGTGGAAGGTCCAAGCCTTCCTTGACGCGCTCATCCAGAGCGCTGCCCTTCGCGGTCAGCCGCCTTTTTCCAACTGTTCGATCATTGGCTTGCGCGCGGTCATGATCAGCGCCGCCGCATGCTCTTCGGTCATGCCCTCGATGTCGATCAGGTCGTCCACTGCCTGATCGGCAAGATCTTCCACGCTCACCACACCGCGCTCGGCCAGCGTTTGCGCCGTGGCCTCGTCCATGCCTTCCAGCGCCAGCAGCTCCTCGCTTGGCTGGTGCTCGTCGGCGGTTTCTTCCACCGCCAGGGCCTCGGTCAGCAGCGCATCGCGGGCGCGCGCGCGCAACTCCTCGACGATGTCTTCGTCGAAGCCTTCCACCGCCAGCAGCTCGGCACTCGGCACATAGGCGATTTCCTCGACGCTGGAGAAGCCCTCCTGCACCAGGATGTTCGCGATCTCCTGGTCCACCTCGAGCTTTTCCATGAACAGCGCACGCGCCGCTTCCTGCTCGGCTTCGCTCTTGGCGGTGACCTGGTCCTGGGTCATCACGTTGAGCTGCCAGCCGGTGAGCTTCGAGGCAAGGCGCACGTTCTGGCCGCCGCGGCCGATCGCCTGCGACAGCTTGTCCTCGGCCACTGCAATGTCCATCGAGTGCTTGTCCTCATCCATGATGATGGACTGCACTTCCGCCGGCGCCATCGCGTTGATGACGTACTGTGCCTGGTTTTCGTGCCACAGGATGATGTCGACGCGCTCGCCGTTGAGGTCGTTGGACACCGCCTGCACGCGCGAACCGCGCATGCCGATGCAGGCGCCGATCGGGTCGGTGCGGCTGTCGTGCGCCAGCACCGCGATCTTGGCGCGGTCGCCCGGATCGCGCGCGCAGCCCTTGATCTCCACCAAACCCTGGCCAACCTCCGGCACTTCGAGCTTGAACAACTCGATCATGAACTCCGGCGCCGCGCGCGACACGAACAGCTGTGGCCCGCGCACTTCGGATTTCACTTCATACAGATAGCCGCGCAGGCGGTCGCCGACGCGCACCGATTCGCGCGGAATCGTCTTGTCGCGCGCAATGAAGGCTTCGGCATTGCCGCCGAGATCCAGATAGATGTTGCCGCGCTCCACGCGCTTGACGATGCCGGTGATGAGCTCGCCGACGCGATCCTTGTAGGCATCCACCACCTGCTGGCGCTCGGCCTCACGCACGCGCTGCACGATCACCTGCTTGGCGGCCTGCGCGGCAATGCGCCCGAATTCGGCATTTTCAACCTGATGCTCGATGTATTCGCCCACCTGCGCATCGGCGCGCTCGTCGAGCGCGTCCATCAGGCGCAACTGGAAATACGGCGACTCCATCTCGCCATCGTCGGCAATCACTTCCCACCGGCGAAAAGTCTCGTAATCGCCGGTGTCGTGGTCGATGGCAACCCGGATGTCCGGGTCTTCCTCCGGGTAACGCTTCTTCGCGGCGGAGGCCAGTGCGGCTTCCATCGCTTCGAAGATCACGTCGCGCGGCACGCCCTTCTCGTTGGCAACCGCGTCGACCACCAGCAAAAGCTCTTTGCTCATTGCAGCAACTCCAAGGGCGCCACGCGGCGTCCAACTGTCGATTCTTGCAGCCATCCCTGCGTGCGGGGTTCCGGCAGCGATCTGTCCATGATCGCACGGTTGATCGAATTCAATCAGGCTTTCTTCTTGCGCGGCACCTTGCCGGGCTTGGGCTTGGGCGCATAGCCCAGGGCCACCCAATCGGGCACCACCCTTGCGCTTTCCACCTCGGCATGGGCAACGGTGAGCATCTGGCCGTCCACCTCGAGCAACAACTGCTCGCCGGCCACGGCCACCAGCTTCCCTCGCAACCGGCGCCGGCCATCCAGCGGCACTCGCAGCAACACTTTCACGTCTTGCCCGACCACCCGGGCAAACTGCGCCGCGGTGAACAGCGGGCGGTCAAGCCCGGGCGAAGACACCTCGAGCACGTACTGCCCGGGGATCGGGTCCTCGACATCCAGCAGCGCCGACAACTCGCGGCTCGCCGCCTCGCAATCGTCGATGCCGACTTCGCGGCGCGTGCCGTCGGCCGCCACCGTTTCGTCCAGCACATCCAGATACACGCGCAACGTGCCCTGATGCGGCCCGGAAACGAGTTCCACGCCAAGGCAGCACAAGCCGAGATCGGCAAGTACCGGGTCAAAACGTTGTGCGAGCGAGTGTGTATCCATCAAGGCGTTCCCAGGTCGCAAAAACAAAAAATGGGCACCAACGGCCCATTCCCTGCCCCGTGCCGGAGCGTCATCGTCAATGTTCCGACTCGCGGCCGCTTTCCGTGCACCCGCCCCAAACGGCCACGCCGATCGAAGGCAAATGCAGTGCACTCCATGCACCCAACAAAAAAGCCTCACGAGGAGGCTTTCTTGTCCAAGAAAGTCTGGTAGCGGGGGCAGGATTCGAACCTGCGACCTTCGGGTTATGAGCCCGACGAGCTGCCAGACTGCTCCACCCCGCATCAGAGTCGGCAACTATACAGGGCGTCGTCACGCCTGCGCAAGGCGTGGGTGCCAAAAACGCCGCAGCCAGCCGCCGTGCAGTGCTTCCGATCGTCGCCTCACGGATCAAGGCGATTGGTGCCGATGACCGGCTGCGCACGAATCAACCGCAGGCACAAATACAAGTGGCGGAAGCCGGCATCGCCCCATGCCGAAACATTGCACTTCTCGCGCGAATCCGTTGCACTGCAGCCCTTGCGGCAATTCGCGCGCGCCATCGACCTTGCCACCCATGCCCGCCTGGCGCCCTTCCGCTGCCATCCGCCTGCGCCACGCCACCTTGCTGCGTCCTTTGCTGAGCGTGGGCAAGGTGGATGTGCCGTGGCAGGTGGGGTTGCGCAATACCGCAGCGGTGGTGGTGCCATTGGCCCTTGGCGCGGCGACCGACCAGTTGCCAGTCGGGCTTGCGGTGGCAGTCGGCGCGCTGAACACCATGTTTGTCGATCAAGCCGGGCCGTATCGGCTGCGCATGCAGGCGATGGCGCTGACGGCCGTAGCGGCGGGCATGGCGGCGTTTGCCGGCGCCACCCTGGGCGAAGTGCCTGCTGTGCTGCCGATCGTGGCGCTGGTATGGGCGTTCCTTGCAGCCTTGCTGGTGGCGGTGGGTCCGAGTGCAAGTCGCGCCGGGATGACCAGCATGGTGTTGCTGGCGGTGATGAGTGCCGACCCGCAGCCGGTGCCGCAGGCGCTGGCTGCCGCGCTGCTGATCGCGGCCGGCGGCGCCTTGCAGATGCTGTTTGCGATTGCGGCGTGGCCCCTGCAGCGCTATCGCCCGGAACGCCATGCGCTGGCGGGCGCGTTCCGGGCGCTGGCCACGGTGGCCCGACAACCGGTGGCCAGCGGCAGCGAAAGTGCCCTGCCGCCGTCGCTGAATGCCTTGCAGGCGACCCTGTTTGGCGCCGGCCATGCGCGCGGCCGCGCGGTGGAGGCGCTGCGGGTGCTGGCACAACTCGGCGAACGGATCCGGCTGGAACTCTCCGCCCTGGCCGACCTGCAAACGCGCGACGCTTCCACCCTGGCGGCAAGCCCGTTGCAGGCAGTACGCCAGGCGGCCGCCGAGGTGCTCGAAGCCCTGGCCAGCGCGCTGGAACAGGCGGCTGCGCCACGCGCCGACGCCGCGCTGGCGGCGTTTGCCACGGCGGTAGCACCGCTCACGACCATGGGCTCCGCGGATACCGGCGCCACCTCCTGGGTCGCCATGGCCGGTGCCCGCGCAACGGCACTCGGCGGACAACTGCGGGCCGCCGTGCGCAACGCGGACGCGGCCGGCAGCCGCGGCGAAATTCGCGCGCAAACCGCCGAGTTTCGACTGCCGCGCACGCTGCGTCCGGCCAATCCGCTGGAAACGCTGCGCGCCAACCTGCACCTGCACTCGCCGGCATGCCGACATGCGATCCGCGCCGCCATCTGTTTTTCCATCGCGATCGCGTGGGCGCACACGCCGGCGCTGACGCGCGGCTATTGGCTGCCGATGACGATGGCCATCGTGCTGCGGCCGGACTTCGGCGCCACCTGGCGCATCGGCCTGCTGCGGGTGCTGGGCACCCTCGTCGGGCTGGTGCTGTTCACCGGCTTGCTGCATTTCATCGGCATCGACAACGTCTGGGTGGCGCTGGCGCTGCTCGCGGTGTCGTGTTTCGGTTTCCGCGAACTGGCCGCGGTGCATTACGGCGTGGCCGTGACGTGCCTGACCGGTCTGGTGGTCATCCTGCTGACACTCTATGGCGTGCCACCGGAAGCCTCGCTGCCGGCGCGGCTGATCGACACCGCGGCAGGCAGTGCGCTGGCGCTGTTCGCCTATTTTGCCTGGCCCACCTGGGAGCGTGGACGCGAGCAAGGCGTGCTGGCCGAGCTGCTGGATGCGTACCGCGAATACCTCCTGGCCGTGACGGGCGGCAACCGACGTGCCTGCCACGAAACGCGCATCGCCGCACGTGCCGCACGCAGCGCGGCCGAGGCTTCGCTCGATCGCATGCGGCATGAACCCGCCAGCCGTGCCAGCGTGCCGCGTGCGCAAGCGCTGATGGCGCAGGCCAACCGCGTGGTGCGCGCCACGATGACGCTGGAATCCGCACGCGGCACGCGCGACGCCGTACCGGAGCCGCCGAACGCCCACCTGGTCGATGGCTTTGTCGATGCCCTCGCTCATGCCTTGGCGGAGTGCGCGGCGGCGCTGCGCGAGGCGCGGGCGCCAGTGGACGACTGGCAACTGCGCCAGCGCCAACGCGCGTTTGCGGCCACGCTGGCCGCTGATGGACACGTGGAATGGACGGCCGCCCTGCTCGACGCCAGCGACCGCATCGTCGATGCGATTGACTCGGTGGCGCATGTGCTGCAGCGGTGAACCGTCGCGGTCGCGGCAAGCGCCGGCACGCACCGCGCCAATCATGTCAGGGCAGTGGCGTGGCAACCCATCTGGACGGCCGAACCAGCACGCAAAACCGGAGGAATCCTGCCGCGTCCTTCGGCGAATCCGGCATGCGCGCCGTATCCAGCCGCACACACCACTTGCCCGAACCACGATTTGCCGGTAAACCGCCAACGGTTGATCTGCCGCCGGCGCCGTAGCCCGGCATGCGGATCGCACGACCCTCGCCACCACCACGCAGCCATTCCACGGGGAGACACCTATGGGCAACACCCTCACCGCGTCCGCGGCACCCACCGTGCCACAAGGCAAGGCCACCGCGATCTTCGTCTGCATCCTTGCCTCGCTCGCGGGGTTGATGTTCGGCCTCGACATCGGCGTGATCTCCGGCGCGCAGCAATTCCTGCAGAAGGACTTCGGCATCAGCGACGACACGCTGGGCTGGATCGTCAGCGTGATGATGATCGGCGCCGCCTTCGGCGCCCTGGTGGCCGGCTGGCTGTCCAGCCAGCTGGGCCGCAAGCGCACGCTGATCCTGGGCGCGGTGCTGTTCGTCGCCGGCTCGGTGCTGTGCGGCATGGCATGGTCGCCGGAGGCCCTGATCGGCGGCCGCCTCGTGCTCGGCGTCGCCATTGGCCTGGCGAGCTTCACCGCCCCGCTGTACCTGGCCGAGATCGCGCCCGAGTCGATCCGCGGCGCGATGATCTCGCTCTACCAGCTGATGATCACCATCGGCATCCTGGTCGCCTTTCTCTCCGACACCGCCTTCAGCTACTCGGGCAACTGGCGCTGGATGCTCGGCGTGATCGCGATCCCCGGCGCGCTGTTCCTGCTTGGCGTCGCCTTCCTGCCGGAGAGCCCGCGCTGGCTGATGATGAAGGACCGCCGCGGCGAGGCCGAACACGTGCTGCACCGGCTGGGCCTCCTGCCGGAGTCGATCGCCCGCGAGCTGGGCGCGATCACCGAGCAGCTCAAGATCCCGCAGCGCGGCTTTGCGATGTTCCGCCAGAACCGCAACTTCCGCCGCTCGGTGGGGCTCGGCATGCTGCTGCAGGTGATGCAGCAGCTCACCGGCATGAACGTGGTGATGTACTACGCCCCGCGCATCTTCCAGGACATGGGCTACGACACCGAGTCGCAGATGTGGTTTACCGCCATCGTCGGCCTGGTCAACGTGCTGGCCACCTTCATCGCCATCGGCCTGGTCGACAAGCTCGGCCGCAAGCCCATCCTCTACACCGGCTTCGTGGTAATGGCGCTGGGCCTGGGCGTGGTCGGCACCATGATGCACCTGGGCATCCACACCCACGGCCAGCAATTCTTCACCGTCGGCATGCTGCTGCTCTTCATCGTCGGCTTCGCGATGTCCGCCGGTCCGCTGATCTGGACCCTGTGCTCGGAGATCCAGCCGCTCAAGGGTCGCGACTTCGGCATCGGCTGCTCCACCTTCACCAACTGGGTGGCGAACTGGCTGGTCGGCTTCTCCTTCCTGCCGCTGCTCAACGGCATCGGCCAGGCACAGACCTTCTGGCTGTACGCCGCGTTCAACGCCGTGTTCCTCTTCCTCACCCTCTGGCTGGTGCCGGAGACCAAGGGCGTCACCCTGGAGCAGATCGAACGCAAGCTCATGGCGGGGGAACCGCTGCGGCGGATCGGGCAATGAGGCGGAATACGGCGATGATGACTCCTGCCGCCCGCGCGAAGGTTTCCCGGCGATCCGCATTGGCGACCCTGGTGATCGCGATGCTGGCAATGACACCCCGGCGAGACTTTCGGGAATCCTCTGCCACCCCTTTCTTCCACAGGAGCCTCCCATGCGCCACGTTACCTCCGCTGCTGCGGCCACGCGATCGCCACGCCACCGGCCGCTGTTCATCACCGTCGTCCTGCTGGCGCTGGTGGTTGGAAGCAGCCAGGCTGCAACGCCAAACCCGCAGCTTCCCGGCGCGACCTACATTGCGTTGCAGGCCAGCAGCGCGGTCGAAAACCTGCAAACCGGCCAGGTCTTCGACGCGCTCCCCGGTGCGCATTACCTCGCGCTGGGGCCGCATGGCAACCATCTCCTGGTGAGCAGTGCGACGCTGCCGAAGGCCTGGCTGATCGACGCGCATGACGGCAAGCGCCTCGCGACCTTCTCCGTCGGCGCCACGCCGCAGGGCGTCGCGATCAGCCCGGACGGCCGCACCGGTCTGGCGATCGGCGCCGGTGCCGGCGCGGTCACCTTGCTTGATCTGGTCGCGCGCAAGCCGCTCACCACTATCGCGGTAGGCAACAACCCGCACAACGCGCTGTTCAACGCCGACGGCAAGCTGGCCTACGTCACGCTGCAGGGCGAAGGCAAGGTCGCCGTGATCGATCTGCGCAAGAAGACCGTGACTGCCACGTTCCCGGTGCCCGGCCTCGACCACCCGCACAACCTCGCGCTCTCGGCGGACGGCAAGACGCTGTGGATTCGCGGCTTCGTCGGCAAGGTGGCCGCGGTCGACCTTGCCACCCGCAAGGTGCTCGCGGTGATCCCCGTCGGTCTCGGACACGCCGGCATCGACGTCGTCCCCGGCAGTGGCCTCGTTGTCACCGGCGCCGTAGCCGACCACTTCGTCGACGTGATCAACCCGAAGACGTACAAGGTGATCCGGCGCATCAATGTCGGCCAGGGTCCGCATGGCGTGCGGGCGAGCCGGGACGGGCACTGGATCTACGCCGGGGTGACTGCCACCGACCGGGTCGCCGTGATCGACGCCCGCACGCTGCAGGTCGTTGCCCAGTTGCCAACCCGCGGCAAGCTGCCGTTCTGGCTGGCCGTTGGCCGGCGCTGATCCTGCCGCGCCGGCCTTCGCGCTACCTCAGCTCAAGCCGAGCGAGCGCCGGCACCAGCCCAGCAGCGGACCCCAGTACACGCCGAGCGCCAGCAGCGCGAGGCCGTTGAGCGAGAGTACGACGCGCAACGAACTGTCGGAGGCGGAAACCGTGGCACCGCCTTCTTCCGGCTGGTCGAAGTACATCACCTTGATGACGTGCAGGTAGTACCACAGACCGATGATGGCCATCACAATGCCGCAAATCGCCAGCCACAAGTAACCGGCGTTGATCGCTGCCTGCAGCACCAGGTACTTCGCGTAGAAGCCGAACAGCGGCGGCACGCCGGCCAGCGAGAACATCGAGATCGCCATCATGCCAGCAAACCACGGCGAACGCTCGTTGAGGCCCTTGAGGTCGGAGATTTCCTCGCACTCGAAGCCCGCACGCGCCATCGCCAGCACCACGCCGAAAGCGACGGTGCTCATCAGCGCATAGCAGATCGCGTAGAACATCGCGCTGGCGTAACCGCCCGGCGTTGCGTTGGTGATGCCCATCAGCAGGAAGCCCATGTGCGCGATGGTCGAGTACGCGAGCATGCGCTTGATGTTGGTCTGCACGAGCGCGACCAGGTTGCCGATACCCATCGACAGCACCGAGATCACCGCCAGCATCGGCTGCCAGTAGTTGGACAACCCGGCCAGGCCGGTGTCCAGCAGCCGCCACGCCAGGCCGAACGCTGCCAGCTTGGACACCGATGCGATGAACGTGGTCACCGGCGTCGAGGCGCCCTGGTAGACATCCGGGATCCACATGTGGAACGGCGCCGCGCCCAGCTCGAAGGCAATGCCGACCAGCATGAAGATCAGGCCGAACACCATCAGCCGCGACACCGTGCCCTGCGCGATCGCCTCGTGCAATTGCGCGAGGTCGAGCGTGCCGGCCGCGCCGTACACCATCGACATGCCGTACAGCAGCATGCCCGAGGTGAGCGCACCGAGCACGAAGTACTTGATCGCGGCTTCGGACGACAGCGGCGAGTCGCGGTTGAGCGCGACCAGCGCGTAGGACGACAGCGTCAGCATCTCCAGCCCGAGGTAGATCATCACCAGGTTGCCGGCCGACACCATCAACATCACGCCGATCACGGCAAAGATCATCAGCGTGTAGAACTCGCCGACGAAACGCTTGCGGTCGATGAGATACGGACGCGAAAAGATGAACACCAGCACCGTGCACAACAGCACGAACACCTTGATGATTTCGGACGCCGGGTCGCGGATGAACATGTTGCCGAACGCGGTGACGGTGACGTCCGGCTGGCCGGCAATCACGAGATAGATCGCCACCAGCAGCACCACGATCGAGCACCAGTGCAAGGTGCCGCGCTGCTCCGGCTTGATGAAGGCATCCATCAGCAGCAGCAGGCAGGCGGCCGCCACCAGATAAAACTCCGGCAACAGGACCAGGATGTCATTGATAGTTGGCATGTTCTATCCCGATCAAAGCTTGTGAATGGCGAGCTGCTGCACGAGCTGCGCCACCGAACTGTCCGTGAGGTGCACCAGCGGTTGCGGCCAGATGCCGATGAACAGGATCATCAGCGCAAACACGGTCAGCACGAACGCCTCGCGCTTGTTGATGTCGCGCATCTGGGCCACGTGCGGGTTGTGGATGCGGCCCCACATCACGCGCTTGACCAGCCACAGGGTGTAGCCCGCACCGATCACCAGGGTGAAGGCCGCGAAGAAAGCCACCCACGCACTCATGTGGAAGCTGGCGAGGATCACCATGAACTCGCCGACGAAACCGCTGGTGCCCGGCAGACCGGTGTTGGAAAACGCGAACAGCACGTAGAACACCGCAAACCACGGCATCACGTTCACCAGGCCGCCGTACTCCTTGATGATGCGGGTGTGCAACTGGTCGTACATGATGCCGATGCAGGTGAACATCGCGCCGGAGACGAAGCCGTGCGAAATCATCTGGATCACCGCACCCTGCATGCCCAGGCGGGCGGTCTCGACGCTACCCAGGTCACGCACCAGCACGAAGGCGATGAACATGCCGAGGGTGACGAAACCCATGTGCGCGATCGAGGAATACGCGACCAGCTTCTTCATGTCCTCCTGGGTCAGCGCCACGTAGCCGATGTAGATGATCGCGACGAGGCTCAGCACCACGATCAGCCACATGTAGTGCATGCCCGCGTCCGGCGTGATCGGCAGGATGAAACGCAGCATGCCGTAGGTGCCGACCTTCAGCATCACCGCCGCCAGGTACACCGAGCCGCCGGTCGGCGCCTCCACGTGTGCGTCCGGCAGCCAGGTGTGCACCGGCACCATCGGCACCTTGATCGCGAACGCGAGCACGAACGCGCCGAACAACCAGCTTTGCTCGGTCATCGACAGCGGCAGCGCGGCGAGCGTGTGCAGGTCGAAGGTGCCGGCCTTGCTGTACAGGTACAGGATGCCGATCAAAAAGCAGATCGAGCCGAGGAAGGTGTAGATGAAAAACTTCAGCGTCGCGTACACGCGCCGCGGGCCGCCCCAGACGCCAATCAGGATGAACATCGGGATCAGCATCGCTTCGAAGAACACGTAGAACAGCAAGGCGTCGGTCGCGCAGAACACGCCGATCAGCATGCTTTCCAGTGCCAGCATCGCCGCCATGTACTGGTGCGTGTTGGTCTTGATGATCTCCCACGCACCGGCCACGACGAGCACGCCGATGATGGTGGTGAGGATGATCAGCGCGATCGAGATGCCGTCCACCGCGAGGTTGTAGTGCACATTGATCGTGCTCGCCCACGCGTGGTGCTCGACCAGCTGCATGCCGCCCAGATCCGCGTTGTACTGCGGCAGCAGGAACAGGCTGGCGACGAAGGTCAGCACCATGAACAGCAGTGCCAGCCAACGGGCGAGGTTCGGTCGGCTCGATCCGGCCATGAGCACCGGCACGGTGCCGGCGAGCGGCAGCCAGATGAGCAGGCTGAGCAAGTGATTGAACATGTTTGCTTGCTTCCCTTATTGCGCTGCCAGCATCGGGCCAAACAGCAGATACGCCCCGAGCAGCAGAATCAGGCCGACGATCATCGCGAACGCGTACTGGTAGAGGTAACCGGTCTGCAGCCGCCGCATGCCACGGGCAATGTCGTGCGTGCGATGCACGGTACCGTTCACCATCGCGCCATCGATGATCATGCCCTCGCTGACGCGCCGGAACACGTGGCTCAGCCAGCGACCACCCGAGGCGAACAACCCGTACTGGATGTCGTCCATCCAGTATTTGCGATCGAGCACCACCCACAACGGCTTGAGCAGGCGCTTGATGCGATCCGCCACCACCGGGTTGAACAGGTAGATATAGGTCTGGATGACGAACGCCAGCACCACCAGGCCAAACGGCCCGAGGAGCGAAATACCGTGCAGCCCCATCGCGGCCGCATTGGTGAAGTGCTCGGCGATTTCCGCCATCGGATTGTTTGCCGGGTCGACGTAGATCGAATTGCCAAACCAGTTGCCGAACAGCAATGGCTTGACCGTGAAGTAGCCGATCACGATCGACGGAATCGCCAAGAGGATCAGCGGGATCGTCACCACCAGCGGCGACTCTTTCGGCGCGTGCGGCAGCACTTCCGGGTGATGGTGCGCGGCATGCTCGTCATGCGGGTCGAGATGATGATCGACGCTGAAGCGCTCCTTGCCGTGGAACGTCAGGTACATCATGCGGAAGGTGTACAGCGAGGTGACGAACACGCCGAGATACACGCAGAAATACGCGTAGTTCGCGCCCCAGCGATGCGACTCGCCGACGGTCTCGATGATGAGATCCTTCGAGTAGAAGCCCGAGGTGAACGGGAACGCCACCAGCGCCAGCGAGCCAGCCCACATCGTCAGCCAGGTGATCGGCATGTACTTGCGCAGGCCGCCCATGTAGCGCATGTCCTGGTTGTGGTGCATGGCCATGATGACCGAGCCCGAACCGAGGAACAGCAGCGCCTTGAAGAACGCATGCGTCATCAGATGGAACACCGCGCCGGCATACATCGACACGCCGAGCGCCACCGTCATGTAGCCCAGCTGCGACAGCGTGGAATACGCGATCACGCGCTTGATGTCGTTGTGCACCACGCCGATCAAACCGGTGAACAAGGCGCCGGTCGCGCCGATCACCATCACGAAGCTCAGTGCCGTGGACGACAGCTCGAACAGCGGCGACATGCGCGCCACCATGAAGATGCCGGCGGTGACCATCGTGGCCGCGTGGATCAGCGCCGAGATCGGGGTCGGACCTTCCATCGAATCGGGCAGCCACACGTGCAACGGCACCTGCGCGCTCTTGCCCATCGCGCCGACGAACAACAGGATGCAGATCACCGTCGCCGCATCCCAGTGCGTGTTGGCGGTGATCGCCAGGGTCTTGCCGGGCAGCGTGGAGGCACCGGCAAACGCGGTGGCGTAATCCAGCGTGCCGAGGAAGTACAGCACCGCGGCAATCCCGAGGATGAAGCCCCAGTCGCCGACGCGGTTGACCAGGAACGCCTTGAGGTTGGCGAAGATCGCGGTCGGTTTCTTGAACCAGAAGCCGATCAGCAGATACGACACCAGGCCCACCAGCTCCCAGCCGACGAACAACTGGAAGAAGTTGTTCGCCATCACCAGGATCAGCATCGAGAAGGTGAACAACGAGATGTAGCTGAAGAAGCGCTGGTAGCCGGGGTCCTCGGCCATGTAGCCGATGGTGTAGATGTGCACCAGGAGCGAAACGAAGCTCACCACCGCCATCATCAGCGCGGACAGGCGGTCGATCATGAAGCCGAAGCTGGCGTTGATGTGCCCGACCTGGAACCAGGTGTAGATGTTTTCGTCGTACGCCTGGGCGCCCCCCCACACCAGCTGGTAGAGCACGTAGAACGACAGCGCGGTCGACAGCGCCAGGCCGGCGATGGTCACCGTGTGCGAGCCCACGCGCCCGACCTGATGGCGCAGCAGGCCGGCAATCAGGCAGCCAGCGAGTGGTGCCAGCGCGATGATCAACAGGATGGAGGTGGAAAGCACCATGTGTTCAGCCCTTCATGCTGTCGATTTCGGCGACATTGACCGTGCTGCGGTTGCGGAACAGCAGCACCAGGATCGCCAGGCCGATCGCGGACTCCGCCGCGGCGACGGTGAGGATGAAAAACACGAACACCTGCCCGGCCACGTCGTGGCCGAAGCGGGAGAACGCGACAAAATTGATGTTGACCGCGAGCAGCAGCAGCTCGATCGACATCAGCAGCACGATGACGTTCTTGCGGTTGATGAACAGCCCGGCGACCGCGATGCAGAACAGGATCGCGCCGAGCACGATGAAATGGGCCAGGGTAATCATGCTTTGGGCTCCTCGGATGCCGCCGGCGGCTCCGCCACGGGCGGGCGCACCGCATCCATCTTCACCAGCCGCACGCGGGCGCGCGGATCGACCGCCACCTGCTCAGCCGCCATTTGCCGCTTCGAACCGCTGCGTTGGCGCAAGGTCAGCGCCACTGCCGCCACCACGCCGACGGTCAGGATCAATGCCGCCACTTCAAACGGCAACAGGTAATGGGTGTAAAGCGCAGTGCCGAGCCAGGCGGTGTTCGATTGCCCGGCGACCGTTGCCGGATTCACCCCCAGCGTCTGCGCGTGCATCGCACGCACGCCGATCAGCGCCAGCATCTCCACCAACATCACCACCGCCACGACCAGGCCCACCGGCAGGAACCGCACAAAGCCTTCGCGGATCTTGACCTGGTCGATGTCGAGCATCATCACCACGAACAGGAACAGCACCATCACCGCGCCGACGTAGACCACGATCAGCGCCACGGCGAGAAACTCGGCCTCGGCCAGCATCCAGATGCACGCCGTGCTGAAAAACGTCAGCACCAGCGACAACACCGCATGCACGGTATTGCGCAGGCTGATGACCGCGATCGCGGCGCCTACGGTGATCGCGCCAAACGCGTAGAAACAAATGAGTTGAAAAAAATTGGGATCAATCATCGGTGGGTCTCAACGATACGGCGCGTCTTGCGCACGGGCCGCGGCGATGTCCTTTTCAAACCGGTCACCGATCGCGAGCAGTTGCGGCTTGGTCACCACGTTCTCGCCACGATGCTCGAAGTGGTACTCGTGGATATGGGTCTCGACGATCGAATCCACCGGGCAGCTCTCTTCACAAAAGCCGCAGAAGATGCACTTGAACAAGTCGATGTCGTAACGCGTGGTGCGTCGCTGGCCGTCGCTCTCGCGCGGTGCCGAATCGATCGTGATTGCCAGCGCCGGGCATACCGCCTCGCACAGCTTGCAGGCGATGCAGCGCTCCTCGCCATTCTCGTAACGGCGCAACGCGTGCAGCCCGCGGAACCGATTGGACTTGGGGATGTGCTCCATCGGATAGCGCATCGTGTACTTCGGTCCAAGCATGTAACGCCAAGTCACCGCCATGCCCTGCAACAACTCGATCAGCAGCAGGCTCTTGAAAAAGCGGATTGCACTTTTCATGGTTTGTCAGACCCCCGCGACGCCGTAAAACTTCATGAAGCCGGCCACCACCACCCAGACCAGTCCGATCGGGATGAACACCTTCCAGCCCAACCGCATGATCTGGTCATAGCGGTAGCGCGGGAACGTGGCACGGAACCACAGGAACAGGAAGGCAAACGCGAACGCCTTCGCAAACAGCCACCAGAAGCTCGCCTGCCCGAGCCAACCCCAACTCGTCGGGAACGGGCTGAACCAGCCGCCCATGAACATGATCGAGGCGAGGAAGCTGACCAGGATCATGTTGGCGTATTCGGCGAGGAAGAAAATGGCAAAGGCGGAACCCGAATACTCGACGTGGAAACCCGCCACGATTTCGGATTCGCCCTCGGCCATGTCGAACGGCAGGCGGTTGGTTTCCGCCACGCCGGACACGAAATACACCACCATGATCGGCAGCAGCGGCCACATGAACCAGTCGAAGATGCCTTTCGTGCCGCCCTGCGCATTCACGATGTCGGTGAAATTGAGCGAGCCGGCCAGCACCAGCACGCTCACCATGCACAGGCCGATCGAGAGCTCGTACGAAATCACCTGTGCCGCCGAGCGCATCGCGCCGAGCAGTGCATACCGCGAGTTGGAAGCCCAGCCCGCGAGGATGATGCCGTACACGCCCAGCGAGGTCATGCCGAGGAGGTACAGCACGCCGGCGTTGGCATTGGAGACCACCATCTTGGCCCCGAACGGCACCACTGCCCACGCCGCCAGTGCCGGCACCAGCGCCAGCATCGGCGCCAGGTAGTACAACGCGCGGCTGGCGCGCGTCGGCAGGATCACTTCCTTGATCAGCAGCTTGGCGACGTCGGCAAACGCCTGGAACAACCCCAATGGGCCGACCTGGTTTGGCCCCAGGCGCACGTGCATCCAGCCGACGACCTTGCGCTCCCAGTACACGTACATGGCCACCGCAATGATCAGCGGCACCACGATGCACAGGATGTAGACGACCGGCATCAGGAGGTGGTCGAACAATTGCTCGCCCATGGATCAGACCTTGCTCAAGGTGAGGGGTGCGCCATACGGCGGCAGGGTTGCAGTGAGTTCCTGCGCGGCCTCGATCCATGCCGTGCCGTCAGGCACATTGGCATCGACGACCACCGGCAGCGTCACGTCGCCAACACGCACGCTGGCGCCTTCCGCCACGCCTTGGCGCGCCGCCTCGGCCACACTCAGGCGCACAGCCGGCGCACGGTTGAGCGAGTGCGCATTGAGCGGCTTGGAACGGCGCACCACGGCGTCGATGCGATAGATCGGCCAGGTGGCCAGCCGGGTCAGCGCGCCCATCGGCTGGCGCGTGGCAAGTGCCGTGTCCGGCTGCGCGCCGCGCTGCACGATGCCTTCGCGCAGGCCGGCGATGTCGTCGAACTCGAAGCCGGCAAACTGCATCTGCCCGCCCAGGGCGCGCAGCACCTTCCAGCCCGGCCGCGCGTCGCCCGGTGCGCCAGCGCCGGTGACCACGCGCTGCGCGTTGCCATCGACATTCACCAGCGTGCCGTCGGTTTCCGGCAGCAGCGCGATCGGCAACAGCACGTTGGCGGTTTCGCGCAGCGCTGCGCTGGCGTAGGCGGTGAACGCCACCACCTGCTGTGCACCGCGCAGTGCGGACAGCACCTGCGTACCGTCGGCAAAGTCGTGCGGTGGCTCAACGCCGTACAAAAGGTAGGCCTTGCGCGGCTGTGCCAGCATCGAGCGCGCGTTCAGGCCGCCCTTGCCCGGCACCACGCCGATGTCGCCCAGGCCGATCGCGTTGGCCCCGGTCGGCAGCTCGTCGTAGCCGGCGCCGGTTGCTTCGGCAATGAAGCGTGCCAGTGCGCGCAGCCACGACGCCTCGGGGTGGTTCACCGCGGCCTCGCCGACGATCACCACCCCCTTGCCGGCCTTGAGTGCGGCGACGATGGCGTGATCGCCTTCTTCGCTGGCGGCGGCCTGGATGGCAGCGGCCAAGGTGGCCGGCGCGACGGCGCCTTCGGCCACCGCGGCGCGGGCAACGGCCAGCAGTGCTGCCACCAACGCCTGCGGCGGCACCACCTTGGAGACGGCAAGCTCGTAATTGAAGTTGAAGCTGGCCGGATTGACCGCAAACACCTTGGCGCCCTGCTTGGTCGCCTGGCGCACACGGTGACTCAAGAGCGGCAGCTCATAGCGCAAATCGGAGCCGACCAGCAGCACCGCCTTGGCCTCCTGCACCTGCTCGACCAGCGTGCCAAACCGGCGCGCCACCGCATTGTCGGCGAAATCCAGCTGGCGCAGGCGATGATCGACGTGCGGCGTGCCAAGGCCCTGCGTCAGACGCATGAGGAGGTCGCCCTCTTCATTCGTCGTGGCCGGATGCACGAGTACGCCAAGGTCGTCACCCGCGACGCTCTTCAACGCCTCGGCAGCTACCGCCAGCGCGTCTTCCCAGGTGGTGACCTGCCATTTGCCATCCCGCTTCACTTCCGGCCGTTGCAACCGGTCTTCGACATACAGGCCTTCACAACTGTAGCGGTCGCGATCGGACAGCCAGCACTCGTTGATCGCCTCGTTGTCGCGCGGCACGGTACGCAGCACCTGTCCGCGGCGGGTGTGCAGCCACAGGTTGGAGCCGAGCGCATCGTGGTAGGCAATGGAAGCGCGCGCGAGCAGCTCCCACGCACGGGCGCGGAACTGGAACGGCTTGTTGGTGAGCGCGCCGACCGGGCACAGGTCGATGATGTTGCCCGACAGCTCGCTGTCCACGTTGCGGCCGATGTAGGTGCCGATGACGTGGCGGTCGCCGCGATCCATGCTGCCAAACTCGTAGCCACCGCCGATGTCGGCCAGGAACCGCACGCAACGCGTGCAGTGGATGCAGCGCGTCATCTCGGTCGCAACCAGCGGCCCGATGTTCTCGTCGGCGATGGTGCGCTTGCGCTCGGTGAAGCGCGATACGCTGCGACCGAAACCGAGCGCCATGTCCTGCAACTCGCACTCGCCGCCCTGATCGCAGATCGGGCAATCCATCGGGTGGTTGATGAGCAGGAATTCCAGCGTGTTGCGCTGCGCATGCAAGGCAAGGTCGGAGCGCGTCTTGACCTTCATGCCGTCGGCCACCGGGGTGGCGCAGGCCGGCTGCGGCTTGGGCATCGGCCGGCCGCCCATTTCCACCTCGACCAGGCACTGGCGGCAGCTCGCCGCGATCGGCAGCTTGCGGTGATAGCAGAAACGCGGAATCGGGATGCCGGCCTTGTCCGTGGCCTGGATGATCATCGAGCCTTTCGGCACCTGCAGCGATTTGCCGTCGACCTCGATGGTGACGAGGTTTGGCGCAGCTTGGGTCGGCTGTGCACTCATGCCGTCACTCCCACCTGGTCGTCCACGATGGAATGACCATGTTCAATGTAGTACTCGAACTCGTCCCAGAAATTGCGCAGGAATGCCTGCACCGGCCACGCCGCAGCCTCGCCGAAGGCGCAGATGGTATGGCCTTCGATCTGGCCGGCAACGGCCTTCAGGCGATGCAAATCGTCCATCACGCCCTGGCCCGCGACGATCCGGCCGAGGGTGCGACGCATCCAGCCGGTGCCTTCGCGGCACGGCGTGCATTGGCCGCAGGATTCCATGTGGTAGAACCGGCTGATGCGCTCGCAGGCGCGCACCATGCACACGGTTTCGTCCATCACGATCACCGCACCGGAGCCGAGGCCGGACCCGGCCGCGCGGATCGCGTCGTAATCCATCGTGATCGACATCATCTTGTCGGCTTTGAGCACCGGCATCGACGAGCCGCCGGGGATGACGGCCTTGAGCTTGTGGCCCTTGCGTACGCCACCGGCCATTTCCAGGAGTTCTGCAAACGGCGTGCCGAGCGGAATCTCGTAGTTGCCGGGGCGATTGACGTGGCCGGACACCGAAAACACTTTCGGGCCGCCGTTGTTCGGCTTGCCGATGTTCAGGAACCAATCGGCGCCATGCCGCAGGATCGCCGGCACCGAGGCATAGGTTTCGGTGTTGTTGATCGTGGTCGGCTTGCCGTACAGGCCATGGTTGGCCGGGAATGGCGGCTTGAACCGCGGCCAGCCCTTCTTGCCTTCGAGCGACTCCATCAGCGCGGTTTCTTCGCCGCAGATGTAGGCGCCGGCGCCCAGCGCGGCGTAGACGTCGGCGGTGATGCCGCTGCCCTGGATGTTCTTGCCCAGCAGCCCTGCGGCGTACGCCTCTTTCAGCGCCGCCTCGAAGTGTTCGTACGGCTCGTGATGGAACTCGCCGCGCAGGTAGTTGTAGGCCACCGTGGAACCAGTGCAATAGCAGGCAATGGCCAGGCCTTCGATCACCGCATGCGGGTTGTAGCGCAGGATGTCGCGATCCTTGCAGGTGCCCGGCTCGGACTCGTCCGAGTTGCACAGGATGTACTTCTGCATGTCGCCCTTGGGCATGAAGGACCACTTCAGGCCGGTCGGGAAGCCGGCGCCGCCGCGGCCGCGCAGGCTGGATTTTTTCAGCTCTTCGATCAGCGTCGCCGGGTCGGGCTTTTCGGCGAGGATCTTGCGCCATGCCTCGTAGCCACCGACTTGCTCGTAGCTTGCCATCGCCCACGGCGTATCGAAGTGCAGCGTGGTGTAGACAACCTGGAATTCTTTGGGAGCGGGTCCGACTGCCATGAGATCACTCCAACCCGTCGAGGATTTCGTCGAGCTTCTCGGTGGTGAGGTGCTCGTGGTAATGGCCGTTGACCGTCATCACCGGGCCGTAGACGCAGGCGGCAATGCATTCCTCTTCGTTCTTGAGGTAGATGCGTCCGTCCGCCGTGCTTTCGCCAACCTTGATGCCGAGCTTCTTCTCGCAATGCTTGACGAGATCCTCGGCGCCGTTGAGCCAGCACGAGATGTTGGTGCAGATCGCCACGTTGTTGCGCCCGACCGGCTTGGTCTCCAGCATCGAATAGAACGTGGCCACCTCGTACGCCCACACCGGCGGCAGGTCGAGATACTTCGCCACGCTGGCGATCAGCTCGTCGGTCAAGTAACCGCCGTTCTGCTCCTGCGCTGCATACAGGCCCTGGATCACCGCTGAGCGCTTGCGATCCGGTGGAAACTTCGTCAACCAGTAGTCGATGTGCTTGCGCGTCTCGTCCGTCAGCACCACCAACGGGTCGACGTTCTTGACTTGCTCGTAATGTCCGGTGGCTTTCATGGTTTCTGGCTCGGGATTCGGGATTGGGGATACGGGACGCGCGAATGCCGTGGATATCGGGACACTTCGGCGCGACCGAATCCCGAATTCCACATCGCGAACCCCGACGCCTTCATCGATCCACCTCGCCGAACACGAGGTCGTAGGTACCGATCATGGCGACCACGTCGGCGAGCATGTGGCCCTTGACGATGGTGTCGATCGACGACAGATGAGCGAAGCCCGGTGCGCGCAGGTGCACGCGGAAGGGCTTGTTGGCACCGTCGGAAACCAGATAACAGCCGAACTCGCCCTTGGGCGCCTCGACTGCACAATAGGTTTCGCCTTCGGGTACGCCGTAGCCCTCGGAAAACAGCTTGAAGTGGTGGATGAGCTCTTCCATCCCTTCCTTCATGCGCGCGCGCGGCGGCGGCGCCACCTTGTAATTCTGCACGATGACCGGGCCGGGGTTGGCACGCAGCCAAGTCACGCACTGGCGAATGATGCGCGCCGACTGGCGCATCTCGGCCACGCGCACGAGGTAGCGGTCGTAGCAGTCGCCGTTGACGCCCACCGGAATGTCGAAATCGACATCCGCATAGCGCGCGTAGGGTTGCTTCTTGCGCAAATCCCACGCCACCCCGGAGCCGCGCATCATCGGGCCAGTCATGCCCCACTCCTGCGCCTGCTCGGGCGTGACCACGCCGATGCCGACGGTGCGCTGCTTCCAGATGCGGTTGGTGGTCAGCAGCTCTTCGTATTCGTCGACGCGGCGCGGGAAATCCTCGGCGAACTGGTCGATGAAATCGAGCAGCGAGCCTTCGCGCCAGCGGTTCAGGCGTTTGAGATCCTTGCCCTTGTGCCACGGCGATTCGTGATACTTCGGCATTACTGCCGGCAAGTCGCGATAGACACCGCCAGGCCGGTAGTAGGTGGCATGCAGGCGCGCCCCCGACACTGCCTCGTAGCAGTCCATCAGCTCTTCGCGTTCGCGGAAGGCGTACAGGAACACCGCCATGGCGCCGAGATCGAGTGCGTTGGAGCCGATCCACATCAGGTGATTCAGGATGCGCGTGATCTCGTCGAACATCGTGCGGATCCAATGCGCGCGATCCGGCGGGTCGATGCCCATCAACGTTTCGATGGCGCGCACGTAGGCGTGCTCGCTGCACATCATCGAGACGTAATCCAGGCGGTCCATATAGCCGATCGACTGGTTGAACGGCTTGGATTCGGCGAGTTTCTCGGTACCGCGATGCAAGAGGCCGATGTGCGGATCGACCCGCACGATGGTCTCGCCGTCCATCTCCAGCACCAGGCGCAACACGCCGTGCGCAGCCGGATGCTGCGGGCCGAAGTTCATCGTGTAGTTACGGATTTCCTGCGCCATGTCAGTTCCTGCGCCAGTCGTCGGCGGCTTCGGCTTCGGCCTGTTCAAGATCGACGTCGTTGCGGATCACGCGCGGCACCAGCACGCGCGGCACCACGGACGTCACCGGCTCGTACACCACGCGCTTCTGTTCGGGGTCGTAGCGCACCTCGACGTTGCCGATCAGCGGGAAATCCTTGCGGAACGGATGGCCGACGAAGCCGTAATCGGTGAGCAGGCGGCGCAGATCCGGGTGGCCCTCAAAGACGATGCCGAACAGGTCGAACGCCTCGCGCTCGTACCAGCTCGCGACCGGCCACACGCCGGTGATCGATGGCACCAGCGGCAGCACGTCGTCGGGACAGAACACGCGTAGCGCCACGCGCTGGTTCAGCGTGGTCGACAGCAGGTGCACCATCACGGCAAAGCGGTTGGGCAAGCGCACGTTGCGCGGGCGGTTTTCCCACGCGAAACGGCCCATCGCCTCCCCTTCGACGCCACGCGAGAAACCCGTCGCCGTGGCGTCGGTCGTGTTCCACTCCGCCTGGCCGTAGCCCAGAAAATCGACGCCGCACAGATCGATCAGCTCGGCAAACTTGAAACCCGCCTCGTCGCGCAGCGCGGTGGCGACGGAAACCAGATCCCCCGGCGCCAGCTCGGCCATGACCTCGGTGCGCTGGGTGGTGACCTTGAGCGTGTCGCCAAAGCGCGCAACAAGGCGTTCCGCCAGCGAGGTCGGTTGCGTGTCAGTCATGATCGAGCCTCAACCGCGGGCAATGGTGGTGGGGCTGCTGTGGCGGATCTTGCGCTGCAACTGCAGGATGCCGTGCACCAGCGCCTCGGCCGTCGGCGGGCAGCCCGGCACATAGATGTCCACCGGCACGATGCGGTCGCAACCGCGCACCACCGAATACGAATAGTGGTAGTAGCCGCCGCCATTGGCGCAGCTGCCCATCGAGATCACCCACTTGGGCTCGGGCATCTGGTCGTAGACCTTGCGCAACGCCGGCGCCATCTTGTTGACCAGGGTGCCGGCGACGATCATCACGTCCGACTGGCGCGGGCTGGGGCGGAAAATCACGCCGTAGCGGTCGAGATCCAGACGCGAGGCACCGGCGTGCATCATTTCCACCGCGCAGCACGCGAGACCAAACGTCATCGGCCACATCGAGCCGGTACGCGCCCAGTTCATCAACGCATCGAGGCTGGTGGTGGCAAACCCGCGCTGCACCACCGGGTTGTCGCCCGCCGGCCGCAGGATGTCGTCAACCAGGTTCAGGGGCTCCGGGTTGTTCATCACCCGGCTGATGGAATTGATTATTCCCATTCGAGCGCCCCCTTCTTCCAGACATAGGCGAAACCGACCACGAGCAACGCGAGGAACAGCACCATCTCGATCAGGGCGATGATGCCGATCTGCTTGAACACCACGGCCCACGGAAACAGGAACGCGACTTCGAGATCGAAAATGATGAACAGGATCGCGAGCAGGTAGTAGCGCACGTCAAACCGGGCGCGGGCGTCCTCGAAGGCGACGAAGCCGCACTCGTACGCCGAGAGCTTTTCGGTTTCGGGGCGCCGGGGGCCGGCCAGCAGGCCGATCACGAGCAGGGCGATGCCGAGGCCGATCGCCACGGCAATGAAAAGAAGCACAGGCCAGTATTCGGCAATCACGATGCAACGTACCTCCGCGCCGTCGTGGCGCATCAGTGACCGTGGGCGGACGGTCCGGCAACTCGATTCGGCATGGCCTGGCGGCCATGCATTCCGCAGGGGGCGACGGTTGCCGAAGCAGCCGGCACATGACTATTCACATCGCGTGGGGTCGCGAGCCGCAGCATTGTATCAGCGCATGCCAGCACCACAACAGCTTGACGGCACCCGATCACACGCAAGAACGCGCTGTGCGCGCTCACGGGAGCCTCACATCGTGAGCGTCGGACGCTCGGAGTTGAGTACCCCGGCCAAGGCGTTTTCGATCTTCTGGCGCGCCACTTCCGCATCCGGGGAATCGTTGAAGTGCACCCCGATGCCGGCAGTGCGCGCCCCCTGCGCACCGGCCGGGCAAATCCACGCCACCTTGCCCACCAACGAAATGCGCTCGCTCTCGTCGGCCAGACTCACCAGCACCACCACTTCGTCACCCAGCGCATAGTTTTGCGTGGTCGGATAAAACAGCCCGCCGTTGCGCAGAAACGGCATGTACGCGTTGTACAGCGAAGCCGCATCCCTGAGCTTCAGCGAGATGATGCCCTGACGGGCGGCGACCGGGTTCATGCGGGTTCCTTGGTGGCAGGCGGCGAGCGCCGCCCATGCTAAGAGCTCGGGCCACGGAAAGCATCCGCCACGGGCGGCGCCATGTCGCGGCATTGCCGCAACCCGGTTGGGATGAAGCCCGACCCACACCGTGTGTGTCGGACTTCAGTCCGACCACATGCGCGATGCGAGCTGCGTGCTGGCGCCCCGAATCTCGCGCCAGCCCCAGCGATCGAAGATCCACGGCGATGGCCAGTCGAGCGACAGACGCACGAAGCAGGTGTCGGCGGCAGCCGCGTGCGGCCACGCCAGACGCCAGTCCGTGCCCGTCCACACCAAGGGCGCCTCGCGCCAACGCCAGCGGCCAACGTCGCCCCTCACGGTGACCGCCGTGAGGCACGCCTTCGCGCGCACCACAGCCGATGGATGCCACGGCAACAGCCCATCCACCCGCGGCGGCACAGCATGCACGGCGTGCTGCTCCGTCCGCTCGCCCCAGCGCCGCAGGCGGCGCCGGCTCAGCACCAGCTGGCTGTGATGTGCCGCCACGGCACGTTGTTTCGCGGCGCGCTGTGCGGGGGTCGCGTCCGCGGCCACGGCCCGGGCATCCGCGTCAACGCCGTGGATGAGATATTCCAGCAGCGTCGGCGTGTCGCCCCAGGCGGCGATCGCCATGCGCGTCAGCACATGCGCTGCGCCATGGTCGGGATGGCGGTCGGCGAGCGCCGGCAATGCAATGACATCCGGAGCGAAGCGTGCCAGCACGGCACGCAACTGGGCGACAGCACCCAGCTCCGGGCGCAGCACGCGGTCGAGCACGCCAAGGTCAGGCCAGGCGAGACATTCGAGCGTGTCGGTCGGCACCGCCAACTCACGTAGCGCCGCATCCAGCTCATGGCGCCGTCGCTGTGCCCAGCGCGCCTGCGCGGCCGGGTCGATCCGCCAGCGCCGTTCAAGCCAGCGCTGCGGCCACGGATTGTTTTCGCCAGCCGTGAGCAACAACACCCCTACCGTGCCACCGGCGGCCAGCACTTGCTGCAGCAGCACGCCGTTCGCGAGCGTCTCGTCATCCGGGTGCGGGGCCACCACCAACAGACGCGTGCGTGGCGAGAAGATCGGTCGCGTCGCACCGTTGGCGTTCAACGCCATTGCACGAGAAGTTCCAGCAGCATCAGGTCGGCGCGCAGCGTGGTGCGCAGGCGATCGCGCGTGCGGTTGGCGGCCGCGTACCACTGTGCCAACGCCTCGTCCGCCAGCACACTGCCCAGCGCGGGGCGCGCCTGCGCTGCGCGCGCGCGGCGCTCGTCGGCGGCGGCCTGCGCCGCAAACCACAGCCGCTGCGCCGGCTCGTCCGCCAGCCAGGCTGCGGCCACGCCGGCCACCTCTCCGCGCCCGCTGGCCAACGCAGCCAGGTCGCGCCGCACGCCGGTACGCCGTTCCAGCGCACCCGATTGCGACCAGGCTTGCGCCAGGCCGGGGTTGCCCAAGGCCGCATCGAGCGCGGCGGCAGCGCCGGTCACGCCTTGCGCCTCAAGCCACGCCAGCGCCTGCGCGCGCGGCGGCAGGGCAAACTCGACCCGCTGGCAACGGCTGCGGATGGTTTGCGGCAAGCGCCACGGCGCATCCGCCAACAGCATCAGCAAGGTTTGTGCGGCCGGCTCTTCGAGCGTCTTCAGCAACGCATTGGCCGCCGCGGTATTCATTGCATCGGCGGGGTCGATCACGGTGACCTTCCAGCCGCCAAACTGGCTGCTCATCGCCAGCCGCGCGGAGAGCTCGCGGATCTGGTCGACAATGATCTCGGTGCGCGGCGTGCCGTCCTTGCGCAGGGCAAAGCCGATCTCGATCAGGTCGGGGTGCGTGCCGGCATCCAGCAAGCGGCAGGTGCGGCAGCTGCCGCAGGCCGCGCCGTCCACCGGGCGCTCGCACAACAGGCCGCGCGCAAACCGGCGCACGAACCCGCGCTTGCCGAGGCCGGCCGGACCGCAAAACAACAGGGCATGCGGCAGCGCGCCGCGCGTGTGGCGCGCCTGCAGACGCGCCCATGGATCGGCATGCCACGGCGGGCTCATGGCACCGCCCCGAATAACGGCGCCACCGCGGCGAGCGCGGCGCGCAACACGACGTCGATCGACTGGCCGGCATCGATCACCCGGAAGCGCTGCGGTTCGGCGGCGGCCCGGGCGCGATAGGCAGCCCGTACGCGCTCGAAGAAGCCGTCGGCCTCGACCTCGATACGATCCACGGCGCCGCGGTTTTGCGCGCGCGCACGGCCGGCGGCAATCGGCAAGTCGAGCAACAAGGTGAGATCGGGCTGGATGCCGGCGCACGCCCAGCGCTCCAGCTCGGCGATGCGCGCCGCCGGTTGCCCGCGACCGCCGCCCTGGTAGGCATAGCTGGCGTCGACGTAGCGGTCGCCGAGCACCCAGCGCCCGGCGGCCAGCGCCGGCGCGATGACTTCGCGCACCAGCTGCGCGCGCGCGGCAAACATCAAGAGCAGTTCGGTTTCCGCGCACAACCCGCGCTGCGCGGGATCGAGCACGATGCCGCGCACCGCCTCGCCCAGCGGCGTACCGCCCGGTTCGCGGGTCAGCACCAGGTCGATGCCGCGGCGCTCGAAATCCGCCTTGAGGCCGGCGATCAAGGTGCTCTTGCCGGCGCCCTCGCCGCCTTCCAGCGTGATGAAACGGCCGCGCTCAGTCATGGCTGCAGCGCTTGAGCTGGTAGCAGGCGACGTTGCGGTTCTGCTCGGCCAGCGTGTCGGCGAACACGTGAGTGCCGTCGCCGCGTGCGACGAAATACAGCGCAGTGCCGGATTGCGGATGCAGGGCGGCCTCCAAGGCCGGCTTGCCGGGCAGCGCGATCGGCGTGGGCGGCAGGCCGGCGCGGGTGTAGGTGTTGTACGGGGTGTCGGTGGTGAGGTCGACCTTGCGGATCTTGCCCTGATAACGCTCACCCATGCCGTAAATCACCGACGGGTCGGTCTGCAGCAACATGTGATCCTCGAGTCGGCGGACGAACACGCCGGCGATTTTCGCACGCTCGTCGGCGCGGCCGGTTTCCTTTTCCACGATGGAGGCGAAAATCAGCGCATCGTATGGCGTGGCCAGCGGCAGCCCTTGCGCGCGCGCCGGCCACATCTGCGCGAGCAGCTTCACCATCGCCCCATGGGCGCGGCGCAGGATGTCCAGATCGCTGTCGCCCTTCACGTAGGCGTAGGTCTCGGGCAAAAACCAGCCTTCCGGCGCGTCGCCGGACGCGCCAATGGCGCGCATGATCGCGGCGGCGTCCATCGTGGTCGTGGCGTGTTGCAACTTGTCGGCACGCCCGAGCGCAGCCAGCAATTCGCGGAACGTCCAGCCATCGACAATGGTGAAGTTGCGTTGCAGCACCTTGCCGGATGCCATGTTCGCCAGCAGCTCGCGGGGCGTGATGCCTGGCGGCGCGGCGTATTCACCCGCATGCAGCTTGCCGACCACGCCGAGCCGTAACGCCAGCGCGCGCCAGTACCACGCGGGCGCGCTTGTCAGGTGCTGGCGATGCAGCTGGCCGACGATATCCTTGAAACCAGTGCCGCGCGCGATGTCCACGGTTTCGCCGGCCGTCGCGACTTGCAGCGGCGCCCGTACAAAACGCGTGAAGTCGTGCCATAACCAACCGGCGCCAGCGAGCACGGCCACGCCGATTGCCAGCAGCAGGCCGAGACGAAACCGCTTGCTACGCCATGCCACGCGCATCATGCCTGCCCCATCGAAAAGCCGAGTTCGCACCAGTGTTGCAGCATGGCGCGCGCGACCGTGCCGGGTGCGGCAAACCGGGCATCGCCCACGGCACGAACGGGCAGAATGCCGCGAACACTGGAGGAGAGAAAGACCTCGTCGGCGGCCAGGCACTCGGCCAGCGGCAGGTTGCGTGCTGCCACGCCGGGCAACGCCGCCAGCACTTCCGCCCGCATCACCCCGGCCACTCCGCAGCGCTCGACGCCAGGCGTGACGACGTTGCCATCGATCACCGCAAAGAGGTTGGCGGCGGTCGCCGAAATCGCGTTGCCGTGGGTGTCGCAGACCAGCCCTTCGGCCATGGCCGGATCGTCCCATTCGGCGCGTGCCAGCACCTGTTCGAGCCGGTTCAGATGCTTGATGCCCGCCAGCTGCGGCTGATCGCCCAGGCGGGTCTGGCACCGGTACAGGCGAATGCCGTCGCGGTACATCGCGGGCTCCAGCCGTGGCAACGGCGAAGCGGCGACGATGCGTGTCGCCTGCACCGCTGCCGGCTGCGCATAACCGCGCGTGCCGACGCCACGCGTGAGCGTGATGCGCACCACCGCCTGCTCGCGATCGCCAATTTCGGCCAGTGCTTCGCGCTGCAGCAGCGCCGTGTCCGGCACCGGCAATTTCAGCCGTTCGCACCCGTGCGCGAGGCGCGCCATGTGGCGCGGCCACAGCGGGGCGTTGCCGCGCTCGAAGCGGATCGTTTCGAACAGGCCGTCGCCATACATCACCCCGCGGTCATTGGCAGCGATCAGCGCCGCCGGCTCACCATTCACCCGCATCAGGCATTCTCCACGCCAAGCGCACGCAACAGGCCGCGCGCCTTGGCGCGAGTTTCCTCCAGCTCGCGCGTGGCCACCGAATCGACCACGATGCCGGCACCGGCACGCAAGCTCACGCCGGCACCTTCAAGCGCCAAGGTGCGGATCAGGATGTTGAGGTCGAGCTCGCCGCTGCGGTCGAGGTAGCCGAGCGCACCGGTGTACGCGCCGCGCGGCTCGCCTTCGAGCGCGGCAATGATCTGCATGCAGCGCACCTTGGGGCAGCCGGTGATGGTGCCGCCGGGAAACACCGCGGCAATCGCCTGGCCCGGCGTCACGCCGTTGCGCACGCGGCCACGCACGTTGGACACGATGTGATGCACGTGGGTGTAGCTCTCCACCGTCATCAGCTCATTGACCGCGACCGAACCGGGCACGCACACGCGGCCGAGATCATTGCGCTCGAGGTCGATCAGCATCACGTGCTCGGCGCGCTCCTTGACGTTGCCCACCAGCTCGCGGATGCGCGCCGGGTCGTCGTCGCCCGGCACCCGGGGGCGGGTACCGGCGATCGGACGGGTCTGCGCCTCGCCATGGCGCAGTTCGAGCAGGCGTTCCGGCGAGGAGCTGGCGACCGCCCAGCCCGGTTGCTGCAGGAGGCCCGCAAACGGCGCGGGATTGGCACGGCGCAACGCCGCGTACAGGGCCGCTGGCGGCGGTGCTTCGGCGTAAGTTGCCCGCCATGCGCGCGACAGGTTCACCTGAAAGATGTCGCCGGCGCGCAGGTGCTGGTGGATGCGCGCAACGCCGTCGAGAAACCGCGCGGGTTCGTCCTCGGTCACGCCGAGGGGAGCCGGCAATGGCGGCAGCCCGTCCGCTGATGCAAGGTCGGCTTCGAGCTGGTCCAGCTCAGCTGCATGCCCCGGCTCGGCAACGAGGGAAGTGCACCCGCGTACATGGTCGACGATGGCGGCCACCGGACAGCGCAGCGCCATGGCCACTGGCATGCGGTTACTCGTCGGCAGCGCCAGTGTCGGTTCGATTTCGCGCGCCAGTTCATAGGTCAGCAGCAACACCCAGCCGCCGTGGAACGGCAAGCCGTCGTCGGCTTCGGGTGTGCGCTCGGCCTGCCACGCCGCATCCAGCGCTTCCAGAAAGCGCGTTCCCTTGACGGCGCCGTGCACGTCGCGCACGCGGCCATCGGCCCCCAGCTCAAGCCGGTCTTGCGGGAAACCGAACAGGATGTCGTAGCGCGCCTGGGGCGTGCCGTGCAGCACGCTTTCGAGCAGCGCGGGATAACGCACGGGAAACGCGGCAGCCGGCGCGAGCAGATCGCGCCGGCCGGCGAGCGTGCGGCACAGGCCAGCCGTCACGTCAAACGCGACGGAACGCCAGCGTGCCGTTGGTGCCGCCAAAACCGAACGAATTGGACATCACCACGTTCAGGTCTTTCACCTGGCGCGCAGTGTTGGGTACGAAATCGAGATCGCAACCTTCGCCCGGCACATCGAGATTCATCGTCGGCGGCAACACCTGATCGCGCAGCGCGAGAATGGAGAAGATCGCCTCGACGCCACCGGCGGCACCGAGCAAATGGCCGGTGACCGATTTGGTCGAGCTCATGGCGAGTTTGTAGGCGTGATCGCCAAACACGCGCTTGGCGGCCATCACCTCACCTAGGTCGCCGAGCGGCGTCGAGGTGCCGTGCGCGTTGATGTACTGCACCTCGGTCGGATTCAGGCCGGCATCGCGCAAGGTGTTTTCCATGCAGCGCGCCGCCCCTTCGCCGCCTTCGCTTGGCGCGGTGATGTGGTGGGCGTCGCCGCTCATGCCGAAACCGATCAGCTCGGCATAGATGCGCGCGCCGCGCGCCTTCGCCGCTTCGTATTCCTCCAGCACCAGTACACCGGCGCCATCGGACAGCACGAAACCGTCGCGATCCTTGTCCCACGGGCGACTCGCGTGGGTCGGATCGTCGTTGCGGGTGGACATTGCCTTGGCCGAGCAGAACCCGGCCATCGCGGTGCCAGTGGTGGCGAACTCGGCGCCGCCAGCCAGCATGGCGTCGGCGTCGCCGTACTGGATCATGCGCGCGGCCAGGCCGATGTTATGGGTAGCCGTGGCGCAGGCGGTGACGCAGGCGATGTTGGGCCCTTTCAGGCCGAACATGATCGACAGATAGCCGGACACCATGTTGACGATGGAGCTGGGCACGAAGAACGGCGACACCCGGCGCGGGCCTTTTTCATGCAGCTCGATCGAGGTGTCCTCGATGGTGTTGAGGCCGCCGATACCGGCGCCCACTGCCACGCCAATGCGCGGTGCATTGGCCTCGCTCACCTCCAGCCCGGCGTCGCGCATCGCCTGGGTCCCGGCGGCAATGCCGTACTGGATGAAGTGGTCCATCTTCTTGACGTCTTTCGGCGATACCCAGTCGGTGGGATTGAAATCCTTCACCTGCCCGGCGATGCGCGTCGCGTAGCCGCTGGCGTCGAAATGGGTGACCGGACCGATGCCACTCACGCCTGCGAGCAGGTTGTTCCAGGCGCTGGACAGATCATTGCCAACCGGCGAAATGATGCCCATGCCGGTAACTACCACGCGTCGCTTGCTCATGCTGCTTTTCCTTCGTGTCTCGGGAATCGCCCACGCGCGACACCGCGTTGGCGGCGCACGCCGTTCGTCCACCATACGGGGTCGGACGTGGCGGGTTGCACAAACGAAAACTGCGCCCTCGCGGCGCAGCTTCCGGTGTTGTCGTGCGGCTTGCGGAACACGCCGCCGGCCAACCGACAGGTCATTCCTTGGTGTGGGCCTTGATGTAGTCCACGGCCTGCTGCACGGTGGTGATCTTCTCGGCGTCCTCGTCCGGGATCTCGGTCTCGAATTCTTCCTCGAGGGCCATCACCAGCTCGACGGTGTCGAGCGAGTCGGCGCCGAGATCGTCCACAAACGAGGCATTCGCCGTGACTTCGTCTTCCTTCACGCCCAATTGCTCGACGACGATCTTCTTGACGCGCTCTTCGATGGTGCTCATGTTGCCAAACCTCCCACGGAGAAAGTGTTGTAAGCCGGCTCGCGGCCGACAAAGACCGGCGGATTGTAGTGGCCGGGAAACCCGCGCGCCACGTGTCCACCGTGGATGCTGCGAAGCCGACTTGCCATCGGCGCGAACGCGCAATTGTCGCCGAAAACGCGCGACGGTGCGAATGGTTTGATATGCGTGTGCGTATGGAGTGTCATCGTTTCAAACGCCGGCACGCCGCTCACGCCATGTACATGCCGCCGTTGACGTGCAACGTTTCGCCGGTGATATAGGCCGCCGCCGGCGAAGCAAGAAACGCCACGGCATGCGCAATGTCGGCCGCGGCGCCCAGCCGGCCGAGCGCGATCTGCCCGAGCAGCCCCTGTTTGGCCGACTCCGGCAACGCGCGTGTCATGTCGGTGTCGATGAAGCCCGGCGCGACCACGTTCACGGTGATGCCGCGCGAGCCGATCTCGCGCGCAAGGCTCTTGGAAAACGCGATGATGCCGGCCTTCGCCGCCGCGTAGTTCGACTGCCCGGGGTTGCCGGTCAGCCCGATCACCGAAGCGATCGAGATGATGCGGCCCTTGCGCGCCTTCATCATCCCGCGCAGCACGGCTTTCGAAGTGCGGTAGACCGAAGTGAGGTTGGTGTCGAGGATCGCCTGCCAGTCCGCCTCCGGCATGCGCAGCAGGAGCTGGTCGCGGGTGATGCCGGCATTGTTGACCAGGATCGATACCGCGCCGAATTCCTTCGCAATGGCTTCGATCAGGGCTTCGACCGCCGCCGAGTCGGTGACATTCAGCACGCGCCCGTGTCCGCCCTGCGGCGCCAGGCGTGCGCCGATCGCCGTGGCGCCGGCATCGCTGGTGGCGGTGCCGACCACAGTGGCGCCGAGGGCCGCCAGTTCGTCGGCAATGGCCGCGCCAATGCCACGGCTGGCGCCGGTGACCAGCGCAATTTCGCCCTGCAGGGGGTGGCTCATCGTTCGGACTCCGTAAAGATGAAAACGGTGCGATGGATCATGCCCACGCAGCGAGCGTCGCGTCGAACTCTTCGGGTGTGCCCAGCGCGTGGGCTTCGAGCGACTTGTCGATGCGCCGCATCAGCCCGGACAGCACTTTGCCGGGGCCGCATTCGGCCACGCGCGTGGCGCCGCCGACCACCAGCGCCTCGACGCACTGTGTCCAGCGCACTGGCATGTAAAGCTGCTGCGCAAGCGCGCCACGGATCTCGTCGAGCGTGGCGTAATGCTTGCCCTGGACGTTCTGGATCACCGGCAGCGACGGCTGCCGCCAGTCGAGCTTCGCCATGCGCCCAGCCAGCTGGTCGGCCGCTTCGCGCATCAGCGCGCAATGCGAGGGCACCGACACCGCCAGCTTGATCGCGCGCTTCACGCCGAGCCCGGTGAGCGCCGCCAGCACGCGATCAACCGCCTCGGCATGCCCGGAAATCACCAGCTGCCCCGGCGAGTTGTAGTTGGCCGGCGCCACCACTTGCCCGTGCGCCTGTTCGGCGCACACCTGCGCAATCTGCGCATCGTCGCCGCCGATGATGGCCGCCATTGCGCCCACGCCGGCCGGCACGGCGGCCTGCATCAGTCGCCCACGCTCGGCCACCAGCGCCGCCGCGGCGTGCAGCGACAGGGCGCCGGCACACACCAGCGCGCTGTATTCGCCAAGACTGTGGCCGGCGAGCTGCGCCGGCTGTGCGCCGCCCTGCTTCTGCCATACGCGCCACACCGCCACGCTCGCGGCGAGCAACGCCGGCTGGGTGTGTTCGGTGCGCCCGAGTTCTTCCTCCGGCCCTTGCTGGCTCAGCGCCCACAGGTCGATGCCGGCCCCCTGCGAGGCCTCATCGAAGGTCGCTTTCACCTCCGGATGCGCCGCCGCCAGTTCGGCCAGCATGCCGACCGATTGCGAGCCCTGCCCCGGAAACACGAACGCCAGATTGGCCGCCACGTCACTCATGAATCCACCCTCGAATGGTTGTCGTCGGAGGTCCGCATTCATGCGCCCGGCGCGCGAATGCAAGGGAACAAGCCGCCGCGCACTCGCCGCGAAGCCCGCTCCTTCGAATTCCCAATCCCGGCTCTCAAAACCTCAACAACGCCGAAGCCCAGGTAAACCCGCCGCCGAAGGCTTCGAGCAGCAGATTCTGCCCGCGCTGCACCTTGCCCGATTGCACCGCGTAATCCAGTGCCAGCGGCACCGAACCGGACGAGGTGTTCGCATGCTGGTCGACGGTCACGATCACGCGCTCCATCGGCAGCTTCAGCCGCTTGGCAGTGGCCTCGATGATGCGCAGGTTGGCCTGATGCGGAATCAGCCAATCCACCTGCGACTCCTCCATGCCGGCCGCTTGCAGGGTTTCCTCCACCAGCGAGTCGAGGGTTTTCACCGCCACCTTGAACACTTCGCGCCCGGACATGCAGATGCGCACGCCATGGTTCTTCTCGTCGGTGAAGCCGACCGAAACGCCGACCGGGTTGTACAACAACTCCTTGTAGCCACCGTCGGCATGCAGGCACGTGGCGTAGATGCCCGGCTCGCTCGCGGCTTCGAGCACCACCGCGCCAGCGCCATCGCCGAACAGCACGCAGGTGCTGCGGTCGTTCCAGTCGACCATGCGGGTGAGCGTCTCGGCGCCAACCACCAACGCCTTTTTCACCTGCCCGGTCTTGATGAATTTGTCGACGATGCCGAGCGCGTACATGAAGCCCGAGCAGGCGGCGTTGACGTCGAACGCCGCGCAGCCGTTGGCACCCAGTCGGTGCTGGATGAGGCAGGCAGTAGAGGGAAACACGATGTCCGGCGTGGTCGTGCCGAGCACGATCATGTCCAGCTCGTCAGCCTTGACGCCGGCGCGCTCGAGCGCCTGCTTGGCCGCGGCAAACGCGAGATCGCCGGTGGTTTGGCCGTCGGCCGCAATATGCCGTTGGCGGATACCGGTGCGGCTACGGATCCATTCGTCGCTGGTCTCGACCATCTTTTCGAGATCCGCGTTAGTGACCACGCGCTCAGGCAGCGCACTGCCGGTGGCGATGATGCGGGAGTAGATCGGAGCCATTGCGCTTTCCGTCAGACGTGAGCTGTGCATTGAACGCTGCGGCCGGCGCATGCGCAACCGTCCGGAGCCGGCGGCCTGCGCCGTTGTTTCCTGCCCGTAACGCAAAACGGCGCGTCGCCGCGCCGTTTTGCGTTGATGATGCGGGGCCCGGTGGCACCGGGCCCAACGTCAATCGTCGACGCTCACCGCGCCCTTGGTCTCGATGACCTTCTTGCCGCGGTAGTAACCGTCGGCAGTGACGTGGTGCCGCAGGTGCACTTCGCCGGTGGTCGGGTCGGTGGACAGCTGCACGGTCTTCAGCTTGTCGTGGGCGCGACGCATGCCGCGGGTGGACGGGGTACGGCGACTCTTGGCAACGGCCATGATGGTTCTCCAACTGAACTCGGTGTTCGATAGCTACATGATCGCGGCTGTCACGCCCGACCGCTTTATTGCTTCAGTCCGCGCAACACCGCGAACGGATTGTCCTGCTGTTCGTCGGCCGCCGCATCGGCCACATCATCGGCGAGTACGGCATCCGGCAAGCTGCTGTCCGGGTTGATCGGCACCAGCGGCACCGCCAGCAGCAGTTCGTCCTCGATCACATCAGCCGGATGCAACTGGCCGTCTTCGGCCACCAGCAACGGCTCGCACTCCGGCGGCAATCCGGCTTCATCCTGCTCGCGACGGATCAGGCCGAGGCGAATGGCCACGGTGACCGGCAACACGAACGGCTCCAGCGTGCGCTGACACAGCAAGGTAAGCGGTGCCTGCACATGCACGTCCACACCGTCGATGCCGAGCGCGTCCGTGCCGAAATCCAGCCGGTATTCCAGCTCGCCCGCGGTGCTGGCCAATACCTCGCACAACCGCTTGAGCATGGCGATGGGCAAGGTACCCGCAAACGAACGCCGCGCCGCTGCCGCACGCCATGCATCGACCGAGTCTGGCAACATCACGGACATAACCAGCGAATGTTAGATACGCGCCGCGGTCAAGTCAACGTCACGGCTTGCGCCCGGCGCCCGGTTCGCGCCCGTGTGGCGCAGGATTTTGCCTGATTCGCCCCCCTTGCGGCAGACTGCAGCTCTCTTTTCGCAAAGCAATTCGCGTGGATCCTTCCCTGACGTACGGCGTGGCGGCTCTGCTCGCGCTGGTGGCGCTTGCCGCCTGGGCAATCGTGCAACGGCGACGCCAGGGCCGGCGCATGCGGACCATGCAGCAGCTCATCGACCTCGCCGACCGGCTCGAAGCCGACCTGCGCAACTGTCGCAGCAGGCTGGAACAAGCGCACGCAGTCATGGCCGCCAACCCGGATTTGCCCGGCAGCAGCGAACAGGACGCCCGGCACGCCGTGGATGCCGGCTTGCAGGCGCTGCTGCGCCAACGCATCTGGATCCGCGACCACGCCGCGCGCGCCAACCAGCAAGAACTGGAAACCGCGGCCACCGCCATGCGCACCAGCCGCGATCGCCTGCAACCCTTGCTGCGCGCCCTCAGCGCAGCCCAGCACGATCTGGACAGCGCGATGCGCGAACACATCCACCGGGATGCCGAATGAACACCCCCACCCCGCCGCGCGTGCTGCTGGCGTCCACCTCGCGCTACCGCGCCGAATCGTTGCGTCGCCTGCTGGCCGACTTCGAGCAGGCCAAGCCGGACGTCGATGAAATCCCGCTGGAAGGCGAAAGCCCGGCCGCGCGCGCCGAACGCCTTGCCATCGCCAAGGCCGTGGCCGGCGCCGTCGGCCAGGCAAACACGCTGGTGATCGGCTCCGACCAGGTCGCGGCGCTCGACGGCAACCTGCTGCACAAACCCGGCAGCGTGGCCCGTGCCTGCGCACAACTGGCAGCATGCAGCGGGCGCGTGGTGGTGTTCCACACCGCCGTGTGCCTGGTGGATACCCACAGCGGGCACCAGGCCGCGGCGGTCGATCACACGCAGGTGCGGTTCCGCACGCTCTCCGCCGTGGAAATCGAGCGCTATGTGGCCCGCGAACAACCACTCGACTGCGCCGGCAGCTTCAAGTGCGAAGGGCTGGGCATCAGCCTGTTCGAGCGCGTCGACAGCAGCGATCCCACCGCCCTGATCGGCCTGCCGTTGATCGCCCTGGCGCAGCTGCTGCGCGCGGCGGGCGTGCCCTTGCCCTGATTCCGGGCGTGCTTCATGGCGCGTCGGCGCGCCGATGGCTACCCTCACAGGCGCCCCGGCAATGGCCGGGAATGCCATGTATCGGGTGCCATCCATGAACCAAGCTCTGTCTGCGGTGCCTGCCGTCGCCGATTTGCGCCAGCGTCTGGCCACCGCCGAAGCCCAGTTGAACCAAGTGCTGCTCGGCAAGCCGCGGCAGATCAAGCTCGCGCTGGCCTGCCTCATCGCCGGCGGGCATCTGTTGCTGGAGGACGTGCCCGGCGTCGGCAAGACCACGCTGGCGCACGCGCTGGCGGCCACCTTTGCGCTGGATTTCCAGCGCGTGCAATTCACCAGCGATCTTCTGCCATCGGACATCGTCGGGGTCAGCGTGTACGAACGCGAAACCGGCAACTTCCGTTTCCATCCGGGGCCGATTTTCGGCGGCCTCCTGCTGGCCGACGAGATCAACCGCGCCACGCCCAAGACCCAAAGTGCGCTGCTCGAAGCCATGGCTGAAGGCCAAGTCACGGTCGATGGCCAGACCCACGCGCTGCCGCAGCCGTTTTTTGTCGTCGCCACCCAGAACCCGCTCGACCTCGCCGGCACGTTTCCCCTGCCGGATTCCCAGCTCGACCGCTTCATGCTGCGCTTGTCGCTGGACTACCCGGATGCCACGGCCGAACGCGAACTCCTGACCGGCAACAACCGCAGTGACCTCCTGGCCCGCATGCACCCCGCGCTGGATGGCGCCGGCCTGCTTGCCTTGCGGGCCCAGGCGCAGGCGATCACCGCAAGTCCCGCCCTGCTCGATTATCTGCAAGCCCTGCTCGCGGCCAGCCGCCGCCACGACGGCATCCGCACCGGCTTGTCGCCGCGCGCCGGGCTGGCGTTGCTGCTGGCCGCGCGTGCCTGGGCGTTGCTCCACCAACGCAGCTACGTGCTGCCGGAAGATGTGCAGGCGCTGTTCGTGCCGCTCGCCGCGCACCGCTTCGTCGCCGCGCGCGGCGCCAGCGGCGAGGCGTTGGCCCGCCAGTTGCTGGCCGAGGTGGCGGTGGATTGATGCCAACCGTGTGGCGTCGCGTGATCCAGCTCGCCGAGCGCCGCCTGCCTGCGCTGACCCGGCTGCGCGAGCGCGAGCCATTGCCGATCGAGCTGACCCGGCGCCGTGTCTATATCCTGCCTACCGCGTTCGGCGTCGGCTTTGCTGCGCTGCTGCTGGTGATGCTGACCGGCGCGCTGAATTACGCCAACAACGCGGCGTTGTTGCTCACCTGCCTGCTCGGCGCCGGCAGCGCGGCCAGCATGCTGGTGGCGTTCCGCACGCTGGATGGCCTTACGCTGCGCGGAATCCGTGCGGGCAACGCCGTGGCCGGCGAGCCGATCGAGCTCACGCTGGAATTCAGCGCACGGCGCAAACACGAATCGGTGCGCGTGGACCTTGCCGGCATCCACGCCGCGTGTGCGGTGCACGGCACCAGCGAGCTGCGCGTGCACCTGCCGACCACGCGCCGCGGCTGGCTGGCGCTGCCGCGCCTGCGGGTGTGGAGCACCTGGCCATGGGGCCTGTTTCGTGCGTGGAGCTGGCTGCACCCGGCGCAGTCCGTACTGGTGTGGCCGCGCGCCGAGGCTGCCGGCCCGTCGCCGCATCAGCCCGATGCCAGCCAGGCCCAACTTGTTGCGCGCCCGGGCGAGGAACTCGCCGCGCTGCGCGACTATCGCCCGGGCGACGCGCTGCGGCACATCGCGTGGAAGGCCAGCGCGCACCACCTCGACCTGATGGTGAAGGAATTCGACCACCCGCAACCGCGCGAAACCTGGCGGCTGGACTGGGACGCGTTGCGCACGCTGGATCGCGAATCACGTATCGCCCGGCTTGCGCGCTGGGTCGGCGAAGCCGAAGCGCAAGGCCACCGCTACAGCTTGCGCCTGCCGAACGATGACATTGCGGTCGGTAGCGGCGCCGCCCATTACGCGCGTTGCATGAGCGCGCTGGCGGTGTTGCCGTGAAAGCCGCGAGCGCGCCGGTTGCCACCCGCAGCTTCGACCTGATGGCGCTGGCGCTTGCCGCGGTGCTGGCCTTGCATGCGCCGCATCTGCCGTGGTGGCTTACCGCCAGCCTGGCGCCACTGCTCGCGCTGCGCTGGTGGTTGCGGCGCCGCCATCAGGGTCGCGTACCGGCATGGCTCAAGCTGCCGCTGCTGGCCGCGCTGCTGCTGGCCATCGTCATCTGGTACGGCAATATCTTCGGGCAGGCCCCCGGCGCAGCGCTGGCGGTCGGGCTCCTGGTGCTCAAACTGCTGGAAACCGAATCGGCACGCGACGCGCGCGTCGGCATGAGTTTCGCCTGCTTCACGCTGATGGCGGCGCTGTTGTTCGACCAAAGCATGGTAACCACCGCTGCCGTCGCCCTCGGCCTGTTGCCGCCGCTCGCGGCCCTGCGCTCGCTGGAACCGGGACGCCGCGTGCCGGCCCGGTTTTGGCGTGAACTGCTGCCTGGCGCCGGCCTGCTGGTGGCGGCTTTGCCGCTGGCGCTCGCGGCCTTCCTGCTGGTGCCGCGCCTGGATTCCCCGTTGTGGGGCGGCGCCAGCAACACCGACCAGCGCACCGGCCTCAGCGATCGCATGACGCCCGCCGACTACACGCACCTGCTGGTGGACGACAGCCCGGCAATGCGGGTCAGTTTCGATGGCGCCCCGCCAGCGCGTGGCCTGCGCTACTTCCGCGCCTACGTGATGGGTTACTACGACGGCTACAGCTGGACGCGCTATCGCCGAAGCCCTCGCCCGCCCGCCCCGCTGGAAGCCGCCGCCGGCATCCGCTACCACATTAGCCTCGAACCCACCTCGCAACATATGCTGCCGACGCTCGACGTGCCGCTGGCCGCGCCGGCGGATGCAACGCTGCTGCACGACCGCGTGCTGCTGGCGGCCAAGCCGGTCAACCGGCTGACCGACTACACGCTGGCGTCGGCCACGCACTACACGCTCGAACCGCAACTGGCCGACAGCCCGGCTCGCTGGCTGCAACTGCCAGCCGGGTTCAACCCGCGGGCGCTGGCGCTGGGGCAGCAATGGCACGAGCGCTACGGCAACCACCCGATGGCGATCGTGCGCGCAGCGCTCGACCTGTTCCACGACGGCGGCTTCCGCTACACCTTGTCGCCAGCGCCACTTGGCCGCAACGCCATGGACGATTTCCTGTTCGACACCCATGACGGGTTTTGCGAACACTATTCGTCCGCGTTCACCGTGCTGATGCGCGCCGCCGGCATTCCGGCCCGCGTCGTCACCGGCTACCAGGGCGGCTACTGGAACGCGATGGGGCGTTACCTTCTCGTGCGCAACTCCGATGCCCACGCCTGGAGCGAGGTGTGGATCGCCGGCCGTGGCTGGGTGCGCGTCGACCCCACCGCCGCGGTGCGCCCGCAGCGCATCAACGAAGGCGCGGCTGCCGCCGTGCCCGGCCAGCTGCCGTGGTACCAGGCTGGCTGGCTGCAGTCCGTGCGCAACCACTGGGACATCGTCAACCGCTGGTGGAACCAGAGCGTTAATGGCTTCAATGCACTTCGTCAGCGAGGTCTGCTGCAACCCTTCGGCATCCGCAAGATCGACACTGCCACGCTGACGACACTGCTCGCGGCGGCATGCGTGCTCAGCATGCTGGCCGGGCTGGCCTGGGTGTGGCGGCGGCGGGCGGGCGATGATCCGGTGCGCGCTGCACTACGCGTGATCGAGCGCAAACTCGCCCACGTCGGAGTGGTTCGCGCCAAGGGCGAAGGCCCGCGCGATTTCCTGCAACGCGCGGCAGACGCTTTGCCAACGCAACACGAGACACTGGTGAAACTGATGCACCTTTACCTTGAACTGCGTTACGCCAACACTGAGCCAGCAGCTGAATCGTTGCGGGCGTTGCGCCGGGCCACGCGCGAATTTCGCGGGCGGCGCATGATCAAATAGACACCTGTCCGGCGGCGTTGGCCGCCCCTGCCATTTTCATGGAGAAACCGCCATGTCCCTGTATCGTCCCCTCGCGTTGATTGCCGCCGCCGCGCTCCTCGGCGGCTGCGCAACGATGCCGAAACCGCTGCAAGGCACCTATACCGACGTCACCAACTCGGCCGCACAACAAGGCGGTGCCAGCGGGGCCGAAGTGCGCTGGGGCGGCGAAATCATCAAGACCGAACCGGGTCCGCAGGAAACCTGCTTCTACCTGCTTGCGCGTCCGCTGGACAAGCAGGCACGCCCCATCACCGGCCAATCCGGCAGCGATCAAGGTCGTTTCGTGGCGTGCCACAGCGGCTTCTACGATCCCGAGGTGTTCGCCCGCGGCCGCGAGCTGACGGTGACCGGCAGGATCGACGGCACGGTGACCAAGAAGGTGGGCGAATACGACTACCCGTACCCGCGCGTGGCGGCCAATGTCGTGTACCTGTGGCCGAAGCGCCCGGTGTACGTCAACACCCCGTATCCGGCGGGCTTCTACGACCCGTTCTGGGGTCCGTGGGGGCCGTGGGGTTACGGCGGCTACGGCTACCCGTACTGGCGCGCGCCGCGGGTAATCGTGGTGCGTCCCGCGCCAACACCCGCACCCGCACCAGCGCCGGCGCCCCGCAAGTAACGCCTGTCGCAACCCTGGATGACAACGCCAGCCTTGCGCTGGCGTTGTTGTTTCCAGCCGGTGCCGATCAGCCCGGCGGCCAGGTGAAACGGCGACCGGCAAGCAGGTGCAGATGCAGGTGGAACACCGTCTGCCCGCCGTCCTCATTGCAATTGATGACGGTGCGGTAGCCCTTCCCCGCCAAGCCTTCCTGCCGTGCATAAGCGGCCGCCGCCAGCTGCAGCTTGCCGAGCAGCACCGCGTCGTCGAGCTCCGCGTCGTCCAGCGTCGCAATTGGCTTCTTCGGAATGAACAGCACGTGCACCGGCGCCTGCGGGTTCACATCGCGAAAGCCGAGTATTTCGTCGTCTTCGTAAACGATATCAGCCGGGATTTCATGCCGGATGATCTTGCCGAAGATGGTGTCGCCCATGGTTTCCTTCCTTCAATCCAGCAATTGCCGCCCGCCGAAGGCGTGCGCCAGCGTACCGCGATCGACAAATTCGAGTTCGCCGCCGAGCGGCACGCCATGCGCGAGCCGCGTGGGCTTGATGCCACCGGCCCGCGCCAGCTGCGCGAGGTAATGCGCGGTGGCCTCGCCCTCCACCGTGGGATTGGTGGCGATGATGACTTCCTCGATTTCGCCTTCGCCCAGGCGCTGCGCGAGCAGCGGCAAGCCAAGCTCGTCGGGGCCCAGACCATCCAGCGGCGAGAGCCGCCCGTGCAGCACGAAATAGCGCCCGCGATACCCGGTCGCCTGCTCGATTGCCACCAGGTCGATCGGCGACTCGACCACGCACAACAAATGCGCGTCCCGTGTGCCGTCGGCACAGATGGTGCACAGCGCACTCTCGCTGAAATCACGACAGCGCGAACACTGCCCGATCTTTTCCATCGCCTCGCGCAACGCATCCGCCAACCGCAACCCGCGCTCGCGATCACGTTCCAGCAGGTGAAACGCCATCCGCTGCGCACTCTTGCCGCCTACGCCCGGCAGGCAGCGCAGCGATTCGATCAAGGTGGCAAGCAGGGGGGAGGACATGATGAAGCCGGAATTCGGGATCGGAGAGGAGAGATTCGGTGGATTCAACTGCGAAATACAGCGCGTTTGAACGACTGTTCGACGACGCTGCGCGGTGCGAAAGCCTAACCGCTTTTGCGGCTGGTCGTTGAGCTGGCCTTCGCTGTGCCGGATGAAACCGTCGTCGAAGACGCTCAGGTCGCAGTCCTCGGAGTGGTGCTGCCGGATGCCTCTGCAGGCGCTGAATCCAGCAACATCCGCGCTGGTTCAGGACGTGTATGCGCGTCCCGCCTGAAACGCATCCCCTTGGCAGGCCCTTGACCTGGACGGTGCGCAGTGCGGTCATCGGCCGGGGATCCTGGGAATCGCGTACCCGTGTCGCGATCGACAATACGGCACACGGCGGGGTCCTGCGACCCGGCTCCCCATCAACGTCATGGCATCGAGCCGCATCGGATGCGGCCGCCATACGCAGGGCAACAAAAAACGCCATGCAAAACATGGCGTCGTTTGATGCATCTGGCGGAGAGAGAGTCCCTTAACTACCAATTTGCCCGCGTTCGCGCTCGTCCGATAATCAAGCCTCAAGTCCTTATGCTACAAGGCTTTTCTGTATAACCTCGTCCGAGGCCGTCCGCTATAATTCGCCTACAGCGGGTGCGATAAAGCGGGACGGAAGTCGGGACGGTAAGGTTTGGCGGACGCTAGGCGGAGGCATGTATGGACAACAAACTCACAGCGATTGGTGTCAAGAACACGACGAAGCCGGGAAGGTACTCTGATGGAGGCGGGTTGTACTTGTACGTACCCCCCGACAAAGCGCGCGGCGGCAAACGGTGGGTCTTTCGATGGCGAGACCGTAACACCGGCAAGACCCGTGACAAGGGACTCGGCCCCGTTCGCGACGTCCCGCTAGTCAAGGCTCGCCGCGATGCGCTGGAGTGTCGGCAGCAACTCCGCGAAGGTATCGACCCCATCCATGCGTCCAAGGTGGAAGGTGTTCGACGTACTACCTTCGGCCAGTGTGCGCAGATGTACATGGACGCGCACCGCGACGGCTGGCGCAACGAAAAGCACGCTGCCCAGTGGTCATCGACGCTCGACACCTATGCAGCGATCCTCCAACCGCTGCCCGTGGGGGCGATCGACACCGACCTTATCATCAAGGTGCTGTCGCCGATCTGGACGACGAAAACCGAAACCGCCACGCGCGTCCGGCAGCGGATCGAAGCGGTGTTGAATTGGGCGACAGCTCGCAAGTTCCGCAGCGGGGAGAATCCGGCGCGCTGGCGCGGGCATCTTGAGAATCTTCTACCCAAGCCGACGAAGCTAAAGAAGGTTGAACACCGCGCCGCCCTACCCTACAGCGAAGCCGGGACGTTCATGACCGAACTTCGCCAGCAAGTTGGACTCGGGGCACTGGCGTTGGAGCTTCAAATATTGACCGCTTGCCGCCCTGGCGAAGTTGCGAACGCGCGATGGGCCGAGTTCGACCTAGACGGCGCGACGTGGACGATTCCGGGCGAGCGCATGAAAGCGGGCAAGGAGCATCGCGTGCCGTTATCGCCTCCCGCCGTCGAACTACTGCGCAAACTGCCCCGCGTCAATGCCTACGTGTTCCCCAGCTCCAAGAAAAATCAGCCCATCACGACCGCCGCCATGCTCAAGGCGCTGCGCACCATTCGCCCCGGCTTCGACGCCCACGGCTTCCGCAGCACTTTCCGCGATTGGGCCGCTGACCAGACCGCCTATCCGCGCGACGTGGCCGAGGCCGCACTGGCGCACGCGGTGCAAGGCGTAGAGGCTGTTTATCGCCGTACCGATCTACTGAACAAGCGCGCTCGCCTCATGGCGGACTGGGCGAAGTACTGCGCAAAGCCAGCGCCGGCCGGCAACGTGCGCGGCATTCGCGAAGGGGCGAAGGCATGAGCGCCAAGCGGGTTCGGACTCCACCAAGCTTCGACGCAATAGTGCGCTCGTTGAAGTCGAAGGCCCCGGCGGCGCGCATTGCGCAACTTCGCCGACACGAAGAATTGCAACTGACCGCCGACCTTCTTGACGAAGGCTACAAGGCCGCAACCACCGATGTTGGGCGCATGGCTGTGTTGAATGACATATCGGGTGCCGAGCAAGAAGCGCTGAAACTCGATGCCTTGCCGCATGTCGAGCGCGATAGAAAATCTCAGACACAACGCAAGAATGCTTCCGATTCCGCCGCTCAACAAAGAAAACAGGAGGCAATGAAGCGCAGGAATCTTGCACAGGCTTTCGCGGAGCAAGTATCCATCCAAATCCGCGAACGTAGCCAGTTGGAAACCGCGCGTAAAGTGAAGGAGTTAGCCTTGCGTTCCACCGCACCCGAAGCCGAGCATTTAGCAAAAATGTCTCTTCGTCGCCTCGCGACATTGATATTCCATTGAACCAGTAGGGGCGTCTATCCATGAATATGACAGATGACGGTTATGGGGATAAGGATGACCCGCCCTTCAAAAGGTTGTGTGCAAGATATGGCCTAGCCATGTATTTTGTTCAAGTTCTCGAACACGGAATTGTGAATGCCCTTGTGTGGCTTGATCTGTATAAAAAAACTAGCGGCCGGTGGACTCCTGAAGAACATGATCGTTATTACGACAGTCGTTTTGCCGAAACGTTGAAAGAGCTTTCCAACCGCCTCGCAAAGCACAGCTCAATTCCGTCGAACTTACAAGACCGACTCGTGGAGGCAAATAAGAGACGTCGCGTGCTCGCACACCATTTTTTCCGCGAATCGGCAGATGCGGTCGCACTCGACCAGGTCGAGCCTCTTATCAAGCAGCTTGAGGATGATCGTTCCTTCTTTCAGGAAACGGATGCCCTTCTTCAAGAATTCATGGAACCCTTGCTGCAACGAGTAGGCTTCACAGAAGAAGTTCGCGAGCAGGCAATGCGCTCCTATCGTGAGGAAATCAGCAAGCACGGCAGCCAAATTAAGTGAGATGAACAAATTCGCCGGAAATCACCGTCGATAATTTCCTAAGGTGTGGTATCTAATTCGTGTCCGTAGCCAGTTACCTAAGCGGCTACGGACGCGAACACTTCCGTCTCGCGTCTGACCTTTCTGGAGGACGCAGCATGAAAGACGACAAGCCCCCCGCGCCGCTGGCGTACTCCCCGCTGGACGCTGCGCGCCGTCTCGGTGTGGGCCGCTCCACGATCTACGAACTCATCAAGTCCGGCGACCTCGAAGTTAGCAAGCTTGGTCAGCGCACCCTCATCCATGCCGACTCCTGCGACCGCGTGCTTGAGAAGTTCCGCGTCAAGTCGGGTAGCCATGCGTGAGCACAACGAAGAAAGGACGCCGTGCTGGCGCTACGGGCGCGACACAAGAACCTTCACACCCGCTAGATGATGAAGCGATACGCGAGGAAGCGCAGCGGCTACTTGCTGCGGAAGAAGAAGCCATTGCGCAGGCAGATGAGCGCAACCCGGTGCTGCCGTCGCTGCGTACCAATCCGTTCGGCGCGGCGCAGATCGTGCTGGATCGCTACTTCACCAGGAAGAGCGTTCGGTTGCTGGTCTACTACCGGGAAGATTGGTACCAGTACAAGGGCCAGCGCTGGGTGCTGGTGACGAAGAAGGATGTGGAAAGCGCCTTGTTCAAGCGGCTGCTGCTCTGCCGGCAGGTCGATGCGGAAGGCGACATTCATGACTTCGTGACGTCGCAGCCGAACGTCAACACCATCTATTTCCAGATCGAAAGCAACGAAACGATCCCGTCAGACCTGGCAGTGCCTTGTGTGCGCGATTCGGACGGAAGCTGGCGCGAGGTCGATGGGCAAGGCTGCATGGTCTGTCGCGGCGAGATTGTGGACATGCTGTCCGGCAAGTCAAAGCCGACCTTGTACACGTTCGTGCCGAACGGTGCGGACTGGCGCTATGACCCGGATGCGCCGGAGCCTGAGCGCTGGCTTCAGTTTCTTGAAGAGTTGTTCGGCGACAAGGCCGACGAAATTGCCCTGCTGCAAGAGTGGTTCGGCTACGTGCTGTCTGGCGATATGTGGGCGCAGAAGGCGCTGCTCATCGTCGGGCCGAAGCGTGCTGGCAAAGGCACCATCGGCGGAGTGTTAAAGGGGCTGTTGGGCAAGTCGATGGTGTCCAGCCCGGCGATCAACGCCATTGGTGAACGGTTCGGGCTTCAGGAATCCATCAACAAGCGGCTGCTCCTTGTGAGCGATGCCAAGCTGTCGAGTAAGAAGGACACGATGGCGGTTGTCGAGAACCTGCTGCGCATTGTGGGCAATGATCCGGTCATGGTGGATCGAAAAGGCAAGGAGCCGATCACCGATCAGCTCGGCGTCCGGGTCATGATGTTGACGAATACGCTGCCGCAGTTCGCAGATAGTTCGGACGCCATCAGCTCGCGTTTCCTGATCCTCCAGTTGGGCCGGTCGTTTTTTGATCGGGAGGATCACCGGCTGCTGGACAAGCTGACCGACGAACTGCCGGGCATTGCGCTGTGGGCGATGGAGGGCTATCGGCGGCTGCGTGAACGCGGCCGGTTCGATGAGCCGGAAAGTTCAGAGCAGGCCCGCGAAGATTGGTACGAAACCGGAAACCCACTTGCCCAATTTGTGAAGGACTACTGCGTGCTTGGGCCTGATGAGAAAGTTGACCCGACCTACTTCACCAAGAAGTACAACGTGTGGCGCCAGCAACAGGAGATGCCCACCGTTTTCTCCAACAAACTGAGTGAAGCGCTGGCGGGTTTGCATGACGGGCGTGTCAGGCGCGGAACCGATGGAAAAAAGCGGTGCTGGCGCGGGATCGACCTCAATGAAGATGGAAAAAAACTGGCTGACATTTGATGACTGCCGGGTGAGGCACCTATCGTCGGTTGATCGTCGGTCTACCGACGATAGACCCCCCTTCGGCCTGCCGCGCGAGCGCAGCGAGGTTGCCGGCAGGATGTTCGATGGGCGCTGCCGACGATCCTACCGACGATAGACCGACGATCCTGCCGACGGTTCTAAGCCTTGGTATTACTGGTTGCCGACGATACCGACGATTACTTTCTATTTGCAGGGAATAAAACAAAAAAAGAGGGAATAGAGAGATAGAGGGTAAGGAGTAGGTTTTTATCGTCGGTATCGTCGGCAACCGTCGGATTGATGCCCCCCGGCAGTCTCGCGCCCGACTAGCCCCGGCAGATCGCCGCCCACGTAGGAGCGTGCAGGAGCGCGTCGCGCGGCTCGCCGGTAGTCGGGGCTGCGGTAACGAGCCGGTCGCCGCGTCGCGGGCCGGAGAAACAGGAGAAACAGGAGAAGCGTTGGTGACTACCCACACATGCCCCCGGTGTCGGTTCGAGTTCCACGATGAAGATGCGGAGCTAGACGCGCGTGTGGCGGCGCTGGAGGCGGAATGCGTGGACAAGGGTTACCCGATGGCCAGCGGTCGGGTCTCGGAGGAAAACGCGGCGAAGCTGCTAGGCATGGCTGCACGTACTCTCGCCGGCAAGCGTAATGCTCGCCCCAGCACCGGCCCGCGCGCACACCATCTCACCGTCAACGGCTCGCGCTGGTCATACAGCCTCACCGAACTGGCGGCGTGGGAAGCGGCGCATCAAGAAAAAGAAGATGAGTTGTAGAACTACACCGCCATAAACCGCCATGCACAGCCATAAACCACCAAGCCGCTGGCGCACCCTCGATGCGTACCCACTCGCAACGAGGATTCACCCATGTCGTTCTCCACTGGCCCGCGCGGCCGCAGTTTCATCCGCATGAAGGCCGCACAGTTCGGCGGCGGCGGTTCACCCGAACAAATCAACACCTTCGCTGCGGCCCGCTGGCCTGCCGAAGGTTTCGCCATCGCCAAGGCCGCGCAATCCGCGATCAATACCGGCGACCTCGGCACCGCTGAAGCGGTCGAGTACGCCGGCGCAGTGCGCGAAAAGTCCGTGCTGGGCGGACTCGTCGGCACGCGCCCCGTTCCGATGAACAAGCTCATGCTGGCCCGCAAGAACGGCGCGCAAGGTTTCTGGGTTTCCGAAGCTGCACCCGTGCCGCTGCTCAAGCCCGTGCTCGCCGGTTCCATGCTGACCGTGAAGAAGGTCGCCGCCATCATCTGCACCACCACCGAAGCGCTCCGCGCCGAATCGCCCGCCGCCGAAGCGGGCTTGCAGGCCGACCTGGACACCGGCTGCGTCGGTGCGCTGGACTCGGCACTCCTTGATCCGGCCAACGCGGGCACCGACGCCATCCCAGCTTCTGTCACGCACGGCGCACCGACCATCGCCGCCAGCAGTGATGCTGCCGCCGATCTCAAGGCGCTGGTGGCCGCGTTCGCGGGCGACATGGCATCCGCCTACCTCGTCACCGACCCCGACACCGCGACGGGGCTGGCGATGGTACGCGGCGCAAATGGCAGCTTCTTGTTCCCCGATGCTGGCCCGCGCGGCGGCTCGATTCTCGGCATCCCGCTGCTGGTGTCCCGGTTCAGTCCCCGCGACAGCTCCGGCGGCCAGCTCGCATTGATCGACGCTTCCGGGATCGCGCTGGCGCTGGAAGGTATCGAGTTGAGCCAGTCCGATCAGACCTCGTTGGTCATGGCCGATACACCGACCTCGCCGGCAGAGATGGTCAGCATGTTTGCCACAAATACTGTGGCTCTTAAGGCAGTGATCCGCGCGAACTGGGAAAACCAGCGCGTCGGCGGCGTCGCGGTCATCACGGGAGCCAACTGGTGATGAACGGCTTTGACCAGCTATTCGCCGGCATGACCCCCGCCGAACGCGACGCACCCGCGACGCGCGGCGACATCACGCAACTCGCCGCCAATCTCGTGCGCCTCAACCATCAACTCAAGGATCGCATGACGGCTTTCGAGCAGCGCATGGAAGTCTTTGAACAGCAGCTTGCGAAGGAAGTACGCCCATGATGCTCGACTTGAACGAAACCGAGCGCAGCTATCCGCGTGCATGGAACAACGTCAAGGAACAGATCGCCTACGTCAAGCAAGTCAGCGATGGCGACTTTGTACCGTTTGCCGCCGAGGTCATCGACGTCAAAGGCGTGCCGATGCTTGAGGTGTATTGCATGACGGACTTGGTGCTGGCGGACTCCAACGACTCGCACAACGCCATGCGCTTCCGCGCCTTCATCCACGATCCCGCGACACTGAAAAAACTGCACTGACCGACGCTGCCCGGCTTTGGTCGAACAGAACGGTTCTTGTCGAGCATCAGGGGGGGTATCAGCAGCATCCGGGGGCGTTGTGTCGGAAAACGTCGCGCCCATTTTTTAAACATGTAACAAAGGTTGCCTTACAAAAAATCCAGCCATGTCCACAGCGAAAACCGCACCCAAAGGGCTATCCACTGAGGCGAAAGCATGGTGGAAACGGCTGCGAACCGAGTACGAAATTGAGGACGACGCGGGCCTTTTGCTGTTGCAAACGGGCTTGGAAGCGTTCGACCGGATGCGTCACGCGCAGGCGGCCATTGCTCGCGACGGCATGACCATTCTTGATCGGTTCGGTCAACGCAAGGCCCATCACTTGCTGCCCGCCGAGCGCGACGCCCGTGCCCAAATGCTCGCCGCGCTGCGGGCGCTGAACTTGGACGTTGAGCCGCTCCATGACCGACCGGGCCGCCCGGCAGGACGTTGAACGATGCCGACGACACGCCGACTCCGCACCCGCTCGCGACGCGAAGCCATCGACCCGACGCATTGGGCGATCCTCACTGATACCCCGCTGCCGGCCGACGCCAATTCCTTCACTGCGCTGGACGCGGAGAGTTACGACGTCATGCGATTACTGTGGGAGGACTACCGCGCCGGCATCCTTGCCGACTGGATCAAGAGCCAGCCTGGCACGCGCCCAGCGATGTGGTGGCGGTACGATGCGCCCCGTCTCGATCCTGCGCAGCTAGGGCGCTGGTCACGCACCTTGCTGGCTCCGCGCCTGATCGAAACGCGCCGCAAGCTTTGCGGTGAAGGGATGCCTCTTCACGAGGCGCTGAACTATGCCCCTTCGCATCACTACGGAATCCCCGCATGGTTTGGCGATCCCGACAATCCACCCGCGTTCGAGTCGCAGCGTGTCTACTTGAGACGTCATGGTCTACTGCTGCCGGCAGAGCGCCGCCAGATTCCCGAGCCAGTCCGGTATCCGCTGAGGGTTGTTTCAGCATGGAGTTGAAGCGACAACGTGAGTACTGGGGTAATCCGCTTATTGGATTCCAACGGCAGCTTTGATGTCATCCCATTCGCTGGAAAGAGAAGGGTTCAAATCTTCAAAAATCCTAGATGACAGGGTAATTGCGGCATTGGCTTTCGCGGTTTCGTACAGGCAAACTTCCTCCAGCGCGATTGCATTGAATTGCTCGGTCGGCGGTTGTGATTGAAATAGTTTGTAGACATCGCCGAATGCTTTCTCAAATCGGACTCTAAGCCATTCGATCCTAACCCATCGCGCCACCAACTGCTCGCTGAATATTGCCTGTGATGCGGCAACGATGACACCAAGTTCGGTTTGTCGGCAGAGAACACAAACTATCCAAAGTGCGACATATAAAACTATCTTTATGCGCTCAGTTCTTGCCATTCGCAGAGCAATGGCTTTGCTGAAGTGGCTATTCTCCAGTACCTGCGCGGCCATCCGCTTTAATGGATCGGTGAGATTGTTGTTGTAGTAGCCGTCTGTTTTTTGATGGGTCAGGTTGACGCCACAAGCGCTGCTAAAGAAATCTTGGAGGCGTTTATCCTGCGCGCGAGGCGCAAGGTAAAGACGGGAAACAAGCCCGATGACAAACAACAGCAGCGTCGATAAGCCAAAGGCGATCAGGACTACAGTTGAAAGAACGGGGTACTTTGTCTGGTCAACAAGTAGGCTGAGAATGGATAGAGCGGCACCGATGTAGAACAGGATGTCAGAAGCCTTGTCGCCCAGTTCGACTGCTTCAAAATATTCCTTTCGGATGGGATCAGAGCGTGACATCTGTATTATCCATAGGCTGGAAAGTCACTTCCAAAAATTTGCCGCCAAATTTCGATAGCACCTTTGTGATCGCTGTTGGTGCCGTAGGTTTTGTGCCACGCATCTCTGCTTTTCGAGATTGCAGTATCGAAGCGCTTTAGCACTTCCTGTCGGTCAGACCAACTCAGGTAGTCGTCGGCGAATCCATTTTCGTACCACAAATAGCTTTCAAGAAGCGGTCTGGCGTTGCTGAAAAACTGGAAGACCTGCCAAGGTGTATCGCTGAGATCGGAATGGAAAAGTTTGATGGCCAATACTTCAATGTGATAACTCTGGAGGTAGTCACTATGGACGCGATTCCAGTGCTTGATCATCTTGATGATCCGCCTGAAATTGGCGCCGCAGTCTGATGCCTTTGATTCGATGGCTGCGGCAAGCTCCTTCGGCTTGGACTCGATCCATTTGTCCGTATTGGAGTCGGGTACGTTGTAGTGCGTAACCTTGCCGTTGCCATCGACAGATCGTGATACGGGAACGACGTCCACGCTGGGCCAGGTCGTGTAGCTAAGGGTTACCGCTTGACCATTGCGGCGGACACCCGTTCGCCATTGCGACAACGCATTCCGAACGCTTTGCAGAACTTCAGTTGGGGTCTTGCCTTTGATGTGTTTGTCGTAGTGCAGTGCGACCATCACATCTAGATCGGCGTGCTGTCGTAGCGCCGTAAACTTAGGTATCGAACCAGTGCTGAATGCTTCGACAATTTCAAACGACTTGCCGAGCTTCGCAACGATATCGTCCTTACGACCATTAGCAGTACTGCGGTGATCGCCTCCAAGATTGATCTGTTCGTAGAACTGATCAAAGGAAACGGCAACTGTATAAGCCATGCAATTCTCCAACTAACATCCGCGCTCGGAGCACCATTGCGGCGAGCGGCTTCCTCCGTTGGCAGATTTCGCTTGGTTCGCGTATCCGTGACCGCTCTCATGCGCAGCGCAACTTGCGCCTGCATGGTCGTCCTTCGTAGCCGCCCCTAACTGCGTTCCATGCGGATGATCCCCCGCGTATGAATATGCACCGATCGCAGAGGGCGCGCCAGTACCGCGATTAGCGCTGACGCCATGCAGGCGTGTGCAGGAGCGCGCCGCGTGGAAGGCCGTACCTAGCCGCGCGCCTCACGTCCCGGCTCATCCTCAGCCACGCGTGTTCGCCAATAGAAGTCCGGCTTGACCCACACAACGGTTTCCGCATTGAGCTTGCGAAACGCATTCAGTAGCGCCGTCCCCAGGACAAGGTTGCCGTCCGCATTCTCGCGCAGCAAATCTTCTTGAGAAGATTTGACGAGATGATCTATGACGTCATCTTGGTAAAGGCACCCGTCACGATCAATCTGCGCCTGCATCCATTTCGCAGCTGGGGCAGCGTCGCTCATTTTTTCGGCTTGACCGGTTCGAGAGATTCAACAGGGAAAACGCCACTTTCCAGCTTTTTCCCTGCGAACCATTGGCATCGGTACGTCTTGCCATCAAAGTCTATCTGCACGGCCATCTCTGGACCGCCAGCCTTGAGCTTGACGATGTCGCCTAAATTGAATGTTGATTGCTTTGCCACAAGCGCCCCCATTTCCTTTTTGAAGACTCTGACAGCATAGCGGCACCATCGAGCGCATGAAAGATCGCGCCGGTATTGGTGTGCGTGTAGACAACCACCTACGCTGGGGATGCTCGTGCGTTGCCCGCGACGACGGGAAAACGCCACCGACCATGCAGGCGTGTGCAGGAGGGCCGCGCGCTAGCCGACCCTTACCGGCCTACGGCCCCAAGCCTAGATCGCGAAGGCGAAAGGGGAGCAGCCCGCGCCGTTCCTTGTCCGTAAGCGTTCGCCCGCGACCGGATCGCGAGAGAGGGACGCAAAGCGGGACGGCAATACCTTGAGCAACAAAAAAGCCCCTAGAAACAGGGGCTTAATTGCGTATCTGGCGGAGAGAGAGGGATTCGAACCCTCGATCAGGTGTTTAACCCGATACTCCCTTAGCAGGGGAGCCCCTTCGGCCTCTCGGGCATCTCTCCGGGTGAGTGGGTTGCAGCGAAGCCGGCAAGGATAGCGGTGGCGGCGGTGCAGGTAAAGGCGAGGGTGTCGATCAGGACTCGGAGTGATCGTCGTGTGGAGGCACCGGGCCGCCGTCGTGTTCGCTCTTGATGCGCTGGTAGATCTCCTCGCGATGAACCGCGACCGTCTTGGGTGCATTGATGCCGATGCGCACCTGGTTGCCCTTCACGCCCAGCACGGTAACGGTCACCTCGTCACCGATCATCAGGGTTTCGCCAACCCTGCGGGTCAGAATCAACATGGTTACTACTCCATCAATTCCTGGTTGCAAACACGAAACGGCGGAGCCTCACCCCTGAGCGCCCGCTGCTTCGGCTCGACGATCAACCGTCGAAGGCCCTCGCGCCTTCCCGGCTTTCCATCCGGCCATCTGTTGCGACGACTAGCGCACGGCGACACCGTGCCACTGGTTGATCGGGTGATACTACCTATCGGGTTTGATCGGCGCAACGCGCGGTATCTTTAGTGTTGGCGTCGCATACACGCGCCAGCGACCGGCCTTATGCCGACAACCGATCGGATGTCCACAACGGCACACCGGCAAGAATCGTCGACAGCGCCGGCACATCGTCGCCACCGCCCTGCGCCATGTCGGGGCGACCACCGCCCTTGCCGCCAATCTGCTTGGCCACGTACGAAACCACATCGCCAGCCTTGATCTTGCCCAGCGCAGTGCCATGCACGCCAGCCACCAGCGCCACACGACCATCGGCGGCGCCGGCCAGCACGATCACGCAATCGCCCAATTGCTGTTTCAGGCGATCCACCGCATCGCGCAGCGATTTGGCATCGAAGCCTTCGAGCCGTGCGGCGACGACCTTGATGCCGCCGATGTCCGCGGCATGCGCAGCGAGGTCGGCGGTGGCCGAGCCAGTAGCCTTGGCGCGCAGGGATTCCAGCTCGTGCTCGAGTTTCTTCTGGCGATCCAGCAACTGGTGCAGCTTGTCGACCACCTCGCTGCCGTTGCCGGAAAGCAGGTGCGAGATCTCGCCCAAGCGGCGCTCTTCATCGTCGATGTGCGCCAGCGCGCCAGCGCCGGTCACCGCCTCGATGCGGCGCACGCCGGAGGCCACACCCGATTCGCCGACGATCTTGAACACGCCAATGTCGCCGGTGCGGCCGACATGGGTGCCGCCGCACAACTCGGTGGAGAAATCCCCCATCTTCAGCACGCGCACTTCGGCGCCGTATTTCTCGCCGAACAACGCCATCGCGCCGGTGGCAATCGCGTCGTCATAGGCCATGTGATGCACCTCGGCCTGCGCGTTGCGGCGCACCTCGGTGTTGACGATGGTCTCGACCTCGGCCAGTTCCGCCGCGCTCATCGGCTTGTGGTGCGAGAAATCGAAACGCAGGCGATCCGGCGCCACCAGCGAGCCCTTTTGCGCCACGTGGGTGCCAAGCACCTGGCGCAGCGCCGCGTGCAAGAGATGGGTGGCTGAATGATTCAGCACGATCGCCTGTCGACGCGCAACGTCCACCTGGGCATCGAGCGGATCGTCGGCCTTGAGCGGCTGCGTGCCGTGCCAGGTACCGGAGTGACCGAAAAACACGCCACCCATCTTGAGGGTATCGACCACGTCGAAGCGGCCGTGCGCCGAACTCAGCATGCCGGTGTCGCCGACCTGACCACCCGACTCGGCGTAGAACGGCGTGCGGTCGAGAATGACGAAACCGTGCTCGCCTTCGGCCAGCTGCGCCACCTGCGTGCCATCGCGCACGATGGCCAGCACCTTGCAACGCGTAGCGGAGAGCGTCTGGTAACCGAGGAAATCGGTCTTGGCGAGATGGCTCGCCAGCTCGGCCGGCAACTGGCCCTTGGCCTCGAACTTGCCGGCGGCGCGGGCGCGCTCGCGCTGCTCGTTCATCGCCGCCTCGAAGCCGGGCATGTCCACGTCCAGCCCGCGCTCGCGCGCGATGTCGGCGGTGAGGTCGACCGGAAAACCATAGGTGTCGTACAGACGGAACGCGTCGGCGCCCGGGATGGTCTTGCCCGTGAGCTTGCCGGCGACATCGTCGAACACGCGCATGCCGTGTTCCAGCGTTTCACCAAAGCGCTGTTCCTCGGTGCGCAACGCATCTTCGACAAACGCCTGCTTGGCCTGGATCTCCGGATAGGCCTCGCCCATTTCGGCCACCAGCGGCGCGACCATCTTCCAGAAGAAATCGCCGCGCACGCCGAGCATCCAACCGTGGCGCAGGGCGCGGCGGATGATCCGGCGCAGCACGTAGCCGCGGCCTTCGTTCGACGGCAGCACGCCGTCGACGATGAGGAACGCGCAGGCGCGGATGTGGTCGGCGATCACGCGCAGCGACTTGCTGGCGAGATCGGCCGTGCCGGTCAATGCCGAAGCGGCCTTGATCAACCGCTGGAACAGGTCGATCTCATAGTTGGAATGCACGTGCTGCAGCACCGCGGCCAGACGTTCCAGGCCCATACCGGTATCCACGCAGGGCGCAGGCAGTGGCGAAAGCGTGCCATCCGGCGCGCGGTCGAACTGCATGAACACGAGGTTCCAGATCTCGATGTAGCGGTCGCCATCCTCGTCTTTCGACCCCGGCGGGCCGCCGGCAATCTCCTCGCCATGGTCGAAAAAGATCTCGGTGCACGGGCCGCACGGGCCGGTGTCGGCCATTTGCCAGAAGTTGTCCGAGGCGTACGGCGCCCCTTTGTTGTCGCCAATGCGCACGATGCGCTCGGCCGGCACACCCACCTCGTCGTGCCAGATGCCATAGGCCTCGTCGTCGGTGTGGTAGACGGTGACCCACAGCCGGTCGGCCGGCAGCTTGAAGACCTGGGTCAGCAGCTCCCACGCCCAAGCAATGGCTTCACGCTTGAAGTAATCGCCAAACGACCAGTTGCCCAGCATTTCGAAAAATGTATGGTGGCGCGCGGTGTAGCCCACGGCATCCAGGTCGTTGTGCTTGCCGCCGGCCCGCAGGCAACGCTGTACGTCGGACGCACGCTGATACGGCAACTTTTCACTGCCGAGAAATACGTTCTTGAACTGCACCATGCCCGAGTTGGTGAACAGGAGCGTGGGGTCGCTGGCCGGCACCAGCGAGCTGGACGGCACGATGGTGTGCCCCCTGGTACGGAAAAATTCAAGAAAAGTCGACCGGATAGCGGCCGTGGTCATCGGGGTCTGAGTCATGCGCCGTGGCGTGCCAATTGCGAAAAGGACACGCCACGGGCGGGCCGCGATCAGGATGCTTCGTCGGCCTCGTCCACCTCGGCGTGGGTGGCATATCTTACCGTGGCCGCAGCAAAGCCGCGCCGCAACAGGAACTGCGCGCGTTTGCCCTGTTCCGCGCGATCTGCCGGCGCACGGTTGCCGTAGTGTCGACGCAGCTGCGCAAGTGCGCTCGCGTTCCAGTCGACCTCGGCGGATTCCAGCAGCGGTGTGATCTCGGTATCGCCCAAGCCGTGCGTGCGCAGCTCCATGCGGATGCGCTGTGGGCCGTAGCCTTGCGCCACGCGCTGGCGCACCAGCATCTCGGCAAACCGGGCGTCGTCCTGATAATGCTGCGCGCCCAGCCGATCGAGCGCAGCGCCGGTTTCGTCCAGCTCGTAACCGCTGCGCGCGAGTTTGCGCTGCAGCTCCAGCCGTGATTGCTCGCGGCGGGCCAAAAGCCCCAGCGCCTTATCATAGGCGCTGGGGCGAAAACGCTCGGACGGCGGTTTGAGTCGGCGCGGCAACGGCAGTTACCCCGCAGTGGCCGCGCTGGATCCTGACCCCGTCGTGCCCGCGCCCGGCATCACGCTTCTTCGGTGGCCGCGGCTTCGGCAACCGGCTCGGCCTTGCCGCCAACGTCCGCCAGCAGGCGCGCACGCAGCTCGGTGTCGATCTCGTTGGCGATCGCGGCGTTGTCACGCAGGAACTGGCGCACGTTCTCCTTGCCCTGGCCGATGCGGTCGCCCTTGTAGCTGTACCAGGCGCCGGATTTCTCGATCAGGTTTTCCTTCACCCCCAGCTCGATGATCTCGCCTTCGCGCGAGGTGCCCTCGCCGTAGAGGATCTCGAACTCGGTCTGACGGAACGGCGGCGCCACCTTGTTTTTCACCACCTTGACGCGGGTTTCCGAACCGATCACCTCGTCGCCCTTCTTCACCGCGCCGATGCGACGGATATCGAGGCGCACCGAGGAATAGAACTTGAGCGCGTTGCCGCCGGTGGTGGTTTCCGGGTTGCCGAACATCACGCCGATCTTCATGCGGATCTGGTTGATGAAGATGACCAGGCAGTTGGAGCGCTTGATGTTGGCGGTGAGCTTGCGCAGCGCCTGGCTCATCAACCGCGCATGCAGGCCGACGTGGGAATCCCCCATCTCGCCTTCGATTTCCGCCTTCGGCGTGAGCGCGGCCACCGAGTCGACCACCACCACGTCGACCGCGGCGGAGCGCACCAGCATGTCGGTGATCTCCAGCGCCTGCTCGCCGGTGTCCGGCTGCGAAACCAGGAGATCGTCCACCTTGACGCCGAGTTTGGCGGCGTAGGTGGGGTCGAGCGCATGTTCGGCATCGACGAACGCTGCGGTGCCGCCGTTCTTCTGGCAATTGGCAATGACCTGCAGCGTGAGCGTGGTCTTGCCGGAAGACTCCGGGCCGTAGATTTCAACCACGCGGCCCCGCGGCAGGCCGCCGATGCCGAGCGCGATATCCAGCCCCAGCGAGCCGGTGGAAATGGTGTCGATCGCCTCGTGCGAATGGTCACCCAAGCGCATCACGGCGCCCTTGCCGAATTGCTTTTCGATCTGGCTCAGGGCAGAGGCAAGGGCCTTGCGCTTGTTGTCATCCATCGTGGGGGTTCCGAGTGGGCTGTGAATGGATTGCATCATGGCCTGATGGCGTCTCACCGGCTGCGATCAGGCCGGAAGAAGTATCCCATACCGGTCAAGCGCGCCAGCCCGCCGCATGCGCATCACACTGTCAGCGTCTTGCGCACGCCGATGAGGGCCGCGGCCACCGTCTGTCGGCGCACGGCGTCACGGTCGCCATCAAAGTGGAACAGCCTGGTGTGCGCGTAGCCGCCGCGGCGCTTCCAGGCGATCCAGACCGAGCCGACGGGCTTGTCCGGCGTACCGCCGGAGGGCCCGGCGATGCCGGTGACGGCCACCGCCACCCCGGCGCCAAAGCGCGCCAGCGCACCGGAAACCATCTCCAGTGCAGTCTCCTCGCTGACGGCGCCGGTGCGCTCGAGCGTGCGCGGATCGACGCCCAGCAAGGCTTGCTTGGCCTCGTAGCTGTAGGTCACCACGCCGGCATCGAACCAGGCTGAGCTGCCGGGGATATCGGTGAGGGTCTTGGCGATCCAGCCGCCGCTGCAGGATTCGGCAGTGACCAGCATCAGGCGTTGCCGCAGCGTGGCCGCCGCGACGCCCTGCGCCAGCGCGAGCAGGTCTTGATCGGTGGGGATGGCAGCAGGCTCCATGCGACACTCTCCGGCTGGAATGCGTGCAGCAGCACGCGGCTCTTCGTTCTACCCTTCCGGCGCGCACCCGCCAAGACCCTGCAATGACCGACGACGAAATCTCCCAGCACACCCCGCTCATGCGCCAGTACCTGGCGGTGAAGGCGGAACACCCGGATGTGTTGCTGTTTTTCCGCATGGGGGACTTCTACGAGACGTTCTACGACGACGCGCGCAAGGCCGCGCGGCTGCTCGATCTCACGCTGACCCAGCGTGGGCAATCCGCCGGGGTGCCGATCCCGATGGCCGGCCTGCCGTACCACGCAGTGGAGAACTACCTTGCGCGGCTCGTGCGGCTGGGCGAGTCGGTGGCCATCTGCGAGCAGTTCGGCGACCCCAACGGCAAGGGGCCGATGGAGCGCAAGGTGGTGCGCGTGGTGACCCCCGGCACGGTCACCGAGGAGGCCTTGCTCGAACAGCGGCGGGACAACCTGCTCCTGGCGATTGCCGCCGGGCCAAAACATGGCTACGGGCTGGCCTGGGCCGACCTGTTCGAGCGGGCGTTTCCTCTTGAGCGAAGTCGCCGACGCCGAAGGTCTGGCCGCCGAGCTGGCGCGCCTGCAGCCGGCGGAAACGCTGGTGGACGAAGCGGCCGCCCTGCCGCCCGCGGTGGCCGCCATGCCCGGCCTGCGCAAGCGCCCGCCGTGGCATTTCGACGCCGACGCCGCGCGCCGGGAACTCAACCGTTTCTTCGGCACCCGCGATCTCTCCGGCTTCGGCGCCGAGCACCTGCCGCTGGCGATCGGCGCCGCCGGCTGCCTGCTTACCTACGTCGAGGAAACCCAGAAAAACGCGCTGCCACACCTCTCCGGCATGGCGGTGGAATCGGCCGACGAAACCATTGCGCTGGACGCCGCCACCCGGCGCAACCTGGAGCTGGACACCCACCCAAGCGGCCGCGCCGAACACACTCTGCTCGGCGTGCTGGACGAAACCGTGACGCCGATGGGCGCACGCCTCCTGCGCCGCTGGCTGAACCGCCCGCTGCGTGCGCACGCCGTGCTGCGCGCGCGCCACCAGGCCATCGGCACCCTGATCGACAACCGCGGCTACGCGCCCTTGCGCGAGCAACTGCGCGCCATCGGCGATCTGGAACGCATCCTTGCCCGCGTCGCCCTGCGCTCGGCGCGGCCGCGCGACCTTTCCACCCTGCGCGACGGCCTGCTCGCGGCGCCCGCCCTGCGCGAGCGCGTCGCCCCGCTGGACAGTCCGCTGCTGCACGCGCTGGTCGCGCGTATCGGCGACCACGCACACAGCACCGAGCTGCTGGTGCACGCCATCGTCGCCCAACCGCCGGTGCTGCAGCGCGATGGTGGCATCATTGCCGACGGCTACGACGCCGAGCTGGATGAGCTGCGCCGGCTCGCGAACCACGCCGACCAGTACCTGGTGGAGCTGGAAGAACGCGAGCGTGCAGCGAGCGGCATCCCCACGCTCAAGGTCGGCTACAACCGCGTCCACGGCTACTACATCGAGATCACCAAGGCGCAGGCCGACAAGGCCCCCACGCACTACACCCGCCGCCAGACCACCAAGAACGCCGAGCGCTACATCACCGAGGAGCTCAAGCAGTTCGAGGACAAGGTGCTCTCGGCCAAGGAACGCTCGCTGATGCGCGAACGCGCACTCTACGACGCCCTGCTCGGCACCCTGACCGAGCGGCTCGAACCACTGAAGCAGGCCGCCCAGGCCATCGCCGAACTCGATGTGCTCGGCTGCCTCGCCGAACGCGCCGACACGCTCGACTGGAACCCGCCGGAGCTCACCGAAACCGCCGGCATGCAGATCGAACGCGGGCGCCACCCGGTGGTGGAGAAAGTGCGCGAAGAGCCGTTTGAGCCGAACGACCTCATGCTGGACGAAGCCCGCCGCATGCTGGTCATCACCGGCCCCAACATGGGTGGCAAAAGCACCTACATGCGGCAGAACGCGCTGATCGTGCTGCTCGCCCACATCGGCAGCTACGTGCCCGCCAGCCGTGCCGTGATCGGTCCGGTCGACCGCATCTTTACCCGCATCGGCGCCGGCGACGACCTCGCACGCGGGCAATCCACCTTCATGGTGGAAATGAGCGAAACCGCGAACATCCTGCACAACGCCACCGCGCACAGCCTGGTGCTGATGGACGAGGTGGGCCGCGGCACCAGCACCTACGACGGCCTCGCGCTCGCGCGCGCCGCCGCGGTGCACCTGGCCACCGTGAGCCATGCGTTCGTGCTGTTCGCCACCCATTATTTCGAGCTGACCGAGCTCGCCAACGAGTACCCGACCATCGCCAACGTGCACCTCGACGCGGTCGAGTACGGCGAGCAACTGGTGTTCATGCACGCGGTGAAGGACGGTCCGGCGAACCGCAGCTTCGGCCTGCAGGTGGCGGCACTCGCCGGCCTGCCGCGCGCGGTGATTGCCGATGCGCGTCGCACGCTGGCAAAGCTCGAACACGGCATGCTTGCCGGCAGCACGCAAACGGCTGCCGCGGACTCACCGCAGCTGTCGCTGTTTGCCCCGCCCGCGCCCTCGGCCATCGAAGATGCGCTGGACACGATCGACCCTGACACCCTGTCGCCGCGCGAGGCGCTGGACGCGCTGTACCGGCTGAAGGCCTTGCGGCCCGACGCGTGAGACGGGATTCGGCAGCGCGACCCACGCTGATCCGAAACCCCCGTGGCTCGGGTTTCAGCCCGACCGGCGGTCGGTAAGGCGCCGTCGGGCTGAAACCCGACCCACGGCTACTTTTCGGCTTGGTCGGCAGCCGATTTGGTGGCGTCGACCAAGTGGTCCGCATCCGGCATGGCGATGTCCGGGATGGCATCCCACTCGGCTTGACTGTCGGTGGCCGGCAAGGGCTCCGGCGCGGTGGCGGCGCGGCGCGGCAGCCGACCGGCCAGCACCAGTTGCTGGATGCGCTCGAACACCTCTTCACGGCCGAACGGCTTTTTCATGAAATCGTCGGCCCCGTAGCGCTGCACATAGAACTGTTCGGTCGCCTGCACATTGCCGCTGATCATCACGATGGGCGTGGCCTGCGTAGCCGTCTCGTGGCGCAGCGTGCGCAGCACCTCGAAGCCGGACACGCCGGGCATCACGATGTCGAGAAAAATCAGCCCCGGGTGCTCCCGTCGCGCGAGTTCCAGCGCCTCGGCACCATTGGCGGCCTTGATGACGGCGTAACCGTCCTGGATAAGCATCTTGCCGAGCACGGCGCGGATTGTCGGCGAGTCGTCGACCACCAGCATGCAGGTGGACGCCATCGCACGCACGCGCGGCTCGCTGTGACGGCGCTCGCGACCGCCCACCAGTCGCTTCAACAAACCGAATCCGGCCATGCTCCTGCCCCCTGCCGCTTCCCGTGGCGACATGGGCGGAGTGTCACCGGCACCGCGTGCCAGCGCAAGCAGGCGTGGGTGACGAAAACGGGCGGTGCGCCGGGCGGCTACCCGGATCAGCCGTGATGCACCAGCAGGTTCGACTCGGAAGGAGCGTCGGTTGCAGCGGGCTGCAGGACACCGGCAGCCATGGCCACCACCTCGTCCGGCCTTGCCGGCAAGCGCCCGGCGCGCACCAGGGTGTCAATGCTGGCCTGCACCGCCGAGCGACCGAACGGCTTCTTGATGAAGTCGTCGGCACCAAAACGCTGCACGTAGAACTGCTCGGTCGCCTGCGGGTTGCCGCTCATCATCACGATCGGAATGTGCGCGGTTTGCGGTGCGTGCCGCAACGTGCGCAGCACCGCAAAGCCGTTCACGCCCGGCAGCACGATATCGAGAAAGATCAGCCCCGGCTGGCCCGCGACGGCCAGCTCGATCGCCTGCTCGCCATCGACCGCCTTGTGCACCGCGTAGCCGTCCTGTTCCAGCATGCGGCCCAGCACGGCGCAGATCGTGGGCGAGTCGTCCACCACCAGCACGCGCGTGTCGGCAAGTGTCTTTCGCCACACTGTGGCCGGTGCGGCCGGGTTTCCCATGCTTCCCAGGAGCTTGCGCAAAAAGCCGGTGCTGTTCATCGCCCACCTCCCATAGGCCCGCCGCCGCGTACGGCGGGTTGATGGCTGGATGGTGAGACGTCCCGCGCACACAAACTGGGATGCAGTGCTCAGCTGCCGCGCGCAGGCATCCGATCACGGCGCCGATTGATCCTTGAGGTCGCGCAACCGTCGACGCGCGTGCTTGTCCGGCCGCCGCGGCGGCGCCTGGCGGCCGATCAGGCGCTGCTCCTCACGGCGCAACGCGCGCGCCTGCACGCTGGCCGCGCTTTCGCGGTAGAGCGCCTGCGCCGCACTGGCCGGGCCCCGTTGCGCGGACACCGCCAGCAGCTCGACTTCCAGCCGCTCCGCGCCGCGCGTCACCTGCAGCACGTCGCCCACATGCACCAGCTTCGCCGGCTTGCAGCCGCCATCATTGACGGTGACCTTGCCACCTTCAATGGCCTGCTTGGCGAGGCCGCGCGTCTTGAAAAGCCGCGCCGCCCACAACCACTGATCGGCACGGATACCAGTGCTTGCGTCGTACTCGTTCATCGGCAGCATGATCGCACGCCGACGGAGGTCGTCACGTGCCCAGCCACGCGTTGGCCAGCGGCACCGTCACGAGCGAAACCAGGATGCCGAGACCGAGCACGGTGTTGGCCAGTTCGGGGTCGAGGCCGTATTCGTCGGCCAGGATCGTGGCCGACACCATCGGTGCCATCGCCGCCTGCAGCACGCCCGCCACCAGCACCATGCCGCCGACGCCGGCCGCAACGCCGAGTACCCAACACGCGGCCGGCGCCGCCGCGAGTTTCCACCCCAGGCCCCACGCGGTGGCGCCCCATTGGCCGCGGCTGCCACGCAGGCGGAACTGCATGCCCACGGAAAACAGCGCGAGTGGCGTCAGCGTTTCGCCAATCGGGTGGAACACGCCGTCGAGCCACGCCGGCCAGCCGCCGAGGCGGCCCGCCACCACGCCAACCAGCAAGGCCAGGAACGCGGGAAACGTAAGAATGCGCCGCACGATCACGCGTGCATGCGGCGCGCGCCCGGCATACAGCGAGGCCACCACTACCGCCACCGAAGCCAACACCGGGAATGCGCCAAGCTGGTCGGCCACGACCGCGAGCGACAAGCCGGCTTCGCCACGCAACGCGGCAATCATCGGGTACCCCATGTACGCGGTGTTGCCCAGCCCGCACACCAGGATCAGCGCGCCCGTGCGTTGCCGCGACCAGCCCAGCCGCGGCCCCAGCCAGCCAAATACCAACCATGCACCGGCAAACACCAGCCACATCGACACCACGAGAAACCACAACTGCGGATCGAGCCGCACTTTGGGGATCAGCTCGAGCACCAGTGCCGGCAGCGCCACGTTCAGTACCCACCAGTTGATGCCGCGCACCGTACCTTCGGGTGGGTGCGCAAAACGGCGCACCAGCACGCCAAGCGCAAGACAGACAAACAGCAGCACCAAGGCGGACATCGGCGATCACGCGCGGGAAAGCCTCGCATTAGACGCGATGCCGGCGGCGCACGAAAGCGGCGCGCCGGCTCGGCGATAATGCCGACTTCGCCCTCCGGTCGATGCTGCGCGCAGATGAGCTTCCCCGAACACCACGTCCACGGCCTTGCCGGCGACGACATGCCGCCCGACTGGCCGCCACTGACGGCGACCGAGCTGGCCCGGGTACTGGATGCCTACCCAGCGCTTGGCACGCCACGGCATATCGTCTGGCACAGCCCGCGCCCGCTCTCCAGCGCCGCACTGGTCGATACCGGCGGCGGGTGTGTGTTCGTCAAGCGCCATCACCGCAGCGTACGCAGCGTCGTGAGCCTGGGTGAGGAACACGCCTTCGCCGCGTGGCTCACCGGCCACGGCATGCTGGTGCCGGCGGTGCTTGCCGACCGCCACGGCCGCACCGCCACCGCGCTGTGCGACTGGGTGTACGAAATCCACGCACCGGCCCGCGGCCGCGACGTGTATCGCGACACCATGTCGTGGGTGCCGTTGACTGATCTTGGCCGCGCGCACCGCGCCGGCGCCATGCTTGCGCGCTTCCACCGCGCTGCGGACGGCTACGCCGCCGCCCAGCGCTCCACCCATCGGCTGGTGGCGCGCAGTGAACTGATCGAAGCCGCCGACCCGGTGGCCGCACTGCAGGCGCAGCTCACGCAGCGGCCGGATTTGGCCGTCTATCTGTCCGGACGTCCGTGGCAGGCCGAACTCGCCGCCGTGTTCGGGCCGCAACACGCGCAAACCGCCGCGCGCCTGCGCGCCCAGCCGCGATGCTGGACACACGGCGACTGGCATGTTTCCAACCTGTGCTGGAGCGACGACGGCGCCGACGCCCGCATCACCGACGTGCTGGATTTCGGCCTGGCCGCACGCACCTTTGCGCTGTTCGACCTCGCCACCGCGATCGAGCGCAACGCCATCGCCTGGCTAGAACCCGGCACCAACCGCGCGCGTCCCGGTACGGCATTCGCGCTGATAGCCGGTTATCAGGACGAACATCCGCTGACCCGCGCGGATCTCGACCTGCTCGCCGAGCTGCTGCCGATCGTGCACGTCGATTTCGCCATTTCCGAAGTGGATTACTTCCACGGCGCCACGCATTCGCGCGCGCATGCCGACGTGGCGTGGGACACCTTCCTGCGCGGCCATGCCGCCTGGTTCCGCAGCACCGACGGCCGCCGTCTACTGGCAACCATCCGCGCCGCTTGACGCAAGCTGGTTCGTTCGTGGTCTAATTGGCAGCTGAAGCGGGGGTGCCCGGCGTTGCCGGGCTGAGAGAGTCCCTTGGAACCTGACCCGGTTAGAACCGGCGTAGGGAGCTTGATCCAGAATCGCGATCGCGCCCGACCGGCGCACGCGGTTCATCGTCGCTTCGCCCGTTTCCCACGGCGACCCACGACGATGACGCTTCCCCGTACTTCCCTGCTGCTTGCCCTGCTCGCCGCCCTCGCGCCCGCTACGCGCGCCGCGGAGGTGCAAACCACCGACCTGGCCGCCATACACGTCAAGGCCACGACGCACACCGACCGCAACAACGCGAAACTGGCGACCTGGGGCAACGCGCCGCTGCACGACACGCCGGCCTCGGTCACGGTGATCCCGCGCGCGCTGATCGACGATCGCCAGATCCGCACCTTGTCGGAGCTGGCCCGCACCGATGCCGCGCTTGGCGACAACTACGCGGCCGTGGGCTACTACCAGAACATCTCGATCCGCGGCTATCCGCTCGACCTCGCCACCGGCTACCGCCTGAACGGTCTCACCCTGGTCGGCGAGCAGAAGGTGGCACTGGAGGACAAGCAGCAGGTGGAGGTGCTTTCCGGCCTCGCCGGGCTCGATGCCGGGGTGATGGAACCCGGCGGCGTGGTGAACTACGTCAGCAAGCGGCCGGCCGAGGTGCGCGACGTGACGCTCGGCACCGACTCGCACGGCGCGCGCTACGGCGCGCTCGACGTCGGCACCTGGCTTACGCCCAGCTTCGGCGTGCGCGCCAATCTCGCGTGGGAGGACATCCACTCCTACGTGCAGCATGCCAATGGCCGACGCAACTTTTACTCGCTTGCGGCGGATTGGCGGATCGCGCCAAACGCCACGCTGGAACTCGACAGCGACTACCAGACCAGCGCGCAGCGCTCGGTCTCCGGCTATCAACTGCTCGGCGGCACGGTCATCCCGCAGCACCCCGACCCCACGCGCCTGCTGGGCTACGAGCCGTGGCAACTCCCGGTGGGCATCCACAGCGCCAACACCAGCGCCCGCTTCCGCTACGCGTTCAACGACGACTGGAACGCCAACCTTGCCGCCGGCCACAGCCGCGGCGTGATCCAGGACAACGTCGCGTTCGCCTACGGCTGCTTCTATCAGGATGCCTGCGCGAACCTGCTCACCACCGGGGCCTACTTCGCTCCCGACGGTGGTTACGACATCTATGACTACCGCAGCCCCGACGACACCCGCGTGGCGGACGAGGCGCGTGCCACGCTCCAGGGCCACTTCGACACGGGCGCAGTGAGCCATGACCTGACCCTCGGCGCCAGCGCCTTCCGCCGCACCATCGACCGCCGCATCGAGGTCTACGACTACGTCGGCAGCGCCAACATCGCGGACAACAACCCCCCGTACTTTGCGCCTTCACCCAATCAGCCCGGTGCTTCGGCGCGCCGGCTCGCCAGCTGGCAGCACTCGCTGTTCGCCATGGACCGCCTGCACTTCGGTACCCACTGGCAAGCCATCCTCGGCAACCGGTTCGTCCGCCTCAACGAACGCGACTACGACAGCAGCAGCACGCTCACGCGCAACACCCGCATGAGCCGCACCCTGCCGCAAGCCGCCGTGCTGTGGCAGCCCACCACGCCCATCACGGTTTACGCCAGCTACGTCGAAGGCTTGTCGCTCGGCCTGGCCGCGCCGTACTGGGCCAGCAATCCGGATGCGATCCTCGGCCCACGGCTGTCGCGTCAGCTCGAAACCGGTGTGAAATACGCACTCAGCGATGCGTTCAACCTGAGCGCCGCGCTGTACCACATCCGCCAGCCCTACCAGTACGCGCAGCCGGATGACTCGGCTGCCGGCTACACCTTCGTCGAGCACGGCGAAGAGGTGCACACCGGCATCGAGCTGGGTGCGCACGGGCAGCTCACCACGCACCTGCGGCTGGATGCCAGCGCCAACCTGATCCGCGCCGAGGCCCGCAACACCGGCACGCCGTCCTACGACGGCCACCAGGTGGCCAACGTGCCGCGCCTGCGGGTGGCCACGTATCTGGATTACAGCCTGCCCATGCTGCCGCAGCTCGCCCTGCTCGGCGGCTGGCGCTATGCGTCGCCCAACGTGGCCACCGCGGATGGCCGGGTGCGCGTGCCGGCCTACAACGTGTTCGACGCCGGGCTGCGCTACACCGCCCATTGGGGCGAGCGCACCCTGACCTGGCGGCTGGCGGTCGACAACGTGTTCGACCACAGCTACTGGCGCGACACCGGCAGCGCCTGGGGCGACAGCTACCTGTTCCCCGGCGCGCCGCGCCTGGCGCGTCTGTCCGTCACCATCGGCCTGTGACGTGACGCTGGTCGAGCTCATCGCCGCGGTGCTCAGTGCGTCGGGCGTGTGGCTCACCACCCGCCGCCACCCCGCGTGCTGGCCGGTCGGGCTGGTGTCGGTGGTGGTCTACGCGTGGGTATTCGTCGACGCCAAGCTGTATTCGGACGCGCTGCTGCAGGGCGCGTTCGGCGTGATGATCGGCTATGGCTGGGTGCGTTGGGTGCAGCACCTGGGTACCGACGGCCGCGTGCGCATCGCGCGGTTGCCGCCAGGCCGCGCGACCTGGCACGTCGCGCTCGGCGCGCTCGGTGCGCTCGCGCTTGGCGCCGTCATGCGCCACTACACCGACGCAGCCCTGCCATGGCTGGACGCCACGCTCACCGCGTACAGCCTCGTCGCGCAATGGTGGCAGGCACAACGTCACACCGCAGCGTGGTGGCTGTGGATCGTGGTCGACGTGGTGTACGTCGGCGAGTACGTCTACAAGGATCTCCGGATCACCGCCGTGCTGTACGCGCTGTTCGTCGCCATGGCGGTCGCCGGGTTGCAGCAATGGCGGCAAGCCGGTCGGATGCAGGCGACCGCCAGCGGGTTCGGCACCTGAAAGCCTGTGCCACAATGGCCGCGTTTTCGCATCACGCGTGGTCACATGCTCTCCAAGCCCTACGATTTCCACCAGTTCCAGACCGAGCTGAGTGCACTGGATACCAGTCAGCCGGCGTCACCGCCTGCCGCCGCAACGCCTGTCGTCAACCCCAAGTCACGGTTGGCGCGCGCCAAAGTGGAGTTTCTTGCCTTGCGCGAGCGCTACCAGCTGACGGTGGCCGAAGTGGTCGCGTTTTTTCCGGAAGAAGATGGCATCGCCTACTTGCAGACGCTGATTGCCGCCAGTGCGGCCAAGCCGTCGCGACGCCGCTCCAAGAGCGTCTGAAAGCTCCCCGGCCTCACACTGCGGCAACCCCGTGCACGGGCATAATCGCGGCATGAACAGCCCGACCCGCTTCGCCTGCTGTCTCATCGCCACGCCGCTGGTGGCGTGGTCGTTCCCGGCCGGCGCGCAGAACATCTACAAGTGCGTGACGGCCGGTCAGGTGACCTACACCGACCAGCCGTGCAACGACGGCAACGGCAAGCTGCTGCACCAGGCGAGCGCGGCGGAAACCATCGACCATTACCTGCGCCTGGGCCAGCCGCAGCTGGCCAAGGCCTGGGCCATGGCCCGCCATCTGGATTCGCTCTACACCGCGCGCCTGGCGCTGTTCAACGCAGCGCAGGAGGCCAAGGCCAAACAAGCCCAGGCAGACGCCATCGCGGCGCAAGCTGCCGCCGATGCGGCGCGCGCGCAACAGCAACAGGCCATGGCAGCGGCACAAGCGGCTGCACAGGCCGCGGAAACCGATCGCCTGGCCGCCGAAAACACTCAGCTGCGTGCGCAGAATGCGGCCTATCAGAACAGCCTGGCGCAACCGCCGGTGTACTACATGACCGTCCCGGCCTACTTTGGTGGCTGGAACAGCGGCTATCGCCCACCCTTCAACCATGAACACCCATACCGTCCGCCACCGACAAATCTCAGGCCGCCGCCGGTGCGGGGTTACACCTTGTTGCAAACCTGCGGCTCGCTCAAAGGCGGCCGCGCAAGCTGTTGAGCCCAGCACCACGACCCGCTGCAGCGACACCGAAGTGAGGAAGAACGCTATGCGCAACCGATTCCCTGTGGCTTGCATGGCCGCGCTGCTCGGCCTGGGCGCCGCCACCGCGGCCGCCGGCGACTCCATGTCGCTCAATGCATTTACTCCGCGCGTCGAGCCGGTGCTGATTCAGGTGGATGCGCACGGCAGGATCACCTCCGCCTCGCCCGCCTACGCGTTGCCGCCGGCACTCGACCGGCTGCTGCGCAAAAACCTCGCCGAAATGATCAGCAAGCCCGCCACCGACAAGCACGGCAAACCGATCGCCAGCCAGTTCGTGATGAACGTGGCACTGCAGGCCATCCGCAACGACGCCGGCGGCTACGACACCTCGTTCCGCTACGTTTCCGCGCAACCGGTGCCGATGGGCTCGTGGTTCTGGTCGCACCAGGACGGCCACCGCCTCGCGCTGGTCAGCCAGGATCACCGCCAGCGCTGGTTGCATCGCGCGCCGCGCGACTTCAATGCCCCCGCCTGGCGGCAAACCAACCACATGCCACAGCCCGCCGCCATGCCGCAACCGGCCAGCACGCCGGCGGCGAACCCGGTCGAACGCAACCGCTGACTCGCCGCACCGCAATCCTGCAGGCCGGGATGGGGGATTCGGGATTCGGAAAAGACCCCTACTCGCTTCCCGGCGGATCGGGGTTTGTCCCGACTTGGTTCAGCGAGATGTCGCCAGGCTGCAGCAACCTGCAACGGAGCCGGGATTCCTGCCGAATCCCGCATCTCCCATCCCCAATCCCGGCTCCTCAGCCACCAAGCAACACGCGGTTCAACCGCTGTACGAACGCGGCTGGATCGGCGAGTTGCGCGCCGGCGGCAATCTCCGCCTGTTCGAGCAGCAGGCTGGCGAGATCCTTGGCTTTTGCCTCGTCGGTTTCGGTTTCGACCCGCTTGAGCAGGGCATGTTGCGGGTTGATCTCCAGCGTGGGCTTGGTCGCCGGCATCTCCTGCCCGGCCTCGCGCAGCAGGCGCGCCAAATGCGGCGCCATCTCGTAATCGGACAGCGCCAGGCAAGACGGTGAATCGGTGAGGCGGGCGGAAACCTTGACCTCGCCAACCTGGTCGCCAAGCAGCTCCTTGAGCTTCTTGAGCAACGGTTCGGCGGCTTTCGCGGCCTCCTCCTGCTGCTTCTTTTCGCCCTCGTCGAGCGGCAGTTCGCCCTTGGCGACGTTGTGCAGTTTCTTGCCCTCGTACTCGCTGAGGTAGCCGACCATCCACTCGTCGATGCGGTCGAACATCAAGAGCACCTCGATGCCCTTGGCCTTGAACGCTTCGAGCTGCGGGCTGCCGACGGCGGCGGCGTAGGTGTCGGCGGTGATGTACCAGATGGTGTCCTGGCCCACTGCCATGCGGCCGATGTAATCGTCGAGCGACACGCTCTGCTTGGCGCCATCGCCCTTGGTCGAGGCGAAGCGCAGCAGCTTGGCAATGCGGTCGCGGTTGGCGGTGTCCTCGCTGATGCCTTCTTTCAGGGTGTTGCCGAAGGCCTTGAGGAAGGTGGCGAATTTTTCCGGCTCATCCTTCGCCAGCTTTTCGATCAGGTCGAGCACGCGCTTCACGCACGCACCCTTGATGCGCTCGAGCTGGCGGTTGTGCTGCAGGATTTCGCGACTGACGTTGAGCGGCAGGTCATCGGCATCCACCACGCCGCTGACAAAGCGCAGGTAGTTCGGCAACAGCTCCTTGGCCGCGTCCATGATGAAAACGCGCTTGATGTAGAGCTTGAGCCCCTTGCGCTCGTCGCGCCCGCCCATCATCCAGTCGAACGGCGGCTGCGCCGGAATGTAGAGCAACGTGGTGAAGCTCTGGCTGCCCTCGACGCGGTTGTGCGTCCACGCCAGCGGGTCGTTGAAATCGTGGCCGAGCGATTTGTAGAACGCCTTGTATTCGTCGTCCTTGATCTCGCTCCGGGGCTTGGCCCACAGCGCCGAGGCGGCGTTGACGGTTTCCCACTGGTCGGTGGGCTTGCCGTCCTTTTCCTCCGGCACGCGGATCGGAAACGCTACGTGGTCCGAATAGGTGCGGATCAGGCTCTTGAGCTTCCAGCCCTTGAGAAACTCGTCCTCGTCCGCGCCCAGGTGCAGCACGATGGTGGTGCCGCGCTCGGCCAGCTCGGCGGTTTCCAGGGTGTACTCACCTTTGCCGTCGCTTTCCCACTTGACGCCATCGGCCGCGGCGCTGCCGGCATGGCGGGTAAGCACCGTCACCTTGTCGGCCACCACGAACGCCGAGTAGAAGCCCACGCCGAACTGGCCGATCAGCCGTGCGTCGGCCTTCTGCTCGCCGCTCATCGCTTCGAGAAAACGCCGGGTGCCGGAGCTGGCGATGGTGCCGATGTTGGCCACCACCTCGTCGCGGTTCATGCCGATGCCGTTGTCGCGCACGGTGATGGTGCGCGCCGCTTCGTCCCAACTGACGTCGATGTGCAGCTCGCTGTCGCCGCCCATGAGCTCGGGCTTGGCGAGCGCCTCGAAGCGCAGTTTGTCGCACGCGTCGGAGGCGTTGGAGACCAGCTCGCGCAGGAAAATCTCCTTGTGCGAGTACAGCGAGTGGGTGACCAGGTGCAGCACCTGGGCAACTTCGGCTTCAAACGAGCGGGTTTCAGTGGCGGTTGCAGTCATCTTCGACGGGTCCATGCAAACGAGGGGAAATCAATGGTGCGGCGAGGCGTTGCGCAACGCGGCAATACGCTCGTCGAGCGGCGGGTGGCTCATGAACAGGCGCCGGAAGCCGTCGGCCAGCGGGCCGGCAATGCCGAACGCCGCCAGCGTCTTCGGCAAGGTGTTCTCGCCGTGGCCGCCGCGCAGGCGATCGAGGGCGGAAATCATCGCACCGCGGCCGGCAAAACGCGCACCGGCCGCATCGGCGCGAAACTCGCGCCAGCGCGAAAACGCCATCACGATCATCGACGCAAACAGGCCGAGCACCAGTTGCAGCACCATCACGGTGACGAAATAACCGATGCCGCTGCCGCTTTCGCGCTCGTCGCGGTTGCCGCTGAGCGCGCTGTCCACCACCCGGCCAATGACGCGCGCGGCAAGAATCACCAGCGTGTTCAGCACACCCTGGATCAGGGTCATGGTCACCATGTCGCCGTTGGCGACGTGGCCGATCTCGTGCCCCAAGACGGCCGTGACCTGCTCGCGATCCATCTGCTGCAGGAGGCCGCTGCTCACGGCCACCAGCGCGTGGTTTTTCGACATGCCGGTGGCAAACGCGTTCATCTCCGGCGCGTCGTAAATGGCCACCTCAGGCATGCCGATGCCGGCGTTCTGTGCATGCCGGCGCACGGTTTCCACCAGCCAGCGCTCGCTTTCATTGGCCGGCTGGGTGATGACGCACGCGCCGGTGGAGTGTTTCGCCATCCACTTCGATATGGCGAGCGAAATGAACGCCCCGCCCATGCCGAACACGGCCGCAAACACGAGCAACCCGGTACTGCCGCCAAAGCCCTGCGCGGCGGCCATCTGATCCACCCCAAGCAAGTGGCAGACGATGCTGAGCAAGAACAGGACGGCGATATTGGTCGCGAGGAAAAGGACGATGCGGCGCATGGCTGTCACTCCGGCAGTCACGTAATGAAGAAACGAGTGCAAGCGGAGTGGGGGTGATGCCTGCCGGTTTCAAGCGCCGGCGGGCGCGTGCAGACTGTACACATGAACTACCGCGGACGCTTCGCCCCCTCGCCCACCGGCGCCCTGCACTTTGGCTCGCTGGTGGCTGCGCTGGCCAGTTGGCTGTGTGCGCGTCAAGCGGGCGGCCGCTGGTTGGTGCGCATGGAAGACCTCGACCCGCTGCGCGCCGTACCCGGCTCCGCCGCGTCCATCCTTGCCACCTTGCCCGCGTTCGGGCTCGTCCCCGATGTCCCGGTGTTGCATCAGGCGCAACGCACGGCCGCCTACGATGCAGCGTTTGAAGCACTGCGCCGAAGCGGCGCGGTCTTTCCATGCTGGTGCAGCCGCAGCGAACTGGCCCTGGTCGGCCTGCACCGCGACGGCCGTTGCAGCGCCCGCAAAAACCCGCACCGCGAGCCTGCGTGGCGGCTGCGCGCACCCGATGTGGATATTGCCTTCGACGACCGGCTGCAAGGCCCGCAAAGCCAAAACCTGCGTACTGCCGTGGGTGATTTCGTCATCCGTCGGGTCGAAGGCATCTATTCCTACCACCTGGCCTGCGTGGTGGACGACGCGTTTCAGAGCGTGACCGAAGTGGTGCGCGGCTGCGATCTGCTCGACTCCACACCGCGGCAAATCTGGCTGCAGCGCCTGCTCGGCCTGCCCACGCCGGCCTACCTGCACCTGCCGTTGGCACTGGATGCGCGCGGCCACAAGCTGTCCAAATCAAGCCAGGCGTGGCCGGTCGATCCCGCCCACCCGCTGTCAACCCTGCAGCGTGCACTCGCCTTCCTCGGCCAGGCTGTGCCGCCCGCCGATGACCTCGCCGAGTGGCTGGCCGTGGCAGCGCGCGAATTCGATTTGCGTCGAATACCGCAACGCAGCGGTTGCTTTGCGCCCTGAGCGGTTATAAATCTCCTGCCGGGCTGGCGCAGCCCCGCAACCGACCCAGGGAGACTGACATGACGCAGCGTACGGTTTTGGTAACGGGTGGCACCGGCGGCATCGGCAGCGCAATCGTCCGCTACCTCGCCCACAAGGGGTACCGCGTGGCCACCAACTACCGCAATGCCGAAAAGGCCGAAGCATGGCGCAAGGCGATGCATGCCGAAGGCATCGACGTGCACATGGCCGCCGGCGACGTTTCCGACCCCAAAGCTTGCGCGGAAATGATCAACGCCATCGAAACCGCATGCGGTCCGATCGACATTCTCGTCAACAACGCCGGCATCACCCGCGATTCCACCTTCCACCGGATGAGCTACGAGCAGTGGACGGACGTGGTCAACACCAACCTCAACGCCTGCTTCAACGTCACCCGCCCGGTAATTGAAGGTATGCGTGCACGCAAGTGGGGCCGCATCGTGCAGATCAGCTCGATCAATGGCCAGAAAGGCCAGTACGGCCAGGCCAACTACGCCGCCGCCAAGGCCGGCATGCACGGCTTCACCATCTCGCTGGCGCAGGAAAACGCCAAGTTCGGCATCACCGTCAACACCGTCTCGCCCGGCTACGTCGGCACCGACATGGTGATGGCCGTGCCCGAAGAGGTACGCGCAAAGATCGTGGCGCAGATCCCGGTGGGCCGCCTCGGCAAGCCAGAGGAGATCGCCTACGCCGTCGCCTTCCTCGTCGGCGAGGAAGCCGCCTGGATCACCGGGGCCAACCTCGCCATCAACGGCGGGCATTACATGGGTTGGTGAGCGTCGACAGCGCGCGCGTTGTCGCCTTGCCCGGCGCGCGCCTGCAGCAGCTTCTCGATCACCTTGCCCACCGCGGCAAACGCGAATGCGCCGGTGACGTGCGTGGCCGCGCCCAGCCCGCCGCCACACGCCAGGTTCATGGATTCCCCCTCTGGCGGACGCGTGCCGCACACGCTGCCATCGGGTTGCGGGTACTGCACGTTTTGCAGCGAGTACACCGCCGATACGCCGAAGTAGCGCTGCGGGTTGCGCGGGAAATTGAAATCCGTACGCAGCTTGCGCCGGATCAGGCTGAACATTGCATCGTGCTCGGTGCGCGACAAGTCGCGCACACGGATCTCGGTGGGGTCGGTGCGCCCGCCCGCCGAGCCCACACTGACGATCGGCAACTTGCGGCGCCGGCACCAGGCGATCATCTCCAGCTTCACCCGGAACGCATCGCACGCATCCAGCACCGCGTCGTAACCGCGGTCAAGCAGTTCGTCCAGCGTGCTGGTGGTAAGGAACCGCTCGATCGTTTCCAGCGCGAGCGCGGGGTTGATCGCACGCAGACGAGCCGCCATCACCGCCACCTTGGGCTTGCCATATTCACCCTCCAGCGCAGGCAATTGCCGGTTGGTGTTGGACACACACACCTCGTCGGCGTCGATCAGGGTCAGGTGCCCGATGCCGCTGCGCGCCAAGGCCTCCGCCGCCCACGAACCGACGCCGCCGATGCCCACCACACACACATGCCGCTGCGCGAGGCGCGCCACGCTGCCCGCGCCATACAGGCGTTCGATACCGGCAAAACGTTCGAAAAGCGGCGTGGGTTCAGTCATGGTCGAGCCGGTGCGCAGCGTGGGCGGAAAGACGCGATTTTATCCCGGCCCCGCAGCGGGACGGATTATGCTCAGCGCCTTGCCTCGATCGGATCGCACCCCATGCGCGTCGCATTGCTCATCCTGCTCGGCCTCGCCATCGGCGTCGTCGGCACCGCCAACGTGATGAGCCTGCTTGCCCAGCGCAACCCGATGCCGACCGCCATCATGCACACCATGGATTACCACATGGCCAGCCTCAAACAGGCGGTGAAAGCGCAGCACTGCGACGCCACCCAAACCGCCCGCCACCTGCTGCGCCTGCAATCCACCGCCACCGACATCCTGCCGGTGTTCGGCATCCACGAGAAAAACTTCGTCGATTTTGCCAACCGCCTGCAGACCCACCTGCAGCAGGCCACGCTCGCCAACCCGGCCAGCTGCGCCGCCCTGGCCACCGCCTTGCGCCCGATCAACCAGACCTGCGACGACTGCCACCGCCAGTACCGCTGAGCGCGCGCCAAAAGCGCAGGGCCCGGAAAACCGGGCCCTGCAGGTTGGTGGGGTGGGGTCTATCAAACAATCGCCGGAAAGCCTTGTGCTGCAAAGGTTCCGCGAATCGGAAAATGGAAGATGCCCCCAAATATGCCCCCAGCGCGTCGAAGTGACTGGCCTATATCGGCCCTGACAGCAGGGTGAAGATCGCGGAACAGCCACGCGCTTCAAGCGGTGGCCGATCTGCTCGAAGTGCCCGCCGTGGCGCGGCTCGCGGATGTTCGATTCGCGGAAGCGGTCAGCCACAACCTCAGTTCATTGCGCGTCGCCCCCCTACCCGCTCGGCCGGTAGCTGCCGCAGGCGTGCCGCTGCATCGGGTAGTGCATGCCGTTGCCGAGTGCGCAGTTCCCCATGCCCGCCGGTGGATTGATCGTGTCGGGCTGCCAGTGCGTGCAGGTCTCGCACGTGACGCGCGGCCGGGGCACATACCCGCCAGCCTTGCGGACGAAACACCACGGGCAGCCCAACGCACGCGGCCAACCGTCCACCACGGGCAGCACGGCGGCAATACTCGGGTGCGCATAGACCGGGCCGCACCGCCCGCAGTAGATCGCCGCCGTGTCGCCCTCGGGCGGTTTGCCCGCCTGTCGCGTGGCGGTGTCGGCAGCCGCCAGCAGGAACGCGCGCAAGCCGGCCTCGGGTAGTTCGGCCAGTGTCCGCAGGTCGGCATCGTGCAGACGATGCACCAGCACGGCGGCCAAGCCCAGCCGGTCGGCCAGCCCCAGCAGCACGGGCCGTATATCCACCCTCACAGCAGGGTCGGCGGCTAGCCTCGATTTTTCAAGAATGGCCACCCGGGGCACTGCCAAAACTGACAAAAGGGGTTTTGTCGGTTTTGTCAGTTCCCCACCCGGCCCTTTCTGGATTTTTTCTGTCCGCTGGGTAGCCAGCCGGTCACGCCAGTTCATGCCGCCACCCATGCGAACGAAACCGATGGACGTCCGCCGCTGGCGTCCGCGTCACGCTCGATCAGGTGGCCGTATTCGATCAGCACGCCCAGCGCCTCGGCTACGGCTTGCGGATCAGTCAGGCCCGACCATCCCTTGCGGTAAACCTCGCGCGCCGTGAATACCTCGCCCAGATCGCCGCGTTTGCGCAGCAGCGCATGGGCAGCCGACAAACCCGAGTCCAGCGCAGGGCCATAGATGCGCCGCGCGTGGCCTTCAAGGTAGTCACACCAGCCCAGCGCACGCGCCAGCACCTCGGCTGGGATCGGGCCGGCGCCACCATCGGCAAGATGCAGCACCAGCGCTAGCCGACCCGCGAGACTGCGGTACTTGGACAAGTGCGACTCCATCCATGCCGGCTCGCTGCCAGACCGTAGCCGCTGCATCAGTTCCGTCTGCCACTCGATCAACATCCCCAGCGCCTCGCCATCAAACCGCATGAAGGACGCGTCGCATCCCTCGCTGCGTTCGGCGCCGATGGCGTCCGGGTCAAGGTTGCGCAGTCGCTGGAACGTCGCCCATGCCGCGCGCTCGGCCTCGGGATTCAGTGGCCGGTCGGTGTAGTGCCACGATGCCGGCAAGTCGGGGTAGACGGCCAACTGAAACCGCTGGATCAGACCATCATCGGAGAATCCGCCACGGATCGCGCCGCGTACGTACTCGCCCAGCTTGCCCGGCTGCATGCCGCCCAAGATGGAAACCGCGCAGGCTTCGATGCGCACCGTACCGCGCCCGATCCGATCCACGGTGAAACTGCCGCTGCCGTTCCAGCATTCCAGCCAGAATGCGCGGTCGCCTTCGCGGCCCTCACGATCCAGGCTCGCCAGCCAGCCGGCCAGTTCATCGCGGAATTGCACCAGGCCACGCGGGTTCGCATTCAATAGCTCGCCCAGCTTTTCCACCGTGGCATCGTTGACCACGATGCGCGGCTCGCACGGTGGCGCATCCTCGCCCGTCACTGCCTCGGCCAGCGCTTCGGCTTGTGTGACGTCGCCTGCCTTCATGGCCTTGCGGATGGCATCCTTCGCATTCGCCCGCTGCGCCTCGGCGACCATGATGCGCGCCTCATAGGCACGCATCGCCGATTCGTGACTCTGGCGTTCATCGTTTGCGAGCCGATCCAGCATGCGCCGCGCGGGCATCAATGCCGGGCTTTTGCCGCTGCTCGGCCGGCCGACCACGCACCCCCACAAGATAGGCCGCTCAAACCATCGGGCGTGTTCCTTCATCGCCACCGCGATGCCGCGCCCGATGGCGCCAGCCAGCGCTACCATCGCCGGTATCGCCGTGAAGTCCAAAGGAACCTGTAGGCCGTCGGCGGCATCCACGCACCACGCGCGCACGGACTGCGGCAGTAGCTCGGCATCAAAGGCAGGAACCGATGGCAACGGGTCGGGCAACGGCTCCGGCACTGCCACTAGCGGCGCCTTCGCACGCTGCACCACGTCGCGCACGGTATCGGCGCCTTGCGTGTTTGCCGAATCGTTGAAGTCAGTCAGTTTTGCCGGTGCGTTCATGCCGCAGCCTCCATGCCGAAGTGGGGCACCGCCAGCAAACCGCCCACGGCCCGCGCGGCAGCCGTCGCCGCCTCCATGCCGGGGTTGCGGCCGATACGCTCGGCAGTCGCGGTGTCGTTGTCAGCGCAGATGACGATGCGGGCCGTGGGGTAGCTGGCGCGCAGATTGATCGCCACGGGTTCAAGGTTGCCGGCGTTGAATGCCACCGCGACCGGGTAGCCAGTGGCCGCGTGGACGCTGGCGCCGGTGGCGTAGCCCTCGGCAATGCACAGCACGTCCGCGACCGGGGTGCCGATCAAATGGAACAGACCGCGAATGCGTGCGCCGCGCTCGAACAGTTTGCAGCCGCCGATGCCGATGCGTTGCACGTTCCACAGCGCGCCGGCCGTGTCGCATATCGGGATCAGCAGCCAGCCACCAACCTCGCGGATGCCGTAGGGTGCGACGCGCTTTGTGCGCAGGTAGGGATGGCTGGCGCTCGCCTCGCTGGCGCCCTCCCAAAGCGCCAGCGCACGCCCTGCCGCCTCGGCGTGGCGTTGCCGTTCCTCGGCCTCGCGGCGTCGCCGCGCGCTGGCGACGATCAGCGCGACGTCTGCCGCGTTCCTCGATCCGGTTCGATGGTCGGCATCACGTCGTGGGCACAAGTCGGCCAGGGTCAAACCGACCGCTTCCGCGATGGCTTGCGCGGTGCATCCGGCGTGGCAGCGCACCAGCACCATGCCGGCGTCGCCCTCCACGATGGACAGCGAAGCGGACTTGCTGCCGTGCGCCGGGCAGCAGGCACGCCAGCCCTTGCCTGCACGGTGGACGCCTTCCAGCCGCGCCAGCAGCAGGCCGGCATCGGCCGGGGTAGAATAGGCGCGCGTGGTGTTGTGTGTGCGATCTCGAAGCCCGGTTGCCGCCGGGCTTCGTCGTGTCTGGTAGGCGGTCACTCGGCCACCTCCGCACGGATACGTGCCGCCGCTTCGCGCAGTGCAGTGCCGACCGCAAACGGTAGGCCGGCCGAGAATCGTTCGGCATCGCTTGCCGGGATCGCTGCGAGAAAGCCGGACTTGCGATTGCGGACGATCAGCACATCCTCAAGCGTTCCGTCCGGCTGGCGGGTCAAGCCAACAAGCCAGCCTTGCCCGGCTTCCAGCGCGCGGCACAGTTCGGCGTCGCCGGTGGCTTCGATGATCTCGACGGCGGCACTCATGCGGCCACCTCCACGCGCGATGCAGCCTCGCGGCTGGCGATCCACGCATCCACTTGTGCCGCATCCCATGCAGACGTGGCCGGCCCGAGTTTGATTGGCGCAGGGAAATCGCCCAACCCGATCAGGCGATAGATCGTGCTGCGGCTCATGCCGGTTTTGAGCCGCACGGAAGGGAGCCGGATCAGGATGCGGCCGGGCAGTTCTTGCATCGTCGTGTTCGTCATTTTCAGACCTTGGAAACGAGAAAGCCCCGCTCGATGGCGGGGCTTGGGGTTGGCCCTTGCGGGCATAAAAAAACCCGCGCTAGGCGGGTCGGTTGGTTTTGCTGGCGCTAGAAACGCGAAAGCCCGCGCGGTGGCGGGCTTTCGGGTGCAGAGCATCAGCATGGACAGTTTGGCGGACTCCCGCGCGATGTCAAGCGGGCCAACGAACGCCCGCCGCGTCTATCCGACCTTGCGCTTGAACGGCAGCACGTCACCACCAGCGCGCAGCGTGTCCAAATAGTCGGCCCACCCCTGCATCATCTTCCGCCGCTCCGGCAGGTGCGCCGTGCGGTTGTAGGCGCGCCCGTTCGGGTCTTTCACGGCATGGGCAAGCTGGTGTTCGATGTAGTCCACGCGGTAGCCCAACACTTCATCCAGCATCGTGCGCGCGGTGGCGCGGAAGCCGTGGGCGGTCATGGTGTCTTTGCCGAAACCCATGCGCCGCAAGGCCGCATTGATCGCGTTGTTGCTCAGTGGGCGACGCGGCGAACGGCCACCCGGAAACACGTACTGCCCGCGCCCGGTCAGCGGGTACAGCTCGCGCAGGATCGCCACCGCCTGCCCGCACAGCGGCACCAGGTGCGGCTGGCGCATCTTCATCTTGCCGGCGGGGATGTTCCACTCGCCCGCGTCCATGTCGATCTCGGCCCACTCTGCATGCCGAAGCTCGCCGGGGCGCACAAACAGCAACGCGGACAGCTTCAAGGCCGCACGCGTCACCACGTCGCCCGAGTAGCCATCGATGGCGCGCAGCAAGCCGCCAAAGGCCACGGGGTCGGTGATGGCCGCATGGTGGCGTTCGGCTGGCGCGGCAATCGCGCCCTTCAGGTCGGCAACGGGGTTGCGGTCGGCTCGCCCGGTGGCGATGGCGTAGCGCATGACCTGCCCGCACGTCTGCAACACGCGGTGCGCGGATTCGATGGCGCCGCGTTCTTCGATGCGTCGCCCCACGCGCAAAAATTCGGGCGCGGCCAGCTCGGCCACGGGGCGGGCGCCGATGTACGGATAGACGTCGTTCACCATCCACGCCTCGACCTTCACGCGGTAATGCTCCACCCACGTTTGTTTTGCCAGCCATTCGCGGGCGATCACCTCGAAGCTGTTGGCCGCGCGTTCCACGCCCGCCGCTTTCTCGGCCTTGCGTTGCTCGCCCGGATCGACGCCAGCCGCCAGCAGCTTGCGCGCCGCGTCGCGCTTGTCGCGGGCATCGGCTAGGCCGGTGTCGGGGTAGATGCCCAACGCCAGCCGTCGTTCCTTCCCGCCGAATCGGTACTTGAGCCGCCACAGCTTGCCGCCGGCTGGCGAGACTTCCAGGTACAGACCGCCGCCATCAAACATCCGCACCGGCTTGTCGGCGGGCTTGGCCTTGCGTATCGCGGTATCGGTGAGCGTGGGGGCATCCTCGCTTGGGGGCATCTCACCCGCAGCGGATGCCCCATGCCCCCAAGGATGCCCCCAACCGGGGCCGGATTGCAACGGATGCCCCCACACGTCGCTGGACAAGGAAAAGGCCGGAACCCTTGATTTGTCGTGGGTTTCCGGCCTCTATTGGACGCCGTTGGACGGCTTATTGGTGGAGGTGGGGGGAGTTGAACCCCCGTCCGAAGATGCTCAATGCCCGGATCTACATGCTTAGCTCACCGTTCGATCTCGTTCCGCGACAAGCACGGCGGGCGAAGCGCACCGCGGAACCAGCCTGATTGATTTGACCTAGAGCCGCCAGGCGGCAGCGTTCGGCGATCTCATGATAATGACCCTACACCGACGAGCATGAGCACAAGTGGGTTCGGGGCTTACGCCTTAAGCGGCGAGAGCGTAGTTGTCGTCGTTGGCAACTATGAGTTTGCTGCTGGATTAACGAGGAAAGCTGCCCCCTCGGCATGCACCAAGTCATCTCGCTACCCCCGTCGAAGCCAGTACACCCCCGGGGAAAACGTCATGGCCAGACAAGTATATGCGGGCACATTGGACGGGTTCAACGCGCAGGGCAGTTTCCTGCCGCTGTCACGCGCTTTGATGACAAGCCCCGAGTCACCCGTGCCCCCTGTTGATGTGCACAGGCATGCCGTCGCCCGGCAACCCGGCTGGTGCCCGGAGTGGGGATCGAACCCACATGGCCTTGCGGCCGAGGGATTTTAAGTCCCTTGCGTCTACCAGTTTCGCCATCCGGGCCGGGTGGCCGAGGATCGTAGCATGGGGTGCCAAGGCGGCTTTGCGCGGTTTCAGCCGGCGTGCGCGATGGCGGCAGTGAAGCGCTCGGCGTAGCCATCGGCAAGGACGCGCAAGGCGGCGGCACCATCGCCGTGGAAGACTGGGCCGTGCATCAAGGCCAGTGCCTTGGGCTGATATTGCGCCAAGGCGCGGATGGTAGGCGCGGTTTGCGGGGTGAGCGCGGTGCTGTGGTGGTGGTCTTCGCTGGCCAGTGCCGCGGCCACGATGTCGCCATCGACCAGCGCCGGGCCGTTGCCCATTTGGGTGAACAAGTCGCCGCACAACAGGGTGCCGGTGGTTTCCTCGTACAGCACGCCGGCATCCCAGCAGTGCGGCACGTGCGGCGTGGCAAGGTAGCGCACGCGCTTGCCGCCGAGGTCGAGCACTTCGTGGTCGGCCAGTGCGCGCGGCGGGCGGATCGCCTGGTCGACGGCGGACAACATACAGCCGATGCGGCCAACCGCCACGGTGGCGCACGGCGCAGCGCACAGCCAGTCGTTCATGGCGCCGCATTCGTCGGCTTCAAAATGGCCATACGAAACCCAACGCAGCTTTGCCGGCGGCAATACCTGCGCCAGCGCGCTGCTGACGCTGGAAAACAGCCGGCGTTGGCCGCAGTGGAACAGCAACGGTTCATCGGCCAGGATCAAGTACTGGTTGAAACGCAGGTCAGCGGCTTCGATGTAGGTGGCAAGCTGGTAAATGCCGTCGGCGACCTCGGTGACGATGGTTTCCATGCTGGGCTCCTCGCTTGCCAGAGAACGAGCCGAGTCTAGCGAGCGGAAAGGACTCAAGCGTCGGTTTTTGCCGCGGTGAAGGCGCGCGGCACGCCGATCACATGCCGCCCAGGTGCGGCGAAGGCTGCCACGCGCTGCCCTCGTTGGCGGCCTGCCTGCCGCTCCGGCAGGCAGGCACACGTGGATTGCCGGCGCTTCCCGATCAGGTGGGTGCGCCGGTCCGGCATGTCGCGCCGGGAGGCCGTGGCGAGCCGGTACTTCGGCCAGCGATGCGGTACTGGAGACGAGGCAAGCGTGGCACCACACACGGGCCTTGCCGGTCGGATCCCAGCCGAAATACGTTGCGCGGTGGCCCGCTGGAGCGAATCCCGACCCGCAACACGCCACGCCCCGTCGGCCTTGACCTCGTCTTCATTGCGAGCCGGCCGCGGGGCGGCCCACAATGCGGGCCCGAGTTTCGCTTGCTGCACGCAGCGGTGTGCGCTGGCGGCGAAACTCCCCGTTGCCAACCCAAGGAATCGCTCGATGGACACCATTCGCCACGCGCTTGACCTGCTCGGCCGCATCCTCATCGCCGTTTTCTTTATCCCGTCTGGCATTGAAAAAATTACTGGCTACGCTGGAACTGCCGCCTATATGACGGCCCACGGCGTGCCCACCTGGTTGATGCCACTGGTGATCCTGACCGAGCTCGGCGGGGGCATTTTGCTATTGATCGGCTGGCACACCCGTATCGTGTCGTTCCTCCTTGGCGGCTTCTGCGTGTTGGCCGTGTTGTTCTTCCATAGCCCGAGTGGCCCGCAACTCGATCAAATCATCTTTTTTGCCGAACTGGCACTCGGCGGCGCGCTGTTTGTCATGGCCAGCCGTGGCGCCGGTGCGTGGAGCCTGGACGCCCGCAAGCACTGACGCCGCACGGGGCAGCGGTGTGGAGCCGCTATCATGGGCGGCTCCATGAACGACCGCGACGCCCCACTGCCCGCGCCTGAAATACCCTCGCTGCACGCGCTCAAGCGCGCGCTGGACGGGGTGTGCAGCCGCGATTTTGGACGTCTGTCCGGACGCTGGCGGCAGCTGTCGAAAACCCCGGATGCGCGCAAGCTGGCGGCGCTTGCCGCCGCCATCGCGGCCTCCGCCGCGAAACGCGCAGCCCGGGTGGCGGCGAAGCCGGCGATCCGCCTGGACGAGACGCTGCCGATCACCGCGCACGCCGACGCCATCGTCGAGCTGATCCGCGAGCACCAGATCGTGGTGATTGCCGGCGAAACCGGCTCGGGGAAAACCACCCAATTGCCCAAGCTGTGCCTGGCCGCCGGACGCGGCGAGGCCGGCATCATCGGCTGCACCCAGCCGCGCCGGCTCGCCGCACGCTCGGTGGCGCGCCGCGTCGCGGAGGAGCTGGGCACGCAAACCGGTGACCTCGTGGGTTTCCAGGTGCGCTTCACCGAGCACGTCTCCGACCGCACGCTGGTCAAGTTCATGACCGACGGCATTTTGCTGGCGGAAACCCAGGGCGATCCGTGGCTCTCCGCGTATGACACGCTGATCATCGACGAGGCGCACGAGCGCAGCCTCAACATCGACTTCCTGCTCGGCTACCTGAAGCGCCTCGCCGAGCGCCGACCGGGCCTGAAGATCATCGTCACCTCGGCCACGATCGACACCGCGCGTTTTGCCGCGCACTTCGGCAACGCGCCGGTGGTGGAAGTGGAAGGCCGCGCGTATCCGGTGGAAGTGCGTTGGCGACCCGCCGATCACGAGCGGGGTTCGGCAAAAAGCGAACCTGACTCCAGACAGGGCAGCACGGAGCACATCGCCGCGGTGGTCGACGAGATCATGGCCGACCACAGCCTCGGAACCGGCCCCGGCGACGTGCTAGTGTTTCTGCCCGGCGAGCGCGAGATCCGCGATGCGCACCAGCTCCTGTCGCGTCGGCAATACCGGGCCACGGAGATCCTGCCGCTGTACGCGCGGCTCTCCGCCGCCGAACAGGATCGCGTGTTCAAGCCCGGCCCGAAGCGGCGTGTGGTGCTGGCGACCAACGTCGCGGAGACCTCGCTCACGGTGCCGCGCATCCGCTACGTGGTCGACACCGGCAACGCGCGGGTCAAGCGCTACAGCCAGCGCAGCCAGGTCGAACGGCTGTACATCGAGCGGGTGTCGCAAGCCGCCGCCGACCAGCGCAAGGGCCGCTGCGGGCGCATCGGCCCCGGCATCTGCTATCGCCTGTACGACGAGGCGGATTTTGCCGCGCGCCCCGCGTTCACCGACCCCGAATTGCTGCGCGCCGCGCTGGCCAACGTGATCCTGCGCATGCTGGCGTTGAAGCTCGGCGAAGTGGAGCAGTTTCCGTTTCTCGATGCACCCGACCCGCGCGTCGTGGCCGACGGCTATCGCCGCCTCGCGGAAATCGGCGCCATCGACAGCGCGCGCCGCCTCACTGCCACCGGCCGCACGCTTGCACGCCTGCCAGTCGACGTGCAGCTCGCACGCATGCTGGTCGAGGGCGAGCGCCGCGGCGCGCTGCGCGAGATGCTGGCGCTGGTCGCCTTCCTCAGCATCCAGGACCCGCGCGAACGTCCAGCCGATGCACGCCAACAGGCGGACGCTGCGCATGCGACCTTCAGCGATCCGAAATCCGATTTCATCGGCGTGCTCAACCTGTGGCGCGAGTACGGCGCCGCCCACCGCGACCTCACGCAATCAAAGCTGCGCGACTGGTGCACGCGGCATTTCCTGAGCTTTCTGCGCATGCGCGAATGGCGCGAGCTGCACCGGCAATTGCTGCTGGTGGTGCAGGAGCTCGGCTGGAAGCTCGACGCCCAGATCTCTTCACCCCAACCGGAAGGCCACAGCGCCTCCCCCGCTCCCTCGCGCAAAGGCCGCGGCCCGTCCCCCGCTCCGCCACGGGAAGAGCGACGGGGTGAGGGGCCAGGCTTGCGGGACGGCGGGCAGAACCCACGTGCTTCACACGAACGCTCTCGCCAGTCCGCCCCCCTCGCCTCAATCCTTTCCCCGGAGGGGAGAGGAGGCAAAAGCAAGGAGCGGGATGAAGACGCAGCATCGCTTGCCTACGAGGCCATCCACCGCTCGCTGCTGGCCGGGTTGCCCACACAGGTGGGGCGCAAGGACGAGCGCGGCATCTACCTCGGGCCACGCGAGCGGAAATTCCAGGTGTTTCCCGGCTCCGCCCTCGCCAAAGTGCCGCCAAACTGGCTGTTTGCCGCGCAGATCCTCGACATCAGCGGCAAGGTGTGGGCGATGGCATGCGGGCGGATCGAACCGGCGTGGGTCGAGCAGCAAGCCGCGCACCTGGTAAAAACCGCGTGCCGCGATCCGCACTGGTCGAAAAAGCGCGGCTGCGTGGTGGCCTACGAGCAAGTGAGCCTGTTCGGGTTGACGCTGGTCGAACGCCGACCGATCACGTTTGACCGGCAGGACCCGCCGCTCGCGCACGAAATCTTCCTGCGCGAAGCGCTGGTGCGCGGCGACCTCGATGCCCGCGCGGATTTCGTGCGCGCCAACCAGCGCGTGCTGGAAGACGCGCACGGCATCGAGGCGCGCCAACGCCGCGAGGGTTTGATCCGCGACGAGGACGCGCTGGTGGATTTTTTTCGCGGCAAGTTGCCGGAGGAGATCTCCAGCAGCCGCGCGCTGGACGCCTGGTATCGCCGCGCGCGGCCGGCGGAACAGGCGGCGCTGCGCTGGTCGCTGGACGACGTGATGGTCGGCGGCGCCGGACTCGATCCCAAGGCATTTCCCGCGGCTTTGGACGTCCAGGCACCTGGCGCCGCGCAGCGCTATCGCCTCGAATACCGCTTCGTGCCCGGCGACGAGGCCGACGGCGTCACCCTGCACCTGCCGCTGGCGATGCTCAATGCGCTGCCCGCCGCCCGCTGCGAATGGCTGGTGCCGGGCCTCTTGGCGGAGAAGGCGGCCGAGCTGATCCGCGGCTTGCCCAAGGCGTTGCGCCGCAACTTTGTGCCCGCGCCGGATTTCGCGCGCGCGTTCGCCGAGGCCGAAGCGCCGCGCGACACGCCGCTTGCGCAGGCGCTGGCCACTTTCCTGTCGCGTACCACCGGTGTGCCGCTTGCCGCCGCGGAGTTCGCCGGCATCGAGCTCGCGCCGCACTACCTCATGCGCTACCGCGTGCACGACGAGCACGGGCACACGCTGGCCACCGGGCGCGACCTCGCCGCGCTGCGGGCCACGTGGGAGGCCCGCGCACGCGAAGCGTTCTCGCGCAAGACCGACATTGAGCTGACACGCGAAGATGTTACGCACTGGGATTTCGAGGAGATCCCGCACGAGGTGAGCTCCGCCGGCAACCTTGTCGCCTACCCGGCGCTGGTCGATCTCGGCGACGGTGTGGCGCTGCGCGTGTTCGAGCGCCGCGACGAGGCGATGCAGCAACATGCGCAAGGCGTGCTGCGCCTGTTGCGCCACGCGCTCGCCACCGATCTGAAGCAGGCGCGGCGACGGTTGCCGATCGGCAACCCGCTGGCGCTGAAATTCGCGCCGCTCGGCAGCGCCGAAAGCCTGCGTGAAGACCTGGTCGAAGGCGCGCTGGCCGACCTGATCGGCACGCTCGATCTCGACGTGCGCAGCGCCGGCGCCTTCACCACGCTGCACCTGCATGCCGCACGCGACCTCTTTGCCGCGGCGATCGAACGGCTGAAACTCGCCGAACCGATCATTGAAACCCAGGCCGAGCTGCGCCACTGGCTCACGCCGCCGCTGCTTGGCTTTGCGCGCGCCAGTTACGACGATCTGCACGAACAGGCCGATGCGCTGCTCACGCCCGGCTTTCTGCGCGAGTTGCCCTGCACGCGGCTGGTACACCTGCCACGCTACCTCAAGGCGATGCGCCTGCGCGCCGAACGCCTGCAACAGGATCCGGCCAAGGATCAGCAGCGCATGCTGCAGGTGCTGCCCTATTGGCGCGAATACCTGAAACGTCGCGCCGAGGGCGCCGAAGGGCTCGACGAGCTGCGCTGGCTGATCGAGGAATGGCGGGTATCGCTGTTTGCGCAAGAGCTCAAGACCGCCGAGCCGGTGTCGGCCAAGCGCCTGGCACGCGCCGCCGGCATCGAAAGGGGGGCATCTCGCCCGTAGCGAAATGGGGTCGCCATTTCGCCGGCAGGGAGTGGCGGACTCAATTCCTCCGGGGCGAAATGGTGACCCCGTTTCAGTTGGCCGGCTGCACCCGCGCCGCAGTGTTGTAGCCGTCGACCTTGAGCAGCCAACCGCCGACCAGGCCCGGCTGGATGGTCACCGCGGGCGAATCGAGCGCCTTGCCGGTATCCAGCATGCTGTCGTCGGCCACGCGCCACCGCTGACCGTTGGCCAGCACCAGCACGGCGCCCGGTTGCCAGCCGCGGAACGCGCCGGCCACGGTACTGCGGATGGCCACCCGCCCCAGCTTCGGTTTGCTGGCTGTTGCCGGTGCGGCGCGCCGGGACGCGCGCTCAGCAGCCACGGTGGCCGAGCCTTCGGCCGCCAGCGGGCGCTGACGCGCCAGCTCGCCATCGTGGGCCGCCAGCCAGCCTTCCAGCACCTTGAGCTGTTGCGGGCTCAACTGATCGAGGCCGGCGCGGTGAAACGCGGCCGCGCCCATGCGCGCGGCCAGCGACGGAGCCTCCTGGGCGTGGCCAGCCGCCAGTGCCGAAACGACAAGCAGCGCGGTCAGCGCAAGCGGGCGCAACCAGCAGGAAACGGACATGGCGGGCTCCGTGGAAAGTGGGTCGCAGCGGGCATTGTGCCTGTGCACAAGGCATTCCAACCAGTCGCCCTACAATGCGCGCATGGTTCAGCGCACGTCCCCCATTGCCGACCCGCAAACCGATTGGCACCAGCGCGCGCATGCCTCACCGATGCTGGCGACCGCGCTCGATGCGCTGAAGGTGCGCGACGGCAGCGATCGCGTCTGCCGCGACGTGCTCGACCTGCTTACCGCGCTGGGCTGCGACGCGCCGACGATGGCCTCGGCGGTGTGGTTCGAGCTGGCGGTGCACGACAACGCCGCCTGGAAGGCGCACGCCGCCGGGCTGCCGGAAGAGCTGCGCCGCCTCGTCGACGGCCAGCTGGCGGCGGAAAAGGTCTGGGCATTGCATGCGCAGCGGTCAGCGGACAGCGGTTCCGAAGGCTTGCGCAGGCTGCTGCTGGCGATCATCCGCGACCTGCGCGTGGTGTTCGTGCTGCTGGCACGCCAGCTCGTGCGCCTGCGTGCCACGGCCACGGCCTCCGAGGCCGAACGCCTCGCGCTGGCGCGGCTCACGCGTGACATCCACGCGCCACTCGCCAACCGGCTGGGCATCTGGCAGCTCAAGTGGGAGTTGGAAGACCTCGCGTTCCGCTATCTGCAGCCGGACATCTACAAGCGCATCGCCAAGCTGCTCGACGAACGGCGCACCGATCGCGAGGCGTTCATTGCCGAATCGCTCGCCGAACTGCGTCGCGCGCTGGAAGCCGCCGGCATCCATGCCGACCTTGCCGGCCGCCCCAAGCACATCTATTCCATCTGGAAAAAGATGCAGAAAAAGGGGCTGGCGTTTTCCGAGCTGTACGACATCCGCGCGGTGCGCATCCTGGTCGACACCGTGGCCGACTGCTACGCCGCCCTCGGCGTGGTGCACACCCTGTGGCCGCACCTGCCGCGCGAGTTCGACGATTACCTCGCGCGTCCCAAGGGCAACGGCTATCGCTCGCTGCACACCGCGGTGATCGGCCCGCACCGCAAGACGCTGGAGGTGCAGATCCGCACCCACGCCATGCACCGCGCCAACGAGCTCGGCGTCGCCGCGCACTGGCGTTACAAGGAAGGCGGCGCCGCCGATGCCGAGTTCGAGGCCAAGATCGCCTGGATGCGCAAACTGCTCGATGCGCGCGGCGAAGACGACGGCGCGCTGGCCGCCGACCTCAAGACCGAGCTGATCGAGGACCGCGTCTACCTGCTCACCCCCAAGGGCGAGGTGGTCGACCTGCCGCACGGTTCCACCGTGCTTGATTTCGCCTACCACGTGCATACCGAAGTCGGCCACCGCTGCCGCGGCGCCAAGGTCAACGGCCGCATCGTGCCGCTCACGTTCCAGCCGCAAAGCGGCGACCGGGTGGAGATCCTTACTGCGAAAGTCGCCGAGCCCAGCCGCGACTGGCTTTCGCCGCACCACGGTTTCCTGAACAGTGCGCGTGCCCGCGAAAAAGTGCGCACGTGGTTCCGCAAGCAGGCGCACGACGCCAACCTCGGCGTTGGCCGCGCCCTGTTCGAGCGCGAACTGAAGCGTCTTGGCTTGCCGGAAACCGATCTTGCCGAGCTGCCCAGGCATTTCCGCCTGCAGACCCAGGAAGAGCTGCTGATCGCGCTGGCACTGGGCGAAATCAGCGGCGGTCAGATTGCCCGCGTGCTGCAGGAACTCTCCCAACCCGCCGCAGTTGAATTGCCTGCCGCCCCTGCCGCGCCGCGCACCGCCGCCCCCGACCCCGGCGCGCTCACGATCGAAGGCATCGGCAACCTGCTCACCACGCTCGCCCACTGCTGCCAGCCGCTGCCGGGCGATCCGGTACGCGGCTACATCACCCGCGGGCGCGGCGTGTCGGTGCATCGCACCGATTGCGCAAGCCTTGCCCGACTCGCGCGGCGCGAGCCCGACCGCGTGATCGACGTCGCCTGGGGCCGGCCCAGCGCACAGGCCTACGAGGTGGCGATCGAACTGCGCGGCTACGACCGCAAGGGCCTGCAAAAAGATGTGGCCGGCGTCATCAGCAACGCGGCCACGCCCATCATCGCCTCCGCCAGCCGCGCCATCGCTGCCAGCGGCGAAGTGGAAATGCGCTTCACCCTGCGCGTACGCGACTTCGAGCAGCTTTCCACCCTGCTCGACCGCCTGCTGGCGTTGCCCAATGTGGTGGACGCACACCGCGTCGGCAACAGTGCACGCCCGTAGCACTACAGCGCCCGGGTGGTGCGAGCCACGCCCACGCTGAACGTCGGTTGCGGCGCCTCGCGGCGATGCACCATCGCAATGCTAAGCTCGTGGATGCACTGCCGATGCCGCAGATTCCATGACTGAACGCCGCAACCAGCCCCCTTCCCCATCGCACGAACGCGCGGAACCGACGCTGGGCAACCTTGACCAGCTCGATACCGATATCGACGCGCCCCCGCGCGACACGCGTCCACGGCGCGAGGAACCTCCCGCACGCAAGCCCGTGCGTGCACCGCACGCACGGCGACGCTGGTTGCTGCCCGCCATCGTCGTGGCGCTGGTGGTCGTGATCGGCGGCATGTGGGTAGAGCAAAACCGCTTGCGCAGCCTCTTGCCGCGCACCGAGCTCAACGATGTGCTCGGCCGCGCGCAACAGGCGCTGGCCGCCGGTCATCTGGATGGCGACGACGGCACCAGCGCGCGCGAGCTGTTCCAGGCGGCGATAGCGCTGGAACCCGACAACGACGCTGCACGCAATGGCCTGCATCAGGTCGGCTCGGCCGAACTCGCGCAGGCCGACGCGGCGGTGCAAGCCGGCCAACTCGACATCGCCACGCAAAAAGCGGCCATTGCCCGCGAGCTGCTGGGCGGCGGCAGCGACGTGGATCGACTGGATCAGCTGATTGCCGCGCAACGCAACTCGCAGGTGCGCCTCTCCTCCTTGGTGCAACAAGCGCAACAGGCGGTGGCGGCCGGCCAATACGGCGGGCCGGAGGGCGCAGGTGCGCTGTATCAACGCGCACTGCAGGCCGCGCCCGGCAACGCCGTGGCCAGCCACGGGCTGGACCAAGTGGCCGCGGCACTGGCCAAGCAGGCGCAACAGGCGCTGGCCGCCGGCAACACCACGACGGCCGATGCGGCGATCGAGCAAATCTCCTCGCTGCAACCCAACAATGCCGCGTTGCCAGGCTTGCGCGCCGCGCGTGCCCAAGCCGGCCAGCAGGACAGCACGGCCCTCGACGCCATGCTGCAGCAAGGCGATGCCGCGCTGCGCGCCGGGCACATCGACGGCCCAGGCGACGACACTGCGCTTGCCCATTACCGGGCGGCGCTCGCGCTGGCCCCCGACAACGCCCAGGCCGAAGCCGGACTGGGCAAGGTCGCGCAAGCGCTCACCGTACAGGCCAGCGCCGCCATGGACGCTGGCGACTACGCGCAAGCTGCCTCCCTGCTGAAACGCGCCGCGCCGCTGGCGCCGAAATCGGCGGAGTTGGCCGAAGCGCGCGCGCGGCTGCAAGAACACCAGCAGGACCACCAGCAAGGCCACGCCACGTCGGCGCCGCGAGCCGGCGCGCAAGGGCTCGCCACGGTCGCCACCGACAACCCCGACAACACGGTGCAACCGCCGCTCAGTGCCGCGCAAAGTGCCCAGCTGGCCAACCTGCTGCAACGCGCGCAGGCCGCGGTGGCGCGCGGCGACATCATGATGCCACCCGGCAACTGCGCGTACGACCTGTACCGCAATGCGCTGGCGATCGACGGCAACAACGGCGCGGCGCGGCAAGGCCTGCAAACCTTGCCGCAAGTGGTGCGTCAACGTTTCGAGCAGGACCTGGCGCGCGGCGCCCTTGCCGACGCCGACGCCATGCTCGCCAACCTGCGCGACCTCGCCCCCGGCGACGCCGACCAGGGCGGGCTGCGCCAGCGTCTCGCCAGCGCCTGGCTCGACCAGGCCCAGCAGCAACTGCGGCAAGGCAACCGCGCCGGCGCCGGCAATGCGCTTGATCACGCGCGTCGTCTCGCTCCCGCCGACCCGCGGGTGCAACAGATCACCACGCAATTGCAGACCGGCGCTTGAGTGCCGGTGCCAGCCTCCCCTGTCTTTCCCGGCCGCTGCCAAACGCCTTTGCGGGTGGCGTGCGCGCCCGGCCCCCACGCTGAGCCGGCATGAGCATTCTCGTTTTCGGCGCGAGCAGCCAAATCGGCCATTTCCTGCTGCCGCGGCTGCACCGACTCGGCGCGGCGGTGTACGCCATCAGCCGCCGCCCGCGGGCGCCGCGCGAGGGTGCCCGCTGGCTGCAGGGCCAGTTGCCGGATGTCGTGCCCGACCTGTCCACCACGCCGGCGGCGATCGTCAGCTTCGGTCCAATCGGACCGTTTGCGGCGTGGCTGGCAACCGCGCGGTTCGCCACGCCGCCGCGCGTCATTGCCACCAGCTCGATGAGCGCGCACACCAAACGCGACTCCACCGTGGCCGCCGAGCGTGCACTTGCGCAGCAATTGCGCGACGGCGAACACGCCATCGCCAACGCCTGCGCCCACCTTGGCGCCCCGTGGACGATTTTCCGCCCCACCCTCGTCTATGGCGCCGGGCTCGACCAGAGCCTTACCCCGATCGCCCGCCGCGCGCTGCGCACGCACGTCTTTCCGTTGCCGGCGGGTCGCGGCTTGCGCCAACCGGTGCACGCCGACGACATTGCGCTCGCGGTCATCGCCGCCTTGCGCCAGCCAGCCAGCGCGGGCCACATCCTGGCCATCGGCGGCGGCGAACGCCTGCTGGCGGCCGACATGTTCCGCCGCGTGCGCGACAGCCTGCCGACGCGTACCTTGCCGGTGCCGCTGCCAGCCGGACTGCTCCACGCCGCGCAGCACCTGGCGCCCACCAGACTGCGCGGCCCGCTGCATCGACTGGACTGCGATCTCGTTGCCGACAACACCGAACTGACCCGCTTGCTGGGCGTCGTGCCGCGCCCGTTTGTCGTGGATGCGGACATGTGGCTCGCGCCGCGCGAAGGCTGAGTCCATCCGCCGCTGCGCCACTGTGGGTCGGAAGTCATCCCGACAGGCTTTTCGCGGCAAGCCCAGTCGGACTGAAGTGCGACCCACAAGGCTTCATCGCTCGCCGCGGATCGCTCTATCGAATCCCCAATCCCGTATCCCGAATCCCGGCTCCAGCACCCAGCGCCTGCACGGCATGCACCAGCCAGCGCAGCTGCGCGCCGTCGCGGGTGGCGTAGTTGGCTCCGGAGTAACCCCACCAATCCCAGCACGCCTGCGGGTTCAGCGGCGCGAAGCTGGCGCGGGCCTGCGGGTAGAGCACGACCACGCCATAGACATCGGCCCAGCGATTGAAGCCGGCATCTTGCACGAACGCGGTGCCCACCGATGCGGCGTCCTGCTTGCAGCCATGAAAGGCCACCAGCAGCCCGCACGATTGGCCCGCTGCGCACGCTGGCGGCACGTAGAGATACCCGGTGCGGGCGAGGTAGGCATCGGCGCCGTCGATCCGCAGGGCGTCCTGGTCGAACCGACGCAGCTCACCGTGCGCGCCGTCGGCTTGCCGTGGCGGCGCACCAAACATCCGGGCGAAGATCGCGCCCGCCGCATCGAACCCGCACCCACCGAGGAATGGCGATTGCGAGAGCCGGCAATCATCGCCGTGCCGGGCGACCGGCAGGTTGTGGCCAAAATCGCGCTGGTCGTCGACCACGAGCTGCAGGTCGCGCAGGGCCGGGGATTGCGCCGCCAATGCGCGATAAAACGAAGCACTCGCCGCCGCGACGTCTGCGCTGACCGTGGCGTCGTCCCGGCCGCGCAACAAATAGACCCGTGCGTGCGCCAAGTGCGCAAGATCGCCCAGACGCCCTTCCTTTGCCCACGCGCCGGCACGGGCAACCAGACCGGGTACTTCGGCCCGCGGGTTGCCTTTCAGGCACGCCGTGAGCGCCGTCTTGAGGCTGCCGTCCGCACAATTCCACGGGCCGCCGGCAACCAACGCCGCATTCGCAAACCACTCCGGATACGCCAGCTGCGCCTGCCCCGCCATGTACGCGCCGGCAGACAGGCCGACCACCGCCACGCGCGCGGAGTCGAGATGCAGCTTCGGCAACGGCGGTGCATCGGCGGCCTGGACACTGCCCAGACCCAGCGCCGCCGCCAGCAGGCCACCCGCGAGGCGCCACGCAAAACCGCGTGGCGCCCGCGTCGTTGTCGCTGCCCTGCCCATATCAGAACTGATAGCGGGCGCTGAGCGTCACCGTGCGCGGGTTACCGTAGAACCCGGTGACGATGCCGAGGGCACCGATGTTGTAGCCGGTCGTGCGGTAGGCCTTGTTGGCGAGATTGGTGCCCTGCAGGCTAAGCGACCACGGGCGGTCGATCTGCCAGATCACACCGGCGTTCCACAAGCCATAACCGCGTTGCGCGATCAGCGGCGACAACGTGGTTTCCGGATACACGAAGCCCTGGTAGGTGTAGTTGATGCGCCCGCTCAGGCTGCCGCCGTTGGCGAGCGGCATGGTGTGCTCCAGCGAAAGTCCGCCCGACCATTTCGGAGCGTTGGTGAAGCGCTGCTTGTCGGCGATGTTGACGCCGCCGCTCATGAACTTGGTGTACTTGGTGTGCAGGTACGCCACGTTGCCGCGCAAAGTCCAGTTTTCCGTCGGCATCCACGCAAACTCTTCTTCCAGGCCATCGATGTGACCCTTGCCGGCGTTGGTGAAATCGCCGAAGAAACCCTGCTGGCCGTTCGCCATGGTGTACGAGGTGAACACCGAAAGCTGGATGTTGGAGTAGATGTTGCGGTACGCCGCGGTGTTGAGCATCAGGCGGTCGTCGAAGAAGGTCATCTTGCTGCCCAACTCGAACGAACGCACCTTCTCGTCGTCGATCGGCCGGCATGAGCTGGGGATGGCCGCGCAGTTGGCGCGGATGTTGTAGCCGCCGGAGTGGAAGCCTTCGCTGTAGCTCGCGTAGAGCTTCACGTTGGGGTTGATGCTCCAGTCGAGCGAGACCTTGGGCGACACGTTGCTGGTGGCATGCGAGCCGTGAAAATTCGCAATCGTCAGCAGCGGCGTGCTGAATGTGGCGTCGCCGAAGCCCTGGTTGAGAATGCGCGCGGTCTTGGTTTCATGGGTGTAGCGCAGGCCCACATCGAGGCTCCAGTCGGGCGCGAAATCCCAACTGAGATCGCCGTAGCCAGCGTAGCTCTTGGTGCCCATGCTGCCGCCGGTGCTGCCGTACTGCGCATAGCCCAGCGTGGAATACGGCGGCGAGCCAAGGAAAATGTTGTGGATCTCGCCATCCGCGCTGCCGTCGAAGTAATACAGCCCGGCCACGCCGTGCACGCTGCCGCCGGCATCGTAATTGGCCTGGAATTCCTGGCTGAACTGGTGATCCTTGTAGATCGCGTTGACGTCGGTGAGCTTGGGCGGCAGGGTGTCGAAATCGATGTTGGTGTCGGTGTGGGAGCCGCGCACCGCAGTAACCGATTTGAGCGACCACGCCTCGCTCGCGATCCAGTTCACCGTCAGCGCCGAGCCGTACAGCTTGGTGTGGTTCAACTGGGCAAAACCGCTGCGCGTGTTGTAGTTGCTGGGCAGCGGCGCATAGGTCGGATAGAACTTGTTGACCGTGAGCATTTTCGCGCCGCGCGGATTGGAGTTGTCGCGCACGCCATCCAGCGCCAACTGCACGTTGAACTGGTTGTTCGGGAAAAAGCCCAGGGTCAGGCGCCCGGCATTGGTGTTCTTGTTGCCGTTGCGGCTGCCGGTGTTGATGTCGGTGCCGTAGCCGTTGTTGTGCATGCTGGCCACCGCCAGGCGTCCGCGCCACACCTGGTCGGCGCTGGCACCGCCAAGGTTGCCCTTGATGTCCTTCTCGCCGTGGGTGCCGATAGTGGCCTCCACCGCGCCCTCGGTCTTGACCGGCAGCGGTTTGGACACGTACTTGATCGCACCGCCGATGGTGTTCTTGCCGTACAGCGAGCCTTGCGGGCCGCGCAGCACTTCGATGCGCTCCACGTCGAACACATCGAGCATCGCACCCTGCGGACGCGCCAGGTAAACGTCATCGAGATAGATGCCTACCGCCGGGTCGAAACCCCAGGTCGGGTCGGCTTGCCCCACGCCGCGGATGTACGCGGTGAGCGTGGTGTTGGAGCCGCGCGCCGCGTAGACCTGCAGCGAAGGCACCTTGCCTTGCAGATCCCCGAGGTTCTGCACGTTGTCGGTGCGCAGCGCCTCACTGGTAAAGGCGCTGACCGCGATCGGCACGTCCTGCAGGGTTTCCTTGCGCTTGCGCGCGGTGACTACCACCTGGTCGAGCTGCTTGACCTTGGCCGGCGAAGTGGTCTTCGTCGCCGGTGCGGTTTGTGCGGCGGCCACCGCGGGTGCGGCGCAGGCCATGCCAAGGGCAAGGCCGACGGCGAGACTCAGATGCGTGCGCTTCATGTTTTCCCCCATCGTGGTCGCACCCGACGGACGCGGGCGCTGATCTGGCGCTGAGGTTAAACAGCCTTCCGCAGAGGGGCACTTGTACCTTCGTACAGTGCCGGCACACGCGGGCGATGCCGAATACTGGCGGCATCGTTACCACCGGATGGTGTGAGGGGAATCCGCGCATGGCCTTCGTGATCGTGCTCGCCGCACTGTGTTTTCTGATGCTGGCCGCCTACCGCGGCCACAGCGTCATTCTGTTTGCGCCGATTGCCGCGCTGGGCGCGGTGCTGGTGACCGACCCCGGCCTGGTCGCGCCGATGTTCACCGGGCTGTTCATGGAGAAGATGGTCGGGTTCCTGAAGCTGTATTTCCCGGTGTTCATGCTGGGCGCGCTGTTCGGCAAGCTGATCGAGATCTCGGGGTTTTCCAAATCCATCGTGGCGGCGACGATTCACGTGGTCGGGCGCAGCCGCGCGATCCTGTCGATTGTGGTGGTCTGCGCGCTGCTCACCTACGGCGGCGTGTCGCTGTTCGTGGTGGTGTTTGCGGTGTACCCGTTCGCCGCCGAGCTGTTCCGCGCCAGCGACATTCCGAAGCGGCTGATCCCCGGCACCATCGCGCTGGGAGCGTTCACCTTCACCATGGATTCGCTGCCCGGCACGCCGCAAATCCAGAACATCATCCCGACCGCGTTTTTCGGCACCAACACCTGGGCCGCGCCATGGCTCGGCGTGCTCGGCGGCGTGTTCATTCTCAGCGTCGGCATGGTCTATCTCGAATCGCGTCGGCGCAAGGCGGCGCGCGCCGGCGAGGGCTACGGCACGAACCTCGTCAACGAACCGGAGCCGTTCGATGGCAGCAAGCTGGTGCATCCGCTGATTGCGCTGGCGCCGCTGGTGCTGGTCGGCGTGGCCAACAAACTGCTGACCGATGCGATTCCGCGCCTGTACGGCAGCACCGCGGCGTTCCAGCCCAGCGTGGTCGGCAAGAGCACGCCGGTGGTGCAGGAGGTGGGCAAGATCGCCGCGATCTGGGCGGTGGAAGGCGCGCTGGTGCTCGGCATCGCCTGCGTGCTGGTGTTCGCTTGGCGGCCGGTCGCCAAGCATTTCACCACCGGCAGCCAGCTCGCGGTTTCCGGCGCCCTGCTGGCGTCGATGAACACCGCTTCGGAATACGGCTTTGGCGCCGTGATTGCCGCGCTGCCGGGGTTCAAGCTGGTGGCCGATGCGCTGCACAACATCCCGAATCCGCTGGTGAACGAGGCGGTGACGGTGACCGCGCTGGCCGGCATCACCGGCTCGGCCTCCGGCGGGCTCAGCATCGCGCTCGGGGCGATGGCGGACACCTTCATGGCCAACGCGCACGCCGCCGGTATTCCACTGGAGGTGTTCCACCGCATCGCGGCGATGGCCTCCGGCGGCATGGATACCCTGCCGCACAACGGTGCCGTCATCACGTTGCTGGCGGTGACCGGGCTCACGCATCGGCAGTCGTATCGCGACATCTTTGCGGTGACCGTCATCAAGACGCTGGCGGTGTTCGTGGTGATCGCGGCCTACGAGCTCACCGGGCTGGTCTGAACGCCGCACACGCCCCCAGGCCGTGCCGCGCAGGCACGGCGGCGTGGGTGCGCGTATAATTGGCCGATTCGATTCCGCAAAACTTGCGCGGCGGCCCTTGTGTCGCCCGAGACCAGCCCATGTCCCACGAAAATCTGCGCAACATCGCCATCGTCGCCCACGTCGACCACGGCAAGACCACCCTCGTCGATTGCCTGCTCAAGCAGTCCGGCACGTTCAGCGAGCGCACCGTGCTGGCCGAGCGCGTGATGGACTCCAACGACCAGGAAAAAGAGCGTGGCATCACCATCCTGGCCAAGAACACCGCGATCCGCTGGAACGGCAACCGCATCAACATCGTCGACACCCCCGGGCACGCCGACTTCGGCGGCGAAGTGGAGCGCGTGCTGTCGATGGTCGACTCCGTGTTGCTGCTAGTCGACGCGATGGACGGCCCGATGCCGCAGACGCGCTTCGTCACCCAGAAGGCGTTCGCGATGGGCTTCAAGCCGATCGTGGTGGTGAACAAGATCGACCGCCCCGGTTCGCGCCCGGACTGGGTGGTGGAACAGGTCTGGGATCTGTTCGACCGCCTCGGCGCCACCAGTGAGCAGATGGATTTTCCGGTGATCTACGCCTCGGCGCTGAACGGCTACGCCAGCCTCGACCCCGACGTTCGTTCCGGCGACATGACGCCGCTGTACGAGGCGATCATGAAGTACACCCCGGTACCGCCGGTTGACCCGACCGGCGCGTTCCAGATGCGCATCAGCCAGCTCGACTACAACAGCTTCGTCGGCGTGATCGGCATCGGCCGCATCCAGCGCGGCACGCTGAAAAAAGGCATGCCGGTGGCGGTGATCGACCGCGAGGGCAAGAAGCGCAGCGGCAAGGTCGGCCAGGTGCTGGCGTTCATGGGCCTGGAGCGCATCGAGGAGGAAAGCGCGGAGGCCGGCGACATCGTCGCCATTTCCGGCATCCAGGAGCTTTCGATCTCCGACACCCTCACCGACCCGGAGGTGCCCGAGGCGTTGCCGGCGCTCATGGTGGACGAGCCGACCATCTCGATGACCTTCCAGGTGAACAGCTCGCCGTTTGCCGGCGACAAGGAAAAGTCCGGCGGCAAGTTCCTCACCAGCCGCCAGATTCGCGAGCGGCTCGACCGCGAGAAGGTGCACAACGTGGCGTTGCGCGTCGAGGACGGTTCCGACGCCGACAAGTTCCTGGTTTCCGGGCGCGGCGAGTTGCACCTTTCGGTACTGATCGAGACCATGCGCCGCGAAGGCTACGAGCTTGCGGTATCGCGTCCGGAAGTCATCATCAAGATGATCGACGGCAAGCCGATGGAGCCGTTCGAACAGCTCGTGGTGGACGTCGAGGAGACCCACCAGGGCACGGTGATGGAACGCCTCGGCACGCGCCGCGCCGAGCTCAAGAACATGGTGCCGGACGGCAAGGGTCGTGTGCGGCTGGAATACATCATCCCGGCGCGCGGGCTGATCGGCCTGCAGAACCAGTTCAAGACGCTCACCCAGGGCACGGGCCTGCTGTTCCACGTGTTCGACCATTACGGTCCCAAGGCGGAAGGCCAGATCGCCAAGCGTCCGAACGGCGTGATGATCTCCAACGGCACCGGCCCCACTCCGGCCTACGCGCTGAACATGCTGCAGGAGCGCGGCCGCCTGCTGGCCGGCGAAGGCGACGAGGTGTACGAGGGCCAGCTGGTCGGCATCCACGCCAAGGACAACGACCTCACCGTCAACTGCCTGCGCGGCAAACAGCTCACCAACATGCGCGCCGCCGGCAAGGACGAGGGCATCCAGCTCACCCCGCCGATCCGCATGTCGCTCGAACAGGCGCTGGATTTCATCGAGGACGACGAGCTGGTCGAGGTCACCCCCAAGGCCATCCGCCTGCGCAAGAAGGCGCTCACCGAAATGGATCGCAAGCGCGCGCATCGCGGGCAGTGAGACGTTTTTGACGCCACACCAAAACGGCCACCGCGAGGTGGCCGTTTTGGTGTGGCGTGCCGGATCAAAAAGGTCGTCGAATGGGTCCCCACCGGGGTTCGCGAACGATCCGCGACACCAGGGGCAACGACCTACCAAGTCCCCGCTTTCCGCAAGAACACGACGCGCGTCCTTGCACACGATTTCCCCGCTGGCCGCGTACCGCACACGTCCTTTGCCGGCGTGTTGCCGTGCACCGCATCCGTGGCTACAGTGCACGCACTTCCGAGCCGCCGCGACCGCAACGCTCAGACAGGCTGCGGCATCGACATCGCTGCCCCGACTTGGGCTGCCATCCGCACCGCTCCGGACATATCGCGCTGACGCCGAGCCGTGCGCATACGCTCCACCTCCATCGCCAACGCCGCTGCCACAACTCCATGACCAGCACCAACGCCGCGGATTCACCAGGCAACCACGCCGGGCTGGCAAACCAGCCGCTGCGCACGCTGACGCTGGGCGCCGTCGGCGTCGTGTTCGGCGACCTTGGCACCAGCCCGCTGTACACGCTGCAGGAGGTGTTCGGCAACACCCGCGGGCTGGGCATCAGCCATGCCACCGTGCTCGGCGTGCTGTCGCTGGTGCTGTGGTCGCTGGTGGTAGTGGTGTGCATCAAGTACGTGGCATTCGTGATGCGCGCCGACAACCGCGGCGAAGGCGGCATCGTGGCGCTGCTCGCACTGGCCCAGCGCAGTGTGCGCAATGCGCCGACGCTGCGCTGGCTGGTGGCGTTGATCGCGATCTTCGGTGCCGCGCTGTTCTATGGCGACGGCGTCATCACGCCGGCGATTTCGGTGTTGTCGGCGGTGGAAGGCATCAGGGTGGCGGCGCCACACCTGCAGGCGTGGATCACGCCGATCAGCGCCGCCATCCTGCTGGTGCTGTTTTTGCTCCAGCGAGCTGGAACCGCCCGGGTCGGGCGCGTGTTCGCGCCGGTGATGATGCTGTGGTTCGTGGCGATCGCCCTGCTCGGGTTGCGCATGATCGTGCAGCAACCGGCGATCCTCGCCGCGGTGAATCCGTATTACGCGGTGCGCTTTTTCACCGTGCACGGTCTGGTGGCGTTCGTGGCGCTCGGCGGCGTGGTGCTGGCGCTGACTGGCACCGAAGCGCTCTACGCGGACATCGGCCACTTCGGCAAGCGGCCGATCCGCGTGGCGTGGAGTCTCATCGTGTTTCCCGCGCTGCTGCTCAACTACTTCGGCCAGGGCGCGCTGCTGCTGCAGACACCCGATGCGGGCACCAATCCGTTCTACCGCATGGTGCCGGAAAGCCTGCTGATTCCGATGATTGCGCTCGCGGCGATGGCCACCATCATCGCCTCGCAGGCGGTGATATCCGGCGCGTACTCGATGACGATCCAGGCGATGCAGCTCGGCTACTCGCCGCGCATGCGCGTGGTGCACACCTCCGACCAGGTCGCCGGCCAGGTGTTCGTACCGGCGATCAATACGTTGCTGCTGATCCTGGTGCTGGCGGCGGTGCTCGGCTTCCGCTCCTCCGAAAACCTCGGCGCGGCCTACGGCATTGCCGTCACCGGCACGATGGTCACCACCACCCTGCTCGCACTGCTGGTCGCGCTGCGGCAATGGCGCTGGAAGTGGTACGCGGTGCTGGCGTTGGGCATGCCACTGTTGGTTGTCGATGGCGCGTTCTTCGGCGCCAACCTGCTCAAGGTCGAAAGCGGCGGCTGGTTTCCGCTTGCGCTCGGCGTGCTGGTGTTCACCGTGATGACCACCTGGCGGCGCGGCCGCGAGCTGGTGCTGCGCCAGCTCAAGATGGGCGGGCTGGCGCTGTCGCCGTTCATCACCAGCATCGGCAGCCATCCGCCGGCACGGGTACCGGGCACCGCGATTTTTCTCACCGCCAACCTCGACGCCGTGCCGCACGCGCTGCTGCACAGCCTCAAGCACTTCAAGGTGCTGCACGAGCGCAACGTGCTGCTCAGTGTGGAAACGCTGGAGGTGCCGTATGCCAACGCGGACGAGCGCATCGAACTGGCCGAACTCGGCCAGGGCTTCCACCGCCTGCTGCTGCGCTTCGGCTTTGCCGAGGCACCGGACATCCCCACCGCGCTCACCGCCTGCGCGCCGCGCGGGCTGCGTTTCGACCTGATGGACACGACGTTTTTCCTGTCGCGCGAAAACATCGTCGCGGCCCGCCACCCGGGCATGGCGCTGTGGCGCGACAAGCTGTTCGCGTTCCTCGCGCGCAACGCGATGCCGGCCACCGCGTTCTTCCACATTCCCGGCAACCGGCTGGTCGAACTGGGCACTCAGGTCGAAATCTGATCCGCCGGCGCAGGCGTGCGCCCGGCCAGTTCCAGCGCCGATGCGCGCGCCGCGAGGTCGGCGCCCACGTAGCAGTGCGAGCCGACCGGCACCAGGCCGACGCGGGCGAATTCGCGCAGGTACCACGCCGCGGGGCGCGCCACGTAGTCGGCGCGGTCGCCGACCACGTCGTCGCCGCGGACAAAGGTTTCCATGAAGGCGACCCCGCCGAGCATGTCGGCGATGCCGACGAGCCCCGCGCGCACTTCATTGGCGCGCACGTAGTGCAGCACGTTGGTGCACACGATCACGTCGAAACAGGTATCCAACCGCAGCCATTCCAGCTCGCGCAGGCGGGCCAGCCCGATCTGGCGGCTGCGGCCGTAGCGCGCCACCGCGTATTCGCTGGCATCCAGCCCGCGATAGTCGATGCCGGGCCGCAAGGCGCGAAACGGTGCGCGCCACAGGCCCTCGCCGCAGCCCACGTCGAGCACGTTGCGGATCGGCCGGCCGAGGTAGTACTCGGCTACCGCCACCACCATCGCCACCTTGCGTCGGCGCGAAGCGGGCGACGACACCGCCTCGGTGCGGCTGCGATACCAGCGGTCGAAATACGCCGCGTCGTAGGCCTTGCGCGTCACGCGCGAAGCTCAGTGATGATGGCCGCCGGCGCCGTGCACGTGGCCATGGGAAAGCTCCTCGTCGCTCGCGGTGCGCACGTCGGTCACTTCGATGTCGAAATGCAGCGCCTTGCCGGCCAGTGGATGGTTGGCATCCACATGCACCTCGTCGCCTTCGACCTTGGTCACCATCACGTTGAACACGCCCTGCGGGCCGTTGGCCTGGAACTGCATGCCGGGCTGGATGTCGTCGATGCCCTGGAACGCCGAGCGCGGCACCACCTGCGCCATTTCCGGGGCGTACTCGCCATAACCTTCGGCAGCCGATACGTGCGCCACGAACCTGTCACCCACGCCCTTGCCTTCCATCTGCTTTTCCAGCCCCGGCACGATCTGGCCCTTGCCGTGCAGGTAGGTCAGCGGCTCGCCGCCGGCGGAGCTGTCAACGACCTTGCCATCGTCGTCGGTCAGCGTGTAGTGGAAGGCGGCAACGGTGTTGGCGGCGATCTGCATGGCGGTGTCCGGCGCGGAAAACGGGTTGCAAGACTAGCAGATCACCGCGCAAAACCCGTGGGTCGGGATTCATCCCGACGGCGCTTTCGGCGAGGCGCCCGTCGGGCCAAACCTCAACCCACACGAAGGCATGCATCTCACTTCGGCAGCAAATCATCCAGCTCACGGCCAATCTTTTCTGGCGTGTCGGCCGAGGCGTAGCGCTTGCGCACTTGGCCATCGCTGCCGACAAGGAACTTGGTGAAGTTCCACTTGATCGCCTCGCTGCCAAGCACGCCGGGGGCGGCATGTTTGAGCCAGCGGTACAGTGGGTGCGCGTCCGCACCATTCACGGCGATCTTCGCAAACAGCGGAAAACTCACCGCGTAGCTGGTGGTGCAGAACGCACGGATTTCTGCGGCGTCGCCCGGCTCCTGATGGCCGAACTGGTTGCACGGAAACCCGAGCACCACCAGCCCGCGCGGGCCGAAATCGCACCACAACTTTTCCAGCCCGGCGTATTGCGGGGTGAAGCCGCATTTCGACGCCACGTTCACCACCAGCAGCGTCTTGCCACGCCACTCGCCAAGTGCGCGCTCGTGGCCATCCAGATCCACCGCGCTGAAATCCCAGATGCTGTCCATCGAACCCTCCGCCTTGGCCGCATGGACGTCCATGCGAGCCGCTAGAATGATGCTCCGTTTTCCCGTCAGACCACCGTGATCCGCTTCCTCGACGTAAGCAAGTCCTATCGCGTGGATGGCCGTGAGGTGCCGGCGCTCGCGCCGTTCAACCTCGACATCCACGACGGCGAAGTGTTCGGCATCATTGGCCACTCCGGCGCCGGCAAATCCACATTGTTGCGGCTCATCAACCTGCTCGAACGCCCGAGCGGCGGGCGCATCCTGATCGGCGACACCGACATCACCGCACTCGACGAGCCCGCATTGCGTGCGCAGCGTCGGCGCATCGGCATGATCTTCCAGCACTTCAACCTGCTCGCCTCGCGGACCGTGGCGGCGAACGTGGCGTTGCCATTGCGCCTCGCCGGCGAGCGCAACGCCAGCACTATCCGCGCGCGGGTTGACGAGCTGCTTGAACGCGTGGGCCTCGCCGAGCACGCACACAAGTTTCCCTCCCAGCTTTCCGGCGGGCAGAAGCAGCGCGTCGGCATTGCGCGCGCACTGGCCAATCGCCCGGAAATCCTCCTGTGCGACGAGGCCACCAGCGCGCTCGATCCGCAGACCACGGCGCAGGTACTGGATCTGCTGGCCACGATCAACCGCGAGCTCAAGCTCACCATCGTGCTGATCACCCACGAGATGGACGTGGTGCGCCGCATCGCCGACCGCGTTGCCGTGCTCGACGCCGGGCACCTGGTGGAATCCGGCACCGTGGCCGACGTGTTCCTGCATCCGCAGCACGCGACCACGCGGCGGTTCGTCAGCGAGGCCCTGCCCGAAACGGCGGGCGATGCCGCCGCGCCACCCGGCGTGCACGGCCGGGTGCTGCGCTTCACTTTCCGTGGCGCCGCGACGCTGGAGCCGGTGCTCAGCCGCGTGATGCGCGAGAGCGGAGTGGATTTCAACCTGATCGCCGGGCGCATCGACCGCATCAAGGATCTGCCCTACGGCCAGCTCACGCTCGCGCTCGAAGGCGCCCAGATCGACGCCGCGCTGCAGAAACTGCGCGCCGCCGGCATCACCGTCGAGGAGCTGGCATGAGCACCGCGCCACTGCTGCAAAGCCTGTTCCCCAACATCCAGGACTGGGGCGAGATGGGCCAGGCCTGCGTCGACACGCTGTTGATGCTGGGCGGCTCGCTCGCGCTCACCGTCGCCATCGGCCTGCCGCTGGGCGTGCTGCTGTATCTCACTGGCCCCGGCCAGTTGCGCGCGCGGCCAAAGACCTACGCGGCCACCTCGGTGGTGGTGAACATCCTGCGCTCGGTGCCATTCATCATCCTCATGATCGTGATGATGCCGGTGACCTACGCCTTGGTCGGCACCAAGCTCGGCGTGCGCGGCGCGATCCCGCCGCTGGTGATCGGCACCGCGCCGTTCTTTGCGCGGCTGGTGGAGACCTCGCTGCGCGAGGTGTCGCGCGGCGTGATCGAGGCGGCGCAAGCGATGGGCGCCAGCACCTGGCAGATCGTGCGCCACGTGCTGCTGCCCGAGGCACGCGCCGGCCTCTGGGCCGGCATCACGGTGACCGCCATCGCGCTGGTGGGCTACACCGCGATGGGCGGCGCGATCGGCTCCGGCGGCCTGGGCGACCTCGCCTACCGCTACGGCTATCTCAGCTACAAATCCGACTACATGCTGGTCACGGTAGTGCTGCTGGTGGTACTGGTGCAGGCACTGCAGGTGGCCGGCGACCGTATTGTTGCGCGCTGCAAGCAGCACTGATCGCGGTTTGCTGCTGGACGTATGGACGGCTATTCTGGCACACCGCACGAGAGGTTCATCGCATGAAGTGGTTCGTCCCAGTGTTGGCAGCGCTGCTGCTCGCCGCCTGCTCGGCACCCAGGGAAGACGCCCACACGCTCACCATCGGCGCCACCGCGGTGCCGCACGCGGAGATCCTCAAGTTCGTGCAGCCCGAACTGGCAAAGGAAGGCGTGAAGCTCAAGATCAAGGTGTTCGCCGACTACGTGCAGCCGAACCTGCAGGTGGTCGAGAAGAGCCTCGACGTCAACTACTTCCAGACCGCGCCGTATCTGGAGGCCTTCAACCACGAGCACGGCACGCACCTGGTACCGATCGTCGGCGTGCACATTGAGCCGTTCGGCGCGTATTCGCGCAAGATCAAATCCATCGATGCGTTGCCGGTGGGCGCCACGGTGAGCGTGCCCAATGACCCCAGCAACGAGGCGCGCGCGCTGTTGCTGCTCGCGCACCACGGCCTGATCTCGCTGAAGGACCCGCACAATGCGCTGGCGGGGATGGCCGACATCACCGCCAACCCGAAACACCTCAAGTTCAAGGAGCTGGACGCGGCGATGCTGCCGCGCACCCTGGACGAGGTGGACCTCGCGCTGATCAACACCAACTATGCGCTGGTGGCCGGGCTGAATCCGGTAAAGGATGCGTTGCTCATCGAAAGCAGCGATTCACCGTATGTGAACGATCTGGTCGGCCGCGCCGACAACCAGCACGACCCGCGGGTGGAAAAACTCGCCAAGGCGCTGACCAGCCCGGCCACGCGCGCCTTCATCGAGAAAAAATACCGGGGGGCGGTGTTGCCGGCGTTCTGAGCCATCGGCAGGACGCACGTTGGTCCGCCACCGCGTCACGGCTCCATCAGCTGAGCGTGGAACAAGACACAAACGGCGCGCAGTCGCTGCCGCTTGTGCCCTTGCGATCAGCGTTCCTGGCCGGCCTCAGGCCGCCACCATCTGCTTGGGAATGGCGTGGTCGGTGCGCTTGATGTGGTTCTTCGCATCCATGTAGATGCAGGTCGGCTGGAAGCCGGCGAGCTCCTTCTCGTCCACCTGCGCAAACGCGGCGATGATGATGAGGTCGCCCACCGACACGCTGCGCGCCGCGCTGCCGTTCACCGAAATGATGCCCGAGCCCTCTTCCGCACGCAGTGCGTAGGTAACGAAGCGCTTGCCGTTGCTCACATCCCATGCGTGGATCTGTTCGTACTCGAGGATGCCGCATGCATCGAGCAAGTCGCCGTCGATCGCGATCGAGCCTTCGTACTGCAGCTCGGCATGGGTCACCGTGGCCCGGTGGATCTTGGACTTGAACATGTTGAGCAGCATGACGTCGATACCTGCAAAAACAGCCGTTTGAGCCGTGCATTATCGAACCGATGCCGCAGTGCCGCAACAAGGGGTCCCGGAACGGCACGCGTCCCCGGCCGATGGGTGAAGGTGAAGGCGCCGCGGCCTCGTGGGTCGGAATTCATCCCGACAGGGCCTTTCGCCGAGAGCCCGTCGGGCCGAAGCCCGATCCACGGCGGCCGTGTATCGCGCCCGGCTGCGTCAAGCCAGCGGCAGGTTGTCGATCAGGCGCGTGCTGCCCAGCCGCGCGGCGATCAGGGCAACCAACCCATGCCGTGCGTGCGCTTCCGGCATGCCCAGGTCGTCGGCACGGCGGATGGCGGTGTAATCGGGGACAAAACCCGCACGTTCCAGCCGCGTCGCCGCCACCAGTTCCACCGCGTGGCAGGCATGGCCCTCGCCGATCAGCGACTGCATCAGCAGCAAGGTCTGGTGGATCTGCGGCGCCATCTCGCGTTCGGCTGGCGACAGATATTGGTTGCGCGAACTGAGCGCGAGGCCATCCTCGGCACGCTGGATCGGCGCACCGAGGATTTTCACCGGCAACGCCAGGTCGCGCACCATGCGTTCGATCACCTTGAGCTGCTGGTAATCCTTCTGGCCGAACACGGCCAGATCGGGTTGCACGAGGTTGAACAGTTTGGCCACCACCGTGGCAACGCCATCGAAATGGCCGGGGCGATGGGCGCCTTCCAGCACTTCGGTGATTTGCGGCACGTGCACGCTCACGCTGTACTCGGCACCATACGGGTAAATCGTCGCCACTTCCGGCGCAAACAGAAGATCGCAGCCGTGCTCGGCCAATCCGGCTTGATCCTGCGTCAGCGTGCGTGGGTAGCGGGCGTAATCCTCGTTGGGGCCGAACTGGGTGGGGTTGACGAACACGCTGGCAACGACGCGATCGGCCCGCTCACGCGCCAACCGCACCAGCGAGAAATGCCCGGCATGCAGATTGCCCATCGTCGGCACCAGGGCAACGGTCTGACCTTTGTCGTGCCAGCCATGGATCGCGGCGCGCAGTGCCTGCGCGTCTTGCACGGTTTGCATGATGGCCTCCGATCAGTTGAAGCAGTTTTCCGGCGCCGGGAAGCTGCCGTTGCGCACTTCCTCGGCGTACGCCGCGATGGCCTCGGCCACCGAACCGCGACCGGCGAGGAAATCCTTGCTGAATTTCGGCCGTTTGCCCGGCGTGATGCCGAGCATGTCGTAGCACACCAGCACCTGCCCGTCGCAATGCGGCCCGGCACCGATGCCGATGACGGGGATGTCGAGCGCCTTGGTCACCTGCTCGCCAAGCGTGCTCGGCACCCCCTCAAGCACCAGGAGATCGGCGCCGGCACTCTGCACTGCGCGCGCTTGCGTCAGCACGCGCTCGGCCGCCGATGCCTCGCGGCCCTGGATGCGGAAGCCGCCGAACTTGTGCACCGATTGCGGCGTGAGGCCAAGGTGTGCGCACACCGGAATCGCACGCGCCGTAAGCGCCGCAATCGCATCGAGGATGTGCGGTGCGCCGCCCTCCAGCTTGACCATCGCGGCACCGCCTTCCCCGACCAGTCGCGCGCCCGCTTCCAGCGCGTGCGCGGTGTCGCGATCGCCCATGAACGGCATGTCCGCAATCAGCAGGGTTGTCGTCAGCCCGCGTGCCACGGCGGACACGTGATACACCATGTGTTCCAGCGTGACCGGCAGCGTGCTCGCGTGGCCCTGGATCACCATGCCGAGCGAATCGCCCACCAGCGCCACATCGATGCCGGCGGCTTCGAGCTGGCTGGCCATGCTGAAGTCGTAGGCGGTGAGCATGGCGATGCGCCGGCCCTCGGCCTTCATCGCGTGCAGCATGGGCACGGTGACCGGCTTGCGCACCGGGCGTTTCTCGGTTTCCACGTACACGGCAACTTCCCGAAAGCGAATGATCCCGATTATCCGCGGCGCAGCCTCATTCGGCCAGCAAACAGCAACCTTCGGCATCGGCCGCGGCAAGCAGCTCCGCAACGCGGCCCTGCCCCGGCACGTCGAGCTCGGGCGCCAGCTCGGCCAGCGGCAGCAGCACGAAGGCGCGCTCGGCAATGCGTGGGTGCGGCAAGGTCAAGCGCACGTCGGCGCGGCACACGCCCTCGACATGCAGCAAGTCGAGATCGAGCGTGCGCGGCCCATAGCGTACGTCGCGCACGCGACCAGCGCGCCGCTCGATCGCTTGCAAACCGTCCAGCAAAGCCTCGGGCGCGAGCGTGGTGTCGAGCCGCGCCGCGGCGTTGACAAACCATGGCTGGTCGACCACCCCCCACGGCGGCGTGCGATACAGGCGCGAACGCGCCGTCACCCGCGATTGCGGCAACTGTGCCAGCGCCTCGAAAGCAGCCAGCACTTGTTGCCGCGGATCACCGAGATTGCTGCCAAGCGCAACGTAAGCGGTGGTCACGCGGGCTTGTTCCGTGCCCCGCCACGGCGATGCCGGCGACGCGGCGGCTTGTGCACCGCCGGCGCGGGTTCGGCCTCGCTGGCGGCATTGCCGGTGGCGATGGGCAGGGCGGCCGCCAGTACGTCGAGCGGCAATTGCTGGGCGTGCGCCCACCACTCGCCAAGCTCGCGCATGGCCGGCGATTCGTGCGCGCGCAGCAGCAGGAAATCGAACGCCGCGCGAAACCGCGGATGCGCCAACAGGCGCATCACCTTCTTGCGCTGCACCTGCTCGAAGCGCGGCTGCAGCGCCCAGATTTCTTCCATCGCATAGGTGAAACGGCGCGGGATGGCGACGCGCTGGCACTGCTCGCCCACCACCCGCTGCGCCGCGCGCTCCCACGCCTCGTTGCGATCATCGCCGCGTTCGATGCCGGCGTGCGCAAGGTCGCGTACCTCGCCCCACAACAGCACGGCAAACAGGAATGCCGGCGTCACCGACTTGCCCTCGAGCACGCGCGCATCGGTGTTCGCCAGGCCCTGCTCGACCAATGCACGCAAGCCTTCGTCGCCGCGCTTGAGCGCGCGCGCCGTCGCCGGCAGCAGGAATTTCATCAAGCCGTATTGCTCGAAAGTGCGGAAACTCTTGAGCCCGTAGCCGGCCAGAAACATCTTGAGCGATTCGTCGAACAGGCGTGCCGGTGCAGCTTCGGTCAGCAGCGATCCAAGCGTCTCGAACGGCGCCGCAGCCGCGGCATCCACGCTGAAACCAAGCTTGGCGGCCAACCGCACCGCACGCAGCATGCGCACCGGGTCCTCGCGGTAACGCGTGACCGGCTCGCCGATCAGGCGCAGCACGCGGTCGCGCAGATCCTGCATGCCGCCAACGTAATCGCGCACCGAGAAATCGCTGATGTCGTAGTACATCGCGTTGACGCGGAAATCGCGGCGCAGCGCATCCTCTTCGATCGTGCCCCATACGTTGTCGCGCACGATGCGGCCATCCACGATGCGCCGCTCGCCTTCGGCATTGTCGTCCTCGCCAGTGCCGCGGAAGGTGGCCACCTCGATGATTTCCGGGCCAAACACCACGTGCGCAAGGCGAAAGCGGCGACCGATCAGGCGGCAATTGCGAAAGAGTTTCTTGACGTCGTCCGGCGTGGCGTTGGTGGCCACGTCGAAATCCTTCGGCGTGTGTCCGATGAGCAGGTCGCGTACCGCGCCGCCCACGAGAAACGCGTCGTAGCCGGCTTCGTTCAACCGGTAGAGCACGCGCAGGGCGGCTTTGCTGATGTTCTTGCGGGAGACTGTGTGCTGGTCGCGCGGAATGATGTGCAGCGCTGGCCCGGTGTCGTTCCTGGCTTCGGCATTCAAGCGGATGGGATCCTTGCGGGTATCAGGTCCGGCAGCATCGAATGACCACGGCGACGAGGCCGCGACCGTGGCCGCAGGCACTGCCCGCCGACGCCCGCAGGCGTTGCCGGTGGAAACAATTCCGCTATACTACCGCGCCTTGCAGCTTTGCGCTCCCATCGTCTAGCGGCCCAGGACACCGCCCTCTCAAGGCGGGAACACGAGTTCGAACCTCGTTGGGAGCGCCATCCCCCTTGCAATCCAACGATTGCGTTACCGGACAAGCCTGTCTTCGGCTTGTCGCGGCAGCCGGCGGAGTGGCTGTGTGTCGCACATCATGCGCGTCGCGCATGCGATGCGGTCATACTTGCAGGCGTCTTTTGCAAGAGCGCCCACGCCATGGCTTTCGTCGTCACCGACAACTGCATCAAGTGCAAGTACACCGATTGTGTCGAGGTGTGCCCGGTCGATGCGTTCCATGAAGGCCCGAATTTCCTTGCCATCGACCCGGACGAGTGCATCGATTGCACCCTGTGCGAGCCCGAGTGCCCGGCGCAGGCGATCTTCCCCGAGGACGACGTGCCTGCCGGGCAGGAAAACTTCATTGCTCTGAACGGCGAGCTGGCGAAGCTGTGGCCGGTCATCACCGAAAAGATTGACCCACCGGCCGACGTCAAGGAGTGGGACGGCGTGCCGGACAAACTCGGCAAGGGCTTGCTCGAGCGCTGAGTCACCACCGCACGGACACCAAAACGCCGCCCCGAAAGGCGGCGTTTTTATCTGCGCGCTGCGTGGCGATCAGCCGCCCAGGCGCCCCTTGAGTGCATCGACCACCTTGGCCACGGCACCGGCGTTGCCCTGCGCATGCACTTCGCTGCCCGAGTCGCCGCTGGGCGCCACGGTGATGACAACCGGGTGCGTCGCACCACCAAGGTCGGCGGACTTCTGCTTGCTGCTGCCGAACAAGCGGCCGAAGAAGCCTTTCTTCGCCGCCGGCGCCGCGCCACCGACCACGTTCACCGTGTAGCTGTGGGCACTGTCGTCGTGACTGGCAAGCTGACCAATGCCACCGCTTTCAATCGCCTGCCCGATCTTCTGGTAAGTGGCGTCGACCGTGCTGGACACCACAAAGCCGTCGGCAACCTGCGCGGACTGCGGCGTGTTCGCCTGCCCCGCCCCCGGCGGAGGAATCACCAGCGCGTCGTTGGCGGGCGGAGTGTCCATGCCCGGCGGGATCTCCAGCGGCGTTTCCTGCTTGGCGGTCTCCCACGCCTTGGTGGAGCGGAACATGCCGCAACCGGACAGGAGCAACCCGGCGAGCGCGAGCGTCGGCAGGGTCACGAGGAGCGATGTTTTCTTCATGCAGGCAATTCCGTGGATAAGACGTGGTGGGTTTCGGTCACGCCGCGCGACGACGTGATGCCAGCGGCGCCAACGCATCGCGGATCCGCGCGCGTTCGACGCCCTCGGCCAGTTCAACCAACGGCAAGCGCGGGGTTGCCGCGCCAAGGCCAAGTTCGGGCAGGCCCGCCTTGACCGCGATCGGGTTCGGCGCACAGGTCAGGGCCGCCAGCAGCGGCGCCAGTGCGTCGCCGCAACGCGTCGTCGCCGCGGCGTCGTGCGCCGTCGCCGCATCGCACAGCGCGCGAAACGCACGCGGCACGAGGTTGGCGACCACTGATACCGTTCCCGCCGCACCGGCCAGCATGGCACGCGCGGCGCTGTAGTCGTCGCCGGAAAGGAAGGCAAAACCGGGGCGCACCAGCTTCGCCAACGCATGGATGCGCTCGTCGTCGCCGCGCGCCTCCTTGATGGCAAGGATCATCGGATGGTCGGCCAGCTGCGCAACGGTTTCCGGCAGCATGTCGGAGGCGGTGCGGCTGGGCACGTTGTAGGCCATGAGCGGCAGCCCGCCATGCTCGGCCACTTCGAGAAAGTGCCGGCGCATGCCTTCCTGCGTGGGGCGCACGTAGTACGGCACCACCACCAGCGCAGCGTCGGCACCGAGGCTGGCGACGTGACGCACGGCAGCGACGGTTTTCGCCGTGCCCGCATTGCCGGCACCGACCACCACCGGCACGCGGCCGGCGATGCGTTTCACCGCAAACGCCACGAGGCGATCGAGTTCGGTCGCCTCCAGCATGTGCGCTTCGCCGGTGGAGCCGGCCACTATCAGCCCCTGCGTGCCGCCTTCGAGCTGGTAATCGATGAGGCGGCCATAGGCCGGCAGGTCGAGCGAACCATCGGCGGCGAAGGGAGTTGCCAACGCGCAGAGGCTTCCGCGAATGTCCAAGGCTGCGATACCGCTTGAGAATCGAGTCTTGCATGTTACTTGCGGCTTCGCAGGAGCGGCAAGTAAGCTGGCCGACGCTGTTCCGACGCCGCTCGGGCACCATACAGGTCGCCATCTTGAAACCCACGCACTCCGGCAACGCTCGCGTCAGCGGCGACAACCAGTTGTTGATCCACGCACTGACCGCGACCGACCGTTCGCCGTTGACCGCGCTCACGCGACGCATCGCCGACGCCGGCTGCGGGCTGGCGGAGTCGCGCGTCGCCACGATCGGCAACGACGTTTCGGTGATGCTGCTGGCCAGCGGCGCCTGGGATGCGCTGGCCAAGCTGGAAACCGCGTTGAGCAAGTTTGCCCGCGACGAGGACGTGCGCCTTACCCACTACCGCACCCAGCCGCGCGAGCCCAACTCGCACCTGCTGCCCTATCTGGTGGAAATCGTCTCCGCCGACCGCCCCGGCATCGTCGCCAGCATCGTCGAGTTCTTCAGCCAGCAGGAGATCAGCGTCGAGCAGCTGAACTCCACCCGCTACGCAGCCATGCAGACCGGTGCGCCGATGTTCCAGGCGCAGTTCACCATCGGCATCCCGGCCAACCTGCACATTGCCGCGTTGCGCGACGATTTCCTCGAACTGTGCGACGGCATGAACCTCGACGCGATCATGGATCCGGTCAAGTTCTGACCTTGTGGGCCGGGATGCATCCCGACCACAAGTGCTGTTGCCGCACACGGCAGACGCGCTAGGCTCTCCCTGCGCACCAACGGGAGAGACCATGCTGAAAATCGGCGAGAAAATCCCCACCCTCAGCGGCACCGTCACCGATGGCAGCACGTTCAAGCTGGCGGCCGCCAAGGGCCAGTGGCTGGTGCTGTATTTCTACCCCAAGGATTCCACCCCCGGCTGCACGCGCGAGGCGCAGGATTTTCGCGACCTGCACGCGGAGTTTGCCCGGCGCAACGCCATGGTCGTCGGCGTCTCGCGCGATTCGCCCAAGTCGCACGCGAATTTCACCGCCAAGCAGAACCTACCGTTTCCGCTCATCGCCGACACCGATGAAACCTGGTGCACGGCGTTCGACGTGATCCACGAGAAAATGCTCTATGGCAAGGTGCATTTGGGCGTGGTGCGCAGCACCTTCCTGGTCGATCCGCATGGCAAGCTCGCCGCGCAATGGCGCGGCGTGAAAGTGCCCGGCCACGCGCAAGCCGTGCTCGACACCATTCCTGCCGCCTGATCCCCACCGTCACCCCACGCGAGGCCTTCGCCGCATGACCGACAGCAAGCGCATCTACGTGCTGGATACCAACGTGCTGCTGCACGACCCGACGTCGCTGTTCCGCTTTGAGGAGCACGACGTCTTCATCCCGATGACGGTGCTGGAAGAGCTAGACGAGAAGAAGAAAGGCGCTTCCGAGGTGTCGCGCAACGGCCGGCAGGTGAGCCGGTTCCTGAACGAGCTGATCGTGCGCGGCAACGGCCACGGCATCTCCAACGGGCTGGAGCTGGCCAACCCGCAGGGCGTCAAGCTCAAGCGCGGCGGCGCCGTTGGCCGGCTGTACTTCCAGCAGCGCACCAGCGCCAACCACGGCAAGGCGGACAATCTCATTCTCGCCGCGGTGATCGAGCTGCGCGACCAGAACCCCGGGCGTCCGGTGGTGCTGGTCAGCAAGGACATCAACCTGCGGATCAAGGCCAAGATCTACGGCATCGACGCCGAGGACTACGAGAACGACCGCGCACTGGACGATTTCGCGCTGCTGTTCACCGGCTCGGCCGCGCTGCCGGAGGATTTCTGGGAACGCCACCCCGAAGTGCAGTCGTGGAACGAGCGCAGCCACACCTATTACAAGCTCGATCGTCACGAAGACGAGGATTGGTACCCGAACGAATGCCTGTACCTGCCCGGCGACGGCGGCGTCGAACTGCGCGTGCTGCAGGTGGATGAAACGCACGCCACGATGGTGCTGCTCGACGACCACAGCCACGCCAACCACCATGTCTGGGGCATCGCCGCGCGCAACCGCGAGCAGAACTTCGCGCTCAACGTGCTGATGGATCCAGATGTCGATTTCGTCACCCTGCTCGGCACCGCCGGCACCGGCAAGACCCTGCTTGCGCTCGCGGCCGGGCTGGCGCAGGTGATGGACCAGCAGCGCTACCGCGAGATCATCATGACCCGCGCGACAGTCTCGGTCGGCGAGGACATCGGCTTCCTGCCCGGCACCGAGGAAGAGAAAATGACGCCGTGGATGGGCGCGCTCACCGACAACCTCGAAGTGCTCGCCAACCCCGAGGAAGGCGGCTCGTGGGGCCGCCAGGCCACCAACGACCTGCTCGCCTCGCGGATCAAGATCCGCTCGCTGAACTTCATGCGCGGACGCACCTTCCTGTCGCGTTACCTCATCATCGACGAGGCGCAGAACCTTTCGCCCAAACAGATGAAGACGTTGATCACGCGCGCCGGCCCCGGCACCAAGATCGTGTGCCTCGGCAACGCCGAGCAGATCGACACTCCCTACTTCACCGAAACCACCTCCGGCCTCACCTACGCGGTGGACCGCTTCAAGCAGTGGGACCACTCCGCCCACGTCACCCTGCGTCGCGGCGAACGTTCACGCTTGGCCGATTTCGCGTCGGAGGCGTTGTAACGCCAGAACGGGAGATTCGGGATACGGGATTCGGGATTCGGCAAAGCGACAGCTGGCGAGCCTTGCCGAATCCCGCATCTCCAATCTCGAATCCCGGCTTCACGGCGTAAACTTCCCGTATCCCCGCTCTTTCTGCGCCCATCATGACGCCCCGACTCGTTCTTCTCATCCTGCTGGCTTTCTTCGTCCTGTGCGTACTGCTGGTACATTTGCGCGGGCGATTCAGGCTGCGGTTCGATCGCCAGCTGGTCGACCACTCGGCGATTTTCGCGCCGTACAACCTGGTGATGTACGCGTTCTCCGCGGTCAAGTCGCAGCCGATCATGGACCGCCGCGGTTTCCCGCAGCTCGACCTGTTCCAGGCCAACTGGAAAACCATTCGCGACGAGGCGCTGGCGCTCGCCGGCGATGGGGCGATTCGCGCCTCAAGCAAGAACGACGACGCGAGCTTTGCCAGTTTCTTCCGCCAGGGCTGGACGCGCTTTCGTCTCACCTGGTATGGCGAGCCGCTGCCTTCCGCGGCCAAGCTGTGCCCCAAGACCGTGGCGCTGGTGCAGTCGGTGCCGGGAGTGAAGGCGGCAATGTTCGCGGTGCTCGCGCCGCACAGCCGGCTCAACCCGCATCGCGACCCGTTCGCCGGCTCGCTGCGCTACCACCTCGGCCTCGTCACCCCGAATTCCCGCGACTGTGCGATCTTCGTCGACGGCGAAGAACACGCCTGGGGCGACGGCAAGGATGTCGTGTTCGACGAAACCTACGTGCACTGGGTGGACAACAAGACCGACCAGCCGCGCGTGATCTTTTTTGCCGACGTCGAACGCCCGCTGAAGTTCGGCTGGTTGCAGGCGATCAACCGTCGCGTCAGCGCGTTCATGGGCCGCATCACCAACTCGCCCAACATGGAATCCGCCACCGAAAAGGCCGGCTTCGTGAATCGCATGTACGCCCTGAGCCAACGCAACCGCGAGCGCAACCGCGCGTTCAAGCGCAAGCACCCCAAGCTGTTCCGCGGCCTCAAGTACCTCGCCATTGCTTTCCTGCTGTGGCTGATCGTGCTGGCGCCCTGGCCGTTCTTTGCGCGCTGAGGATCGCGTGGCGCGATAGCAGGTTGCGGACAACCGCCGGCTTCCCGATGCCGGCGGATTTGATCCGAAGCGGCGCCGCACACCCCGACGACCCGCGTCACACGGGCCACCACGACAGGCATCGAGGTGGAACCGGACTGAACGACGCGAGTGTAATGGGCGGCGCCGGCAAGCCGTCGACGCCGCCCATTACACGGTTCAGAACGACCAGCGATAGCTGAGCGTTGCCATCCGCGCCTGCTGGCGCTGGCCGCCGTACTGGTCGTAGCCGAGCGCGAGGTTGCTGCGCGCGGTGACATCCCAGTTGAGCGCAGCACCAAGGTGGCCGCCGTAGCGCGACAGCCCGACGCCGCCAAGCGGCGCCCACTGGTTCACGCCGGTGAAGCTGGCGTCGAACACCTCGCCCTGCAGGCCGAAGGACTGTTGCCAATCGGCACGTGCCGACAGGGTGAGGTTGCCGCCGCGCGGCAGCAGCCAACTGCGACTGGCGCGCACGCCCAGGCAGGCCTGCCAGCGCGCGGTGGTCAACGCGGAGGATTTCAGCCCGAAACCGCCGGCACCCAGCTCGTCGAAGCCGTTGCGGCGAATCTGCGCGTACTCCATGCACGCGTACGGCGTCACGTCGGCGCCGGCCAGCGCCATGCGGTAGCCGCTCTCGCCATACACCACGCCGTAGCGCCCGCGGCTGTCGCTGACGACACCACCGGCTACCGCCCCCAACTGCAACCGGCGGCGCATGGTTTGCTGATAATCACCCAGGCCAAACCGGCCCATCGCGTACCACGCCCCCCGCGTGAGGCCGCCATACACCATGCCTTCCACCGCATGGCTGAAGCCCTGGTCGACGCTTTGCTCCAACCGCCCCAGTCCCTGGCTGCGGCTCAAGGCAAAACCGGCAACCCCGTTGCCGGTGCGGAAATCACGCCCGACCAGCCAACCGGACAGGTCGTAGTTCACACCGCTGTAGCCGCTGCGCGACATGTCGCCCTGGTAGCCGAAACCCTGCGCCCACGCGCCCGATTGTGGCGCCGCCAGCAACTGCTCGAAGCGTTGCGACAGCGCCCGCGTCCCGGCGTCGATCGCCTGGAACGTCATCGCCGCACTGGCCGCGTGCAGCTGGCCGGAGAGACTTTCCAGCGAGGCTTCCAGGGCACCTACCGTCGGCGCGTGCTGCAACTGCCCGGCAACGCTGCTGAAGCCGGTGGCCGGTATCGCGCCACCGCCCGACTGGGTATTGAGCTGGCCAAACGCCGCATCCACACGTTGCGCGGCGCCGTACGAGGCGGCGGTATAGCTCGCCCCCTGCACGGCGGTGGCACTGACGGTGGAAACACTGAGCCAGGCGGTCGACGCGTCATACCCCGGCGTCGCGGTCATCAGCACGTTGCTTGTCGTGGCAACGCTGGCAAACGTGCCGGACAGGCCCTGCGGCGCCGAGACGATCACCGTCTTCGCGTTTGGCGTGTAACCGGCGTTGACGCCAGTGACCAACAAGTTGCCGGCAAGCGCCGCCGTACCGCCCACGTTGAGCGTGGAACCCAATGAAACCGCCAGTGTGCCAGCGGCGCTCTGGGTGTAGCTGCCACCCACCGTGACGCTGTTGGTGCCGATCGCGAACGTGCCCGCGTTGGCCACGTTGCCGCCCACCGCGGTCATGCCGGCGAGCGTGGCACCGCTGCTGATCGACGCCGCCCCCGCCAGGGCCTTGGCCACCAGCGTGCCGCCCTGCACCTGCGTCGCGCCGGTGAACGTGGAAGGCTGCGTCAGGTTGAGCGTGCCGGCGCCCTGCTTGATGAGCCCGCCAGCGCCGGAAATCGCATTGTTCCAGCTCGAGGATCCGCTGAAGCCGACTGTCACGTCACCCCAGTTGAACTGGGCCGGGCCATTCACCGCCTTGCCCACGTTCAACATGCCGTAGCCAAACACCGGGTCGACGCCCGGTGCGCCCATGTCGGTTGCGGTGCCCAGCAGCGTCTGGCGCACGAGATCATTGGTGAAATAGGGATACGCCTGCCAGACCAGCGCCGCTGCCCCGGAAACCATGGGCGCCGCAAACGACGTGCCGCTGACCTGCCAGTAGGTCGGGTTGGTCGTGGTCGCCAGCGTGTCCTTGTCCAGCACGACGACGTCGCCCGGTGCCGTGAGGCAGTAGTTCATCGTCCGGCCGCACTGGTTGGAATAACTGTCCAACTGGCTTGGATTGTTGCTGTCGGCCGCCGTCACCACCAGCCAGCCTTGGTCCAGGCCCATGCCCGGAGCCAGCGTGGGCAGGCTGGCAATGTCACTGGGGTTGGCCTGCGATGAATTGCCCGCGGCAAACACCACGATGCCGCCGTTCTGGACCACGAACGGTACATAGGCCTGGCCGAAGGCCTGGTTGATCGACGCGTTGGTGGTGTCCCAGTAAATGCCGCCCCAGGAGTTGTTCATTACCTTGACGCCGGCGTTGACCAGCGCCGGATTGAGCGTTTGCGCAAAGAAGTTTGCATCGGAGGCGGTGACCGGGTTGCCTTTGCCGGAACCGTCATCCACCGGGGGCGTATCGCTGATGATGCGTGCCGAAACCAGGCTCGCGCCCGGCGCAATGCCACCTGGGTACTTCGCAAATGGGGTTCCCGCCGCAATGCCCGCCACCCAGGTACCATGTCCCACCACGTCGTCGATGCTGGTGTTGTTCAGCGTCGGGTCGACGTAGATCAGCTCGGGCAGGAGCACCCGCCCAGCCACGGTCGGATTGCTGCGCATGATGCCACTGTCGACGATGCCGATCGTGACGCCGCTGCCACTGAAACCTTGCTGGTGCGCGGCATAGGTATTGGTCAGGCTGAGCTGCGCGTCCAGCGGCGGGGGCGGCGGAGTGGGTGTCGGTGTCGGTGTCGGTGTCGGAGTGGGCGTGGGCGTCGGTGCCGGTTTGACCATGCCGCCGCCGCCACCGCCACATGCGGCCAGGCTCAACGCCAGACTGATGGCGCAGGCAAGTCGGCCGTATGGCAAATGACGCACGTTGGCGTTCCAGTGAGGTTTCATGATCTGTCCCCGATCGCACTCAACATGGATGACATTCATCGGGGCGTCACAGCGCGCCAACGATGAAAGTGGATACAGTCCTCTGACTGTCGCGCGGAGTGTGCCACAAGCCATCGAACGCCGGCGGCACTGTCCGTTGCACGGCGTGCGGTTTGCCGGTCACGGTTGCGCCCTGCGATAATCCCGGGTGGATCGGCGCGTCGCGCCACTCGAAAATTCCCAGCGTCAAGCGGAGACTCCCATGTCGGATATCAGCGTTGTCATCGCCGGTGCAAAACGCACCGCCATCGGCTCTTTCCTCGGCCAGTTCACCGGCGTGCCGACGCCCAAACTGGGGGCTACCGCCATCCATGCCGCGCTTGAGCAATCCGGCATTGCACCGGCCGACGTCAGTGAAGTCATCATGGGTTGCGTGTTACCGGCCAACCTCGGCCAGGCGCCGGCACGCCAGGCCTCGCTTGGCGCCGGGCTGCCGCCGAGTGTCGGCAGCACCACCATCAACAAGGTGTGCGGTTCGGGCATGAAGGCGATCATGCTCGGCCACGACCTCATCAAGGCCGGCTCGGCCAGCATCGTCGTCGCCGGCGGCATGGAGTCGATGACCAATGCACCGCACATGGTGCAGGCGCGCACCGGCCTGCGCTATGGCGACGGCAAGCTGGTCGACCACATGGCCTGGGACGGGCTGACCAACCCCTATGACGGCAAGGCGATGGGCGTGTTCGGCGAGCAGTGCGCCGACAAGTACCATTTCACGCGCGAGGCGCAAGACGCGTTTGCGATCGAGTCGGTCAAGCGGGCAACCGCCGCGCAGGCCTCGGGCGCGTTCGCCGACGAGATCGTGCCGGTGACCGTTGCCGGCCGCAAAGGCGATGTCGTGGTCGACACCGACGAGCAGCCGGGGCGTTCGCACATCGACAAGATCCCGGCGCTCAAACCGGCTTTCCGCAAGGAAAACGGCACGATCACCGCCGCCAGCTCGTCGAGCATCTCCGACGGCGCGGCCGCGGTAATCCTGCTGTCCGCCGACGATGCCAAGGCACGCGGCATCCATCCGCTGGCCCGCATCGTGGCCCATGCCACCCACTCGCAGGAGCCGCAGTGGTTCACCACGGCGCCGGTCGGTGCGATCCAGAAGGTGCTGGCCAAGGCTGGCTGGAAAGTCGGCGACGTCGACCTGTTCGAGATCAACGAAGCCTTCGCGGTGGTGACGATGGCGGCGATGACCGAGTTGGACATTCCGCACGCCAAGGTCAACGTCAACGGTGGCGCCTGCGCCTTGGGTCACCCGATCGGCTGCAGCGGCGCACGCCTGGTGGTGACCCTGCTCAACGCGATGAAGCTGCGCGGCGCAAAACGCGGCGTGGCGAGCCTGTGCATCGGCGGCGGCGAGGCCACGGCGGTCGCGGTCGAGCTGGCTTGACGGCCGGCAAATACCGGTCACACTGAAAGCTGGTTGAACCGCCCATCAACGAATTCTGAAGTTTTCCGCCGAAAGATATGGCGCCGACAGTGCGAAAGCGCTATTAATACGCGGCCATACCACGGCATTCCACGGCATAGGAGATTTACCATGAAGTTTACGCGTACCCTACTCGCCTCCGCGCTCGTCGCGCTGCTGGCGGCTTGCAGCAACGGCGCGCAGGATTCCGCGCAGAACGCCCAGCAGGCAGCTGACCAGACTCAGCAGACCGCTGATCAGGCTCAGCAGGCTGCCGCTTCGACGGCCGCCGCTCCGGCTGCTGCCCCTGAAGCTGCTGCTCCGGCTGCTGCTCCGGCTTCGACCGCCGCTGCTGCTCCCGAAGCTGCTGCTCCGGCTGCTGCCTCGACCGCTGCTGCTCCGGCTGGCGACGCCAAGTAATCCATTTCGGTGGTTACGAGAAAACGGCCGCATTCGCGGCCGTTTTTTTGTCTGGCGTTCGCAGGTGCAACATTCGTTGTTCGAGACCAGCGGCTATCATCCCGGGTTTCATTGCGACGGGCGCCTGCCATGAGTGTCATCGTCTCGCGGATCGATCCGCGCTCCTCCGAGTTTCAGGCCGGCAGCGCGCACTTGCGCGCATTGACGGAGGAGCTGCGCCGCGAGCTGGCACACACCGCGCAAGGCGGCGGCGAGAAGGCGCGCGCCAAACACCTTGCCCGCGGCAAGCTCTTGCCGCGCGAGCGCATCCGCGCCTTGCTCGATCCGGGCTCACCGTTCCTCGAATTGTCCCCGCTCGCCGCCCACGGCATGTACGACGATGCCGCGCCCGCTGCCGGTCTGATTGCTGGCATCGGTCGCGTGCACGGCGGCGAGGTCATGGTGGTGGCGAACGACGCCACGGTGAAAGGCGGCACGTATTTCCCGATCACGGTGAAAAAGCATTTGCGGGCCCAGGAAGTCGCCCTGGAGAACCGCCTGCCGTGCATCTATCTGGTCGATTCGGGTGGCGCGTTCCTGCCGCTGCAGGACGAGGTGTTTCCCGACAAAGAACACTTCGGCCGCATCTTCTACAACCAGGCGCGCATGAGCGGCCTCGGCATCCCGCAGATTGCGGTGGTGATGGGCAGTTGCACCGCCGGCGGCGCCTACGTGCCGGCGATGTGCGACGAGACCATCATCGTCAAGCACGAAGGCACGATTTTCCTCGGTGGCCCGCCGCTGGTGAAGGCCGCGACCGGCGAAGTGGTGGATGCGGAAACGCTCGGCGGGGCCGACGTGCACACGTCCATCTCCGGCGTGGCCGACCACTTCGCGGAGAACGACGCGCACGCGCTGTCGATCGCGCGCGACATCGTCGCCAGCCTCAACCGCGGCAAGCCGATGCCGCTGGCACTGGCCGAACCGGTGCCGCCGAAATACCCGGCGGAAGAGTTGTACGGCGTGATCCCCGAAGACACCCGGCGTCCGTTCGACATCCACGAGGTGATCGCGCGCATTGTCGACGGCTCGGAATTCCACGAGTTCAAGGCGCGCTACGGCAAGACCCTGGTCACCGGCTTTGCGCACATCCACGGCTACCCGGTGGGCATCATTGCCAACAACGGCATCCTGTTTTCGGAGAGCGCGCTCAAGGGCGCGCACTTCATCGAGCTGTGCAACCAGCGCAACGTGCCGCTGGTGTTCCTGCAGAACATCACCGGCTTCATGGTCGGCAAGAAATACGAGCAGGCCGGGATCGCGAAAGACGGCGCGAAGATGGTCACTGCAGTCGCGTGTGCCAGCGTGCCGAAGTTCACCGTGGTGATCGGCGGCAGCTTCGGCGCCGGCAACTACGCGATGTGCGGCCGCGCCTATGGCGCGCGCTTCCTGTGGATGTGGCCGAACGCGCGCATCAGCGTGATGGGCGGCGAACAAGCTGCCAGCGTGCTGGCCACGGTCAAACGCGACGGCATCGAGGCACGCGGCAGCACTTGGTCGAAGGATGAAGAAGCCGCGTTCAAGGCGCCGATCCGCGAGCAGTACGAGCGCCAAGGCAACCCGTACTACGCCAGTGCCCGGCTGTGGGACGACGGCATCATCGACCCGGCCGACACCCGACGCGTGCTCGGGTTGGCGATCTCGGCCGCGATGAACGCTCCCATCGAAGCGCCGCGCTACGGCGTGTTTCGCATGTAATCCTTGCTTTCGGAGATGCCATGAGCGCTGCAATCGTCATCACCAACCACGCCGGCGTGCGCACGCTGACAATGGACCGCCCGCAGGTGCACAACGCGTTCGACGATGCGCTGATCGCCGAGCTCACTGCGGCGCTGGTCGCCGCCGACACCGATCCCACCGTGCGCTTGGTGGTCCTGACCGGCAACGGGAGCTGTTTTTCCGCCGGCGCCGACCTCAACTGGATGCGCGGCATGGCGGCCGCGAGCGAGGCGGAAAACCAGGCGGACGCGCTGCGTCTTGCCAGGCTGCTGCGCACACTGCAGTTCCTCTCCAAGCCGACCATCGCGCGCGTCAACGGCGCGGCCTATGGCGGCGGCGTGGGGCTGGTGGCGTGCTGCGACATCGCGATTGGCGTCGAAGGCACGAAGTTCGCCTTGTCCGAGGTAAAGCTCGGTCTGGTGCCGGCCACCATCGCACCCTACGTCATCGCCGCCATCGGCCTGCGCCAGGCGCGCCGGCTGTTCGTCAGTGGCGAGGTGTTCGACGCCGCCGAGGCGCAACGCATTGGCCTGCTGCACAGCGTGGTGGCCGGCAATGCGCTGGACGAGGCGCTCGACCGCCAGCTGCATTTTCTGGCCAAGGCCGGCCCCATTGCCCAGCGCGAAGCCAAGGCTCTGGCCTTGCGCGTAGCCGGCAACACGGTGGCCGAGGCCGAACGCGTCGACACGGAAAACGCCCAGCTCATCGCGCGCCTGCGCGTGTCGCCCGAGGGCCAGCATGGCATCAAGGCGTTTCTCGACAAGCGCGCGCCGTCCTGGGTTGCCCGCTGACCACGACCATGGGGCCACAGGCTATGACCAAGCCGCTCATCAACCTCGCCGACGTGGTGGTGCAATCCGCTGCCGACGCGCCGATTCCCGCCGGCTTGCCGCAAGGTGCCACCGCCGGGCGCTACGACCTGCGCTGGGGCGAGGTCGCCAGCCGCATCGGTGCGCACCAGCTCGGCTACAACCTCACCGTGGTGGCACCAGGCAAACGCGCCTGCCCGTTCCACAGCCATCGCGCAGAGGAGGAAATGTTCTTCGTCCTCGAAGGCACGGGCGAGCTCCGCTACGGCGCGGCGCGCTACCCGCTGCGTGCCGGCGACGTGATCGCCTGCCCTGCTGGCGGACCGGAAACCGCGCACCAGATCATCAACACCGGCGCCACGGAGATGCGCTACCTCGCGATCAGCACCATCGCGCCGACGGAAATCTGCGAATACCCCGACTCAGGCAAGTTCGGTGCCTTCGTCGACAACCCACCGGACATGGGTGAAGCACCGGCGCGATTCCGCCACATCGGACGGACGGTAGACACCTGCGACTACTGGGAAGGCGAGTAGGTGTTTGCTGCGCTGCGCATCGGCTAAGCAGGCGCAATCTGCTAACTTTTCCGGTTTCACCGCGGCGCGGTGCGATGCCGGGAGCCCTGCATGTTCGAACGCGTGTTGATCGCCAATCGCGGCGAAATCGCCTGCCGCGTGATGCGTACCTGCCGGTGGCTCGGCATTCGCAGCATCGCGGTGTATTCCGAAGCCGATCGCGACGCCCAGCACGTGCGCCTGGCCGATGAAGCATGGCCGATCGGCGGCTCGCCGCCGGCGGAGTCGTATCTGCGCATCGACGCCATCATCGACGCGGCGAAGAAAAGCGGCGCGCAGGCGATCCACCCCGGCTACGGTTTTCTCTCGGAAAACACTGCGTTCGCCCGCGCCTGCGTCGCCGCCGGCATCGTGTTCATCGGTCCCGATCCGGAAAGCATCGAGGCGATGGGCTCGAAGGCGGCGGCCAAGCACCTCATGGCGAAGCATGCGGTACCGCTGGTGCCGGGCTACGACGGCGACAACCAGGACAACGCCCATCTCGCCGAACGTGCACACGAGGTCGGCTACCCGCTGATCATCAAGCCCTCGGCCGGCGGCGGCGGCAAGGGCATGCAGATCGTGCGCTCGGATGCGGAGTTTCCCGAGGCGCTCGCCACGGCGCAGCGCGTCGCCAAGGCCGCATTCGGCGATGCCTCGATGCTGCTCGAACGCTACGTCGAGCACCCGCGCCACATCGAGTTCCAGATTTTCGGCGACCGCCACGGCCACGTGATCCACCTGGGCGAGCGCGAGTGTTCCTCGCAGCGGCGCTACCAGAAGGTGCTGGAGGAGACCCCCTCGCCGTTCCTGACCCCGGAGCGCCGCAAGGCCATGGGCGAAGCAGCGGTGGCGGCGGCGCGCGCGGTGAACTACGTCGGCGCCGGCACGGTGGAATTCATCGTCGGCCAGCAGGGCGATTTCCATTTCATGGAAATGAACACGCGCCTGCAGGTCGAGCACCCGGTCACCGAGCTCACCCACGGCGTCGATCTCGTGGAATGGCAGTTGCGCGTTGCCAACGGCGAGCCGCTGCCGTTGACGCAGGAGCAGATCGTCTCGCACGGCCACGCGATCGAGGTGCGCCTCTACGCCGAAGATCCGGAAAAGAACTTCCTGCCCGGCTCCGGCAAGCTGCACACGCTGCACTTGCCGGCCACCGGCGCCTACGTACGCATCGACGGCGGCGTGACCCAGGGCGACACGGTGACGATCTTCTACGATCCGATGATCGCCAAGCTGATCGTCTGGGACGAGGATCGCCCGCGCGCGCTCACTCGCATGCGCCAGGCGCTGGCCGAGTGCGAGGTCGAAGGCCCGAAGTCGAACATTGCGTTCCTCGAACGCCTGGTGCGCCACCCGGCCATCGTCGAGGCGCGCATCGACAGCGGTTATCTGGATCGCCACCTGGACGAGTTCGTCGTGGGCGCCCATGAGCCCGACACGCGCACCCTGTTCGCCGCCGCCACCGCGGCGCTGCTGGCCGACGAAGCGAACCCGCGCACGACCACCTCCGATCCGCACTCGCCGTGGGCCACGAGCGATGCGTGGCGCATTGGCCGCAACGGCAAGCGCGTGATCGCGCTGGCGCGCGGCGAGGCGCGCTTCGAGATCGAGGCCTGGGGCCACGCCGGCGACTACGCGCTCAAACTCGGTGAAGCCGGCTGCGAAGTCCGCGGCGCGCGGCTCGGTGACGGCACGCTCGGCGCGCGTTTCGACGGCGAGGCCGAGCGTTTCGCGTTGCGTGCCGACGCCCGCCGCGTGCTGCTGCACGACGCCGGCGGCCAACGCTGGCACCTCGACCGCGTGCCGGCCTACGCATGGCAGGCGGAAGACGCCGCCGGCGGCAATCAGGTGCTGGCGCCGATGCCCGGGCGCATCGTGCTGGTCAAGGCCAGAACCGGCGACGAGGTCGAGCAGGGTCAGGAGCTCCTGGTGATGGAGGCGATGAAAATGGAACTGGCGCTGAAAGCGCCGCGCGCCGGCAGGGTCGAAACCATCTCCGCCGCACAGGGGGATTTCGTCGACGCCGATGCCGTGCTGGTGCGCTTCGCCGAATAACCCGCGCCCCGCTTTTCTCACACGCGCAAGACGGCGCGCGCGCCACGCTGGCCGATAGGGGCGGCGAGGCGCGCCGACGCCGCGCTTGGCATCGCGATGGCCCGAACGGCCCATGCTGGAGTAACCATGACCACCACTGATTCATTCGTGCGCATCGTCGAGGTCGGCGCCCGGGACGGGCTGCAGAACGAAAAGACCATGCTGCCGACGCCGACCAAGATCGCGCTGATCGACCGGCTGTCCGCCACCGGCTTGAAGACCATCGAGGCAACCAGTTTCGTCAGCCCGAAGTGGGTGCCGCAACTGGCCGACGCGGCCGAGGTGCTCGCCGGCATCCGCAAGGTGCCGGGCGTGAGCTACCCGGTACTGGTACCCAACCTCACCGGCTACCAGCGCGCACGCAAGGCCGGCGCCAGCGAGATCGCGGTGTTCACCGCCGCCAGCGAGGCGTTCAACCGCAAAAACATCAACGCCTCGATTGACGAATCGATTGAGCGTTTCCTGCCGGTGCTGGACCGTGCGAAAGCCGACGGCATCGCCGTGCGCGGCTACGTTTCCACCGTGCTCGGCTGCCCGTACCAGGGCGAGGTGCCGGTCAGTGACGTGGTGCGCGTCGCGCGCCGCCTGCACGAGCTCGGCTGCCACGAGATTTCGCTCGGCGACACGATTGGCGTCGGCACGCCGGCGAAGGCACGCGCGATGCTGCACGCGGTTGCCGGGGAAGTGCCGATGACGGCGCTTGCCGTGCATTTCCACAACACCTACGGGCAGGCGTTGGCGAATATCCTTGCCTGCCTCGACGAAGGCGTGCGGGTCATCGACAGTTCGGTATCCGGCACCGGCGGCTGCCCGTATGCCAAGGGCGCCACCGGCAACGTGGCGAGCGAGGACGTGGTGTACATGCTCGATGGCCTGGGCATGCACACCGGCGTCAATCTGGAGCTTCTGATTGCCACCGGCGCCTGGCTCGCCGGCCAGTTGCACAAGCCGACCGCAAGCCTGGTCAACCGTGCGCGCAGCGGCCCGCAGGCGGTCAGCGGGGAAGCGTGATGCGCAGAAACGGCGACGGCGCACGCGCGATGAACTCGCGTTGCACGTGCGCCAACAGCTCGCGCTGACTGCCAAACGGCAGCAACGCGGCAGCCTTTGCCGGCGGCACCCAGCGGTACGCCGCATGCTCGGCGTTAAGCACCACCTTGGCGCCTTCGGCAATGTGGGCAACGAACGCCGGCACCACCTCGATGGCGTCCGCCTCGGCGGCGTAGAAGGTTTCGCAAAACGAGGTGGCGTAGAACGCATCGGGCACCAGCCCGGTCTCTTCGCGCAGCTCGCGTAGCGCCGCCTGCGCGCCGGTTTCGCCGGCGTCGACGTGGCCGGCGATGTAGCTCCACACGCCGTGCAGGTGCGGACTGGCGCGTTGCGCGACCAGCATGCGCGTGGCGTCGCCGGCGGCACGCAGCGCCACGACGGCAACCATGCCGCAGCGCACCGGCAAGCTGCGCCGCACCTCGCCCGCCATCACGACGTGGCCAGCAGGTTGCGGCTGGCGGCCGCCGTCGGCCGCGCGGCGATGCGCTCGAACCACGGGCCGATTTTCGGCAGGCGGCGATCGAACGGCTGCTGCACGCCGGCGCCGAAATCCAGCCACACGTAAAGCCAGATGTCGGCAGCCGTGAAGCGCTCGCCGCACAGGTACGGGCCATCGCCGAACATCCGGTCCAGCCAGGCGACACGATCCTGCGCGATGCGCTTCAACCCTTGCGCCGCCTCCGGCGCCACCGGAATACGCGGCGTGAAGCGCGGCAGGCCTTCCGCATAGTGGAACGCGTTGTGGATGAACTCGGTGACGTTGAGCTCGACGCGCCGCCACCACATGCGCGTCTGCGCGCGTTCCTCCGGCGTGCGACCGATGAGCGAAGGCTCGGGGTGCAGCTCCTCCAGATACTCGGCAATCGCCACCGCCTCGGCCAGCGTGGTGCCGTCGTCCAGCCGCAATGCCGGCGTCTGGCCGGCCGGGTTGGCGGCAAGATACGCCGCCTCACGGTTCTCGCCGCGCATCACGTCCACCTTCACTGCCGGCAGGTGCAGCTGTTTTTCGAGAATGAACATGCGCAGGCAGCGCGGCGCGGGGCTGATGGCATCGTAAAGCAGCACGGCATGACTCCCGGTTCGGCAACGCGCACACTATATCGACGTCTTTTCCGCCTTACCCTGATCCATGTCCCCTGCATTCCTGATCCGCCCGATCGAACCACGCGACAACGCTGCAGTGGCCGCCGTTATCCGCCGAGTGATGCCCGCCTTCGGCGCCGATGGTCCCGGCTTTGCCATTCACGATGCCGAGGTCGACGCCATGAGCACCGCGTACACGCTGCCGCGGCACGCTTATTTCGTACTGGAAATGGGCGGCAACGTCGTCGGTGGCGCCGGCATTGCACCGCTCGACGGCGGCGATGCCGACACCTGCGAACTGCGCAAGATGTATTTCCTGCCGGCCGCGCGCGGCATCGGCGCGGGCACCGCGATGATGGCGCGCTGCCTCGACACCGCGCGTGCGCTGGGGTTTCGCCGTTGCTATCTGGAAACCCTGACCGGCATGGATGCCGCGCAAGCGCTGTACCTGCGCAGCGGTTTTACCCGCATCGACCACGCGTTGGGCGCCACCGGCCACGGCGGCTGCGACCGCTGGTACCTGCGCGAGCTGTGAGCGCGGCCGACCGGTGCATGCCCGGTCGGCCGGCAGGGCTCATTGGCCAGAGGCAATGATGTTGACAATGATGCCGGTGGTGATCGCCACCAGCAGGAAGGCGCCGTCGTCGCTGCGCACCCAGTGGTAGCCGCGTGGCGGCTCGCGCAGGCGGGCATCGCGCCAGTCATACACCACGTAGCGGGTGCTGCGATATTCCACCGGCAGGTAGCCGCCGCGCTTGTACCAGCCCTCATGGCGGCCACGGTCGCCCCAGCTCTTGTAGTGGCCATAGGCATTACCGCGCCCGTGGCCACGGCCGTGACCGTGGCCACGATCGTCGCCCTGGTCGTAACTCACGTAGCGGCCACCGCCATCATCGTAGCCACGTCCCTGATCGCCATCGTGACGCCCCTGATAGCCATCATATTGTTGCTGACGATCGTGCCCCCGGCCATGCCCGTGACCATGGTCCTGCGCCAGCGCCGTGCCACCGGCCAACATCAGCATCACGCCACATGCGACAGCCAGCCCTTGCAGCTTCTTCATGTCGATCTCCGCCTGATGGAACCTGGAACCCGCCTGCACTTCAGCATGCCGTCGCCCGACTTTCCAGCACGGCCCGGTACAAAATCGTCTCTGGCGTCGCAACTCGGCGTGAACCACCATTGCCCGGCAAGCTTCGCGTTCAGCCAGCAGCCACGGCCGCCACTCGGCTAAAATGAGCGCCTTTCCGCATCCGTTTCAGGGATCCCATGCAACTCGATCAGGTCAAGGCAGTCATCACCGGCGGCGCTTCCGGGCTCGGCCACGCGGTGGCGCAACTCGTCGTCGCGCAGGGCGGCAAGGTGGCGCTGTTCGACGTCAACGAAGAGAAGGGCCAGGCCGCCGCCAAGGAGCTCGGCGCCGCCTCCCACTTCTTCAAGACCGACGTCACCAGCGAAGCAGCCGTCACGGCCAACATCGCGGCCGCACGCGAGGCGATGGGCGGGCTCAACCTGGTGATGAACTGCGCCGGCATCCTCGGCGCCGGGCGCGTGCTCGGCAAGACCGGGCCGATGCCGCTGGCCACCTTTGCCACCACCGTGATGGTCAACCTGGTCGGCAGCTTCAACGTGGCGAAGGCCGGTGCGGCGCTGATGCAGGGCAACGCACCCGGCGAGGACGGCGAGCGCGGTGTGATCGTCAACACCGCATCCGTTGCCGCCTACGAAGGCCAGATCGGCCAGGCGGCGTACTCCGCCTCCAAGGGCGGCATCGTCGGCATGACGCTGCCGATGGCACGCGAGCTCGCGCGCTTCGGCATCCGCGTCGCCACCATCGCGCCCGGCGTGTTCTGGACACCAATGGTCGACGGCATGCCGCCGCAGGTGCAGGAAGCGCTCTCCGCTTCCATCCCGTTCCCGTCGCGCCTCGGCAAACCCGAAGAATTCGCGCAAACCGTCGCCTTCATTTTGACCAACCGCTACGTCAACGGCGAAGTGATCCGGCTGGACGGCGCGGTGCGGCTGGCGGCCAAATAGCCAGGATTGAGCATACGGGATTCGGGATTCGCCAAAGCCCGCATCTCGCATCCTCCCGCATCCCGCGCTCCGGCATTTTCGAATCCCGTATCCCCAATCTCCAATCCCGGCTACCAACCATGAAAGCTTCCGACGTCAAGAAAGGCAACGTCGTCGAACACGACGGCGCGGTGTATCAGGTGCGCGACATCGAGCGCAGCGCGCCGACAGCCCGCGGCGGCAACGTCACGTTCCGGTTCACCCTGTATTCGATCCCCGGCGGGCGCAAGCACGACCTCAGCCTGCGCGCCGAGGACGACCTGACGGAAGTGGATCTGGTGCGGCGTGCGGCGAATTTCTCGTACAAGGACGACGCGGCGTTCGTGTTCATGGATGCCGAGGATTACACCCAGTACGTGCTCGGCCCGGAGCTGGTCGGTGACAGCGCGGGGTACATCGTCGAGGATCTGGAAGGCTATTACGTGCAGCTTATCGACGACGTGCCGGTGGCGCTGCAGGTGCCCACCAGCGTGCTGCTGACCGTGGCCGACACTGCCCCGGAGCTCAAGGGCGGGAGCGCCACCAAGCGCACCAAGCCGGCCACGCTCAACACCGGGGTGGAAATCCAGGTGCCGGATTACATCAGCACCGGTGAGAAGGTCTGGGTGAACACCCTGACCGGCGAATTTGCCGGGCGTGCCTGAAACACCGCCATCAATGTGACGCGGCCCCGGACGCTGCGCCCACCGGCGGATTATCCTTGCACCACTTCCGTGCCACGCTGCCGCGGCGCGCCCAACCCCGAACGAGGCCATCGCATGCCCAGCTTGCGCATTTCCTTCCTTGCCGCGGCCTTGGTCGCCAGCCTATTTGCCGCCGCGTCGGCGCCAGCCGCCGAGGTCAGCATGGCCGGCGGCAGCGTGCACTTCGCCACGCCGAATGGCTGGATGGAGATTCTTGAAACCGATGGCGACCCGGAAATCCGTGCCTTCCAGGTTCCCGACCCTTCGCCCACCGGCCACACGCTGCTTGCGCGCGTCACGGTGACGGTGCAGCAGATGCCGAGCCCGCAGGGGTTTGCATCGTGGGTGAGCGAAGCGACCGCCAAGGCCGCGGCCCTGCCCGGCTACCAGCCAGCCAAGGCCAGCTCGCCGGACAGCGCGAGCTACACTGCGCGTGAATCCGGCATCACCGCCACCTATCGCGAGATGTACTGGTACCACGCCGGCCACGCCATCCAGCTGCGCTGCCTGCGCCCGCAGCAGTCGCAGGCCGGCTCCGCCTGGAGCACGGCTTTCGACCGTGGCTGCGAAGCCATTGCCGCACGGCTGAAATAAGCCATGGACGCCTCGTTTGCAGCCACCGCCGCCTGGGCCACTGCCGCCGACGCGGCCGATCCGCTGCGCGCGTTGCGCGACGAATTCCTGATCCCGTCGCATGCCGGCAGCGACGGCGTCTACCTGTGCGGCAACTCGCTCGGCCTGCAGCCGCGCGGTGTGCGCCGGGTACTCGACGCCGAACTGCAAAGCTGGGCCGAAAACGCGGTCGAAGGCCATTTCAAGGGCACTACGCCGTGGCTCAGCTACCAGGCGACGGTACGCGACGGGCTGACCGAGGTGGTCGGTGCGCTGCCCTCTGAGGTGGTGGCGATGAACACGCTCGGCGTGAACCTGCACCTGTTGATGGCCAGCTTCTATCGCCCCACGCGCGAGCGTCCGGCGATCCTCGCCGAAGCCGGCTCGTTTCCCACCGACCGCTACGCGTTGGCCTCGCAGGTGCGCTTCCATGGTTTCGATCCCGCCGAGGCGCTGATCGAGCTGGAACCCGACGAGCCCCATGGCACGCTCTCGCTCGCCGCCATCGAACGCGCGCTGGACGAACACGGCGCGCGGATCGCGCTGGTATTGCTGCCCGGCGTGCAGTACCGCACCGGCCAGGCATTCGACCTCAAGGCGATCACGGCGCTCGCCCATCGCCACGGCTGCATGGTCGGCTTCGACCTGGCGCACGCGGTCGGCAACCTGCCGCTGGCGCTGCACGACGCCGATGTCGATTTTGCCGTGTGGTGCCACTACAAGTATTTGAACGCCGGCCCCGGCGCAGTGGGGGGCGCGTTCGTGCATGCGCGCCACGCGCGTGCCGACCTGCCGCGGCTGGCTGGTTGGTGGGGCAACGACGAAGCCACGCGGTTCCTGATGCGGCCTGAGTTTCAGCCGACACCGGGCGCCGAAGGCTGGCAGATTTCCAACCCCCCGATTTTCGCGCTGGCGCCGCTGCGCGCTTCGCTGGAACTCTTCCAGCGCGCCGGCATGCCGGCGCTGGTGGCGAAATCCCGCCGGCTCACCGGCTATCTCGAATGGCTGGTCGTCACCCAATTGGGCGACCTGCTCGAGGTTGTCACGCCACCGGAACCCGAACGCCGTGGTGCGCAGCTGTCACTCCGCGTACGGGCCGGGCGCGAACGCGGCCGCGCACTGTTCGATCACCTCGTGGCACATGGCATTGTTGGCGACTGGCGCGAGCCGGACGTGATCCGCGTCGCGCCCACGCCGCTGTACAACCGCTACGCCGACTGCCTCGCGTTCACCCACGCCGTGCAGGCTTGGAGCAAACACTGAAAAACAGGCCTCTGGCGTCACCGCTGGAGGCTTGAGACATTTCGCCCCGCATGAATCAGCCCGCCGGCGGCGTAGCCGGCGTCGTGGCTGCCGGCGTGCCGTACGTAGGCGTGCTCCGCATGTCGGCAGGAATGGCCCACTCGGTTGCCACGTAGAAGATGATCCAGGCAACCACGAACAGGAACAGCACCCAGACCCAAGTCGGGATCGCCGAGCGCGCTTCGGCGCGGCGCGGGTCGAACGGGTCGCTAGCGCTGAAGGCGTCCACTTTCAGATGCACCTTGCCGCTCTGGGTGGAGCCGGGGCGCAGGCCGGTGACCATGATGCCGGGGCCGTTCTGCACGTGAAAAGCAATCTCCTCGAACCCCTCGATGCCGTTACGGTCTTCGGCGCGCACCACGATCCGGTGCGGGCCGTCGGTCAGCTGGCGGGTATCCAGTTCGAGCTGGGTGGGCAATTCGTGGTCGATGACCGGGTTTGGTTCGTCGTCGAGATAAACGCGTACGTGTGGATTGGACATGACAACTCCCTTCAGCGGTCCCGACGCAGGATGGAATACTTCGGATGATCCGGATTGTGCTCACCGGGATGCGTGAGGTACCGGAACATCGCGATGAAACAAGCCAGCGTCACCAGGCCGACGACGGTCGCCACCGCGATGATGCCCCACATCGGCCCCATCAACATGTTCTGCATGACAACCTCCCGTCACTTGCCGCTGGCGCGCAGCGCTTTCACGTCGTCCGCCGTCACCGGTTTGGCGTGGTTGCCCCACGAGGAGCGTTCGTAATTGGCGATGTTGGCGATGTCGTCGTCGCTCAGCGTGCCGGCAAACGGCGGCATCACGCTGGTGTATTTCACCCCGCCGATGGTCACGCCGCTGGCGCCATGCAGGATGGTGTGCAGGTGCAGCGTTGGGTCGGCGTTGTCCACGGCCGCATTGCCCTTGAGCGGCGGGAACGCGCCCGGCACGCCTTCACCGGTGGACTGGTGGCAAGCCGAGCAATTGGCCTCGAACAGCGACTTGCCTTTGCCCGCGTCATACGCATAACCGCCGGCGGCCGCGGGCGCGGCACCCGCCGCGGCCGCCGGTGCGGCGGCAGGCGTCGCCGCGGCCGGTGGCACGTAGCCCGGGATCGTCGCCTGTTTCAGCGACAGCAGGTACGCCACCAGCGCCTTCGCCTTCTGGGTCGGAATGACGTGCCCGGTCTTGGGCGCGAATGCCGCCGGCACCGGTACGGCCGTTTCCCCCGCCGGCAACTGGTCCACCACGCGAAACAGAAACTTGAAGTTCGGCATGATCGACTCCGGCACCACCGCGCGCGGATCGTACAGGTGGATGTACTGCCACACGTCGCTGGGCTTGGCCTGGCCGACATTGGTGAGGTCGGGGCCGGTACGCTCGGAGCCGAGCAGCTCCGGCGTCTGGTAGGCAAAATCGCCCGGCGCGGATGGACGTCCAAACACCTTGTCGGCCGGAATCGGCCGCACCTGCTGGGTGTGGCAATAGTCGCAACCATTGCTGGCGAACACCTGGCGGCCTTCCTCCTGCAGCGGCGTCAGCGGAACGACGCCGGGGCCGGGCGGGATGCGCGATTCGACAATGGCCGGAATCACCGCGATCAGCAGCACGATCACGACGTACAGGGCAAGGGCACCGCCGAAGATGGCCCACATCTTCCGGGTCATGTTGTTCATGCCGCCACCTCCCCTTCGGGCTCCATGATGGGCGAGGGTGCGTTGCCGGGCTGGCCGGCGGTCATGCGCCACACGTTCCACGCAAACACGATGTGCGACAGGAACATCAGGATGCCGCCCACGCCGCGCCACAGGTAATACGGCTTCATGTCCATCACCGACTGGATGAACGGCAGGCCGCGGATCCAGTCAAGCCCCTGGATGGAGCCGCCAATGGACAGCGCCACCACATAGATCGTCACCCCCACCAGCGCCAGCCAGAAATGCATCGCCACGCCGAGACGCCCCGGGTTCTTGCCGGTGGCCAGTGGCAGCAGCGCATAGATGCCGCCCCACACCGCAAACGTGACGAAGCCGTACATCGTCAGGTGCGAGTGGCCCACGGTGAAGCTGGTGAAGTGCCACATCGCCTGCAGCGAACGCAACGCCTCGACCGTGCCCTGGGTCGAGCCGATCAGGTACCCCAGCACGCCGATGAACAGGAATGCCAGCGGGTACGACTCGATGCGCCCGTGATAGCGCCCGCGCATGGTCAGAAGATAGTTCGCGCTGCCGCCCAGCACCGGTATCAGCATGCCCACGCTGCAGATGATCGCGGTGGTCTGCAGCCACCACGGCAGCGGGCTGAACAAAAAGTGGTGCCCGCCCAGCATCGGATAGAAGATCAGGTTGGTCCAGAACGCGAGCACGCCCAGCGCGTAGGAGTAGATCGGGCGGTTCAGCACCTTCGGTATCGCGTAGTAGAACAGCCCCAGCGCCAGCGGCGTGAACCACATGCCCACCGCGTTGTGCATGAAGTAGCCGGAGATCGCCACCTGCCCCAGGCCTTTCTGGTACCACGGCAGGATCGCCACCAGGCAGATCACGCAGGTCCACAAAAAGCCGCCGATGATGTACCAGTTGGACAGGTAGATGTCGTGCGAGCTGCGTCGCGCGATCGTGGCCAGGAGATTCCACACCGTCACCAGTAGCGCGATGAAGAACACCAGCCGGATCGGCCACGGCCACTCGCGGTATTCCAGATCGCCCCAGTTGTAGCCGAGATCCAGCGCAATGGTGCCGGCCAGCGCGGCGATGTTGAACAGCCACAGGCCGATCCACGCCAGCCGCGTGCTGTAGAGCCGCGTGCCGCAACTGCGCGCGGTGACGTACAACGCGGTGCCCACCAGCCCGAGGCTCGCAAAGCCGTAGAACACGTCGTTGGTATGGATCGGGCGCAGGCGCCCGAAGGTCAGGTATTTGGCCGCCCAGAAGTCCGGCGCACCGAACTTGAACGCGAGCAACAAACCGACTGCGGTGCCGAACAGCAGCCACACCGTAGCGCAGACGACGTAAGCCTTGAACAGCGCAGCCAGTGCCGGGTCCTCGTTGGCTGCCTCCCCTCCCGATCCCGCGCTGCCGGTTCGCCCGATATCGATGTCCTGCGCGGTGACGGCCATGGGTTCCTCTCCTTCCAGATCAGTATCCGGCACACGTCGCCGAGGCGCGTGTCGAGGTCGCAGTCATGCCGACGCATGACGCCAAGACGTTCGAGTCTAGATCGGCACCTGCGCATTGTCTTGCCGCACATCAGCCGCAATTTCGTGCCCGGACACGCGTTGTTGCCGCACTTCTCCACACTCGACGCGCAAGTAGAGCTCGCGCAAGGTCATGGTTGCGTCAAGCGGACATGCACGTTTGGCCGTCCATCCGGCGCCGGCAAAACCACAGCGCAATGACGCGTGGCGCGCTTGCAAGAGCTTGCGACAGCGCGCGCCGCTGCGTCGTTTCGCCACAGGGTCGACCGCGTGGTGCTTCGCCCTTTCAAGGGAGCGAAGCACACCTTCGTCTCCCCGCGATCAGGTACGCACGCCGACAAATGTTCGGAGATCGAAGGCAAGACTCAAGCAATCCGGCATTTGGGCTTTGGCTCTGGCTTTTGCCGTTGCTTCTCGCGCGCACGATGCGCGCCGCTTTCCCCGGGGCCCCTCGGTGGCGGTGAGGCAGGGGCGGAAAAGCCGCGCAGCGGGCGAGGCCAGGGATGGCCTCGCCTTTTCGCGCGGGCACGATGCCCGCTCGAAAAGCCCGGCCCCGCCTCACGCACTTTTTGCCCACGGATGGGCAAAAAGCGCCGCCGCAGGGTGCCGTTTCTCTTTGGCTACTTTCTCTTTGGGCAAGCAAAGAGAAAGTAGCTCGCGCGCCCGCAGGGCGCACGAAACCGCTCTGATGCCATGCCGACAAGCCAGCGCACCGACATGTCCCAAAGCCCGCCGCCGCCACAACCGACTCCCGGACACGGCGGTGTACATTGACAGCCCATTACCCGCGCCAGCTAAGAACCTCTCGACGCCGCGTGCCGCACCTGCCCCTCGCCGCGCACCACGAAGTGTTCGATCGTGAGCGCTTCGGCGCCCATCGGGCCGTAGGCGTGCAGGCGCGTGGTGGAGATGCCGATCTCGGCGCCCAGGCCCAGCTCGCCGCCGTCGGAAAACCGCGAGGAGGCGTTGACCATCACCACGGCACAGCGCATCGCCTGCACGAAGCGGCGCGCGGCGGCGTCGTCGCCGGTGGCGATGACTTCGGTGTGGTCGGAGCCGTAGCGGCGGATGTGTTCGATCGCCGCGTCGAGATCGTCCACCACGCGCACGGCGATGATGAGGTCGAGGAATTCCGCGGCGTAGTCGGCGTCGGTCGCCGCGTGCATGTCCGGCACCAGCGCGCGGCTGGCGTCGTCGCCGCGCAGCTCCACGCCACGGGCGCGCAATGCCGCGGCCGCCCGCGGCAGGAACTCCGCGGCGACATCGCGATGCACCAGCAGCGTTTCCAGCGCATTGCATACACCGGGGCGCGAGGTCTTGCCGTCGACCAGCAGGTCGAGCGCCAGGTCGAGATCGGCGGCGCGATCCACGTAGAGGTGGCACACGCCCTTGTAGTGCTTGATGACCGGCACCCGCGCGTGCTCGGTGACGAACCGGATCAGGCCTTCGCCGCCACGCGGAATCGCGAGGTCGACCAGGTCGCTCAATTGCAGCAGTTCGATCATCGCCTCGCGCGAAAGGTCGTCGAGCACGGTGACGGCCGCCTCCGGCAGGCCGTGTTTTGCCAGCGTCACGTGCAGCGCCGCGGCAATCGCCAGGTTGGAGTGGATCGCCTCGGAACCGCCGCGCAGGATCACCGCGTTGCCGGCCTTGAGGCACAGCGCCGCGGCATCGGCCGTGACGTTGGGGCGCGCCTCGTAGATCATCGCGATCACGCCGAGCGGGATGCGCACGCGTTCGACGCGGATGCCGTTGGGCCGCGTCTCGCTGCGGGTCACCTGTCCCACCGGGTCGGGCAACTCGGCCACTTCACGCAGCGCGTTGGCGATGCCGGCAATGCGCGCGGCGTCGAGCCGCAGGCGGTCGAGCATGGCGCCCTGCACGCCCTTCGCTTCGGCGGCGCGCATGTCTTCGGCATTAGCGGCGAGCACGGCATCGCGGCGCGCTTCGAGCTCGTTGGCCATCGCGCGCAATAGGTCACGCTTGGCGACGCTGTCCAGCGCGGCAATTGCCGGTACCGCAGCGCGACAGGCGGCGGCTTGATCGCGGATCGTGCTCATACGGACAACTCCTCGTGGGGGGTGGGAACGCGGGTGACGACGAGATCGTCGCGATTCACCACCTCGTCGCCGTAGCTGTAGCCAAGTACTTCGACGATTTCGCGCGTGTGATGGCCGGCGAGCCGACGCACCTCGGCGGCGTTGTAATGGCACAGGCCGCGCGCAACGCCAGCGCCGTCGACGCCGACGATTTCGACCAGATCGCCACGGTGGAACTCGCCCTCGGCGCCGAGCACGCCGCCGGGCAGCAGCGACACCCTTCCGCCGACCAGCGCGCGCGCAGCGCCGGCATCCACGCAGATGCGCCCGGCCGCGGCTGGCGCGTGCCGCAGCCAGTATTTGCGCGCATGCGGTCGCGTGGCGCTCGCCGCAAACAGGCTGCCATGCAGCTCGCCACGTTCGAGTGCACGCACGGTGTCCACCTCGCGCCCGTTGAACAGTGCGGTGGGAATGCCGGCTGCGGCGGCCTTTTTCGCGGCCTGCAACTTGGTGCGCATGCCGCCGGTGCCGACCGTGCTGCCGGCCTCGCCGGCCATGGCCAAGATCTCCGGCGTCAGCGCGGGAATCTGCAACACCGGCGTGGCATCGGCATGTGCGCGCGGGTCAGCGTCGTACAGCGCCGACACGTCGGAGGCGATCAGCAGCAGGTCGGCGTCGACCAGCGCAGCAACGATCGCGGCGAGATTGTCGTTGTCGCCCACCTTGAGCTCGTCCACCGCCACGGTGTCGTTTTCGTTCACCACCGGCAGCACGCCGACCCGCAACAGCTCGCGCAGCGTTGCGCGCGCATTGAGGTAGCGTCGCCGGTTGCGCAGGTCGTCGTGGGTCAGCAGCACCTGCGCCACCGGACGCACCGAGAGCGATTGCCACAACGCCACCATCGGCGCCTGGCCGAGCGCGGCCAGCGCCTGTCGCGCGGCGAGTTCGCCCGGGTTGCGCGCGTACTCGCGCAAGCGCGCGCGCCCGGCGGCAACCGCACCGGAAGACACCAGCACCACCTCGCGGCCCTGCACCTGGCTCGCCGCGATGAACGCCGCCAGCGCCGACGCGTGCTGCTTGGTCAGGCCGCCGCCATCGGCCGCCAAAAGATTGCTGCCGACCTTGAGCACGGCGCGCCGCCATGCCGGCAAGGGTTGCGCCGGCAACGCGTGGCGTTCGTCCGTTTTGCTCCCCTGCGCCATGGCGGCTCCTAGTGATCCAGCGCGCGCAGGCGCGCCACGAGTTCGTCCAGTCGCAAGTCGCCGCTCGCACCGGGTGACATGCGTGCCGCGAGGCTGCCTTCCGGCGTGCGCCCCTGTCCGGCCGCGGCGGCGGCTTCGGCGGCCGCGCGATACGCGTCGCGGAACGGCACGCCGGCGGCGGCGTGCTCGATGGCGACGTCGGTGGCATACATCGCCGGCTCGATCGCGGCGCGCATCGCCGGCTCGTTCCACGCCATGCGGGTCAAGAGATCCGGCACCAGCTCCAGCGCGCCCAGGCCATGCAGCACGCCATGACACAACGCCCCCTTGGTGAACTGCAGATCGCGCTGGTAGCCGCTGGGCAACGACAACAACTGCTCGATCTCGCAGCGCGAGGCGGCCACCATCGCGTAGCTCGCGCGCAACAGCTCCACCACGTCCGGGTTGTGCTTGTTCGGCATGATCGAGCTGCCGGTGATGTATTCCGGCGGCAGGTGCACGAAGTCGAACTCGGACGTGGTGAACAGCGAGAGATCCCACGCCATGCGCCGCAGGTCGAGCAACGCCGAGGCGAACGCCTCGAGCGCCGCCAGCTCGAACTTGCCGCGCGAAAGCTGGGCGTAGATCGGCGACACCTGCATGCGCGCAAAGCCGAGCGCCCTGGTCGTATGTGCGCGGTCGAGCGGCAGGTTCACGCCGTAGCCCGCCGCGGTGCCGAGCGGATTCGCGTCGATCAAGGCCAGCGTCTGCTGCGCGCGCAGCGCGTTGTCGATGAAGCCCTCGGCAAACCCGGCAAACCACATCGCGGTGGACGACACCACCGCGCGCTGCAGGTGGGTGTAGCCGGGCAACGGGATCGCCGGCTGCGCGGCACGCTCCAGGCACACCTGCGCAATCGCGCGGCACGCCACGTCCAGCGCCGCGAGCTTGTCCTTGAGCCACAGGCGCGTTGCCACCAGCACCTGGTCGTTGCGGCTGCGTCCGGTGTGCACGCGCCGCCCGGCATCTCCGAGGCGCTCGGTCAGCCGTGCCTCGATCGCCGAATGGCCATCCTCGAAGCGCGCGTCGAGCACGAAGGCACCGCGGGTGAAATCCGCCGCCAGCGCGTCCAGTTCGCGCTTGAGCGCTGCGGCCTCCTCCGCGCTGACCACGCCGATATTCGCCAGCCCCTCCACATGCGCCTTGCTGGCGGTGATGTCGCAGAGGAAAAACTCGCGATCCAGCAGCACGTCGTCGCCGGCCATGAACCGCATGATCCGCGCGTCGATCTGGATGCCGGATTTTTGCCAGAGGGGTTGGGGCATGGGGTTGACTCCAAGATTCGGGATACGGGATTGGAGATTCGGTAAAGCCGGGGTTCGAGATACGGAATGGGGGATTCGACAAGGCATCAACGCGGGAAGCTGCAGTGTCCGAATCCCAAATCCCTAATCCCCAATCCCGGTCAGTTCAGCCAACCCCAACGCCCGGTTGATGTTCTGCAGCGCCTGGGTCGCGGCGCCTTTCAGGAGGTTGTCCAGCGCAGCCACGGTGACGAGGCGTTTGCCGTCGGCAGAGAGGGTGAAGCCGCCGATTTCGGCGCGATTGGTGTTGGCGACGCGGCTCACCCACGGCGCGTCATCCCCGACGCGCACCAGAGGTTCGCCGTCGTAGGCGTGATGGAAGCGTGCCAGGACTTCCTCGCGCTTCAGTGGCTTCGACAGATACAAATTGGTGGTGACGGTGAGGCCGCGAAAATGCGGCGCGACATGCGGCATGAACTCCACCGGGATGCCGAGCTGAAAACCGGCCTCCTTCTCGTGGCCATGGCCAACCAGCGCATACGGCATCAGGTTGTCGTGCAGCTTTTCCGGATTGTTCTTGTCCGATGGCGTGGTGCCGGCGCCGGAATAGCCGGATACGCCGAAACACACCGGCGGGGCGGCGAGCAGATCCTTCACTGGCGCAATGGAAAGCTCCATGGCCGTGGCGTAGCAGCCGGGGTTGGCGATGCGCTTGCCGCCGCGCCACTTGTTGCGCGTGAGCTCGGGCAGGCCGTAGTACCACGCCGGGTCGAAGCGGTAATCGGCGGACAGGTCGACGATCAAGGTTTCCGGCGCCGTCTTGTCCAATGCCGCCACGAAGGGCGCCGCCTTGCCGTTGGGCAGCGCAAGGATCACCACGTCGGCACGCTTCGCTGCCACCGCATCGGGATCGAGTTTCTCGTAGCGCAGCTCGCCGCGATAGGCCGCGTTGTGTTTGGCCACGCGCTGGCCATCCAGCTCGCGCGAGGAGACAAACGCGAGCTCCAGTGCCGGGTGCCCGGCGATCAGGCGGATCAATTCGGCGCCGGTGTAGCCGCGCGCGCCCACGATGCCTACGGTCTGTTTTGCGGATGTCATCGTCGATCCTCAATCCACCAGTGTCGGGCTGTGCCCTTCGCAATAATCCACGCAGCGCGCAATGGTGTCGAAATTGCCGTCCAGGCCATACCAGAAAACCTTCCAGCGGGTTTTCTTCAGGCTGCCGTCCGATTCGGCGTAATAGAAAATGTTGACCGGGTTGTTGTGCCGCGAGCGCCAGAAAAGCCGCGGATTCTCCGCGCGCATCACCTGCCATACTGCGCGCCCCAAGCCCTCGCCCTGCGCGTCGTCGAGCACGGCGAACTTGTCGAGATACGGCAGGCCATCCTGCAGCGTCAGGATCATCGCCGCGCGATAGTTCTCGCTCACGTAGACGCGATATGGCGTGGTGTGCTCGAAGTAATCGGCCACCAGCTTGCGCCTGAAACTCGATTCGATCAGCCCGCGCAGGCGTTCGCGGTCGAGCTCGGCCCAGCGCGTGTAGCGAAGCACCTTCTCGCCGTGCCGTACCAGCGTGCCGGACCCCTTGTGGGTGAAGAGTTCCTTCGCCAGCTCGGCCGGGCGCGTGATCGACACCGACGAGGTCAGCGGCAAGTCGTTCAAGAGGTCGGCGATCTGTTCGAGCTTCAAGCGCATGCCGCCGGTGATCCACGGCTGCGCCATCAACGTCTCGTATTCGGTCGACAGGTTGATCGAGTCGATCACCTTGCCGCGTTCGTCGAGCAGCCCACCGGTGCCGGTGAGAAACACCACCTTGTACGGCTGCAGCACGCGCACCAGCTCGTTCGCGGCCACGTCGGCGTTGATGTTGAGCAACTGGCCCTCGCGGGTTTCGCCCAGACTCGCGACGACGGGAATGGAATTGGCGCGCAGCCCGGCCTCGATCGGCGCGAGGTTCACGTGTTCCACCTTGCCGACCATGCCGAGCCGTTCGCGGTCGAGGTAGCTCGCCATGAACACGCCGGCCGCGACCGAGGTCGCGCGCGTATCCATGCCCTGCAGCGCCTCCACCAGTTTCAGGTTCTGCTGCATGAACACCTGGCGCACGATGCCCAGCGCCTTGGGCGAGGTCACGCGCAGGCCATTGACCGTTTCCTTCTCGATGCCCGCCGCGTGCAGCTCCGCGTCCAGTTGCGGGCCGGCGCCGTGCAGCACGATCGGGGTCAGGCCGACCTGCTGCAGAAAGGTGAGCGAGGAAGCAAGGTCCTGCAGCTCGTCGCGCAGCACCGCGCCGCCAACCTTCACCACCGCAAAGCGCTTGGCGTCGATCTCGGAGAAGCGCTTGAGGTACTGCTGGATTTCCTTCGCGCTGCCCATTGCCGACAGCAGGCGCACGATGGTCTTGCGGGTTGAGTGCTTAGGCGAGTCCACGGCTCACGATTCCCTGAATGGTTTCCGCGTGTTGCTGCAACTGGGCCAGGTCGACCCACTCGTCCGCCGCATGCGCCTGCGCAATGTCGCCCGGGCCGAACACGAACGCGGGGTAGCCCGCAGCGGAAAACAGCGCGGCCTCGGTCCAGAAATCCACCGCCGCGCCGACCGTGATGCCCAGCTCTTCGGCCAGCATTTCCGCCTGGATGCGCCGCGCCTCGGTACGCTCGGCCGGCCCGGCCGGCAACGAGGGACCGCGGAAGGTTTCCTCGAAATGCGCCGGGGCCACTTCGCTGGCAAAGCCGCGGAACGTCGCCAGCAGCGCATCCGGGTCCATCGACGGCAGCGGCCGCATGTTGAAGCGCAGCTCGGCCGCCGGCGCGATCATGTTGGCCTTGATCCCGCCCTCGATGCGGCCGATGTTGAAGCGCAGGCCGCGCAGGCCGCCGAACTTCACCGCCGCCTGCGACTCCACGTAATCGAGCGCCGCGTTGCCCCAGCGCACGGCTTGATGCAGCGCGCTGTCGCCCGGCTTCTGCTTGGCCGAGGCGTGGCCGACGTGGCCAGCAAATTTCATCAACACCGACTGGATGCCGCGATGCGCCAGCACCGCCTTGCTGCGCGTGGGCTCGGCCACGATCACCGCTTCCGGCTTCGGCAGCGTGCCGGCTTCGCAGGCGGCGAGAAACGCTGTGACGCAGCGCGGATCATTCGCCTCCTCGTCGGTGGTGAACAGCATCGCCATGTCGCCGGTGGTGGTGTTCGCCGCCGACAGCAGGCCTGCCGCGGCACCCTTGATATCGCACGCGCCGAGGCCGGTGGCGTGGTCGGCGTCCACCGCGAGCACGTGCGGATCGCGCGTCCACGCCGGCGAGTCGGGCACGGTGTCCAGATGCACGTTGAACAGCAGCTTCGGGTTGCCGCGCCGCGCGTACAGGCTCACCGCGCCGGCGCCGTGGTCGGCCAGGGTGAAATCGAAGCCGGGCAACTGCGCGCGCAGGTAATCGAAGATGCCGTCAGTGCCGATCGCACGCGGCGGGTTGCGGGTGTCGAACGCCACCAGCGCCGCCAGATGCTTGAGCGTGGCATCCAGCAGCATCCAGTCGCGGATAACGAAAAGTTCGCCCTTGCTCACGGGTGGTTGACCTCCGCCCACAAGGTGGAGCTCATGCCGAACAGCTTGATGAAGCCCTCGGCCTCGGCCACGCCCCAGTCGGCGGATTGCGCATAGGTGGCGCCTTTCGCCGCGAGGATGTGCGGCGATTCCACCGCCACTGCGCCAATGCTGCCGCCGGCGGTTTCCAGCGTCACCGTGCCGTTGACCTTGGCCTGGCTCGATGCGAGGAACGCCTCGAGGTCGGTCTTGAGCGGGTCCTTGAAGAAACCCTCGTACACCAGCTCGATCCACTTGCGCGCCACCTCGGGTTTGAAGCGGTTCTGCAGCTTGGTCAGCACCGCCTCCTCCAGCGCGCGATGCGCCGTGAGCAGCGAGATCAGCCCCGGCGCCTCGTAGATGATGCGGCCCTTGAGGCCAATGGTGGTGTCGCCGGTGTACACGCCGCGGCCCACGCCATACGGCGCAAACAGGTGGTTGAGCTTTTGCAGCAGTTTGTGCCCCGCGAGCTTTTCGCCGTCGAGCGCAACCGCCTCGCCATGTTCGAAGCGGAGTTTCACCGCGAGCGGTTTGGACGGCCATTCGGCGCGCGGCTTGCACCACGCGCGCGCCTCGGGGCGGGGCGCCTGCCAGGCGTCGATCTCGCCGCCGGACATGGTGACGCCCAAGAGGTTCTCGTTGATGGTGTAGCTTTGCTGCTTCGCGCGCACGCCGAAGCCGTGGTCTTCGAGATACTTCTGCTCGTAGGCGCGGGTCTGCGTGTGCTCCTTCTGGATCTCGCGGATCGGCGCCACGATCTCGTAGTCGCCGAGCGACTTCACCGTGAGGTCGAACCGCACCTGGTCGTTGCCCATGCCGGTGCAGCCGTGCGCGATGGCGCGCGTGCCGAGCTCGGCGGCGCGCTTGAGTGCCGCCTCCACGATCAGGTAGCGGTCCGAAACCAGCAGCGGATACTGCCCCTGGTACGCCTCGCCCGCCCACACGAACGGCTTGACGAAACCGTTCCAGATCGCCGACCCGCCATCCACCGTGGCGTGGCTGGTCACGCCCAGCTCCTTGGCCCGCGCCTCGATGAACGCGCGCTCCTCGTCGCTCACGCCGCCGGTATCGGCAAATACCGTGTGCACCGCCCAGCCGCGCTCCTTGAGCCACGGCACGCAGAAGCTGGTATCCAGCCCGCCGGAAAACGCGAGCACGATGGCCTTGGAGCCGGCATCCGGGGTATGGGATTGGGGATTCGTGGAATCGGGTTGAGATGACATGGAGGTTCCTGGGTAAATGAAAGTGGCGAGCGGCGTGCTTTGGCTTTTGCGTATCCCTAATCCCGTATCTCGAATCCCGGCTTCTCGATCCGCGGCACCACCTGCACTGGGAAATTGACCGAATTGGCGATGAAACAGGCGTGGTGCGCGGCGTTATGGGCCGCCAGCGCCTTGGCGGGATCGCTCTCCGCGCTGATGGTGACCACCGGCTGCAGTACGGCTTCGACGAAATGGCCACCCTCGCCCGCGGTCGCCATCGTCGCCTCGGCATGGTCGACATAGGCGACGACGACCACGCCGGCCACGGTCGCCATGTGCAGGTAGCTCATCATGTGGCAAGCGGAAAGTGCGGACAGCAGCATGTCCTCCGGGTTGTACCTTGCCCGGTCGCCGAAAAACGAGGGGTCGGCCGAGCCGGCCAGCTCGGGCTTGCCGTCGATGCGAATGACGTGGTCGCGGTCGTACGCGCGATACGCGGAAGTCCCGCTGCCGCGGTTGCCCGTCCACTCCACCTCGACCCGATAGCGATGCTCGAACGCCATGTCGTACTCCGCTTGCCTACTTGCCGTTGCCAGCGAGGGCGGCGAGCCGCGCCATCACCGCCTTCTGCACATGCAGCCGGTTTTCCGCCTCGTCGATGGCGATGCAGTACGGGGCGTCCATCACCGCGTCGGTGGCCTTGACGTTGCGCCGCAAGGGCAGGCAATGGCTGAACACCGCGTGGTTGGTGAGCGCCATCTTGGCCTCGTCGACGATGAAGTGCCGGTACTGGTCGCGGATGGGTTTCTCCTTTTCCCACTGGCCGAAATACGGCAGCGCGCCCCAGCTCTTCGCGTACACCACGTCGGCGCCGCTGTAGGCCGCGTCGATGTCGTGGCTCACCGTGAGCGAGCCGCCATTCTCCTGCGCATTCAGCCGGCCAAACGCCATGTAGCGCTCGTCCAGCACGTAGTCGGGCGTGGGGCACAGGAGCGTCACGTCCATGCCGAGCTTGGTGGCGATCAGCAGCGCGGAATTGGCCACCGCGGTGTTGAGCGGCTTGGGGTGATAGGTCCAGGTCAGCACGTATTTCTTCTTGCGCAGGTCGCCCAGGTGCTCCCTGAGCGCCAGCGCATGCGCCAGCTCCTGGCACGGGTGGGTGATCGTTTCCATGTTGATCACCGGCACCGTCGCGTATTTCGCGAACGCCTTGATGACCTGGTCCTCGCGGTCCACCGACCAATCCCTGAACTTGGGGAAGGCGCGCACGCAGATGAGATCGGCATAGCGGCTCAGCACGCGCGCCACTTCCTTCACGTGCTCCTCGGCGTCGCCGTCCATCACGGTGCCTTCCGCAAACTCGATCGGCCACGCATCCTTGCCGGGCTGCAGCACCACCGCGTGGCCGCCGAGCTGGAACGCGCCCAGCTCGAAGCTGGTGCGGGTGCGCATCGAGGGGTTGAAGAACAGCAGCACCACCGCCTTGCCGGCCAACTGGCTGCCGACCGGCGAGCGCTTGAACGCCGCCGCATCGTCGAGCAGCGCGTCGATCTCGGCGCGGCTCCAGTCCTGGGTGGTGATGAAGTGGCGAATGGTCATGGGCAAACGTTCCGATGGTGGATGTTGCGGCGGGCAAACCCCTGAAACACGAAAACCCGGCCGAGGGGCCGGGTTTTCGTCGATGCGCAGTGCAAAAGCGTGCGACAGCCTACCCGGCCGGATGGCTACCCGACGGTCGGCGCGCGCGCGAAGTCATGCCGGCGGCCATGCGGGCGCTGGTCAGGACATTGGCGGTATAGGCGGCTGAAGACATCATGGTTCCGGTCGAGCGAGCCTGCATCATGCCGGCATTTTCGCTGCTATGCAACATGCCCGGTCAATCGGCCGGCGTCACGCTCACCCGCACGCGCAGGCGCTCGCCCGGGTCGTAGTTGAGGCGTGACTCGTACACCTCGCCGCGATAGCGGTATTCGACGTCATAACCCATGATCTGGCGCTGCTCGCTCACCGCGCTCACCTCGCGGCAGCGGGTTTGCGTGGTGGCGTAGCTGCCGCCGTGGTCGGAAACGCGATTGCCCACCGCGCCACCCGCCACTGCGCCAACCACCGTGGCGGCCTTGCGGCCATCACCCTTGCCGATGGTGTTGCCGAGCACGCCGCCCACCACCGCGCCAAGGATGGTGCCGGCGGTGCTGTTGCCGCGATCCTGCTGCACCACCTGCTCGTCGTAACACTGCTGGCGCGGCACCTGGGTGCGGGTGACGGCGTACACCGGGTCCACGCGCAGCACGTCGGCCCAGCCGTAATGCGCGTCGGCGCTGCCGGCATTGGCGTAGCGCGTGTTCTGGGCCTGCGCAGCAGTGGCAGTCAGCGCCAGCAGCAACACGGCGAGAAACGGCTTGTGCATGGTGAACTCCGGACGACGTCGAATGCGGGCTCTCCGCATTGCCGATTGCAGCAAAACCACACTGAATCAAGGCTTAGAATCGCCACCATGCGACGTCGCGCCGCGTCGTGCGCTTACACCTTGTTAAGATGCGCGGCTTGCCTGCCGCACTTCGCCCGGAACGCCGATGCCGCCGATTTCGCTCTACAACAGCCTCACCCGCCGCACCGAAGTGTTCGTGCCGCTCGATCCCGAGCGGGTGACGATGTACGTGTGCGGCCCCACGGTCTACAACTACGTGCACGTCGGCAATGCGCGCGGGCCAGTGGTGTTCGACGTACTGGCGAAGCTCCTGCGCCGGCATTACCCGCACGTGGTGTACGCGCGCAACATCACCGACGTCGACGACAAGATCAACGCCGCGGCGCTCGACCAGCACGTGCCGATCGGCACCATCACCGACAGGTTCACGGCGGCTTATCGCGCGGACATGGCGCAGCTGGGCATTGCGCCGCCCGACGTCGAGCCATGCGCCACCGAACACATCGCGCCGATCATCGCGATGATCGAAAACCTGATCGCCGGCGGCCACGCGTACGCCGCCGATGGCCACGTGCTGTTCGACGTTTCGAGCTACCCCGATTACGGCAAGCTCTCGGGCCGCGATACCGACGAACTGATCGCCGGCGCGCGCATCGAAGTGGCGCCGTACAAGAAAAACCCGGCCGATTTCGTCTTGTGGAAACCTTCCACGCCGGAGTTGCCAGGCTGGGACAGCCCGTGGGGGCGTGGTCGTCCCGGCTGGCACATCGAGTGCTCGGCGATGAGCGCCGCACATCTGGGCGAAACCATCGACATCCACGCCGGCGGCGTGGATCTGCTGTTCCCGCACCACGAAAACGAGGTGGCGCAATCCACCTGCGCGCATGGCGGCAAGACTTTTGCACGCTGGTGGCTGCACAACGGCATGCTCACCTTCGACGGCCGCAAGATGTCCAAATCGCTCGGCAACGTGCTGCAACTGCATGCCGCCCTGCAGCAGCATCCCGCCGAAGCCCTGCGCCTGCGCTTGATGAGTGGCCATTACCGGCAGCCGCTGGACTGGTCCAACGACTCGTTGCAGCAGGCGGCCAGCACGCTGGATGGCTGGTACCGCGTGCTGCGCGATCTTGCGGATATCGCCCCTACCGCAGCTCCCTTGCCGGTACCGGCAAAGATCGAAGCCGCGCTGTGCGACGACCTCAACACGCCGCAGGCGCTGGCCGAACTGGCGTTGCTCGCCGATGCCGCACGCCGCGAGCGTACGCCACGGGCGAAAGCCGAACTGCTCGGCGGCGGTGCGCTGCTTGGCCTGTTGCAGCAGAAGCCCCGGGACTGGTTCCAGCGCAGCGGCAACCCGGATATCGATGCGGCCCACGTCGAAGCCTTGCTGGAAGCGCGCCGCGCCGCGCGCGGCGCGCGCGACTTCGCCCGCGCCGATGCCATCCGCGACGAGCTGACGGCGATGGGCGTGACGATCGAGGACGGCGCAAACGGCACGCGCTGGAGCATCAGCAAGGCGTGATCGCACTGCCTGGGCGCCTGGGCGGCCGAGACCCAGGCGACGGTGCCGTCTTGGCCGCACTTTGCTCTGCCCACTGTCCCCAAGGGGCCGCAAACCACCCCGCAAACGGGCGTAAAACCGCCTTGCCTCGCCTGCCCGGTTTCCACCGCCGCACCCCAGGTGACATGCGTCACCCGCCGGTCGCAACGTGACGCGCGATAATGCGCACATGGATGCCACTGCAACGACCACCACCGGCGACGCCGCCCAGGCGCAGCGCGACATTGCCGAAGAGTTCGCCTACTTCACCGACTGGAGTGAGCGTTACCAGTATTTGATCGACATTGGTCGCGAGCTGCCGCCGCTGGCCGACCAGTACAAGGTGGAGGAATGGCGCGTGCAGGGTTGCCAGTCGATGGTGTGGCTGGTGCCCAGCGGCAACGCGCAGTGCATGCACTTCGAGGCAACCAGCGACTCCGCCATCGTTTCCGGTCTGCTGCGGCTGGTGTTGCGCGTGTATTCGGACCGCTCGGCGGCAGAAATCGTCGCCACCGAGCCCGAGTTCATCCAGGCCATCGGCCTGGCCAAGCATCTGTCGCCAACCCGTTCAAACGGCTTGGCCTCCACGCTGAAAAAACTCAAGGGCTACGCTGCCGCCGTCGCGGCCGGCGGCAAGTAACCAACTCAAGTCACCGGATGCGAAAAGCCCCGCAGGTTACGGGGCTTTTCGTTGCAGCGGTGCGTGCGATGGTCAGTCGCCCATTTGCTTTTGCAAATGCTCGCGTCGCTCCTGCGCATCGAGCGACAGCGTGGCAATGGGACGCGCGTCCAGGCGCTCGATGCCAATCTCCTCGTCGGTCTCTTCGCAATAGCCGTAGCTGCCGTCTTCAATGCGGCGCAGCGCCTTGTCGATCTTGGCGATCAGCTTGCGGTAGCGGTCGCGGGTGCGCAGCTCCAGCGAGTTCTCGGTCTCGCGCGTGGCGCGCTCGGCCTCGTCCCCCACATCGCGCACTTCATCGCGCAGGTTGTCGATGGTCTGCCGCGACTCTTCCACCAACTGCGCGCGCCAGTCGCGCAGTTTGTCGCGGAAATACGCGAGATGCTTCGGGTTCATGTACTCCTCGTTCTCCGCAGGGTGATAACCCTTCGGCAAGGAGATCTGCGAGGTCGCAGGCAAGGCGTAGCGCCCATCTTCACGGGTAATGCCATCGTCTTTGGTCTTTGCAGCAGATTTATTCATTGCGGATAAGGCGTTTTTCGTTGGCGAGGGGTGGGGGTGCTGCAAACCGCGCGGCAGCACCATCGTGGTTGCCGTGGCGACCTTGCCTTTCGGCAGCGGCCGCTTGAACGTTGCTGCCGGCGGCATCGGCTTGGCCACGTGGGGCAACGCGTGTGCCGGCTCCTTGTGCTGGTGGACCGGCTCCTTGTGCGCATGCGCTGCCGGCTTGGCCGCGACACCCGACTTGGCGTGGCTGGCGACCCTGGTGGTTTTTGTCGCCACCGGTTTTGTCGACGGCATCGGCTTCCGGGCAACCGGCTTGGCCGTCTGCCTGGTCGCCACGGGCTTCTTTGCCACGGGCTTCTTTGCCACGGGTTTCTTTGCAACCGGCGTCTTTGCCACCGGCTTCTTCACCGCCGTCTTCTGTGTTGCCGGCTTCCGTGCTGCGGGCAACTTGACCGTCGGCTTTGCCTTGCCCGCCGCTGTCTTCTTCATCGGCCTGGCGGCGGATTTCTTCACCGCCGGCTTGGCAACCGCCTTGGTGGCCGCCGGCTTGCGCGCGGCGGGCTTCTTGGCAACCGGCTTGGTTGCCGGCTTTCTGGCGCCCGCCTTCGACGGCCGGGCTGCCACCGGTTTTGCCTTGCCCACCGCGGCGTCACGCGCCCGGGCCGGTACCTTCCCCTTGGTCGATTTGGCGGAGGTCGAACTGCGCGTGGTTTTCGCCATATTCCTTCACCGTTTTTGCCGTGGCGGCCGGGTGTTATAGCCCATGTATCCTGCACCGGCAAGCCAGCTTCTGGGATACTTGCAAGCCTTCCCGAAGCCCGCCGTGCTGCCGATTTGAGCCTCGTTGCCCGACCATTGCTATTTTTGCTGCGCCAGTACAAACGCTGGATCAGCCCGCTGTTGGGAAAACGTTGTCGTTTCTACCCCAGTTGCTCCGATTATGCACGGATCGCCATCCACCGCTTCGGCCCCTTGCGTGGCTGCCTCTTGACGGCGTGGCGGCTCCTGCGCTGCCAGCCGTATTGCGAGGGCGGCGACGACCCGGTGCCCGAGCGCTTCGTGTTTCCGCGCTGGGAGCGCGTCCACGACGACCATCACCGGCACTGAGCGTCGCCGATCAGGCCTCGTAACCGCCGGCAACACCTTTGCTCGCAAACGCCACGGCGTCATGCGGATGCAGGCTTTCCTGATGCTCGACCCGCACCCGGAAATCGGCCACGCGTGCGTCGGCGTTCAAGGCGCGCTGAATGCGGCGTGCCGCATCTTCGCAAAACATCAGGTTGCCGCCGTTGGCCAGCGCAAACGCCTGCTCGTCCTCGCGCTTCACGGCAGTCTGCACCGGCGTACCCAACGCCTGCTCGACGTGATCGAGCGTACCGACGAGATCGAACGCCGCGCCGGGCGCGAGGCGCAGGGCGAGCCGTGCGACGCTGCGCTGCGCATGCGGGGTGGCGACAATGCCGCGCTCGCTGCCCAGCCACGCCAGCACCGCAGAGCGCTCGACCGCCGCGCCTTCGGCAAAATCGTGTGCGAATTGATCCTGGATCAGCTGGCGCGCCAACGCCGCCGACGCCGGACAGGTCGAGGAATACACCACCTCGGTGCCGAACTCCAGGTGGAAGCCCGTCGCGTCGAGGCTGGCATCAACGCTGACCGGGTAATCGCGCCAGCCACTGTGCTCACTGCGCAGCGCGCGGCGGCGCACCAGCGCATGGAACGCCAGATGCAGCCGTGCGCGATCCGCCAGCCCGGCATGCGAAGCGAGCAACTCGCGCAGCAGATTCTCGAGCATGGCCGCACCAAGCGGCTGCCCACCGAGGCCACGGTCGACCAGCAGGTAGAGCCGCGACATGTGGATGCCGCGCCGATCCGGCCGCGTCAGATTGACGAATACACCAACCTGGGCCGCGAGCTTTTGCACCTCGCCGTCACCGGCGTCGAACGCCACGCGGGTCTGGACGCCATCCATGCCAACCCAGTCCAGTGCACCATGCAATTGCGGCTGGGCCTGGGTCGCCACATCCGGCATCCGGCGGGCGGTGGTTTCATGACTTTGCATGCGGAGTTCCAAAAACAGTGTGCCGCGACGTTATCGAAGCCGCCAATATGGGGGCTATCGCACCGGTTGCAACAGTGCGCTGGCGGAAACGCTGTGTTTTGGCGACGCTTTCCCGGCTCTCTCAGCTGCTGGTGTGGCGCTGCCAGCGCGACGCCGCGCGCCAGGCGGCCCAGGTCGTGCCGTAATTGCTGTGCTGCCCATGCTGCAAGGCCTTGAGCACGTCGCCGGCACGTCGCGAATGGCGCAGCAGGCGCCGCGCCTCATACGATTCCAGTGCGCGGAACACGCTGAGCGGCCCGGGCAAGCACGCAGCCTCGCGCCAGGCCGCCTGGATGTCCTCGAGCTGGGCGCCGATGGCGCCGTTGCGGGCAGCGCTGGGGGTTGCCAGCGCATTGCGCGCGAGGTCGTAACGCGCGAGCTGCGCCATCGGCAGCGGCAGGCGGTCGCGGTCGGCATCGTCCTCAAGCCGGCGCAGCACGTGCAGTACATGGCTGAGCACTGCCTCGCGTTCGGCGCGCGTCGCATTGGCCGCAGGCCCGTACCACCATGCCGTTTCCAGCCGCGCCAGCGCCCCGTGCATCGGCGTGGCCGCCAGCAGCTGGGCGGCAAAATCCGCTGGCGTGCCGTCTTCAAATTGCGCCATGGCGGCGAGCGCCGGAGCCATCCACAGCTCGGCCGAAATCTCCTGCGCACGCGGATCGGCAAACAGCGCCTGGGTCAGCGGGTGGTGGCCACCGGTGACCATCGCGCCGGAGAGTTCTTCCGCCCACCAGTTGAGTTTGTTGAGTGCCACCGTCGGCTCGCGAATGCCGTAGGCGGCGGCAATGATCTCCTGCTCCAGCGCTGCCAGCGCAAGGTGGCCGAGATAGCGCTCCGGTTTGACGAACACCAGCGCCAGATGTTGCGCTGGCTGCACCGTGAGCCACTTGTCGACATAGCTCTGGATCGCCTGCAGTGGCGTCGGTGGCGCGGATGGCGGCGCTGCTTCCACCGCGTCGGCCTGTTCGTCTGACTCGCTCACGCCGCCACTCCCAGCCCGAGCAAACGCGCCAACGCAGGCGGTGTGGCCACCACAGCATCGGCGCCCCAGGCGTGCGGATCCTCGTCGTTGAGATAACCCCATTCGACCGCGATGGCAAACATGCCAGCCGCATGGCTGGCCTCGACGTCGCGCGCGTCGTCGCCGACGAAGACACCGTGCGCCGGACGCACGCCGGCCCGTTCACAAGCCAGCAGCACCGGTGCCGGATCGGGCTTTTTCACCGGCAGGGTGTCGCCGCTGACGACGGCAGCTGCACGCGTGCCCCAGCCAAGGCGGCGCACCAGCTCGTCGGCAAGAAAACCCGGCTTGTTGGTGACGATGCCCCAACGCAGACCGGCGCCTTCCATCGCGCCCAGCAACTTGGCGATACCCGCGAACGGCCGGGTACGGGTAGCGAGCATGTCGCGGTAAATCGCGAGATAGCGGGCCACGCGCGGGGCGAGGGCAGCGTCGTCCTCGGCAAAGGCACAGCGCAGGATCGCGCGACTGCCGCGCGACACCACGGCGCGCACGGCCGCGTACGGCGGCACGGCCGCGCGGACTTCAGCGCAATAAACCGCAAGCGCGGCATGCAGGTCGGCGGCACTGTCCACCAGCGTGCCATCGAGATCGAACAGCACGCCATCGAGGACGTTTGGCAGCGCCCTCACGCCGGTTTCCGCGCGCACAAAAGGTAATTCACCGCCGTGACGCGGCTCTGCCATGCCTTGCGCCGCAGCGGGTCGTAGCCCAGTCCGCTGACATCGTCCGGTTCGAGCCCGGCATGCCGCAGCAGCCGCGCCAGCTCGGACGGCTTGAGGAATTGCGCGTAGTGGTGCGTGCCGCGCGGTAGCAGGCGCAACAGGTATTCCGCACCAAGGATCGCCGCGCCAAACGCCGCCGGCGTGCGGTTCAAGGTGGACATGAAGAGCCGGCCACCGGGTTTCAGCATCGCAGCCAGGTCAACCACCAGGGCGGCCGGATCGGGCACGTGCTCGATCAGCTCCATGCAGCACACCACATCGAACGCAGCCGGCTCGGCCTGGGCGAGCTCCGCCGACGACTGCCGGCGATAGTCCACCGTCAGTGCCGACTCGTGCAGGTGCAGGCGCGCAATGTCGATCACCCGCTCGCCGAGGTCGATGCCGGTCACCTGCGCACCGGCCTTTGCCAAGGCTTCGCTCAAGAGGCCGCCGCCGCAACCGACATCAGCCACGCGCGCACCGCGCAAGGGCACCCGCTGCGCGATGTAATCCAGCCGCACCGGGTTCAGGTCATGCAGCGGGCGCGACTCGCCGTCCGGATCCCACCAGCGCGAGGCAAGCTCGTCGAAGCGGGCGATTTCGGCGGCACTGACATTGGCGGCCACAGGCATTGCAACTCCTCCACACGAAACGCGAGTCTATGGGGCACACGGTACGCGCGCCGTGATCTGCCACAAGGCGCGGGAGCGCTCAGTGTGCCGCGATGCGCTCGCGCCAGGCACGCGTCCGGGCACCGATCGCATCCAGGTCCATGTCCACCAGCACGCGGTCGGCCAGCTTGCGCTTGCCGGCGATCCACACGTCGCTCACCTGCCGGCGCCCGGCGGCATACACCAGCTGCGAGGCCACGTGGAACAGCGGCTGGGTCTCGATGTCGGACAAGCGTACCGCGGCGAGATCGGCCTGCTTGCCGATTTCGATCGAACCGATGCGCGCATCCAGCCCGATCGCCTTTGCGCTGCCCAGCGTGGCCGCGTGCAGCGCAAAGGCGGCATCGAACGCCGAGGCGTCCTGCGCCACGGCCTTCGCCAGCAGCGCGGCGGTGCGCATCTCGCCGAACATGTCCAGATCGTTGTTGGACGCACACCCATCGGTGCCAAGCGCGAGATTCACCCCGGCGCGACGCAGCTTTTCCGCCGGGCAAAACCCCGAGGCAAGCTTGAGGTTCGACTCCGGGCAGTGCACCACCGACACCCCGGCCTCGGCACAGGCGGCGATCTCGCCGTCGGTCAGCTGCGTCATGTGCACGGCGATCAGGCGGTCGTTGACCAGCCCCAGCTTCTGCAACCGCTGGAACGGGCGCAGGCCGCTCTTCTGCTTCTCGTCCTCCACCTCGTGTGCCGTCTCGTGCAGGTGCAGGTGCACCGGGACGTCGAGCTGGTCGGCCAGCAGGCGGATGCGGGCAAAACTCTCGTCCGACACGGTGTACGGCGCATGCGGCGCAAACGCGGTGGTGAGCAGCGCTTCGCCGCGAAAGCTGTCATGCACGGCGGCCGCGCGCTCGAAATACTCGTCCTGCGTTTTCGCCCACGGCGTGGGGAACTCGATCACCGGCAGGCCGACCACGGCGCGAAAGCCGAGTTTGCGGTATGTCGCGCCAATCGCATCCGGGAAAAAGTAGTTTTCGTTGGCGCACGTGGTGCCGCCGCGCAGCATCTCGGCCACGGCCAGCTCCACGCCGTCGCGCACGAATTCGGCGCCGAGCACCTTGGCCTCCGCCGGCCAGATATGCTCGGTAAGCCAGGTCATCAGCGGCAGGTCGTCGGCCAACCCGCGCAGCAGCGTCATCGGATTGTGCGTGTGCGCATTGACCAGGCCGGGGATCAGCGCGTGCTCGGGCAGCGCCACGGTCTCGCGCGCGCGGTACGCGGCGCGCGCGGCGGCGATCGGCAGCACGCCGACAATGCGGTCGCCATCCACCGCCACGGCGTGGTCGTCAAGCACCACGCCACTGGGTTCGATCGGCAGCACCCAGCGCGCCTCGATCAGAAGGTCGATATCCTGCAACGGCAATTCACTCATCTGGAAGGTTTCCCGTGGCCGGATGCGCAAAGGGCGGCCGGCCTTGCGGCGCCGCCCTTTGCCAAACCGGCGCGTGCCGGCTTACTTGCCGACGCGGCTCACGTATTCGCCGGTGCGGGTGTCGACCTTGATCACCTCGTCCTGGCCGACAAACAGCGGCACGCGCACGACGGCGCCGGTTTCCAGCGTGGCCGGCTTGCCGCCGCCGCCCGAGGTATCACCGCGCACGCCCGGATCGGTCTCGGTGATCTTCAGCTCGACGAAGTTGGGCGGCTGCACCGCGATGATTTCGCCGTTGAACAGCGTCACCACGCACTCTTCCTCGCCCTTCAGCCACTTTGCGGCATCGCCGACACCGGCCTTGGTCGCTTGATGCTGCTCAAAGGTATCGGGCTGCATGAAGTGCCAGAATTCACCATCGGTGTAGAGATACTGCATGTCGGTGTCGGTGACGTCGGCCACTTCGAACGAGTCGCTCGACTTCATGGTCTGCTCGGTGGTGCGCCCGGTCTTCAGGTTGCGGATGAAGATGCGGGTGAACGCCTGCCCTTTGCCGGGCTTGATGAACTCGGCCTCGGAAATGACCCACGGGTCGTTGTTGTGAAGGATCTTCATGCCCTTCTTGACGTCATTGAGACCAGCGGTGGCCATGCGGTGTGCTCCAGAATGTCGATGGGATAAGCCTGCGCCGCGACGACCCGAGTGTCGTGGCGCACCGATAAAATTGAATGGTTCACAGGGTCCGGCACGACCCGGACAGGGTCACACATGATAACTGCAAGCCCCGACGCACGCATTACGCCTGCCGCCAACCCCGTCGCCGACTGGCGCGCCTTGTGGCGCAACGCCGTCACCGACGGTCACGAACTGCTCGACCTGGTCGGGCTCTCCCACCTTGCCGACCGCCTGCCGGCCGACGACGCCGGCTTCCAGTTGCGCGTGCCGCGCGGCTTCGTGGCGCGCATGTGCCAGGGCGATCCGAATGATCCGCTGCTGCTGCAGGTGCTGCCGCAGATGGCTGAGCTGGACGACGTGCCCGGCTACACGCTCGATGCCGTGGGCGACATGGAGGTGATCGAGGCCAAGGGCGTGTTGCACAAGTACGAGCGCCGCGCGCTGCTGATCGCCAGCGGCAGCTGCGCGGTCAACTGCCGCTACTGCTTCCGCCGGCACTTTCCGTATGCCGAGGAAATGGCGGCTTCCGCCCACTGGCGCGAGGCGCTGGATTACCTGCGCAAGGACACCTCGATCAACGAGCTGATCCTTTCCGGCGGCGATCCGCTGTCGCTCACCACCAAAAAGCTCGCCGAGCTGACCGACCAGCTGCCCAACCTGCCGCACATCATCCGCCTGCGCATCCACAGCCGGCTGCCGATCGTGCTGCCCGAGCGCATCGACGCCGAGTTCATCGACTGGCTGGCCGCGCTGCCGCTGCAAAAAGTGGTGGTGATCCACGCCAACCACGCCAACGAGTTCGACGCCAGCGTGGACGATGCCTGCGCGCGCATGCAGGCGGCTGGCGCCACGTTGCTCAACCAGTCGGTGATGCTGCGCGGGGTCAACGACAGCGCCGACGCCATCGCCAACCTGTCCGAGCGCATGTTCGCCGCCGGGGTGCTGCCGTACTACCTGCACCAGCTCGACAAGGTCAAAGGCACCGCGCATTTCGAGGTGCCCGACACCCGTGCACTGGCCATCATGGAAGAGGTTCGCGGGCGGCTGTCCGGTTACCTCGTGCCCAGGCTGGTGCGCGAGATCAGCGGCGAAGCATCCAAGACGCCGGTTGTGGAATAGATGGCCGAAGCCGGGCGCATGGTAGGGCAACGTACCGCCGGCGTCGCCCGCGCCGGCGCGAACCGACTCGGGAGCATGATGCATCACCCGGGCTTCACCACCTGCGGCTGGCGGTTCGCCGGCCAATCCGTTACAACCGGTGTTCTGCCAGCGCCCATCAGGATCGATCGGTTCGCTTCACGGCACCACGTCACTTTGCGATCCCATGAAAAAAGACTTCGTCATCCGCATCCTCTTCGTCGAACACCTTGTCGATGAAGCCGAGCAGATCATCAGCTTGTTGCGCAATACCGGCATCGCGGTACGGCCGGCACGGGCCGTCGACAACGCGCAGGTGCAGGCGGCGCTGGTCGAGCTCGAACCCGATCTGGTGCTGTTCGACCCGGCCAACGGCTCCATTGCGCTGCCGGACGTGGTCAAGCTGTTGGACGCGACCGGCCGCGACTACGCGCTGCTCGGTCTCGTCGGCACGCTCGACAACCGAACCGGAGCCGAGCTCTTCGAGCAGGGCGTGCACGGCATCGGCGCGCGCAGCTTGCCGGGACAGCTCCTGTCCGTGATCAAACGCGAGTTCGACGCCCTGCAGACGCGCCGGCAGGTACGCCGGCTGGAGGCCATGCAGCACGAGCTGGAACGCCGCTGTGAGGCCCTGCTCGACTCGTCGCGCGACGCCATCGCCTACGTGCACGAAGGCGTGCATGTGCGCGCCAACCAGGCTTACCTCGACACCTTCGGCTACACGGAGTTCGACGATCTGCTCGGCCTGACGATCCTCGACATGATCGATCCGGCCGACGTCGACAGCTTCAAGGCCCTGCTGCGCGGCCAGGACAAGCAGGAGAAGCCGCCCGGCCCGGTGAGCCTGCGTGCCCGGCGCGCCGACGGCGGCACGTTTGCCGCCATGGTGGACTTCGCCTCCGCCACGTTTGAAGGCGAACCTTGCCTGCAACTCGTGTTCCGCGAGCAGGCGGTCGCCCCAGCCGTGCTCGAGCAACTGAAGCGTGACCAGGTGACCGGCCTGTACACCCGCGCGCACTTGCTTGAACGCATCGAAGACGCCGTACATGCGGCTGCAGCAGGCGCCAAGGGGCACTCCCTGCTGCTGATCGTGCCGGACAACTGGCCGGCCATCGCGGCCACCGTCGGGCTGGGCAAAGCCGACGAGCTGGTCGCCGGCCTGGCCGGTCGCGTCCGTTCCCTGCTCGGCGAACAGGACGATGCCGGCGTGCTCGCCGAACACACTTTCGGCATCCTCCTGTCGCCGCGTTCGGACGATGCCATCCGCGACTGGATGAACCAGCTGCACACCGCCGTGAACGGCGCCATCTTCGATGCCGGCAACCGCTCGATCAGCATCACCGTGAGCATCGGCGGTTGCCTGATGGGTGAAAAAAACGCCAACACCGACCTGCTGCTCGATCAAGCCAGCCACGCCTTGCGCGCCGCCGTCGACCAGGGCGGCAACACGACAGAACTGCACGACCCGTCGGCGCGCGAAAAAGCGGATGCCAAGCGCGAACTGGCGTGGCTGGAGCTGGTCAAACGGTCACTGGCCGACAACAGCCTGCTGCTCTATCACCAGCAGACCGTAAGCCTGCAGGATGCCGACGGCGACTACTCGGAAATCCTGTTGCGCATGAACGGTCCACAGGGCGAAGTGATGCCGGGCGTGTTTCTGCCGATCGCCGACAAGCACGGCCTGAGCACCGCGATCGACCGCTGGGTGCTGGGCCACGCATTCGACGCCCTGCGGCGGCGCGAACGGCAGGGCGCCCACACCACCTACTTCGTCAAGCTCACCACTGCCTCGCTGCAGGATTCAAGCCTGGTGCCGTGGCTCGCCGAACAGATCAGACAAACCGGCATGAAGCGCGGTCGGCTGGTGTTGGAGGCGACCGAAAGCAAGGTGATGACGCTGCTGCGCCCAGCCCAGGAATTCGTCACCCAGTGGAAGCGCCTGGGTGGCCTGTTTGCGCTCGAACAATTCGGCTCCGGACTCAACTCGTTCCAGCTGCTGGCCCACGTCGATGCGGATTTCCTCAAACTCGACCGCAGCTACATGGCGGATCTGCCGCACCACCCGGAAAACCAGAAAAAGATCGCCGAGTTGTGCGCCCAGGCCCACGAACTCAAGAAGCAGGTGATTACCGAGTGGGTGGAAGACGCCACCAGCACTTCGCTGCTGTTCGCCGCCGGAGTCGATTTCGTGCAAGGCCACTTCCTGCAGGTGCCGCAGCGCCTCGACTGACCTGCGTGCCTGCACCACGCGACAACAAAAAACCCGCGGAGCGATCCGCGGGTTTTCGTTGCATCCGGGATGCGCCGATTACTCGGCAGCCGCCTGCGCCGCCTTGTGGGCGGCCTTCGCCGCTGCCGCACCGGCGATGTCTTCCTTGATGCGCGCGGCCTTGCCTTCCAAGCCACGCAGGTAATACAGCTTGGCGGCGCGCACCTTGCCCTTGCGCTTCACCTGGATCGAATCGATCGCCGGGCTGTGCGCCTGGAACACGCGCTCCACACCGGTGCCGTGCGACATCTTGCGCACGGTGAAGGCCGAATGCAGCCCGCGGTTGCGCTTGGCGATGACGATGCCCTCGAACGCCTGTACGCGCTCGCGGGTGCCTTCCTTCACCTTGACGTTCACCACCACGGTGTCGCCAGCGCCGAACTCCGGCAAGGGGCGGGTGATCTGCTCGGCTTCGAACTGTTCGATGATCTTGTTCATGGCGACCTCAATGGTTTGCGGCCTTCCCTGCCGACGGGGTTCTCACGGGCGACGATCCGTCGTCGCATCAAGTCCACCCGCCGCGAGGTATTCGCGGCGGAATTCTTCCAGCAGCGCGCGGGATTCCGCATCCAACGCACGCTGCGCCAACAGATCCGGACGCCGCAGCCAGGTCCGTCCCAGCGCCTGCTTCAGGCGCCAGCGGCGGATCGCCGCGTGGTCGCCGGCCAGCAGTACCGGCGGTACCTCGCCATACGCGTCGCTCACCGGCTTCGCGTAATGCGGGCAGTCGAGCAGGCCGGTGGAAAACGAATCCTGCTCCGCGGACTGCGCGTCGTTCAACGCGCCATCCTGCAACCTGCCCACGGCGTCGATCACCACCGCGGCACCCAGCTCGCCCCCGGACAACACGTAGTCGCCGATGGAAAGCTCCTCGTCGACCTCATGCGCCAGGAAACGCGCATCCACTCCCTCGTAACGCCCGCACAGGAGGGCGATGCGCGGCCGTTTCGCCAGCGCTTCCACCCTGTCTTGCGTGAGCCGCGCTCCCTGCGGGCTCAGGTAAACCACATGCGCCGGCTCCGGTGCCGCCGCGCGCATCGCCTTGAACGCGGCGCGCAAGGGCTCGATCAGCATGACCATTCCCGGCCCGCCGCCGCAGGTGCGGCCATCGACGGTACGGTAGTGGTCAGTGGCGTAGTCGCGCGGGTTCCAGGTTTCCACCTGCAGCAGCTTGCGCCGCTGCGCGCGGCCCACCACGCCGACCTCGGCGCATGCGCGCACAAAGTCGGGAAACAGCGTGACGACATCGATCCGCACGACCCTAGAACTCCGGGTCCCAATCCACCACCATGCGCCCGGCATCGAGATCCACCGACCGCACGACACTGCCCTGGATGAACGGAATCAGCCGCTCGCGCGTGCCGTCCCGCACCACCACCACGTCGTTGGCGCCGGTCGCGAACAGGTGGCTGACCCGTCCCAGCGCAACGCCCTGCGTGGTGACGACCTCGAGTCCTTCGAGGTCGACCCAGTAAAACTCGTCCTTGCCCGCGACCGGCAACTGCTCGCGCGCGATGAAGATATCGCTGCCGACCAGCAATGCCGCCGCATCGCGATCATCCACGCCGGGCAAATGGGCCACCAGGCCCTTGCCTTGCGGATGGCCGCTTGCGCCATCGATTTCCGTCACCGCGTCCGGCGCTTTGCCAAGCAGCCAGGGGCGGTAACCAAAAATCTGCGTGCGCGGCTCGGTCCAGGACTCCAGCTTGACCCAGCCCTGCACGCCGTGCAGCCCGACGATGCGCCCCAGCGGGACGCGCCGACCGGCTGCCGCCACGATCAGGCCGCCTGCTGCTTGCCGGCTTCCTTCACCAAAGCGGCAACCTTGTCACTAAGCTGGGCGCCTTTGCCCACCCACTCCTTGACCCGCTCGACGTTCAGCTCAAGGCGCTTGTCCTTGCCGAGCGCCACCGGGTTGTAATACCCCAGGCTCTCGATATTGCGGCCATCGCGCTTGTTGCGCTGGTCGGTGACCACGACGTGGTAGAACGGGCGGCCCTTGGCGCCACCGCGCGAAAGACGAATCTTGACCATGATGATTGCTCCAGAGATGCCGGCGGTGCCGGCCACGCGCACGAGGGCATGCGCGGTAAACGCGGCATTTTAAGGGTGGAAGCAGGAAAATGGAATAGGGTCGCCCGGTGGTCGACCTTACCGCGGCGGCAGGCCACGCACGGCTCCCATGCCGCGCAGCGCCCCGCTCATCTGGCGCAACAATCCCTTGCCGCCGCCGCGCGACAGCTTGGACATCATCTTTTCCATCTGCATGTACTGCTTGAGCACGCGATTCACGTCGGCCGGCTGGGTGCCCGAACCGCGCGCAACACGGGCCCGCCGCGAGCCGTTCAGCAGATCGGGGTGACGGCGCTCCTTGGCGGTCATCGACTGGATGATCGCCACCATGTGCTTGATTTCACCGTCGTTGACCTTGGATTTGACGCTGTCGGGCAGCGCGGAAACACCGGGCAGCTTGTCCATCAGCCCGGCGAGGCCGCCCATGTTGTTCATCTGTTCGAGCTGGTCGCGCATGTCGTTCAGGTCGAAGCGCTTGCCCTTCATCACCTTCTGGGCGAGCTTTTGCGCCTTTTCCTGATCGACCTTGCGCTCGACCTCCTCGACCAGCGAGAGCACGTCGCCCATGCCGAGGATGCGCTGCGCCACACGATCGGGGTGGAACGGTTCGAGCGCGTCGGTCTTTTCGCCCGCACCGAGGAACTTGATCGGCCGCCCGGTAACGTAGCGCACCGAGAGTGCCGCGCCGCCGCGGGCATCGCCGTCGGTTTTGGTCAGTACCACGCCGGTGAGCGGCAGCGCGTCGGCAAACGCCTTGGCGGTAGTGGCCGCATCCTGGCCGGTCATCGAGTCGACCACGAACAGGGTCTCGACCGGGGTGATCGCCGCGTGCAAGGCCTTGATCTCGGCCATCATGGCCGCGTCCACGTGCAGGCGGCCGGCGGTATCGACCAGCAGCACGTCGACCACTTCCCGCCGTGCGGCAGCCAGCGCGTCCTTGGCGATGGCGACGGGATCCTGCCCGGCTTCCGACGGGAAGAACTTCACCCCGACCTGCCCGGCCAGGGTGCGCAACTGCTCGATGGCGGCCGGACGGTAGACGTCGCAGCTCACCACCATCACCTTTTTCTTGCGCCGCTCGGTGAGCAGACGCGCGAGCTTGGCCACGGTGGTGGTCTTGCCGGCGCCCTGCAGGCCCGCCATCAGCACCACCGCGGGCGGCGTCGCGGCGAGATTCAATTCGCTGTTGGCCGTGCCCATCACGGTGGTTAGCTCGTCGCTGACCACTTTCACCAGCGCCTGGCCGGGCGACAGGCTCTTCATCACGTCCTGGCCGACGGCACGCACCTTCACGCGCTGGATCAGCGCCTGCACCACCGGCAGCGCCACGTCGGCCTCGAGCAGCGCGATGCGCACCTCGCGCAGCGCTTCGCGGATGTTTTCCTCGGTCAGCCGGCCGCGACCGCGCAGGCGGTTGACGGTGGCGGACAGGCGTTGGCTGAGCGATTCGAACATGGCAGCGGCATCGATCGTGCGGAACGCACAAGTATAGCGGAGGCGCCACGCGCGGCCGCGCCGCATGCAGGCAAGGCAAGTGCTGTGCGAAACTCTCCCACCATGTCGCTTGCCTTGCCTGCCATCCTCGCCATCGTGCTCTACCTCGGCAGCGCCGGGGGGCTGGCGATCCGCCCGCCACACGCCACGCCGGGCCTGCGTCACCTCGCGTTGGCGGTAGCAACACTGGCCGTGGTGCTGCACGCCGGCGTGCTGTTCGGCGCCCATAGCGGCCGGCTCGACCTGCATTTCTTTGCTGCGCTGTCGTTGGTGGGCTGCGTGGTCGCGGCGCTGACCTTACTGGTCAACGTGTCGCGCCCGGTCGCCGCACTGGGCGTGATCGTGTTCCCGATTGCCGCCTTGCTGCTGGCGTTGGATGCGTTTCTCGCACCGCCGACGACGCCGCTCCCGCTGGATTGGCAGATCAGCCTGCACGTCGCCATCGCCCTGCTTGGCTACAGCGTGCTGTCGATCGCCGCCGTGATCGCCGTGTTGCTGGCGGTGCAGGAGCGTGCCCTGCGCACCCACCAGCCAACCCGGCCCCTGCTGGCACTGCCACCGCTGGTGCAGACCGAATCGCTGCTGTTCCGCCTGATCGGGGCGGGTTTCCTGCTGCTCACACTTACCCTGCTGAGCGGCGCGCTGTTCATCCAGAACATCCGCGCCCAGCACCTGATCCACACCACCGTGCTGAGCGTGGTCGCCTGGCTGATCTTCGGCACCCTGCTGTGGGGCCGCTGGAAACACGGCTGGCGTGGCCGCAGTGCCGTCAACCTGTGCCTCGCCGGCATGGCCGTGCTGCTGCTGGCGTTCTTCGGCAGCAAGGCGGTGCTGGAGCTGGTGCTGCACCGCGTGGTGTGAGTACCCGGGATTCGGGATATGGGATTCGGGATTCGTTAGAGCAAAAGCACGGCACGGGCTTGCAGTTCCCCCGTGGGTTGGGCTTCAGCCTGACGGCTTCACCAGCGCATGACCGATGTGCTTACGGGTTGCCGGAGGCCGGCGGCTCGGCGGCGGCTTCGCGCTGTTCCTCAAAGAAGCGCTGCACGGCCTGGCAGACGGTGAGTGTGTTGTCGCGGGCGAGGGCGGAAACCAGGAACCATGGGGCTTGCCAGTCGAGCCGGCGGACGATGTCCTCGGCAACCTTGGAGCGCTCGTCTTCCGGCAGGGCATCAGCCTTGTTCAGCACCAGCCAGCGCGGGCGTTCGAGCAGTTCGGGGTTGAACTTCGCGAGTTCCTCCTCGATCGCGCGCACCTGCGCCACCGGGTCGGTGTCGTCCACCGGGGCGATGTCGACCAGGTGCAGCAGCAGGCTGGTGCGCGAGACGTGGCGCAGGAACTGGATGCCGAGCCCGGCGCCGTCGGCCGCGCCTTCGATCAGGCCGGGAATGTCGGCAATCACGAAGCTCTGGTCGGCGCCGAGGCGCACCACGCCCAAGCTCGGGTGCAGCGTGGTGAACGGGTAATCCGCCACCCGCGGCGTCGCCGCCGACACCGCGCGGATGAACGTGCTCTTGCCGGCGTTGGGAAACCCGAGCAGGCCAACGTCCGCGAGCAGGCGCAGCTCCAGCTTCAGGTCGCGCTCCTCACCCGGCGTACCGTTGGTGAACTGGCGCGGCGCGCGGTTCACCGAACTCTTGAAATGAATATTGCCGAGACCGCCCTTGCCCCCCTGCGCCACCAGCAGGCGCTGGCCGTGCGCGGTGAGGTCGCCGATCACCTCGTCGGTATCCACGTTGGTGATGACGGTGCCGACCGGCACCCGGATCACGGTGTCCTCGCCACCCTTGCCGTACATCTGGCTGCCCATCCCGCCCTGGCCACGCTGCGCCTTGAAATGCCGTTGGTGACGGAAATCCACCAGCGTGTTCAAGCCCTCGTCCGCGGCCATCCACACCGAGCCGCCATTGCCGCCGTCGCCGCCATCCGGCCCGCCGAACGGAATGAACTTCTCGCGCCGGAAACTCGCGCAGCCATTGCCGCCGGCCCCGGCCTGCACGTGGATGATCGCTTCGTCGACGAATTTCATGGTGGAGAACCGGGATTCGGGAGGGGGATTCGAGATTCGGAAAAGCACTTTGGCGCGAACGCACGCAACACGGCAACCGGGTTGCCGGGATCCCGTCTTGGCGAATCCCGAATCCCATATCCCGAATCCCGGCAACACAAACAAAAAGCCCCGCCGAAGCGGGGCCTTTTTTGTCGGGTCCAGCCGCTTAGCCCTTGACCACGCTGACGAATCGTCGTCCGTGTTCGCCACGGATCTTGAACTCGACCTTGCCGTCGGTCAGCGCGAACAACGTGTGGTCGCGGCCGAGGCCGACGCCGTGGCCCGGGTGGAACTGGGTGCCGCGCTGGCGCACGATGATGTTGCCGCCGCTGACGGCCTGGCCGCCGTAGACCTTGACGCCGAGATATTTCGGGTTCGAATCGCGACCGTTGCGGCTGGAACCTACGCCCTTTTTATGTGCCATGACTTGTGCTCCAGTTGCTCAGGCGTTGATGCCCGTGATCTCGACTTCGGTGAAATGCTGCCGGTGACCCTGCTGCTTCTTGTGGTGCTTGCGGCGGCGGAACTTGATGATGCGCACCTTGTCGGCGCGACCGTGCTTGCGCACCGTGGCCGACACCGTCGCACCTTCGACGATCGGCGCACCGACCGTGACCGACTCGCCTTCGCCAACCAGCAACACCTGGTTGAAGGTGACCGTGGCGCCTTCTTCGGCGGGCAACAGCTCGACGCGCAGGACGTCGCCCTGCTGCACACGGAACTGCCGACCGCCAGTCTTGATGACTGCGTAACTCATGGGATGGCCCTTCTGTCGTTATTCTCTTGGGTTCCGTCACGGCCGTATCGGGTCGGACGAACGGCGAAGGATAGCGGAGCCTCCGTGTGCTGGTCAAATCATGACCACCGCCGCCGCTGCCACTCCTCAAGACAATAAGTGACCTGCGCAGTTTGGTACAGTGGTTCTTTCGCTTTGTCGTTTCACGCATGGACACCATCCGCATCCGCGGCGCGCGCACCCACAACCTCAAGAACATCGACGTCGACCTGCCGCGCAACCAGTTGATCGTCATCACCGGACTGTCCGGTTCGGGCAAGAGTTCGCTCGCGTTCGACACCATCTACGCCGAGGGCCAGCGCCGCTACGTGGAGTCGCTGTCGGCCTACGCGCGGCAGTTCCTGTCGATGATGGAAAAGCCCGACATCGACAGCATCGAGGGGCTCTCCCCCGCGATCTCGATCGAGCAGAAGTCCACCTCGCACAACCCACGCTCCACGGTGGGCACGATCACCGAGATCTACGACTACCTGCGCCTGCTCTACGCGCGCGTCGGCACCCCGCGCTGTCCGGACCACGGCATTCCGCTCCAAGCACAGACGGTGAGCCAGATGGTGGATGCGACCCTCGCGCAGGACGCGGCGAAGCGCTACATGCTGCTGGCGCCGGTGATCCGCGAGCGCAAGGGCGAGCACGTGCAGGTGTTCGAACAGTTGCGCGCGCAGGGTTTCGTGCGTGCCCGTGTCGACGGCGCGGTGTACGAGCTGGATGCGGTGCCGCCGCTCGGGCTGCGCATCAAGCACACGATCGAGGCGGTGATCGACCGCTTCCGCCCGCGCGAGGACATCAAGCAGCGGCTGGCCGAATCGTTCGAGACCGCGCTGCGCCTCGGCGACGGGCTGGCGATCGTGGCCGACATCGACGATCCGAAGGCGAAGGAGCAGCTCTACTCCTCGCGCTACGCCTGCCCGGTGTGCGACTACTCGCTGCCCGAGCTCGAACCGCGGCTGTTTTCGTTCAACTCGCCGATCGGCGCCTGCCCCACCTGCGACGGCCTCGGCGTGACCCAGGTGTTCGATCCGGCGCGCGTCGTCGCGCACCCCGAGCTGGCGCTTTCCGCCGGCGCGGTGCGTGGCTGGGATCGGCGCAACCCGCATTATTTCCAGCTCATCCTGTCGCTCGCCGCGCATTACGGTTTCGACGTGGACACGCCGTGGCGCGAGCTGCCCAAGGCCACGCGCGAGGCGATCCTGTACGGCAGCGGCAAGGAGAAGATCGCGTTCCGCTATCTCACCGAGCGCGGGGGCAAGGTCACCCGCGAGCATGCCTTTGAAGGCGTGTTGCCGAACCTCGAACGCCGCTACAAGGAGACCGATTCGCCCGCGGTGCGCGACGAGCTGGCGAAGTACATCAGCGACACGCCGTGCCGCGAGTGCGGCGGCCAGCGACTGAACCGCGCCGCGCGCAACGTGTTCGTGGCCGACACCGCGCTGCCGGCGCTGACCAACCGTTCGATCGACGACGCGCTGGCATTCTTCGCGACCCTCGCGTTGACCGGTTGGCGCGGCGAGATCGCGGCGAAGATCGTCAAGGAGATCCGCGAGCGACTCACCTTCCTGCGCGACGTGGGGCTGAACTACCTCACGCTCGACCGCCAGGCCGATTCGCTCTCCGGCGGCGAAGCGCAGCGCATCCGCCTCGCCAGCCAGATCGGCGCCGGCCTGGTCGGCGTGATGTACGTGCTCGACGAGCCTTCCATCGGCCTCCACCAGCGCGACAACGAACGCCTGCTCGGTACCCTCACCCGCCTGCGCGACCTCGGCAACACGGTGATCGTGGTGGAGCACGACGAGGATGCGATCCGCACCGCCGACTACGTGCTGGACATCGGCCCCGGCGCCGGCACCCACGGCGGCGAAGTGGTGGCACAAGGCGCGGTGAAAGACCTGGTTGCCGTGCCGCGTTCGATCACCGGCCAGTTCCTCTCCGGCGAGCGCGTGATCGAGGTGCCGAAACAGCGGCGCGCACCGGTCGCCGATGGCTGGCTGCGGATCAAGGGCGCGCACGGCAACAATCTCAAGCACGTGGACCTGGCGATCCCCGCCGGGCTCTTCACCTGCATCACCGGCGTCTCCGGCTCGGGCAAATCCACCCTGATCAACGACACGCTCTACCAGCTCGCGGCGCAGGAACTCAACGGTGCGAGTGGGCAGCCGGCGCCGTTCGAAGCGGCCGAAGGCATGGGCCTGTTCGACAAGGTGGTGGCGATCGACCAGTCGCCGATCGGGCGCACGCCGCGTTCGAACCCGGCTACGTATACCGGGCTGTTCACGCCGCTGCGCGAGCTGTTTGCGCAGGTGCCGGAGGCGCGCGCGCGCGGCTACGAGGCCGGCCGCTTCAGTTTCAACGTGCGCGGCGGCCGCTGCGAGGCGTGCGAGGGCGACGGCCTGATCAAGGTGGAGATGCACTTTCTGCCGGACGTCTACGTGCCGTGCGATTCCTGCCACGGCAAGCGCTACAACCGCGAAACGCTGGAGGTGCTGTACAAGGGCCACACCATCGCCGACGTGCTCGCGATGACGGTGGAGGAAGCCCTGACGCTGTTCGAGAACGTGCCGACGATCGCGCGCAAGCTCGACACCCTGCACGCGGTCGGGCTCGACTACATCAAGCTCGGCCAGAGCGCGACCACACTCTCCGGCGGCGAGGCGCAGCGCGTGAAGCTGTCCAAGGAGCTGTCGCGGCGCGACACCGGGCACACCCTGTACATCCTCGACGAGCCCACCACCGGGCTGCATTTCCACGACATCGACCAGTTGCTCGACGTGCTGCACCAGCTGGTTGAACAGGGCAACACGGTGGTGGTGATCGAACACAACCTCGACGTCATAAAGACCGCTGACTGGATTGTCGACCTCGGCCCGGAAGGCGGCGACGGCGGCGGTCGCATCATCGCGCAGGGCACGCCGGAAACCGTCGCCGCCACCCCTGGCTCCTACACCGGCCAGTTCCTCGCCCCACTGCTCGCCAAGGCGCACCCGGCACGCAAGCCGAAAAAGACCCGTACCACGCTGAAGCACATCGCTTCGCTCGACAAGTACAAGCCACTGCGCGCGCGCAACAAGATCCCATGACCACCGACACCACTACCCCCGACGCGAAGCCGTCAGCCCGCCGCGGCAAACGCGCCAAACCCATGCCCGAACCGCCTCCGGTCGCGCCCACCAGCCTGTTTACCGCCAGCCTCACGGTGCGCTGGCGCGACCTTGACGCGTTCAACCACGTCAACAATGCCAACTACCTCACCTTTCTTGAGGAAGCGCGCCTGCAGTGGTTGCAGCAGGTTCGCGGCGAGTGGTTCGGCGAGGGTTCGATGCCGGTGCTGGCCAGCAGCGAGGTGAACTACCGCCGGCCGATCGCGTGGCCGGCGCAACTCGCCATCGAACTGGCGTGCGAACGGCTGGGCAACAGCTCGCTCACGCTCGCGCACCGCATCGCCGACGCCGGCGATCCGGATTGCCTGTACAGCGACGGCCGCGTCGTGCTGGTGTGGATGAACCCGGCCACCGGCAAACCCGTACCCTTGCCGCAGGCCATTCGCGACGCCATCGGCTGAACCCGCCGCGCAACCTGCAGTCGGCAGTTGCACGGCGACCGACACCGCGCAAGGCTGTGTGCCTGCGCATTGCCATCATTTGGGGAAATCTCCATGCTCGACATCCTTCCGCAGGGCGACATCACCGAACTGCGCCTTGCGCGCGCGCCGGTCAACGCGCTGAACCTCGAACTGCTGCAGACGCTGCACGCCGCGTTCGACCATGCCGTTGCCGGCGGCACGCGCGGCATCGTGCTGTCGGGCCAGCCTGGCATGTTCTCGGCCGGCGTCGACGTGCCGACCCTGCTCACGCTCGACCACGCCGGCGCGCGCGCCTACTGGCACGAATTCTTCGCCACCACTGCAGCGCTGGCCTGCTCACCAGTGCCGCTGGCCGCCGCCGTTACCGGCCACAGCCCGGCGGGCGGCGCGGTGCTGGCACTGATGTGCGACCACCGCGTGATGGCCGACGGAGCCTGGAAAATCGGCCTGAACGAGGTGCAGGTCGGCCTCACGGTGCCCGGTTGCATCCAGCTCGCGCTGCGCCGCGTGATCGGTGCCCGCCGCGCCGAACGCCTGCTGATTGCCGGCACCATGCTCGACGCCCAGCAAGCCTTGGCGTGCGGCTACGTCGACGCGCTGGCCGCGCCGGAAGCCGTCGTGCCGCAGGCACTGCAATGGATGACCGACCTGCTCGCCCTGCCGCCGCGCGCGATGCTCGCCACCCGTCGCCTCGCCCGCGCCGACCTCACAGCCACCTTTGCCGACGTCGACGCCCTGCCGCTGGACGACTTCCTCGCCGACTACTTCGCAGCGGAAACCCAAGCCACGTTGCAGGCACTGGTGGCCCGGCTCAAGAGCAAGTCCACCCACTGACCCCGATCACGCCGCGCCGGTTGCCACCGGGCGCGTGCGGTCGCTGCACCAACCGCTCCACGAGGGCGCGTACAGGCGCGAGCCCGCGAGCCCGGCGTATTCCATCGCCAACAGGTTGTGGCAGGCGGTGACGCCGGAGCCACACATGTGCACCACCTCGTTGACGGGCCGGTTGCCGATCAGCGCGAGGAAATCGCGCCGCAACTCGGCAGCCGGCTTGAAGCGGCCGTCGGCCGCGAGGTTGTCCGCAAACGGGCGGTTCAACGCGCCGGGCACATGCCCGCCCACCGGGTCGAGCGGCTCGCTGTCGCCGCGGTAGCGCGGTGCCGCGCGGGCATCGACCAGCAATGGCGCGGGTGTGGCCAGCACCGCGGCGTGGTCAAGCACGACTTGCGCAGCGTCGAACTGGACGCTCACGGGGTTAGGTGTACGCCGCAGCGCGGCGGTTTCCCGCCCTTGCCCTGCCGCAAGCCAGGCGGCGTAGCCGCCATCGAGCACGGCCACCGCCGGCTGGCCGGCGTAGCGCAATAGCCACCACAGGCGCGCGGCCGCCATCGCGCCATTGCCGGCGTCATAGGCGACCACCTGCAAGCCGGGTTGCCAGCCCCAACGCGCAAGCGTCTGCGAAAAGGCGGCCGCCGACGGCAGCGGATGGCGGCCCAGGCCGAGCCCCGTTTTCGACAGGTCGGACAGCTCGCTGTCGAGATCGGCATACACGGCACCGGGGATGTGGCCAAGCGTGTAGTCGTGGCGCCCCTTGGCGGGGTCGGCGAGTTCCTTGCGGCAATCGACGATGAGTACCGCAGCGGCCGACATGGACGCGAGTTCGGCAACGCTGACGAGCGTGGTTTTCATGCGTGCCCCGTGCGCTTCAAGAAATTGAGCAGGATCGCCGCGGTGGCGCCCCAGATGCGGTGTCCACCGTGCACGAATTCAAGCATCTCGCGCTGATAGCCGTGGTAATCCATGGTGTAGCGATGCTGGTTGGCCGGGTCGAGGAAAAATGCCATGGGCACCTCGAACACCTCGGCCACTTCGGCCGGCGCCGCCTGCAACCGTGCGCTGGCAGCCACCGTGGCCACCACCGGCGTCACGCAGTAGCCGCTCACGGTTTCCAGGCAATCGAGATACCCCAGCGGCGTCACCAGCGCCGGATCAAGGCCGACTTCCTCGTGGCTTTCGCGCAATGCCGTGACCAGCGCGCCGCCGTCGTCCGGCTCACTGCGCCCACCGGGAAACGCCACCTGGCCAGCGTGCGCATGCAGGTGCCCGTTGCGTACCGTGAGAATCAACCGCGGATCGCCCTCATCGCGAATGCCGAGCAGTACCGCTGCCGGGCGCCGCTTGACGGTGCCCAGTACGCCGGTGATCTCCGCATGGTTCCAGGCCGGTGCCGCCGGCGGTTGCGAGAGCGGCAGCAAGGCCTTGGCAAAGCCGTCCATCACCGCGGCCGCTGCGGCAACACATGGCGCATGATGCGCAGGCGTTTGGACTCGTCGAGATCGCGCCAGCGGGCAATTTCATCGCCGCTGCGGCGACAACCCATGCACCAGCCGTCGGCATCCAACCAGCACACGCCGATGCATGGCGTGCTGGGTACCACGGGTGGGGAAATCGTTGCGAAATACATGTCCGACAAGTCTAGCTCTAGCAGCGCGCGCTGAGCCGGCTCACGGCGTCGCCGCTTCCGTCGTTGGCGGCTTGATCGCGAGCAGTTCGATCTCGAACACCAGGGCCTCGTTCGGCCCGATGCGCGGCAACGCGCCCTCCTTGCCGTAGGCGAGCTGCGGCGGAATCACCACTTTCCAGCGATCCCCCACGTGCATGTGCGGGATCACATCGCGCCAACCGGGGATTACCCGGTCGATGGTGAAACTCACCGGCGCACCGTGCGCCCAGGTGCTGTCGAACTCGGTACCGTCGATCAACATGCCGCGGTAGTTGACCACCACCGTGCTGGTCACGAGCGGGCTGGCCTTGCCATCGCCGCGCTTGAGCACCGAATACTGGATGCCGGACGGCAGCTGGATCACCCCCGGCTGCTTCGCATTGCGCGCCATGAACGCTGCGCTCTTGCGCGCATTGGTTGCGGCAAGCTGGTCGAACTGGTTTTGCGCATCGCTGCGCAATTGCTGGTTGAAAGCCTGCAATTGTTGCTGCATGGCCCGCATGGATACGCTAGGCGCCCGTTTGTTGTAGGCATCCAGCATGGCCCGCTGCAGGGTGGCGATGTCGATATCCGGGATGCCTGCCTGCCCCTGGCGATCGACGAACTGGCTGCCGATCTGGTAACCGATGGCGTAGGAAAGCTTGGCCTTGTCGAGCTTTGCCGGCGCGGCCGTCTTGGGCGCCTCCTGCGCAGCCAGCGGCCCCGCAAGCAGGCCGCAAACCAGCACTGCGCACCATCGTGTCAAGCCATTCGTCATCGCAACCCGCATCTCGTGCTGTCCACGCTACCGGGTTGAGAGCATATCCGGCCGCAAAGGTTCCCGCTGGTACCATGCCGTACATGACTTCGCACGAGGCTTCCCATGGCTTATCGCAATCTTGAAATCGGCAATCGCGGCGGCGTGCGCACGATCACGGTCAATCGCCCGGACAAGCTCAACGCACTGAACCGCGACACCTTGAACGAGCTGACGATTGCCTTCACGCAAGCCGCGCAGGATGACGCCGTGCGTGCCGTGGTACTGGCCGGCGCCGGCGAAAAAGCGTTCGTGGCCGGTGCCGACATTGCCGAAATGCATGGTTACACCTCGATCCAGGCACAGGGCTTCTCACGTGCCGGCCAGCATCTGATGACCACGATCGAACGGCTCGACAAGCCAGTCGTTGCGCGCATCCAGGGCTATGCGCTGGGCGGTGGGCTGGAGCTGGCCATGGCCTGCCACCTGCGCGTAGCCAGCGACAAGGCCAAGTTCGGCCAGCCGGAAATCAACCTGGGGTTGATTCCCGGCTTCGGCGGCACCCAACGGCTGCTGCGCCTCGTCGGCCGCAGCGCCACACTGGAGCTGTGCCTCACCGGCACCCCGATCAACGCCGCCCGCGCACACGCGCTGGGGCTGGTGAACCAGGTGGTCGCGCCCGATGCACTGGATGCCACCGTGAATGCGCTGGCCGACCAGCTTGCGGCCGCCGCCCCGCTGGCCGCCGCCGGCATCCTTGATGCCGTGCTGCAAGGCGGCGAGGCCGGGCTCGATCAAGGCCTAGAATTCGAGACTCAGGGCTTTGCGCTGATGTTTGCCACGCAGGACATGCGCGAGGGCACCAGCGCGTTTCTGGAGAAGCGCAAGGCGGCGTTCAAGGGGCAATGAGCCGAAAGGCCAACGCCCGCGCCTGATTTGGATCGCCGCGGGACGCAACGGCCGTCAATGCCCGCCGCGGTATTTCTTTTCGCCCGCGGTCACCGCGAGATCGAGGCGGTTCTCCGGCGGCGCCAGCGGGCAGGTGGCGAAGGGCGTGAACGCACACGGCGGGTTGTATGCGCGGTTGAAGTCGAGCACCACTTTGCCGGGGTGGTCGAGTCCGCCCGCCGGCAGCGCCGCGTACAGGAATCGCGCCGCGCCGTAGGTCTCCTTGCCCGAGGTGCGATCGGCCAGCACGAAGAACAGCTCGCCACCGGGCTCTTCCTGATACGGCAACAGCTCGAAGCGGCGCCCGTCGCGCGTAAACACCGCCTTGCCCGGCACCGTCACCTTGTCGATGGTGCCGATGGCGGTACCCATTTCGAGCGCGTGCGCCGGCGTAAACGGCACCCAGTCGGCCTCAATGCGCCAGGTTGGGTCGATCGGGAAATAGTCGATGCCGGCGAAGTGTTTGCGTGCCTGCGCGTTCGCATCCTTGACCCGCAACGCCTTGCGGCCGTCACGGTCGATCACGAAAAAGCTGGCGTCGCCAAACCGCACGGTGGTTGGCGTGGCGCCCGGAGCAGCGTGCGTGTCGTCGACCAGCGCCGCTTCGCGCACCGACTTGCCATCGACCGTCGCAGCGCTGTCCAGCGCCAGCACAATGCGCGTCGCACCACCGGCGTCAAGCGTGACCGTGCCGAGATGCGCCGGACCGGTGGTGAGCACGATGTCGTTGCCGGCCGCGCTGCCGACGCGGTTCTCGCCGGCACGCAGCCAATCCAGGCCAACCAGGCTGATCCAGCCATCCGGTGCCGTCAGCCGCGCAACCCGCGCGGCGCGCCACGCCTCGATCTCATGGGTGTAGGCGGTGGGTGTTTCAGCAGCAGACACGGTAGCGACTCCGGCAAGCAAGGCAAACAGACGGGGAACGAGGCGCAGCATGGGCATCACCGATCGCAGGGCACATGGCAGTATGGACGTCCAAACACCGAGGCGACAAGCCGGCTCAGCGCCCGCGCATGAACAGCCGGTCGAGTTCGCCCATCGACAACTGGGTCCAGGTCGGGCGGCCGTGGTTGCACTGGCCGGAGCGCTCGGTGGCTTCCATGTCGCGCAGCAAGGCGTTCATTTCCGGCAGCGTCAACCGGCGTCCCGCACGCACCGAACCATGGCAGGCCATGGTCGAGAGCAGCTCGTTTTCCAGCTCCTGCAGGCGGCGCGAGCTGCCGTGCTGGGCCAGCTCGGCAAGCACGTCGCGGGTGAGCTGCGCGGCATCGGCACCTTCGAGCAGGGCCGGGATGCGCCGCACCACCACGTTCGACGGGCCGCTGCGCGACAGCTCCAAGCCCCACGTCGCGAGGGCTTCGGCGTGTTCTTCGGCAGCCGCGGCTTCCTGCGCGCTGACGGCCAGCGCGAGTGGCACCAGCAGCAGTTGTGAGCGCAGGTTGCTGGCGGCGCGCCCGGCCTTGAAGCGTTCGTAGGTGATGCGCTCGTGCGCGGCGTGCATGTCGACCAGCACCAGTCCCTGCGCATTTTCCGCCAGGATGTAGATGCTCTTGAGCTGGGCGATGGCATAGCCGAGCGGCGGCGCTGCACCCGGCTCGTCCGCCGGCAACGGCTGCGGCGTCGCGCGCGGCGGCAGTGCCGCCCCCAGTAGCGCGGCGTATTCGGCCAACGGCGCGTCACGCACACCGAGTGCGAGGCGGCTCTGGCTGACATGGCTTGGCCATGACGCGCCATGGGCGGCGGCCGGCAACCCCGGCGGCGTGGCCACGTTGCCGGCGCCCATGCGCAACCGATCGTCGGCGACCTGCGCCTGCGACGACACCTCGCCGGCACTGGTGTGCGCCAGCGCTTCGCTCAGCGTGCGAAACAGGAAATCGTGCACCAGCCGCTGCTCGCGGAAGCGCACTTCGTGCTTGGCCGGGTGCACGTTGACGTCGACCCCTGCGGGGTCCAGTTCGAGGTACAGCACAAAGGTGGGCTGGCGGCCGTGGAACAGCACGTCGGCATAGGCCTGACGCACCGCGTGCGCCACGATGCGGTCGCGCACGAGGCGGCCATTCACGTAGAAAAACTGCTGGTCGGCCTGCGCCCGCGACGCCGTGGGCAGCCCGACCCAGCCGGCGAGATGCAGGCCGGCGGCGGTGTGATCCACGTGCAGGCACTGCGCGGGAAATTCGGCGCCGAGCACCTCGGCCACCCGGGTCAGGCGGGTCTGCTCGTCGCGCGCCGGCTTCCACACCCGTACCGGCTTGCCGTTGTGGCTGAGCCGGAATTCGACGCTGCCGCGCGCCAGGGCCAGCGACTTCAGCAGGTCGTCGATGTGCGCGAATTCGGTGCGTTCGGCGCGCAGGAACTTCTTGCGTGCCGGCACGTTGTAGAACAGGTCCCGTACTTCAACGCTGGTGCCGGGCGGATGCTGTGCCGGGCGCGCCGCACGCATCGCGCCGCCGTCGACCTCGATCCGAAACGCGCGCTCGCTGTCGCGCAGCCGCGAGGTCAGCGCAAAGCGCGACACCGACGCCATCGACGCCAGCGCCTCGCCGCGAAAACCCATGCTGGCGACGTGTTCGAGATCGTCGAAGCTGGCGATCTTGCTGGTGGCGTGTGCGGCCACCGCAAGCGGCAGTTCATCGGCAGCGATGCCACCGCCATCGTCGCGCACGCGGATCAACCGGCTGCCGCCCTGCTCGATCTCGACCTCGATCCGGCCGGCACCGGCGTCGAGACTGTTTTCAACCAGCTCCTTGACCACCGACGACGGGCGGTCAATGACTTCCCCGGCGGCAATCTGGTTGATGAGATCCAGCGGCAAGGCACGAATGACGGACATTCGCGCACTTTAACAGCACGTCGCGATCAGCTCGCGGGGATGGTGAGCACGGTGCCGGCGTGCACCGTGTTGCTGCTCAGCCGGTTGGCGTTTTTGAGCGCACCGACACTGATGCCGTAGCGGTGCGCGATGCTGCGCAAGTTTTCCCCACTGCCGACGCGATGCCGGTCATGGGCGCTGCTGACCCATGTCCCACGTGCGGCTGCGCGGCGCGCGGCAGCGCCTTCGCCTGTCGTGGCAACAGGACCAGTGCCGTGCCGCGCCGCTTGCGCCGCAAACCAGGTGCCCGGCGGCGGCGCGGACTCGAAGTAGCGTTGCACGCCGGTCATCACCGCGTTGGCCAGCGTCTTCTGGTGCCCGGGGTCCCGCAGCTTGCGCTCCTCCGCCGGATTGCTGATGAACGCCGTCTCGACCAGGATCGACGGCACGTCGGGCGAACGCAGCACCACGAAGTTCGCCCGTTCGACGTAACCGCGGTGGGTCGGGCCGATTTGCGCCAGCGCGCGCAGCACGTTGGTGGCCACCATGTCGCTGGCCTGCACCGCCCAGCCCTGCTGCATATCGAGCAGCACCTTGGCCAGGCCGTTGCTCTGGTCGCTGAGCGATACGCCGCCGATCAGGTCGGCGCTGTTTTCGCGGTCGGCGAGCATGCGCGCCGCTACCGAACTCTTGCCGCGCGAGGACAACACCCACACCGAGGAGCCGCGCGCGTCACCCGAGGCGTAGGAATCGGCATGGATTGAAATGAACAGGTCGGCATCATGCTGGCGCGCGATCTGGTAGCGCTGCGCAAGCGGAATGAAAGTGTCGCCCGTGCGCGTGAGGACCGCCTTCATGCCTGGCTGCTGGTTGATTTCTGCAGCCAGGTCATGCGCCACCGCCAGGGTGACGTTTTTCTCCATCGTGCCCCCCGGCCCGATCGCGCCCGAGTCCTTGCCGCCATGCCCGGCGTCGATCGCAATCACCACTTTGCGGGAGCCGTTGAGCAGCGCCGCAGCCTGCTGGTTCATGCGCCGGCTGTTGCCGACGGCAGCGGCGCGGCGTGGCGCAGCGCTGGCCACCTCCGTCGGCTGGCTGGGCGCTGCCGCCGGCGCGTCCGGCGTGGTGCTGGCCACCGCCACGGCAGGGTTGGCATGGTCGTCGCCGGCGGCCGACGACGGCTTCGCATCGGCCCCATGCCCCGGCAACAGGTCGACCACAAGCCGGTAATGATCGCCGCCACCATCCGGTGCCAGCACGAAGCTGCGCACGCTGCTGCCGGGCGTCATGCGGGCGGTGAGCTGCAGGCGCTCGCCGTCGCGGTCTTGCTGCATGCCGCGAAACAGGCCTTGCGCCGCCGGGTCGGCAAAACCCTTGGCGGTCTGGCCGCGCGCCAGGTCGATGACCACCTGGTCGGTGCCACGATCGAGCCGGTAATCGGGCTTGCCATCCAGGTCGAGCACCAGACGGGTATGCGTGGCATCGGCCCACACGCGCACACCGGTCACATCGGCGGCATGCGCACCCCACGCACAGCCACTCACCACCAACGCGGCGACGAATTCTTTGGCCAAGTTGTGCAGGCGGGCGTGCATGGGGCGCATTGAATCGCAGGCATCCTGCGATTGCAAGATGTTTTCCTTTGAATATCCGCAACCTGCACGTGGTTCGTCAGCTCGTGTCTAGCTGTAGCGTTGCAGCAGGTTATGTTTTCCTTGCCATCGCAAGCTGTTGATTTGTCGCGCGCGTGCCCGTTTTCAGCGCAATTCCGCCACGAGTTCGCCACCGCGCGGGGTATGTGCTTCGAGCCGCGCGCTGCGGCCATCGCCAGCATAAGCGAGGTGCAAAGTGACATCGGCCGCCGGCAACGCACCGCGGCCGCGCTCGGGCCATTCCACCAGCACCACGGCCGCAGGATCGGACAGCGCATCCAGTCCCAGCCATTCCAGCTCGCCGGGGTCCGCAATGCGGTACAGGTCGAGGTGCCACGCCGGACGCCCCTGCGCGTCGTAGCCCTCGATCAAGGTGTAGGTCGGGCTCTTGACCCGCTCGCGTACCTCCATGGCGCCAAGCAGCGCGCGCGCAAACGTGGTCTTGCCGGCACCCAGCTCGCCGTGCAGGTAGATCACCAGGCCGTTGTGACCCAGCGCGCGGGCAAAACGGGCGCCAAATGCCAGGGTGGCGGCCTCATCGGCCAGTTGCCAGGAACGCTCATTCATCATCGTCGAGTCCATTGCCCAGGGCGCGCAGCGGCGCCAGCAGATCAGAGGCCAGCAGGCCACGCTCGCCGTGGCGTGCGGCGCAATCACCGGCCCGCGCATGCAGGCCCACGCCGAGGCACGCGGCGCGCCACGCATCGCAACCTTGCGCCATCAGTGCAGCGATCACGCCGGTCAGGAGGTCGCCCATGCCGCCCGTGGCCATGCCCGGATTGCCCCACGGGCAAACAGCTACCTTGCCGTCCGGCGCGGCAATCAGGCTGCCAGCCCCTTTCAGCACCACCACGGCGCGATAACGGCGCGCCAGCGCGCGCACCGTTGCAAAACGGTCGGCTTCCACCGCGGCCGCCGTGGTGGCGAGCAGCCGTGCGGCTTCCCCGGGATGCGGTGTCAGCACGCCGGGCTGGGCAAGCGGCGCCGGGGCGCGCGCCAAGAGGTTCAAGCCATCGGCGTCGAGCACCAGCGGCTTGCCGCTGGCCAGCGCCGCCCGCCACAGCGCGCGGCTCCAATCGCCCTGCCCCAGCCCCGGTCCAAGCGCCAGCACGCTCGCCCGCGCCAGGAGTGGCGCGAGTGCGTCGCCATCGGCCACGCCATGCGCCATCAGTTCCGGCCGCGCGGCGTTCAACGCCAACAGGTGGTCGGCGCGGGTCGCCACGCTGACCAGCCCGGCGCCGGCGCGCAACGCGGCTTCCCCGCACAGGCGAATCGCTCCGGCCAGGCCATGGTCGCCGCCGATCGCCAGCACATGGCCGTTCGCGCCCTTGTGTGCGGCGCGCGGTCGTCGCGGCAGGCACTCCGGCGAGAGCAGTACGGCGTCCGGTGGCACGCCTTGCCACAGCGATTCGGGCAGATCGAGCGGCGCCAGTTCGAGCCTGCCGACCACCTCCGCGGCACGACCGGTATACAGGCCACGTTTCGCGGCAATGAAGCTGATGGTGACGTCCGCGGGCAACACGGCGCCCGGCACGTCGCCCGTGTCAGCAGCCAGCCCGGAGGGCACATCGAGCGCCAGCACCGGCTGGCCGCTGGCGGCAATCGCCGCGATCAACGCCGCCACCTCGGGTGCGGGCGGCCGATGCAAGCCGGTGCCATAGAGCGCATCGACCTGCACGTCGGCAGCGGGAAGCGCGGTGCCGGATTGCCAGAGGCGTACCGCGCCGCCGGCATCGCGCCACGCCTGCCGCGCCAGCGCGGCATCGCCAGTGGACACCGCGGTCAGTGCAATCACCTCCGCCTGCAAGCCCTGTTTGCGCGCCAGCGCCGCGAGCAAGAAACCGTCGCCGCCGTTGTTGCCGGGACCGCAGTACACAGCGAGCCGCCGCGCTTGCGGCCAATGCCGGCGCAAACTGGCAAACGCTGCCGCCGCGGCGCGCTGCATCAGCTCGATGCCGGGTATGCCGAGCCCGTCGATCGCGCGCCGGTCGAATGCACGCACCTGCGCAACGGTGTAGAGCTCATGGCGATGCGGCAACGCGGGCATGCGCCGGATTATAGGCGCGCACCGGCGTGGGTTCAGCGCGGCGGAATCTCGAAGACCTGGCGCAAATAGGCGAGGTAGGCCGGGTCGTCGCACATGTCCTTGCCCGGCGAGTCGCTGAGCTTGGCCACCGGCTGGCCGTTGCAGCGAACCATCTTGATGACGATGTTGAGCGGCTCGGGCCCGGTGTCGTTGGTGAGGTTGGTGCCGACGCCAAACGCGAGCTGGCAGCGCCCACGAAAATGTTCGTAAAGCTGCATCACCCGCGGAATGTCGAGTCCATCGCTGAACACCAGCACCTTGCTGCGCGGGTCGACACGATTGGCGCGGTAATGTGCCAGCAGGCGCTCGCCCCAGTCGAACGGATCGCCCGAATCATGCCGCGCACCGTCGAACAGCTTGCAGAAATACAGGTCGAAATCGCGCAGGAACGCGTCCAGGCCGTAGACATCGGAAAGCGCAATGCCGAGGTCACCGCGATACTCCCTGGCCCACGTCTCCAGCGCCGCCACCTGCGAATCGCGCAGGCGCGGGCCGAGCGCCTGATGCGCCTGCAGGTATTCGTGCGCCAGCGTGCCCAGCGGCGTCAGCCCGAGTTTCCATGCGTAATACACGTTGCTGGTGCCGGCCAGCTGCGCGCCCAGCCCGGCGTGCAGCGTCGCCAGCACTTCCCCATGCCAGATGCGCGAAAACCGCCGGCGCGAGCCGTAATCGGCGATCCGGCAATCGGCGTAGCCCGCGGTATCGCGCAGCAGCGCGATCTTCGCCTGCAACCGGCGCCGCCCCTCGGCAAGGTCGGGTCGCGGGCACGCCCGACGGAAATACACCTCGTTGATGATCGCCAGCAGCGGTACCTCGAACAAAATCGTGTGCAGCCACGGCCCCTTGATGCGCACCTCGATTTCGCCGTTGCCGGAGGCTGCCGGCACCAACGTCACGTACTTCGCGTTGAGCTGAAACAAGCCCAGAAAGTCCACGAAATCGCTCTTGATGAAGCGCATCGAGCGCAGGTAGTCGAGCTCTTCCGTGCGAAAACGCAGACTGCACAGGGCATCCAGCTCGGTGCGGATCTCGTCGATGCACGGCACGAGATCGATGCCCGGCGTGCGGCACTTGAAGCGATACTCCACCTGCGCCGCCGGGTAGTGATGCAGCACCACCTGCATCATCGAGAACTTGTAGAGATCGGTATCCAGCAGCGATTCGATGATCATGCCGCGCCTGCTTGCCTGCACAAACCAATGATTATCCACATCGCGCGTCGACCAGCACTGATCGTCGGCAACAAAAAAACCCCGGCTGCCAGGGGAGTAGCGGCCGGGGTTCGTCAGGTCGGTGCGTCATAAGGGGAGAGTGGGACCGACCCCTCGACGGTGCGTTGCATTGCTCCGTCTCTTTTCGCCTCACGGCGATACGGATGCTTAGTGTAGGCGGTGCGGCTGAAGTTCAAGAAAACCATACTCATTGGTTCAGTTTTCGGTCAGCCACTTGGCGTGTAGCCGCCAGCAACGCCTGCAAGCGTGCATCGCGTTGCTCTTGCGGCTCACGCGCCAGTCTGCGCACGCGCTGGTAGAACGCCGGCCACCGCTGGCCAGCCTGGGCAAACAGTGCGGCAAACGCCGGCTCCCACTGGTCATACAGGCCGAACGGCAGCAACCGGGCGTTGTTGATCGGTTTGGCCACCCAGGCGTCGTAGCGGGTGTCGCCGTGCCAGTGGCTGTCGCGCCAGTGTGCGTAGCGTACGCGGAACGCGGCGATCTCACCCTGCTTGCCGGTTTCCATCGCTTCCTCATCCACGCCGCTGGCGTACAGCACCTTGAGCCGTGCGCGCAGATCCAGCACGAGCCGCGTAAAGCCCGCCGTCATGGCTTGCGTGTCCGCGGGGGACGGCGACAGGCCGCGGTGTGCACGCCACTGGCGCAACCCCTCGCGCTGCACGAAGGTGGCAAAGGATTCATTGAACGCGGTATCGCCTTTCACGTAGAGCAGTTGGTGCGCGAGTTCGTGGAAAATCGTGCCGGCGAGCTCGTCGTCGTCCCACCGCAGCATGCTGGACAGGATCGGATCGGCAAACCAGCCCAGCGTGGAATACGCCGGGACGCCGCCAACCCACACGTCATCGCCGCGCCGACGCAACCGCGCGGCGTCGGCCTCGGCGGACGCCTCGTGAAACCACCCGCGGTACGCGACGCAACCGGCCACCGGGAAGCAATGCCGGACGGGCGCCACCGAAAAGCGCGGCGTCGCGAACACGTTCCACACCACATACGGGCGGTGCAGATCGACGTAGCGGGTATAGCTGCGGTTGTTTGGCAGATCGAGGGCATCACTGGCGAATTGCCGCGCCTGCAATGCCAGCGACAACCGCACGGCAAGCGTGGGGTCGGTCGTCGGCTCGCGCAGCAGCCTGGCCACCGGCTGGCGATGAACGACCAGCGACGCCTGTCCGCGCACAGCCTGGGTGTAGTAGCGCACGCTGGTGCAGCCGCCAAGTGCAAACACGCCGCACAACACGAGCGCGCCGCGCAACGCAATGGCGAGCCACGCGCCGCTCAGTGGTCCTGGTCCTGCCTGTCGTCGCGACGTCCGTGCCAGCGGCCACCGTCGTCCCCATGTCCATGGCCGTGCCCGTTGCCACGCCACCCGTTGCCGCGCGCACGGCCACGGTAGTCGTCGCGGTCGTAGCGATGGCCGCCGTAGCCGCGCTGCCATCCACCGCGCACCACCCCCCCGGAGGACCAGCAACAGCCGTAGTAACCGCCGTAGTACGGCGTATAGGGATAGGCGTCGTAACTGCCGCGATAGATCACCGTCGGGCCTTCGCCGTAATAGGCCGAGCCGGCATAGGTGGTGCCGCGCACATAGCTGTAGGGCGGCGCGACATAGCACCCGGACACGAGTCCGGCGAATGCGATCACCGCCAAACCACCAATAAAATGACGCATGGCGCAAGCCCCCGGGAGGGAAGACATGCTCAGCTTGCAATGCCACGTTTGAACCCCCTCAGAACGAGGGTTGCATCAGCGCCCCGAGGAAGTGCGGCAGTACCCGCGGGTTCACCAGCAGCGTGAATACCACGCCATACGCCGCGCCCCACAAATGCGCGCTGTGGTTGATGTTGCCCTGCCCGTGGCGATCCATGTAGATCGAGTAGCCGGTGTAGAGCACGGCATACACGATCGCCGGCACCGGGATCACAAACACGATGATGAGCGACCACGGCGCCAGCAGCACGAACCCGAACAGCACCGCCGACACCGCACCCGAGGCGCCCAAGCTGCGGTAATCGGGGTTGCCGCGGTTCTTGAGGTAGGTCGGCAGGATCGACACCACCAGCGCGCCCAGATAGAACAACGCAAAACCATAGGTGCCGAGCTGACCCGCGTAGAAGCCCTCCATCACCCGGCCAAAAAAGTACAACGTGATCATGTTGAACAGCAGGTGGGTGAAATCGGCATGCACCAGCCCGTAGGTCACCAGCCGGTAGTACTCGTGCTTGCGGCTGATGGCCGGCGGCCACAGGGTCAGGTCGTCCAGCAGGCGGCCGTTCTTGAACGCGAGATACGACACCACGCAGGTGATCGCGAGAATGCTGAGAGTGATCGGCATGAAACCCGGCTTGCGCAGAACGAGACGCGCCATCTTGGCAACGCGCTGCGGTGATGTCGACCGGCGCGACTCCGCTAGGATGATCCGCTTTCCACCGTCGGCCCCGCCATGTCCGCACTGCGCTTTCTCCATCTCGATGTGTTTGCCGCACGCCGCGGCGGCGGCAACCATCTGGGCGTGGTGCTGGGCGCCGACGACTGGAGCGCCGAGGCGATGCAACGCTTTGCGCACTGGACAGCACTGGTCGAGACCACGTTCCTGCTCGCGCCGGATGTCCCCACCGCCGATTACCGCGTGCGCATCTTCACGCCGCACAAGGAGATCCCTTTCGCCGGCCACCCAAGCATCGGCAGCGCGCACGCGGCGCTCGCCACCGGGTTTGCCACCGCAAGCGCCCACCTGCTCCATCAGCAATGCGGCGCCGGCGTGTTGCCGATCCGCGTTGAAGGCACTGGCGAGACGCAACGCCTGCTGCTGCGCGCCCCCGCGGCGAAGGTGCTCGGGCGCGGCATCGAAGCACATCCGCTGCTGACCCCGGCCACGCACGGCATCCGCCTGGGCGCCCTGCCGCCGGCGCTGGTCGACGGCGGGCGCCGCTGGTGGCTGGTCGAAATCGACGACGAAGCCGCGCTGCGCGCGTGGCAGCCCGACCACGTCGCGATTGCCGCGCTGGCGCAAGCCACCGCAAGCATGGGCATCTGCGCGTTCGCCCGCAGCCATTCGGGCGCGTACCAGCTCACGGTGCGCGCGTTTGCCGATGGCGCCGGCATTGCCGAAGACCCGGCTTCCGGCGCCGCCAACGGCCTGCTCGCCGCCTGGATCGCGCACGCCGAACCCGCCGGCCCGCTGGCGCGCGGCTACCGCGTGAGCCAGGGGCGCGAGATCGGCTTCGACGCCGCGCTGGTCGCCCGCATCGAGGCGGGCGCGGTGTGGATCGGCGGGCGCACCCACACCATCATCGACGGCACGCTCGACTGGCCCGGCGCATGATCGCCGACCCGCAAATCCTGGTGGATGCCGACGCCTGCCCGGTGGCGATCAAGGAGATCCTGTTTCGCGCCGCCGAACGCGAACGCATCGCGGTGACCCTGGTGGCCAATGCCTACCTGCGCACGCCGCCGTCGCGTTTCGTGCATGCCGTGCAAGTGGCACACGGCTTCGATGTGGCCGATCACGAGATCGTGCGCCGGGTGTGCGCCAGCGACCTGGTGGTCACCCAGGACATCCCGCTCGCCGCAGCGGTGATCGAAAAAGGCGCGCTCGCGCTCGACCCGCACGGCGAGCTGCATACACGCGAGACCATCGCGCAACGGCTCACCCTGCGCAACTTCATGGACGAGTTGCGCAGCAGCGGCGTCGACACCGGTGGCCACACGCCGTTTCATGCGCGCGACAAGCAGGCGTTCGCCAACCAGCTCGACCAATGGCTGCAGCGTCGCCGCCCGCGCGCCGACTGACCCGCCGCATTGCGTCGCCCGCCGCGCATCGCCCACACTGGCGGCCTGTCCACCGCCGGGTACCGCCATGCCTTCTTTCGATGTGATTTCCGAAGTCGACCAGCACGAACTGACCAATGCCGTCGACCAGGCCAACCGCGAACTGGCGAACCGCTTCGACTTCAAGGGCATCGACGCCAGCTTTGCGCTCGACGACGCCGAGATTGCGCTATCCGCCCCGAGCGAATTCCAGTTGCAGCAGATGCTGGACATCCTGCGTGGCCGGCTCAGCGCGCGCAAGATCGATCTGCGTGCGCTCGACATCGGCACACCGGAAACCAGCCTCGCCCGCGCGCGCCAGACGGTCACCGTGAAGCAGGGCATCAGCCAGGTCATCGCCAAAAAACTCGTGGCCGACCTCAAGACGGCCAAGCTCAAGGTCGAGGCGCAGATCAACGGCGAGAAGCTGCGCGTCACCGGCAAAAAGCGCGACGACCTGCAAGCGGCGATGGCCGTGCTGCGCAAGGCCGACGTCGAATTGCCGCTGCAGTTCGACAATCTGCGCGATTGACGGGGTCGGGATTGGAGATTCGGAAAAGCGCGCCGCGAGCGCCCGGTAGGTCGCCGTAGAGAAACTCGACCCGCATTCAACCCGCGAGTCCGCCCACCACGCTCACGCTGATGGCGAGGATGAACACGTTGAAGAAAAACGCGACCACGCTGTGCAGCAGCGCGAGGTGGCGCATGTGCCGACCGTTGATGGTGATGTCGGAAGTCTGGAAGCACATGCCGATCACGAACGAAAAATAGAGGAAATCCCAGTAGTCCGGCTGCGGCGCATCCGGAAACTGCAAGCCGCCGTGCAGGCGCCCGTCGTCGCCGTAGTAACCATGCGCGTAGTGCAGCGCGAAACTGGTGTTCACGAACAACCACGTGAGCACCACGCTGAGCGCTGCTACCACCACCGGCAGCACGCCGCCCTGCTTTGCCCCGTGCAGCTCGGTCACCAGCGCCAGCAACACCACCAGCGAAACAATGACCGCCACCGCCAGCGTCGTGCGCCGGCCGGTGTCCTGCACCCGTGCCTGTTGCGCCACTGCCGCCCCCGACGCGCGGCGGAACAGTTGCGACAGCGCGACCAGATAGATCAGTGCACCAAGATCAAAACCCAGCAGCAAGGCAGAAGCCGGCGGCGCGCCGGCGAGCGCCAGCAGCACGACTGCCGCCACGAACACCATCGTGCAGGTACTGAGCCACGGCCGCGAACGCACAAAGTGCAGCGGCCGTATGTGCCTGCCGTGGCTCATGCCACCAGATCCTGATACGCCGGGTGCCGTTCCACCCACACTTCCGCATACGAGCACGCCAGCTCGACGCGCCAGCCGCGCGAGCGCGCGTAGTCCAGCGCGGTGCGCACCAGCTCGCCGGCAATGCCGCGCCCGCCGACGGCAGCCGGTACCCCGGTGTGCGTGATGCGCATGGTCGTTTCGAACAAGAGGTAATCAAGCACACAGGTCACGCCATCGACCACTACCTTGAACTGCTGGGTCCCGCGTGCGTGTTGAATGTCGAGCGCCATGTCCGGCTCCGTCTTGAATGCGGTGAAGGATACGCGGCCAAACGGTCAGGCCGCGATCTCGTCGCGCGCCACGGCACGCCGCCGACGCACGGCCGCGGCCAGGCGCTCCAGCACCGGCACCGAATCCTCCCAGCCCAGGCAGCCATCGGTGATGCTCTGGCCGTAGGTCAACGGGCGCCCCGCGGCAAGCTCCTGCCGCCCGCCGACCAGGTGGCTTTCGATCATCACGCCGACGATGCGCGACTCCCCGGCTTCCAGTTGCGCCGCAATCTCGCCCACGACGCGCGGCTGGTTTTCCGGGCGCTTGCCGCTGTTGGCGTGGCTGGCGTCGATCATCACGTGCGGCGGCAGCCCGGCCTTGCCGATCGCGGTGCAGGCCGCGTCGACGCTGGCGGCGTCGTAGTTCGGCGCCTTGCCGCCGCGCAGGATCACGTGGCAATCGTGGTTGCCGCTGGTTGCCGCAATCGCGGCCTGGCCGTGCTTGGTCACGGCAAGGAAATGATGCGCGTGCGACGCCGCCTGCACCGCATCCACTGCCACTTTCACGTTGCCGTCGGTGCCGTTCTTGAAGCCGACCGGACACGACAGCCCGGACGCCAGCTCGCGATGCACCTGGCTCTCGGTCGTGCGCGCGCCGATCGCGCCCCAGGAAACCAGGTCGGCGAGGTACTGCGGCGAGATCATGTCGAGAAATTCGCTGCCGGCCGGCACGCCGAGCGCGTTGATGTCGACCAGCAGCTGGCGCGCGATGCGCAGCCCCTTGTTGATGCGGAAACTGTCGTCCAGGTCGGGATCGTTGATGAGCCCCTTCCAGCCAATCGTGGTGCGCGGCTTCTCGAAATACACGCGCATGACGATCTCCAGCTCATCGGCCAACCGCTCGCGCTGCGCGGCGAGCCGCGTGGCGTATTCGAGCGCGGCGCGCGGGTCGTGGATCGAACACGGACCGATCACCACCGCGAGGCGGTCGTCGCTGCCGTTGATGATGCGATGCAAGGCGCTGCGCGCGGTGCCGACGGTGGCCAGCGCGGCGGGCGACGCCGGGCATTCGGCCAGCACCTCGAGCGGGGTGGCGAGCGGCGTGAGCTCGCGGATGCGTAGATCATCGGTAACGGGTTGGGACATGGCAGCGGCTTCCTCGGTGGATTTGCCAGCGGCGGCCATGAAAAAAGCCGCCTTGGTTGCTGGCGGCTTTTCAGGATGGGGTTTCAAACTTGCAGCAAGATCACACCCACGCCTCCGCCAGCGGTAGCGAGTAGCCATAAAACCAAAAGTACTGGCGGGCGGAGTGATTCATCGCCGCTAGGAATAACACCAAGTTTTGTGCAGTGCAAATGATTCGTTTTGATGAAGCGGGGAACCGGAATCACGAGCTGCGGCGAGCACACCGTTGCGCAAGCTCCTCCCAGCGGGGTTCCCGCACCCTCGCGGTGACCCCGGCTGGTGGCTGTCCAGCCGCATGGCACCGTTGACAGCCGGGGCCGATCGGCTAATTTCCGGATGGCATCCACGGAATGACGCGATGGCGACCCTGATCCCGACCCGCAACAGTTGTCTGTCGCGCATGACCAGCGGCGAAAAGCGGGTCTCCGAGCGGCTCGAACAAAAGCTCGAGAACGATTACCTCCTGTGGTACGACGTGCCGATCGGGCTCAGGCAGCGGCGGCCCGACTTTGTCGTGGTGCATCCGCGCCGTGGCCTGCTGGTGCTGGAAGTGAAGGACTGGAAAGCGGAGACCATCCGCCAGGCAGACAAGACCCAGTTCACCCTGGTCACCGACCGCGGGGCGGTGAAGGAGGTGAACCCGCTGCTGCAGGCACGCACGTATGCGCTGGAAATCGGCGTGGTGCTGGAACGCGACCCGGCGCTGCGCCACCCGCCCGGCCATCGCTACGCCGGGAAACTCCTGATGCCATGGGCCTACGGCGTGGTGCTCGCCAACCTCACCCGCAAGCAGTTCAGCGACGGCGGGCTGGCCGCGGTGCTTCCCGCCCACCTCGTGATCTGCCGCGACGAAATGTTCGAGACGGTCGATGCCGAAGCCTTCCAGGAGCGGCTGTGGGCGATGTTTCCGCAGGTGTATCCGGTGGCACTGACACTGCCGCAGCTCGACCGCGTGCGCTGGCACCTGTTTCCCGAAATCCGGCTGGAACCGGGCAGCGGCCAGTTCGGCCTGTTCGCGGAAAGCAGCCACGACGTGCACACGTTGGAAGTCCCCGACCTGGTGCAGGTGATGGACGCCCAGCAGGAGCAGCTGGCGCGCTCGCTCGGCGACGAACACCGCGTCATCCACGGTGTCGCCGGCTCGGGCAAGACGATGATCCTCGGCTTTCGCGCGATGCAGCTGGCGCGCGCGATGAACCGGCCGATCCTGGTGCTCTGCTACAACAAGACGCTCGCCGCGCGGCTGGAACAACTGCTTGGCGAGCGCGGGCTGGCGGACAAGGTGCAGGTGTACAACTTCCATCGCTGGTGCCGGCGCATGCTTGCCAGCTACCACGTCGAGTTGCCGCCCAAGGGCGAGCATTTCTTCGCCGGCATGGTCGAACGCGTGATCGCCGGCGTGGACCAGGGGCAGATTCCGCGCTTCCAGTACGGTGCGGTGCTGATTGACGAAGGCCATGATTTCGACCCCGAGTGGTACAAGCTGATCGTGCAGATGATCGACCCGGCGACGAACTCCCTGCTGGTGTTGTACGACGACGCGCAAAACATCTATGGCAAGCCGAATCGGCGCAAGATCAGCTGGAAAAGCCTCGGCGTACAGGCGCAAGGGCGTACCACGATCCTCAAGCTCAACTATCGCAATACGCTGGAAACGCTCGCGGTGGCGCGTGCCTTCGCCAGCGAGCTCCTGGCGCCGCGCGCGGACGACGATGACGGCGTGCCGCTGATCGCGCCGGAAAGCGCCGGCCGCCGTGGGGCCCTGCCCGAGTTGATTCGCACCGACAGCGCCCCGGCACAGCTCGACGCACTGGTGGCGCAACTGCGCGACGAACATGCGCACGGCCGCGACTGGGGCGCGATGGCGGTGATCTACCGCGCCAACTGGGAGGGCGAAAAACTGCACGAGGCGCTTGGCCGGCTGGACATCCCGTCGAGCCTGGCCGACGAGCGCGGCAAGCAGGCGCTGTTCGTGGTGAAGGACAGCGTGAAACTGCTGACGATGCACTCATGCAAGGGGCTCGAGTTCCCATTCGTCATCATCCCCGGCCTCGGCTCGTTGCCGCGCGACGGACAGACCGAGGCGGACGAGGCACGCCTGCTGTACGTGGCGATGACGCGCGCCACCGAGCGGTTGGTGTTGATCCACCATCTGGATTCGGTATTTTCACGGCGCATCCGCGAGTCGATCAACGAGGTGCAGGCGCAACTGGCGTCGGCGTGACCTGCGAAGGAAACCCCGCAGCAGGCGTCCCGGATGTTTCCTGCCGTGCGAGCCCTTAGACTGCGCGCTTTCCGCCTCGGACCCCCGCCATGCGCCACCTGCTGTTTGCCGCCGCCCTCGCCCTTGCCTTGCTTGCGCCGCCGGCGTGGTCGGCGGACGACGTGTCAAACCTGCAGAAGACCGACACCGTCGTTGGCCACGGCGCCCTCGCGCGCAGCGGCGACACCGTGGCGGTGAAATACACCGGCTGGCTGTACGCCGCCACGGCCGCCAACCATCGCGGCGCCAAGTTCGACAGTTCGGCCGATGGCGGCGAACCGATCCGCTTCGTGCTTGGCGCGGGCCAAGTGATCGACGGCTGGGATCAGGGCATCGCCGGCATGCACGTCGGCGGCAAACGCACGCTGGTGATCCCGGCACGGCTCGCCTACGGCGAACGCGGCGCCGGCGCCGACATTCCGCCCGGCGCCGCGCTGGTGTTCACGGTGGAACTGGTCGGCGTCGACTGAGCCAGCTCAAGGCCGCGCCGGGTATGCGCGCTGCATCCATGCGTACAGCGCCGGCATCACCAGCAGCACCAGCGGCACCGCGGCCAGCATGCCGGCAATGATCGCCACCGCCAGCGGCTGCTGCATCTGCGAACCCTGGCCGATCGCCAGCGCCAGTGGCAGCAGGGTGAGGATCGCCGCGATGGTGGACATCAGGATCGGTCGCATGCGGTGATGACCGGCGTAGCGCAGCGCCTCATCCAGCGGCATGCGCGCCACCGCATCCTGCGCTTCGGTGAAATAGAAGATCGCCAGTTCGGTGACGATGCCCACGATCATCGTCATGCCCATCATCGCCGAGATGTTGAGCTCGATGCCGGTCACCCACAGGCCGATGAACACGGCCGCCATCGCGAGCAGCGGTGCCGCCATGATCGCCAGCGCCACACGGAAGCTCTCGTAGAGAAACAGCAGCAGGGTGAACACCAGCGCGATCGCCGCCAGCATCACGATGGAAAGGTCGTGGAAGGCGATCTGCTGTTGCGCGTACAGGCCACCCAGCTCGTGGTACATGCCCGGCGGCAACAGGCCGGGCTGGGCCAGCACCTGCTTCACGTCGGCCACGGTGGAGCCGAGGTCGCGGCCAACGATGCGCGCGGTCACCGCCACCATGCGCTTGAGGTTAACGCGGCTGATCTGCGGCTGGCCCTGCACCGCCTGGATCGTGGCCAGTTCGGACAGCGGCACCACGCGGCCGTCGGCGGCGCGGATCGGCAGCGCCTGCAGCTGCTCCAACTGCGCCCGCGCGTGCGGCGGCAGCCACACGCGCACACCGATCATCTTCGGCCCCTGCGGCAGCTGCGCCGCCACGCTGCCGGCCACCGCGTCGGAAACCTGCTGCGCGACCGCTACCGGGTCGAGCCCGTAGAGGCCGGCCTTCACCGGGTCGACGCGCACGTCCAGCGCATCGCCGGCGGGGTTGATGCCGTCGCGCACCTCGGCCACGCCGTTGACCTTGGCAATCGCCGCAGCCACCTTCTTCGCAGTCGCCGTCAGTTGCGCCTCGTTGTCGCTGTACAGCTTGATCTCGATCGGCTGTGGCACCTCGGTGAGGTCGCCGATCAGGTCCTCCATCAGCTGCGAGACATCCACGTCCAGCCCCGGCACCGTGGCCACGATCTGCTGGCGGATCTGCTCCATCACCGTGCTGGTGGGCGGCCGCGAGCCGTTCTTCAGGCGCACGAAGATGTCGCCGGTGTTCGCCTCGGTGAGGCCGCCGCCCAGCTGCAGTCCGGTGCGCCGCGAATAGGTGTCCACGTAAGGATTGGCGCGGATGACCCGTTCGAGCTGCTGCAGCAGGCGATCGGTCTCGTTCAGCGACGTGCCCGGCAGCGAGCGGTAGTCCAGCGTGAAGCCGCCCTCGTCCATCTTCGGCATGAAGCCGCTGCCCACCTGGCGATAGGCCAGCACGCCTACCAGCAGCAACGGCAGCACGCCGATGAGCACCAGCGCCGGGCGTTCGAGCACGCGCCCCAGCGTGCTCTCGTAGGCGGCCAGCAACCCTTGCGAAAAGCGCCCGGGTGGACGCTCTTCAGCCTGGCGCTCGTCAAGCAGCCGCTCGGCGAGCAGCGGCACCACCACCCAGGTCAACAGGTAGGAGATCACCAGCGCGCTGGCCATGGTGAGCGACAGCGCCTTGAAGAAGGCGCCGGTGACGCCGGTCAGGAACGCCAGGGGCAGGAAGATCACCACTGTGGCCGCGCTGGAGCCGGTCAGCGGGCGGGTGAATTCCCAGGCCGCGCCGGCAATGCGCTCGCGCACCGGGCCGGAACCATCGCGCAGGCGCCGCATGATGTGCTCAAGCATCACGATCACGTCGTCGATCAGGAGTCCGACTGCGGCCGCCATGCCGCCGAGCGTCATCATGTTGAAACTCATGTGCAAGGCGGTGAGCAGCAGCACCGTGATCGCCAGCGTGGCCGGCACCACGATCATCGACACCAGGATCACCCGCGCGTTGCGCAGGAACGCGAACAGCACCAGTCCCGCCAGCACGATGCCGATCAGGATCGCGTCGCGCACGCTGCCCGCGGCGCCCAGCACCAGCTGGGTCTGGTCGTACCAGTTGGCGATGTGCAGGCCCTTTGGTGCCTGCTTTTTGTAACTGGCGAGGCGCTGCTTCACGTCGCGCGCGATCTGCACGCTGTTGCCGCTGGGCTGCTGGTACACCTGCACCAGCACCGCGTCATGGCCGTCGGCAGTGGTGCGCACCCATTGCGGTACGTGGCTCATGCCCACCGTGGCCACGTCCCTGAGATGCAGCACGCCATGCGCGCCAGCGCGCAGCACGATGTCGCCCAGCGCCGCCGCGGTGGCCGGCTGGTTGTTCGCCAGCAGCAGGTAGAGCTTGTAGTGGTCCTGCAGGCGGCCCATGGCCTGGATGGTGGCGGCACTGGTCACCGCACGGCTGATGTCGGCGAGCGTGAGGCCCTGCGCGCGCAGCTTCGCCGCGTCCACGTCCACGTGGAACTCGGCCACGTCGCCGCCCTGCACGTCCACCTGGGCCACGCCGGTGACACCGGACAACAGTGGGCGTAGCTGGAACTCGGCAATGTCATGCAGCTGCGCAGGCGTGAGCCGGTCGGAGCTCAGGCTGTAGGCGAGGATCGGAAACACCGTGGGATCGAGCCGGATCGCTCCCACGTCGACGCCGGGCGGCAGGCGCGGCAGCACCTCGCCGATCTCGGCATTCACGTCGAGCAGCGCGCGCCCCATGTCTGCGCCCCAGTCGAAGCCGACGTTGATCTCGGCGCTGCCGCGGCTGGTGGTGGAGCGCACCTCGCGCACGCCGCGCACACGGCGAATCGCCTCCTCCACCGGCCGGGTGACGCTCACCACCATCTGGTCGGCGGGCTGGTCCCCGGCGTCCAGCGACACCCGCACGCGCGGAAAGGAGACGTTGGGGAACAGCGACACCGGCAGGCTGAACGCGCTGACGATGCCGCCGATGGCAAGGATGAGGGCGAGAAACAGCAGTGAACGCCGGTGGCCGTGCATCCACTGGGTGATCGTCAGCGGTATTGCACTCACGGCTTGGGCTCGCTGGCGGCACCGGTCTTCCCTTGGCGCACGGCCGCGCCCTCATCCACCTCATAGGCGCCCTGCACGATCACCGGAAGCTGCGCGTCGAGCTTGCCTTCCACCCCCACGGTGTCGCCGGCGGGATGGCGCAACTCGACGTTCACGCGATGCGCCTTGCCATGGTTGACCTGGTACAGGTAATCACCTTGCCCGTCGTGCAATACGGCGGCGCGCGGCACCGCCCACGCAGTGTAGGCGTCACTCTGGATGCTTGCCTCCAGCGGACTGCCGGCGACCAGTGCCGCACCGGCCGCGGCCGGCAGATCGGCCTGTACCGGCAGCAGGCGGGTTTGCGGATCGATCGCACGCCCCGCCATGACCAGCTTGCCGGCGTAGACCTTGGCGTCGCCGTACACGCCGTGCACAGACACCGGCATGCCGGTGCGCAGCTGCGCGCCGGCATCGGGTTGCACGCCGAGCGCGGCGATCAGTGCATGCGCAGGCATGAAGGCGAGCAGTGGCGCGTTCGCGGCAAAGCGGTCGCCGAGCTGCACCGACACCACGGTGACCACGCCGTCGTCCGGCGCGGTGACGCTCTCTTCAGTCGTGCCACCGCCGAGCGCCTGCTGCGCCGCCAGCGTCGCCTGCGCATCGGCCAGCGCCTTGCGCGCGGTGGCGAGCTGCGATTGCGTGGCCAAATGTTGCGCCGCCATTTGCTCGACCCGCTGCAGCTCGCCGGTGGCGAGCGTGGCGGCGCTCTGCGCCTGCTGGTACGCGCTGCGCGCCGCCGGATCGGGTGCGACGCGAAGCAGTGGCTGGCCACGCTTCACGGTCTGCCCCGCGCTGACCTGCAGCGCGATCACCTGTCCGCCGTGCGCGAGGCTGATTGCCCGCGCGTGGTGCGGATCGGCCGCCGCGCTGCCCCAGGCCGCCACGTCGTCATGGAAGCTGCGCTGCACCGGCATCGCCGTGGTGACCAGCGCCACGCCATTGGCGTCGGCGGTGCTGCCGTCGTCCTCGCCGCCGCTGCCGCAGGCGGCCAGCAGCAGGGTCGCCATGGCCAGCGCGGCCCCGCGCGCGAACAAGCCTGGTTTCATCGTTTGGACATCCGTGGGTGGACGAAGTCGGTGCGACCGAGCAAAGCTTCCAGCGCGATCGCGGCAGTGGAGCGCGCCTGCCTCAGCGCGATCAGGTCGGAATCGGCGGTCAGCGCGTTGGCGCGGATCACGAGATAGGTCGGCCAGTCCAGCAGGCCATTCCGCCAAGCCTGCTCCGCGGCCGCACGCGCCGCATCGAGCTGCTTTGCATGCGCGACCTGCGCCGTCTGCTGGGCGCCCAGCGTCCGCAGATCGGCGGCGAGGCGCTGCATGTCGCTGCGGGTGGCCAGCAGGCGCGCGGCGTAGTCGTCCTTCAGCTGCTGACGGGTGGCCGTCTCGATCGCGATGTTGCCGCGGTTGCGGTTGAACAGCGGCAGGGTGATGCCGACGCTGAAGCCGTTGGTGGTGATATTGCTGGTGTCGCGCGCGTGGGTGACGCCCAGCGTGATCGCGGGGAACTGGGCGAGGATCGCGCCGCGCAGCTGTGCTTCCTGCGCCCGGTAGCCCGCCTGCAGCGCCAGCAGGTCCGGACGCCGCCGTGGCAGGTCGGCCAGCGCGGCCGCAAGTTGCGCGGCATCGGGATCGACCTCGTACGGCGCGCCCACCAGATCCAGCGGCGCCGTGGGCGCAAGGCCCAGCAACTGGCGCAGGTCGCTTTCGGCCTGGTGCACGGCCACGGCATTGTCGGCCACGCGCTTGCGCACGTCGGCCATGGCGTTGAGTCCTGCGCTGGCGCTGTCGTAGTTGAGGTTGCCGGCGGCAAGCGCCGCCTGCACCGACTGGTCCACCGGCGCCAGCGCGCGCTGCTCGGCGTCGAGTTCGATCTGCTGCGCGCGCAGGCTCTGCACCTGGTCGAACAGCAGCCGTGCCTGCGCGATGGTCTGCCACTCGGCCCACAACAAATCCAGGTTCACCTGCTCGGTCTGCGCGTTCGCCACGCGCTTGCGCGAGGAACGCAGCAGCAACGCGCTGACGTCCTCGCTGAGGCCGAGGTTGTAGGCCTTGATGAGGCCGCCGCCCGAGTTCTGCGGAAAGTCTGCGCCGAAGCCGAGTTGCGGGTCGGGCAGCAGACCAGCGGCAAACGCCTGCGCCTGGGCAATGCCCAGCGCGTCGCGTTGCAGCTTGAGCGCCGGGCTGTTCACCACCGCCAGCATCGCGACTTCGGTGACGTCCAGGCCATCGGCCGGGTCGAAGCGACGCGCCGCCAGCTCCGGCACCGGCATCGCACTCGCCGGCACCTGCAGTTGCGCGGCGCGCGTCGCGTAGTGGCCATCGCCGAGCGGCAGCGGGCGGTAATTGGCGCATGCGGCCAACAACGCCATCAGCCCGGCAACCAGCACCGCGCGACACGCATGGCAAACCGCCGCAGCCGGCGGCACACGCACAATGGGCAAGCAGACAAATGAAACCATCGTCTGCACTGTGCCTGCAGCGGCTTACGGCTTGCTTACCGGGACTGGGTGGCCGTCAGGCTGGAGCCCGACCCACCCGCGACAAACTCGGTGATCGGACTGAAGCCAGCCAGGGCGCAGCGTACCCGTGGGTCGGTTCAGCCCCACGACGCTTTCGCCGGCCAAGCCGTGCGGGACCCATCAGAGGCCCGACAAGCCCGGATCCACCGCCTCGACGAACACCCGGTTGCGGCCGCCGCGCTTGGCCTTGTACAGCGCATGGTCCGCGGCGCGAAACAGCTGCTGCAGGTCGTAGCCGCTGGTGTCGGTAAACGCGAGGCCGGCACTGGCCGACACCGGGATGGTGACGCCGTCGAAATCGACGCCGGTCACTTCGATCGCGCCGCGGATGCGGTCGGCGATGGTGCTGCCCTGTTCGCGCGTGCAACCCACCAGCAGGATGCCGAATTCCTCGCCGCCAAGGCGACCGAACAAGTCCTCCGCCCGCAGTTGCGTGCGCCCGGCTTCCACCGCATAGCGCAGCACTTCGTCGCCGGCCGCGTGGCCATAGGTGTCGTTGATGCGCTTGAAGTAGTCGAGGTCGATGAACACCAGGCACCCCATCACCTGCTGACGTTCAAGTTCGCGCAGGGCCTGCTCGGCCTCGGCCACGAAATGCTGACGGTTGAGCAGGTTGGTCAGGCCATCCAGCCGCGACAACCGCTTGAACTGCAATTGCGAGCGCTTCAGGCGAACCATCGCCACCGTGCCGAACGCCAGCACGGCAAGCAGCAGCAATACGTACAGGCGGTCGGTCTCGGCCTTTTTCGCATCCAGCGCGCGCTGCATGCGCAACGTGGTGTTTTGCTGGGCAAGCTGCGCAGTTTCCAACCTTTGCGATAGCACCTGCTGCTGCACGGTTTCGTACGCCACCGCGCGCGCGTTCACGTCGTCCAGATAAGCCTTGTCGAGCGCGGCAAACTTCTCGTAATAGCCCAGCGCGCCCGCGGCATCACCCTGCTTTTTTTCGATGCGATAAAGCAGCTGGTACACATCCTTGAGCCAGGTGCCGAACATCTCTTCCGGGTGTGCCGCAATGAGGTCCAACGCAAGCTTGTGTGCCGCCGCATCCTGGTCGAGCGCGGCCAGGGCCAGCGCCCGATTCGCCTGCACCGTGAGCCGGTACGGCGCATAGCCGGTAGCGTGCAGCATGGGCTCGATGCGATCCATGATCGCGAGCGCCTCGCGCGGCTGCCCCCCGTGCAACAGAAGATCGGCCAGCGTGAGCTGCAGATTGACGTAGTACACCGGCTGCTCCGCCGCCGGGCAGGCATCGAATGCCTGCCGCAACTCGGGACTGTCCGGCTTGAGCTGTTTACCGTTGTAGAGTGCCTCGACGAGAAACGCCGCGGGGTGACACGCGCTGCCACCGCGCGGCACCTCCTCCAGCGCCATGTGCGCGTAACCGAGGCTAATGCTGGTTTGGCCCGCCAGCCCCGATGTCTGCGACAGGTTCATCAACACCACGGAACGCACGTCGGCATCGACGATCCGCGGCAAACGGGTGGTGAGTTCGTTGGCCAACTGGAAGGCTTCGACGTAGCGTCGGGTGAGTCCGAACTGGGACATCAACAACGCCGAGGCGCGATCAACCAGCAGCGTGTCACCGGAATGCGCAATCACGTCCTTGAACAGCGCTTCGGAGGTGGCATAGCGACTCTGGTACATGGCCTCCCAGCCATTCGCATAACGCAGAGACCAGCGCTCGGCCGGCGTCAACCGCGCCTCTTCCGCGTTCAACTGGGCCAGCACCCGCAGCGACTCGGCGTGATCCGTCGTTTGCAAGGCGCGGACACGCTCCAGCATCGCGCTGGCATCGGTCGATGGCGATGGCGATTCGACCGCTGCGCCCCCCTGCCACGCGGCGCCAGCAATCAGCAGCAGCCACGCTATCAGGCATCGCGATTTGCGGGTCAGCTCCACGCCGTCACGACCCGTCACGCGTGGTCGGGGCGATCCGGCGGCAGCGGCCTTGGCGGCGCGGGCGGTACAGGTGGCGCGGGCGACGGCGCGGGGGCACGTTTCTTGTCGCCGTCGCCCAAGCCCGGAGATTGGGTCTGCGGCGCATGCACCGCACGCCGTATGCCCAGCTTCACCCGCAGCGGCGCGCCGTTGCCGGTGGCTACCGCCGCGATCAGCTCGGCGCTGGCGTGTGCGCGTTCGAGCACGGCTTGCAGCTCGGTAGCGGTGGCGCAACGCAGCGACGCGTCGCTGCCGATGGTTTCCAGCCAGTCGATGGTGTGGCTCATACCGATCCCCTGTCGTTTGTTGCCCACCCCAATCACGCCGCCGCTGGCGCCCGCACCGCCGCATCCAGCGCCTGCAGGCGCTCAAGCATCGCACGATTGGGCTGCAAGTCCGTTGTCGGCGGCACTACCACGGTGTCCTCCGCGGTCAAGGCCACGGTGGCCAGTCCACGCAGCGGCAGGCGGCGGATGCGCGGCTCCTCGATCGGCAAGGTGGCGCCGCGGTAGACGATCACCTCGTGCTCGGCCGGGTAATCGGCCAGCAGCCGTTCCACCAGCAGTGCGCGGTACGCCGAACCGTGGTCGAAGCGTCCCACCGAGCGGTTGCCGACCACGCCCACCTGCCACAGCACGAGGTAACCGGCGGAGTCAATGCGCCGCTCGCAATACAGGAGCTGGCTGGCCTCGAAGTGCTGGCAGCCACGGCTGCCGGGGTCGATGCCGAGATCGGCGTAGAGACAATCCTCGGCGGAAATGTCCGGCTCCATGTACGCCGGGTAGCCTTCGGCGCGCGCCTGCGCAATCGCCTGGTGCGGTGACCAGGCAAAGACGCCGGGGTGGCCGTAGAACACGCCGCACACGCGCCGGCCGGCACGTACCTCGTCCAGCATCAGGTCCCCCCATTCGCGGTAGGTGCGCATGAGCGGTTTGCCTTCGGCATAGCCCGACTGCAGGCTGCGCACATCCGGGCGCAGGCGCTTCAGCCACTCCTCGACAACGGCGTCGGACAGGGCGGCAAACACCACGTCGGCCTGCGCGATATGGCTGCGCGCCAGCGGCGTCAGGTGCGAACCGAGCGTCATGCCCAACCCCACGCAGGCGAGGCGCCCGTGGCACCGTGATGCATCCGTCATCACCGTCTCCCCATTGGCTTTGGCGGATCATAGCCACCCGCAAGCACGCCGTCGCCTCGTCAACGCTGCCGCGATGCTCACGCAATATCCAAGCTGCGCGCTGTGAAAGCGCGTTGCCGCGCGCCATAACGCGCGGCATTCACACCGCGTGAGGTTCGGCTGCGGCAGCATCCAGGTACCGCCCCGCACGGAGATGCCGCCATGAAGCCGTTGATGGTTGCCGGTTTGAGTGTATTGGCGCTGACGCTGGCTGCCGGCGCCAACGCACAGACGAAGGCATCGCATGCTGCCTATCACCCGCTGCGCCCGGTATCGCAATGCCTGCGCACCGACCGCATCAACGAGTGGCACGTGGTCGATGCGCGCACGCTTACGGTGCGCACCGGTCCCGACCGTTACCTGGTGAAGCTCGCCGCTCAATGCCAGCGGCTCAGCTATGGCCCGCCGACGCTGCGCTTCCACACCAGCCCGGCCGGCAAGGCCGTTGCGCCGTTCAGCATCTGCGGCGAGGTGGGCGAAACCGTGAGTTCACCCAACCAGCCGCCGTGCGCCATCCAGTCCGTGCGCCAGATCGACCGAGCGCAGTTCGACCGGCTCAGCGCCAAGGCACGCCGCAGCGGCAGCGCGGCAGGGTTGCCGCCCCGTGACCTCGAAAAGCCGTAAACAAAGAGGAGCCCGGCATGGCCGGGCTCCTCCACAACCGCAATCAGCCTTCAACGCGACGATCAATCGCCGTCGTCGTCACCGATGTACCGCGTCGGGTAGCCGTTGTCGTAGATCACGGTACGGGTCACCACGCGACGCGTTACCACCGGCGCGTCTTCGTACACCACCGTCTGCGGCGGCGCGTACACCACGGTGCGCGGCGCCAGGGCATCGCTGACCAGGCCAGCAACCGCGCCGGTCACGATGGCACCGGCAATCCAGCGGCCGCCACTCCAGTGACCACCGCGATAGTAGCCGTGACCACCGTAATACGGCGCGCCGGCCCAATGGCCGCCGCCGTGCCAACCGCCACCCCGGCCCCAGCCGTGTGCGGAAGCCGCGAGCGGCATCGCCGCCGCAGCAGCCACGGCCAGGCTGATGGCGAGAACCTTGCCGATCTTGCGTTTGGTCATGATCGCACCTCCGTTTGAACAAAGCCGATGCTCGGCTTGCGCGACTTAATCCGCACTGAAGCCGTCAGATTTTGGGACGTGCGTCACGCCATGGATTCGGCGCGCTTTCAGCCGCTTTTTTGCGCAACAGCCAGCAGCCGTGAATGCCGGGGTTGCGCGCGAAATCGAACGGGATGCTGGGCGCGCTCCAGTCCTCGATGGCGAAGGTTTCGGCCAGCGCTTCCGCATCCAGCTTGAAGCGCCGGAAATTGTTGGAAAACACGATCACGCCGTCGTCGTTCAGGCGCTCGGCGCAGGCCGTGAGCAGCGCCACGTGATCACGCTGCACGTCGAAATCCTCGGCGCGCTTGGAGTTGGAAAACGTCGGTGGGTCGACGTAGATCACGCCGTAGTGCGCGTGGTCGCTGCGCAGGAAAGCCAGTGCGTCGGACTGCACCAGCCGGTGGTGCACGCCGATGAAGTCGTTCAGCGCAAGATTGCGCGAAGCCCAATCCAGGTACGTCGCCGACAGATCCACGCTCACCGTGTCGCGCGCGCCGCCAGCCGCGGCGTACACGCTGGCCGTAGCGGTGTACGCAAAGAGGTTCAGGAAGCGCTGACCGCGCGCCAGCTCGCGCAGCTTCGCGCGCACCAGCCGGTGATCGAGAAACAGGCCGGTATCCAGGTAATCGACGAGGTTGACGAGAAAGCGCAGCCCGCCCTCATCCACTTCGATGAATTCGCCGCGCTGGTCGAAGCGGCCGTATTTGGCGCCACCCTTGCCGCGCTCGCGGGTCTTCACCGCAATGCGTTCGCGCGGCACGCCGAAGAGCTCGCCCGCCACGCGCACGATCTCGCGCAGGCGCTGCTGCGCGGTGGCCACCGGCACCTCGGCCGGCGCGCGGTATTCCTGCACGTGCAGCCACGGTTCGCCGCCCTCGCTGCCATAGACGTCGATCGCCGCGGCGTATTCGGGAAGATCCTGGTCGTAGGCACGCCAGCAGTGGATGCCTTCGCGCACAAGGCGCTTGTGCAGGCGCTTCAGGTCTTTCTCCAGCCGGTTGCGCAGCATCTGCGCGCCGGCGGAAAGCGGCCTGGGTTCGCGCGGCGCAACGTCCTCGCCGCGGATCGCGCCCACCAGCAGCTGCACTTCGAGCGCGCCGTTGTAGAGCGCGTACTTTTTCTCGGCATGCAGACGCATGGCGCGGCCCAGCTCGGCGTCGCCGGCCAGCACGGCGAACTGCCAGCCGCGGAACTGCGTGCGCAGGCGGTCGCCCAGCGCGTGGTACAGCGCCGGCATCTGCGCGTGCTCGCCCAGGCGTTCGCCATACGGCGGGTTGGTGACGACCAGCCCGGTGGCGCTGCCCGGCGGCGGCGTGATCAGCGCGGCATCGCGCTTTTCCAGCGTGAAGAACCCGGCGACGCCGGCGTCCTGCGCGTTCCGCTTGGCGACCTGCACCATGCGCGGGTCGAGGTCGCTGCCGAAAAAGCACGCGCGCAAGGTTTTCAGGCCGGCTTCCGCACGCTGCCTTGCCGCGTCCAGCACGTGCTGCCACAGCGCCACGTCGTGCTGCTGCCAACCGAGAAAGCCGTAGTAATCGCGGTGCAAACCCGGCGCCGCATCGGCCGCCATCAGCGCGGCCTCGATCAGCAGCGTGCCGGAACCGCACATCGGATCGAGCACGGCACCGCCGGCGGCGTAGATTTCCGGCCAGCGCGCGCGCAGGAGAATCGCGGCGGCAAGATTCTCCTTGAGCGGCGCCTCGCCCTGCTGCTTGCGCCAGCCGCGGCGGTGCAACGGCGTGCCGGCAAGGTCAAGCGAGAGCGTGGCGCGATTACGCTTCAGATACAGATTCAGGCGCACGTCGGGCTCGTCGGTGTCCACGTCCGGGCGCGTGCCGACGCGCTGGCGGAACTGGTCGACCACGGCGTCCTTCACCCGCTGCGCGATGAACTGGCTGTGCGTGAGCTGGCTTTGCGCGGTGTGCGCATCCACCGCCAGCGTGGCGTGCGCCGCAAGGTGCGCCGACCAGTCGATGGCACCGACGCCGGCGTACAGGGCCTCATCGTCCGCCGCGTCGAACTCCGCCAGCGGCAGCAGCACGCGGCTCGCGAGGCGCGACCACAAACAGGCACGGTAGGCGGTTTCCAGCGGCCCCTCGAAATGCACGCCGGCCAGCGCCTCGTGCACGCCCTGCGCGCCCAGCGCGGCCAGCTCGTCGCGCAGCAGGTATTCCAGCCCCTTGGGGCAACTGGCGAACCACTGGCTCATGCGAGGCGGCCCAGGAACGCGACGAACTGCGCGGTGATCATGTCCAGACTTCCGGCCAGCCGGTGGTCGTCGTCGACCAGCAGCAGCGGCAGATGGCGCGCCGCCGCGAACGCCTGCACCGCCGCTACCGGGCACAACTCGTCGCGCCAGCCATGCACCAGCACCGCCGGCACGCCGGCGCGTACGTCGAACGCACGCTCCGCGCCGGGGATCATCGGCGGCGTCGCCATCAGGAACAGGGCGGCCACGGGCGCGTCGACCGAAGCCAGCGCCGAGGCGAACGCCCCCATGCTGGACCCCACCAGCACCGGCGGGGTGTCGCAGGCGGCGATCAGCGTAACGAGCTGCGCCACGCGCGGCGCGACGGCAGCCGCGTAGCCGTGCGCGTCGTGGACGCGGAAATCCGGCCGCTGCGTGCGCCAGCCGAGTGCCTCGGCGCGCGCCGCCAGCGCGCTGGTCTTGACCGCATCCGGACCGGAGCCCGAGCCATGCGAAAGGATGATCTGGCCGCGCACGGCGTGCTCCGGTGGATGAACCAAGGCCGCCATGATAACGGTCGCCGCGTGCGACACTGACCGCATGCCTGCCCTGACCATCCACGACCAGCCGCTGCCCTACGTCGCGCAACTCGCGGAACGCCCGGCGAGCGCGGTGACGCTGGTGGTAATCCACTGCACCGAGCTGCCCGACCTCGCCACCGCGCGCGAGTACGGCGAGAGGGTGCTGTACCCCAGCGGCACCGGCAACAGCGGGCACTACTACATCGACCGCGACGGGCAGGTTTACCGCTACGTGCCGGCCACCCGGGTCGCCAACCACGTGCGCGGCTGGAACGACGTGTCGGTCGGCATCGAGCTGGTCAACCGCGGGCGCTACCCGGACTGGTTCGATACCCGTCATCAGGCGATGACCGAGCCCTACACCGCCGCGCAGATCGCCGCGCTGCGCGCCCTGCTTGCGCAACTGCGAAGCGAGCTGCCGAACCTCACGGCGATCGCCGGCCACGAAGACCTGGACACCACCCGTGTGCCGGCCAGCAACGATCCTGCGCAAACCGTGCCGCGCAAGCGCGACCCCGGCCCGCGGTTTCCGTGGCAGGAAGTCCTCGCCGGCAGCGGGCTGACGCGCGCGCCCTGACGCCGGAGCCAGCAGGCGGCGCCGGCTATAATTGCCGCTTTCGGGCCTCCAACCGGCAGCCATGCACCAGGAACACGTCAAGGAACTCATCGCGCTGCTGCAACTGGAGCGGCTCGAGGACAACCTGTTTCGCGGGCAGAGCCGCGACATCGGCACCAAGTTCGTGTTCGGCGGGCAGGTGCTGGGCCAGGCGCTGTCCGCCGCGCAGCAGACCGTCGACCCGGTGCGCGAGGCGCATTCGCTGCACGCGTATTTCCTGCGCGCCGGCGACGTCAACGCGCCGATCATCTACAACGTGGAGCGCACGCGCGACGGCGGCACGTTCTCCTCGCGGCGGGTGGTGGCGATCCAGCACGGCGCGCCGATCCTGAACGGCTCGGTGTCGTTCCAGATTCCGGAAAAAGGCTTCGAGCACCAGACCGCGATGCCGGAGGTCCCGGCGCCGGAAGACGTCGAGCCGATGCGCCCGATGCCGCTGGAAGAAATCGCCAAGCTGCCGGCGAAATTGCAGCGCTGGATGGGCATCGACGGCCCGTTTGAGTTCCGCCTGGTATGGCCGCGCAACGAGCTGCACCCGGTCAAGCGCCCGCCGGTGCAGCACATCTGGTTTCGGCTTACCGCCAAAATCGACGACGCCGCGGTGTTGCACCGTGCCCTGCTGGCCTATGCGTCGGATTTCCACCTGATCGGTACCGCCACGCTGCCGCACGGCATTTCCTACCTCACGCCAGGCATCCAAATGGCCAGCCTCGACCACGCGCTGTGGTTCCATCGCCCGTTCCGGGTGGACGAGTGGCTGCTGTATTCGTTCGACAGCCCGACCGCCCAGGGCGGCCGCGGCCTTGCACGCGGGCAAATCTTCACCCGCGACGGCGTGCTCGCGGCATCCACCACGCAGGAAGGTTTGATCCGCCTGCACGGCAGCCAGCGGTAGGCCGCCATGCGCCAGATCTACAGCTCGCCCCGCCCGGAAAACATCGACCGTCTGGTGGCCTTGATGGCCGAGCACGGCATCGAAACCATCATCCACAACCGCTCCAACTATGACCGCCCCGGCCACCGCCGCTTCAGCTACCTGGAGCCCGACACCGCGCGCACCAACTGGGAGCAGGTCTGGGTAAGCCGCCCCGACGACTACACCCGCGCGCGCGAAGTGATGCGCGACATGGGGCTGGAACCCTCGGTGAAGTTCGAGGCCGACCTCACCGCCTGGCGCAACCGCACCCCGGCCGAAAAGCGCAAGCGCACCGTGGCCTGGACGCGCCACCTCGTGCTGCTCGCCGTGCTGATCGTTGCCACCTTCGTCGCCCTGCGCAATCTCGGGTGGATGTGACGACCGCCGGGATCGGGGCTACGGGATTCGGGATTCGAAAAAGCGGCGGACTGTCGTGAGTCGCGCTTGATCGGGCCGACAGTAGCTGCAAGGAAGTCTCGTCGCTTGCCGTAATTCGCCCTGCCGAATCCCCCATCTCCAATCCCGGCTCCTAGAATCAGGGCATGCGTTCCGAAACCGTCCGCCTGTTCCAGACCCTGCCGCACGCGTGCGGTTACTTCGCGGATCGCACGGCACAAAATCTGGTGATCGATCCCGCGGCACCGAACCTGCGCGAGTTGTACGGGCCGGCGCTCACGCACGGTTTCCGCCGCGCTGGCGGACAGCTCTACTTGCCGCGTTGCGGCGCCTGCCATGCCTGCACACCATGCCGCATTCCGGTGGAACGCTTCGTGCCGGACCGTTCGCAGCGACGTTGCCGCAAGCGCAACCGCGATCTTGCCGTGCGCGAATGCACGGCCGAATACACCGCCGAGCGCCATGCGCTGTATCGCCGCTATCTGCAGACGCGCCATCGCGGCGGCGGCATGGACGAGGCCAGCGCCGAGGATTTCCAGCGCTTCCTGACCGCACCGTGGAGCCCCACGGTATTCCTCGAATTCCGCGAGCACGAGCGCCTCGTCGCCGTCGCCGTCACCGACCTGTGCGCGGAGGGCGTGTCGGCGGTGTACACGTTTTTCGACCCCGACGAACACGCCCGCGGGCTTGGCACCTTCGCCATCCTCACCCAGATCGACTACGCCCTGAGCCACGGTCTGCCGCAGGTCTATCTCGGGTTCTGGATCAACGGCCATCCAAAAATGGATTACAAGCGGCGCTTCCGGCCGCTGGAAATCCGTACCGCAGCCGGTTGGACGACGCTTGCGTAAAGGCCATCAGGCATGCGTTGGCCGGTAGCCGGCCGGGTACGGAAACAGCTTTCCCAGCGGCACTGAAATGCCGTCGTCGCCCATCACGCGGCAATGCGTGCGGTCAAGCTGGCGCGGGTCGTCCACGCCACAGCTGTGCGCAATGATGCCCACCTCGTGCATCACGTTCTTGGCGTAGTGCGCCACCTTCTCGCATTTGTCGCTCACCACCAGCCCGCGCTGCAGCTTCGGGTTTTGCGTGGTGATGCCGGTCGGGCAGGTGTTCTTGTTGCATTGCAGGGCCTGGATGCAGCCGAGCGACAGCATGAAACCGCGCGCCGAGTTGACGAAATCCGCGCCCATCGACAGCGCCCACGCCACGTCGTAGGCAGTGATGCACTTGCCCGAGCAGATCACCTTGATGCGCTCACGCAGGCCGCGCTCGATTAGCGTGTTGACCAGCATCGGCAAGGCCTCGTGCAGCGGCAGGCCAACGCCTTCCATCAGCGTCTGCGGCGCCGCGCCGGTGCCGCCTTCGGAGCCATCGACGATGATGAAATCCGGGGCGCTCTCGATGCCGCGCGCCTGCACTTCGTCGCACAGGGTCTCGATCATGCCCATGCTGCCGAACACCGCCTTGAAGCCGGTCGGCTTGCCGGTCAGCTCGCGCACGTGGTGGATGAAATCCAGCAGCTCGCGCTCGTTGGCAATATCCAGGTGGCGGTTCGGGCTCTGCGAATCCTGCCCCGCCGGAATGCCGCGGATCGCGGCAATTTCCGGCGTCACCTTGGCCCCCGGCAGGAGGCCGCCCATGCCCGGCTTGGCGCCCTGCCCCAGCTTGACCGACACCATTTTCACCTGCGGGTGCGCACACACTGCCTTGAGCTTCTCGTCGTCCAGCTTGCCGTCCGGCGTGCGCACGCCGTATTTCGCGGTGCCGATCTCGAAAATGATGTCGCAGCCGCCTTCGAGGTGATACGGCGCCAGCCCGCCCTCGCCGGTGTCCATCCAGATGCCGGCCTTGGCTGCGCCGATCGACAGCGCGCGCACCGCAGGCGCGGAAAGCGCGCCAAAGCTCATCGCCGAAATGTTGAAGAACGCGGCGTGGTCGTACGGCTCGCGTGCGTACGGCCCGAGGCGCACGGGTTTGGGTTCCACGTGCGTGTTGCCCAGCGAAGGAAACGCGGCATTGACGAAGAACGGCATGCCCTCGGTGCGCAGGTCGCGGGTGGAACCAAAGGCGCGGGTGTTGTCGGCATCCTTTGCCGCGCGATAAACCCACACCCGCTGCGCACGGTTGAACGGCAGCTCCTCGCGGTCGTTCGAATACAGGTACTGGCGGAAAAACTCGCCCAAATGCAGGAACCAGTAACGGAAGTGACCGATCAAGGGAAAGTTGCGCAACACCGCGTTGCCGGTCTGGTTGCGGTCCACCACCCACACGGTTGCCAGCACCACCACGGCAAGCAGCAGCAACAACACGAACAATGCCGTGAACGTTTCCACCAGCACGATCAACCAGTGGGAAAAACCCGTGGTCTGCATGGGGCGCCTCCTCTCGATGCGGAACTCGCCCAAGGGTATGCGCTGGGCGCGCGGAAATGAACCGCTGCGGCCGCCGCCCCACAGGGGCTTCGGTGCTTGCATGTGATATCCATTTGATATCTACCTGTCGCACATCCAACGAGGACCAGCCAGGCACGAACACAAGGGCTTTTCGCTTGCCGGCATTCCCATGGTCGGGCTCGCCCTGCTGTTGCTGGTCTTTGCCGGCTGGCAGCTCTTTGCTGCCGTCGGACAGGTCGAGACCACCACCGGCGCGGGCGTCGGCATCGGCCTGGTCGTGCTCGTCGCCATCCTTGCCGGCGGTTTTTTCAGGTCGCGCCGAACGAAGCGCGCGTGCTGCAGCTCTTCGGCAAGTACGCCGGCAGCGTGCGCGAGGAAGGGCTGCGCTGGACCAACCCGCTGTGCACGAAGCGGAAGCTCTCGCTGCGCGTGCGCAACTTCGAGAGCGGCAAGCTCAAGGTGAACGATCTCAACGGCAACCCGATCGAGATTGCCGCGATCGTCGTCTGGCAGGTGGTGGACAGCGCGGAAGCCGTGTTCTGCGTGGACGACTACGAGAACTTCGTGCACATCCAGAGCAAATCGGCGCTGCGCCAGATGGCGCAAAGCTACCCCTACGACGCGCATGCCGACGGCCAGCCGGCACTGCGCAGCCACGGCGAGGAGATCACCGCGCACCTGCGCGACCAGATCCAGGAGCGCCTCGGCAAGGCCGGCGTGGAAGTGACCGCAGCACGCATCAGCCATCTCGCCTACGCGCAGGAAATCACCCAAGCTATGCTGCAGCGCCAGCAGGCCGGCGCGTCGTGCTGTGCGGCGAACGTGGCAGCCAGCCGGTCTGAGCACCGGGTCGCTGTACTGAGTGCGCCGTGGCAGGCGGGAAAAAAGCCTACCCGCTGCGCATCAGCGCCGCCGTGCTCGCTGCCATGCAGCGCTGGGCCGACGACGACCTGCGCAGCGTCAACGCACAGATCGAGTACGTGCTGCGCGACGCCCTGCGCAAGGCCGGGCGGCTGAAGCCCGGCAAGTCCAAACCCATCGACGACGAAACCGAATCATGAGCCCGCAATGGGAATACCAGGTGCTGACCGTGCGGCGCGGGGGGATGCTCAAGCTGAGCAACACGCCGCAGGACGCCGAGCTCACCGCCATCCTTAACCGCGAAGGCGCGCAGGGCTGGGAGCTGGTCAACGCGATCACCCCGGACGACCCGATGCCGACCACGCCGTACCTCAAGCGGCCGCGCTGAACCGCGTACGCCGAACGCTTCAACCTGTTGGTCGCAAGGAGCAACCCATGTCCGCAATCATCGTCGTCCTCATCGTCATTGCCGTGCTCGCCGGCACCGCCTACCAGCCACGCCGCCGCAAGCCATGACGCGGCCACCCGAACGTTGCGCGGCGCGTGCCGTATGCTGTGCGGCATGTCGTCTCGAGGTTTGCCGATGAAGCCGTCTGGATTGCTGCGTGCCGCGCTGGTCGCTCTGCTGGTTGGCACGGGCTTGCTGTTGGGAAGCTGCTCGCGCGGCGGCCCGGCGTTCAAGCTCACCAACATCACCGGGCACATGCCCGACCTCAAGTTCCAGCTGACCAATGATCAGGGCAAGGCGGTGACCGCCGCCGATTACCGCGGCAACGTGGTGTTGCTGTATTTCGGCTACACCCACTGCCCCGACGTGTGCCCGCTGACGCTGGCGCATATCCACGCCGCGCTGAACAAGCTGGGGGCGGAAGCCGATGGTGCGCGCATCCTGTTCGTCACCGTCGACCCGACGCGCGACACGCCGAGCGTGCTGCACGCCTATGTCAATGCGTTCGACCAGCGCGCCGTGGGACTCACCGGCACGCCGGCCGCGATCGAGGCGCTGAGCAAACGCTACCGCTCGGCGTTTTCGCGCGAGCCGGGCGATGGCCACGGCAATTACGAAGTAAGCCACAGCTCCGGCATCTACGTATTCGATCGCAAGGGCCATCCGCGCGTGCTCTCCACGCCGGGCACACCGCAGGCCGATCTGGTGCACGATCTTGATCTGCTGCTCAACGAAAAGGTGGCCACATGACCCGCATGCTCGCCGCGTTATTGCTCAGCCTCGCCGCAACTGCGACATGCGCCAGCGAGGCCGCCAACATTCGCGCCAGCGCCGCATGGATTCGCGTGCTGCCGGGCGACCTGCCCGCCGGCGGCTACGTCACTTTGCAGAACCCCAGCACCCAGCCCGCCACACTGGTCGGTGCCAGCTCACCCAGCTACGGCATGGCGATGCTGCACGAAAGCTCGCGCGCCGGCGGCATGAACCGCATGCGCATGGTGGAGAAGCTGGTCATCCCCGCGCACGGTAGCCAGATGCTGGCGCCGGGCGGCTACCACCTGATGCTGATGCACGCGAAAACGCCGGTGGCGCCCGGCGCCACGGTACGCATCACGCTCACCTTTGCCGACGGCAGCGCGTTGCCGGTGGACTTCGCCGCGCGTCCGGCGGGCGCGCTCGGCCCCCACGACTGACGCTCAGGCGCGGCGCGGCAGCGCCTTGCCCCAGCGCTTGCCGGGGATGCGCCCGTTGCGCGACAGCCGCATCCACTGGCGCAGCGCGAACAGCGCGCCCACCGATTCGAGCAGCGCCGCCGGCACCCAGGTGATCAGCCCGCCGACCATCTGCCCGGTCAGCACGTTGAAGGTGAACGCACGGCCGCAGATTTCGAAGATCGGGTACAGGTCGGTGCGCGAAAACGCGACGATTGCGCCGGCAAGGATCTGCGGCGCCATGGTGATGCCGGGCGACAGCACGCGCAGGCCGGCCGCCATGCGCCCCGGCGGATGCGGGCGGTGGTCGAGGATCAGCGACCAGTAGGCGAACCCGGAAAGCAGCATCGTCCAGTTCATGAAGCGGTACACGCGCCAATCCAGCATGGCCAGCGTCTGCATCGACGGCACCAGCCAGATCAGCACGAAAAACACGAACATCGCCGAGGCGAACAGCGGCTGGAACAGCACCCCGCTGGTTGCGCGCCACAGCCGTGAACGACGCAGCCCGGCGAACCGGCGCACGCGCCAGCGGCGCGGCAAGCCGGCGCGCAGCACACTGGCCGGAAACGAGGCGCAGATGATGAGCGGGACGAGATGGTGCAGCACGAGTTGCTGCAGGCGATGCACGAAAAACTCGTGCTCGGCGTAGAAATCCAGATACGTCTGCAGACTCAGCCAGATGATCGCCATGCCGGCCCAGAACGCGAGCCGGCGCGCACGCGGCACGTGCAGCCGGCGGCTGCCGCGCCAGTACAACGCACAGGCAACGAAGAAGCTCGCGAGAAACACCCACGAAAACTCCCACGGCACCAGCCATTTCAGCAGTATTGCCATCACACCCGACATCGCAGCAAACCCGGCCAGCATAACGGCAACACCGCCGGCACCCCAGCGGCGCATTGCCGCCGCCGATGCTTCAGCGCCGCCGATTGCGCCGCGTGCGACGCCAGCCGAGCAACAGGCCGATCAGCGCGACCAGGGCCGGCATCACCACGATGTTGATCACCTTGAGGCGCAGGCCGAGCGCGTCGATCTCGGCGTTGAGCTGGTGCTGCACGTCGCGCAGTTCCTTGTTGATGGCGAGCTGGCGCTGGCGGAATTGCTCCACCTCCTGCCGCTGCTCGCGGCCCGCGTGGCTGCCGTCCTTGGCGGATTGCAGCTCGGCCAAGCGCTGCCGGGTTTCCGCCAGCTCGCCTTCCAGCTCCTGCTCCTTCTGCAGGAATTTCTGGTCGGCGACGTTGCGCAAGGCCTGCACGCGGGTGAACGGTCGCTGCGAGCCGATCCGGCCGCGGATCGAGAGCAGCGCGGAGGAGCCGCTGAGGTTGTCGACGAGATTGCTGACCAGGCCGCCGTTGTTGGCGAACGGCCGCATCATGCTTTGCCCCAGCACGGTTTGCGGCTCCAGCCACAGGCGGTCGCTGAGCAGGTCGGTATCGGCCACCAGCACGACCTCGCCACCGCCTGCCGAATGCGCCAGATGACCCGGAGCCTTGGCACGTTCGGGAAACGCGCTGGCAAAGCGGCCGCGCAAGCGTGCCGCAAACACGTAGCGCGTGTTGTCGGCGCGGTAACCCTGCAGCAGCAGCGAGGGGTTGTCGTTCACCTGCTGCACCCGCGCCACCGGCACCGCCTCGGCATCGGTGCTGCTCTGCATCAGCGGAATGAGCCGCAGGGTGGCATCCGGCGCCAGATCAAAATGACCGGCAGTGGAGAGATCGATGCGCTGCAGGCTGGCCGTCACCGGGTCGGCACGATTGAGCAACGAGCTGTCCAGCCACAGCATCGCGGGGTGACTCACGCTGGCGCCGCCAAGCTCGATGGTCAGCGCATGCGAGGGGTCGAGCACCACGCGTTGCGGGTCGTAACGCACACCCCATGCCTTGAACAGGCGCGGCAAATCGGAGCTGGCGGTGGTCGCCGGCGGCGCGGACGAGGCGCCGGCCGGGGCCTCGTCGATATCCGCCATTTCGGCGTCCGGATCGACGAACACCACGAGATGGCCGCCGCGCAGCACGTACTGGTCGATCGCGTACAGTGCATCGTCGGGCAGGTTTCGCGGCTGGATCAGCAGCAGCACGTGGATATCCGCGCCGATGGCTTTGAGCCCGGCAGGGTCGAGCGTACGCACGTCAAATTGCTGCGCCAGCTGCTGCATCACCATCCACGGCGGCTGCCCCAACGCCGGGTTGCCCTCGACCGGCAGCGAGCTGATGACGCCGATCGGCGGCTTCGTGGCCTGGTTCAACTCGTAGATCAGCTTGGCGACGTCGTATTCGAGAAACGCCTCGCGCGCGGGGTCGAAAAACGCGATCGACAGCGACCGCTCCGGTACCGTCGTCTCGTCGGCCTCCTCCTGCCCGGCTTCGAGCACACTGCCGACAAGGCCGAAAAACACCCGCTCGCCGTTGGTGCCGCCGCCGGCCGAGATCAGTCCGGCACCCTCCGCGCTGGCTTCGTCGTCGGAATACGGCACCGGATCGATCAGGTTGAAATGGATGCGCCCGTGCGCGCGCGCGGTCATCTCCTGCAGCATGTCGCGCACGCGCTGCTCGTAGCTGTGCAGCTTGGGCAGATCGCGCGTGGCGTGTTCGGAAAAATACAGCGTGAGCCGCAGCGGGCGTTGCAGATGTTCGACGATCGCCCGCGTGCCGGGGCTCAGCGTGTACAGGTGATCAGTGGTCAGATCCACCCGCCGCGCGCGCAGCCAGTGGCCGCTGGAGACGATGAGCGACACCGACACCAGCGCGACGGCCATGAGCGCCGCATTCAGCAGCAAATGCCGCGTCAGGTGCAGCGGCGTGGTGAACAGCGCGGGCAGTTTCCAGCGCATCGTCAGCGCACCCGCTTGAGTTCAAGCAGCAGTACGCCGGTGGTCAGCCAGCCTGCCGCGCTGAGCAGGAAATACGCGAGGTCGCGCAGGTCGAGCACACCGCGCGCGATCGCCTCGAAGTGGCGCAGCATGCTGAGGTAAGCCAGCGCGTTCACCAGCCGTCGCGGCAATGCGCCGGAGAAGAAATCCACCACCTGCGGCTGACCGACCAGGATCAGCAGCACGCACACGGTGGCGGTCAGCACGAACGCCACGACCTGGCTGCGGGTGAGCGCGGAAAGGCACGCGCCGATCGCGACGAAGCTGCCGGCCATCAGCCAGCTGCCGATGTAGCCGGCAACGATCACGCCGTTGTCGGGTGAGCCGAGATAATTGACGGTAAGCCACAACGGAAACGTGAGCGCCAGCGCCAGCCCGATGAACAGCCACGCGGCAAAAAACTTGCCGAGCATGGCCTGCCACAGGGTCACCGGCAGGGTGAGCAGCAATTCCAGCGTGCCGCTCTTGGCTTCCTCCGCCCACATGCGCATCGTCACCGCCGGCACCAGGATCAGGTACAGCCACGGGTGGATCACGAAAAACGGTTGCAGATCGGCCTGCCCGCGCTCGTAGAAATCCCCGGTGTAGAACGTGAGGATGCCGGCCAGCACGAGAAAGATGACCAAAAACACGTAGGCCAGCGGGGTCACGAAAAAGCTGCGCAACTCGCGCCGCAGCACGGCAAGCACCGCGCTCATGCGCCCGCCTCCGCGGCTTCACCCGTGGTCGTGATGCGCCGGAAAACCTCGTCCAGACGCCCGCGCTCGAGCTGGATCTCGGACACCTCCAGCCCCTGCTCGCGCAACAGCTGCTCCACGTCTTCGAGAATGCGCGTGCCTGGTCGGGGAAACACCGTGACGCGGCCATCGAGCGCATCCACTTCGATCGCGGCGACGTTCGGCAGACGTCCGAGCATCTCCTGCGCCAGGGCGCTGCCGGGAGCGCTGAACGACACTGCACCGTGGTAACGCGAGCGCGCTTCGAGTTCGGCCGGCGTCGCGTCGGCAAGCAGTTTGCCGTGAGCGATGATGACCACCCGGTTGCACAGCGCGTGCACCTCTTCCAGCAGGTGGGTGGACACCAGGATGGTGCGCTGGCGCGCCATGGCGTCGATCAGCTTGCGCACCGCGTGTTTCTGGTTGGGGTCCAGGCCGTCGGTCGGTTCGTCGAGCATCAGCACCGGCGGGTCATGCAGGATCGCCTGCGCCAGCCCCACGCGCCGGCGCAAGCCCTTGGACAAGGTGTCGATGCTGGCTTCGAGCACGCTTTCGAGTTGCAGCCAGCCGACCACTTCGTCGAATCGATGCCGCCCGCGCTCGGCGTCGAGCCTGCGCACGCCGATGATGAAGCGCAGAAACTCGCGCACCGTCATCTCGCCGTAGCTCGGCGCCCCTTCGGGCAGGTAGCCGAGCGCGCGCCGTGCCGCCAGCGGCTCGCGCTGCACGTCATGCCCGCACACCCGCGCGGTGCCGCTGGTGGGTGCGAGGAAACCGGCAATCATGCGCATCGCGGTCGACTTGCCGGCGCCGTTCGGGCCCAGCAGGCCCAGCACCTGCCCCGGTTCGGCGCGAATGCTCAAGCCATCCACGGCGGTGAGCTGGCCGTAACGGCGGGTTAGCTGGTCGGTTTCGATCATGGAGACGCTGGTGAAAACACTGCCCGCAATGTAACGCAAAGACGCAAACGAAACGGCCCTTCCGAAGAAGGGCCGTGGCTGGATCGAAGTCGATGGCGGAAACGCTCAGCGGCGCTTGTGCTCGGTCTTGCGGGCCGGTTTGTGCACAGCCTTGCGTTCGGCCTTTGCGGCCGGCTTCTTCGCCACTTCGGGTTTGGCGGCTTCCGGTGCCGCGGTGGTGGACGCCGGGGCCGGTGCTGCATCGGCGCTGGGCTCCGGCGCTTCCAGCACCGGCTGCTTGATGCCGGCGTTCTGCTCCGGGGTCTGCTCCGGTGCATGGCTGAGCGGCAGGTAGACGTCGAACTCGGCGTAGCTGGTGATGTTGCCCTGCGCGTCCTTGACCTCGGGCTTGACCTCGATGTCGTACGGGCGGTTCACCACTTCGTCAAACTTGTAGCCATGGGTCAGCGAGTAGGCCTTGAGCATGTCCCGGGTCTGCGGCACGCCGGCGGCAGTGCCGTTCCACGGGGCCTCGAGCGCGGCACCACCGAACGCCAGCGTGGCGCGCACCGGGCCATCGACGATCAGGCGGCCGAACTTGTCGTGGTCGCCGACCTTGAGCGCGGCATCGGCCGCGGCCTGCTTCGCCGAATTGTCATCCTCCGAGGAGTCGGCATTGATTGCCGGCGGAATCGGTGCCGTGAGCTGCTGGGTCTGGCCGTTGACGTTGAGCGTGCTGGAGTCGATCGGCATCGCCACGTCGAAGGTGTAGGTCTCTTCGCCGTAGTTGGTGGTGAAGACGATGCGCGGGCCGGTCACGTTGACGCCGAGCTTCTTCGCCGTGGCTTCGATCTGGGCGACCGCCTTGCCGACGGTGGCAGCCAGGCCTTCGATGCCGTCCTTGCGCTGGATCGACGCCGGCACCAGCAGCACCGGGGTCTGCTCGGTCCGGCGGATATACGGAATGAGCTGGCTGTAATCGACATTCGGCACCGAGGCCAGGATGTTCTGCATCGTGTTCAGGCCGAACTCGATGAAGGAATCCGGATCGCCGTGGATATACAGGTTGGCGAAGCGGTTGTAGAGGTTCCAGCCGTACGTCACGTCATACGACCAGGTGACGTTGGTGAACTGGTTGCGGTTGCCCTGACGCTCGAGGTCCAGGGTGAAGGTCTTGTCGTAGCCCTTCCAGCTGTTGGTGAGATCCCAGACGATCTTGGCGCTCTTCACCGTGCCGTCGATCTTGTCGAAGTTCGGCGTGGCGCTGTCGATCGTCAACGAACCATTGCCCACGCGCGGGTCGGCGCTGGTCCAGTTGATCTCCGCGCCGGGGCCGTAGGCCTTGCCCGCATACGCGTATTTGATGTCGCGGTCGTAGGTGCCGAGCACCGAGTACTCCGGCAGGCGCTGGAAATTGTCCAGCACGTCGTAAACCTGACGCATGTCCTTGCTGATGACCTGCGAGCGCTCGATGTGTCCACTGCCCGGCATGATGATCGCGGCGAGGATGCCGATGCCGACGACGATCGCCAGCGCCACGAGAAATTCAAGAACACGAACACGCATGATTCCAAGGTCTCCGAGCGTCTGTACGCGGTACTCTCAGGGGTGCCCCAGCCAGCGCGCGAGTCGTGCCGCGGCTCGATGGCGGTGAAGTGCACCGGGGGTCGGCATACGCCGAAGGAACGGATGGTAACCGCTCAAGGGCCGGAACGCCATCACGCCCATAGGCGATATTTGGACGGCCACAAACCCGCGTGACGGCGTGCTTTGCGACCGGCGCCAAAGCATGCGCCGGCGCATGGTTCGCGCAGCCCGCGGCTCACACGATGCCCAGTTCCAGCGCCTTGAGCACGGCGCGCGTGCGGTCGCGCACGCCGAGTTTGGAGAGAATGTTGGACACGTGGTTTTTCACCGTGCCCTCGGCCACCTTGAGCGAATTGGCGATCTCCTTGTTGGAGTAGCCGCCGGAAAGCAGGCGCAGGATCTCGGTCTCGCGCTCGGTCAAGGGGTCCGGCTGCTGCAGGCTGGTGAACTGGTTCTGCATGCGGCCGACCCCCGCCATCAGGCGCTGGGTGACCATCGGCGCCACCAGCGAGCCGCCGCCGGCCACCACGTGCACCGCTTCCACCAGCTGTTCGAGCGAGACGTCCTTCAGGAGATACCCGCGCGCGCCAGCCTTGAGCCCCTGCAGCACGAGCTGGTCGTCGTCGAACGTGGTGAGGATGATGGTGGGCCGCAGCTCGTTGCGCGCCGACAGGGTCTGCAGCACTTCGAGCCCGCTCATGTTGGGCATGCGCAGGTCGAGCAGCACCACGTCGGGCTTGATGCGCGGAATATCCAGCACTGCCTGCGCGCCATCGGCGCACTCGGCGACCACGCGGATGTCCGGCGCCAGATCGAGCAGCGAGCGGATACCCTGGCGCACCAGATTTTGGTCATCGACGAGACAGACGGAAATCATCACGGGTCCTCGCTGCGGTGGTCGTCGCGGTCGCGCTGCGGCAGGCCGGATGCAGTGCATCGGCCGGGCGAGCCATGCACGTTCGCGCCGCGCACGGCCGTCGAACCCGCGCATTCTTGCACGCGGCATCGGTGCCATGGGTGGCCCGCGGTCACGGCACGCCCAATGCCGGCGGCTCCACCCGCAACGGCGCGTGCGCCAGCGCCAGCTCCTCGCCCAAGGGCAGGCGCACGGTGAGCGCAAAGCCTTCGCCCGGCGCGGTTTCCAGCGCCATGCTGCCGCCAAACTCGGCCAACCGCTCGCGCATGCCGGAAAGCCCGTTGCCGGCCTCCGCCTGCTCCGCGCCGCGGCCATCGTCGCGCGCGTGCAGGCCCACCAGATTTGGCCCGGCAAACGCGAAAGTGAGCCACAGGTTGCGCGCACCGGCGTGGCGCGCGGTGTTGGTGATGATCTCCTGCGCGCAGCGCAGCAAGACCTGCGCGCGGCGCGGGTCTTCCACGCTGAAACGCGGCGGCATCACCACGTGCACCTGCAGCCCGGGCACACCTTCGACCAGGCTGCGCAAGGCCTGCGTGAGATCGATGGCGTCGTCCTGCCGCAGCTCGCTCACCGCTTCGCGCACGTCGGCCAGCAAATGCTTGGCGGTGGCCTGCGCCTTGCGCACATGCACGTTGGCTTCCTCGTTGCACACGTGGCTGGCCACCTCGAGATTCAGGCTGAGCGCGGTCAGGTGGTGGCCGATGAGGTCGTGCAGCTCGCGCGCGATGCGCATGCGCTCGGCGATCCGGGTGGATTCGGCGAGCAGCGCGCGCGTGGCCCGCAGTTCGGCGTTGAGCCGGCGCTGCACCTCGCGCTCCTCGGCCTGGCGGCTGGCGACCAGCGAGGCGATGAACGCCATCGCGCAGATGCCGAGGTACATGCACACCTGCAAAAACGCGGTGCCGAGCGACCAGCCCATGTAGCTGGCGATCAGCGGCATCAGCAGGAAGTTCTGGCCGAGCATCCACACCACGCCCACCAGCGTCGGCAACTGCCACGGCAGCACCACCGAGATCACCACCATCAGCATCGCCGACAACCCGCTGCGGCTGGCCCAACCCATGACCAGCGCCGAGCCGGTCAGCACCAGCAGGCCGGCCAGCCGCACGCTCATCGCGCGCCACCCTTGCGCGGTCATGCCGGCGCGGCTGGTCAGCGCGAGATAGGTGATGGCAAATACCACGTCGGAAAGAATGCTCACTTCGGGCGAGCGCACGCCCACGCGCACGCCCCAGTTGTTCGGCAGGAGCTGCAAGAGCGGCAGCGACACACACACGCAGGTGAACAGCCCGGTGTAGCGCAACAGCCGAATGTGGTTGAAGTTCATCCACGACATGCCGGCATGATAAGCGCTCGTTCGCGGCGCGATATGCGCAAAAAGTCACCCGTGCCGAACGCGACGGGCGATGGCGCGAATCCGGCGTGGGTCGGTGTGCCGCCCGGGTGCACATGGCATAATGCGCCGTTGCCGAAGCGCGCCAGCGCGATCGGCACTGTCCCACCCTTGCGGAGCAACGCATGGCCCTCGCCATCCGCGACGTCGGCGAACACGATCTGGACGCGGTGCTCGCGCTCAACAACGCCGCCGGTAAATCCATCCTTGCGCTCGACGCCGTGCGCCTGCGCTATTTCTTCGACCATGCGGACTACTTCCGCGTCGCCGAGATCGACGGCCGGCTCGCCGGCTTCCTGATCGCGTTGCGCGAGGGCGGCGGCTACACCAGTCCCAACTACCGCTGGTTCGGCAAGCGCTACGACGCCTTCGTCTACATCGACCGCATCGTCATCGCCAATGCCTACCGTCGCCACGGGCTGGGCCGGGTGTTTTATTGCGACGTCACCAGCTTTGCCGAGGTGCGCGTGCCGCTGTTGGCCTGCGAGGTGTTTCTCGAGCCGCGCAACGACGTCGTCATCCTGTTCCACGGCACCTACGGCTTTCAGGAAGTGGGCCAGCAACGCATGGGCGACGATGGTCCGCTGGTGAGCCTGCTCGCCAAGGAGTTGCCGAGCTTCGCCTATGTGCGCGATCGTTGGCTGGCCCACGACGGCCTGCCCAAGGTGCCGTGGCTGGCCGAACGCTCCCATACTTCCCCCGCGTCGCTGCCTACCGGAACCCCTCGCGCATGAGCACCACCACGGATACCGCCGATGCCTGTGACCTGCGCTTTGGGCAAGTGGGGCTGGCCTGCGTACGGGTGTTTCGCGCCGACGCCGCGGCACTGTGCGCCGAGCTGGAACACCGCGTGCACAGTGCGCCGCAGCTGTTCACCCGCACCGCCGTGGTGCTTGACCTGAGCCACCTGTCGGCACTGCCGGATGACGGCGCCGTGGACGCGCTGCTCGAAGCGGTACGCAGTGCCGGCATGCTGCCGGTCGGCCTCGCCTACGGCACCAGCGAGACCGAGGCGCTCGCACGTCGCATGGGGCTGCCACTGATTGCCAAGTTCCGCGCCGCCTACGAGCCGGCAACCGCGGCACCCCAATCCACGCCACGGCATGCGACCGCGCCGGAACTGCCACCGCGCGAGCCCACCGAGCCAGCCGCGTCTCTGGCCAGTACGCTGCACCACGACGGCACCGTGCGCTCGGGCCAGCAGGTGTACGCGCAAGGCGGTGACTTGGTCATCACCGGCACCGTCGCCAATGGCGCCGAGGTGATTGCCGATGGCGACGTGCACATCTACGGCAGCCTGCGCGGCCGGGCCATGGCCGGCGCCCAGGGCAACACCAGCGCACGGATCCACGTGCACGATTTCCACGCCGAACTGGTCGCCATTGCCGGCCATTACCGCGTGTTCGAGCAGATGCAGAAAGACCTCGAAGGCCAATCCGTGCGATGCTGGCTCGACGGCGAGAAACTTCTGCTGGCCAAACTGTAAGTGGCCGCAGGTGCAGCAAACACAACGACAAGAACACCCCGGGAGATGGATCCTTGACTGCTGAAATCATTGTTGTCACCTCGGGCAAGGGCGGCGTCGGCAAGACCACGACCAGCGCCTCGCTCGCCACCGGCCTCGCGCGCGCGGGCAAGAAGGTTGCGGTGATCGACTTCGATGTCGGCCTGCGCAACCTTGATCTCATCATGGGTTGCGAGCGCCGCGTGGTGTACGACTTCGTCAACGTGATCCACGGCGAAGCCACGCTCAGACAGGCGTTGATCCGCGACAAGCGCCACGAAAACCTCTACGTACTGGCCGCCAGCCAGACCCGCGACAAGGACGCCCTGACGCAAGAGGGCGTGCAGAAGGTGCTCGATGGCCTCTCCGAGGATGGGTTCGACTACGTCGTCTGCGACTCGCCGGCCGGCATCGAAAAAGGCGCCCACCTGGCGATGTACTTCGCCGACCAGGCGGTGGTGGTGGTCAACCCCGAAGTGTCCTCGGTGCGCGACTCCGACCGCATCCTCGGCCTGCTGGCCAGCAAGACCCGCCACGCCGAGCACGGCGACCCCACCGTCAAGCAGCATCTGCTGCTCACCCGCTACAGCCCGGCGCGGGTCGCCAACGGCGACATGCTGAGCATCAAGGACGTGGAGGAAATCCTCGGCATCAGCGTGGTGGGGGTCATTCCCGAGTCCGAGCGCGTGCTGGCGGCTTCCAACGCCGGCGTGCCGGTGATTCTCGACGAAGCCTCGAACGCCGGCCAGGCCTATAGCGACACCGTGGCCCGCATTCTCGGCGAGGAGCGCGCGATGCGTTTCCTCGAAGTACCGAAAAAGGGCTTTCTGCAGCGCGTATTCGGAGGCTGAGGCCATGGGTATCCTGGACTTTCTGCGGCGCAAACCCGAAAACACCGCCGGCGTGGCGCGCGAGCGCCTGCGCATCATCGTCGCGCAGGAGCGTTCCAACCGCGGCGCCCCCGACTACCTGCCGCTGATGCGCAACGAACTGCTCGAAGTCATCAAGAAATACGTGCACGTCGACATCGAGGCAATCAACATCAACCTCGAACGCGACAGCGGCCACGAGGTGCTTGAGCTTTCGGTCGCCCTGCCCGAAGGCAAAACCGCGCCGACACCCGCCGCCACCTGATCTGCCGCCGTGCCGCTACGGCGCGGCCTGCCCCATGACCGACTCCACCGCCGACGCCGCCGTGTTGCGCCTTGCCGACATCGGCTTCGATGCGCCGCGCGCCCTGCTTGCGCGCTACCACCTCACGCTGCATGAAGTACCCGCCGACGCGCCGATCCCCGGCAGCTACTGGGGCGACGACGAGGCTGGCATCATCGCCAGCAACGTCTACGCGCGCGCTGCCACGCCGCTGCATTCGCTGTTGCACGAATCCTGCCACCTCATCGTGCTGCCGCCCGAAGTGCGCGCCAAGGTGCACACCGACGCCACCGACTCCCTCGCCGAGGAAGACGCCACCTGCTACCTGCAGATCGTGCTCGCCGACGAGCTGCCCGGTTTTGGCCGCGCGCGCGCCTTCGCCGACATGGATCGCTGGGGCTACAGCTTTCGCCTCGGCAGCGCGCGCGCCTGGTTCGAGCACGATGCCGAAAACGCCCGCAATTGGCTGATCGAACACCGCCTGCTCACCGTCGAAGGCGCACCGCGGGTGCCGTGATGCTGGAATGCCGGGATTCGGGATTCGGCATTCGGCATGCGGCATTCGGGAAGGACTGACCGCGCGAGTTTGCTGCTGCCCGCCTGACCCGCCCGTAGGCCGGAATTCATTCCGGCGAGCCGGGATGGTGGATACCGGATGGGGGATACGGCAGATCAAAAGCGTGGTGCACGCAGGCGACGCCTTCATGGACCGAATGCAGATCGGGTTCAATCCGCCGTGCCGGCAAAACCCGCTACGCTTCCGCCATGCGGCTCGGGCTTTCGCCCGACCACCGGGAGGCGGTCCATGGCCACGCGCAACCTCGTCGCGCTGTTTGACGGCACCTGGAGTCGGCCGGAATCCGGCACCAACGTCGAGCGCTTCTGCCGGTTGATCGCGCCGCGCGACGCCGCCGGCAACCCGCAAGTGGTCAATTACCTGCCCGGGGTCGGCACCGGACACGGCATCGGCCACCTGATCGGCCACCTCATCGGCGGCGCGTTCGGCTATGGCCTGTCCGCCAACATCAAGGACGGCTACCGCTGGCTGAGCGAAACGTTCGCCCCCGGCGATGCCCTCTACCTCATCGGCTTCAGCCGCGGCGCGTTCACCGCGCGCAGTCTGGGCGGCATGATTCGCAAATGCGGCCTGCTGCGCAGCGCGGATGCGGCGGGCGTCGACGCGGCCTACGCGTTCTACCGCGACACCCAGGTCAAGCCCGGCGACGATGCCGCGCGGGCCTGGCGCGCGGCACGATCGGTCGAAACCCGCATCCGCTTCATCGGTGTCTGGGACACGGTCGGCGATCTCGGCATCCCCGACACCGCCGCGTGGGTACCGTTTTCGCGCAAGCGCTACCAGTTCCATGACACCGACCTCTCCCGCATCGTGCAATACGCCTATCAGGCGTTGGCGCTGGACGAACATCGCGCCAATTTCAAACCGACCAAGTGGATGCGCTACCCCGCGACCATGGCGCCGGGCGAATCCCGCACCGCCAGGAAACCCGAACAGATCGACGTCGAACAGCGCTGGTTCGTCGGCTCCCACAGCGACATCGGCGGCGGCTACGCCCACGACGGCGCCGGCCACACTCCCGACCTCCTGCCCGATCTGCCGCTGGCATGGCTGCAAGCCAAAGCCCAAGCCGCTGGCCTCGCCAGCACCGCTCCGCTGGTTCCCGCAGACGCCGTTGCCGCCATCCCGCGCAACTCCTATGCCGAATTCCTGGGCGGCCTTTACCAACTTTTCCACCGCCCCTTCAACCGCACCTTCGGCACCGGCGTCAACGAAACCGTCGACCAGTCGGTATGGGCGCATGTGCGGGCGTTGGCGGGGTATGCGTCGGGGACGTTGGCCAATGCCATTGGCGACGACCTGGTGGCGCCACCTGCCGGTATCCGATGGCCGCCGACAACCGCGTGACTTGCCACCTTACGATTCCGCCCCAGGCCACCAACTTGTCGAGCGAGCTGGAGCCACGGCGCCGCGCAAGCGATTGCCCATCCAGGGCCACACCGATACCTTGCGTCACCAGCTGGGGCGGACGTTCGATCTGCGCAGCGATGGTCGATCCATCGCCAGTCGTGCCGGCGCCAATTCGGTGTTGCAAGGATCATCCAGGGCCATCCCGAAACGGTAGCCCCACTCGCTGCGGACAGCCACATCCCACGTGTGTCCGACCGCCAACCGTTCTAAGCTCGGCCCTCCACGGAGATGGCATGCCTCCGGTTCCCTCGGGAACGAACCGCCACGGCTTGACCTCGGGTCACCGCCTGCGCTGATGATGCCTGCGCCACCGGGTTCCGGCGGGGCAGGCGCGCCTGTCGTCGCGAACCCGCCACTTCGCACACAGGAGAGATACACACGTGAACATGGCTGGTTTTCTTGCCGTCGGGTTGGGCGGCGCGATCGGGTGCTGGTTGCGCTGGATCCTGGGCACTTTGTTCAACCCGCTGTTTCCCACGCTGCCGCTGGGCACGCTGGCCGCCAACCTTCTGGGCGGCTTCATCATGGGCTGCATGATGGGGGTGTTTGCGCACTTCCAGGCACTGCCGCGCGAGTTGCAACTTTTTGCGATCACCGGTTTTCTCGGCGGCCTCACGACGTTTTCGACATTCTCGGCAGAGGCGGACACGCTCCTGCTGCGCCAGCAATACCTCTGGTTCGGCACCCACGTGGCCGTACATCTGGTGGGCACGCTGAGCATGACGCTCGTGGGCCTGGCTCTTACCCGCAGTCTGCTGCGCGCCTGATACGGAGGATCGCACCATGACCACCGAAGTCACGCTGGACGGCGCCTACCTGCGCTTTTTCATGCACCAGAGCGCGCGCCAAGGGGGTCTGTTGGTTTCGCAATGGCTGCTGGAATTGGCGAAGAGCCACAAGCTCGGCGGTGGCTCGGTGTTTCGCGCCATCGCCGGCTACGGCCGTCACGGCGTGCTGCACCATGAGGCGTTTTTCGAGCTCGCCGACGACTTGCCGGTGAAGGTGGAGTTTCTGCTGCGCGACGGCGAAGCCGACACGCTGTTGCAACTGGTGCGCGAAGCCGGCGTGGAGCTGGTGTATGCGCGCACCCCGGCGCATATCGGCATCCTCAGCAAGGAGTGAACCGAACGATGGCTGCCATCTCCATGAAACAACGTGCCGAAGCCCTGCTGAAGCATGCTGGCATCCGCATCGACGGCGCCGCGCCCAGCGACATCCAGGTGCACAACTCGCGGCTGTACGCGCGGGTGTTTGCCCATGGCCCGCTCGGGCTCGGCGAGGGTTACATGGATGGCTGGTGGGACGCCGCCGACCTGCCCGGCTTCCTGACTCGCCTGCTCGGCGCGCACCTGGACGAGCACCTGCACACGCTGAACATGCTGGTGGCGCATCTGCGTGCGCGCTACTTGAACCGCCAGCGCGGCAAACGCGCCTTCGTCATCGGCAAGGCGCATTACGACCTGGGCAACGAACTGTTCGCGGCAATGCTGGGCAAGTACATGATGTATTCGTGCGGGTATTGGGCGCAGGCCAACACGCTCGACGACGCCCAGGCGGCCAAGCTCGATCTCATCTTTCGCAAGCTGCGGCTCGCTCCCGGCCAGCGCGTGCTGGACATCGGCTGCGGCTGGGGCGTGGCGCTGAAATACGCTGCCGAGCATTACGGCGTGGGCGGCGTCGGGGTGACGGTGTCGCACGCACAGGCCGCGTACGCGCGCGGGCTGTGCAAGGGTCTGCCGATCGAGATCCGCCTGCAGGATTACCGCGAAGTGCCGGAGACCTTCGATGCGGTGTATTCGATCGGCATGTTCGAGCACGTCGGCGGCAAGAACTACCGCAACTACTTTGAAACCGTGCGTCGCTGCCTGAAACCCGAAGGGCTTTCGCTGCTGCACTGCATCGGATCGAACAGCGCGCCGGCGCAGACCGACCCGTGGATCGAAAAGTACATTTTCCCCAACTCGATGATCCCGGCCGCGAGCCAGGTCACGGCCGCGCTTGAGGACCTGTTCGTGGTGGAGGATTGGCACAATTTCGGCGCCGACTACGATCGCACGCTGACCGCGTGGCAAACCAACTTCGACACTGCATGGCCGCAGCTTTCCGTTCATTACGACGAGCGGTTCCGGCGCATGTGGCACTACTACCTCGCCGCTTCGGCCGCGGTGTTCCGTTCACGCCGCGACCAGCTCTGGCAACTCGTGCTGAGCCCGCATGGGGTGCCGGGCGGCTACCGCGTACCGCGCTGAACCCCGCATGCGGCACCGCCTGGCCCGCCTGCTCCTCGCACTGTTGCTGTGCGGCCCGCTGGTCGCGCTCGCGCACCCGGCGTTGTGGGTAGTGCGGCAGGGCGCCACCACCGTGTACCTGTTCGGCACCATCCACGTGCTGCCGGCAGGCACCGCATGGCGGTTCCCCGCACTGGACGCAGCGCTGGCCAAAAGCGATGCGTTGTACGTGGAGATCACCGACGACAACGCGGCGAACATGGCGGCGCTGGTGCTGCGCTACGGGCTGGACACCACCCAGTCCCTGTCCAGCACGCTGCCGCCGTTCGACCGCGGGCGGCTCGAACATGCGGTGCGCCTCGCGCAGGTGCCCGGCGGCATGCCGGCGGTGAACCTGATGCGCCCGTGGCTGGCGGCGTTGACGCTCACCGTCACCCCGCTGCTCAAGGCCGGCTTCGACCCGGCCCTGGGCGTGGATCGGCAACTGCGCGCGCAGATGCAGGCTGCCGGCAAACCGGTGCGTGGGCTGGAAACGGCGGAGGAGCAGATCCGCTACCTCGCAGACATGCCCACCGCGCAGCAGCTGGCGTTTCTGCGCGCCACGCTGCGCGACCGCGACCATGCCGGCATGGACGTGCGCAAGCTGTTGGCAGCCTGGCTTGCCGGCGACACCGACACCATTGCGCAGCTGGAAAACACCGAGCTGCGCGAAGGCCAGCCCGCGCTTTACCAGCGTCTGCTGGTCACCCGCAACGCCACCTGGGCCGCGCGCATCGCGCATCTGCTGGATACGCCCGGCACCGTGTTCGTGGCGGTCGGCGCGGCGCATCTTGCCGGCCCGGACAGCGTGCAGGCGCAGCTCGAAAAGCGCGGTATCCGCGCCCAGCGCGAGTAGCCGCGCCCGCCGCGTCAAGCTGTTGCGCCCCGGCGCAAGCTGGCATCATCGGCCGGTTACGGGCAACGCGGCGCGACACCAAGCATGAATCTGCAGGCCAATTGCGAACAAATCCCGCTCAAGGAATACGTGGAGCGGGCCTATCTCGACTACTCGATGTACGTGGTGCTCGACCGCGCCCTGCCGTTCGTCGGCGACGGCCTGAAGCCGGTGCAGCGACGCATCATCTACGCGATGAGCGAGCTCGGCCTCGCCGCCAGCGCCAAGCCGAAAAAATCCGCGCGCACCATCGGCGACGTGATCGGCAAGTTCCACCCGCACGGCGACACCTCATGTTACGAAGCGATGGTGTTGATGGCGCAGCCGTTCTCCTACCGCTACCCGCTGGTGAACGGCCAGGGCAACTTCGGCTCGCCGGACGACCCCAAAAGCTTCGCCGCGATGCGCTACACCGAGTCCAAGCTGAGCCCGATCGCGGAAGCGCTACTGGGCGAGCTCGGCCAGGGCACGGTGGACTGGGTGCCCAACTTCGACGGCACACTGGAAGAGCCATCGTGGTTGCCGGCGCGCGTGCCACACGTGCTCCTGAATGGTTCGATGGGCATCGCCGTGGGCATGGCCACCGACATCCCGCCGCACAACTTGCGCGAACTCACCACCGCCTGCATCCGCCTGCTGGATGAGCCAAACGCCACCGTGGCGCAGCTGTGCGAACACGTGCAGGGCCCGGATTACCCCACCGCGGCCGAGATCATCACCCCGCGCAACGAGCTGCTCGCCATGTACGAGAGCGGCGTCGGCTCGGTGCGCGCGCGCGCCGTGTACACCCGCGAAGAGGGCAACATTGTCATCACCGCGTTGCCGCACCAGGTCAGCCCGTCGAAGATCCTCGAGCAGATCGCCGCGCAGATGCGTGCGAAAAAGCTGCCGATGATCGAAGACCTGCGCGACGAATCCGATCACGAAAACCCGATCCGCCTGGTGCTGGTGCCGCGCTCCTCGCGCGTCGACGCCGACGAGCTGATGCCGCACCTGTTCGCCACCACGGACCTGGAAAAGAGCTTCCGCGTCAACCTCAACATGATCGGTCTGGATGGCCGTCCGCAGGTGAAGGATCTCAAGAAGATCCTCATCGAATGGTTGAAATTCCGCACCGACACCGTCACCCACCGGCTGAACCATCGGCTGGAGAAAGTGGAGCGCCGGCTGCACCTGCTGGAAGGCCTGCGCATCGCCTACCTCAACCTCGACGAGGTGATCCGCATCATCCGCACCGAGGAGGAACCCAAGCCGGTACTGATGGCGCGCTTCAAGCTCTCCGAAGAGCAGACCGACTACATCCTCGAAACCCGGCTGCGCCAACTCGCACGGCTGGAAGAGATGAAGCTGGACGCCGAGCGCGAACAGTTGGAGGAAGAGCGCGCGCGGATCAACGTGCTGCTGAAATCCCCGGCCAAGCTCAAGGGGCTGATCAAGGACGAGCTGCGCGCGGACGCAGAAAAATACGGCGATCCGCGTCGCTCGCCACTGGTCGCGCGCGAAGCTGCGCACGCGCTGGACGAAAGCGCGCTGGTGGCGAGCGAACCCGTCACCGTGGTGCTGTCGAAGATGGGTTGGATTCGCGCCGCCAAGGGCCACGACGTGGACGCCGAAGCGCTCGGCTACCGCGAGGGTGACGGCCTGCTCACCGCGGTCAACGCGCGCACCACGCAACAGATCGCGGTGATCGACTCCACCGGCCGCGGCTACTCCACGTCGGCACACACCCTGCCCTCTGCGCGCGGCAATGGCGAGCCGCTGACCGGCCGCTTCACGCCGCCGGGCGGCGCCACGTTCGATGCGCTGGCGGCCGGCGACAACGACACCCGACTGGTGTTGGCCACCGACCTTGGCTACGGCTTCGTCACCCGCTTCGAGGCGCTCACCGGACGCAACAAGGCCGGCAAGCAGGTCATTACGCTCGGCGACGGCGCCAAGGTGCTGGCACCGCGCACCAGCAGTGACCCCGCACGCGACCGCATCGTGGTGGTCACCAGCGAGGGGCATCTGCTGATGTTCTCGGTGGCCGAGCTGCCCGAGCTCGATCGCGGCAAGGGCAACAAGCTGATCGAGATTCCCAAGAAACAGCTGGCCGAAGGCGAGCGCGTGGTGGGCATCGCCGTGGTCGCCGAAGGCAAGGGCGAAGTCACCCTGCACGCCGGCGCGCGCAAGCTCACCCTGCGCTGGGCCGACCTGGTGGAATACGGCGGCAACCGCGCCGGGCGCGGCGGCGTACTGCCGCGCGGGCTGCGCCGAGTGGAGCGGATCGACACCACGGGCTGAGCGCCTGAACCTCTGCATGCCGGTCGCGGTCAAATGACAGTTACGCACGGCAGGCTTGTGCACGCGCACGGCCTGCCGCGCGTTTTACCCGGCATCCCCGGAGCCTTTGTCATGCACCTGACCCGCATCGTCCTGATCGTCGCCGCCAACCTGATTGCTGGCGCGGCCTTGGCGCAATCCGCGCCGACCGCACCGCTCAACACCAAGCTGCCCCCGCAAACCGACCTGCCGCCGACCAGCCTGCCGGCCAGCGCGTCTACCGCGCCGGCACCAGCCAGCGCGCCCGGTGTGTATTACGGCGACACCAGCGGCGCCATCAGCCGCCCGCGCGATACCGAATTGGCCGACGCCCGCCGCTGCGACGACAGCACCTACGACAAGCCGCAGGTACACGGCAGCGTCGGCATGGGCGCGATGGGCGGCAGCCACATGAGCGGCAACTATCAGACCGGCACCATGAGCGTCGGCAAAAACCTCGGCAGCTGCGACGACCCCAAGGGCTCAGTCAACTTCTCCATCGGCGTGGGACAAGGCAACTTCCACGGGCGGCGGTGGTAGGAGCCGGGATGGGGGATGCGGGATTGGGGATTTGGCTAAGCGCGATGCGGCGAGTTGGCAGTCCGCGGCAAAACCGGACTGCCGATGATCCGCTGGATTTGCCGCTGGTGCCCTGGCCAAAACCTGCCATCGTGCGGATGAAGTTGCGACTGCTTCAAACCGACGGGCGCCCATCACGCCGAGCTAATCCGGTTGCGGATCAAATCGCCGGATTGATCTGACGGGCGCCTATCCGCGATGAACGCCACACCAGAAAACACAGCCATGGCAGCGTTGGCGCGGCTTCCAGGCCTGTTGCCGGATCTGGAGCAGCTCTACACCGACATCCACGCGCATCCGGAACTGTCGATGCAGGAAACCCGTACCGCGGGTATCGTCGCGGCGCGGTTGCGCGCAGCGGGCTTCGAGGTCACCACCGGCATCGGCAAGACCGGCGTGGTCGGGCTGCTGCGCAACGGCGATGGGCCGACGGTGATGCTGCGGGCCGACATGGATGCACTGCCGATTGCGGAAGCCAGCGGCGCGCCTTACGCCAGCACGGTCACGGCAACCGACGCGGAGGGCCACACGGTGCCGGTGATGCACGCCTGCGGGCACGACCTGCACGTCACCTGGCTGGCTGGCGCCACCGCGCTGCTGGCGCAAACGCGCGACTCGTGGAAAGGCACGCTGATGGCGGTGTTCCAGCCGGCCGAGGAAACCGCCGCCGGCGCGCAGGCGATGATCGACGACGGGTTGTTCAAGCGCTTTCCAAAACCCGACGTGGTGCTGGGCCAGCATGTGATGGTGGGGCCGGCCGGCGCCGTCGGCGGACGCACCGGCACCATCACCTCGGCGGCGGACAGCTTCCAGATCCGCCTGTTCGGGCGTGGCGCGCACGGCTCGATGCCGCAGACCAGCATCGATCCGGTGGTGATGGCCGCGGCCACGGTGATGCGCCTGCAGGGCATCGTGGCGCGCGAGATCGGTCCGACCGAAGCGGCGGTGGTTACCGTCGGCGCACTGCAGGCCGGCACCAAGGAAAACGTGATCCCGGACGAGGCCATCATCAAGCTCAACGTGCGCACCTTCGACGCCGGCGTGCGTGCGCGTGTGCTGGCCGCGATCACCCGCATCGTCAACGCCGAAGCGGCCGCCTCTGGTGCACCAAAGCCCCCGGAGATCACGCCGCTGGATCGCTACCCGCTCGTCAGCAACGACGAGGCCGCGACGCAGCGCGTGGCTGCGGCCTTCCGTGGGCACTTTCCTGCCGAAAGCGTCCACACGGTTGGGCCGGCTGCGGCCAGCGAGGATTTCGGCTCGTTCGGCACCGAATGGGGCGCGCCATCGGTGTTCTGGTTCGTCGGCGGCACCGATCCTGGGGTCTACGCGAAAGCCAAGGCCGCCAACCGCATCAACGAGATTCCGAGCAACCACAGTCCACACTTCTTGCCGGTGTTGCACCCGACGCTGGAAGCCGGGGTGGCAGCAATGCTGGTGGCGGCCTGCGCATGGCTGGCGGCGTGATCGCGCCCGCCTGCGGGTGGGTGCTGGAACGGACCACCGCGCATGCATGACGAGCTGATCCGCCTGCTGCTGGCCGTGCTCGATCTGGGTGGCACCTTCGTGTTCGCCATCAGCGGCGCCGTGGTGGCCGTGCGCAAGCGGCTGGATATTTTCGGCGTGATGGTGCTGGCGTTCGCGGCCGGCAACGCCGGCGGCATCACCCGCGACCTGCTGATTGGCGTGGCGCCCCCGGCCGCCATCGCCAGCTGGACGTATGTCGGCGTCTCCGTGCTCGCCGGCTTCATCGTGTTCTTCTGGGATCCGATCGTCACCCGCCTCAACCACCCGGTGCAGTGGTTCGACGCGATCGGCCTGGCCTTCTTCGCCGTGGCCGGTACGGAAAAAGCGCTGGTGCACGGGCTCAATCCGTTGATGGCGGCGCTGCTCGGCATGCTGACCGGCATTGGCGGTGGCATGCTGCGCGACGTGCTGGTGGGCGAGATCCCGGTAGTGCTGCGCGCCGACCTGTACGCGTTGGCCGCGCTCGCCGGCGCGGCAGTGGTGGTGGGCGCGCATCTGCTCGGCATCTCGCCGGTCGCCGGTACGGTCGTTGGCGGGCTGGCGTGTTTCGCGCTGCGCTACGGCGCGATCCGCCATGGCTGGCATCTGCCCACCGCGCCAGCAGACGACGCACGCCGCGGCACCCGCGGGCGCTGACGATCAGCCGAACTGCACGCTGAGCATCGACATCGAGGCGCCGTCGATGCCGCCGGTCGGGAACGTCGCCGGTTCTCCCGCATCGCTGGCACCCAGCACGTACAGCAGCGGCAGGTAGTGGTCGGGGGTCGGGATCGCGAGTGCGGCGTCCTGCCCCAGCGCGGCGTAGTTCACCAGTGCCGCATGATCGCCCTGCGCGATCAGCTCGCGCACCTTGGCGTCGAAGCGCAGCGTCCAGTCATAGGGCGCGGTCGACGGGTTCTTCCACGCATAGGCACGCAGGTTGTGCACCACGTTGCCGCTGCCGATGACCAGCACGTCTTCGTCGCGCAGCGGCCGCAGGCGGCGGCCAAGCTCGTAGTGGAACGCGGGCGGCTGCGTCGCGTCGATCGAGAGCTGCACCACCGGCACGTCGGCCGCTGGAAACACGTGGCGCAGCACCGACCAAGTGCCGTGATCCAGACCCCAGTCGAGATCCGCGCGCACCACGGTCGGATCGAGCAGCGTGCGCACGCGGCGCACCAGCTCCAGATCGCCGGGCGCCGGATATTCCACCTCGAACAGCTCGCGCGGAAAGCCGCCGAAATCGTGGATCGTCGGCGGTTTTGCCATCGCGGTCAGCGCCGTGCCCGGCTGATACCAGTGCGCGGAAACCGCCAGTACCGCGCGCGGTCGCCGCGGCAGCTTCCGGCCCATCTCGGCCCAGCCGCGGGTCCAGTCGTTGGGATGCAGGGCGTTCAACGGATTGCCGTGCCCGAAGAAGATCGTCGGCATCGCCGACGCACCGTGGTTTGTCATCGGGAAAGCTCCTCGGGCCAGCAGCCGGTGCGCTGCCCCTGAAGTCTACGGCGCAGCGCGACCCGCGACAGGGGATCTCTCGGACTCAACCGTGTGCGTGTGCCGGCACGCCGGACACGTGGCTGTCGCGGACTTGCGCCGCCGGCCACTGCCCTGCCAGCCAGTGCCCGAAGGTCATGGTCGCGACGAAGCCGACGACGGGCCACATGCCGCTGGCGAGGGCGGCGATGGCCGGGCCCGGGCAGAAGCCGCCGAGCCCCCAGCCGATGCCGAAGATCGTCGCGCCGCCGACGAGGCGAATGTCGATCACGGTGCGCGTGGGCAGATCCCAGTCGGCAGCCAGCAGCGGCCGGTAGCGGCCATGCATGGCGAGCTGGAACGCGGGCAACGAGACCAGCACCGCGCCGCCCATTACCAGCGCCAGGGTGGGATCCCAACGGCCGGCAAGGTCGAGGAAGTTCAGCACCTTGGCCGGATCGAGCATGCCCGAAACGCCAAGCCCGAGACCGAACACGAGACCCGCCGCCAACGCGATCGGGCTCCGCCATTTCCGTGCACCGTTCATGTCAACCTCCCACCACGTGCCGCACGACAAACACCGTCGCGAACGCCGCCAGCATGAAGGTGCCGGTGGCGACGAACGAACGCTTGGACAGCCGCGCGATGCCGCATACGCCGTGGCCCGACGTACAGCCGCGCCCAAGCCGGGTGCCGACGCCGACGAGGAATCCCGCCGCCAGCAGCACCGGCCACGATGCCTGCAGGTCGACGCTGAAATGCGTGCCCGGCAGGCCGTGCCGCGTCAGCCACTCGTAGCCGAACACGCCGCCGATGAGCCCGGCGAGATACCACGCACGCCAACTGCGATCGCCCGCGGGCTCCTTCAATACCAACCCGCCGAGGATCCCGCTGATGCCGGTAACCCGGCCGTACAACCACAGCCACGCAACGGTGGCAATGCCGATCAGCAAGCCGCCGACGAGGCCCTCCCAAGGGGTGAAACTGGTGATGCTCATGATTGCCTTTCCTGCCCCCTCATATGGGGGCTCACAGCCGCCATCCGTAGCCGATGCCGATCGAGTCTTCATGCATGCGCAAGGTTTCGCTCGCCATCGGATCGATCAGCGAAACGCCGCGCACGCGGTTGCTGAACGCGTGCAGGTACGACAGCGACAACTCGCCGCCGGCCGTGCGATATGCCAGCCCCAGCGTCGCGTGATCGCGGATGACGCCGGGCGCGAGGATGTTGAACGTGACGTTGGCGGCGGTCACCGGGTTGGTGCTGTGGTTGTAGCCGGCGCGCAGCGTCCAGCGGTCGTCCACGCGCCAGGCCACACCCAGCTTCCACACGTTGGTGTTGCGCCAGCCAAAGCCGGGGCCTGCCGGAGAACCCAGCGGCGCCTGCACGCGGCTCGTGCGGCCGACGCTGGGCACATCGCCATAGTTGATGCGCTGGTAGTCGGCAGCGATCAGCCAGCGGCCGTTCGGCCTCAGCGCCACGCCGACATTCCAGTTTTCCGGCAGATCGAAACTGCCGTGGCCGGCGAACAGGCCGCGGTAATCATCAAACCGGCTCATGTGCAGCCGTGGCGAGTAGGCGGCGCCCAGGGTCACGTGGTTGCCCACCTGCGCATACCAGCCCACGCGCACGCCCACGCCGGTGGAACTGCTGGTGCCGCGGTTGGTGAGGTGATCCGGCGCCACCGACATGCCGGCAAACGCCTGCAGGCCATAGGCCTCGAACCGCTGGTAAGCGAACAGCGGCGAGAAGCCCAGCGCCTGGTGTTCGGTCAGGCGCAGCGCAAACGTGGGCGCAACCACGAGCTGCTGGAGATTCACCCCGAGATGGCCTTGGCCACACAAGAGGTTGGACGCCGGCGCACCGGCGCCGCAGGTGTTGGCCGCAAGCGCATGGCCGGGGTAATCGGTATTCATGCCGCCATTGCCGTAGACCGTGACGCCCAGGGCGTAGCGGCCATCCACCACGTGGTTCCAGCCAAACGACGGCACCGGAAAATAGTTGCGCCCGCTGGCGGCCGCACCGACCGGCCCGGGGAAGGCGCTGTCGCGACTCGCCCGTCGACGCGGACTGAAGGCCACCAGCCCGGCATCCAGGCGGTTTCCGGCAAACAGCATCGATGCCGGGTTGTTCGCGCCGCCCATGGCGTTGTCGGCCACCGCAGTGGCAGCGCCGCCCATGCTCTGCGCCTCGATGCCGTAACCGTGTTGAAAATAACCGTCAGTGGCGTGCGCGGCCGGTACCGCCAACACGGTCATCGCCACCCACCAGAACTTGCTTGCCAACATCTTGTCCTTCATCCGCTGTGCCGCCGCCAACTGCGCAAAACGGCTAGCCGGTCGTCACGACAACATGCGCAGCAACGCCAAGTTAGTGCGGCGCACCATGCCTGCCCAACTCCCTCCCGTCATGTACTTATGCCGTGCGTGCATATGGCATGCGCGGCATTGGCCGGGCCTGCATCACGCATACCGGGAATCGGGAATCGGGAATCGGGAATCGGGAATCGGGAAAAGCATGACGCGGGTAGCGCTTTGCACGGCGGGTATGGCAAAGGCGTCGCTTTGACGCCTGCGCCCTATACCCAAGCCCGAACCGACCGCCCTACGCGCCGCGTGGACGCTCGCTGCGGAACAGACGCAGCGCCAGCGCCGCTGCCAGCCACGCGGCTGCGGCAAACACACCCAGGGCGACGGCAAAGCCGGCGACCAGTACCGCCTGGAACACGAGGCTGCCCAGCCCGAACCCGACAAACAGCGAGAATGCCATCAGCGCCACCGCCTGCCCGCGGTCGCCCTTGAGGTCGGTGGCAATCGCCGCCAGCTGCGGGTGGGTCAGGTCGAAGCCGAGCGAGAGCAGCACGATCGCCACCCGCACGCCGTTCAGCGGCAACGGCAGCGCCAGCAGCAGCGCGCACACGCCGGTCAGTGCCACCCCGGCAGGCACGATGCGCGAGCGGCCGTAGCGATCCGCCAGCTTGCCGATCAGCGGGCCAAAGATGAGGCCGGGAATGCCGTAACCCAGCATCACCCAGCCGATGCCGGCCTCGCCCAAACCGAAACGCTGGTGCAGGTACACGCCCAGCCAAGTGAACACGCCGGAGATCAGGACCGCGTTGATCAGCACGTAGGCATACGTGCGCCGCGCCCTGCCCTGCGCCAGCAATTGTCCATAACCGCGAAACACGCGCGACCACGCATGCGCGATGCGCGACGCCGGCAGGCGCGGCAAGGCATCGGCGGCGACGGCATAGCCCAGCGCCAGCGCGCACAGCGCCGCCACGCCGAGAAACAGCGCCCGCCAGCCGACCAGCGGTTCCAGCAGCGCGCCGATCGCGGCACCGGCCGCGGTGCCGCCGGCAATTGCGCCGAACAACCAGCCCACCGCCTTGCCGCGCCGGGTGAACGGCACCACGTCGCCGATCAGCGTGAGCGAAATCGGCACCACGCCGGCGGCGCTGATGCCGGCAACGACGCGCCAGGCGATGAAGGTGCCGACGTGGGTCGCGCTCACCGTCAACGCGGTGATCGCGGTGAACAGCGCCAGCGAGGCGAGGATCACGCTGCGCCGGCTGAAGTGGTCGGACAACGGCCCGCTCGCCAGCGTGGAAATGCCCTGCGGTATCACGTACGCCGGCACCGCCAGCGCCACCCACGCGATCGGGCTGGCAAACACCGCGGCCAGGCGCGGAATCAGTGGCGCGACCATGAAGGTCTGCACAAACACGAGAAAGGCGGCAGTACAAACCAGCGCCAGCATGCGGCGCTCGGCGCGCAGCGACACCGCTGGCGCAACAGATTGAGAAGAAGGCATGGAAGGGTCGAAGGGCATGTGAGATGCGGGTGCACGGTAGCGCTGTGCGACCCAAGCTGCGAAGCATGCGCGCGTCTGCGGCACGGTAGTGTGTAGATGTGCCGGAAGCGTGTGCGGCCACAACGCCAGCGACAGCGGCCACGTCGTTTTGGCCATCTTTCCCGCCAGTTCTGGGTCCTTGGAACCGCCATGAGCCGGCAAACCGTCGCGCAAGCGGGCTCAAAACGACGCTGCCTCGCCTGCCCGGTTTCCCCCGCGCACGCTCCTGGATCAAGAGCCGGCGCGCCGTGCTTGCTAGACTTTCCTGTCTGGTCCGCCTGCGCGGACGCCAACGAGGCAAGCCATGCACGGTGAATACAAAATGCCCGGCGGCAAGCTGGTCGTGATCGACCTCGCGGTGCGCGATGGCCGGCTGGATGGCGTGCGTCTGAGCGGCGATTTTTTTCTTGAACCCGACGCCGCACTGCCGGCGATCGACGCCGCGTTGAACGGCCAGCGCGCCGACGCCGACGACGCCGCGCTCGCTGCCGCCATCCTCGGCAAGCTGCCCAAGGACACTTCGATGTACGGCATTTCCCCGGAAGCCATCGTCACCGCCGTGCGCCGCGCACTCGCGCCTGGAGAAACCGCATGAGCCGCAGCATGTGGCGCGACCACGACTGGCAGTTGATCCACACCGCCCCGCAGGCGCCGCTGCTGCACATGGCGCTCGACCAGGCGCTGCTCGACGAAGTGGCCGCCGGCCGCCGCCAGCCGACGCTGCGACTGTGGGAATGGGCCTCCTCCGCAGTCGTCATCGGCCGCTTCCAGTCGCTGCGCAACGAGGTCGACGCCGAAGCCGCCAGGCAGCACGACATCGAAGTGGTGCGCCGCATCTCGGGCGGCGGCGCCATGTTCATCGAGCCGGGCAACACCATCACCTATTCCATCTACGCCCCGCTGTCGATGGTGGAAGGCATGAGTTTCCAGGAGAGTTACGCGCTGATGGATTCCTGGGTGCTGGCCGCGCTGGGCGAGCTGGGCATCAAGGCGTGGTACCAGCCACTCAACGACATCACCTCCGCCGGCGGCAAGATCGCCGGCGCCGCGCAGACCCGCAGCCGTGGCGCGCTGCTGCACCACGTCACCATGGCCTACGACATCGACGCCACGAAGATGCTCGACGTGCTGCGCATCGGCCGCGAAAAACTCTCGGACAAAGGCACCGCCAGCGCGGCCAAGCGCGTCGACCCGCTGCGCAGCCAGACCGGCCTGCCGCGCGCCACCGTGGTTGAACGCATGCTGGCCACCTTCCGTCGCCTGCATGGCCTGGCCGACGACACCTTGCGCGATGCCGAACTGGCGCGCGCCGAGGCCCTGGTCAAGGAAAAATTCGGCACCTCGCAGTGGGTTGCCGACGTGCCCTGAGGCGCGTGCCGCTCACAACCGCGTGCAGGCCCACGACTGCATGTGGCCGTCGCGATACGGCATCACGCCGTGGAACGGGCGTGGATCGGCGTCGAACACCAGCGGCAGGAAGTGGCGGTCGCCGTCCCACATCGGCAGGGTGAATGCCAAAAGGTCGCTGCGCGCGACCCAGCGCAGCGTGCCTTCGTGGTTGCCGGGCAACGGCGTGCCGGTGAACCCGTCGATCAAGAAAACGAAGCCGAGCCAATCCTCGCCATGCTTGCCGAAGCCCGGCCAGTTCAGCGTGCCGCGCAATTGCATCGAGGTGATGGCGATGCCGGCTTCCTCGCGAATCTCGCGCCGCATGCAGCCGGCAATGTCCTCGCCGGGTTCCATCTTGCCGCCCAGGCCGTTGTACTTGCCGTAGTGCTGGTCGCTCGGCCGCGTGTCGCGGTGGATCATCAGCACCTGCGTGCGATCCGGCGACAGCACGTAGCCGAGCGAGGCGACGATGGGCGTGTAGGGCATGGCAACCGGCAGGCGAAAACATTGATTGTAGCGACGCCGGCGAACGACACGGGCGCGCTTGCCACGAACGGGGTGCCACGGCGACCATGCGCGCATGCGTGTTCCCTCATTTCCCCCTCGCCGCATCACCTGCTGGCTGCCGATGCTGGCCTTCACGCTTGCCGGGTGCGGCGCCGCCGCACATGCGCCACACGGCAGCGAGGTCAACCTCGACGGCCAGAGCTACCGCGTGGTGCGGCTCGATCTCAAGCATGAAACCCTGAGCCTGCACTGGCGCGACCCCGCCACCGGCGCGCCGTTCGCCAGCATCGACGCGCTGCGTGAGTGGGCCGGCGCACACGGCCAGCGTGTGCTGTTTGCCACCAACGCCGGCATCTACGATGCCAACGCCGCGCCGCTCGGCCTGCATGTGGAAGACGGCAAGACACTGGTGCCGCTGAACCTTGCGCACGGCAACCCGGCGTCCGGCAATTTTTCGCTGCTGCCCAACGGCGTGTTTGCCATCGACCGCCACGGGCACGCCAGCGTCGAGACCAGCGCCGCGTTCAAGGCCGCCGGCAAGCCGGTGCGCTGGGCCACGCAATCGGGGCCGATGCTGGTGATCGACGGCGCGCTCAACCCGCACTTTCTCGCCGATTCCGGCAGCCTCAAGTGGCGCAGCGGCGTGTGCGCAAAAACGCCAAACGAAGTCGTGTTTGCCGCCAGCGAGGTGCCGGTCAACTTCCACGATTTCGCGCGCCTGTTCCGCGACCAGCTGGGCTGCCGCAACGCGCTGTACCTGGACGGCACCATCTCCCAGCTCTACGTGGACGGCGAAGGCTACGCCGGCGCGCCGAGCTTCATGGTCAAGCCCTACGCCGGCATCTTTGCGGTGCTGGTGCCGCAGTAGCTGCGCTGCGCCACCGCGTCACGCCGCTTGCGTGGCGCCGGCCTGCGCCAGCGTCACCGCAATCCCATGGCGCCGGTGCAGCTCTGCCGCCAGCGCGCGGCGCGCGTCGTCCTCGCCATGCACCAGCACCACCGGTGGCCGGTCGCCGGCGCTGGCGTACCAGTCGAGCAGGCCGCGCTGGTCGGCGTGGGCAGAGAGGCCGCCCACGGTGTGGATCGCCGCGCGCACCGGGATTTCCGCGCCGAACAGGCGCACGCGCGGTGCGCGGTTGACCAGGGTGCGGCCCAGCGTGCCGGCGGCCTGGTAGCCGACAAACACCACGTGGTGGCGGGCAAAGGCAAGGTTGTTGGCAAGGTGATGGCGCACGCGCCCACCGTTGGCCATGCCGGAGCCGGCAATGATGATCGCGCCGCCGTGGATGCGTTTGATCGCGCGGCTTTCCACGGTGGTTTCGCACACGCGCAGGTTGGGCAGCTTGAACGGCCGCCGCCGGCCGCGCCACAGCTTCTCTGCCCTGGCGTCGAACAGCGCCTCGTGACGGTCGTAAACCGCCATCACCTTGGCCGCCATCGGGCTGTCCAGAAAGATCGTCCACGACGCGAGCTGCCAGCGGTCGAAATACTCGGCAAACCAGTACAAAAGTTCCTGGCTGCGGCCCACGGCAAACGCGGGAATGATCACGTTGCCGCCGTCGGCGCGCGCGTGGGCGAGAATGTCGCCCAGCTCGGCCACGGTGGCGGCGCGGTCGCGGTGGTTGCGGTCGCCATAGGTGGACTCCAGCAGCACCAGATCGGCCGCCGGGCGCGGTGCGGGGTCGCGCAGGATCGGCGTGCCGCGCACGCCCAGGTCCCCGCTGAACACCAGCGTGCGGCCTTCGGCACGCAGCTCGACCACGCTGGAGCCGAGGATGTGCCCGGCTTCGTGCAGGCGCAGCATGACGCCGGGCAGGATTTCCACTGGCGTGTCGTACGCCTGCGGACGCAAACGCCGCTGCGTGGCGGCGACATCGACCGGCGTGTACAGCGGCTCGATCGGCGGCAGGTCGGCGCGGCGTTCGCGGTTCTCACGCTCGGCGCTGCGTTCGGACAGCGAAGCCGCATCGCGCAGCATCACCGGCAACAGGTCGCAGGTGGCAGTCTGTGCATGGATGGCGCCGGCAAACCCGCGCTTGAGCAGGATCGGAATCCGCCCGCAGTGGTCGATATGCGCGTGGCTCAGCACCAGCGCGTCGATCGACGCCGGATCAAACCCGAACGACGCGCGGTTGCGCGCTTCGACATCGCGGCTGCCTTGCAGCATGCCGCAGTCGAGCAGAACCCGTTTGCCGGCGACTTCGACCAAGTGGCAGGAGCCGGTGACCTCGCCGCCTGCCGCTCCGTGAAATACGACTCGCATGTGCGCCTCCGTGGCGTCGGTGTCAGCGCAGCAACTGCCGGCAAATGGCTTCGTACACATCGGGCAGACGTTCCAGCTCACCCACGTCGATGCATTCGTCCACCTTGTGGATGCTGGCGTTGACCGGCCCGATCTCGACCACCTCGGCGCCCAGCGGCGCGATGAAACGGCCGTCGGAAGTGCCGCCGCCGGTGCTTTGCTCGGGCTCGATGCCGCACAGTTCGCGGCACACCCCGATCACCGCCTCGCGCAGGCGCCCGCCGGGCGGCGTCAGGAACGCCGCGCCGGAGAGGTTCCAGTCGAGCGTGAAGCGCACCCCGTGGCGGGCGAGGATGGCTTCGGTGCGTGCGCGCAGATCCTCGGCGCGGCTCGCCGTGCCGTAGCGGAAATTGATCAGTGCCACCAGCTTGCCGGGAATCACGTTGTTGGCCCCGGTGCCGGCATTCACGTTGGACACCTGGAACGAAGTAGGCGGGAAATCCGCGTTGCCATCGTCCCAACGCTCGGCGGCGAGCTCGGCCAACGCCGGCGCAAACGCGTGGATCGGGTTCAGCGCCTTCTCCGGGTAGGCGACGTGACCCTGCACCCCGTGCACCGCGAGCGTGCCGGAGAGCGAACCGCGACGACCAACGCGCACGCGGTCGCCGAGCCGTTCGATGGCGGAGGGTTCACCCACCACGCACCAGTCGATCCGCTCGCCGGTGGTGCGGAAGTGCTCGGCCATGCGCCGCACGCCATCCAGGTTGGTCGGGCCTTCCTCGTCGCTGGTCAACAGCAGCGCCACGCGCCCGGCGTGCGCGGGGTACGCCGCGACAAACCGTTCGAGCGCCACCGTCATCGCCGCGACCGCGCCTTTCATGTCCGCCGCGCCACGGCCGTATAGACGGCCATCGCGCACGGTCGGCGTGAACGGCGGACTTTGCCACGCAGCCTCCGGGCCGCTCGGCACCACGTCGGTATGGCCGAGGAATGCGAGCGTGGCGCCGCCATCGCCGTGCACCGCCCACAGGTTGTCGACTGCACCGAAACGCTGCCGCTCGATGCGAAAACCGGCTTGCGCGAGGCGTGCGGCCAACAGCGTCTGGCAACCGGCGTCTTCCGGCGTGGTCGAACGCCGAGCGATCAGCTCGCGCGTCAATGCAAGCACTGCGGACATCCACCCACCTCGCCGTTGGCGCCAACCCGCAGCATAGCAAGCCCCCGCGCTCAGCCCGTGAGCGTTACGCCCAGCACATGGCCCACGCCCCAAGTCACCGCCGCGGCGCCGAGCGTGATGCCGAACTGGCGCGCAATCGAAAACAGCATGTTGCGTCCGGTGAACAGGGCCGTGCCGACGCCGATCAGGCTGAGCCCCACGGCCGTGGTGGCCGCGCTCGCAGCGAGCGCGGTACCGCCACCGGTGAAGAAATACGGCGCCACCGGAAACAACGCACCGCAGGCAAACAGGAAAAACGACGAGATCGCCGCGCTCCACGCCGAACCGCCGAGCTCGGCGGGATCGACGCCCAGCTCCTCGCGCACCAGCATGTCCAGCGTGGCGCGCGGCGAGGCGGTGACATGGCCGGCGAGGTGCTCGGCCGCCGCCGGGTCGAGCCCCTTGTCGCGATAGATATCGGCAATGTTCGCCAGCCCTGCTTCCGGCACCGCCGCCAGGCGCTCCGCGCGCTCGGTGATCTGCGCTTGGTAGAACTCGCGCGAGCTGTTCACGCTGAGCCATTCGCCCAGCGCCATCGAACAGGCGCCGGCCACCAGCCCGGCCAGCCCCGCCAGCAGCACCGCGCGGTCGCCGGTGGCGGCGCCGGCCATGCCCATCACCAGCGACACGTTGGAGACCAGCCCGTCGTTGGCGCCGAGCACCGCGGCACGCAGGGTATTGCCGCTTTGCGCACGATGCCGGTGGCCGGCCCCAGCGAGCAGACCCGGTGACGCAAAGTGGTCGCGATGGCCGCTGCGGTCGACCGGCGTGGCGAGGTAATCGGCGTGGACCCGGCGCACCACGGTCGGCATGACAAATTCGGTGCCGAAGTGACGTGCAAACCAGCCAAGCACGCGTACGCGCGCTCCGATGCGCACCGGCGGCACCACCGCCCCCAACGCGCGCAGCCGCGCCTCCCAAAACGCCGCATTGGCCTTTTCGCCCGCCGCGATGCGGCGATAGACCTGAGCCTGCGGCGCATCGCCCGCCAGCGCCGCCAGCCGCGCGTAAAGCGCGGCGTTGTCGCGCTCGATGCGCAGATTGTTGCGGACACGGCGGGTGCGGGGATCGCCCATGGGGTGTCAACCAGTGGTGACGCGGCGGTCTGCCGCGTCGTGCAGCTTACGATGGGCCGCCGCAAACCACCTGCGCCAAGGTTCGCGCGGCCGCAACCGCCGCCAGCAACTGGCAAGCCATTTGCTTGCCAGCCTTCGAGGCAGGCGCTTCGAGCCTGCCGCTACCACTGAGGATGTAATGGGGCAGCCGCCCATCGCCGGACACCATTGCACCGGGCCACACCCGGGCCAGTGGTGCGCCTGCGTCGTTTTGTGCCTTTTTGCGGCGTGTGCGCTGGCCGCCGTACCCACCGGAGCTGTGTCCGCGACGACAGCCAGCAACGCCGGTTTGCCGTTCGTGCACAATTTTTCGCCTTCGGAATACGGCGGTGGCGCGCAGAACTGGGCGATTGCGCAAGACCGCGACGGCGTCATCTACGTGGGCAATGTGGAAAGCGGCATCCTGGTGTTCGACGGGGCACGCTGGGAGACCATCGCAGTACCCGACCACGCCACCGTGCGCTCGCTGGCACTCGGCCCGGACGGGCTCATCTATGTCGGCACCGTCGGCAACCTCGGGTATTTGAAACGCGACGCGGCCGGGCGCCTGGTGTTTGCCTCGCTGCTGCCAGCCGTGCCCAAGGCTGAGCGTGGCTTTGCCGACGTGTGGAACATCCACGCCACAGCCCACGGCGTGTATTTCGTCACGCTCTCCAGCATTTTCTATTACCAACGCGGCACCATGCAGGTGTGGAAACCAGCCACGAGTTTCCACTTCAGCTTCATCGTCAACGACACCCTCTACGTGCGCGAAGTCGGCCGCGGGCTAATGCAGATGGTGGCCGGCAAGCTGCAACTCGTTCCCGGCAGCGGGCGCTTTGCGAACGAAAAGATCTACGCGCTGCTGCCGTGGCGCGGGCCTGGCCATTTGCCCGGCGAGCTGCTCATCGGTACCCGTTCGCAGGGCTGGTTCCTTTACCACGCCGGCACCTTTACGCCGTGGGCGCTGGACGTCGCGGCCGAGATCCGCCGTGACAACCTCTACGGCGCCACCTGGCTCGCCAACGGCCAGCTCGCGATCAACACCTTGCGCGGCGGGGTGTACGTGGCGGATGCCTCGGGGCACCTTGCCTACACCCTCGACTACGCCACCGGGCTGCGCAGCAACCTGATACTGGCCACTCTCGTTGATCGCGACAACGGGCTGTGGCTGGCCACCGGCAACGGTATCGCGCGGGTGGCGACCGCCGCGCCGCTGACTGTGTTCGATACCCGCAATGGTCTGCGCGGCGAGGTACAAACCATCCGCCGCTACGCCGGTGCGCTGTTCGTCGGCACCACCGAAGGCCTGTTTCGGATGACGACCGGCGCCAATGCCCATTTCACCCGGGCGGAACCCTTGCCGGGGCAGATCTGGGATCTCGACGAGGCCGACGGCGAGCTGGTGGTGGCCACCGATGACGGCGTGTTTGCCTACACCGACCGTGGCAACGGCCAGCCGCCAGTTATCACCCGCATCACGCGCGGCACCGCGGCATTGGCGCTGCAGCGCTCCCAGCGCGACCCCAACCGCCTGTTTGTCGGCTATCAGGACGGCTTCGGATCGATCCGCCGCACCGCGAAGGGCTGGTTGGACGAGGGCCGCATCGCGGCGGTGCAAGGGCAAATCCGCAGCATTACGGAACACCGCGATGACCAGTTGTGGCTCAGCCCGTGGGTGGGCGGCCTGCTGCGCGCGCGCGTTGCGCCGGATACCGTCGATGGCGGTCGTGGCGCCGTCCGCATCGAGCGTTTCGGCCACCACGACGGCTTGCCGGATGGGCTGGTGCAAGAGGCGCGTATCGACGGCACCATCCGCTTCATCACCAACGCCGGCATCTATCGTTTTGCGGCAAACCAACGTTTCGAGCCGGACCCTGGCGCCGCCGGATTGGTACCCCACAGCACCCTGCCGGTGGACAGCCTGTATCAAGACCACCACGGCGAGGTGTGGACCACCATCACCGACGCCAAGGGGTTGAGGCATACCGGACGCGCGATCCGCACCCCAAACGGCTGGCAATGGAAGGAAACGCCGCTGCAACTCATCCAGGGCGCCGGCGCCAATACGTACCTCGACGAGGGCGACGACGCGTTGTGGATCGGCAGCGACAACGGCTTGTTTCGCTATCAACGCAGCCACCGCAGCACACCGGCAGCAACGCCCGCCACCCTGCTGCGCATGGTTGCCGAGCAAGGCGACATCGCCTTGTTCGGCAATCGCCCGGCCACCGATAAGCTGGCCGTGCCGTACGCTCACAACGCGCTGCGCTTCGAGTTCGCCCTGCCCAGCTTCGACAAACTCGCCGGCAACCGCTACCAGGTGTGGCTGCAAGGTCTTGCCCGCGACTGGTCGCCGTGGGCGGCCGCTGCCTATCGCGACTACACGAACCTTGCGCCGGGGGTGTACCGGTTTCACGTGCGTGGTCGCGATGCCTACGGCCGGGAGGCGCGTGCGGTCACGTTCGATTTCCGCATCCTGCCGCCGTGGTACGGCACCTGGTGGGCGTGGTTGACCTGGCTGCTGCTGGCCGGCACTGCGCTGTACCTGCTGCTGCGTTGGCGCGTGGCGCGCATGCAACAACGCAACCGCGCGCTCGAAGCCGTCGTGGCACTACGCACGGCAGAACTCGCACATGCCAACGATGCGCTGCGCGAAGCCAATCAGGCGCTCACCCAGCAGGCCGTCACCGACCCGCTGACCGGGATGAAAAACCGGCGCTACCTGGATGAATCCATCCAGCACGACATTCAGGCTGCGCACCATGTGGACACCGGGCGGCTGCTGTTCCTGATGATCGACATCGACCATTTCAAGGCGATCAACGACGCCTGGGGGCATGCGGCCGGCGACCGCGTGCTGCAGCAACTGCGCGACATCCTGCTGGCCGCCATCCGCAGCACCGACATACCGGTGCGCCGCGGCGGCGAGGAGTTTTTGATCGTGGCACGCAACGTGCCGCACGACGACGGTTCGCTGTTGGCCGAACGTATCCGCGCCACCGTCGCCAACCACGTGTTCGACCTGGGCGAAGGGCGCCGGACCCACGTCACCTGCTCGATCGGCTTTGCCTGCTACCCGTTCTTTGCCGATGCGCCCGACCAGCTCGGCTGGGACCAAGTGGTGAACCTCGCCGATGCGTGCCTGTACGCCGCCAAGCACGGCGGCCGCAATGCGTGGGTTGGCATTGCGCCGATGCACGCGCCACTGGCCGAGGATGTGCTGGGCACGCTGCGCGCGATGCTGGCACGCCAGAACGCGCCCGGCCCGCTGCCGATCCTGACCTCGTGGACACCGGCACCGGCCCCGTAAATCAGCGCGGAAACAGCTTCTTGAAGCCGTTGTCGCTGAACCCGACGCTCACGCTGCCATCTTCGCGCACCACCACCGGGCGGCGGATCAGCGCCGGGTATTCCTTGAGCAACAACGTCCACTCCGGATCGCTGCCAGGGCCGGGGTTCTTGCGCTGCGGCAGCAGGTTGCGCCAAGTGGTGGAGGACTTGTTGACCAAGTGCTCCCAACCGCCCAACGCCTGCGCCCACGCTTTGAGCGTACCGGCCGGCACCGGGTTCGCGCGGTAATCCACAAAGGCGTAGGCCACGCCAAAGCGATCGAGCCAGTTGCGTGCCTTGCGGCAGGTGTCGCAGGTGGACAGGCCATACAGCGTGACGCTCATGCCTCGCCCCGCAAGAGTTCATTGATCGAGGTCTTGCCGCGCGTCTTGGCATCGACCTGCTTGACGATGATCGCGGCATACAAGCTGTGCGTGCCGTCCTTGGCCGGCAGGCTGCCGGCCACCACCACGCTGCCGGCCGGCACCCGGCCGTAGCTCGTCTCGCCGGTCAGGCGGTTGTAGATGCGCGTGGACTGGCCGAGGAACACCCCCATGCCGATCACGCTGCCGCGCTCCACCACCACGCCTTCGACCACTTCCGAACGCGCGCCGATGAAGCAATCGTCTTCGATGATGGTCGGCCCGGCCTGCAACGGTTCGAGCACGCCGCCAATGCCAACGCCGCCGGACAGGTGCACGTGCGCACCGATCTGCGCGCATGAGCCGACCGTGGCCCAGGTGTCAACCATCGTGCCCTCGCCGACGAACGCGCCGATGTTGACGTAGCTCGGCATCAGCACCGCGTTTTTCGCCACGTGCGCGCCACGCCGCACCAGCGCGCCGGGCACCACGCGCGCGCCGAGGTTTTCCAGCTCGGCGGCCCGCGCAAACCGCAGCGGCACCTTGTCGAATGCGAGCGCCGCGCCACCGTCCACCACCCGGTTGCCACTCAGGCGGAAATACAGCAGCACGGCTTTTTTCAGCCACTGGTTGACCACCCAGCCGCCGTGCCCGTCCGGCTCGGCCACCCGCCGCTGCCCGGATTCGAGCAGATGCAGCGCCTCCTCCACCGCGCCGCGCGTGCGGGTTTCAAGCTCGCCGCCGACAAACGGCTCACGGTGCACAAACGCCTCGTCGATCAGGGCCTCAAGATTCTGCATGGCAAACGGATGTCCAAACGGGAAAGAGCTGCTGCATTGTGGCGGCCCGGCGCGCGGGTTGCCAGCTCGGAACCCGACACTCACGCCAAAGGTCGGCCCGCGGTACAGCGCCCGCGCGCTGCTGGCGAGCCTGGCGGCCGCCAAGCCAAGCGAAGACCTGACCTGCCGATCATTCGGGCCCCTCATTCACAACGAGGATGAGCTGGCGCAACGCGAAACCGCAGGGATGACGACCGGCCGCGCGATTAGACCAGGCCCCTCCGGGAATGCAGAATCTCCCGGCTGGGAAATCGGGAATCGGACACAACGGGTACCCGCAGGGTGATTGCCCTTGTGGGTCGGGCCCAAGCCCGGCAACCGCCGCCAGCAAAGCCACCAGGCCCGCCCTCGCATCGGCTCGCTCTTCCTGTTCCCGGCCCCACTCAACTTTCCTCCCGTCCCGCCGATGACCCAGCGAAGTTACGCTCAGCGCGCCGACCACCCCGTGACCGATGGTGCGATCGACTCGCGAGGTGTCCGCGAGAGGAGGTGCCCAACATGCCGCAACCACAACCCGCTCCCGACCGGCCGTACCGGCCATGAAGTCACGCGATTTCGACCCCAATGACCTGACCGTAGGCCAGGTGCTGCCGCGCGATGCGTATAACGGCAAGGGCCAATTGCTGCTGCGTCACGGCTCGATCATCCGCAACACCTTGCAACGCGACCTGATTGCGGAAAACGCGTTGGCAACAACGGCGCCGTCCCCTGGGCGCGCGGAGCAGGAAACCACCATTCCGGCGACGCCACTGGGCATGCTCATCGCCGCCCGCTGGCGTCTGATGGCGCTGTTCGAGCAGGGTTCGAGCTATTTTCCGGCCGACCTGGTGCGCATCGCCGCACTCGTGCGCCGCGCCTGCCGCGCCAACGCCGACCTCGCGCTGGCTGCCGTGGTACTGATGCGCGACGCGCCCTACGCGGTGCGCCACGCAGTCAACGTTGCCACGCTGTGCCAGGTCGTCGGTGCCACGTTCGAGTGGGACGACGACCTGCTCGCCTCGACCACGGCCGCTGCCTTGACGATGAACATCGGCATGCTCGAAGTGCAGCAGCAGCTGTACAAGTCGCATGCGCCGCCGACGCCGGAACAGCAGGAGATCATCCGCCGTCACTGCGAGCGCGGGGTCGAGATGCTGCGCGAACTGGGCGTGGACGATCCGGTGTGGCTCGCTACCGTGCGTGACCATCACGAACGCATCGACGGCAGCGGTTATCCGGCGGGTCGGCGCGGCAGCGCCGTTGCCCAGCCGACCCGCCTGCTCACGCTCGCCGACATCTACTGCGCGCGCATCTCGGCACGCGCCTATCGCCCCGCCATGGTACCTACGCCCGCCCTGCGCCAGTTGTTCTTGAATGAGGGTGGCCAGATCGACGAAACCCTGGTGGCGCAATTCATCAAGGCGATCGGCGTGCACCCGCCAGGCACCGGTGTGCGCCTGCGCAACGGCAGCATTGCCATCGTCACCCAGCGCGGCACTGGCAAACACGGCCCGCGGCTGGCGGCGATCACCAACGCGGTCGGCATGCGCCTGCCCACGCCGCTGCGCCACAACGGCGATTCGCCGATGCACGCGATCCAGACCACCGCCGATCTCGAAGCCCTGAAAATGCCGGTAAGCATGGCTGCACTGTGGGGCGCCGACGCGACGTTGTGAGGGTCCGGGATTCGGGATTGGAGATTGAGGATTCGAGGGGAGCGCAGCCCGGCAAGCAGGGACTCGGAATGCAAGATTCGGGATTCGAAAGAGCGCGACTCGGCGAGCACCGTGCTTGTGGACCGGGCTTCAGCCCGACGGGTATCGACGCGGTCGCGTTTCAAGGCTGCCCACACTGCGTGGCGAGACCAACACCCTCGAAAGCAGAAAGCAAAGCGACCCGATCCACGCGCGCAAAAAAACCGCGATACCAGACGCCAGCAATTCCGATTTCCGATTCCCACTCCTCCGCCCGACACCCCCTTGGCAGCAAAACGCGTCAGCCATGTGGCGCGCCGATACGGGCGACCAGCACGGTGCGCAGGCGCTCTTGTGCCGCGTCGTCGAGTGGCCGATCGTTGCGGTCGGAGACGAGGAAAAAATCCTCGGCGCGTTCGCCGAAGGTGGCAATGCGCGCATCGTGCACGCGTACGCCGGCTTCGAGCATGCCGCGCGCGACCGCCGCCAGAAGGCCGGGGCGATCGGTGGCCACCAGCGCCAGCTGGGTGCGATTGCCGGCAGCGCTGAACGCAATCCGCGGCGCGCTCTGGAAGTGTTTCAAATGCCGCGACATGCTGCGCCGGGCCGGCGCCACCGGCGCGGTCTGCGCCAGTGCGCGCTGCATGCGCACCCGTAGTTCGGCGCAGCGTGCAGCGCTTGCCGGCTGCTGGGTATCGGCTTCCAGCAGCAAAAAGGTGTCGAGCGAGCGCCCGTCGCGCGAATTGAGGATGCGCGCCTCCAACACCGAAAAACGCATGCGGTCGAGCATCGCCGTCGCCGTGGCGAACAAGCCGTCGCGGTCCGGTGCGCAGATGAAAAGCTCGGTGGTGCCGCGCACCGACAGCGGATGCACCTCCACCAACGGTGCGCTGTCGGCGTGCCGCAGGAGCGCTGCCGTCTGCCACGCGATCTGCTCCGGCCGGTGGCGCAAAAAGCTCGGCTCGGAAAAACTCGCCCACAAGGCCTGTGCCGCAGCGGCGTCGATGCCGTCGGCCGCGAGCAGCGCCAGCGCGCGATCGCGGCAGGCCTGCGCGCGCAAGGCCGCACGCTGGGCGGGCTCTTCGCCACTGCGCAGCGCATACCGCGTCGCGGTGTAGAGGTCGGCCAGCAGGCGATCCTTCCACGCGTTCCACAAGCGCGGGCTGGTGCCGATGATGTCGGCCACGGTCAAGAGGTAGAGATGATCGAGCCGCGCCCAATCGCTGACGACATCGGCAAAGCGCTGCACCACGGCCGGATCGGTGATGTCCTGGCGCTGTGCGGTGGCACTCATCAACAGGTGTTGGCGCACCAGCCATGCCACCAGCTCCACGTCGTCCGGCGGCAACCCGAGCCGGATGCAGAACGCGCGCGCCTCGCCTTCGCCCAGCACCGAATGGTCGCCGCCGCGGCCTTTCGCGATGTCGTGAAACAGCCCGGCCAACAGCATCAGCTCGGGCTTGTCGAGGCTCGGCCAGATATCGCACGCCAGCGGAAAATCGCTGCGCGCGGCCGGGTCGGCAAACCGCGCCAACTGGCGCAGCACGCGCAGCGTGTGCTCATCCACGGTGTACACGTGGAACAAGTCGTACTGCATGCGCCCGAACACCTTGCCGAACGCGGGCAGCAATGCGGCCAGCAGGCCGTGACGATTCATCCGCCACAACGCGTCCACCGCCGGTGCGCCACGCTTGAGCAGGCGCAAAAACGCGGCCAGCGCCGCCGGGTCGTCGCCGAGTTTGCTGCCCAGCGTCGCCGTGGTCTGATGGATGCGGCGCATGGTGTCGGCGCTGAAGCCGACCAGCCCGGCCTGGTCCAGCCGGGCGATGAAAATCTCGATCAACGCCTGCGGCCGACGCGTAAACAACTCGGGATCGCGCGCCGCGAGGCGGGTACCGTAGCGGATGAAGTCGGCGCCGACCGGCACGCCGTCGCGCGGCGGCTCCAGCATTTCCACAAAGCGCTCGGAAATCTGCACACCAAGGCGTTCGACCACGCTGGCGGCGCGGTAGTAGCCCTGCATGAACTGCTCGACGCCGAGGTTTTTCGCGTGCTCGTCCTCGAACCCCAGGCGGGTCGCCAGCGCACGCTGGTAGTCGAACAGCAAGCGCTCTTCCGGTCGCCCCGCTTCGAGATGCAGCGCAAAACGGTAGCGGCGCAAGGTGCGCTCCGCCGCGCACAGCGCGTCGCGCTCGGCCGGATCGAGCAGGCCTTCCAGTTGCATCTCGCCAAACCCGCTCGCATGCGCCAGCCGCTGCCCCAGCCAGCGCAACGAATCCAGCGTGCGCAGCCCGCCGGGGCCATCCTTGAGGTTGGGTTCGAGGTTGTACGCAGTGTCGTCGAAGCGTGCATGGCGCGCGTCGCGCTCGCCCAACCGGGCGGCGAGATACGCCTTGGGCGGCCACAGCGCGGGATCATTCACGATGGCGCGCAGGCTCGCTTCCAGTGCGCGGTCACCGGCAAGCCGGCGCGCGTCCAGCAGGCTGGTGAACACGCTGGCGTCCGCCGCCGCAAGCTTGCGGCACTGCTCGGCATCGCGCACCGCGTGACCCACCTTGAGGCCGACATCCCACAACGTCGCAAAACACTGTTCGAGCGCGCGCAAACGCGACGGCTCGGAGCGTTCGGCCAGCACCAGCAGATCCACATCCGACTGCGGAAACAACAGGCCGCGGCCAAAGCCGCCCACGGCAAACAACGCCGCGCCAGTCACCTCGCCCAGGCAGGCATTCCACACATGCACCACGATGCGCGCCACCGCCTCGCCACGCCGACGGGCCAGCGCCTCGGCGTCGCCACCATCGCGAAACGCCGTCGCCAGCGCGCGATCCACGTCCCCCAGCAATTGCCGCAACGCGTGCCGCGCCTCGCCGGACACCCCGGAACGGGGCACCGTTGGCGGCAGACGCGGCAGCGGTGGCAGCTCGACACTGGCGGCAGTCATTCGCGCAGCCTAGGAGCGTGGGCGGCAGAAACCAAGCCGGTGCGGTACCGCCTCACCCGGCTCTTTCGAATCGCGATTCCAGAGTCCCCGCTTGTCGGACTGCAGTCCGCCCCACGAGCATCACGCCCGCCCAATCGCGCTTTTTCGAATCCCGAATCCCGAATCCCCAGTCCCGGCAATCAAGCATCCGGCCACGGCGTGAGGATCTCGAACCCGTCCTTGGTCACCACCAGCGTGTGCTCCCACTGCGCCGACAGCGAGTGGTCCTTGGTGACCACCGTCCAGCCATCGGGCAGCTGCTTGGTGTTCGGCTTGCCGGCATTGACCATCGGCTCCACGGTGAAGGTCATGCCCTCCTTGAGCTCCAGCCCGGTGTGCGGCTTGCCGTAATGCAGCACCTGCGGGTCATCGTGATAGATCTTGCCGATGCCGTGGCCGCAGTATTCGCGCACGATCGAGTAGCCCGCCGACTCCGCGCAATGCTGCACGGCGTGGCCCACGTCGCCCAGCGTGGCGCCGGGGCGCACCGCGCGGATGCCGGCCATCATCGACTCGAACGTGGTATCCACCAGGCGCTTGGCCAGCACCGACGGAGTGCCAACGAAATACATGCGGCTGGTGTCGCCGTGCCAGCCATCCTTGATGACAGTGATGTCGAGATTGATGATGTCGCCATCCTTGAGCACCTTGGATTCGCTCGGGATGCCGTGGCAGATCACGTGGTTGACCGAGGTGCACAGGGTCTTGGGGAAGCCGTGGTAGCCGACGTTCGCCGGAATTGCCTTCTGCACGTTGACAATGTGCTCGTAGGCGCGACGGTCGAGCTCTTCGGTGGTGACGCCGGGCTTGACGTATTCCTTGAGCAGCGCCAGCACTTCGGCCGCCAGCTGGCCGGCCACGCGCATGTGCTCGATGTCTTGCGGGGATTTCAACGTGATGGCCATGATCGAGTCCTGATGGGCGGCACAAGCCGTCGCACCGGGCCATGGCTCGTGCCGGCAACTTGCCGCGTCGCCGGCGTACCGGCTACAATTTCGAAGTTTTGCAGCGCATTGCAGCCACTTCACGTGGGCAACGGTTGCAAGACGAAAACGGGATGATTGTAACCGCGCCGCGGTGCAACACCCAAACCAACGCCACACACGCATCGGCACCGTCTTCGGGGTGCTGCGCGGCTGCCGCCTGGCAGCCGACGCGGTCGAAGCCGGGGATGCGTGGAGGTCCCAACCCCCGGGCCACACCTACAAGGCCCACTGCAAGGAGTCACCCATGGCACAAGTCACCATGCGCGAAATGCTCGAAGCCGGCGTGCATTTCGGTCACCAGACGCGTTACTGGAATCCCAAGATGGCGCCGTACATCTTCGGTGCCCGCGGCAAGATCCACATCATCAACCTTGAAAAGACCCTGCCGCTGTTCACCGACGCGATGAACTTTCTGTCGGGCCTGGCGCAAAAGCGCGGCACCGTGCTGTTCGTCGGCACCAAGCGCTCCGCGCGCGAGGCGGTGGCCGATGAAGCCCGCCGCGCCGGCATGCCGTTTGTCGCTGCGCGCTGGCTGGGCGGCATGCTCACCAACTTCCGCACGGTCAAGCAGTCGGTCGGCCGCCTGAAAGAGCTGGAAGCCGCCGAGACCGACGGCACCTTCGACAAGCTGGTCAAGCACGAAGTGCTGTCGCTGCGCCGTGAGCGCGACAAGCTCGAGAACTCGCTGGGCGGCATCAAGGACATGGGGCGCCTGCCCGATGCGCTGTTCATCATCGACATCGGCCACGAAAACATCGCCGTGCAGGAAGCCAAGAAGCTCGGCATTCCGGTCGTGGCAGTGGTCGACACCAACTACAACCCGGAACTGGTCGATTACGCCATCCCCGGCAACGACGACGCGATCCGCGCGGTACAGCTCTATACCCGCCTTGCCGCCGACTCCATCCTCGAAGGCAAGGCTGCCGCACCGGCCGCTGCGCAGGGTGACGGCGACGAGTTCGTCGAACTCGACGAGGAAGGCAACCCGGTGGCCAAGGCCGAGCACGCCGAACGCAAACCGGCACCGCGCAAACACGCCCCGAGCCGCGATGGCGCACACGCTCCGCGCGACGCCAAGTAATTCGGCCCGGCAGCCCCGCTGCCGCACCGATCCGCCACACCGGCGTCGCGATGCCCGTCATCGCGACGCTTTCAAGCATGCGAGGAATACCGATGAGCAATATCACCGCCCAACTGGTCAAGGAGCTGCGCGAACGCTCCGGCGCCGGCATGATGGAGTGCAAGAAGGCACTGGTGGCGAACGACGGCAACATCGACGCCGCCATGGAGTACCTGCGCAAGTCCGGCCTGGCCAAGGCTGACAAGAAGGCTGGCCGCGTCGCCGCCGAAGGCCGCATCGTCACCGCCCACGCCGGCAGCACCGCGGTGCTGGTCGAGGTCAACTGCGAAACCGACTTCGTCACCACCAACCCCGATTTCGTCAAGTTCAGCGACACGGTTGCCGAGCTCGCGCTCAAGACCAACGCTGCCGACGTCGAGGCGCTGAATGCCGCCGCTTATCCCGGCGGCAACACTGTGGCCGATGGCGCCAAGGCGCTGATCGCCACCATCGGTGAAAAGATCGAGGTGCGCCGCCTGGCGCGCGTCGTCCATGACGGCGTGCTGGCCAGCTACATCCACGGCGGCCGCATTGGCGTGCTGGTGGCGCTCGAGGGCGGCAACGAGGAATTGGCCAAGGGCATCGCGATGCACGTCGCCGCCATGAACCCGGCCTACGTCCACGCCGAGGACGTGCCGGCCGACTTCATCGCCAAGGAAAAGGAAATCGCGCTGGCCGCGATGTCCGAGAAAGAAAAGCACAAGCCGGCCGAGATCCTCGAAAAGATCATTACCGGCAAGGTGCACAAGATCATTTCCGAAGCCACGCTGGTCGGCCAGACCTACGTGATCGACACCACGGTCACCGTGGCCGAAGCCCTGAAGAAAGCAGGCGCCGAGATCGTCGCCGTTGCCCGCCTCGCGGTTGGCGAAGGCATCGAGAAGGTGGAAGAGGATTTCCATGCCGAGGTGATGAAGCAGGCCGGGCTGGCCTGATTCCCCGCAAGCCCGGAGTTCGGGGTGCCCAGCGGCACATGAATGTGCCGCTCGTAAGGCCTACGGGCCCCACGGAGCCTGGCACGCTCTGCGGGCCAGGTGAGTCAAAAACGGGCAGGAGCCCGTTTTTGACTATCGGACAAACTGGCTCTTGCCCTAATCCTGCGCCACACAGAAAAGCCACGGGGGACCGTGGCTTTTTCGTATCACGAAACACCAGAGCCAGAGCGCCGTTACCGATGCCCGAAAAGGGCCCCTGCCTTTTTCGGGCTCGCATGGCTCGCTACCGTGAGCCATGCTCCGTTGGCCGGGCCTCCGGTCCGGCCAACGTGCGCCCATCCATGGGCGCAGCTCTGTACCGCACCTTCTCGTAACCCCACACGCTATCCGGCGTGCAAAACCTCAAGCGCCCCCGCCACTTGGGCCTCTCGCCCCAGCGCCCGGCTCACGGTCTCCAGCCGCGCAATCATCGTCGCGGCGTCCGGTGCACACACCGTGGCGTGGCCCACCTTGCGCCCCGGCCGTGCAGCTTTTCCGTAGTCGTGCCAGTGGGCATCGGTGGCGCGCAGCAGCGGCGCCGGGTCGGGCAGCTCACCGAGCCAATTGAACATCACCGAGAGGCCACGCACGCCGGTATCGCCCAGCGGGATGCCCATCACCGCGCGCACGTGGTTCTCGAACTGGCTGGTATAGGCGCCCTCGATCGACCAATGCCCGGAGTTGTGCACGCGCGGCGCCATCTCGTTGCCCAGCAGTTCGCCATCTTTCACGAACAGCTCGAGTGCGAACACGCCGACGTAATCGAGTTTTTCCGCCAGCACACACGCCAGGGCGTCCGCCTTGGCCTGCAGGTTGCCGAGGTCTTCCGCGGGCGCCAAGCTCAGATTCAACACGCCGTCGACGTGCCAGTTGCGCGTCAGCGGCCAAGTGCGGAACTCCCCATCGGCGCCGCGCACGGCAATCACCGACAGCTCACGCTGGAACGGCACGAAAGCTTCGAGGATCAGGCCGTTCGGGCTGGCCTGCGGGCCGAGTGCCACCCACGCCGCATCGGCATCGGCCAACGATTTCAGCCGGAACTGGCCCTTGCCGTCGTAGCCAAAACGACGGGTCTTGAGAATGGCCGGCGCACCAATTTGCGCCAACGCGCGGTCAAGCTCCTCGCGCGTTGCCACTGGCGCGAAATCCGCGGTGGGGATGCCGCATTCGCGGAACGTGGTTTTCTCGATCACGCGGTCCTGGGCGACCGCCAGCGCATGCGGGTTTGGCCGCACCGCAACCCTCTCGACCAGATGCGCCGCGGTTTCCGCCGGCACGTTCTCGAAGTCGAAGGTGACGGCATCCACTTCGTGCGCAAACGCTTCAAGCCCGGCGTAGTCGTTCCACGGCATCACCCGCAGCGGCGCCACCTGCCCCGCACAGGCGTCGGGCGAGCCATCCACCACCACCGTCCTGACGCCGAGCGGCGCGGCCGCAAGCGCCAGCATGCGCGCCAGCTGGCCGCCACCAAGAATGCCCAGCACGGGCTGCCGATGCGCGCTCATGCGCGCGGATCCGGCCGGTCGAGAACGGCTTGCGTCTGCTGCGCCCGCCAGTCGCGCAGGCGCTGCGCCAGCGCAGGGTCGCCCAGCGCCAGCACTGCTGCCGCCAGGAGCGCCGCGTTGATCGCACCAGAACGGCCGATCGCCAGTGTGCCCACCGGCACACCCGCCGGCATTTGCACGATGGAGAGCAGCGAATCCATGCCATTCAGTGCCTTCGACTGCACCGGCACGCCAAACACCGGCAAGGCGGTCTTTGCCGCCAGCATGCCCGGCAGGTGGGCGGCACCACCGGCGCCGGCAAGGATGACCCGAATGCCCCGTGCCGCCGCCTCTTCCGCGTAGCGAAACAGGAGATCGGGCGTACGGTGGGCCGAGACCACGCGCACCTCGTTGGCGACCCCGAGTGCGCTCAAGGTCGCCACCGCATGCTCCATGGTTTCCCAATCCGAACGCGAACCCATCACCACGCCGACGCGTGGCGTTTCGGTGCCGGCCATCATGGCTCCATCGTCGAAAAGCCGTTATTGTACGGGCTTTCTCGCACGATCACGCCTTCCCGCCATGGACAAACGCCTGCTCGATATTCTGTGCTGCCCGGTAAGCAAGACGCCGGTACGCCTGCTGGTGCGTCCCGAGCTCGAAGCCGTGAACACCGCCATTGCTGCTGGCGGCGTGCTCACCACCGCCAACACGCCCGTCCGTGAGCGGCTGGACGAAGGCCTTATCACCCTGGATCGCAAGGTAATTTACCGGGTGGAAGACGGTATTCCGGTGATGTTGCCCGAAGAAGGCATCGGCACCACACAGTTGAACGATTTTCCAGCCGCCGCATAACCCGCACCAACGAGGTACGCGGTCGCCAACCCGAGGGTACCGCTCTCGTGCCACAAGCGCGGCACGACTTTTGCTGCGCTATATTGCGAACCAGACTGCCGGTGTGGCCATGAACGACGCCTTTGAACCCTCCAAGCCCAAGATCGTGCCCCTCGGGCCACGCATCGAGGCCGCTTCCGGCGAGCGCGTTGGCGAATTGCTCAACGGCGTGCGCGGCATTGCGGGCAAACATCTGCAACAGTGCATTGCCAACCTGTTCGAGCATGTCGACGATGCGTTGTTCGACCTGGCCGAAAAGGCCGAGAACAACGCCACCCAAACCCATTACTTCGACGGCATGCGCGAAGTGCGCAAGCGGCGCCCGGTCATCGAGCGTGCATTCCTCGCCCGGGTAAACCGCGAGCTCGGCAACCTGGCTGGGCACGGCGCATCCAACGCTGCCGGCAGCGGCTCGCTGCCGGTGGAACTGTCGTTGCTGGACGATGCTGACCTCGAGGAATCGTTGGCCATCACCAGCATGAGCAGCAAGCACGACAGCCGTCTGGCGCGCGTGCTGTACTCGGTCAACCAGCGGTTGTCGGTCATTTGCGGAGGCCGCAAGATCGAGGACGCCAGCAACCCGATGGCGCCCGGGGCGTTGTCCCAGTCGTTTCGCATCGCGCTCAAGGAGCTCAACGCCGACCTGCGCGTGAAGCTCTTGATCTACAAGTTGTTCGATCGCTACGTGCTGTCTGCGCTCGAAGAGTTGTACGCGGAAACCAACGAACAGCTTTCGCGTGCCGGCGTACTGCCGCAGCTGCATTTGCACCATGCCGGCAACGCCGAACACAAACCAAGCGCCACCGGTACGCGCGCGAGTACCGGCAACGCCACCGCGGTGACCGTGGCCGAGGAAGCCATCGACCCGGCCACCAGCGAGATCCTGCAAACGCTCCACAGTCTGTTCGTCGCTCGCCGTGGCAACGCCCGCGGAAATGCCGCGGGAGTCACCGAACCCAGCGGCCCGCCCCCGTCCGCCAACGAGTTGCTGGGAGCCTTGAGCCTGCTGCAGACCCAGTTCGCCACCGGCGGAGTTGCGCACCCGGCGGGTGCCGAAGCGGGCGATTACCCGACCATCACCGCCGCCGAGCTCAAAGACCAACTGCTGGCCCAGCTCGGCGCCTTGCGCGGCAGCCGCCCAAACCAGGTGGCCAGCGTCGACGAAGACACCATCGACCTGGTCGGCATGCTGTTCGAGTTCATTCTCGAAGACCACACGCTGCCGGCGGAAATGCAGGCCATGCTTGCACGCCTGCAAATTCCCTATCTCAAGGCGGCCATCATCGACCGCAAGCTGTTCTCGCACCGCCAGCATCCGGCACGGCGGCTGCTGGATGCCATGGCGGAGCAGGCCAAGGGCTGGTCACACGATTCCGATCGCGATGGCCACCTGTACGCCACGATCAAGCACATCGTGCATCAGCTGCTGCACGACTTTGACGATGACCTCGGCATCTTTGACCGCCTGCTCGCCGAATGGCAGCAGTTCATCGATACCAACCGGCGGCGCTCCGAAATCGTCGAACAGCGTGTCGCCGAAACCGCGCGGGGCCGCGAAAAACTCGATCAGGCGCGCCGCCGCGCGGCCCGCGAGATCATCGAACGCATCGATGGCCGGCATCTGCCGCCGCTGGCCAACGAAGTGCTGACGCGCGCATGGGCCAACCATCTGGTGCTGGTGCTCTTGCGCCAGGGTGAGGATTCCACCGAGTTCCGCGATGCGTTGCACTTCGTCAACGATTTCGTCGCCAGCACGCAACCGGTCAAGGACGAACTCGCCCGGCACCAATTGCGGCAGCTCTTGCCCGGCATCGTGCGCGCGCTGCGCGGCGGCCTCGCCAACATCGCTTTCCAGCCGCAGGATACCGAGCGCCTGCTCGCCCAATTGCGCGATTGGTACGGCCAGCAGCTCGGCGAACCGATCCGCAACGAGGCCCCCCACGCCGATCCGGCCAAGCCGGTGCAGCCGATCATTCCGGAGAGCATCCAACCGATCGCGGAAACCGTGCCCGCGCCCGAAGAGCTGCCCGATGAGACGGTGGCGGTTGCCACCGACAGCCCGGAGTGGCGGCAGGTCGAAGCGTTGCAGCCGGGCGTGTGGCTGGAGTTCCAGCTGCCGAACGAGCCGATGGTGCGCGCCAAGCTGTCGTGGATCAGCCCGATGAGCGGCCGCTACCTGTTCGTCAACCGACGCGGCCTCAAGGTTGCCGACTACGCACCGCAGGAGCTGGCGGTGCTGCTGGGCAGCAAGCACGCGCAGGTGCTGGCCACCAACGCGCTGTTCGACCGCGCAATGAGTGCCATCGTCAACCGCCTGCGCCTGGACGAAAACGCCGCACCGGGTACCCCTTCCGCATGAACCCAGGTCTTGTTGTTGCACCGCCGGCCATCGAGTCGATCAACGCCGATGTCGAACACGCCTTCGCCGAGGATTTCGGCAGCGGCGACGCCACGGTGAGCTTGTTGGCCATCGATGCCACGGCAACGGCCGCCCTCACCTGCCGCGACGACGCGGTGCTGGCCGGCACACCATGGTTCGACGCCTGCTTCCGCCGGCTCGACCCAGCGGTGCATATCGAATGGCACGCCCACGACGGCGACTCTGTCGCCGCCGGCAGCATCGTTTGCCATGTCGCTGGCCGCGCGCGCGCACTGGTCGGCGCCGAGCGCTCCGCGCTCAATTTCCTGCAACTGCTGTCGGCCACGGCAACCGTCACCAGCCGTTACGTCGCGGCCGTGGCAGGCACCCGCACACGCGTGCTTGATACCCGCAAGACCCTGCCGGGCCTGCGCCTGGCCCAGAAATACGCGGTGCGGTGCGGCGGCGGGCACAACCACCGCATGGGGTTGTACGACGCCATCCTGATCAAGGAAAACCACATCATCGCCGCCGGCGGCATCGCCGAGGCGATTGCCGCAGCGCGGCGCCTGCACCCGGAACTGCTGCTGGAAATCGAGGTGGAGAATCTCGACGAATTGCAGCAAGCCATCGCTGCCGGTGCGGGACGCATCATGCTCGACAACTTCACCGTACCCCTGATGCGCGAAGCGGTGGCGCTCACCGCCGGCCGTATCCCGCTGGAAGTCTCCGGCAACGTCGACCTCGCCACCATTGCCGAATACGCCCGCACCGGCGTCGACTTCATCTCGGTTGGCGCCCTGACCAAACACGTGCACGCCGTGGATCTGTCGCTGCGCTTGCAGGTGGGGTAAGAGCCGGGATTCGGGATTCAAAAAGAGCGTGCGGCGCTTGTCGTGTTCGCGCGAGCTCGGCGTCAATCCAGCAACCCGTAGCCGCTGGGGATGCCCACGACACATGCATCACCGCGATGCGCTGTGACGAATCCCATATCCCCAATCCCAGCTTCTAACGCACCCTTGCACGCACCCTGCACCACCCGCACACTGGCTGGCATGAGCAATCTCGACGAACTGCTGGTACTGCTAGGGTTGGCAGCGCTGGTCGGCTTTTGGCTGAAGCAGAGTGGTGCGCGCGAGCGCGCCACGCGCGTGGCGCGTTCCCAGTGTGAGCACTACGGGTTGCAGCTCCTGGACGAGACGGTGGGGCTGCATGCGTGGCGGTTGCGTCGCCGCGATGGGCGACTGGGCCTCGAACGCGGCTACGGCTTCGAAGTCAGCATCGATGGCGCCGACCGCAACACCGGCATGCTGTGGATGCACGCCGGCACGCTGGTCGAGTTGCGTCTGCCGACCGTGGTGCTGGCAACCACCCCCGGCGAACCTGGCGCCGGGCACGATGGAGAGGCGATCACCCTGCCGCCAGCCATCGCACTGCCACCGGTGACGCGCGACAACATCATCCCATTGCACCCGCGTCGTGACCCCGGCGACCGCTGAGTATTGATTATTTGACGATACGCAGGTGCGGTGCACCGCGTTTGGGCGGTTCGCCTTCGCCGTCGGTGGTGTCATCGGGCGCCGGTGGCGTCGGTGGTGGCGTTTCACCGCCCTCTTCGGCGGGAAACATCATGCCCTGGCCGTTTTCCTGCGCATACAGCGCCAGCACGGCGCCAACCGGCACATGCACGGTATGGCTCACGCCGGAAAACCGCGCGGAGAAGTTGACCCAGTCGTTGCCCAGCTCAAGGTTGGCCACCGCGCGCATGGCGATGTTCAACACCACCTGGCCGTCCTTGACGACATGCGCTGGCACGCGCACACCCTCGAAGCCGGCGTTGACCAAAAGATACGGGGTCAAACCGTTGTCGCTGATCCAGTCGTAGATCGCCCGCAACAGATACGGGCGGTTGGAACTCATCGTGGCGGGGGTATCGCTCATCAGGGTCGCATTGCCTGTTCTTGTTCGGTCATGCTGCGCGCAAAGCCCTGGCTGTGGAACAGGCGCTCGCCGTAATCCATTACCGGGTGCCCTTCGCGGCCAAGATCGACGCCCAGCCACGGCAACCGCCACACCACCGGCGCCACCAGACAATCGAGCAGGCTCATCTCGGGGTTCAAAAAGAACTTTGCGGCCTTGAACAGCGGCAACGCGCCCAGCAATTGCGCACGCAAGCGCTTGCGCGCCGGCTCAGCGCCGCGTCCGCCGGCGCGGATGGTGTCGATTTCGGCGAGCCAATCCTTCTCGATGCGCACCGCGGCGACCCGCAGGCGTGCCCGGGACAACGGATCGATCGGCATCAGCGGCGGGTGGGGGTAGCGTTCGTCCAGGTACTCACATACCACGTTGGTGTCGTACAACGTGAGGTCGCGGTCGACCAGCGTGGGCGTGGTGGCGTAGGGATTGAGGTCGATCAGATCCTCGGGCGGCTTGGTCGGATCCACGATCACGCGATCGTAGCTGACGCCCTTGGCAGCCAGCACCAGCCGCGCCCGATGACACTGGATGTCATCGGCGCTGGTGTAAAGGGTAAGTGCGTTTCGCGAGCGAGCGCTTGGAACCATGCGCGGTGTTTCCCATTTGCGGTTGCGCGAACGCGGCAGCCTGCGCCGCCGCATTCGTGGGCGCCCCTCTGAAACTCAGTGGACGTCCTTCCAGTATTCCTTCTTGAGGAAATAGGCGAGCAAGGTGAACAAGGCAAGGAACAGGATCACCCACACGCCGTAGTGGTGGCGCTGCAGCGCTGCCGGCTCGGAAGCGTAAGTGAGGAAGTTCACCAGGTCACGGGTGGCCTGCTGGTACTCGACCGGAGTCAACGACCCCGGCGTGGTGAGCTGCAGTTTTTCAACCTCGTGCGTGCCCGGCTTCATCACCGCGGTCTGCTCGCCCTGCAGCTCCCACAACGGGAACGGCATCGCGGCATTCTTGAGGGTGGTGTTGTTCCAGCCGATCGGGGTCGACGGATCGAGATAGAAGGTGTTGAGGTAGGTGTAGACCCAATCCGCGCCCTTCGCGCTCACTTCCAGCGACAGGTCGGGCGGATTCTTGCCGAACCACTTGGTGGCGTCCGCCGCGGGCATGCTCGACACCACCGGCTCCTGGAACTTGGCGCCGGTGACATTGAGGTTGTCCATCACCTGCTTTTCGGTCAGGCCGAGATCGTCGGCCATGCGCGAGTAGCGCAGGTACTTGAGCGAGTGGCAACCCGCGCAGTAGTTGAAGAACAAGTGGGCGCCGCGCTGCAGCGAGGCCGGATCGCGCACGCTGGCGTGCGCCGACATCAACCCCTCCCCTTCCGCCTGGGCAGCGGGCTGGGCGCCCAGCAGCAGGCCGAAGGTCAGCGCAATGGCCGGGAGAAACCGTTTCATCAAGAGCGTCCGCTTAGTCATGCATCGTCACCCGTTCCGGAACCGGCTTGGTCTTTTCCCAGCCAAGATGCGTGTACAGCCACAAGAACACGAAGTACCCGAAGTACACCAGCGTCCAGAACCGGCCGAACACGTTGTCCCACGTGGTGAGGTCGATGCCGCTGCCGAAGATCCGCGGGAAATACTCGTCGGTCAGGTCCATGCCCAGCGCCATCAGGCAGAAGAACGAGAGGACGAACACCATGAGGCCGACCTTGTAGCCAGTGCCGCGGTAGCGGATCGAGCGCACCTTGCCACCGTCGATCCACGGCAACGCGAACAGCAGCGCGATCGAGCCGAACATGCCCAGCACGCCCCAGAACGCGGTACCGAACGCTGACGGCACCATGCGCACGATCGCGTAGAACGCGGTGAAGTACCACACCGGCTTGATCTGCGCCGGCGTCAACAGGTTGTTGGCCGGGATCGAGTTGTCGTGCTCGAGGAACCAGCCGCCGAAAGTCGGTGCAAAGAAAATGATGAACGCGGCAACGATCAGGAACACGCCGACGCCGACCAGATCCTTGAGCGTGTAGTACGGATGGAACGGGATACCGTCGACCGGCGCGGTCGGGCTCCAGCGATTGCCCTTGGGACCGTGCTTGACGTCCACGCCATCGGGGTTGTTCGAGCCCACCTCGTGCAGCGCGGCAAGGTGCAGCACCACCAAGAGCAGCAACACGATCGGCAACGCCACCACGTGCAGCGCGAAGAAGCGGTTGAGCGTGGCGTCGGCGGGCAGGAAATCGCCCATGATCCACTCGACCAGATCGTTGCCCACTACCGGCACCGTGCCGAACAGCGACACGATCACCTTGGCGCCCCAGAACGACATGTTGCCCCACGGCAGCACGTAGCCCATGAACGCTTCGGCCATCAAGGTCAGGAAAATCAGCATGCCGAGCAGCCACACCAGCTCGCGCGGCTTCTGGTAGGAGCCGTACAGCAGGCCGCGGAACATGTGCAGGAACACCACCACGAAGAACAACGAGGCGCCGGTGGTGTGCATGTAGCGGATCAGCCAGCCCCACTGCACGTCGCGCATGATGTACTGCACCGAGTCGAAGGCACCGGCCGCGCTCGGGTTGTAGTTCATGGTGAGGAAGATGCCGGTGACGATCTGGTTGATCAGCACCAGCAATGCGAGCGAACCGAAGTAGTACCAAAGATTGAAATTCTTCGGTGCGTAGTACTCCGTCATGTGCTTGCGATAGGTGGCGTCAAGGCCGGGGGCCCGCTCGCCGATCCACGCGGAAAACTTGGACATCACGCCTCCCCTTTCGGCCCGACGCCGATCTGCACCGTGGTGTCGTCAATGAAGTGGTACTTGGGAATCTCCATGTTTTTCGGTGCAGGTACGCCCTTGTATACGCGCCCGGCAATGTCGTAGCGCGAGTGGTGGCACGGGCAGTAGTAACCGCCGGCCCAGTTCGGGTCGAACGGCTCGGGCTTCATCTCGCCGTGGTAATCCGGCACGCAGCCCAGGTGGGTGCAGATGCCGACCATCACCAGCCACTGCGGCTTGATCGAGCGGGTCTCGTTCTGCGCGTACTCGGGCTGCTGGCCAGACGAGGTGCCGTCCGACTTGGGGTCGACCAGGCGGTCATCCTGCTTGGGCAACGCGGCAAGCTGTTCGGGCGTGCGGTTGACGATGAACACCGGCAGGCTGCGCCAGGGCACCACGATCTGCTGGCCCGGCTCGATCTTCTTCAGCGACTGCGTGACCGGCGCACCGGCCGCCAGCGCGCGGGCACTGGGTTCCCACGACTTGATGAAGGGCACAGCTGCCGACACGACTCCAATGCCACCAACCACGGCTGTGGTTGCTGTCAAAAAGCGGCGGCGGCCATGATCGACGACTTCGTTCGCCATCAGGCTCTCCGGTACTGGCTACGTCAGACAAGGGCTCGCGCCCCGGAAGGAATTCGGAACCCTTGAAAATCGCGCTAGTCTAGCGACACGCCCGGCGCCGTTACAATAAACCGGATGCCGCGCCCCGCCAGCGACCGCCTGCGCGCCAGCCTATCCCACCCGCCCGCTCTCGCGTCACGGACTGCAGCTCGACATGAAACCGGCCGCCGGCACGCTCGCTTTTCTCGCCCGTTGCGTCGTCGTTGGCCTGGCGCTGGCGTTTGTCGTCGGTCTGTTCTGGCCCGGCCTCGGCAACCGGCTGCGCCATCGCCTTGGCCTGCCGGGCGCACCGGCCGCGGCGACGCAGGCGCGCACGACACCAATGTCCTACGCCAATGCCGTCGGTGCCGCGGCGCCGTCGGTGGTCAACATCTATGCGGACAAGATCGTCAACGAGCGGGCGATCAAGATGTACGACAACCCGATCCTGCAGCAACTCCTGGGCGGCACGCTCACCACTTACGCCCGGCGCGAGCAGACCTTGGGCTCCGGGGTGATCGTGAGCTCCAAGGGCTACGTGCTGACCAATTTCCACGTGATCTCGCAGGCTACCGACATCCAGGTGCTGCTCTACGATGGCCGCGTCGCCAAGGCCACGGTGATCGGCTCGGACGAGGAAACCGATCTGGCGGTGCTGAAGATCAACGCCGGCAACCTGCCAGTGATCCAGCTTGCCGAGCAAAAGCCGCGGCCGGGCGACGTGGTGCTCGCCATCGGCAACCCGCTGGGACTCAACCAGACGGTGACCATGGGCATCGTCAGCGCCGTCGGCCGCCAGCTCAACACATCGAGCGCGGAAGACTTCATCCAGACCGATGCGGCAATCAACCTCGGCAATTCGGGCGGTGCGCTAGTCAATGCCGAAGGTCGGCTGGTGGGCATCAACACGCTCCTGATCGGCAAGGCGGCCAATGCCGAGGGCATCGGTTTTGCCATCCCGGTGAACACCGCCAAGAAGGTGCTGGACCAAATCGTCACCACCGGCCACGTCGTGCGCGGCTGGCTGGGCGCCGATTACACCTTCGTGCCGGTGGCCGCCAACAGCGGCCTGCCGGCGGCGGCGCGCGGCGCGCTGGTGACCGATGTCTACCCCGGCAGCCCAGCGGCGCTGGCCGGCATCCAGCCGCGCGACATCCTGCTGCGCATCGGCGACACCAACATCCGCGACCCGGCTGACCTGCGCCGGCGCGAAGCGGCGATCAAGCCGGGCACCAAGGTGCACCTTTCCGGCCTGCGCAACGGCACGCCGTTCCACGTCGAGGCCACGCTGGCCGAACGCCCGCCGGCCAGTGCCGAGGCCGGCGGGATGGAGCCGTAGCCATCAGCCAGCAGGCAAGCCGTGCACCGCGGCAAGCGGCTCGTGCAGGGCAGTTTCGTAGCGCTTGCGCAAGGTATCCACGCGCTGCACGTAGACCTGGGTCTCGGCATACGGCGGCACGCCGTTGTAGCGCTGCACGGCCTTCGGCCCCGCGTTGTAGGCGGCCGCGGCGAGGTGCTGGTTGCCGTTGAAATCGCGCAGCAGCAGGGCAAGGTAGCGCGCGCCGCCGCGAATGTTCTGCGCGCTGTCGAACGCATCGAGCACGCCCATGTCGTTCGCGGTGCCGGGCATGAGCTGCATCAAACCCTGCGCGCCCTTGATCGACAGCGCCCGTGGATTGAACGCGCTTTCCGCGTGGATCACGGCGCGCAAAAACGCCTCGTCCACGCCGTACTCCGTGCTCGCCGCGCGAATGGTGTCGGCGTACGCCGTGAGGTTGAGCGGCACGCTGCCCCAGCGGATGGTCGAGTGCAGGTCGCAGGCAAAGCAGGTGGCGATGTAGCTGAACAGCATCTTTGCCGCCTGCGCGGCGCGCCCGGCCGGGCGGATGTTGGTGTACTCCACGCTACCGTCGGCGCGCGCAATACGGTACACCGCGCCGCGCAGCACGCGATCGCCCGGCGCCTGCGGCGCGGGCACGTCGGGCAGCACCGCCGCGGCGCCGGCTGCCTGGTGGTAGGTCCAATGCCCGCGCAGCGCGGCCGGCACCACGGAAGCGGGCGGCAACGCCGGTGCCGGCGGTTTCGCCGTGGTTTGCACGCTGCCTTGTACCGCGGCAAGCAGCGTGGCCGCGGCATCGAACGCACTCTTGGTACCCACTACCGTGCCCTGCACGTGCTGCAGCGTGGCGGCCTTGGTCGCGCGACGCGCCGGGGCGCGGCCATAGACGCCGAGCTTGCGGCAATCGCGATAACCGACGGCACTGCTGGTGAAGACCGCCTCGCCGCCGGGGCCCAGGCAGCGATACAGCGTGCCGGCCTGCGCGCGCGGCAGCCACAGGGAACCGGCCAGGAGTACCCCGGCGAGCGCGGCAAAACGCAGCATCGCTGACAACTCGGAAGCGGCGACCCGGGCGGCGGCGTCGCTCCCCTGCGGGCGCACGGCATGAGGCATGCCGAAAGTGTGCCGCCCCGCGGTCCGCCCGCCAAGCACCGGCTGTTGGTTTCGTGCACCGGCGCACTCCGCGCCAGACATTCAAGTCATTGATCCTGCAACGCTTGCTGGAACAAGCGGTGGTCAGCGCGTAAACTGCACGGTTCAGCGCACGTGCGCCCCGCCTCCACCACGGTACCCGCACCATGAGCGGCAAGCTTTTCATCAAGACCTACGGCTGCCAGATGAACGAGTACGACTCGTCCAAGATGGCCGCTGTGCTACACGCCTCGCACGGGCTCGAACTGACCGAAAACGAGGCCGAGGCCGATGTGATCCTGGTCAACACCTGCGCGGTGCGCGAAAAGGCGCAGGAAAAGGTCTTCAGCCAGCTCGGCCGCTGGCGCGAGCTCAAAGACGGCGGCAAGCCGGTGCTGATCGGCGTCGGTGGCTGCGTGGCCTCGCAGGAAGGCGACACCATCGTCAAGCGCGCGCCCTATGTCGACCTGGTGTTCGGCCCGCAAACCCTGCACCGCCTGCCGCAGATGCTCGACGCCACGCGCGCCACCGGCAAGCCGCAGGTGGACATTTCTTTCCCCGAGATCGAAAAGTTCGACTGCCTGCCGGAGCCGCGCGCCGAAGGTCCGACCGCATTCGTGTCGATCATGGAAGGCTGCTCGAAATACTGCAGCTACTGCGTGGTGCCCTACACCCGCGGCACCGAAATCAGCCGCCCGTTCGACGATGTACTGGTGGAAGTGGCGCAGCTCGCCGAGCAAGGCGTGCGCGAGGTGAACCTGCTCGGCCAGAACGTCAACGCCTACCGTGGCCCGATGCACGGTGGCGGCACCGCCGACCTCGCGGTGCTGATCCACGCCATCGCGCAGATCGAATCGATCGGCCGCATCCGTTTCACCACCTCCCATCCATTGGAGTTTTCCGACTCGCTGGTGGAGGCGTATGCGAACGTGCCCAAGCTCGCGAACTTCCTGCACCTGCCGGTGCAGTCCGGATCCGACCGCATCCTCGGGCTGATGAAGCGCGGCTACACCGCGGCCGACTACCGCCGCAAGATCTACCAGCTGCGCGCGGTGCGCCCGGACATCTGCGTCAGCTCGGATTTCATCGTTGGCTTCCCCGGCGAGACCGACGCCGATTTCGAGGAGACGATGACGCTGATCGACAAGGTCGGCTTCGACCAGAGCTTCAGCTTCATTTTCTCGCCGCGCCCCGGCACGCCGGCCGCGAACCTGGCCGACCCGACGCCGATGGCCGTGAAGCACACACGGCTCGAACGCCTGCAGGCCAAGCTCAACGACAACGGCCGCAAGGTAAACGAGGCGATGGTGGGCAGCGTGCAGCGCGTGCTGGTGGAAAAGCCCAGCACCAAGAACCCGCGCGAACTGGCCGGGCGCACCGAAAACATGCGCTACGTGAACTTCCCCGGCGACCCGCGCATGATCGGTCGCTTTGTCGATGTGGTCGTCACCGAGGCGATGACCAACTCGTTGCGCGGCCGCGTGCATGCGCTGGCGGAGGAGCTCGCCGCGTGAGCGCCTTGCACCCCGCCCCGGTCGCACGCCGGCAACGCGACTTTGCGCTCGACCCCGAGGACAACGCCCGTCTCGCCAACCTGTGCGGACCGCTCGACGAGCACCTGCGCCAAGTGGAGCTGCGCCTCGGCGTGGAGATCGACCACCGCGGCAACCTGTTTCGCGCCACCGGCGACGAGGTCGGCACGCGCGCCACGGAAAAGCTCCTGCGCGCGCTCTACGCCTGCACCGAAAACGAAACCTTGAACGGCGCCAAGATCCATCTGCGGCTGGCCGAATCCGGCCTCGATGCGCTCGCGCACGACACCGGCGGCACGGCGCAGGAAGTGCTTATCAAGGTCAAGCGCGGCGTGATCAAGGGCCGCGGCCCGAACCAGGCGCGCTACCTGCACGCCATCGCGCGTCACGACATCAACTTCGGCATCGGCCCGGCCGGCACCGGCAAGACCTACCTCGCCGTCGCCAGCGCGGTGGAGGCGCTGGAAGCCAACCGCGTACAACGCATCCTCTTGGTGCGTCCGGCGGTCGAGGCGGGCGAAAAGCTCGGTTTCCTGCCCGGCGACCTGTCGCAAAAGGTCGACCCCTACCTGCGCCCGCTGTACGACGCGCTGTACGAAATGCTTGGCTTCGAGAAAGTGGCCAAGCTGATGGAGCGCAACGTGATCGAGATCGCGCCGCTGGCGTACATGCGCGGACGCACCTTGAACGATTCGTACGTCATTCTCGACGAGGCGCAGAACACCACCGTCGAGCAGATGAAGATGTTCCTCACCCGCATCGGCTTCGGCGCGGTCGCGGTCATCACCGGCGACGTCAGCCAGGTCGACCTGCCGCGCAACGTGCGCTCCGGCCTGCGCCATGCCATCGACGTGCTGAAGGACGTCGACGGCATCAGCTTCACCTTCTTCGACTCGCACGACGTGGTGCGCCACCCGCTGGTGGCCAAGATCGTGCGTGCATACGAGGCGTTCGAGGCGGAAGCCGGGATTGGCAATACGGGATTGGGGATTGGGGAAAAGTCAAAGCCCGCACCCTGATAACCCTTGCCGCCACGGATACGCATCAATGCCCGCTGCTCGCTCGAATCCCGAATCCCGCATCTCGAATCCCGTGATCGTGCATCTCGGTTACGCGGTGCCGCGCGCAGGCATTCCCGCGGCGGCGAGTTTTCGGCATTGGGTGGCAGCGGCCTTGCGCGGGGCCAGGCGGCGGCAGGCGGCGGAGGTGTCGATTCGCATCGTCGGGGTCGAGGAAGGCCTTGCGCTGAACAACCAGTACCGCGGCAAGCATTACGCCACCAACGTGCTGTCGTTTCCGGTCGAATTGCCTGCCGGCGTGCGCTCGCCGCTGATCGGCGACCTGGCGATCTGCGCACCGGTGGTGGCGCGCGAGGCGGCCGAGCAAGGCAAGCCGGCGCGCACGCACTGGGCGCACCTCACCATCCACGGCACGCTGCACCTGCTCGGCTACGACCACGTTATCGACGCGGAAGCGGAAGCCATGGAAGCGCTGGAAACCCGCGTGCTCGCCGGCCTCGGCATCGCCGACCCGTACGCGCCTCGCGCCTGAATCGACACGCCTTTTCCGCTAGACTGACGGTTCCGCCCGTCTCGGGCTGTGCTACATCGAGTAATGAACGACGACCCCGGCAGTACCAGCGGCCCGGCCCATCGCACCTGGTGGGACAAGCTGGGCCACCTGTTTTCCGGCGAGCCGCGCAGCCGCGCGGAACTGATCGACGAGCTGCGCACCGCCCAGGTCAACGGCCTGCTCGGCGCCGAAACCCTGCCCATGCTCGAGGGCGCGCTCAAGGTCACCGAGCTGTCGGTGGATGACGTGATGGTGCCGCGCGTGCAGATCGTGATGCTCGCCGCCGACACCCCACTTTCCGAGATCCTGGCCGCGGTGGTCGAATCCGGCCACTCGCGCTTTCCGGTGCACGGCGAGGACAAGGACGACATCCTCGGCATCCTCCTGGCCAAAGACCTGCTGAAGTTCTTCGGCAACGGCGACAACTTCGACATCCGCACCATCCTGCGCCCGGCGGTGCTGATTCCCGAGTCAATGCGCCTGAACGTGCTGCTCGAAGAATTCCGCCGCAGCCGCAATCACATGGCGCTGGTGGTGGATGAATACGGCGGCGTCGCCGGTCTGGTCACCATCGAGGATGTGCTCGAACAGATCGTCGGCGACATCGACGACGAGCACGACGACGAAGACGAACCCGCGCAGATCGTCGCCCAGAGCGACGGCTCATGGCTGGTCAGCGCGCTCACCCCGATCGAGGATTTCAACACCGAGCTCGGCGCCGCGTTCTCCGACGAAGAGTTCGACACCATCGGCGGCCTCCTTACCGCGCAATTCGGGCACCTGCCGGAAGCCGGCGAAGACGCCGCTGCTGGCGATTTCCGCTTCCATGTCACCGCCGCCGACGACCGCCGCGTGCAGCAGTTCCGGGTCACGCGCGACGCCCCCGCGCTTTCGTAGGAGCGGCCCTGGCCGCGATCATTCCGCATGCACCACGCACCCGCGGCAGGCTTTGCTGTCGCCACGATCCGCCTGATCCGCTGCCTCGCGGCTTGCGTGCTGCTGTGGTGGCTGCCGGCGTCTGGCGTCCGCGCCAGCGTCGCCAACGCGCCCGGTGCCAACCTCGAGGTCTACCTCGTCACCTACGGCCCCGGCGACGTGTACTGGGAGCGCTTCGGCCATGACGCGATCGAGTTGCGCGACGCCGTCGGTGGTGAAGCGATCAACTTCAACTACGGCATGTTCGATTTCAACGCGAAGAACTTCTTCCTGAATTTCGCGCGTGGCCGCATGCGCTACCTGATGGATGCGGAACCAACCGAGCCCGAAGAAGCCGACTACGTCGCCGCCGGGCGCTCGATCACCCGCCAGCGCCTGGCGCTCTCACCGCAGCAAGCCGGTGCGTTGCGTGATTTCCTGCTGTGGAACCTGCGCCCGGAAAACGTCGGCTATCCGTACGACTACTACGTCGACAACTGCACCACGCGCGTGCGCGACGCGTTCGACAAGGCGCTCGGCGGCATCATCCACACCCAGCTCCTGACGCAAACCGGCAGCATGACCTACCGCCAGCAGACCGTCCGCCTGATGCGTGCGCAACCGTGGCTGATGTTGGTGCTCGACCTCGGCCTCGGCCCGTATGCCGATCAACCCATGAACGGCTGGACCGAAAGCTTCCTGCCCGAAGTGCTGCAACACCAGCTGCGCAGTATTCGCGTGCCCGGCGCTGCCGGCGGCAACCAACCGCTGGTCGAAAGTGAGACCGTGCTGGCGCCCAGCCGCGTCGTCGCCCCGCCCGCGAGCGCCCCCGACCTGCGCCTGCCGCTCGCTGCCGCCGGCCTCGCCTTGGCACTCATCCTGCTCGCCACCGCACGCTGGTGGCGCACCGGTTACGCCCTGCTCGTCAGCATGTTCTGCATCGCCGCCGGCCTGGTCGGCGTCATCCTGATCGCGCTGTGGACCCTCACCGCCCACCACTCCGCCTGGGCCAACGCCAACCTCCTGCTGTTCGGTCCGCTCGCTTTCCTGCTGTCCCGCGCCGCCTGGCGCCTGCGCCACGGGCACGCGCCCTCGCGTCTCGCCGGCACCGCGCTCAGCATGCAACTCCTCGCCGTACTCGCCGCCATCGCCCTGCACGCCCTGCCCGGCACCGTGCAGCAAAACCAACCATGGATCCTGTTCGCCCTGCCCGTCTGGTTGGCCGTAGCGTGGACCCTGCGCCAGGAGCGGCGCGCCGTTACCTGACGACGGGTTTGCCGCTGCAACCACTGCCGCGGCATCATGCCCGGCATGAACAGCATTGCTCCCGTGCGGCCGCCCGCCGATCCACAGGCCATGGTGGTGAACTGTGTCGGCTACCGTCGCGACGGCACGCGTACCGGTGATGTCAGCATCGACGCAATCAGCGACGTGCTGCAGCAGCCGGACACGTTCGTGTGGGTCGGCTTGAACGAACCGGACGAAGCGCTGCTGCTCAAACTGCAGGAAGAGTTCGATCTGCACGACCTCGCCATCGAGGACGCGCAAAGTGCGCACCAGCGCACCAAGATCGAGGCGTATGGCAACTCGTTGTTCATCGTGGTGCAGACCGCGCAGCTTGAAAGCGGTCACATTGCCTTTGGCGAAACGCACCTGTTTCTCGGCGCGCGCTATCTCGTCACCGTGCGCCACGGTGCCTCGCTCTCGTATGCCCCGGCGCGCCGCAGTTGCGAACACTCGCCCGAGCTTCTGGCGCTTGGACCGAGCTACGGCATGTACGGCGTGCTTGATTTCATCGTCGACAATTTGTTGCCGATCGTGCGCGATTTCCGCGAAGAGCTGCAGGAGCTGGAGCAGGACATCTTTGCCGCCAGATTCAACCGCGACACCGTGCGCCGGTTGTACGACATGCAGCGCGACCTGATGACGCTGCGACTCGCCGCCTCGCCGCTGCAGGATGTCATCAGCCAGCTGATGCGGCTGCATCCGCAGTTGATCCCCGACGAACTGCACGCGTATTTCCGCGACGTGCACGACCACGTGACGCGGGTGAACGACGCCATCGGCGCGATGCGCGAAATGCTCTCCGCCGCCATCACGGTGAACCTTTCGCTGGTCACCTTCGGCCAGAACGAGGTGATGAAAAAACTCGCCGGCTGGGCCGCCATGCTCGCCGCCCCGACGCTCATCACCAGTTGGTACGGGATGAATTTCCAGCACATGCCGGAGCTGGCGAAGCCGTGGAGTTACCCGGCCATCATCGGTGTCGTCGCCTGCGTGGTGGGCGGCATTTTCGTCGTGCTCAAACGCTCAAAGTGGCTTTAGCCGCGCGGGCGGCAGGAAACCAGGTTGCGTAGCTGCGCTGGCTTGGCCCGCCCTCCGCGCCAATTCACTCCACCGGCGTGTGCCGGTAGCGCGCCACGTCCTGCGGGCTCACCGCACCGGCACGATTGCCCCACATCGCACGCACATAGCTGACGACGCTGGCGACATCGACGTCATCCAGCGTCTGCTGGTAGGGCGGCATCGAATACGGACGGTGGTTGGTGACCGTGGTCGGCGCAAAGCCGCCCAGCAGTACGATGCGGATCGCGTTGATGCCGGAAGGCTCGGTGACCGATGCGTTGCCAGCCAGCGGCGGATAGACACCGGCAACGCCGCGGCCATCGTCGCCGTGGCAATCCGCGCAACGCTTGCGGTACACCTCCTCCCCATGCGCCACCAGCCGGCGCGCATCGAACAACTGCCAACCCGGCCCCGGCACCTGGCGCGGCGGCAACGCAACGAGATGGGCGGCGATGGCGTTGAGGTCGGCGGCGGTCAGGTACTGGGTACTGCCGCGCACCACGTCCGCCATCGGGCCAAACGCGGCGCCGCGCGCGGCCTGCCCCATCTTCAGCAAATCGACGATGTCCCGCTCGCGCCAACCTGCCAACCCGCCATGCGGGCTGGCAGCGAGGTCGGGCGCAAACCAATGCTGTGCCGGGATCTCGCCCCCGGTCAGCAACGCGCGGTGGCGGGTGGCGCCGAAACGGTTGCGCGGCGCGTGGCACTCCGCACAGTGCCCGATGGCGTCGACCAGATAGGCTCCACGATCACCGGCCACCGGTGCCGCCGGACCGGGGCGAAAATACAGCGCACGCCACAGGCGCAGCAGCCGGCGCTGGTCGTAGGGAAACGCCAGCTCGCTCGACGGGGCTGCCTGGCGTACGGCCGGCAGCGACTGCAGGTAGGCGAAGATCGCCAGCGCATCGTCCCGCGTCATGCGCGTGTACGAGGTGTACGGAAACGCCGGATACAGCGGCTGGCGATCGCGTCCGATACCGGTGTGCAGTGCCTGCCAGAAATCCTCGAAACTCCACGCGCCGAGACCGGTGGCCGCATCCGGCGTGAGGTTGGGCACGGCGACATTGCCGAACGGGGTCGGTAGCCGCCGCCCGCCGGCATACGCGGTGCCACCCTTGGCGGTGTGGCAGCCGGCACAATCAGCGGTCAGTGCGAGATAGGTGCCACGCGCGATGAGCGCCGGATCATGCAGGCTTGCCGCACTTACGGTGCTTGCCGCGCGCGCGACCGGCGCGTGCCCCAGTGGCCGCAACCACCACCACGCGCCCATGGCCAGCGCCGCCATTACAACTGCGCCAGCAACCGCACGACGCGCCTTCATGTGCCGGTCTGGCTGCCGGCCAGCACGCCGCAACGCAGCGGCGGGTCGACGCTGCCAGCCGGTTGCGCGTGCATGTCAGCCGGCAATTCGCGACTGGCGATCCACGCCGCCACGGCGCTGATGTCGGCGGCATCCAGGCGGCCGGCGATGTGCGCCATGCAATCCGGCGCTACCGTGGCGCGGGTATGCGTGCGCCACGCGCCGAGCTGTGCACTGAGGTAGTCGTACGGCAGGCCGACCAGGCCGGGAATGTCGGGCTCGACGCCGGTCAACTGCTTGCCATGGCAACGCTCGCACGCCGGGATGCCGCGCCGTGCGTCACCCTCGCTCACCAGTTGCGCGCCGCGCGTAAGCGCAGCCGGCGGCAGGATCGGCAACTTGGAACGCACGTATGGCACCTGCTGCGCCGAGAAGTAATCGGCAATCTCGCGCAAATAGGCCGGGTCGAGCCCGCGCACGGTGTATTCCATCGGCGCGTACTTGCGCAGCCCGCGCTGGAAATCGGTCAGCTGCCGCGCCAGATAGCCGGCCGGCTTGCCGGCCAGGCGCGGAAAGAAGCCGCTGTCCGGCGTGCCCTCGCCATGCTCGCCATGGCAGGCCACGCAGGCCGCAATGCGCTGCTGCAAGGTGTTCGGTACCGGCGGCGCCGGGGCCAGGGTTGGTGCGTCCGGCGCTGCCGCCCAGACGGTGGCGACGCCACATGCAAGCACCAACGCCGCAAGGCGGCGCACGATACGGCCGGCGGCGTGGCGCGGCCGGCAAGATGGGCACGGGTTCATGCTTGAAGTATAGGCATCCCGCCCCACCGGATGCGCGGCTATGCTGCCAAGAGAACGTCTCACAGGGGAATGCCATGTCGAAGCATCTGCCGGCCTGCACCTTGCTCGCCGCCACCTTGTTTGCCTGCACGCCGCTGGCGGCGCAGAAGGTGGAAACCGCCTACGCCTCCATCGCCACGCTGCAGCAGCGCATGGATGCCGGCAAGCTCACCGGCAAGACGCTGACCCAGGAATTTCTCGACCGCGTCGACCACATCGACCGCCATGGCCCGACGTTGCGCGCCGTGCTGGAAACCAACCCTGACGCGCTCTCCATCGCGGCAAGCCTTGACGCCAAACGTACGCCGCAACACGGACCGTTGTACGGCATCCCGGTGCTGCTCAAGGACAACATCGACACCGGCGACCGCGAACACACCACCGCCGGCTCGCTCGCGTTGATGGCCGCACCGGCGCCGCGCGATGCAACGATCACCGCCAGGTTGCGCGCCGCCGGCGCAGTCATCCTTGGCAAGACCAACCTGAGCGAGTGGGCGAATTTCCGCTCCAATCACGCCTCCAGTGGCTGGAGCGGTGTCGGTGGGCAAACCCGCAACCCCTACATGCTCGACCGCAACCCGTGCGGATCGAGCGCCGGCTCGGCGGCCGCGGTGGCCGCTGGGCTCGCTACGGTGGCGATCGGGACCGAAACCGACGGTTCGATACTCTGCCCGGCGTCGATGACGGGCCTGGTCGGCATCAAGCCCACGCTGGGTCTGGTGAGCCGCGCCGGCATCGTGCCGATCAGCGCCAACCAGGACACCGCCGGCCCGATGGCGCGCGGCGTGGCCGATGCCGCCGCGCTGCTCACGGTGATTGCCGGCAGCGACCCGCGCGATCCGGCTACAGCGGAAGCCGACCGGCACGCCACCGACTACACCCGGTTTCTCGACCTGAATGGACTCAAGCGCAAGCGCATCGGCGTGGTGCGCGAGCTGGCCGGCAACGAGCCGAACGCCGACCGCGTGCTGGATGCCGCCATTGCCGCCATGCGTGCGCAAGGCGCGATCGTGATCGACCCGGTGACGCTGCCGCACCTGCGCGATCTCAGTGCACCGGAAATGACCGTGCTGCTGTACGACTTCAAGCACGACGTGAACGCCTACCTCGCCACGCGCACCGGGTTGCCGGTGCACGCGCTCGCGGACCTCATTGCCTTTGACACGACCCATGCCGCGCAGGAGATGCCGTGGTTCGGGCAGGAGTTGTTCGAGCAGGCCGAGGCAAAGGGGCCGCTCACCGACGCCGCCTATCGCACGGCACTGGCGAAAGCGAAAAAGTTCGCTGGCCCGGAAGGTATCGACGCCGCACTCAAGGCCCACCACCTCGACGCCTTGCTGGCACCCTCGTGGGGGCCGGCGTTCACTACCGATCTCATCCTTGGCGACCACGTGGTGAGCGGCGACCCGACCATCGGCGGCGTTTCGCAGCCAGCCGCCGTTGCCGGCTACCCGTCGATCACCGTGCCCGCCGGCTGGGCCCATGACCTGCCCGTCGGCATCGTATTGTTCGGCGCGAAGTGGAGCGAGCCGAAGCTGATCGAGATCGCCTACGGTTTCGAACAGCACACGCATGCGTGGCAGCCGCCGAAATTCCTCAAGGGACCTGGAATCGGGAATGGAAAATAGGGAATCGGAAAGTCAGCCAGTGACGCCGATTACCTACCCGCGCACCGACTTGCGCACGATCAGCATCGCCAGCTCCAGCGACTGCTCGTAGTTGAGCCGTGGGTCGACCATCGACTTGTAGGCCCGTTCCAGATCGGCCTCGGACAAGCCGCGCGCGCCACCGGTGCACTCGGTGACATCCTCGCCGGTCAGTTCCAGATGCACGCCGCCCAATTGCGTACCGGCCGCGGCGTGGATGTCGAACGCCTGCTCGAGCTCGCCGCGAATATTGTCGAAGCGTCGCGTCTTGTAGCCGTTCGAGGTGTTTTCGGTGTTGCCATGCATCGGGTCGGCCACCCACAACACGCGCCGGCCGGAACGCTTCACCGCGTCGAGCAGCGGGGGCAGCGCCGCCGCAATTTTGGCGTTGCCCATGCGGTGGATCAGCGTCAGCCGCCCGGGCTCGTCGTCCGGGTTCAGGCGCTCGATCAACGGCAGCAACAGTTCCGGCGTGACGCCCGGCCCGACCTTGACCCCGATCGGATTGCGGATGCCGCGGAAATACTCCACATGCGCGCCATCCAGCGCTGCCGTGCGCATGCCGATCCAGGGAAAGTGCGTGGACAGGTTGAACCAGCCGGGGTTGCGCGGCACCAGTCGCGTCTGCGCCTGCTCGTAATCGAGCAGCAGCGCCTCGTGCGAAGTGTAGAAATCCACCTTGGAGAAACCGGCGATCGGCCCAGCCAGCGTCTCCATGAAGCGCAGCGAATCGCCGATGGCCTTGACCATCTGCCGATACTCGGCGGCGAGCGGCGAGTGCTCGACCCAGGCCAGATCCCAGTACTCCGGGTGCCGCAGGTCGGCAAAGCCGCCACCGATCAGTGCGCGCACAAAATTCATCGTCAGCGCCGAGTGCGCGTGGGCGCGGATCAGTCGCTGCGGATCAGCACGTCGTGCCTGCGCGGTGAACGCCGCGCCGTTCACCACATCACCGCGAAAACTGGGGAGCGTCACGCCATCACGCGTTTCGGTATCCGCCGACCGCGGCTTGGCGTACTGCCCGGCAAACCGCCCGACGCGGAGCACCGGCTTCTGCAAGCCATGCACCAGCACCAGACTCATCTGCAGCAGCACCTTGAGTCGGTTGGAGATGATCGGGCTGGTGCAGTCGGCAAAACTTTCCGCGCAATCACCGCCCTGCAACAAAAACCGCTTGCCCTCCTGCGCCTCGGCCAGCCCCTGCTTGAGCGCCAATACTTCCCACGAGGTCACCAGTGGCGGTTGCGCCGCAAGCTTCGCCAACGCCGCGGCCAGTTCGTCAGCATCTTCGTAATGCGGTTGCTGCAGCGCCGGGCAGCTGCGCCAGGAACTTGGTGCCCACTCGGCCGGACGCATATCGGGCACCCCCGCCTTCATGCGCCGACTCCCTTCGCCCGGTTGCGGCCGGCAACAATTGCCCAGGCGCCAAGCAGCACGAACCAGATCAACGACCACCACGGCATCGACAACCCCAGAATCGGTTGTACCGCCGCGCACTCGCCCGAGCCGGACAATACCTTCAGCAGCACGGCAACAAGCCCGCCGTTGCTGGCACGGGTCTCCAGCAGATAACCAAGCGGCGCGCCGCAGCTCGCCACCGCACCCGGCGGTAGTGATTGAATCCACAGATGGCGGACGGCAATGCCGGCACCAATGATGGCAACGGCCGCCGTCAGCACCGCGTACACCCAGCGTCCACCGCCGCGCGGCGCGTGCAGGCCACCGATCAGGAACACGACGCCGAGCGCAATGAAGACCACGCGCTGCAGGATACATAGCGGGCAGGGATCCATCAGCAACACGTATTGTGCGTACAGCGCAAACGCGATCAGCCCGGCACACACGAGAAAGCCCGCCAGGAAGCTGAAGCGGAACGACCAACGCAAGGGATTCATGCTCAAGCCACGACCGGAAAACTGCGACGTTAACCGCTTTGCCGCATGCTGTCAGCACTCGCGCTCGTGCCGTGCCGGCACAAGGCGAAAAACCCCGGCCAGTTGCCCGGTCGGGGTCTCGTTCGGACGTATAAACGTCCGCATATGGTGCAACCTTACTCGGCTTCGGCTTCCGCCTGTGCCTGCGGGCGACCGACCAGTTCGACGTAGGCCATCGGCGCATTGTCGCCGTCACGGAAACCGCACTTCAGGATCCGCAGGTAACCGCCGGCACGCTCGCGGTAACGCGGCCCCAGCTCGACGAACAGCTTGCCCACCGCTTCCTTGTCGCGCAGGCGCGAAAACGCCAGGCGACGGTTGGCGACGCTGTCGGTCTTGGACAACGTGATGAGCGGCTCGGCAACCCGGCGCAGCTCCTTGGCCTTGGGCAAGGTGGTACGGATCAGCTCGTGCTTGAACAACGACGACGCCATGTTCTTGAACATCGACTCACGATGAGCCGTAGTGCGATTGAGCTTGCGTCCGGAGTAAAGGTGGCGCATGGGAATTCTCTCTGTCTGTTGTTATGAAAGGCCGGCACTTGTGTCCGACCTCCCGCGGTTGCCCGCTTATGAAACCTGGGATTCGACGTGGGGGATTCGAGATTCGAAACAGCCACGCACTCGCGAGGACATGCTTTGTCGAATCCCCAATCCCTACTCCCGAACCCCGGCTGTCAACCCAACTGCATGCCGTGCGAAATGCCGGCCGGCGGCCAGTTTTCGAGCTTCATGCCCAGTGCGAGGCCACGCGAGCCAAGCACATCCTTGATTTCGGTGAGCGACTTCTTGCCGAGGTTTGGCGTCTTGAGCAACTCCACCTCGGTCTTCTGCACCAGATCACCGATGTAATAAATGCTCTCGGCCTTGAGGCAGTTGGCCGAACGCACGGTGAGCTCGAGATCGTCGATCGGACGCAGCAGCAGCGGATCGAAACCGCTCTTTTCCGCCTTGTCGGTCGCGCTCTCGCGATGCGAGAAGTCGCCGAACACCGACAGCTGGTCATTGATGATCTCGGCTGCCTTGCGCACCGCGTCCTCGGCACCGATCGTGCCGTTGGTCTCGATGTCCAGCACCAGCTTGTCGAGGTTGGTGCGCTGCTCGACGCGCGCGGCGTCGACCTCGTAGGCCACCTTGAGGATCGGACCGAACGAGGCGTCAAGCTGCAGACGACCGATCGGACGCGCCTCGTCGTCCGGATGCTGGCGCATGCTGGCCGGCTGATAGCCGATGCCGCGCCGCACCTTGAGCCGCATGTTGAGCGTGATGTCCTTGGTCAAGTGGCAGATCACGTGCTCGGGATTGATAACCTCGACCGTATGATCGAGCACGATATCCCCGGCCGTAACCACACCCTTGCCTTTCTTGCTCAAGGTCAGCACCACCTCTTCACCGGTATGCTGGCGAATCGCGATGCCCTTGAGGTTCAGCAGGACTTCGATGACGTCCTCCTGCAAACCCTCAAGCGTGGTGTACTCGTGCAGCACGCCATCGATTTCAACCTCGACGATCGCGCTGCCCGGAATGGACGACAACAACACCCGCCGCAGTGCATTGCCCAGGGTGTGTCCGAAGCCGCGCTCCAGCGGCTCGACCACCACCTTGGCACGATTGGCTCCGAGCTGTTCGACGGTAAGGCCGCGCGGACGCAGCACGCTAGTTGACGAAACTGCCATGCAGAGCTCCGATGATTACTTCGAATAAAGCTCGACGATCAACGATTCATTGATGTCGGTCGGCAGATCGCCGCGATCCGGCACTGACTTGAACGTGCCCTCGAATTTCTTGCTGTCGACCTCGACCCAGCCCGGACGCAGGTCCATGGTGTCGAACACGGTCGCCGCTTCCTGCACGCGCAACTGGTTGCGCGCGCGCTCCGTCAGCGCCACCGCGTCGCCCGGCTTGATCTGGAACGACGGAATGTTGACCTTCTTGCCGTTGACCAGCACCGCCTTGTGGGCGACTAACTGGCGCGCCTGGGCGCGGGTCACCGCGAAGCCCATGCGGTATACGACGTTGTCCAGGCGGCACTCCAGCAGGCGCAACAGGTTTTCGCCCGTGTTGCCCTTGATGGTGGTGGCCTTGGTGTAGTAGTTGCCGAACTGGCGCTCAAGCACACCATAGATGCGCTTGACCTTCTGCTTTTCGCGCAACTGCACGGCGTAGTCCGACAAGCGCATGCGCTTGTTCGCGCCATGCTGGCCGGGCTTGTTTTCCAGCTTGCACTTGGAGTCGACCGCGCGGGCCGGGCTCTTCAGGCTGAGATCTGCGCCTTCGCGACGCGCGAGCTTGCAGGTAGCTCCACGATAACGGGCCATGGGTATGCTCCTTCAGACTCGACGCTTCTTGGGGGGACGGCAGCCGTTGTGCGGAATCGGCGTCACGTCAATGATGTTGAGCACCTTGTAGCCCAAGGCGTTCAGCGAACGCACCGCAGATTCGCGGCCGGGGCCGGGGCCCTTGATGCGCACTTCGACCGTCTTCACGCCGTAATCGCCGGCGGCACGCCCGGCCTTTTCGGCGGCGACCTGGGCGGCAAACGGCGTCGACTTGCGCGAACCGCGGAAACCCGCACCACCTGCCGTGGCCCACGACAATGCATTGCCCTGGCGATCGGTGATGGTGACGATGGTGTTGTTGAAGGAGGCCTGCACGTGGGCCACGGCATCCGTGACGACACGCTTGATCTTCTTCTTGGTCTTGACTGGCTTGGCCATGATTCGATCCGTTTACTTTTTGATGGCGCGACGCGGACCCTTGCGGGTACGTGCGTTGGTACGCGTGCGCTGACCGCGCACCGGCAAGCCGCGACGATGACGCAGGCCGCGATAGCAGCCCAGATCCATCAGGCGCTTGATCGACATGCCCACCTCGCGTCGCAGATCACCCTCGACCACATACTTGGCGACTTCTTGGCGGAGCTTTTCCACCTCGCCTTCGCTGAGCGACTTGATCTGGGTGGTCGGCGCCACACCAGCGTCGGCACAAACCTTCTTGGCCCGGCTGCGACCGATACCGAAAATACTCTGCAGGCCGACCCAGACATGCTTCTGGACCGGCAAATTGACACCCGCGATGCGCGCCATGATGCGTACTCTCCGATGCGTTTCGTGCGCGGTAAACGCGCAATCTTAACCAAAAACAGCTTGACAGGGAAGCCACGCGGCATCTACCGCCCGCGCGTATTCCATCCAACGACCTGTCCCATGCGCCCCAGCAGCCACTAGTTGCGTCGGAGATTGGCCTTCTTGAGCAGACTTTCGTACTGGTGACTGACGAGGTGTGCCTGCACTTGCGCGGTGAAATCCATCACCACCACCACCACGATCAGCAGCGACGTTCCGCCGAAGTAGAACGGCACATGCCAGAATTTCTGCATGAACGACGGCACGAAACAGACCAGCGCGAGGTACAGCGCGCCAACCGCCGTCAAGCGGGTCATCACCGCGTCAATGTAGCTGGCGGTCGATTTGCCCGGACGAATGCCCGGAATCAACGCGCCTGAACGCTTGAGGTTGTCGGCCGTCTCGTCGGCGTTGAACACGATCGCCGTGTAGAAGAATGCGAAACCAATCACCAATGTCGCCGAGACGATCTCGTACACCGGCTCGCCCGGCGTCAGCATCTGCCCCAGGCGCTGCAGCGTGCTGCCAAACCAGCCCGCGTCGGTACCGGAGCCAAACCAGCTCGCCGCCGTCGCCGGGAACATCAACAGGCTTGACGCAAAGATCGGCGGGATGACGCCCGACATGTTGATCTTGAGCGGCAGGTTGGAGCTTTGGTTCTGGTAGGCGCGCGCGCCGCCCGAGCGGCGTGCGTAATTCACCGTTATCCGCCGTTGCGCGCGTTCCATGAACACGCAAAACGCGGTCACGCCAAGCACCACCACCACCACGATCAGGAGCATCAGCACCGACAGCTCACCGTTGCCGGACATGTTGAGCGTCTGCACGACCGCACCCGGCAAACCCGCCACGATGCCCGCGAAGATCAGCAGCGAGATACCGTTGCCAATGCCGCGCTCGGTCATTTGCTCGCCAATCCACATCAGGAACATGGTGCCCGCCGTCAGGCCCACCACCGAGGCGAACACAAAACCGAAACCGGGCGTGTAGACGACTGGAGCGCCACCCGCCGCAACTTGCTTTTGCAGCGCCACCGCAATGCCGAACGATTGGAACAGTGCCAAGCCAACGGTGCCGATGCGGGTATACATCGTCATCTTGCGTTTGCCGGCCTCACCTTCCTTGCGCAGCTGCTGCAAGCTGGGCACCACCGACCCCATCATCTGCACCACAATGGATGCCGAGATGTACGGAATCACGCCCAAGGCAAATACCGAGAACCGCTCCAGCGCGCCACCCGAGAACATGTTGAACATGTCCATCAGGCCGCTGCCGTTCACCAGGTTGCTCATGGCGTCAGGATTGACACCCGGCACCGGAATGAAGGAGCCCAGACGAAACACAGCGAGCGCGCCCACCACAAACAGGATGCGCTGGCGCAGCTCCGTGAGCTTGCCCAGTTTGCCGAGTGCGTTGTTGCCCTTGGCTTGAGCCACCGCGATTACTCCACGCTGCCGCCGGCCGCTTCAATCGCGGCCTTGGCACCCGCCGTCGCCAGCAGACCGGACAACTTTACCGCGCGCTTGATCTCGCCCTTCAGGACCACCTTGACCTTGCGTGCGTTGCTGTCGATCAACCCCGCCTTGTGCAACGCGATCGCGTCGATGACGTCGTCCTTCAACGCGGCGATCTGGTACAGGAACACCTGCTGGCTCTGTGCCTTGAGCTTCGAGCGGAAACCCACTTTCGGCAGCCGGCGCTGCAGCGGCATCTGACCGCCTTCAAAACCGACCGTGTGGGAGCGGCCCGTGCGCGCATGCTGGCCCTTGTGGCCGCGCCCCGCCGTCTTGCCGAGGCCGGAGCCGACGCCGCGACCCACACGCAGTTTGGACTTGCGCGAACCGGCGGCGGGTTGAATGTTGTTCAGACGCATCGGATTACTCCTCCACCCGCACCAAGTAGTAGACCGTGTTGATCAGGCCACGCACCTGCGGGCTGTCCTTCAGTTCGCGGACATCGTTGGTCTTGTTGAGGCCCAACGCCTTGACGCTGAGACGATGCCGCGCCTGCACGCCGCGCAGCCCCTTTACCAAGCGCACGCGCACGGTACCGGAAATTGCCGCTTTCTTAGCCATTGCCCAACACCTCCTCCACCGACTTGCCACGCTTGGCGGCCACCTGTTTCGGCGACGCTACAGCCTGCAGACCCTTGATGGTCGCGCGTACCAGGTTGATCGGATTGCGCGAACCGACGGCCTTGGCCAGCACGTTCTTGACCCCGACCACCTCGAGCACGGCACGCATGGCGCCGCCCGCGATGACGCCGGTACCTTCAGAGGCCGGTTGCATGTAAACGCGTGCCGCACCGTGGTTCGCCTTGATCGCGTACCACAACGTGCCGTTGTTCAACTCGACGCTGACCAGGTTACGACGCGCCCGATCCATGGCCTTGGAGATGGCCACCGGCACTTCACGCGCCTTGCCATAACCAAAACCGACCTTGCCCTCGCCGTCGCCAACCACGGTCAGGGCAGTGAAACTCATCTGGCGGCCACCCTTGACGGTTTTGGCCACGCGGTTGACGGCAATCAGCTTTTCGAGCAGACCGTCAGAACTTTCGCGATCGTTGGAAGCCATTTCTCGATTCCGTGTGCCCGGACCATCCGGGACTTTTGCTTGCGGCGAAGCCGCTTGTAGTTGTGTTTACCGCGGGGATTCGAGAGACGGAATTCGGGATTCGCAGAAGCGGGCTCTTTCGAATCCCGTATCTCGAATACCCAATCCCGGCTCTTCAGAACTTCAAACCTGCCTCGCGGGCAGCGTCGGCGAGCGCCTTGACGCGGCCGTGGAAGCGGAAGCCGGAGCGGTCGAAGGCAACCGACTCCACACCGGCCTTGAGCGCACGCTCGGCGACTGCCTTGCCAACCGCAGCTGCCGCCGCGAGATTCTTCTTGCCCTTCAAGCCTTCGACGACGGCTTTCTGTACCGTCGATGCTGCGGCCAGCACCTTCTCGCCGTTGGCGTCGATCACCTGGGCATAAAGATGCTGGTTGGTGCGATGCACCGACAAGCGCGCCACATTCAACATGCGGATGTGCGAGCGAGTCGACTTGGCGCGCCGCAGACGAGATTCGTTTTTGTTCATCGGTGTTGTCCCTTGAAAGCGGATCGGCTTACGCCTTCTTGGCTTCCTTCAACGTGATCGTCTCGCCTGCATAGCGCACGCCCTTGCCCTTGTAGGGCTCTGGCGGACGGAAGCCGCGAATCTTGGCAGCGGTCTGGCCCACGGCCTGCTTGTCGGCGCCCTTGACCAGAATCTCGGTTTGCGACGGCGCCTCCAGCGTGATGCCGGCCGGCGGCTCGAACACCACTGGATGCGAAAAGCCCAGGCTGAGGTTGAGCGACTTGCCGGCCATCGCCACGCGATAACCCACGCCGACCAGCTCGAGCTTGCGCTCGTAGCCCTCGGAAACGCCCTTGACCATGTTCGCCAGCAGCGCGCGCGCCGTGCCGCCGAACTTGTCGTCGGCGCCTTCGGCCAGCTCGATATTCACCGCATCGCCGCTGGTGACAATCGACACGCCCGGCAACGCATGCACCGACAACGTACCCTTGGCGCCCTTGACGGTGATGACGTCGGCGGCGACCTTCAGTTCCACGCCCTTCGGCAGGTGGATCGTCTTTTTGGCAACTCGTGACATCGTCGACTCCTTAGGCGACCTGGCCGATGATTTCGCCGCCAACGCCCTTGGCACGTGCCTGGGCATCGGTCAGCAAACCAGCCGACGTCGAGATGATCGAGATGCCGAGGCCACCGAGCACCTTCGGCAGTTCACCCTTGCCGCGATAGACCCGCAGGCCGGAACGGCTGACCCGCGAAATCGACTCGATGGCCGGGCGGCCTTCGAAATACTTGAGTTTGATCTCAAGCACCGGCTTGCCCGCTTCCTGAGCAACCTGTGCGTCGAGAACGTAACCCTCGTTCTTGAGAAGGTTGGCCAGCGCCACCTTCAACTTCGACGACGGCATACGCACCGTCGGCTTGCCCACCATTTGGGCATTGCGGACACGCGTAAACATGTCGGCGATGGGATCAGTCATGCTCATGAAAACTTCCTTCAGAGTGCACCGATATCCGAGAAACCGGAGATCAATCAGATTGTGAGGCGACAGAGCCGCCTTCTGCGTTGCGCAGACCGGCGAGTCTATCAGCCTTTCCAGCCAATTGCGAATATCAATGCGGACTAGCGGTACGACGCCCAAGCGTCGCCTTGCGACACGGCACGCTGCCGCGCCGTCAACGATTTACCAGCTTGCCTTGCGCAGCCCTGGCACGTCGCCGCGCATGGTGGCTTCGCGCAGTTTGCTGCGGGCCAAGCCGAACTTGGCATACACCGCGCGCGGGCGCCCGGTCAAAGCGCAACGTGTGCGCTGCCGGCTCGGGCTCGCGTCACGCGGCAACTTCTGCAGCTTGCCCTGAGCTTCCATCTTCTCGTCGTAGGACGACTTCGGGCTGAGCACGATGGCTTTCAGTTCCGAGCGCTTGGCGGCATACCGCTTCGCGATCTTGAGCCGCTTGAGGTCGCGGTTGACCATTGATTTCTTTGCCATGCGATTCTCGCGTCTCTCAGTTGCGGAACGGAAAGCTGAAAGCTTCCAGCAGCGCTTTGGCTTCGGCGTCAGTCTTGGCCGTGGTGGTGATCGAGATGTTCATGCCGCGCAGGGCGTCAATCGCATCGAACTCGATCTCCGGGAAGATGATCTGTTCCTTGATGCCGAAGTTGAAGTTGCCCCGGCCATCGAACGCACGGCCGGAAACACCACGGAAGTCGCGCACACGGGGCAGCGAAATATTGATCAGACGATCAAGGAACTCCCACATGTTCGCCCGGCGCAGCGTGACCTTGCAGCCGATCGGCCAGCCCTCGCGGATCTTGAACGAGGCCACGGAAACCCGTGCCTTGGTCGTGATCGGCTTTTGCCCGGCGATCTTGGTCATGTCGGCAACGGCGTTTTCCAGCACCTTCTTGTTGCCCGCCGCTTCGCCCACGCCCATGTTCAGCGTGATCTTGGTGATGCGCGGAACCTGCATCACGTTCTGGTAGGCGAACTTCTCGGTGAGTTTCGCCACGACCTGTTCTTGGTAAACCTTCTCAAGGCGCGTCATGTCATTGGTCCTTACGCGTCCACGACCTCGCCGCTGGAGCGGAACACGCGCACCTTGCGCCCGTCTTCGAGCGTCTTGGTGCTTACGCGTTCACCCTTGTTGGCGGCGGGGTTGAACAGCTGCACATTGGAGAGATGGATCGACGCCTCACGCTCGACGATCCCGCCAGCCTGCTGGGCCTGCGGGTTCGGCTTGGTGTGGCGCTTGACCAGGTTGACGTTGGAGACGAACACGCGCTCGCCTGCAACCCGCAGCACTTCGCCGCGCTGGCCCTTGTTTTTGCCGGCGATCACGATCACCTGATCGCCCTTGCGGATACGGTTCATGTCTGGCCTCCGCTCAGATCACTTCGGGAGCCAGCGAGACGATCTTCATGAACCGCTCGCTGCGCAGCTCGCGCGTCACCGGCCCGAAAATGCGGGTGCCGATCGGCTCGAGCTTGTTGTTGAGAAGTACCGCCGCATTGCCGTCGAAACGGACCAGCGACCCGTCAGCGCGACGCACGCCCTTGGCGGTACGCACCACCACGGCGTTGTACACCTCGCCCTTTTTCACCTTGCCACGCGGAATCGCGTCGTTCACGGCAACTTTGATGACATCGCCGATCGTCGCGTAGCGTCGCTTGGAACCACCGAGCACCTTGATGCAGGTGAGTTCCTTTGCGCCACTGTTGTCCGCGGCCGAGAGCGTGCTTTGCATCTGGATCATGGCTGCACCCTCCTCAAACGTTCGCGCGGACGACGATTTCGACCACGCGGTGATGCTTGGTCTTGGACAACGGCCGGCACTCGGCAATCCGCACCAAGTCACCTTCCTTCGCACCGAGGTCATCCTGTGCGTGCAATTTGGTCGACCGCCGCACGATCTTGCCGAGCAGCGCATGCTGCACCTGGCGCTCGATCAGGACGGTAACCGTCTTGTCCATCTTGTTGCTGACCACGCGCCCTTCGAGGGTGCGCACCTGCTTTTGCTTGTCACTCATGTCGGCGGTCCCTTACTTCTTGCCGCCGAGCACGAATTTCGTGCGGGCGATGTCGCGCCGGACGCGGCGCAGCTGGTGCGGCTGGCCGAGTTGCCCGGAACCCTTCTGCATGCGCAGGTTGAACTGCTCCTTGCGCAGGTCGAGCAGGTGCTGCTTGAGCTCGTCAGCCGACTTGGTTGTCAGATCTTTGATGGCCATCACATCACCGCCCGGGTCACGAACTGGGTTTGCACCGACAGCTTGGCGGCAGCCAGGCGGAACGCCTCGCGTGCCGACACCTCATCGACGCCTTCGATCTCGTACAGCATGCGGCCCGGCTGGATCTGGGCCACCCAGAACTCCACGCCGCCCTTGCCGGCGCCCATACGCACTTCGATCGGCTTCTTGGTGATCGGCTTGTCGGGGAACACGCGGATCCACAACTTGCCGCCGCGCTTGACGAAGCGGGTCAGGCAACGGCGGCCGGCTTCGATTTGGCGCGCCGTGAGCTGCCCGTGGGTAATGGCCTTCAGGCCGTAATCACCGAAACTGACCACATTGGCGCGCTGCGCCAAGCCGTCATTGCGGCCTTTGAACTGCTTGCGGAATTTGGTTCGCTTGGGTTGCAACATGGCAACTCTCCTTACTTCGCCGCGCGCTCGCGACGGCCTTCGCCATCACGACGCGACTCGCGGTCACGACGACCTTCGCCACCCTCGCGACGCGACGGGGCCGGGGAGTCGTCTTTCGCTTCCTGGCCGATCTGCGTCACGTCGAAGACTTCGCCTTTGTAGACCCACACCTTGACGCCGATCTTGCCGTACGTGGTGGCCGCCTCGGCAAAGCCGTAGTCGATGTCGGCGCGCAGTGTGTGCAGCGGCACCCGACCTTCGCGCGACCACTCGGAGCGGGCAATCTCGGCGCCATTCAACCGGCCCGAAACGTTGATCTTGATGCCCAGCGCGCCAAGGCGCATGGCGTTGCCGACCGAGCGCTTCATGGCGCGGCGGAACATGATGCGGCGCTCAAGCTGTTGCGCGATCGACTCGGCGACGAGTTGGGCATCCAGCTCCGGCTTGCGCACCTCGTTGACGTTGATGTGCGTGGGCACGCCCATCAGCGCCGAGACTTCCTTGCGCAGCTTCTCGATGTCCTCGCCCTTCTTGCCGATCACCACGCCCGGACGGGCGGTGTGGATCGTGACGCGCGCGGTCTTCGCCGGGCGTTCGATCAACACGCGGGAAATACCCGCGGCGGCAAGCTTGGTCTTGAGCATCTCGCGCACCTTGATGTCGGCAACGAGATACTTGGCGTAATCCGCCTTGTTGGCGTACCACTTGGCATTCCAGTCCTTGGCAATGCCGAGGCGGATGCCGGTGGGATGAACTTTGTGACCCATCGTCTGTGTCCCCCGTCAGTTGCCAACGACCACGGTGATGTGGCTGGTGCGCTTCAGGATCCGCGAACCGCGGCCCTTGGCGCGTGCATACATACGCTTCATCGCCGGGCCCTCGTCCACGAACACGCGGGCGACTTTCAACTCGTCGACATCGGCACCCAGATTGTTCTCGGCGTTGGCGACGGCCGAGAGCAGCACCTTGCGCACAAGGTGGGCACCCTTCTTGTTGGTGTATGCGAGCACGTCGCTGGCCCGGCCCACGGGAAGCCCGCGGACAAGATCGGCCACCAGGCGCGCCTTTTGCGCCGAAATGCGGGCGCCACGCAGGATCGCTTTGGCTTCAGTGCTCATCACTTGCCCTTCTTGTCGCCGACATGGCCCTTGAAGGTACGGGTCACCGCGAACTCGCCGAGCTTGTGCCCGACCATGTTCTCGTTGATCAATACCGGCACGTGCTGACGGCCGTTGTGGATGGCGATGGTCAGGCCCACCATGTCGGGCACGATCATCGAGCGGCGCGACCAGGTCTTGATCGGGCGCCTGTTATGAGTGGAAACCGCAGCTTCCACCTTCTTGACGAGGTGAAGGTCAACGAATGGACCTTTCTTCAGAGAACGCGGCATGTCGGTTTCCTGTTACTTGCGACGACGCACAATGAAGTGCTGCGTGCGCTTGTTGTTGCGGGTCTTGTAACCCTTGGTCGGCTGACCCCACGGGCTGACCGGATGACGGCCACCCGAAGTCTTGCCCTCGCCACCACCATGCGGATGGTCCACCGGGTTCATCACCACGCCGCGAACGGTCGGGCGAATACCCAGCCAGCGCTTGACGCCGGCCTTGCCGAGTTTCTTCAGGCTGTGCTCGCCGTTGCCCACTTCGCCGATGGTTGCGCGGCAATCCACCGACACCCGGCGCATTTCGCCCGAACGCAAACGCAACGTGGCGTAACCGGACTCGCGGGCGACCAACTGCACCGAAGCCCCGGCGCTGCGGGCGATTTGCGCGCCCTTGCCCGGCTTCATCTCGATGCAGTGAATCGTGGAACCCACCGGAATCGAGCGCAGCTGCAGGCAGTTGCCCGCCTTGATCGGCGCGTCGCGCCCGGACAACAGACGGTCGCCAACCTGCACGCCCTTGGGCGCGATGATGTAGCGGCGCTCGCCGTCGGCATAGCACAACAACGCGATGTGGGCAGTGCGGTTCGGATCGTATTCGATACGCTCGACCTTGGCGGCAATGCCTTCCTTGTCACGCTTGAAGTCGATGATGCGGTAATGCTGCTTATGGCCGCCACCGCGGTGACGCGTGGTGATGCGGCCGTAGTGATTGCGGCCACCGGTCTTGGACTGCGCCTCAGTCAACGCCGCGTACGGCGCGCCCTTGTGCAACCCTTCGGTGCGGACGCTGACAGCGTCGCGGCGACCCGGCGAGGTCGGCTTGTGGTTGATTAGTGCCATCTCGAAAACTCCTGGCTCAGGCCTTGGCTGCCACGTCGATGGTCTGCCCATCGATGAGCCGCACATACGCCTTGCGCTTGCCCTGGCGGCTGCCAGCGCGGGAACGGAAGGACTTGACCTTGCCCTTGCTGTTGACGATGTTCACCTGCTCGACCTTCACCTCGAACATGTGCTCCACCGCCGCGCGGACATCGGCCTTGGTTGCCTCGGGGGCCACCACGAACACGTACTGGTTGTGCTCGCCGATACGGGCAGCCTTTTCGGAGATGTACGGCGCGCGCAGCGTATCGTGAATGCGTTCGTTGCTCATGCCAGCCACTCCTCGATCTTCTTCACGGCGTCGACCGTCAGCACGACATGGTCGGAACCGACCAGGTTGACCGGGTTCAGCGCCATCACGTCGACGACATGCAGGTAGGGGATGTTGCGCGCGGCGAGGTACAACGCCTCGTTCGAGTCTTCCGACACCAGCAGCACGCGGCCGTTGGCCTCGAGCTCGGCGAGCTTGGCCACCATCGCCTTGGTCTTCGGCTGTTCGATGCCAAAGCCTTCGACCACCTTGAGGCGGCCCTGGCGATTGAGCTCGGACAGAATCGAACGAATCGCAACGCGGTAGGCCTTGCGGTTGACCTTCTGGTCGAAGCTACGTGGGCGCGCAGCAAACGCGATGCCGCCGCCGACAAAGATCGGCGCGCGATAGTCGCCGTGGCGTGCACCACCACCCTTCTGCTTCTTGAACTTCTTGGTGGTGCCGGAAATCTCGCTGCGCGTCAACTGCGCCTTGGTGCCGGCGCGTGCGCCAGCCTGATAGGCGACCACGACCTGATGCACCAGGGCTTGCTTGAATTCACCACCGAAAACACTTTCGGACACGGCGAGCGGCTTGGCGCCAATGACATTGAGTTCCATGGCGTCTCTCCTCAACCCTTGGTGGTCGGACGGATCACGACGTCGCCACCGGTTGCACCCGGTACCGCGCCCTTCACCGCGATCAGATGGCGCTCGGCGTCAACCCTGACCACTTCCAGACCCTGCTGCGTGCGATTCACATTGCCCATCTGGCCGGCCATCTTCTTGCCCGGGAACACGCGCCCCGGGGTCTGGCGTTGACCAATGGAGCCTGGCGCACGATGCGACAACGAGTTGCCGTGCGTCGCATCGCCCATCTTGAAGTGCCAGCGCTTGATCGTGCCCTGGAAACCCTTGCCCTTGGACACGCCGGCAACGTCGACGATCTGCCCGGCCTTGAACACGTCCTCAGCCTTGATCTCGGCGCCGACGCTGTACTTGCCGAGATCCTCGTCGCTGACGCGGAACTCCCACAACCCGCGACCCGGCTCGACTTTCGCCTTGGCGTAGTGACCCTTGGCCGGCGCGGTCAGCAGGTTGGCGCGCTTGGCACCCGTGGTGACCTGTACTGCGCTGTAGCCATCGTTGTCCGTCGTCTTCAACTGGGTGACGCGATTCGGGGTGGCCTCGATCAAGGTCACCGGGATCGAGCGCCCGTCCTCAGTGAAGAGTCGGCTCATGCCGCATTTGCGGCCTACCAGTCCGATACTCATGTTCGTATCCTGTCTATCGCTCAGCCAAGCTTGATTTGGACGTCCACGCCAGCGGCGAGGTCAAGCTTCATGAGCGCGTCCACGGTCTTGTCGTTGGGGTCGACGATGTCGAGCACGCGCTTGTGGGTGCGTGTCTCGTACTGGTCGCGCGCGTCCTTGTCGACGTGCGGCGAAACCAGAATGGTGTAGCGCTCGATCTTGGTGGGAAGCGGGATCGGACCCAGCACCGTTGCACCGGTACGCTTGGCCGTCTCAACGATCTCGCTGGCCGAGCGGTCGATCAGGCGATGATCGAATGCCTTGAGGCGGATGCGAATCTTCTGGTTCGCCATAAACCGTGTCCTGTTATCGAAAGAACCTGGATGCACAACGATGCGGCTTCTCGCCCCATCGCACTGCCCGTTGCTGCCACTGACGGAACGTCAAGCTCCGAATCTCAAAAACGCCAAGCGAGCTCATTCGGGCTCGCCTGGCGTAAAACCGACTTCGTGTTCCGATGACGAGCCATGCCCCGTCGCCATTAGTTTCACGATGGCCGTCCACGGCCAGCGAACTCGAAGTGCTTCCTGCACCTCATTTCGCGGTAGGGAGGCCAGGTTTTAACTGTCCTCACAAAGGAGCTGCGAAGTATAGCGGCATTTCATGCCGCTGGGAATAGGGATGCGTGATTCGAGATTCGTCCAGACACAGCCTTGCGAGCCGCCGCTCTTCCGAATCCCGAATCCCGCCTCCCGAATCCCCGCTTGTTACTTGATGACCTTCGCCACCACGCCCGCGCCGACGGTGTGGCCGCCTTCGCGGATCGCGAAGCGCAGGCCGTCGTCCATCGCGATCGGGTGGATCAGGCTCACCACCATCTTCACGTTGTCGCCCGGCATCACCATCTCCACCCCCGCCGGCAGCTCCACCGAGCCCGTCACGTCCGTCGTGCGGAAATAGAACTGCGGGCGGTAGCCCTTGAAGAACGGCGTGTGGCGACCGCCCTCTTCCTTCGACAGCACGTACACCTGTGCCTCGAAGTCGGTGTGCGGGGTGATCGTGCCCGGGTGCGCCAGCACCTGGCCGCGCTCCACGTCGTCACGCTTCAAGCCGCGCAACAGCAGGCCCACGTTGTCGCCCGCCTGGCCCTGATCCAGCAGCTTGCGGAACATTTCCACGCCGGTGACCGTGGTCTTCTGGGTCGGCCGGATGCCGACGATCTCGACTTCCTCGCCGACCTTGATCACGCCGCGCTCCACGCGGCCCGTCGCCACCGTGCCGCGGCCCGAGATCGAGAAGATGTCCTCGACCGGCATCAGGAACGGGTGGTCGATGTCGCGCTTCGGCTCCGGAATGTAACTATCCAGCGCGTCCACCAGCTTGATGATCGACGGCACGCCGATCTCCGACTGGTCGCCTTCCAGCGCCTTCAGCGCCGAACCCACGATGATCGGGGTGTCGTCGCCCGGGAAGTCGTACTTCGTCAGCAGCTCGCGCACTTCCATCTCGACCAGCTCGAGCAGCTCCGCGTCGTCCACCATGTCCGCCTTGTTCAGGTACACGATGATGTACGGCACCCCCACCTGGCGGCTCAGCAGAATGTGCTCGCGCGTCTGCGGCATCGGGCCATCCGCCGCCGACACCACCAGGATCGCCCCGTCCATCTGCGCCGCGCCCGTGATCATGTTCTTCACGTAGTCCGCGTGCCCCGGGCAATCCACGTGCGCGTAGTGCCGCTTCTCCGACTCGTACTCCACGTGCGACGTCGAGATCGTGATCCCGCGCGCCTTCTCTTCCGGCGCCATGTCGATCTGGTCGTACGCCTTGAATTCGCCGCCGAACCGCTCCGCACCGAGCTTCGTCAGTGCCGCCGTCAACGTCGTCTTGCCGTGATCCACGTGGCCGATCGTCCCCACGTTCACATGCGGCTTGGTCCGCTCGAATTTACCCTTTGCCATGACTTGAGACCTCTAAGTGGAACTTGTTTGTCAGTGCGGCAGCCGCCGCGTCGTTGGATTCACGCGACCGCGAGGCCGCACTGTCTTCATCAAACGCACGGCCGGCAGCGGCCGTCATGGGGGGATGCCGCAGCCGCAAACGGCTGCGCACCCTGGAATTACGCCTTCTTGATGACCTGCTCGGCGATGTTGTTCGGCGCTTCCGCGTAGTGGTCGAACTCCATCGTGAACGTCGCACGCCCCTGCGTCAGCGAGCGGATCGACGTGGCATAGCCGAACATCTCACCCAGCGGCACGAACGAGTCGACGGTCTTGCCGCTCGGGGTATCTTCCTGACCGCGCAGGATACCGCGACGACGGCTCATGTCGCCCATGACGTCGCCGACGTATTCCTCCGGCGTCACCACCTCGACCTTCATGATCGGCTCCAGCAGCACCGGGTTCGCCTTGGCAAAGCCCTGCTTGAACGCCATCGAGGCCGCGATCTTGAACGCCATTTCCGAAGAGTCGACATCATGGTACGAACCGAACACCAGCCGCACCTTGACGCCCACCACCGGGAAACCGGCCAGCGGACCGCTGGTGATCGTCTCGCGCAGGCCCTTCTCGACCGACGGGATGAACTCCTTCGGAATCACGCCGCCAGTAATCTCGTTCAAGAACAGGAAGTCGTCCTTGATGAGCGGGGCGAGCTTCTCGTCCGCGCGATCCTCGTCGGTAATCGGCGACAGAATGATGACGACGTGGCCGTACTGGCCCTTGCCGCCGGACTGTTTGGCGTGCTTGTAGTCGCTCTTGACGTCGCTGGAACGGATCGTCTCGCGATACGCCACCTGCGGCTTGCCGACATTGGCCTCGACATTGAACTCGCGGCGCATGCGGTCGACGAGAATGTCCAGGTGCAGCTCGCCCATGCCGGAGATGATGGTTTGCCCGGACTCTTCGTCGGTGTGCACGCGGAAAGACGGATCCTCCTGCGCAAGACGGCTGAGCGCGATGCCCATCTTTTCCTGATCGGACTTGGTCTTCGGCTCGACCGCCATCGAGATCACCGGCTCCGGGAACGTCATCCGTTCCAGGGTGATGACATGATCCTGCGCGCACAGCGTGTCGCCGGTCGTCACGTCCTTGAGGCCAACCGCGGCGGCGATGTCGCCGGCGTGCACTTCCTTCAGTTCGTGACGCTCGTTCGCGTGCATCTGCAGGATGCGGCCAATGCGTTCCTTCTTGCCCTTGACCGGGTTGTAGACCTGGTCGCCCGCATTCAACGTGCCCGAGTAGACACGGAAGAACGTCAGCGAGCCGACGAACGGATCGGTCATGATCTTGAACGCAAGCGCGGAGAACGGCGCCTCGTCGCTGGCCTCGCGATGGTCTTCGCGCTCGCTCTCGTCCATGCCCACCACCGGCGGGCGATCCTTCGGCGACGGCAACAGTTCGACCACGGCATCCAGCATGGCCTGCACGCCTTTGTTCTTGAAGGCGGTGCCGCAATAAACCGGAATGATTTCGTTGGCGAGCGTGCGCTGACGCAGACCGGCGATGATCTCCTCCTGGGAAAGGGAACCCTCTTCCAGGTACTTGTTCATCAGCTCTTCGCTGGCCTCGGCGGCGGATTCGACCATGAAGCTGCGCGCTTCATCGGCCTTGTCCTTGAGCTCAGGCGGAATGTCCTTGTATTCGAATTTGGTGCCCTGCGCGTCCATGTCCCACAGCACGGATTTCATCCGCACCAGATCGACCACGCCTTCGAAACCGTCTTCGACACCGATCGGCACCACCATCGGCACCGGGTGGGCGCCAAGGCGGGATTTCAGCTGGCCAACGACCTTGTCGAAGTTGGCGCCGGTGCGATCCATCTTGTTGACGAACGCCAGGCGCGGCACTTTGTACTTGTTGGCCTGGCGCCACACGGTCTCGGACTGCGGCTGCACGCCGCCGACCGCGCACAGCACGAACACCGCGCCGTCGAGCACGCGCAGCGAACGCTCCACCTCGATGGTGAAATCGACGTGCCCCGGGGTGTCAATGATATTGAAGCGGTGCTGCTGCATGGAGTGATCCATGCCGTTCCAGAAGCACGTGGTTGCCGCGGACGTGATGGTGATGCCGCGCTCCTGCTCCTGTTCCATCCAGTCCATGGTGGCGGCGCCATCGTGGACTTCGCCAATCTTGTGATTGACGCCGGTGTAGAACAGGATGCGCTCCGTCGTGGTGGTCTTGCCGGCATCGATGTGGGCCATGATGCCGAAGTTGCGGTAGCGCTCGATGGGAGTGGTGCGTGCCATGGTCGTATCCGACGGACTTCCGTTTCCGATAGGGCAACGGCGGCCTTCGTGGCCGCGTTTATTGGGGAGATCCGGCAGCGATGCCGGTTGAACGGGCGCCGACGAGTGTCGTCGGCGCCACACCGCCGCGAATTACCAGCGGTAGTGCGAGAAGGCCTTGTTGGCCTCCGCCATGCGGTGCGTTTCTTCGCGCTTCTTGGCAGCGCCACCGCGGCTTTCCGAGGCTTCAAGCAACTCGGCAGCCAGCTTGCGCGGCATCGAGGCCTCACTGCGCTTGCGCGCCGCCTCGATCACCCAGCGCATGGCCAGCGCGGTACGCCGGCCCGGGCGCACTTCGACCGGCACCTGATAGGTAGCGCCACCGACGCGACGCGACTTCACTTCAACCGCCGGCGCAACATTGCTGAGCGCCTTTTCGACCAGCGCCACCGGCTCGGCGTGCTTCTCGCCCAGATGATCCAGCGCACCGTAGACGATGCTTTCGGCGACCGACTTCTTGCCGCTCTTCATCACCATATTGATAAAGCGAGCGATCAGCTGGCTGCCGTGCTTGGGATCCGGCAGGATGACACGGGCAGGGTGAGAACCTTTACGCGACATAATTGTGTCCTAACAGTCAGGATTTCGGTCGCTTGGCGCCGTACTTCGAGCGCGACTGGCGACGCTTGGTGACACCGGCGCAGTCGAGGCTGCCGCGCACCGTGTGGTAGCGCACGCCAGGAAGATCCTTGACGCGGCCGCCGCGCACGAGCACTACCGAGTGCTCCTGCAGGTTGTGGCCTTCGCCACCGATGTAGCTGATCACTTCAAACCCGTTGGTCAAACGCACCTTGGCAACCTTGCGCAGGGCGGAGTTCGGCTTTTTGGGAGTGGTCGTGTAGACGCGCGTGCAGACGCCGCGACGCTGCGGGCTGTTCTGCAAGGCAGGCGAATCGCTCTTGTAGCTCTTCGGGCTGCGGGATTTGCGCACCAACTGATTGATAGTCGACATGCGTAGCCTTTCCTGAAAACATAAAGGCAGGCCGAACACACTCGGTCTGCCAAGAAGCGGGAATATAACACGTACGACTCGTCTCGGACAAGTCCGCACCCGCCTTCCGTGACCCGAACACGAGGCGCATCCGTGCACCTCATTTCGTATGTTCACCGCGTTGCGTCGTGGCGACGCTTACTCGGCGTGCGTCCCACTGCTGGCCGGTGCCTTTTCGGACGTTGCCGACGTGGAGCCGGAAAGCGTGTCGAGATCAGAGGCGCTCAAACCGCTCTGGTTGCGGCGTGCCGTGTGGTACGCCATGCCGGTACCAGCGGGGATCAGGCGACCGACGATAACATTCTCCTTGAGCCCCCGCAACGTGTCGCGGGTGCCGCGCACCGCCGCCTCGGTCAGCACGCGCGTGGTCTCCTGGAACGAAGCCGCCGAAATGAACGACTCGGTCGCCAGCGACGCCTTGGTGATGCCGAGCAGCACCGACTCGAACTCCGCCGGACGCTCGTCCTTGGCCACCGCGCGCTCGTTCTCGATCATGATGCGCGTGCGCTCGACCTGCTCGCCGCGCAGGTAGTGGCTGTCGCCCGGATCGGTGATCTCGACCTTGCGCAGCATCTGGCGAATGATCGCCTCGATGTGCTTGTCGTTGATCTTCACGCCCTGCAGACGGTAGACGTCCTGGATCTCCTTGACCAGATATGTGGCCAACGCCTCGACGCCCTTCAGGCGCAGGATGTCATGCGGGGTCGGCTCGCCATCCACCACGGTTTCGCCCTTCTCCACGTGCTCGCCTTCGAACACGATGACCTGACGCCATTTCGGAATCAGCTCCTCGTAATCGTTGCCGTCGGCGTCCTTGATGATCAGCCGCTGCTTGCCCTTGGTGTCCTTGCCGAAGCTGACGATGCCGGAGCGCTCGGCCAGCACCGCCGGCTCCTTCGGCTTGCGCGCCTCGAACAGGTCGGCCACGCGCGGCAGACCACCGGTGATGTCACGGGTCTTGGACGACTCTTGCGGGATGCGCGAAATGACGTCGCCGACGCCGACCTTGGCGCCGTTCTGGATCTGCACGATGGCGCCGGCCGGCAGAAAGTACTGCGCGGCGATGTCGGTGCCCGGCAGCTTGAGCTCGTTGCCCTTGGCGTCTTCCAGACGCACGATCGGGCGCAGATCCTTCGCATGCGTGCCGCGGCGCTTCGGGTCGGTGACCACCGCCGATTCCAGGCCGGTCAGTTCGTCGGTCTGGTTCTGCACGGTGACGCCATCGACGAAGTCGATGAAGCGCACCACGCCGGCCACTTCGGTGACGATCGGGTGGGTATGCGGATCCCAGTTGGCGACAGTCTGGCCCGCTTTGATCGGCGCGCCGTCCTTGACGGCAATGGTGGCGCCGTAGGGCACCTTGTAACGCTCGCGCTCGCGACCGCTGGCATCGAGCACCGAGACTTCGCCCGAACGCGACACCGCCACGCGGTGGCCTTGCTCGTGCTCCACCGTCTTGAGGTTGTTGTACTTCAAGGTGCCGGTGGTCTTGACCGACACGTTGTCGACCGCCGCGGCACGCGATGCCGCACCGCCGATGTGGAACGTGCGCATGGTGAGCTGGGTGCCGGGCTCGCCGATCGACTGCGCCGCGACCACGCCCACCGCCTCGCCCATGTTGACCAGGTGGCCACGCGCCAGATCGCGGCCGTAGCACAGCTTGCATACGCCGTGCGGCGCCTCGCAGGTGATCGAGGAGCGCACCAGGACCGACTGCACGCCGGCATCGTCCAGTCGCTTGACCAGTGCCTCGTTGAGCAGCGTGTTGCGGGTGACGATCGGCTCGTCGTCGTTGCCCGGCGCGTACACGTCCTCGGCCGCAACACGACCAAGCACGCGATCACCCAGTGGCTCGACCACGTCGCCACCTTCGATGATCGGGGTCATCGTCAGGCCGTTCTCGGTGCCGCAATCGTCCATGGTGATGACGACGTCCTGCGCCACATCGACCAGGCGTCGGGTGAGGTACCCGGAGTTGGCGGTCTTCAGCGCCGTGTCCGCGAGGCCCTTGCGGGCGCCGTGGGTGGAGTTGAAGTACTGCAGCACGTTCAGGCCTTCGCGGAAGTTGGCCTTGATCGGGGTTTCGATGATGGAGCCGTCAGGCCGCGCCATCAGGCCGCGCATGCCGGCCAGCTGGCGAATCTGCGCTACCGAACCACGCGCGCCGGAGTCGGCCATGATGTACAGCGAGTTCATCGACTTCTGCGGCACCTGCTTGCCTTCGGCATTGGCCACCACCTCGGTGCCGATACCGTCGATCATCGCCTTGGCGACCTGCTCGTTGGTGCGCGACCAGATGTCGACCACCTTGTTGTAGCGCTCGCCGGCGGTGACCAGACCCGACTGGTACTGCTGCTGGATCTCGACCACTTCCTTTTCGGCGACCGCGAGGATCGCCTTCTTCTCGGTCGGAATCTTCATGTCGTCGATGCCGATCGAGATGCCCGAACGGGTGGCGAGGCGGTAGCCGGTGTACATCAACTGGTCGGCGAGAATTACCGTCCACTTGAGGCCAAGCAGGCGATAGCACGCGTTGATGACCCTGGAGATCGCCTTTTTCGACAGCTCGGTGTTGACCAGCGCGAACGGCAGCCCTTCCGGCAGAATGTCGTGCAGCAAGGCGCGACCCACCGTGGTGTCGACCAGCTTGGTTTCCTTGGTCCGCGTGCCGTCGGGGTTGATCGTCACCTCGGTCATGCGCACCTTGCACTTGGCGTGCAGCGCGGCCACCCGGGTGTCATACGCACGCCGCGCCTCATTGACGTCGGCAAACACCATGCCAGTGCCCTTCGCGTTCACCAGCTCGCGGGTCATGTAGTACAGGCCCAGCACCACGTCCTGGGTCGGCACGATGATCGGCTCGCCGTTGGCCGGCGACAGGATGTTGTTGGTGGACATCATCAGGGCGCGCGCTTCGAGCTGCGCCTCGATCGACAGCGGCACGTGCACCGCCATCTGGTCGCCGTCGAAGTCGGCGTTGAACGCAGTGCACACCAGCGGATGCAGCTGGATCGCCTTGCCTTCGATCAGCTTCGGCTCGAACGCCTGGATACCCAGACGGTGCAGGGTCGGCGCGCGGTTGAGCATCACCGGGTGTTCGCGGATCACCTCTTCGAGGATGTCCCACACCTGCGCCTCTTCGCGCTCGACGAGCTTCTTGGCGGCCTTGATCGTGGTCGCCTCGCCGCGCGCCTGGAGCTTGGCGAAGATGAAGGGCTTGAACAACTCCAGCGCCATCTTCTTGGGCAGGCCGCACTGGTGCAGGCGCAGGCTCGGGCCGACGGTGATCACCGAACGGCCGGAGTAATCCACGCGCTTGCCGAGCAGGTTCTGGCGGAAACGGCCCTGCTTGCCCTTGATCATGTCGGCGAGCGACTTCAGCGCGCGCTTGTTGGTGCCGGTGATCGCGCGGCCGCGACGGCCGTTGTCGAGCAGCGCGTCGACCGATTCCTGCAGCATGCGCTTCTCGTTGCGCACGATGATGTCCGGCGCATTGAGCTCGAGCAGGCGCTTGAGGCGGTTGTTGCGGTTGATGACGCGGCGATACAAGTCGTTCAAATCCGACGTCGCAAAGCGGCCGCCATCGAGCGGCACCAGCGGGCGCAGATCCGGCGGCAGCACCGGCAGCACCGTCATCACCATCCACTCCGGCTTGTTGCCGGATTCGATGAAGGCCTCGATCAGCTTGACGCGCTTGGTCAGCCGCTTGAGCTTGGTTTCGGAATTGGTCGAGGCGATTTCTTCCTTGAGACGAATGACTTCCGCCGGCAGGTCGATCGACTTCAGGAGCTCGTAGACCGCCTCGGCGCCCATCCGCGCGTCGAACTCGTCGCCGTGCTCTTCCACCGCCTCGAGGTACTGGTCTTCGCTCAGGAGCTGGCCACGCTCGAGCGGGGTCAGACCCGGGTCGATCACCACGAACGCCTCGAAATAAAGGATGCGCTCGATGTCGCGCAGCGTCATGTCGAGCATCAGGCCGATGCGCGAGGGCAGCGACTTCAGGAACCAGATGTGCGCCACCGGGCTGGCCAGCTCGATGTGGCCCATGCGCTCGCGGCGCACCTTGGCCAGGGTCACCTCGGTGCCGCACTTCTCGCACACCACGCCACGGTGCTTCATGCGCTTGTACTTGCCGCACAGGCACTCGTAATCCTTCACCGGGCCGAAGATGGCGGCGCAGAACAGGCCGTCGCGCTCGGGCTTGAACGTGCGGTAGTTGATCGTCTCCGGCTTCTTCACCTCGCCGTACGACCACGAGCGGATCAGCTCGGGCGAGGCCAGCGAGATCTTGATCGAGTCGAATTCCGGCGTGGCACGCTGCTGGTTGAAAAGATTGAGCAGGTCTTTCATGGTTTTCTCCGAAAGAGCGGGAATAGGGAATGGAGAATCGGGAATAGGAAGAGTGGGGAACGGAGGTTTGGGGACGCCGCGATGCTGCGCGGCCGTGCCCTATTCCCTATTCCCTACTCCCTCACCAATCACTTGGACTCTTCCAGCTCGATGTCGATGCCGAGCGAGCGGATCTCCTTCACCAGCACGTTGAAGGATTCCGGCATGCCCGCCGTCATCTCGTGGTTGCCGTCGACGATGTTCTTGTACATCTGGTTACGGCCCTGAACGTCGTCGGACTTCACCGTGAGCATCTCCTGCAGCGTGTACGCCGCGCCGTAGGCCTCCAGCGCCCACACTTCCATTTCGCCGAAGCGCTGGCCGCCGAACTGCGCCTTGCCGCCCAGCGGCTGCTGGGTAACCAGCGAGTACGGGCCGGTCGAACGCGCATGCATCTTGTCGTCGACCAGATGGTGCAGCTTGAGGTAGTGCATGTAGCCCACCGTGACCTCGCGGTCGAACGCCTCGCCGGTGCGACCGTCGTACAGCGTGGTCTGACCGGAGGTCGGCAGGTCGGCGAGCTTCAGCATCGCCTTGATCTCGGTCTCCTCGGCGCCATCGAACACCGGCGTCGACATCGGCACGCCGCGCTTGAGGCTTTCGGCCAGCTCGACGACCTCGTCGTCGCTCATGGCCTTGAGGTCGACGTGCTGCACGGCGCCGGCAACGTGGGTGTTGTAGATCTCGTCGAGGAACTCGCGAATCTGCTTGGCCTTGGCATGGTTTTCCAGCATGTGCTGGATCTTCTTGCCCAAGCCCTTCGCGGCCCAGCCCAGATGCACTTCGAGAATCTGCCCGATGTTCATTCGGCTCGGCACGCCGAGCGGGTTCAGCACGATATCCATCGGCGTGCCGTCCGCCTGGAACGGCATGTCCTCGACCGGCACCACCAGCGAAACCACGCCCTTGTTGCCGTGCCGGCCCGCCATCTTGTCGCCCGGCTGGATGCGGCGCTTCACCGCCAGAAACACCTTGACCATCTTCAGCACGCCGGGGGCGAGGTCGTCGCCGGCGGTGATCTTGGCCTGCTTCTCCTTGAAGCGCTTGTCGTACTCTTCCTTGTGGCGGGCAACCTGTTCGGCCGCACGTTCAAGGAACTCGGTGACGGCTTCGTCCTTGACGTTGATCTTGAACCAGTCGTCCTTCTTCAGGCCGTCCAGGTAGGCATCGGTGATCGCGGCGCCGCGCTTCAGGCCGCCAGGACCGCTCATCGCGCTCTGGCCGACGAGCTGCTTGCGCATGCGGCTGTAGATTGCGCCTTCGAGAATGCGGAACTGGTCGTCGAAGTCCTTGCGGATACGCTTGACCTCGGTCTCTTCGATCTGCCGTGCGCGCTTGTCTTTCTCGATGCCATCGCGGGTGAACACCTGCACATCGATGACGGTGCCGTCCATGCCCGGTGGCACGCGCAGCGAGCTGTCCTTCACGTCGCTCGCCTTCTCGCCGAAGATCGCGCGCAGGAGTTTTTCCTCCGGCGTGAGCTGGCTTTCGCCCTTCGGCGTGACCTTGCCGACCAGGATGTCGCCCGCCTTGACCTCGGCGCCGATGTAGACGATGCCGGATTCATCCAGCCGCGCCAACGCCTGCTCGCCCACGTTCGGGATGTCGGCGGTGATCTCTTCGGAACCCAGTTTGGTGTCGCGCGCGACGCAGGCCATCTCCTCGATGTGGATCGAGGTGTAGCGGTCTTCCTGCACGACGCGCTCGGAGAGCAGCACCGAGTCTTCGAAGTTGTAGCCGTTCCAGGGCATGAACGCGATCAGCATGTCCTGGCCCAGCGCCAGCTCGCCGTGGTTGGTCGAGGAGCCGTCGGCCAGGGTGTCGCCCTTCGCCACCTTTTCGCCCACCGAGACCAGCGGACGCTGGTTCAAGTTGGTGTTCTGGTTGGAGCGGGTGTACTTGGTGAGCGGGTAGATGTCGACGCCGGCGTCGTTCTCGCCGATCTCGTCGTCATTGACGCGCACCACGATGCGACCGGCATCGGCCTGGTCGATCACGCCGCCACGCTTGGCGGCCACGGTGACGCCGGAGTCGCGCGCCACTGCGCGCTCGATGCCGGTACCGACCAACGGCGCCTCGGAGCGCAACACCGGCACTGCCTGGCGCTGCATGTTGGCGCCCATCAAGGCGCGGTTCGCGTCGTCGTGCTCGAGGAACGGCACCAGCGCCGCCGCGACCGACACGGTCTGCATTGGCGAGACGTCCATGTAATCCACTTCGGCCGCCGGACGCAGCTCGGATTCGCCGCGGAAGCGGCAGGACACGAACTGCTCGATGAAACCGCCGTGCTTGTCGAGCGGCGAGTTGGCCTGCGCGATCACGTGGTCGCCTTCCTCGATCGCCGAGAGGTAATCCACCTGGTCGGTAACCTTGCCGCCGGCCACCTTGCGGTACGGGGTCTCGAGGAAGCCGTACTGGTTGGTGCGCGCGTACACGGCGAGCGAGTTGATCAGGCCGATGTTCGGGCCTTCAGGGGTCTCGATGGTGCACACGCGGCCGTAGTGGGTGGGGTGCACGTCACGCACCTCGAAGCCGGCGCGTTCGCGGGTCAGGCCGCCCGGCCCGAGCGCGGACACGCGGCGCTTGTGGGTCACCTCGGACAGCGGGTTGTTCTGGTCCATGAACTGCGAAAGCTGCGAGGAGCCGAAGAACTCCTTCACCGCCGCCGCGACCGGCTTGGCGTTGATGAGATCCTGCGGGGTCAGGCCATCGGCCTCGGCCAGCGACAGGCGCTCGCGCACCGCGCGCTCCACGCGCACGAGGCCGATGCGGAAGGTGTTTTCCGCCATCTCGCCCACGCTGCGCACGCGACGGTTGCCGAGGTGGTCGATGTCGTCCACCGTGCCGTGGCCGTTCTTGATTTCGATCAGCACCTTCAGCACGTCGAGCAGGTCGGAGCTGTCGCCCAGCTCCTTGACCAGCCGTTGGCACTCCTCTTCCTTGCGCTCGGCAAAGTACTTGTGGTCGTACAACACGCCCGGGCCGACGATTTCCTTGCGGCCCACGCGGCGGTTGAACTTCATCCGGCCCACGGCCGACAGGTCGTAGCGGTCGAAGGTGAAGAACAGGTTGAAGAACAGGTTCTGCGCGGCGTCCTTCGTCGGCGGCTCGCCGGGGCGCATCATGCGGTAGATCTCGACCAGCGCTTCAAGCTGGGTATGGGTGTTGTCCACGCGCAGGGTATAGGAGATGTACGCGCCGCGATCGAGGTCGTTCACGTACAGCGTCGGCACGGTCTCGATACCGGCCTTGCGGAACGCTTCGAGCTGCTCGACGGTGAGCTCGTCATTGGCCGAGGCCAGCAGCTCGCCGGTCTGCGGGTCGGCAATGTCGACCGCCACGATGCGGCCCACCGGGTAATCGTCGGGCACCTCGAGCACGGCGATGTTTTCCGCCGCCAGCTGGCGCACGTGGCGCGCAGTGATGCGCTTGCCCGCCTCGACCAGCACCTTGCCGCCCACGGCGAGGTCGAAGGTGAGGGTTTCGCCGCGCAGGCGCTCAGCGACCAGCTCAAGCGTGGTACCGCCCTTCGCGCCAAGGTGGAACACGTTGTGCTCGAAGAAGATCGCGAGCATTTCCTCGTTGGTGTAACCCAGCGCACGCAACAGCACCGTCACCGGCAACTTGCGACGCCGGTCGATGCGGGTGAACAGCGCGTCTTTCGGGTCGAACTCGAAGTCCAGCCACGAACCGCGGTAGGGGATCACGCGCGCGGAGAACAGCAGTTTGCCCGAACTGTGCGTCTTGCCGCGGTCGTGGTCGAAGAACACGCCCGGCGAGCGGTGCAGCTGCGACACGATGACGCGCTCGGTGCCGTTGATGATGAAGGTGCCGGTGTCGGTCATGAGCGGGATCTCGCCCATGTAGACCTCCTGCTCCTTGACGTACTTCACCGCCTTGCGCGAGGCCGGGCTGTCCTTGTCGTAGATCACCAGGCGCACGGTCACGCGCAGCGGCGCGCTGTAGCTCATGCCGCGGCTGCGGCACTCGCGCTCGTCGAACGCCGGCTCGCCCAGGCGATAATCGACATACTCGAGCGCGGCGTTGCCGGAGTAGCTGGAAATCGGGAACACCGATTTCAGTGCGGCATGCAGCCCCTTGTCACCGCGCTTCTTCGGAGCGACGTGCTCCTGCAGGAATTCCCGGTAGGAGTCGGTCTGGATGGTCAGCAGATTGGGCACGCCCAGCACGGGTGGCCGCTTGCCGAAATCCTTGCGGATGCGCTTCTTCTCGGTAGACGAGTAGGTCATGGGTTGACGCCTCGGTTCGCAGTGACGCCGGCGATGCCGCCTGCCGACTGAATGATGAAAAGCTGGATCTGGGGGATCGCGGTTGGGGACTCGTGCGAGTCTCCAGTCGCCATGCCTCAAATCAAAAGCATCCGTGCCTGATGGACAACAAATGGGCTCCGGCCCATTTGTTGCTCGCCCGCCAAAGGCGGGCTCCGCTGGATCAGGCGCAAGCGCCTGATCCACGGCGGGCCATCCTGGCCCGCAGCCCAGCACCGCCGGGCTGCTCTTGAAGCGGGCAAAGCCCGGGGGCTTTCGCCCCCAGGCTCGCATCGCGCAAAGCCAAACTGAAGGCGCGCAAGAGCGCCAATTACTTCAGTTCAACCGTGGCGCCTGCCGCTTCGAGATCCTTCTTGAACTTCTCGGCCTCTTCCTTCGAGACGCCTTCCTTGAGAACGCCACCCTGCTCGGTGAGGTCCTTGGCTTCCTTGAGGCCCAGGCCGGTGATGACACGCACCGCCTTGATGACATCGACCTTCTTCGCGCCGGCCGACTTCAGCACGACGTTGAACTCGGTCTGCGCTTCGGCTACCGGGGCGGCACCGGCGGCAGCCACCGCCACCGGGGCAGCAGCGGACACGCCAAACTTCTCTTCGATCGCCTTGACCAGCTCCATCACTTCCATCAGCGACTTCGCGGCAACGGCTTCAACGATCTCTTCGTTCGTCAGGGACATGTTGGTTTACCTCTGAAATGGGATTCGATACGGAACAAGCGTGGGGTCAGGCCGCCGCCGGCGCTTCGGCCGGCGCTGCGCCCTCGCCCTGCTTGTCGGCCACTGCCTTGACGGCCCGGGCGAACATCGCCGCCGGTTCCGCCAGCACACGGGCCAGCATGGCGAGCGCTTCGTCGCGGGTCGGCAACGCGGCCAGCACGTCGACGTGAGCGGGCGGGAAGACCTTGCCTTCGACCGAAACGACTTTTGCCTTGAGCTTGTCGTTGGTCTTGGCGAACTCCTTGATCAGGCGACCGGCAGCGCCGGGCTCCTCGATCGAGAATGCGTACAAGAGCGGACCGGTCAGGGCGTCCTTGACGCCTTCGAACTCGGTACCGGCAACCGCGCGCGACGCCAACGTGTTCTTGACGACTTTCAGGAACACGCCGATCTCACGCGCCTTCTTGCGCATCGCGGTCATCTGCTCGACCGTGGTGCCCGCATACTCGGCGGCGATCAGGGAGTGCGCCTTTGCGGCGACTTCGGCCACTTGCGCGACCACTTCTTGCTTCTGGGTCAGATTGAGAGCCATGGCACTCCTCCAAATGAACTCCGCTCACGGCTCCTGCCGCTTGCGGTCCTGGGCGGCGCCTTCCTTGACGCCGAGGGCATCAGCCCCGGGGTGACGGCCTTTCCAGAACGACGAATCATTCCAGTGGGGGCGGCACCATCTGCGCAGGCGGAGTGGCGAACCACCCGATTAAGCAGTGCACTGCCGGCGACACCGGCAGCCCGACCGCACCTGCGGTCTTTGACGGCGGCTCCGAAAACCGGAGCGCCCTCAAAAACGCTGCGCGCAGCCATGTGGCTGCGCGCCATAAACCAACTTACTTCGCCGCCGCAACACTCAGCGACGAGGTATCCACGGCAACGCCAACGCCCATCGTGCTGGACAGCGCCACCTTCTGCAGAAACTGCCCCTTGGCGTTCACCGGCTTGGCTTTCACCAGGTCGTTGATGAGCACGTTGAGGTTGTCGGCCAACTGCGCCACTTCGAACGTGGCCTTGCCGATCGTGGCATGCACGATGCCGGCCTTGTCATTGCGGAACTTCACCTGCCCCGCCTTTGCGTTCTTTACCGCGGTAGCGACGTCGTTGGTGACCGAGCCGTCCTTCGGGTTCGGCATCAGGCCGCGCGGGCCGAGCAACTGGCCGAGCTTGCCGACCACGCGCATGGCGTCCGGCGAGGCAATGACCCGGCCGAAGTCGAGCTCGCCCGCATGCAAACGCTCGGCGAGGTCTTCCATGCCGACCGCATCGGCACCAGCCGCCTTCGCCGCCTCGGCCTTTTCACCCGGCGGGCAGAACACGGCAACCTTGATGGTCTTGCCGGTACCGTGCGGCAGCAGCGAGGAGCCGCGCACGCCTTGGTCGGACTTCTTGGCGTCGATGCCGAGGCGAACCGCGACGTCGACCGACTCGGCAAACTTCGCCTTGGCGTTGTCCTTGACGATCTTCAACGCTTCTTCGAGACCGTAGATCTTGCCCGGCTGCACTGCGGCCTGGGCTGCTTTCATGCGCTTCGTGAGCTTTGCCATGTCTTAACCCTCCACCACCAGGCCCATGCTGCGCGCGCTGCCACCAATGGTGCGCACCGCGGCATCCAGGCTGGCCGCCGTGAGATCCGGCTCCTTCTGCTGCGCAATCGCTTCAAGCTGCTTGCGGGTGATCTTGCCCACCTTGTCGGTGTTCGGCTTGGCCGAACCCTTGGCGACCCCGGTGGCCTTCTTGATGAGCACGGTGGCTGGCGGCGTCTTGGTGATGAAGGTGAAGCTGCGATCCGAATAAGCCGTGATGACGACCGGGATCGGCAGCCCCTTCTCGATCTTCTGCGTGGCGGCGTTGAACGCCTTGCAGAACTCCATGATGTTGAGGCCACGCTGGCCGAGTGCCGGACCGACCGGCGGGCTCGGATTGGCTTCGCCTGCCTTGACCTGCAGCTTGATGTAACCGACAACTTTCTTTGCCATGAGGTTTTCCTTGCGAGTTCAGGCGCCTTGCGGCTCCTCGCGCAGCTCGATCCGTGACGTGGAAAGCCCCTGCTCATCCCGCGGGAGCCATAACAAACGAACCCGCCGCAGCGAAAAGCCACAGCGGGAACCGCGTAGTTTAGGGAGTTGTCACTCTATGCGCAAGCACACGGTACAGCGCGCTTGCGCGGCTGGAACAGTCCATCGGGTACGGAAAATCGAAAAGCGTGCAGCGACCTACGCGCGCGAAGCGGTGTTTCCCATCCCCGACGCCCTACCCCGGCCGTCAGGCCTTCTCAACCTGCCCGAATTCCAGCTCGACCGGGGTGGAACGGCCAAAGATCAGCACGGCAACGCGCAGGCGGCTCTTCTCGTAGTTGACTTCCTCGACCACGCCGTTGAAGTCGTTGAACGGGCCATCGGTGACGCGCACCATCTCGCCCGGCTCGAACAACACCTTGGGCTTGGGTTTCTCGACGCCTTCCTGCACCCGGCTGAGGATCGCGTCCGCTTCGCTGTCGCGGATGGGCAGCGGCTTGTCGGCGGTGCCGCCGATGAAGCCCATGACCTTGGGCGTGTCCTTGATGAGGTGCCAGCACTCATCGTCGATGCGCGGCACCTTGGTGTCCGGCAGGGTCTCGATCTGCACCAGCACATAGCCGGGGAAAAACTTGCGGTCGCTGCGGCGCTTCTGGCCGCCACGCATCTCGATGACCTCTTCGGTGGGCACCAGCACCTCACCGAACTTGTCTTCCATGCCCGCCCGCTGGATGCGATCCAGCAGCGCCCGCTTCACCTGGTTTTCGAAACCCGAATAGGCATGTACCACGTACCAACGCTTGCTCACGGCCTTGACCTCACATCTTGAGCAGCCAGTCGAGAATGACCGACTTCAATATCAGGTCAATCAAGCCCAGCAGCAGCGACAGGATGACGACCACCAACAGAATGACACCGGTCGTCTTGATCGTCTCGTCGCGCGTCGGCCAGACCACCTTGCGCATCTCGAACTGCGATTCGGCAAGAAAGTGCCGCACGCGCCGGCCGAGCTCAGTGAACGCCGTGATCGACAGCGCGATGGCCAGCGCCGCAATGACGGCCAGCAGACGAGCGACCCCGGGGATCCGCTGATCGTTGTCGAACCACGTATAGAAAAAGATGCCGGCCACCAGAATCGCGGCAGCCAACACCAGTTTGGCAATATCGGCAGCGCTTGTGCCTTTGGGCGATTCAGCCTTGATGTTCATGTGTGGTCTGCGAATGCAATCGACGGATGCGGCCGAAGAGCCAGGCTTGCCGTCATTCGCCGTCGACCCTCGATGAGGTGGCACGCCAGGAGGGACTTGAACCCCCAACCTGCGGTTTTGGAGACCGCTGCTCTGCCAATTGAGCTACTGGCGTAGGAAATCCGGGATTCGGGATTGCGATTCGAGATTCGTCCAGACACAGCCTTGCGAGCCGCCGCCCTTCCGAATCCCGAATCCCGCCTCCCGAATCCCCGCTTGTTACTTGATGACCTTCGCCACCACGCCCGCGCCGACGGTGTGGCCGCCTTCGCGGATCGCGAAGCGCAGGCCGTCGTCCATCGCGATCGGGTGGATCAGGCTCACCACCATCTTCACGTTGTCGCCCGGCATCACCATCTCCACCCCGGCCGGCAGCTCCACCGAGCCCGTCACGTCCGTCGTGCGGAAATAGAACTGCGGGCGGTAGCCCTTGAAGAACGGCGTGTGGCGACCGCCCTCTTCCTTCGACAGCACGTACACCTGTGCCTCGAAGTCGGTGTGCGGGGTGATCGTGCCCGGGTGCGCCAGCACCTGGCCGCGCTCCACGTCGTCACGCTTCAAGCCGCGCAACAGCAGGCCCACGTTGTCGCCCGCCTGGCCCTGATCCAGCAGCTTGCGGAACATTTCCACGCCGGTGACCGTGGTCTTCTGGGTCGGCCGGATGCCGACGATCTCGACTTCCTCGCCGACCTTGATCACGCCGCGCTCCACGCGGCCCGTCGCCACCGTGCCGCGGCCCGAGATCGAGAAGATGTCCTCGACCGGCATCAGGAACGGGTGGTCGATGTCGCGCTTCGGCTCCGGAATGTAACTATCCAGCGCGTCCACCAGCTTGATGATCGACGGCACGCCGATCTCCGACTGGTCGCCTTCCAGCGCCTTCAGCGCCGAACCCACGATGATCGGGGTGTCGTCGCCCGGGAAGTCGTACTTCGTCAGCAGCTCGCGCACTTCCATCTCGACCAGCTCGAGCAGCTCCGCGTCGTCCACCATGTCCGCCTTGTTCAGGTACACGATGATGTACGGCACCCCCACCTGGCGGCTCAGCAGAATGTGCTCGCGCGTCTGCGGCATCGGGCCATCCGCCGCCGACACCACCAGGATCGCCCCGTCCATCTGCGCCGCGCCCGTGATCATGTTCTTCACGTAGTCCGCGTGCCCCGGGCAATCCACGTGCGCGTAGTGCCGCTTCTCCGACTCGTACTCCACGTGCGACGTCGAGATCGTGATCCCGCGCGCCTTCTCTTCCGGCGCCATGTCGATCTGGTCGTACGCCTTGAATTCGCCGCCGAACCGCTCCGCACCGAGCTTCGTCAGTGCCGCCGTCAACGTCGTCTTGCCGTGATCCACGTGGCCGATCGTCCCCACGTTCACATGCGGCTTGGTCCGCTCGAATTTACCCTTTGCCATACGCCAGAGTCCCGGTGGAGTCAGTGATGGGGAAACAACCGCCCGGTGCGGGCGAAACCTGTAACGTGGTGCTCATGACTGGAATCGAACCAGCGACCTCTTCCTTACCAAGGAAGTGCTCTACCGACTGAGCTACATGAGCAGAAACTTGCAACGGCTTCCGTGTCGACTGCCGGTTCGGCATCCGGCCGAACGCATGAAATGGTATCGCGTCGCGCGGCAGGCTGGTTCAGTGGAGCGGGAGACGGGAATCGAACCCGCACCATCAGCTTGGAAGGCTGAGGTTCTACCATTGAACTACTCCCGCCCTGCGTGCAGCGTGTTGCGGGCCGCGCCGCTCTCGCGTCGCGTTCCGATTCGCTCCCGGCGAATCGGTCGAACCTGCACTCCATTCGGTGGTTCTCATCCACCTCATGAAGTGCCTTGAATCGCTATCGTGGTGGAGGGGGGTGGATTCGAACCACCGAAGGCGTGAGCCAGCAGATTTACAGTCTGCCCCCGTTGGCCGCTTGGGTACCCCTCCAACAAAGAAGGCGTATTGTGTGGATCGGCCCCGCAGCTGTCAACACCTTGGCTCGGTGTCGGCACGTGATTTGCACGCGTGGTACGCGGTATTTCAGCCGCTCGGCTCGCAGCGTTCCGCCGCGTGCGCGTCAACCAACTCTTCCATCTTGTGCGACAGCGCCTGCATGCCCTTGGCGTAACGCTGCAGGCGGCGCTCGGCATCGTCGCGCGGCTCCCAGTGCGGCACCGGCGTGGGTCCGCCATCGGCGTCATCGAGTGCAACGAACACCATCACGCAGCTCGTTGCCAGGCGCTCCTCGCCGCGGCGCAGATCACGGGCGAGCACTTCCACCGCCAGATGCATGCTGGTGGTACCGGTATGGATCAAACGCGCACGCACGGTCACCAGATCACCGATGCGGATCGGCGCCACGAACTGGATGCCGCCCACCGAGGCGGTGACGCAATAGGCGCCGCTCCACGCCACGGCGCAGGCGTAACCGGCCTGGTCGATCCATTTCATCGCCATGCCGCCATGCACCTTGCCCCCAAAATTGACGTCGGTGGGCTGGGCGAGAAAACGAAAGCTCACCTCGTGCTGGGTTCCAGGCATGGATGTGGCCCACGGCAAACAGGTGTCCCGATTATGCACGCGTGGGCCACTGCCGGCAGCGGCTTCTCGGGAACATGACGGCAAGCCGGGGAAGACACGGCGGCATGACTCAGGCACCCGGTCCGCCCTTGCGGCAACGGCGCGGATTGGCCTGGAGTCTGGTTGGCGAGCTGCACTGGCCTGGCCGCGCGCGGCCAGGCCAATCTTGGGACGGGAACAGCACGGCGACAAACTTCATCGTCGCGCCTCAGCCTGCGGCGACTGCGCCGGTCAGACGTTGAACAGGAAGTGCATCACGTCGCCGTCCTGCACGACGTAGTCCTTGCCTTCCTTGCGCAGGCGGCCGGCGGCGGCGGCGCCTTGTTCGCCCTTGTGGGCGATGAAGTCAACGAAGGAGACGGCTTCGGCGCGGATGAAGCCGCGCTCGAAATCGGTGTGGATGACGCCGGCGGCCTGCGGGGCGGTGAAGCCGCGGTGGATGGTCCACGCGCGCACTTCTTTCGGGCCGGCGGTGAAGTAGGTTTCCAGGTCGAGCAGCTTGTAGCCGGCGCGGATCACGCGGTTCAGGCCGGGCTCGTCCAGGCCCATGGACTGCAGGAACTCGCCGCGGTCGGCCTCGTCGAGCTGCGCCAGCTCCTCCTCGATGGCCGCGCACACCGGCACCACCTCGGCACCTTCGGTTTGCGCGTGGGCGCGCAGCGCGTCCAGGTGTGGATTGTCGGTGAAGCCGTCCTCGAGCACGTTGGCGACGTACATCAGGGGCTTGAGCGTGAGCAGGAACAGGTCGCGGACCAGTGCCTTGTCCTCGTCGGACAGGCGCAGGCTGCGCGCGGACTTGCCCTCGTTCAACGCGGCGGCAAGTTTCTCCAGCACCGGGCGCTTGGCCAGCGCCTCCTTGTCGTTGGCCTTGGCGGCGCGCTCGACGCGGTTCAGCGCCTTGTCCACCGATTCGAGATCGGCCAGCGCCAGCTCGGTGTCGATGGTTTCGATGTCGGCGATGGGGTCGACCTTGCCGGCGACGTGGATGATGTCCGGATGCTCGAAGCAGCGCACCACGTGGGCAATGGCGTCCACCTCGCGGATGTGGGCGAGGAACTTGTTGCCCAGGCCCTCACCCTTCGATGCGCCGGCGACGAGGCCGGCGATGTCCACGAATTCCACTGCCGCCGGCACGATCTTCTGCGGGTTCACCACCGCCGCCAGTTGCGCCAGTCGCGGGTCCGGCACCGGCACCACGCCGACGTTGGGCTCGATCGTGCAGAACGGAAAATTCGCCGCCGCGATGCCGGCCTTGGTGAGCGCGTTGAACAACGTGGACTTGCCGACGTTGGGCAGGCCGACGATGCCGCATTTCATGCTCATGGTTTTCTCCGGGATTCGGGATGTCGGGATAGGAGATTCGGAAAAGCGGGATCGCCAGGCGTCAGACGAATCCCGCATCCCTTATCACGAATCCCGGCTTGGGGTATGCAGCAGCTGCATCGCCTTGTCGAACTCGCCGGCGACCGCAAGGGGCAGAACGTCGAGGGCGCGGGCGATGGCGTCGAGGATAAGGTCTTCGTCCTGCGCGGAAGGCCGGCCGAGCACCCAGTTGACCACTCTGTCCTTGTGCGCAGGATCGTGGCCGGGGTGGCCGGTGCCCAGGCGCAGGCGATGGAACCTGCCATGGCCAAGGTGCGCGATGATGTCGCGCAGGCCATTCTGGCCACCATGGCCGCCGTCGAACTTGATCCGCGCGGTACCGGGCGACAAGTCGAGATCGTCGTGTGCCACCAGGCATTCGACCGGGTCGATCTTGTAGTAGCGCAGCGCCGCGGCCACGGCGATGCCGCTTTTGTTCATGAAAGTGGACGGTTTGAGCAGCCACACCGGGCTGCCGCCAACTCGCACGCGGCAAACCTCGCCGTGCAGTTTGCCGTCGGAACCCCAACGCTCGTCCTGGCTCGCCGCCAGGGCGTCCACAAACCAGAACCCGGCGTTGTGCCGGGTTCGGAGGTATTCGGCACCGGGGTTGCCCAGCCCGACAATCAGCTTCAGACCCGCCATGATGGGGCGCAAACCGCAGTGACCCGCGCCGCGAACGGCGCGGGTCGGCGCGACTTACTTCTTGCCCTTGGCCGGAGCGGCATCCTTCGCCGGGGCGGCAGCGCCCTTGGTCGGGGCGGCCGCATCCTTGCCGGCGGCGGCCGGGGCCGCAGCGGCGGCGGCGGCATCGCCCTCGGCGGCCGGGGCCGGCTCTTCTTCCACTTCGATCTTGGCCATCACCGCGGTGACCACCGCCGCGTCATGCGCCTCGCCCAGGTGCAGCTGCACCAGCTGCACATCCGCCGGCAGCTTGAGCTGCGAGAGGTGGACGATGTCGCCGAGCTTGAGATCCTTCAGGTCGACCTCGATGTGCTCGGGCAGATCCTTCGGCAGGCAGTACACCTCGACCTCGTTGAGGTTGTGGGTGATGACCACGCCGGCCGTCTTCGCCGCCGGAGAAACCTCCTTGTTGAGGAAGTGCAGCGGCACGTTGACGCGCAGCTTGACGCTCTCGTCGATGCGCAGGAAATCCACGTGCATCATCTGCTGCTTGTACGGGTGCTTCTGCCAGTCGCGCAACAGCACCTTCTGCACCTTGCCGTCGATGCTCAGGTCGAGCAGCGAGGAGAAGAACCACTCGTTCTTCGCGGCCAAAAGGATGGTGTTGTGCTCGACCTGGACGTTTTCAGCCGGCTTGCCCGCGCCATAGACGACGCCCGGCACGTAGCTCGCACGACGCAGGCGGCGGCTCGCACCTTTCCCCTCGTCCTTGCGGCTCTCGGCCTTGATTTCGTGAACCTTTGCCATGTTGTGATACCTCGGAAGTTGGCCACCTCGCGGTGGCTGGGTGACTTCCCCGCGACCAGGGAAGTCGATGTGCAGGGAATCGGGAATGGGGAATGGAAAATCGGAAAAGCTGCGTTGCTGCGATCCGATTCCCTATTCCCTACTCCCTACTCCCGTATTCAGTCCACATACAACGAACTCACCGACTCGCCATAGGCGATGCGGCGGATGGTTTCGGCCAGGAGCTCGGCCACCGAGAGCTGGCGAATCTTGGGGCACGCCTTGGCCTCGGGACGCAGCGGCAGGGTGTCGGTGACGACCAGGCGATCGAGGCTGGATTTTTCCAGGTTGCCGAGCGCCGGGCCGGAAAGCACCGGGTGCACGCAGTAGGCCACCACCTTCTTCGCGCCGCGCTCCTTGAGTGCCGCCGCGGCGGCGCACAGGGTGCCGGCGGTATCGACGATGTCGTCCACCATGACGCAGGTCTTGCCGGCAACGTCACCAATGATGTTCATCACCGTCGCCACGTTGGCGCGCGGCCGGCGCTTGTCGATGATGGCGAGATCGGCGTCGTCCAGCCGCTTGGCAACCGCGCGCGCGCGCACCACACCGCCAACGTCGGGGCTGACCACGACCATGTCGTCGGTGCTGTAGTGGCGCCAGATGTCGGCCAGCAGCACCGGCGAGGCATAGACGTTGTCCACCGGGACATCAAAAAAGCCCTGAATCTGTTCGGCGTGCAGGTCGACCGTGAGTACGCGGTCGATGCCGGCGGTGCTGATGAGCTTGGCCACCAGCTTGGCGGTGATCGGCACGCGGGTGGAGCGCGGGCGGCGATCCTGGCGGGCATAACCGAAATACGGCATCACCGCGGTGACGGTGGTGGCCGAGGCGCGCTTGAGGGCATCGGCCAGCGCCAGCAGCTCGACCAGGTTCTTGGCGCTCGGCGCACCGGTCGGCTGGATCACGAACACTTCCTGCCGGCGAACGTTCTCCTCGATCTCGATCTGCACCTCGCCGTCGCTGAAGGTGCTGACCAGCGCCTTGCCGAGCGGCACGCCCAACCGATGGGCGATCTCCTCGGCAAGTTGCGGATGCGCCTTGCCGGCGAACAGCATCATCGGACTGGAATCGGTCCTGTCCACGCTTGTATACCTCGATACCCGTTACTGGCTGGATGGCTGGGGCGGCAGGATTCGAACCTGCGCATGCGGGAATCAAAATCCCGTGCCTTGACCAGACTTGGCGACGCCCCACCAATGGTTTTGCGGTGCCGCCCCGTGGCGACGCCTTGGGCCGGCCCCATGGCCGACTGCGAGCGAACCGTCCTGTTTCGCCCGTCAACGCTGCCTGCGACGATGGCGCGACAAGGCTTCGTGCAAAGGCGAAACCGCCGCACCGGTGGCAACCCGGGCCGTGAACGCCGACGGACAACGGGCCGCGATGGCCTGTGCCTGCTCCAGCGTACGCACTTCCAGAAAGCCGCAACCGCCACTGCCAGAAAGCCGTGCCGCCCCATGGCGACCCAACCAATCCAGCGCCGCCGCCACCTGCGGATGGTGCTTGCGCACCCCGGCAGTGAAGGCATTATCCGCTGCTTCGCCCGAAATAAAGGCGGAAATTGTCGCTGGCGACGTCGGAGGTGTCAATTCCGCGACCGCTGGCGTGATGGCCGAAGCCCCCCGTTCACCGGGATCGAGCAACACGTAATGCCGGCGCGGCAGATGCAACGCGGTGATCTGTCCCCCCATGGCGACCCAGGCTGCCTCGCCGCACAGAAAGGCCGGCACGTGCGCGCCAACGCGGCGCGCCACGGCGGCCAATTCGTCCTCGCCGAGTCCGCATTGCCATAGTTGATTGAGCGCCACGAGCACGGTCGCGGCATTCGAGCTGTCGGCACCGAGGCCACCACTGGGTACCAGTTTCCGCCCCAAGGCCAGATCGGCCCCCGGCCCGTCACCGGCCTGTTCGCGCAACAGGCGCGCAGCGCGCATGGCCAGGTTTTCCTCGGATACGCCACCGAGGCAGTGGATTGCAGCATCGGCGCGCGCGCGCACCTGCAATTCGGTACCGGCGTCGAGCAGGCGATAGGCCGCTTGCAGCACGGCGCTGTCGTCGTCACCCCGACCCACGACGCGCACGCACACATTGAGTCGTGCCGGCGCCGGCCAGGCATGCCAATCATGCGCGGCGAGCGGCGCCAGCGCGCGGCTCATGAACACGCGCAGATGGTCGGGGAACCCGTTTTCGCGGTCGCGCGCCAGCTCCGGCGCAAACGCCGGCGCGTGCTTGTCGACGATCACGAAGCCGTGTTTGGCGTAGAACGGCGCGTTCCACGGCACATCGGCCAAAGTGCCCAGATCCACCCGCCGATAGCCCGCTGCGCGCGCCCAGGCGCAGGCGTGTTCGAGCAAGGCAGCGCCAATGCCGTGCTGGCCGTGCGCTGGCAGCACGTCGATCTCGGCAACGCCGATCGCGTCTGCGCGCGACATCGGATCGAGCCAGATAAAACCGAGTTCATTGCCGTCGATATCCAGCGCCACCCACACATAACCGCGCACCAGCGCCCGCAACAGCTCGCCGCGCGGCATCTCCACCGCTGCATACGCCGGCCACACCGGGTGCGTACGAAACAACTGCACCGCCTTGCGCTCGATCGTGCACAGGGCATCCAGTTGGTCGGGCTCGGCGCGTTCGATGGTGTACGCCACCGGGATTTACCTCGGCGCGAAAGGACTGTCGGGCTGAGGCCCAACCCACAGGAGCACCGGCTTTCGTGGGTCGGGATTCATCCCGACCAAGGGCAGCCGAGCGGCGAAACGCTGAGGGTTCATGGCTGCAAATCCCAATTCTCGATCGACAGCCGCACCTTGTACGGCGGACGCGCGGCAAACACGGTGGTGGGCAGTGGCGGCGTGCGGGTGGTGTCCCACGCGCGGTACTCCACGCTCCAGCCATCCTGCGTCAGGAGCGACGGCAAGCGGTTGTCGCCAAAGGCGATCTCGGCCGGGCCACTGTCGGCACGCAAGCCCAGTACCCACGCGCGCAGGTCGCGCATCGGCACTTCCCAGCCGAGCGCACGCCGCATCAACGCCTCGGCATCCGGGCCATGCCGCGGGCCGCCATCCAGGCCTTCCAGCACGGCGCCGCTCGGGTCGCCATGCAACTCGAAACTGCGTCCGGTGATTGGCGTGCGGAATACGAACCGGTAGTGCTCGCCGTCCTGGGTCCAGGTGAAACCGCCGCTGCCGCCCTCATGGCCGTCGGAGACGCCGAGCCGTCCGCTCAATACCCAGTGGCTGGTGTGCACCAGTGCCTGCTCGCGCGCAAGTTGCGCGTTGAGCAATCCAGCGTCGCCCTTGATGCGCACCATCTGCGGTGCGCATGCCGCCAGCAGCAGCGGCAGCGCCGCCACCCAAAGTCGCACATGACGGTTCATGGGTGCAGTCGCTTGATGGTGTTGGCAAGGTTGACGTTGTGCGGGTCGAGCTTGCGCACCTGATCGAATACCTGCTCGGCCGCCGCATGATTGCCCTGCTGCCACAGCACTTCGCCCAGATGCACGCCAATATCGGCCTGTTTGCTGGCTTGCCACGCGCCGCGCAGGGTTTGCGCCGCCTGGGCAAGGTCGCCCATGCGGTATTGCAACCAGCCCCACGAGTCGGCAATGGAGGGATCGTTCGGCCGCGCGGCACGCGCGCGAGTCAGCAGCTGCTCGGCTTCGGGCAGGTCGCGGTTGGCGTCGGCCAGGGTAAAGCCGAGCGCATTGCTGGCGTCGACGTCGTCCGGCTTCTGCTTGAGGATGGCGCGGAAATCGCGTACTGCGTTGTCCACCTGACCGGCTTCGGCGTAGGCCAGCCCGCGCCCGTACAGCAGCCCGGAGTTGTTCGGCACCACTTGCAGTGCGCGGGTGAACGCGGTGATCGCCTGCACGTAGTTGCCTTCGCGCAGATACAGCTCGGCATCCAGCTGCCACGCCTGGCGCAGCTGGTCGGGCTGATCGAGGTAATCCAGCTGCAACTGGCCCAGCAGCTCGTGCGCCGCCGCGCCGCGGCCTTGCGCCTGCAGCAGCACCGCGCTGCGCAGATCGGCGTCGAACGCGTGCGGATCGTCGTCATCGACCTGTCCGTACCAGCTGAGCGCCTCGCTGCCACGGTGCAGCATTTCCGCGAGCTGGCCGAGCAGGTAGGCGCTGTGCTCGCGCACGCCGGCCGGCGCCTGCTGTACTTGCCGATACAGCGCGGTCAGCGCCTTGGTGTCGTTGCGCCGTGCCGCCAGCGCGGCGCGCAGGCGGTAGGTACCGACATCCTGCGGACCGTGGTCGAGCAACTTTTCGGCTGCCGCATAGTCGCCGGCCTCGCTCAGCATGCCAGCGTAGACCAGGCGCAGATGCACGTCGTTCGGTGACCGCGCGATCGCCTGCTTCAGCAGTTTCCGCGCGCCCGGCACGTTGCCGTTGTGGGCCTGCATGCGCGCGGCCCACGCATACACCTCACCGTTGTGCGGAAAGCGTGCCAGCGCCGCGTCCGCCAGATGCTGCGCCCACGCATGGCGGCCCAGCTTGTCGGCCAGCTCGCTCATCGCCAGCCACGCCTGCGGATCGGGCGGCAGGCGCTGCGGCGTCGCCAATTGCTCCAGCAGTTGCCCGGCCTGGGCCTGGTCGCGCGCGCCCACCAGCACGCGCGCAAACGAGCGCCACGCATCCTTGTCGCGGGTTTCGGTGAGCAGTTTCAACTGCCGCCGCGCCTCGGCGGTGTCGCCGCGGTCGAGCGCAAGCTGTGCGCGCGCCTGCGCCATCGCCGCCGGCTTGCCGCCCAGCGCCTGCCAGCGGTCGAGCGCGCGGGTGGCGGCCGCGTCGTCGTGGGTTGCAATGGCCAACAGCGCCGCACGCTCGGCCACCACGGGGTCGCTGCTGAGCGCCATCGCGCGGTCGTAGTGGCCGGAGGCCACCGCAAGATCGCTGCGTCCAAGCGCCATTTCGCCCGCCATGAGCTGCGCCAGCAGGTCGTGTTCGGCATCTGGCGTCGCCACCGTCATGCGCGCCATCGGCTGCGCCGGTGCCGGCGGACGCGTCGGCTTGGGCGGCAACGGCGCGCAACCGGCCAGCCCGAGCATCAACGCCGCCACTGCCGTAAAATGCCGCATTGGCTTGTCATCGCAACGCGCGTTTCGCACACTGACCACTTGTTTGTCCGCCGTCCGTCTGTCCGTTGCGCCATGTCCGGGTGGCTACCCAAGGCGCCGCGGCGACAAGCTTAGCCTACGCTGCCAGACACACGCCGGAATCTTCGTTACGCCATGCCGCTGATCGCCCTCGGGCTCAACCACCTCACTGCACCGATCGGTCTGCGCGAACAGGTGGCGTTCGACGCGGAGGCAACGCCGTTGGCGCTGCACGAGCTGCAGCACGAACCCGGCGTGGAAGAAGCCTTGATCCTGTCCACCTGCAACCGCACCGAGCTCTACGTGAGCGTGGCCGCCGGTGCCGAGGCGCTGCCGCGGGAGTGGCTGGGTCGCCAGCATCACCTGACCCCCGGCAAGCTCGACGAGTTCCTGTACCGCCACGACGAGCAGGAAGCCGCGCGCCATCTGTTTCGCGTCGCCACCGGACTGGACTCGATGGTGCTCGGCGAGCCGCAGATCCTCGGCCAGGTCAAGGACGCCTACCAGCTTGCGCGCGAGGCGCACACGCTCAAGGCGCCGCTGGATCGCCTGTTGCAGCACACCTTTGCGGTGGCCAAGCGGGTGCGCACGGAAACCCAGGTGGGTGCGCACACGGTGTCGATCGCGTTCACTGCGGTGCGCCTTGCCGAGCAGGTGTTTGCCGACCTGCACGAAGCCTGCGTGCTGCTGATCGGCGCCGGCGACACCATCGAGCTGGCGGCGCAGCACTTGGCCGACCGCAAGGTGCGCCGGCTGATCGTCGCCAACCGCACGCTGGAACACGCGCAGGATCTCGCCGGCCGCTACGGCGGCTACGCGATCGCGCTGGCCGACCTGCCGCAGCACCTGCCCGAGGCCGACGTGGTGATTTCCTCCACCGCCTCGCGGCTGCCGCTGGTCACCCGACCAATGATGGAGCGCGTGATCGCCACGCGACGCCGCAAGCCGGTGTTCATGGTGGACATCGCCGTGCCGCGCGACATCGAGCCGGCGGTGGGCGAGCTGCCGGACGTCTATCTCTACGGCATCGACGACCTGCAGCAGGTGATCGACGACAACCGCCGCTCGCGCGCCGCCGCCGCGCGCGAAGCCGAGGCCATCATCAACCTGCAGGTGGACCGCTACATGGCCTGGCGCCACGCGCTCGGCCTGCACAACCCGCTGGTGGCCATGCGCCAGCATGCCGAAAACCAGCGCGACGAAGTGCTGGAAAAGGCACGTACCCTGCTGGCCCACGGCAAGACGCCGGAGGAGGCGCTGGCCTTCCTCGCCCACACGTTGACCAACAAGCTGCTGCACGAACCCAGCGCCCACTTGCGCGAGGCGGCACTGTCCGGGGATCTCGACCTGCTGCACTCGGCCGGGCGGCTGTACGGACTGGACGAGCACAAGCCCGAACCCTAGCGGTGCGATGTGCCTTGCCGCCGGCGCGCGCTGCGCATCGGTGCCCTTCCCCATCACCGCTGCCGCCACGCATGACCCCATCCATCCGCCGCAAACTCGAAACCCTCGCCGAGCGCCACGAAGAGCTTGGCCTGCTGCTGGCGCAGCCGGACGTGCTGGCCGATGCCGCGCGCTTTCGCGAGCTGTCGCGCGAATATGCGCAGCTGGAACCGCTGGTGGCGGCGCTGCACGAACACACCGCAGCGCAGCGTGAGCTTGCCGAAGCGCGCGCGCTGCTGGACGACGCCGACCTCGGTGCGCTGGCAGCGGACGACGTCGCCCGCTGCGAGGCGCGGCTGGCCGAGCTCGACGGCGAGCTGCAAGTGCTGCTGCTGCCGAAAGACCCGCGCGACGAGGCCAACCTGTATCTCGAAGTGCGCGCTGGCACCGGCGGCGACGAGGCCGCGCTGTTTGCCGGCGACCTGCTGCGCATGTACCTGCGCTACGCCGAGCGTCGGCATTGGCAGGTGGAAGTGCTGAGCGAGCACGTGGGCGAAAAAGGCGGCTGCAAGGAGGCGGTGGTGCGCATTGAGGGCCGCGGCGCGTATTCGCGGCTCAAGTTCGAGTCCGGCACGCACCGTGTGCAGCGGGTGCCGGAAACCGAGTCGCAGGGGCGCATCCATACCTCGGCCGCCACGGTGGCGATCCTGCCCGAGCTGGACGAGATCGACACCATCGAACTGAACCCGGTCGACCTGCGCATCGACACGTACCGGTCTTCCGGCGCCGGCGGCCAGCACGTCAACAAGACCGACTCCGCCATCCGCATCACCCACCTGCCGACCGGCACCGTGGTCGAGTGCCAGGACGAGCGCAGCCAGCACAAGAACAAGGCACGTGCCATGAGCCTGCTGAAGGCGCGCCTGCTCGACGCGGCACAATCGCAGCAGGCCGCCGTGCAGGCGCAGGAGCGGCGCCTGCAAGTCGGCTCCGGCGACCGCAGCCAGCGCATCCGCACCTACAACTTCCCGCAGGGACGGATCACCGACCACCGCATCAACCTTACGTTGTATCGCCTACCCGAAATACTCGGCGGCGATCTGGACGAGCTGATCGACGCCCTGACGCGCGAGCATCAGGCCGACGAACTGAAGGCGCTGTCCGGATCATGAGCGACCTCACCGCACGCGAGCTGGCCGCCGCGCTCGAGCGTCTGGCGGAGCTGCTCGAACACGGCGCCAACGCGGCGGCGGAAACCCTCGCCGCGCACACGCGCGAACGCTTCCCGCACGAGCCGGAGCCGATCCGCCTGCACGCTCTGGCGCTGCTGCAATCAGGCCAGCGCGAACAGGCCCGGCAGGCGCTGCAGCACGCGGCACAAGTGGCCCCGCAGCACATCGCGACCCAGTGCAACCTCGCCACGCTCGAACTTGAAGACGGCGACCCCAATGCCGCCATTGTGCGTCTGCGCACTGCGTTGCGCCGGGCGCCCGGCCACCCCGACATCCTCAACGCCCTGGGCACGGCGCTGATGGCGGCGGCACGCCACGCCCAGGCGCGCGAAGCCTTTGCCATGGCCACCCACGGCGCACCGACGCACGCCGGCGTGCGCCTGAACCTCGCCGCGGCCGAGCTGGAACTCGGCCACGCTGCGCAGGCGGAAATCCACGCGCGGGAGGCCTTGCAACTGGTGCCGGAGTTGCCTGCTGCACACGCACTGCTCGGTCACGCGCTGCGCGCACAGCACCGCACCGCCGAAGCCGCACGCGTGTTTCTGGCGGCCGAACAGCGCGAACCGCACAACCCGGTGCACGCATATGAAGCCGGCCTGGCACTCGACGATGCCGGCGCGCTGGACGCTGCGGCCACGGCGTGGCGACGCGCGCTGCAAGCCGATACCGGGTTTGCCCCGGCGCTCGGCCAACTGGTCTACGCGCAACGCCGACGTTGCGACTGGCGCGGGCTGGACACGCTCGGCGCGCAGCTGCGCCGAGCGGTGGACAATCACCGCGAAGGCATTGGCCCGTTCGCGTTCCTCGCCGAGGACGCCGACGCCGCTGCACACCGCCGCTGCGCCGAAACCTACGCCGGCGTGATCGAACGCCGCATGGCGCCGCTGCGCACGCAACTGGCGCTGCCCGCGTTGATCCTGGCTGCGGAGGCGCCGATCCGCGTGGGCCTGGTCGCCGACGGCTTCGGCGCGCATGCCACCGGGCTGCTGCTGGTGGCGCTGATCGAAGCGCTGGCCACCAGCTCGCTCGACGTCCACCTGTTTGCCACTACGCCGGACGATGGCAGCGCCCTTCGCCGCCGCCTCGCCCGCGCCGCCACCATGCATGAGCTTGCCAGCATGAACGCCGCGCAGTCGGCGCTGGCGATCCACGCCGCCGGCATCGAGATCCTGTTCGACCTGAACGGTTACTGCGGCAAGGACAACGCCGAGCTGATGGCGCTGCGCGCCGCACCGGTGCAGGTGAACTACCTCGCCTACCCCGGCACCAGCGGCGCGCCGTGGATGGACTACCTGCTCGCCGACGCCACCGTTGTGCCGGATGCCATGCGCCCGGCCATCAGCGAAAAGCTGCTGCGCCTGCCGCGCTGCTACCAGCCCAGCGACACCACCCGCGCCGTCGCCCCCGCGCCATCACGCAGCGCGTCCGGCCTGCCGGAACACGGCACCGTGTTTGCCTGCTTCAATGCCGGCTACAAGCTCAACCCCGCCTCGTTCGCGCGCTTTTTGCACGTGCTTGATGGCGTGCCCGACGGCGTGCTGTGGCTGCTTTCCGTCGGTGCCGATGGCGACGAACGTCTGCGCCACGCTGCCACCGAACACGGCATCGCGCCGGCGCGCCTGGTGTTCCTGCCGCACCTGCCGCACACCGAATACCTCGCGCGCTACGCGCTGGCCGACCTGTTCCTGGATACCCTGCCGTACAACGCGCACACCACCGCATCCGACGCGCTGTGGGCCGGCTGCCCGGTGCTCACCCTGCGCGGCGAAACTTTTGCCGGTCGCGTCGCGGCAAGTCTGCTGGAACACGTCGGCCTGCCGGAGTTGATCGCCGACGACGAAACCGCCTTTGTCGAGAGCGCGATCGAACTCGGGCAAAACCCGAATGGGCTGGCCACGCTGCATCGCTACCTCGCGCAGCAAGGCCGCCGCAGCGAGCTGTTCGACATGCCGGGTTACGCCCGCGATTTCGAACGCGCCGTGCAATGGATCAGCGCGCGCCATCGCGCCGGCCTCGCGCCGCAAGACCACGATGTCGCGCCCGCCATCAGCCGGTGACAAACCCGCTGCGCGCGGCCTCCGCGATGTCTTCGCGCGCCACCGCCACGACCTTGGCCGCCGGTGGCCCCTGCCACAGCCAGCGTTCGAGCGCGACGAGCGCGGGCGCACTGCCTTCGGCGATCACCTCGACGCGGCCGTCCGCAAGGTTCGTCGCGCTGCCGGCCAAACCGAGCACACTGGCCTTCTCGCGGGCGCTGGCGCGAAAAAACACCCCCTGCACGCGGCCGCTGACGAGAAAGCGCGCGGCAGGCATCAAGGTTTGCCTTTCGCGATGGCGGCATCCAGCATCTTCGCGTCGATCGGACCGAGGAAGTGGGTGGCGACGGTGCCGTCCGGCGCAATCAGCCAGGTTGTCGGCAAGCCCCGAGGCTCGGCGAAATCCTTGAGCGGCTTGTCCAGCGTGACCTGCGCCACCGGATAACGCACCGGGTGTTTGGCGAGAAACGCCTTGATGTCCGCCGGCTCGCTGTCGTCGTAGGCGATGCCGATCGCACGCACATTCGCGTGGCTGCGCACGTAGCGCGAGAGGTCCGGCATCTCCTTGATGCACGGCACGCACCAGGTGGCCCAGAAATTGACGATCACCCAGTGCCCGCGCTGCGCGGCAAGGCTGAAGTGCCCGCCACCGAGCGTCGCCACTTCCAGTGCCGGGTGCGTCGGCATCGCCGCCTGCACCGGGTTGGCAACCGCCAGCGCAAGCAAGCACGCCGTCAGCCAGTGGAATCGCTTCATGCTCATGTCTCCGGGTGTCCGTCCGTCGTGCCGGCAGCGGGAAACGCCGTCGCCAGCGGCGTGCCCAATCGCACCTGCACCGCGTCGGCCAGCTCGTCGAGCTGCGCCAGCAACGGCATCGGCAGATCCAGCCCGAGCGCCGCCGCCGCGCTTGCCGGCTGCAGCGGCAACCGGTAGGTGCTGTGCCGGTACACGCGCAGCAAGTCGGCGCTGTCGAGCGCACGGCTGAGCAGCCAGCCGCCGGCCTCGCTGCGCTGGATCAGGTCGGCACGCGCAAGGTCGTCGAAATACGCCGCCACCGCGGCACCACGCAGACGTGGCTCGACCGCCACGATCGCGGCCGCATCGACCGTGGCGCCACGCCGCTGGGCGCTGACGAAATGCCCCAGCACGATCATCAGGCCAAGAAATTCCTCGCCCTCGGGCAAGCCTTCCGCCGGCGGCTGGTAATCGAACGCAGAGGCCGACGCCGCGATCGACGCGCCCAGGATCACGATGATCCACGACAGGTAGATCCACAGCAGGAAAATGGGGATCACCGCGAGTGCACCGTAGATCTCGCTGTAGCTGTGCGCGTGATGCACGAAGCGCGCGAACCCCCAGCGCGCCAGCTCGAACAGCACCGCACCGAGCAGCGCGCCGATCACCGCCTTGCGCCATGCCACGCGGCAATTCGGGATCAGGCCGTACATCAGCCACAAGGTGGCAAAGGTGACCACGAACGGCAGCACGCCGAGCATGCGCTGCCCAGCGCTCTCCAACTGTCCGGCCGCCTCGGCGAGCAGCGGGATGGCGGTGACATACGAGGTGAGCGCAATGCCGCCGACCACCAGGATCGGCCCCAGCGTCAGGGCCGCCCAGTACAGCAGCAGGCGCGACCCCCAGCGCCGCGCCTGGTGCACGCGCCAGATGCGGTTCAGGCGGTCCTCGATGCTGACCATCATCGCGATCGCGCTGAACAGCATCACCAGGATGCTGAGCCCGGTGAGCTTGCTGGCGTTGGCGGCGAACGCGATCAGGGTCTCCTGCACGCGCTCGCCGGCGGCCGGCACGAAGTTGCGGAACACGAAATCCAGCAATGTGCCGCGCGCCTGCGCAAACATGGGGAACGCCGCGAACATCGCCAGCATCGCCACCGTCAGCGGCACCAGCGACACCAGCGTGGTGTAGGACAACGCGCCCGCGGTCTCGAAGCATTTGTCGTCGACGAAGCGTCGCCACAGAAAGCGGCCAAAGCTCACCAGACGGTCGCGGTCGAAGCGCTGTTTCATGGGCGATGGTCAGCCTCGCGGGAATCGCCCGTACACTAGCGCAACATCTTCGCCACGCCCACGCATGCTCGACATCCTCGTTCTCTACTACAGCCGTCACGGCCACACCGCGCTGCTCGCGCGGCTCATCGCGCGCGGCATCGAGGAGGTGCCCGGTGCGGTGGCGCGCCTGCGCCAGGTGCCGCCGGTGGCGCCGGTGACCGAAGTGGCGCAGCCCCCGGTGCCGGAAGACGGCGCGCCCTACGCCACCCGCGACGACCTCGCCCAATGCAGCGGCCTCGCGCTGGGCAGCCCGACGCGGTTCGGCAACATGGCCGCGCCGCTCAAGTATTTTCTTGACGGCACCGCCGCCGAATGGGTCAGCGGCACGCTCGCCGGCAAGCCTGCCGCCGTGTTCACCTCCACCACCACGATGCATGGCGGCCAGGAATCCACCCTGTTGTCGATGGCGCTGCCGCTGCTGCATCACGGCATGCTCCTGGTCGGCATTCCGTTCACCGAACCCGAGCTCACGACGACGCAGACTGGCGGCTCGCCGTACGGCGCCACCCATGTCAGCGGCCCGCAGGGTGACCGCCCGATCAGCGAACACGAACGCACCCTCGCCCGCGCGCTCGGCCGCCGGCTCGCCAACGCCGCCCGCCGGCTCGCCACGCCATGAATGCACCACTCCCCATCGAACAAAAACTCGGCCTTGCCGCCTGGGCCGCGCTCACGCTGTTGCAGCCGGTGTGGCATGGCTGGCTGTTCCCCATGGCAAGCAGCGCCGCCACCGTGTGGATCGTCGCCATCGCCACCGTGCCCCTGCTGCTGCCGCTCTTCGCGCTGCGCCGCGTGACGCGCGCGCTCTTATGGGTCGGCATCCTCGCGCTGTTCTACTTTTGCCACGGCGTGGCCGAAGCGTGGAGCCTGCCGGCCGAACGTGCACTCGCCATCGTCGAAATCGCCCTGACCCTGGTGCTGATCGCCGCCCTCGGCGCCGGCGTACGGCGGCCGCGGCGCAGCAACCCCTGATCCACGCGCGCGCCTTCACGCCACGCTGCCTATACTCGCCCCGTTCCCGCAACGGAGGCTCGCCATGGCATTCCTGCAGACCGCGCCGCAACTGGCGCATCCGTGGCGCGAGGAGCGCGTGTTGCATGCGTGGCTGGATCGCGTGCTGCCGGCGGGGCGTCGCGCAGCGCTGGACGCCGACCTTGATGCGCTCGGCGATTACGCACTTCACGCTTGGCAACGTGCGCGCACTATCACTCCGCGCACGCCGGTGCTGACCCAGTGGGACGCGTGGGGGGCACGCGTGGATCGCATCGAGCTCACGCCGACGTGGCAGGAAGGCGCCGCCATCACGGCCCAGCACGCGGTGCTGGCGGCAGGCCATGAAGCGAGCGAATACGCGCGGCTGGAAGAGTTTGCCCGGGTATACCTCTACCACGTGGCCAGCGAGTTCTACACCTGCCCGCTGGCAATGACCGACGGTGCGGCAACGGTGCTGAAAGCCTCGGACAATCGCGAGCTCATGGCACGCGCGCTGCCGCATTTCCTCAGCCGCGACCCGGCGACGCTGTGGCTGAGCGGCCAATGGATGACGGAAACCCACGGCGGCTCGGACGTCGGCAACACCGAAACCGTTGCACGCAAGAGCGACGACGGCCAGTGGCGCCTGTACGGCCGCAAGTGGTTCAGCTCGGCGGTGGTCGGCGAAGCCGCGCTGGCCCTCGCGCGACCGGAAGGCGCCGGTGCCGGTTCCGGCACGCTCGCGTTGTTCTACGTGGAAACCATGGACGGTGCGCACCGCCGGCCTGAGCTTTCCATCGACCGGTTGAAGGACAAGCTCGGCACGCGCGAGCTGCCCACCGCGGAGATCCATCTGGACGGCCTGCCGGCGTGGCCGGTCGGCGAGCTCGCACACGGCGTGCGCCAGATTGCGCCGGTACTCAACATCACGCGCACCTGGAACACGATTTGCGCGGTGGCGCACATGGCCCGTGCGATCGAGCTGGCGCGCGACTACGCCATGCACCGCGAAACCTTCGCCCGCCCGCTGATCGAGCAGCCGCTGCACGCGCAGACGCTGGCCGACATGCAGGCCGAATTCGAGGGCGCGTTTGCGCTGGGGTTCGAGGTGGCGCTACTGCTGGGCCGGGTGGAACACGGCACCGCCGCGCCGCACGAAGTGCAGCTTTTGCGCCTGCTGACGCCGCTGGCAAAGCTGTGGACCGGCAAGCTTGCGGTGCGCATCTGTTCCGAAGCACTCGAATGCTTCGGCGGCCAGGGCTACATCGAAGACACCGGCCTGCCGCAATTGCTGCGCGACGCACAGGTGTATCCGATCTGGGAAGGCGCCACCAACGTGCTCGCGCTCGATGCGCTGCGCACCCTCGACGGCAGTGCGCTGATGGCGCTGCGCACCGCCTGCGCGGCGTGGAACAAAGGCGGCGATCCGCGCGCGGCGTTCGCGATCGACGCGGCGCTGGACGCGGCGCAAGCCCACCTCGACGCCGACCGCGCCCGGCTCGAAGCGGGCGCGCGCGGCATCGCGCTCACGCTGGCGCGCTGCGCGGCGGCGGCCCTGCTCACGCGGCAGGCCACGTGGTCACAGGAGCGTGCCGACGCGCGTCCGGCGGCGGCGTTGCGGCGGTTTCTCGGCCACGGCCTGACGCGCCTGGCCGATACCGAGCCGGACGATACCCACCTGCTGCTGGGCTGAGCGGCAAAGCCCGCTAAAATGGCGGCCTTACCTTGAGCGGCGCATGACCATGCAACACCTCACCATCGTCACCACCGGCGGCACCATCGACAAGATCTATTTCGACGACAAGTCGGACTACAAGATCGGCGCGCCGCAGATCGGCGACATCCTCGGCCAGCTCGGCGTGGCGTTCACTTTCGACGTGATCCCGATCCTGCGCAAGGACAGCCTGCACATCACCGACGAGGACCGCGCGCTGATCCGCTCCACCATCGAGGCGCAGCCGGCGCGGCACGTGCTGGTCACCCACGGCACCGACACCATGGTGGAGACAGCCAAGGTGCTGGCCGGCATTCCCGGCAAGGTGATCGTGCTCACCGGCGCACTGAACCCGGCACGGTTCCAGGGCTCGGACGCGGTGTTCAACGTGGGCTGCGCCGTGGCCGCGGTGCAGACCCTGGCCGACGGCGTGTACATCACCATGAACGGTCGTGTATGGGACCCGGCGCACGTGCGCAAGAACCGTGCGGAAAACCGGTTTGAGGAAGTGCGTGGCTGAGGCCCGCGGAAACGCCTTGAAAAAGCGTACTTGAGAGCTGGGTCTGCGTGAGGCTGGCGCCCACCCCTGCCACGCCTACCCGAACATTCTGGGATGGTTCCACGCCGGATCGAACGCCGGGCTGATCACGCCCTCGACGAAGGCCTGGATCATGTCCCACCTGGCCGTGGGCATTGTCCATTCGGGCGCCCCCATGACCAAGAACCCCGGCCAAGGCCGGGGTTCTTGGTCGCAAGTGCCGGACACGGCGCCGGTTGCCCCGCGCCGTGCCGGTATCGCCATCAGTTCAACGTTTCGGTCAGCGTCACGCCCGAATACGTCTGGTACGCACGCACCGCGATGTAGTACGTGGTGGTGGTCGACGGGGTGAAGCTGCAGCTCTCACTGTTGCCGGTCTTGTACGGGCGGCAGTTGTAGCTGGTGGTGGTCGGCGCCGAGCCGGCCCGCACGTACAGGTCCGCATCGCCCGTACCGCCGGAGATGGCAAACACTGCCGTATGGCCGGCCTGCACGGTTTCGGTGTAGGTGGGCGACCAGTAACCGGTCGCCACCGTGGGCAGGCTCACGCTGGTGGTGGTGCCACCACCCGTGCCGCCGGTGGTGTAGGAGGCCTTCACCGAGACGCCCGAGTACGCCGCATAGGCGTGCACCTTGATGTAGTACTTGCCGACCTGCGGTGCGGCCACGGTGCAGCTTTCCGCGTTGCCGGTCTTGTACGGGCGGCAATCGTAGCTGGACGTGGTCGGCGCGCTGCCGAACTTGGTGTACAGGTCGGCATCGCCAGTGCCGCCGGAGATCGACATCACCAGGTTGCTGGCACCGGTTGGCACCGAGATGAAGTAATCGTTGTCGGCCCCGCTCGCGGCCGACACGCCGGTCACCGCAACGTTGTTGGTCAGCTCCGTCACGCCGGTCGTGCCGCCACCGCCGGTACCCGGGCAGGTGACCCCCACCGCGGTGAAGGCGGCCACCACGTCATTGACGACGTAGCCAAGATCGGTTGCCGCCGACTCCACGCCGCACGCGCCGGAGTTGAACGTGGACGTGGCCGTCCAGTACGACTTGTTCGCCAGGGCGAAAACCTGGAACGCCTTCTTGACGTCCCAGCCGCCGGTCTTGGCCAACACGCAGAACGCCTTGTTGTACACGCCGCTCGAATAATGCACATCGAGGCCGGAGGTGTAGTTGGCCGCGTTGTCGATCGAGCCGCCATCCTGCGGGGGGTTGCACATGTAGCGCAGTGCATCGCCAATGCCGGCACTGGTCTTGACGATGTCCTCGCCGACCAGGAAATCGGCGGCGCCGCGGTCGTAGAACTCCGCCGCCTCGCCGGCGATGTCCGAGTACGCCTCGTTCATGCCGCCGGACTGCCCGGTGTATTCCAGGTTCGAGTTCTGCTCGGTGTAGCCGTGGCTGATCTCGTGGCTGGTCACGTCGAGCGACACCAGCGGGTAGAACGTGCTGGCGCCGTCACCGAAGTTCATCGCCGTGCCGTCCCAGAACGCGTTCTCGTAATTCGACTGATAGTGCACGTTCATCCGCAGCTGCATGTTGAGCGGCGGTGCCCCCATGTAGGACACGTACATGTCATGCACCACGCCACCGAAGTGGTGCGCGTCATTCACCGGCGAATACGCGCCATTGATCGCGTCGGTATCGCTGTTCGGGCAGGTGAAACTGACGATCGAGCCACCGCTGCTCGCGTGGTTGAGGTTGTAGGTGACGACGTTGGTGTTCTGCAACGTGCAGGTGCTGCCGGATTGCGCGACGTCGAGCGCCGCGTAGTCGGTGCCGTACACATATTTGCCGGTTTTCTGGTTGCCGCCGGGGCCGGTTGCGCTGGCATCGGTCAGGCCGTCCCAGCTTTTCAACACCTCGCCGGTGTTGGCGTCCACGATGGCGGTCGGACGCGTGGGCAGGCTGTCGTTGACGAAATACGACACGCGATAGACCAGCCGCGCCGCGCCGTCATCCATCGGGTAGACGAACAGATCCGACTGCTGATTGGCCATCTTTGCGCCGGCAGTCAGCATCGTATGGGCGTGTGCCTTGAGGCGCGCAATGGCGGCCGCGCCGGTAAGCTTCGGCGTCACCGAGCTCACCCCGGAGACGTTGCCCTGCAAGAGCTCGCCGGTGGCGCGCAGTGCGTTGCCCTGCGCATCCTGCAGCACGGCCACGCTGCGGCCGTATACCGGTACGCCGCGGTACATCTGTTGCTGGCGCACCACGCGATGGCCATCGGGCAGCGCCACCGTGCTGCGCGGTGCCAGCGTGGCACCGGCTCCCAGACCAAGGCGTGCCGCCAGCGTGTTGCCCGGTGCAGCGGCAAGGTTCTGCACCCGCACCACCTGGGCATTGCCGGCCGCGGCAACGCCGGCCATGGCCATCCCCACGGCGGCCACCAGCACCTTCAAACGAAACTCGTTCTGCATTGATCGACTCCTGGACTTTTTTTGAGACAAGCAGGCCCGATGCGGCCTGACCGGCCTCATGCGAGAAATGCCGTGCGTGGCACGGCCCAAATGCGCTTGCGATCCAGCGACCCCGGCGGTCGCGTCGAAACAGGCTGCGCCCCTAGCAATCCTTGCGTCGCAGCGGGTTGACGCACTACGGCCCAGCGGCAAGACGCCGCTTCGAGGTCATTCGTCGCCCTCCCCGGTGGCGAACCGCCAGCACGTTATTCCTTGCGAGCATGACGCGCAAGAAATTTTCACATCGGTTCGGTGACTCCAGTCACAGCCCGCGGCTTTTGGCACTTCACGGCCGTGCACCGCACAACGCGTCCACACGCGTCATGACCGTGTATTCGGCCAGTGCCTGGCCTTTGCGGACCGATGCACAGCGCGCTCACGCCACACGGCGTCGGTCGCGCACAAACAAACGGGAACCGGAGAGACAACGGTTCCGCAGGACGCAGAAGCTTGCGTACGGTGCCGCCCACACGGCAAAACAGGGTGTTCGTGGGTCGGGTCCGCACCTCCGTCGCCACGCAGCACTGCGTCCACCCCGACGTTGGCGGTGCCCTTTGCCCCGCACCAACGACAAGCGCCCGCAAAAGCGGGCGCAAGGCAATGGCCGCAGCGAACGAAGCTACAGCTACAGCATGCCGGTTTCGAGCTTGGCCTCTTCCGACATCATGGTGTGGTTCCACGGCGGGTCGAACACGAGGTCGACGTCGGCCTCGGCCACGGTCGGGATCATCAGGAGTTTGGTGCGCGCATCGTCGACCAGGATGTCGCCCATGCCGCAGCCCGGCGCGGTCAGCGTGAGCTTGACGTAGACCCGGCGCTGCCCGTCGTCGCGTTTTTCGAGGCTCATGTCGTAGACCAGGCCGAGGTCGACCACGTTCACCGGGATCTCGGGGTCGAACACGCCGTGCAGCTGCTGCCAGCACAGTTTTTCGACGTCGGCGTTGGTGGCGTTTTCCGGCACCGTCAGCGGGGCGGGCTTCTCCTTGCCCAGCGCATCGGCGTCGTCACCGGCGATGCGGAACAGGTTGCCGTCCACATACACCGTGAAGCTGCCGCCGAGCGCTTGCGTGATGTAACCGATCTGGCCGGCCGGCAGCGTCACCTCTTCACCCTGCGGCACCATCACCGCATCGCAGTCGCGCGAAAAGGTTACCGGTTCGCTGCTCAGCGCAAATCCACTCATGCCACATCACCTTTTGTCGAAGACCCATGCCGCACGTCGCGTACAGCAGGTCGATTATGTCGCAGCGCGTCGCCGCCTGCCTGTCCCAGATCAGGCGCCACCCCGGGGGGCCGGTGCAATGCGGTTATGATCGGCGTTTTCGCCTTGCCGATCGACGCCTTGCCTCCTGCTTCCCCGCCTTCCGCCTCGGCCCTGCGCACGCTGGCCGGCCTCGTCTTTGCGGCGTTCAGCGCGGCCATGCTCGGACTCGCCGCCGGCGCGGTCTGGATGGTGGCGGCGATGTATCTGCAACGCGCTCCGGACTGGTTGGCGTTTGCTGCCGGCGCTCTGCTGGCGCTGGCTACCCGACACTGGCTGCGCCGCCCAGGCCTCGCGGCGGCACTGCTGGCCATGTTCGCGACCCTGCTGGCAGCGCTGTATTTCAACGTGTTGATCGCCGCCGTCCGGCTGGCCGCCAACTTCGATCTGGGGCTGGTCGAGGCGATGCGCACTGCCGGCATTGCCATGTTGATTGCGCTAGCGCGCGTCGGACTGACGCCGGGCGAGCTGGCGTGGTATCTGCTGGCAGCGCTGTTTGCCGGCTGGCTTGCGTGGCGCCCCGGCGCCCGCAAGCCCTGAAGGTCAGTCGTCGATCGCCTTCAGTGCGCTGACCAGTTGCCCGGCAGCAGCCTGGCCGTCGCCGTACAGCATGCGCGTGTTGTCGGCGTAGAACAGCGCGTTTTCGATGCCGGCAAAGCCGCGGCCCTTGCCGCGCTTGATGACGATGACGTGCTTGCACGCCGCCACGTCGAGGATCGGCATGCCGTAGATCGGCGAACCGGGATCGGTCTTGGCCATCGGGTTCACCACGTCGTTCGCGCCGATCACCAGCGCCACGTCGATGTTGGGAAACTCGGCGTTGATGTCGTCCATGTCCTCGATCAGGTCGTAGGGCACGCCGGCCTCGGCCAGCAGCACGTTCATGTGCCCCGGCATGCGCCCGGCCACCGGGTGGATGGCGAATTTCACTTTCACGCCGCGGTCGATCAGCGCCTTGGCGAACTCCCACACCTTGTGCTGGGCCTGCGCCACCGCCATGCCGTAGCCCGGCACGATCGCCACGCGCTCGGCGTAGGCCATCATCACCGCCGCGTCGGCGGCGTCGATCGGCTTTTGTGCGCCGCTGATTTCCTGCGCCGTCCCACTGGCGGCGGCGCCGAAGCTGCCAAACAGCACGTTGCTGATCGAGCGGTTCATCGCCTTGGCCATGAGCTGGGTCAGCAGCGTGCCGGCCGCGCCCACCACCATGCCGGCAATGATGATCGCCTCGTTGCCCAGCACGTAGCCTTCAAATGCCACGGCCAGCCCGGTGAACGCGTTGTACAGCGAGATCACCACCGGCATGTCGGCGCCGCCAATCGGCAGCGTCATCATCAATCCGAACGCGAGCGCCAGCAGGAAGAACGCGCCGATCAGCGGCAGCGTCAGCCCGTTGCCGATCAGTGCCGCCGCGCAAGCCAGCGCCGCCACCAGCACGACCAGGTTGATCACGCGCTGGCCGGGAAACACGAAGCGCTTGTCCATCCAGCCCTGCAGCTTGGCAAACGCGATCATCGAGCCGGAAAAGCTCACCGCGCCGATCAGCGCGCCTAGCACGCCAAGCACCAGCACCGCCGTCGGCAACGGGGCGACCGCCTCGGCGGCCTGGCGGGCCGCGTCGGCAGCCCAGTTTTCGAGCTTGAGCGGCGCGGTGTCCGGCACCGCCAACGCGCCGTGGCGCGCATGTGCGATCAACTCCACCGCGCCGATCGCGGCCGCGGCACCGCCGCCCATGCCGTTGTAGATCGCCACCATCTGCGGCATCGCCGTCATCGCCACCCGGCGGCCGGTCCACCAGGCAACGACCACGCCGATCAGCACCGCGGCAAAGATCAGCCCGCGGTGCTGCATGTCCGGCAGCGCAAACGTGGCCAGCACGGCAACCAGCATGCCCACGCCGGCCCACACGATGCCGCCGCGCGCGGTGCGCGGCGAGCTCATGCGCTTCAGGCCCAGGATGAACAACAGCGCCGCCAGCAGGTAGCAGGCCTTGACCAGCGTCGGTACCCAGCTCATGGCTTGCCCCCCGGCTTTTTCGCGCTGGGTTTGAACATCTCCAGCATGCGTTCGGTCACCACGTAGCCGCCGGCGGCGTTGCCGGCACCGAGCAGCACGGCGACAAAACCGAGTGCGGTCTCAAACGGCGTCGTGGCATGGCCGAGCGCTATCATCGCCCCCACCAGCACGATGCCGTGCACGAAGTTGGAGCCGGACATCAGCGGCGTGTGCAGGATCACCGGCACCCGCGCAATGATTTCGTAGCCGGTGAATGCGGCCAGCATAAAGATGTACAGCGCCAGGAACCCGTCGAGCATGTGTCTCCCCCGCCTCGCAGTCGCGACTGCCGCATCATACGGTGCGTGGTCAACCTGCGCGAGCCCGCAGCGTTGAACACGGGTACCGAACCGCTGGAGCGCACGCATGCACAGGCCGACGACGCGGACGCAGCCGGCATGAATGGCCTTGCAACAACCTTCGACGCAGAGCTCGTCGCGGACAGCGCGTGCGCGGCGCCGGCAACGCTGGACACCTTCCTGGCCGGCGTGGAGCGCCGCGCGTTCCGCATTGCCGAGATCAATCTGCGCCAGCACGAAGACGCGATGGATGCCGTCCAGGACGCCATGTTGCGCCTGGTCAGCCATTACCGTGACAAGCCGGCGAACGAATGGGCGCCGCTGTTCTGGGGCATCCTGCGCCGACGCATCGTTGACCTGCAGCGCCGGCGCAAGGTGCGTTCCATCGTGATCGGCTGGCTGGGCGGCGGGCACGACGACAATGGCGAGGAGCTGCCGAGCTGGGACCCGGCCGACACCGGCCCCGACCCGCTCGACCGCGTGCGCGATGCCCAATCCTGGGCCGACCTCAGCCGCGCGCTGCGCGCGTTGCCGCGCCGCCAGCGCGAGGCATTCTCCCTGCGCATGCTGGAAGGCCTCGACGTGGCCGAAACCGCGCAGGCCATGGGCTGCTCCGAAGGCAGCGTGAAAACCCACCTGTCGCGCGCCATGCAACGGCTGCGCAAAGAGTTGGAGGATTGGCAATGAAGACGTCCGATGAAACCTTCGCGCGCCAAGCCCGCACGCTTTACCACACGGCGGCGCAGCGGCTCGACCCGGCGCTGGCCGCGCGGCTGCGCACGGCGCGCCGTGAGGCGCTGGCCGGCACGGCGCGTCCGGCACGCCGCGTCGCGCGCTGGCTGGTGCCTTCCGGCGCCTGTGCCGCGATTGCCCTGGCGGCCGTGCTGAGCTGGCCAACCATGCCGCTCACTGACGCGGGCGTGGCGGGCAGCACGGCAAGCGCCAACCAGACGACCGAAGCCGACAACCTGTTGCCACCCGACCCGGAACAGGCCGATCCCAACCTTTACCAGAACCTCGATTTCTACGGTTGGCTCGCCGCCAACGCCCGCCAACCAGCCCACTGACCCATGCGCGTACGTTTCCACCCCCTGTGGTTGCTGGTCATGGCCACCTTGCTCGGCTTCGCCACCACCCTGCCGCTGGCGGCCCAGGATGCGCCGGTGGCGTGGAGCAGCCTCACGCCCGCACAACGCGACCTGCTCGCGCCGCTGCAACCGGCATGGGACACGGTGCCGGCACGCCGCCAGCAGCACCTGCTGGAAAAAAGCGAACACTGGGTGACGCTGCCGCCGGAACAACGTGACGAAGTGCGGCGCCGCATCGAACACTGGCAGGAGATGACCCCGCAAGAGCGGGCGCAGGCACGCGAAAACATCAAGCTCTATCGCGCCATGCCACCGGAACAGCGCGAACAGCTGCACGCGGCCTACCAGCGGTTCCAGACCTTGCCACCGGATCAGCGCGCCACCCTGATGCAGGAGTGGCATTCGATGCCGCCCACCCAGCGCTTGCAATGGCTGCACCAGGGCGACGCTGGCGGCATGGCACCGGCAGCGCGCCGGCCGCATCGCTGAACGCGGCACCTGTCGGGCTGAAGCCCGACCCACGAAAGTCGCGCCGGTGGGTCGAAGTTCATCCCGACACGCTCCTGCCGGGCGTCCCCGGCAGGACGAATCAGGCTTTGAACAGCACCTCGCCGGCACGCACGACGCAGCTCTTGGCGACCAGCTCGTCGCCGAAATCGGGGGCAAGCGCGCCTTCTTTCAGCAGCAGTTCGACGAAGTGCAGCACATTGCGCGCGTACATCTCCGACGCGTGCAGCGGTGCGCCGGCTGGCAGGTTGAGCGGCCCCAGCACGATGACGCCGTGGTGGTCGACCCGCTCGCCGGGTTTGGTCAGCGCGCAATTGCCGCCGCTTTCGGCCGCCAGGTCGACGATCAGCGCGCCGGGCTTCATGCCTTCGATCATCGCCGCTGAAAGGATCTTCGGCGCCGGACGCCCGGGTACCGCCGCGGTGGACACCACCACGTCGAACGCCTTGAGATGATCGGCCAATGCCTGTTGTTGCGCGGCGCGTTCCTCCGCCGACAGCTCGCGCGCATAGCCGCCGCTGCCGGCGGCGCTGACGCCGAGATCAAGGAACTTGGCGCCGAGCGATTCCACCTGTTCACGCGTCTCCGGACGCACGTCGTAACCCTCGACCTGCGCACCGAGCCGGCGTGCGGTGGCGATCGCCTGCAGACCGGCCACGCCGGCGCCGATCACCAGCACCTTGCTCGGCCGGATGGTGCCGGCCGCGGTGGTCAGCATGGGGAAGAACTTGGGGCACGCTTCGGCGGCGATCAGCATCGCGCGGTAACCGGCCACGGCAGCCTGCGAGCTGAGCACATCCATCGCCTGCCCGCGGGTGGTGCGCGGCAACAGCTCCAGCGCAAAGGCGCTGAGCTTGCGCGCGGCCAGCGCGGCGATACGCGCAGTCGCGCCATAGGGCCGCAACTGCCCCACCACCAGCGTGCCTTCGCGCAGCTGGCCAAACACGGCGTCGTCGGGCGGCAACACGCAGGCCAAAAGGTCGGCCTGCGCCAGCACTTCATCCGCGCTGGCAAACGCCGCCTCGGGGTAGGCCGTGTCGGGAAAACCGGCGGCACTGCCCGCCCCGCGCTCCAGCAGCACGCGCACGTCCTTCGCCGCCAGTTTCTTCGCCACCTCGGGCGTGATCGCCACGCGGCGCTCGGCCGCAGCCGTTTCCCGCAAGGCAGCTACCGTGATCGGCATTGCACATCCCCTCGTCGATGACCCCGTGCATCTTATCGACTCTGACGCCGCTGCCACCAGCGCGGCACGCGCTAAGCTGGCATGCCGTCCAGGTTCCGGAAGACGCGATGGCACTTGCCCCTGTCCATGCCGATTTGCTCGCCCTTGCCCGCAGCGCACGCCAGCATGCCCACGCGCCTTATTCGGGCTTTGCCGTGGGCGCCGCCGTGCGCACCCGCGACGGCCGGCATTTCCTCGGCTGCAACGTCGAGAACGCGGCCTACGGCCTGTGCAACTGCGCCGAGCGCACGGCGCTGTTCGCCGCGATCGCGGCCGGCTGCCAGCCGGGCGATTTCGTCGCGCTGGCGGTGGTGGCCGACACGCCCGAGCCGGTCAGCCCGTGCGGTGCCTGCCGGCAGGTGATGAGCGAACTGTGCGCGGCGGACATGCCGGTGATCCTCGGCAGCCTTGGAGTCGCCAGCAGCCAGACCAGCGTCGGCGCGCTCCTGCCCGATGCCTTCACCCTGCAGGCGCCTGCGCGCTGAAGCAGCGCGAGGCGCCGGTTACCATGCAGGTTTCCGTCAGCGATCCCGCCATGTCCAACCCGCTGCAATTCCTGCTCGACCGCCACTCCGTTCCCTCGCGCCAGTTGATCGAACCGGCGCCTGACGACGCGATGCTGCGCGAGTTGCTGGCCGCGGCGATCCGGGTGCCCGACCACGGCACGCTGGTGCCGTTCCGGCTGATCCGGCTTGCAGGCGAGGCCAAGCTGCAGTTTGGCGAACGCCTCGCCGCGATCGCGCTACGCAAGAACCCCGATCTGCCCGAGCCCAAGCGCGAGAAAGAGCGCAAGCGTTACACTTGGGCGCCGCTGGTGATCGCCGTGATCGTGCGGCTCGACGTCAGTGGCCGCATCCCGGACATCGAGCAGCGCCTGAGCGCCGGTTGCGTCGCGCACAACCTGCTGCTGGGCGCGCAAGCGCTGGGCTTCGGTGCGCAGTGGCTTACCAGTTGGGCGGCGTACGACCACGACGCAGCCGCGGTGCTCGGGCTGGCGGACCACGAACACGTGGTGGGCTTCGTGCACATCGGCACGCCGAAGATCGGGGTGCCGAACCGCAAGCGCCCGGCGCTCGACGACGTGCTGTCCACGTGGGCGCCATGAACGCGCCCGGCGCCTACCTGGTCGACGGCAGCCTGTACGTTTTTCGTGCCTGGCATTCGCTGCCGGACGATTTTCGCGACACCGACGACCGCCCGGTCAACGCGGTGCACGGCTTCACGCGTTTCCTCTGCGAGCTACTGGAAAAGGTGCAGCCGCAGCGCATCGCGGTCGCCTTCGACGCCTCGCTCACCAGCTCGTTCCGCAACGCGATCTACCCGCCCTACAAAGCCAACCGCGAGCTGCCGCCGCCCGATCTGGAGCACCAGTTCGTGCTGTGCCGGGCGGTCACCGCCGCGCTCGGCATCCAGGTGCTGATCGACCACCAATACGAGGCCGACGACCTGATCGGCAGTGCGCTGTGGAACCTGCGCGGCCACGGCGAGGCCAGCGTGATCGTCTCTGCCGACAAGGATTTTGGCCAGTTGCTGGGCGCGCACGACGAGCAATGGGACTATGCGCGCAACCACCGCTGGGGCCCGGATGGCGTGGTGGAAAAACTCGGTGTGCGGCCCGAACAGGTGGCCGATTACCTCGCGCTGTGCGGTGACGCGGTGGACAACATCCCTGGCGTGCCTGGCATCGGCGCCAAGACCGCTGCCGCGCTGCTCACCCGCTTCGGCACGCTGGACGACCTCCTCGCGCGCATCGACGAGATCCCGTTCCTGCGCCTGCGCGGCGCCGCCAGCATGGCGGCCAAGCTGCGCGAGCACGGCGAGGATGCGCTGCTGTATCGCCGCATCACGCGCATTGCGCTGGATGCGCCCATCCCCGCCGACATCGACGCGCTGCGCCGCCACGGCGCCGACGCGGCGCAACTGCATGCACTGGCCGACCAATTGCGCTTCGGGCCGCTGACGCGCGCCCGGCTCAAGGCGCTGGCCGACTGACGCCAGCCTCCGCCTCGGCCAGCAGCCGCCCGATCGCCACACCCAGCGACAGATCATCCACGGTGCCGAAATGCTGGTCGCGCAGCACGCCGTCGGCATCGATCAGAAGCAGCGTCGGCGTGCCCTGCATGCGATACCTCTGCATGGTCAGCGGGATCGGGCCGGCGTCCGTCGGCGTGTCGACGCCAACCGGAAAGCCGTAGCGGTACTCGTGCAAGAAAGCCTCCAGCGCTTCGGGATTCTGCTGCGCGTGGTGCTCGAACACCGTGTGCAGGCCGATCACGGCGAGCCGCTCCGGCGGAAATGCCGAATGGATGCGCTGCATCTGCGGCAGCGCCGTCATCGCGCAGCCGGGGCACAGCATCTGGAACGCGTGCGCAACCACCACCTTGCCGCGCAGGCTGGCCAGCGTCAGCGGTTCGCTGTTGAACCAGCGGGTAACCTGCCACTCGGGCGCAAGATCGGCAGCGGGCATAGGGTACCTCCGGCAAGGAACAAAACGGCCCGCCCAACGGGCCTGCCGCCAGTCTAGTGGACGGCCACCAGGCACGATCCGGCTCGCCGGCACCCCGCATGCGCCAAGGGTCATGCTTCGCCCGTCCGCGCGACGCGCTATCGTGCCGGTCTCACCTCTTTGCGCGGAACCGCCCATGCACCACTCCCATTGGCTGCTTGCCACCGCCATCGCCGCCGGCCTGTGCGGCACCCCGGCATGGGCCGCCGCGCCTGCCACCGCCAGCTCGAACATCGGCATCGACCTGGCCGGGGTCGACCACGCGGTCAAGCCGGGCGACAACTTCTTCGACTACGCCAACGGCACCTGGCTCAAGACCGCGCAGATTCCCGCCGACCGTTCCAGCACCGGCACCTTTCTCAAAATTTTCGAGCTGACCGAGCAGCACACTGCCGACCTCATCCGCAACGCCAATGCGGGCCACCCGGCCGCCGGCAGCAACGCGCGCAAGATCGCCGACTACTACGCCGCGTACATGGACGAGGCCGCGATTGCGCGCAACGGCATGGCGCCGCTCAAGCCCGAACTGGCCGCCATCGACGCGATCAAGTCCAAGGGCGACCTCGCGCGCATGCTCGGCAGCCGCCTGCGCGCCGACGTCGACCCGATCAACTCCACCCACTTCCACACCGAGCACCTGTTCGGCCTGTTCGTGACGCAGGGCCTGGAAGACCCGAGCCACACCATCGCCTACCTGTTGCAGGGCGGCCTGGCGATGCCGAGCCGCGATTACTACCTGTCGACCGAACCGCACATGGCCGAAGCGCGCGCCAAGTACCGCGCCTACGTGGTCGCCTTGCTCAAGCAGGCCGGCCATGCCCAACCGGAACAGACCGCCGACACCGTGATCGCGCTGGAAACCAAGATCGCCAAGGCGCAGGAAACCCTGATCGACAGCCAGGACGTGCACAAGGCGAACAACCTGTGGACGGCCGCCGACTTCGCGAAAAAGGCGCCGGGGCTGGATTGGGCCACGTACTTCAAGGCGGCCGGCCTCGCGGGCCAGAAGACCATTGACGTGTGGCAACCCCACGCCACCACCGGCCTGGCCGCACTGGTCGGCAGCGAGCCGCTGGCAGCGTGGAAGGATCTGCTCGCCTTCCACACCCTCGATGCCGCCGCGCCGTTGCTGCCCAAGGCGTTTGCCGACCTGCATTTCGATTTCTACGGCCACACGCTGCAAGGCACACCCGAGCAGCAGCCGCGCTGGAAGCGTGCGGTGGGCGCCACCAACACCGATCTCGGCGACGCCGTGGGCCAGCTCTACGTGGCCAAATATTTCCCGGCCTCGTCCAAGACCGAAGTGCAGCAACTGGTCAAGAACCTGATTGCCGCGTTCAACGACCGCCTCGACACCCTGGCGTGGATGACGCCGGCCACGCGCGCCAAGGCGAAGGAAAAACTCGCAACGCTGAAGGTTGGCGTCGGCTACCCGGGCACCTGGCGCAGCTACGCGGCGCTCGACATCCGGCCCGACGACCCGCTCGGCAACCACCAACGCGCGGTGAAACACGAGTACGAGCATCAGCTGGCCAAACTCGGCAAGCCGGTGGATCGCAGCGAATGGTGGATGACCCCGCAGACGGTGAACGCGGTGAATCTGCCGCTGCAGAACGCGCTGAATTTCCCGGCCGCCATCCTGCAGGCGCCGTTCTTCGACCCCAGGGCCGACGCCGCCGCCAACTACGGTGCGATCGGCGCCATCATCGGCCACGAGATCAGCCACAGCTTCGACAACACCGGCGCGGATTTCGACGCCCAGGGCAAGCTCGAAAACTGGTGGACACCTGCCGATCTCGCGCATTTCGAGGCCGCTGGCAAGGCGCTGGTCAAGCAGTTCGACCAGTACCAGGCGCTGCCCGGCCTGCACGTCAACGGCGAGCAGACGCTGGGCGAAAACATCGCCGACGTCTCCGGCCTGACCATCGCCTGGGTCGCCTACCACAAGTCGCTCGGCGGCAAGCCGGCGCCGGTGATCGACGGCCTCACCGGCGACCAGCGCTTCTTCCTCGCCTTCGGCCAGGCCTGGCGCAGCAAGATCCGCGACGCCGCACAACGCCAGCGCCTTGCCACCGACGTGCACGCCCCGGCACAGTTCCGCGCCCTCACCGTGCGCAACCTCGACGCCTGGTACCCCGCGTTCAACGTGAAGCAAGGCGAGAAGCTGTACCTCGCACCGACGCAGCGGGTGAAGATCTGGTAGCTGGCAGCCGGGATGCGGGATTGGGGATTTGGGAAAAGCGCGCTGCGGCGAGACATTCGCTCCTGAGCCGATGCGAAAACGCCGCACTGGGTGCGGCGTTTTCGCGTCTCAGCCGAGCGCGAGGACGTCGCCGAGCAGGGCTTGGGCGGTCACTTCCGGGCCGGCGCCGGGACCCTGGATGACCAGCGGCTGGGTGTGGTAGCGAGTGGTGGTGAGGGCAAACTGGTTGTCGGTGCCGTACAGGCGCGCCGCAGGGTGGGTGAGCGGCACTTCGACCAGGCCGACGCGGGCATGCCCGCGCTGGTTCAAGCGCGCAAGAAAGCGCAGCACGCAACCGCGTGATGCTGCCTCGGCATGGCGTGCGGCCAAGGGCGCGTCGAGCTCTTCCAGACGTGCGAGGAAGGCGTCGGTGGCCAGCGCGCGCAAGGCCTCCGGCACCAGGCCTTCGACCTGGACCTCGTCGGTACCCAGCGCAAAGCCGGCGTTGCGCGCGAGGATCAAGAGCTTGCGCGCGACGTCGTCGCCGGAAAGATCGGCGCGTGGATCGGGCTCGGTGTAGCCCAACTCGCGCGCTTCGCGCAGCAGCGCGGAGAACGGCCGGCTGCCGTCGTAACCATTGAACAGATAGCTGAGCGAACCGGAAAACACGCCTTCGAGCGTGAGCAGCGCATCGCCACAGCGGCGCAGGCGGCGCAGCGTGGAGAGCACCGGGAGCCCCGCGCCGACGGTGGCCGTGTCGCCATACACCGCACCGTGCGCCAACGCCGCCTGCAGGGCACGCCAGCCGGCCAGCTCGCCGCCAGCCAGGGCCTTGTTGGCGGTAACCACGTGGTAGCCGTGCGCCAGCCACTCGGCGTGATGGGTCGCCAGCGCAGCGCTGGCCGTGGCGTCCACCACCACCTTCGTCGTGGCGCCACTCGCATCCAGCGCCGCCAGCAGCGTGGCGTCGTTGCGCGCCTCGCCGCTGTCGCGCAGTTGCTCGCGCAGATTGCGCGCGGCAAGGCGCGCAGGGTCGGTCTCCTGCCGCCGCGAATTGGCCGCCGCCACCAGCTGCACCGAACCGGCCGCCGGGGTATTCAACAGTTTCAGGAACGCGCCGCCGACGACACCGGTGCCGAGCAGGGCCACCGCCGTCGCCATGCGCGGTTGCGCCGCTGGCGCGGCCGCCGTCGCGAGCACCGCACTCATGCGGAAACCCGGCGTTTCGCCTCGCCCGCCTGCTGCGCGCGCACCAGCGCCGCGTCGAGATCGCGCAGAAGATCGTCGCCATCCTCGATGCCGACCGACACGCGCAGGAGGTTGTCGGCAATGCCGGCGCAGCGGCGCGCTTCAGGCGCCATCGAGGCGTGGGTCATGCTGGCCGGGTGCGCGATCAGGCTTTCCACCCCGCCGAGCGATTCGGCCAGCGAGAAGAAGCGCAAACCGTTGACGAACGCGGCGATCTGCGCTTCGTCGCCATCCAGCTCGAAACTGAGCATGGCGCCAAACCCCTGCTGCTGGCGCGCGGCCAGCGCGTGGTACGGGTTGGCCGCAAGGCCCGGGTAATAGACCTTGCGCACCGCTGGGTGCGCAGCGAGATGCTCGGCGATGCGCACCGCGTTTTCCTGGTGCTGACGCAGGCGCACGCCCAGCGTGCGCAGGCCCCGCAGCGTGAGGTAGCTGTCGAACGGCGCGCCGATGATGCCGTTGCAGTTGCCCCACCACTTGAGCTTGTCGGCCAGCTCCGGCTCGCGGGCGATCACTGCGCCGCCCACCACGTCGCTGTGGCCGTTGATGTACTTGGTGGTGGAGTGCACCACCACGTCCGCGCCCAGCGTCAGCGGCTGTTGCAGCGCCGGCGACAGGAAGGTGTTGTCCACCACCACCAGCGCGCCGACCGCGTGCGCCGCCTGCGCCACGTGGCGAATGTCGGTGATGCGCAGCAGCGGATTGGACGGGGTTTCCACCCACACCAGCGCCGGCGTGGCGGCCAGCCCTTCGGCCAGTGCCGCGGGGTCGGTGAGGTCGGCAAACTTGAGCGTGAAGCGGCCCTTCTTGGCCCACGCATCAAGCAGGCGCCAGGTGCCGCCGTAGCAGTCGTGCGCGGCCAGCACGGTGGCGCCGGTCGGCACCAGTTCGAGCACCAGCGCCACCGCCGCCATGCCGCTGGCGGTGATCACCGTGCCCGCACCGTGTTCCAGGTCGGCCAGCGCTTCGCCCAGCAGATCGCGCGTGGGGTTGCCGCTGCGCGAGTAGTCGTAATGCCGCTTCTTGCCGAACGCCTCGAAGCTGTAGTTGGTGGACAGGTGCAGCGGCGGCACCACCGCGCCGTGCTGGGTGTCGCTTTCGATCCCGGCGCGCACGGCGCAGGTGCTGGGGGCAATGGCTTGGCTCATGGGGTGGCTCCGAAAATCAGGAAGGAGGGGGAACGCGCGGCGCAGCGTCACATCAAGGCAGCACGCAACAGCGGCGCAAGCTGCTCGGGTTCCTTGAGAAACGCGTCGTGGCCATAAGGGGACTCGACCACTTCGAGCGTGGCCGGCCCGCGCAACCGGCGCTGCAGCTCGCACAGGTCGGCGAGCGGCACCAGGCGATCGGACGGAAAGCCGATCAAGGTGGCCGGCAGCGGCACCCGTTCGGGCTGGATATCGTGCAGATCGATGGATTCGGACAACGCGAGGAACCGGTCGGCATCGAAGCGGGCGACAAACCGCCGGCCCTGGTGTTCGAGGTAATCCTCGACCGGAAAGTGGAAACGGTCGCCGCGCCACTCCGGCGCACCGGCGAAACGGCGACCGAACTCGGCGCTGCCGCGGTAAGTGGTCATCGCCAGCTCGCGCGCCAGCGCCAACGCCGCGTCGATCTGGCCGCTGGATTGCCCCAGCCGCACGATGCCGCGCTGCACGCTGCGCTGGGCGGTGGACAGCGGGTGGGCGTGATGCGCGCCGGCCAACAGCACCAGGCGTTCCGCCCGCTGCGCGTGCCGCGCGGCAAACGCCAGCGCCACCATCGCACCGTACGACGAGCCGACAAAGGCATGCGCCTTGGCGATGCCGAGCGCGTCGAGCAACGCAGCCAAGAGGTCGGCCTGGTCCTCGCTGGAAATGGTCTTGGTGCCGAGCTCGCCCGGCACCGCCCAGTCGATCGCCAGCACGCGCCAGCGCGTCAGGTCGATCGCCGCGTCCGCCGCGACCAGCGCCTGCCACCAGCCGGGGTTGGCGGCATCCGGCGTGGTGACGTCGCGGTCGGCGGAGATGCCGCCCTGCACGATCACGGTGGGCGCATCCGGCGCGCCGCACCACAGGTAGCGCACGTCGACGTCACGTGCGGCGTGGCCGTACTTGGGCTGGATGCGCAGTTGGCGGGTCGTGCGCTGCATGCCGAGCGCACCATGGCGGCTGCCGGTCGCAAGATCGACGACGTCGGCGTGGCGAACGGTGCGGGGATCGGTCAGCTGGCTCACGGGTATCTCCTCTCCGGCATCGACCTGCGGTGACCTCGGGAGGAGCGCCACGCAGGCGACCACCGCCGCTTGCGCAAGCTGCCCATCTGTCAGTACGCGCCAATGCGCCACCGCAGGAGTTGGCACCGTGGCGGATGACTCCGCAGGTTGCCCCGGCTTCAAAGGGCCTGTCCCTCAGCCGGTCTCGATGAGTGCGGTGAATATTGGCGGGCGTCCGCAAACCTGTCAATAGACGTCTAAACGTCTGGACGTTCATATGCATATTCGTGATATAAATTTGCGCGTGCTGCGCTGGCCTCGCACAGTGGCTGGCGGCATGGCTGATGCGGATCAGGTTGGCCACGCGATGCGCGTAAGCTATGCGCGTCCCCCGTCCCGCCCGGGGCATACTTTCGCTACGCGAGCCTTCCAGCATGAGCATCCAATCCGATCTTTCCGCCGCCGTCGGCCACACCCCGCTGATCCGCCTGCGCCATGCCAGCGAGCTGACCGGTTGCGAGGTGCTGGCCAAGGCGGAAATGCTCAACCCGGGTGGCTCGATCAAGGACCGCACCGCGCTCGGCCTGGTGCTGGACGCGGAACAGCGCGGGCAACTCCTGCCCGGCGGCGTGATCGTCGAAGGCACCGCCGGCAACACCGGCATCGGCCTGGCGCTGGTCGGCGCCAGCCGCGGACACCGCACCGTGATCTTCATGCCGAACACGCAAAGCGCCGAAAAGATCGCCGCGCTCAAGATGGCCGGCGCCGACGTGCACCTGGTGCCTGCCGTGCCGTACAGCGACCCCAATCACTACTCCCACCACGCGCGCCGCTATGCGGAGACGCAGAACGTCGCCAAGGCGGGCAGTGCGTGGTTTGCCAATCAGTTCGACAACACCGCCAACCGCGACTACCACACCGCCACCACGGCGGTGGAAATCTGGGAGCAGACCGCCGGCGCCGTCGACGGCTTCGTCTGCTCGGCCGGCACCGGCGGCACCCTGGCCGGCGTGGCGTTCGGGCTCAAGGCGCGCAAACCGGGCGTGCGCATCGCGCTGTCCGACCCGACCGGCTCGGCGCTGGCCAACTACATTCTGCACGGCGAGCTGGCAGCCAGCGGCAACTCCATCAGCGAGGGCATCGGCTCCAGCCGCATCACCGCCAACTTCGACGGCGCGCCGATCGACACCGCGTATTCGATCCCCGACACCGAGTCGGTGCCGCTGCTGCACCAGTTGCTGGAAGCCGAAGGCTGGTGCGTGGGCGGGTCGAGCGGCGTCAACATGGCTGGCGCGATCCGCCTCGCCCGCGAGCTGGGGCCGGGGCACACGGTCGTCACCATCCTGGCGGATGCCGGTACGCGCTACCAGGCCAAATTGTTCAACCCGCCGTTCCTGCGCGAAAAAGGCATCCCGGTGCCGGCGTGGCTCGACCGTGCCTTTCCGACCACGCCGACGCGCGCCACAGCGGCCTGACGGGGCGTCGATCCAGCACCGCTTCATGCATGCGCTGCTAGCGTGCGCCCATGACGATCACGCCTTTCGACTTGCGCGCCACCATCGTGCGCAACGGCTATGCCTTTGCGGATGCGCCGACCATGCGCACCCTGCTCGATGCCGACACGCTGGCCGACTGGCCGGCATTCGTCGCCAGCTGGGATCGTCTGGGCGACGACCGTTATCTCGCCGCCAAGGGGCGCCACCGGCGCCGTCGGCATGCCGTATTTGCCGCCGATGCCACCGGGCCCATCGAACGCCAGCCGAACCAGCCGCACTACCAGAGCCTCACCTACAACAACCTGCAGGGCGGCATTGAACGCTGGTTCGAACCGCTGGAACCGGCGATTGCCGATGGCGCGAGCCTTGCGCGCATCCTCGCGTTTTGCCGCGAGCAATTCGGCACACTGGCGCCGGCAACGGCGCACTGGCACATCGAGGTGCACCAGTTCCGCATCGAGGCGCGGGCAGCGGAAGCCGGCGAGCCGACGCCCGAGGGCGTGCATCGCGACGGCGTGGATTTCGTGCTGGTGTTCATGATCGACCGCACCAACATCGAGCGCGGCGTCACCACCATCCACGCGCCCGACGGCCACGAGCTGGGCCATTTCACCCTGGCCCACCCGTTCGAGGCCGAGCTGATCGACGACCACCGCGTGTTTCACGGCGTTACCCCGGTACTGCCCAAGGTACCCGGCGAGCCGGCCCACCGCGATGTGCTGGTGGTGACCTTCAAGGCGGCCTGAGCGCAAACTCCTGCGCCGCTGTACGCAGGAAAAACGGCATACGCACCCATCACGTAACGCGGCAGTAACATTCTGCTTGCGCAACGAGGCAGGGGGGCCCGTTGCGCCACCCGGCGCCGAGGAGCGGCGCCTCATCCTGCCGAGGCATCTCATGATTTCTCGTACGTTGCGACTCACCCACGCGACACGCACCCATTCATTCCGTCGCCAGACCCTCGCCGCCGCCTGCTCGGCCGCGCTGCTCGGCCTGGCCTTCTGCAGCACCGCCATCGCCCAGGACACCCAGCCGGCCACCGCCACCGGCACGACCAGCAGCAAGGCGCCGGCCCCCAAGAAGAACGCCGAAAAGAAACCGGCCGACAAGCAGAACGCGCAAAACCTCAACGCCGTAATCGTCACCGGCATTGCCGGCAGTATCGAAAATTCGCTGAGAACCAAGAAGAATTCCAACGAAATCGTCGAGGCGATTTCCGCCGAGGACATCGGCAAGCTGCCTGACGCGAGCATTGCCGAGAGCCTGTCGCGTCTGCCCGGCCTGGCCACCCAGCGCCTGGACGGCCGCGCCAACATGATCTCGATCCGTGGCTTCTCGCCAGACTTTTCCGGCACGCTGCTGAACGGTCGCGAGCAGGCCACGGTCGGCGAGAACCGCGGTGTCGACTTCGACCAGTACCCCTCCGAGCTGATCAGCGGCGCGGTCGTCTACAAGACCCCCGATGCCACCCTGATCGGCCAGGGCCTGTCGGGCACGGTGGACCTGCACACGATCAGGCCGCTGGATCAACCCGGCCGGGTGATCACCGCCAACGTGCGTGGCGAATACACCACCAACGGCGATCTCAACCCCGGCACCGACGTGGGCACGCTGGGCCACCGCGCCAGCATCTCCTATGTCGACCAGTTCTTCGACCACACCCTGGGCCTCGCCGTGGGCTTCGCCCAGCTCGATTCACCGATCCAGAACAAGCGGTACAACTACTGGTGGTGGAACGCGGACAACGGCCCCATCGGCATGAACCAGAACTGGGGCGCGCCACTCACGCCGGGCCTGCCCGACAACGTGGTCAACCAGCAAGGCATGGAGCTGGACGCGCAGTCGCAAACGCAGCGGCGCAACGGCCTGATGGCGGTACTGGAGTGGGCACCCAGCGAGCACACCCACTCCACGCTGGACATGTACTACTCCACGTTCGACAACAAGAAGTACACCAACGACGCACAGTGGTCGAACAACCCGTGGGACAACGTGGCGTTCAGCAACGCGGGCATCACTTCCGCACTGCCCTACCCCATCGTCACCTCGGGCACGATCAGCGGGATCAAGCCGATCCTGCAGAACCAATACCACCACGAGCACGACAAGCTGTTCTCAGTGGGCTGGAACAACCAGTTCTTCTTCGACAACGGCTGGACCGCCACCACCGACCTGTCCTATTCCGGCACCCGCGACAAGGTGCGTGACATCCAGATGTACATGGGGCTGCCTCCGGGCACCACGGCTTCGGTCGACTTCAACACCCCCACTGGCTTCGACTTCCCGAACCTCTCTCCCAGCGTGAACCTCGCCGACCCGAACATGGTCGGGTTCACCGACCCGGGTGGCTACGGCCGCAACGGTCGCGAAGAGTTCGACCGGCAGACCGATACCATTCGCGCGGTGCGCTTCGAGGTCAGCCATCCGCTGGGTTGGATCTTCAGCGACTTCGTGCTGGGCGCGAACTACTCCCAGCGCATCAAGCGCAAGAACGCCGATGTGTTCTTCGCCTGGTTGAACGGCAATGGTTCCTCCAACACCTCGACCCTGCCGTATGACTCGAACTTCTTCGCGCCGATCACCGGCTTCGTGGGCCGGCCCACGCGGCTGAACTTCGGCGGCATCCCCGGCATCCTGTACTACAACGTGGCGGAGGCGCTGCAAAACCAGTTCTACCTCACCGAGGCAAACGGCGCCGGCGACTGGAGCCGCAACTATTCGATCACCGAGAACGTGCCGGTCGGCTACGTGAAGTTCAACATCGATACCAACGTTGGCAACGTACCGGTGACTGGCAACGTCGGTGTGCAGGTGGTGCACACCAACCAGAGCTCGCGGGCGCTGCAAACCGACAACAACGGCGATGCCATCGGCACGCTCAGCGGCGGTATCAGCTACACCAACTGGCTGCCCAGCCTGAACCTGGTATTCCACCTTACCGACCGCCAGGACATCCGCTTCGGCTTCGCCAAGACGCTGGCGCGCGGGCGCATCGACGACGAGAAGGTAGCCAGCTCCGCCTGGGTGTCCAAGATCACCCAAGGGCCGGCCGCCGGCCAGGTGCTGTGGGCGGGCAGCGGCGGCAACCCGAAGCTCAAGCCTTACGTGGCGGTGGGCACCGACCTGTCCTACGAGTTCTACTTCGGCAAGTCGAGCTACTTTGCCGCGGCCGTGTTCAACAAGAACCTGCTCAACTACATCGCCACGCAGACCGAGTTGAACCACGACTTCACGGGCTACGTCAACAACGACCCCACGCTGACGCCCACCAGCAACATCGGCTCGTTCACCATGCCGATGAACGGCAGCGGCGGCAAGATGCAGGGGCTGGAGTTGTCCGGCTCGCTGGAAGGCGGCCTGCTCGCCGATGCACTGGACGGTTTCGGTGCACAGGCCAACTTCTCGCTGACCAACAGCACCGTGTCGCAAAAGGTCATTGGTTCCATCCCGGGCGGCGCCGGGTCGCCACCGACCACCCTGCCGGGCCTGTCGCGCAAGGTGGCCAACCTCACGCTGTTCTACGAGAAATACGGCTGGTCGATACGCGTCGCCGAACGCTACCGCTCCTCGTTCACCGGCGAGATCGTGCCGAATTTCAACCAGATCGCGTATACGAAGGTCATCCCCAACCGGCAGACCGACCTGCAGTTGGGCTACGCCTTCGACGCTGGCAAATGGAAGGGGCTGACGCTGTTGCTCCAGGTCAGCAACTTGACCAACTCGCCTGATGCGAAGGTGCAGGTCTCCGGTCTGGCCGATGGCGAGCAGTTGACCATGCCGCAGTACTACGACACCTACGGTCGCACCGTGCTGCTGGGTGCGAGCTACAAGCTGTAAGCCTGCAACCTTGACGCCCTCCCCGGCCCGCGCCGGGGAGGGCGTTTTCGTGTCCGGCTACAATAGCCGGCTTGCTTCGAGACGCCCCATGTCCACCCATCTTCAAGAAACCCGCCGCCGGCGCACGTTCGCCATCATCAGCCACCCGGACGCGGGCAAGACCACGCTGACCGAAAAGCTGCTTCTGTTCGGCGGCGCGATCCAGCTGGCCGGTGCGGTCAAGGGGCGCAAGGCCGCGCGCCACGCCACCTCCGACTGGATGGCGCTGGAGCAGGAGCGCGGCATTTCGGTCACCAGCTCGGTGATGCAGTTCCCCTACGCCGGCAAGATCGTGAACCTGCTCGACACGCCGGGGCATGCGGACTTTTCCGAGGACACCTATCGCGTGCTCACCGCGGTCGACTCCGCGCTGATGGTGATCGACTGCGCCAAGGGCGTGGAGGAGCGCACGATCAAGCTGATGGAGGTGTGCCGCCTGCGCGACACGCCGATCATGACCTTCATCAACAAGCTCGACCGCGAGGGCCGCTCGCCGATCGACCTGCTGGACGAGGTGGAGTCGGTGCTGGGCATTGGCTGCGCGCCGGTCACCTGGCCGATCGGCATGGGCAAGCGCCTGAAGGGCGTGTACCACCTGTTGCTGGACGAGGTGCACGTGTTCGAGCCGGGCAAGAACTTCACCCGCCAGGATTCCACCATCTTCAAGGGTCTCGATGCCCCCGGCCTCGAAGCCGCGATTGGCGCCGAGGCGCTGCGCGAAGTGCGCGAGGAGCTGGAGCTGATCCGCGGCGCCGCGCCCGCGTTCGACGAGGCCGATTACCTCGCCGGCAGACTGACCCCGGTGTTCTTCGGCTCGGCGGTCAACAACTTCGGCGTGCAGCTGCTGCTCGACTTCTTCGTCGACCACGCGCCCAGCCCGCGCCCGCACGCCACGACCACGCGCGAGGTCGATCCGGAGGAAACCACGCTCTCGGGCTTCGTGTTCAAGATCCAGGCCAACATGGACCCCGGCCACCGCGACCGCGTCGCCTTCATGCGCGTGTGTTCGGGCACCTACAGCTCCGGCATGCGCATGCTGCAGACCCGCACCGGCAAGGAGGTGCGCATTGCCAACGCGCTGACGTTCATGGCGAGCGACCGCGAGATCGTCGAAACCGCCTACCCCGGCGACGTGATCGGCCTGCACAACCACGGCACCATCTCCATCGGCGACACCTTTACCGAGGGCGAGATGCTGCGCTTCACCGGCATCCCCAACTTCGCGCCCGAGCTGTTCCGCCGCGCGCAGCTGAAAGACCCGCTAAAAATGAAGGCGCTGCACAAGGGCCTGGCCCAGCTGTCCGAAGAAGGCGCCACCCAGTTTTTCCGCCCGCTGATGTCGAACGACCTGATCCTTGGTGCCGTCGGCGTGCTGCAGTTCGACGTGGTCGCCTACCGGCTCAAGGACGAGTACGGCGTGGATGCGGTGTTCGAAAACGTCGGCGTCGCCACCGCACGCTGGGTGTACTGCGACGACGACAAGACGCTGGAAGAGTTCCGCGAGAAAAACGCGCTGCATCTTGCCATCGACGCCGCCGGCGAACTGGTCTACCTCGCCCCCTCGCGCGTGAACCTGCAACTTGCGCAGGAGCGCGCACCCGAGGTGCGCTTCTCCGCCACCCGCGAACACGCGGTGGCCGTCGAGGTCTGAAGCCCCGTGTAGACCGGGACTTCAGACCGGCGGTGGCCGCATGCCGGTCAAGGGATGGCCGGATAGGCCGGATCGGCATCCAGCGTGGCTTCGCACACGGCGGCGAGTTCGAGCAGGCGCAGGTCGGAGCCGCGCGCGCCGATCAGTTGCAGCCCCACCGGCAAGCCGTTGGCCAGCGTGCCCATCGGCAAGCTCACCGCCGGGCAGCCGGCGAGGCTGGCAAAGGCGGTGAGATCCCCCTGGTTTTCCGGCACCGGGCCATCGAGCGGGAACGCGCTCTGCGGCGTAGTGGGAACCACCAGCACGTCGATTTGCGCAAACAGCCGGCGCATCTTGAGCGCTGCGGCATCCAGCACGCGATCGGCGTGCACGTAATCGGCCGCGCTTTTTTTCTGCGCGTAGCCAACCAGGTGGCGAAAATGCGGCGACACCGGGTGCACCGGGTCGGCCAGATCGTCGGCATAGGTGCCGAGCATCTCCGCCTCCATCAGCAGGAACCCGGCGCGCCGGGTGCGGGCGAAATTCCAATCGTCGAAATCAACCGTGCGACGTTCGCCCAGTGCGTGCGCAAGCTTGCCTACAGCAGCCTCAAACAACGCCGCCACTTCGGCCTGCACGCCCACGGCAGCCAGGTCGGGCAGAAAACCGCTGCGCAACTTGCCTGGCTCCCAATCCGGAAGATCCAGCGCCACCCGTCGCCGGCGCGAGCGCGCATCGTCGGCGTCGTAGCCCGCGAGTACCTGCAGCAGCACGGTCAGGTCCGCCACGCTGCGCGCAAGAATGCCCACGCAATCCAGCCGCCGCGCCGCCGGCACCAGCCCGCGTGCGGAAATCTCCCCGTGCGTCGGCTTGAGCGCATACACGCCGCAATAGCTGGCCGGGATGCGGATCGAACCCAGGCTGTCCGACCCGATGGCTGCCGCCGCCAGCCCAGCCGCCACCGCGGCCGCCGCGCCGCCGGAGGAACCACCCGCGGTGTAACCGTGTTTCCACGGGTTGTGGGTCGGGCCGAAATGCGGGTTGTCGGTGGCAGCACCAAGCGCGCCTTCGTCCATGTTGGTCTTGCCGACCAGGATGGCACCCGCAGCGCGCAGCCGCGCGATCACGTGCGCATCGCTCGCCACCGGCTGTTCGCGGCCCGGCATGCCGGCGCGCGTCGGCCAGCCGGCAATGTCGATGTTGTCCTTGATCGCCAGCGGTATGCCGTCGAGCCGACCGATCACGCCATCGCGGCGACGGTGCTCGGCGGTGCGCGCCTGCTCCTGCATCAGGCTGAGACTCAACCCCACATACGCGTTGAGGCGCGGGTTGATCCGTTCGATCGCCTCCTGATACGCATCGGCCAGTGCCTGCGGTTTGGTGCGCCCGGCGGCCAGCCAGTGCAGCAGCTGGTAAACGCTGGCGCGGCGCAAGTCGAGATCGGTGATCGGCGGCGTCGAATTCATGAAGCCCTCCTGCCCAGACATGCCCCGATTATCACCGCGCGAAGTGAACTCGGCGCAAGCCCCAGGCGTGTGGACGGTGGAAACGCGAAGCGCAACACGCATTGCCCGACGGCGCCCGAATCCGCACAATGACGGCTCGCATACCTGCCAACACGCATGGTTCATTCGTGTGTGCGGCCATGTTCGAGGGCGCTGTGAGCGAAGAACGCGAAACCATGGAATACGACGTCGTCGTGGTCGGCGCCGGCCCCGCCGGCCTCGCCTTCGCGATTCGCATGAAGCAGCTCTCCGCCGACACCAGCGTGTGCGTGATCGAAAAAGGCTCCACCATCGGCGCGCAGATTCTCTCCGGCGCGGTGATCGAACCCGGCCCGCTCGATGCGCTCCTGCCCGGCTGGCGCAAGGCGCCGCCGCCGATCTGCGTGGCGGCCAGCCACGACGAGTTCTGGCTGTACACCAAGAAAGGCGGCATCCGCCTGCCGACTCCGCCGGGGATGAAAAACCACGGCAACTTCATCGTCTCGCTCGGCGCCATGTGCGCGTGGCTCGCGCCGCAGGCCGAAGCGCTGGGCGTGGACGTGTTCCCCGGCTTCGCCGCCGCCGACACCGTCTATAACGCCGACGGCTCCGTCGCCGGCGTGCGCATCGGCGACATGGGCGTGGCCAAAGACGGCACGCACAAGGCCGGCTACACCCAGGGCATCGACATCAAGGCCAAGGTCACCGTGCTGGCCGAAGGCGCGCGCGGCAGCCTTACCAAGGCGCTAGTCAAACGCTTCAAGCTCGACGCCGGTCACGATCCGCAGGCGTACTCCATCGGCATCAAGGAGCTGTGGCAACTGCCCGACGATGGTCGCGTGCAGCCCGGCAAGATCGTGCACAGCGTGGGCTGGCCTGCCGACACGCATATCTATGGCGGCAGTTTCCTGTATCACCTGGACCAGAACCGCATCGCGCTCGGCTACGTCAGCGGGCTCGACTACGCCGACACCGAATACGTGCCGTGGGAAGCGTTCCAGCAGTGGAAGCACCACCCGCACGTGAAGCCATTGCTGGAAGGCGGCAGCATCATCTCCGCTGGCGCGCGCGCCATCGCCACCGGCGGCTGGCAGTCGCTGCCCACCTGCGAAATGCCCGGCGCGATATTGATCGGCGACGGCGCGGGCCTCTTGAACGTGCCCAAGATCAAGGGCACCCACCAGGCCATCCGCTCCGCCGTGCTCGCGGCGGAACACCTGCTGGCGAGCGGTTTCAAGGCCGCAGGCTACGACGCCGAGCTGCGCGCGTCCGCCGCCATGGACGAGCTCAAGCAGGTACGCAACATCAAGCCCGGCTTCAAGAAAGGCCTGTGGTTCGGCCTGGCCAACGCCGCGTGGGAAACCGTCACCGTCGGCCACTCGCCGTGGACGTGGAAAAACAAGCCCGACTGGTCGAGCCTCAAGAAACTCGACAAGCACACGCAGCCCGGACGCGACTACGTCGACCGCGACCTGCCCCCGCGCGACCGCCTCGCCGGCGTCTACCACGCCGCCACCGAGCACGACGAAGACCAGCCCATCCACCTGCACGTGCTGAACACTGACATCTGCGTCACCCAATGCGCCGCGGAGTACGACAACCCCTGCACCCGCTTCTGCCCCGCCAACGTCTACGAAATGGTCGACGACGACAACGGCGGCAAGCGCCTGCAGGTCAACGCCGCCAACTGCGTGCACTGCAAGCTGTGCGACATCAAGGACCCCTACGAGAACATCGTATGGACCACGCCGGAAGGCGGGTCGGGGCCGAATTATCAGAATTTGTGAGGCTAAGACGCAGCCGCAGCGATTAGCTTCGCTGCAACAACCGCACTCTCGGACCAGCTCTTCCATCTCGTATTCGTGCGCGCAATGGACGCAGGTTCGTGTAGCCACTTCGCCAGTACTGCCACCAGCGTGGTGCCACCGGAATCCTTGAAGTAGCACGCATGTTCGCCAGCCACCTCTCGAAACACGGGGATATCGCGCGCGATCACGGGCAGCCCGTGCCTGGCTGCCTCAATCAATGGCAGGCCAAAGCCTTCTCCAAATGAGGCTGCCAGAAGGATCGAACTTGATCGGTAAATTGCCTCAAGTTCAGCATCGTCTGCATCCGGAACCCAAAACAGCCTGTGGTCTCGTTCTCGATGGCCAGCAAGCCGCTCATGTAACGGCTCCATCATCCAGCCACGGTGGCCTACGATGACGAGGTTGAAGTTTTCACCCCGATCCCAAAGCTCTTCACAGGCATCGAGTGCTTGCAGATACCCTTTACGCGGCTCAAGGGTTCCGACCATCAACAGAGTGGGTCGATCAGCCAGCGGCATGACAAGTGCGTCTCGCAGCACCCCTTTGTTTCCCGTAGGTTTGTCGTCAACCCCAAGTCGGAAGTGGGCAACCACTGGGCGAGTTCTAAACTGATATCCCTCTTCGCAATCACTTGTCCAACGACATACCGCGTCGGCGGTGGCACGCGAGTCACACAATAATTGGTCCGCCAATCGCTTTACCAGCTTCCACCATGTGCCAAACCTAGCTCGTGCATAAGGATGAAAGCACTCGGGCAAATCGAGTGGTAACAAGTCATACACCAGAAAATGCGTGGTGACGCCATGTCGGCGCCAATGTTCTAGCTGTGGCTGGGCTTCAACGAGACGGTCTACAGCCCAGTCGAGACCAATAAAACGGTCGCCTTTCCGCACCTCAACCGCAGGCTCATCCAAGGTTTCGTCTGACTGACAGAGAAGGAACCTCGCATAACGCCGCGCGTAGTGGAATCGCCCCTGGCGAATACGCACAGGCTCAATACTTACACCCTCCGGAGGGGACGCAAGCCAAGCCTTCAACAACTCACGTACGACGCGTTGTACCCCAGTGCCTATATCCTCCGATGCTATCTCGCTAACATCCACAAGCCATTGCGAAAACCTTTCCGGCCCTCGCGCCGCCACCACCAGCTGTGCAACCGCTGCGATATCTGAATCCGCAGCCGGACCTTGTAGAGCGCCGATTTCATCCAGCACCTGAAGTTCACCGGTGCCGGCGGCACCGACCACACAGTGGCTCTGCTGACGTGCCTGAAGCTCCTGCAAAGCTGCCCGGGCACGCGTCGCCACCCGCTCCCAACTGAAGTCAGCCGCACGTGCCAGCCCATAGCGCCTAAGTTCACTGGCACGCTCCGGCGACTCGAGCACCTCACGCATGCGCTCAACAACAGACGCCTCACGTAGCGGATCGAACAGTATGTCGCCTCGCCCCATTACCTCGGGAAGACTGGTCGCATTGCTCGCGATAACGGGGGCCCCCGAAGCCATGGCTTCAAGTGGCGGCAAGCCAAAGCCTTCCCGAAACGACGGAAATACAAACAGCGCGCATCTTTGGTAGAGCTGAACCAGCACGTCGTCATCCACGTAGCCGGCGAACACCAGCCGAGCCGGATCCAGGCCCACATGTTTCGCCGCCCTTTCCAGTCGTCCACGTTCCTCAGCCGCAATTTCGCCCACTAAGAGCAGGTGATGTTTATCGCGCAAGGCACGAGGTAACCCCGCGAAAGCTCGCACAAGGAGTTCCACGTTCTTGCGCTCGTCGAACCCGCCCCCGTAGAGGACGTAAGGGCTATCGAACCCCAAACGAACACGTAGCGCCCACTCGGCCTCATCATCTCTCTGGAGCGGCCGAAAGCGTTCACCGACGCCAGCTCCAATTGCGACCACCGAGTTCGCTGCCAAACCGAGCCGTTCAATGGCGTCCTTACGTACCCAGTCGGAAATCGCGAGCAGACCATGCATCTTTTTGAGCAGAAGCAGCCGATCCTCGTACCACGCTCGCAACTGAGGGTGCTGGAGATGCACGCCGGGGTCGCTCAACGGAATAAGGTCATATAGGGTTGCGACGCTCAAACTCCCATCCGGAGGTCTATCCGGCAATAGCACGTCGTCGACATATCCTTCAAATAAGCTGCTGTGCCAGATCACCTGACCTCTCAGGCTCTCCAAGTAGTGTCTCTGTGCTCGTGCAGCCGCCCTCCGAACCCAGCGCTGTGCACCCCGCCAAGCACCAATACCATCAGGCGCGCCGAATACATAACGTGAGCACGTGTGGAACTCTCCGATGATCGAGTCGCAGGCATCGTCAAAACGTGCATTAAGCAGTAGCGCCGTGTCTCTATGTGTTTCTGCCTGTGCCAACCATGCCCTCGTAAGCGACCGCGTGTAACGGCCAATGCCGCGAAGCCGACTTTGGCATTGCGCTCCTTGAAGGTCGAGGATGATCTTCATCGGCGCGCCATCCGCGCCTTCAGTGCCCGATAGACCTCCGCCGTAGACTCAGGAAGGTCGTCGAGCGCAAGGGGCTGCCAGTCTTGCGGAGTGCGCGGGGCAAACATGTTACGTAAACGTACATCGATCCACGGCAGACGCCCCATTATCCGCGACATCCATTGGCGCAACCACGGGTAGCGTCTGACCAAGCGCTTCAACGTTACCAACAAGTGCCTCACATCCCCGCCCCGCCTGATTTGCCAGGCAGCACCTGGCGCAGGATTGCTTTCGCACTGTCACGCGAAAAGTACTCTCGGATGAGCCGCCTCCCGCCCGCAGCGAGCCGGGTCCACAGAGCTGGATCGTCATAAAGTCGGAGAATGGCAGCTGCGAAAGCTTCCGCATCAGCGGCGATGAGCCCTTGCTCTCCGTCAATGATGTGCATTCCTTCAGCTGCCGTGGGCGTAAGCACGACTGGCACACCATAACTCATCGCCAGATTCACCTTTCCCTTTACTCCCGCTCCAAAACGCAGCGGAGCCACAGATACCCTGCATCGATTCATCAACATATCAAGGTCGGGTACTCGCCCATGCAAGCGCACTCCGGGGCGAGCGAGCCGTGCGCCAAGCTCCGCAGTCATATCACCAACAGCATCCAGGCACAGGTCGTGCTTCGCAGCACGCAGAATCGGCAGGATGGCCTCGACAAACCAAATCAAGGCATCGACGTTCGGGGGATGCCCCGCACCGCCAATGAACAGGAGATCGCTACGTGCTGCGAACGGCGCTCCGCCTTCATGCGACTCGTGGATGTTGCTCAACAGTTCGACACGTGCATGCGGCAGCTCGCGCGAAAGCAAGCCTCGCTCGGTTTCGCTCACCACAAACGTGAGATCGCATTGGCTGATGAGCGCAAGCTCGCGACGTCGTGATGCTTTCGCCTGCCGAGCAAGGCGCCAGTTCCCCGTCAACGTTGCCACCCGCCTCTCCCGCAGGTGGTGCAAGTCAACCGTATCGAAGATGCACCGCGCACTTGGCGCCCGTTTGCGCACCAACCAGAAATATTGGGCTGCCATCGGCAGCCGACATAGCATCACAGCATCCAGCTCCTTACCGTAACGACGCAGCCAAGGCAGCACGCCTCCGTGATGTACGCGCGCGCCATAGCAAGCCAACGATATTGCCTGATCGACAGAAACACCGCCTTCGTCCACGAAAAGGTCGACGTGCCAACCAGCGTCGCACAGCAGCCGCAGCATCGCGCAAAGTCGGTACGAACCTGAGTCCCTTGTCGGGTCAGGGCATGCGGTCTCGATGACCAGCATGCTCGGGCGCTGCAACGCGTCTGCCCACGGCTCCTGCACCACCGGAGCCACCTGACGTTCCAGTGCGGAAAGCTCAATGCGGCGCGCATGCAAGTGCCGCAAGGTACCCCGCCCCCCCCGGAGGGACAAGCTCCGCTGCAAGCGGTGAAACCTCTGCGACGCTCGCCTGAGGTACCACACCAATTCGACGAACACGCCAAGCAAATGAACCTCGATCGAGTCCTGCATCCGCATGATGCTTTTAGTCACGTTAGAATAGCGGCTTTCTTGTCATCCGAAGCGCCTTGATGGCGCCGGTAGAGGAACCTACAGGTGAAAATTCTGGTCGGCTACAAGCGCGTCGTTGATTTCAACGTGCGCATCCAGGTCAAGCCCGACGGCACTGGCGTCGTCACCGACGGCGTGAAGCTCTCGGCCAACCCGTTCGACGACATCGCGCTGGAAGAAGCCCTGCGCCTGCGTGAAAAAGGCATCGCTACCGAGGTGGTGATTGCCGCCATCGGCCCGGCCGACCTCACCGCGCACCTGCGCAACGGCTTGGCCATGGGCGCCGACCGCGCCATCCACGTGGTCACTGCCGACGCCGTGCAGCCGCTCACCGCCGCGCGCACGCTGCTCAAGCTGGTGGAAAAGGAACAGCCCGGCTTGGTCATCCTCGGCAAGCAGGCGATCGACGACGACGCCAATCAGGCCGGCCAGATGCTGGCCGCGCTGTGGGATCGCCCGCAGGCCACCTTCGCCAGCAAGCTGGACGTGGCCGGCGACAAGGCCACCGTTACCCGCGAAGTGGACGCCGGCCTGGAAACCATCGAGATCGATCTGCCGGCTGTGGTCACCGCCGACCTGCGATTGAACGAGCCGCGCTTCATCAAGCTGCCGGACATCATGAAGGCCAAGAAAAAGCCGATCGACACCATCGAGTTCACCACGCTCGGCGTGGAAAACGGCGACCATCTCAAGGTCACCCGCTACGCCGCGCCAGCCAAGCGCAGCAAGGGCGTGATGGTGAAGGATGCCGCCGAGCTGGTGGCCGCGCTGAAGCAAAAGGGCCTGCTGTAAACCCATCCCATTGTGGGCGCTCGCTCGTGGGCGACACTCTCAACCCAATTCTCTTGTAGGAGCCCGCTAGCGGGCGATGCTCTTCTTCCAAGATTCAGAGCAAAAGCCATCGCCCGCAAGCGGGCTCCTACAAAAAAGCTCCGGAGACAATCATGAGCAAGATTCTCGTCATCGCCGAACACCTGGACGGCAAGCTGAACCCCGCCACCGCGCGCGCCGTGAGCGCTGCCAAGGCCGCCAAGCCGGAAGCCATCGATGTGCTGGTGCTCGCCGCACAGGCCGCCGGCGTCGCCGCCGAAGCCGGCAAGATCGACGGCGTGAGCCGCGTGCTCACCGTCGAGCGCGCGGAAAACGCGCACCCGCTCGCCGCCGTGCTCGCGCCGCAAATCGCCAAGGCCGCCGCCAACTACAGCCACGTGTTCGTGCCCTCCACCACGTTCGGCAAGGACGTCGCCCCGCGCGTTGCCGCGCTGCTTGGCGCAGCGCAGATCAGCGATGTCATGGCGGTCGCCGACGCCACCCACTTCAAGCGCCCGATCTACGCCGGCAACGCCATCATCGACGTCGAAACCGACCCCGCGCACGTCGTGGTCGCCACCATCCGCAACGCCTCCTGGCCAGCCGCTGCAAACGGTGCAGCCAGCGCGCCGGTCGAAGCCCTCGCGCTCGACGTCGTGCTGCCCGGCCACACCCGCTTCGTTGGCCTGCAGTCGGGCAAGAGCGACCGCCCCGACCTGCAAAGCGCCGCCAAGGTGGTGTCCGGAGGCCGCGGCGTCGGCTCCAAGGAAAACTTCGACATCATCTTCAAGCTCGCCGACAAGCTCGGAGCCGCCGTGGGCGCCTCCCGCGCCGCCGTGGATGCCGGCTACGTGCCCAGCGACATGCAAGTCGGCCAGACCGGCAAGATCATCGCCCCCGAGCTGTACGTGGCTATCGGCATCTCCGGCGCCATCCAGCACCTCACCGGTATCAAGGACGCCGGCACCATCGTCGCCATCAACAAGGACGGCGAGGCACCGATCTTCGAAGTGGCCGATTTCGGGCTGGTGGGGGATTTGTTCAAGATCATTCCCGAGCTTGAAACCCTCATCAACTAACCACCAATACAGAGCCCTGCTTTGCTGAAGTGCTCAGGCTGACATCTGAAGTAACATCGGCAGGTTTCCCGGTGTAATGGATTCTCTACGGCCTTCATAGTCGGCGGAGGGGGCAGCGCCCCCTACCAAGGCGTTAAGGAAACTCATGTGGTAGACCAAACTCTCCAAACCTCCGCCATACCTGATAAGTCTGATATTCCGCTTGTTGTCGATCTTGATGGCACTCTGATCCATTCCGACCTGTTGATCGAATCGGCCCTTCAGCTACTTCACAAGAAGCCATGGATGCTTTTCTCTCTATTGTATTGGCTATTGCAGGGCAAAGCGTGCCTCAAGAGGATGATCGCAAACCGAGTCCGTCTAGATGCAGAAACGCTGCCGTACAACACAAAGTTGTGCGAATGGCTACGGCAGCAGAGGGGTACGCGTCGATTGATATTATCTACGGCATCCGACGCACTGTTGGTCAGCACTGTGGCTGAGCACACCGCACTCTTTGATGAAGTGATCACCAGCGACGGCATCACGAACAATGCAGGCAAGAAGAAGGCGAGTACTCTGCTCTCACGCTTTGGTGCTGGTGGTTTTGATTACGTGGGTAACACAAAGCAAGACCTTCCCGTATGGCGCCAAGCACGCCACGCCATTGTGGTCGGCAACTCTCGTCGGCTCGTAAAGCAGGCGAGCGCTGTAAGCACAGTCACAGCAACCTTCCCTGTCGCAAACAGCAGTCCACGTGTTTGGGGAAGGGCTTTACGTCTGCACCAATGGATTAAAAACCTACTCATTTTCATACCACTGCTAGCGGCTCATCTTGTCGACAGCACCGCGCTCCTGCACAGCCTATCTGCGTTCTTGATTTTCGGTCTTTGTGCGTTCGAGCGTCTATTTACTCAATGACCTGCTCGACTTGCAAGCCGACCGCCGCCATCATACGAAACGTCATCGCCCCTTCGCAGCCGGTGCACTACCGCTTCTCGTGGGGATACTTCTATCCCCAATACTAACCATCATCGCATTTTTACTCGCACTTCTTATAGGGGCCAAATTTGCGTTGGCGCTCGCAAGCTACTACCTACTGACACTCGGATATTCATCCTATTTCAAGCGGAAGGTCATGCTCGACGTTGTAGTCCTCGCAGGCCTATACACCATGCGAATCCTCGCAGGAAGCGCGGCAATCGACGTTATCCCGTCGTTTTGGTTGTTGGCATTCTCCATGTTCATCTTCCTCAGCTTAGCCATGCTCAAACGATATACTGAACTGATCGCGCTACGCTCCCAAGGTAGTATCATGACCAAGGGACGTGGCTATCACGTGGATGATATCCCACTTATTCAATCCCTTGGTGGTGCGAGTGGTTATCTGGCTGTGCTTGTACTCGCTCTGTACATAGACAGCACCACTAGCCAAGCCCTGTATCATCGCCCGCATGCACTCTGGCTGATATGCCCAATTATGCTTTATTGGATTAGCCGTGCTTGGGTAATTGCTCACCGAGGGGCCATGCACGACGATCCGGTCATCTTCGCAATCAAAGATCAAGTCAGCCGCCTCCTTGTTGCTGCCATGGTCATAGTTGTGATCTTTGCTATCTAGACCACAAGGACAAGACCTATGCCACAAGAACCTGCACTACTGCGTTATCTACCGGCAGTATTGTTTTCCGTTGCTCTAAATGCATCTGCACAATTATTCCTCCGCAGAGGATTGGTCAATCTCTCGCTAACGATGCCTAGAGGTACGAAGGCTGCCATAGGTACGTTACTTACAATTCTCAATTGGGGAGTAGTGCTTGGTCTTCTCTGCTATGCCATCAGTGTATTGACATGGATGTACGTGCTATCTAAGGTTCAGGTAAGCATTGCGTACCCATTTCTAAGTATCGGTTATGTCATCGTTTTGTTTGGCGGCTACTTCTTTTTCAAAGAACCCATCACGATCACCAAATGTATAGGCATTGCGGCAATCTGTGCCGGCGTGGTCCTTATTTCGAAGGCGTAATTACATGGTTAACCATATAATCTTTGGCGGCTCCGGCTTTACTGGACGCCACCTCTCTCAGGCCTTATCCACGCGCGGCGAGGTGCAACTATTATGCGACATTGAAGAACCGAGCTTTCCGTTACCGTTGGGCGCAAAGTTTCTACAGGTTGATATTACTAAGCCACAACAGCTTGCAGCCATTCCTGCAGGGCGCGAGGATATCGTCTACAATTTGGCCGCACGGCAGTTCCATAACCGGGTCCCTACTGTAAACCAAGATGCTTGGTTTAATGCTGTAAACGTCAAAGGCACTGAGAATATCTTGCATTGGATGGCTGGGCATTCCGCCCATAAGCTGATAACGCTTAGCACCGACATGGTTTACGGGGTGCCGCAAAAGCTGCCGGTTCCCCCTTCACATCCTCGCAACCCACTCGGCCCGTATGGCCGCAGCAAGCTTCGCGCCGAAGACCTTTGTACCCAAATGCGCAAGAGTGGCGCGAGCATTACAGTGTTGCGCCCGCGCATGATTGTCGGGCCGGGGCGTCTAGGCATACTTATTAAGCTATTTGACCTGATGCGGAGGAACCTTCCAATACCAATGATTGGCAACGGCAAGAATCATTACCAAATGATTTCCGTGCATGACGTGATCACGGCTATCCTAGCCTCGACGGACGCCGGATTCCCAAACATCGAGCTAAACTTGGGCTCTAGCAATCCTCCCACGGTGCGCGACCTGTTGGAAGAATCAATTCGCCTGGCCCATTCGAATTCGCGCGTATTCGCTACCCCAGCACGACCGCTAAAGTGGGTGCTTGCCGCGCTTGAACGACTAGGTCACCCACTACTTCACCGTGAGCAATACGGCATTGCCGATATCAACTATCTCGTAGATATCGAACCGACCCGTCTAGCAATCGGTTGGTCACCAAAGTATTCGGATACTGATATGTTGTTTCAAGCTTACGAAGAGTATCGATCTATGGAGCGAAATTGACGTGGCGGCCAAATGCCCTAGCAATGTATGTTAGCAGCATAAAAGTCCTTCATAGGCAATAGCGAATTTCATGATGCTTAAGATTAAAAATGGTTCGCCAAGGGCGTACACGTTTCATCGCGTAATGTTGATTATGATTGCAATCACATTGACGATCATATCCGTGTGGTTCTCACGCGATCCATACATTCAAGGTGACGGCATTGAATACCTTGCGATGACATCGTCTATCGTCAATCACCGTTCGCCGGATCTACGAAGGACTGATGTCACAGATTTGCTGAGCAATCCTGCAATCCAAGCAATTAATGCTAACTACATGCGTGAACTGTTACCTGCATTTGGTAACGACGAAGCCAAGCAAATAAACGGTTATTTTCGCTCAAAAGACGGCAGGTTCTACTCTTACCACTTCTGGCTTTATCCAATCTTCAATGCACCGGGATTCGTGCTGTCTAACTGGTTACATATTGATCCAGTTAATTCTTTTTTATTTACAAACGTGTTAATTTTGTTATTGGCCTCAATACTTGCAGTGTCTTGTAGAAGATACTCGATAGGTCAACAATGGGCCTTGTTTGCCTTTATCTGGCTCGGTGGCTCCAGTTTATATGTAAATTGGAGCAGCCCAGAGGTCTTCACATTTTCTACAATGGTCATGGCGGGCATAGAACTTAAGAACCGACGCTACTTCCTTGCCTCATTCCTACTTGCATTAGCCGCGCAGCAAAATCCGCCAGTAGGGCTCCTGAGCGCGGCGTCGCTCTTACTTACCCTGCCCAATCTATGGAGGGGCCGCGCCAAACTACTGTGGCTGTCGAAGCAACTCGCAAAGGGCGTTCTAGTCTGCGTTACGCTCCTTCTGTCCCCATTATTTTACTTCATTAGCTATGGTACATCCAATCTGATTGCGCACTCCGGCCAAGCTTCTGCTGCCAACATATCTGCTGCGCGGCTTGTCTCGTTTTTCTTCGACTTAAATCAAGGCATGGTTATCGGCATACCAGGGCTCGCGGTCGCAGGCACCATTGCCTTGCTTTATTTATGTAACCGAAAGCGTTTCGCGAGATTGCCACTAGGTATTTTGCTACTCGCAGCAATCAGTACACTACTTATGGTCATCCCAAGCCTGAGTACGATCAACTTCAATTCCGGCTCAAGTGGGATGGCGCGCTACGCGTTGTGGTGCGCCGTGCCGTCTGGTTTCGCCCTTATTGAGCTGATAGGTTGTATAGAGCAAGCTTCGTGGCAGTGGACCACCATAGGGAGTTTCGTATTCGCTCAGTTGGTCTCGCTTTCTTCTATGGGGACGCCATTCAATGGCGGCAGTTATCTTGAACTCCGCAGCGGTGCTAGATTTTTACTGCGGCATTCTCCAAGCTGGTACAGCCCAGTACCGGAAGTCTTTGCTGAGCGTATCAGCCATCGTGACGGCGGAGCCAATCCACAGGATACGTATTTTTACGTACACCAAGGGCAGGTTGTCAGGGTGCTATTCGATCGCATTGCCGGGCCACTTTGGCTTCCGCCCTGCCCGAGCCTTCGCCCCCATACAGACTATGGGTCTGGCCGATGGACTTATTTGACGCCACGGGATGGTTCTTGCCGTTCAAACTTGCCCGACGGTGGTCACGTCGTAAGGCGCGGGCTACAGGGTGATATCGCGCCAGTACTCGACAATGTCGAGCGATCATTTACCTGGAAGGCCTGTAGTCTTCCATCACAAGTGGGAGTGACGACTCCTCAATGCGATCGTATTGCCAAAGCTGATGTAGACAAGCCGGGCTATATGGTGTTTGGTCCATACGTCCATTTGCCAGCTGGGCGATACCAAGTGTCCTTCCTCGTCAGGACACACGGGGGCCCAACTACCAAGTGGGACGTCGCTGCCTCTGGTGCTGGTAACATTATCGTTGCGGGAAAGTTCGACGATACCCAAACGATTTTTAAGCCCTTCCGCGTCTCATTCACCGTCCCGGACAATATGGATGGCGCCGCCTACGAGTTTCGTATTTATTTCACAGGACAGCCCACCATCGAGGCAGAAAGTGTTACCTTAAAACTGATGTGAGGCACCCGCGGGTTCTAATGGGGTAACGCCTCTGTTTAACCAACTTACGATATGTTGATCGTTAGATGGCTTTCGGCGCCCATGAATCGAAGATCAAAGCCTTGTATTCATATCAGCAACGAACTGATCTCGTGAAGCATTGCTTCTACTAATGCGGGAGAACCTTTCGACTCGATGTTCAAGCGAAGCAGCGGCTCGGTATTGGACGGACGTAGATTAAGACGCCAACTACCGAAGTCCATGCTGACTCCGTCCACGTGTCCCACCGTCAATACGTTTTGCCTGAATCGAGTTACAATCGCGTCGATGGCCTCCTCAGTGTTAGCAACTTTGAAGTTGATCTCGCCACTGCAAGGGAACGCCTGCCGTCTCGCGCGAAGCATGTCAGCAAGCCCCTCTCTCGTCCTACTTATGCGCTCGGTCAATAGCAGCCACGGGATCATGCCAGAGTCACAGTATGCAAAGTCCTTGAAATAGTGGTGCGCGCTCATCTCGCCACCGTAGATGGCGTCTTCCTGACGCATGCGCTCCTTGATGAAGGCATGGCCCGTCTTTGACTCGATCGGTGTTCCACCCGCATCGCGAACCATCTCGATGGTGTTCCAGGTCAGGCGCGGGTCGTGGATGATTTTTGCGCCGGGGTGCTTGGCCAACAATTGAGTAGCCAGTAGGCCAACAACATAGTAGCCCTCGATAAACTCGCCTTCGCTGTCGAAGAAGAAGCAGCGATCGAAGTCACCGTCCCAAGCGATGCCGAGGTCGGCGCCATATTTGCGTACGGCATCGGACGTCGCGGAACGATTACCCGGAAGAAGTGGGTTGGGGATTCCGTTGGGGAAGCTAGCATCCGGTTCATGATTGATGCGAATGAAGTTATAAGGAAGATGCTTCGCCAGCAAGTCGACAATCGGACCGGCGCATCCATTGCCTGCGTTGACCACAACTTTCAGCGGGCGCAGCTTTTCTGGGTCGATGTAGCCAAGCAGATGATGAATATATGCAGACTTGTCGTGGTCGCTGCGCGTGCGGCCAGGTTGCGACGCATCGCGGAACTGACCTGCTTCGACCAGGCGTTCAACCTCTCTTAACCCTGTGTCGCCACTGATCGGCCGCGAATCCTCGCGAACCAACTTCATGCCGTTGTAGTCCGTGGGGTTATGGCTCGCCGTGATCATGATGCCGCCAGCAATCTTTCGATGGAATGTCTGGAAGTAGACCTCCTCGGTGCCACACAATCCGATGTCGATAACATTGCAGCCTGCGCGGTTCAATCCGGACGAAAGTGCTGCGGCCAACGCGGGGCTATCGCGGCGGATGTCGTAACCCACCACCACGGTTCCACATCCCACTACTTCGGCGTACGCGCGACCAATGCGTTCAGCCAGTTCTATATTCAGTTCATCCGGTATGCGGCCACGGATGTCATAGGCTTTGAAGCTTTTCAGTGCCATGGTTTTGTCCTTTTTAGATTGCTTGACAGCAAGCTTCAATCTTCGGCTGCGTACATCCATGCCAATGTTTGTTGCAACGGGATGATTTCCAGTGGCCCAATCAGCCCGGCCAACTTGCGATTGTCGCCAATCAGGCGGCGCACTTCGTTTACACGCACAAACGCCGGGCTCACCTTGATCTCGATCTGGTACCCCGCCATGGCCCCGACCATGCGTATGACATCGGTCAGGGTGTATGCGTGCCCGGAACACAGGTTGACGGCCTGACCGGCTGCATCAGCATCCAGCAGGCGTCGATAGGCGCGCACCACAAACCGAACATCCTGAAAATCGCGAGCCACATCGATGTTGCCCAGCTCGATGACCTGCTCCTTGCGTCGGAAGTGTCCGACGATCTTAGGTAGCAGGAATTTTTCGGACTGCCCGACGCCGGTGTAGTTGAACGGTCGAACCAGAACGATGGGTAGCCGATCCATCCAGAGCCTAGCCATGTATTCCATGGCCAGTTTGCTGACGGCGTAGTCGTTGGCAGGACTGGCGGTGACATCCTCACTCAACAACTCGATCTGGCTGTTGCCATAGATATTGGCGCTGCTAGCAAGCAGCACACAACGTGGCCGGTGGTCACTGGCTACCAGCGCCTCAAGCAGATGGCGTGTGCCCACCACGTTCGTACGGTAGATCGCATCCACATCGCCATGTGCCACATTGCTGATCGCCGCAAGATGCACGACTACATCCGGACGCACGGCCGCGACAGCGTCCATTACTCCGGCGCGGTCGCAAAGGTCCACTGCCGTGGTACCACGTGCGGTCTCTTGTCCGAGACTGCTGACTTCGTAGCCGGCGAGCTGTAATTCGGATGCCAGGTAGCGGCCAGTGAACCCGTGGCAGCCCGTGACCAGTGCCACGGGCCGGGGGCGATCAGAAGGATTTCCCATGCGCATTTCGCTCCAGGTCAGCGGCCACCATCATGCTGCACAAGTCTTCCAAGCTGGTTTGCGGTTGCCAGCCAAGTGCAGACCGCGCTCTGCTGGCGTTGCCGACCAACAATTCGACTTCGGCCGGGCGATAATAGTCGGGATTGACTACCACCAAGGTGCGTCCTGTTTCATGGCAGACACCACTCTCGGCCTCACCCGCCCCCTTCCAGTCGATCGATACGCCAATCGCCTTGAACGCCATGGCAACGAAGTCGCGCACGGTTTCAGTGCGCCCAGTGGCCAGCACGTAGGTGCCGGGCGCATCTGCCTGCAGCATACGCCACATGCCCTCAACATATTCTTTGGCGAATCCCCAGTCGCGTTTCGCATCCAGATTGCCCAGCTCAAGGCGATCTGCAAGGCCGAGTTTGATCTTGGCCACCGTATCGGTGATCTTGCGTGTTACGAACTCGCGCCCGCGCAAGGGGGATTCGTGGTTGAACAGGATCCCGCTGCAGCCATAAATGCCATAGGACTCGCGGTAGTTGACCGTGATCCAGTGCGCATAAAGCTTTGCTACGCCGTAAGGGCTGCGGGGGTAGAACGGCGTGTCCTCCTTCTGCGGCACAGCCTGCACCTTACCGAACATCTCGGAAGTAGACGCTTGATAGAAGCGAATCTCGGGGTTCACAATACGGATGGCTTCCAGCAGGTTCAGCGCGCCCACCGCAGTGACCTGGGCCGTAAGCACCGGCTGGGCAAACGATACGCCCACGAAGCTCTGCGCAGCCAAGTTGTAGACTTCGGTAGCCTTGCTCTCCTGCAATACACGAATCGCCGATCCGAGGTCGGCCAAGTCGAATTCGATCAAGTGCAGGCGTGGATGCTTGTCGACGCCACGTTCCTTGATGCGCCAGAAGTTGACCGAACTGGTGCGTCGATACGCCCCATAGACCTCATAGCCCTTTTGCAGCAACAGCTCGGCAAGGTACGCCCCATCCTGACCCGTGATACCCGTTATTAGTGCAGTCTTCATTGAACTTAATTCCGTATGAACAAGAGTGGCTACGTAAAAGCAAAGCCGGTTTTGTGTTGTTGCCGCAGAAATCGAATGCCCGATTGCTTGATCGAATCAGTGTCGATCAGTAAACCGCTGGTTACTTGACTACTACCTTGTAACCTTTGATGGTGACATGCGTGCCATCTGCCACCCGCGCACGAATCTCCAGATCGCTGACAGGCTGCGGTAGGCTGAAATCAAACGAAGCCAGTTGGCCCGCCGTCGCTTCGGACGGCTGGACCTTCACGGTCTTGGCAACCTTCGCGCCCTGCGCATAGGACGCATCGAGCTCCAGCGGTTGGGCCGGCTGCGCACCATCAAACTGGCCGAATACGGTAACCGTGTAATTACCGGCAGCCATGCTGGCGTACGGGCCAAACATCAACTGACCCGCCGCCCCCGTCGACTCCAACCCTTTGCCGGCTACCACACGACCCACCTGGGTTGGCACCTTGCCGCTATCCGCCTGCACATCCAGCAACACGGTACCCGCCGGGCGCGCCTGGTTTTGGGCAGACGTCGCCGCAGAAGATGCAGACGACGCATCTGACGCTGAGATGGCCGGATGTTGTCCGCAACCGCACAGCAATACAAGAAGCCCCGACGCCAATGCCGCGCCACGATATTTGTTCACGTTCATCATATTCTCCTTGGAAGTATTCGAAGATTCACAGATCGGGCGAAGTAACCATTGTCGCAGTTTCCGTTGCCGAGTCGTGATCCAACCATGCCAGCGACATCTGCCGTACCCCCAAGCCAAGCAAACGGGTATCCCGAGACAGCCCCAGCGCTGCAGGCGAGATGGCGTCGGCCTGTAGCAAGGTAATTTCCAGCTCACCGTGCTCACCAAGCCAAGTGGATGAAACGGGCCACTGCCGCGAAACCTCTGGACGCGCATGGCTGCAATCCCATGTGTCGAGCAAATGGCCGTTGGCGTAGATCTGGAACCGTTGCAGCGAATGGCGGGCATCCACGAACGCCTTCGCTTGCAGGGCCAGGCAAAGCTGTCGGCCATCGCATTGGCCCGACAAGCGCAGGTGCAGGCGTGAACGCTGTCCCAGTGCCCAACGGCCCCAAGGTTCCGACTCCCCCCACCCGGTGAATTCTACCTTCGTCGCAATGGAACCCGCAGCCGGTACGAGTTGCAGCCCCTGCGCTCCCACGGCCACGCCCGGTTCATACGTTGCACACCAAGGAGCGAGCCAACCCGGCGCATCGCTCACCAGCAGCATCCGAGCCAACTGCGCGGCGCTTTGCTGCCAACTCAGCCAAGGCATGCCCACCGAGCCAGGTGCCCGGGACGCTGCATGCTCCGCAAACCAGCGCTCAATGGTGTCCGCCAATCCACTGGCGTCGTTGGATTGAAAATAGGTGGCATGCGCCCCGGCAACCTCGCGGAACACAGGCAAATCCCGCGCAATGATGGGGACCCCATACTGAGCAGCTTCAATCAGCGGAAGACCGTAGCCTTCGCCTTCGGAAGCCGATAGCAACACGGTGGCCGCGCGGTAAAGCCCACGCAGCATGGTGTCGCTGATCCCCTGGCACCAAAACAAGTGTTTGCCGGCCTCCGGATGGCTCAGGAGCCTTTGGCAGAAGGCCTCCATCATCCAACCCTGCTTGCCCACGATGACCAGATTCAGGCTTGCGCCATGTGCCCACAGGGCCTCAAAAGCTGCCAGCGCTTGCCCGTGCCCCTTCCTAGGCTCAAGGGTGCCCACCATGAGCACCGTGGGGCGCTGGGTTATGGCCTCCAACGCTGTTTTGTCGGTATCAGTCAACTTTTCTGGTTCGGCCGGCTTGCCATCCAGGTCGGCACCGATATGCGAGAAGCCCAGCCGTAGCGGAAGCTTCCGCGGTACCTGGCGGTGATCGATCCATGTGCACAGCTCCTCCGCCACCGTGCGACTGATGCATACAAGACCATCGGCGCAGGTGGCGATACTCTCCAACCAGCGCGCATGCATGGCCTCGGTGTCTTTTGGGAAAAACGCCGGCTGCAATACAGGCAGCAGGTCGTAAACCAGGAAGTAGACGGCAATGCCGCGATGGCGCCAGCTTTGATACAGCGCCTGGTGCGCAGGCACTCTATCCGCGACCCAGTCCAGGCCAAGAAAGACATCGCCACGTCCCAGCTCAGCAGCTTCTTCATCAAGGTCGACACTTTTCAAGCCCAGCAAGCGCAACGCCAAATCGTGCGCATGCACGTAACGCCCATCGACCAGTTTCACCAATTCGACACGCCATCCGTCCGGCGGCGCCTGCAGCAACTCACGCGCCAAATTGCGCGTGACACGTTCGATGCCCGTCTTGAGGTCATTTCCGGCAACCACCGTCACGTCCAGGAACAACCGCGGCAAGCGCATGGGTTGCCGGTTGTGCACTAGCGCCTGCGCTGTCAGCCACAGATCCTTCTCTTGGGTGACGACACCGCCTGCCACGCCGAGGGTTCGGATCGTGTCTTGTTCCAAGGCCAGCGGATGCGTAGTCGCGAACGTTTCGATGGCATCGCGGTAAGCCTGCGCAACCTTGGGCAAGGCATGATGTTCCGTTACTTCGTGCAGGGCCCTTTCGGCGAGCGCCTGGCGCAAGGTCGGCGAGCCGGCCAGCCGCTCCAAGGCATCGGCCAGCGCTCGCTCTTCGAAATGGTCCGGGAGCTTCACCAAGGCATCGTCAGGCAATTCGGCGAAAGTGGCGTGTGCGTTGACGATCAAGGGCAACGCATGCGCCATACAATCGAACACCGCGGCCGACGTTTCACCGCGCGATTCCGTGCGCAACTGCACGGCGACATCGGCCGCCGCCAGCCACGCTTGGTAAGCGTTGTCTTCGGCGAAACCAGTGATGCTGATGAGCGAACGCGCCTGCGCCTGCTCAATGCGCCGCACCAATGCCTGGCCATAATCGCCGCCATGGTTTTCGCCGACAAACACCAATCGGCAATCGGCACGTCTGGCCAAGGTCGACGACAACCAAGCCTCCAGCAGGCAATGGTTGAGTTTGGTGGGCGCCAACATGCCGAACGAACACACCACGAAGGCATCGTCAGGTAAATACAAGTGTTTACGGGCGGCTTTGCGATTCGCCCGATGCGGAGCTTTCGGGAAAGGAATCCGGCGCATCCACGAAGCCGCATGATCGCCGTGGAAACGCCGTGCGTTCGCAATGGCGTAGTCCGAGTGCACCAAAACACCAATGGCGGACTCGAAGACCTCCGTATTGCTCGAGTATGCGCCGATGGTGTAGTCGCGTCCCCTCTGCTGGTCGTCGAGCAATGCTCGGTACCCATGGCCGCCGTACAGCCTGCGCGCATAGTCGGGTTCCGTGCCGGCATGGAGCGAGCGCCAATGGCTCAAAGCTCCGAGACAGGAATCGTGCAGTACGACCGTGCCGGGATACCGCCATAGCAGGTCGAACATATGAAGATGGAAAGGCGAGTTGCCGAACTGGTACAGGATCCGGTCAAACCGATGCGCGTTCTGAGCAAACCAGGTGGTCGTGCGCACTGGTACGCGGGTCTTGAGCTGAACCACAGCCGCTTGCGCCGGCGGTACGACCACATTGATGGCGTAATACTTGGCCAGCTCCGGCAACAGCTCGGCACTGTAGTCGGCTATGCCCGATGCTTCGGGTGGCAGCGGCGACACATAAGCCAGCCGCAGACGGCTTTTGTGCTCCCGTCCGCCGACCGCCTGCTTGGCCCTGCCCGCTTCGAATGCCTCCAGCATCCGCTTGGCACCGCGTTGCCAAGTGAACCCTTTCGCCCGCTGCTTGCCGTACTCAGACCATGCCCGACGCAATGAAGCATCGTCCAAGACCTGCACCATCTGCCCAGCAAGGTCATCAATGTTTGCCGGATCAAAAAGCATGGCGTCCTGTCCAACCACTTCCGGCAAACTGGTTCGGTTGGCCGCCAGCACGGGCGCACCACAGGCCATGGCCTCGAGCACCGTCAGGCCAAAGCCCTCGTGCAGCGAAGGAAACACGAACAGCGCGCATGCGTTGTACAACCCAACCAGCTCGACGTCGTCGATCTGCCCAGTAAAGATCACATCCGTCGCACTGAGATCATGCTTGCGCATGACCTCCTGGAGAAGTACCCGTTCGCCATTGCTGATTCGGCCGCCAATGACCAATAGATGACTGTGGCGAATAGCGGCCTTCGTCCGTGCAAAGGCCGCAATCAGGCTTGAAACGTTCTTGCGGGCGTCAAAGCCCCCCATGTAGAACACGAAATCCCGGTCGATGCCGTGCACCAAGCGCAGCCGTGCTCGCACGGACTCGACGTCTGCCCCATTTAACTGGGTGAAGGCGTCTTCCACACCACATGGTGCGACCGTGACTCGTTGCGCCGGCAGGTCAAGGCACTCCATTGCTTCTTTCTTGGTCCACTCGGAAATCGCAAACCAGTGATCCTGTTTGCGCAGGTCATCCACCTTGCGCATATACCACGCACGCATGTGCTTATCGACCAGATACTCCTCCGGTCGAGTCAGCGGAATCAGGTCATACAGTGTGGTGGACTGTGCGGCGCTACCGGTCAGCCGTCCGCTTGACGTGGCGGAGTCATCCAGCCAGCCCTCGAACAGGCTGGCATTCCACACCCAATCGGCCCCCATCCCGCGCAGAAAGTTTTCGCGCAGCAGTTCCGCTGCATATCGGCGCCAATCATTGCCCGGCTCGATCGCTGCCATCGGGCCCGGCAGAGTGTAATCCACGATGCGTTCGGGCGGCAGCCAATGCGAGAACGCCAGCCGCAGGCTATCTTCGCTACGATCCAGACGCTCGTTCAGCACCAACCAGATCTCGTGCCGCCCTTGCGCAGCCTCGGTCAGCGCCAGCGCCATGGACTTCGCGTACCGGCCGATGCCCCGATGCCGGCTTTCCGACTGCGCACCTTGCAAATCAATAACGATCTTCATTGGATGGCCTATCCTTTTGCCTTACCTGCGCTCGTGTTGGTCATGCGTCTCGATATGTGATAATTCAACACTGTGATGCAGCCGCTGGTAAACCACATCGATCGTTGGCGAAGCCATTCCTTCACCGTGCAAAACATCAAGTGGATTGGCGGAGCTTGCCCCCGCACCCAAGGTAATCGCTGGATGGTCCAGCGCAACAGCTACCAGCTTGGCTTTCAACTTGGGTGACATCATCAGTACCCCGGCACCCAAGCGACGAATCAATGGCCGGCGAACGCTGGCTTTGATCGCGCGCCGTACTGCGCGCCGAATGGCCGCACGGGCACGTCCACGTTGGATCGCTTGTGGGAAGGGCTCCGATGCCGCGCCCGATTCAGCATCGAGTGGCTTTACCCACCGCCGCAACGTACGAATCGGCCTCGTCCAGCGCCAGGAGCGACTGTTCATAAGCTCCTGCAAAGCGTGCTCCGCACGCGAAGCATGATCAACTTGTTCATGCAACTCGCGGTCGAGTCTGCTTGCATGCTGCGCAAGCGCCGCCTGTTGCTCATGCGCTTGTGCCAGTTCATGACGGCCCTGCTGGATGACTGCCCGCAAGTTGTCGATGCTTCCGCTTTGAACGGCATTGTCCCGTTCAAGTTCGACGATACGGGATGCATCTGCTTCGCGAAGTCGCCGCAGCTCACCCCGTTCTGCCTGCTGTGCGTTTTGCACACCCTTCTGAAGTGCGTTCTCTTGTTCCAGCATCGCAATGCGTCGTAACCGGTTGTCGCTGTCATGGCGCAACGCATCCAACTCGGCCAAGTCACGCTGCCACTGTTCGTGTAGGTGCACTTTCTCCTGCTCCAATGTCGCGATACGCCGCAACCGGTTGTCGCTGTCGCGGCGCAATGTGTCCAACGAATCCAACTTCCGTTTCAGCAACTCTCGCGAATCGGTATCGCGGTTAGTCAATTGCGCCAGCCTTGCACCGTGGCTGAAAACTTCACTTCCCAGTCCACAGAGATACTGTTCCATCGTCGCAGACCAGAGGCTCTCTGCTTCCTCATGATGCGTTTCGTCATTGCGGTCACTCGGCTGCATCCGCACGAAACTATCCAGCAAGGCATGGAAGCTCCACTCGCTCCTTGGACGCACCCAAAGTGACTTCAGCCATCCCGAATATGGTGCAGGCAGGCTGAAAGGGCTGACAAACGGAGGCACGCGATAGGGTGAGACAGCATTCAGCGTAGGCTTTACTGTTTCATGCACGAACGAAAAAAACGTTAGAAACAGATCACTCGGCCAGTGTCCAGCCATCGATTCGTGGCTAATCGAGCCGTAATCAATAAGGAGCGATGACCCGTCTTGGTGCAGTAGAACATTCCATACCCGTACATCATTGTGGTAATAGCCGTACCGCTCAAGGACAGCCAGTTGTTCAAGTACGTCACCAATAACCCGATGTGGGTCGTAACTGTCACCACGTGCTATTGCATCGAGCAACAATTGGCCATCTATCATCTCTCGGACTAGCCACCCTTCGGTGGCAGTCTCGCCAAACGAGTCAAGAGAAGGCCAACTATTGGCCAGTTCAGCAGGTGGATTGCCAAGCACCTCAATCTCACGCCGCAACTCCAGGCGATTGGATTCACCCAATTCGCCGTCCAACCTTTGAACCTTCGCCATGCAGCCCTTGCCAAAGAAGTAACGACGCGAAAGCTGGTAAGTGCCCAAAGCCATGGCATGTGGATCGGTAGTTGACTTGGCAAACGCGTTCAGCACGCCTCCCAAGTACCAATAACGATTACTAGCTACATAGAGAGGACGTTGGATATCCGAAAGATGGGTGGGGAAACGCGCTACCTCATGTACGAAGGCAAAGCCACCAAGGAACTCACGCGAATCGCGCGGCTGCGCCTCGGCCCAGTACAAAGGCTCGGTTGCTTGTGCCAACTCGAAAACACCAACGCTCACACACGCCGCGAGACGGTCCAGCAACTGTCGCGTAGCCGGAAATCCATGTTCATATGCGACGTGGTGAAACACACTAAGCCCGAGAACGAGATCAAAACTGTCGTCATCGAGTCCGCAGATAAACTCCTCCAGTCGAGCGTGTTGAAAGTGCAAAGCCCAATCAGAATGCTCGGCTGCCAATGCCGAACAGACCTCCACATTGGCCGCAAGGTAGTCGACTCCAACCACACTGGCGCCTGTCGCCGCCAACGATAGGCTGATAAAGCCTTGCGCACAGCCAAGGTCAAGTATCCGAACCTGCCGCCCGAGCTTGTGGCACATTTCATCCAGTAGCGGGCTGACATGTCGCAGTCGATCACAGCAATCGCGCGACGTCTGAGCAGCCAATTCTGGGTGGCCAAATATTGGCTGATAAACCTCAGGCAGCGCGGCCACCTTGTCTGCAAGCACACCCATCATGCACCCACCTGCACACTTGAAGAAAACTTCGCTCCCAGATCAAGGATGCCTGAGCCGCGCCGCGAGCTATCAGTAGCAGCCAAAATTGCATCGTAACGGCGATCCAGTGGTAGCAGGTCGTTTTCACCACGTCGTTCCGAAACACCTACAGAAATCAAGTGGACGCCTGTATTGAACTGCCAAGGGAATTCAAAGCTGGCAACAACACATGACCCTGGCAGATAAGTGTTTCTTACTTCATCGCCATCACTCAAATGTGAGTTGGTTCCATAAAGGAATACGCCATCATGCGATTTTATCAAAAGGCCAAACACTGGACCCGTGACCTCACGCTCAAACAAGACGCGATAGCTCAACTTGCACGTATGGCCACTTTCCAACAAGGATGGAAATTCGAGCCCATCCATAGTGATGCTGTAATCCAGAATGCGAGCACCGCCATCACCCCATCGATATTCCTCAGCGCGGTAAAGTGGCCGTGTGTGGAAGCGGTCAGTATGGTCCAACGCAAACGGCGTTACGACACTTGTACCTTCCCCGACAGCCTCAGGTGCCTCGTGGCGCCGGTCCCCACCGAACAAGTCGTCAAGATACGCATTGCCTACGTCTCGCGACGGGCCATCCATGACAACAGTGTGATCGCGTATATAGATGCAGCGTGAACAATGTTTCGTCACGTCTGTGACCGAATGTGAAACGTACAACAATGTGGTGCCCGTTTCCTTGAGCTCATTGATACGCTTGAAACACTTGGCTTGAAACGAAAGGTCACCCACCGACAAAGCTTCATCTATGACAAGCAGATCGGGGCGGAAGGCAGTAGCTACCGCAAACGCAACGCGCACCTGCATGCCACTCGAGTAGGAACGCATGGGCTGGTCGAAGTATTCACCAATACCAGCGAACTCTTCGATACCAGGCATAGCCCCGAGAATATCTTCGCGTGCATGTCCCATGAGCCCGCATGCGTGCATGACGTTCTCGCGCGCGGTGAATTCCTGGTTGAAGCCCATACCAAGCTCGAGTATCGCTGTAACGCTACCATCCACTTGCAAGCTTCCGGAGCTCGGATCAAGTGTACCTGCGATCATCTTAAGTAGGGTGCTCTTGCCGGCGCCGTTGCGCCCAAGGATACCAATCGACTCACCCGCTTCAACTACGAGATCGATGTCGTGAAGAACCCAGTTGTCGGTAAAGCCACCCTCTTTGCCAAACCACCCGGCGAAGCGTCGCCACTGCGACCCGAAGACGCGATAACTTTTACCAAGTCCAATCGCACGAATGATGGCCTTGTTCATAATACATCCACCATCTCACTGCTGGCTCGCCTGAACAAAAACAATGCGACCCCAAGAAGCGCCATGGAAATAGCAAGCACCGGAAGAATCAGCCTCCATGGTGGAGCCGTGTCAAAAAGCAACGCATCCTGAAAGCCGCGAGCAATGCCTGACATTGGGTTCAAGTAAATCAACGGGCGTATGCTTGGCGGGAGAATCTCCGGGGAGTACACGATAGGCGTGAACCAGAACATGATCTGCAAGATGATAGGTACCACCTGACCGATATCCCGGATGAATACATTTAGCGTCCCCAAGATGAGGCCTACACCAAGGCCAAGTATCAAGGTCACCGCCATCAGCGGAAACACCCATAGAGCGCCGATTCCCGGATAGCGACCGAACGCAGCCATGACCAGTAAGGTGGCCACGAACAATAACGCGCCGTTTACGAGCGCCACTCCGGACGTTATCGCTGGCAAGCAACTCTTAGGGAACCGCACCTTTTTCATCGTATTGCTGTTGTCAACGAAGATAGTGGTGCAGCGCATAACCAATTCATTAAAAACTGACCATCCGACCATACCCGCCAGAAGGTATATCGAGTATGCCAACTTATCGTTGACGCCTTGTAGCCGTACCGACATTATTTCAGAGAAGATTATGGCATAAATCGCAGCCTGGGCCAGCGGGTTTATAATCATCCACAATGCACCCAGCTTACTTCGCACAAAACGCGACTGAAATTCGACACGCACTGATGAGATGATGAAGTGGCGATAAGTCCAGACCGCTGACCAAATACTTCTCATAACTAATTTTAGCTTCCACTTATGCCTAGTATTCGGAACACGCTATCAAGTTGGCGGCGCCGTCCTTGGTCAATTTAGTGCGCCAATCAAGTCCTCTTGCAAATCGTTCAAACTTTCCACTCCCACCGACAACCTCACCAACCCGTCACTGATTCCCAGCCGCTTACGGATGGCGGGTGGCACCGAGGCGTGGGTCATGATGGCCGGATGTTCGATCAAGCTTTCGACGCCGCCCAGGGATTCGGCCAGCGAAAACAGGTGGCAGCGCTCCAGCATGCGGCGCGCTTTCTTCAAGCCGCCCTTGACCTCGATGCTGACAATGCCGCCGAAGCCGTGCATTTGGCGCTTGGCCAGCGCGTGTTGCGGGTGGCTCTTGAGGCCGGGGTAGATCACGCGTTCGATGGCCGGGTGCTTTTCCAGCCACTTGGCAAGTTCCAGCGCGTTCGCGCAATGGGCTTGCATGCGCAGGTGCAGGGTTTTCAGGCCGCGCATGGCGAGGAAGGAATCGAACGGGCTGGCGACGGCACCGACCGAGTTCTGCAGGAAGGCCAGGCGTTCGGCCAGTTCATTGGTGCTGGCGACGACGATGCCGCCGACAATGTCGGAGTGGCCATTGATGTACTTGGTGGCCGAGTGCACTACCAGATCCGCGCCGAATTCCAACGGGCGCTGCACCGCAGGGCTGCAGAAGGTGTTGTCCACCACCAGCAGCAGGCCGTGCTTCTTGGCAAACGCGGCAACCTTGGCGAGATTCACCAGCTTGAGCAGCGGGTTGGTCGGCGACTCGGCCCAGATCATGCGGGTGTTGGGTTTGAGTGCAGCCTTGAGCGCGGCGGCGTCATTCAGATCGACGAAACTGAAATCAAGCCCCGCGCTGCGCCGGCGCACGCGCTCGAACAGGCGGTAGGTGCCGCCGTAGAGGTCGTCCATGGCGATCACGTGGCTGCCGGAGTCGATCAGTTCCAGCGTGGTCGATGCTGCGGCCATGCCGCTGGCGAAGGCGAAGCCGGCGACGCCGCCCTCGAGGCTGGCAACGCAACGCTCGTACGCCATGCGCGTGGGGTTTTGCGTGCGCGAGTACTCGTAACCCTTGTGCTTGCCCGGGCTCTCCTGCACGTAGGTGGAGGTGGCGTAGATCGGCGTCATGATGGCGCCGGTCGTGGGATCGGGGTGCTGGCCGGCGTGGATGGCGCGGGTGCCGAAACCAAGGTTGGGAGACTGCGTTTTCTTGGGCATGAGGGGTGTGCTTGGCGGATAGGCCCGCGCGTTGATCGCAAGCCGCTTAGTCTACCAGTCGCCCACATAGCTTCCTTAACGCTGTGCTCATCCCGGGCCACGATCCACTCGGGTCCATATGCGAGAATACGTATTTCCGTTGCGCAAGGAACCCCGCAATCATGACCACGCTGCTTGTCACCGGCGGCGCCGGCTTCATTGGTGGCAATTTCGTGCTGCAGGCGGTGGCCGACGGGCTGACGGTCGTCAACCTGGACATGCTCACCTACGCCGGCAACCTCGACACCCTGGCCACGCTCAAGGGCAACCCGCGGCACGTGTTTGCGGAAGGCGATATCGGCGACCGCGCCCTGGTCGCGAAGCTTTTGGCCGCGCACAAGCCGGACGCCGTCGTGAACTTCGCGGCAGAGTCGCATGTGGATCGCTCGATCGACGGTCCCGCGGCGTTCGTGGAGACCAACGTCACCGGCACGCTGGCGCTGCTGGAATGCGTGCGTGATTACTGGCGCTCGCTGGAGGGCACGGCGCGCGAGGCATTCCGCTTTCTGCACGTGTCCACCGACGAGGTCTACGGTTCGCTCGGCGCCGAAGGCAAGTTCACCGAGCACACGCCGTATGCGCCCAACTCGCCCTACTCCGCGTCCAAGGCAGCCTCCGATCATCTGGTGCGCGCGTTCCACCACACTTACGGCTTGCCCACGCTCACCACCAACTGCTCGAACAATTACGGGCCCTATCAGTTCCCCGAAAAGCTCATTCCGCTGGTGATAGCCAAGGCGCTGGCTGGCGAGCCGCTGCCGGTGTATGGCGACGGGCTGAACATCCGCGACTGGCTGTACGTGGGCGACCATTGCGCCGCGATTCGCCGCGTGCTCGAAGCCGGCCGCGTGGGCGAAACCTACAACGTTGGCGGCAACTCCGAGCGCAACAACATTACCGTGGTGAAGACGATCTGCGCGATGCTCGACGCGCGCCATCCGCTGGCCGATGGCCGCCAGCGCGAGTCGCTCATCACCTTTGTCAAGGATCGCCCCGGCCACGACCGGCGCTACGCGATCGACGCCACCAAGCTCAGGCACGAGCTGGGCTGGCAGCCGACGCAGACCTTTGATACCGGCATGGCACAAACCGTGGACTGGTACCTCGCAAACCAGCCCTGGGTGCGTCGCGTGCTGGATGGCAGCTATCGCATGGAGCGACTCGGCGCATGACCACGCAACGCAAGGGCATCATCCTCGCCGGCGGCTCCGGCACCCGACTGCACCCGATCACCCGCGCAGTGAGCAAGCAGCTGCTGCCGGTGTACGACAAGCCGATGGTGTACTACCCGCTGGCCACGCTGATGCTGGCCGGCATCCGCGACGTGCTCATCATCAACACGCCGCACGAGCAGGCGATGTTCCAGCGCCTGCTGGGCGACGGCTCGCAGTGGGGCATCAACATCCACTACGCGGTGCAGCCCTCGCCGGATGGCCTGGCACAGGCGTTCACCATCGGCCGCGAGTTCATCGACGGCAAGCCGAGCTGCCTCGTGTTGGGCGACAACATTTTCTATGGCCACGGCTTCACCGAGCGCCTCAAGCGCGCGGCCAGCCGCGAGCAGGGCGCCACCGTTTTCGGCTATTGGGTGAAAGACCCGGAGCGCTACGGCGTGGCCGAGTTCGACGCCAGCGCCAAGGTCATTGGCCTCGAAGAAAAGCCCGCGCAACCGAAGTCGAACTATGCGGTGACCGGACTGTATTTCTACGACGCCAAGGTGTGCGACTACGCTGCGGCGCTCAAGCCCTCGCCGCGCGGCGAGCTGGAAATCACGGACCTCAACCGCTGCTACCTCGCTGAGGGCACGCTGCACCTGGAGCAGCTCGGCCGCGGCTTTGCCTGGCTCGACACCGGCACCCATGAATCGTTGATGGAAGCGGGCAACTACATCGAGACCATCGAAAACCGGCAAGGCCTCAAGGTGTGCTGCCCGGAGGAGATCGCTTTCGTCAACGGCTGGATCGACGCCGAACAGCTTGGTCACCTCGCTGCCGCCTTGGCGAAGACCGGCTACGGCCAGTACCTGCAGCGTTTGGCCATGCAGGGGCCGGTGCGATGAAAGTGATCGAAACGCGCCTGCCCGGTGTAAAGGTGATCGAGCCGCAGGTGTTCGGCGACGCGCGCGGCTTTTTCTACGAGAGCTACAACGAGGCCAAGTACCGCGATGCCGGCATCGACCGCCGCTTCGTGCAGTCCAACGTGTCGCGCTCCGCACGCGGCGTGCTGCGCGGCCTGCACTACCAATGGCCCAACCCACAGGGCAAGCTGGTGAGCGTACTGGAAGGTGAGGTGTACGACGTGGCGGTGGACATCCGCCATGGTTCGCCCACGTTCGGCCGGTGGGTGGCAGCAATGCTCACGGCAATAAATCACCACCAAATCTGGATCCCCGAAGGCTTCGCCCACGGCTTCTGCGTGGTGTCCGAAGCAGCCACGTTCTGCTACCAGTGCACCGCACTGTACGACCCCAAGGCCGACGCCGGCGTGCGCTGGAACGATGCGGCGCTCGGCATCGACTGGCCGGTGGCCGAGCCGCTGCTATCGGAGAAGGACACCAAGTCCCCGCTGCTGGCGGACATCCCGGCGGAGCGGTTGCCGGTTTACGCGTCATGAAGACCCTTCTGCTTGGCGTCAACGGCCAACTCGGCCGCACTTTCATCGAGGATGGCGGGCTCGCGGCGCGCGGTGAACTGGTGACGGCTTGCCGCGATGGTTCGCGTTTCGACGGGGCGCGCGTCGAGGCAGCCGACCTTGCCGAGCCAGCGACGCTCACGGCGCTGCTCGATCGCGTGCAGCCGGACGTGATCGTCAACGCCGTGGCGTACACGGCGGTGGATCGCGCCGAGCAGGAGGAAGCACTGGCCACGCGCGTCAACGCCGATGCCGTCGGTGTGCTGGGCAATTGGGCCAAGGCGCACGGCGCGCTCGTCGTGCACTACTCCACCGACTATGTGTTCGACGGCGTGGCGCACACCCCGTATGCCGTGGATGCGCCGGTCGCGCCCCTGGGTGCCTACGGGCGCAGCAAGCTCGCTGGCGAAGTCGCGCTGCGCGCCAGCGGCGCCGCGCATTTCATCTTTCGCACGGCGTGGGTGTACGCGCCGCATGGCAAGAATTTTCTCACCACCATGCTGCGCGTGGGGGCCGAGCGCGACGAGCTGCGGGTGGTGGCGGACCAGATCGGCGCGCCGACCAGCACGGCGCTGATCGTCCACGGGACGCTGGCAGCACTGGAAGCGTGGCGCGCCGCAGCGCCGGCCGAACGCGCGGCGCTACAGAGCACGCACCACCTCGTCGCCAGCGGGCACACGTCGTGGCATGGCTTTGCCACGACGATTTTCGACGGCGCGACCAAACGGGGATTGCTGGCCCGCGCGCCGCACGTGGTCGCCATCGGCACCGCCGAGTATCCGACGCCAGCAAAACGCCCGGCGTGGTCAGTGCTCGACAACTCCGGGTTCGAGCGAGACTTCGTCTGTGCGCTACCCGAATGGCAGAAGGGTCTGGATAACGCGCTGAATGCGCTGGCCCGAGTGCGACGCGCCTGAACTATCCCCGAGCACTGGCTGCGGTGCAGATCGTGACTGCGTACAATCGCCACACGTTTCGCCGGTAGGCATGGTGTGGCGGGTATGACGCCCGCTCCGCATTACTGGCTTAGATCAAACAAGGACCTCCACATGCTAATTCCCTTGATCCTCAGCGGCGGCAGTGGCACGCGGCTGTGGCCGATATCACGCAGGAATCTACCTAAGCAGTTTCTGACGCTCATAGGCAAAGGGACGATGTTCCAGCAAGCCGTCGCCCGTACCCATGGGTTGCCGGAGGTGGCACCACCCATTGTGGTGGCAAGCGAGAATCATCGCTTCCTCGTCGCTGAGCAACTACGTGAGGCGAACGTCGACGGCAGCACAATCGTGCTTGAACCCGCCCCACGCAACACCGCACCGGCAGTCGCCTTGGGCGCACTCGAAGCGCTCCAGCGAGATAAGGATGCCGTGCTGCTGGTGCTGCCGGCCGACCATCAGATCGGCGACACCGCTGCCTTCACCCAAGCCGTCACCAAAGCGTTGCCGCTTGCCGCACAAGGCTGGCTGGTGACTTTCGGCATCCGCCCGGATCGAGCAGAAACCGGGTTCGGCTACATCCGTCGCGGCGAGGCGATCGGGGCCGACGGCTTCCGCGTCGAGCGCTTCGTCGAGAAGCCCGATGCCGATACAGCAAAAACCTATCTCGCCGATGGCAGCTACGACTGGAACTCGGGCATGTTCCTGTTCCGTGCTGATCGCTACCTGGAAGAACTCGGCGCCCATGCGCCGGCCATGCTGGACGCCGTGCGCGCGGCGCACGCCACGGCCAAGGGCGACCTGGATTTCGTGCGCGTGGACAAGGATGCCTTCGCCGCCGTACCGGAGGACTCCATCGACTATGCGGTGATGGAAAAAACCGCGCGCGCCGCAGTCATCCCCACCTCGTGCGCGTGGAGCGACATCGGCTCGTGGCAGGCGCTGTGGCTGGCCGGCACGCGCGATGCCGACGACAACCTGCGCGAGGGCGACACGCTCACCGTGGACACCCATGGCTCGCTGCTGCGCTCGCACCCGCACCATTTGATCGCCACCGTCGGCGTCGATGATCTCGTCGTCGTCACCACGCCGGATGCCACGCTGGTCGCGCGCCGTGATGCCGCGCAGGACGTCAAGAAGATCGTCGCCCAGCTCAAGGCCGCCAACCGCAGCGAGCACGCCTTCCACCGCGTCGTGCGCCGCCCGTGGGGCAGCTACGACTCGCTGGAATCGGGCAGCAGGTTCCAGGTGAAACGCATCGTGGTGAAGCCGGGCGCCAGCCTCAGCCTGCAAAAACACCACCACCGCGCCGAGCACTGGGTGGTGGTTTCCGGCACCGCCGAAGTCACCTGCGACGACAAGGTGTTTCTGCTCACCGAAAACCAGAGCACCTATATCCCGCTCGGCAGCAAACACCGCCTGCGCAACCCCGGCAAGATGGCACTGGAGCTGATCGAAGTGCAGTCCGGCAGCTATCTCGGCGAGGACGACATCGTGCGGTTCGACGACGTGTACGGGCGGGCGTAATTTTTCTCTACACCGTGGGAGCGCACCCTGTGCGCTCCCACGGCGGCGGCACGCAGCAATGCGAGGAGTCGCACAGAGCGACAAGCATCCGCCGGCGGCAACTCGCAAGGCATGACCGACATATCGAAACCGGAGTGGATTGCCGCACAGGCGATCGGCCGGCACGGCGTTCCTCACGGCTGGCGCCATTCCTCGCCCGGCATGATGCGACGCATGAAGGCATCGAACATCGGCACGGTGAAGGCCGTATCGCCATGGCTCGGGCTCCAGACCATGCCCTTGGCGATCAGGTGATTGCGTGTTGGCCCCAGTGCGGTGACCTTGCGGCCCAGCACGTCGGCAATATCGCCGGAACGATGCGGGCCAGGGCCGATCTCGGCCATGGCCCGCAGATAGATCTTTTCCGCCGGCGTCAGGCGGTCGAAACGGACGCGAAAAAAGCTTTCGTCCAGGGCCGCCGTGGCTTCGATGGAGGCCTGTTCCACATCCGCCAGCGTGATCGGCGAGGCATCCGCCACGTCCCACGCATGCTTGCCCCACTCCTGCAGGAAATACGGATAACCCTCGGTGGCGGTGACGATGCGCGCAAGTGCCGCGGGCTCGAAATCGACGCCTTCCGCGCGTGCCGGCACAATCAGCGCATCGCGCGCCGCGGCATCATCCAGCGGCCCGACGAACGGAAAGTCGAACAGCCGTTCCGCATAGGATTTGGCGCGCCCCATCTGCCCCGGCAACTGCGGTAGCCCGGCCCCCACCAACATCACCGGCACCTGTTGCTGCGCACAGCGGTGCAGCGCAGTGATGAGCGCGGCCAACTGATCCTCCGCCACATATTGCAACTCGTCGATGCACAAGACGAGAGCCGTACCCGCTGCCTGCGCAGCGCGCCCGGCGGCCTCCAGCAACGCCTGCAGATCGTGTTCCAGATCGCCATTGTCGGCGAGGCCAGCCTCGGGCTCGACGTCGATGCCCACCTCGATATCCGCGTACTTTAACTTGAGCCCCTTGGCGAAGCCCGCCAGCGCCTGCAGCGCGCGCCGCCCCAGATCGGCTGCCTGCGCCGAACGGGACAGACGCAACAAGGATTGTCGCAGCTGCGGTGCCAGCATGGCCGGCAGCGACCGGCCTTCTGGCGCTTCCACCCGCAAGGTATGGATGCCATGCGCCTCCGCCTGCACGCGCATGCGATCCAGCAGCACGGTCTTGCCGACACCGCGCAAGCCGATCATCAACACGCTCTTGGCTTGCCGTCCTGCGCGCACACGCTGGGCGGCAACGTCAACCGTGCGCAACAGCTCATCGCGGCCAGCAAGCTCCACGGGCGGCGCACCGGCACCTGGCGTATAGGGGTTTGCGACGGGATCCATGGGCGAATCATACCGGTCTTATAAAAGTTATCAAACCTTGATAATGTCTATAAAGATCACCAAGGCTTCAAGCCGATGGCGTACCGCATCTTTGCCCCCTACTCCACGGTCACCGACTTGGCCAAATTGCGCGGCTGGTCGACGTCGGTGCCGCGCAGCACGGCGACGTGATAGGCGAGGAGCTGCAGGGGGACGGTGAAGACGGCGGGCGCGATGAAGGCGCCGCCGGCGTCGATGCGCACGAGGTGGCCGCGGTCGAGGTTGCCGTCCATCGGGGCAGCGCTGTCGGCGAAGACGATGAGCTCGCCGCCGCGGGCGCGCACTTCCTGCAGATTGGATTTGAGCTTGTCGAGCAGCGGGCCGTTGGGGGCGACGGCGACCACCGGCATGTCCTCGTCCACCAGCGCGAGCGGGCCGTGCTTGAGCTCGCCGGCCGGGTAGGCCTCGGCGTGGATGTAGGAGATTTCCTTGAGCTTCAACGAGCCTTCGAGCGCCACCGGGTATTGCGCGCCGCGACCGAGAAACAGGGCGTGGTGGCGCGGGATGAAGCGCTCGGCCAGCTCGATGATCTGCGGTTCGAGCTTGAGCGCGCGCTCGATGGCGCGCGGCAAGCTTTGCAGTTGCGCACACAGCTGCGCGTGCTGCTCGGCGGGCAAGCCGCGCTGGCTGGCGAGGCGTAGCGCCAGGAGCGCGAGCGCGGCCAGCTGGGTGGTGAAGGCTTTGGTGGAAGCGACGCCGATTTCCGGGCCGGCGCGGGTCATGAGTTTCAGATCCGCCTCGCGCACCACCGAGGATTCGGGCACGTTGCAGATCGCCAGCGTGCCCAGATACCCGCGGCGTTTGGATTCGCGCATCGCGGCGAGCGTGTCGGCGGTTTCGCCGGATTGCGAAATGGCGACGAACAAGGTGTCCGCCGGCACCACCGCCTCGCGGTACCGGTACTCGCTGGCGACTTCCACCATCACCGGCAGGCGCGCGTGTTCCTCGATCCAGTACTTGGCGACCATGCCGGCGTGGTAGCTGGTGCCGCAGGCAATGATGTGCACGCCGCGTACTTTCGCCAACAGTTCGTCGCCGCCGACGCCGAAAATATTGGGCAGCACGCCGTGCGCGCCGAGGCGCGATTCCAGCGTGTCGGCGACCGCGCGCGGCTGCTCGAAGATTTCCTTCTGCATGTAGTGGCGGTACTCGCCGCGCTCCACCGCGTCGGTGGACAGCTCGCTTTCGTGCACGGCGCGATCGACCGGCTTGCCGTCGAGACCGAACACGCGGGCGCCGTCGCGGGTGATCTCGACGACGTCGCCCTCGTCGAGATAGATCATGCGGTTGGTCACCTGGATCAGCGCCTGCGCGTCCGAACCCAGGAAGTTTTCGCCGATGCCGATGCCGACCAAGAGCGGCGCGCCGCGCCGTGCGCCGACGACCTTGCCCGGCTCGTCGCGGCTGACGACGGCGATGGCGTAGGCGCCTTCCAGGCCGCGCATCACGTCGAGCACGGCCTCGCGCAAAGGCAGGCCGGCGGCGGCGCGCTCTTCGATCAACGCGGCGATCACCTCGGTGTCGGTTTCGGAGGTGAACACGTGGCCGCGCGCTTTCAACGTTTCGCGCAGGCTTGCGTAGTTTTCGATGATGCCGTTGTGCACGATCGCGATGCGGCCGGCGATGTGCGGGTGCGCGTTGGCCTCGTTCGGCACGCCGTGCGTGGCCCAGCGCGTGTGTGCGATGCCGGTGCCGCCGGGGAACGGTGCGGCGAGGTATTTCGCTTCCATCTCGCGCACCTTGCCCTTGGCGCGCACGCGGTGGATTTCTCCGCCTTCGAGCACGGCGAGGCCGGCCGAATCGTAGCCACGGTATTCCAGCGCCTTGAGGCCGGCGATGAGCAACGGCGCCACATCACGCTGCGCGACGGCAGCCACGATTCCGCACATGGTGGAACTCCTTGAAAAACCGTGCCGCGACTGTGCCGGCCACGCGTTTCAACCGGCTTTCAGTCGACCTTTCGCCGCAACCAGTTCAAGAGGTCGATGCGCGTAATGAACCCGAGGAAGGCGGCGCCGTCCATCACCACGGCCACGTGGCCGCGCTCGAATACCGGCAGCAGCGATTCCACCGACGCGTGCACGTCGAGCTTCTGCACGTCGCGAATCATCGCCACCTCGACCGCATCGCGGAAGCGCGCCTGGTCGGCATGCACGTGCATCAGCACGTCGGATTCGTCGACGATGCCGACCAGCTGGTCGCCCTCCACCACCGGCAACTGCGAGACGTCGTAGAGCTTCATGCGGTTGTAGGCGGTAATCAACAGCTCGTGCGGGCCGACCACCACGGTGTCGCGCTTGGCGAACGGGCGCAGCACGAGGTCGCGCAGGTCGCCGTGCTGCTCGCGTTCGAGAAAGCCGTTGTCCAGCATCCAGTAGTCGTTGTAGAGCTTGGAGAGGTACTTGTTGCCGGTGTCGCACACCAGCGTCACCACGCGCTTGGGCGCGCCTTGCTCGCGGCAGTAGCGCAGCGCGGCGGCGAGCAGCGTGCCCGTGGACGAACCGCCAAGCACGCCCTCCTTCGCCAAGAGATCGCGCGCGGCGAGGAAGCTCTCCTTGTCGCTGATGGAGTAGGCCTTTTTCACGCGGGTGAAATCGCTGATGGTCGGCAGGAAATCCTCGCCGATGCCTTCCACCATCCAGCTCGCGGTCTTCTTCGACAGCGTGCCTTCGTTGATGTACTGCGCGAGGATCGAACCGACCGGATCGGCCAGCACGATCTCGGTCTTGGGCGAGGCCTTGGCGAAGAACCGCGAGAGGCCGGTCATGGTGCCCGACGAGCCGCAGCCGACGACGATCGCGTCGACCTGGCCGTCCATCTGTTCGAGGATTTCCGGGCCGGTGGTCTCGATGTGCGCGCGCGGGTTGTCGGGGTTGCCGAACTGGTTGATGAAGTACGCGCCCGGAGTTTCCTGCGCGATGCGCGCGGCCATGTCCTGGTAGTACTCGGGGTGGCCCTTGGCGACGTCCGAACGGGTCAGCACCACTTCGGCGCCCATCGCCTTCAAGTTGAAGATTTTCTCGCGGCTCATCTTGTCCGGCACCACGAGGATCAGCTTGTAGCCCTTCGCCTGCGCCACCAGCGCCAGACCCAGGCCGGTGTTGCCGGCGGTACCTTCGACCAGGGTGGCGCCGGGCTTGATCCTGCCGGCCTGCTCGGCCCCCTCGATCATCGACACGCCGATGCGATCCTTGATCGAGCCACCGGGGTTCATGTTTTCCAGCTTCAGGAACAGCTCGCAGCGGCCGGTGTCGAGGCGCTGCGTGCGCAGCATCGGGGTATGTCCGATGAGTTCGAGAACGCTGTGTTGCACCGTCATGATGGCTTTCCTTGGGCCGGCGTATCGGGGGTGCCCATGATAACTCGTCGTTATAAGGCGACCTATGCGCGTCAGGGCGATCCGCTCGTGTAGGAGCCCGCTCGCGGGCGATGGCGCTTTCGCCCAAGAGCATCGCCCGCATGCGGGCTCCTACAAGGGAGACAGCCCACGAGAGCCCGGGCCCATGAAACATCGCGGCCCCGGCCATCTTCCAAAGCGGAAGATGCCGAGGCCATCAGGAAACGCGGGGGCGGGGTGCTCAACCGAACTGGCGGCGCCCTTCCCACATGCGTTCCAACCTTACTTTTGCCTGCAGTTTTTCGCGCTTCATGCTGGCGAGCGTGCCCTCGTCCATCGGCAACACGCCGATTTCGGCGTCATGCACCTTGCTGTCGAGCTCGCGGTGGTGCTGGTACAGGCGCCGGAATTCGGCGTCCTTCTTCATCAATGCTTCCACGTCGTCATGCTGGGCTTCGAACATGATTGAGCCTCCTCGTGAGTGAGCATGCGGGTGCGGCGCACCCGTTGCGCCGGCGCCCGGCACGCACCCCCACACGCCCGCGCCGGCGTACCGGTAGCGGGCGAAATGACGAAGGGGATGGGCATGAGGCAAACCGGCGGTCATGGAGCGATGCGCTCCATCGGCTCTGACCGTACACCGCGCGCAAAAGTGCCGCAAGACATCACGCAACGCGCCGCGGCAGGCTGCCGCAGCGATGTTGCACTGACGTCAAATCAACGTGAAAACAAAGGCTTGCACCAGCACGAAACGTGCCGGTACACGATTGGGGCCAGGGTCTGTCAGGGCTTGCCGCCGTCGCCTTGTTCGATCTGCGCACGCATGGCCTTGGCGGCTTTGGCGGCCAGTTCAGCCTGATGTTTGGCCGAACGTGCCACCCGGCTTTGCGCCTCGGCCAGACGCTTGGCCTTGGCTGCTTCGGCTTGCGCCTGCTGCGCGGCCTGCGAGTAGGCCTCGCCCTGCAGCTGCAGGCGCTGCGCCTCCTCCTGCGCCATCTGGTATTGCAGGCGTTGGCGTTCCAGCTCGCGGCGCGCGGTGTCCGCTTCCTGCCGCGTGTTGTCGAGCTGGATCTGGTCGTGTTCGCGGTCGAGCTGGGTGAGCTTGGTTTGCGCATCGCGCAGCTGCGCGGTGGCCTTGGCCAGATCGACCCGCCGCTCGGCCATGTACAGCGCATGCGGGCGGTCGCTGGAACCGGCTTGCGCGAGCTGGCCGATGGCATTGCGCGCCAGGGCCTGTTCCGCCTGCGCGTAGTTGCCGAGCACCGGGTCGCTGGCGAGCTGGTTCAAGGCATTGGTCAGGCGACCGACGTCGATGTCATCGCGCTTGGCCTGCGCGCTGCCAAGGGTGCCAAGCGCCAGCAAGGTGGCCGCCGCCAGAGTGGCAAGGCGCTTCATGGCTGGTCTCCGGCAGGCTGAAAGCCCGCGTCGTTGCCGCCCTGCGGCGGGTTGTCGGTGGGTACGGTCTGAAAGCCCTGCCCCGGTTGCGGCGCGGACAGTGTCGAGGCCGATGGCGCCGGCATGTCTTCGATAGGGGCGGCGGCCGGCAACGGCGATGAGCCGGCTGGCGCCGGTGCGGAACTGGCGCCGGCCGGCATCGCCAGCGGCTTGGCGAACTCGGCCGCCGCCGCGGCGGCGGCTTGCGCACCCTGCTCGCGCAGCGCGGCGTTGGTGTCCAGCTTGGCCTGGATCTTGGTGCGCGCGGCGCCCAGGTTGGCCTTGGTCTGCGCCAGCTGCGCATCCACCTGCGATTCGGCCGCGAGGTCGGCGGCCTTGGCGTACTTGCGCGCGGCGATCGCTGCTTGCGCCTGCTGGAACTTGTCCTGCGCAAAGCCGTAATCCACCGGGTCGTAATCAGCGGCGCCAGCATCGCGTGCGGACTGCAACTGCGACTGCGCCAGGTTCATGGCCTGGTTTGGCGGCGGCGCGCTGGCGCAACCGCCGAGGGTCAGCGCCAGCGCCAAGGCGCCAGCCGCCGACAAGGTGTGCAGAAGCCCGCTGACACGGACTTTCGGCACGGATGAAAAGGATGTGTGCACCATCACGCATTCCTGACTAAGCTTCTGCACTTATTGTGAGCGGGCGCGATCGCGCATTGCAACGGCGGGCGACAGAGGTTCAGTGTGGACATTGGTTATTTCCTCAAGTTGATGGTCGACAAGGGCGCCTCGGACATGTTCCTGTCCACCGGCGCGCCGGTGAACATCAAGGTCGAGGGCAAGCTTTATCCGCTCGGCAATACCGGGCTTCCGGGCGGCATGGTCAAGAAGATCGCCTACTCGCTGATGGACGAGGGCCAGGTACCGCAGTTCGAGCGCGACCTGGAGCTGAACATGGCGCTGGCGGTGAAGGAGGCCGGGCGTTTCCGCATCAACGTGTTCAAGCAGCGCGGTGAAGTGGGGATGGTGATCCGCGCGATCAAGAGCGAAATCCCGAACGTCGAGCAGTTGCAGCTGCCGACCATCTTCCGCGACCTCATCATGGAGCAGCGCGGGCTGATCCTCGTGGTCGGCGCCACCGGCTCGGGCAAGTCGACCACGCTGGCGTCGATGATCGACCACCGCAACACGCATTCGGCCGGGCACATCCTCACCATCGAGGACCCGATCGAGTACCTGCACCGGCACAAGCGCTCGATCGTCAACCAACGCGAGGTCGGGCTGGACACGCACAGCTACGCCGAGGCGCTGAAAAACGCCATGCGCGAGGCGCCGGACGTGATCATGATCGGCGAGATCCGCGACACCGACACCATGGACGCGGCGATCTCGTTCTCCGAAACCGGCCACCTGTGCCTCGCGACGCTGCACTCCAACAACGCCGACCAGACGCTCGAACGCATCCTCAACTTCTTCCCCGAGTCGGCGCACAAGAACATCCTGATGAACTTGGCGCTGAACCTCAAGGCGGTCATCAGCCAGCGCCTGGTGATGGGCAAGGACGGGCGCCGGCTGCCGGCCGCCGAGGTGCTGCTGAACACGCCGCTGATTCGCGACATGATCCGCCGCGGGCAGATCCACGAGGTCAAGGAGGCGATGGAGCGCAGCCTCGAAGCTGGCATGCAGACCTTCGACCAGTCGCTGTACCGGCTGTACAAGGAAGGCCGCATCGAGCTGGAAGAGGCGCTGGCCAAGTCCGATTCGCGCGACGGCCTCGCGCTCAAGATCCGCTTGGCCGAAGGCGGCGGCAACAATGCCAACGACAGCGCGCTGATGGGCGGCAACGACCCCTACGGCATGGGTTTCTGATCGTCGCCGCGGGCCGACGGCAAGGCTTGCCCGTCTTCCAGCCGATTGCGGTACAGCGCCGCGCGCACCAGCATCATCAGCGTCACCGGCGCCGTCAGCACGAGCAACGCGCTAATCAGCAGCACCGTCGGCAGTGCCTCGCCTTGCAGCGCCGAGAACCCGAGCGCACACGCCAGCACGACGCAAAACGTGCCCAGCGTGCTGCCGAGCGTCGGCGCGTGCACGCGCTGGTAGAAGTTGCGCAGGCGCAGCAGCCCGAACGAACCGACGCACGCAAACCCGGCACCGGCCAGCACCAGCACCCCGACCAGCACCGCCAGCCACGGCGGCAGGGCGCTCATTCGATCACCTCGCCACGCAGCAGGAACTTGGAAAACGCCAGCGTGCCGGCGGAACCGATCAGGGCGATCACCAGCGCCATCTCCACGTACAGCGCACTGCCCACCCGCAGGCCGATGGTCAGCAGCAGCAACATGGCGTTGACCTGAAACGCATCCAGCGCCAGCACGCGGTCCTGCGCGCGCGGTCCGCGCAGCATGCGCACCAGCGCAAACCCCATTGCCAATAGCAGCAGGCCTTGCGCAACGACCACGGCGACGGCGAGAAAGATCTGGCTCATGACTGGAATACCCGCAGCAAGGGTTGTTCGTAGCGGCGCTTGATCGCCTCCACCCACACCGTTTCGTCGACCAGATCGAGCACGTGGATCAGCAGCACGCTGCGCTGCGGGTCATGCTCGACCCAGATCGTGCCCGGCGTGGAGGTGATGATGCAGGCGAGCAACGCGAGACCGTGCGGGTCGGTCAAGGCGAGCGGGATCGCGACGAAGCCCGCATGCACGCGCCGCCGACGCCCCAGCACCAGCCGCGCCACCGCGAAATTGGAGCGCACGATGTCGGCCGCCACCCGTGCAAACAGCCGCAGCAGGGTGGGCAGATGGCGTACGCGCGCCGGCGGCGGCGCAAGGCGCCCGTAGGTCCACGCCAAAATCCACGCCAGCAATCCGCCGGCAACCCAGGTACCCGGCGCGAGGCTGTGCCGCAACAGCAGCCAGACCACGAGCAGCAGCGCGGCCATCCACGGATGCGGCAGCAGCCGCCTCATGGCAGCACCGCCCGGATGTACTGCGCCGGCGCATGCAGCTGCGCACTGGTGGCCAGCGCGTAGCGCCACGGCCCCGCCGCCAGCACGGTCAGCACGCCGCACACGGCAAGCAGAATCAGCACCGAGGCCACCGCGCCGGGGCGCGTCGCGGGGAACACCCAGTCGCCCTCGCTCCAGAAAATGCGGATGCCGGCACGCACCAGGGCAATCAGCGTGCACAGGCCGGCGGCCACGGTCAGGCCAAACAACACCTGCGCCGCACTGCCGGCGCCAAGCAGCGGCGCCAGCAGCGCAAACTTGGCGAGAAACCCCGACAGCGGCGGCAAGCCGGCAAGCAGCAACGCGCACAACAGGAAGCAGCCGCCCAGCAGGCGCACCGGCGCCGGCACCGAGGGCTGGCTTTCGTCCTCGTCGGCGTACAGCGCCAGCCCGCTCGGGTCGTAGGGTTCCAGCAGCGCTGCGCTTTCGGCCTCCTCGCGCGGCGCGATCAGCCCGGCCAGCAGAAACAGCGTGGCAAGCGCCAGGGTGGAGATCACCAGATACGCCAGCGCGCCGGCAATGACTGTGCCCTGCTGCACGCCAACGGCGCCAAGCAGGCTGCCGGAGGACACCACCACGTTGTAGCCCGCCAGCTCGCCCAGTTCGCGCGTACCGAACATGCCGATCACCCCGGCAATGATCGTCGCGATGCCGCCCCACACGAGCCAACTGCCGCCAAAGCCGGCCGAAGCGGCGCCGGCGCCCGCGCCAAACAGCAACAGCGACAGCCGCAGCAGCACGTAGAGGCCCACCTTGGTCATGATCGCGAACGTCGCCGCCACCGGCGGTGCCACCGCGGCATAGGTGCGCGGCAGCCAGAACCCGAGCGGCCACATTGCCGCCTTGACCAGGAACGCGACGCCCAGCAACCCGGCACCGGCATGCAGCAGCGCGCGCGTATTGGCCGGCACCTGCGGCACAAGCTGCGCCAGTGCCGCCATGTTGAGGGTGCCGGTGACGCCGAAAATCAGGCTCACGCCGACGAGGAACAACAGCGAGGCCACCAGGTTCACCGCGATGTAGTGCAGCCCCGCGCCCACCTGACGCACGCCCGGCCGCCGCAACGCGAGACCGTACGACGCCGCCAGCAGCACCTCGAAAAACACGAACAGGTTGAACAGGTCGCCGGTGAGGAACGTGCCGTTCAGGCCCACCAGCAGGAACTGCGTCAGCGGTTGCACCGCGCCGTCGGGCTGGCGCCAGCGATCCAGCGTGCACGGCAGCAACGCGACCGCGAGCGTCGCCGCCAGCAGCAGCATCAGCGCGCTGAGCCGGTCCGCCACCAGCACGATGCCGAAACGTGCCGGCCAACCGCCGATGCGATAAGCCAGCGGCGTGTCGTTTGCCGTCAGCAGCAAACCCGCTGCCACCGCCAGCACGGCAAGGCCGGACACCATGCCGAGCACCGCGGCCATGCCGCGCCGGCGCTCGCCGAGCAGCAGTTGCAGCGCCGCCGTGGCCAGCGGCACCAGGATCGGGGCGATCAGCCAATGCGGATTCACGGCGTGCCGTCCGGACCATCGACATGGTCGTTGCCGCTGGCGCCGCGCGAAGCCAGCAGCACCACCAGAAACAGCGCAGTGGTGGCAAACCCGATCACGATCGCGGTCAGCACCAGCGCCTGCGGCAGCGGGTCGGCGTATTGCGTCAGGGGCGCCCCGGCGCGCAGCACCGGATCGGCGCCAGTGCGCAGCCCACCGATGCAGAAAATGAACAGGTTGACCGCGTAGGACAGCAGGGTCAGCCCAATGATCGCCTGGAAGGTGCGCGGCCGCAGCATCAGCCACACGCCGCAGCCGGCCAGCACGCCAATGGCCAACGCCAACACCAGCTCCATCAGCTCGTCTCCGGATCGTCGCCGCGGTGCGGGCGGCGCAGCGATTGATGGGCCAGCGCCACCAGCATCAACGAGGTGGCGCCCACCACCGCCCCGAACACGCCCAGATCAAACAGCATGGCGCTGGCCAGCGGCAGCTCGCCCAGCAGCGGCAGGGCCAGGTGGCGCGCATGCGAGGTGAGAAACGGTTGGCCAAACGCCAGCGCGCCAAACCCGGTGGCCGATGCGATCAGCAGACCCAGCGCCGCCCAGCGCAGCGGGGCCACGCGCAAACGCGCCTCCACCCAGCGCGCGCCGCGCGCCATGTACAGAAAAATCAGCGCCACCGACACCGCCACGCCGGCGGCAAAACCGCCGCCCGGCAAATCGTGCCCGCGCAGGAACAGATGCACGCCCAACATCACCACCACCGGGGCCAGCCACTTGATGATGAGGCCGGGGATGCGCAAGTCCTCGACCATCGGCGTCACCCCGTCGTCGTGGCCAACCGCCGCCTGCAGTTGTTGCTGGCGCGGTACCCCGATGCTCTCCGGCGCCGGACGAAACCGGCGCAGCAAGGTGAACACGCTGAGCGCCACAATCACCAGCACGGTGATTTCGCCCAGCGTATCGAAGCCGCGGAAATCGACCAGGATCACGTTGACCACGTTGTGCCCGCCGCCCTGGGCGTACGCGTTTTCGAGATAAAAGCGCGACGCGGAATCGGCAACCGGGTGCCGCATGGCCAGGTAGGCGAGCGTCGCCAGTCCGCCGCCCGCCAGCACCGCCAGGCTGCCGTCGCGCCAGCGCCGCACCCGCTCGCGCACGGTGGGCGTGCTGTGCTCGTCGACGCGCTTGGGCAGCCAGCGCAAGCCGAGCAGCAGCACGATGGTGGTGACCGCTTCCACCACAAGCTGGGTCAGCGCCAGATCGGGCGCCGACAGCCACGCAAAGCTCACGCACAGCACCAGCCCGACACCGCCGGTGAGCACCAGCGCGGACAAGCGGTGATATTTCGCGCGCCGCGCGGCGGCGATGGCGCCCACGCCGCCGAGCAGCCACAACCCGGCAAACAGCGGATCGACCGGCGAGGGTGCCAGCCCGAACCGCATCGTCGCGCCCCACGTTGCTGCCCCGGCGGCGATCAGTGCCACCAGCACGATCAGGCGCAATTGCACCTGCAGGCGACGCGCGGGAAACGCCGGTTGCAGGGCCGCGGGCAAATCCACCGTGAGCCACGCGAGGCCGCGCTCGTAGAGCCGCCGCGTATCGAACCGCTCCACCCACGCCGGCACATCGTGCCGGTTCAGCCAGTTGCGCAACAGCACGAACCCCACGCAGCCGCCCACCAATGCCATCGCACTCATCAGGAGCGGCGCATTCCAGCCGTGCCACACCGCGAGGTTGTAGGCCGGCGTGGCGGCACCCAGCACCGCGTGCGCCGCAGCCGCCAACGGCGCGCCGATGGTGGCCGCGGGCAGCATGCCCACCAGCAGACACGCCAGCGCCAGCAGGCCGATCGGCGCACGCATCCAGCGCAGCGGCTCGTGCGGCACCCGCGGCAACGCATCGCGTGCGCGGCCAAAGAACACGCCCACCACGAAACGCAGCGAATACAGCACCGAAAACGCGCTGGCCACCACCGCCAGCGTCGCCACGACCACATCCGTCACCGGGCCTTGCGTCGTCGTCAGCGCTACCGCAAAGAACATTTCCTTGGACAAAAAACCGTTCAACAGCGGCACGCCGGCCATCGCCGCGCTCGCCACCACGGCCAACCCGGCCGTGATTGGCATGGCGCGGTACAGACCGCCAAGCCGCCGCAAATCACGCGTGCCGGTCTCGTGGTCGACCGCGCCCGCAGCCATGAACAGTGACGCCTTGAAGGTGGCGTGGTTGACGATATGGAAGATCGCCGCCACCGCGCCCAATCCGTTGCCCAGGCCGAGCAGCATGGTGATGAGGCCCAGGTGGCTCACGGTGGAATACGCCAGCACCGCCTTCAGATCGCGCTGGAAACTCGCCGCCACCGCGCCCAGCAGCAGGCTGGCCAACCCGGCACCGCCGATTGCCCAGAACCATGCTTGCGTGCCGGCCAGCACCGGCCACAGCCGCAACAGCAGAAACACGCCGGCCTTCACCATCGTCGCCGAGTGCAGGTAGGCCGATACCGGCGTCGGCGCCGACATCGCCTGCGGCAACCAGAAATGGAACGGAAACTGCGCGCTCTTGGTCAGCGCGCCGAGCGCCACCAGCGCGAGGATGACCGGGTATTGCGCGCTCGCGCGGATCGCCGCACCGGCGCCGAGAATCGTGTCCAAGTCGTAGCTGCCGGCGACCTGCCCGAGCAGCAGCATGCCGGCAAACAGGCACAACCCGCCGCTGGCGGTCACGATCAGCGCCGTGCGCGCGCCTTCGCGCGCCGACGCGCCATGGTTCCAGTAACCGATCAGGAGAAACGAGAACAGGCTCGTCAACTCCCAGAAAAACACCAGCTGGATCACATTGCCGGCAGTCACCACGCCGGTCATCGCCCCCATGAACACCAGCAGCAACGCGCACAAGCGGCTGAGCCGATCCTCCCCCGGCATGTAATAGCGCGCATAGGCGGTGACCAGCAGGCCGATGCCGAACACCAGCACCAGAAATAGCCACGCCAGGCCGTCCACCCGCAGCACCAGATCGAGCCCGAGCGCCGGCACCCACGGCAGCGTCCAGCGCAGCACCTGCCCCGCGGCCATCGCCGGCCACGTGCCGAGCGTCAGCAGCAGGCCGGCCGCGGCCACCGCCATCGTCAGCCAAGTGGCCGCTGCGCGCCGGTGCATGCAAGCCGCCAGGAGCCCGCCGGCGAACGGCAGGCAAAGCAGGGCTGGCAACGCGGCATCCAGGGTCATCAGGCGATCCGTCAGGGATGGCGGCGGGCTTCGTAGGTTGCCGGAGTGCGGCGCAGCGCACCGCGCGCGACCACCTACCCGAGTCTACAGGCCGCCGTGCGTGCGCCACAAAGCCGTTATAGTCGAAGCACCCATGCGCATCCGCGTTGAACGCGGTTGCCGACGCGCTCGGCTCAGGAGAACGCCCATGTCCGCCCTGCCCGCCCCCCCGCATACCCTGTTGCTGGCGACCGACCTGCGCGGACGCTGCGACCGCGCCACCGATCGCGCCCGCCAGCTCGCCCGCCAATGGCAGGCGCAGTTGCACGTCGTCCACGTGTTGCCGCCCGGCAACGAAAGCTGGCCGACCTTGCCGCTCGACCTGGAGCCCGCTTCGCCATCCGCGGATGCCGCCTACGCCATGCAGCAATTGCGGCGCGAATTTGTCGACGATGATGCCGTGCAGTTGCACGTCATCGAGGGGACGCCGGCGGACGCCATCCTCGAACTCGCCGTCACCATCGGCTGCGACTTGATCGTGCTGGGCAGTGACGACGAACCGCCCGTCGGCCGTCTGGGCCGGGTGCTGGAAAGCCTGCTGCGCCGCTCGCCGATATCATTGCTGGCAGTACGCAAGCGGCCACGCAGCGCTTATGCGCAAGTACTGGTCGGCACCGACTTCACCACCGAATCGCGCTACGGCTTGGAGGCCGCAGTCGCGTGGCTGCCCACCGCACGGCTCACGCTGATGCACGTGCTGGACGTGGCTTACCAGTCGCTCTGGCTTGACGCCCCCCACGTCGACCCGTTGCTGGCCATGGAGCACGACACCATGCAGGCATTCCTGGCCGACACGCCGCTGCCTGCCGACGCTTCGACACGCCTGCAGACGCAACTGGAACACGGCCACGCCGAACGCGTGCTGCGCGAGGTGGCCATCGCAAGCGGCGTCGATCTCATCGTCATCAGCGCCTTCCGGCGCGGACTCGCGTTCCATATCCTGGTCGGCGGCACCGTGCGGCGCATCGTGCCGACTGCGCCATGCGACGTGTTGCTGGTGCGTGCGCCGGCGTGAGGTGTCCGGTGCACGGCATTGCTGTTTTGGGACGGGTGATGCCGCGCGGCAAAGGCCGGTCGGGCTGAGACAAGAACGCGCATGGCGCGTCGGTCCACGCCGTGCTTGGCCGAATCCTGAATCCCGGCTCGTCACACCGCCGCCGGCGCATCCGGCTGGCACTCCGGCGCCGCGGCACGGAACGCCTCCAGCTCGTGACACGCCGCATGGATGCGCGCGATTGTCGGGTACGGCTCCATCGGCACGTGCCAGCGCTGCGCGTTGTACACCTGCGGCACCAGGCACACGTCGGCCAGCGTCGGCGTGTCACCGTGGCAAAAACGGCCGGTGTTCATGTTTTCGCCCAGCATGGCCTCAAACGCCGCAAACCCGGTCGCGATCCAGTGCCGCGACCACGTCTTGCGCTGCGCCTCATCCACACCCAGCTCGCGCTCGAGATACTGCAGCACGCGCAGGTTGCCGAGCGGGTGGATATCGCACGCGACCAGCTGCGCGAGCGCCCGCACCTGCGCGCGACAACGCACATCGACCGGCAGCAGCGGCGGTTCGGGAAAGGCCTCGTCCAGGTATTCGCAAATGGCCAGCGACTGGGTGAGCACGCGATCGCCGTCGCGCAAGGTCGGCACCAATTGCTGCGGATTCAGCGCCGCGTAGCCCGGCGCGTGCTGCTGGCCGCCATCCTTGACCAGGTGCACCGGGCGGTTTTCATAGCCGAGACCCTTGAGGTTCAGCGCGATGCGCACGCGGTAGGCGGCGCTCGATCGCCAATAGCCGTACAACACGAGACCAGTAGCCATGCTTGCCTCCTCGATCGAACTCAGGAGCGTGGGCGGCAGAAACGCAAGCGGCTGCGGCTGCGCCGTTTTGGCCTTCCTCCGCGCCGGTCTTTGGCCCATGGAACCACCATGGGCCGGCAAACCGTCACGCAAGCTGGCTCAAAACGTCTTTGCCTCGCCTGCTTGGTTTCCACCGCCCACGCTCCTAGCCAGCGTTATTTGCATCACTTGGGAGCGGATCGGACAATACACGTTTTCTGCCCGCCGAGCGTCGGCGGCAGCAACCAGGCGGGCGAGGCAACGCCGATGCCGCCTGGGTCTGCCACCCACGCTTCCAACGACAGCCCTTTCCTGCACCGGGAGCCACACCGTGTCCGTCATCCGCATGAGCGACCTCGACCTCAACGGCAAGCGCGTCTTGATCCGCGAGGATCTCAACGTGCCACTGGACGAGCACGGGCAAATCACCTCCACCGCACGCCTGGAAGCCGCGCTGCCCACGATCAAGGCCGCGCGCAACGGCGGGGCGAAAGTGATGGTGATGTCGCACCTGGGGCGCCCGAAGGAAGGCGAGTTCGACCCCAAGGCATCGCTGGCGCCAGTCACCCAATGGCTGGCGGACAACCTCGGCCAGCCGGTGCGCCTGATCCGCAAATACATCGGCGGCGTGGAGGCCGGCAACGGTGAGGTGGTGGTGCTGGAAAACTGCCGCATGAACGTCGGCGAGGCGAAGGACGACGAGGCGCTGGCGAAGCAATATGCCGAGCTGTGCGACGTATTCGTGATGGACGCCTTCGGCACCGCCCACCGCGCGCAGGCCTCGACCCACGGCGTGATCCGCTTTGCGCCGATCGCCGTCGCCGGCCCGCTGCTGTCGGCCGAGCTGGACGCGCTGGGCAAGGCGCTGGAACACCCGGCCAAGCCGTTGCTGGCGATCGTCGCCGGCTCCAAGGTGTCGACCAAGCTCACCCTGCTGGAAAACCTGATCGGCAAGGTCGACCAGCTCATCGTTGGCGGCGGCATCGCCAACACGTTCATCGCCGCACTCGGCCACGGCGTCGGCAATTCGCTGGTGGAGCCCGATCTCGTCGATGCGGCGAAAAAGGTGCTGGCCGACGCCAAGGCGCGCGGCGCCGAGGTGCCGCTGCCGACCGACGTCGTGGTGGCGCCGGCGTTCTCGGCCAGCGCGCCGGCCACGGTCAAGCTGGTGGATCAGGTACGCGATGGCGAGATGATCCTGGACATCGGCCCGGAGACCGCCCAGCGCTACGCCGCGCTGATCGCGAAAGCCGGCACCATCGTGTGGAACGGCCCGGTGGGCGTGTTCGAGTTCGACGCGTTCGGCAAGGGAACCGAGGTGCTGGCGCATGCGGTGGCCGATTCCAACGCGTTCTCGATCGCCGGCGGCGGCGATACCCTGGCGGCGATCGACAAATACGGCGTCAAGGCCGGCATTTCCTATATCTCCACGGGTGGCGGCGCGTTCCTCGAATTCCTCGAAGGCAAGGAGCTGCCGGCGGTAACGGCACTCAAGGCGCGCGCCGCGAAGTAATGCTCTGCCTGTTCGACCTGGACGGCACCCTGGTCGATTCCGAACCCGGAATCACCGCCTGCATCCGCTATGCGTTTGACCGGCTCGGCGTCGCCGCGCCGGTCAATCTCAAACCGTGGATCGGTCCGCCACTGCGGCACAGCTTCGCGCCGTATCTGGATGGCGACGGCGCGCGCATCGAAGCCGCGGTGGCGGCTTATCACGAGCGTTTCGCCAATGCGGGCTGGCGCGAGTACGCGATCTACGCCGGCATCGGCAAGGTCATCGAAAGCCTGCATGCCGCCGGCCATCGCCTGGCCATCGTCACCGGCAAGCCGGTGGAACACGCCACGCCGATCGTGCGCTCGCTGCCGTTCGGCGCCGCCTTCGGGCGCATTTACGGCCCGTTGCCGACCGCCACGCGCAGCGAGAAGGCGACGATGATCGCCCGCGCGCTGGACGACTTCGCCAGCACCGCGCGCAACGCGGTGATGGTCGGCGACCGCCACTTCGACATCGACGGCGCGCTGGCCAACCGGGTGCGCGGCATCGGCGTGCTGTGGGGTTTCGGCAGCCGCGACGAGCTGGTCAACGCCGGGGCGAAAACGCTGGCGGCCACGCCCGCCGAGCTGATGGCGGCGCTCGCCGCCTAGCCACCGCAGGCCGTACCCCCTCTCTCCGAAGCGGGGCGGGCGGTCGTGCCGCCAATCGGAAAAACGAAAAGGGCGCCGCATTCCTGCGGCGCCCTTTCGTTCCGCGCAGCCGCTCAGCGCACGACGCGCTTCACCGCATCCACCACCTTGGGCACGGTGAAGCCGAAGTACTCGAACAGCTGATCGGCCGGAGCCGAGGCGCCGAAGCCGTGCATGCCGATCACTTCGCCATCCAGGCCGACGTACTTCAGCCAATAGTCGGCGGTGCCGGCTTCGACCGCGACGCGGGCGCTGCACCACGCCGGCAGCACGCCTTCGCGATATTCCACCGGCTGCGCATCGAACACCTCGGTGCACGGCATCGACACCACGCGCACCGGTACGCCCTGCTGGGCCAGCGTGCGTGCGGCCTCCATCGCCAACTCCACTTCGGAGCCGGTGGCGATCAGGATGGCCTTGAATTTGGTATCGGCCGGATCGGACAACACGTAGGCGCCGCGCGCGATGGCGGCCACCTGTTGCGGCGTGCGCTCCTGGTGCTTGAGCGTCTGGCGCGAGAACACCAGGCCGGTGGAGCCCGCCTTGCGCTCGATCGCGGCCTTCCAAGCCACCGCCGACTCCACCGCGTCGCACGGGCGCCACATGTCGAGGCCGGGGATGTAGCGCAGCGTCGCCATCTGCTCGACCGGCTGGTGGGTCGGGCCGTCCTCGCCCAGGCCGATCGAGTCGTGGGTGTAGACGTGGATGGAGTGCGCGCCGATCAGCGCGCTCATGCGCACCGCGTTGCGCGCGTAGTCGGAGAACACGAGGAACGTGGCGTCGTACGGCACGAATCCGCCGTGCAGCGCGATGCCGGTGCCGATCGCGGTCATGCCGAACTCGCGCACGCCGTAGTGCATGTAATTGGCGTCCGGGCTCTTCTCGGTGACGCTGACCGAGCCCTTCCACATGGTGAGGTTGGAACCGGCAAGGTCGGCCGAGCCGCCGATCAGCTCCGGCAGCAGCGGGCCGAACGCGTTCAGCGTGTTCTGCGAGGCCTTGCGGCTCGCGAGATCCGGGCCTTCGGCCTGCAGCTTGGCGATGTAGGCCTGGGAATCGGCGGCCCAGTTCTCCGGCAGCTTGCCGGCGAGACGGCGGTCGAGCTCGGCGGCCAGCGCCGGGTTGGCCTTGGCGTAGGCGGCGTAGAGCGCGTTCCATACGGCCTCGCGCTTGGCGCCGGCGGCCTTGGCGTCCCAGCCGGCGTAGATCTCGGCCGGGATCTCGAACGGCGCGTAGTGCCAGTCGAGCATGTCGCGCGCCGCGGCGATTTCGTCCTTGCCGAGCGCGGCGCCGTGGCTGGCCGCGGTGCCTTCCTTGTGCGGCGCACCGAAGCCGATGATGGTTTTGCACATCACCAGGGTGGGCTTGCCGACGTCCTGTTTCGCCGCGGCCAACGCGGCCTTGATCTCGTCCGGGTTGTGGCCATCGACGCCGCGCAGCACGCGCCAGCCGCAGGCCTCGAACCGGCCGGCGGTGTCGTCGGCGAACCAGCCGGGCACCTGGCCGTCGATCGAGATGTTGTTGTCGTCGTAGATCAGCGTGAGCTTGCCGAGCTTCCAGGTGCCGGCGAGCGAGATCGCCTCCTGCGAGATGCCTTCCATCAGGCAGCCATCGCCGCAGAACACCCAGGTGTGGTGGTCGACCACGTCGAAGCCCGGGCGGTTGAAGCGTTCGGCCAACAGGTGTTCCGCCAGCGCGAAGCCGACACCGTTGGCGATGCCCTGCCCGAGCGGGCCGGTGGTGGTCTCGACCCCCGGGGTTTCGTTGTATTCCGGGTGGCCGGGGGTCTTCGAGTGCAGTTGCCGAAAGCGCTTGAGCTCGGCTATCGGCAGGTCATAGCCGGTCAGGTGCAGCAAGGCGTACTGCAGCATCGAGCCGTGGCCGTTCGAGAGCAGAAAACGGTCGCGGTTGAACCAGTGCGGGTTGGCCGGGTTGTGCTGGTAGAAGTCGTTCCACAGCACCTCGGCGATGTCGGCCATGCCCATTGGCATGCCCGGATGCCCCGATTTCGCCGCCTCCACAGCATCCATCGCGAGTGCGCGTACGGCGTTGGCAAGTTGGCGGCGGGTAGTCATGGAAAGCTCCGTATGTCGACCGAAAGCGCCATTGTGGCGCAAGCCTGCAGCGCTGTCGCGGTGCAGCAGTGGCCGGGCCCGTCGGTCGGCGTGCAGTCAGCTAGGTTAACTCCGCATTAATAGTGAACTATTCGGTATTGAATCTTTTTCACACGGACTTATCAAAGGGGACGTGCCCGGTGTTCGAACCAACATCGGGCATGCGGCACGCGCCTTTTCCCCCCATGCGCGCGCCGGTTCCTTACATAACAGGAGACTCTCCATGAAAAAGACCCTGCTCGCCCTTGCCCTTGCCGCGACTGGCATGCTGGTGGTTCCGGCTTCGTTCGCGCAGAACGCACCGGTCGACAACGCAGGCTGGTTCATCAACGGCAACGTTGGTCGCACCTCGGTCAACCACGGCCCGTACGACGACCACGACACCGGTTACGCGCTGAATGGCGGTTACCGCTGGTCGCTGGCGCCGAATTTCGCGTTGGGTGCCGAGATCGGCTACAACGACCTGGGCAACATCCGCGCCAAGAACATCTTCCACAGCGCGCCGATCATGGCCCCAGGTCACTCGCAGCTGCACGGCTGGACGGCCGGTGCCAACGCACGGCTCGCACTGAGTGACAGCTGGTACCTCTCCGGCCGCACCGGCGTCTACAGCTGGACCGGCCACGGTCTCAGCAACGACGTCAACCCGGTCCGCAAGAGCCTCGACGACACCAGCTGGTACGCGGGTGCCGGCGTCGGCTACAACCTCACGCCGCAGCTCAGCGTGGGCCTGAACTACGACTACTACGACGCGCAGAAGCAGCGGGTCGACCTGAGCACCGACATGGTGTCGGTGAGCGCCGAATACCGCTTCTGATCCGATCGTTCAGCGTTGCATGCACGACGAAGGGCGCCGCAAGGCGCCCTTCGTTTTTCGTTGCCTTTGAGTTCCCGTTAACTTCACGTTAGCATCCGGCAGCCGCGTGACCTTGCGGCGTGAATACCTCTCAAGGCACAAGGAGTCCCTACATGTACCGGAAATTGCTTCCCCTCGTCGCCGCCTGCGGCCTCTTCGCCACCACTGCCCAGGCCGACCAGACCAACGGCTGGTTCGTCAATGGCAACGTCGGTACCGCCCACTACAAGGCGACCGTCAGCGGCGTGCCCGGCAGCGGCACCGACAGCAACACCGCGTTCATCCTCACCGCCGGCTACCGCGACCAGGGCATCCTCGGCTTCGAAGCCGGGTACACCAACCTCGGCAGCACCACCGCAAAGGACGACTTCGGTGATCGCGCCAAGCTCAAGGCCGACGGCTGGACGCTCGGCCTGAACGGCCATTTCAACCTGAAGGACCGCTGGTACCTTTCGGCGCGCGGCGGCCTGTTCCTGTGGAAAGTGAAAGCCAACGTCACCTACACCGACGTCACCGGCGGCCGTACCACCTTGCGCGGCGACGAACAGGCGCTGGACTGGTACGCCGGCATCGGTACCGGCTACGACATCAGCCGCAACTGGAGCGTGGGCGCGAATTTCGACTACTACAAGATCAGCAAGCACGGCTACGACATCGGCACCCGGGTGTTCTCGGTTGGCGCCGAATACCGCTTCTGAGCAATATCGCGACAGGGTTGAAAACAGGACGGGCGCCGCAAGGCGCCCGTCTTTTTGCGACACGGGATGGAACGGCTCAGCCGTTCCACTGCCCGAGGGCAGCCAGGCCATTGTCTTTCGCCCGGGCATGGACGGTCTTCTGCGCCTCGGCGTAGTTGGCCTTCATGTCCTTCGCCCACAGCTTGAGCGCCGCCTGCTGCATGGCGCGGCCATACGAGAACGACAGCGGCCACGGGTGCGGACCGATCTTGTTCATCGCGTTGAGGTGGGCGGTGGACTGCTGGTCGGTCTGCCCGCCGGAGAGGAACACGATGCCCGGCAGCGACGCCGGCACGCAGGTCTTGAGCACGCGCACGGTGGCCTCGGCCACTTCCTCGGCGTCGGCCTGCTCCTCGCAGCTCTTGCCGGGGATGACCATGCTGGTCTTGAGGATTACGCCTTCGAGCATCACGTTCTGCTCGTAGAGCGCATTGAACACGCTGCGCAGCACGGCTTCGTGCACTTCGTAGCTGACCTCGATGGTGTGGTCGCCATCCATGATGACTTCCGGCTCCACCATCGGCACCAGCCCGGCTTCCTGGCACAGCGCCGCGTAGCGCGCCAGCGCGTGGGCATTGGCTTCGATCGCGGTCGAGCTGGGGCTGTCTTCGGAGATGTTGATGACGGCGCGCCACTTGCAGAACTGCGCGCCAAGCTTGGCGTACTCGGCGAGCCGCTCGCGCAGGCCGTCCAGGCCCTCGGTCACCACGTCGCCGGGGAAGCCGGCCAGTGCCACCGTACCCTTGTCCACCTTGATGCCGGGGATGATGCCGGCCTTTTTCATCACTTCGACGAACGACACGCCGTCCTTCGTCTTCTGGCGCAGGGTTTCGTCGTAGAGGATGGCGCCGGAAATGTGCTCGCCGAGATTCGGCGTGGTCAGCAGCAGCTCGCGGTAGGCACGGCGGTTTTCTTCCGTGCACTCGATGCCGACGGCGTCGAAACGCTTCTTGATGGTGCGGGTCGATTCGTCGATGGCAATGATGCCCTTGCCGGGGGCAACCATGGCCAAGGCAACGCTTTCGAGATCTTCGATACTCATGACGGCTCCGTGCGGCGAGGCAATGACGACCCGCTCAGGTGGGTGCCGCCCGGCTGCGGGCGGCAGGTTCAGAGCCGCGGATTATATCCGGAACCCCGCCGACTGCCGGTGGACGGTCAGCGCGGGGCCGGCAGCGTCAGTGACCGTACCCCGGCAACTTGCAGGGCGCCATCACCTTTTGCTGGCCGTCGTGGCCATCGGGCGCGTTGAACGGGATCACGTAATAGGTGTCGATCGGGTTGCCGGCGCGGTTGGTCAGTGACGGACCGTAGCGGAAGTTCTTCACCGCCGTGACCGCGGTCGGACCGAGGTCGCTCTTGGGCACCAGCTTGGCGAGCTGCACGTTCATCGGCACGCCGTCGGAGCCGATCACGTAGGTGACCGCGGCGCAGCCCGGCGCGTTCAGGTTGAGCCCGCTCGCCGGCGCACTGGTCTCTACCTTGGTGTTGAGCAGGATCCAGTAGTGGTACAGATCCTGCGGACCGACCCGCCGGGTCTGCGCCAGCGCCGGCATGGCGCAGGCCAGCGCGGGAAGCGCGATGAGCAACGAACGGAGCAGCGTGCGAGTGGTCATGAGGAGTCCTTGCGGCGACGGGATTCGAGATTGGGAAATAGGGGATTCGGAAATCGCAACCCGGCGAACTTGCCGCAACCGGCTCTGCCGCATTCCGAATGCCGAATCCCCCTATCCCGGCGATCTGCCCGGAGTCTACGGCGCATAGCATCACGCCAGCGTGCAGATCGCTACAGATCGCGGCTGCTGTCCACCGCGCCGCCCGCTCCCACCGACAACAGCTTCAGGGTATTGGTGCCGCCGACGTGGCCAACCTTGTCGCCATAGGTGATGACGACGTTGTCGCCTTCGGCGAGCCGCCCCTGTTCGAACAACAAGCGTACGGCGGCACGGGTGGAGGCGGCCATGCTCTGCTTTTCGCCGTGGCTGAAGGCCACCGGGCGCACGTCGCGCAGCAGCAGCATGCGCCGGCGCGCGGCGGCAAACGGCGACATGCCGTAGATCGGCACCGCGCTGCGGTAGCGCGACAGCCACTGCGCGGTGGCGCCGGATTCGGTCAGCGCGATGATCGCGCGCGCGCCGAGCCGGCCGGCCAGCACCATCGCGGCGAAGGCGATCGCCTGATCGGTGCGGTCCAGCCGATGGTGCGGGTGCGAGAGGTCTTCCTTCGGCTCGAACTGGCGCTCGGCGCCCAGGCAGATGCGCGCGAGCGCCGCGACCGCCAGGTCGGGATGCGCACCGGCGGCGGATTCCTCGGACAGCATCACCGCGTCGGTGCCGTCGATCACCGCGTTGGCGACGTCGAGCACCTCGGCGCGGGTCGGGATCGGCGAGCGCACCATCGATTGCAGCATCTGGGTGGCGGTAATCACGGCGCGGTTGCGCGCCACCGCCTCACGGATGATCTTTTTCTGCAGGCCGGGCAGCTCGGCATCCCCGATTTCCACGCCAAGATCGCCGCGCGCCACCATCACCACGTCGGAGGCGTCGATGATTTCGCCCAGCACCGGGATCGCATCGGCGCGTTCGATCTTGGCCACCAGCGCGGCATTGCCGCCAGCCTCGTGCAGCAGGCGGCGTGCCTCGTCCATGTCGGCTGCGCGGCGCACGAACGACACGGCGAGAAAGTCGGCGCCGATCTCGGCGGCGAGCTTGATGTCCGCGCGGTCCTTGTCCGACAACGCGGAAACCGACAGCCCGCCGCCCTGGCGGTTGAGCCCCTTGCGGTCCGAGAGCTTGCCGCCCACCAGCACCTGGCAGCGGATCTCGCTGCCGGCCACTTCGAGCACGGTGAGCGCAACCAGGCCGTCGTCCAGCAACAGCACATCGCCGGCCTGCACGTCGCGCGGCAGGTCGTGGTAGCTCACGCCGACTCGATGTTCGTCGCCGGCCGGCGCATCGGCGCTGCAATCGAGCACGAACGCGGCGCCGGTGACGAGCTGGATCGGCCCGTTCGCGAAGCGCTCGATGCGGATTTTCGGCCCCTGCAGGTCGGCGAGGATGGCGACCTCGCGTCCCACCGTGGCCGCCGCCGCGTGCACCGCCTTGGCGCGCTTGCGGTGGTCGTCCGGCTCGCCGTGCGACAGGTTGAGCCGCGCCACGTCCACCCCGTTGGCAATGATGCGTTCGAGCATGCCGGGCGCATCGGTGGCCGGGCCAAGCGTGGCGACGATGCGAGTGCGGCGGGTTTGCGTGGGGGTGCTCATCCGGTGTTTTCCGCGTCTTGCAAAAGTTGCCCCGACTATACGGCAGCCCTCGCGCGAACAAGCCGGAATCGGCTCACTTTTGCAAAGTGGTATTAAGCACTTGCGCCAGGTGCACGCCGGCGATGCGCAGCTGGTTTTCGGCCACCGGCAGCTCCTTGGCCACGTAGTCCTCGCCGATCTTGTGCCCGCTCGGGTAGATGCCGTGGGTGATGGCGCAGGACTCTTCGGCCCACTGCGCATACGGGTTGTCCAGCGGCGAAATCGGCGCCGGCAGTTTCGCCGGACCTTCGGCGGCGAGCGTGGCGCTGTATGCCTGCCAGTCCAGGCCGCGGGTGTTCAACAGGCCGGAATCCCACACCCGGTGCAGGTTGGTGCCGCGGCCCTCGAACTGCACCTGGTAGCGGTTGCCGCCAAGGTCGTCGCGATCGCCGGCATGCAGCGGCTGGTGGATATCGCCCACGAAATGCACCACGAACTTGAGCGCCTCAAGGCGCGCGGCAGCGCTTTGCGTGCGGTCGCCGAGGATCGCGAGGTAGTGCGGCAGCGCCGCGACGATGCACTCGCCGTCGCCGCAGTCGCGCGGCGGGTCGTAGTGGCAGTCGGCATCGTGAAAGTTGACGTAATGCAGCCGACGGGTCTGTTGCCAGAGATCCTGCCGGTCCGGGTCATCCCGCACCTGGTCCGCCCAGCTCGCCACGTCGGCCAGTTGCGTGGTGTGTTCCGCCGCGAGCAACTGCTCGACCGCGGCCAGTGCCGCCGGATCGAGCTGCTGCTGCGCCAACGCGGCGACGATGCTGTGGCCCAGCGGGCCCCAGGCCTGGGCCGCGGGCACGGCGATCAGGGTAGCGAGGGCGGCAGCCAGCAGGCGGCGGGGAAAGGGCATGGACGGCTCGAGACACGTTGGAGGAAAGCCCATCCTGCCATCTTTGCGCGCTCACGCATGGCCCGGAAGTCCCGCCGTGGCGCGCCGGGCCAGCCACGTGTAATACAGCAGCGGGATCACCACCAGCGTCAGCACGGTCGACACCAGGATGCCGAAGACGAGCGACACCGCGAGCCCCTGGAAGATCGGGTCGCCGAGGATGAAGAACCCGCCGAGCATCGCCGCCGCCGCCGTCAGCGCAATCGGCTTGGCGCGCACGGCCGCGGCGTCGATCACCGCATCGGTGAGCGGCCGGCCGGCGGCCAGCGCGTGGTTCACGAAATCGATCAGGAGGATCGAGTTGCGCACGATGATGCCGGCCAGCGCGATCATGCCGATCATCGAGGTGGCGGTGAATTGCGCGCCAAACAGCGCATGCCCGGGCATCACGCCAATCACCGTGAGCGGAATCGGAGCCATGATGATGAGCGGCACGAGGTAGCTCTTGAACTCGCCGACCACCAGCAGATAGATCAGCAGCAGCCCGCCCAGATAGGCGAGCCCCATGTCGCGGAAGGTTTCGTAGGTGATCTGCCACTCGCCGTCCCACTTCACCGCGCTGCCGCTGGTGTCGGCCGGCTGGTGGATGAAGTCCTGGGTGACGCTCTGGCCGTCGAGCGGCGTATGCGCGAGTTTGCCGACCAGCGAAAACATGCCGTACAGCGGGCTGTCGGCGTGCCCGGCATCATCCCCGGTCACGGTGGCGTAGGGCAGCAGATCCTTGTGGTACGCGGCATCTTCCCAGCCGGCTTGACGCACCGTGGTCAAGCCCGACAGCGGCACCAGTGCGCCATCGCGGCCACGCACGCGCAAGGCCAACAAGCGATCCATGCTGGCCTGGTCGCCCGGCGCCAGCCGCAAACGCACCGGCAGCGCGCGCCGCGTACGGCCGTCCATCAAATAGGTGGCGTCGTCGCCGGCCAGCGTGGTGCGCAGCGCCTGCACCACCTCGGCCTGGCTTACGCCAAGCCGCGCGGCGCGCTCGCGGTCGATCGTCACCACCTGGCGCGGGGCGTCGGCCTCCTCGCTGGTGTCGATGTCGACGATGTCGGGGTTGGCACGGAACAATGTTTCCAGCTGCAAGGCCGCGGTACGGATCGCCTGCGCGTTGGGGCCGTAGACCTCGGCCACGATCGGCGCCGTCACTGGCGGACCGGGTGGCACTTCCACCACCTTGAGCGAGGCGCCATGGCGCGCGGCGATCTGCGCCAGCGCGGGGCGCGCGGCCAGCGCGATCGCATGGCTCTGGCGCTTGCGCGCGTCCTTGTCGACCAGATTGACCTGCAGGTCGCCCACCAGCGGGCCACTGCGCAGGTAGTACTGGCGCACCAGTCCATTGAAGGTGATCGGCGCCGCAGTGCCGGCGTAGCCCTGCCAGTTTTTCACTTCGGGAATGGTGGCAACCTGTGCGGCCAGCTCGTGCAGCAGCTGGTTGGTGCGCTCCAGCGTGCTGCCCTCGGGCATGTCCACCACCAGCTCGAACTCGCTCTTGTTGTCGAACGGCAGCATTTTCAGCACCACCACCTTGGCCACCACCAGGCCCACCGACGCCAGCACCAGCACGCCCATCGCGGTGAACAGCCAGTGCCGCCGGCGCGCCGCGCGCGGGCCATGCAGGAACGGACGCATCACGCGGCGAAACAGGTCGGGAATGCGGCCGGTGGCGGCCTCGTGCGCACCGCTGGCTGCGTCGGCACCGGCCGGGTCGGCGTCGACGTGATGGCGCAGCAGGCGCAGCGCGAGCCACGGCGTCAGCACCAGCGCGACGGCCAGCGAAATCAGCATGCCGGCCGAGGCGTTGATCGGGATCGGCCGCATGTAGGGCCCCATCAGGCCGGAGACGAACGCCATCGGCAGCAGTGCGGCAATCACGGTGAAAGTGGCCAGGATGGTCGGCCCGCCGACCTCGCTCACGGCGGCGGGGATCGCCGCGCGCAACGTGCGCCCGCCCAGCGCCATGTGGCGGTGGATGTTTTCCACCACCACGATCGCGTCGTCGACCAGGATGCCGATGGCAAAGATCAGCGCAAACAGCGACACGCGGTTGATGGTGAAGCCCATCGCCCACGAGGCGAACATCGTCAACAGCAGCGTGATCACGACCGCGCTGCCGACCACCACGCCCTCGCGCCAGCCGAGCGCCAGCACCACCAGCAGCACCACCGACAGGGTCGCGAGGAACAGGTGCAGCAGGAGCTCGTCGGCCTTCGCCACCGCGGTTTCGCCGTAGTCGCGCGTCACCGCCACGTGCACGCCGGCAGGGATATCCAGGTTTTCCAGATGGGCGAGGCGCGCGCGGATCGCGGCGGTGATATCGGCGGCGTTGGTGCCCGCCTTTTTCGCCACGGCAATGGTCACCGCCGGCGCGTTGCCGGTGGCCGGACCGCCCTTGCCCGCGGGCGTGCCGAACCACGCATAGCGTACCGGCACCTCGCCACCGGCACGGATGCGCGCCACGTCGGCAAGGTGCACCGGCGCCCCGCCCTTGAGCCCGATCACCAGCTGCGCGACGTCGTCGGCGCTGGCGAGAAACGTGCCGGCGGTGACCGGCGTGGCGCGGTTCGCGGCAACCTGGTCGCCCGCCTGCGCCACGACGTTGGCCGCGCGCAGGGCGTTGACCAGGTCGGCAACCCGCAGGTTGTAGCTGGCCAGCTTGCCGGGATCGAGCTCGACCAACACCACGCGATCGGGCGCGCCGATGGTGTAGACGTCGCGGGTGCCGGGGATGCGCTTGAGGTCGGTTTCCAGCGTACGCGCGACCTGGGCGAGTTGTTCCGGACCGGTGTCGGCGCGATCGCTCCACAGCGTGAGCGCCATCACCGGCACATCGTCGATCCCCATCGGCCGCACTACCGGCTGGCCGACGCCGAGGCCGGGCGGCACGAAATCGCGCTCCTGGAATACGCGGTTGTACAGCCGCACGATCGCGGCCTGGCGCGGCACGCCCACCTTGAACTCCACGGTGACCACCGCCACGCCCGGCCGGCTCATCGAGTACACGTGCTTGACGCCCTCCAGCTCCGAGAGCTTCTGCTCCAACGGATAGGCCACAAGGTTTTCCACCGCGCGGGTGGAGGCGCCGGGAAACGGCACGGTGACGTTCGCCATCGTCACGTCGATCTGCGGCTCTTCTTCGCGCGGCGTGATCATGATCGCCGCGAAACCGAGCAGCAGCGCCGCCAACGCCAGCACCGGCGTAAGCGGAGAAGACTGGAACCAGCGCGCGATGCGGCCGGTGAAGTGCAACCCCGGCGCACTCATGGCTGCGCCTGCGCGCGCTGGGCGATCAGCCAGCGGGCCGCCGCGGCCGGATCGGCGGCAATGCGCTCGCCGGCATCGAGCCCGGCCAGCACCGTCACCCGGTCGCCTTCGGTGTCACCCAGGCGCAACTGGCGCAGCGCCACTCGCCCCTGCGCCACCACGTAGACGCCGGTCAGTTCACCGCGTTCGACCACCGCGCTGCGCGGCACCGAGATCACTGGCGAACCCGCACCCGCAAACGCCAGCTTCACCGTGGTGCCGGGGGACAGGTCGCGGGTGTCCGGCGGCAACCCAAGCCGCACATCCACGGTGTGGGTTGCCGGGTCGGCCACCGGAAACACGGTGATGCCGGTAGCGGCGATGCGGCGCCGACCGTCATCGGCCAGCACCGTGGCGTGGCCGTCGGCGCGCAACGCCGCGGCCACGCCTTGCGGCAGTTTTGCCTCCACCCGCAATGCGCCGAGCGACGCCACCGCAATCAGCTGCTGCGGGAACGGCGGACCCGCCGCGGCTTCGCCCACCTGCACGTAGCGTTTGGTGACGACGCCATCGAACGGCGCACGCACCACGGTGTAGCGCTGCTGGGCGGCAGCCGCGCGCGCCTGCTCACGCGCGGCATCGAGCTGCGCCTTGGCGCTGTCGCGCTGCATGCGCACGCGCTCGAAATCCGCGCGCGACACGTAGCCCTGCGGGGCGATGGCCGCAAACCGCTGGTAATTGGCCTGCGCGTCGGCATACGCCGCCTGCGCGGCCGCGGTCTGGGCCTGCGCGGCGCGCAACGCGGATTGCTGCTCGACGTCGGTGAAACGCACCAATACGTCGCCGCGCTTGACCGTCGCGCCCACATCGAACGGCAGGGCGGTGACGCGCGCGTTGGTTTGCGCCATCAGCACCGCGGCATCCACCGCCTGCACCGTGCCGTCCCAGGTTTGCGCGCCGGCCGCGCCGGCATCGGCCAGCACGGTTGCCAGCGGCGGGTCGCTGGCCGCGGGCGCGGGTACTGCCTGCTTGCCGTGACAGCCGGCAAGCAGGGCAGCAAACAGCAAAAGCGCGATGGGACGCGGCACAAACACCTCCTTATGCGCGCGGCGTGAACGCGCAACCGGGGCGCAGCCCGAACCGGGCCAGGATACGGGCCAGCGGGCAGAACCCGGTGAATGACGACTGCAGCAGATTGGCGCCAACGAACACGGCAAGCAGCAGCCACCCGTTGGATACGAAATACGCCAATGCCACGCTGAGCAGCACCATGCTGCCGGCGAAACCGATAACGACGCGTTCGATGCTCATGCAAGTCTCCTGGCGATGGGCCGGAAGGGACCCGGCTAGAAGTCATGCTAATTTAGTTATAGCTAAATTAGCAAGCCATGCTAAAATCAAGCCGTTGCAACCTACCAATGGTAGCCATGTCCGCTCTCCGCAAACCCGATCTTGCCGCCATGCGCGAACGCGCCGAAGACGCTTCGCAACTGATGAAAACGCTGGGCAACCCGCAGCGGCTGCGCATCCTGTGCCTGCTCGGCGGGCGCGAGTTGTCGGTGGGCCAGATCAACGAGGAGCTGCCCGACCTCAGCCAGTCGGCACTTTCGCAACACCTGGCCAAGCTGCGTGACGAAGGGCTGGTGCACACCCGGCGCGAGGCGCAGACGATCTGGTACACGCTGGCCACCGGCCCGGCTGAGCGGATCATCACCACGCTCTACGGCATTTATTGCGAGTCCGGCAGCGACAGCGCCCGCAAGCCTGCAAGCCGCTGACTTCGGCTGCGGCAATCTGCGCCACCGCAACGCCAACCGGCACAAGGGCTTCCGCTAGAATGGCAGTTCCGGCAACCCGTTCAGGTCGCCATGGCCCGTCATCGCATCGGAGGAAGTGTCCCCATGACCATCAAGGTCGGCATCAACGGCTTCGGCCGCATCGGTCGCAACGTGCTGCGCGCAGCCGTGCAGAACTTCAGCAAGGACATCCAGGTCGTGGCGATCAACGATCTGCTCGATCCGGAGCACCTTGCGCACATGTTGCGGTACGACTCGGTGCACGGGCGCTTCCAGGGCGAGGTCAAGGTCGACGGCAACAATCTGGTGGTGAACGGCAAGCCGATCCGCCTCACTGCCGAGCGCGACCCGGCCAACCTCAGGTGGGGCGAAGTCGGGGTGGACGTGGTGATCGAATCCACCGGCCTGTTCCTGACCAAGGAGCTGGCGCAGAAGCACATCGCCGCCGGTGCGAAGAAAGTCATCATGTCGGCGCCGTCGAAGGACGGCACGCCGATGTTCGTCTACGGCGTCAACGACAAGACCTACCAGGGCGAGGACATCATCTCCAACGCCTCGTGCACCACCAACTGCCTGGCGCCGCTGGCCAAGGTGCTGAACGACAAGTGGGGCATCAAGCGCGGACTGATGACCACCGTGCACGCCACCACCGCCACCCAGAAGACGGTGGACGGCCCGAGCGGCAAGGACTGGCGCGGCGGCCGCGGCATCCTCGAGAACATCATCCCGTCCTCCACCGGCGCGGCGAAGGCGGTCGGCGTGGTGATCCCGGAGCTCAACAAGAAGCTCACCGGCATGAGCATGCGCGTGCCAACCTCCGACGTGTCGGTGGTCGACCTCACCTGCGAGCTGGAAAAACCGGCGAGCTTCGACGAGATCCGCGCCGAGATGAAGAAGCAGGCGGAAGGCCCGCTGAAGGGCATCCTTGGCTACACCGAGGAAAAGGTGGTCTCCACCGATTTCCGCGGCGAGACCTGCACCTCGGTGTTCGACGCCGACGCCAGCATCGCGCTGGACTCCAACTTCGTGAAGCTGGTGAGCTGGTACGACAACGAGTGGGGCTACTCCAACAAGTGCCTGGAAATGGTGCGCGTGGTCGCGGCGTAGGCCGGCGCCACCGCATGTGACGAAAAACCCGCGCCGGGCAACCGGCGCGGGTTTTTCATGGCCACCGCCCGGCGGTTCAGGCCGTGCGTTCGGCCGCGTCGGCGCGCACGCCGAGCCACGCCTTGAGCGAGGCGATGAACAGCGGGATCGAGCCGAAGATGATGAACACCAGATCGCCCGGCAGGCGCAGCCATTCGATCAGGTGCGAACGCGGCATGCCCATGTAATCCATGCTGCGTGCGTGCCAGTAGCCGTGCTTGAGCACATCCCAGATCTGCAGCAGGCCGCTCGGGAACAGGCTCATCACGATCATCAGCACCAGCCCGGCATTGGTGCCCCAGAACGCCACCTTGACGTACTTCTCGATGCCCGGCCAATGCTTGTCGCTCGCGGTCTGGCGCAGCACGAACACCATCAGCGCGATCGCCAGCATGCCGAACACGCCCATCAGCGCCGCGTGCCCGTGGTTCGGCGTGAGCTGGGTGCCGACCTCGAAGTAGCTGACGATCGGCAGGTTGATGAGGAAGCCGAACATGCCGGCGCCGACGAAGTTCCAGAACCCGACCGCCATCAGGAAATAGAACGTCCACTTGTGCGGCACCCGGCGCGGCGTGCCGTCCAGCGCCACCTCGCCCTTGGTGGTGCGCACGAAGTCCCAGGCATCGAGCGTGAGCAGCGTGAGCGGCACCACCTCCAGCGCCGAGAACAGCGCCGACATCGCCATGTTGAACTGCACGTGGCCGACGAAATACCAGTGGTGGCCGGTGCCGATCAGGCCGCCGAGGAAATACAGGATGGCGTCGAGATAGATCACCCGCATCGCGGTGTTGTGGTGGGTGAGGCCGATCTGCACAAAGGTGAGCGCCACCACCGTGGTGGCGAAGAACTCGAAGAAGCCTTCGACCCACAGGTGGATGATCCAGAAGCGCCAGGTCTCCACCACCGTGAGGTTGGTGTGCGCGCCGTAGAACAGCGCCGGGATGTAGAACACCGGGATCGCCACCGCCGCAAGCAGGAACATCCGCCCCACCGGCTTGACGTTGGGGTTGGCGATCTTCGCCGGCCGCGCGATCCAGTACAGCACCGCGAACCAGACCACCAGGCCGATCACCAGCAGGTACTGCCAGATGCGCCCCAGCTCCAGGTACTCCCAGCCCTGGTTGCCCAGCCAGAACCACCAGTCGCCCAGAAGGTTCGACATGCCGGCCCACTCGCCCAGGAGGCTGCCGGCAATCACCGCGATGAAGGCCGCAAACAGCAGATGCGCCCACACCGCCATGCCGCGCGGCTCATCCTTGCGCAGCGAGCGGCCGAGAAACAGCGCCGCCGCCACATACGCGGTGGCGATCCACATGACCGCGCTCTGCAGATGCCAGGTGCGCATCAGGTTGCTGGGGAAAATGTCCTCGAGCTGGAACCCGTAGAAGCTGCCCGGATCGGCGCGGTAATGCGCGGTGGCGCCGCCCACCAGGGTCTGGAACAGGAACAGCGCGGCCACCACCACGAAAAACTTCACCAGCGCGCGCTGGCCGGGGCTGGCCTGCCCCGGCACGATGCTCGGCTCCAGCCGGCGGCCGCGGGAAACCCAGCCCAGGTAGTCGAACTTGCCGAACATCAGGAGCACTGCGGCGATGCCGCCCAAGAGCACCATCAGGCTGAGCGCGCTCCACAGGAAGGCGCCGGGAATCGGCCGGTTGCCCACCAGTGGGTCATACGGAAAGTTGTTGGTGTAGGAGTAGTCGTAGCCCGGCCGGTTAGCCACCGAGGCCCAGGCCGCCCACGCCACGAACGCGGTGAATTGGCGCAGCTCGGTCGGGTCGCTAATGAGGTTCGGCTTGAGCCCGCCGTTGCGCTCGGGATGCTTGAAATACTCGGTCCAGTGTGCGATCTGCCCCTGCCACGCGGCTGCCTCGGCGGCAGTCAGGGTCAGGGTGCCGCTGGCCGCATCGAAACGGTTGGTCTTGAGCGACACCGCAGTCTGCGCGCTTACCGCGGCCCGCTGTCCGGCATCCAGGGTGGCCAGTGAGCGGCCGTACTGCGCCTGGGCCAGGGCCTCGGCGGTATCCACCCCGATTTCATGCAGCGCCTCAGCCGAGTAGTCCGGCCCAAGGTAGGCGCCATGGCCCCAGATCGAGCCGTTGTCCATCAACCCGTATTTCAGGAACACCGCCTGCCCGGCGCGGATGTCGTCGCCGGTGTAGAGGGTTTGTCCCTGCGCAGCGACCACGTGCGCCGGTACCGGCGGAGCCTTCTTGTAGCCTTCCACGGTGATCGCGATCAGCACCACCATGCCAAATACCAGCACGATCAGGATGGTGCGAACCCACCAAGGCGACAGCTTCGCGTAGTCGTCGGTGGGAGGGAGTGCGGCGTCGTTCATCGGTGCTCTCCTTTCTCGAACCAGGCCAGCAGCGGCCGGCTTACGGACAAAAGGCGTTGCCGGCGCGGGCCGGCAAACTAAGACGATCGATCATGCACAACGGTGGCGGCCGCTCCCCACGTGGCCGTCTGCCGAACCTTAACCGTTCCATCGCACCGAGGAAACCGGCGGCGCCGTGCCCCTCAGCGTTTCAGCAACCGCAGTTTGTCCGGCGCGCCATCCCACTTGGCGGCGTCCGGCATGCAGGGAAACTTTTCGGTCATCACCGGCCACTGCTTGGCCAGCTCGGCGTTGAGCCCGAGGAACACCGCCTGCCCGGCCGGCAGGTCGATGTCGGCGTAGATCGCGTCCACTGGGCAGACGTCCACGCACAGCGTGCAATCGATGCATTCGTCGGGGTCGATCGCGAGGAAATTCGGGCCGGCATGGAAGGCGTCGACCGGACACACTTCGACGCAATCGGTGTGCTTGCAGTTGATGCAGTTCTCGGTGACGACGTGAGTCATGCAACCTCTCCCGAAACAACCACTTCGCGACGATGCGCCGGCCGCCGCGACGCGGTCATGACGTGCCTCAGCACCCGCGCGCACCTTGGGCAAATTGTCGCAGTCGGCTGACGCGCGTCACCTGGGGCGGTTGCCGCGATGCGACAATTGGGAGCTTAACCTCAGGGGATACCCATGCCCACCACCGAGTATTACAACGACCGCGTCGTTCGCCAGTTCCTGCTGGCTGCTGCCGTATGGGGCATCATCGGCATGTCGGTCGGCGTCTACATCGCCGCCGAGCTGTACTGGCCGGTGCTGAACTTCGACATCCCGTTCATCACCTTCAGCCGCCTGCGCCCGGACCACACTTTCGGCGTGATCTTCGCCTTCGGCGGCTCGGCGCTGATCGGCACCTGCTACTACGTCGTGCAGCGCACCAGTCATGTACGCCTGGCCTACGACCGCCTCGCCGCTTTCACGTTCTGGGGTTGGCAGCTGGTCTGCATCCTGGCGATGGTGACGGTCCCGGCCGGCCTCACGCAGAGCAAGGAATACGCCGAGTCCGAGTGGTGGATCGACATCCTGCTGGCGATCGTGTGGATCAGCTACGGCGTGGTGTTCTTCGCCACCCTCGCCCGGCGGCGCATCAAGCACATCTACGTGGCGTGCTGGTACTACGGCGCGTTCATCGTGGCAGTGGCGCTGATGCACATCGTCAACAACCTCGCGATCCCGGTGTCCTGGACCAAGTCCTACCCGATCTACTCGGGCGTGGTCGACGCCATGGTGCAGTGGTGGTACGGCCACAACGCGGTGGCGTTCTTCCTGACCACCGGCTTCCTGGCAATGATGTACTACTTCGTGCCGCGTCAGGCGCAGCAGCCGTTGTGGAGCTACCGCTTCTCGATCGTGAACTTCTGGGCGCTGATCTCGGTGTACATGTGGGCCGGCGCGCACCATCTCATGTACACCGCGCTGCCGGACTGGGTGCAGTCGGTGGGCATGGCGTTCTCGATCGTGCTGCTGATGCCGTCGTGGGGTTCGGCGGCGAACGGCCTGATGACCTTCAACGGCGTCTGGCACAAGCTCAAGACCGACCCGGCGGTGAAGTTCATGGTGATGTCGCTGGTGTTCTACGCGGCGGCCACCACCGAAGGCACGATGATGGCGATCAAGACCGTCAACTCGCTGTCGCACTACACCGACTGGACGATCGCCCACGTGCACTCCGGTTCGCTCGGCTGGGTGGCGATGATCACCATCGGCTCGCTGTACGCGATGGCGCCCAAGGTGCTCGGCAAGCCGGCAATGCATTCGCACAAGGCGATGGAGCTGCACTTCTGGCTGCACATGACCGGCACGTTGCTGTACGTGGTGTCGATGTGGACCGCCGGCGTCACCGAGGGCGAGATGTGGCGGGCCACGCTGCCCGACGGCGCGCTCAAGTACGGCTTCCTGGACAGCCTGATCGCGATCAAGCCGCTGTACGTCATCCGCTGGTTCGGCGGCGTGATGATCCTCTCCGGCATGTGGGTGATGGCGTGGAACCTGTGGCACACCGCCGGCGACGCGCGCGCCCGCCTCATCAAGCCGATCCCGGTACCGGTCGCCGAACCGGCGCCGCACCAGATCCCGGCTCCGCTGCCGGCGGCGGGCTGAGGAGAGACGACGATGGCATACAAGCATTTCGAAGCGATCGAAAAGCACGCGCCGCTGCTCGGCGTGTGCATCGCGATCATGGTGTCGCTCGGCGGCCTGGCCGAAATCCTGCCGCTGTTCATCCAGGCCCACCAGGTCAAGCCCCCGGCCAACGTCAAGCCGTACGACCCGCTGCGCCTCGCCGGGCGCGACGTGTACGTGCAGAACGGCTGCTACCTGTGCCACTCGCAGATGATCCGCTCGCTGCGCTTCGAGACCCAGCGCTACGGCCACTTCTCGGTCGCCGAGGAGTCGGTCTACGACCGCCCGTTCCAGTGGGGCTCCAAGCGCACCGGCCCGGATCTCGCGCGCGTCGGCGGCAAGTACTCCGACAAGTGGCAGCTGATGCACCTGATAAACCCGCGCAGCGTGGTGCCGCAATCCAACATGCCGAATTACCCGTGGCTGGCGAAGAACGCCATCGACGGCGCCGACATCCAGGCGCGCATGCGCGTGCTGCGCAAGCTCGGCGACCCGTACACCGACGCCGACATCGCCGCCGCGCCGGAAGCGGTCAAGGGCAAGACCGAGATGGACGCGCTGATCGCGTACCTGCAGGGCCTGGGCATCGCCAACGAGCCGCGTCAATTGGCCGACAAGCCTTCGGTGGACGGGAGCGTGCAATGAATCCGATCTGGGGTGAAATCTCGGGCGTCGTCACCGTGTTCCTGATGGTGCTGTTCATCGGCATCTGGTTCTGGGCGTGGCGCAAGCACCACAAGCCGACCTTCGACCGCATGGCGCACCTGCCGATGGAAGACGAAGATCTGCCGACCCAAGACGCGGCACACGAGGAGAAGACCCGATGAGCACCGGCCTTTCGATCTGGGTGATGTGCCTGGTGGTGTTCAACATGGGCATCACCTTTTTCCTGTACCTGTGGGGCCCGCACGCCAAAATTCCGCAGTCGCCGGATGGCACCACCGGCCATATCTGGGCGGGCGGCGCGATTCGCGAAGGCCTGCACCGGCTGCCGCGCTGGTGGCTCATTTCCTCCGGCACGTTCTACGTTTTGGCGTTTGGCTACCTCGTGCTGTACCCCGGCTTCGGCAACCACAAGGGCACGCTGGGCTGGACCGCCCACGGGCAACTGGCAGCGGAAGAAAGCGCCAACGACGCCAAGCTGTTCCCGCTGCTCGACCGCTTCCGCTTGTACACGCCGGAGCAACTGTCGAAAGACCCGGCGGCGCTGCAACTGGGCAAAGTCTGGTTCGAGGACAACTGCGCCGCCTGCCACCAGTACAGCGGCAAGGGCAACATGGCCCTGGGCGCGCCCAACCTCACCGACCGCGACTGGCTCTACGGCGGCACCGGCAAGGACATCACCACCTCGATCCACGACGGTCGCAACGGCGTGATGCCGGCTTGGGCCAGCCTGGGCGAGGACACGGTGAAGAACCTTGCGCAATACGTGCTGGGCCTCTCCGGCCAGCCGCACGACGCGCAGATGGCGGCCGCGGCCGAACCGATCTTCAAGAGCACCTGCGCCGCCTGCCACGGCCCGGATGGCAAGGGCGGCCAGGCGGTGGGCGCCCCCAACCTCACCGACCAGATCTGGTTGCACGGCGGCACGTTGGTCGACATCACCAAGACCATCCACGACGGCCGCCAGGGCCACATGCCGAACTGGGACAAGCGCCTGACCGACGACCAGATCCACGTGCTGGCGGCCTACGTCTACCACCTGTCGCACCATGCCGACGCCGCCGCCACGGACTGACCGCAGTCAGTGGTACCACCAGCCCATCGCGTGGTTCGGGCTGGTGGTATTCCTGTTGTCGGTGGCCGGTTGCGTGTGGATCATCGTAGTCAGCGTCAAATACGACGACGCGCCGGTCGCGCACCACGCCAACACGGTGCTCGGCGTTCCCGTCTCGGCGTCGAGCAGCCGCCGACCGCAACCATGAACCCGCTCGCCGCGGCGTGGACCCATCCGCAGCTGCTGGCGCAAGTCCTGCGGCCACGCCGCGACGGGCGCAGCGAGGTGGCGTTGCGCTGCGATGCCATCACCCAGCCGCGTGCTGCGCTCGCGCTGGAACAAGCCCTGCGCGCCCTGCCCGGCGTGCAGCACGTGGCGATCCAGCCCGCCGCGCACCGCGTGCGCGTGGTGTGGGACGCCGACCGGCTTGGTCTCGATGATCTGCTCGCGCAATGCGCCGCCGCACACTGCCCCGCCGAACCGCTGATCCACGATGCCGCCGACACCCGGCGCGCGACCGAGCTGCACAGTGCGCTGAAGCGCCTGCTGGTGGCCGGCATGTGCATGATGCAGGTGATGAGCTACGCGCTGGTGATCTATCTCGGCGTGGTCGATGCCGTCGATGTCACCACCCGCAACCTGTTCCGCTGGCTGGGCTTCCTCACCACCATTCCGCTGGTGGCATATTCCGCCTGGCCGTTCTACACCGGCGCGCTGGCCGAACTGCGGCAGCGCCGGCTCGGCATCCATCTGCCGGTGGCGCTCGCGGTGCTGCTGGTGTTTGCCGCCAGCGCGGTGAACACCGTGCGTGGCGCCGGCGAGATCTATTTCGACTCGATCGGCATGTTCGTGTTTCTGCTGCTGGTGGGGCGCTATGTCGAACTGCGCGCACGCGCGCTGGGCAACGCGCAGGGCGATGCGGCGATCGACGCCGCGCCGCTGCTGGCGCAGCGCTACGCCGCCGACGGCCGGATCGAAACCGTGCCGGCGCTGGCCTTGGTACCCGGTGATCGCGTGCACCTGGCTGAAGGCGCCACGGTGCCTGCCGACGGCACGCTCGACACTGCCGCTGCACGCTTCGACGAGACGCTGCTGACCGGCGAATCGCGTCCGGTCCAGCGCCACCACGGCGAACCCCTCATCGCCGGCAGCGTGCTGCTCGACGGGCCGGGCGTGCTGCGCGTCGAACAGGTCGGCGCCGCCACCGCATCCGCCCGCATCGGCGCGCTGGCGGTGCGTGCGCGCCGGGCCCGCCTGACGGTGCCGGCGGGTGATCGCGCCATCGGCCGTTTCATCGCCCGCGTCCTGGTGCTGACCGCGCTGACCGCCGCCGCGTGGCTGCTGGTCAACCCCGCCCGCGCCTTCGATTCCGCGGTGGCGGTGCTGGTCGTCGCCTGCCCGTGTGCATTCGCGCTGACCGCGCCGGCCGCGTACACCCGTGCGCTGGCGGTACTCGCGCGCCGCGGCGTGCTGGTGACCAACGCCGCGGCCCTGGGCCGGCTGGCGGACGTCGACGCCGCGCTGTTCGACAAGACCGGCACGCTCGGTGTGCCGCAGCTTGACCTCTCCGCCATCGAGCCGCTCGGCGCGCGCACTCGCGACGAAGTGCTGGCGCTGGCGGGGGCACTGGCACGGGAGAGTTCGCACCCCCTGGCGCAGGCGGTAACCCGGATCGCCGGCAGTAACCCGAACGGCGCGCATGCGACCGCAGTCGAGGCGGTTGCCGGCGCCGGCCTGCGCGGCCTGGTCGCCGGCCGCAAACTACGGTTCGGGCGCGCCGACTTCGCGCTCGCCGGCCAGCCAGTACCCGCCGCGTTGCGCGAACAGACGATACTTGCCGATGACACCGGCGCACTTGCCGTATTCCATCTCGCCGAACGCCCGCGCGCCGATGCCGGTGCCACGCTCGCGACCCTGCGCAGCGAAGGCGTCAGCTTGAGCATGGCCAGCGGCGACACCCCCGCCCGCGTCGCACAACTTGCGGCCGCCCTGCACATCGACGACTGGCACGCCCGGCAAACGCCGGAAACCAAGCTGGCCCACCTGCAATCGCTGCGCGCCGCCGGCCGCACCGTGCTGGTGGTGGGTGATGGCAGCAACGATGCGCCGATCCTCGCCGGCGCCGACGTTTCCGCCGCGCTTGCCAGCGGCACCTCGCTGGCGCACGCGCAGGCCGACCTGCTGCTGCTCGACGATCATCTGGACGGCCTGGTGCACGCGCGGCGCACCGCGCAGGATCTGCAGCTGATCGTGGCGCAGGGCCGGCGCTGGTCGCTGGTCTACAATCTGTGTGCGGTGCCGTTTGCGGCCTTCGGGCTGGTCACGCCGTGGCTGGCTGCGATCGGCATGTCGCTCAGCTCGCTGGCCGTGGTGCTCAATGCCTTGCGCACCGGCCGCGAGCCGCTGCCCGCGGCGCCGCAGGAGTTGCCGGCATGAACGTGATCCTGGTATTGATCCCGGTCACCATCGTCGTGATCGGGGTCGCCATTGCCCTGTTTTTCTGGGCGGTGAACCATCAACAATTCGACGACCTCGACAGCCCCGCCGTGCTGCCGCTGCTGGACGATGTACCCGTAACGCCCGCCACCCCCGACCCCACCGCCGAGGAGGCCAAAGAAGCCCGATGAATACGCTGGACGAAACCCACATCGCGACCCTGGTCGACCACTTCTACGAGAAGGTGCGCGTCGACCCATTGCTGGGCCCGGTGTTCAACGCCGCGGTGCACGACTGGGTCGCCCACAAGGCGCTGCTCACCCGTTTCTGGTGCTCGGTGGTGCTGCGCGCGCAAAGTTATCGCGGCAACCCGCTGGGCGTGCACCGCGCGCAGCCGGCGATCCGCACCGAGCACTTCGTGCGCTGGCTGGAACTGTGGCACGCGACCACGCGCGAGGTGATGGAACCCGATGCCGCCGACGAAATGGACGCCTTCGCGCAGCGCATCGGCCGCGGCATGAGCATGGGCATGGGCCTCGCCCCGCCACGCAGCGCGCAGCAGCCATTCGGCCTGTCGGTGGTCAGCACGACCCAGGCCTGATCGCCGCCCCACGCAAACAAAAAGCCCGCGGTTCGCACCGCGGGCTTTTTTCATGCCATGACTACGCAGTTCAGGCCAGCGCCTTGAGCGCGGCGTCGTAGTTCGGCTCGTGGGTGATCTCATCCACCAGCTCGGCGTGGATCACCTTGTCGTGCGCATCGAGCACCACCACCGCACGCGCCGCCACACCGGCCAGCGGGCCGTCGGCAAGCGCCACACCGTAGTCGCGCAGGAACTCGCGGCCGCGCATCAACGACAGCGTCTTGACGTTGTTGAGGCCTTCGGCACCACAGAAGCGGCCCTGCGCAAACGGCAGGTCGGCCGAAATGCACAGCACCACGGTGTTCGCCAGCTTGTCGGCCACCTCGTTGAAGTGACGCACCGAGGCCGCGCACACCGGCGTGTCGATGCTCGGAAAAATGTTGAGCACCTTGCGCTTGCCGGCAAAGCTCGCCAGCGTCGCCTCCGCCAGGTCGCCGCCGACCAGATGGAAGGCCGGTGCCTGACTGCCAACGGCCGGGAAGCTGCCATCGACGCGCACCGGGTTGCCTTGGAATTTCACTGTGGACATCGCAAGTCTCCTCAAAACGGATTACAGAATGAACATGGCCTTGGCCAGAAACACGATGCCAGCCATCAGCGTCAGCACGATGCGGTGCGTGTAGCGAAACCGGCACACCGTCATGCGGCCGCGGAAGCCGGACCAGATCGCGTTGGCGAACACACCGAGCACCGCGAACGCCAACGTTACCTTGGCCAACAGCAGCCAGCCGAAATGCCGGCCGTCGCCGATGCACTGGATGCCGTTGCAGTACTGGTCGAACAACACGAAGCCGCTCAAGAACAACAGTATGACCACGATCGGCATGTAATGCCGCACGCGCGCCATCACCGCGGTCTCGAGCTGGTGCATCGTGGCCGCATCGAAACGCTGGTGCAGACCTTCGAGCACGAACACCTCGAACGCCGCCGCCCCCACGAAAAGAATGGCGCAGGTCAGGTGGATCAACACCACCCACTGCAAATACGTCGCAAACCAAGCGTGCACGTTGCACTCCTCACCGCTGGCGGCCAGGTGCCGTCGACCGCCCTTTTGCGCCGATCAGCCCGGCCGGCCATCCGCACGCGGCGTCAGGTAGATCCACGCCGACCGCAGCACCCACGGCAAGAACGCCACCAGCCAGCCGGCGCCCGCCACCACCAGCCACAGATAGTGGTCGCCGCCCAGCTCGGCACCGATGCGGATCAGTGCCACCACCTGCAGCAGGCCGAAGCACAGCCACGGAATCGGGTGCATCTGCAGCGGTCGCCCGGAGTGGCCATGGGTCACGCGGGTCACCATGGCCACCAGCATCGAGCCGAAGAAACCGATCGCGATCGCATGCAGCGGCGCCAGGCCGAGGATGTGCGCGCCGCTCGTGGCGTAAACGAGGTCCTGCGCCGAGAACAGCACGAAGCCGATCGGCAGCCACGCAAAGGCAATGTGCAGCACTGCCAGGAGACCCGGGTGCATGCAGCGCCACGGTTTCCACATCAGCCAATGCGCGCCGAACACCAGCGCCAGCGGCACGTCGCACAACCACAGCCAGCCGGCCAGCCCAGCCGACACCAGCACCACATGCGCAATCAACAGCGCCCACGCCACCGGCAGGCTCCAGTTCGGCCGCCACATTGCGTAGCCCGGCACCAGGTTGCGGCTGAAAAACGGCAGCATGCGATGGGTGACGGTGAAATAGATCGGCAGCAAAAAGGTAAACGTGCCCATGCGCACCGCCACCCAGGCGGCATCCGGCGACACGCTGTCCGGAAACAGCAGCCAGGCGAAGAACAGCGCCAGCCCCAGCGTGCCGACGCAAAACGCCGCCAGCGTCGACCAGCCGTGCTTGTTGCGATCCGCCGAGGCGCGCAGCACGCCGGCCAAAGTGCTGACGCCGATCAGGTAACCGGCCAGCATCATCGCCACGCCGATCTTGAGCACCGTTGGCATGTCGAGCAGGCCGATGGTGCCGACGATGTAGCCGCCCAGCACGCCCCCCGCCACCGGCAGATAACGCCGGGCCGGCACGGTCGGCCCGTTCATCCAGCGCGGGAATGTGGTCATCAGGAAGCCGAACATGAACAGCGGAAACAGGCCGTACTGGATCAGCATGGCGTGCCCCCACACCGGCGGGATCGTGGGCTGCGGCCAGGTAAACCAGCCAAAGCGCAGCGATGCCAGCTCCAGCGTCCACCAGGTCATGCTGAGCAGCACCGCAATGGTGCCGGCGAGAAACAGCGGTCGATGCGGCGCAGCCGCAAGCAGCGCGGCCGGGCCGTCGGCGAAGGTCGCCGAAGAAGTGGATGCGTCCATGGTTACCTTGGGCATTGAATACGAATCAGTTTCGCAGCTCGCCCCGGTGGCGGCCCTGACGTGGATCAGCGCCGTTTTCGCGGTGAACCGTCAATCCGGCAGCAGGCTCGCGCCCAGCTCGCACAACGCGTTTTCGTCCAGCAGTACCAGCTCGCGGCCTTCGAGCGCGATCAAGCTCTGGCTGCGGAAGCGGCCCAGCACGCGGCTGACGGTCTCCGCGGCCAGCCGCAGGTAATTGGCGATGTCGCCGCGCGACATGCTGAGGTGGAAGCGCGTGGCGGAATACCCGCGCGAGGCGTAGCGGTTGGACAAGTCGATCAAAAACGCCGCCATGCGCTCGTCCGCACTGTGGTCGCCCGCCAGCAGCGACACCGCTCCCAGCTCCTTGCTGATGAGACGGAAAAGGTGCTGCTGCACGTTCGGCTGGCGCGCCGCCAGCGCGCTCATCGCCGGGAACGAGAAGCGGCAGAATTGAGTGTCTTCGAGCGCCACCGCGTCGCACGGGAAATGCTCGGGATAGATCGCGTTGAGCCCCACCACTTCGCCCGGCAGGTAGAAACCCAGCACCTGCTCGTTGCCGTCGCGGTCAAACAGCCGGGTTTTCACCGAGCCGGTGCGCACCGCATAGATCGCGCGGAACGAATCGCCGGTGCGAAACACGTGCTCGCCGGCGCGGAACGGCCCCACGTGCTCGACCAGGCAATGCAGCGCCGCCAGGTCGGTCTTGCCATAACCCACGGCCGCGCAGGATTCCGCAAACGCGCAGGTGGAGCAAAAGTGCGCCGCGTCGCCGTCGTCGGTGATCGGCTGCGGCGTGGGGCGCACTCGGCGGGTTGTCTGGATGGATGGCATGGCGGCAGGCACCGTGGGGTCGGTGTGGTCGAATCCTTGCATGATACGCAAGCTGTCCAGTGCCCGCGAGCTCGTGCGGCATCACAGCCCCCGGCCGACCACGGCTCCGGGCACCTCAAAATGTGGGTAACAGAACCCAAGACGACTGCAACGACGCATTGTATCGGCCACCGCGCGCTGGTTTTCGGCCCACGAACCACATAGGGGTCAAACCCCCGCCGCGCAAGCGGTGCCAAGGCAGCACGGCCAGTCGGATTCCAGCCAGCCACGCGCTTTGCTGCTCATTTTTCGACAAAGGCGCGCTCGATCACGTAATCGCCTGGCTCGCGCGTGCGCGGCGAGGCGCGGAAACCGCGGCCGTCGAGCAGCGCGGAAAGGTCCTCCAGCATGCCGGGGCTGCCGCACAGCATCACCCGGTCGATGGCCGGATCGAGCGGCGGCAGCCCGGTGGCCGCGGCCAGCGAGCCGTCGACGATGGCATCGGTGATGCGCCCATGGTGGCGAAACGGCTCGCGCGTCACCGTGGGGTAGTAGATGAGCTGTTCGCGCACCCGCGCGCCGAGGTACTCGTGTTGCGGCAGCTCGGTTTCGAGATAGTGCGCATAGGCCAGGTCGGCCACGCGGCGCACGCCGTGCGCCAGCACCACCTGGTCGAAGCGCTGGTAGGTTTCCGGGTCGCGGATGATGCTCATGAACGGCGCCAGCCCGGTGCCGGTGCCGAACAGGTACAGGCGCTTGCCGGGTTTCAGGTCGGTGAGCACCAGTGTACCGGTCGGCTTGCGCGACATCACCACCGGGTCGCCCACGCGCAGGTGCTGCAGGCGCGAAGTCAGCGGCCCGTTCGGCACCTTGATCGAGAAGAACTCCAGATGCTCCTGCCAGCTCGCGCTGGCAATCGAATACGCCCGCAGCAGCGGCCGCCCCTCCGCCTCCAGCCCGATCATCACGAACTGCCCGCTGTCGAAACGGAACCCCGCATCACGCGTGGTGCGGAACGAGAACAGTGCATCGTTCCAGTGCTGCACGTCGATCACGTGCTCGGTGGCCATCGCTACCATGTATGTGTCGCCGCCTCGAACCGCGCATGCCGCGCGCCGCCGATCGGCGCCACCCATGCTGCAATTGCAGCATTTTACGCGATGTGCCGGTTTGCCGCCTGTGGCTGAACGCCCGCGGCGCCGGCGCTGTATCCGCTGGCGCAATGCGGGACAATGGCGGCCTGATGAATACGCCGGTCACGCCAACTTCGCCGTGGCGGCTGTCGGTCGCGCCGATGATGGACTGGACCGACCGCCACTGCCGCTATTTCCACCGCCTGCTCGCACCGCACGCACGGCTGTACACCGAGATGGTGACCAGCGCGGCGCTGGTGCGCGGCGGGCAGTGGCGCCTGCTGGCGCACGACGCGGCGGAGCACCCGCTGGCACTGCAACTGGGCGGCAGCGAGCCGGCCGAGCTGGCGACCGCGGCGCGGATGGGCGAAACGGCCGGCTACGACGAGATCAACCTCAACGTCGGCTGCCCTTCCGACCGCGTGCAGTCGGGCCGGTTCGGCGCCTGCCTGATGCGCGAGCCGGCGCTGGTGGCCGCCTGCGTCAAGGCCATGCAGGATGCGGTCGGCGTGCCGGTCACGGTGAAATGCCGGATCGGGGTGGACGACCAGGATGCCTACGCCGACCTGCAGCGCTTCACCCAGACCATGGTCGACGCCGGCGTGCAGGTGTTGATCGTGCATGCACGCAAGGCGTGGCTGAAGGGCCTTTCGCCCAAGGAAAACCGCGAAGTGCCGCCGCTCGACTACCCGCGCGTGCATCGCTTGAAGCGTGATTTCCCGACGCTGACGGTGGCGATCAACGGCGGCATTACCACGTTGGCGCAGGTGCGCGAGGAGCTGGCGGCGCTCGACGGCGTGATGCTCGGCCGCGCCGCCTACCACGACCCATACCTGCTGGCCCGGCTGGAGCACGCGCTGTACGGCACGCCGCTACCCACCCGCGAAGTGGTGTTGGAGCGCATGCGCCCATATATCGAGACGGAACTGGCGCGCGGCACGGCACTCAAACACATGACCCGCCACCTGCTCGGTCTGTACCAGGGCGAACCCGGCGCACGCGGTTTTCGTCGGCGCCTGAGCGAGGAGGCGCACCGGCCGGAGGCCGGCTGGACGCTGATCGAACGCGCGCTGCCGATGGCGGCAGCGGCGTGACAGCGGTGACCGGTGCGGTCACTATTCAGGTTCACTATCGAAACTGAACGATGCAAGGCAACTGACGGTTCGGATGTTTCATGAAGGCATGTCGTACATGGGTCGTGTCACTGGCGTTGGTGCTCGGCGCCGGGCCGGCGCTTGCGCAGTCGCAGGCCAAGCCTGGCGAGCTGAGCCTCGGCGACGCAGTGACGCATGTGCAGCAGGAAACCGACGGCCAAGTGCTGTCGGCCGAATCGCGCCGCTGGGATCGGCGCACCGAATACCGTATCAAGGTACTCACCCCCGAAGGCCACGTGCGGGTAATGACCGTACCGGCCTCCGGCAACAGCGCACGCCCCGCCCTTCCGGCAATCCGCAACATCCCGCACCCGCCCGCCCGCGACTTCGGCGGCAAGGAGAGACACTGACATGCGCATCCTTTTGGTGGAAGACGAGGCGCCGCTGCGCGAAACGCTTGCTGCACGCCTGAAACGCGACGGCTTTGCCGTCGATGCCGCGCAAGACGGCGAAGAAGCGCTCTACCTCGGCCGCGAGGTGCCGTTCGACCTGGCCATCATCGACCTCGGGTTGCCGAAGATGAGCGGCATGGAGCTGATCAAGGCGCTGCGCGAAAACGGCCAGCGCTACCCGGTGCTGATCCTCACTGCGCGCGGCGGCTGGCAGGACAAGGTCGAAGGCTTGAAGCAGGGCGCCGACGATTACCTGGTCAAGCCGTTCCACGTCGAGGAGCTCCTGGCGCGGATCAATGCGCTGGTGCGGCGCGCCAGCGGCTGGTCCAAGCCCATCCTGGCCTGCGGGCCGATCAAGCTCGACACCACCGCGCAGACGGTCAACGTCGAAGGCAAACCGGTGGATCTCACCAGCTACGAGTACAAGGTGCTCGAATACCTGATGCTGCACGCCGGCGAGCTGGTCTCCAAGGCCGACCTCACCGAGCACATCTACCAGCAGGATTTCGACCGCGATTCCAACGTGCTGGAAGTGTTCATTGGCCGCTTGCGCCGCAAGCTGGACCCGGACGGCGCACTCAAGCCCATCGAGACCGTGCGTGGACGTGGATACCGCTTTGCCATCCCTCGCACCGACAACGACGACGAGTGAGCCGGCGCGGCGCCGCCCGCTGTCGCTGGCGGCCCGCTCGGCGATCACCTCGGGCCTGGTGTTGGCGGCGTTCCTCGGCCTGGTCGGGGTAGTGATGGCGGTTGCCAAGAAGCAGAGTGCGCTGAACACGCTGCATGATCGCCTGCGCGACGCCGCCATCACCGACATCATCACCCACACCGACGCCAACCGCGACGGCCGCCTGCTGCCGCCCGACTCGCCGCCGCAGAAGTTTTCGCAACCCGGCTCCGGGCTGTACGCGGTAGTGCTCGGGCCGGAAGGTTTCCGCTGGGAATCCACCAGCGCGATCGGCCACGATTTCCATTTCCTCACGCCGCTCAAGCCGGGTACGCGCCAGTTTGCCGGCCCGGTGGATACCCGCATGGGGCGGCTGTACTACTTCGCGATGGGCGTGGCGTTCGACTACCCCGGCCACAAGTCGACCCCGGCCACGGTGATGGTGGCGCAGAACGAACAGCAGTTCGAAGGCGAAAACGCGGTCTACCGGCGCACGCTGGCGTTGTGGCTGTCCGCGCTGGGCATGCTGCTGATCGTGCTGCAGATCGTGCTGCTGCGCTGGAGCCTGCGCCCGCTGCGCAAGGTAGCCAGCGACCTCTCGCGCGTCGAGCACGGCGACAGCGACCATCTGGACAGCCAGTACCCGCTTGAACTGACCGGCCTCACCGGGCGCATCAACGGCTTCATCGATAGCGAGCGCGAGCAGCGCGCGCGCTATCGCCACACCCTGGCCGACCTCGCGCACAGCCTGAAGACGCCGCTGGCCGTGATCCGCTCGCAGCTCGAATCAGCTGAGCAGGGCCCGGCGCGCACAGGCGTGCTGGAGCAGGTGCAACGCATGAACGATCTGGTCGCCTACCAGCTCGCCCGCGCTGCTACGTCCGGGCGGCAGACCTTTGCCACCGCGGTGCCGATCGCCAGCCACGCCGAGGACCTGGTGCGCATGCTGGAAAAGGTCTACGCCACGAAAAACGTCCTGTGCGAGTTCGACATCCAGGAGGGCGCGAGCTTTTACGGCGAGCTCAACGACCTGCTCGAACTGATGGGCAACCTGCTCGAAAACGCGTTCAAGTGGACGCGCCACCATGTGTTTCTCGTGGTCACCGTGCCGCCGGCCGCCGGCCGCACCCACGCCGGCCTCAAGCTCAGCGTCGAGGATGACGGCCCCGGCATCGCCGCCGACCAGATCGAGAAGGTGCTGCAGCGCGGTGTGCGCGGGGACGAGCGCGTGCAAGGCCACGGCATCGGGCTGTCCATCGTGCAGGACATCGTCAAGGCTTACCGCGGGGAGCTGGTGGTGGATCGCTCGCCAGATTTCGGCGGTGCCCGCTTCAGCGTCAACCTGCCGGCCGAATAACCGCCGGCGTCGCGCCCACCACCGCTACTGGATCGAACCGGGCAGCAGCGATTGCCAGCCCAACGGAGCCGGACGTGCGCTGGTTGGCGCGGAACTGCGGCCACCGTGTTCGCTGCCACCGGCCGTGCTGCCGCCACGGCTGCCCGTGGCATTGCTGTTGTCACCGTCGCTTTCGCTGCCGCGCCGCGAGGATGCGGCGTCATGGCTCAAACCGAGCAGATCGCCACCGGTGGCGCCGCCCGCCTCGTGCAAGCTGCTTTCGGCGGCGTTGCGGCTGCCCGACGCCATGTCGTGGGTATCCATCTCCGCTGCCATCGCGCTGCCGATACCGGCCAGGGCCAGCACGCCTGCCACCATCCATTGTTTGCCACTCATGGCATGCAACCCCTTGATCCACAAGCGAGGTTTTGGATGTTCGCAGAAAGCCGCGGGCGATGCCAGTGCCGCCGTGACACGCCCGCGGCAGGCCCACCAGACGCCGGGACGAAACATCACCGACGCCGTTACAATGCTGCGAATGCGCCCAATGAATTCCAATGTGGCAGCCGTGCCCGCGATGCACGTTTTCGCCTGATGCAGGCCGCCGACCTCCTGGCCGAGCTGGCTGCCGGTGAACCGCGCTCCGGGGTGGAGCTGGCTGCCAAGGCCGGCGTGACACGCGCCGCGGTGTGGAAACAGATCGAAGCCCTGCGCGCCCGCGGGGTGCCGATCGAGGCGGGCGGCGCGGCGGGCTACCGTCTGCCATGGCCGGTGCAACTGCTGGATGCCGGGCACATTCGTGCCGCCCTGCCGACCACCGTTGCCCGCCAACTCGGTGGGCTCGAAGTGCACTGGGAACTGGATTCGACTTCGAGCGAGCTGCAACGCCGCGGTGACGACGCCAGCGACCTCACCATCGTCATCGCCGAGACCCAGGGCGCCGGGCGTGGCCGGCGCGGCCGGCAGTGGTTGTCGCCGCCGGGATTGAACCTGTACCTGTCGTGCCTCAAGCGTTTCGACGGCGGCTTTGCCGCGCTGTCCGGACTGTCGCTAGCGATTGGCGTCATCGTGGTGCAGACACTGACGGGCCTGGGCGCGGCGGAAGTCGGTCTCAAATGGCCCAACGACTTGCTGGCCACCGCACCCGGCCAGCCACCGGGCAAGCTCGCCGGCATCCTGGTCGAACTGAGCGGCGAATACCTCGGCCCGTGCGCCGCGGTCATCGGCATCGGACTCAATCTGCGGTTGACCACCGCGCTGCGCGAGCAAGCCGGCCAGCCAGCCTGCGATCTTGCCAGCCTGACCGGCGGCACGCCCCCCGACCGCAACCGCCTCGCCGCCGCGTTGATCGCGGCACTGGTCAACGGCCTCGCGCAGTTCGAGCGCAAGGGGTTTGCGGCGTTTGCCAAGGACTACGCGCGGCATGACTTGCTGCACGGCTTGCCGCTGCGCCTGACCGGCGCTGGCGGCACGCACACCGGCATCGGCGCCGGCGTGGATGAGCGCGGCGCGTTGCTGCTGCAGCGTCCGGACGGCTCGCTGCAACATGTCGACAGCGCCGACGTGACGGTGCGCCGCGCATGAACCTCCTGCTCGACCTGGGCAACACCCGCCTCAAGTGGGCGCTGGCCGAAGACCGGCAGTGGCAGGCGCACGGTGCCATTGGCTGGCAGGACGACATGCCTGCCGCCCTCGCGCGCGCCTGGCAGGCGCTGCCCGCGCCGGCTGCCGTATTCGGCGCCTCGGTGGTGGATACGCTACGCGAAACCCTGGTGGCGACCGCCGTCACCGCCGCCTTCAATCGGCCGACGTCGTGGCTGCGCACGCCGGCGGCTGCCTGCGGCGTGCGCAACGCCTATCCCGAACCGCACCGCCTCGGGGTTGACCGGTTTCTGGCGATGGTTGCGGCCTACGTCGACGGGTTGGCTCCCTGCGTCTTGGCCGGCGTCGGCACCGCGCTGACGCTGGATGCGCTGGCCGCCGACGGCAGCCACCTCGGCGGGTGGATCGCCCCCGCACCGCGGCTGATGCAGCAATCGCTGCTGGGCGCCACTGCGCAGGTACATCCGCAGCATCCGGGGCGCATCGTCGACGCCGCCGACAACACCGCCGATGCCGTTGCTTCGGGCTGCTGGCTGGCGGCGGTGGCCTTGATCGAGCGCTTCACGCTGCACATGGCGCCCGCGCTGGGCGGCGCCCCCATCCTGCGCCTGGGCGGCGGCGACGCCAGTACCTTGCTGCCGCTCTTGGCGCGCCCGGCGCAGCTGGCCCACGACAGCGTGTTGCACGGACTTGCCGCGTGGGTCGCGGCACAATAGGTCGTTTTCGCCACCAACGAGGGGCCGATGTTCCTGCGCTTGTTGTTCGTCCTGCTGGTGACGCTGAACATCGTGGTTGGCGCGTGGCTGTTCCTGGGCCAGCCCTACCCGCACGTGGCGCCAGTCACCAACCCCGGCGTGCCGGAGCTGCACCTGCTGTCCGAGGTCCCTGCCAGTGCGGCGACCACGGCCACCACCAGCCCCGCATCACCCGCCCCAGCCGTGGCCGACGCGACGAGCGCCGCTGAACCCGCAGCGCCGTCCACTCCCGCCAAACCAGCCGTGCCAGCCCCACTGCGCTGCCTCGCCCTCGGCCCGTTCGCCACGCCGCATGATTTGCAACAGGCCCGCAACGCGCTCACGCCCTACACCAAGCGCACACGCTCGCGGCAGGAACAGGTTTCGCAATCGCGCAGCTGGTGGGTCTATCTGCCCGCCTCGCCCAACCGCGCGCAAGCCATCGCCACTACCCGCCAGCTGGCCGACAAGGGCATCAACGACTACTTCGTCGTCAGCGGCAGCGACCAGCCCAACACGGTGTCGCTCGGCCTGTTCCACGATCAGGACAACGCCAAACGCCGGCGGGCGGAAGTGGTGGCTGCCGGCTTCCCCGCCCGCGTCACCGAGCGCACGGAAACGGTGCCGCAATACTGGCTCGACCTGGTCACCGCGCGCAGCGACCTCGACTGGCGCACCCGCGTCAAGGCCGCCGGCGTGGGCTCGCACACCACGCGTTGTTTCTGAGAGAATCCCGCCCCTTGCCGGCATAGCTCAGTTGGTAGAGCAGCTGCCTTGTAAACAGCAGGTCCCCAGTTCGAATCCGGGTGCCGGCACCACCTTGCATGCGCACATCGCCACGTCGGTCGCCCCGCTAAACTGGGCGGCAATCTCATTTCGTGGACATGCACCATGAGCAGCAAAACGATCGCACTGGTGGGGGTTCCCACCGACATCGGCGCCGGCGCGCGCGGCGCGTCGATGGGGCCGGAGGCGTTGCGGGTGGCGGGCATTGCCGAAAAGCTGCGCGCCCGCGGCTACGAAGTGCTCGATCGCGGCAATCTGCACGGGCCGCACAACCCGTGGCTGCCGCCGGTAGACGGCTATCGCCACTTGCCCGAGGTCGCCGAATGGAACCGCGCGGTGCACGCAGCGGTCCACGCCGAGTTGGCGCAGGACAATCTGCCGATCATGCTGGGCGGCGACCACTGCCTCGCCATCGGCTCGATCAGTGCGGTCGCCCGCCACTGTCGCGAGCACGGGCGCAAGCTGCGCATCCTGTGGCTCGACGCGCACACCGATTTCAACACCGCGGCGGCCACGCCCTCGGGCAACATCCACGGCATGCCGGTGGCGTGCCTCACCGGCAACGGCCCGGAACTGCTCACCTCGATCGGCGGCCACACCCCGGCGATCACGCCGGCCGAGCTGCGCCAGATCGGCATCCGCTCGGTGGATGAAGGCGAAAAGCGCCTCGTGCGCGCCGCCGGACTCACCGTGTTCGACATGCGCCACATCGACGAAGTGGGCATGCGCCACACGCTGGAAGCGGCGATGGCCGGCGTGGACGACAACACCCACCTGCACGTGAGCCTCGACGTCGATTTCCTCGACCCGGCAATCGCGCCCGGCGTCGGCACCACCGTGCGCGGCGGGCCGAACTACCGCGAGGCGCAGCTGTGCATGGAGATGATCGCCGACTGCGGCAAGCTCGCCTCGCTCGACATCGTCGAGCTGAACCCCGCGTTCGACCGCAAGAACGCCACCGCCAAGCTCGCCGTCGACCTGATCGAAAGCCTGTTCGGCAAATCCACCTTGCTGCGCTGACGCCGTGGTAGCGCCCGGCGCCGTGCGCGTGGCGAACCGGCAACCACCGGGACGCCTGCGCGCACGGTGCCGCCAGTCACTCCTCCACCAGCGCGGCCGCTGGCGCATTCGCCATCACGGAGGCAATGCCGTTGTCGCGGGCGGCCTCGGTTTCATACATCTCGCTGCTGCCGATCACCTGATGGTTGGCTGCCTTGAGGTCGAAATGGAACTTGCCGTTGGCGGAAGTCTTTTTTTCGAAACGCGCGGCATCCACCGCATGCCGTCGCACCGACTCGATGCCGCTACGCGCGCTGGCTTTTTCCTTGTACCCCTCACTCTTGAGGATGATCTGGCCATTCGTGGCCTTGAGGTTGAAGTAGGTCTCGCCGTTCTTTCCGGTAAACAACGTGAACTTGCCTGGCATCGGTGTGCCTCCGCGGGTGTCGCCCCTGCATCGGGAATATGCCGCGCCAAAAGTGATCTTTTTGCATCGGCGCGCAAAAACTGGGACGGCGCGCGAATGACGTACACTGCCATTTTTGCGCCGCACGCCCCATGCACACCCGAGTCCTTACCGGCATCACCACCACCGGCACCCCGCACCTCGGCAACTACGTCGGCGCGATCCGCCCGGCGATTGCCGCCAGCCGACGTGCCGAGGTCGATGCGTTTTTTTTCCTCGCCGACTACCACGCGCTGATCAAGTGCGGCGACGCCGCGCGGGTCGAGCGCTCGCGGCTGGAGATCGCCGCCACGTGGCTCGCGGCCGGGCTCGATCCGCAACGCGTCACGTTCTACCGGCAGTCGGACATTCCAGAGATCCCGGAGCTGTGCTGGTTCCTCACCTGCGTCACCGCCAAGGGGCTCCTGAACCGCGCGCATGCGTACAAGGCGGCCGTCGATCACAACCGCGAAACGGGCGATGACCCGGACGCCGCGATCACCGCCGGGCTGTACATGTACCCGGTACTGATGGCAGCCGACATCCTCGCCTTCGACGCCAACCATGTGCCGGTCGGCCGCGACCAGATCCAGCACATCGAGATGGCGCGCGACATCGCACAGCGGTTCAGCCATCTATACGGCCACGAGTTCTTCGTGCTTCCTGAGGTGGCGATCGACGAGGACGCGCCGACGCTGCCCGGCCTGGACGGCCGCAAGATGTCCAAGAGCTACGACAACACCATTCCGCTGTTCGCCGGCGGTGCCAGGGCGCTGCGCGAAGCGGTGTCGCGCATCGTCACCGACTCGCGCGAACCGGGCGTGGCGAAGGATCCGGACAGCACCTCGCTCACCACCATCCATCAGGCGTTTGCGAGCGTGGAGGCGCACGCGGCGTTTCGCCAGGCGCTGGTCGACGGGCTGGGCTGGGGCGAGGCGAAGAAGCAGCTCTTCGAGTTGCTGGACGCGACGCTGGCGCCGATGCGCGAGCGCTACGAGGCACTCCTCGCCAGGCCGGCTGACATCGAAGAGATCCTGCATGCCGGCGCCGCGAAGGCGCGCGCGATCGCCACGCCCAAAATCGCCGCCATCCGCGCCGCGGTGGGCCTGCGCGCGTTCCATCAGATGCAGGGCGAAAAACCCGCCAAGGCGGCAAAGACCAAGGCAGCCAAGGCCGCGCGCCTGGCGAGTTTCCGCGATGGCGCCAACGGTTTCCGCTTCCGCCTGTTTGCCGCCGACGGGGCGGAGCTCCTGCTCTCCGTGCCGTTTGCCGACCCCAAGGCTGCTGGCCGCGTGCAGCAGCAACTGCAGGCCGGTGCTGGCGGCGTCGCACTGCGCGCCGAGGGCACGCAATGGGTGCTCGCCGTCGACGGCAACGAGGTGGGACGCTCCGCAGCGGTGGCGGACGAAGCCGCGCGCGCCGCGCTGCGCGGGCACCTCGAAACCGCGCTCGCGCAACTTGTCCGCCACGACGACTGACGCCCGCCATGCGCTTCCTCGCCCTGCTGCTGCTTGCGCCGATCCTCGCCGTGCTTGGCTGGATGTACCTGCACTACGCCAGGTCGCGACCGCGCTCGATCGCGCAGCGGCGCATCGACGCCGCAGCGCTGTGGGTCGCCACGCTCGGCGCGGTGGCCGTTTGCATGGTCGCCTACGACGCCGTGTCGCTGCCCGGCATCGAACACGCCACCGGTCTGCGCGCGAGCGGCGCGATCTGGCGGCAGGTGTTTCCGCCGCTGTGCGGCTACGGCGTGTTCACCGGCGTGCTGTTTGCGGCGCTGGGGTTGCGCCGGTGGCGAAGCTGAAGGCCGGGATTCGAGATTCGAGATTCGGCAAGGCGACCTCGGGGAGCGCCGAGGTCGCGGGTCAGGCTTCAGCCCGACACATTACCCCAACCGAACGCCACGCTCAGCGCACCAGCGGCACGATCTTCTGCTCGATCGCACCGAAGACCGACGCGCCAGCCTGATCGGTGATTTCGATGCGCAGCGTGTCGCCGTACTTCAGGAACGGGGTCGAAGGCTTGCCGTCGCGCAGGGTCTCCACCGTGCGCTGCTCGGCGAGGCACGAAGCGCCAAGGCTGGTGTCCTGGTTGGCGATGGTGCCGGAGCCGACCAGCGTGCCGGCGGCGAGCGGCCGCGTTTTGGCCACGTGCGCCACCAGCTCGGCAAAGCTGAACTGCATGTCGACGCCGCATTCGGGCGCGCCGAACCACTTGCCGTTGAGCCAGGTGCGCATCGGCAGATGCAGCTTTTCGCCCTGCCAGGCGTCGCCCAGCTCGTCCGGCGTCACCAGCACCGGCGACAACGCGGAGCGCGGCTTGGACTGCAGGAAACCGAAGCCCTTCGCCAGCTCGCCGGGAATCAGGCCGCGCAGCGAAACATCGTTGATCAGGCCGACGAGCTGGATGTGCTGCGCCGCCTGGGCCGGCGTCGTGGCCATCGGCACGTCGTCGGTGACCACGATCACCTCGGCTTCGAGGTCGATGCCGAACTCCTCGCTGGGCACCATCACGTCGTCGCGCGGGCCGAGAAAGCCGGCGCTGGTGGCCTGGTACATCAGCGGATCGGTATAGAACGACTTGGGCACCTCGGCACCGCGCGCCTTGCGCACGCGCTCCACGTGCGGCAGGTAGGCGCTGCCGTCGACGAACTCGTAGGCGCGCGGCAGTGGCGCGGCAAGTTGGTGCACATCCAGGTCAAACGCACCGGCCGCCGCACCCAGCGCCAATTGCTGTGCCAGCGCATTCAAGCGCGGCGCCGCGTGCGGCCAGTCGTCCAGTGCGGCCTGCAAGGTGGGGGCAATGCCGTCGGCACGCACTGCCCGCGTCAGGTCGCGACTGACCACCACCAGCGTGCCGTCGCGGCCGCCAACCTTGAGTGAACCCAGCTTCATGCGATGTTCCCGTAGCAAAAGACCAGGACAGCCGGCGCGCGCCGACTGCCGCGAGGAGACGTTACCCGCTCAGACCGGCGGCTGGAAATGCTTTTCCAGATCCAGCCAGCAATGATCGTAGTCTTGCTGCAGTGCCGGCGATTCCAGCAGCTGGCGGGTGGGATGGATGGCCAATTGCGTCTCGAACATGAAGGCCATGGTGTCCGCCACATGCTGCGGCTTGCTGGTATCGGCGTGCGAGCCGGCCTCGAACGAGGCGCGATCGGGGCCGTGCGCACTCATGCAATTGTGCAGGCTGGTGGCGCCGGGCTCGAAGCCACCTTTGCCGCCGCCCTTGGCGTCGTACACGCCGTGGATCAGCCCCATGAACTCGCTGGCCACGTTGCGGTGGAACCAGGCCGGACGGAACGTGTCCTCGGCCACCAGCCAGCGCGGCGGGAAAATGGCAAAGTCGATGTTGGCCACGCCCGGCAATGCGCTGGGCGAGGTCAGCACGCAGAAGATGCACGGGTCGGGATGGTCGTAGCTGATCGAACCGATCACGTTGAACCGGCGCAGGTCGTAGCGGTACGGCGCGTTGTTGCCGTGCCACGCCACGACGTCGAGCGGCGAGTGGTCGATCGGCGCGCGCCACAGGTTGCCCTGGAACTTCGCGATCAGCTCGAACTGGCCGTCGGTGTCTTCGTAGGCCGCCACCGGGTATTCGAAATCGCGCGGGTTGGCGAGGCCATTGGTGCCGATCGGACCCAGCTCCGGCAGGCGGAAATGCGCGCCGAAGTTTTCACCCACGAAACCGCGGGACTTGCCGTCCGGCAGCTCCACGCGAAAACGGCAACCGCGCGGAATCACCGCAATCTGCTGCGGCTCGACGTCCAGCACGCCCATGTCGGTCAGCACCCGCAGGTGGCCGGCCTGCGGCACGATCATCAGTTCGGCATCCGCATCGTAGAAATAGCGGCCCACCATGTCGCGGTTGGCCAGGTACTGGTGGATGCCGATGCCATGCTGCGACGCCGCCGCACCGTTGCCCGCCTGCGTCACCAGGCCGTCGATGAAATCGAGCGCACCGGTTGGTTCCGGCAATGGCGACCAGCGGAACCGGTTGGGTGACGCGGGCACCTCATCGAAACGGTTGTGGAACGTGGGGTGCGCGTACGCCGCGAAATGCCCGTGCGTGGCACCCGGCCGGATGCGGTACAGCCAACTGCGCCGCGTGGCCTCGCGCGACACCGTGAACGCGGTGCCGGAAAACTGCTCGGCGTACAGCCCGTAGGCCACCCGCTGCGGCGCGTTGCGCACGATCAGACATGGGTTGCCTCTTGCAATTCAAAGCCTCCCGGCGGGCGAGGGGCGCAGGATGTCACAGCACGCCGCGCTTCATCTGGTCGCGTTCGATCGACTCGAACAGCGCCTGGAAGTTGCCTTCGCCGAAGCCTTCGTTGCCCTTGCGCTGGATGATCTCGAAGAAGATCGGGCCAATCACGTTCTCGGTGAAGATCTGCAGCAGCAGCTTCTTGTGGGTGGCGGTATCGGCGTCGATCAGGATCCCGTTCTTGGCCAGCCGCGGCACATCCTCGCCGTGGTTGGGGATGCGCGCATCCACCACTTCAAAATAGGTATCCGGCGTATCGAGAAACTTCACGCCCGCCTTGCGCATGCCTTCCACCGTCGCGTAGATGTTCTCGGTGAAGCAGGCGATGTGCTGGATGCCCTCGCCGTGGTACGCGTCGAGGTATTCGTTGATCTGGCTCTTCGCGTCCGAGGACTCATTGAGCGGAATGCGCACGATGCCGTCCGGCGCGGTCATCGCCTTGGACACCAGGCCGGTCTTGGCGCCCTTGATGTCGAAGTAGCGGATCTCGCGGAAGTTGAACAGCTTCTCGTAGTACTGCGACCACTTTTCCATGTTGCCGAAATACAGATTGTGCGTGAGGTGGTCGATGAAGCTGAGGCCGAACCCCCTGGGATTCTGATCGACACCGGGGATCGGCGCGTAGTCGGCCGCAAACACATCGCCCGTGCGCGGCACGAGATACAGCATGCAATCGCCGATGCCCTTGATCACCGGCACCTCGACCGCGCGGCTGGCGAGCTTGTGCGTCATGGCCTCGGCGCCCTTGGCGAGCACCGACTCCTCCACCGTCGCCACCGGCTTGGTGAAGCGGATCGCGAAGCCACAGGCGCTCGGGCCATGCGTGGCGGCAAAGTCGGCGGCGAAGGAATCCGGCTCCTCGTTGACGAGGAAATTGACGCCGCCTTGGCGATACACCGTGATCGCGCGCTGCTTGTGCTTGAGCACCGCGGTGAAGCCCATCAGCTTGAACAGCGCATGCAGTTCCTGCGCGCGCCCTTTCGGCGCGGCAAATTCGACGAACTCGAAGCCATCGATGCCCATCGGGTTTTCAAAGGTGGTGACCTGCATGCCGTATTTGAGCTGGGCGTTCATGACGCGACTCCTGAAGTTCGAAACGCGATGGCGTGCACGCAGCGAAGGTGCAACCATGCCGGTAACCCACCCTTATAGTTTCACCTGTAACTACTTGCAAGGAACGTCGCACCAATGCCGGTTGCCACCCATGCCGACCACGCCCCGCTGGAGCTGGAGCGCTTCATCCCGTACCAGCTCTCCATCGTCTCCAACACTGTCAGCCAGACGATCGCCGACGATTACCAGGCGCGCTATGACCTGAGCGTCACCGAGTGGCGCGTGATGGCGGTGTTGGCGCGCTTCGACGGACTCTCCGCGCGCGAGGTGGCCGAACGCACCGCCACCGACAAGGTGGCGGTGAGCCGCGCGCTGTCGCGCCTGGTCGCGGCCGGCCGCGTGCGCCGGCACATGCACGAAAACGACAAGCGCCGTTCGGTGCTCGGCCTCACTCCCGCCGGCTGGGAAATCCACGACGTCGTGGCCCCCATGGCCCGCCAGCGCGAACGCGACTTTCTCGCGCAATTGAGCGACGAGGAGCAGGCGTGGCTCGGGCGGATTCTCGACAAGTTGATGCCGTAGGGGGCGGGATTCGAGGGTCCGCGAGACGGAAGCGCGCGCGTTGATGTGTCTGCGCGTCACCGAGCCGATCATTTGAGTCCGGCATCAGAGCTAAAGCCGTTACCAGTGCCCCGGGACAGGGCTCCTGCCCTGCCCGGGACTCGCCGGGATCGGGCATCGCCCGATCCCGGCTCCGTCCGGCGCAAAGCGCCGGACGAGGGGCCATCCATGGCCCCTATTTCACCCCGTGCATGAGCCGGTTGACGAGCGGCGCGATGGCGAGCAGCAGCACGCCTGCGCCAAGCAGCAGCCAGAAGCTGAAGGTGAAACCGGAGAGCGCGGCGGCGGCGGTGAGGCCGTGGCTGCCGGCGATGCGGCTGGCGAAGAGGCCGCTGAGGTTGCCGCCGACGGCAAGCGAGAGGAACCAGCCACCCATGGCGAAGCCGACGAGTTTCGGCGGCGCGAGCTTGGTCACCATCGACAACCCGATCGGCGAGAGACACAGCTCGCCCAGCGTCTGCATCACGTAGCACAGCACCAGCGGCCAGAACGGCAGCAGGCCATTCGTACCGAGCAAGTGCGCGAGCGCGTACACCAGCACCAGGAAGCCCAGCGCGTTGAACACCAGGCCGAAGCCGAACTTGCGCGGAATGGACGGCTCGAGATGCCGCTTGTCGAGCGCGCCCCACGTGAGCGCAACGAGCGGCGCGAACACGATGATCGCCAGCGGGCTGACCGACTGGAACCAGCCGACCGGGAATATCCAGCCGCCGAACAGTTTGCGGTCGACCAGATTTTCCGCGAGGAAATTGAACGTGGTGCCGAGCTGGTAATAGAACATCCAGAACAGCACGTTGAACGCGAAGATGATGAGCATCGCCACCACGCGCTGGGTCTGCACCGCGCCGCTGCGCGCGGCCTCCACCAGCAGCAGCGCGGCGACCACCACGAACAGTAGCCCGAGCAGCCATTGCAGGCCGGTCGCGCCCACGCCTTCGAGCAGCCAGTACACCAGTGGCACGGCGATCAGCGCCCCCGCGGCCACGCCCAGCACGCGCCCCATGCCTTCGGCACTTGCTGCCGGCCGACCGATACCCTTGAGCGTGCGCCGCCCAAACCAGAACCACAAAAAGCTGAGCAGCATGCCCACGCCGGCGGCGAGGAACACCAGCCGATAGTTCTGCTGCAGCGGCGTGGCGGTGAAGTGCGCGGCCATCCAGCCGGTAAGCAGCGGGGCAATCAGCGCGCCGGCGTTGATGCCCATGTAGAACAAGGTGAATCCGCGGTCACGACGCGGATCGTCGCGGCCATAGAGCTGGCCGACGATGGATGAAATGTTCGGCTTGAACAAGCCGTCGCCCACGATCACCAGCGCCAGGCCCACCAGCAACATCGCGCGCATGGGCACCGCCAGCACAAACAAACCGGCGGCCATCACCACGGCGCCCAGCAGGATGGTGCGCTGGTAGCCGATCAACTTGTCGGCCACATAGCCGCCGAAAATACCGGTGCCGTAGATGAGCGCGGTGTAGCTGCCGAAGAGAGCGCTGGCCCACGCCTGCCCGCTCGCATCGCCGTGATAGAACTGCGCCACCACGTAGAGCGCCAGCGCCCAGCTCACGCTGTAAAACGCAAAACGTTCCCAGAACTCGGTCATGAACAGCATCCACAGCGGACGTGGATGGCCGAACAGTTGCGGGTAGTCCGGCGCTGCGGCAGCAGATGTGTTCACGCGGGTTCCAATCGAAGTGGCAAGCGCGCAGATGTAACGGCCGCCACGCCGCGCGTCAAACGCGCGGCATCAACGCGTGTCGCGCATCCACTGCGGCTCCCCCGGTGTTGCTGGTGCGAACGCTGCGGCCCGAAGCGTCCGCGCCGGCGGAAAGGCTCAGCCGCCGTGCAGCACCGTGCGCACTTCGATCAACTCGGGGAAGAACGTGAGATCGAGCGCGCGCTTCAGGAACGCCACGCCGGTGGAGCCGCCGGTGCCGCGACGGAAGCCGATGATGCGTTCCACCGCCTTCATGTGGCGGAAGCGCCAGAGCTGGAAGTTTTCCTCCACGTCCACCAGCGTCTCGCACAGGTGGTACTCCGGCCAGTATTTCTCCGGCGCCTCGTAGATGGCGCGGAACACCGGCAACAGGTCCTCGCGCGCCTGCCAGCCTTGGGTCACGTCGCGTTCGAGGATGTCCCTGGGAATGGCATGCCCGCGCCGCGCCAGCCAGCGCAGCACCTCGTCGTACAGGCTCGGCGCGGCAAGCGTCGCGGCCAGCCCGGCGCGAATCTCCGGCGCGTGGTCGAACACCGCGAGCATGTCGGCGTTCTTGTTACCAAGCATGAACTCGACAGTGCGGTACTGCGCGCTCTGGAAGCCCGAGGACGGCCCGAGCGCGTCGCGGAACGCGAGGTATTCGTGCGGCGTCATCGTCTCCAGCACCGACCACTCGTCGAACAACTGCTGCTGGATGCGCTTGACCCGGCCGAACACCTTGAGCGCCTGGTCGGCTTTGTCCGCGCGCAGCATCGCCAGCGCCGCGGAGAGCTCGTGGATCATCAACTTCAGCCACAGCTCGGCCACGTGGTGCTGCACGATGAACAGCATTTCGTCGTGGTACGGCGGGTCGGAAACCGGTTTCTGCGCAGCCAGCAGGGTGTCCAGTTGCAGGTAGCTCGCGTAGGTCATGCGACCGGAAAGGTCGCGCTGGATGCCCGCTTCGAGTTCGCGTCGGTTGTCCGTCATCCGGGTATGCCGTGGCTTGGAAACCGTGCAGTTTAATGCGTGGCCACATGCGGGCGCCGATCCAGGTCAAAACCTTGCGCCGCAGGCGTCCCGTACCATCGCGCATGCTGCGCCGTGTCTTGCTGCGCAATGCCGCAGCCTGTTATCTATGCGCAGTTTTCTCAAGCCGTTTTGATCGCAGCGAGCATCATTGCGGCTACTCGCGCCGGGCCCGTCATGGGCCGCCGCCCCCACTTTCCCCCCTCGCCACCGGGAGCGATTCGTGACCATCGCCGCCAAGTTCGAAATCGAATACCTGCAGTACCTCGACGCCGATGGCAAGCAGGTGCGTGATGACCTGCCAGCCTTCACCAAGAACCTCGACCACATGGTCGAGCTGTACAAGTTGATGCTCTCCACCCGCGTGTTCGACGCGAAATCCATCGCGCTGCAACGCACCGGCAAACTCGGCACCTACGCCAGTTGCCTCGGCCACGAGGCCGCGCACGTCGGCGTCGGCAGCGCGATGAAGCCGGAGGACGTGCTGGCGCCGAGCTACCGCGAATACGGCGCGCAGCTCTACCGCGGCGTGCAGCCGCGCGAGGTGTACATGTACTGGGGCGGCGACGAGCGCGGCAACGACTACCAGAAGGAACCCGCGCGCCACGACTTCGCGTGGAGCGTGCCGATCGCCACCCAGTGCCTGCATGCGGCCGGCAGCGCGCTCGCGTTCAAGATGCGCGGCGAGAAGCGCGTTGCGGTATGCATGATCGGTGACGGCGGCTCGTCCAAGGGCGACTTCAATGGCGCCATCAACATCGCCGGCGCGCGCAAGCTGCCGCTGGTGGCGGTGATCGTCAACAACCAGTGGGCCATCTCGGTGCCGCGCAAGATCCAGTCCGGCGCCAAGACGCTGGCGCAGAAAGGCATCGGCGCCGGGCTGCACTGCATCCAGGTCGACGGCAACGACATCATTGCCGTGCGCAAGGCGATGGAAGACGCGCTGGAACGCGCGCGCAAGGGCGACGGTGGCAGCGTGGTCGAGGCGGTCACCTACCGCCTGGGCGACCACACCACCGCCGACGACGCGCGCCGCTACCGCGGCGAAAAGGAAGTGAAGGACGCCTGGGCGCGCGAACCGCTCAAGCGCCTGCGCAACTGGCTCACCGCCAAGGGCGCGTGGGACGACAAGAAGGAAGAGGCGTGGAAGGCCCATTGCGACGAGTGGATGGACGACGAGGTAAATGCCTACCTCGAAACCAAGCCGCAACCGGTCACCGCGATGTTCGACTACATGTTTGCCGAACTGCCCGCCGACCTCGCCAAACAACGCGCCGCCATGCTTGCGCGCGAAGCGCAGTAAGGACCCACCACCCATGGCACAGATCACCCTTATCGAAGCGGTTACCCAGGCGCTTGCCTACGAAATGAAACACGACGAGAGCGTCGTCGTGCTCGGCGAGGACGTCGGCGTCAACGGCGGCGTGTTTCGCGCCACCGTCGGGCTGTCGGAAAAATTCGGCGAGTGGCGCGTGTTCGACACGCCGCTGGACGAGCTCACCATTGCCGGCGTCACCGTCGGCCTCGCGGCGCAAGGCATGAAGCCGGTCGCCGAAGCGCAGTTCGAAGGCTTCATCTACCCGATGATGGAGCAGATCGCCTGCCATGCCGCGCGCATGCGCAACCGCACCCGCGGCCGGCTCACCTGCCCGGCCGTGTTCCGCGCGCCGTGGGGCGGCGGCATCCACGCGCCGGAGCACCACTCCGAAGCGAACGAACATCTGTTCACCAACATCCCCGGCCTGCGCGTGGTACTGCCCTCATCCCCGGCGCGCGCCTATGGCCTGCTCCTGGCCGCCATCCGCGATCCCGATCCGGTGATGTTCTTCGAACCCAAGCGCATCTACCGCCAGTACAAGGAAGAGGTGCCCGACGACGGCGAAGCGCTGCCGCTCGACGTGTGCTTCGTGCTGCGCGACGGCAGCGACGTCACCCTGGTTACCTGGGGCGCGCAGGTGAAGGAAACCCTCGAAGCCGCCGACCAGCTTGCCGAAGAAGGCATCAGCGCCGAGGTGATCGACGTCGCCACGCTGACCCCGCTCGACTTCGACACCATCGCCGAGTCGGTCGCCAAGACCCACCGCTGCGTGATCGTGCACGAAGCGCCGAAGACGGCTGGTTTCGGTGCCGAAATCGCCGCCCGCGTCGCCGAGGAATGCCTCTACGACCTTTACGCCCCGGTCGAGCGCGTCACCGGCCCCGACACCCACATCCCGCTGTTCCGTCTCGAAATGAAATACCTGCCCAGCGCGGAACGCGTCGTCGAGGCTGCCAAGCGCGCGCTTGCGGCCAGCTGATTTGTCGCCGGGAATCGGGAAGAGAGAATAGGGACCAGGCAAAGTACTGCGCCGCCGCCCGCTCTTCCGGTTCCCGATTCCTTATTCCCCATTCCCGGATCAAACCCATGGCCGACACAAAAACATTTCATCTCCCCGATCTCGGCGAAGGCCTGCCGGACGCCACCATCGTCGAGTGGCTGGTGAAGGAAGGCGACAGCGTCAAGCTCGATGCGCCGCTGGTGTCGATGGAAACCGCGAAGGCCGTCGTCGAGGTGCCGTCGCCGTATACCGGCAAGGTGCTGAAGTTCCACGGCGCCGCCGGCGATGTCATCGAGACCGGCGCCGAGCTGGCGGATTTCGAGCTCGACCCGAAGGGCAAGCAGCGCGCCGAAAGCGGTGGCACCGGCCACCACGCGCCGGCGAAGAAAGCCGCTGCGCCAGCACCCGCCCCGGCGCCCGCGCCAGCCCCCACCGCCGACCGCGAAGACGAAGGCACCGTGGTCGGCGCGATGATTTCCAGCAACGCCGTGCACGTCGAACAAGCCGCCTCCATCGGCGGCGTCAAGGCGGTGCCGGCGGTGCGCGCGTTGGCCAAAAAGCTCAAGGTCGACCTGGCGCGCGTGCGCCCGACCGGCGCCGATGGCGTGGTGACGCTGAAAGACGTCAAGGCCGCCGCCGCCAACGGCAGCGCGCAGCTCGGCGCCGCACCGGCGCAGGTTGCCGCGCCCGTCGTTGCCGCACCCGTTGCCGCGCGCAGCGCCGTGTCGCTCGCCGGCAAGCCGGTACGCACCGCGCCGCCCACCACGCACGTCATCGGCCAGCCCGAGCAGCTCAAGGGCGTGCGCCGTAACATGGCGCGGGTGATGGCCGACGCCCACGCGCGCGTGGTGCAAACCACCATCGTCGACGATGCCGATCTGCACGCCTGGCTCGGCAAGCAGGACATCACCGCGCGCACCATTCGCGCCATCGTCGCTGCGTGCAAGGCGGAGCCCGGCCTCAATGCCTGGTTCGACGACAAGAACCTCACCCTCACCAAGCACCCGCAGGTGGATCTCGGCATCGCCGTGGACACGCCCGACGGCCTGTTCGTGCCGGCACTGCGCAACGCCCACCTGCTCGACCCCCGCGGCGTGCGCGAGGGCATCAACCGCCTGCGCGCGCAGGTCGAGGATCGCTCGATCCCGCCCAGCGAACTCACCGGCTACACCATCAGCCTGTCCAACTTCGGCATGTTCGCCGGCCGCTACGGCACCGTCGTCGTGGTGCCGCCGTGCGTCGCCATCGTCGGCGTCGGCAAGCTGAGCCACGACGTGGTCGCAGTCATGGGCGGCATCGAAGTGCACCGCCGCCTGCCGATCAGCCTTACCTTCGACCACCGCGCCTGCACCGGCGGCGAAGCCGCACGCTTCCTCAAGGTGCTGCTGGACGACCTGGCGCTGCCGCAGTAAGCGGGCCCGCAAGCCTGTATAAAGCCGCCCTTCGGGGCGGCTTTTTTTGGTGCGCCCTGCCCGGCGCACCAAAGAAAAACCCCGCCGTAGCGGGGTTCTTCGTGTTGCAGGAAACGTGGAACGGTGGATCAGAAATCCATCCCGCCGCCCATGCCGCCCATGCCGCCCGGTGCACCGCCGTGGCTGTGCTCTTCCTTCTTGGGCAGCTCGGCGACCACGGCTTCGGTGGTGATCGCGAGGCCAGCGACGCTGGCGGCGTACTGCAGGGCCGAGCGGGTGACCTTGGTCGGATCCAGGATGCCGAACTTGATCATGTCGCCGAACTCGCCGGTGGCAGCGTTGTAGCCGTAGTTGCCGTCCTTGCCGTCCTTGCCTTCCTTGACCTGGTTGACGACGACGCTGGCTTCGGCGCCGGCATTGGAGACGATCTCGCGCAGCGGCGCTTCCAGCGCGCGGCGGGTGATCTCGATGCCGAGGTTCTGGTCTTCGTTGTCGCCCTTGAGGCCTTCGATGGCCTTCTGCGCGCGCAGCAGAGCCACGCCGCCGCCGGGGACCACGCCTTCTTCAACCGCCGCACGGGTGGCGTGCAGGGCGTCTTCGACGCGGGCCTTCTTTTCCTTCATCTCGACTTCGGTCGCGGCACCCACCTTGATGACGGCCACGCCGCCGGCCAGCTTCGCCACGCGTTCCTGCAGCTTCTCGCGGTCGTAGTCGGAGGTGGTCTCTTCGATCTGCTGCTTGATCTGCTTGATACGCGCTTCGATCTTCGCGGCTTCGCCGGCGCCGTCGATGATGGTGGTGTTTTCCTTGGTCACCACGATCTTCTTGGCATGGCCGAGATCGTTGATGGTGGCCTTTTCAAGCTGCAGGCCGACTTCTTCGGAAATGACCTGGCCGTTGGTGAGGATGGCCATGTCCTGCAGCATCGCCTTGCGGCGATCGCCGAAGCCCGGCGCCTTGACGGCGGCGACCTTGACGATGCCGCGGATGGTGTTGACCACCAGCGTCGCCAGCGCCTCGCCTTCGACTTCTTCCGCCACGATCAGCAGCGGCTTGCCGGCCTTGGCCACGCCTTCGAGGATCGGCAACAGCTCGCGCACGTTGGAGATCTTCTTGTCGTGCAGAAGGATGAACGGGTCTTCCAGCTCGACCTGCTGGCTCTGCTGGTTGTTGATGAAGTACGGCGAGAGGTAGCCGCGGTCGAACTGCATGCCTTCGACCACGTCCAGCTCGTTGTCGAGCGACTGGCCTTCCTCGACCGTGATGACGCCTTCCTTGCCGACCTTCTTCATCGCCTCGGCGATGATGTCGCCGATGTGCGTGTCGGAGTTGGCCGAGATGGTGCCGACTTGGGCGATGGCCTTGTCGTCGGTGGTGGGCTTGGACAGGCTCTTCAGCTCGGCCACGGCCTTGGTCACGGCCTTGTCGATGCCGCGCTTCAGATCCATCGGGTTGATGCCGGCGGCGACGGCCTTGAGGCCCTCGCGGATGAACGCCTGCGCCAGCACGGTGGCGGTGGTGGTGCCGTCGCCGGCGTTGTCGGAGGTCTTGGAAGCGGCCTCCTTCACGATCTGCGCGCCCATGTTTTCATAGGCATCGGCCAGCTCGATCTCCTTGGCGACGGACACGCCGTCCTTGGTGATCGTCGGTGCGCCGAAGCTCTTCTGGAGCACGACGTTGCGGCCCTTCGGGCCGAGCGTCACCTTGACGGCGTTGGCGAGCGTGTTCACGCCCTTGAGAATGCGTGCGCGGGCGTCTTCGCCGAAGCGGACTTCTTTGGCTGCCATATTTGTAACTCCGGGATTCGTAATTCGGGATTGGGGATACGGTTGAAGCGGGTGCGGCGAGAATGGGGTGGAGCCGGCTACGGGGGTGGCGCAGGGCGCCGACGAATCCCGAATCCCGACTCTCGAATCCCGGCTTCTCAGCCCTCCAGCACCGCCACCACGTCGTCTTCCTTCAGGAAGACCAGCTCTTCGCCGTCGATCTTGATGTCCTGGCCGGCGTACTTGCCGAACAGCACGACGTCGCCGGCCTTGAGGCTCATCGGACGCACCTTGCCGTCCGACTGGATCAGGCCGGTACCGGCGGCGATGACCTTGCCGCGGGTCGGCTTTTCGGTGGCGCTGTCGGGGATGACGATACCGCCGGCGGAGACGCGCTCCTCTTCCAGGCGCTTGACGATGACGCGATCGTGCAGCGGACGCAGTTTGCTCATGGGTGGCTCCCAAGTCAGGTAAACAAGAAAGTGAGTGGCCAACCGGCCGTCCAACCGCGACGACCTGTTAGCACTCGGTGCAAGTGAGTGCCAATTCTAGCCGTGCAGGGCGCCACTGCAACCTGCGACGCACCACGCCAACACGAACTGGCCCTGACCACAGCTAGTGGGGGAGCGTCCGACTGGTTTCAAGGGCCGGGGACGCCGCGGTTAAAGTGGACGCACCATGAGCACCGCAACCCTGCCCCCCGCCGCCGTCCTTCTCTGCCAGTGCTCCTGTCCGGACCTGGCGTGCGCGCGGCAACTGGCGGAAACCCTGGTCGGCGAACGGCTCGCCGCCTGCGTCAATGTGCTGCCCGGCGTGCAGTCGGTGTACCGCTGGCAGGGCCAGATGCAGAACGAGACGGAAGTGCTGCTGCTGATCAAGACCACGGCGGAACGGTTCGACGCGCTCAAGGCGCGGCTGCGCGCCCTGCACCCGTACGAACTGCCGGAGCTGGTGGCAACCCCGGTGGCCGCCGGGCATGCGGCCTATCTGGACTGGGTGCGGGCGAACGTCGCGGCGGCCGGTGGCCCCGCCGGCAAGCAGTCATAATGTCTGGGCGTGCACGGTGATTTTGCCGGAGTCGAGATGCTGAAGTTCTTCCGCCGCGGTCTGCTGCTGGCCGGCCTGCTTGGCCTCCTTGCCGCCTTCATGCCAGCCATGGCGCAAAGCGCGGACGACGGCCTGCTGCCGGTCACCGAGGCCTACCAGCTCAGCGCCGACACCACGACGCCCGGCGTGGTGCGGCTGCACTGGAAGATCGCGCCGGACTATTACCTTTACCGCGGGCGGATGAAGTTCACCGCCGGCCCCGGCGTGACGCTGGGCGCGGCGCAGACGCCGGCCGGCGAAACCATCAACGATCCCTACATCGGCCCGCAGGAGATCTACCACCACGCGGCCACCGCGACGATCCCGTATACCGTCGCGCCGGGCACCACGCGGCTCGCGCTCGATGTGCGCTATCAGGGTTGCCACGAGGTGGAGCCCAAGATCTGCTACCCGCCGCATACCGAACATCTCGATCTGCCCCTGCCGGCGGCGGCCGCGGGCGGCCATTCGCTCGGCAACGCGCTGCAGCAACTCGGCGCCAACGCGGCGGGCGGCGACAGTGGCGCGGCGTTGCCGGCTGAGCAGGCATTCCGGTTCTCGGCGCTGGCGAAGGACCGGCATGAGCTCCTGCTGCGCTGGACCATGCCGAAGGACTATTACGTCTACCGCGACCGCATCCAGTTGCGCCTGAAGGATGCCCACGGCGTGACGCTCGACCAGCCGACATGGCCGGCCGGCGCCGTCGAGCATGAAGACGTGCAATTCGGCAAGGTCGCGGTGTATTTCGGCGAGCTCGACCTGCCGGTGGCGCTCGCCGGTGACACCTCCAACCTCGCGCAGCTCACGCTGGAAACCACCTTCCTCGGCTGCAAGGACGGCGGCGTGTGCTACCCGCCGATCACCCGGCAGGCAACCATCGACCTCGGCGGTGGCGCCGCCGCGGCCGGCACGCCGGTGGCAACAGCCACCGCCACCACCACATTACCAACCGGCCCGCTGCGCACCAGCCTCGTGGCCGCGTTGCTGCTGGCGCTCGGCGGCGGCTTGATCCTGAACCTCATGCCGTGCGTGTTGCCGGTGCTGTCGATCAAGGCCGTGAGCGTGCTCGAACACGGCGGCGACGCCGCGCATCGCCGCCGCCACGCGCTGGCCTACACCGCCGGCGTGCTGGCGAGTTTCGCCGCGCTCGGCGGGGGCATCGTGGCGCTGCGCGGCGCCGGGCACGCGCTGGGCTGGGGTACGCAACTGCAACAACCGGTAGTGGTGGCCATTCTCGCCTGCGTGATCTTTGCGCTCGGCCTCGCCATGTCGGGCGTGATCGAGCTGGGCGCCAGCTGGGGCAATGCCGGCGCCGGGCTGGCCGCGCGTGGCGGCGCCGGCGGCAGCTTCTTCACTGGCGTGCTGGCGGTGGTGGTCGCCAGCCCGTGCACCGCACCGTTCATGGGCGCCGCGCTGGCGTATGCGTTCGCGGCACCGATGATGAACGCCTTGCTGGTGTTTCTTGCACTGGGCATCGGCTTGGCGCTGCCGTTCCTGGCGATCGGCTTCGTTCCCGCCGTGGCCCGCTGGCTGCCCAGGCCGGGGCGCTGGATGCAAACCCTGAAACAGGTGCTGGCGTTCCCGATGTACCTGACCGCTGCGTGGCTGGCCTGGGTGCTGGCCAACCAGCGCGGCGCCGACGGCGTGGGTCTGCTGCTGGTGGCGCTGGTCGCGCTGGCGGCCGCGCTGTGGTGGATCGAGCGCAGCCGCGGGCGCGGCCCGCTGCGCCACGCGCTGACCGCCGTGCTGGCGCTGGCCACGCTGGCGCCGCTGTATCTCCTGCAGCAGGTGCCGGCCGTCGCCGGCAGCGTCGCCGCCAACCGCCTCAGCGTGCCATACAGCGCGGCCAGACTTGCCGAGCTGCGCGCCGCCGGCACCCCGGTATTCGTCGACATGACCGCCGACTGGTGCATCACCTGCAAGGCCAACGAGCACACCGTGCTCGCCTCGGCCGCGTTCCGCGACCTGCTGCGGCGCACCGGCGCGGTGTACATGCAGGGCGACTGGACCAACGAGGACCCGGCGATCACCGCCTTCCTGCAGCAGTACCACTCGCCCGGCGTGCCGCTGTACGTGGTGTTTCCCGCAGGCGGCGGGGCCGGACGCCAGCTGCCGACGGTGCTGACCACGGCGCTGGTGACGCGCGCGCTCGACGAGGCGGCGCGCGGATGAGCCGCGGCCGGCCATGAGCCGCGAGAACCTGGTCATTCTTGTCGCCGCCGTGCTCGCGGCGGCGGTCGGCGGCTACCTGCAGCACGCAAGCCGCGTCGCGCACGCCGACGGCGGCGTGGCGACCACCACCGTCGACGCCCCGGCACCGGCGCTCTCCTTGCCCGATCTGGCCGGCCATACGCGCACGCTGTCCGACTACGGCAACCGCCGCGTGCTGCTGAATTTCTGGGCCACGTGGTGCGCGCCATGCCTGAAAGAGATGCCGGCGCTGGACGCCGCCCAGCGCAAGTTCGGCGATCAGGGCGCGATCGTCGTCGGTATTGCCATGGACGATCCCGACCGGGTCCGGGCATTTCTCGCCGCGCACCCGGTCAGTTACCCGATTTTGCTGGGCTCGCTGGATGACCCCAGCACCCCCAAACAGTGGGGAAATCGCGACGAAGTGTTGCCTTATAGCGTGTTGATCGACGCCAATCAGCGCATTATCGCTACCCGCCGTGGCCCGCTCGACGCGGCGCAGCTTGCCGACTGGTTACGCACGTCACCACGCTGAGCGCGGCATACGCGGTCGCACGGTGGTTGCCCGCAACCTACGCTGAACATCGTCGATCTGCGGCGAACTGGACAACATCGACTCGACCGCGCACACTGCGCGGCGGTTCGGGCCGTCCGGCCGCCAGCACAGGTGTGGCGTGGCAAAACTTCTGGTCCTGCACGGGCCCAACCTCAATCTGCTCGGTACCCGTGAGCCAGCGATCTACGGTCGCGCAACGCTCGCCGACATCAACCAGCGGTTGACGGCGCAGGCGCAGGCGGCCGGCCATGAGCTGGCGTGGTTCCAGTCCAATGCCGAGCACGAGCTGATCGGCCGCGTGCACCAGGCCCGCGACGAGCAGGTGGCCATGCTGCTGGTCAACGCCGGCGCCTATACCCACACCAGCATCGCGCTGCGCGACGCGCTCGCCGGCGTCGCCATCCCGTTCATCGAAGTGCATTTGTCCAACGTGTTTGCGCGCGAGCCGTTCCGCCACCACTCGTATCTGTCCGACCTTGCCGTTGGTCTCATTTGCGGCTTTGGTGGCGACAGCTACCGCCTGGCGCTGGACGCCGCCATGCAGCGCCTCGCCGCGCGCTGACGTACCCGTTCCCTTTTCCGTCGCCTGCGGGCGGCGCCAACACCCTGAAGGCCAACCCATGGATCTGCGCAAGATCAAAAAGCTGATCGACCTGCTCGAAGAGTCGAACCTCGCCGAACTGGAGATCAAGGAAGGCGAAGAGGTCGTGCGCCTGTCGCGCGTGCCCAAGGGCGGCATGGTCGCCGCCGCGCCCGCGCCGATGTACGCCATGCCGGCCCCGCCCCTGGCCGCTCCGGCGGCCCCGGCCATCGCCGCTCCGGTCGTTGCCAGCGCCCCCGCCGTCGATGCCCTGCCCGACGGCCACGTCATCAAGTCGCCGATGGTCGGCACCTTCTACGCCGCCGCCACCCCCGGCGCCGCGCCGTTGGTCAAGATCGGCCAGCAGGTCAAGGTCGGCGACGCGCTCGGCGTGATCGAAGCGATGAAAATGTTCAACCAGATCGAAGCCGACGCCGCCGGTACCGTCAAAGCCATCCTTATCGACAACAGCGAGCCGGTCGAATTCGACCAGCCAATGTTTGTGATTGGCTGAGAGGCGGGGATTCGGGAGTGGGGATTCGAGATTCGGCACCGCGGCCGCACCACCGGCTTGAAGTATGGCGCGACGCCATGGACCTCGTCGAAGCGATCTACCGGATCAGTGCCACTTTTCCCGACTTCGAACGCTTTGCCCTCAGCCAGCAGATACGGCGTGCTGTTGTCAGCGTGCCGTCGAACATTGCCGAAGGTGCCGCCCGCAAATCGACCTCGGAGTATCTGCGGTTCCTTTCCATCGCTCGCGGCTCACTGGCCGAACTGGACACGCAATTGCATATCGCCGAACGGCTCGACTACACCACGTTTCCACCCGATGCCGTGGAACTGGTCAATTGCGTCTTCGCCAAACTGAACGCCCTCATCCGCTCCCTCCAGCCCCGCGAAAGTTGAGGCACCGCGCAGCATCAACGCTCTTGCTCTTACCAATCCCGAATCCCAGATCCCGAATCCCATGCCTCTAGAAAAAGTCCTCATCGCCAATCGCGGCGAAATTGCGTTGCGCATCCTGCGCGCGTGCCAGAGCCTCGGCATCAAGACGGTCGCGGTGCATTCGACGGTGGATCGCAATTTGAAGCATGTCGGCCTGGCCGACGAGGCGATCTGCATCGGGCCGGCACCGTCGGCCGAGAGTTACCTCAACATTCCGCGCATCATCGCGGCAGCGGAGATTTCCGACGCACAGGCGATCCACCCCGGCTACGGGTTTCTCTCCGAGCGCGCGGATTTCGCCGAACAGGTGGAGAAATCCGGCTTCGTCTTCATCGGCCCTTCGCCGGACGTGATCCGCATGATGGGCGACAAGGTGCAGGCGATCCGCGCGATGAAGGCGGCCGGGGTGCCGTGCGTGCCCGGCTCCGGCGCGCCGCTGGGCGAGGACATGGCGGAAAACATGCGCATTGCGCGCGAGATCGGCTACCCGGTGCTGATCAAGGCGGCGGGCGGCGGCGGCGGGCGCGGCATGCGCGACGTGCGCACCGAGGCGCATCTGGCCAACGCGATCGTGATGACCAAACAGGAGGCCAAGGCCGCGTTCGGCAACGATCAGGTCTACATGGAGAAATTCCTGGAAAACCCGCGCCACGTCGAGATCCAGGTGCTGGCCGACGGCCAGGGCCACGCGATCTACCTCGCCGACCGCGACTGCTCAATGCAGCGCCGCCACCAGAAGGTGACCGAGGAAGCGCCGGCGCCCGGCATCCCCGAGGATTTGCGCGCACGCATCGGCAAGGTGTGCACCGACGCCTGCCTGCGCATCGGTTACCGTGGCGCCGGCACGTTCGAGTTCCTGTATCAGGACGGGCAGTTCTATTTCATCGAAATGAACACCCGCATCCAGGTCGAGCACGGCATCAGCGAGATGATCACCGGCGTCGACCTGGTGCGCGAGCAACTGCTGATCGCCGGCGGCGAGCAGCTGTCGATCCGGCAAGAAGACATCCACGTCACCGGCCACGCGATCGAGTGCCGCATCAACGCGGAAGATCCCGATACCTTCCTGCCCTGCCCAGGTACGGTGAAGCGATTCGAGGCGCCCGGCGGCCCCGGTGTGCGGGTGGATACCCACCTCTACGACGGCTACCAGATTCCGCCCAACTACGACTCGATGATCGGCAAGATCATGGTGCATGCGCCCGACCGCGGCACCGCCATTGCGCGCATGCAACTGGCGCTGGCGGAAACGGTGATCGAAGGGGTGAAGTGCAACATCCCGCTGCAGCAGCGCATCCTTGCCGATGTCGGTTTCCAGCGCGGCCGGCAGAACATCCATTACCTCGAAAAGCGCATTGCCGAGCAGCGCGAAAAGGCGGCGACCGGCAAATAAGCCGGTCGCATACCACCCATGCCGTTCATCGAACTCTCGCTCACCACCCGTCACGACCGTCAACCGCATGTCGAAGAAGCGCTGGACGACCTCGGTGCGCTGTCGGTGACGTTGCGCGACGCCAACGCGGAAACCCCCGACGAACAGGCGATTTTCGAGCCCGGCGTCGGCGAGCTGCCGCTGTGGCCGACCGTCACGCTCTCCGCGCTGTTTGCAGCCGACACCGATCGCCGCGGCCTCGCCGCGGCGCTCACCGACCTGTTGCCGTGGTTGCCCCCCGAAGCGCTCGTGTTCGCCGACGTGCCCGACCAGGATTGGGAGCGGGTGTGGATGGATCAGTACCACCCGATGGCGTTCGGCAAGCGGTTATGGATTTATCCGTGGAACGTGGAGCCGCCGGCAGATGCCGGACAAGTCGTGGTGCGGCTCGATCCCGGCCTTGCCTTCGGCAGCGGCACGCATCCGACCACGGCGCTGTGCCTGGCGTGGCTGGACGGGCTCGATCTCGCCGGCAAGACGGTGATGGATTACGGCTGTGGCTCCGGCATCCTCGCCATCGCCGCGCTGAAACTCGGCGCCGCGCACGCCACCGGCGTGGACAACGATCCACAGGCGCTGATTGCGACCCGCGACAACGCTGCGCGCAACGGCGTCGCCGGACATCTGGACGTCCATTTGCCGGAAGCCAACACCACGCCGCCGGCCGACGTGTTCGTCGCCAACATCCTGGCCGGCCCGCTGGCGCAGCTGGCGCCCACCTTTGCGCAAGCCGCCAAACCGGGGGCGCCGTTCGCCATCTCCGGCATCCTCGACAGCCAGCAGGACGAACTCCTCGCGCGCTATGCCGAGTGGTTCGACGACCTGCACACCGACCTGCGCGACGGCTGGGTGCGCATCAGCGGGCGGCGGCGCGGCTGACCGCAACCGCCTGCTAAGCTGACGGCTCGTCTTGCGCCACGGCCCGCATGTACACCCAATGCCCTGAATGCCTGTCGGTGTTTTCGCTCGGCGCGCCCGTGCTGGTGCAGGCGCACGGCATGGTCATCTGCGGACACTGCGGCGCGAGCTTCGATGCCATGGCAACGCTCGGCGAACAACTGCCGCCGGAGCCCTTCGAAGCGTTGCCGATCAACCCGCCGGGCCTCGCCGTGCCGTTGATCGACGACGTGGTGTATCGGCCCAAACCGGCAACGCCAGTCGTGGCGGCGCCGGCGGCGGCACTGCCCGGCGAGGATTTCTCGCAACTGGTGTTTGCGCCGCGCTTTGCGCAAAAAACATCCAGCCGCCGGCCGAAACGCGCACGCCGCTACCGCGGCGAGCGGCCGCGACGCTGGCCGTGGCTCACCGTCTGCGCCGCATTGCTGCTGGCGCTCGGCGCGCAGCTGGCCTGGATCAACCGCGACTATCTCGTGCGCGATCCGTTGACCGGCGCCTGGCTGCACCACCTGTGCAACACATTCGGCTGTCGGCTGCCACTGGTGGCCGCCCCCAAACAACTGCGCCTGCTGGCCAGCAACGTCGAGACCCACCCCAACGCCGCGCACGCGTTGATGATCAGCCTGAGCCTGCGCAACCAGGCCCGCTTCACCCAGCCGTGGCCGGTGGTCGTGGTGACGCTGTTCGACGCTGGCGGCCACCAGCTCGCCATGCGTCGCCTGCAACCCACCGATTACCTCGATGACGACGACGTACTGCACGCCGGCCTTGCACCCGGTGCCACCACCGCCCTGTTGCTCGAAGTCGAAGACCCCGGCGACAAGGCCGTGGCCTACGAGTTCGGCTTCGAATAAGCGCGACACCGCAGCGCAGCACTTAAAATCCGCGCCCGGCGCGGGTAGACTCTTTGCCCTTCGACGCCAGTTCGTGGCGCCTGAAAGACCATGAACGACACCCACCACGACGCCGCCATGCGCCCGCCGTGGTGGGACTGTCGCGCAAGCCATACCGAGGGAATGCCCGTGAATGCCGTAAGATCGCCAGCCACCGAAGCCGCCGCCCGTCCGGCCGCTTCGCAAAGTGCGCTCGGCGAGTGCGTGACGCGTACGGTGCGCCGCTACTTGGCCGACATCGGCGACACCCCCTGCAGCGAAGGCCTGCACGCCCTGGTCATCCACGAGGTCGAAGGCCCGCTGCTGCGCGAAGTGCTCGCCTTCCATGGCGGCAACCAAAGCCGCGCCGCCACCGCCCTCGGCATCAACCGCGCCACGCTGCGCAAAAAACTCGCGGCGCATGGGTTGCTCTGAGCGGGGATTCGGGATTGGGGATTTGGGATTCGATCCCTAAGCCCACGGTTTTCCGCCAGCACCCACTTCGCGACCACGTATCTCGAATCTCCCATCCCAAATCCCGGAATCCAACCATGCCTACCCCGTCCATCGTCCCCATCCGTCGTGCCCTGATCAGCGTTTCCGACAAGGCCGGAGTGATTGAGCTGGGCAAGCGGCTGGCAGCGAAGGGGGTGGCGCTGCTGTCCACCGGCGGCACGGCGCGCGCGCTGCGTGAAGCCGGCATTGCGGTGACCGATGTCAGCGAGGTCACCGGTTTTCCGGAAATCATGGATGGCCGGGTAAAAACCCTGCACCCGAAGATCCACGGCGCGCTGCTTGGCCGGCGCGGCACCGACGATACAGTGATGGCCGAGCTCGGCATCGCCGGCATCGATCTCCTGGTGCTGAACCTCTACCCGTTCGAGGCCACGGTCGCCAGGCCCGACTGCTCGCTCGAAGACGCGATCGAGAACATCGACATCGGCGGCCCGGCGATGCTGCGTTCGGCGGCAAAGAACTGGAACGACGTCGGCGTCGTCACTTCGCCCGACCAGTACGCAGCCGTGCTGGCCGAGTTCGAAGCCACCGGCGGCATTGCCCGCGCGACACGCTTCAAGCTGGCGGTGGCGGCATTCAACCGCGTCGCGGCCTATGGCGACGCGATCAGCAATTACCTTTCCGGCCTCGAACTGGACGCAGGCTGCACGAAGGTCACCGGCCACGCTGCGTTCCCAGCGCAGGAAAACGCCCACTACGAGAAGGTGATGGACCTGCGCTACGGCGAAAACCCGCACCAGCAGGCGGCGTTCTACCGCGACGCGAAACCCGAGCCGGGCACACTGGCAACCTTCCGCCAGCTGCAGGGCAAGGAGCTCTCGTTCAACAACATCGCCGACGCGGATGCCGCGTGGGAGTGCGTGCGCAGCTTCCACAAACCGGCGTGCGTGATCGTGAAGCACGCCAACCCGTGCGGCGTCGCGGTAAGTCTCGATGGCATCGGCAAGGCCTACGACCTGGCGTTCCAGACCGACCCGACCTCGGCGTTCGGCGGCATCATCGCGTTCAACCGCGAGCTGGACGGCGCCACCGCGGAAGCCATCGTCGCACGCCAGTTCGTCGAAGTGGTGCTCGCGCCGGGCTACACCGACACCGCGCTCGCCGCGCTGGCGAAAAAGCACAACGTGCGCGCGTTGGTGATCCCGCCGCCGGCCAACGGCGAGCTGTGGGCTGCGCACCCCGGCCACAACATCAAGCGCGTGGGCTCGGGCTTGCTGGTGCAGACCGCCGACACCGGCATGATCACCGCCGCCGATCTCAAGGTGGTGACCAGGGTCGCCCCTACCGAGGCGCAGGTGAACGACCTGATCTTTGCGTGGAAGGTGGCGAAGTTCGTCAAGTCGAACGCCATTGTCTACGCCAAAAACCGCCAGACCATCGGCGTCGGTGCGGGCCAGATGAGCCGCGTGTATTCGGCGCGCATCGCCGGCATCAAGGCCGCCGATGAAAAGCTCGAGGTGCGCGGCTCGGTGATGGCGAGCGACGCCTTCTTCCCGTTCCGCGACGGCATCGACGCCGCCGCCGAAGCCGGCATCGTGGCGGTGATCCAACCCGGGGGCTCGATGCGCGATGCCGAAACCATCGCCGCTGCCGACGAGCACGGCATGGCAATGGTGTTCACCGGCATGCGCCACTTCCGCCACTGAGCCACGGCACCGCGCGCCGTTTGCGGCGATGCCGGCACCGCGCCAGGAGCGTGGGCAGTAGAAACCAGGCAGGCGAGGCAAAGCCGTTTTGAGCCAGCTTGCGTGACGGTCTGCCGGCCCCTGGTGGTTCCCTGGGCCTGCAAACCGGCGCGGAAGATGGCCAAAGCGGCGCAGCCGCAGCCGCTTGCGTTTCTGCCGCCCACGCTCCTAACGTGACCCTGATCGGCCGATGCGCATGCGTCGGCCGATCGCGTTTCCGCGTCCCCGCGAGGCACCCCCGATGCATCCGCTCGACCGCCCGGCATGGGCCAGCCTGGTTTCCTTCCATCAGCCGCTGTCGCTTGGCGCCGCGCAGGCCCGGCGCTACGCACGCGACGTCAACGTCTTTGCCGCCACCGGCGCGGAAAGCGAAGACGCGCTGGCGGCGCTTGCCGCGCTGGTCGCCTCCGGCGAACAGGTCTACGTGCTGCAGGCGCCGCCGATCCGGGTGCCCCCGGAACTGGTCGCGCTCCGGCAGGCGCTCTGCGTGCAGATGCTTGCGGCCAACCCGGTTGCAGATGCCGCGGACACCACGGACATGGTGCCGCTCGGCGCCGCCGACGCGGCGGAGATGCTGGCGCTGGCCGAACTCACCGAGCCCGGCCCGTTCCGCCTCGGCACCTGGCGCATGGGCCAATTCTTCGGCATCCGCATCGGCGGCCGGTTGGCGGCCATGGCCGGCGAGCGCTTCCACTGCCCGGGGTTCGCCGAGGTCAGCGGCGTGTGCACGCATCCGGATTTCCGCGGCCGCGGTCTGGCCAGCCGCCTGTCACGCCATGTGGCCGCACGCATCGCTGCGCGCGGCGAAACCGCGTTCCTGCACGCGTGGCAGGATCACGCCGACGCCATCCACCTGTACCAGCGGCTGGGTTTCGCCTGGCGCTGCGACGTGAACGTGGCCGTGCTCGCCCGGCGCTGACGACGGCTACTGGCCGCTGTCGCCCTTGGCTGCCGGCGCGCGGCTGCCGCCCCACTGCAGCACCTTGTACATCACTGGACGCACTGGTGGCGCGCCGTTGGTGGCGTGCATCACGCCGCGGTCGTCCACCGTGTAGGTGTAGGACAGCCCGCTTTTCATGGTGACCACCACCATGTAGACCTGACCACCACGGTGGTACGCCTGATACACCGCGTCGCCTTCGGTGTGCACGGTGACATCGTCGGCCGGGTGGGTGTCCGGCACGGTTTCCGCCTTTTGCCCCGGCGTTGCCGGCAGCGGGATCGGCTTGCCCGGCAAGGGCGTGGCGGTGACCGTGGCCGGGGTGCTGCTGGCGGCCGGTGCCGGTGCACTGGGCGGCGCCACCGCCTGGGTGCCGGGGTCGTTCATGCCCGGCGGGGGCGGCAGCGGCGCGAACTTTGGCGGCGCTGTCTGCGCAAACGCCGGCATGGCCGCCAACGCGGCAAGGGTGACAAGGCTCGCAAGGCGTTTCATCGTGGCTGCTCCGTAGGTGGTTCAAGGATACCAGTGACCTTGCCGGCCCCCATATAAAAGCGCATGCGAGAATTGCCGCATGGCCAAGCTCATCCTGATCGACGGTTCCTCCTACCTCTTTCGCGCCTACCACGCGCTGCCGCCGCTGACCAACGCGGCCGGCGAGCCGACCGGCGCACTGTATGGCGTGGTCGGCATGCTGCGCGCGACGCTGGCGGCGAAGCCCGACTATGCGGCCTTCGTCGTCGACCACTCGCACCACACGTTCCGCACCGAGATGTACCCCGAGTACAAGGCCAACCGCCCGCCGCTGCCGGATGACTTGCGGGCACAAATCCAGCCGATGCTGGACATCGTTGGCGCACTCGGCTTTCCGATCCTGCGCGTGCCCGGCGTGGAAGGCGACGACGTGATCGGCACCCTGGCGCTGGCTGCGCAGGCGGAGGGCATCGAAGTGGAAATCTCCACCGGCGACAAGGACATGGCGCAACTGGTCGGGCCCGGCGTGAGCCTGGTCAACACGATGACCCACACCCGCATGGATCGCGATGGCGTGATTGCCAAATATGGCGTGCCGCCCGAACGCATGATCGATTTCCTGACCCTGATGGGCGACACCGTGGACAACGTGCCCGGGGTGCCCAAGTGCGGCCCGAAGACCGCCGCCAAGTGGATCGCCGACTACGGCTCCTACGACGGCGTGGTCGCCAACGCGGACAAGATCGGCGGCAAGATCGGCGAGAACCTGCGCGCCGCGCTGCCGCACCTGCCGCTCTCGCGCGAGCTGGTGACGATCAAGACCGACGTGGCGCTCGACGGCGGTCCCGCCACGCTGGCGCTGCAGGCCCCGGATGTACCCGCGCTGCGCACGCTGTTCGAGCGCTACGAGTTCCGCGGGGCGCTCAAGGAGCTGGAGACGCGGCTGGAGCAGCGGGCGGCGGGCGGCACCCAGAGCCACGAAACGCCGGAGCCGGAAAACCAGGCCGTCGATCCCGCCATCCCGCATCCCGAATCCGGCGCCGAAGGCAGCTACGAGCTGGTCACCACCCAACGGCAACTCGACGCCTGGGTCGTGAAGATCCGCCGCGCGCCGCTGATCGCGTTCGACACCGAAACCACCGGCCTCGACGCGATGCAGGCGGACATCGTGGGCCTGAGCCTTGCGGTGGAGGACGGCAAGGCCTGCTACGTGCCGCTGGCGCACGATTACCCCGGCGCGCCAGCGCAGCTTGACCGCGACGCGGTACTCGCGCAGCTCAAGCCCATCCTCGAAGACCCCGCGCGGCCCAAGGTTGGCCAGCACGCGAAATACGACATCAACATCCTGGCCCACTACGGTATCGCGGTGGCCGGCGTGCGCCACGACACCATGCTCGAGTCCTACGTGTGGAACGCCACTGCCACGCGCCACGACATGGATTCGCTGGCCAAGAAGTACCTCGGCTACGACACCGTGCATTTCGAGGACGTCGCCGGCAAGGGCGCAAAGCAGATCCTGTTCTCGCAGGTGGATCTCGCCACCGCCTGCCGCTACGCCGCGGAAGACGCGGACATCACCCTGCGCCTGCACCACGCGCTGTGGCCGAAGCTCGAAACCGAGCCGCGCTTGCGCGCGGTGTACGAAGACATCGAGATGCCGCTGGTGCCGGTGCTGGCGGCGATGGAGCGCCGCGGCGTGCTGATCGACGTGCCGGCGCTGCGGCGCATGAGCCAGGAGTTCGGCCGGCGCATGCACGAGCTGGCGCAGCAGGCATGCAAGGAGGCCGGGCACGAGTTCAATCTGGATTCGACCAAGCAGCTCAAGGCGATCCTGTTCGACGAGCTGGGTCTGCCGATGAAGCTGAAAACGCCCGGCGGCCAGCCGTCCACCAACGAGGAGGCACTGGAGGCAATCGCCGATGCGCATCCACTGCCGCGGCTGATCCTCGACTACCGCGCGCTGGCGAAACTGCGTTCGACCTACACCGACAAGCTGCCGGCCATGGTCAACCCGCGCACCGGCCGGGTGCACACCAGCTACCACCAGGGCGCGGTCGTCACCGGCCGGCTGTCGTCCTCCGACCCCAACCTGCAGAACATCCCGGCGCGCACCGAGGAAGGCCGGCGCATCCGCCAGGCGTTCATCGCACCCGCGGGCTGGTGCGTGCTCGCCGCCGACTACTCGCAGATCGAGCTGCGCATCATGGCGCACCTCTCGCAAGACGCGAATCTGCTGAAAGCCTTCCACGACGGCGGCGACATCCACCGCGCCACCGCGGCCGAAGTGCTCGGTCTGAAACCCGAGCAGGTGACGCGCGAGCAGCGCCGCGCGGCCAAGGCGATCAACTTCGGGCTGATGTACGGCATGAGCGCGTTCGGGCTGGCACGCCAGCTCGGCATCGACCGCGGCGAAGCGAGCGACTACATGGCGCGCTATTTCGCGCGCTACCCCGGCGTGCACGCGTTCATGGAAACCACGCGCGAGGAAGCCAAGCGCAAGGGTTACGTGGAAACCATCTGCGGCCGCCGGCTGTACCTGGACAACCTCACCGCGCGCAACGCCGCGATCCGGGCCGGCGCCGAACGCGCGGCGGTGAACGCGCCGATGCAGGGCAGCGCCGCCGACATCATCAAGCGCGCGATGATCGCCGTGGCGGCGTGGCTCGCCGGACGCGACGACGCGCACATGCTGATGCAGGTGCACGACGAGCTGGTGTTCGAAGTGCACAAGGACGCGGTGGATGCCATCCGCGAAGGCGTGAGCGCCCGCATGCAAGGGGCGGCGGAGCTGGCGGTACCGCTGCTCGTCGGCATCGGTGTCGGGGCCAACTGGGACGAGGCGCATTGACGCGCGTTTAACACCACGGTTACGGCCATGTGAAGTGAACGAAACCTGACTTTTTTTCGCGCCGGCGGTAGAACTTTTTCGCACCGGCGCGTTCCTATACCCCGGACGCACGCAACGGCGTCCCGGCTGCTCACCTCCCTGGACAGCCACCGGAGCGCGGAACCTATCCCCTGGGTGACGCCTCCCCGGCCCCGAAAGCACCCCCTGGCTTTCGGGGCCTTTTTTTATCGGCATACTGGTGGCCGGTTTGCCACGGATACCCGCATGCGCCTCACCCTCATTCTGCTTGGCCTCGTCCTCGTCGCGCTCGGCGTCTGGGTCGCGCTTGGCGACGCCAACTACACCCAAACCGAAACGCTGGTGCAGTTCGGCTCGGCCAAGCTCACCGCCGCGCACACCAAGGTGGTGCCGGTGTGGATCGGCATTGCCGGCATCGCCGCCGGCGTGCTGGCCGCGCTCGTCGGCTGGCGCAAGTGCTGACCGTCGACAACGGGAAGCTGGACAGCGTCGGTACAATCGACGGGATGGATGTTTCGTACCTGATCGACTCGCTCAACGACGCGCAGCGCGAAGCCGTGTGCGCGCCACCCGGCCACTATCTGGTGCTGGCCGGCGCCGGCTCGGGCAAGACCCGCGTGCTCACCCACCGCATCGGCTGGCTGCTGCAGGTCGAGCGCGTGCCGCCATGGGCGATCCTCGCCGTCACCTTCACCAACAAGGCCGCGGGCGAAATGCGCGCGCGGCTGGAAAGCCTGATCCCGGGCGGCACGCAAGGGCTCACCGTCGGCACCTTCCACGGCATCGCCCACCGCCTGCTGCGCCGGCATTGGCACGAGGCCGGCCTGCCCGAAGGGTTCCAGATCATCGACGCCGACGACCAGCAACGGCTGGTGAAACGGGTGATCGCCGGACTCGGGCTGGACGAGGCGCAGTTTCCGCACCGGCAGGCGACGTGGACGATCAACGGCTGGAAGGACGAAGGCAAGCGTCCCGACGCGATCGAACACCACGACCACCCGGTCACCGCGACACTCGTGCGCATCTACCAGGCCTACGAGGATGCCTGCCGCCGCGCCGGCCTGGTCGATTTTGCCGAACTGCTGCTGCGCGCCCACGAGCTGTGGCTGAAGAACCCCGCGGTGCTCGCGCACTACCAGCAGCGCTGGCGACATCTGCTGATCGACGAATTCCAGGACACCAACGCGCTGCAGTATGCGTGGATCCGCGTGCTCGCTGGCGCATCGCAGGGAATCGAGAATCGGAAATCGGGAATACGGAAAGCGAGCGCCACCGCGACCTCCGGCGAAGCACCTATTTCCGATTCCCCATTCCCTATTCCCGCGGAAACCGGGCAGGTTTTTGCAGTAGGCGACGACGACCAGTCCATCTACGGCTGGCGCGGCGCGCGGGTGGAGAACATGCAGCAGTTCCTCCGGGACTTCCCCGGCGCACGCACGATCAAGCTGGAGCAGAACTACCGTTCCACCGCGACCATCCTCGCCGCCGCCAACAGCGTGATCGCGCGCAACGGCGGCCGCCTGGGCAAGAACCTGTGGACCGCCGACGGCGACGGCGAGCGCATCGCGCTGTACGCCGCGTACAACGAGCAGGACGAGGCGCGCTTCGTGGTGGACCGCATCCGCGAGTACATCGCCGGACACGGCCACGCGCGCGATTGCGCCATCCTCTACCGCTCCAACGCGCAGTCGCGCAACTTCGAGGAGCAGCTCAACCAGTTCAAGGTGAAATACCGGGTCTACGGCGGCGTGCGTTTCTTCGAACGCGCCGAAGTGAAGGACGCCTTGGCGCACCTGCGCCTCACCGCCAACCGCCACGACGACGCCGCCTTCGAGCGCGCGGTGAACACCCCGCCGCGCGGCATCGGCGAACGCACGCTGGACACCCTGCGCCGCCGCGCCCGCAGCGCCGACACTTCGCTGTGGGAAGCCGCGCTGGGCGAACTCGCCGACGGCAGCCTCGCCGGCCGCGCGAAAAATGCCGTGCGCGGGTTCCTCGCGTTGGTGGATGAGTTGGCGCGGGATTCGAAATACGAGATGCGGGATTCGGAAAAGCGCCAGGTCGACGACGGCGCCGGCTCTGCCGAATCCCCTATCCCCAATCCCGGATCCCTTCCGCTCGCAGAGCGGATCGACCACATCCTCGCCGCCACCGCCCTGCGCGACCACTACGAAAAGGACACCCGCGGCAACGGCGAGGCGCGGGTGGAAAACCTCGACGAGCTGGTCAACGTCGCCGGTCGCTTCGAGCGCACGCAGGAGGACATCGACGCCGGGCTCGACGAGCTCTCCGCCTTTCTCTCGCGCGCCGCGCTGGAAGCCGGCGAGGGCCAGGGCGAGGCGTACGAAGATTGCGTGCAACTGATGACGCTGCACTCGGCGAAGGGGCTGGAGTTTCCGCTGGTATTCCTGGTCGGCATGGAGGAAGGCCTGTTCCCCAGCCAGCGTTCCACCGAGGACGAGAGCCGGCTGGAGGAAGAGCGCCGGCTGGCGTATGTCGGCATCACCCGCGCGCGCGAAAAACTCGTGGTGAGCTACGCCGAATCGCGGCGCCTGCACGGCGGCGAGCAGTTCCCCCGGCCCTCGCGATTCCTCAATGAAATGCCGGCCGAGCTGATCGACGAAGTGCGTCCGCACGTGCAGGTGAGCCGCCCGGTGTATGCCGGGCGCGCCGGCGGTGCGTTGCCCACCTGGCGCGAGGACCCCGGCGTGCAGCTCGGCCAGCGGGTGAACCACCCGAGCTTTGGCGAAGGTGTGGTGATCGCCGCCGAAGGCAGCGGCCCGCACCTGCGCCTGCAGGTGAATTTCGAGGACGCCGGCACCAAGTGGCTGGTGGCCGCCTACGCCAACCTCACGCCGCTGTGAGCGGCGCTGGCGCATAACTCAAACGTTTCGACCTTTGCGGCCTTTATCGAGGAGTCGGTGCATGGATCAGCAAACCCAGTTGGCGCACGCACGCCAGTTCCGCGCGCTGCACGACCGTCGGCACACCTTGTTGTTGCCCAATGCGTGGGACGCCGGCAGCGCCGCGCTGCTTGCCAGTCTCGGCTTTCCCGCGGTGGCCACCACCAGCGGTGGCGTGGCGTGGTCGCTTGGTTATCCGGATGGCGAGCAGGCGCCGTTTGCTGACGTGCTGGCGGCGATCCGCCGCATCACGCGCGCGGCGGCGGTGCCGGTGAGCGTGGATTTCGAGGCCGGTTACGGCGACACGCCGGTGGCCGTCGCCACCCACGTACGCAACGCGATCGACGCCGGCATCGCCGGCCTGAACCTCGAGGACGGCGTGCGCCACACGACCCTGCGCCCGGTGGACGACGCGGCCGCCCGCATCGCCGCGGCGCGCGAGGCCGCCGAACAATCCAAGGTGCCGATCTTCATCAACGCCCGGGTGGACACCTACATGGTGCCGTGGCAGGGCAGCGACGCCGAACGGCTGGAGGAAACCGTGCGCCGCGCGCAGGCCTATCTTGCCGCCGGTGCCGATGGCATCTATCCGATCGGCGCCAGCGATCCGGCACTGCTCAAGACGCTGTGCGCACGGATCGACGCGCCGCTCAACGTCGCCGCTTTCGACAATCTGCCGGATCTCGCCGAGCTCGCCAAACTCGGCGTCGCCCGCGTCACCACCGCCACCCGCCTCGCCACCCTGGCCTACGCCGCCGCCCGCGACGCCGCCGCGCGGCTCAAGGCCAGCGGCCATTTCAGCGGGCTCGCCACCGACTTCGGCTACGGCGACCTGCAAAAACTCTTCCCCCACGCCTGAATCGAGACTCCCCGATGACCCAACGTCTCAACTACCAGACCGCCTCGCCCGATGCGTTCAAGGCGATGATCCACACCGAACAGACCGTGCGCAAAAGCGGGCTGGAGGAATCCCTGCTGGAGCTGGTGAAGATCCGTGCCTCGCAGCTCAACGGCTGCGCGTGGTGCCTGGACATGCACACCAAGGACGCCCGCGCCGAAGGCGAGACCGAGCAGCGCCTGTACCTCATTCCGGTATGGCGCGAGGCGCCGTGCTACAGCGAACGCGAACGTGCGGCGCTGGCATGGACCGAGGCCGTCACCCAGCTGCGCGACGGTGAAGTACCGGACGCGGTGTACACCGAGGTACGCCGCCACTTCGACGAAAAGGCCGTGACCGACCTGACGCTCGCCATCATCGCGATCAACGGCTGGAACCGGTTCAACATCGCGTTCCGCACCACGGTCGGCAATTACGTCAGCCCGAAGGCGAAAGCCTGATTGGACGGCCAAACGGAGGCACCATGAACAAGCAGCAACCCGTTACCGCCATCCTCGGCGCCGGCCCCGGCCTCGGTGCGGCGCTGGTGGCGCGCTTCGTGCGCGAAGGCCACGCGCTGGCGCTGTTGACGCGCACGCCGGCGAGCAGGCAGGCCGCGCTGGACGCCGCCGCCAGCGCCGGCGGCCGTGCGCAAGGGTGGGATTGCGACGCCGGAAGTCCGTCATCGGTCGCCGCCGCGTTTGCCCAGGTGCGCGCCGCACTCGGCGACCCGACGGTGCTCATCTGCAATGCCGGCAGCTTCACCCGCGGCGGCATCCTCGACCTCACGCCCGAAGCCTTCGAGGCCGCGTGGCGGGCCAACTGCTATGGCGGCTTCCTCGCCGCGCGCGAAGTGTTGCCGGCCATGCAAAAAGCACACGCGGGCACGATCCTGTTCACCGGCGCCACTGCCGCGCTGCGCGGCGGCGCCGGCTTCGCCGGGCTGGCAGTAGGCAAGTTCGGCCAGCGTGCCCTGGCGCAAAGCCTCGCTCGCGAATTCGGCCCGCAGGGCATCCACGTCGCCCACGTCGTGATCGACGGCCAGATCGATTCCCCGCGCACCCGCAGCCGCGACCTCGGCCGCGCGGTGGCCACGTTCCTCGCGCCGGAAGCCATCGCCGACGCCTACTGGATGCTGCACGCGCAGACGCACACCGCGTGGACACAGGAGCTCGACCTGCGTCCGGACGTCGAAAAGTTCTGAACGCCACGCACAAAAAAACGGCGATGCATGCATCGCCGTTTTTTCATGTCAGCGAAAAGCTCAGTGGCCCTTTTCCAACCCCTGCGCCTTGAGCGCCTTCTGCACGCCGGCGTCCGTGCGCATCTTCGCCTCGAAGCGCTTGAGGTTCTCGTAACCGGTCAGGTCAACCTTGACGAAATGCGCCCAGGTCAGCACCACGAACAGGTACGGATCGGCGATCGAGCGCGTGGTACCGGCCAGCCAGTCGCGCCCGGTGAGGTGCTTGTCGATGATGCCGAACAAGCCGCGCAGGCGGTCAAGCGCCACCGCATGTGACTTCGCGATGAGCTTTTCGTCGCCGAGGAAGTCGGTGGAACCGAACAACGGCTTGAACGCCGGATGGACGTCTGAATTGAGCATGCCCAGCCAGCGGTTCACCTCGGCGCGGCCGCGCGGCGTGCCATCGCCATCGAGCTTGGCCTGCGGATGCTTGTCGGCGATATAGCTCAGCACCGCGGCGTTTTCGTTGAGGATCCAGCCGTCTTCGTCGATCACCGGCACCTGGCCGTTCGGGTTGATCTTGAGATACGCCGGCTGGTGCAGATCCTCTTTTTTCAGCAACTCGACGGTGTACGGCTCACCGGCCCACTCCAGCACGATGTTGCTGACCAGACCGCAGGAACCGGGAAAACTGTAGAGCTTCATGGGGTGACTCCTTGGGACGACATCAACCAGTATCGCACCGTGCACCGGGGCGGCAAGCGCGGCAGGTCAAGACTACGAGCGAGGTGAAAACCGCGTGTACACGCGGCGCTTTTTTGGCCTGTGCGGGGCGTGTATGGTCGCCGCATCGACATCATCCGGAGCACGCGCCATGGGTACCGCAACCGAGGCCTTCCTGACCGCGCGCAACACGCTGCTGAAGTATCGCGACGACTACGCCAGCGCCGTCGCGCACTTCGCCTGGCCAGCGCTCGACCATTTCAACTGGGCGCTCGACTATTTCGACGTGATGGCCAGGGACAACCCGCGCGACGCGCTGGTGATCGTCGGCAACGGCGCCACCCGGCGCCTGAGCTTTGCGCAAATGGCCGTCCACTCGGCGCAGGTCGCCAACCACCTGCGCAGCCTCGGCGTGCGGCGCGGCGACCCGGTAATGCTGATGGCCGGCAACGAAGTCGCGCTGTGGGAAACCATGCTCGCCTGCATCAAACTTGGCGCGCCGTTCATCCCCTGCAGCGTGCTGCTGACCGAGCAGGATCTGGTCGAGCGCATGCAGCGCAGCGGCGCGCGCCACGTGGTCACCAGCCGCGCGTATGCCGGGCGCTTCACGACCGGCGTCGGCGCGCACGTATGCATCGGCGGCGACGGCGCGCCGGACGGCTGGGTGAACCACGAAGCCGCACGCGCGTTTCCGGAAACCTTTGCGCCGGACGGCGGGACGCGCGCCGACGATCCGCTGATCTACTACTTCACCTCGGGCACCACCTCGCAGCCCAAGCTGGTGGTGCAGACCCACGCGAGTTATCCGGTCGGGCACCTGACCACGATGTACTGGGTGGGCATCCAGCCTGGCGGCGTGCATTTCAATCTCTCCTCGCCGGGTTGGGCCAAGCACGCGTGGAGCCCGTTCTTCGCCCCGTGGAACGGCGAGGCCACGGTGGTGGCGCTGAACACTGAGCGCTTCGATGCCGACGTGCTGCTTGCCTGCCTTGCCGACGAGCACGTCAACACCTTCTGCGCGCCGCCCACCGTATGGCGCATGCTGATCCAGAAAGACCTCGCGGCGTGGCGCAACCGGCTCGCGCTGCGCGAGCTGGTGAGCGCCGGCGAACCGCTCAACCCGGAGGTGATCGAGCGCATCCGCAGCGCATGGGGGCTCACCATCCGCGACGGCTACGGGCAGACCGAAACACCGGCGCTGATCGCCAACAGCCCCGGCCAGAAGCTCATCGCCGGCTCGGTCGGGCGGCCGATGCCTGGCTTCCACATCGAGCTGCTCGACGGCGACGGCCAGCGCAGCGACCAGGGCGAGGTGTGCATCGCGCTCACGACGACGCGGCCCACCGGGCTCATGCAGGGTTACTTGAACGCCCCGGAAAAGACCGCCGAAGTGATGCGCGATGGCTACTACCACACCGGCGACATCGCCGCGCGCGACGCCAACGGCTGGTACACCTACGTCGGCCGGGCCGACGACGTGTTCAAGGCTTCGGATTACCGCATCAGCCCGTTCGAGCTGGAGAGCGCCATGATCAAGCACCCGGCCATCACCGAGGCCGCGGTGATCCCCAGCCCCGACCCAGTGCGCACCTCAGTGCCCAAGGCGTTTGTCACGCTGGCGGCTGGCACAGTGGTCACACCCGCGCTGGCACGCGACGTGTTCGTGTTCGCCCGCCAGGAGCTCGCTGCGTACAAGCGCGTGCGTCGCATCCAGTTCGTGGTGGAGCTGCCCAAGACCATCTCCGGCAAGATCCGCCGGGTGCAGTTGCGCGCCGATGAGATCCGCCGCCGCGCCGCAGACCAACGCGGCGAGCAGGAGTTTCTCGAAGAGGATTTTCCGGATTTGAAGTCGGAGAAGTGAGCCAAACCATAACGTGTTGCGTTACATGACGCCAGCCGTTATGGTTCGCCCATGATTCGGAGTTTCGCCAGCAAGGATGCCGAGACGATCTGGCGCGGTGTCCCGACGCGTCGATTGCCGCTGACGATCCAGCTGGTCGCGCGCCGCAAGCTGCGCATGCTCGACAACGCGGCGACGTTGAACGATCTGCGGGCTCCACCGGCCAACCGGCTGGAACGGCTGAAGGGCGACCGTGCCGGCCAGTACAGCATTCGCATCAACGGCCAATGGCGCATCTGCTTTCGCTGGGAAGACGGCGCGGCGCACGACGTGGAAATCGTCGACTACCACTGAACATCGGAGCCGAATGTGAAAACCCTGCCCAACATCCACCCGGGCGAGATCCTGCTCGAGGAATTCCTGCAGCCGCTCGGCATCAGCCAGAACGCGCTGGCGCGTGCAGCGGGGGTTCCGCCGCGGCGGATCAACGAGATCGTGCTCGGCAAGCGCAGCGTCACCGCCGACACCGCGGTGCGGCTGGCCGCGGCGCTCGGCACCAGCGAGCGGTTCTGGCTTGGCCTGCAGGCCGATTACGATCTCGAACTCGCGCATCGCACCATCGGCAAGGCTGCGGCCAAGATCACCCGCATCGCCGCGTAGCCGCTGCGGCTATCTGTCGGCGCGCGGCCGATACCCGCCAGCAAACCCGCGTGCCGGGTCGCCGTAGAAACCCGTGAGGCCAGGCACCAGTTCACCGGCGAGGAAGCGCGCGACCTGCGCGGCGCTGGCTCCGAGCAGACCCACCTTGTGGCGACCATCGCGGTCGACGACCTCGGTCAGCACCGCGATGCCGGCTATGCACGCGGCGTGCGGCGCCTCCGGCACGGTACTGCCGGGTTCGCCGCGCAAGTCGGCGAGGCCATCCACAGCGAGCGCGCGAATGCGCACGCACGAGGCTTCAACCCGTGCGCGCAAGGCATCCGGCGACATATGCAGAAAGGCAGCGCGGCGTTCGATGATCCACTGCGTCAGCTCGCCCGGATCGACGCCGGGGCACTGCCCGCGATACGCGGCGCCGAGGCAATGATCGGCGGCAGCGGCAAGATGGGCGACGTGGTCGTAGCGCGCGTGCAGTGCGGCGAGCCGCGCCTGCTGGCCGTGCGCCGGCAGCTCGTGCGCGGCCAGCGCAAAGATCTGGCCAATGGACGCCGCCGCAAAGTACTCGGCCGGCGGCTTGCCGTAGCCGGGGTCGCCGGGATGATGGTGGTCGATGTGGGTCACGTTCGCAGCCTCATGCGACCAGCCACATTCGACCGCGTGCACCGTGGCAAACGCCGCAGCGTCCAGTGGTGGCGGATCGGCGGCGTATGCATTGCCGGGGTAGACGCGCTTGCCGGCGCGCGTGGCCGGTATCCACTCGAAGGCGAGAAACTCCAGCACCTCGCGGATGAGCTTCATCTCCGGGTCTTTCGCGCCAAGCACGAACAGCGTGCGCGATGTCGCCGGGTCGAGCACTGTACTGGCCATGGCCCTGGTGCGATCAGCCCTTGAGGCGCGGCACGCCGTGCTCGTCGCGCTCTTCCAGCGCAATCGCAGAGGTGTCGATGACGCCCGCGCCGTGTCCGGCCAGCGACTGCACGGCTTCGCCGCGCGTCATCGCCAGCGCGTTGCGCCAGCAGCGTTGCGCGCGCTCGGCATCGCCCTGCCCGGCCAGCGCCTCGCCGAGCACCTCCCACGCACCACTCGATGGCACCAGCGCCAGCGAACGTTCGAGATACTGGCGCGCCTTGCCCCACAGGTGGTCGCGCACGCACACGCGGCCGGCCGCCAGCAGCAGCACGGCATCGTTCGGATGCGCGTCGAGCCAGCCTTCGACCCGGCGCAGCCGCGCGTCGAGATCGCCACCGGCCAGGATGCCGTAGGTTTCCGCCAGCTGCGGCGACCACTCGCGGCGCAAGGCCGATTCGAGCTCGTCCATCGCCGGCAGGATCAGGCCGAAGCCAGCAATGCGGCGGGCATACGCGTCGATCGCCGCCGGCACCCGGCGTTGCGTCTTCGGCAGGTTCGACCACAAGGTGTTGAGCTCGGCGCCGTCCGGCGCCGCATCGATCGCCGCGCGCAGCACTTCGGCTTCGAGTGCCGCGTAGCCACGGGCGCCAAGTGCACCGCTCTTGTGCAGAGGCTGGAGTGTGGTCAGCGCACGCTTGGTGTCGCCCGCCGCGAGCGCCGCCTGCGCCAGCTCGCGCCAACCGCCCGGCGGCAGCGTGCCCTTGTCGGCATCGGGCGCCAGCAAGGCCAGCGCTTCGCCCGGCTTGCCGTCGCGGCACAGGATGCGGGCACGCAACACCCGGGCCGCCATCGGCGCCGACTGCGAGGCTTCCGCGAGAATCTCCAGCGCGCGCTCGTGCTCCCCCCGCCGCGAGGCGGCCTCGGCCGAAGCCAGCAGCGCCGGACCACGCATCAAGTCCAGTCGCGAGGCGCGGTTCAAATCGCGCTCGGCGTCGCCAAGGCGACCTTCCAGCAGGGCGATCAAGCCGGCGGCAAGACGCCGGCGGCTGACCCGCCGATGGCGCCGCGACAGCGCACCAAAGGGCCAGCTCACGAGCCGCCACAAGCCGGTCAGCACCGCCCACGCCACCACCAGCACGACGACGGCGGCCACCACCGTGGTCTGTACCCGCCAACCGTGCAGGCGCACCAGCACGTAGCCCGGATCGGCAGCCACCCAGTGCCAGCCGAACGCGGCCAGCGCAGCCGCGATCACCAGCCACAGGATCCAGCGCCACAGGCTCATCGTGCCGCCCTCGTCGGGCGCGGTGTAGTGGCCGCCGGAGTGGGCGTGTCGGTCAGCGTGTGCAGCGCGCGCAAGCTGCGCAGCTCCGTCAGGGCCGCACCCAGCGGCACCGGCCGGTTGTGCGGCAACGCGGTCGCCAGCTGCTTGAGACCGGCCCGCGCCTGCTGCACGGCGTCGTTGCCGGTGTCGAACTGGGTGGCGAGGCCGTCGCTGGCGCGCTGCACGGCGCCCGCCCAGGCGCGCGGATCATGCGCCAGCAGCGCGGCCTGCGCCTGGGCCAGATCGAGCGCCACCAATTCACGCGCGAATCGCGCATCGGCAATCGCCAGCGGCGCACCGTTGTCGCGCTGCACGCTGACCACGCCGGCCAACGCGCGGCCAATGCGCGCCCACGCTCCGGTGGCCGACGCATCGACCGGGGTATCCAGCGGCTTCAGCGGCAGGCCCGGCAGCTCGTCACGCAGCGCGGAGAGCTTGCCCAAGGCCACCGATTGCTCGGTCGGCTGGGTCGCGAGCAGCGCGCGGCGCTCGGTCTCGATGCTTTCGCGCAGGCCGGCAAACGCGCCGTCGTTCACTTCCGCCAACGTTTGCGCTGCCAGCGCATAGGCGCGGACGGCACCGCGCGCGTCATGGAACAGGTCGTAGCGCGACTTTGCCATGCGCAGGAGCGACTCGGTTTCATCCAGCAGGGTGGCATCGTGCGCCGAGAGCGTGGTCTCCGAAAGCTTGCCCACAGCCTCTTCCAGCAGGCGCAGGCGATCGCCTTGCGCCTGGGCGGATGCTTGCAGGTTGTGGTCGAGCTGGTCGGCCGCATCCAGCCGCTGCGCAAGGTTGGCACGCCCACCGCTGACGCTGGCCAGCGTGGTTTCCAGCGCGCTCACGCGTTGCTGCAGGGCGGCAAGCGCATGTGCATCGGCTGCCTGGCCACTGCGCTGCCGCCACTGCTGCCAGCCGACGTAACCGGCGGTGAGCAGCGCGATCACGGCCAGCAGCAAGGCCAGCGCAATACTGCCGCCGCGCGACGGCGGTCGCGGCGCCGCGCGGGGTGACGGGGCGGTGGTGCTTGCGGAATCGTGTTCGTCCATGTCCGGCATGCTAACAGGCAGGCCCGGCGGCTTCATCGCCAGCCCGTGAAGCGCGCCCTAGGGGCGCGCGGCAGCGGCCAGCAAATCGGCGGCATTGGCCGACGCAGCCAGCACACTGCGCCGGAAACCGGCCTCTTGCGCGGCCTGTGCAAGACGCTCGCTGCTCACCACGGCCACCGCCGCGCACAGGTGTGCTCGCGCTACCGGCGGCAGCAGATGCATGAGGTGGCCGAGCGCCTCGGCGCTGGACAACAACACGCGGGCACTGCGCGGCAGGCGGTCGATCGCCGCGGCGTGCCGCCGGTCGAGCCGCGGCGGCACGCGGCAATAGACATGCAGTTCGCGCAATTGCGCACCGCGCGACACCAACTGCTCGCGCAACACGCCGCGCCCGCCCGGCGCGCCGATCAGCGCCACGCGCCGCCCGGCCAAGTGTTGCGTCGCCTCCAGGCCAAGCACGCCTTCGCTGTCCTGCCGGGCCGGCACCAACGCCGCCACCCCGAGCCGGGCCAGCGCACGCGCCGTACCGTGCCCCACCGCCAACACCAGGGCGCGCGTGCGCAGCGGCGCCAGGCGCGCCGCGAAACGCACCGCCGCCGGGCTTGTGAACACCAGCACTTCATCCGCCAGCGCCGCACGCAGGGCCGCGGCATCGCCGAGGCCGCGCAACGACAGGCCGGGCAGCAGCACCGGTATGCCGCCTGCCGCGCGCACCCGGCGCACCAGACCGCCGGCGGTGCCGGCAGGGCGCGTGATGACGATGGTGCGCCCCGCAAGCGCCGCGCTTGTGCCTGAATCGTGGAAAGCCATCGGCACTCCCATTACTGCCATCGGGCGAACACTTGCAGTGTAATGGCGGGCTGCGAAGACGACGGATCCACCGTGAACCCGAACACCGACCCCGCGCACGAGCTGGTGCGCTTCATGTACGACAGGATTCCCCTCGCCCGCGCCATGGCGCTGGAGCTGGCTGCCTATGACGAGCACCACCTGTGCCTGCGGGTACCGCTGGCGCCCAATGTCAATGACAAGGGCTGTGCCTTCGGCGGCAGCCTTGCCAGCCTGATGACGCTCGCGGGCTGGGGGCTGGTGGAACTTGCGCTGCGCGCCCGCGGCGAGGTCTGCGACGTCTACGTGGGCGAATCCACCGTGCGTTACCTGCAGCCGGTGTGGGCCGATTTCAGCGCCGAGGCACGGCTGGCCGAAGGTGCCGACTGGGCGCGCTTTTTCACCACGCTGGCCGCACGCGGCAAGGCACGCACCGAGGTGTCCTGCTGCGTGCCGGGCGCCGACGGCAAGCCGGCAGCCACCCTGAGCGCCCGCTTCGTGGCCAAGCGTCACGATTGATGCCCCCGAAGCCGCGCCGCACAATGGCGCGACTTTCACGGAACCCTCTGCCATGCGCCGTCTCCTGCCCCTGCTTGCCGCCAGCGCCTTGCTGCTGGTTGGCTGCGCCGCGCAAAAGCGCAGCGATACCCTGACCACCACGCTCAACGCCTATGCCGGCGCCGTGCGCTGGAACGGTCTGCAAAGCGCCGTGAGTTTCGTCGACCCGGAGGTGCTCAAGGCGCATCCGCCGACCAATCTCGACCTGGCGCGCTACCAGCAGGTGACCGTGACCGACTACGACGACGGCAACGGCCCGACGCCGGTGAGCGACACCGAAGTGCGGCAAACCGCGCGCATCAGCTTCGTCAACAAGCACACCCAGGTGGAACGCAGCGTGGTCCAGCAGCAGCTGTGGCGCTACGACGAGAAAACCCACCGCTGGTGGCTGGAAAGCGGCCCGCCCAACATCCAGCAGGATTGAGCACCCCTGTACAATCGGTGGTTTGACCCTGACGGCGCGGCGTGCGCCGGTGGAACCGACATGCAAGATTTCCTGCACAAGCTGCCCCAATTCCTCGGCAACCACGCGGCGCTGGCGGCGCTGTTCGCGATCCTCCTGGCCGGCCTCATCGTGACCCAGCTCGGCATTCTGTTCGGCAAGGTGAAAGAGCTCACGCCGGGCGGCCTGACGCTGCTCATCAACCGCCACAGCCCGCTGCTCATCGACCTTTCGGCGATCGCCGATTTCGAGAAGATGCACGTGCCGGGCGCGCGTCACGTGCTGATGAGCCAGTTCGATCCGGAGCAGAAGGACCTCGCCAAGGCGAAGGAGCTGCCAGTGGTGGTGATCGACAAGGACGGCCGCGGCAACTCGGCCAAGGCCGCGCAGCGGCTGGTCAAATCCGGCTTCAAGCAGGTGTACACGCTGGGCGGCGGCGTGCTGTCGTGGCAGGCCGCGCAACTGCCGGTGGCAAAAGGTCGCTGAAGGCTACCTTGCGGGCGTCTGGCGGTATCCGGCCGGCTTGAGGCCAGGCTAATCGCGGGCAACCTGTCGGGCTGAAGTCCGACCCCCGGGGGCGGCGAAGCTTGCGCCGGTCGACCCTTGGCCCGACCATCGCCTGCGCCATTACGGATGAAATCCGGCGCGCCTGGCAATGAGTTTGGCCAGCACGTCGGGGGCGTATTCGAACGAGTCGTAGTACAGCCGCTCTTCGGGCAGGCCGGCAGCGATGAATTGCCGGCGCGCGGTCTCGATCATCGCCGGCGGGCCACTCATGTAGACGTCGTGCGCGGAAAGATCCGGGTAATCAGCCAGCACCGCCGCGTGCACCAGACCGCGCCGCAACGGCGGCTCGGCCTCGCCTTCGGACAGCACCGCGTGAAAGCGCAGGTGGCGCGAGCGGTGCAGCCACTGGTCGATCAGCGCGGCCAGATACAAGTCGGCGAGGTGGCGCACGCCCCAGTACACCGTCATCGCGCGGCGGGTGCCGAGCGCGAGAAAGTGCTCGACCACCGCTTTTACCGGCGCAATGCCGGTGCCGCCGGCCATGAAGATCATCGGCCGCTCCGAGTCCTCGCGCGCGACAAACGTGCCCAACGGCGCATCGATCCGCAGCGTGTCGCCCACGGCAAGCCGTTCGGCTACCTCGGAGGTGAAACCGCCGCCGGCAACGTGGCGCACATGCAGCTCGATCAAGCCATCGCGCCGCGGCCCGTTGGCGATCGAAAACGGACGGCGGCGGCCGTCGTCGAGCACCACGTCGAGATACTGCCCCGGCAGCCAGCGCAGGCGCGCCTCGCCCGCCACCGGCAGCAGCCGCAGGCCGGTGACGTTCGGCGCCAGCGGCCACTTTTCCACCACCCGCACGCTCAGTTCGCGCCGCGCGATGTCTTCCACCGAGGGCACTTCGCGCGCCTCGAGCAACAGATCGGTCGTTGGCACCGCCTGGCACGGCAGGATCGCATGCTGCGCCAGCTCGCCGGCATCCAGCGCCAGCGGTGGATTGCGCGGGTAGCCGCACTGCCCGGCCAGCAAGGTGGCCTTGCAGCTGCCGCACACGCCGGCGCGGCACGAATACGGCAACGCCACGCCGGCGCGCTGCGCGGCTTCGAGCACGGTTTCGTCGGCGCCGACGGTAAACCGCCGTCCGGTGCGTTGCAGGGTCACGATGGACACTGGTGCATTGTCGCCGCGATGGCCACGCGCCGACAATACGGCTTTCGGTAAAACTGGAGCGACATGAGCATCTGGCACCACGACATCGACCTGGCGCGCGTCAACGCCTGGCGGGCGGGCACGCTGATGGAGGCGCTCGACATCCGCATCACCGCGTTCGGCGACGACTGGCTGGCCGGCACCATGCCGGTCGACCAGCGTACCCACCAGCCCTACGGCCTGCTGCACGGCGGCGCCTCGGTGGCGCTGGCGGAAACCCTCGGCAGCACCGCGGCCATGCTCACGCTCGACCCGGCGCGTTACCGCACGGTCGGGCTCGACATCAACGCCAACCACTTGCGCAGCGTGCGCAGCGGGCTGGTGACCGGCACCGCGCGGCCGTTCCACCGCGGGCGCAGCACGCAGGTGTGGGAGGTCCGCATCGAAGACGCCGCGGCCCACCTGGTGTGCATCTCGCGGCTGACAATGGCGGTGGTGCCGGCCGCCGCCGTGGCCGCGACATGAAAACCGCGCCCTACGCCACGCTGACGCCCGACCTCGTGCTCGATGCAGTCGCTGCCTACGGCCTATGGCCGGATGGCCGCCTGCTCGCCCTGAACAGCTACGAGAACCGCGTGTGGCAAGTGGGCATCGAGGATGCCGCGCCGGTGATCGCGAAGTTCTATCGCCCGGGGCGCTGGAGCGATGCAGCCATCGCCGAGGAACACGCGTTTGCGCAGGAACTGGCGGACGCCGAGATTCCCCTCGTCGCGCCGCTCGCGTTTGCCGGCCGCACCCTGCTCGTGCACGCCGGTTTCCGCTACGCACTCGCGCCGCGCCACGGCGGCCGCGCGCCACAACTTGAAGCGCGCGAAACGCTTGAATGGCTCGGTCGCCTGCTGGCGCGCGTGCATGCGGTCGGCTCACGGGCAACGTTTGCGCAGCGCGGCGCGCTCAACCGCGAAAGCTTCATCGCCCGCCCGATGCACGCGGTGCTCGCCTCGTCCCTGCTGCCCGCGCACCTGCACCCGGCGTACCGTGACGCGGTGCACGCGCTCGATCGCGCGATCGCCACCCGCGAGGCCGCAGTCGGCCCAGTGCGCACGCTGCGCCTGCACGGCGACTGCCATGCCGGCAACATCCTGTGGACGGATGCCGGCCCGCATTTCGTCGACCTCGACGACGCGCGCATGGGCCCTGCCATGCAGGATCTGTGGATGCTCGCCGCCGACGATGCCGCGCTTACCGCGCTACTCGACGGCTACGAGCAATGGCGCGACTTCGACCGCACTGAGCTGGCGCTGATCCCGGCGCTGCGCGCGATGCGCCAGGTGCATCACGCCGGTTGGATCGCCGCGCGCTGGCTCGATCCGGCCTTTCCTGCCGCCTTCCCGTTTGCCGCCGAACCCTGCTGGTGGGAAGAGCACATCGGCGACCTGCATGCGCTGGCAGAGGAACTCGCCTGACGCCCGCGGTTTCGCCCCGCTGACGCCTCTGGCAGACTGGCGCCTCCCACGCAGGAAGCGACCGATGAAACGATCCCGCACCGCCAGCCTGATCCTGATGGGCAGCGCGCCACTGCTGCTCACCGCCTGCAGCCACGAGCCGGACGCCGTGCGCAGCGGCCTGTACACCTCGGTCGACGCCTGCGTTGCTGCCGGCAACGACGCCACCGCATGCAGCGACGCCTACGTCAAGGCCGCGCAAGAGGCCAAGACCGACGCCCCGGCGTTCTCCACCGCACGCGAATGCGAAGCGCGTTACGGCGAGCTCGCATGCGTCGAGCGCACGGTCGGCGGCCACGGCTATTTCATGCCGATGATGGCCGGTTTCATGCTGGCCCAGGCGATGCGCGGCAACACCGCCACCGGCGCATTTCGCAGCGCGGCGGCGTTTCGCGACAACGCCAACGGCTGGCACCAGGCGCCTTGGCAAAACCAGGGCCCGCCAAACCAAAACCCGCCGGCAGGCGGCGGCTACGGCAGCGGCGGGGGTTACGCCGGTGGTTTTCGCAGCGGCAGTGGGCGCGCGCTGGAAACCGTTACCAGCGCCCCCGACCGCGCGGTGACCACGGTGGGCCGCGGCGGCTTCGGCAGCGGCGGCGCGGCGCGCGGCATGGGTTTCCACGGCTTCGGCGGCTGATGCAGCGTATCGCCATCACCGAGCGCGCGGACTGGCGCGCGCAAGCCGCCGCGTACGGCTTCGGTTTCCACACCATCGACGCCGCCCCGTACTGGGACGAGGCCGCGTACTACGCCTTCACCCTGCGCGAAATCGAGCGGGCGATCGAAGCGCCCACGCAGACGCTGCACCAGATGGCGCTCGATCTCGTCGACCGCATCGTGGGCGACGAACGGCGCCTGCGCCAGCTGGCGATCCCCGAGGCGTACTGGGACTGGATCGCGCACAGCTGGAAAACGCGCACGCCGCACCTCTACGGACGCATGGACCTTGCCTACGACGGCATCGGCGCCGCCAAGCTCTACGAGCTCAACTACGACACCCCGACCTCACTGTACGAAGCCGCGTTTTTCCAGTGGCAATGGCTCGAGGACCGCATCGCCGATGGCACGCTGCCGCGCGACGCCGACCAGTTCAACGCGATCCAGGAGCGCCTGGTCGAGCGCTTCGCCGCCCTTGCACCGCGCATCACGCAGCCGTTCCATTTCAGCGCCGTGCGCGACTCGATCGAGGACCAGGGCACCATCGCCTACCTGCGTGATTGCGCGCTGCAGGCCGGTATCCGGTGCGGCACGCTCGCCATCGAAGACATCGGTATCAGCGTCGACGGCCGCTTCACCGATCTCGACGACCGTGCCATCGGCTGCCTGTTCAAGCTGTACCCGCTCGAAGACCTGTTTGCCGAAGCGTTCGGCCGCTACCTGCCGCGTTCCGGGCTGCAACTGATCGAACCGCCATGGAAGGCGATCCTCAGCAACAAGGGCATCCTGCCGTTGCTGTGGGAAGCCCACCCCGGCCACCCCAACCTGTTGCCGGCGCGCCTCGACGACGGCTCGCCGCTGCCGCCGGGCTGGGTACGCAAGCCACTGCATTCGCGCGAAGGCGCCAACGTGACGCTGCGCCTGGCCGATGGCCACGAGGTCGCCACGCCCGGCCCCTACGCCGGCCCGTGCATCATCCAGGCCTGCCACCCGCTCACCGCATTTGCCGGCCAGTACCCGTTGGTGGGCAGTTGGGTGGTGGGCGACGCGGCCTGCGGCATGGGGCTACGCGAGGATCGCACCCTGGTGACCCAGGACAGCGCGCGCTTCGTGCCGCACGCGATCATCGCCTGACCGCGCCACACGCGGAGAGCGTGAGCCATCAGCGCGTGCGCTCGTCGATGTCGGTGACGCGGCCGTCGACCAAGGTCACCACGATCACCCGGCCATCGCGCCGATACTGCCAATGCTCGCCCGGACTGGCGGCAGCCGACGTCACCCGCGTGCCGCGTCGCTTGCGACTGCGGCTATGGTTCGACACCGCTCGCGCATGGGACTTGTACGACGGCTTGCCAAGCAGGGCCACCACCGTGGCCGCACCATCGCCGGTCACCAATACCTGGCTGCCCACGCGCAAGCTATCGCCCGCCTGCGCACCGGACACCATCAGCGCCAGCCCGAGCAGGCCCCACCATGCCAATGGCCGCATGACATCACCGTTCGTTTGCCGGGCCCATCGCCCGCGCCCACGTTAGGTGGCCTCCGCCACCCGCGCCCAGCGTCATGTACGACCGCGACCGGTCAGCGCGACGCGCGCCGTGGTGTCGGCGTCGGCTGGCGGCTTACTGGCCGAGGTCGATGAGGTCGAGCGTGCGTCCGTGGTTGTCACGCACGCCTTGCTGCAGCGAAACCAGCTGGCGCACCGTCGGGCACAGCGCCAGCACCTGCGGCCGCAGCTGCTGCATGCGTTGGCGCATCCGCGGCTCGAGTTGGGTGGCAAGATCGGCCGCGCGGTCGCGCAGTGCACCGGCGGCCTGCAGATCGCCGCTGGTCGCGGCGTCGATGGCTTGCTGGCCAAGCGCACCGGCCACCAGCGGCAGCAGATCGCCGGCGACCTGGTCGATCACCTGGTCGGCCATGCTGCCCTGCCAGTCGTGGGTGCTTTGGCTGGCCGCGATGCGCTGCTTGAGGCTGGTCGACTCGGCGGCCAGTTTCTGCGCCATCTGCGCGCGCGTACCAGCATCCAGCCCGAGGCCCGCCGATTCGTCGCGCAAGCCCTGCACCGCGATGTCGACGCCGTGGTCGGCGACCACCTTGACCTTGGGCACCAGCGCACGCAGGTCGCGCTCGAACAGGCTCAGGCGATCCTGATCCTCGGCGTTGAGCGGCACCTTCGCGCCATCCACCTGCAAGCTGCCGTGGCTCAGTTCCACCCGCAGCGGCGCCGGGCTGGGGCGGTCGAACAGCACGCTATCCGGGCGAATGGTGACGTCGTAGCTGCTGCTGGCATGGCACGTGGTGGCGAGATCCTGTGCATGCAGCGGCGTGGCCAGCGCCAGGGGCAACAGCAGGGTCAGCAAAACCGGGGTACGCATCGACAGGTTCCGTGGCAAGAATCGGCTACCGATAGCCCGCACGCCGTCAACCCACGCTGAATGCGTCAGTGGCGCCGGCGGAATTGCGCACGCGCCGCCGGCGTATCGAGCCGCCACACCAGCCACCCCAGAAACGGCACCGCCAGCGCCTTCAAGCCCAACGTGATGCGATACACCCGGCGCGCGTGCGCCACCGCCGCGTGCAGTTTGGCGTCGGCGCCAAATTGCGTCAGCGCATCCGCGCTGGCCTGGTCGAACTGCGACCAGCGTGCGAGCATCATGCCGCCACTGGCCAACATCCACAGGGCAAGTGCGGCACAGGCAACGCGCAACGGCGCGCGCGCCCAGCCCTGGCGCAAGATGCAGCCGGCGCACAGCACGATCAGCACGAACGCCGCGGCAAAATAGCCAACGTCCCACGCCAGCAGCTGGTTCAGCGCCCCCGCGTCGGCGGCGGAAACCCGTGCGCGCTGCGCCCACAACAGCTGCGCATGCATCAGGTACTGCACGCAGCCGAAGCCGGCCAACAGCAGCAACAGCCACACCGCCACCCGCCACGGCATCAGGCCGCGCGGCGCGCTGCGGGTATCCAGCCGTGCCATCACCGGCATCAGCGCGCCGCCTTGGGCTGCTTCGCAAGATCGGCCAGCACCTGGCCGGAGTTCGCCTGCGGGTCGACCTTGGTGTAGATCTTCGCGATCCTGCCCTGCGGGTCGACCAGGAACGTGGTGCGCGCGGCGTAATGCACGCCAGCCATCGAGGTGAGCACGCCATAGGTCGTCGCCACCTTGCGGTCAGCATCGGACAGCAGCGGGAACGGCACGTGGTACTTCGCGGCAAACTCCGCGTGCGATTTCACGTTGTCGAGGCTGACGCCCACCACGTCGGCGCCGGCCTGGCGCAGCTTGGCGATATCGTCGCGAAAAGTGCATACCTCGGTAGTGCAGCCGGGGGTGAAATCCTTCGGGTAGAAATACAGCACCAGCCAGTGGCCGTGGTAATCGGCGGGGCTGCGCCAATGGCCGTTCTGGTCCTGCAGGCGAAAGCTCGGCGCGGAGTCGCCCACCTGCGGTCCGGCTTCGGCGGCCAGCAATGGCGCGGCCAGCAGGCCGCATAACAAGGTGAGTAGAAGCAGCAGTGACAGGCGACGCATGGCAGATCCTCCGCAATCGCGATGGTGACGGTCCAGTTTACGCGCCGGTCGCGCCCGGCGCGCGACAAGGCGCGCCGGGTGCCGGTCCCAACGGAAAGCGGCAGTGTTTTCCACCGATGCCGATGCATCCGCGCCATCCGTGGCCGATTGCCACAAACTCAGCGGCGGCTGATGGTGAACTTGCCCACCGACACGCCGAGGTTGATGCCTTCACCGTGGCCAGCCAGCGCCAGCGAGGTGGTGCCCTTGGTCAGCACCTGCGCGGTGCCGCTTTTCACCACGCCAAGTTCGGCGCCGGCCTGCGCGTAATTGCCGAACACATCTCCGATGTTGCGCACGTGGGTGATATCGCCGGTACCGTGGTCGATGCGGAACTTGCCGGCGGTGAGACCGCCGCCGATCACCTTGATTTTCACCGCGGCCTGCTCGCCGTTGTCGCAACGCACGGTGCCGCTGCCCTCGGCGCGCTTGTAGATGATCGACCAGCCTGACAGGCTGAAGTCGAGGTGACATTTGACGTTGGCTTCGGCCGCGTAGGCCGGCATGGTCGGCGCTGCCGTCAGCGCCACCATGCCCAGCGAAAGGACGACAGTCAGGGCCAGAGTGTGCTTGCTCATCGTGATCTCCTTGGCTTGCATCATTGCCCGACCAGCGTTGACGCCTCGCCGTCACGATCGCGTGAGCGGCGGATGACACCGTTCATCTTGATACTTCGCTAACACCACACGCATACACTGAGGCCGTCGTTTCGACCGGAACAGGTATGCCCAAGTATTCGCTGGTGGGTTATGACGGCTCGGATGCCGCCCGGCGCGCATTCGCGTTTGCCATGGACCTGGCGCGTGCCTGCCACGGCCGTGTGCGCGTGGTCTCGGTGTTGCAGGTGGCCGAAGGGGGCGACACCGTCGCCCTGATGATGACCGATGCCGGCGACCAGCGTGGGCAGGAATTGCGCGCCGAACTGGCCACCATTGCACCCGACACCGCGGAGCTGGCCGACATCGAGCTGGTACACGGCAGCCCCGGCGATGTGTTGCTGAACGAAGTGGGCCAGCACGCGATCGACCACATCGTGATCGGCCACACCGAGCGCGGCGCGCTGGCGCGCTGGCTGCTGGGCTCGGTCTCCAGCAACGTGCTGGCGCGCGCGCACGTACCGGTCACGGTCGTGCGCTGAACCGTTGCCCGGCCAGCCAGCGCGTCACCGCGCCGTGAGTCGGGATTCATCGGATGCATCCCGACCAGACTCTGGGATGGGCAGCCGATTGCCCGCAAGTCGGATACGAGCCGGGCGCCCGGATCAAACCTGCGCAGTCGACTACTTCCTGCCGCCCTTCTTCGGCAACGCCTGCCATTGGTCGGGCACGAAGCCGCCCACCTCGTACACCAGCGCGACCTTTTTCTCGCCATCCTGCATGGTCACGTTCAAGGTGATTTTTTGCGCCTTCGCCAGTTGCGCAATGAACCCCTTGTCGTCACGGATCATCAGCGCCGGCTCGCCGGTCGACGGCGCATACGCCTTGATCTCGCGCGCGGTGTCGTCGAATTTCGCCTTGATCGTGCAATTGGCGTGGCACACGAAGCCATGCGCATCACTGAACAGGAATGCGCTCTGGCCCCAACTGGTATGCCGGCGCAGCACAAGGCGCACGCGGGTATCGGTCGGAGTGCTGTTGTAGATCGAGGCCGTGGACTGCGTGCCGCCAGCCATCGGCGCCGTCTGGTATTGCCACAGCGCGGCAAGGCGCCGCTGGGTGCTCACCGTCTGCCAGCGCTTCTCGATCTCCGGCAGCGTCTGCTGCACTTCCTTGGCCGCCGCGCTGTCCGGGAAGCGCTGCACGATGTCCTTGCCCATCGTCACCGCCATCTCGTCGTTCTTGATGCGCAGCAACTCGCGGTAGGTGTCGAGATTGCGCTTGGCCGCAGCATCCTGTACCTGCGCCGCCTGCTGCGTCGGGTTCGGCGCCGGTGCACCGCCCTGCGAACAGGCAGCCAGCAACAAACCGCCGGCAACGGCGGCAAGCAAACGGCAGGCAACGGTCTTCATCGGCAAGCTCTCGCGCGAAACATCAGCGGCGAGATTGGAACAAGCCGCCCACGCAGCGCAAGCAGCCCACGCCAACGCGCTAGCTGTCGGCCAGCGCCGGCACCGGTGGGGCTGCAGCTCGCCCCGAAAGTGGTAACCGCGCCATGCGCGGCGTCGCCCCGCGTTCGCACCCTTCGCTCCCGGGTTCGGCGAGGCCAAACCGTGCGCGTGGCAATGAGCAAGCGATTCCAACCCGGAACGCCGGTGCCGGAGCGGTGACACGACGTCGAACGCGAACAGTGTGCGGGCGTCGAACCAACCGCTCGTTACACTTGACGCCCCTCACGCCAACCAGCTCCGCCATGCTCGTCACCACGCCCGAAGCTTTTCTCGACGCCTTTGCCGCACTCGCGCCACTGCCCGCTGCGGCGGCCACCGCGCGCGCCGCATTTATGGTCGCCCCGGCGGGGTTTTCACTGGCCGCGGAATCGGCGCGCGACAACCGTTACATGGCAATGGATCAGGCCGTGGATCCGCTGCGCGCGCTGGCCCAGCACCAGGCGCTGGCGCAGGCGTTGCGCGCCGACCTGCCAGTGATCGTCTTTCCTGGCGATGCCGCCACGCCGGATGCGGTGTTCCCCAACAACGTGTTCGGTACCGCGCCCGGCAACTTGGTGGTGGGTCGCATGCACCACGCCGTGCGCCAGCGCGAAGCCGAACGCGCTGACATCCGCGCGTTCTTCGGCGAGCTGCTGGGCTACGACGAGGTCGACCTCTCCGGCTGCGGCGATCTCGTTGCCGAGCTGACCGGCTCGCTGGTGATCGACCGCGCGCGCGGCATCGGCTACTGCGGCCTGAGCGAACGCTGCGACCGCGCCGGCGCCGAGGCCATGCACCAGGCGTTCGGCCTGCGCCTCACCTTTTGCTTCGACCTGGCTGCAGGCGAATACCACACCAACGTGGTGTTCGCCCTGCTCGCGGGCCGCGCCGCGATCCTTGCCGCCGACGGCTTTGCCGATCCGGCCGTGCCGCAGGCGATTGCCGGCGCCTACGGGGGACGCGCGTTGTGGCTCACCACCGCACAGAAACAAGCCTATGCGGCGAACGCGATCACGCTTGCCGAGGATCGCGTGTGGCTGAGCGCCGGCGCCGCCGCGTCGCTCACCGAAGCGCAGCGCGATGCCCTGGCACAGTGGGGCTTTCGCCTGGGCAGCGTCGATCTGTCCGAGATCGAGAAGGCCGGCGGCAGCCTGCGCTGCTGCGTGGGCGAGATTTACTAGCGGGCTGGCCGCCTGGCGTTGCCCCTGAACCCGGTAGGCCCTTGCCGTCTCCGCAAAAGAAAACCCGCCAATGGCGGGTTTTCTTTATTGGCTTGCAGCCGCCGGGTCAAATCGTGATCGGATTGGGCTGTTCGGGGTCAAGCTGGTATTCCTTGAGCGCGCGGGCGACGTCCTTGGCGTTGACCTTGCCTTCCTTCGCCAGTGCGGCGAGGGCAGCATGCGCGATCCAGTGCGCGTCGACCTCGAAGAAGTCGCGCAGGTGCTCGCGGGTGTCGGAACGGCCGAAGCCGTCGGCACCGAGCACGGTGAACGAGCGGCCATCCGGCACGAACGCGCGCACCTGGTCGGCCACCGCGCGCACGTATTCGGACGCGGCGATCACCGGGCCGTCGTGGTCGGCGAGGCTGGCGGTCATGTACGCGATACGCGGCGCCTTAGCTTCCGGATGCAGGCGGTTCCAGCGTTCGCAGTCGAAGCCGTCGCGCGACAGCTCGCTGTAGCTCGGGCACGACCACACGTCGGCCTTGACGCCGAAATCGGCATCGAGCAGTTCCGCCGCCCGCAACGCCTCGCGCAGCGCGCCGCCGGCGGCCATGAGCTGCACCCGCGGCACGACCGCCTTGCCCTTGGCCTTGCCCTTCTCGCCACCGCCGTCGCGCACCAGGTACATGCCCTTGATGATGCCGTCGTAGCAGCCTTCGGGCATGTCCGGGTGGGTGTAGTTCTCGTTGGTGGTGGTGATGTAGTAGAAGACGTCGTGCTGCTCCTCGTACATTTCCTTCACGCCGTGCTGCAGCAGCACCGCCACCTCATAGGAATAGGTGGGGTCGTAGACGCGGCAGTTGGGAATGGTGCCGGCCACCAGCGGCGAGGTGCAATCGTTGTGCTGCAGGCCTTCGCCGGGGAAACTGCAGCCCGCGGTGGCACCCACCAGGAAGCCGCGCGTGCGCTGGTCACCGGCCGCCCAGATCAGGTCGCCGATGCGGCGGAAACCGAAGAACGAGTAGTAGATGAAGAACGGCAGCATCGGCTTGTTCGACACCGAATAGCTGGTGCCGGCCGCGATCCACGCCGATACGCCGCCGGCCTCGGAGATGCCTTCCTGCAGCACCTGGCCGTCTTTCGACTCGCGGTAGTACAGCAGCTCGTCGGCATCCTGCGGACGGTATTTCTGGCCGAACGGCGCGTAGATGCCGATCTGGCGGAACATGCCCTCCATGCCGAACGTGCGTGCCTCGTCGGAAACGATCGGCACCACGCGCGGGCCGATCTCCTTGTCGCGCAGCAAGAGATTCATGCCGCGCACCAGCGCCATGGTGTTGGAGATTTCGCGCTCGCCGGTGCCCTTGGTGATCTGCGCAAATGCGGTGAGCTCCGGCGCGTGGGTACGCTCGTCGGTGCGCCGGCGGCGCTGCGGCAGGAAGCCGCCCAGCTCGCGGCGGCGATCCAGCATGTACTGCACTTCCGGGGAATCCATGCCGGGGTGGTAGTACGGCACGTCGGCCAGCTTGTCGTCGGGAATCGGCACCTGGAAGCGGTCGCGGAACTGGCGCACCGCGTCGTTTTCCATCTTTTTCTGCTGGTGGGTCGGGTTCTGCGATTCGCCCGAACCGATGCCCATGCCGTAGCCCTTCACCGTCTTGGCAAGGATCACGGTCGGCATGCCCTGGGTGTGCACCGCCGCATGGTAGGCGGCATACACCTTGTGCGGATCGTGGCCACCGCGGTTCAAGCGCCACACGTCGTCATCGGAAAGGCTTGCCACCATCGCGCGCGTTTCCGGGTACTTGCCGAAGAAATGCTCGCGCGTGTAGGCGCCGCCGAAGGCCTTGCACGCCTGGTACTCGCCGTCGACGGTTTCCATCATCAGCTTGCGCAGGACGCCGTTCTTGTCGCGCGCCAGGAGCGGATCCCAGTAGCTGCCCCACACCACCTTGAGCGCGTTCCAGCCGGCGCCGCGGAATACGCCCTCGAGCTCCTGGATGATCTTGCCATTGCCGCGCACCGGGCCGTCGAGGCGCTGCAGGTTGCAGTTGACGACGAAGATGAGGTTGTCCAGTCCTTCGCGGCCGGCGAGCGAGATCGCGCCCAGCGACTCCGGCTCGTCCACCTCGCCGTCGCCCAGGAAACACCACACCTTGCGGTCGGTCTTGGGCATCAGTCCGCGGTGTTCGAGGTACTTGAAGAACTGCGCCTGGTAGATCGCCTGGATCGGACCCAGGCCCATCGACACCGTCGGCACCTGCCAGTAATCGGGCATCAGCCACGGGTGCGGGTAGGAGGTGAGCAAGTGGCCGTGCGAAACGGTATCCAGTCGGAAGCTGTCGAGCTGTTCGGCGCTGATGCGGCCCTCGAGGAACGAGCGCGCGTAGATACCGGGGCTGGAATGGCCCTGATGGAAAATCAGGTCGCCGGGGTGCTCGGCGCTCGGCGCGCGCCAGAAGTGGTTGAAGCCGACGTCGTACAACGTGGCGCTCGACGCGAAGCTGGCGATATGGCCGCCGAGCTTGCCCGGCTTGCGATTGGTGCGCACCACCATCGCCATCGCGTTCCAGCGGATGATCGAGCGGATGCGCCACTCCATCGCGGCGTCGCCGGGGCTCTTGGCCTCGTTCGCCGGCGCGATCGAGTTGACGTACGCGGTGGTCGGATCGAACGGCAAATGACCGCCGGCGCGGCGCGTGGTATCCACCATCTGTTCGAGCAGATAGTGCGCGCGCTCGGTGCCGTCGTGGTTGATGACGGCACTCAGTGATTCGACCCATTCCTTGGTTTCGGTGGGGTCGAGATCCTGGTCAAGGATGTCGTCGAGCTGATCCATGGGAAAGTCTCCACGGCGCCATGCGGCGCTGATGCTTGCGGAAGGCCAACCGTCGGGGAAACGGTCAGCAAACCCCAAGTCTAGCGGCCGCTGCGTACGCCTGCCAATTCGACCCAGGTCGAGCGCCAACCATGCGCCCGCGCATGCTTGCCCGGCGAATACGCCGCACGCGGAAAACAGGGTTCAGTGCGCGCCGAGCGCGCCGCGCACGAGCGCCACAAACCGCGCCTGATCGATCTCCAGCACGATGCGCGCCTGCGCCGCGCAGCCCGATCGCCCGTTCCAGTCGACCACCGTCATGCCGCGGGTCAAACGGCCGTCCAATTCGATGGCGACCGCGCGCGTTTCCGCCCGGGTGACGATGGTCGGATCGATCGCCACCGCCATCGCCAGCGCATCGGCCGCCACCACGCCGCTGCGGTCATGCCTGGCGTTGTACGCGCGCGCCGTGCCAAACACCTTGGCAAAGAACCGCGCACGCGCGTCGCCGGCAGCCAGCCACGCATCGAACTCGGCGTCCACAAAACCATGCCGCAGCGTGAGTTCCCAATCGACGAGGTCGAATGCGGGGAACGCCTCGAACACGACGTGTGCGGCTTCCGGGTCGAAACCGATGTTGAACTCCGCAGGCAAACTGCGGGTATTGCCGTGGCCGGTGACCGCCCCGCCCATCACCACCAGCCGCCGCACGCGCTGCGGCAATGTCGGATCGAGCCGCAACGCCAGCGCGATGTTGGTCAGCGGCGCCAGCGCCACCAGCGTCAGTTCGCCGGGACGCTCGCGGGTCAGGCGCAGCAGCGCGAGCGCAGCGGCCTCGGCTTCGGCGCTGGCGGCAGGCTCCGGAAAACCCACGTCGCCCAGCCCATCCGCACCATGCACCTGCGCGGCGTCCTCGTCCGGCGCGCGCACCAGCGGCGTCGCACAGCCGGCGTGGATGGGAAAGCGGCCATGGACGAGGTCCTTCAGCACCCGGGCGTTGCGCACGGTGTGGCCGAGGCCGACATTCCCGGCAGCGATGCTCAGCGCCACGATGTCGGCATGCGCGTGCGCCATCAGGATGGCCAGCGCATCGTCCACGCCGGGGTCGGTATCGATCAGGAGCCGCGCGCGGGTCATGCATCGATTCTCGCAGAAACCCGCGGCCGCAAACCTGCGCGCGATCAGCCCGCCGCAGTGAACACGGTGCCCGCCGGGCCGAAGGGTTGCACCAGCCAGTGATCGGCCAGCAGAAAAGCGAACAGCGCAAACAGATAGATGATCGAGTACTTGAACATGCGCATCGCGAAATACGCATCCGGCGGGCGGATCAGCCGGATCGCGTAGTACAGGAACCCGGCACCGAGGGCCAACGCGCCACCAAGGTAGATCCAGCCGTTCATGCCGGTCAGTGCCGGCAGCAGGCTCACCAGCACCAGCAGCACCGTGTAGAACAGCACCTGCCAGCTCGTGTACTTGACCCCATGGGTCACCGGCAGCATCGGGATGCCGGCACGCGCGTAGTCGTCGCGGCGGAAGATCGCCAGCGCCCAGAAGTGCGGCGGCGTCCACACGAAAATGATCAGGCACAACTGCAGCGCATACGGATGCAGCGAGCCGGTGACCGCGGTCCAGCCGATCACCGGCGGGATCGCGCCGGCCAGCCCGCCGATCACGATGTTCTGCGGCGAGGCGCGCTTGAGCACGGCGGTGTAGATCACCGCATAGCCGATCAGGCCGACGAAGGTCAGCACCGCGGTCAGCACGTTCACCCACAGCGCCAGCACGATCATCGACACGATGCCGAGCGTGAGCGCGAAGGCGAACGCCTGCCGCGGCTTGAGTTGCCCGGCGGGCAGCGGCCGGTGCGCGGTGCGCACCATCACCTTGTCGATGCGTTGGTCAATCAGCTGGTTGAACGCGGCGGCGGATGACGACGCCAGCCAGATGCCAAGCGTGCCGAAAATCAGTGCCTGCCAGCGCGGCAGGCCCGGCACCGCGAGAAACATGCCGATCACCGCGCAGAAGACCAGCAGCACCACGATGCGCGGCTTGGTCAGCTGAAAGTATTCGCCCATCACCCCGGTCATGCGCCATCCCCCTCAACCAACGGCTTGCGCTGTGTGCGCGCCAGCGCTCCCACCAAGCTCAACAGTAACAGGGCCGCCATGCCGTTGTGCGCGGTGGCCACCGGCAGCGGCAAGCCGAAGTGCACATTGCTGATGCCGAGCAGTACCTGGCAGACGAGCGCCGCGACGATGGCGCCCGCGCACACCCGAAGCCCCCGCCGTGCCAGCCGCCAGCCGAGCCACAGCAGGTACGCCGTCACCACCAGCGCGCCAAGGCGATGCACCATCTGGATCGCCGTGCGCGCGGCGCCGTCGAGCACGCCGCCTTCGTAGTCCACCCCGATGCCGCGCCACAGGATGAAGCCCTGGTGGTAATCCGCAGCGGGCCACCACTGGCCGAGGCAATGCGGAAACGCGGCGTCGCCAAACCCGCAGGCGAGCGCGGCATAGTTCGACGAGGTCCAGCCACCGAGCGCGATCTGGCAGGCGAGCAGCACGATGCCGAGTGCCACCCAGCGGCGCAGGCCGCGCAGCGCGTCGTTGTTCGCGGCGATGCCGGCAAAGCGCAGTGCGGCGTAACCCAGCAGCGCCAGCGTGGTCATGCCGCCCAGGAGATGCCCGGTGACGACGATGGGCTTCAACAGCAGGGTTACCGTCCACATGCCAAGCATGGCCTGGAACACGATGACGCCAAGCGCAACCAGGCACACCTTGGCTGCCGTCGGCGCCCGCAACAATCCGGCCGCCACCAGCGGCAACACGATAGCGGCCGCGGCGAGCACGGACGACGGCACATGCTCGCCGCGCATGTACAGCGTCACCCCGATCGCCGCAAACAGCGCACTGCCGCCGACCAGCCACCAGAGGCGCCGCTGGCGCCACGCAGCCATCACCGCCATCGCCAACACCAGCATGCCCAGCGTGCCAGCCAGCATGCGGTGCACCTGCTCGCGCCACGCCTTGTGCGCCACGTACGGGCGGTTCGGAAATGCCGCATCCGCCTGCGCCACCGCCTGCGCGTGCTGCGGCCAGGTGGCCTCGCCATAGCAGGTGGGCCAGTCCGGGCACGACAGGCCGGCATCCGACAGCCGCACGAAGGCGCCGAACATTACCAACCCGAGGGCGAACACGGCCGCCAGCAGGCTCAGCCAGCGCAGGCCGCGCGACACGCCGGCGCGGCTCACCGGATCACCTTGCGCAGGTCGCGCAGCACGCCAGCCGGATCAAACCCTGCCGGGTAACTGGCCAGCGCGGTGCCGTCCGATTCGACCAGCACCGCGCCGAGGCTGTCGGGCTCACTCGGACGCCACGCGTCGAGTTTGCCGTCGGTATCGGCACCGATCCGCCAGAAGTTCGCCATGCCCTTGGCGTCCGCGCCGGTCGGCGGCGCGCCGACATACAGCAGCCGCAGTCGCGACTGGTTCTGGTTGAGCATCACCCGCGCCTTGGCCAGCGCGGTCAGCGCGGCGTAACAGTGGCTTGCACAATCGGGCCCGGGCAACGCAATCAGCGTCAACCGCGGCTTGACGTCGCGCCATGCCCAGACGCCGCCATCGGCCATCCGGATCGACAGCTGTTCCTGTGCAAAGTTGCGCTGCGGCAGGATCGGCAAGCCGTTGCCTTTGGCCGTCGGCTGCCAACCGGCCAGCGTCAGCGCCAGCGCCACCAGAAACGGCACGAGAAACACCGCGCCAACCAAAAGCAGTTTCACCCGGCCCTTGCGCAGGGCGGCGGCGGTATCGGTCATGGGCCATCCACATGGTCGGTGGGAGGTTGGCGCCGCTTGCGGCGCTTGTCGCGGTTCACCACGAGCAAAATGACGATCACCGCGACGGCAAACGAGAACCACTGGAACGCGTACGCACGATGGCGCGCCGGCGGCATGTCGCCGAAATCCAGCGTGTGCACGCGCACATAGATCGACGCCGGGTCGGCATCCAGGCTCAGCATGCGTGGATAGAGCGTAGCGCCAAGGTCGGCAGCCACTTGCGTCGGGTCGAGGTAGATCGACTTTTTCGGCCACGTGGTCTGCCGCGCCAGCGCATTGCCGCCCATTTCGAACCCGCGCGGCGGTGGCGGCAGGTACAGCCCGTGCAAATGCTGCACGCCGGTCGGCAACACAGGCAATTGCGGCGTTTTATCGGTGCCGTTGCCGGGCAGGAAACCCAGGTCGACCAAGAGCAGTCGCGAGCTGCCGGTCAACTGCAGCGGCACGAACACCTCGACCCCGCCAAGATCGTCGTGCTTGGGGTTGTCGAGCAGGTAGACGCGATCGGCAACATACTGCCCGCGCACATCGATGCGCGGAAACGCATCGGCCGGCGGGTTGAGCGCCACGCTGGCAAAGCTTTGCGGCGCCGCGGTGGCGGCGGCGGCGTACCGCTGCAGCAGATCCACCTTGAAATCCGCGCGGTGCAACTGCCAGACGCCAAGCCGCACGAACAGGGCAGATGCCGCCAGCGTCAGCACGATGGCCCACCATGGTGGTCGGCGCAGCCCGCCTAGCACGGTGTGCCGCCGCGCGTGGTTATACTCGACGCCATTCCATCGCGCGGATCGCTCACATGGGCTCCATCTTCAAGATCATCGTGGTGGTGTTGCTGCTGGTGGTCATCTTCAGCCTCGCCCAGGCGCTGTACTACATGATGACCGACAAAGGCAGCGACGGGCGCATGGTGTGGGCCCTCACGCGCCGCGTCGTGCTCTCGCTGGTGGTGATCGGCATCGTCATTTTCGGCATCTGGATGGGTTGGCTGCATCCGCACGACGTCGGTCAATGACCACCGCCCGCCGCACCACGAAAAAACCGCCTTCCGGCGGTTTTTTCGTGCCTTGCCGGCACCTGCCTCAAAGCACGTAGACGAACAGGAACAGGCACAGCCACACCACGTCGACGAAGTGCCAGTACCAGGCCACCGCCTCGAAACCGAAATGATGCTCGGGGCTGAAGTGCCCCTTGAGCACGCGCAGCCAGATCACTGCCAGCATGATCGTGCCGATCGTCACGTGGAACCCGTGGAAGCCGGTCAGCATGTAGAACAGCGAGCCGTACACGCCGGTCTGGAACGTGAGGTTCAGTTCGCGATACGCCTCGGCGTACTCGTGCGCCTGGAAGGTCACGAAGGTCGCGCCCAGCAGCACCGTCAGCCCCAGGAACACCAGCACCCGCCCGCGATGCCCGCCGCGCAGCGCGTGGTGCGCAATCGTCACGGTAACGCTGGAGGTGAGCAGGATCAGCGTGTTGAGCAGCGGCAGCCCCCACGGCACCACGGTGCTGAACGCGCCACCGAGCGCCAGCGGCCCGTTGCCGCCATCCGCGCCCCAGGTGCCCGCATACGCGTCGTACAGAAACTGGTGGGTCAGCACGCCATGGCCGCTACCGGCCAGCCACGGCAGCGAGAACATGCGCACGTAAAACAGCGAGCCGAAGAACGCGCCGAAGAAAAACACCTCGGAGAAGATGAACCACATCATCCCCATGCGGAACGAGGTATCCACCTGATCGTTGTAGCGGCCGGCCAGCGACTCGCGGATCACCGAGCCGAACCAGCCGAAAAACATGCCGAGGATGCCAAGCGCGCCGATGGTGATGACGGTCTTGCCGAAACCCGCCTCGCCCGGCTCGGCGTTGAGCCAATGCGCAGCACCAAAAACGGTAAGGAACAACACCACCGCGGCCACGATCGGCCAATGGCTGCGGTTCGGTACGAAATAGATGTCTTGCTGTTGAACCATGATGAGACCCCGTGGAGTTCCCTGGTGACCGCCGGCACGGCACGCCGTGCTCCTGCGCCGCTATTTCATCAAAAGAATCTGCAAAAACGACAGCAGATAAAAAATGCCGATCACCACTGCCAGCACCGTCACCGTGCGCCGCACGCCGCGCCGCTGTGCGCGGCCCATCGGCGTGCGCGCGACGGCGGCGGTGCCGTCGCGCACCTGACGGCGCGGCGGCTCGACCTCGCCCACCGCGGCGGCCTCAATCATCCGCGCCACTGTGTGCCAACTCCTCGTCGCGCACCACCGGCGGCACCTCGAAGGTGTGGTAGGGCGCCGGCGACGGCACCGTCCACTCCAGCCCCTTCGCGCCCTCCCAGGCACGGTTGGCAGCCTTCTGCTTGGAGAAGAACACGCAGTGGATGATGACGCCGAGGAAAATCAGCTGCGAGGCGCCGAACAGGAAGCCGCCAATCGAACTGACCATGTTGAAGCCGGCGAACGCCACGTTGTAATCGGGAATGCGTCGCGGCATGCCGGCCAGGCCGAGGAAATGCTGCGGGAAGAACAGCACGTTCACGAACACCAGGCTGCACCAGAAATGCACCTTGCCCCAGAACTCGCTGTACATGTGCCCGCTCCACTTGGGCATCCAGTAGTACGCGGCCCCCATGATCGCGAACGCGGCGCCGGTCACCAGCACGTAGTGGAAATGCGCCACCACGAAATAGGTGTCGTGATACTGGAAATCGGCCGGCACCAGCGCCAGCATCAGGCCGGAAAAGCCGCCGATCGAAAACAGCACCACGAACGCGATCGCAAACAGCATCGGTGTCTCGAACGTGAGCGACCCGCCCCACATGGTGGCCACCCAGTTGAACACCTTGATGCCGGTCGGCACCGCGATGAGCATGGTGGCGTACATGAAGAAGATGTCCGCGCCCACCGGCATGCCCACCGCGAACATGTGGTGCGCCCAGACCAGGAACGACAGGAACGCGATGCAGGCGATCGCCAGCACCATCGCCTTGTAGCCGAAGATCGGCTTGCGCGCGAAAGTCGGGATGATCTCCGAGATGATCCCGAATGCCGGCAGGATCATGATGTAGACCTCGGGGTGACCGAAGAACCAGAACACGTGTTGGTACAGCACCGGGTCGCCGCCGCCGCCCGGGTTGAAGAAGCTGGTGCCGAAATACTTGTCGGTCAGCAACATGGTCACCGCGCCGGCGAGCACCGGGATCACCGCGATCAGCAGGAACGCCGTGATCAGCCAGCTCCACACGAACACCGGCATCTTGACCAGGTCCATCCCGGGCGCACGCATATTTAGGATGGTGGCGATGATGTTGATCGCACCCATCACCGAGCTGATGCCCATGAGGTGGATGGCAAACACCGCGTAGGCCAGCGACCCGCTTTGCAGCGACAGCGGCGGATACATCGTCCAGCCGCCGGCCGGGCCCCCGCCTGGCAGGAGCAGGGTCGAGTACAGCAGGATGAACGCGAACGGCAGAATCCAGAACGACAGGTTGTTCATGCGCGGCAACGCCATGTCCGGCGCGCCGATCATGAGCGGGATCATCCAGTTGCCCAGCCCCACGAACGCCGGCATGATCGCGCCGAAGATCATGGTGAGCCCGTGCATCGTGGTCAGCTCGTTGAACGTATACGGCTGCACCAGCTCCAGCCCGGGCTTGAACAGCTCGGCGCGGATCAGCATGGCAAAGCTGCCGCCGACGAAAAACATCGTCAGCGAGAAGATCAGGTACAGCGTGCCGATGTCCTTGTGGTTGGTGGACATCAGCCAGCGCTGGACGAAACTCTTCGGCGCGCCGTGATGCTCTTCATGTAGGTCTTGCGTGGTTGCGGTGGCCATGGCCTTGCACCTCTGACTCAAATCTTGTCGATGGCGCAGCCGTGGCGGCTGCGATCAGAAAACGGGAAGGCGCTCACTGGCGCGCCACGGCGAGTGCCGTCGGCGGCGCCGCCGGCGCCGCGGCCGTGGCCGGCGCGGCCTTTTCCTGCGTCGCCAGCCACGTCTGGAATTCGGCCGGCGATACCGCCTTGACCACGATCGGCATGAAGCCGTGATCCTGGCCGCACAGCTCGGCGCACTGCCCGCGATACACGCCCGGCTTCACGATGTTGGCCCAGGCCGAATTGACGATGCCGGGAATGGCATCCATCTTCCAGCCGAAATCAGGCACCCACCACGAGTGGATCACGTCACCCGCAGTGATGACGAAGCGGATCTTGGTGTTGGTCGGCAACACCAGTTGCCGGTCGACGTTGAGCAGATAGGTGTGCTCGCCATCAACTTGCACCGCGTAGGGATCCATGCCGGAATGCAGCTGCCGCGTCTTGTCCGACTGCGCATCCAGCTTGGACACGAAACCGACGTTCTGGATCGCCTTGCCCTGGTAATCGACGTAGTCGTAGCGCCACTTCCACTGGTAGCCGGTGACCTTGACCGTCATCTGCGAGCCGGTGGTGTCGGCAAACGTGACCAGCCCACCGGTGGACATCCACGCCAGCGTGGCAAGGATGATGACCGGGATCGTCGTCCATATCACTTCGACCGTGGTGTTGTGCGCCCACTTCTCGGCCACCGCGCCGCGCGATTTGCGGAAGCGGAACATCGCGATGAACATGGCGCCGAACACCAGCACGCCGATCACCGTGCACACCCACAAACCGACCTGGTTGAGGAAATACGCCTCGCCCGACCAAGTGGTGACACCCTGCGGCATGTTGAGTTGCCACGGGCGCGGGTCGGCCTGCGCTGCGCCGGCGCCAAGCGCCAGCAGCACCCCGCCCGCGGCGACCATCGCGCGTCTCACCCGCGCCGTCACCGCGCGACCGCGGCCTCGCGCAGTGCTGCCCGTTCCGATCCTGCCAGATGCCATGCTTACGCCCCTAGTTGATCCAACCGTGCGGCTGGTCGTGGTTGCCGCCCAGCAATATCTTGAGTTTTCGCCACAACGCGACGCGTTCGGGTTCGGCGAGGAACGTGCCGATTTCCAACTCGCGGCCGTGCGACGCCAACAACAAACGTCGATGCCCGTTTTCCCCATCCTCCAGCCGTGCCCGTACCCAGTACGGCTGGAAACTCACTTGCCGATGCCCCGGCAACCAGCTCACCTCGAGCGCCGCGGCGCCCAGGGTGATCCGTTCGCTGCAATCCCCCGCACGCCACGCCACCGCCAGCGCAACCGCCATGGCACCGGCCTCGAGCGCGGCAAACAGCGGCGCAAACACGTTGCCCTGCCAGCCGCCCCATACGCCGGTTGCCAGCGCCAGCACCGCCAGCGCCACGATCAGCCTGCGCATGCCGCGCCGACTGAGCGCGCGATTGGGTTTGAGCCAAATCGTGACGCCGGATGAATCGGCCACTGCAGGGCGAAGCACGATCATGGAAGTACCGCGTGCCAAGAGCGGGTCGATCATAGGTCGTGAAAATGCAATGGGCAAGATTGTCGCAGGGGCTTGAGGCAAATCATGCCAACCCGCCCGCGAGTCTCGGCATCGGGTTACCAGTGACCGTCACTGGTACGGCACGCAGCGTAGAATCGCCGGTTTCGGTTCACTCTCACTCATCAAGTTCCCAACGTGACTTCGCCCATTCTCAGCCCCGAACTCCCCACCGGCGCCGAGCCGGCCCGCGCGCGGATTACCGCCGCGTGGCTGCGCGACGAGACCGAAGCGGTCAACGACCTTTTGACCCAGGCCAGCTTTCCGCCCACCGAGCGCGAGGCGGTGATCGACCTTGCCGCCGGCCTCGTCACCCGGGTGCGCGCCCGGGTGAAAGACCAGAGCGCGGTCGAATCCTTCATGCGCCAGTACGATCTTTCCAGCGAGGAAGGCGTGCTCTTGATGTGCGTGGCCGAGGCGCTGCTGCGCATCCCCGACAAGGCCACTGCCGACAAGCTGATCCGCGACAAGCTGGGCGATGCCGATTGGAAAAAGCACCTCGGCCAGAGCGAGTCGCTGTTCGTCAACGCCAGCACCTGGGGACTGATGCTCACCGGTCATCTGGTGCAGTTGGCCGAGGAAACCCGGCGTGACTTCACCGGCGCCCTGAAGCGCCTGGCCGGCCGCGCCGGTGAGCCGGCGGTCCGCCTCGCGGTGCGCCAGGCGATGCGCATCATGGGCCATCAGTTCGTGATGGGCCAGACCATCGACGAGGCGCTCGACCGCTGCGCGAAGAAGGAATACGCGGTGTACCGCTATTCCTACGACATGCTTGGCGAGGCGGCACTCACCGCGGAAACCGCCGAGCGCTACCAGCAGGATTACCGCAACGCGATCGGGCGCATCGGCGCGCGCGGGCCGTTCGCCAGCCACGAGGTGGCGCCGTCGATCTCGGTCAAGCTCTCGGCGCTGCACCCGCGCTACGAAGTCGCCCGCCGCGAGGAGGCGCGCGCCGCGCTCACCGCCAAGCTGCTGGAACTCTCACAGCTCGCGATGAAGGCCGGCATCGCGCTGTCGGTGGATGCCGAGGAGGCCGACCGGCTCGAGCTCTCGCTGGATATCATCGGCGCGGTGTTCGCCCACCCCTCGCTCGAGGGTTGGAATGGCTTGGGCATCGTGGTGCAGGCGTACTCCAAGCGCACCCCGTTCGTGATCGACTGGGTCACCGAGATGGCACGCACCACCGGCCGCCGCTGGTATGTGCGCCTGGTCAAGGGCGCGTACTGGGATGCCGAGATCAAGAAGGCGCAGGAGCAGGGCCTGCCCGGCTACCCGCTGTACACGCGCAAGCCGAACACCGACGTCTCCTACCTCGCCTGTGCGCACAAGCTGTTCGACGCCGGCACCGCGCTCATCTACCCGCAGTTCGCGACGCACAACGCGCACTCCATCGCCGCCATCCACCACATCGCGCGCGGCCGCACCTTCGAGTTCCAGCGCCTGCACGGCATGGGCACCGACCTGTACGCCGAGGTGATCGGCAAGGACAAGCTCGACGTGCCGTGCCGCGTGTACGCACCGGTCGGCACGCACGAGGACCTGTTGCCGTACCTGGTGCGCCGCCTGCTCGAAAACGGTGCCAACACCAGCTTCGTCAACCGCGTGGTGGATGAAACCCTGCCGGTGCGCGAGCTGGTGGCCGACCCGTGCGAGAAAGTGCGCGGCTACGCTTCCATCCCGCACCCGCGCATCCCGCTGCCAGTGAACCTCTACGGCGACAACGCGGCGCAGGCACAGCATTCCAATTGGGTCACCCGGAAGAATTCCATGGGCATCAACTTCTCCAACGACAACGAACTCAAGGCCCTGGCCGACACAGTGAATGCGAACGCCGGCCCGTGGCACGCCGAGCCCCTGGTACCGGGCGCGCAAGGCCACGGCGCGACGGTGACGGTGACCAACCCGGCCGACCGTCGGCAGACCGTAGGCAGCTACGTCGCGGCCGACGCCGCACTGGTGGACCAGGCGCTGGCCAACGCCGTCGCCGCGCAGGGCGACTGGGATCGCCTGCCGGCCGCCAGCCGCGCCGCCATCCTCGAACACGCGGCCGATCTCCTGGAATCCCGCCGCGCCGAGTTCATCGCGCTGTGCGTGCGCGAGGCCGGCAAGGGGTTGGGCGATTCGATTGCCGAGATCCGCGAGGCCGCCGATTTCCTGCGCTACTACGCCGCCATGGCGCGCCGCCTGTTCGGCCAACCGGAACAACTGCCCGGCCCCACCGGCGAAGCCAACCAGCTGTACTTGAACGGCCGCGGCGTGTTCGTCTGCATCAGCCCGTGGAACTTCCCGCTGTCGATCTTCCTCGGCCAGGTTTCCGCTGCGCTGGCCGCCGGCAACAGCGTGATCGCCAAGCCGGCCGAACAGACCAGCCTGATCGGTTTTGCCGCGGTCAAACTGCTGCACGAGGCCGGCATCCCCGAAGCCGTGCTGCAATACCTGCCGGGCGACGGCGCGGTGGTCGGCGCCGCGCTCACCAAAGATCCGCGCGTGGCCGGCGTCGCCTTCACCGGTTCGACCGACACCGCATGGGCGATCAACCGCACCCTGGCCGCGCGCAATGCGCCGATCGCCGCGCTGATCGCCGAGACTGGCGGCCAGAACGCGATGATCGCCGACTCGTCCGCGTTGCCCGAACAGATCGTCAAGGATGTCGTCGCCGCCGCGTTCCAGTCGGCTGGCCAGCGCTGCTCGGCCGCGCGCGTGCTGTTCGTGCAGGACGACATCGCCGACAAGGTGATCGACATGCTTGCCGGCGCGATGGCCGAGCTGAAAGTGGGCGACCCTGGCCAGCTCTCCACCGACGTCGGCCCGGTGATCGACGAAGACGCCAAGCAGCTTCTCGTCGACCATGCTGCCCGAATGGACCGGGAGGCGAAAAAGATCACCGAGGCGAAACTCGACGCCGACGTTGCCGCCCACGGCACCTTCTTTGCCCCGCGCGCCTACGAGATCAAAGACCTCGCCACCCTCAAGCGCGAAGTGTTCGGCCCGATCCTGCACGTGATCCGCTGGAACGGCACCGAGCTGCCCAAGGTGGTGGAAGAGATCAACGCCACTGGCTATGGCCTGACGCTCGGCATCCACAGCCGCATCAACGACACCGTGGAGTACATCCGCAGCCACGCCCGCGTCGGCAACTGCTACGTCAACCGCAACCAGATCGGCGCGGTGGTCGGCGTGCAGCCCTTCGGCGGCGAAAGCCTCTCCGGCACCGGTCCCAAGGCCGGCGGCCCGCACTATTTGCTGCGCTTCGCCGGCGAGCGCACATTCACCGTCAACACCACCGCGGCGGGCGGCAATGCGTCGTTGCTGACCATCGGGGAGTAAGGGCCGGGATTCGGGATTGGAGATTCGGGATTTGTAATGGCAAGAGCCCGCGGCCCGCGCGCGCGGGTTGGCGACGACATCACAGGGGAGCTTCGGCTCCCCTGTGGCGTTTCCGGGGATGAAAAAAACCTCCCCGCTTGCGCGGGGAGGTTTGGTGGCAAGGGGCCACGATGGGAAAGCGTCAGAGCTTGTATTGCGCCGAGAAGCTGAGCAGGTTGCCGTAGTCGCTGAAGCGGCCGGTCAGCACATCGCCGGTGGCGCTGGTCGCACCGGCGACGCCGGCATGGCTGACGAAGATGTGCGCGTAGGACGCGTTGAGGTTGAAGTGGTCGGTGACCTTGTAGCCGACGCCAAAGGTAACCATGCGGCGCGCCGCATCCGGCACGCGCGGGTCGCGGTTGGTGTTTTTCATCGGCGCCTGGTCAAGCGCAAAGCCGGCGCGCAGGGTCAGTTGGTTGGTGGCGTAGTACTCGCCGCCCACCGAGGCATACCAGGTGTCGCGCCAGCCAAACGGCAGCGTGGTATCAGGCTGCGAAGGGTTGGCGTAGTTCACGGTGAGCTCGCGCATCACGCTCCACTGGGTCCAGGCGAGGTCGGCACCAATGCCGAACTTGTCCTCCTGGTGCCAGTAGCTCAACGTGGCCGTGGCCGGGTTGGTCAGCCGTGCGGTACCGGTGGTGTGCTGGAACGCTGGAATGCTGCCACCAAGCTGCGGGTTGGCCAACAGCAGGTCGTAGCCCGGCGTGGTGGTGAAGTTCGCGGTGCCGTCGATGTCGTGGCTGATGCGCGAACGGTAATCCAACGCAACGCGGTCGTTGGCGGTGGGCTTCCACAACGTGCCGATCTGCCAGCCCCACGCCCAGTTGTCGCCCTTGACCCGGGCCATGCCATCGACGCCGGGCGGCGTGGCTGCGGCAACGCCGGCCTTGGCGGCTTCGGCCGCAGCCGCCCCCGCCTGGGCCTGCGCCACGATCGACTGGATCATCGCCGTACCCTGCGCCACCGAGATCTGACCGGCGGCCATGCCGGCCTCGATCTGGGTGACCGCGGCGGTGGCCTGCGCGGTACCGGCCGCAAGCTGGTCGTTGATGCCGCCGATGATCTTGCCGCCGATGGCGTTGAAGTTGATCGCGTTGGTCAGCTCGGCGCTGGTGCGCTCGGCAATGGCGCTCGCGCCGACGCTCCACTGGTCGTTGATCTTGAACGAGGCCGACAGCGTGGCATCCAGCGATTGCAGTTTGGTCTTGATCGCGTCGTAGCGGCCCATCCAGTTGCTGTCGTACTCGGTCTGGAAGCCGAACGGCGCATCAAACGCGACACCGAGGTTCACGCGGTCGCTGACCTTGGTGGCAAACGCGAAAGCCGGCACCGGCAGCGTGGTGCCGGCATCGCCGCCGTTGCCGCCGCCAATCGGGTGGCCGAAAGCATCGCGTGAGGTGCCCTTGAACTTGGCGCTGAAGTTGATGGCGGTGACATCGGCCTGGAAGTAAGTGCCGTCCAACTCGCTCATCGCGGCCGGGTTGTTGGCCACGACGGACACGTCGTTGCCGGCGGTGACCGAACCGGCGTAGGCCCGGCCCAACCCCTGCGCACTGTTTTCCTTGAGCTGGAACGCGCTGGCGTTGGCGGCGTTCGGCACCAGGGCGCCCGCAATGGCCAGGCTGAGCGCAGCCAGCGCCAGCGGGCGGGCGACGTTCGGAAGGGAACGGAATGACTTGGACATCACAGGCTCCTGAAATGCATGACAGTTGACTCGCACGGCGTTACCAAAACGAACAATTTTCATACACACGTTTAACATACGTGCCCGCACTGTGCCTTTTTGACCGTGTGCTTGCAAGTGCCCGTGCAGCAAGCTCGCTGCACCGTGCCATCCCGTCACGGCCCATCCCGTCGCTACCGGATGTCGCCCATGCAATGTTTCGTCTACGCGAGCCGGCGCAAGCCGGATACCTACGTTTGGCTGTCGCGTCGCGACGGTTTCGAGTTGCTGCCGAAAACCCTGCACGACATGCTCGGCGAGCTGCGCTTTGCACTGGAAGTGGCACTCGACGCCGAACGCCGACTGCCGCGCGACGACGCCGGGCAAATCCTTTCGCACCTGACCGAACGCGGCTGGCATCTGCAATTGCCGGTCGAGGAAGCAGCCGCCATCGGCGGCGCCACGTCGACGCACTGACCGCCGCGATGACGGGTTAACACGAGGTTACCGTCCCGTTTGGCGACGATTCCTATACTGTGCCGATGACTCAACCGAAATTACGTCGACGCCCGCCGCTGCTGCCCTCCCTCGCGTGGTTCCTGCCCGGTTGGGCCATGGTCGCGTTGGCTGGCGTGGTGGCACATCCGCTCACTCTGATCCCGTTGCTGCTCGCCAACACCCTGGTGATGGCGGCGGTATGCCACGCCATCGGCTTCGACCCCGAGTTCAGTTTCAGGCGCACCGTGCTTCGCCGCGGTACGGCGCATCTGGTGATGTTCACGCTGTACGCGGTGATCGTGTTTGCCCTGGTCGCCTGGCCGATGCTGGCGCTGAACCAGTCGCACAGCCTCTCCGCCACGCTGGCGCTGGTCGCCACGCTGGTGCTGGCGCTGGCCGCGCTGTGGCGCCCGTGGCCGGCGTTCGGCCTGGTTTACGTCTGGGATGATGCCTATCCCGCGCGGCACGACGGTTCGTGGATCTTCACCGCCACGTTGCGCAGCCTGATGTTTGGCCGCTATCTCGCCCGCGAGGAGCGTTTCTTCAGCCACTTCCTGCCGGCCGCGCTGGCGTTGCTGGTGCTGACCTGGAGCGCGATCGCGCTCAGCGGCCTGTACGGCATGCTGCCGCCCGAAATCCGCACCGCACTGCTGGCGGTGTACGGCTTGCTGGTGCTGCCGCTGGGCTGCCTGGTGCTGGCCAACCGCACGCTGCACGCCATGTTGTGCGCGCAGCGCGACCGCCAGCGGCCACGCACGGCCGAAGCCGCCAATCCGTCTGTCCCCTCGCCGATCCCCGACCTGCCGCCACCGCCGCTGACCGCGGCCGAAAGCACCGCCGGCACCGCCGAGCAGGCCACCGCACTGCTTGCCGCCACGCGCGAAGGTGATATCGAGCGGGCGCTGGCGCTGGTTGAAGCCGGCGCCGATCCAGCCACCACACCACCCGCCAGCGACCGCGACCAGCGCCCCGTGCTGATGCTCGCTGCCCTGCTGCCGGACCCCCGCCTCTTGCGCGCGCTGATCGCCCACGGCGCCGACGTCAACCAGGCCAGCGGCGGGTTGACGCCACTGCTCGCGGCCACGCGCGACAGCTGGCATGGCCGCGCCGATGCGGTGATGACGTTGCTCGCCAACGGTGCCAACCCGCTGGTGACCGACCTCGACCAGCGCACCGCGCTGCACGGCGCGGTACTGAGCGAGGAGCCGATCGTGGCGGCGATGCTGCTCGACGCCGGCACGCCGATCAACGCCCTCGACCAGTCCGGCGCCAGTGCGCTCAGCATCGCGTGTGCGGCCGCCAACTGGCCGCTGGTGAAGTTTCTGCTCGAACGCGGCGCCAAGCCGGCGCCGGCCGGCGGCACCCCGGCGCTGGTCGCCGCCGCCGGCATCACCGACGACGACGTCGCCGGCGTGCAACTTTTGCTGAAACACCGCGTCGCCATCAACGCGGTGGACGCCGGCCACCGCAGCGCGCTGATCGCCGCCGCCGCCGAGGGCCACGAGCTGATCGCCCGCACGTTGTGTGCCGCCGGCGCCGATATCACGCTCGCCGACCGCAACGGCAGCACCGCCCTGATGGAAGCCGCGCGCGCCGGTGCAGTCGGCATCGTGCAGCGGCTGGCCGAGGCGCAGCCAGACGCCCGCGTGCGCGACCGCCATGGGCGCGACGCGCTCACGCTTGCCTGCCAGTCGTCGCGCGCCCACGCGGACACCGTGCGCGCGTTGCTGGCGCTCGGCGCCGAGCCCAAGGCACCCGGCAGCGACGGCCGCAGCGCGCTGGATTACGCCGCCGCCGCCGGCCGCTGGGATCTCGTTGCGCTGCTCGATCCGGATACCCCGCTGCCCACCAGCCTCGGCGCAGGCACGCTGGCGCCCGGCGCCGACACGCCGACCCACCTGCTTGATGCCCTGCGCTTTGGCAACTGGACGGTGGTGGCCGGTTTTGGCGAGCGCGCACCGACGTGGCCACAGGCGCAGCTCGCCCAGCTCTACCTGGAACTGGCCCAGCCGGAGCAACGCCAGGCGCGCCATTGGCTCCTGGCGCACGGCCTCGACCCGGAGGCGCGCCTGCTCGCCCAGCAGGCGGACGAAGCTGGCGATGGCGAGACCCACTGGCAGCCGCTTGGCCGGCGGCTGTTCGACGCACTGCTGCTGCAGTTGCCTGCGGCGGCCGATGCCGTCACCGAATTGCTGCAGGCCGGCGCGACACCCGCCGGCGCCGGCCTGCTCGCCCAGGCCGTGCAGCGCCTTGGCAGCACGCCGGACGCGCGCCTGCCACTGGCCCTGCTGGACGCCGGTGCTGACCCGTTTGGCACCGACCAGCGCGAGCGCACGCCGCTGCAACTCGCCGCGGCCTACGGCCAGAGTGAACTGGTCAAAGCCTTGCTCGCCCGCGGCTGCAACCCCGACGCCCGCGACCGCGACGGCCGCACGCCGCTGTTCGCCGCGCTTGAGCAGGGCGCTGCCGCGCTGCCGCTGGTCCGCGCGCTGATTGCCGCCGGCGCCGACGCCGAAGCTGCCGACGCCAACGGCGAGACGCCGCTCGGCCTCGCCTTTGAGCACCCGCAGATCGAGCACTGGCTGGATTGGGGCGCGTGGGCGCGTCCGCACCGCCCGCTGCGCGCCGACGACCTGCCGACCGCGGCGCGCGACGGTGCCCTGGCTGCCGTGCAGCGCCTGCTGGAGCTGGATTTCCCGGTGGATGCCGTCGACGCCTTCGGCGCCACCGCGCTGCTGCATGCCTGCGGCGCCGGCCACCGCGACGTGGCCGAAGTGCTGCTCGATGCCGGGGCGAACCCCGAGCACGCAGCTACCAACGGCATGACGCCGCTCGCCTCCGCCGTGGCCGGTCAGCGGGAAACCACCACACACCTGCTGCTCGACCGCGGCGTCAGCGTGGACCAGCGGCTGCCGAACCAGGGCACCGCGCTGATGGTCGCCGCCGCGCTCGGCCACCCGGCGCTGGTCGATGCTCTGCTCACGGCGGGCGCCGACGTCAACGCCACCGACGCGGACGGCCACAGCGCCCTGCACGCCGCCGCGCAATACAGCTTCCGCCACAACGACAGCCTGCGCGCACGCCGGTTGTTCGACACCCTGCTCAGGCATGGCGCCAGCGTCGACCGGGCCGACCACGACGGCAAGACCGCGTTGATGCTGCTGCTGGGTGCCCACATGCACCCGCTGAAGGATTGCGACGCCACCCACCTGGGTGCGCTGGTACCGGTGCTGCTCGAAGCCGGCGCCGACGCCACCCGCGCCGATACACACGGCCTCACCGCCCTGCACGCCTGCGCCATGCACGCGCTGCTCGCACCTGCCCGCGTGCTGCTCTCGCGCGGCGCCGATCGCGCCGCCGTCGACGGCCTCGGGCGCACCGCGGCCGATGTCGCGAACCAGCTCGGCTACATCGACATCGCGCTGGAACTCGGCACGCGCCACGGCAGCCCCATCCCCAGCGTGCGCCAGACCCTGCGCACGCGCGCGGAAGAATAGCGGCCGCCTCGCGCAGAGCCCGTTCACGCTGACGGAAACCCCGAACGCTGGAGGGCACCAAGCCCTCCGACGTCATCGGCGTGGCACACCAATCAGGGCATTCGGTGACCGCGTGTCCGCCCTGGCCACGCAGCGCGGAAGGCCGCGGCAAGCGCCGTTTTTTCACGGGCTCCCGGGTTTGCCAACGGCCGCCGCAGGCACCTCGGCATCGGCTTCGAACAGGCGATCGAGTTCCACCTGTGCCTCGCGGGTGGTTTCCACCAGCTTGGCCTCGTCGTCGTAAACGACGTATTGCGCCTTGAGCAGCTCGGCGTCGTGCACGCGAAAGCGCTCCACCTGGCCGGCGGCATAGGCGGCCGGCAGACCGAGCGCCAGCAGCACCTGTTCGGTGAGTTTCAGGCTGGAATACAGCGTTTCGCGCACCGGCTCGTCCACACCCAAATCCATCAGCCGCCACACATGCTGGCGGTTGCGGGCGCGCGCCAGGATCTTCAGGCCCGGGTACACCCGGTGCACCATGCGCGCCACCTGCAGGCTGGTTTCCGCATCGTCGATCGCCAGCACGAACACCTCGGCCTTGCCGGCGTGCACCGCACGCAGCAAATCGGGGCGGGTGACGTCGCCATAAAAGGTATCGCCCCATTGGCCAAAATGGCGCACGCGATCCATCTGTTCGGCCGAATGGTCGAGCGCGACGAATGGCACGCCCTGCGCGCGCAGCACGCGCGCCACGATCTGCCCCATGCGCCCGTAGCCGGCCACGATCACCCGCGGTGGCTGCACCACGGCCGGGTCGGCGCTGCGCACCGGGGCATCCGCGTGACCGGCACCGAGCAGTCGCGCGGCGCCGATGACCAGCAGCGGCGTCAGCGCCATCGACAGGCTGATCGCCAGCACCAGCAGGTCGCGCTGCGGAACGGTGATGAGGTGGCGCGTCGCCGCTTCGCCCAGCACCACGAATGCGAACTCGCCGCCGCAGGCGAGCAGCGCCGCCAGACGCAGCGCATCGGCGCGCCCGAGCCCGGCCAGGTAACGGCCAAGCGGCCACAGCACCAGGCCCTTCACCACCAGCAGGGCCGCCACCAGGCCGGCGACCACGAGCGGCGCATGCAGCAGCAGCGACACGTCCATCGACATCCCGACGCTGACGAAAAACAGACCGAGCAGCAGCCCCTTGAACGGCTCGATGTGCGACTCGACCTCGTGCCGGTATTCCGAATCAGCCAACAGCACGCCGGCGAGGAACGCGCCGAGCGTGGCCGACATGCCGGTCAGGTCCATCAGCAGCGTCACCCCGGTCACCACCAGCAGCGCAGTGGCGGTGGACACCTCGACCGTGTCGGCCTTGGCCACGAAGCGGAACAACGGCCGCAACAGATAGCGCCCGCCGACCATCACCACGCCAACCACGGCGATCGCACGCAGCGTGCCGGCAAGATCGAAGCCGTGTCCCGCCGTGCTATGCGCCAGCACCGTCACCGCGGCAATCAGCGGGATCGCGGCCAGATCCTGAAACAGCAAAATCGCGAACGCCTGCCGGCCATAGGCGCTGTTCGCCTGCTTGCGCTCGGCCAGGATCTGCAGGCCGAACGCGGTCGACGACAGCGCCAGCCCACCGCCGACGATCACCGCCGCACCGGGCCGCAGGCCGAACGCCCACCAGCCGAGCACACCGATCACGCCGCTGGTGGCCAGCACCTGCAGCAAGCCAGTGCCAAACACCGCCCGCCGCATCACCCACAAGCGCCGCGGCGACAGCCCCAGGCCGATCACGAACAGCATCAGCACCACGCCGAACTCGGACGCAGCCGCCACCCCTCGCGTATCGCCCACCAGTCCCAGCACCTGCGGCCCGATCGCCACGCCGGCCAGCAGATAGCCCAGCACCGAACCGAGCCGGAAGCGCTTGGTGAGCGGCACGGCGATCACCGTGGCCAGCAAGAACACCACCGCAAGCTGGAGAAAATGCTGACTGTCCACGGACGCTCCCGCAACGACGCTGGCCGATTATTCCACGGGCGCGTTCATCGGCGATGCGAACGCGCGTCGCGGCCGCGTGGGATCATCCGCGCATGAAAACCTTCGCCGCACTGTTCGCCTTCGTCCTGTTCGCACCGCTGGCGCCGGTGGCCGCGCACGCCGCCATACCGGTGTACGGCTACCACGTGGTGCACCGCTACCCGCACGACGTGAAGGCATACACCGAAGGCCTGCTGTACCGCGACGGATTCCTTTACGAGAGCACCGGGCAGGTCGGCAGCTCCGGCGTGCGCAAGGTCGAACTCGCGACCGGCAAGGTGCTGCAATCCGCGCCGACGCCATGGCCGGATTACGGCGAGGGCATCGCGAACTGGAAGGATCGGCTGATCCAGCTCACGTGGAAGAACCAGGAGGGTTTCCTCTACCACCTGGCAACGCTTGAGCCCTACGCCAAGTTCGGTTACCCGGGCGAAGGCTGGGCGCTGACCAGCGATGGCCAACGCCTCTACATGAGCGACGGCACGCCGACCATCCGCATCCTCGACCCGGAAACGCTCCGGCAGACCGGCAGCATCGCGGTCACCGTGGCCGGCGAGCCGCTGCGGAACATCAACGAGCTGGAATGGGTGAAGGGCGAGATCTGGGCCAACGTGTGGCTCACCACGCGCATCGCGCGCATCGATCCGGCCAGCGGCAAGGTGGTCGGCTGGATCGAACTGGCCGGGCTGGTGCCGCCCGCCAGCACACTGGCCGACCCGCTCAACAATGTGCTGAACGGCATCGCCTACGACGCCAAACACGACCGCATCTTCGTCACCGGCAAATGCTGGCCGTGGTTGTACGAAATCCGGCTGACCGCCCCCGCACGCAACCACTGACGCCTATTTCGGCAACGCGCCGATCGTGCGCAACCAAGTGGCGGCCAGCGCCGGCCAATGCGTGATCGGCGCCGCGGTGGGGCGCAGGCCGAACGCATGGCCGCCGTGCGCGTAGATGTGCAATTCGGCCGGCACGTGCGCTTTCGCCAACGCGGCGGCATAGACCAGTGACTGGCTGACGCCATCGGTGTGGTCGTCCTCCGCCTGCACCAGGAAGGTGGGCGGGGTGTCGCGCGTCACCGGCACATTGGGATTGAGCTTGCCATCGTCGAATGCCAGGTGTCCGGGGTAGATCGCCAGCACGAAATCCGGGCGGTCGCTTTCGCGGTCGGCGGCATCGACTGGCGGGTAGGACTCGCGCTTGAACTGCGTGCTGGTTTCGGCCGCGAGATAACCGCCAGCCGAAAAGCCGATCACGCCGACGTGGTGCGGGTCGACATGCCACCGTGCGGCATGAAAACGCACGAGGCGGATCGCGCGTTGGGCGTCCTGCAGCGCGGGCTGCGGCAACGCAAAGTCATCGGGGTAGGTCCGGCGGCGCCAGTCATAGGGCGCGCTCGGCACGCGGTACTTCAGCAGCACGCAGGTGATGCCCTGAGAGGTAAGCCAGGCGCAGACCTCGGTGCCTTCGAGGTCGATGGCCAGCACCTGGAAGCCGCCACCCGGGAACACCACGACCGCGGTACCCGTGTTCTTTTCGCCGGGCGCGTAGACCGTCAGCGTGGGCTGGCCGACGTTGCTCACGGCCAGCCACGGGCGGCCGGCGATCAGGTGCTCCGTGCGCAGCGTTGCGGATTCCGGCCCCGGCATCGGCTGCGCATCCGGTGGCGTGCCGGGCCACAGCGGCACCTGCACATGGCCGGCAGCGGGCTGCCACGTTCCGGCATCCACCCGCAGGCTGATGCCGGCCAGCAGCAGAGTCAGCGCCACGATCCACAGCTTCATGGCGCCCCTTCGTCGTCGGACAATGACGGCAGCCAGCATGTCCTGCGCAACGGGCGCTCCGCTGGCACGGCCATGGATTTCCACCGACAGTCGGCGCGCCTATTCCCCGCGCAACCAGCGCGCGGCCTGAATCGCGTAATAGCTGAGGATCGCGTCGGCGCCGGCGCGCTTCATCGCGGTGAGGGCTTCGAGCACCACCGCCTTCTCATCGAGCCAGCCGTTCTGCGACGCGGCTTTCAGCATCGCGTATTCGCCACTCACCTGATACACGAAAGTGGGCACGCCGAAGGTGTCCTTCACCCGGCGCAGCACGTCGAGGTAGGGCAGGCCCGGCTTCACCATCACCATGTCGGCGCCTTCGTCGATGTCCAGCTCGACCTCGTGCAGCGCCTCGTCGGAGTTGCCGATGTCCATCTGGTAGGTGTGCTTGTTGCCCTTGCCGAGGCTGGCGGAGGAACCCACCGCGTCGCGGAACGGGCCGTAGAAGCTCGACGCGTACTTCGCCGAGTAGGCGAGGATGCGGGTGTGGATGTGGCCGGCTTTTTCCAGCGCGTCGCGGATGGTGCCGATGCGGCCGTCCATCATGTCCGAGGGGGCGACGATGTCCATGCCCGCATCGGCCTGCGCCAAGGACATCTTCACCAGCGCCTCCACCGTCGGCTCGTTCATCACGTAGCCGGCGGCGTCGATCAGGCCGTCCTGGCCGTGCGTGGTGTACGGGTCGAGCGCGACGTCGCCGATCAGGCCGAGCTCGGGGTATTTCGCCTTCAGCGCGCGGGTGGCGCGATGCATGAGGTTGTCCGGGTTCCACGCCTCGCGCGCATCCAGCGACTTCACCGCATCGCCTGGCGAGGGAAACAGTGCCAGCGCCGGGATGCCCAGCCGCACGCATTCACCGGCCAGCTTCAGCAGCTCGTCGATCGACAGCCGGCTCACGCCCGGCATCGACGGCACCGGCTCGCGCTGCGCCTGACCCTCGATCACGAACGCCACCATGATGAGGTCGCTCGGCAGCAGCGTGTGCTCGCGCATCAGCGCGCGGGAAAACGCATCGTGGCGCATGCGGCGCATGCGGGTGGCAGGAAAGCTCATGGCGGAATCTCACGTTGCAATTCGCGCATTTTAACGCGGTGCATCGCCGTTCACGGCGACAGCGGTACAACAAAGCGCCAACACCAAACCCACGCGATGCCTACATTGCGCAGTGCACGGTGACCGCGTCCCCTGCGAGGAATCGCCATGAGCATCTCCCCACGCCAAGCCATCCACGCCGATCATCCGCTCCCTGTCGGGGCACGTTACCTTGGCCCGCACAGCACCCACATCCCGTTCGACGTCACCGTGGTGTTGCGCCGCAGGGGGCCAGCACCGGCGCCCGCGGCATGGCCGCAAGCCCCACGCTGGTCACGCGCTGAATTCGGTCTGCACTGCGGCGCCGATCCGGCCGACATCGAGCGCGTGCGCGGCTATGCGCAGGTGCACGGGCTGGTGGAAACCGGCTGCGAACCGCAGCGGCGCGTACTGCATCTGCGCGGTTCGCTGGATGCGATGCAGCGCGCGTTCGGCGTGCAACTGGGCCGCTACCGGCTCCCCGGCGTGCGCCGCTACGTGGTGTGTTGCGATCGCGCGCCCAGCCTGCCGCACAACATCGCGCCAGCCGTGCTCGCGGTGCTGGGGCTGGATCGCCGCCCGGTGGCAAAGCCGCATTTCCGCAAGGCGCGGGCGACGCCGAACCAGACCTACACGCCGCCGCAGGTGGGGCAGCTCTACCGTTTCCCCGCCAATACCGACGGCAGCGGCCAAGGCGTGGCGTTGATCGAGCTCGGCGGCGGTTTCCGCAAGACCGACCTTGCCACGTACTTTGCCGCACTGGGCATCGCCAAGCCGCCCGCGGTGACCGCGGTATCGGTGGCCGGCGGCAAGAATCGTCCCGGTGGCCAGGCCGATGCGGAGGTGATGCTGGACATCGAGATGGTCGGCGCGCTGGCGCCGGGCGCGGCGATCGCGGTGTACTTTGCGCCAAACACCGACCAGGGGTTCTACGAGGCGATCTCGCAGGCCGCGCACGATGCCAAGCGCAAGCCGTCCATCATCTCGATCAGTTGGGGCGGCCCCGAGGACACTTGGAGCGCGTCCGCGCTCACCGCGATGCAAAGTGCACTGGCGGATGCCGCGGCGCTCGGCGTCACGGTGACCGCCGCCGCGGGCGACAGCGGTGCGAGCGACGGCGAGAGCGACGGCCAGCCACATGTGGATTTCCCGTCTTCCAGTCCGTACGCGCTGGCCTGCGGCGGCACCACGCTGAGCGCCAGCGCCAGTGCGATCACCAGCGAGGTGGTGTGGAACGAAACCGCGGCGAATGAAGGCGCCACCGGCGGCGGGGTCAGCACGGACTACGTGCTGCCGAGCTGGCAGCAGGACAGCAAGGTGCCGAAGGCGCCGAACGGTTTCGCCGGCCGCGGCGTACCCGACGTGGCGGGCGATGCCGACCCGCTCACCGGCTATCGGGTGCGGGTGGACGGCCAGGACACGGTGATCGGCGGCACCAGCGCCGTGGCGCCGCTATGGGCCGCCCTGCTGGCGCGCTGCAACCAGTCGCTGGGGCGCGCCGTGGGCAATCCGCACACCGCGTTCTACCAGATCGGCGAAGCGGCCTTCCACGACGTGACCCGCGGCAACAATGGCGCCTATGCCGCCGGCAAAGGCTGGGATGCCTGCACCGGGCTCGGCAGTCCAGACGGCCAAACGCTGCTGGCGGCGCTGGCGGCGCAAGGCAAGTCCACTGCGACCCATCGCCGGCAGGCTTGAGGGGGTCGCGACACGCTGTGCCGTATCCCGCATCGTGTTGCGCCGCGCCCGCATCCCGATGCGGGTCGGGGGAAGCCCGGACGACGCATGCCTTCCCGCCCTTGTGCGGTCGGCAGCGGCTGAAGAGCACGGTGCCGACTGCCCGGGACGGCATGCCGTAGCCCATCCGCGCCACTGACTCTGCCTGCGGCTTTGCCGACGCCGCTGGCCGAGCGTCTGCCGGTGGCATTGCCGGCGTGCATGATCGAGCCGACCGGCTGAAACCGGGCCGCTGCGCGCTGCAGACTGGACGCGCACCCGTGTTGCGATGCATCGTAGGCGTTTCCCCGACCTGCCCACACCCCATGCCCCACGCGACTTCCGCCACCCTGCTTGCCGATCTGGGCGGCACCAATGTGCGTTTTGCAATTGCCGGCCCCAACGTGGCGACGCCGCTGGTGATGGACAGCATCCGCCGTTACCGGGTCACCGAATTCCCCTCGCTCGACGCCGCCGCGCAGCAGTATTTCGCCGATACCGGCGGCAAGGCCACGCAGGCGGTCATCGCCGCCGCCGGGCGCATCGCCGGCGGGGAAACGGTGAAGGTCACCAACAACCCGTGGGCGATCTCGGCCCAGGTGCTGCGCGCCAGGCTCGGCATGACCGCCGTGCAACTGGTCAACGATTTCGCCGCACAAAGCATGTCGGTGCCACTGTTGACGCCGGCGGCGCTGACGCCGGTCGGCCCCGTGCCGGCTCCGCAACTGTGCGTCCCGCGACCGCAGACCTTCGTGGTGATGGGCCCCGGTACCGGGCTCGGCGTGGCTGGCCTGCTGTGGCGCGACGAGCGCTGGATCGTGCTGGAAAGCGAGGGCGGGCATGCCGGTTTCGCCGCGCACACCGCCGAGGACGTGGAGATCCTGCACCGCTTGAACGCGCGTTTCGGCCGGGTATCGAACGAGCGCATGATCTGCGGCAACGGGCTGGTGAATCTCTACCTTGCATTGGCCGACATCGCCGGCCAGCCCGCGGAGGACTACACCCCCCCCGACATCACCGCGCGCGCCGAAGCCGGCAGCGATCCCTTGTGCGTGCGCACGGTGGAAACCCTGGCCGGCATCTTTGGCAGCGTCGCCGGGGATCTGGTGCTCTCGCTCGGCGGCTGGGACGGCGTCTACCTCACCGGCGGCGTGCTGCCGTTCCTCCTGCCGTGGCTGCACCGCGGCGGTTTCCGCGAGCGCTTCGAGGCCAAGGGCCGGTTCCGCGAAACCATGGAGCGCGTGCCCACGCTCGCCATCGTGCACCCCGAACCCGGCCTGCTCGGTGCCGCCGCCATCGCGCTGCGCAATGCAGGCTGCAGTCTGAAACCCGCGGCCTGATCGCTTGCGCGGGCATCACGGCAGCTACGCCACGATGCCCGCCTCACCTTTGCGAGGAACCACCATGCCACGCCGCGACACCGCCTTTTTGTTCGACCTCGACGGCACGCTGGTCGACAGCGTCTACCAGCACGTGCTGGCGTGGAAGGAAGCGCTCGACGCCGAAGGCGTGAACCTGTCGGTGTGGCGCATCCACCGCCGCGTCGGCATGAGCGGCGGCCTGTTCACCCACGTGCTGGCCGGCGAAACCGGGCAGACCATCGACGACGCGCAACGCGCGCGGCTGTACGAGGCGCATGCCGCCGCGTTCAACCGCCTGCACGCGCAGGGCGCGGTGAAACCCCTGCCCGGCGCGCGCGAACTGCTGGCCAAGCTCACCGAGCGCAACATCCCATGGGCGATCGCCACCAGCGGCCAGTTGCGCACCGCCATCCACAACCTCGAAGCGCTCGGCGTCGACCCGGACAAGGTGCCGGTGGTGACCCGCGACGGCGTGCGCCACGCCAAACCCGATCCCGACCTGTTCCTCGCCGCCGCCGCGCGCCTCGGCTTCGACATCCAGCGCGCCCTGGTCGTGGGCGACAGCGTGTGGGACATGCTCGCCGCCCAGCGCGCCCGCGCCCTTGGCATCGGCCTGCTCTCCGGCGGCTACGGCGCCAGCGAGCTCGAACGCGCCGGCGCCTTCCGCGTCTACGAAGACCCGGCCGACCTGCTGCGCCACATCGACGAGGTGGCGTCGCGGGAGTAAGCCGCGCTTGTAACGAAGGGGCGAGCACCGGCATAGTCCCGACACGCAACACGGACACGGGAACCATCATGCGGGTGCGGCTGGAAGATGTGGCGCGGGCGACAGGCGTCTCGCCCAAGACGGTGTCCCGCGTGCTCAACGAGGAGCCGTCGGTCAGCGCCGCCACGCGCCAGCGGGTGCTCGCGGCGATGAAGTCGATGAACTACCGCCCCAGCCCCGCCGCACGCGGTCTGGCTGGCAACCGATCGCTCCTGATCGCGATGCTCTACGACAACAGCAACAACCCCGCCTCGACCTACCTGGCCGAAATCCAGAACGGTGTGCTCGATGCCTGCGAGACAAACCGCTACAGCATGATGGCGTGTCCGCTGCGTATGCTCGGCAAGGACTTCATTCGCCGCCTAGACGCGCTGGTGGTCGACCATCACATCGATGGTGTGGTGCTGACCCCGCCGCTCACTGACGGCCGCAAGCTGCTGGCCCGGCTGCGCGAGCACAAGGTGGCACACGCCAGCATCTGCCCGCTGCACAGCAAAGGTGTGCTGGGCGTCTGTATGGACGAGACCCGCGCGGCGGCGGAGCTGGTTGCCCATCTCGTCGGCCTCGGTCACCGCCGCATCGGTCACATCACCGGCATCGCCAGCCACGGCGCCAGCCGGTGGCGCCGGATCGGCTACGAATCCGCCCTGGCCACCGCCGGACTGGTCGTCGACCCGCAATACATCGTGCCAGGCGAATTCACCTTCGGCTCGGGCGTCGCTGCGGCGCGTCAGTTGTTTGCCCTGCCGCAACGCCCCAGCGCAATCTTTGCCGCCAACGACGACATGGCCGCGGGAGTCATGTGGGCGGCCAATGCGGCCGGCCTTGCCGTACCCCGTGACCTGTCGGTTTGCGGTTTCGACGACACGCCGATGGCCACTCAACTCTGGCCGCCACTCACTACCGTGCATCAGCCCAGCCGCGAAATGGGCCGGATTGCCACCCTGCAGTTGCTCGGGCAGTTGCGCGGCCTCGACCAAGGCCAGCTCGTGCAGGTGCCATATACGCTGCAATTGCGCGGATCGACCGCTGCCGCACCAGGCTGACCCCGCCGCAGGCTGCGTATCTCCTTCGACCCGAACCGCCATCACCATGTCGGCGGCCAAGGCGTGCGCTCCCAATTTTTCACGAATGTCTTGACAGCGCTGACTTGTCTGATAGACATTCGCTGTCATGTCTGCATCCACGCTGCGGCCGGGATCGGCTGGTCAAAGGAATACGCGAATGCCCATCGCACGCACATCCCGGCTTCCGGCTGCCTTGGCCCTCGCCGTCTTCATCGCGTTCGCCCCGGCGAGCTTTGCAGCGGATCACGCCGCTACCACCGCGCACCCGCAAGCATGGCCGCGCGCTACTTGGCCGCTGCCGCCAGACCCTGCCCTGGAACGGCGCGTCGCCGCGCTGATAGCGAAGATGACGGTGGCCGACAAGGTGGGCCAGTTGATCCAGGCCGACATCGGCAGCGTCACCCCGGAGGACGTGCGCAAGTACCGGCTCGGCTCAGTGCTAGCCGGTGGCAATTCCAAGCCGCAGGGCGGCCGTTTCGCCACCGCGGCACAGTGGAAGTCGCTGGCCGACGCGTTCCAGCGCGCCGCAACGGATACTTCCAGCGGCGGCGTGGCGATCCCGCTGCTGCTGGGCATCGATGCGGTCCACGGTGACAACGGCACGATCGGCGCCACGCTGTTTCCGCAAAACTCGGCATTAGGCAACGCGCACGACCCCGCGCTGATACGCGCGATCGGCGCGGCCACCGCCGCCGAGGTGCGCGCCACCGGCTTCAACTGGACCTTCGCGCCCACCCTGGCCGTACCGCAGGACCCGCGTTGGGGCCGCGCCTACGAAGGCTATTCACAGGACCCAGGCGTAGTCGCCGCCTACGCCGCAGCCATGGTCGAGGGTCTGCAGGGCAAACCCGGCAGCCCCGGTTTCCTCGATGCCTCGCACGTCATCGCCACCGCCAAGCACTACCTGGCCGACGGCGGCACCAAGGACGGCAAGGATCAAGGTGATGCGCAGATCAGCGAGCGAGCGCTGATCGACGTGCACGCCGTCGGCTACCCACTCGCCATCGACGCCGGCGTGCAGAGCGTGATGGCCTCATTCTCCAGTTGGAACGGCGTGAAGATCCTTGCCGACCATGGCCTGCTCACTGACGTGCTCAAGCAGCGCATGGATTTCCAGGGCTTCGTGGTCGGCGACTGGAACGCGCAGGGCCAGGTGCCAGGTTGCACCAACGAAGATTGCCCGGCCGCGTTCAACAATGGTGCCGACATGCTGATGGCGCCCGACAGTTGGCGCGGCCTGTACCGCAATACGCTGGCCGAAGTGAAGGCAGGGGTAATCCCGATGGCGCGGCTCGACGATGCCGTCGCACGCATCCTGCGGGTGAAGTTCCGCCTCGGCCTGTTCGACGCGCCGCTGCCCTCGCAGGAGCCGCTGGCGCGCGACGCTAGCCACGTGCTGGGCAGCCCGGCGCACCGCGCGCTGGCGCGGCGCGCGGTGCGCGAGTCGCTGGTGCTGCTGAAGAACGACGGCCACCTGCTGCCGCTCGACCCGCGCCAACGCATCCTGGTGGCCGGCGAAGGCGCCGATGACATCTCGCGGCAGAACGGCGGCTGGACGCTCACCTGGCAGGGTACCGGGCTCACCAACGCCGATTTCCCCGGCGCGCAGTCGATCGGCGCCGGCATCGCGCAGCAGGTGAAGACCGCCGGTGGGCAGGCGGAGATCGCTCCCGCCGGCCACTACACGCGCAAGCCCGACGTGGCCATCGTGGTGTTCGGCGAAACACCCTATGCCGAGTTCCAGGGCGACCGCGCCAACCTGCTGTTCCACCCCGGTGACGACCACGACCTCGACCTAATCCGCCGCCTGCGCGGCCAGGGCATTCCCGTGGTGGCGGTGTTCCTCAGCGGGCGCCCGCTGTGGGTGAGCCGCGAGATCAACGTCGCCAATGCTTTCGTGGCCGCGTGGCTGCCAGGCAGTGAGGGCGGCGGCGTGGCCGATGTGCTGCTGCGCGAGCCAAATGGCCAAGTGGATTTCGATTTCCACGGCAAGCTGGCCTTCGCCTGGCCCTCCACCGCCATGCCCGGCCACAGCGCACCCGCGTTTCCGCTGGGCTACGGCCTTACCTATGCCGACCACGTGACGGTGCCTGCACTGTCCGAAAATTCCGGCGTCAGCGGCGCTACCGTGCGCGTGGACGACTATCTGGAAAAGGGCGCCGCCGTCGCCGGCTATACGCTCAACCTCACCGGCGTCGATGGCCGCCGCAGCAAGGTCCTCGCCACCCCGGCCGCCAGTGCAGACGGCAGCCTGCGCCTCACCGCGCTGGACTACCGCGCGCAGGAAGACGCGCGCCGCCTCGACTGGTCCGGCGGCCCGGCCGCCCTGAGCATCGATGCCGACCATCCGCTCGATCTCGACCGCCAGGCCAACGGCGACGTGATGTTGGTGACCACCTTGCGCCTCGCCGCGCCGTCCCCCGCGCCGGCCTGGATCGGCATGGGTTGCGGCCACGACTGCCGTGGCCGCGTGGCGCTGAAACCGCTCGCGCCGGCGCACTGGCTGCGTGTGGGCGTACCGCTGAAATGCCTGCAGGCGGCCGGCGCCAACATGCGCCACATCGTGCAGCCGCTCGTGCTCGAGGCCAGCCGCGGCACGCAGTTGGCGGTATCCAGCGCCACGCTGGGCACCAACGCCGATCAGGTGGTGGGTTGCGCGAAATGAGCACGTGACACCGGAGACCACCTGGCAGCGGTTGATGGCCAGCCACCCGCGGCGCGGGCCCGGCCGGTCGGCCGGGGAACCACGCCATATGTGGGACACGCTTCCACACATACCCAAAAATCATTTATCGCCACCCACGACCGGATGCGCCCGCACCCGGAATGGAGTTAGAGTTTTACGACAGCGCTGTCGTACATAGACAGGATTACGCTGTCAATTGGGGAACAGTCGCTACGCCACCGGCACCGCCGGCATCACCCGTCAGCCACAACAAAACGAAGAGGGGATACCACATGAAAACGCGTTACTCGGCGCTGTATGCCGCCATGTCGCTCGCACTCGCGCCCTGCCTGGCGCAGGCAGCGCCGCAGGATGCGACGCCGCCATCCCATGCTCCGGCCGAAAAGGTCAAGCAGCTCGATACGGTCACGGTTTCCGCCGTCAAGCACGAGACTCCGCTGCAGAAGACCCCGGTCGCCGTCAGCGTCATTGCCGCCGACACCATCGAACAGCAGCGCGTGATGACGGTGCAGGACTTGGCGCCGCTGGTGCCCAGCCTGCAGGCCACTTCCGAAGGCGACCACGGCGTGGTCACCCTGACCATGCGCGGCATCGGCAACGACAGCGCCAAAACGGAGTACGCCGACCCCGAGGTGGCGGTGTTCGTCGACGGCGTCTACGACCCGCGCGCCGAAGCCGCGGCCGGCCTGCTGCTGGACATCGACAACGTACAGGTGATGCGCGGCCCGCAGGGCACCCTGTGGGGGCGCAACTCCACCGCCGGCGCGATCAGCTTCGAGACCATCAAGCCCGACATCGACGGCGATTTCTCCGGCAACGCGCAGATCGAGGCCGGCAACTACCACCAGATGGGCACCCGCGCGGCGGTGAACCTGCCGATCAGCAGCACGTTCGCGATGCGCGTGGCCGTGGCGCACGAGCAACACGACGGCTACGTCGACTACCAGAACCCCGCCGGCCAGTTGCCCAGCGTGGCACAGCAGCAGGCCACCTACCTCGCCACCGGCGGCGACCCGGCGAAGTTCATCCCGATCGACCCGAACCAGTACGCGCACAACGGCGCCAAGTACAACGCGCAGGACCAGACCGCGGCCCGCGTGAGCGCGCTGTGGAGACCCAGCGACGCGTTCCAGTGGAACCTCTCCTACGAGTACTTCATCGACCGCGGCACACCCGACATGAACCTGATGCAGACGCCGCGGCCCGGGCAGTCGTTCTGGTCGGCGCTGATCGACACGCCGCCCTACCTGCACCGCAATTCCGGCACCTGGCGCAGCCGCATGACCTGGGACATCAGCGACTCGGTCGAGGCGACCTACGTTGCCGGCTACAACCAGTTCTTCGGCGCCAGCGAATTCGACCAGGACGCCGGTGTCGGCGTGCCCACCAGCTTCACCACCGGCGCCACCTACCAGAACGACCGCACCAATTACTCCAACTACAAGAGCTACAGCCACGAGATCAACCTGAAGTCCCGCGGCTCGCAGGTTATCGACTGGGTCGTGGGCGCCTACTACAGCCATGAGAACAATGACATCCGCTTCGACATCCCGCAGATGCATGGCACCCAGCACGGTAGCGTGAGCTGGCAGGGGTCATTCATCCAGCCCAAGGAGCTGGTGAACTCGAGCGCCGTGTTCGGCCAGGCCACCTGGAACGTGTCCGATATCTGGCACCTGACCGGCGGCGTGCGCTGGTCCAACGACGAGAAGCGCAACATCGACGGCCGCGGTTGGGGCTGGGCCTACAACCCCGACCTGTCGCAGTTGCCGATCGCGCCCAGCACGATTCCCGGCCCCGCGACCAACTTTGCCATCTCCACTATCAACGATGCCAAGTACAAGCACGGCCAGCTGACCTGGCTGGGCCGCGTCGCCGCTGATCTCGGCAAGAACGCCATGATCTACGCCAGCGTCTCCACCGGCTACAAATCCGGCGGCACCCAGGATGCCGGTTCGCTGTACAAGCCCGAGAAGCTGACCAACTACGAGATCGGCGCCAAGCTCACCTTCCTCGACGGCCACCTGACCTGGAACAACGCGGCGTACTACGAGAACTTCAAGGACTTCCAGCTCGCCGCGCCGGTCACCTTCCCGAACGGCAACCTCGGCCTGGCGTTCTCGAACGTGGGCGGCAGCACCAAGGTGGCCGGCTTCGAGTCGGAGCTGGCGCTGCTCGAGCCCGACGACCGCGCCAACCTGACGTTGTCGTACATCCCCAAGAAGACGCTCGGCACGCTGATCTACGCGGGCAGCAACGACTACCAGGGGTTGCCGGCCTGCCCACCGGCCTCGGGCATCGCCAGTTGCATGGACATCACCAGCAACGACCTTGCCCATGCGCCGACGCTCGCGGTGTCCGCCCTCTACGAGCATGATTTCCACCTGCCCAACGGCGGTCGCCTGACCCCGCGCTTCAGCGGCCAGTACCAGACCGCACAATGGCTCAGCCCGTTCAACCTCGGCGACGGCGACAAGCAGAAGGCGTACTTTCGCGGCGACATCGCGCTGCGCTACACCGAGCCGCAGGGCCGCTGGTGGGTCAGCGTGTACGCGCAGAACTTCAACGATGCCCGGGTGCGCACCAACGCGATGCGCTTCGTGATGCCCGACGGCAGCCTGCAGTACGTTTCCCAGTACCTGGCACCACGCACCTACGGCGCCAGCGTGGGCATGTCGTTCTGAATCGATGCGCCGGCCACCGGCCGGCGCATCGCCACCTTGGCCGTGTCGTCAAGGTGCCGTCGCCGTTTCCGACGCACTCCTCCCCCGACACGGCAAATTGCGCCGGACCCGCAAGGGCCCGGCGCCTCTTTTTGCCCCGCGCGCACCGGTCGCCCGGGCGAGGTCCCGGGCGGCGGCGCGCCTACAGCTCGGCGACGGCCGGAAAGAACTCGGCGTTTTCGCGCTGCAGCCGCTCGTGCAGAGCTTTCAGCACCACCTTGGCATCGCGCCGGAACCCTTCCGGATCCACTTCGGTGCGTGACGCCACCCGCCAATGCTCGACAAACGCGGTGAACGATTCGCTCAGCGCCATCAGCTCGGACTGGTAGTGCGCGGCAAGCGACGCCATGCCCGGCTTGGCGACGCGGCTCAGTTCCGGATACAGCACCTGATCCTCCAGCGCGAGGTGCAGCTTGATCTGCCCGGCGATGGCGGTGAGGTGCTCGGCGATCTCGTGGGTATGCACGGCAATGCCGCCCTGGCTGAGCCGGCGCATCGTCGCGATCTGCTGCGCGATGTGCTGACGATCCTGCAGGTAACGCTCGACATGCATGGTGGCACCTCGTGTGCGTACGGAACATCCCTGCGCTTTGTCGGCCCGCGCGCCGCCGGATTGAGGCCGTGCTCAGTCGGGCGCCAGCAGCATGTCCAGATCGCCTTGGTCGAACGCCAGCCGCGTGCGGCTGCCGCCGCCGTCGAGCACGGCCTGCGCGAGTTCGGCCTTGCGCGCCTTCATCTCCTCGATGCGCTCCTCGACGGTGCCGCTGGTGATGAGGCGGAAAACGAATACCGGCTTGTCCTGGCCGATGCGGTGGGCGCGGTCGCTGGCCTGCGCCTCGGCGGCGGGGTTCCACCAGGGGTCGTAGTGGATGACGGTGTCGGCGGCGGTGAGGTTCAAGCCCACGCCGCCTGCCTTGAGCGACAGCAGAAACAAGGGCACCTCGCCGTGCTGGAACGCTTCCACCGGCGCGGCACGGTCGCGGGTTTCGCCGGTCAAGGTGACGTAGCGGATGCGGCGGCGGTCGAGCTCGCTGGCGATCAACCGCAACATGCTGGTGAACTGCGAGAACAGCAGCACCTTGCGGCCTTCGTCCAGCAGCGGCGGCAGCATTTCCATCAACAGGTCGAACTTGGCGGAGTTCTGCACGCCGCGCGCGGTTTCCAATTTCACCAGCCGCGGGTCGCAGCACACCTGGCGCAATTTGAGCAACGCATCGAGCACGACGATGCCGGAGTGCGCGATGCCGCGCTGCGCGATCACCTCGCGCAGCTCCTCGGCGAGCGACAGGCGCAGGCCGTCATACAGCTCGCGCTGGCGGCCTTCGAGCATGACGCGGCGGGTGATCTCGGTCTTCGGCGGCAGCTCGGTGGCCACCTGCCCCTTGGTGCGGCGCAGGATGAAGGGCGCGAGCCGGTGGTTGAGGCGCTGCTGGCATTCCTCGTCGTGCGCCCGCTCGATCGGGATGCGGTAGAAGCGCCGGAATGCGTGCTCGTCGCCAAGCAGGCCGGGTACCGCCAGGTCGATCTGCGACCACAGCTCGCCCAGGTGGTTTTCCAGCGGCGTGCCGGTCAGGCACACGAAACGGCGGGTGCGCAGCGTGAGCAGCGCGCGGCGCGCCTGCGTGCGCGGGTTCTTGACCTGCTGCGCCTCGTCCAGCGCGATCAGCGCAAACGCCTGCCGGCGCAGCGGCACGACATCGCGCGGCAACAAGGCGTAGCTGGTCAGCACGATGTCCTGCGCGCCGAGCTGGGCGAACGCCTCGGCGCGCTGCGGACCATGCAGGGTGAGCACGCGCAGCGCCGGGGCAAAGCGCGCCACTTCGGCCTGCCAGTTCGGGATGAGGCTGGTCGGCACCACGATCAGCGCCGGGGTTTCCAGCGCACCGGCCTGCTTCAGCGCCAGCAGATGGGTGATGAGCTGCAGCGTCTTGCCCAACCCCATGTCGTCGGCCAGCACGCCGCCGACGCCGGCTTCGGCCAGGGCGTTGAGCCAGCGCAGGCCTTCGCGCTGGTAGGGCCGCAGTTCGGCGACGAGTCCGGTCGGGATCGCGTCGCTGGCGCGCGCGGCGGCATCGCGCAGGCGCGCGGTGAAGCCGCGCAGGTTTTCCGGCGCTTCCAGCGTGCCGTCGGTGGGCAGCACGGCGGCCAGCTCGTCCAGCCGGCCGGCCTGCACGCGCGGCAGGTGCAACTGTTTGCGCGGCTTTTCCAGGTATTCAGCCAGCGGCGCCAGCAGGCCGCGCAGCTCCTTGAGCCGCACCGGCACCCGGCGACGCTCGTCCACCGGCGCGTACCACACGGCATCGTCCGGCTCGTTCGGCACCGGCGTCAGGTGCAGCTGGCGCTCGGCCAGCGCCTGCGCCACCGCGGGCAACAGATTGCAGCGCTTGCCGTCGAGCTCGATGCCAATCTCGAGATCGAACGCGTGGTCGTCGGTGTCTTCCTGCGCCCTGCCGTACCAGCGCACCGGGCCTTCGAGCACCTCGAACGGAAAGCTCGGCGCGTAGTCGAGCGTGAAGCCTTCGGTTTCGAGCCGCGGCCGCAGCGCGAGCCAACGTGCCGGCGTATTCACTTCGAGCGCACCGGCGTGGCCGGTGCCCGGGAACAGCCAGGCGTCGTCGGGCAAGGTGTCGGCGATGTCCCAGGGCAGGCCTTCGGTATCCACCACCGGGGTCAGGCCGATGCGTTCGAGCTGCTCCATGGTGGCCAGCTCTTCGGCACGGCGGCGGGCGATTTCCACCAGTTGCCCGCCACGCACGCGACGCACCAGCGGATCGCCGCCGCGGCTGGGCAGGCGCTCGCCGCCGTAGTCGAACGCCAGACGCGCCCATGCCAGCGGCGCCGCGCCGCCGGCCAGCCGCGCGTGCCGGGTCAGCGCCTGCAGCGTGAGGATGGGCTTGGGCGCGAGGTCGGCACGCTGCAAATGCGCGAAGACTTGCGGCGACGGCACCCGCGCCGCAACCGGGCCACCGGCGATCGCGGCGGCAAACGCCGCGCTGTCTTCATGCCGCAGCGGCGGCAGGTCGAGCCACGCAGTTTCCGCCGGCGCGGCGTCAAGGTGGCCGAGCGTAGCGTGCTCGGCGTCGAGAAACCACAGGCTGTCGATGCGCAGCAGGCGCTGGTTGTGCGGCAGTTGCGGCACCAGGCGCTGGCTGCCGTCGGCTTCCAGTTGCCAGTCCCAGGCGAGCGGGATGGCCTTGCCGCGCGACAGGCGCAGGCCGGCAAGGCCGCCGAGGAAACACGGCGCGGTATCCAGCAGTTCCGTCAGCAGGCTGCCGCCGAGCCGACCGGCAAGACGCGCGTAACTGCGGCCCTTGCGCTGGCTCTGCGGCAGGCCCAGCACGCTGGCGGCAAGCCGCTGCTCATGTGGCGGCAACGGCGAAGAGGCGAGCGTGTGGCTGTCCAGCGGCACCGGATGCACGTGGTGCCCGTGCTCGGCCACGTCGAGCACCATCGGCGCGACATCCAGGTGCGCCCACGCGGCACCGTCCTCGGGCAGGACTTCAAAGAAGAAACCGAGCACGACCGGCGCGGCCGCAAGTGGCGGCACCGATGGCGTCAGCACGCGCTGCCAGCCTGCCGGCAGGCGCACATCGCAGGCGTGCTGTTTGTCCTCCGGCTGCGACATCCGCAAGCGCCTCGTGACGACGACCAAAAGCCCGAGCTTAGCAGGCTTGATGTCCTGTCCGCGCACGCAGCGATCCGCCGAACGCCGGCCCGTACGGCTGCCGCCACGCCGGTGTCAGTGGGTATCCCAGTGCGCCATCGACGCGCGCGTCCCGCCGGACCGGAGCCGCGCTGGATGCCAAGTTCGGCGGATTGGCGCCTGCGACAGCTCAGCTGTTGCCGAACAAGCCGTGCGGATACTCGGGTTTGCGCTCGCGCGCCATCAGCGCCTTGAGCCCTTCGGCGGGCGTCACTTCGCCATGCAGCACGGCGCGCACACCGGCGCTGATCGGCAGGTCGAGGCCGCCGTGCTTGGCCGCGAGCCGTGCCACCTCGTCGGCCGCCAGCACGCTTTCCACCACCTGGCCGATCTCGCGGACCGCGTCGTCGATCGCCACGCCGCGGCCGAGCGCCAGGCCGAGCCGGCGGTTGCGCGACAGGTCGCCGGTGCAGGTAAGCACCAGATCGCCCAGACCGGACAGCCCGATCAGGGTTTCCGGCTTGGCGCCGATCGCCATGCCCAGCCGCAGCATTTCGTTCATGCCGCGGGTGATGAGCCCGGCGCGCGCATTCAGGCCCAGCTGCATGCCGTCGGCAATGCCGGTGGCCACGGCCAGCACATTCTTCATCGCGCCGCCCAGCTCGGCGCCCAGCATGTCGCCGCCGGTATAGGCGCGCAGGTTGGGGGCATGCAAGAGGCCGGCGAGGCGTTGCGCGCAGGCGGCGTCCTCCGAATGCACGGTAACCGCGCTCGGCAGTCCGGCCGCCACTTCGCGCGCAAACGACGGCCCGGTGATGACCGCCGCCGGATGCTCAGGCAGGCGCTCTGCGACCAGCTCGTGCAAAAACCGCCCGGTGCCGGGCTCGAAGCCCTTGGTCGCCCACGCCAGCGTCGCGTGGTCGGCCAGGAGCGGCGCCACCTCATCGAGCATCGCCGCAAACGCGTGGCTGGGCACCACCAGCAACACGATGTCGGCGCCCTGCACGGCGGCAGCCAGATCGGCCTGATACACCAGCGTGTCCGGCAACTCGATGCCTGGCAGGTAGCGGGCATTGCAGCGGCTGGCCGCCATCGCGGCGAGGGCTGCCGGGTCGCGTCCCCACAATGTGGTAGCGACGCCGTTGCGCGCCGTGAGCGCCGCCAGCGCGGTGCCCCAGGAACCGGCACCCAGCACCGCAAGGCGGATTGGTTCGGCCATGCGACCGACTCAGCTGTTGAGCGTGGCCGGCGCGTCGCCGCCGCTGGTCATGCGCCGCAGCTGTTCGGCATACAGCGCATCGAAGTTGATCGGCTGCAGCAGGAACGGTGGGAAACCGCCCTCCAGCACCATCGAGGAGATGATCTGGCGCGCATACGGGAACAACAGGTTCGGGCAGTAGCTGCCGATCACGCCGGCGCGATCCTCGTTGCTGAACCCGGCAATGCCGAACAGGCCGGCCTGCTCCACCTCGGCAAGATAAGCCGTGTGTTCGCCCAGCGTGCAGGTGAGCGTGACGCTGAGCACCACCTCGTAGAGGTCGTTGCCCAGGTCCATTGCCTTGTGCCCGAGGTTCAACTGCACCTGTGGCGCCGGCTGGCTGCCCTCGCCGCTGAATTCCTGGAAAATTTTCGGCGCGCCCGGCACCTCGAAGGAGACGTCCTTCACGTAGATCTTCTGCAGGACGAGCTGCGGCGCGGTGCCCTGCGCGCTGGCCTGGCCGTTGGTGGCGACTTCTGCCATGGGTATGCCTCGGTTGGGAATGGCGTCAAAAGAGCCTGATTGTTTCATACCTGCCGGCACGCTGCACCCCGCACGCGCTTGCGACCGGTCGCACGGGATTGCGCCAACGCCTGTTTTCAGTAGACAATACACAGCTCTTCGACATCGACCCGGGCCTTCCGGGGCTTCCGCCACGCGGTGCGGAATTGCGACGGCGATCCGTTTCACCCCTCCAGCATCGCGTGGCGCATGGCGCCGCTGGGCCGATGTCGCCCTGGCCAACGGGCGGTCAACGAATACTACGGAGCTCATCATGGCCCGCATTTGCCAAGTCACCGGAAAGGGTGTGCAGACCGGCAACAACGTCTCGCACGCCAACAACCGTACCCGTCGCCGCTGGTTGCCCAACCTGCACGAGCGTCGCTTCTGGGTGCCCAGCGAAAAGCGCTGGATCAAGCTGCGCGTTTCCAACCACGCGCTGCGCACCATCGACAAGAAGGGCATCGAGGCCGTGGTAGCCGAGCTGCGTGCCCGCGGCGAGAAGATCTGAGGAGACCATCATGGCCAAGAGTTCCAGTGACAAGATTCGCCTGATTTCCTCGGCCGGCACCGGCCACTTCTACACCACCAAGAAGAACAAGAAGAACACGCCGGAAAAGTTCGAGTTCAAGAAATACGATCCGGTCGTGCGCAAGCACGTGATCTACAAGGAAGGCAAGATCAAGTAAGACCCGACGCTTGGGCGCAAGCCGAAAGCGTTGTCGAAAAACCCGCCCGCGTGGCGGGTTTTTCGTGTCCGTGCACCGAAGCCGCACACCGGCGTTATGGTGTTTGTATCGGGCATCGAGGCCCGGTCGGAGGTCGTCATGCTCTCTCGCATCCTCGCGTACGCACTCCTGGCCACGGGCGCCCTGCTGGCTGCGCCGGTGCACGCTGCCGAGACCCCCGCCGGCAACATCACCGTCACCTACGAACATCCGGACCAGTTCACCGAGGCGCGCAAGCTGCGCGCGTTGGCGCCCAGCCGGCTGGACGATGGCTATCTGGCAACACTCAAGACGTTCATCGAAACCCGCGCCGGCAGGATGCTGCCGCCGGGCGACCACCTTGCCATCACGGTGACCGACATCGACCGCGCCGGCAGTTTCGAGCCGTGGCTGGGGCCGCGCCTGCAGGATGTGCGCATCATCAAGGACATCTACCCGCCGCGGATCGACCTGCACTTTCGGCTGACCAATGGTGAAGGCAAGCTCGTGCGCGAAGGCACCCGCAAGCTGCGCGACCCCGGCTTCATGTACGACACCGCCACGCGCTTCGGCAGCGGCAACCTGCGCTACGAAAAGGCCCTGCTCGACCGCTGGCTCGCGAAGGGGCCGGACAAGCTCTAGGCGTGGCGACCTTTTGAGGAATGGGATGCGGGATATTGGGATTCGGGATTCGGCACAGCTGCTTGCGGCAAGTACCGGTGGTTCCGTGGGGTGGGCTTCGGCCAGACTCACAAAAAAGCGCCCGCCAATTGGCGGGCGCTTTCGTTGCTACATAGCGCGTGGAATCAGGCGCCGGCTGCCGCGTAACCCTTGAGCCGTTCGGCAAACTCCTGCAGCGCGCGGATGCCGCTTTCCTCGGCTTCGCGAATCCACTGTTGCAGGCCTTTCAATGCCTGGTCGGCGCCGCGCTGGTCGAGCAGCGCCGCGAGCCGGCTGCGGAATTCGCACACCACCTTGAGCTGCGGACGCTTGGACAGCACGGCCTGCAGCTTGCCGTTGCCTTCGGCATCCAGCCAGCGGCCGCCGTTGGCGAGCGCGCGGCGCAGGCGGCGCGGCACCGCCTTGAGGTTGTTGCCGGCACGCTGCGCTTCGCTGTGCAACGTCGGCACGATGACCTGGCGGTAGAAATCGGTCATCGCCTCGATGCGATGGGTCAACACGGCTTTCAGCGTTTCCGTGTCGGGCAAGGCCACGTTCGGGCGCACATTGAGCGTGGGTGCCACGCGCAGCACTTTGGCCAGACCGACCGCGCGCAACGCGCAGATCGCCGACCAGCCGATGTCGAACTCCCACTTGCGCAGCGCGAACTTGGCCGAGCTGGGAAACGCGTGGTGGTTGTTGTGCAGCTCTTCGCCGCCGATCCAGAAACCCCACGGAATGAGGTTGCGCGAGGTGTCGGTGGTCTCGAAGTTGCGATAGCCGGCCCAGTGGCCAACGCCGTTGACGAAACCGGCGGCCCAGAACGGGATCCAGATCATCTGCACCGCCCACACCGCGCCGCCGATCACGCCGAACAGGGCGAGGTCGATCACCAGCATCAACGCCGGGCCGAAATACGGGTGCCCGCCGTACACCTTGTGCTCGACCCAGTCGTCCGGCGTGCCGCGGCCGTACTTTTCCATGTCGGCCTTGATGTGGCAGGCGTCGCGGTAGAGCGACACGCCATCCCAGAACACCTTGTTGATGCCGTACACGACCGGGCTGTGCGGATCTTCCGGGGTCTCGACCTTGGCGTGGTGCTTGCGGTGCACAGCCACCCATTCGCGGGTGACCATGCCGGTAGTGATCCACCCCCAGAAGCGGAAGAAATGCGCCAGCGCCGGGTGGAAATCCACGCCGCGGTGGGTCTGGCTGCGGTGCAGGTACAGCGTCACGGTGAAGATCGTGAGCTGGGTGACCACCAGGAGATACACAAGAATGCCGGCCCAACCCCAGTGGGTAAGGCCGCCGGACAGGAAGTTCAGCACGCTATCGAACATCGACGAAGTACTCGGGCAAATGCACGGGGAGTTTAGGCGGGAAACGCCATACCATCCAGCATGTTAAAGGGTCACGGTTCCCACTTTCGTTAAAGCGGCGGTGCTTACGGCGGTTGTGCGCAACGGCGCACCCACGGACAATCGCCGCATGACCGTTGCCGCGGCAAACCCTGTCCTTCAGCTTGACCACGTTGGCCGCCGCCGCGCCGGGCGCATGGTGGTCGACGAGGTAACCCTCGAACTCGGCGCCGGGCAGGTGCTCGGCCTCCTGGGCGTGAATGGTGCCGGCAAGTCGACCACGCTGGCGATGATCGTCGGCGCCCTGCAGCCGGATATGGGTACGATCCGCATCGGCGGCAAGGACCTGACGGAGGAACCGATCGCCACGCGCCAGCTCGTCGGCTGGCTGCCCGAGCGCGCGCCGGTGTGGCCGGAGCTGACCGTGGCGGAGCATCTCGCCACCCATGGCCGTCTGCGCGGTTTGCGCGGCACGGCATTGCGCGCCGCGGGCGATGCCGCGCTGGCACAGGCCGGCATGACCGAGCTGCGCCAGCGGCTGGCCGGCGCGTTGTCGCAAGGGCAGCGCCAGCGCCTTTGCCTGGCCTGCGCGCTGCTGCATCGCCCGGCCCTGCTGGTGCTGGACGAGCCGGCGAACGGGCTCGATCCGGTACATGCCGCCGCGCTCAAGCAGACTATCCGCACGCTGGCGCAGGGCGGCACGGCCGTCATCCTGTCCACCCATCTGCTGGCCGAAGCCACCGCCGTGTGCGATCACGTGGCAATCCTGCATGAGGGTCGCCTGCGCCACGTCGGCGCCATTGCGGCCGGCGACCAGGCCGCGCTGGAACGCACGTTCTTCGAGATCGCCATGCACGGCGCCAACCCGGCGGCACGCGCCGCATGAACTTCATCGCGATGTTGCGGCTGGAACTCCTGCGCCTGCGCGTGCGCCCGTTCGGCTGGGTGCTGCTCGCGCTCGGCATCGGCTGGCTGGGGTGGAATTTCACCTTGATGGTGGGCTCGTTCCTCGCCAGCCAGGTGCAGCGCGCAGGGCTGCCGGACAGCCCCGGCTACGTCGATCTGGTCGCCGTGCCGCTGCTGGGGGCGCTGGCGCAGCTCGCGTTCCTGGTGGTGCCGCTGCTGGGCATGTCCACGCTGGCCGGCGAACGCCGCAACGGCACGCTGGCCGTGCTGCTTGCCAGCGGCGTGCCGGCGTCGCGCATCGTGCTGGGCAAGTACGCGGCACTGGTGCTCTGGCTGTTGGTCTGGCTCGCGCTGACGCTGGCGATGCCGCTGTCGCTCGCGCATGCAACGTCGCCCGATTGGGGCAAGCTCGCGGCGGCCACGCTGGGGTTGTTCCTGATGCTGGCGAGCCTCTCCGCCATCGCGGTCGCCGCCTCGGCGTTCACCAGCCACCCGGCGCTGGCGGCGGTGGTCGGCCTGCTGGTCGGGCTCGGCCTGTGGACGCTCAATCTCGGCGCGCAGCGCGCCGGCATCGATGACGGCGCGATCAACGCCATCGCCATGAGCACGCACGTGCAAAACCTCCTGCGCGGACTGGTTTCCAGCACGGATCTGCTGTGGTTCGTGCTGGTCATCGCAGCGTGCCTTGCGCTGGCGACGCGGCGCATCGCCACCGACCGGGAGCGCGGCTGATGCGCTGGGCACGCCGTTTCGACCGTGCCCTGTTCGCCCTGCTGCTGCTCGCCGGCGCGGGCGCGCTGGGCTACCTCGGCAGCCGCCACGTGTGGATGGCCGACTGGACGGCCAATGGCCGCGTCAGCCTGTCGCCGCAGAGCCGCGCGATCCTGAAGCGCCTCGCCGGGCCGGTGGAAGCGGTGAGCTATGCCAGCCCGCGCGGCGACCTGCGCGCCAGCATCGCGGCCTTCCTGTCACGCTACACGCAAGCCAAGCCGGATTTCACCCTGCGCTTCGTCGACCCGCAGCAGGACCCGGCGCAGATGCGTGAACTCGGCATCGGCGTCGATGGCGAGGTGATCCTCCATTGGCACGGCCGCCAGCAACGGCTCACCGAACTTTCCGAACGCGACGTCACCAATGCGCTGGAACGGCTCGTGCGCGGCAATGACCGCATCGTCGCCTTCGTCACCGGCGATGGCGAGCGCTTGCCGTCGGGCGACGGCAAGGCCGACCTCGGCATGCTGCTGGCGCCGCTCGCGCAAAGCGGCCTGCGCGCGGTGCCGCTGAGCTTTGCCCAGGTGCCGTCGGTGCCACAGGGCACCGATCTCGTGGTGCTCGCCAGCCCCACCGTGGCTCTGCCCGCCGGCGCCGTCGACGCGCTGGTCGCCTACGTGAAAGATGGCGGCAACCTCCTGTGGCTGCGCGACCCGGCGAACGGCGAGCTCGGCCTCGCGCCGCTTGCGAAGGCACTCGACGTGCAGGTGCTGCCCGGCGTGCTGGTGGACGGCGCCGGCGCCGCGCTCGGCCTGCACGACCCGCGCGTGCTGGTGCAGGCGCAATACCCGCCGAACCCGATCACGCTGGGGTTCCAGCTCGCCACGCGTTTCCCGCAGGTGGCCGCGCTGGCGCGCACCGGCGGCGACTGGACGGTGACGCCGTTGTTGCGTTCCAGCGCGCAAAGCTGGACGGCCTTCCACCCGATCGACAACGCGCACCCGTCCGCCATCCGCTATGACGCCGCGGCCGGCGAGCTGCGCGGTCCGCTCGATTTCGGCTTGGCCCTCGCACGCCTGTCGCCCAGCCCGGACAAGCGCGAGCAGCGCGTGGTGGTGATCGGCGACGGCGACTTCCTCTCCAACGCCTACCTCGGCGAAGGCGGCAACCGCGAATTGGGCGAGCGTGTCGTCAACTGGCTGCTGGGCGACGACGCGCTGGTGAACGTGCCCCATCGCGGCGTGCCCGACCGCGTACTCGCCATCGACCAGCGCACGCTCAACGCGGTGTCGATCGGTTTCCTTGCCGGCCTGCCTGCGCTGCTGCTGGCGGTCGGCGGGTGGATCGCATGGCGGCGCCGGCGGCGATGAAACGCGCGGCACGCACACGCCTCGTGATGCTGGCCGCCGTCGCGACCCTGGTCGCGCTTGCCACCTGGCAGTGGCGGCACGACGCCGCGCGCGCACCAGGCACCTTGCTTGCGCTCAACCCCACTTCGGTCACCCGAGTCGCGCTCACGTTGGGAACCGCCGTGCCGCGGCAGTGGACGCAGCGGGACGGCCACTGGTACACCAACAACGGCCAGCGTGCCGACGATCGCTACGTGAATGGCCTCGTCGCCACGGCCGCCGCGCCGGTACTCGAATGGCGCGCACTGGCGGATTTCGCCCCGGCAAAGATCGGCCTCGCACCAGCGCAGTCCGTACTCACCCTGGACGGCCACGTGCTGCGCTTCGGCGCCATGTCGGCCACCGGCCCGCAATGCTACGTGCAGGTCGGCAACCGCGTCGCACTGGTCTCCCTGCGCTACCAGCCGCGTCCACCCGCGCCCAAGCACGTCGAGCTGCACTGATGCCCGAGCTGCCCGAAGTCGAAACCGCCCGGCGCGGGCTCGAGCCACATCTCGTCGGCCGCCGCGTCACCGCCGTCGTGCTGCGCCGGCGCAACCTGCGCTGGCCGATTCCGCGTGAAGTGGAAACCCTGCTGCCCGGCCAGCGCATCGACGCGGTCGAGCGCCGCGCGAAATACCTCCTGCTGCACACGCCCGTCGGCAGCGCGCTGCTGCACCTGGGCATGAGCGGCATGTTGCGCATCCTGCCGCCGGACACGCCGATCGGCCCGCACGACCACGTGGATATCGCACTTGCGCGCGGCGCCCACGAGGGCCCGCGCGTGCTGCGCTTCACCGACCCGCGCCGCTTCGGCTGCCTGCTCTGGCAGCCACCCGGCAGCGGGCATCCCCTGCTCGCTCACCTCGGCCCCGAACCGCTCACCGATGCGTTCGACGGCGACCTCTTGTGGCGCGCCTCGCGCGGCCACACCGCCGCGGTCAAAAGCTTTTTGATGGACAACGCGGTCGTGGTCGGCGTGGGCAACATCTACGCCGGCGAGTCCCTGTTCGCCGCCGGCATCGACCCACGCCGCGCCGCCGGCCGCGTTTCCCGCGAGCGTTACGCGGTACTCGCCCGCGAAGTCAAGCGCATCCTTGCCTACGCGATCGAACGCGGGGGCACCACCTTGCGCGATTTCCTCCGCCCCGATGGTGGGCCGGGTTATTTTTTCCGCGAGCTGATGGTCTACGGCCGCACCGGCGAACCATGCAAGGTATGCGGCACGCCGATCCGCCACACCGTCACCGGCCAGCGCTCCACGTTCTGGTGCCCACACTGCCAGCGCTGAAAGTCGCCCATATAGGTCGGGCTTCAGCCCGACGGCGACCGCGCCAAAAGCCTCGTCGGGATGCATCCCGCCCCACGGGCCTTGCGCACAAGGCCTCGGTCCGGCCACGGCGTAGCGCCCGTACAATGCACACTTCTCGAAGGACTTCCCATGCGCCTCATCCTGTTTCGCCTGATCGCCATCCTGGAGATTGCCGGCGGTTTTTACGGCTTTGTGCGCCGGCTGCAGCAATTGCTGGCGTCGGGTTTTGCGCACGGGTCGATCACGGCGGTGCTGGCGCTGGCGGCGTATGCGTTCGTGCTGGTGGCGGGCGTGCTGCTGCTGGAAAACAGCGAGCGTGGTATCCGTTTTTCGCGCTGGGCGCAGCTGCTGCAGCTGCCGCTCATCGCCACGCCGCTGCTGAGCTACGCGGTGCACTGCGGCGGCTACGTCAACGTGTATGCGCTGCTGCGGCTGCCGTTGGCGCCGGGCATCGACTGGCACTTTGGCAGTGAGGGGTTCGTGCTGGCGGTCGGTGGGCCGGCGGCGGCGCGGCTGGGCCTCAACCTGCTGGCGCTGCTGTCGTGGCTGGTGCTGAAACTGCGGTAGGCGACGACTGCGGAACCACCCGGCGCGCCGGGCAACCACCGCCGCGAACGATCACGCAAACACGATGCTGGCGATGGCGCCGTTGGTGCCTGCGCGCGGACGCATCGACACGTGCCAGCCATAGAGGTCGCACAGCCGGCGCACGATGGCGAGACCCAGGCCCGCGCCGCTGCCGCCGGCCCCTTCGCCGCGCACGCCGCGCTGGAACAGGCGTTCGGCATCCTCCGGCTTGATGCCGGGGCCGGTGTCGACCACTTCGACCCGGTCGGCGCTCACCTCCACCCGCACGCTGCCTTCGAGCGTGTACTTGATGGCGTTGCCGATGAGGTTGGTCAGCGCCACCGACAGCACCGAAGCCGGAGCGTTGATGCTGAGCGGCACCGTGGCCTCCAGCTCGATCACCAGCGGCTTGCCGCGCACCTGCGGGCGCTGGCTTTCGATCACGTCGGCGGCCACCTTGGCCACCTCGGTGGTTTCGCCGCGCGTCGGTCCGCGGCGCTCGGCGCGCGACAGCAGCAGCAGCGCCTCGATCAGCTCGGTCGCCTGGCGCGAGGCGCGCTCGATGCGCTTCAGGCGCTCAGCCAGTTTCGGCGTGAGATCGGGCGAACCCTGCAACAGCTCGGTGGTGCTGGCGATGACGGCGAGCGGCGTGCGCAACTCGTGGCTCACGTCGGAGTTGAACTCGCGGTCGTGCTCGACCATCGCGGTGAGCCGCACCGAGTATTCGTCCAGCGCATGCGCCAGCTCGCCGACCTCGTCGTCGGCAAAGTTCTGCGCCAGCGGCTCGGCCTTGCCGGCCTTGCGGAAATCGCGGATGCGCTGCGCCAGGAGCGTCACCGGCTTCAGCACCTTGCGCGACAACCACAGGCCGATCGCCAGCGAGAGCAGGCTGAACAGCAACACCGAAAACACCAGCGAGGTGATGAGCTGGCGCTTGCCGAGATCCTCGCGGCTGATGTCGTAGCGCACGAAGCCGATGATGCCGTCCTGGCGCCGCACCGCCAGCTTGTAGTGGCGCGCCCGCCCATTGGCATCGACGTCGTGCATGTCGTACACGCCGGTGGCGAGATCCTGCCAGGCAAGCGGCGCCTTGTAGATCGTGCGGTCGCTCCACATCCAGGCGTCGATCAGCTCCGAGGTGGCGGGCTGGCCGGGGTGGTGGATGACCTTGTTGACCGCCTGATCCACGTCGTGCTGGAGGGCGGTGACCACCAGCTGGTTCTCGACCTTGGCGCGCACGTACAACGACGCAGCGGCAAACAGCACGCTGAGGCCGAGGCCGAACAGCGCGAACGAGAGGACCAGGCGGAACCGCAGCTTACGCCTGGACTGCATCCGGCTCGACCATGCGGTAACCGATGCCATGCCGGGTGTGGATCAGCGGCTGGTCGAACGGCTTGTCGATCGCCGCGCGCAGGCCGTGGATATGCACGCGCAGCGAATCGGAATCGGGCAGCTCCTCGCCCCACACTTTCTGTTCCAGATCCTGTCGGGTCACCACCGACGGGCTGGCTTCCATCAGCGCCTGCAAAAGTTTCAGGCCGATCGGGTTGAGCTGGATCGCCTTGCCGGCGCGGTTCACCGTGAGCGTGTCGAGGTTGAACGTGAGGTCGGCCACCTTGAGCACCCGGCTTTGCGGGCCCTTGCCGCGACGCGCCAGCACTTCGAGCCGGGCGCACAGCTCGGCCAGCGCGAACGGCTTGGTCATGTAGTCGTCGGCGCCGGATTCGAAGCCGGTGAGTTTCTGCTCCAGCGCATCGCGCGCGGTGAGCATCAGGATCGGCGTCTGCTTGTGCGCCTCGTGGCGCAGTTTTTTTGCCACCTCGATGCCGTCCAGGCCGGGCAGGGTGAGGTCGAGCACGATCACGTCGAAATCGTTCACCACCGCGAGGTGCAGCCCGGTGACGCCGTCGCCGGCGAAATCCACCACGCTGCCACGGTCTTCAAGATAGTCGCCAATGTTGGTGGCGATATCGCTGTTGTCTTCAATCACCAGTACGCGCATGGCACCGCTCCGCGCCACCGCCGGCGAAGGGCCGGCAACCTTGCCAAGCTTAACATTTGCCGCGCCTGCGACCGGCCGCAAGAAAAAACCCGGATGCCACGGACACTTGCCGTGGCATCCGGGTTTGAGTTGGTACCCGTCACCGTCATCCATCGTTGCCGAACCCTGCGGCACGCCATGGGAAATCGACAGCGCGGTTTTATACGGACGACCGGGTTACACGCGGGTTAACCCGATGTCAGCGTGGTGCCGGTGCGTCGCCGCGTACACACCTTGGCCGCCACCTTGGCCTGCAGCAGCTCGATCACGGCGCCGGCCACGTCCACGCCGGTGGCCGTCTCGATGCCTTCGAGCCCCGGCGAGGCGTTGACTTCAAGCACCAGCGGCCCGTGCGCCGAGCGCAACAGATCGACACCGGCAACCCCGAGGCCGAGCACGCCGGCCGCACGCACGGCCATGTCGGTTTCCGCGGCATTCAGCGTCACCGCCACCGCGCTGCCGCCGCGGTGCAAGTTGGCGCGAAAGTCGCCGGCACCCGCCTCGCGCTGCATCGCCGCCACCACCCGGCCACCGACCACCAGGCAGCGCAGGTCGCAGCCGTTCGCCTCGGCAATGAACTGCTGCACGAGGAAATTGGCGTACAGCCCACGAAACGCCTCGATCACGCTTTGCGAAGCCGCGCGTTTTTCGGCCAGCACCACGCCGGTGCCCTGGCTGCCCTCGTTGAGCTTGATGACGTGCGGCGGGTCGCCGAGCAGCGCCAGCAGATCCTCGGTGTCGTCCGGGTTGTCGCCAAATACCGTCACCGGCATCGCGATGCCCTGCGCGGCCAGCATCTGCAGGCTGCGCAACTTGTCGCGCGCACGCAGCACGGCGTCGGAGGGGTTGGGCGTGTACACCCCCATCATTTCGAGTTGGCGCAGCACGGCCGTGCCGTAGAACGTGCTTTGCGTGCTGATGCGCGGAATCGCCGCGTCGATGTCGCGCACCGGCTTGCCCTGGTAGCGGATGGCCGCGTTGCCCGGCGCCACGCGTACATAACAGCGCAGCGGGTCGAGCACGCGCACGGTGTGGCCGCGTGAACGACCGGCTTCCACCAGCCGTCGGGTCGAATACAGCCGCGCGTTGCGCGAAAGAATGGCGATCTTCATCGGCGCCGCACGATCACCAGAGGCCGCAAGCCGCGGTCGGGGAAGATGGAGCGGGCGAAGCGAATCGGCCCCAAGTCATAACTCATTGAGTTAAAAGGTGATTCGCGTCGTCGAATCAAGTTTCTGGACTCGATTCTGGACTCAATTTTCTCACATGGGTGAGCGGCCCGCCAGCGTCCGTCCATACTGGTCCACCAGGCGCCGTCGACATCCACTCAAGTTGCCTGCGCGATGGTCGCCGCGTCACACTTTCACGGCACCTTCGCATCCTACCTCGCCTTGCGCCGGAACGCTGATTTCCACGGTGGCCGTCCCCCCGATCCCTGCCCCGTCATCCATTTCGCCAAGACGGATTTCGTCTGAGGGATGACCTGTCGGGTCTGGGCTTCAGGGGGCGGGACGTCGCCCCTCATGGGCCATGCCGGAAACACGGCTGGCGCGACGATGACCTCGTCGGTCTAACGCCGCCCGGGCCGCTATGCGGTCAAGCGCCCTGACGCAAAAAGTCTTTCCTGGCACTTGTCGCAGCCGGAACACTCCCTCCCACGAACCCTCTGGCATCGCCCAGGCGGCCCGTGCCGGAAAGCACGGATCACGCTTGCGATGGCCACTGCGGGCGACGGCGAGGCCGCCCCCACGATGGCCCGACAGCGCCCCCGCGGATCGCCATCTCCCTGTTGCCAGCCACACATCGGGTTCGACCGGGTGGAGGCAACAACATGGATAAGGTACTCCCAGCCAACACGCATACCAAGGTGTTCTATCGCCCCATCGAGGCGGCGATCCGATGGGCAGGGCTCTTACGGCACGAAGCGCGCATCCTGCGCATGGTTCACGGGCACGACGCACTGCCGGAACACACCAATGTGCCCGACTGGTCGCAACTTCGCCTGAACGTCGAACGGCTACGCGACGCCCTGGTCAACGGCGATCTGCCTTACGGCAAAAACGGTATCACCTGCGATGACACGTCGCTGCTGGACTCGCCCGACCTGACGGTTCGCCATGTCGATCTGAAGGTGTGGATGATCCGCTTCTACCCCGACCAGCGCCCCGCCTTTCTCTTCGATGCGTTCGAACGCCACCTGCATCCAGCGATCAGCGTGGAAGCGGTCCAGGCGCTGCTCATGGACCGCGAGGCGCTACGCGTGCAACTCGCGGATCGACTCAAGGCATGGGACGCACTGCAGGAGGAGTACCAGGCCTTGAGCGCCGCGCATGCCGCCATGGAGAAACAGGGCGTCGCGCTGGGCCCGCGCAGCGAATCGACCTACCTGAACATCGTCGGCGGCCTGCTCACCTTGCTGCTCGGCAAGTCGCCGGGCGGGGTGCCGTACTCCTCGTTCGGGACACTGGAAGCGGTCATCAACGCCCTGGTGGCCCACTATGGCGACCACGCCGGCATCAGCGAACGCACGCTCTGGTCCAAATTCGCCGCTGCCAAGCGCCATCTCCAGTCGCAGGACACCTGACTGCAATTGCAGAGACGCCTTCTGCCATTGCGGTGCATCGGTGGCCGACTGTCTATTGAATGAAGGGCACATTCAACACCGGGCGCCGCTGAGCGCCAAGGAGTGCCCTCCATGTCTTCGCAGACCCATGCCTCGGCGACGCCCACCGAATCCGCCGTGGCGGAGCCCGCGCCGGTCGAGCACCGCATCCTGCGCCGTGCCGAGGTCGAGGCCAAGACCGGCTTCAAACGTGCGCACCTCTACGCCCTCATGAAGCAGGGCAAGTTCCCCAAGGCGATGCGCCTGGGCGTGCGTGCCATCGGCTGGGACTCGGTCGAGATCGACCAGTGGATCACCGACCGCCTCAAGGAACGGGACTGAGCCTTTCCACGAGGAGAACGCGCATGAAAGTGGTGTCAATCATCTCGACCAAGGGCGGTGTCGGCAAGACCACCACCGCAGCCAACCTCGGCGGCTTCGTGGCCGACGCGGGTCTGCGCGTATTGCTGCTCGATCTGGACGTGCAGCCCACACTGTCGAGCTACTTCACGCTGACGACGCGTGCGCCCGCGGGCATCTACGAGCTGCTGGCCTTCAATGAACGGCGGATCGAGCAACTGGTGTCGCACACGGCGATCACCGGCCTGGACCTGGTGCTGTCCAACGACGACCGCGGCGAACTCAACACGCTGCTGCTACACGCCCCGGACGGCCGCCTGCGGCTGCGACATTTGCTGCCGGCGCTCGCTCCGCTTTACGACCTGCTGCTGATCGATACCCAAGGCGCGCGCAGCGTGCTGCTGGAGACGGCGGTGCTGGCGTCGCATCTCGCGCTCTCGCCGGTCACGCCCGAGATCCTGGCCGCCCGGGAGCTGCGACGTGGCACCGTGCAACTGATCGAGGACATCGCGCCGTATCGGCATCTCGGGATCGAACCGCCGCCGCTGCACTTGCTGATTAATCGCGTGCATCCGGTGTCCTCGAATGCCCGGCTCATCCAGCAGGCGCTGCGCGACATCTTCCAGGGCCAGCCCGGCGTGCAGGTCCTCACGACCGACGTGCCGGCCATCGAAGCCTATCCGCGCGCGGCGACACGGGGCTTGCCGGTGCACCGGGTGGAGTACCGACAACCGGCCGGCCGCGTGGCGCCGGCCGCCTTGGAGACCGTGCGCGCGCTGGCCAGCGAGCTGTTCCCCCTATGGCACGAGCGCTTCGCGCAAGTCGATGGCCGAACGACACCGCGAACGGCCCGCCGGAGCGGGGATCATGATGAGCGCGCATGAGCTGGCCCGCGGCCACAGGCGCCTGCGCAGATTGATCGAGTTCGCGCTCGGCGAAGGCTGGCACGTCAAACGCACGCCAGGCGGGCACCTCAAATTCACCAAACCCGGCTGCGCTGCCATCTACACCAGTTCGACGGCCAGCGATCACCGCGCCGGCCTGAACGCCCGTGCGCAGCTTCGCCGTGCCGACCGTCAGGCGCAGGTGGCGGCGCCCGAGGAGCCGTTACCGGAGCCGGGCCGTGGCTGAACTCACCCCCCAGGACATGGCGGCCAAGCTGATGGCCGCCGGCTTCGAGCGCAACGGACCAGGCGCGACCGCCTTGACGGACCCGATCGCCGATACACCCATGGTCGTGACGCTCGATCAACTGCGTCCCTACGACCACGACCCGAGGGTGATGCGCAATCCGGCCTACGAGGACATCAAGGCGTCCATCCGCGAGCGCGGGCTCGATGCGCCACCGGCGATCACACGGCGTCCCGGCGACCCCCACTACATCATCCGCAACGGTGGCAACACGCGACTGGCGATCTTGCGCGAACTGTGGGCCGAGACGAAGGACGAGCGGTTCTTTCGCATTCCCTGCCTGTTCCGTCCATGGCCCGCGCGCGGCGACGTGGTCATGCTGACCGGCCATCTGGCCGAGAACGAGCTGCGCGGCGGCCTGACCTTCATCGAGCGGGCATTGGGCATCGAGAAGGCCCGGGAGTTCTACGAGCAGGAGAGCGGCGAGTCGCTGTCGCAATCTGAACTCGCGCGGCGGCTGACAGCCGACGGCTACCCCGTCCAGCAGTCACACATCAGCCGCATGCAGGATGCCGTGCGCTACCTGCTCCCGGCCATTCCGACGGTGCTTTACGGTGGGCTGGGTCGCCATCAGGTCGAACGTCTCGCGGTGTTGCGCCGTGCCTGCGAACGCACCTGGGAACGCCGCGCCGTCCACCAGCCGCCCACCGTGGACTTCGGCGCATTGTTCCAGGATGTGCTGGCCTCGTTCGACAACCAGGGGAAGGCTTTCGACCTGCAACGCGTCCAGGACGAGCTGGTGGGGCAGATGGCTGACCTCTTGGGCGCGGCCTACGACACGCTGCAACTGGAGATCGACGACAACGAGCATCGCCAGCGTGCCCTGACCAGCGATCCGGCCACGGCAAGCACGGCCTCGTCACCGGCCGCCGAGGCCACGGACACGCCGCCTGCCGCGACGCCAGAGGCCGCACCGTCTTCGGTGACCCTGCCGCCCAGACCGGCGAACGTGCCTCCGACACCGCCCTTGCTCCCAGCATCGCCCGCCGCGAGCCGCACCTCCTCGCCGCCGTCACCGGAATCGTCGCCGCCACGCGAAGAACGCCTGCATGGCCACATCGTATCGCCGGCGCCGACCACCGAACGCCTTCAGTCCATTCAACGCCTGGTCTCCGAGCAGATGGGCGATCCCATACCGGACTTCGAGGCCGACGTGTTGCGTGCGATTCCCGTCCAGGCGGGCGGGCTGTACCCGATCTCGGACGTCTGGTACATCGAGCCCGGCCTGGATACGCCCGAACGCCTGCGCGTGCACATTGCACAATTCGCCCGCGAGGTAGCCGAAGAAGCCGGCGCAGCCGACTGCATCGAGTCGAGCGACGGCGGCATCGGCTTCCGGTGCACCGCCCCGGCCGCTGCGTCGCTGTCGGACTTCGGACGCACCGTCCTCTCGCTGCTGGATGCGCTGAACGGGGCGTGCGAACCACCGCTCGCGCTGGACCGCACCCGGTTGGCGGCGCAACTGGCGCCGCTGCTCGTGGGTCGCGGGGGACCGCCGCCGCGCCTGAGCGACAACGGACTGGTCAAGCTGTTTCGTCTGCTACGTCTGGCCAGACGCCTTCTTGAACTGGAAGCCCCGAGCGCCATCGACCCACCGGAACATAGCGACTGAGCACGGGAGGTTCGTATGCCGGCACCGCATCCTCTCAACCAGGCCGTGATCGCCCAGGCTCTTCACGATCTGCGCAACGGCCAACTGCGCCGCTGCAAAGCCATGGGCTTCGGCGAGGAAGAACTGGATGCGCTCAAGCATCCGGCGCTGGTCAGTGTGTTGGCCAACGCCACGGTGTCCTGGTGCTCGGTGTCGATCAATCGCGAGGTGCTAAAGCGACTGCTGAGCCAGGTCCACGACGTGGAGAAGGAAATCGCCACCGTCGACCGCATGCTTCGTCTGGGCGCGAGTACCGACATGGTGAGCCATTTTTTCGGCCTGACCCATCAAGAGGTCGCGCTGCGGCGCGATATCCTCGGCTTGCCCAAACGCAAGGGCCGGCATCCAGTGCTCGACGAGGCCCAGGACGCAACGCTGTGGCAGCGCTGGGCCGCCGCCCGCAAGGAACGCGGCGTCGCGCCGGACGACGAAACGGCGATGCTGACGCTGACCATGGATCTGGCCGAATCGATGGCGCTGCCGATGTCCGTGGTGTGGGCGGCCATACGTACCTGGGTCGATCAGGGATTGCTGTAAGGCCATGGCGACGGACGACGCACCGCGGCGCAACGGCCCCATCGCGCTGTCGGCGCTGTTCGACGACGCCTTGTCCCGACTGAAAGCCGGTGCGGGCGGCACCTCGCCGAACGATGGCTTTCTGTACAGCGGCAATCGTCAGGAGAGCGTGCCGCGCGCGCTCTTCCTCGACCGGCGCCTGACGCCGCTCGAACGCAACGCCTGGCAGGTGTTCCGGTTGCTACTGAACGACGATGGCGTGACCGCGTTTCCCACCTACGACCAGTTGCGCCCCTATCTGGCCTCCATGCCCTGCGCGGCGCAGGCGTCCCATGAGACGGTCGCCCGTGCCTTGACTCTGCTGCGGCTGACGCGCTGGATCAGCCTCGTGCGGCGTCGGCGTGACGCGCGAACGGGCCGTATCCTGGGCAATCTCTACGTCCTGCATGACGAACCGCTCACGCCATTCGAAGCGATGCAGCTCGATCCCGACTACCTGGGGCTGGTGAGCCAGGCGCTTGCCCATGCAGCCAAGGCGGTGCAACGCGTCGGTGTCAACACACTGCGCGAGATCGCCGAGGACCCGCTACTCAACGGCCGCACCTTGCCCACCCGCCTGCAGGTCCTCGCGCAGCGCATGGCCGGCCATGGCTGGATAGCGGACAGTTATCCACAGGAAGAGGCCGATCGTGAATCCGAAGAAGGCCCGGAAACCCTGCTTCGGAATGCCGGCCGGCCGTCTTCGGAATCCGAAGCAGGGGCAAAACCCGCGTCAGACGGCGCACTTCGGAATCCGAAGGAGGACCGTACAGTACGTAAGGACCGTATCAATGAAGTACGTACAGTACCGCGCGCGAAGGCGTTACAGGATTTGCGGCTGCCCGACCGCTTTCTGCGCCTGAAGGACGAGCAGCAGGCCGGGGCGCTGGTGGCTTTGCAGCAGGTGAACGAGGCGCAGCGGCAGGCCGTGCTCGACGAATGGGCGGCGCGTTGCCGCAACAGCTCGGTACGCAATCCCGCCGGCTACCTGTTTGGCATCGTCCAGAAAGCGATCCGCGGCGAATTCAAGGCGTGGGCGGGTGAAGCCGGTGCGGCGTCCGAGGCCGTGCCGGCACCGCCTCAACCGTCGCCATCACCGCCGCCCCCGCCGCGCCGCGCCGCCGATCCCGAACTAGTACGTACCTACCTGGAACAGATACGCGCAACCTTGCGTCGACGTTGATCTTGCCTTGAGCTATCCCCTGGGGATAGCTGGCACAGGTGGCCTTCCCATGGTTGCCGACGCCGGTGTAACGTCATCTCGATAGAGGGGACTCGGCCGACCCACCCTCCGAAAGTTGGGAGTTACCGTCACCGATGCCGATGGGCGAGAGTCACGAACATGGCTTCAGGAGGATCACATGTGCGCCCTTCACCCGCCCATGCGCCAAGACCCGCCGCACATCGTCGACGACAGCCTGGAGGACGATGAACCGTTCGACACCGTCACGACGATGATCGACACCGCGCACGCTATCGCCACGCGGCTTGAAATGCAGCTCAATGAGCTGTATGACGTGCTCGGCCCGGTGCTCCCAGCAAATATCGAAACCATGGCCGATCCGGACGAGGAGCCGCCATCGGGCCCAAAGGCGGTCAGGCAACTTCATCACCTGTGCGATCGCTTGAACGTCATGTCGCGGGCGCTCGACGTGCTTGTCCGCGACGCCGCAATCTGAATCGCATGGCGATTGCCCGCATTCGGTCAGCCCGCGTGAGCCACGTAGCTATCCCCAGGGGATAGGTGGAACAGAAAGCCTTCCCGTGTCGGCAAACCGGGCCAACGCCGGATGCGGTTTGTTGACTGACGGCCTTCCGTCAACTCCCCATGCTGACGACTCCTGTTTTCCGCACGAGTCGTCCCCATGCCCAACGAACCCCTGCAACTGAACCTTGGTTCATTGCGCAGCGCGATGTCGCTGACGCTGCACACCCACCACGCCTCACGCATCTGGCACGGTCGCGCGCCGTCCGAAGGACGACCCGGCATCATCGGTCTGAACGGCTTTGTCTCGATCATGAACAAGATGAAGCGCGGCTCGGAGCAGGACGACCCGTACTCGGACTGGTGGATGTTGCGGATCGAAGAAAAGCTCGCGCAGACCAAAGCCGGTTTGCAGACCCTGCGCGAGCAGGTGGAGCAGGCGCTCGCCGACGTCCCTCCGGCTCTATCCCTCGGTGAGAACCTCAATTTGCAGCCAGTCAAGCTGCCACTGTTCGTCAATGCCCAACTCGGCTTCATGGCGGTCTATCTCCTGGCCGACTACGACGATCTCGCACGCAAGCTGATCCTCGCGCACCACACCGCGTTGATCGACCGCAGCACGATGGAGCGCTGGCTCAACGAGGGTGCACACGCCTTGCGCAGCCTGTTCTCGCTGGCCCAGCAATACCGCTATTCCGGCACGCAGCGTGACGATTTCGCCGCCAACAATGCCGCGGCGCGGGCGGCGCTGGAGAAGTTCGGTCCCTTGCCGCAGGACGTGCTGGAAGGCACGCGCCGTTCGCGCTTCGCACCGCCGCTTGCGCGGCGCGGGCAACCGCAGGTCCGCACCGAGGACCGGGCCAGCACTGCGGCACCATCCGACGCGGCCGAATCCCACGCACAAGGTGCGACGGCGACCGGCGAGGACGAATCAGCATGACGGGACCGGACACCACGCCACGCCGGTCTTTCCTCCCTCTGGAACCGACGGACTTCCAGCGGCTGGAACATGCAGCCTATCTAAAAGGCCTTTTACAGCCCTTTAAAGGTAAGGGGAGTCTGGAGACCTGGGCCAGCCAGTGCACCGCATTGCGCGACGACATGATTGCGTTGGCGCTGCGTCGCGTGCTGCCCCAGGCGCGCGCGTATCCCTTCAACCTGCTCCCCGTGCAACTGGCTCAGCAGACCACCGGGGCCGGCACAACATTTCTGCGGTGGCGCAATCCCGACCGTTCCGCGATGGGCGTGACGCTGTGGCAGGACGCGCTCACGAATCCCGCGACCCCGGAACGGCTCATCGATGACCTGTACGCGATGGAGTTGCAACGCATCGTGCTGAACATGCAGGTCAGCCTCACGCACAGCATCGCCCGCCAGGCCCTCGAATGCGCCAGCAAAGTGGCCGAAGCCGAGGCGGTCTATCTGCGGCGCGTCCATCGGCACGCCGCATCCGTTCCGTCCACGTCCCCCAAGGAGTCACCATGAGCACGCATTTCAGCGGTGAGGGCAACATCGGTTCAGCGCCCGAATACCGCGAATTTCCCAATGGCAACGACGAACCGCGTCGGCTACTGCGTCTGAACGTCTATTTCGATAACCCGGTGCCAGGCAAGGACGGCAAGTACGAGGATCGCGGCGGCTTCTGGGCGCCGGTGGAGTGGTGGCATCGCGACGCCGAACGCTGGCAATCGCTCTATCAGAAAGGCATGCGCGTATTGGTGGAAGGGCGCACCATGCGCGACGAGTGGGAGGACGCCGACGAGAACGAGCGCGTGACCTTCAAGATCGAGGCGCGTCGCGTCGGCATCCTGCCGTACCGTATCGAGTCCGTCACGCTCAGTCCCAAACCCGTCAACAACGACGCCCCGCCTACGGCCGAGCACTAAAGGCCGGAGGGCGGCTGTCACAACGGTCCGCCGCCCTCCATGCGCCAGCCCAACTATCCCCAGGGGATAGCGCCAGCGTTCGGTCCGGGGACCTGCACCCGTATCGCCCCATCGTGCAATCGGACGGCGGCAAGTTCCGTTTCTTTGCAGCCCGCTCCGCACGCCACGGACATCCTGCTGTTCATTCGATGAACCGCCCACATCCGAGGAGGCCGCATGCGCGTGTACCTGTGCGAGAAGCCCTCGCAGGGCAAGGACATTGCGCGGGTCCTCGGCGCGAAACAGCGCGGCAATGGCTGCTACAACGGTGTCGGCATCGTCGTGACATGGTGCATCGGACACCTGATCGAAGCAGCGTCGCCGGAAGCCTACGACGAGCGATACAAGCGCTGGTCCATCGAACAGCTTCCCATCATTCCCGAGCGCTGGCGCGTTGAACCCAAAGCGACGACCGCCGCGCAGTTCAAGATCGTCAAACAGCTCGTCGGCCAGGCCGCCGAATTGGTGATCGCGACCGATGCCGACCGCGAGGGCGAGATGATCGCCCGGGAAATCCTCGACCTGTGCGGCTATCGCGGCCCGATTCAGCGCCTGTGGCTGTCAGCACTGAACGACACCTCCATCCGCAAGGCGCTCGGCGCACTCAAGCCTTCCGCGGAGACGTTGCCGCTGTACTACTCAGCGCTGGCGCGATCCCGAGCCGACTGGCTGGTCGGCATGAACCTGAGCCGGCTGTTCACGGTGCTCGGCCGCCAGGCCGGCTACTCCGGCGTGCTTTCGGTCGGTCGCGTGCAGACGCCGACCCTGAAGCTCGTGGTCGACCGCGACCGCGAGATTACGCGCTTCGTCGCCGTGCCGTACTGGGCCATCGAGGTCACGTTGTCGGCCCGCGGCCAGTCATTCGTCGCTAACTGGATGCCGCCGCAGCACTGCACCGACCACGCCGGACGCTGCCTGCAACAGCCGGTGGCGCAGCAAGCGGTGGAACGCATGCGCGTGGTCGACACGGCCCAGGTGGTGTCAGTGGAAACCGAGCGCGTGCGCGAAGGCGCGCCGCTGCCGTTCGACCTGGGCACGCTTCAGGAGGTGTGCTCGCGGCAGTTGGGCCTCGACGTGCAGGAGACGCTGGACATCGCCCAAGCCTTGTACGAAACGCATAAAGCTACGACCTATCCGCGCTCGGATTCGGGCTATCTGCCCGAGAGCATGTTGGCCGAAGTGCCGGTCGTGCTGGACAGCCTGCTCAAGACTGATCCAGGCCTGCGTCCTTTGATCGATCGGCTGGATCGCCATCAGCGCTCACGCGCCTGGGATGACGGCAAGATCGGCGCGCACCACGGCATCATTCCGACGCTGGAGCCGGTCGATCAGTCGGCTATGAGCCAGAAGGAACTGGCCGTCTACAAGCTGATCCGCGCGCATTACCTGGCGCAGTTTCTGCCACCGCATGAATATGACCGCACGACGGCGCGGTTCGCCTGTGCCGGTCATACCTTGCAGGCCGTCGGCAAGCAGCTGGTCGTGCAGGGCTGGCGTCAGGTGCTCCCCTCGTCCGAGCCGGAGGAAACGGAAGGCGAGTCGGCCTCCCGGAGTCAGGTGTTGCCGGTGTTGCAACCAGCGCTTTCGTGCCAGGTGGATGCCGTGGACCTGAAGGCGATGAAGACCTTGCCACCCAAGCCATACACGCAAGGCGAACTGGTCAAGGCGATGAAAGGCGTGGCCAAACTCGTCACCGATCCGCGGCTGAAGCAGAAGCTCAAGGACACGACCGGCATCGGCACCGAGGCCACGCGGGCCGGCATCATCAATGGGCTGCTCGGCCGTGGTTACCTGGTGAAGAAGGGGCGTGCGGTCCGCGCGTCGGATGCCGCCTTCACGCTGATCGATGCCGTGCCGGCCGCCATCACTGATCCCGGCACCACGGCTATCTGGGAACAGGCACTCGACAGGATCGAGGCCGGCCAGATGACGCTGGATGCGTTCATCGCCCGGCAATCCGCCTGGGTCGCCCAACTCGTACAGCAGTATCGGAGTACGACGCTCTCCATCAAACTGCCGCCTTCGCCGCCGTGTCCTCGATGCGGCGCGCCCATGGGGCAGCGTATGGGCAAGAAAGGTGCATTCTGGTCATGCAGCCGCTATCCCGAATGCAAAGGCACATTGCAAAGCGAAGCCCCAGCGGGGCGGGGCACGACCGTGCGCAAGCGGCGTCTCACCCCTAGAGCATCCTGACAATCTCGAATCCCCCTGGCACGCCACCGACTCTTCGGCGACAGGGCCAACGTCCCGCATGCCCTGAGGGACACCCAGCGCGCAACGCCTTCTCGATCCGTGTGCGCGTCTCGCGCAGCCGTCCCCGGCCGCGGGACCTGAAGGTAGCTTCTCCGCGAACCGTCTCCGGCGCGTTCTGCTGATCTGTATGTCTTCCGCGTCTGCGAAGGGTCCCCCGATGGCTTGCCAGGCTGCGCGAGCCACCCGGAGACCCTTCGTGGTCAGCGGTATTCGGTGCCGGTGCCCGCCGGTGAAACAACGGGCTCCCTTTGTGCGCGGATGTGCGCCAGACGATGCCGGCCTCAGCCACGACATGGGCCGGGTGTGATTGCTGACAGCAGACGGTTCTAGCGACGACCGGGCCTGCCAATCAGCCCACGGGTGGTTCCTCTTTCCTCCCGAGCCGAAGGCCACCGGGCCTTCGGCGCCTTTCTCCTGCCCATCAATCGGGGCTGGGCCAGATGCCGTTTTCCAACTGACGCGGCGCCGCCCCCGCACGAAGCTGCCCACATGTTCGCTGATTCGTCAGCACATGCCAGCAGCCAGGGTTTCGAGGCTGCCGCGGGGTTCTCTCCGCGCAACCCACCAGTCCGATTTCGCATCGACCACCGCGGACGAGCGCCTCACGGCGCCGATGCTTCGTTTCCTCACCTTGCGGGCGTTTCCACTTCCGCCGGGACGTGGGGCACCCGATCCACCATGGAGCAGCGTGCTATGTCTCTTGTCCCCAACGTGAAGCCACTGACCGCCAAACAGGCCAGGTCTGAATCCATCGGCTATCTCGCCTTGCTCTACACAGGCCACCGCCTGTCGTTGCAAGTGCTCCATAGCGCATCCGGCCACTACATCGGCACTGTCGATGAAGAAGGGCCGGTTTCCCGCGAGTCCCTCCAGTACTTTCCCTCGGCCGAGGTCGCTCACGACGCCCTGGCGACGGGCCGTTGGCAACAGGCACTGCCGAAGGAGCCGCTCGCCAGGAGATTCATCGTGAAGCCATCCATACCGCAAGACGTTCTCGATCAGATCACTCGGGAGAATGACCACTTCGCCCAAGCGCCCGAGGCGTTCTTTCAAGCCTGGAAGCGTGGTGTCGAGATCGCCGGTGCCGAATGGTTCGGCGATGGTACGCGGGACGGACTGAAGCGTGCCACCACGAAGTGGGACCTGCGGCCGAACATGCTGATGGTCAGCGATGCCCTCGGCGTGCTGAGCAGCGGGCAACGGATGTTTCTCTCCGCAATGGTGAGTTTCTACAACGCCCGCGAAGGTGGCGCGATGCTCAAGCGCTGCGGTTTCGAGGGACTCTCCGATCTTGGAGGGCTCGATCTCGAACGCCGCAGGGTCATTGCTGATCTCGTGCTGTATTACAACGGCTGGTGATCGCCGAGGGACATGCCGCCCCATCTGGAGCCATGTCCCTTCGTTTCCCTACGGCTCTCACTTTCCACACTGCTGACTCACCTGATAGGCCGTCTTTCCTTCCACCCGCTGGGGTTCATCCCCTAGCGCGGGGATGCCTCCAGCCGTATTCCACTGGAGAAACCCCATGTTCCATACGAACAATCCCTTTGCACGCGGGTATCAAAACTTGCGTGTCATCCGCACCCTCTGCATCAGTTTCGAGGATGGCAGCCCCCTTGTTTGGCGATCCATCCATGGCAGCCAGGCGCACCTGCCCGACGAAGAACTCGCGCAGTCTTCGTGCATCGTTGCCAACGACTTCGCCTTGATCGGTCCGTCGCAGATAATCAGCGACGAACTGGCCCGTCAGTGCACGGATGGCGAGGGCATCGTCCGCGCGGTGGTCTACGCCATCTATGGCGACGATATCGATGGGCATCCTGTCTATATCGGCGATACGTATTCGGAGGAGGCCGCACATGAAACGGTGCAGCGACTGCGCTTCGAGACCGGCCATTACAGCCGGTGCTGGGAAATCAGCCGCGCGCACCTCTCTGTGGAAAGTTGGCATTACCTCGCCAATCTCGCAGACCTTGCCACGCCGACCGGCTTCCTGTTCATCGCGTTCCGCATCCCGTACAGCCCGGCGATCGGCGTGAAGCTAATCGCAACTCCCTGGACGGACGCCAATCTGGAACACACGGAAGGCATTTCCATCGTGCGACTGCGACAAGAGCATGTGGACCACGGTCTGCCCACTGATCTGGCGGACGTGCTTCACCTGGCCGGTGAAGCCGATGTGCGCATCCTGATCTTCGATGCCGATGCGCCAGCGCTGGAAGGGCTCGCGGTCCATGAAACGTAGTTCTGCAATCTGCAAGCAATCTCATCCTACCTTTTGCGGGTCGCGCGCCTGCAAGGTCGCCGCGGCCTGCTCCCCATCTCCGGAGCCTCACCATGTCCGCTCATCTTGATCTGGATACCATCGCCGACTGCGCCATAAACGAGCACGGCCCCGAGCCGGATTTCGACCAGCAACTGCATGCCTGCATCGATGCCATGATGCAGGACGACACCGTGGGTCGAACCTGGGTGATTGTGCGCGAGAAGGCGGATTTGCGCATCCGCCACATCGCCACCCTGGACCTGCTTGCAGCCGGGCTGGACCGCTACGAAGTGGTCCTGTTCGATGGCGGCAACACGCATGGCGAACGTTGGAAGCACGTGTTCTTTCCCGCGTAGCGCATGCACCATTTCGTGTACGAAAACTGATCTTCCGCCAGCCCCTCGCCAAAAGGGGCTTTTTTTCGCCGCAAAGCGGCTGCGTCCAGATTCCGTTTCACTGCCGCGCGATCGGCACCCGCGCGCGATGCTGCGCGCATGTTCGCTGGCGTAGCCGGCAGCATACCCAGGCAGTCGAGGCCTTCGAGACTGCGAGTGCGTCCACCGCGCTGGTCATTGCCATTTCCCGGACGCACGCCGCGTCCATCCACACCATCCACAAGGGACCTTTCCTCCCTTGCGGGCCGGGAGTCCCTTGCCTTTCCTCAAGGAGATTCTCATGGACCGTTCCATTATTCGTAGCCAGATGCCCACGCTCGTCGCGGGTCATGTTCCGCGCAACATCCGCTCGTTCAAGTTCCGCTTCTTCGATGGCAAGCCGCAGGAGTCCACGCTGGGCTTCGTGATCGACCCACAACCGTTCGACGGTACGGTGATCGCGACCACCGATGAAGCCATCGTCGTCAAGACCGGCCGCGCGGAATTCGCGGTGTTGGATCGCAGCCTGGTATCTGCCGTTCCCGACGAAGGAACCAAGGTGCATGTCCATCCCTACGCAAGGCGCCGTTTCGACGGCCTGCGCGCGGATACGCCAGAGGAGCGTACCGAGCATACCGCCGATGGCAGGCCCTATACCGTCAAGACGCACATCCTCGGTTCGGCGCCGGCCAAGCTCCCCATCCCAGAGCCGCAATGCCCGGAGCTGGGCGATCTGATCCAGCAACTGGAGCAACTGCCGGCACCCGATCGCTATCGCCGCATCACGCACCTTCTGGTCGATGCCGGCGCCCGCGATTTCACCTGGGTCGATCCGACGCCGGACGGGATTATCGAGACGCCTGCGGCGATCAGTTTCACCGTCGAAACCACCAAGTTCGCAGGCCGGGTCACGGTGCTCTACGACCGCGGCGGCGACGTCTATGTGGTGGAGCTGCACCGCGACGGGGAACTCGTCGAGCGTATTGACGAGGTGTATTTCGACAGCCTCGGCGACGTGCTAGCGCACTGGATCGATGACGGCCGCTGGCGCCAGATCGGGGTGAACATCATCGGCACGAAGGCATCCCGCCAACGTCGCGCGGTATCGGCATAACAGGCAACTACTGACGCTCCCCTTTGGCCTCCTTACGGAGGCTTTCTTTTTCCCCAACACCCCTCGCCGTGTACGGCGTGATAGAGCCTCAATGCCCCAAGTCGCTTCAATGCGGCCACGCCCGGCTTCCGATTCCTGGTAGTACAGGCGAGACAAGCGTGCCACGCTCGCCCCATGTTCCGCTGACGTCGTCAGCGACATGCCAGACAGCCCTCGGTCCTCAAGGCTGTGCACGGTGTTCCCGTGTGACCGAACCCGTTCGCATCGGCATCCATGCGCGAACGCCCGTCAGTTCTCGACGGTGATGCCATCGCTGTTCCGTCAACCCACGCGGGGGTTTCACACCTTCCCCGCCTGGGTTGGGTGTGTCTCCGCAATTTGTCCCATTGGAGATGCACCATGACCACTTCCAACGAAAAGTCCTACTTCGACCTGCACATCACCGGCCTCGGCTATCTCAATCGCATCCGCGAGGTGAAGCCGAAGAAGGGCGATGCCTTTCTCGCCTGCGACATCGCGGCCCTGAACGGCCCCAGCGACGACGCTTCCTACGTGCGTTTCGACACGCGCGTCTCTGGCTCCGAAGCGCAACACCTTGTCCGCCGCTGCAGCCAGGCGGTCGAAGCCGAGAAGAAAGTCCTGATCGGCTTCCGCCTGGGTGATCTGTGGACCGACACCTTCACCTACACCAAGGGCAAGCGTGCCGGCGAGCACGGAGTGAGCCTGAAAGCCCGCCTGTTGTTCATCGGTTGGATCAAGGTCGACGGCAAGCTCGTCTATAAAGCCGAGCCCAAGCCGACCGAAGCCGACGAGCGCGAACCGGACGCCCCCGCGACGACCGATACGCCCGCCGAGCAGCAAGCTGCCGTGCCGCAACCCTCCGAGCCGGTGACAGAAGCTGCCGACGAAGCCACTACCGATGCGCCCGCATTGGCTGTCGCCGAGTCGTTCTGATCCGCAAGGCCCCGTTGCTCGGGGCCTTGTTTCTTCCTTGCATCCACATGCTGCTCGCCTTTCGGCGCTGACGGCATGAGGGCGCTCGTTCATAAGCAGGAGTCCTTCATGATTACCATTCCCGGCCAATTGGCCATCAAGACCATCCACGGCAGGAACGGCGACTTCAACGTGGGCCGCCTTGCAACGTCCATCGGCGAGTTCGTCGTAAAGAACGCCGAACTGGACCAGTACACCGAAGGCAAGTACGAGGGCGATTTCGCGATCGTCGAGATTCGTCCGTCCACATACAACGCCAACGGTCGCATGGTCATCGAAATCCGTGCCGTCCTTGGCGGGATGACGCTGTCCGCTATCGACGCCCTGAGCCGTGACGAAGCCCGTCGGCTGAGTCCGCAGGAAGTCGATCCGATCGACGAGGAGGCACAGGCTCCCGCGCCGGCAACGTCCAGGGCGCAAGCCAAGGCGAAGCCCCGGAGCCCGCGCGATCCGCTGATTGATACCACGCCATTCGGCGAAGCGCCGGCCGTTACGTCTCCCGAGGCTTCGGCCGACGCGGACGACGCGGCGCTGTTCGGCGTGCTCTGGCCGCTGAGCGACAGCGTCAAGCTCGACGCGACCGTCGATCGTCGTGTTCTGCGCGAGCAGCGCGACCGTCTCGGTGCGTTGGGCTACGAGTTTGCCCCGTTGTCTCAGGACTGGCATCTCGTCAAGGCTTGATCCATCCGTCGCTTCGGTGACGTTTCACCACCCGCCGGGGTCCTTCCCTGCAGGGAGGTTCTCCAGCTTCTTCCCGGAGATTTTCATCATGTCCACCATCACTCGCGACACCCCCCGTTCAACGCTGGATGAACCCGCGTGGCGGGAATTCTGCAAGACGGCCGCTGAACACGCCCAGCGTGGTTGCGGCCTGTCGTGGGATCACTGGGTCACGCTTTTCAGTTCGGAGATCGATATGCAAGCCAGTCGGTTGCCGGAAGACCAGCGCGCTCATGCCCTGGAAATCGCAGCCCAGGAATGGGACTACGCAACGCCTGCCGAACGGCAGGAAACCCAGGACTGGAATGCCGCTAACGGCTACTGCTCCCACGGCATCACCTTGGGTTGCTGCCCAGCAGGTTGCGGTTCGTAAGTCGCACCGGGTTCCATCGCCGCACGCGCGGCATTCCATCACCCGCCGGTGGTTCTCCCTGCGGGGAGGCCTCCGGCTCCGATTTTTCAGGAGACCTCTCATGGGCTGGTTTTTCTCAACTCAATCGCGGTCTGAACTGATCGCGGAACTGATCGAACCGCAGGAGACCGAGCGCGCCAGCGTGAAGGTCATCGCCCACACGCTGCGCGGCAACGTGCTGTGGTCCGTCGCCGAAGTGACCGCCAAGGTCGAAGGCGTGCATCGGGATCTCTCGCCAGGACAATCCCTGCGCTACATCCGCTGCGATCTTCTCGAACTCAGCGGCCGCCAGTGGGGCTACAAGCCCTTGGACGAATCCATGCACCCGTACTACTACTCGTGCCCGCCGTCTTATCTGGACCTCGCACCGGAGCAATCCGCCGATTGGCGTGCAGGCGTTCGCGCCTACCACGCGCGGCGGCGCACTCCCACGGCATCCGTGGCACCCGCCGCGGTGCTGATGGCCTGAGCCCGGAGGAACCAACATGGACCCGATCCTGGCTGCGCTCTCGCCCTCGCTGTTGAAGCTCGTCGAAGGGAGTTTGTCCAACGACGAAGTGTCCTCTGACGAGGAAATGCTGGCGTATTTCATCAATAACGGCCTCACCGAGGAACAAGCGCGGCAGGCATTGACCTACCGCGACCAGTACCTCAACAACATCTACCTGGAGGGCTTCACGCCGATCACTTCAGTAGATGAGGCGCTTCACTTCAACCCGCACACCCGGCAGTTCGAGCCGGACTGAGCGGTTTTCTTCTACCCCCTGGGGCAGTGCTCGCCCCGGCGGGCGGTGCTGTTCCCGTTCATCCGAGGACACCACCATGCCCGCCAATACTTCTTCCACGCTGTACCGCATCGACGAATGCCCGGACGTGATGGCCGACGCCTGCGTCGGCGACGACCAGGGCAACCTGATCTTCCTGTCCATCTGGGCGCGGGACACCGCCGTCCAGGAGTTCCTGGCTCGTCTGACCCTCGGGCGCGACGAACAGGGGCTGGACCAGTTCCACATCGTCACCGAGCAAGAAGGCTCGCTTCCGGTGTTCGTCGGCGACGTCGAACGCCTAGAGAAGCGCACGGCGCGCGCTTACAGGCGCACGCTGTTCGGCTCCTTGACCAACCTATGGCTGTTCGATCGGCGCTGCGTCAAGCCCGACAAGGCCAATGCCAGCGCGCTGGCGCTTCTGCCCCGCGATTCCGCGCACCGGCTCGACCGGCTGTGGACACTGGTGCAGGACACCTGCCCGCTGCCCCTGCTCGATCACTGGCGCGAGACCGTGCTGGAACTGCTGCAATCCCAGGCCATGTTGAGTCGCCTTCCGCTGGCCCTCGGACCGCTGGAGGGCCATCGACTGGCCATCAACGTGCCGGCGCTGACCACGGCGCTGGGTGCACTGATCCGCCACGGGGAACTGCATACCGACGCCAGCGAACCGGCGTCGCAACCTTCGCTGCTCTGCGTGGCGTGATTCCCCAACACGGGGCATGTGCGCGAGTGCATGCCCATCTTCCTTCATCCCACACCGGAGAAATCCCATGGCTCTCATGTTCCCGCGCCTTGCACGTAATTTTGTCAAAGCAGGCTATTTCCCGACCGATGAACCGACGCTAGAGCGGGCACTGTCCGCACTGGCGCCGACCAACGGCTCGATGTGTATTCTCGATCCCTGCGCCGGTGAAGGCGTGGCGATCGCCGAAGCCGCTCATGCCCTCGGGCGCCGGCAGGCCAAGGCGTTCGCCGTCGAGTACGACGCCGAACGGGCGCGTCATGCCCGCTCGCTGGTCGATCACTGCATCCATGGTGACCTGATGGACACATTGATCTCACGACAGGCGTTCGGCCTGCTGTGGCTCAATCCGCCCTACGGCGATCTGTCGAAAGACGCCAACGGCAACATCGGCTATCAGGGCCAGGGCCGGCCGCGGCTGGAAAAGCTGTTCTATCAGCGCAGTCTGCCGCTGCTGCAATACGGCGGTGTGCTGGTCTTCATCGTCCCCAGCTACGTGCTCGACGCCGAGCTGGTCGGATGGCTGACGCGGCACTTCGCCGATCTGCGCACTTACCGTGCGGTGGAGACGCAGTTCAAGCAGGTGGTGATCTTTGGTCGCCGGGTTCGCCAGCGCGACCAGGCATCGGATACGGTCAAAGCCATGCGCGGGCTGCTGCTGCAGATCGGGCAAGGTGATGCCGAGGCCGAGGAGCTTCCCAACGAATGGCCGTTCCTGCCCTACATCGTCCCCGCCAGCCCCGCCGAGCCGGAGCACTTCTATCGCGTGACGATGGAGCCTGAGCAGTTCGCCGACGAAGTCGGCCGGTTGCAAGGGCTCTGGCCAACGCTGGACACGCACCTCGGCGTCGCGCAGCAGTCGCTGCGGCCGCCGGCGCGGGCCTTGTCCCACTGGCATCTCGCCTTGGCTCTGGCCGCGGGCGCGATCTCCGGCGTGGTGAAGTCCAAGGCCGGCCGCCTGCTCGTCGTGAAAGGTGACACCCACAAGGAGAAAACCCTCCAGACGGAGTACACCGAACGCGACGACGGCTCCGTGGCCGAAACCCGCATTCTCACGGACAAGTTCGTCCCTGTGATCCGCGCCTGGGACATGACGCCGGGCTCCGCGACGCGGGGCGAGGTGTTGACCATCCGCTGATCGCTGTTCCTCGACGGTTCACCGTCGCTTTCATCCACCCACCGGGGTCATGTCACCCCGCTGGGGCGCCGTGACCCTCCCATTTATCAAGGAGTCCTTCATGGCAACCGAAGCCGTTTTCGCCAGCCTGGTGCCTTACCTGCGTTTCTCACCCGGCCAGGTGGTCATGACCATCGGCGTCAATGAACTGGTCCAGCAGGGCCGGCTTAATCCCTCGTCGTACCTTCGCCGCCACCTCGGTGGCGATTGGGGTGATCTGGACGACAGCGACAAGCGGCAGAACGATGCTGCGCTGAAGTCCGGTGAGGATCGGCTGTTTTCCTCCTACCAGGTCACGCCCGACCTGAAGCTCTGGATCATCACCGAATGGGATCGCAGCGTCACCACGTTGCTGCTCCCGAGCGAATACTGATTCACATCCACGAACGGCGTATCGCCGTTTGCCTTTTCCCAGTCCGGGGCATGCCACCGCCCCGCGAGGGAGGTGCATGCCCCTTCTCTTTGGAGCATTACCATGTCCCTCGAAATCGAAACCGTTCCTCTCACTGCCGACGTCGTGTCCCTGCAGGGCGACCTGCTCGACGAGGCATCTTCTCCACTCAAACTCAGCCTGCAGGACTTCGTTGCCGAGTTCGGTGACGAATTGCTGGACTCGCTCAACCGTGCTAACCCGCCGGTTTATACGGGCCAACCGCGAGCGTATCGCCAGGTGATTCTGGCTGGCCTCAAGCGTCGCCTGTTCGACGCGCAGGCCGAGGTGGTCCACGCTGTCAGCGAGCTGCTGATCGATCGCTGCGAGCGTGCCGCGATCGTCAACGGCGAGATGGGGTGCGGCAAAACGACCGTCGGTATTGCCACGGCCGCTGTGCTCCATGCCGAAGGCTACCGCCGCACCCTGGTGCTGTCGCCGCCTCATCTTGTCTACAAGTGGCGGCGCGAGATCCAGGAGACGGTGGCTGGCGCTAAGGTCTGGGTGCTCAATGGCCCGGACACGCTCGTAAAGCTGCTGAAACTGCGCGAGCAGTTGGACGTCCCGGTGCAGGGCCAAGAGTTCTTCGTCCTGGGCCGTGTGCGGATGCGGATGGGCTTCCACTGGAAGCCCGTCTTCACCCGTCGGCGCACGCTCCACGGCGACGTGGGGACGTGCCCGGATTGCGGTCAAGTCATCACCGACCTCGATGGCGAGCCGATCAATCCGGTCGAACTCGAAGCCGAGGAGTACCGCCGCAAGTGCGGCCACTGCAACGCACCGCTGTGGTCGTTGATCCGTCCCAGAGGCTTGTCCGCGAGCGACCAGTCCTCCGCCGTCCTCAAAGCCTTGAAACGCATCCCGACCATCGGGGAAGTCACCGCGCAGAAGCTGATGCAGAAGTTCGGCGATGCGTTCCTCGCATCGATGCTCGGCGACAACATCCATGAGTTCATCAATCTCATGGACGACCGCGGCGAACTGGTCTTTTCGGACCGGCAGGCCCATCGCATGGAACGTGCGATGGCCAACATGGAGTTCGGCTTCGGCGAGGGCGGCTATCAGCCATCCGAGTTCATCAAACGGCAGCTTCCCCAGGGCACGTTCGATCTGCTCATTGCCGATGAGGCCCATGAGTATAAGAACGGTGGCTCCGCTCAGGGCCAGGCGATGGGCGTGTTGGCAGCGAAGTCACGCAAGACCTTGCTGCTCACCGGCACGCTGATGGGCGGCTACGGTGATGATCTCTTTCACCTGCTGTTCCGCGCCTTGCCAGGGCGAATGATCGAAGACGGCTACCGGCCGACCAAGAGCGGCAGCATGACGTCGGCGGCAATGGCGTTCATGCGCGACCACGGCGTGCTCAAGGACATTTATTCCGAGAGCAAGGGCACCGCCCACAAGACCGCCAAGGGCTCGAAGGTCTCGGTGCGCACCGTCAAGGCGCCGGGGTTCGGTCCGAAGGGCGTACTGCGTTGCGTACTGCCATTCACGGTCTTCCTCAAGTTGAAGGACATCGGCGGCAATGTGCTGCCACCCTACGACGAGGAGTTCCGCGAAGTCACGATGGATACGGCGCAAGCCGCCGCCTATCGCGAACTGACGGGTCGCCTGACCGCCGAGCTGAAGCAGGCTCTGGCGAAACGCGACACCACGCTACTGGGTGTTGTCCTCAACGTGCTGCTGGCCTGGCCGGACTGCTGCTTCCGGTCGGAGACCGTGGTGCATCCACGCACCCGCCAGACCCTGGCGTTCGTTCCGGTCCAGTTCAACGAGCTGGCCGTGATGCCCAAGGAACGGGAGCTGATCGACATCTGCAAGCAGGAGAAGGCAGAAGGGCGCAAGACCTTGGTCTATACGGTCTACACCGGCACGCGCGATACCACATCGCGTCTGAAGGTATTGCTGGAGCAGGAGGGCTTCAAGGTGGCGGTACTACGCGCCAGCGTAGATGCCTCCCGCCGAGAGGACTGGATCGCTGAGCAACTGGACCGCGGCATCGACGTGCTTATCACCAATCCCGAGCTGGTCAAGACGGGACTGGACCTGCTGGAGTTCCCGACAATCGTCTTCATGCAGTCGGGCTACAACATGTATTCGCTCCAACAGGCCGCACGCCGCTCATGGCGCATCGGACAGAAGCAGCCGGTCAAGGTGATCTACCTGGGCTACGCGGCCACGTCGCAGATGACCTGCCTTACGCTCATGGCCAAGAAGATCATGGTCTCGCAAAGCACGTCAGGAGACGTGCCAGAATCCGGGCTCGATGTCCTGAACCAGGATGGCGACTCGGTTGAAGTAGCGCTGGCCAGGCAACTGGTGACTGCGTAGTACATGTTCTCAAGCCGGCGATTTTTGCGAGTCGCCGGCTTTTTTTATCCCGGTATGGCGATTGCTGACCCTACGCGTTACTGCGTCGGTCGCAGGGCAGAACCGTTTTGTGATTCTTTTACTGGTGCGCATTACCTAATAGCGTTACCGCACGCCATGCCGAGCCAGCAGCCTATCAAAAAAATCAGAGACGCATCGTTGGGCTCGCGGGCCGATCTTCTGCTGACCGAGGTCGACGTCCATCAATTCGTAGCCGCCGAAGCGGTAGACCTCATATCCCATCAGCCGTAGCCGGCGATCTTCCGCCACCATCTCGGCGTAGCGCTGCGCGTTCGCGATGAACCGATCCGGCACTGAAGGGTCCTGTACTGCATAGTGCTGGCGACCATCGATCTCGATCACGATGCGCACTCCTTGCTCTAGCATCAGCAGAAAATCCATGCGCTGGCGTGCCAAGAACGGCTCGTCACCGCGCTGACGTCGCGTGTAGGGGTCATAGTGCAGATATACCTGCGGAATCAGCGCCGGCAACCGATCCCCGAGTGAACCACCATAGCGCTCATAGTAGCCTTGGAACACTGCAAATTCACCCGGCGAGCGGGCGCCCAGTACCGCTTGGCGCAGCCGCCGGAACAACTGATCTTTCGCGCTGACCTGGTCACTGATATCTTGAAGTTCGGCATACCATTCCCGCAGGTCCTTCCAGAGCAGCAACCCTGAACTAGGCAAGGGCCGGTCGAAGACCAACACCTTTTCGGCATGCTTGACAATCTCAACGTCGTTGTTGACGGCATCGCGAAACACAAGCTCCGGCTTCTCTCCGATCGAGGCGAAAATCAGGTTCTTCATCGTTCCGGCAACGCCAGCCTGTGCACGGACCACACCATAGATGGCATAGCCCGACTCCACGCCCGTCTGTCGAACTGTAAAGCCATCCCGCCTCAGCGCTGTGCCGATCGCAGCCGCCAGTTCCGCTTGCTCCTCATCTCTGCGTGTCATAGGGTGCAGAAGCTTGGTCAACAACGCGAAGAAGCGCGTCTGGCTGCACGTCAGCGCGCCGCACTGGGTCAGCAACTCTTCATGCGACCAGTCATCATTGCGCACGCAGTGCTGCACAATCTGCGCGTGCAGACTGCTGCGAACGAGTAGCCCCGTCGGTTCGTCTTGGATGACGGAGGCACCGAACACTTCGCGGAGACTGTCGATCAATGGCAGCTCCCCGAACAGGGAAGCCAACGGATTAATGACCTTAAGCACGTCACGACGGACCAACGCACTCACCCTATGTTCCGAATGATCTGTCATCTCGCTCACGGTGTCCGCGAGATCCTCCGACGCATATTCGCGCAACACCCGGGCTGCCAAGTCGAGGAGGTCCGCCTCGCACCAGGAGAGGATACGGCGCCTAACGTATAGCCGCTTACTGTTGAAGGCCTCCTGAGAATCGTTCTCTTCGACGGCCTGCTGAATCCCCAAGCGAACACATACGTCCGGAACGTCGTAAGCCTTGGCCGTGGCGACGGCCTGTGCGATTTGCTCCTTCAACGTGTCGAGAGGAATAAGCATCGGCGTGTCCCCTGAATCCTGCATTGCTTCTCCACGGCATTGCATAAGCCGGTATTTTACAAGATGAAATTCGTGGGGCGTTGCAAAGCGGTAGTGCCGCAGTTCGGTTTGTTGGCTGCCGCGATGAACGGATACGGCGATGGTGGCGGCTCAGTGCTTAGGGAACCGACCCATGCGACCATTCCCCCGCATTTTTCGCCGCTATCTGGCAATCCAGGGCGTACTGGCCGGCAGTCTCCTAGCGGCGGGCTGCGCCATCATCCCGGCGCCTTCCACGCCGCTACAGGTGAAAAACTCCACCAGTGCACCAGCGGCATCGTCTGCTACATCGGCGGATGAATTCCCGGCCTGGCTCATCCCTGTCATCCGCCGGGGGCGCTACACGCTGGTCGAGATGGTACCCGACGCCGGCCAGCGGGACCTGATGCAACAGGTCGTGGATATCGCGATTCCGCCGACCTTCGACATCACCGTAGGCGATGCGCTTCGCTACGTGCTTCTGCGTTCAGGCTACCAACTTTGTGACAGCACCGACGCAGCCACGCTCTATGGCTTGCCGCTACCCGCGTCGCAACTGCATCTCGGTCCACTGTCATTGCGCGATGCGTTGCTAACCCTGGCAGGGCCGGCTTGGGATCTGTCCATCGACGAGGCCAATCGGCAGGTGTGCTTCGGGCGGCACGCGAACCCTGCATCCGTCCTCCCCGCCAAAGCGATAGAACCCACCGAGTCGACGGCATCGCCCCCGTCCAGCGTAGATCCAGTCCCATTCGACGATCCCCTTCAGCCTTGGGAGGTACAGCCGTGACCCTTCCTCCATCTCCATTCGACCAAGGTCGCCGTGGCCGCTGGTTGAAGATCGCGGTGAGCGCGTGGCTGCTGCTCGTTAGCGTGATCACGGTCATCAACAGCGTTGGCCTGTCCAGGCTAACCGAGCAGACGCGCCGTAGCGAGGAAGCCGCTCAGTTCAAGGCGTTGAGTGCTCGCGTTACCGATCTCGCCCAGCAGGTAGATGCTGGCCGGCGCCAGCCCAAGCCGGCTACCCAGGCCGATTTCCTGAAGGTACGCCGAGCGCTGGACGAACGGCTCGCGCATACCGAGCAGGCCCAAGCCGGCCTGGCTCGGGCCAGCGACGTGCAGGCGCTCGCGGCGCGTGTGGCTGTGGTAGAAGAACACCAGCAGCAAGCGCATTCGCTATCGGCGACGCCGACTGTGCGCCGGCGTGTAACGACTAAACCCAAGATGCTCGAACCGCCATTCCGAGTGGTCGGCATGGATGTGCGCGGCGGCGAACGCTTCCTGTCGATCGCGGCGCCAGCGGAAACGTCACTCGCGAATGTGCGTCTGCTGCGCGAGGGGGACACCGACAGCGGTTGGCAGCTTCAATCCATCGACACCCACGCTGCGCTGTTCCTGGTGAATGGCAAGACGCAGCGCGTGGCACTGCCGTAGGACGGGGGCCATGACAAGGAAGAACGTCGCCGCCTGCCTGGCCTGCGTGCTCGGTTTGGTGTCTTTGCACACGCAGGCGCAGTCGGTACCAGTAGTGTCCCCTCGGACTCATCTCAGCCGGACGCAGGCGAGCGTGGACGCGGCGCTTGATGAACGGCAGGCACGCGATTGGGGCCTGCGCCCCGAGGAATGGGCGCGCTACCGCCAGTTGATGCAGGGGCCGCTCGGCATCTATTCGCCCAACCTCGATCCATTGACCGCTCTCGGCATCGAGGCAGGCAGCGAGGATGAGCGCAACCACTACGCGGAATTGCAGGTACGGGCTGAGGCACGGCGGGTCGACAAGACACTGGCCTATCAGCGTGCGTATGACGCGGCCTGGCAACGCCTGTTCCCTGGCGAGCCCCGCCTGAGTCTGCCAGGCGCCCAGGCACCGAGCGCCGGCAACATGGGTTCCGGCCGGCTCGCGGTATTCGTCAAGGCCGACTGCGCGCCTTGCACGCAGCGCGTGCGGCAACTGCAGGCGGCCGGTACGCCATTTGATCTCTACATGGTCGGCAGTCGCGGGGACGACGCCCGCATCCGCCAATGGGCCGTGCAGGCCGGCATCGATCCGGCCCGTGTGCACGCCCGAACCATCACGCTCAACCACGACGGCGGCCGGTGGCTCTCGCTGGGCCTGTCCGGCGATCTGCCCGCCGTGGTGCGCGAGGTGAATGGGCAATGGCAACGCCAGTAAGCATGTGGCGGCCATGCAGCCGGTGGCGCGACATTCTCGCCGTGGCATGGCTGACGGGCACCGGCGTCCTGGCCCACGCCGTGCAGGCACAAGAACTGCCGCCGCCCGCCTACCAGCTCGCCGCACAGCGGGCTGGCGTGCCGTCCCCGGTGCTGTACGCGGTCGCCTTGCAGGAAAGCGGGGCGACGCTGCAAGGCCGGCTGGTCCCCTGGCCGTGGACGCTCAACGTGGCCGGCCGAAGCGAACGGTACGCCACGCGCATCGCTGCCTGCGCGGCGTTGCACCGCGCCTTGAGCCGGGCGCCTGCCAGCCGCATCGATGCCGGCCTCGGCCAGGTCAATCTCGGCTACCAGTCGCATCGCTACCATGCGCCCTGCGAGCTTCTTGATCCGTACCGAAACCTCGCGATTGCCGCCGACATCCTGCGCGAACAGCACCTGCCTGGCGAGGACTGGTTGCTCGCCATCGGTCGTTATCACCGTCCCGCCGGCGGCCCGGCGGCGATTCGCTACCGACGCAGCGTTCATCGGCATCTGGTGCGCGTACTCGGTCCTGGTGCTTCCCTTTCCTCCGTGAGCACGACACCATGAATCGTACTGCCTCTGTCCTCGCCCTCGGCCTGCTCGCATCAACGACTGTCTATGCACAGAACGCGACGTCGCAGCCAATCGTCGTCGAAGACCGCGGCGGTATCTCCGCGCTGCCGTACTACCAGGCGCTGAATCCACAGAATGTCGGCTCCACTACACCGCCTGCGCCGGCTTCCCGCATCGGCAACTCGGCCGACGCCGAAGCAGCCATGCTGCCCGTGCACTCCACGCGGCTCTCGCCGGGCAACGAACCGCGCCGTGTGATCCGGGCGCCAGGCCTGACGCCGCTCTTCCTGGTCGGCGATGACGACCGCTCGCGCGCCTGGTTGCGACAGCACCAAACCGAGTTGCGCGATCTGCAGGCCGTGGGCTTGGTGGTCAATGTGGTTTCTGTCGCGGCATTGGCATCGCTGAGGCGTCTTGCGCCGGGCCTGGTGCTGTCGCCGGCCTCGGCCGACGACCTCGCGCAGCGGCTGGGCATTCGGCACTACCCGGTGCTTATCACCGCCACCGGCATCGAGCCCTGACGTGCGGCATGCCCCATGGCCCAGCCCCATGCCATCGAGGTGCTGCTTCGGCCAGCGGTGGAGCTATACACCGTTGCGGTATGCACGGGCGCCGCGGTTCTGTGCATGGTGGCACCGTGGTCGCTCGCGCTGAGTCCACTGCTGGGCCTAGGCAGCGCGCTGGCTTTCCTAGCCTTCGGCACGATCCGGCTGAGGGACGCCTGGGTCATCTTGCGCTATCGCCGCAACATCCGCCGTTTGCCCCGTTATGTGATGACCAGCCGCGACGTGCCTGTGAGTCAACAGCGGTTGTTCGTCGGCCTCGGATTCCGCTGGGACCAGCGGCACACGCACCGGCTGTTGCAGACCTACCGGCCCGAGTTCCGGCGCTACGTGGAGCCGACCGCGATCTACCGCATCGCGCGGCGGCTGGAAGAGCGATTGGAGTTCGCGCCGTTCCCGCTTTCCCGATTCGCGAAGGCGCTGAGTTGGGACAGTCCGCTGAATCCCGCGCGGCCATTGCCGCCGGTCGGCGGCCTTCCGCGGTTGCACGGCATCGAGCCGCACGAGATCGACGTCACGCTGCCACTGCCCGAGCGCGTTGGCCATAGCCTGGTTCTGGGCACCACACGGGTGGGCAAGACCCGACTCGCGGAACTGTTCATCACGCAGGACATCCGACGCCGCAACGCGGCGGGGGAGTCCGAGGTCGTCATCGTGTTCGATCCAAAGGGCGACGCCGATTTGCTCAAGCGCATGTACGTGGAGGCGAAGCGTGCGGGGCGCGAAGGTGAGTTCTATGTCTTCCATCTCGGCTGGCCGGACGTTTCGGCGCGTTATAACGCCGTGGGCCGCTTCGGGCGCATTTCCGAGGTCGCCACGCGCATCGCTGGTCAGCTTTCAGGTGAAGGCAACAGCGCGGCATTTCGCGAGTTCGCCTGGCGGTTCGTGAACGTCATTGCACGCGCCCTGGTCGAGCTGGGGCAGCGTCCGGACTACCTGCTGATCCAGCGCCACGTCATCAATATCGATGCGCTGTTCATCGAATACGCACAGCACTATTTCGCCAAGACCGAGCCCAAGGCTTGGGAGACCATCGTCCAGATCGAGGCGAAGCTCAACGAGAAGAATATTCCGCGCAACATGATTGGACGCGAGAAGCGGGTGGTGGCTCTGGAGCAGTATCTGTCGCAGGTACGCATCTATGATCCGGTACTCGATGGCTTGCGTAGCGCCGTGCGCTACGATCGCACCTACTTCGACAAGATCGTCGCGAGCTTGTTGCCCCTCCTGGAAAAGCTCACCACCGGCAAGATCGCGCAACTGCTCGCGCCGAATTACTCCGATCTCACCGATGCGCGTCCGATCTTCGACTGGATGCAGATCATCCGCAAGCGCGCGGTGGTCTACGTCGGCCTGGATGCACTGTCCGATGCAGAGGTGGCTTCGGCAGTCGGCAACTCGATGTTCGCGGATTTGGTGTCGGTGGCCGGTCACATCTACAAGTTCGGCATTGACGATGGCTTGCCGGGTGCCAGTTCGGGCGTGAGGGTTCCCATCAACGTGCATGCCGACGAGTTCAACGAACTGATGGGCGACGAGTTCGTGCCGATGGTCAACAAGGGCGGAGGCGCGGGTGTGCAGGTCACGGCCTACACGCAAACGCTCTCCGACATCGAGGCTCGTATCGGCAATCGCGCCAAAGCGGGCCAGGTGGTGGGCAACTTCAACAATCTCTTCATGTTGCGCGTGCGCGAGACCGCGACCGCCGAACTGCTCACGCGCCAGTTGCCCAAGGTCGAGGTGTACGCAACGTCGCTGATGAGTGGAGCGACCGACAGCTCCGATCCGCATGGCGACACCGCCTTCACATCCAACACCCAAGACCGTATCAGTAGCGCCAGCGTGCCGCTCATCGAACCCGCTCACGTTGTCGCGCTCCCCAAAGGACAATGCTTCGCGCTGATCGAAGGCGGCAACCTGTGGAAGATTCGCATGCCGCTGCCTGCACCCGATCCCGACGAGATCATGCCGAAGGACCTTCAGGAACTGGCCGGCTACATGCGGCAGCACTACGTCGAGGCGGGCGACTGGTGGGAGAACCAGGGATTGCCGGGATTGCAGGACAGCGCGCTACCGGACGACTTGCTGGACGACTTCCGGCATTTGGCGACCGCTAATAACGAGGCCCAATCGTGAACGATCCCGCCGTCGCCGCGCAGCGCGCACAGCAGCGGCAGCAAGGGGCGATCGCCAGTTTGGTCACGCTGCCGTTCCGCTTCTTCGGTGTCCTGTGCGGATCGCTGCTGCTGTGCATTGTGATCGAGTGCATCGGCATGCACTTTTTCTGGCCACAGGAAAGCTGGCATCACGCTCAAGCCATGTTCAACCATGAGCTGGACCAATTCTCGGCCAACTTCACGCGCAGCGCATTGGTGCAGGAACCGGGGCGAACCGCGAACGCCATCGTCGAACATGCCTATGACTGGTTGTTCATCAGGAGCGGACTGCTGGCGTGGATACGCGACGCCTCGGCACAGGCAAGTGCCGGCACGCACCACCAGGCTCATGACTTTCGCTATTACATGGCGATCATATACGTGCATATGGAAGGCTATCTCATCGCATCGGCCTACACGATACTGACCTTCCTGGTGCGGTTTTTTGTGCTGGTGTTGACGCTGCCGCTCTTCCTGCTCGCCGCCTTCGTCGGTTTCGTGGATGGGTTGGTGCGGCGGGACATCCGCCGCTTCGGCGCGGGGCGAGAATCGGGGTTCGTCTACCACCGCGCGAAGTCCAGTCTGATGCCGCTAGCGGTCTTGCCATGGGTCACGTACCTCGCGTTGCCGGTCAGCGTGCACCCACTGCTGATCCTGTTGCCCGCCGCGATGTTGCTCGGTGCGGCCGTGGACGTTACGGCGGCGAGCTTCAAGAAGTATATATGAGCGCCTCCCTTTGCCAAGCAGTCGTAGCGATGACCAACAGGATCGATTGCAGCTATATATCCGGCCTTGATGTAGCGAGCACTTCTGCTACGGGCCCTAATGGAATCCGCTGACTCACACCTCATTACCTCTTCGAACTTAGGGTTCAATACTTCTTTCAGGCTTGGTGAGTCCCGGTCTGACCTGTTTTGCCATTACGTACGTTGCCTGTGCAACCTTCCTGCGTTCAACTCCCGATATCGTTCAAGCAGTCTTTATACGCACATGATCGCTGTTGTACGGCTGACCATGAGCCAGCACAGCCCAGATCGTCCGTGCCATCTTGTTTGCCAAAGCCACCGCAACCACGTTGATCGGCTTTCGTTCCCTGAGCTGCGTTACCCACGCACTAGGCTTCTTGGCGTGCAGCAAGACACTATGGGCGCCATTGACCAACAGTGTTCGCAGATATCGATCGCCGCGCTTGCTGATTCCATGCAGGTTAATCTTGCCACCGGAGCAGACCTGTCGAGATGCCAAGCCCGCCCACGCGGCAAACTCACGAGCGGAGCGGAATGCGGAGGCATCGCCCATGGATGCCACTGCCGCTGTTGCGGTCAAAAGCCCAACGCCAGGGATCTCGCTGATAGCTTTGACGGCCGGGTTGTTCTTGCTCAGTTCCCGTATCCGTCGTTCTAGAGCATCAATCCTCTGGTTTACCGTGTCGATCTCGCTGAACTGCTCACGCAGGCTGTCGATCAGCACGGTAGGCAGCCGTTCCGTTAGCCGAGCAAGTATCTCGGGCATTGCCTTTGCAAGGCTCGCTGCACCAGTTCCCATCACTTCGCCATACTCGGCCAACAGGCCGCGCAAAGCATTGGTCTGCATCAACCTGAACTTCATCAACTGCGAACGCATACGATGTAACGTCAGCATGGCCTGCTGCATCTCGGTCTTCACAGCAACGGCTTTACTCGGCTGCTGAACCGCACGCCATATTGCGTGGGCATCGGCCATGTCGTTCTTGTTACGGATATTGAAAGCCTTCACGAACTCGCCAGGCATCAGCTTGACCTGGTGTCCCATGGCCATGAGCCGTCTTGCCCAATGATGGGCACCACCGCTGGCTTCCATGCCGACCAGGCATGTTGTGCGATTCGCGAAGAACTCCAAGAACTTGGCCCGCTTGATGGCCTTGTTCACGATCTCTCCGGTCTCTTCGTCTACGAAATGTACCTGGATGACGCTCTTGGCGATATCGACACCGACTGGTATGGGCTTCATGTCCGCTCCTTGTGCTGAGTTCACAAATACCTGCGTGGTGGTAGAAGTTTCGCACTTTGATGCGGACTACCCACAACACACACCACCCCCGCTATCGTCGCGTGCGGGGTGGGAGGCGCTCATACCATTACCTCTAGGCAGCGCGTTTACTTCGGGCGTCGCGTCATAAAAGTGGTGGCATCCCGATCCCGATTGATTGCGGCGCGCGCGGCCCAGCCGCTTCAGCATCGAGCCATCCGTATCCCCGGAGCACGGCACGATGGCTTCACCCCGACACTACGCGCTGATCTGGCGCCACGCCTGCGTGGTGTCATTGCTCGTCGCTTCGGGATGGCAATCCGCCACCGCTGCGGACCATGCGACCGAGCGCGAGCAACTCTCCGCGATCTCGCGTCAGCTCGAATTACTCGACCGCCTCGTCGAACACGCGGCCGATGTCTCGCCCCAGGAGCGTGCCCGCTACCACTTCGACTATGTCCGCCTGCGCGAGGACGTGAAGCGCATCCACGCGGGCGTGCAGGACTATCTCGTTCCGCAACGCGCCCAGCCACGCGACCCCATACCGTTGTCCAGCAACTACGTGCGCAGCGACAACGACATGGCCGATGGCAAGGAGGCATCGAAACCATGACGCCTTCCGCCGACCAGGTTGCGGCCTTTCAGGCCAACGGCGGCTTTACCCCAACCGCCGTCTCCACCGTCGTGCTCAGCGTCGTGTTCGCCGTGCTCCTGGTATGGGGTGTATGGGCGATGCGTACCGCGTATGTCGGCTGGGCCGAGCAACGCCTTACCCAACGCCAGTTCCTCGGCGTCGTCGTGCACTTCGTCGCGATGTACGTGGTGCTGACTTTCTTCCTCCTGTCCTGAGCCACCTGAAAGGCCGTACTGCCATGCGCAATCGTCTCGTCTCTCGCATCATCCGGCGCGTCATCGCGCCGCTCGTCCCGTTGATCTTCACCGCCATGCCGCTGTCAGCATATCCGGGGCTTCCGACCATGGAAGACCCGTCACGTGGCGAGGGCAGCGGCATCCTGCAAACCCTCCAGAACTACGGCTACGACATCGTGATGCTGATCGCGCTGCTCGTGGTGGCTTCGATGTTTGTCGGTGTCTGCTATCACGCCTACACCCGCTATTCGGAGATCCACACCGGCCGGGCCACCTGGGGCCAGTTCGGCCTGACGGTCGCCGTGGGCGCCATGCTGCTCGTCGTCGGCATCTGGCTGCTGACCAAGGCGACCGGCGTGCTGTAAGGGGCGACGCATGGCCACCCCAGAGCCCCTGCAAGACGCGCTCGTGACGTTCCTGCCACACCGCCTGAACCGCCAGCCGGTGGTGGTGCGCGGGTTGACGGCTGACGAGCTATGGATCTGCGCCGGCCTGTCGGCGGCGGCCGGCCTGGCGCTCGGGCTGCCGCTGGCCTGGCTCACGCGCAGCATCGCCATGGTGCCGACGCTGATCGTCGCCAGTATCGCACTGGGCGTTTTCGCCGGCGGCGGTTTCCTGCGACGTCAGAAACGTGGGCGGCCCGAGACGTGGCTTTACCGGCAACTTCAGTGGCGGCTGGCACTGCGTTACCCCGCATTAGGTCGGCTGCTCGGCGGGCGAGCGCTCATCACCCGTTCGGGTTATTGGACCACGCGGCGTCAGGCCCGTGCCCGCCGCATCTCAGGGACCGCCGCATGAGCCGCTTCCGCAACGAGATCACGCACCTTCAGGCGCACGTCAAGACGCTGCGTCTTGCGGCCGGTGCGCTGTTCGTCGTGACGCTGCTGCTCACCTTCGGCTGGTGGAGTGCCCCGAAAAATCTCACCATCCATGTTCCGCCTGATCTGCGTTCGGGCAGCACGCGCCGGTGGTGGGACGTGCCGCCCGAAAGCGTGTACACCTTTGCGTTCTATATCTTCCAACAACTGAATCGCTGGCCGACGGATGGCGATGCGGACTACCCGCGCAACCTGCATGCGCTCTCGGCCTACCTTACGCCCGCTTGCCGTGCCTATCTGCAACAGGACTACGAATACCGACGCAGCAACGGCGAGCTGCGTCATCGGGTACGTGGCATCTATGAGATCCCCGGCCGGGGCTACGGTGACGATCCGGCCACACGGGTCAAAGTCGTTTCCAACAACGACTGGATTGTGACGCTCGACGTTACCGCCGACGAGTATTACGGCGGGGACCAGGTCAAGCGTGCGTTCGTGCGCTATCCGCTAAAAGTCGTGCGCATGGACGTCGATCCCGAGCACAACCCGTTCGGCCTGGCACTCGACTGCTACGCCCGCACGCCGGAGCGTATCGAGATTGCCCCGGCGCCAACGCCGGCCAGCACACCCGTCAGCACGACGGGACATCCGCAGGGAGACACCACCCCATGAAGCGTTCTGTCCTGTCGGCCTTGGCCGGCCTCGCTCTGCTGGGTGTTGTCTCAGCCAGCCATGCGGTTGAAATCCTGCATTGGGCACGCTTGCCGCTGGCCGTGCCGTTGATCGTCGGCCAGGAACGCGTGGTGTTCGTCGACCGCAACGTGCGAGTCGGCGTACCGCCGGACATTGCCGATCACTTGCGCGTGCAGAGTGCGGGCGGTGCGATCTACCTACGTGCAAGTGCTCCGATCGCACCGACGCGACTGCAATTGCAGGACGTGGAATCCGGTGCGCTGATCCTGCTCGACATTGCCGCTGAGCCGCCCAAAGACGATCAGCCGCCGCTGGAGCCGGTGCGCATCGTGGAGGACGAAGCGATCAGCGCGCGGTACGGCAGCGACAAGGCGGGTGCTGCTGCGGGCAGGGCCGATGACGCTTCGAGTGCGCCCGGTGCGTCCCCCAGGTCACGCGAGACGCCCATTCCCGTGGTGCTGACCCGTTACGCCGCGCAGAACCTCTATGCGCCTTTGCGCACGGTCGAGCCGGTCGCAGGCATCGGCCGCACGAACTTGCCTCATGGGCTCGTCCTGGATTCCCTGCTGCCGACCCTTCCCGTTCGGGCTCGGGCACTCGCCGCGTGGCGACTGGAGGACCAGTGGGTGACGGCGATACAGCTCACCAATACGACTCATCACTGGCTCGACCTCGACCCTCGGGCACTGCAAGGCGATTTCGTGACGGCCACCTTCCAGCATCCGAACCTGGGGCCGGTGGACCAATCCACGGACACCACCGTGCTCTATCTCGTTACTCGCGGCCACGGCCTGGCCGAGTCGCTGCTGCCGGCGGTCGCCCCCATCGACCCCGCGGTGAACCTGCCGCCTGCAGCGGCGGCTGGCCAGGCCGAAGGAGGTCGGGATGAAGAGTAACGGCCTGCTCAAGTGGCTGATGATCCCGATCGCGCTGGCGGTCGTCTTTGTCGGTGTCAAGCTCTTCTCTGGCGGCTCCGGTACCAAGTCCCCGCCGCAGGACGGTGCCAGTCAATTGACGCCCACAGAAATGAAAGCACTGGGCATCGAAGGCGACACGCCGCGCGACACCGTCGCAACACTCGTCGCACAGGTCAAGCAACTACGCAACGAATTGCAGACGTCGCTCAACGACAACAAGAATCAGAAGACCGAGAACGACCGCCTGCGCGCACGCGAGAGCACCATCGACCAGCGTATCCAAAGCGCGATCAACGGCGAGCGCAGCCGTCTGCAGGAAGAGCGCGATCAGGTCGCCAGCGACCGCCAGCAGACGCAGGGCCTGTTGCAGGATTTGCAAAAACGTCTGGACGGGTTGACCAGCAAGGGGAATCAGGCCGACCTGCCGGTGGGCCTCGGATTGGAGGATGGTGACGGCAAGAATTTCAGCGCCAGCAGCGGGGGCATGCGTTGGATTGAACCCGAAGACGCAAAGCCGGATACGAAGAACAGCAGCAAAGAACCGAGTTTTCCGACCAGCTTCGGCCCGGCGCAGAAGACGCTCTCCAGTGCGGCAGATACAGTGGGCGAGACAGGTGCGAAGGTCGCGGGTGCATCGTCCGCGAAGCCGGTCTACACCGTGCCGACCAACGCCACGCTGATGGGCTCGGTTGCCATGACCGCGTTGATCGGGCGCGTGCCGGTGGATGGTACGGTCAACGACCCATACCCGTTCAAGGTGCTGATCGGCCCCGACAACCTGACCGCCAACGGCGTCGACATTCCCGATGTGGCGGGTGCCGTCGTCAGTGGCACGGCCTCGGGCGACTGGACACTCTCGTGCGTGCGCGGGCAGATCCGTTCGGTCACGTTCGTCTTCAACGACGGCACGATCCGCACCGTGCCGGAAGACTCGGGCAACGCCAACGACGACACCAGCAGCAACAGCGGACAGAACGGCAATACCCACATCCTCCAGGGTGGACTCGGCTGGATCAGTGATCCCTACGGCATCCCATGCGTGTCCGGTGAGCGACGCAGCAATGCCGAACAGTACCTCGGCTCACAGGCGCTCATCACCGCGGCCGGGGCCGGTGCTGCGGCGCTCATTCCCAAGGGCGATGACAACTATTCCTTTGTCAGCGGTAGCAATGGCCAAACGCTTGGCACGGTGGGCATCTCGGGCAACGAAGCCATGGGCCGCATCCTCGCCGGCGGTGTGGAGCAGATGTCGCAGTGGGTCAACAAGCTCTACGGTCAGGCGTTCGCGGCGATCTATGTGAAGCCCGGTGCGAAGGTCGCCGTGCATCTGGATCACCCGATCAACATCGACTACGACCCGAAAGGCCGCCGGGTCAACCACCGTATCGGAGAATCTCATGCGCCGGATCTGGATTGATGCCGCAGCCGGCCTGTTGGCCGTCACCATCCTGGTCGCGCTCGGTGGCTGTGCGACCAGCAAGGAGAAACTGCTGCCGCACGGTGACAGTACGATGCTCGATATCTGGAACCAGCAGACGGGTGGCAGCGCTGGGGGCGGCCAGGCCGCACGGCAGCTTCTCGACGCGCGTCAGGGGTTGCGCCGCCCCATGACCGAAGTCGATGTGCAGGATGCGCCGGGGGCCAACGCAGCCTACACCCGCAGCGCGGCCAACGAAATCTATCGCCAGTTCCACCGACTGCCGAATCCCGACCTGGTGATGTACGTGTTCCCACATCTGGGCGGCACCGATCCAGTGCCGGTGCCCGGCTACACGACCGTGTTTCCGCTCTACCAACGGGTGCAGTACGCGATGCCGGGCGAACGGCTGGAGGACTATTGATGGCGTGGTCGCTGCCCTGGCCGCGTAAGGTCGCCCCGCGCGCCGATGCTGATGCCGACGAGCCGGATGCGTGGGCACGGCACATTTCCGCCCTGGCCGGGCACGGGATTCCCGCGCCTGGCGACACCCTGACGCGCGGCAAGCGCAAGCCCGCCACCCAGGCGGACGTGGAGGCGCTGTACGACGTCGCCCCGTCTTTTGCGGACCTGCTTCCCTGGGTCGAATATCTGCCTGACTCGGAGAGCATGCTGCTGGACGACGGGCAGTCCGTCGCCGCTTTCTTCGAGCTGCTGCCGATCGGCACCGAAGGTCGCGAGATGAGCTGGCTGTGGCAGGCCCGTGATTCGGTAGAGAACGCCTTGCAGGACTCGTTCGATGAACTCGATGAGCATCCGTGGGTGGTGCAGTTCTACGCGCAGGACGAGCCGGATTTCGACGACTACCTGGGGACGCTGCACAACTACGTGCGCCCTCGCGCCCAGAGCAGCGCCTTCAGCGACTTCTACCTGCGTTTCTTCGCGCATCATCTGCGCGCGATCGCCAAGCCGGGCGGCCTGTTCGAGGACACGACCGTCACGCGCCTGCCCTGGCGCGGCCAGGTTCGCCGCGTGCGCATGGTGGTTTATCGGCGCACACCGACGACGGCCAGCGCTCGCCGCGGCCAGACGCCCGCGCAGGCGCTCTCCACGATCTGCGACCGGCTCACGGGTGGCCTGTCGAACGCCGGGATCAAGGCCAAGCGTCTCGACGCAGCGGCGATTCACGCCTGGTTGCTGCGCTGGTTCAACCCGGCGCCGGCGTTGCTCGGCGACACGCCGGAGGACCGGGAACGCTTCTACATGCTTACCCGCTACCCGGACGAACAGGAGGAAGGCGAGATCGAGCTGGCCAGCGGCACCAACTTCGCGCAGCGACTGTTCTTCGGCCAGCCGTGCTCGGACGTGTCGAGCGGCACCTGGCTATTCGACGGCATGCCGCACCGGGTCATCGCGATGGACCGCCTGCGCACGCCGCCAGCCACCGGCCACCTGACCGGCGAAACGCGCAAGGGCGATGCACTCAATGCGCTGATGGACCAGATGCCCGAGGACACGGTGCTGTGCCTGACGGTCGTCGCCACGCCACAGGATGTGCTCGAAGCGCACCTCAACCACCTCAGCAAGAAGTCGGTCGGCGAAACGCTCGCCTCCGAACAGACCCGTCAGGACGTACAGCAGGCACGCAGCCTGATCGGCAGCGCCCACAAGCTGTATCGTGGCGCAGTGGCGTTCTACCTGCGCGGGCGCGACATGGACGAACTCGATGCGCGCGGCCTGCAATTGGTCAACGTGATGCTTAACGCGGGCGTTCAGCCCGTGCGCGAAGAAGACGAGGTCGCGCCGCTCAACAGCTATCTGCGCTGGCTGCCGGCCGTCTTCGATCCATCGGCCGACAAGCGTCAGTGGTACACGCAACTGATGTTCGCGCAGCATGCGGCGAATCTCGCGCCGGTATGGGGTCGCAGCCAGGGCACAGGCCATCCGGGGATCACCTTCTTCAACCGCGGCGGTGGCCCCATCACCTTCGATCCGTTGAACCGTCTCGACCGGCAGATGAACGCGCACCTGTTCCTGTTCGGGCCGACCGGCTCGGGCAAGAGTGCCACGCTCAACAACATCCTGAACCAGGTCACAGCGATCTACCGGCCACGCCTGTTCATCGTCGAGGCCGGCAACTCGTTCGGTCTGTTCGGCGACTTCGCCGCACGGCTGGGGCTGTCGGTGCATCGGGTCAAGCTCGCGCCCGGCGCCGGCGTGAGCCTCGCGCCATTTGCCGATGCATGGCGGCTCGTCGCTACGCCGAGCCAGGTGCAGACGCTCGATGCCGATGCGCTGGATGAAGCGCCGGATACCAGTGCCGAGCCCGACGGCGACGAACAGCGCGACGTGCTCGGTGAACTGGAGATCACCGCGCGTCTGATGATTACCGGCGGTGAGGACAAGGAGGAAGCGCGCATGACGCGCGCCGACCGCAGCCTGATCCGCCAGTGCATTCTCGACGCCGCGCAGCGTTGCGTGGCGGAACAGCGTCCTGTGCTTACGCGCGACGTGCGCGACGCGTTGCACGAGCGCAGTGGCGACGCGACGCTGCCGGAAATGCGGCGCACCCGGCTGCTGGAAATGGCCGACGCGATGAACCTGTTCTGCCAGGGTGTCGATGGCGAGATGTTCGACCGGCCCGGCACGCCCTGGCCCGAAGCCGACATTACTGTGGTGGACCTCGCCACGTTCGCGCGGGAAGGCTACAACGCGCAACTTTCTATCGCCTACATATCGCTCATCAACACGGTGAACAACATCGCCGAGCGCGATCAGTTCCTTGGGCGGCCGATCATCAACGTCACGGACGAAGGCCACATCATCACCAAGAATCCGCTGCTCGCGCCCTACGTGGTCAAGATCACGAAGATGTGGCGCAAGCTCGGGGCTTGGTATTGGCTCGCCACGCAGAACATCGACGACTTGCCCAAGGCGGCCGAACCGATGCTCAACATGATCGAGTGGTGGATCTGCCTGTCCATGCCGCCGGACGAGGTCGAGAAGATCGCGCGCTTCCGCGAACTGAACGCATCGCAGAAGGCGCTGATGCTGTCGGCTCGCAAGGAAGCCGGTAAGTTCAGCGAGGGCGTGATTCTCTCCAAGAGCATGGAGGTGCTGTTCCGCGCCGTACCGCCGAGTCTCTATCTAGCGCTCGCGCAGACCGAACCCGAAGAGAAGGCCGAGCGCTTCCAGTTGATGCAGCAGTACGGCGTCAGCGAATTGGATGCGGCGTTCATGGTGGCCGAGCAGATCGACCGTGCCCGAGGCATCGCCTCGCTCGCACTCGATGCGCTTGCCTGAGAGGAGGCGAAACTCATGCGCAAGCTACGCGCTTTTCCAACCGTTCACCACCTTTGGATCGGCCTTGTCGTCGCCGTCTTCTTCGGCGTCGGAGGCGGTTTGTTGCTTCACCGCATCACACACGGCTCGCTGCGGTCGTCGGCTTCCGGGCACTGGTCCTCGTCCTCGGGTCCGCCGTGGATCTATGGCCGCCCCAATGCTCGCTTCACGGTCATCGAATACGGCGACCTGGAATGCCCATACTGCCGCGCGTACTTTCCGGTGCTCAGGCACTGGATCGATGCCCATCCCGACATCAACTGGCAGTGGCGGCACTTGCCGCTGGCGATGCACGACCCCGCCGCCACGGCCGAGGCCCGGATCGCGGAATGTGCGGGCGAGGTCGGCGGTTCTGCTGCGTTCTGGAAAGCCGTGGCATGGATCTACGCGCACACTCGCAGCGATGGTCAGGGTTTGCCGCCCGGCATGCCGTATCCGGACCTCACGCCGGCCATGCAGCGCTGTCTGAACAGCGACCGGCCGGACACGGCGATCCGGGCGCAGTCCGCCAATGCCATCAGCATTGGCATCAAGGGAACGCCCACGCTGCAGGTGCGCGACCGGCGGTCCGGCCGGACGCTCCTGATTCCCGGTCCCGCCGAGGGCGATGCGTTGCTGTCGGCGATCGACTGGCTGGCGCTCGATGGTCAATCCACCGCCGGCTCGCCCTCCACCGAAATGCCTGCCGACGCTGTCGGCGACATGCCCAGGTAGCCACGATCTTCAAGACTACGGCGCGGCACGCCCGCGCTGATCGCCCCGGTTCGCTTCGCATCCCACGCGCGAACAGCCACCGCATGCGGTGGTGGATGCCACTCATATTCGATGCCATCTCTGGAGGGTTTGCCCCTCCAGGGCAGGTGCCCTCCGACTTATCCCAACGGAGGTTCACCATGTCCCGTATCCTCGCCGATGCGTCCCGCAAAGCGCTTCACCAAATCTCTGCCCAGCAGGAAGACTGGATCATTCAACACGCCATTACCTTGCTCGAACAACGCGTGTTCAGTTCCGGCCCGTGCCTCGCCAATCCTTCCGACGTCCATGACTATCTGCGTCTGAAACTGGCCACCGAACCCAACGAGGTTTTTGTGGCGATCTTCATGGATAGCCAGCATCAGGTCATTGCCTACGAACCGCTGTTCCACGGCACGATAGACGCAGCAGTGGTGTATCCGCGCGTGCTCGTTCAGCGCGCTTTGGCACATAACGCCGCCGCCCTGATCCTGGCGCATCAACATCCTTCCGGCGTCGCAAAGCCGTCTGCCGCGGACAAGGCGATCACTCGGGATATCAAAGCGGCCCTGGCCATGGTCGACGTACGTGTGTTGGACCACATCATCGTGGGCAAAGGCACGCCGTATTCGTTCAGCGAGGCGGGACTTCTTTAGCCGCCCGTTTCTGCGGGTGGCTCAGCGTAAACACGGGGCCCTCCAATCGGTTGTCGTGCATGCATCCCTGCGGGGGCTTCGGCTCCCGTTTTTCTTGGCCAGCGGTTCTCTTGACTAAGAAAACGGGAAGGTACGCGGTTCGCTTTCCTTGTCGCGAACAGCCTGAGCCAGGAGTCGACTAGAGGCTTGACTGACTCGATGGTCACCCGATATGAAGAAGAACCTTTGCCCGCCTGCTTGTCCGAATCGCCACATCGCCGTGACCGTATTCGTGGCCGGCTTTGGTGCTGCGGTGTCGATCCAGAGCGCCGCCGCCGAGGTGCTGGTCGTCACTGACAGCCAGCACCCCGTCCAGGCGACTGCCGATGCTCGGGTGATCGAGCTGGATCAGCCCGCGCGCATCGAGGCGGAGCTGTCCGCGGGCCTGCCTCAAGATCAGAATCGGGCCGCGATACTCGCGCGGCAACGCTTGCAGGCAAACGGCGGCGCGCTGGCGAAACGCCTCGCCAGAGCCTATCAGGGTGATGCCGACGCCTGGGGCCTGGGGCTGGCGAAAATTCCCGCCGTCGTGGTCGACCGACGCTACGTCGTCTACGGCGATCCCGATGTCGCGCGGGCGGTGGCGCGGATCAATGCTTACCGGCGTGCGCAGCCATGAGCGGACAATGGCTCCCGCTTTCCCGCCGGCTGCGCATGATTGTCGCATCGCTTTTGCTGGGCGTTTGCGGGTCGGCGCTTGCAGTGAACACGGCGACCATCATTGCGTCGTCATTGTCTCCCGATTGCCTGGACTACCGCGTCGTCGGCATCTGCTATTGGTTGTTCTGCTCGTGGGGCGGTTGCACCGTGCGCACTTCGGTCAAGGTAAGGCACTACGTCCCGGATGCCGTGGTGTCGAGCTATTCCAATACCGGCAAGAATCCGTGGACCGAGGTGGCGCTGATGAGCGTACCGAACGCAACGGCCCAGGCCGGTGGCGACGGCACTACTAACCAGGATCACGAAAACAACCTGTCCGAGTTCAAGAACGCCGATGTGATCGGCCATCCGGGTGCGACCGTCTTCAGTCGGTACGCCAGCCAGTTCGGCTATACCTGCGCGGGTGCGGGCACCGCGCTCATGCCGTATCTCCTGAGCACCCTCGACACGGTGGCTTGGCGCTACAACGTCCCCGAATCGGTTTACCCCGAAGCCCTGGTTCCTGGCATGCGCGAGATTGGCAGTCGGGCCACGCTGAACCTGTGGGGCAACGTGTATCCGCGCGGCGGCTTCTTGCACCAGGCCGACGATTACAAGAGCGCCGCAGTCGTCGCGCAGCGCGCCGGCGACATCGTGACCCGTCGCGGCCAGATCCATGTGTATCAACCGCTGCTGGCCGACGCCTACGACGGCTACTGGCCGGCCGGTCCCTTGAGGGAGGGGGATGCCTCGACAGGCAAATGGCAGGAACTGACGCCGACGCTCTCGACAACCTGCGCGGTGTTTCCCAACAGCAACGTGCACGTGCAGGCCGCGCAGGGTGACTACGCCTGGACGCTCTGGCGTCCGTATGCCTGCTGCCAGCGCAGGGGCCAGGTCTTTCTTGGCAGTACGGATTTCATGTGAGGACCAGCGGATGAACGGGATGAGGGTGGTATCCAGGGTCCGGGCGAAGTCCTACTGCTGGCGCATGCTGTTCGCCGCCATCGGATGGACTACGCTGATCGCCAACGTCGGGGCGCAACAGACCCACATCGATGCAAACGGCGCCAGCGTCAACGGCAGTGTGATCGGCGACGATGTGCTTTACAGCATTGGCGGCGGCCGCGCCGTGTCGATGGGCAGCGCGGGCAGTATGCAAAGCCTCGGGGTGGGCCTTGGCTGGAACAGCAATCTGATCTGCGGCGACATGAACCTGTCGACCACGTTGCAGAACCAGCTTAACGGCATCACCAACGGGTTCCAGACGATCATGAGCAGCGTGATCCAGAACGCCACGAGCGCCGTAGCGTCGTTGCCTGCGCTCATCATCCAGCGTGCCGATCCAGGGTTATACAACCTGCTGACTAACGGCATCCTGCAGGCTCGGCTCGACTTTGACCGCAGCAAGATGACTTGCCGCGCCATCGCGGGCCGGATGGCGGACATGGCGGGTGGCCAGGCGAGCTGGGACCAGCTTGCCGAAGGCATGGCACTCAAGCAGTCCGTCACCAGCGCTGACGCCGTTTCCGCGATCGAGCAGGCCGAAGGCAGCAAGGGCAACAACGGTGTGCCGTGGGTAGGCGGCAGCAGTGCCGGCGGCAGCGGCCAGCGCTCGATCAAGATCGTCAGCGACGTCACCCGCGCCGGCTATAACCTGCTCAACGGGCGCAGCGCCACCGACACGTCGTCGATCGACGCCGCCGCCTGCGGCGACCGGCTGACCTGCCAGACCTGGGCCTCGCCGCAGGCGGCCTCCGATTGGGCGACCCGCGTACTCGGCGAGCGCGAGCAGCAGACCTGCGAGAGCTGCACGAAGACGCAGACCACGCCGGGCGTGGGCCTGACACCGCTGATCGAGGAGGAATACGAAACCAAGCTGAAGGCGCTGCAAGATCTGGTCACCGGCGCAAAGCCGACCACGGCGGCCAATCTCGACGCGGCCGGCAGTAACGCGCTGCCTATCACGCGCGGCGTCATCGAAGCGCTGCGCGATGAACCGGACCAGGATGTGCTGGGCAAGCGCCTTGCGTCGGAAGTGGCACTTTCGAGCATGCTGGAGAAGGCGTTGCTGTTGCAGCGGACCTTGCTCACCGGAGAGAAGGAGCCAAACGTCGCGGCCAATGACCTCGCGGTGAAGGCCGTCGATGCCGAGAACAGCACGCTGGAGCAGGAAATCAACAACCTGAAGACGGAACTGGAACTGCGGCGGGAACTGGCGGGAAATTCGGCCATGATGCTTATCGGCCGCCATGACGCACGGGCCAATGGTTCACGCGGCATCTTCCAGGGCGATGCGGTACCCGATCGTCTCGACCAGATCGAAAAGCCGCGGAGCGGCACGCCATGACGCGCTCGACGTGGTGGCGTTGCGCCTGGCTCTTCAACCGCCGTGTCGCGATGGCGCTGCTTTGGAGTGCGCTGGTCATCGGCGCCGCCGTGGCCGTCAACCTCGCAGGCATCCGGGCCGTCGGCGGTATCGCGCAATGGGAGCGCTGGCTCCAGACGCAGGCGTGGGTTTTCCTGCTCTGGCGGATCGCCTTGTACGCGGCTACGGCCCGTGGCTGGTGGTGGATGCGCCAACGGGTACTGCGGCGCGAGCCTATCGCCGAAACACGTCTGCGCTTCCTTCGCCTGGAAATCGCCGCCGTGACGGCGATCGTACTGATGGAAGGTAGCGTCTGGCTGCGGCACGGCTAGGCGGGAGAGAGACATGACGCTCTATACGACCGACTATCTGGAGTACTACCTGACCCTGGTGGGCTGGATCGTCAACAACGGCATTTGGAACATCCTCGTTGCCAGCGGCGTGTTCGCGTTGCCATTCGTTGGCATCGTGATTCAGGAATGGCTGCGCGCGCGGGCCGAAGGCGCAGACGAAGGCAACAAGGGCGTGCTGTCCTCGATGCGTATCGAGAACCGGATATTCGTCGCGATCGTGGTCATCATGTTCGCAGGCATCCCGTTTATCCCGGTGAGCCTTTCCACGATCAAGTTCGACACGACCCGCTCCCAGCAGTGCCAGGTCAACGTCCCGCAGCCCGCCGATACGGGCTGGGGAACGACCTATACCGCGCTCAACAACCAGAGCGCGATGGTCCCGGTGTGGTGGTTCTTCATGCACGCCATCTCGAAGGCCATTACCGGAGCGGCAGTGGCAGCGATTCCGTGCGGAACCGACCTGCGACAGATTCGTATGGACGTGGACGCCACCCGCATCAACGACCCGGTCCTTGCCCAGGAGGTGGCCGACTTCACGCACGACTGCTATGGGCCATCGCGCGCCAAGCTCTTCATGAACCGGCCGACGCTGTCCGACGACCAGATGAACGACGTGACCTGGATTGGTTCGTCTTACTTTCTGAACACGAGCGGCTACTACGACAGCTACCATTCGAGTACGCCACGCACAGCATGGCCCTACGACGCCACGCGCGATGCTGGGTTGGCCCAGGTGGACAGTGGTGGGGGTTACCCGACCTGCCGCCAGTGGTGGTCAGATGGCAGCCAGGGGTTGCACAGCCGGCTGCTGGCTCAGGTTGACCCCGACTTGTTGAGTCGCATCGGGAAGTGGGCCGGCTTCCTTTCTCAGAGCGAGGTCGACGATTCGGTGATCCGCGCGATCGTGTCCCCTCAGCAGCAGAAGATGAATCAAGGACAGGTCTATACGGACTACGGTGGTCAGGTCGGCATGACGCTGCCGAACGTCGCCGCGCGTGGGGCGGGCGATGTGGGGCTGGCTGTCGGGTCGCTCGGCTTTTTTCCGGCGATGGACGTCGTGCGGCAGGCGCTGCCGATGGTGCTCGCGTTCCTCAAAATGGCGCTCGTCATCTGCATCCCGCTCGTGCTGATGATCGGCACCTACGAGCTGAAAGCCGTGGTGACGGTGAGTTGCGTTGAGTTCGCACTGTTCTTCACGGACTTCTGGTTCCAGCTCGCGCGGTGGATCGATAGCACGATCCTCGATGCGCTTTATGGCTGGGGGTTTGGTGCAGGCCGACCGCACACGAACTTCGATCCCCTGATCGGGTTGAACAATACGTTCGGAGACATGCTGCTGAATTTCGTCACGGCGACTATGTTCATTGTTCTACCCGGTTTTTGGGTTGCTGCGCTCGGTTGGGCAGGTGCCAACATTGGCAACGCACTGCGTGGTTTGAACGACGCGACGGTTGACGCAAAGAACGCCGGACGCTCCGGCTCCGGAGCAATTACGAAAGCTGTGAAATAGCAGCCTACCCTGAAGAGCGCGCATGCTCGTCTGTCATTTCGATCCCCCAAACCCATCAGAATTCCGCGTGCGCTAAGCACGCATGCGTTTGCCGGCTTGGTCACTCCGCAATGGCCATCCAATAGACGAAGTCGATACATCAAGTCGAATCGTTGATGGAACCCATCGGCTTTGACGATTGATACGTGCTATCGAGACTATAGAAACAAAAGTCTTGCGCCTATCGCCTCTCGGAATAAAGCTTCGGTTTGCTAGCCAACCTCTCTGTCGCCATAACTCGTATAAAGGAGACGCTGCATGTCAGCCGAAGCGAAATGCCCGTTTCATCTCACCGGCACCACCAACAAAGACTGGTGGCCCAACCAACTCCGACTCGAGCTGCTGAACCAGCACTCAGAAAAATCCAATCCGCTTGGCAGGCAATTCAACTACCGCAACGAGTTCAAGAAACTCGACTACGCGGCGCTGAAGAAAGACCTGCTGGCGCTGATGACCAACTCGAAGGACTGGTGGCCGGCCGATTCCGGCAGCTACGCCGGCCTGATGATCCGCATGGCCTGGCATAGCGCCGGCACCTATCGTATAGGCGACGGCCGCGGTGGTGGCGGACGCGGCCAGCAGCGCTTCGCGCCGCTCAATTCGTGGCCAGACAACGTAAACCTCGACAAAGCACGCCGCCTGTTGTGGCCGGTCAAGCAGAAGTACGGCCAGAAGATCTCCTGGGCCGACTTGATCATCCTCGCCGGCAACGTCGCGTTGGAATCCGCCGGTTTCCGCACCTTCGGCTTTGCCGCAGGCCGCGAGGACGTATGGGAGCCCGACCTGGACGTGTCCTGGGGCAACGAGACCGAATGGCTGGCCCTGAGCGACACGCCCAACAGCCGCTACTCGCACGGCAAGCCGGGCGAGCGCAATCTCGACGACCCGCTGGCTGCCGTGCAGATGGGTCTGATCTACGTGAATCCGGAAGGCCCCGACGGCAACCCCGACCCGGTCGCCGCCGCACACGACATCCGCGAGACCTTCGCGCGCATGGCGATGAACGACGAAGAAACTGTCGCACTGATCGCCGGTGGCCACACTCTCGGCAAGACCCATGGCGCCGGTCCCGCCGATAACGTCGGTGCCGCCCCGGAAGCCTCGTCGCTGGAAGGACAAGGCCTGGGCTGGGTGAGCAAGTTCGGCAGTGGCAAAGGCAAGGACACCATCGGCTCCGGTCTGGAAGTCACCTGGACCAGCACGCCGGCGCAGTGGAGCAACGACTTCTTCAAGTTCCTGTTCGACTTCGATTGGGAACTGGAGAAGAGCCCGGCCGGTGCGCACCAATGGGTCGCCAAAGGAGCCGATGCGATCATTCCCGGGCCATCACCGGATTCGCCCAAGCGCCGGCCGACCATGCTCACCACCGACCTGTCGCTGCGTTTCGACCCCGCCTACGGGAAGATCTCGCGCCGTTTCCGCGATGACCCGCAGGCCTTCGCGGATGCCTACGCGCGCGCGTGGTTCAAGCTCACTCATCGTGATCTCGGTCCGAAATCGCGCTATCTCGGACCAGAAGTCCCCAAGGAAGAACTGATTTGGCAAGATCCGCTGCCCAAGGCCACGCATCAGCCGAGCACCGCCGACATCGCCGACCTCAAGGCGAAGATCGCTGCCTCCGGCCTGACCGTGTCGCAGATGGTTTCGATCGCATGGGCCTCGGCCTCGACCTTCCGCGGCGGCGACAAGCGTGGCGGCGCGAATGGTGCGCGAATCCGACTCGCACCGCAGAAAGACTGGGCGGTCAATGCGCTGGCAGTGAAGGCGCTGCCGAAGCTGGAGGAAATCCAGAAAGCGTCCGACAAGGCCTCGCTGGCCGACGTCATTGTGCTGGCGGGCGGTGTAGGTATCGAGATGGCCGCAAAGGCCGCCGGCATTCATGTCGATGTGCCGTTCTCGCCGGGCCGCGTCGATGCCGGCATGGAGCAGACCGACGTTGAGTCCTTCCACTACCTTGAGCCTTTCGCCGACGGCTTCCGCAATTACACAAAAGGCAAGTCGGCGATCCCGGCCGAACACTTGCTGGTGGACAAGGCCCAACAGCTCACCCTCACCGCACCGGAGATGACCGTGCTGGTCGGCGGCCTGCGCGTGCTGAACGCCAATTACGACGGCAGCGACCACGGCATGTTTACCGACCGACCCGGCGTGCTCAGCAACGACTTCTTCGTCAACCTGCTGGACATGGCCACCGAGTGGAAGCCGGTCGGCGAGTTGTACGAGGGCCGTGATCGCAAGAGCGGCGCGGTGAAGTACACAGGTACCCGCGTCGACCTGGTGTTTGGCGCCAACTCGGTGCTGCGTGCGCTGGCCGAGGTCTATGCCAGTGCCGACGGCAGGGAGAACTTCGTGCGCGACTTCGTAGCGGCCTGGACCAAGGTCATGAACCTCGACCGCTTCGATCTGGCGTGAGTCTGTCCCACTCTCTGCCAAGAGAGTGGGAACCGTCTATGACGAAGGTTTCTTCCAGTGCCTGTCACGGCTTGATGATGGTCATCCAAACGGATGACCGTCGTTCGGCCTGTGGGAAAGGACGAACCAGTCTGCACCCGTCAAGACCATGGGGCATAGAGATGAAGCAGGAAGTCTTTGACGGCATCGCCCGCGGAAAGCTGCCCTTGCTGGCTGCCAGCCTGTCCGACCAGCAAGTCCCTATGGATGGTGCCCATTCAAGTGGGCCCCTCGGCGCTCCCGGCCCGGTAAACGTTGATCTGGTTTCAGCGCATATCCAATGGACGGCGATTCTCGCTCAAATCTCCCACACTGCCGAACGGTGCGCGCACTCGGACATGGTGCAACAGCTCAAGGCGTTCGGCGTGAAACGCACGAGGACCGTGGTGATCGACCTGGCACACGAATACGTCAAAGCCCGTGGCATGGCCACCTCCTTGGGTTTCGCGCCAAAAACCCGGGAGGTGGTGCGCATCGCGCGGGCTATGCCAGTACACGAGCAGTTGGCGGACGAATTTCGTGCGTTGGCCAACGCCTATCGGAAGCTCTCGACTGTCTTGGTACCGAAGGATCAGGACCGCTTTTTCCGCTGGATCGTCGACCATGCAACCGTGCACGACTCGCGAGCCCGCAATCTTGCGAGGGAGGCAGCCGAGCCCATGTGTCAGGAGGGGCGGTCATGACGCAAGAATCCCGCGAACTGCGCCGTGCCGGCCTGAAGGTCACCCACCCGCGCATGCGCATTCTGCAGATCTTCGAGGAAGATGACGCTCGTCACCTTACCGCTGAGGACCTCTACAAGAAGTTGCTCACTCATCAGGAAGACATCGGCTTGGCGACGGTGTACCGCGTACTGACCCAGTTCGAAGCGGCCGGCATTCTCATCAAGCACAACTTCGAGGCAGGACAGGCGGTCTACGAGCTAGATCGTGGCCAGCACCATGACCACATGATCGATGTGGGCAGCGGTAAGGTCATCGAGTTCGTCAACGAGGAGATCGAGAAACTACAGCGCGAAATCGCCGCCAGCCACGGCTACGTGATCGAGGACCACAGCCTAGTGCTGCACGTGCGACCCGTGAAGCGGCCGAAATAAGCAACGACGAACAGATTAATATTGAAGCGTCCCCGTGCTTTCGAGTCATCTGGGAGCAGCGGTCCTGGATGACGTCATGCCCATGGGCGATGGCCGTGATCTACATATCAGCGATACCCCGCAACTCCTCATGCAATGGAGGCTATCTTGGAAACCCGTCCCCCGGTCCCGCCCTTCACGGCGGAAACCGCCACCCAGAAAGTCCGGCTGGCTGAAGACGCCTGGAACAGCCGCGATCCCGAGCGCGTGTCCTTGGCGTATGCCGTGGACACGCATTGGCGCAACCGTGCCGAGTTCGTCGATGGTCGCGATTCGGTAAAAGCGTTTCTGAATCGCAAATGGAACCGTGAGCTTGACTATCGTCTTATCAAAGAACTTTGGGCGTTTGATAGCCATCGCATCGCCGTGCGCTTCGTCTACGAATGGCGGGACGACTCCGGCCACTGGTACCGCAGCCACGGTAACGAGAACTGGCTGTTCGATGATCAGGGGCTGATGGTCCAACGCCATGCCAGTATCAATGACCAGCCCATCACCGAACACGAACGCAGGTTTCACTGGCCGGCGGGACGCCGGCCGGATAGTCACCCAGGGCTGAGCGAATTGGGACTCTGATCCTCGACGATAGCAACCGGACGAGGGCGTCGTCGTTATCGATCGTCTTCTTCAAACACTCGACCATAATCCGTGCGAACGTCGTTTTCGTAGTACCCGTGGCCCTCCTGCCCGTTACGCCATTCTCCTTCGTGGGCCATGGAAGTATTGCCTGTTATCCAAGCCGCTACGATCGCAAAAAGAAACATTAGCGCCAGCCAGAAAGCGGCATAGAACAAGATAGCCAGAACGCCGAGCTTAACGGCCCACAGCAAAGCAGTGGCACCGCCGGTAGGTACACCTTGAGCCACCAACCAAGCCACGGCTTGGCGCTCACGATGCGTATAGCCACGCCACACCCCGCCCAGCCAGTGGCCAAATCGCTCTGCATTGCTACGGTGGGTTTTCGTGTTCATGGCCGTCACCTGCTACATGAGGAATGCCTATTCCAGTTTGCTTTAATTCATTCGGTTCGGGGCTTCGGTATGTTCTTTCGCTGCTTCAGGACGCTTCGTCATCCTGTTCCACCGGGCCGGGATCGGGTTCCACGCCTATGCGGTAGGTGGCAACGAAACGTGGCCAATCCACATGGTCAACCAGGTCGATGTCCTCGATGACGCTGACCTTCGCTCCTGCCCGCTCGAACAGGGCGATGCTCCTGCCGGGATAGTTGTTGCGCGACGGATAGAGCACCCCGTCGAACAGCGCCCGACCGTCGTCTCCAAGCATCGCATGCACCTGGGCGGACATCCGCTGCGTGTGCGTGTAGTCGCGGCTGGCCAACTGCTCCAGATTCAGGCCGAAGTAACCCGCCATGACGCCCGGTGCTGTGAGGTCGGCCAGGAGCACGTCGGTCATCACGCCTACTGCGCGCACCATCCGACCTTGAACTTCTTTCAGCGCGATCGAACGATCCGTGTCTTCAAGCCACTGGTGCTTGTGAAACACCGACTCCATCAGCGCCGTGGACAGGTCGCGCCCCAGGTAGAGCACACCGTACGCCTGTACCGGGTCATCGTAGCGATTGGTGCTGCTGCGGCCATAGTACAGTGGGCTGCCCCGATAGACGACGCGGCTCACATGCTGGAGCAGTTCACCGGCATCGATCAGGAACGAAGGCAGCTCGTCGCTCATGGTGGTCTCGCTTCAATGCACCTGGACGCCCAGCACGTTGAACACGGCCTCGGCCACGTGGTCGATCGTGCCATGCGTTACCGCATCCACCGGCGAGCGCCCACCCAAGCCTTCGAGCGGTTCGGACAGCGCGCGGTAGATCGTCCAGTGGTCGATGCCCTCGACCTCCTGAAGCACGGTTTGGGTCAACTGCTGCTTCACCGGGTCGAGCTGCCAGTCGGGCAGCTTCTGACCGCGCCCCCCCACGTTCAACGCCAGCAGGCGACGGGCGAGGATGTCCTTGTAGATCTGCTGGCGCGACTTGTCCGCCAGCTTGGCGAACTCGGGGATCGGCAGGTTGTGCGGCTGGTTGAAGGTTTCCAGCAGCACGGCGCGGCCTCGCTGAATGTCGGTTCCAGTCGGTGCCCAGCGCGTGTCGGCGCGCAGCGCGGCCGCCTTGCGCTTCAAGGCCTGTTTCACCGTTTCTCGTTCGAGGTTGGCGGGCAGTTTCACCGCCTCCACACGCTCATGAATGAACGCCTGCAACTCGGCCGCGAAAGCCGGGGCATCCCGGATTTCGACGGTATCCGCGAAACGACGCACGTCCTCCACCGTGACGCGCGGCAGACGATCGGCAATAGATTCGATGGCAGTGGGCATGGTCATCTCCCAGGTAGGTTCGAGACAAGATTTACTCTAGTCGCCTTAGTCTCGTTTGTCAACTTTGTCGCCTGAGTAATTACCTACCTGGCGGAAGCGGTGTCCCCGCAGCATAGGCCGAGGGCAGCGCCGAGTCGCCGCCTAATCCATTTGCCCGGGTTCCATATTGACGCTGGAGCCGCAACGCAGGCTTCGCTATACCGAAACGGTTAAAGGCCAAAGGGCCGAAAGGGCAAGGGAATGGGCTGCAAGGGGAAAGGCCCTACCTCGAAAAGGCCAAAAGGCCAAAAGGCCTCCCGGTCGGCTGACATCAGGACACCTACATGCTCTCCCTGTTCCAGCGAAAAAAGGCCTCGGCCGCTTCGGCTCCTTCACCAATGCCCGCCACCGCTCCCCTTAAAGGGTTGCTGCGGCCCGAGTCGGCCGCGTCGCTGCTCGCCACGCCACGCCGGCAAAAGCTGCTGGAACACATCTGGCAGCGTACCTCGGTGTCGCGTCGCCAGTTTGCCTCCCTTTATCTTTCGCCGCTGGAACGCTACGCCGAGCTGGTCCAGCAGTTCCCCGCGTCGGAGACTCACCACCATGCCTATCCGGGGGGCATGCTGGATCATGGCTTGGAGATCGTCGCCTACGCACTCAAGCTGCGGCAATCCCATCTGCTCCCGGCCGGAGCCACGCCGGAGGCACAGGCCGCCCAAGCCGAGGCGTGGACCGCAGGCATCGCCTACGCCGCCTTGCTGCACGACATCGGCAAAATCGCGGTTGACCTGCATGTCGAGCACGCCGACGGCAGCATCTGGCACCCCTGGCATGGACCGTTGCAGCGTCCGTATCGATTCCGTTACCGCAAGGAACGCGAATACCGGCTGCACAGCGCCGCGACGGGCCTGCTTTATACCCGACTGCTGGATCGGCACATCTTTGATTGGCTCAGCGACTATCCCGACCTCTGGGCAGCCTTACTGTACGTGCTGTCTGGACAGTATGAGCATGCCGGCACGCTCGGGGAGCTGGTCGTGCAGGCCGATCAGGCTTCGGTCGCCCAGGAACTCGGTGGCGATCCCAGCAAGGCTCTGGCGGCCCCTCGACACGCGCTACAACGCAAACTGTTGGACGGCTTGCGCTATCTGCTGAAGGAGGAGTTCAAGCTCAACCAGCCGCAGGCCTCGGACGGCTGGTTGACGCAGGATGCGCTCTGGCTCGTGAGTAAAACGGTCTCCGACAAGTTGCGGGCCCACCTGCTGTCTCAGGGTATCGACGGCATTCCATCCAGCAACACGGCCGTGTTCAACGTTCTCCAGGATCACGGTATCGCCTTGGCTACACCAGACGGCAAGGCGATTTGGAAGGCCACCATCACCAGTGACAGCGGCTGGTCGCACAGTTTCACGCTCCTGAAATTACCTCCCGCCATGATCTGGGAAGCAGCCGACCGTCCCGCACCTTTTATGGGTAGCGTGCAGATCGAGCAGGAGCATCCTGACGCCTCTGGAATCGAAAGGCAGGCAACGGCCGTGGTCGCGCCCATCGAAGTTGCTAAAGCTTTTCCTAAGAGTGCGGCGCCTGCCACCCCGGAGAACGATAATGTGAGTGCCTTGCTCGACCTGCTGGATCAACCGCCAACATCCGCGTCACCCTTGTCCTCGACTGTTGAGCAAAGCAACGCGGGCACGGCTACCGAAGGACCAGTGCCCGTCGCGGATGCGGTGCCATCGCTGGCGCATCTCCCGGAGTCCTCCGGTGAGGATTTCCTGACCTGGCTGCGACAGGGTATCGAAGCGCGCAAGTTGATCATCAATGACGCCAGGGCGTTGGTACACACCGTCGCAGGATCGGCCTACCTGGTCAGTCCCGGTGTTTTCCAGCGCTACACGCAGGAACACCCGCATGTTGGCACGCTGGCCAAGCAGGAAAAACTGGAGGCCTGGCAATGGGCGCAGAAACGCTTCGAGAAGTTGGGCTTGCACCGCAAGCAAACCAACGGCTTGAACATCTGGACCTGCGAGGTTACGGGGCCGCGCAAATCCCGGCGGTTGCACGGCTATTTATTGGAAGATGCAGGGCGATTATTTGCTGCAATCCCGCCGGACAACCCCTACTTATCCCTGCAGGTGCCCGCACGGGAAGGCGAAGATGGCATAGAAGCGGTACGGAACTAGGAAGTTGGGCGGTCAAACGATCACGGCCGAGCAGTTTGAGGTCATTCGATTTCTGGCAAAGCGCGGCAGTGCCGCTCGGTGACATCCATCAAGGCAGCGGGAGATTTCCCAAGGGCCGAGGCGATCTTGAAGATCAGCGCTAGTGTAGGCATGTGCTGGCCACGTTCGATCTTGCCCATATGCGACCTTTCAATGCCCGCTATGTGGGCCAGTGTCTCTTGGGCGATCCCGTCTGCTGTCCGCAGTTCCCGAACAGCGGTACCGAACGCAACGGCGAGTTCGGAATCGTGGGTTGTGGTGCCGGCGGGGCGGCCACGGCGGATGGGACGTTTTTGCATCATGCAAAAGCGTCCACGGTTACACCAATTTAAACCACGTTAAACTTAACTCATTTCCCGTAGAATGTGCCGACAACCCTCTTCTATTGAGGCCGTTGAGACATGTCCGAACCAGCTTCTTCGCAGGCGCTACGGCTTGCCGTCGCTTGTGAAACGTCCATCGTCTCACTGTCCAGGTTGCTGGCTCTTCAGCGCGCTGAAGAACCAGCAACGCTGATTGCATTGTCGGAGGTGACGCCAGCGGACCTGGCCGCGGGGATGAGGGAAGGCCGTTTCGATGCCGGACTTACGCTGAGTCCCGTGCAGGATGAATCTGTCCAGTCCCAAGTGCTGTGGCAAGACGACCTGGCAGTGGTGGTCCCATTTCGCTCCCCGTTGCTTGCCTATCCGCACATCACGCTGGAAGCGTTAGCTGAATACCCCGTCGTCATGTGGTGTCCCAGCACCTGCGAACTGATCAACCGCAAAGTGCACGAGCTTCTGGACGGGCTACGCGCAGCGCCAATCGAGGTCGTCCAGCACGTTCGCTCCTTCGACCTGATGGTCACGCTGGTAGGTGCTGGATACGGTATCGGATTCAGTGCACGTTCCCATACGGTGACGCTGCGTGCAGGGGATGTCGCTATCCGTCCGCTTCCGGTGCCTGCCCCGATGCTGGTGACGCACCTGGTCTATCCCCCAGGTCCCAAGTCGCCGCACCTCAACAGATTCGTTCGCCGTGCGGTCTCAATCTGCTGAGGCCCGGCGAGCGGGCAAAGTGACATTTGTAGTAGTCGCTATTGCGTCCGGGCAAGTCGCTCGGTGGCCTCTACGACATCGGCGGGCACGTCACGAGCGCGGGCCCAACCCGAGCTGTACGCGAGAACAGTCACCATGATGCCGACGAAAGACAAGGCCGCCAGCACCTGCATATGCCATACCGCGGCAAATCCCAGCACCAAAGACCATGCAGCGAGGAAGACGCCGACTGCCGTGTTCCCAGGCATGTGGATCGAACGAAATCCTGTCATCGGTGGCCGGGCTTGGTGCTGCTTCATTTGCCACCAGGCATCAGTGTCATGTACGAGGGGAGTGAAGGCGAAGTTGTACTCCGGTGGCGGCGAAGGGATGGACCATTCCAGCGTTCGTCCCTCCCACGGATCGCCCGTAACGTCACGCAGCTCGTCGCGGCGCCTCCAACTGACCCAAAGCTGTATGAGGAACGCGCCGATGCCCAAGGCAATGAGTCCTGCACCAACAGCAGCAATCTCGAACCAGATCTGCAGCGACGGATCATCGAAGTGATTCATGCGGCGGGTAACGCCCATGAGACCCAGCACGTAAAGCGGCATGAACGCCAGGTAGAAGCCCACCAGCCAGCACCAAAACGAGCATTTTCCCCAAAACGGATCGAGCCGATAACCGAAGGCCTTCGGAAACCAGTAGTTGATCGCCGCGAAAATGCCGAACACAACGCCGCCGATGATGACGTTATGAAAATGCGCCACGAGGAACAGGCTGTTGTGCAGCACGAAGTCGGAAGGTGGCACGGCCAGCATGACCCCGGTCATGCCGCCGATCACGAAGGTGACCATGAAGCCGACGGTCCAGAGCATTGGCACGTCGAACTTGATCCGCCCACGGTACATGGTGAACAGCCAGTTGAAGACCTTGGCGCCCGTGGGGATCGAGATGATCATCGTGGTGATGCCAAAGAACGAGTTGACGCTGGCACCCGAACCCATGGTGAAGAAGTGATGCAACCACACCAGGTACGACAATACGGTAATCACCACGGTGGCATATACCATCGACGTGTAGCCAAACAGTCGCTTACGGCTGAAGGTGGACACCACCTCGGAAAACACGCCGAACACTGGCAGGATCAGGATATAGACCTCGGGATGGCCCCAGATCCAGATCAGATTCACGTACATCATCGCGTTGCCGCCGAAGTCGTTCGTGAAGAAGTGCGTGCCGACGTAGCGGTCGAGGAGAAGCACGCCCAAGACCGCGGTGAGCACGGGAAACGCGGCGACGATCAGGACATTGGTGCACAGCGATGTCCAGGTAAAGATCGGCATTCGCATCATCGACATGCCGGGCGCACGCATCTTGATGATGGTCACGAGCAGATTGATACCCGATAGCAGGGTGCCCACGCCGGCGATCTGAAGGCACCATGCGTAGTAATCGACCCCTACGTCGGGACTCTGCGCCAAGCCCGATAACGGAGGGTATGCCAACCAGCCAGTGCGCGCGAACACGCCGAAGAACATCGATATCATCAACAATATCGCGCCGGCAGTCGTCATCCAGAAGCTGAAGTTGTTGAGCGACGGGAACGCGACATCACGCGCACCGATCTGTAGTGGTACGACGTAATTCATCAAGCCGGTAATCAGCGGCATGGCCACGAAGAAAATCATGACAACGCCGTGAGCCGTGAAGATCTGATCGTAGTGATGCGGAGGCAGATAACCCGGATCACCGTTGAACGCTATGGCTTGCTGAGCACGCATCATCAGCGCATCGGAGAACCCACGTAGCAACATCACCAGGCCCAGCACCATGTACATGATACCGATCTTCTTGTGATCCACGGTCGTGAGCCAGTCATGCCACAGCGGCTTCCATAGCTTTGCACGCGTGATTGCAATAAGGATCGCCGCAGCGATGGCGATGACGACATAGAACGTCGCCACGACGATGGGCTCTTCGGAGGGAAATGCACTCCATGTGAGGCGCCCGAGCCAGGGATGGGATGAGACAAACACAATCAGGTTCCTATGCAGGCATGTAGTGGCCGCGTTCCCGCCCGAGGAAGCGATCGGTGGCACGCATCGACCATGGAAATAAAAGTGTACCGTACCGTTCGGTATTGTCAAAGCAGCGCTTAGGAGAGCGATCTTTAGAAGAGACTTTCGCGCCGCCGATTGGCTGGCGTGAACCCATCCCAACTTCGGAGGGCCGTTGAGGGCCGTCAGAGAGCCCGAGTCTGAACCCGCTATTCCGCTTTACCCACCAAGTCGCCATCGCGGCTCAGAATGAGGTGTATCCGAATCGCGTCCTCCACGCTCAGCGTCCCTAAAAACTGCGTCAGCGTGGCGTCGAACACCTTGGTCACTTGCTCGACGCGTCGTTTGCCCTTCTCGGTGATCTGTACATCAACGGTACGGCGATCTGTTTCAGCTCGTCGCCTGGTGATAAGTCCTTGTTGAACAAGCAAATCACAGGTGCGTGTAAGGTGGCTTCGGCTGCGCCTGTACATCGCGGCCAGCGCCGCTGGTGTAGACGTACCTTCGCAATTGATCTTCAGGAGCGACAGCACCATGAATGCGCTTTCTTCCATTGCCAACGCCGTCAGAACCCGTCCGATTTCTCGCCTCAGACGGTTCGATATGTCCTGAAGGTGAAGGTAACCCAACACACGATTCGAAGACGCCGAATCGAGGCGCGCGGAACGCCTGAAAGTACCTTGGGTATGGATATCGGTAGCCATACGATCATCGTCCCCGCAGAGAGGATGGGGGTACGCATCTGCCTAGTTTTGCACAAACACCAAGGTAGCCTATAATACCGAACCGCTCGGTACAAGATGACCCTAAAACGGGTCATGCGCTTCACGCCGGCAATAAACCGAGGGCCCTTGAATGCGAGAGCTAGCTATGACAGGCGTTCCAGTCAGCCTATCGATTCCTCGACATAGCCATCATGTATGGGGGGCGCGAACGGTTCCTTCCGCGTGTGCCAACCCGTCATGAGGCAGCGCATCGAGCACTACGCCTTGATTGGCGACGGTCACACAGCCGCACTGGTAGGAAGAGACGGTTCCATCGACTGGCTGTGCCTGCCTCACTTCGATTCGGCCGCCTGTTTCGCGGCACTCCTTGGAAAGAGAAACAACGGGTTCTGGCAGGTCGCGCCTGCGGCGAAGGTGAAGTCCGTGACGCGCCGGTACATCGACGGCACGTTGATCCTGGTGACCACTTTTTGCACCAGTGGAGGGGAGGTCGAACTGACCGACTTCATGGCCATGGACCAAGACAGCCGGCACCTTGTCCGGCGTGCGCGCGGCATCAAGGGAAAGGTGCGATTGCGCTTCGTCCTGGCGGTGCGTTTCGACTACGGCATGACGGTGCCCTGGATCAGCAGGATCGACGACCATACCCATACCTTGGTCGCCGGTCCAGACGCGCTCGTGCTGCGCACGCCGCTGAGATTGCACAACGACAACGACGTACTCACTGCGGAGTTCACCGTCAAAGAAGGTGACACCGTGCCGGTGGTGCTGAGCTACGGCCCGTCCTACGAGGCATCGCCGGCGATGATCGATGTCGACCGCAGCTATCAGCGGACGAAGGCCTATTGGCAGGGATGGTCGATGCGTGGCGCCGAGGCCGGTCCATGGACCGACGTTGTTCGGCGCTCGCTGCTGACGCTCAAAGCGCTGACCTTCCATTCCACTGGCGGCATCGTTGCCGCAGCCACCACTTCCCTTCCGGAATTCCTCGGGGGCGAGCGCAATTGGGATTACCGCTATTGCTGGCTTCGCGATGCAACCTTTACCCTGCTTGCCTTTCTGAATGGCGGATACGAAGAGGAAGCAGATCTCTGGCGCGAATGGCTACTCCGGGCCGTAGCCGGTCGCCCAGAGCAGATCCAGATCATGTACGGGCTCCGGGGCGAACGACGCCTAGACGAGTGGACGGTTCCTTGGCTCAAGGGCTATCGGAAGTCGTCGCCGGTGCGCGTCGGCAATATGGCCGCCAAACAGGTACAACTCGACATTTTCGGGGAGTTGTCACATGCCATGGCGGTAGCTGCCAAGGGTGGCTTGCCTCCCCCGGCCAGAGGACTCGCGCTTCGCACGGCGCTTCTCGACCACTTGGAGAAGGTGTGGCGAGAACCGGATGCCGGCATCTGGGAGATTCGTGGTGAACCGCGTCATTTCGTCCATTCCAAGGTCATGGCATGGGTATCATTCGATCGCGCGGCCACCAGCGATTACCTGGACGGCGATGCACCCAAGCAGAAGCACTACCGGAAACTGGCCGACCGCATCCATGCGGACATTTGCAAAAATGGGGTGGACCTGAAGCGCCGTTGCTTTGTCCAGTCGTATGGTTCGACGGAACTAGACGCGTCAACGCTGCTGTTCGCCATCGTCGGTTTTCTTCCTCCCGACGACGAGCGTGTGACCAATACCATACGGGAAATCGAGCAACGGCTTGTCTGGGACGACCTTGTCCTGCGTTACGAGAGCGGTAGCGGTGTCGATGGGCTGCCGCCAGGCGAAGGTGCCTTCCTGGCTTGCAGCTTCTGGCTAGTCGACAACTATGTGCTCCAAGGACGGTTTGAAGACGCTCAGCGATTGTTTCGACGGCTGATTACACTGACCAATGACGTGGGGCTGCTCGCCGAGGAATATGATCCGCGGGCAAAGCGTCAGCTCGGGAACTTCCCTCAAGCCTTCAGCCATGTTGCCCTCGTCAACTCCGCTTTCGCCCTGCATAGGGCGATGGCGAAAGCCCGATCGTCGGGCGGCGAAAAGCCCTTGTCGGAATTGCCGCACGTCAAACCGAATCAGGCCTGATTTGCGGCCAAGTTGATACGCATCACGCTGTTCGGTCAGTGATAACCCCGATCGCCGACTTTTCCACGGAACACCCAATACGCCCAGCTCGTGTAAGTGATGATGGCCGGGATGATGATGACGGCGCCGGCCAGCATGAACGCTTGGCTTTGTGGCGGTGCGGACGCCTCCCAGATTGTGACCGCGCGCGGCACCATATAGGGGTACATGCTCACGGCGAGGCCGACAAACCCGAGCAGAAACAGAACGAGAGCCATGAGGAAAGGCAGCCGTTCAGCGTGCCGCCGCAGGCTCCAGAAGAAGGCGACAGTGGCGACGACAACCAGCAACGGCACCTGCGCGGTCAGCAGCACGCCCGGCATGGCGAACCAGCGCCGCCAATAGTCGTAGGCCAGGAAGGGCGTCGCGATGCTCACGGCCGCCATGGCGAGCAGTGTGGCGATGCCAAGACCGAGGGCGAGTTTGCGCGCATGAGCCTGAGTCCGCCCCTCCGTTTTCCAGATCAGCCAGGTCGCCCCAAGCAGAGCGTAGCCGATCATGACCGACACGCCCGTCAACAGAGTGAAGGGGCTCAACCAGTCGAGCCAGCCACCGGCATAGGCGTCGTGCTCGACGCGGATGCCCTGCAGGATGGCGCCCAGGGTGATCCCTTGCGCAAGCGCCGCGATATGGGAGCCCACGGTAAAGGCGACGTCCCAGACGGGGCGATGGCGGTCATCGCGCCAGCGAAACTCGAAGGCGACGCCACGGAAGACGAGACCGAGCAGCATCGCGATCATCAGCGGATAGGTCGCGGGCAGGATGATCGCGTAGGCGATGGGAAAGGCCGCCATGAGGCCGCCGCCACCCATCACGAGCCAGGTCTCATTGCCGTCCCAGATAGGCGCAATCGCGTTCATCGCCTCGTCACGTTCGTTCCCAGCGGGAAAGCTCGGGAACAGAATGCCGATACCCAGATCGAATCCGTCCATGACGACATACGCGAAGATGGCGAAGGCAATAATGCCGGCCCAGACTAGGGAGAGATCGACGTTCATCGGTATGCCCTCACTCGCCGGCAGCGTTCTTGTGGACGCCGGACGCAGGCGTAATGCCGCTCGCCCGCTGGGGAATTCGCGGCGGTTCGCTTTCCTCAGGACTTGGCGGCGTCGCCATCAACCGCAGCAGATAGTAGATGCCGGCCCCAAAGGCGCAGAAATAGACCACCGCAAAGGCGCCCAGCGAGGCCGCCACGGCGGGAGCCGCCAACGGCGAATGAGACTCCTCGGTGCGCAAGAGCCCGTAGACCGTAAAAGGCTGCCGTCCCACCTCGGTCGTCACCCATCCTGCGAGGACGGCAACCAGACCGGATGGGCCCATCAGCACGGCGAAGCGGTGAAGCCAGGCCCAGTCGTAGAGCTGCCGACGGATGCGAGCCCACAGGCTCCACAATCCAAGGCCGAGCATCGCAAGGCCCAATCCCACCATGATGCGGAACGACCAGAACACGATCGCCACCGGCGGCCACTGATCACGTGGAAAGTCGCTGAGGCCCTGGAGCGGCGCCTGCGGATCGTGTTTGAGAATGAGCGACCCTACATAAGGCACGGAGATTTCGTACAGAACGCGCGCCTCATTGCTGCTCGGTAGCCCGAACAGGATCATCGATGCGCCGTGTGGGCTCAGATGATAGTCGCCCTCCATGGCAAGCACCTTGGCCGGCTGGTATTCGAGCGTATTGCGTCCCTGCAGGTCGCCGGCGAACATCTGGATCGGCGTGACGATGGCGGCCATCCACATCGCCATGGAGAACATCTTGCGCGCGCCCGGATTGGCCCGATCTTTCAGCAGATGCCACGCACCCACGCCTCCGACCAGGAGCGCGGTCGTAAGGAAACACGCGATCACCGTATGGACGAGCCGGTAGGGGAAGCTCGGATTGAAGATGATGGGTAGCCAGGAGCCTGCGGGCACGAATTGCCCTTTGGCGTTGATCGCATAACCTACCGGCGTCTGCATCCAACTGTTTGCGGCGATGATCCACGTCGCCGAAATCAGCGTGCCCAGGGCCACCATGCAACCCGCGAAGAAATGGACCCGCTTGCCGACCTTCGAGATACCGAACAGCATCACGCCGAGAAAGCCCGCTTCCAGGAAGAAGGCAGTCATTACCTCGTAGGTCATCAGGGGGCCGATGATCGGCGCTGTTTTCGCCGAAAACACCGACCAGTTCGTGCCGAACTCGTAGGACATGACGACGCCCGATACGACGCCCATGCCAAAGACCACGGCGAAGATCTTGAGCCAGTAGCGGTACAGATTGGCATAGACGCCCTGACCCGTTTTCAACCAGAGCGCTTCTAGCACCACGAGGAAGCTGGCCAGTCCGATCGTAAAGGCAGGAAAGAGGAAATGGAACGAAATCGTGAAGGCGAACTGCGCTCGCGCCAGGATCAGCGGATCGAGAGTCATTGCACCTGCTCCGGATCGTGAGAAGCGCCAGCGGTTGTATCCTCGATAATGACGCGCGCGCCGCGTTGACCGCTGACGTAAGTCCACAGCCAGCTTAGCGTGACAGCCAGACGGTCGCGCAACCCGATTAGAAAGTAAATGTGGGCGACGCCCCAGCCCCACCAGGCTAGCCGTCCCTTCAGTTTCAGCCAGCCAAGGTCCATGATGGCGGCTCGCTTACCAATTGTCGCAACGGCACCGAAATTCGAGTACCGGAATGGCCGTTGCCAAGGCTTTCCGCGAAGCTTCGACCGGATGACTGTTGCAACGTAGCGGCCTTGCTGCTTAGCAGCCTGCGCCACGCCCGGGATCAACTTTCGCTCCGCAGTTTCGACATGCGCGCTGTCGCCAATAACGAAGATATCCGGATGATTGGGAACGCTCAGGTCCGGCGCCACCTCGACACGTCCGGCACGATCAGCCGATGTGTTGAGCCATTGGGCGGCGGGTGAAGCGGCAACGCCTGCAGCCCATACAATGTTCCTTGCAGCGAGAAAAGTATCACCGAACGCGACAGCTCCATCTTCACACTGCGATACGGCCTGCTGGAGCTTGATTTCGACCCCCAACTTCTCCAGCGCACGGCGCGCATAGGCCGAAAGACTCGGAGCGAAGCCAGGAAGAACAGTCGGGCCTGCCTCAACGAGAACGACACGGGCGTCGCGCGTATCGAAGTTGCGAAAGTCCTTTCTTAGCGTCTCACGTGCAAGCTCAGCGATAGTGCCAGCGAGTTCCACGCCGGTGGGCCCGGCGCCCACGATCACGAAAGTCAGGAGTCGCGCGCGTCTGGCGGCATCGGTTTCCCACTCAGCCTGTTCGAAGGCACCAAGAACGCGCCGGCGGATTGCGATGGCATCATCGAGTGTCTTCAGGCTGGGCGCATACCGCTCCCATTCGTCATGTCCAAAATAGGACTGGCGCGAGCCGGTCGCCAACACCAGTATGTCAAAAGGTACCGCCGGTTTTTCGCCTCCCAACAGAACGGTCTTCCGTTCTGTGTCCACGGCAACGACCGTCCCCAGTAGGGTGGTGATGTTTCTGTATCGGCGCAAGAGCCAGCGGATTGGCCAGGCGATCTCCGCTGTCGCCAGAGACGCTGTGGCGACCTGATAGAGCAAGGGCTGGAACAGATGATAGTTCCGCTGGTCGATCATCGTAATGCGGATTGGTGCAGACGCGAGACGTCTTGCGGCCTGAAGGCCGCCGAAGCCGGCACCGACAATGACGACATGAGGAACACCGGGACTCGATTTGCTTGTCATCTTTGAGGCGGACCCGTCGCAGGCTGAATTAGGTTTATTAATCCGGTGTGGCAGGGAAAAACCGCTACCGGGATGTGGAGCGGCAGCGCGCCTCCGTCCAGGGCGTAGGGTGCGCTGCCGCTGCGGCACTTGCCGCTCGGCTTACGTCAGCTTGTAGGACTTGGCGCCCGTTCCAGCGAGTACGCCGCTGTCGACAATGAGGTACTCGTTGCGGATGGGCGTGCCACTAAAATAGCTTTCTAGGATCTCCAACGTCCCCGCCGCATAACGTGCCTGGGCCGAGAGCGACGTGCCGGAAATGTGCGGCGTCATCCCGTTCCAGGGCATAGTCCGCCAAGGATGATCCGCCGGCGCCGGTTGCGGGAACCACACATCGCCTGCATAGCCGGCGAGGTGCCCTGATTCGAGCGCCCGCACGATCGCATCACGCTCGATCAGCTTGCCGCGCGCAGTGTTGATGAGGTACGCACCACGCTTCATTTTGGCGAACATCGCATCGTTGAAGAAATGCTCGGTCGATGGATACAGCGGCATGTGTAGGCTGACGATGTCCACCGCTTTGACCAGCGACTCAGCGTCCGGATGAAAGGTGAGATTCAGTTCCTTCTCGACTTCCGGGTTTAGGCGGTGAGGGTCGGTGTAGTGCAGTTTTAGGTCGAAAGGCTTCAGCCGGCGCAACACCGCCACGCCGATGCGGCCAGCCGCGACGGTGCCGAAGTGCATGCCCTCAACGTCGTAGCTGCGCGACACGCAGTCTGCGATGTCCCAACCGCCTTCGACGGCAATCTTGTGGGATGGCAAATAGTTGCGAACCAGCGACAGCACCATCATCACCACATGCTCGGCCACGCTGATGCTGTTCGAGCCTGTAACCTCGGCCACCGTGACATGGGCCTTGGCTGCTGCTTCCAGATCGACGTGATCCGAGCCAATGCCGGCGGTCAGCGCCAGCTTCAGCTTCTTCGCCTTGGCAATGCGTTCCTTGGTCAGGTAGGCCGGCCAGAATGGCTGCGAGATCACCACTTCCGCGTCGGGCAGGTGCTTCTCGAACTCGGAATTCGGGCCGTCCTTGTCGCTGGTGACGATCAGCTCGTGGCCGTTCTTCTCAGCCCACGTGCGCAGACCCAGTTCACCCGACACGCAGCCGACTAGCTCGCCCGGCTTGAAGCCGAGCGGCCCTTTCGGCGTCGGCGCCGTCTGGCCGTTGGCGTACTTGGTAATGGTGGGAATGTCGTCCCGCGGGTAGGCCGGCGGATAGCCGGTTTTCGGATCGGGATAAAGGACACAAAGAATCTTTGCCATCGCTAGGTATCTCCTTGAGGGGCGTTTCACGGCCGCAACGTGCGTCACCGCTTCGTCAGAACGTTACGTGGAGCGGACGGAGCACTCCAATCGTTCGGCGGAATCTCGTGATAACGACGATCTATCAGGTAAATTTACGAGGGCGCGTAGGCCATCGTTGAGCCCTGTGGGTCATCAAAACAAGGGAGAAACTATCGTTTGCCTACGGCGGCAGCCAGCAAGCGTGGACAATAGGACTGAAGCCGCAATTCCGTGTGGTCAGGCAATGCCCGTGGGATTGACGGATATCGCTTTTTGCCCATCGGATTGGCGCGACATACGGGAGCCGGAAGCAGCGCATAGTCGCATTGCGTGATGCAACGCTCCGCCCGATGGCTACCGCTCATCCGGCCGCTGCTGCGACGCCGACCTGGGCAAAGGCTGATTGAGAATGGCCTCAAAATCGAGGTTGGAAGCAATTTTCCAAATGGCATGGGAAAGTGCCGTCTGGGGCTCGCGATGCAGCCGGACCAGGCAAACGTCTTCGGCATGTGCCGGCGTGATCGGATGGACTCTAAGGCCAGCACCTTCATATTGGATGGGCAATGCGCTAAGCGGCATGATGCTAAACGCGCGCCCGCTTTGACACTCGCTCAACAGGACGCGAATGGCGTTGGCTTCAAGTACCACGTTAGGTGTCGCGTTGACGCTCCGGAACCGCTCTTCGATCGTCTGGCGGTTCTGCATGTCTTGGGTAAGTAAGCACAGTGGCAGGTCAGCAACTTCCGCCCAGCCCAGATGATGTGGAAGCGACGTTTGCTCGCTACTGACTAGGATGTAACGCTCGGAGAACAGCGACAACACGTCATAGTCGTCACCCTCTATCGATCTCTCATAAAGCATTCCCAGATGCAGGTCCTGCGACTTCAAACGCTGGAGGATCTCCGGCGTGCTAAGCGACAGCACCTCGAGCGTAAGCTGCGGCAAGATTTCCCTGTATTCGGCGCTAAGCAGGGTCGCCGCACCGCCGGCCGTAGGGATGACACCGATCGCAAGATGGCCCTGTGGGACGCTGCGCACTAGATCCGCTTCCTGCTTGAGCCCCTCCAGCGAGGCCAGCACCTGCTGCACCCACACGATGACGCGCTCGCCCTCTGGGGTAATTCCCTCGAAGGATCGGTTGCGCTTGACTATGGTGATGCCAAGTTCACGCTCCAGCTCCCGAAGTCCATTCGATAGCGCGGGCTGGGAAACGTGGCAGGCTTCCGCGGCCCGCCCGAAATGGCGGTACCTGTCTAGAGCGATCAGATAGTTAAGCTGGCGGATGAACATTTAGATTCGTCTCAATGGCACACTCTACATGCCCAAAGGGAATGTGCTGCATGCCCAGGATATCGTCGGGCAGGCGCCAACACGGTACGGCGCAAGTAGGTGTTTGGCATCACTTCCGGGAGTTCCAGCTCATATCGTCGATCAATTTGGGTTCGATAAAGCCCAAGAATGCCCGCGTCTTGGCCGGAACGTTGCTAGTGGGTAACAGGGCGTAAAGAGGAGTCGGCACTAAGCTCCAGTCCGTCAACACACGAACCAGGCCAGCGGCCCGCACAGCCCGGCGCATCATATCGAATGCCGGTAGTGGCGCGATGCCGAAGCCGGCAGCGGCCAGATGTGCCAACGCGCCGGCATGGCTGGCCGTCATTCTCCCGGTGACGTCCACTCGCTTCGTCTCCGAGCCATTGAGTAATTCCCATGTGCTTCGGTCATGAGCATCGCTGATGCGCAGGCACTCGTGTCGGATCAAGTTCTCCGGGGTACCAGGCGTTCCGCGTTCGGCGAGGTAGGCAGGCGACGCGTAAAGCTCGCGTGGCAGCATTAGAATTCGGTGTGCTACCAGCTCGTAATCGGGCTGACGTCCGAATCGGAGCGCAAGATCGTAAGTGTTTGAGATCGGATCAAGTACCTCGTTGCCCATATGAAAATCACATGCGATGCGCGGGTACTGCCTACCGAACTCCCGCATCATGCCGGGAATCAGTATCTGTGCAAGGCCGTCAGGCAAGGAGATCCGAAGCATGCCTGCCAAGGATTCATTCATCTCGGCGATCTGTTCGTGCGCTATGCGCAGTTCATCGACAAGTCGGCGGCAGTGCTCGTAATAGATCGTCCCTGCTTCAGTGAGACCAAGCCGCCGCGTACTTCGATTAAGAAGGCGTATGCCGATCGCATGTTCCAGCTCTGTGATGCGTCGCGACAGCGTTGACGATGGGATATCCAGCGCCTCGGAAGCACGGGTAAAGCTCTGGCGTCGGACCACTTCTACATATATGGCTGTGTCGTTTAGGTTGATATCCATATCGCGCCTCCCTCCGTTCGCGACGGAGCCATGTTCTATTTAGATTTATCGCGTAACTCAGCAATTCCCTCGTGCGCAACACTCAGCTTTTCTACAAGCCGGCGACAACGCTGGTAATAGAAAGACCCTCCGCTAGTGAGATCGAGCCGCCGTGTCGTGCGGTTAAGAAGCCGTGTTCCGATCGTGCGTTCCAGTTCCGTGATGCGGCGAGATAGCGTCGACAATGGAATGCCCAGTGCCTTGGAGGCGCTTGTAAAGCTCTTACGTCGAACCACTTCTACATATAGAGCTATGTCATTTAGATTGATATCCATACGATCCGCCTAATACGTGTCGCCCCCTGCCGCGTCGATTTCTGGTTTAACTCGCTCTATGAAGTGTCTCAGCGGCTCGGAAGGTTCGCTGTCTGGCCGCAACAGATATGTCGTCAGTTGCACTGCGTCGCCGGCCAGAGGCCGAACTACGATGTCCGGGTGGCTGAAATCCTGGATATGCGCGGCGTTGGTAAACGCGATGCCATAGCCGGCAGCGACCAGTGCGATTAGCATGTCGTAAGAGAGCACATGGTCCGCAACAATGGGCTCGACATCCACCATGCGCAGAACGCGCTCAATCTGTCGAGCGCAGCCTTCACAGGCCTCGGGATGGCACAAGACCAGGGGGAAGCGCAGTGCGTCTTCTAAAGGTATGGACTTATGTAAGAGCAACGGATGGCGCGCCGGTACAGCCGCAACCAGTGGGTCATGCCACACGGGTTCGGCCAGAATGCCTTCGCCAACATCTTCCGACTGCGCAAACCCTACGTCATACAAGTCATCGCGGAGCCCTTTGACCTGATGCGAGAACGGCGTCTGGAACACACGTATGCCGACTTCAGGCTCCTCCGCTCGGCACCGCGCCAGCAGAGCGGCCATGCGCGAGGGAACGATGCCGTCGGAAACCGCCACGCGCAACATGCCGCGGTAACCATTGGCGGCGTTCTTCACGTTGATTTTGGCTTGGTCCAGGGCGGCAAACACACGGCGCACATCCTCCAAGAACACTTGCCCCGCCCAGGTCAGCCGGGTGCCACGTGCTGTGCGCTCGAAGAGCTGAGCGCCAAGATCGTATTCGAGTTCTTTTATCGTGCGCGATAGCGGAGACTGCTCGATGTGCAGGCGCTCAGCAGCACGCGCGAAATGCAATTCTTCCGCGACTGCAATGAAACTGCGTAGGTGGCGTATTTCCATCCTGGTGACACCCCATTCAGTCCGCTCTAACATCGTTGAGACTGCGCACATGAAACGCCACGCCGGTAAGTCATGGGCGCAGATCAGTCTCGATCCTTCAACTAGCCATAAAAGTCCCGTTGATCCGGCGAATCGCTCAGCTCTTCAGCCGCTCGCGCGTTGAGAAGGATGTGCCTCAAGCACCTTCTCAGCGTATCCACGTCGCGCTCGTCAATGCCGTCGAGGAGGGCTTCAAAAGCGCCCGCAAAGATGGCTGGAAGTTGCTCCGAGATCTTTTTTCCTTTGGAAGTGGCGCGCAGGTAAGTGGCGCGTCTGTCGTTCTCGCACGGTATCCGTTCGACCAATTCAAGACGAACAAGACGATCCACCAATCGTGTGATGGCGCTCGAATGCAGCTTGTACTCACGAGCGAGGTCCATCGATGTCGCGCTATGCCGATACATCAGCAAGAGAAGCACGCTCGCCTGCATGCCTGTGATCCCGCCAGTCGCATAGGTCTTGTGTGTCACGAATTGCCACATGGCCACGTTCGCCCGACTCATGACGTGCAGAAGGCTATGAGGGAAATCAAAATTGACGTCTTTCGAGTTCGGCACAGACATGTCACTCTCCCCGTGCGTGCATCACGCGCGTGACAACTCTTGCCAGCAGCGTTGCCGGATAGATGTGGCCAATGGACGCTTCAAGGATTGTCATCCCGCGAGCGATGGGAGTGAGGGGCACAATGTCCCCGAAGCCCACGGACGTGAGAGCCGAGAATGAGAAATATTCGAGCGCAGCGCGAAGTGCGGGTTGATTGTTGGTGGCCGGTAGTCCGGAGAACGCATGAACGGACAGCGCCACGATCAAACGGAAAATCAACGTGAAAAGCAAACCGATATTGAGATAGATGATGAGCGAGCCAAAGGCTCGATAGGTCGTGAAGCGGCCAGGTGCGAAGACAGTGACTAGCACGGTTGCGGTCAGCAATAAGAAGGCCGAAATTGCCAACAGGTCCTGTGTGACCACGGCCAGTAAATTTTCTTGGAAGTGTGCCAGTACGATGACGCAACCGAACAGCCCGAGAGCTACCGAACCAATGGCGACGGTCCATTTCGTTCGTGTGGTGAAAATCACCAACGAGGCGCAAAGAAGCGGCACGACGCCGATGACACTCGCCGGCACCAGCGGCCTAGAGGCCGCGGCCGGAATCATTCCAAAAACGGCGATGCACTGCACGACAAGCAGAACGAACATCGCTGGATCACACCAGCGCTGATGCAGTTGCGAAATCAGGCCGCCTACCTTGTTGGTGCCGTTCATCGTCGTCCGCCCATTCGCTAGAGGGCCCGATAGCGTTACAGCCCCGTAGACGTGCCAAGGGATTCCTATGGCGGGCGCCGTCGTCCAGGGCTCCTACATCAGTGACCCGTAACCTTCTTGAGCGGCCCCTTTGGACGCTTGATGAGCCAAACCACGGCGATGGAGGCAAGCATCAGGAAGGTCGCTTCCTGGTAGAAATCGTTGGTCGCCAGCATGACCGCCTGGCTGTCCACCATTCGGGAGAACATGGCGATGGCGCTCTGCGGGGGGACACCGGCATGGGCGAGCTTGGAACTCACATCCATCGGGGCAAAAGGATCGATCGCGGCGACGAGTTCAGCCCGGCTGAACTTGGTCATATGGTCCCAATACGTCTGAGTCAGGGACGAACCGACCGCCATGCACAGGACGCGCAGGAAGTTCTGCAATCCCGATCCGCCGGCAATCTTCTCCGCCGACAGATCGGAAACACCGAGGGACGTCAGCGTGATGACGCAGGCCGGGATGCCCGCACCTAGGATGAACATCGGAACCGCCACGGACATGACGCCCACCTGCGACGTCATCAAGGCCCGCATGACAAACGAGAGCGCCAGCACGCCCATGCCGTAACTGACCAGCAGTCGCGGATCGATCTTTGGCAACAGGCGGCCCACGATGGGCGACGTCACCACCGCGAGAATGCCCATGGGCGCCGTCGCGTAGCCCGCCCAGGTGGCGGTGTACCCCATCCATTGCTGCAACCAGAGCGGCGTCAGCACGATGTTGCCGAAGAAGATGCCGTACATCAGACAAAGCGTGATTGTCGATATCAGCCAGTTGCGTGATTTGAAGACGCTCAGATCGATGACGGGGTGATCATCGGTCAGCTCCCAGATGATGAACAGCACCAGCGAGATGGCCGCCACCACGGCGCAGGTCACGATCAGATTCGAGGAAAACCAGTCGAGGTCACGCCCTTTGTCGAGCATGGTCTGAAACGCGGACACGAATAGGACGAGTAGCGCCAGACCGATGCCGTCGAACCGCGAACGCCGGATGATCGTCTCCCGCCCATGCAGCACCCACAGGGTTCCCAGGCCCACCAGCAGGCCGAAACCGATGTTGATGTAGAAGACCCATTGCCAACGCCAGTTGTCAGTGATGACGCCACCCAGGATGGGGCCGATGATAGGCGCCACGACGGTCATCATGCCCCACAGGGCAAGCGCTATGTTCGACTTCTTCTCCGGGAACGCAGCCAGCAGCAGTGTCGACGACAAAGGGATGAGAGGACCACCGGCGAGCCCCTGCAGGACACGGAACAACACCAGGCTTGGCATCGACCAGGACAGGCCGCAGCACACCGAAAACAGCACGAACAAGGCGACGGACCACACAAAGACCCGGACCTGACCGAATTGCAGCGCGAGCCAGCCAGTCAACGGCACGGTGATCGCTTCCGCGACCGCATAGGCGGTAATGATCCACGTCCCCTCGTCCGTGGATACGCCGAGGTAGCCGGAGATCGTGGGCATGGCCACGTTGGTGATGGTGGTGTCGAGCACCACCATGAAGTTACCCAGCGAGAGCACCAGCGCCGCGAAGGCCAGCTTGAATCCTGAAAGTGGCGGGAATTGCGAAGACGACATGGCGCTACTCCTGCGCGTTTTTCGCGTGTTCCTGATGGGCGCCGGAGGTCGTCACATCAACGGTAGCTTCCATCGACAGACCTATACGCAAGGGATGCTTCTTGAGCTGCTCCGGATCGAGGTGAATACGCACCGGCAAGCGCTGCACGACCTTGATCCAGTTGCCCGTCGCGTTTTGGGCCGGAATCACCGAGAGGGCAGACCCCGAGCCACCTTCAAAGCCTTCGACCCAGCCGTCGTACTCGACGTCATCACCATAGAGGTCCGAGGTCAGTTTCGCCTTCTGGCCCGGCCTGACGTTGCGCAACTGGTTTTCCTTGAAGTTGGCATCGACATAGATTTGCTGGATCGGAACGATATTCATGAGCCGGGTGCCTGCCTGAACGTGTTGTCCGATATCGACCGCGCGCTGCGAAACGATTCCGTCAACGGGGGCGCGTATGATCGTTCGGTCAAGATCGACGCGCGCCTTGTCCAGTCGAGCCTTGGCAGCCACAACGATCGGGTTGGTTTCGATCGTGCTGTCCAGGAACAGCGCCTGGTTGGCCTGCTGCGACCCATGCGCGGAAACGCTGGCGGCACGAGCTGCCTTGAGATTGGCCTCGGCCTGTCCGAGAGCGGCCGTGGCCTCGCGCAGCGCCGCCTGGGCGTTCGTGAAGTCCTGTGCGGACACCGCACCACCGTTCACGAGATTGCGACGCCGCTTTTCATCCAACACCGCTTTGTCATATGCCGCACGAGCCCGGGCGACGTCACGCTCGGCGCTGGCGATCTGCGCCTCTCGCAAATCGAACTGCCCTGCCAGTGCGGTGTCGTTGGCCATGATCTGTCGGACTTGCCGACGTGCACGCCCGAGTTCGGCTTCGGCCTGATCGACCGCAATCTTGGCGTCGGTGTCATCGAGGACGACCAGGACATCACCTGCGTGAACAGCCTGGGTATTGACGACCTTGACCTCCTTGACCGGGCCGCTGACCAATGGCGTGACGTCCGCGACTTCGACGGCGGTATAAGCGTCGTCGGTTGTCACCGTTTTGCCAGCAAAGAAAATAAGCCATACGCCATAACACACCGCGATCAGGACCAGCACGCCGCCAAATGCCAGAAGCATCTTCTTGCGCTTTTCCTTCTTGACCGGGTCGGCAGGGGGTGTCGGCTGCCCTTGGGTTTCGTCGTGTTCAGTACTCACGGCTTTACTCGCGCCTCAAAAGTTGAATGGGATTCGAATCCGCCTCCCAGGGCTTTAACCAAAGCCACATCGAGGGAATATCCGCGGGCATGAATGGCCGCGTCGGCCAGTCGCGCCTGAAGCAAAGCGTCCTCAGTCGTGAGCACCGTGAGGTAATCAACGAGGCCGCCCTGATAACGTTCTTTCGCCAGGCGATAGGATTCTTCGCTGTGGGTCAGTTCGGAGTCGGTCGCCGCCGATCGATCGACCAGCGCGCTCAGGCTGCGAACGGCATCCGCGGTTTCATGCAGGGCTTGCGTCAACGCCTCGTTGTACGAAGCGACCGCGAAGTCATACTCGGCCCGCGCGCCGCGATAGTTGGCGCGCAGTCGACCGCCTTCGAAGATGGGCAGGCTGATCGCCGGCCCTACGCTGCCAACATCCGAACCGGATTTGAAAAGGTTGTTGAGGCCAAGAGACTGGTAGCCGACGAACGCCATGAGATTGACGTTGGGGTAAAACTCGGCTCGCGCCACGCCCACACGCTTCGCTGCTGCTTCGACACGCCAGCGTGCAGCAACGACTTCGGGAATCCGCCCCAGCAGGTTCGCATCCAACGCATCGGGAAGGCCAACCGGACGGCGGAGCGACAGCGAGGGCCGCCCTATATCGAGCCCTCGGTCCGGCCCTTTGCCCAACAAGGCGGCGATACCGTTTTGGGCGAGCTGGATCTGCTCGTTCGCCTCCGCTAGAGCCGCCTTGGTGGCGTCAACTCTGGCAGCCGAGTCTTCGAGTTCCGTTCGCGCGTCCACGCCTTGGGCGACACGCCTTTGCACAAGCTGATCGAACGCTTGCCGGTTGCGGAGCGTATCGGCAACGACGTCACGGCGATCATAGAGAAACTGCAATTGGACATAGGCGTCTGCGAGCGTCGTCGTCAGCAGTAGCCGGGCCGCTGCGGCATCCGCTTCGGTTGCCTTGGCTTCCGACGTCGCGGCCTTGAGAGCGTCGCGATTCTTCCCCCAGAAGTCCAGTTCCCAACTGAAATCCAGCGTCACCTCGCCCATGTCGTTCCAGCCACGGGGAACGGCAGTCTTGGGAAAGATGTAGTTGTAGCTGAGCTTTTCCTTGCTCACGGATGCACCCGCGCCGACCGTCGGATACAACGCCGAGCGCGCTATTTGCGAACGGGAGATCGCTTCGCGCACCCGTGCCTCGGCCTGAGCCATCGTGGGCGAATGCGCCAAGGCTTCGGCCATCAACTCGTCGAGCTGGTGGTCACCAAACTTGGTCCACCAGTTTTCGGTCGGCCAATCGGCCTTCGGCCCCGCAAGGCTTCGTTGGGAAGCCAGCTCGGATGCCTGCTCCGGCTGCGGCGCGGGCCCAACATTCGGCACCAAAGCGCATGAGCAGAGCACGACACTGAGCGAAGCTGTCGCAGCCATCGCCAACCGCCGGAAGATTTGTGGCCCTACGCCAGCGCCATTCTCAAGCTGACACCGCATCGTTACCGCCCTGGATTCAGAAACAAGATGGCGTATGCTAAACCGCTCGGTTCGGTACAGTCAAGAGTTTGACGAATCAACTAGTTTGCCGCGCTAAATCGGCATCCAATCGATACCGAACCGATCGGTATGATTTGGTCCGATTGTGTGGTATTGTCCAGTTTTCCCTCAGTAGCGAGAGAGAGGACACATGGCTATCTCATCAGCGCAATCAAAGTCGCTCACCACCGCCAAGAGCCGGTCATCCGAGGGGGTAGTGGCTCAATCCGAGAAAGCACGCCTCGTCCTCGCCGGCGCCCGAAAGGTCTTCTTTGCCCATGGCTACAGCGTGGCGACGACCGACATGATCCAGCAGGCCGCTGGCGTGTCGAAGTCGACGGTGTATGCGCACTATCCGAACAAAGAAGCCCTGTTCGTCGCCGTCGTCGAAGCCGAGTGCGAGCACTTCCTGAGCACCATACGCAAGCTCAAATTCACCAGCGAACGGCTCGCGGACATCCTGACCGCCATGGCTCGGGCCTATTTGGAAATCGTGCTATCGCGAGAGGGTTTGGCGCTCTTTCGCATGGTCGCGTCGGAGGCACCGAGGTTTCCTGAGCTGGGGCGGGGCTTCTATATCGCCGGTCCTGGCACCGTCAATCATATGGTCGCGGAGAAGTTGGAGGCCGCCGTGTCGCGTGGCGAGGTGGATCTCGGTGGCATCGGCATCGATTGCGCCGCGGCCATGTTCGTGAATCTGGTGCGTGGCGAACTGATGATGCAGTGCCTGATGCACCCGGACGCTCCGGCTTCAGCGGCTCAACGCGATCAGTGGACAAAAGACGCCGTCAGGGTATTCCTCCGCGCTCTCCAGAAGACGAAATGAGCGCCCGGAGCAGCGACGCATCTGTCGGAAAGTCCACTCCGGCGCGTCGTTGCATCCTGAAGAAGACACCGCTTTCCCGACCCCGGTCCGACGCAGCGATCGTGACCCCGGCACGTTTCAAACTTTGCAAGGGCGTTCAATGAACCTCGATTTCGTGCGGTCCCACGCATTCGCCATGCCCCTTACGAGTCCCGCCTTCCCCATGGGACCCTATCGCTTCGTCAATCGTGAATTTTTCATCATCACATATCGCACCGATCCGGCTCGCTTGCGGGAGGTCGTTCCTGAACCGCTTCAGGTGACCCAACCGCTCGTGCACTACGAGTTCATCCGTATGGCCGACTCGACCGGCTTCGGCGACTACACCGAAAGTGGTCAGGTCATCCCTGTTGAGTACGAAGGCGTTGCAGGCGGCTACACGCTTGCGATGTATCTCAATGACCATCCGCCGATCGCAGGCGGGCGCGAGTTGTGGGGCTTCCCGAAGAAGCTGGCCACGCCGACACTTGCCACACACACCGATACGCTGCTGGGCACGCTCGACTACGGTCCGGTGCGCGTCGCCACGGGCACCATGGGCTACAAGCACAAGGAGCTGGATATCGCCGAACAGGCGAAGCGGTTGGCGGCCCCGAATTTCCTGCTGAAGATCATTCCGCACGTCGATGGTTCACCTCGGGTGTGCGAGCTGGTGCGCTACTACATGCAGGACATCACCCTGAAAGGCGCGTGGAGCGGACCTGCCTCGCTCGCTCTCGCTCCGCATGCACTGGCACCTGTCGCGGACCTGCCGGTTCTGGAGATCGTGGAGGCCCGCCACCTTGTCGCCGACCTCACCCTCGGGCTGGGCGAAGTCGTCTACGACTACCTCGCGAAATAGTGCGCACTAGGCGCCCGTTTCTTTCCACGTTTTACATAGGAATCCAGCATGAACAATCTGAATGGCAAGGTCGCCGTTGTCACGGGCGCGGCGAGCGGTATCGGCAAGGAAATCGCGTTGACGCTGGCCCAGGCCGGCGCGGCGGTCGCCATCGCCGATCTGAATCTGGATGGCGCGAACGCCGTCGCCAAGGAGATTCAGCGCGCAAAGGGCAAGGCCATCGGCGTGGGCCGGCATGCAGCAGGCAAAGCGATGGGCGTGGCGATGGATGTCACGAATGAAGATGCGGTTAACCAAGGCATCGATCAGGTTGCCAAGGAGTTCGGGTCAATCGATATCCTGGTCTCGAATGCGGGCATCCAGATCGTCAATCCGATCGAGGACTATTCCTTTGCCGATTGGAAGAAGATGCAGGCGATCCATGTTGATGGCGCATTCCTGACGACGAAAGCGGCGCTCAAATACATGTACAAGGATGACCGGGGCGGCGTCGTGATCTACATGGGCTCGGTGCATTCGCACGAAGCCTCGCCCCTGAAATCGGCCTACGTCACCGCCAAACACGGACTGCTTGGCCTCGCCCGGGTCCTCGCGAAGGAAGGTGCGCCACACAATGTGCGTTCGCACGTCGTATGCCCCGGCTTCGTCAAGACGCCGTTGGTCGAAAAGCAGATTCCCGAGCAGGCAAAGGAACTCGGCATCTCCGAAGAGGAAGTGGTTCGCCACATCATGCTCGGCGGCACCGTCGACGGCGTCTTCACCACCGTCGAGGACGTAGCGCAGACCGTGCTGTTCCTCTCGACGTTTCCGAGCGCGGCACTGACCGGACAGTCGTTTGTCGTGAGCCATGGCTGGTTCATGCAGTAACCAGGCGCAGTCGAGGTGCTCAATGGCCCATCAAGAGGTTGACTTCCTTCTCATCGGAGGAGGCCTGGCAAGCCTGCAGGCCGCCGAGGCGCTACGGCGCGAGGGCGCCGCTGGTTCGATCCTGATTCTGTCCGCCGAATCGACGCTGCCCTATCACCGGCCGAGTTTGTCGAAGGGCTATTTGCTCGGCGAGGCCGAGGGGCACCATATCCTGGTCTATCCCGAGCAGTTCTATAGTGAGCAGCAGATCAACGTGGAGTTGGGCGTACAGGCCACTTCGGTCGACACGACTCGGCAGGTAGTGACAGTTTCCACCGGAACGTCGATCCATTACGGCAAGCTGTTGATCGCAACCGGCTCGGTTCCGCGGCCGTTTGAGGTGCCGGGCGCCTCCCTCCCAGGGATTCACACCCTGCGATTCAAGACGGACTGCGACGCGCTGCGAGAGGCCACATCGAAAGCCAAACGTGCAGTGGTCGTAGGCGGCAGCTTCCTGGGTATGGAGGTTGCGATGTCGCTGCGCGCGCTGGGCCTGGCCGTCACGGTGGTCGAAGGCGACGATCGGCTGCTCCGGCATCTCGAATCCCCCATGCTCTCGGACTTCTTCGGACAATACGCGCAGGCCGAGGGCGTCTCGGTGTTGGCTGGCGATCCAGCGGTGGCTTTTCATGGCCGCAAGAAGGTAAGCGAAGTCCAGACGCAGAGTGGCAAGGCGATACCGTGCGATCTGGTCGTGGTCTGCACCGGCGTTGAGCCAGCCACGCAGTTTCTCGATGGCAGCGGCATTGCGCTGGACGACGGCCGGATCGTGGTCGACGACCTGCTTGCGACCAGTGCACCGAACGTGTGGGCTGCCGGCGACGTCACCAGTTTCCTGGACCCGGTCTTTTCGTGTCGGCGCCATATCGAACACTGGGACAACGCGGCCAAGCAAGGGCGTCTCGCCGGGATGAACATGCTCGGTCGCCGTCTGCGCTACGACATGGTTTCCTATTTCTTCTGCGAAATCGGTGATGTGGGTTTCGACATGCTGGGCGCACCGGAGAATTCGGATGAATGGATCGCCCGAGGCTCCCTGAAAGATCGCTCCTTCGCGCTTTTTTATTTGAAGGACAGCGTACCGCGCGCCGCATTCTCGCTCGGACGACCTGCGGATGAAACGCGACGCGCCGAAGGCCTGATCCGCTATCGCACGAATCTGCTGCTGCAAAAGGAGAAGTTGAGCGACCCGGGCTTCACGCTGGATCAACTGCCCACGCAAACCGTGCTGATCCTGCAAGGCGGCGGGGCACTCGGTGCTTTTGAGTGCGGTGTCGTTAAAGGACTCGAAGAACACCAAATCTACCCGGATATCGTCGCTGGCATCTCGATCGGCGCACTCAACGGCGCGATCATCGCTGGCAATCCGAAGCATGCCACCGAGGCCTTGCAGGCATTCTGGTCGGATTTGCAGGTGGCCTCGAATCCGATGATGCCCGAAGCATGGCGGCATGCGACCACGGCAATGCAGATCCTGCAGTTTGGTGTGCCGCAGTTTTTCAGGCCACGGTGGATGCCCGCGCTGGATACGCCTTGGCTACCTCCCTGGGACTGGACGGGTTACTACGATACGGCACCCATGAAGAAGCTGCTGACGCAGTACGTGGATTTTCAGTCGCTCAAGACCAGCCCCGTACGTCTGCTTGTCGGCGCCGTCAACGTGCTGACCGCCCAGCTCGAAGTGTTCGACAGCTACGTGGATGACCTGACTCCCGAGCACGTCCTGGCCAGCGGCAGCCTGCCGCCGGGGTTCTCCTGGACGTTCGTCGATGGCAAGCCGTATTGGGATGGCGGCATGGTGAGCAATTCGCCGCTCGACCTGGTGATCGACCGTTGTGGGCCTGATGGAAAGCGGGTCTTCATCGTGGACCTGTTCGCCGGCGAGAAGACATTGCCCACGAACATGATGGAGGTTATGGCTCGACGCGACGAGATCGTCTATTCGGAACGCATCCGCAGCGACCTTCGTTCGCGCGAATTAGCCGGTGCTTACCGCAGCCTGATCGACTACATCCTTCAGGAGGTCGACGCGACGGTGCGCGACAAGATTAGGCAGCGACCACGGTATATCCAACTCATGGGCGATGAAGCGCCCATGAACATCACGCGCTTCATACGCAAGGGGGCGCCCAGCGAACCCTCCTCACGGGACTATGACTTCTCGGATGTGTCGATCCAAGCCCATCAAGCCCAAGGCTATGACTTGGTGAACGACGTGTTGGGTCCGCCGCCGGCGAGTACCTCATGCCCGCCCGAGGACGGTGAACCGGACGAGCCAGTTATGGGGAGGTACGGGACGTGATCCCGTAGGCTCGCACGCCTGAGTCGTCGTGGGCAGGCGTGCCTCGCATCAACTGCAAGATCTCCACGGCGCTTTCTGTCCGCGATACGTTTCCCATCAGGAGAATCCCATGAGCGAAGACCTTTCCCACCTGCCCTTCGAACTCTATCGGGCCAATGCGCAACTCTTCCAGAAACTTGGCGAATTGGCGCAGCAGGCCAGTCAACAATGGCACACCCAGCGCCAACGCGCGGTCGTCGCTGCGCTTGAGCAATTCGATGAGGATCTGAAGGACATCCTCAGTGCCAAGGACATGCCGGCGTATGTCGCTGCGCAGACGCGCATCGCGCGGACGCATTGGGAGAAATGCCAACGCGCGCTGCAGGCGGCGGTACAGCCCGGTGACAAAGCGCCTGCCGCACTGATCGCGGCACAGGCCGAAGCCTTCCAGGAATGGCAGCAGCACTTGGCTGGCATCGTCGTGAGCGCCAGCAAGGTCGCTCCTGTTTTCGGGACCTGGACGGACTATCCCAACCGGCTCCTGCAGATGTGGACAGGCGCACCCGCTGCGCCCGAGCCGAAGGGGAACCGCAATGCAAAATAGGCGGACCGCGCTCGTAACGGGCGGGCTCGGCGACTTGGGAACCGCCATCGCCAAAGCGATGGCGGCCGCGGGTCATACCGTATTGGTGACGTATTCGCCTAGCAACGGCCGCGTGCAGACGTGGCTTCAGACGCAAGCCTCGGCAGGCTACTCATTTAAGGCGTATCCGGTAGATGTCTCGCACTACGACTCCTGCCAACAATTGGCCACCTCAATCCGGGCCGAGCGAATCCACGTCGATATCGTGGTCAACAACGCTGGCATCGTGCAGGACGGCACCTTTCGCAAGCTGACCAAGGATAGCTGGGACGCGGTTCTATGCACCAACTTGGATTCCGTCTTCAATGTCACGAAGCAATTCATCGATGGCATGATCAATCGCGGCTGGGGCCGGGTCATCAACATTGCCTCGATCAACGCCTCGAAGGGGCAGTTCGGCCAGTGCAACTACGCTGCGGCCAAGGCAGGCATGCACGGCTTCACCAAATCGCTCGCTCTTGAGGTCGCTTCTAAAGGCGTGACGGTCAATACCGTTTCGCCGGGCTACCTCGATACGAAGATGCTTCATGGCATGCCGGCTGACGTGCTGGACACTCAGATCATTCCACGCATTCCCATCGGGCGACTAGGTCGCCCCGAAGAAATTGCGGCATTGGTTGCGTTCATCGCCAGCGAGGCAGCGGGTTTCATGACGGGCAGCAACGTGTCCATGAATGGCGGCCAGCACATGTACTGAAGTATCAGATGCGTCCGCTCTGGAGCTCACTGCCAACCCCTAAGAAGGGAAGAGTCCTGCCACACAGGGTGGCGAGGCAATTGGGGTAGCGGACGTCCTTTCAGCGACTATCGGATAGTGCTCTTACCCCGTGCAATATCTCCATCGGAGCGATCAGGGGTGTGGTTCGTTTTTCAACGTTCCAGGATACCCATGGAAAAAATAAAAGCTTGCTGGCAACGCAATGCGTTGCTGGTTGCGGCAGCCCTCGTTCTTGGGATGACATTCACTCGCGCGCGTGCCGGCGAATTCGGTCTGCGGTTGGCGGCCGGCGTTGCGGACCACGACGTGAAAAAGAGCGATCTAGCCATCGTCTGGGACCCCGGGCTGAAATGGGGGGAAATCGGAAACTATCATTTCACCGTCGTTGGGGAGGCTCATGCCGCTTACTGGGCCATCCGGGAAGACGGCGCTGTCCATGCGGGTATCTGGGAATTCGGATTCACACCCGTGTTCCGCTTCATCAGGGATTCGGGCTGGTTACGCCCGTATGTGGAAGCAGGTGTGGGTATCCGACTGCTATCTCATGTGCGGGAAACGCAGGACCGGACATTGTCATCGTCCTTTCAGTTTGCTGATATGGTCGGCGTCGGCGCGCAGTTCGGGGATCACCAACAATATCAGGCTGGTTTCCGCTTTCAGCATCTGTCGAATGCGGGCATCAAGCGCCCGAATCCTGGCATCAACTTCAGCGAGATTTACATGCAATATAACTTCTAACTTCTAACTTCTATGCGCCCTTGTACCAAGGGCAATGTAGGAGCATCACCGTAGCAAACCTTGGCGAGGCAGTGGCAGCAGTGCGCGATGCCACACACACTCGACGACTCGCCCACGGATTAGTCGCACTCTCAGTTGCCCGTTGGTGCTAATCCGTGCAGGTAGCTTTTAATGATCTTGCGACTTTCGCTCAGGTCGCGCAGTTTCTCGTCCAGTGTCTCGACTTCCCGGTGCAGAGCTGTCCGCACCTCGCGGCATGGCTCAAAGATCGGTTGATCGCCCAACATGCACGGCAATAGCACCCGGATGGTTTCAACCTTCAGACCCGCAGAACTCAACATACGAATACGCTGAGCGGTCTGAACCTCCGCTTCGCCGTAATTGCGATAACCCGATTCAGTGCGTGCCGGTTGAAGCAAGCCTTCCTGTTCGTAGTAGCGCAGCATCCGCCGGCTGACGCCAGCGCGACGCGCCAGTTCTCCAATCTTCATGGTGAACTCCGTATAGACCCCTTGACCTTAACAGCACTGTCAGAGTTTAGCCTTGAGCCGTCTATTACGAAAGCGAGGTTCACCATCATGGCAGTAGCTGAAATTAACCATGCAAAAGTCTCCTATCAGGTTGACGGACATGGGCCTGGGCTAGTGCTGGTACACGGCACCGGCGGAAATGGGGAAAGCAACTGGGGGCATCTGGTCGAACGGTTCGCGACGACCTGGACGGTGGTACGGCCCGACTATGCCGGTTCGGGAGCAACCGTGGACGACGGTCAGCCTCTATCCGTACCGATATTGGCCGCACAGGTGGTGGGGGCCGCACGGGCAGCCGGCGCGGTGCCATTCGATATGGTGGGTTTCTCGCTGGGAGCGAGCGTGGCCGCCTACGTCGCGGCCGAATATCCGGACGACTTGCGCGCGTTGGTGCTGTTGGCAGGTTTTGCATCAGGGGCCGACAGTCGTATGCAACTGGAGTTCGGGTTGTGGCGCGACCTGATCCACACTGATAGACGCGCGATGGCCCGGCTGGTCTTACTCACAGGCTTCAGTCCTGCTTTTTTGCAGGGACTCAGCGTGCAGCAAATCGAGGAGAACATCGACGACATCGTTATCGGCAACCAATGGGAAGGCATGGCGCGACAGGTGGCGCTCGACCTTTCTCTGGACGTAAGAGAGCAAGTCAAACGTATTAACAAGCCTACTTTGGTCATTGGTTGCACCCAAGACCACATGGTTCCCACGGCTCATGCCCGAGCACTGGCAGCAACAATTCCAGGCGCGCAATACGCGGAGCTGGAAAGCGGCCATCTGGCGCCGTTGGAGCGGCCTGACGAATTCGTGCAACTAGTTGCCGATTTCCTTCGCGCCGGGAAACAATAAATGCGTCGGCTTCTTCTCTTGATGCTAGCGGCATTTGTTGCACAGACCACCGAATACCTACCCATCGGTTTGCTGCCGCAGATCTCCAGTAGTCTGAAGGTGTTACCGGCACAAACAGGTTTGCTGGTGACAGGCTACGCATGGATCGCTGCGCTCACGGCCATGCCGTTTACCTTGGCAACCCAACGGCTACCACGACGTACCGTGTTTGTCGGATTGCTTGGCGTCATCGCGTTGGCGAATGCTTTGGCAGCTCTCGCCAACAGCTTCACCATGTTGGCGAGCTTGCGCGTGCTGACCGCTCTTACGCATGGTGTGTTCTGGTCGATGATCGCGCCCTATGCAGTGCGCCTTGTGCCGGAAATGCCTGCCAGCCGTGCTACGGCATGGGCGCTAAGTGGCATCTCGTTGGCACTTGTCGTCGGCGTGCCGTGTGCAACCATAATTGGCCATTGGTTGGGATGGCGAGTGGCGTTTGCCACGTATGCTGCCTTGGGTGGATTGACCGTGATGCTGTCTTTCAGATTGTTGCTGCCCGAGAGCAATCCCATACCGTTCTCGGCGAAGCAGGGTATGGCTGAAAAATCAATTGCACTTTACACGGTGGCGATCGTCACTCTATTGGTTGTTGCTTCGCACTTCACGGGATACACCTACATCGTACCGATTCTGACTGGAATTGGGCATATCCCAGAAGGACGACATGCGCTGTTCCTCTTGAGCTTTGGCGTGGCCGGTGCCATAGGAACGGGATTGGCTGGGCGGCTCACCATCAACCCAGGCTTGCTGTCGCTTATCGCGGCTGTGGGTGTCATTGCCAGCCAAGTGGCCATGTTGATAACGGGAAGTTCCGAACTAAGCGTCTTGATCGAAATGGCATCGTGGGGTGTATCCATCGCCATGCTAATCGTCGGCCTGCAAAGCTGGGTCATAGCGATCATGCCCGAGCGAGCGGAAGCTGCGTCATCCCTCTACGTGGCAGCCTTCAACCTGGGGATTGGTGGTGGTGCACTTGCGGGCGGGATTGCACTCGCTTGCGGGAGCATTGACACAGTACTAAAGACGGGCAGCCTGTTGGGAAGTGTCGCGTTGTTGGGTTTTGTAATCCTGCTGCGACGAACGAAATTTCATCGGACAAACCACGTTGGCGAAAAAGCATAGGAATCTTTATGGAGTGGCGTCATCTACGATGTTTTCGTGCTTTCGTGTTTTGGCCGACGAACTCCATTTCGCCCGTACAGCGGAGCGGCTGCACATCGTGCATTCACCCCTTTCACGGGCGATCAAGGAACTAGAAGAAGGCCTTAGAGTTCGGCTGTTCATCCGCAACTCGCGCAGCACACGCTTGTCATATACTGCGATCTTCACCAACTTGCAGCAGGCCCGCGAGAGGCTAAAGCGGTCGTCGGTGGCTACGACTAGACGGCCAACTGCGCATCGCTCCGTCCGACGGCATCATGCCGCCGCGCCTGAGCGCCTTCCGCGCGAAGTGCCGGGATCTTGGCATCAACTTCAGCGAGATTTACATGCAATAAAACTTCCAACGGATGCAATTTGGCATGGCTTAAGCCATGTCGGAAGTCTAAGCCGGTCATTATTGCGCAGGCGCCCGGTCGATAAAGAGCGTTCGACGAAGCGTTTAACGTCGTCCCGTTCAGTGATCGGAAGATCCTTTCGGCCGCGTACCCCAGAACAGCACAGCTTCGATCAAAAGAAATATGGCGACGGGAACGATAGCCCCTGCCGTGCCCGCGATCTCATCTCCGAACCGTGTCGCCACATAGAGCAGCACGATCATGCTGAGCGCCATTCCCGGCGCCCCAAGTCCGCGCAGCGCTGCACTGCGATGATAACCGAGCCAGAACGCGGCCCTTGCGACGATCCAAACCACCGTTGTCGCGACCACTGCACGCATCGCCGCACCGTCTACGCAATAGGCTGCCAGTCCGAATAGCGATGCTGCAAACACGATGATTTGCTCGACAGTGTTCTGTAGATACCTTTGATTGATGAGGAGTCTTCTTGTCTCGAAATGCACCAACGGATCGAACGCGGGCGAGGTCAATCGTTCGTGTGCTACGGCTTCGACACCTGTTACGAGGCAGAACAGTACGGCTAGACAAAAGCATTTGAGCGCCAACAGCATTCGGGCAGCGAGGCTGTCCATGCCCGGCAGAGGCGACATCCAGTAGTCGATGCAAAGCCACAGTCCCAAGGCGAGTAGCGAAGCAACCGCGATAGCGGCGATGCCGTTGGTGCGCTGCCGACGAAAATCTACTGAGTCTGAAATTGGGTCGCTCATGGATTTTCCTTGCATGTTGTAGGGAGGCGCGTCGCTGCAAGCTGTCCCTGTCCGATGGCAGAGGCTGTGCCAGCGCGAGATTGACAGAAAACGCAGCCCTCTGGAGCGGGATGCGGATATTCGATTCATCGAAGGCGGCTTAACCTACGTGCTGCGCAGGCCATTCACTTTGTCGCACGGTTGCACCGACGATTGTAACGAGGCGGTCGAAATTGTCGGTCGTCACGCTTTCGATGGCAGAACGGCCACGAAGCGCGCCGCGCGGTTGTGTGAGAGCGTTGTAGATCTGCCAAGGATCGGCGCCGCGGGTCATCTTCAGAATGGCCTGAACCAGAGCGTGCTTGATGGGGTGCAAGTGCCAGTCCGGGACTTTCATGCCGCGGTTGCCCACACTCAGCGCCAGCAGATTTCCCGCCTGGATCTCGTAGTTGATCCAACGCCGAGACTTGCCCGCCATCTTCGCAAACTCGACGACCGGCACGTTATGCGGCTCGTTGAAGCGGTCGAACAGTTCCGCCCGTTGGCGCTGAATGTCGGACAACACGGGCGGTTCGACGGACCGGGGCGGCGGCACCGCTGGTAGCCGTTGGGGCGCTACAGGAACGAGCGGCATCGCTTTGGTCCCCGGCTGAGCGACCAGCATCATGGGGGAAGCCCCGGGTGTAACGCGTATCGGGTCCACCGTAGCCAACGCATTTTGCGCCGGTGCTGGCAGGTCTTCGAGCCGAATCGTCAATGGCGTGCTGGCGACCTCGACCCGCTCCTGTTCAAAGAGATCAAGGCGGTCGGCCCAATCCTGCATCATCCGGCGACGTTGCTCGACGTACTCGGCGTGATTGTAGGTCGCGCTGGTCCTGTTGGGGTCGACATGGGAAAGCTGGGCATCCACCCACTTCAGCGGATAGCCGATCTCGTTGAGTGCGGTGGAGATCGTGCCTCGGATGCCATGGCCGGTCAGCAGGTCGCGGTAGCCCATGCGCTTGAGCGCGTTATTGAGTGTGTTTTCACTCATCTGATCTTTGATGTCCCAATCATGAGGAATCAAATAGCGCTGAGCGGGTTTGAACTGCTCCAGGAAGTAACGAACGACCTCCATGGCCTGGGCGGACAAGGGGACGATGTAGGGGGGAATATCCTGCGGCCGTTGGCGCTTCCGCCGCATGTCCAGTTGCAGTTGCTTGACGATCTCCGGCGGGATGATCCACAGCCCCTGATCCAGGTGGAACTGGTCGGGTGTCGCCAAGCGAAGCTCGCCCGTGCGCACGCCGGTCAGAAAGAGCAACCGGATACCGAGTTGGGTCCGCAGCCGACCATGATAGTTGCGCAAGCGCTGCAAGAACTTTGGCAGCTCGTGCATGCGCAAGAAGGGGTTGTGGTTGACGGGCGGTAGTGGCACCGCCACGACATCCAGGTCGGACGCGGGGTTGGATTCGAGGTCCGGCACCTTGATGAGTGCCCAACGATACAGTTGGTTGAGCCACGTCCTGACTTTTTCGGCCACCGACAGGGCGCCACGGCTCTCGATCTTCTCGATCACCTCCAGCAGGTCGTGTCGTTTGATCTCGTAGATCGAGCGCTTGCCCAATTTGGGCAAGACGTCCTTTTTGAAGATGCGAGGGATCAGCGCGCGGGACGTGTGCCGCCCTTCCTTGAGGCTAGGCGCGCGGTGTTTGAACCACCTCTCGTACACCGACTCGAAGGTGTTCTCGTCGGCAAACCGGATCGCGGCGCGCTTCTGCTTGCGATGTGCGCGCGGATTGACGCCCCGGGCCAGCAGAGCACGCGCTTCGTCGCGTAGCGCGCGCGCTTCGCGCAGCGTCACTTCGGGATACGTCCCCAAGGACATCCGTTTCTGCTTGCTCGCCCAGTAATAGCGGAAGTGCCAGGTCCTCCCGCCGGCGGCCGTCACGGCCAGGGAGAGACCATCGAAATCGCGGAGTGTGTAGTCCTTGCCGGTGGCCTTGGCTTGGCGCACGGCCATGTCGGAGAGAGGCATGTTCCAGCTCCTGAACATGAGTCAGGACTGGATGCTGATCGCGTCGACCGCGCCCCTCTACGAACAATACGGAAACCAGCGCACCCGTAAATATGGACTTGTTTATGGACTTAAAAGCCCTGGATGCGGGTGGATGTCGGTGGACGTCAACAGACCATCGAAGCGGGAAAACTTCCCATCAAATCAACAGCTTGCATACTTCAGTGGACGCCCACGGATTTCCGTGGATTCAAGATTTGGAGCGGGTGAAGGGAATCGAACCCTCGTCAGTAGCTTGGGAAGCTACAGCTCTGCCATTGAGCTACGCCCGCTGGGGCTTGCGGATGGTAACCGGGATGCGGCGCCGTGGGAATCGCCGCGCGCGGATGAACCGCAGTTGGCCGCACGCCGTCCGCCGGCTGAATCGCCACGCGGGTACGCGGTCGGCAACGCGGCGCAGCGCGCGCGCTTGCGCATAATCGGCACACCGCCACCCGCTTCGCGGGAACCCGGAGAGACCCGATGCGCCTACCGTCCCCTGCCTCCACCTTGCGCCGGCGTGCGCTGCCGTGGCTGGCGACGTTGCTGCTGCTGGCCGGCGCGACGCTGGCGCATGCGCAATCCACGGCAGATGCTGCACCGCCGGATCGCGTCGCGCGCCTGGCCTACATTTCTGGCGACCTCGGCCTGCTGCCGGCCGGCGGCCGCAACTGGGGCGACGCGGACATCAACCGCCCGCTGACCACCGGCGACAAGCTCTCCACCGCCAACGACTCGCGCGCCGAGCTGGAGCTGGGCGGCGGCACGCTGCGCATGGCTGGCAATACCGACTTCGGCATGTTGAACCTCAGCGACAGCATCGCCCAGGTCGAGCTCACCCGCGGCACGCTGAACCTCGCCGTGCGCCGGCTTGACCAGGGCCAGAGCTACGAGATCGACACCCCGACCCTGGCGCTGGTGGTGACCCAGCCGGGCAATTTCCGCATCGACGTGGACAGCGACGGCCACGGCACGCAGGTGACGGTGTTCGACGGACAGGCCACGGTGTACGGCGAAAACAACGCGCAGCGCGATGTGCTTGCCGGCCGGCACTACCAGTTCGACGACGCCTCGCTCGGCGCGCTGATGATCACCGAGATCCAGGGCGAGGATGCGTTCGACGCGTGGTGCGATGCGCGCAACCAGCGCTATGAGCGGTCACGCACGCGACGCTACGTGTCCGCCGACATGGTCGGTGCACAGGATCTCGACCAATACGGCGACTGGCAGACCACCGCCGAGTACGGCGCGGTGTGGTATCCGCGGGCGATGCCAGTGGGCTGGGCGCCGTACCGCTACGGCCACTGGGCGTGGATTGCGCCGTGGGGCTGGACCTGGGTGGATGCCTCGCCCTGGGGCTTCGCGCCCTACCACTACGGCCGCTGGGCGGTGATCGGCGGCGCCTGGGGCTGGGTGCCCGGCCCGATCTTCGTGCGCCCGGTGTATGCGCCCGCACTGGTCGCCTTCGTCGGCGGTGGCGGCTGGAGCGTCGGAATCGGCATCGGCGCCGCGCCGGTCGGCTGGTTCCCGCTCGGCCCGGGCGAGATCTACAACCCTTGGTACCACGTGGATCGTGGCTACTACCAGCGCGTGAACATCACCAACATCTACGTGCACAACACCTACAACCGCACGGTGGTCATCAACAACATCGACCGCCAGTACAACGATTACCGCAGCGGCCGGATGCCGCCCGACCGGCGCTACGCGAACCGCGGCAACGCGCACGGCTTCACCGCCATGCCCGGCAAGGATTTCGCCAGCGGGCAGCGCGTGGAGCGCGACCAGATGCGGATCGATCCACGCCAGCTCACTGCTGCACCGGTGCTGGCCCACGGCGTGACTGCGGTGCGCCCGACGCCGGCGAGCTTCACGCCAGCGCGCAACCCGCGGGCACGGCCGTTGCCCGTCGCGGACTTCCACCGCGACGTGGTTGCGCGCACGCCGCCGCCGGCTGCGCTCGCCGCCACCCGCGCGCCCTTTGCGCCGGCCGCGATCCGGCCGGCCGGCGCCCCCGCCGCGCGCCCGTTCACCAATGTGCGGGTGCTGAACCCGCGCGCCACGGGGCGGGAGGACGCAAACGCGATGGATGCCTCGGCGCGCCCCGGCCGCCCCATGCCGCCACCCGCCGCGGAAGCTGCCCGTCCCACCGCGCAGCCCCCCGTCGCGCCGGCTCGTGCGTCGCGCCTGCCGGGTGAAACCGCCGTGCCGCTGTCGCCCGGTGCGCTGCCGTCATCGCGCTTTGCCCACCCGGACGAGTTGCCGCGCGGCATGCGCATGCGGCGTGCGGATGCCGCCGCACCGGCACCGGCGCCGCAACGCGCCGGCAACCTGGAGCACCCGGCACCGGCCATGAACGACCGCGCCCCGGCACCGGCGCAGCTGCCGCAAGGGCCGCGCATCGAACGCGCGACGCCGGCGGAAAACAGCGCCGACGCGGCGCGCTACCCGTCGCCGCGTTACGACGCCCCGCGCCCACAGCACGAGTCGATGCAGGATCAACGCGCCTTCAGGACACCCCGCCAAACCGATCCGCAAGGAGAACCCAACTACCCGCGCCCGGAGTCGGTTGCGCCGCGCAACGCCGCGTCACGGTACGAGTCCCCGCGCTTCCAGGAGCCCCCGCAAAAGGCGGCACCGCGCAACGAAGCGCCACGCTTCCAACAACCGCGCCAAGAGGCCGCGCCGCGTTACGAGGCTCCGCGCTTCCAGCAGCCGCCGCAAAACGCGCCGCCGCGGGAGGCGCCGCATCCGGCGGCACAACCGCGGCGGCACGCCGAACCAGCGCCCCGCAAGGTCAATCCCAAGCAGGACGAACAGCAACGTTGAGCGCACCACGCAGCCGGCTCCGGAAGGCCGGTCGCGTGGCGCGACGGCGGGCGCCGGGAGGGTATCGCTACAATGCGCGCTCCCTTGGCGGGCCACCACGGCGCGCCATTGCCTCCGTTCCAGCGCCCCCTGTTCCCCGATGACCGACGATACCCTGCCCCCCGCCCACCCGCGCCACATCCGCAGTTTCGTGCTGCGCGAGGGGCGCATGACCCCCGCGCAGCAACGCGCCTTCGAGGATTACTGGACGCGCTACGGCATCGACTACACCGGCCGCGTGCAGGACTTCGCCGCGCACTTCGGTCGCCAGGCGCCGCTGGTGCTGGAGATCGGCTTCGGCAACGGCGAGGCGCTGGCGTGGGCGAGCGAGCACGACACCGCGCGCGATTTTCTCGGCGTCGAAGTGCACGGCCCCGGCGTCGGCCGCCTGATGAACACGCTGGCCGCACGCGATGCGCGCAACGTGCGCATCTACCGCCACGATGCGGTGGAAGTGCTGGAAAACGAGCTTGCCCCCGGCACCCTCAGCGAAGTGCGCATCTGGTTCCCCGACCCGTGGCACAAGGCACGCCACCACAAGCGGCGCATCATCCAGCCCGAATTCGTCGCGCTGCTCGCCACCCGCGTGGCGCCCGGCGGCCTGCTGCACCTCGCCACCGACTGGCAGCCCTACGCCGAGCACATGCTGGAAACCCTCGAGGCCGCCCCCGACTGGCGCAACGCCACCGGCCCCGGCCAGTACGCCGCCAAACCCGACTGGCGCATCGAAACCCGCTTCGAACGTCGCGGCCTTGCGCTCGGGCACGGGGTGCGGGATTTGCTGTATCGGCGCGTGGAGCCCTGACGGCTCCACGCGCCGGGAGTCGGGATACGGGATTGGGGATTTGCAAAAGCCCCGGCCTCACACGCCGCTTTCAATTCTGCTCTTGCGAATCCCCAATCCCGCATCCCCCCTTATACTGACCCGACCCTCACCCAGACAGGCGTCCGCGTGATTCGGCCACCGTCACCCGCCGCGCACGCCTGTCGCACGCCCGATCAGGACACGCGTTCGTGACGCTTTCGCTCACCCCCGAAATGATGCTGGTGCTCGGGTTGGTGGGCTTCACCATGCTGATGCTGGTGCTGGAGTGGATCCGCGCCGATCTCGTGGGGCTGTTGATCGTGGTGGTGATCGGCCTGACCGGCGTGATCCCCGCCGACAAGGTGTTCAACGGGTTTGCCGGCAACGCGGTGATCGCGATCATCGCGATCATGATCATGGGCGAAGGCCTGGATCGCGCCGGCGTGCTGGCCGCTGCCGCGCGGCTGGTGATGCACATGGCGAAAGGCGTGGAGTCGCGCCTGGGCGTGGTTATCAACCTCATGGCCAGCGTGTTCAGCGCCATCATTCCCAGCCAGGCGCTGGCGGCGTTGATGATCCCGATCACCAGCCGGCTCTCGGCGCGCACCGGGGTGCCGATCTCGCGCCTGTTGCTGCCGATGGCGTTCTGCATCCTCACCGGCACCAACACCACGCTGATCGCGAACTCGCCACTGATCGTGCTGAACGATTTGATCGTCAGCGCCAACGCCAACCTGCCGGCCGGCGCGCACACGATCCCCAAGTTCGGCCTGTTCAGCATCACCCCGGCGGGCCTGCTGCTGGCCGCGGTCGGCATCGCGTACTTCTATTTCTTCGGCAACCGGCTGCTGCCGGCGCGGGAGGATGCGCGGCTCAAGGTCACGCCGGGGCGCACCGAAAGCTACTTTGCCGACACCTACGGCATCGTCGGCGAAACCGCCGAGCTCACGGTGACCGCGGAAAGCCCGCTGGTGGGCATGAGCATCGGCGAGGCCGAGCAACTGCACGGCGCGCCATTGATCCTGGCGATCAAGAGCGGCAACGACGAGCGCATGGCGCCGCCGGCCGACTACGTGATCTGGGTCGGCTCGGTGCTGGGCGTGCTCGGTCCGCGCGAAGAGCTCGACCAGTTTGCCAACAACCAGCTGTGCCAGCTTTCCACCCGCATCCGCCAACTGGGCGAGCTGTTCAATTCGAGCCGCGCCGGCATTTCCGAAGTGGTGATTCCGCCGGTGTCGCGCTTCGTCAAGCACACCGTGGCCGGGCTGCACCTGCGCAAGCGCTTCGGCATCTCGGTACTGGCAGTGACCCACGGTGACAAGGTGGTGCGCGACGACGTGCGCGCCACCACGCTGCGCGCCGGCGACACCGTGGTGGTGCACAGCACCTGGCGCAACCTCGCGATGGCGGCGGAGGATCGCGATTTCGTGGTGGTGACCGACATCCCCAAGGAAACCCAGCGCCCCGGCAAGGTGTGGCAGGCGATCGGTTTTTTCGTGATGGCGAAATGCCTCGCGCTGTTCACCAATCTCGACCTTTCGGTGGCGATGATGTGCGGCGCGGTCGGCATGCTGCTGACCGGCGTGCTCAACATGGACGAGGCGTACAAGGGCATCAACTGGAAGACGATCTTTGTCACCGCCTGCCTGATTCCGCTGGGCTGGTCGATGGACGCCACCGGCACCGCGGCATGGCTTGCGCAATACGTGCTGCATTACCTGGGCGACGCCTCGCCGTGGGTGCTGCAAGGCACGCTTGCCGTGCTGACGCTGCTGTTCTCGCAGGTGATGTCGAACGTGGGCGCCACGGTGATGATGGTGCCGATCGCGATCAGCGTGGCGATCGCCACCGGCGGCAACCCGTCGGCCTACGCCATGATCGTGGCGGTGTCGTCCTCCAACACCTTCCTGCTGAGCTCGGGCCACCCGGCGCTGATGATGGTGACCGGCCCCGGCGGCTACCGCGGCACGGATTTCCTGCGCGTCGGCATTCCGCTCACGCTGCTGATGCTGGTGGTTACGCTGGTGTCGATCAACCTGCTGTTCCACTGACCAGCGCGGGCGCCGTCACCAGCCACACGTCGCCGTCCTCGACGCGCACCGGCAAGGCGCGCAACTGCTCGCCACGGCACGGGCCGCCCACGCACACGCCGTCGGCACAGTTGAAGCTCGCGCCGTGCACCGCACAGATGATGAGCTCGTTCTTGCGCAGGAATTGCCCCGGCGCGTAATCCAGCCGGCGCCCCGCGTGCGGGCACACGTTGAGCCACGCGGTCACCGCCTCGCCGCGGCGCTGCACGATCACGCTCTCGCCATCCACCGCGGCCACATCTTCGATCGCGGTGGTGCCGCCGTCGGGGATGGCGTCCAGCCGGCACAGCGGCACCTGGGTTGCGCGGGTATCCATTGGCACTTGTCTCAAAACCGGAATGACCCCATGGTATCGCTCCCAAGTGCTTGATTTTGCACAACAGGTTTTTAACATGATCCTCCAACTGCCGATATCTCGCCGTTCCCGCCACCCGCTGGTGCGCGCGCTGTCGCTGCTCCTGGGCCTCGCAATGGTGGGCCTGCTGCTGGTGTTCGGGCTGGTGGTGGCCGGCATCCTGACGGTGGGCGGCGCGGTGTTTCTGCTGTGGCGGCAATGGCGTTTGCGGCACCCGCGCGCCACGGTGCCGCCGCCGCACCAGTCCCCCGCCAACGTGCTCGAAGGCGAGTTCGTGGTACTCCACGAACGGCACTGAGGAACCCCTCGCCAAGCCAGTCAGGCTGAACCCGCCCGCCCCCCAGGCCTGCGGTGAACTCGCGGGTCGCGCTTCAGCCCGACTTGCCCCTTGCGCAACGGCCCGAGGCAACGCACGACCACGTGCCGTTACCCATCGCGCGCAGCGATAATGCGCGATTTCCTGCAACGATCCCGCATGTCCTTTCCCCTTTCCCGCACGACGCCCGGCGCGCCGCGTTACCTCGTCCCGTTGGCGCTGGCCACGCTCTACCTCGTCTGGGGTTCGACCTACCTCGGGATCCGGTTTGCGCTGGAAAGCTGGCCGCCGTTCCTGCTTGCGGCGATCCGGTTCGTGTTTGCCGGGGGCGTGCTCTACGCCTGGCTGCGCCTGCGCGGCGCAGCGGCGCCAACCCGGCTGCAATGGCGCAATGCCGCCATTACCGGCACCTTGCTGCCGGCCTTCGGCACCGGCTTCGTGTGTTATGCCGAGCAGTACGTGAGCTCGGGCGTCGCCGCGGTCGCTATCGCCAGCATGCCGCTGTTCATGGCCTTGTTCGAAGGCGTGTACGGCAACTGGCCGAACCGGCGCGAAACGCTCGGGCTGGTCGTCGGCTTTGCCGGCGTGATCGTGCTGAACCTCGGCGACACCCTCTCCGGCTCGCGCGTCGGCGCCCTGACGCTGCTGATCGCCGCCGCCGCGTGGGCGTTCGGCTCGGTGTGGAGCAAGCGCCGCGACATGCCGCGCGGGGCGATGAACGTCGCCGCGCAAATGCTGTGCGGCGGCGCGGTGCTGGTGGTGCTGGCGCTGGCCACCGGCGAACGCTGGCCGCAGGCGCCGACGCTCAGCGCCACGCTCGCGCTGGCCTACCTCGCGGTGTTCGGCTCGCTGGTCGCGTTCAGCGCCTACCTTTACGCATTGGCCCACGCGCGCCCGGTGCTGGCCACCAGCTATGCCTACGTCAACCCGCCGGTAGCGGTGCTGTTTGGCGTGGTGCTGGCCGGCGAGCATGCGGGCGCCTTCGAGCTGGCCGGCATGGCGATCATCCTGGTCGGCGTCGCCGCCATCACGCTGGGGCATCGCGGCGGGCACTGACCACTGCCCACGCCGCAGGCACCGACCATTGTCGGCTTGTCGCTCCCCCCGAATGGCGCCACGATGCGGCAGCTTTGGGGAGAACCGCATGAAAGCGACGAACGAAGGCTGGATGGCGCGCCTGGCACTGCGCAGTGCAGCGTGGTCGGAGCGCTGGTTTCCGGATGCATGGATCTTTGCCGCACTCGGCGTGGTGATCGTCGCGTTGGCCACACTGGGCTTCGGCAGCACGCCAGTGGCGACGATGAATGCCTTCGGCGACGGCTTCTGGAGCCTGATCCCGTTCACCATGCAAATGGCGTTCATCGTGATCGGCGGCTACGTGGTGGCCACCGCCCCAGTGGTAAAGCGCCTGATCGACCGCCTGGCGCAGATCCCGCGCACCGGGCGCGGCGCCATTTGCTACATCGCGTTCCTGTCGATGCTCACCTCGCTGCTGTCGTGGGGCTTCTCGCTGATTTTCGGCGGCCTCCTGGTACGTGCGCTGGCACAGCGCGAAGACCTGCGCATGGATTACCGCGCTGCCGGCGCCGCGGCGTATCTGGGCCTCGGCGCGATCTGGGCGATGGGGCTCTCCTCCTCCGCCGCGCAGCTGCAGGCCAACCCGGCCAGCATGCCGCCGGGGCTGCTCGCCATCACCGGCGTGCTGCCGTTCACCAGCACCATTTTCCTGTGGCAGTCGCTGGTGATGACCGCCTGCCTGATCACGGCCTCGATGCTGGTGTGCTGGTTCACCGCGCCGTCGGACCAGAACGCCCGCACCGCGCGCGACTACGGCATTACCGAAGGCGCCGCGGTACCGGAACTGCCGCCGCGCCAAAAGCCGGGCGAGTGGCTGGAATACAGCCCGCTGCTGTCCATCGTGATCGGCGTGATGGGGCTGGGCTGGCTGGGGCACGAGTTCATCACCAAGCACGCGGTGAGCGCCATCGCCAACCTCAACACCTACAACTTCTTGTTCCTCACCGTGGGCCTGCTGCTGCATTGGCGGCCACGCAGTTTTCTCGACGCGGTGACGCGCTCGGTGCCGAGCACCGCCGGCGTGCTGATCCAGTTCCCGCTGTACGGCGGCATTGCCGCGCTGCTCACCAAGGCGCAGGGCTTCGGCGGCGAAACACTCGCGCACCGGCTCTCGCAGCTCTTCGTGCATATCGCTTCCACCGACAGCTTCCCCGCGGTGATGGGCCTGTACTCCGCCGTCCTCGGTTTCTTCGTGCCCTCCGGCGGCGGCAAGTGGCTGGTCGAGGCGCCCTACGTGATGCAGGCGGCGAATGACCTGCACGTACACCTGGGCTGGGCGGTGCAGGTCTACAACGCCGCCGAAGCGCTGCCCAACCTCGTCAACCCGTTCTGGATGCTGCCACTCCTCGGCGTACTGGGCCTCAAGGCGCGCGACGTGGTGGGCTACACCTTCATGCAGTTCGTGGTGCACCTGCCGCTGGTGATCGGCCTGTTGTGGCTGCTTGGCCTGACCCTGCAATACGTGCCGCCCGTGATGCCGTAATCCCCTCGCTACCGTGGGTCGGGATTCATCCCGACCCACGAGGGCGCCGGTGGCAACGCCCAGGCTCGCAGCCGATGCCCCGCCCCTCACGTTGCCGCGCTACGCTACGGGGCATGGACTACGTCATCGCGCCTCCCGCCGTTCCGTCCCTGCCGGTGCAAGGCAGCCCGCAACGTTTCCCCATCCGCCGCATCTTCTGCATCGGCCGCAACTACGCCGAGCATGCCAAGGAAATGGGCGCCACGATCGAACCGGGGCGCCCAATGTTTTTCTGCAAGCCGGCCGACGGCGTGGTGGCCGACGGCGGCGACGTACCGTATCCCTCCGTCACCCACGACTTTCACCACGAGGTGGAAATGGTGCTGGCGCTCGGCGCCGGCGGCGCCAACGTGCCGGCCGAACGCGCCGCGGCGCTGGTGTGGGGCGTGGGCGTGGGCCTCGACCTCACCCGCCGCGACCTGCAGGCGCAGGCCAAGGCCAAGGGCCACCCATGGGACGCCGCCAAGGCCTTCGACCACTGCGCGCCGATCTCCGCGCTGCGCCGCATCGACGGCGCCTTGCCGCCGGCCGCCACCGTACTGAGCCTGTCCGTCAACGGCGCCGAACGCCAGCGCGTGCAGCTCGGCGCGATGCTGCACGACGTGCCACACATCCTGGCAGCGTTGTCGGAGCTGTTCGAACTGCATGCCGGCGATCTCGTCTTCACCGGCACCCCGTCCGGCGTCGCCCCCCTCGTGCGCGGCGACCGCTACCACGCCGAGCTGGCCGGCTACGCCACGCTCGACGGCCGCATCGTCTGACCCTTTCGTAGTGCCCACCCAAAGGAGAGTCGAACCATGAGCATGCTGCAGGAGTTCAAGGCGTTCGCCATGCGCGGCAACGTGATGGACATGGCCGTTGGCATCGTGATTGGCGCCGCGTTCGGCAAGATCGTCAGCTCGCTGGTCAGCGACGTCATCATGCCGCCCATCGGCTGGCTCACCGGCGGCATCGACTTCTCCGCCATGAAATGGGTCCTCAAACCCGGCGACGACAGCGACCCGAAACACAAGATCGCCGAAGTCGCCATCAACTACGGCACCTTCATCAACACCATCATCACCTTCATCATTGTCGCCTTCGCCATCTTCATGGTCATCAAGATGATGAACCGCATGCAGAAAAAGCAGGAAGAAGCCCCGGCCGCGCCGCCGGCGGATGTGGCGCTGCTTACCGAAATTCGGGATTTGCTGAAGAACAAGTAGGCGCTATCGGCCCGGGTCGCGATTTTCGGCCCGGGCATTTGCTTCCGGCATCAGACCGATGCTGCATACATCGCAAGGCGTTACCCCCGGAGAAGAGCATCAGAGAAATGTCCGGGGCATTGTCCCCGACACCTTTCCTCGCTGTCGAATGGCTACCGCAAGATCCGTCGTGTGTTAACCACACCAGACGCGAGAAAGTTCTCTTTAGATTGTGGTTGCAGAGTCTACCCGCGCCAAAGCAAGATCAGGATGACCGCGATAAGGCCGGATACCATCCACCATTTAAGTGACTCCAATCCGTTGGTCAAAACCTTCAAGAGTTCAATGACCGCCGTTGCTAGTTCATGCTGCGCCGTATCGCGCGGCTCGATTTGCTCTTCTGCTTGGTTTGGCGCGTTTGCGCGAGCCCATGGATGAGTCCTTTGTAACCGCTGGCAGCGTTCTTGATATGTCGCGCCTATCGACCAGTAGGAGTCGTTGTATTCCGACCAATCGCCTTCAGGTAGTAGTTGATATTCCGATTCCAGGTGTCCGCGCAGGTCGTGGTCGAGGAGCAGAGCGTCGTTACACAGTACAGCGATTAGGAAGGCTTCTTGATCGATGTTGTAACCGCTATCCAAGTCCTCCTTTGAAAGGCGGTCTTTGCCGTAATGCGCACAACGGCTCAGGCGTGCGGTCCAGTCGTCGGTGGCACTTCCTGTACTTGCGGTTCCGACTTGTGGCGTTCCGAACACAGCCGCGACCCGACAGCAAAGTCGTTGGGGCGCGGAAAGCGATCCGTAGCGGCTGCTGTCCTCGATGTCATTCGTTCCATCGCTGCCATTGCGGGGCTTTACAGCAAGCCACCTCGCAAAAAACTCGTGTGCCTCGAGCGAGTAAGGGCGCAGACTCGGGTCCGTAGCGTCCAGAATGCTTATCAGTGTCCTCGCCCAATCGTCCGTCGCCGGAGCCGTGTTCAGGAGACGCTCAATACCAGCCCGAATAGCCTCAGATCCATCGTCCGGGCCGTCCGGGGAGTCTCGCACTTCTTCCCCGAGGCGTGGGTTGTTCCTTGTCCAAAAGACGAACAGGCGCCATATGTCGTCCTCGGCCTGTGCAAAAACGCCTGCGCGATTGTACAGGCATGCCAGAACCTCATCGCCCACCGTCGGGTTCGCCAGTAGCGTGGCGAGCGCTTTGTAGTTTTTCGCAGTGATAAGCGAATGGATGAGCACATCCCCGCCGAGTAGCTCCGTATGCCAGCGGGAACCCCGTGTCGCACGCCGGTTGCTCAGGCACGCATGGCGCAACTCGATGTCGTATTGGATGGCTACGGTCGTATCCTGCAATTCCAGCGGACTGCGTTCATACACCAGTTGCAGCATGGTGAGGTCGTCGCCGCAGGCTGCAAGTCGGGTGTTGATGCGCGGGTCGTTTAATGCCAATAGGGCCGCCTTGATGCTGCCATCACGAAGGCGTTCGCTCGCGGTGGCACCCGGTTTCGGTGCGCTGGCCTCGTACAACGCGCGCACCACACTGCTGTTCTCGCCGTATGCAGCCAAGGCGAGGTTGATCTGCGGGTCGTTGCGCGAGAACAGCGCGGCCTCGATGTCGGCGCCGCAGAAATACCCCCCTTTGTCGGCGGCCGCTTTGAACGCGTCAAACACGGCCTCGGGTGCCGCGTGAAGCAAACGGGAGCCAGCCAAGCGCTCGTTAAACTGGGTCAACTGCGGATCGACGTCGATCATTGCTCCCCCTTCCCGTTCGCCTGCGACCGTGCGCGCGTACCGCTCTACGGTACTGCGGGGAAAGGCGCTGCGGGGAAAGTGCCGGGGACAATGCGGGGGCACCAGTAACGAGGCAGATTCACTTAGCTGCAGATCAAGTCGTACACAAGTAACGTCAGGGATGAGGATGAAGTCGGGCTTACACTTGCGATGATCAAGGGCAGATGTGCACGCGCTCACAAGGCGAGCTCATCCCTGATATCCAGCGGAGATTGCCATGATCGACCAGGTCTTCATCAGCTTTCCCGTCGCCGACCTGCAACGGTCGGTTGCCTTCTTCGAGGCGCTCGGTTTCACCCGCAATCCGGCCTTCAGCGATGACACGGCTGCGTGCATTGTCATCAACGACACCACGTCGGTGATGTTGTCCTCGCATGCGAAGTTTCGCGAGTTCACGCCCAAGGCGGTTTGCAATACGGCTGACGCGATCGAAGTGCTGATCTCCCTCAGTCGCGACAGCCGCGAGCGGGTGGATGAGCTGGTGGCGAAGGCGCTTGCTGCCGGCGGCTCGACCTATGACAAGCCGGAGGATTTCGGTTTCATGTACACCCACAGCTTTGTTGACCTGGATGGCCACGGCTGGGGGTTGCTCCACATGACGCCGCAGCCGGCACCGTAGGGAAACCGGGCCACGGGAATGGTCCTGCTGCGGAAATGTACGCAGCAGCACGCCGAGTACATTGCGGATCGGCTGACGACCGATCGCAACGGGCGCAGGTCGCGCACCCGTCAGTGCGCTGTCGGGGCCAATCGTGACTTTCGGCCCGCAGGGGCGGCGCGGTCGCGCGGCCATAATCAGGGCTTGCGCCCATTGGACAACCACCATGCCTCGCCCCGCCCTCGTCCTCATCGCCGCCGGCCTGCTGCTTGCCGGCGGCGGCGTGTCTGCTGCGGATACACGGATACCAACTACGGCGGTGACCACCGCGGAACACCTGCGCGATCAGGCGCTGACCGATCCGACCGCGATGCGGATATTGACCTCGCTCACCACCGAAGTCGGGCCGCGGCTGGCGGGAAGCGCGGCCGATCAGCGGGCGCGCGATTGGGCGGTGGCGAAGTTCAAGGCGTTGGGTTTCGACAAGGTGTACACCGAGCCGGTGACGTATCCGCGTTGGGTGCGGCGGCACGAGAGTGGCGCCATCGTGGCGCCGTTCGAGTTGCCGCTGGTGCTCACCGCGCTGGGCTACTCGCCGGGCACGCCGGCAGGTGGGCTCACCGCCCAGGTGATCGGTTTTGACAGCCTCGCCGCGCTGAAGGCCGCCGACCCGGCCAGCATCCGCGGCAAGATCGTCTACGTCGGCTACCGCATGCAGCGCAGCCGCGATGGCCACGATTACGGCATGGGTTCAGCGGTGCGCACGGCGGGCGCGGTGGTGGCCATGGAAAAGGGCGCTGCCGGCTACCTGTTGCGTTCGGCCGGCACCGACGCGCATCAGCGCATCGCGCACACCGGCCTCACCGGCTTCAGGCCCGGCGCCAAGGGCATTCCCGCCGCGGCGCTCTCCAATCCCGACGCCGACCAGCTCGAACGCGTGCTGGCCTACGGCAAGCCGGTGACGGTAAGGCTCAATCTGGATTGCGGCTTCGATGGCGACTACACCGGCGCCAACGTGATCGGCGAAATCACCGGCAAAAAATATCCGCAGCAGGTGGTCGCCATCGGTGGCCATCTGGATTCATGGGACCCGGGCACTGGCGCGATCGACGACGGCGCCGGCATCGCGATTTCGATGGCGGCGGCCAAGCTCATCGCCAACCTGCCGCAGCGGCCCGACCGCACCATCCGCGTGATCGCCTTCGCCAACGAGGAAATGGGCCTGTGGGGCGCGCGTGCGTATGCGGATCGGCACGCCGGCGAGGTGGCCAACTTCCAGCTCGGCACCGACTCCGACCTCGGCGCCGGCAAGGTGTACCGCCTGAGCGCGAGCGTGAAACCCGAGGCACGCCACGCGATCGAACAGATCGCCGCCGTGCTCAAGCCACTGGGCGTGGACTACGACGCCACCCGCCCCGGTGGCGGCGGTTCCGATCTCGGCTCGATGCACGCCAAGGGCATGGCCGCGCTCACGCTGAGCCAGGACGCCACGCACTACTTCGACTGGCACCACACCGCGAACGACACGCTGGACAAGGTGAACCCGAAGGATCTGGCGCAGAACGTCGCAGCGTATGCCGCATGGACGTACATGGCCGCGCAGGCCAAGGGCGATTTCGGCTCGGCAGCCGGGGCGTTCAAGGGGGATGGCGGGGAGGAGTGACCCCAGTCCGCTGCGCTTCGCTACGGACACCTGCAACTTGTGGGTCGGGCCGAAGCCCGACCCTCGGTCGCTCAGCGCGTCTCGTACCCGCCATCCGCCAGCACTTTCGGCACGCAGAAGGTTCTGGGCAGCACGGTGATGGCGACCGGCACCAGCACCTTCTTCTCGACGCCACCGACGGCGGCGCAGTCGGTGCCCGGCGCAAGCTGGTAGTGGATGATGCGCACGGTGTATTGCGGGCACACGTCGGCACACGGGAACTCCACTACCACCGGCGTGCCGGCGTGCGTGCCCAGGCTGACGGTCTGGCCCATCGTGGCCGCCTTGTCGACCGGGCTGGCGGCGTAAGCACGCAGGGCGGCGTCGGTCAGCGGCACGCGGGTTTGCGCGCAGGCGCTGTTGGCAACAGCCGCGGCAAGCAGCACAAGCAGGGCGGGGATACGCATGCGGCAGCTCCGTGACCGGGAATACCACGGTAACCCAAGCGGCCAGGGCGCGCGCCCGCAGCCGGTCACGCTTCCGGCGACGGCCTGCATCGCCCCGTACTGGTTCACACTGAGGTGCATCGCCCGCTGCGCTGATGCACGCGTCAACGACTCTCCGTCGCGTCCGGCGGCTCGTCCAGCGTCTGCAGGTTCGTCTTGATCCGCTCCATCACCGCCAGCGCTGCGTGCAGCTCGTCCTAACCAATGCCCCGCGTCGCATCGCGGCGCAGCTCGCGCGCGATGCGTTCCATGTCGTCCACCACTTCGTGTGCCTGCGCGGTCACGTACAGCCGCCACGCACGCCGGTCATGCGGGTCGGCGCGGCGCTCGACAAACCCGGACGCCTGCAGGCGGTCGATCACGCGCCCCACGGCAATCGGCTCCATCTCCAGGTGCTCCGCCAGCTCGTTCTGGCGCATGCCCTCGCGGCGGTACAGCATCTTCATTGCCCGCCACTGCGCACGCGTCAGCCCAAACGCCACCGCGCGCCGATCAAACAGTTTGCGAAACAGCAGCGTAACGTCGCTCAGCAGATAGCCAATCGACAGTTCCTCGGTTCTCGCCATGTCTGCACCCCCGCTGCGCTGCGTGCAGCATAGAGTGTCTGGGTGGGAGCCGGGATTCGGGATACGAAATTCGGGAAGAGTGCTTCGCGCCGAGAGACCCCATGCCCATCACCGCTATCGAAGCCGACCTCACCGCGCTCGCCGTGGACGCCATCGTCAACGCGGCGGATGAAACGCTGCTGGGGGCGGTGGGCGAGCCGCGACGTTTGCGCGAGTCCGGTGGACTCACGCGGCGCGGCGAGCGCCGGAGGCAGGATGCCGGAGGCCGGGTTGCTTGGTGAGCGATGGATCGCGAACCTAGCAACGACTCGAGCCCGCCGCCCCGCGAGGAATTATGCCCATCACCGCCATCGAAGCCGACCTCACCACGCTCGCCGTGGACGTCATCGTCAACGCAGCGAATGAAACGCTGCTGGGCGGCGGTGGGGTTGATGGTGCGATCCACCGCGCGGCCGGCCCGCGTCTGCTGGCGGCGTGCCGTGCGCTGCCGGAAGTCCGCCCCAGTGTGCGCTGCCCGACCGGGGAGGCGCGGCTCACACCGGGGTTCGATCTGCCGGCACGGTGGGTGATCCACACCGTTGGTCCGGTATGGCACGGCGGCACGCACGGGGAGCCGGCACTGCTGGCGGCGTGCTACCGCCACGCGATGGAAATCGCGGCCGCGCAGCAGTTGCGGCGCATGGCGTTTCCCGCCATCAGCTGTGGCGTGTTCGGCTATCCGGCCGAGCTGGCCGCGGGCGTCGCGGTCGCAAGTCTGCGGGCGGCGTTGACAGCGCATGGCGACCTCGACGTCACGCTGTGCTGCTACAGCGCGCCGATGCAACGCATCGTGGCGGCCGCATTGCGCGCGGGCAACGCGGCTATTTGAGCTCGAACGGATACAGCGGTGGCAGGCCGTCGTCCGGCGGCAGCGTGTCCCGGCGCCAGGCGAAGCCGTGGGCAAACGCCTTGGCCAAGTCGGTCGCCCCAGTATCTCCCCCGGTGCCGTAGCAACGCTGCTGCAGCGCCGCCAGCGCGCGACGCTGCGCGTCGTTGGCCAGCGCTGCGGCCAGCTCGCCCGGCTGACGGATCGCCGGCCGCTCCGCATGCGCCCACGCGAGCAGGCTGCGCAACTGCTGGCCAGCATCACCGCTATGCACCGCCGCATCGAACGCACGACGCAGGGCCGCCGCATCCGGGGCCAATGCCGGTGCCACCCGTGCGGGGGTCGGCATCGGCAACAGTGCGCGGCGGCGCCGCTGCCACCACCACGCAAGGATGCTCAGCAGCCACAAAGCCACGCTGGCGACCGCGATCCAGCGCCAGGGGAAAGTGCGCACCGGCGCCGGCGTGGTCGCCACCGGCGCCGCGGGCTTCGGCGTCGCACCCGCCGCCGGCATGCCAGGAGGCGAGGCACTGGCGCCGCCGGCCGCCGGCAACACGGTCAGCGTGTGGGCCGGGATTTCCGCCATCTTGGCTTTCCCACTGGTCACATCGAACCAGCGCACCGTAGTGGCCGGGATCGTCAGCGTGCCGGCGCGTTCGGGCACCAGCGCAAACGCGCGCTGCCGGCTGCCTGCCAGCCACGGGCCATCGCTGGCGGTGCTCGTCTTGGGTTGATCCGGATACACCTGCGCACCGGTGACCGCCGGCAGGCTCAGGCTCGGCAGGGCAGCGGTCGGCAAGCCGATGGCGGAAAGGTGCATGACCAGGTTGATCGGCTGCCCCACGCGCACCGGGGTGCCCGCCGTAGGCCAGCCATCCAGCGTGAGGGTGAGCGCGCGCGCCGGCAGCCACGCCGTCTTGCCCCAGTCGGCCGGCGCCGCCTGCACCGGCACGCTGAGCGCCGAAGTGCTGGCGGTCACCGTGGTGCCAAGACCAAAGAAGCTGTCCGGATCGTTCGGATCGAGTGCTTCGCCCTGAAACCCGAGCGCGGGGATGGTCAGCGTGCCGGCGCGTTGCGGCACCAGCGCGTAGTCGCGCTCGATCACGTGCCAAGTGCGGCCACCACGGGTTTCGTCGTAGCGCAGATCCTTGCCCACCTGATCGAGCGCCACGCCGTCGACCTGCGGCGTGTCGATGGTGCCGCGACTCAGATCGCCGCGGTAATACAGGCGCACCACGTAGCTGAGCTGCTGACCGACGTAGCCGCCTTGTGGCGTGACCGTGGCCTGCATGAACACGTTGCGATCCGGCGTGGCGGCCGCGCTGGCCGCGCTCGGCGGCGTCACCGCGAGTTGCAGCGGCGCGGTCTGCGCGCCGGCCACGGTGAGCGCCGGGATGGTCAGCGTGCCGACGCGCCTGGGCCGCAGCACCACGCCGATCACCAGTTCGGCGCTGCCGCGTCCGTTGACGATGCTGAGGTTGCTGCTTTGCGACTGGCCGAGCACGTCGAAATCGGACGCCAGCGGCGTCAGGTCCGGCATGCCGCCGAAACCGCTAGCGCCGTGCACGTGCAGGTTGAGGGTGACGGTGTCGCCCAGTTGCACCTGGCTGCGGTCGAGTGTCGCCGTCACCGTGGTTGCCGCCGCCAGTGCCGGCAGCAGCAAGCCCAGCACCAGCCACACCCTGCACCATCGACGCCCCATCACTGGCCTCCTGCGTCCGGCACGCCACCGTGGCGCTCTTGGTATTCGAGTTCAAACTTGCGGCGCAACAGCGCGCCGGGGTCATCCGGCACACGGCGCAACGCATCGCGCAAATCGGGCGGCAATTTGGCGGACGTGTCGTCCGCCGCGTTCGCGCCCAGTTCGTGCGTCGGCGCCGCCGGTTTGGCCGGCTGCGCCGCGCCGAGCTGGCGATCGAGCTGCTGCTTGAGCGCCTGCTGCGCACGCGCCGCCTGTGCCTGTTGCGGCGCCTGCTGCGCCGGCGTCGGCGGCGGCTGGTCGGGGCCCTTGCCGAAAGGCGGCCTTTTGTCCGATTTGCCGGCATCCGGTTTTGCTGCGCCATTGGCTTGCGACGGCGCTGGCTTGCCCGCATCGCCGCTGCCCTGGGAACGGTTGTCCTTTGCCGCCTGGTCGGCGCCGGACGGCGGTTTCTGCTGGTTGCCCGGGCCCTGGCTTTGCGGCTGCTTGCCCTGCCCATTGGAAGGCTTGCCCTGGCCTTGCGACGACGAGGATTTCGGCGATTGCTTGGGCGGCTGATGCTGGCGCAGCCAGTCTTCGACCGCCTTGCGGTTGGCCATCGCGTCGGCATTTTTCGGATCGCGCTTGAGCGCCTCGTCGTAGGCGTGGATCGCGTCGGCAAACTTGCCTTCACGCGCCAGCGCGTTGCCACGGTTGTAGGCACCGTCGCTGCCCGGCGCCTTCTGCAAAACCTTCGCCGCTGCGGCGTACTCGCCCGCACGATAGGCGGCGGCGCCGCGCCACGCGGGGTCGCGCGCCAGCATCAGCGCCTGTTTTGCATCGCCACGCGCCAGCGCCGCGGCAGCTTGCTGATCGGGGCGCTGCCACAGGTCGCGCCAACTCGCCGCCTGCGCCGGCATCGGCAGTGCCGGCAGCAATACCAGCGCCAGCAGCACCAGCCAGCCGCGCTGAAACGCCAGCGCCGCGAGCAGCAACACCGGCAGCAACAGCCACGGCCCGCGCTCCTGCCACGCGTCGCCCTGGGTGCCTGCCGCCGACTTGGTGCGCCCGGTCTGCAAATCGGCGTGCAGCGCAGCGACATCGCCATCGTCGCTGCTCATCGGCACATAGCGCCCGTCGCCCGCCGCGGCGAGCGCCGCCAAGGCGGCATCGTTGCGGCCGGCCAGTTGCAAGTTGCCCTTGGCGTCATGCAGGAAACCGCCGCCGGGCAGCGGCACCGGCGCACCTTGCGGCGTACCGACGCCGAGCACCGCTACGCGCACACCCGCAGCACGCGCCTCGCGCGCCGCCGCCTGGGCCGCGGCGTCGGCGGCGTCGGTGAGCAGCACGATGGTGCCGCTGCCGGCCTTGGCATCGCGAATCAGGCTCACACCCTGCTTGATGGCCGCGGCCGCGTCGTTGCCATCGACTGGCATGGTGTCCGGCGCCATCGCATCGAGCAGCGTGCCGAGGCTGTGCACATCGGAAGTGAGCGGGGCGACCACGAAGGCCTCGCCGGCATAGCCGATCAACGCGTTGAGCCCGGCGCGGTTTGCCATCAGCAAGGCGTGCGCCTTGAGCCGCGCGCGGTCGATGCGGCTGGGCGCGACGTCGTGCGACAACATGCGTTGCGAGAGCGAAATGGCCACCACCTGCGCGGCGCGCTGGGTGTACAACGGCGAGGCGACCCGGCTCCAGGTCGGCCCGGCCAGCGCCAGCGTCGCCAACAGCCACGCGAGCGCGGCAAGCATCGGCGGCGCGCGCCGCGGCAACGCGCGACCCTGCACCACGCTCGGCAGCAAGGCGGCATCCACCAGCCGCGCCAGCGATCGCCAACCCGCCTGCCGCCGCCGAACCGACCACACGATCCACGGCAGCAGCAGCAAGCCCAGCAGCCACCAGGGCCGCAGAAAATGAAACGCCGCGGATGCGCCCATCATGCGGCGCGCTCCCGTCGCCACTCGCGCGGCCAGCTGGCGAGCAGCCACAAGCCCAGCGCCGCCGCCAGCGGCCACGGATACCACTCGCGCCGGGGGCGCAGGGTCGGGCCGGATTGCGGCATCGGCTCCAGCGCGTCGATGGCGCGATACGCATCGGCCAACTCGCCGCTGTCGGTGGCACGGAAGAAACGCCCGCCGGTCTCGGTCGCCATTTGCGTCAGCATCGACACGTCGAGATCGGCCGACGGATTCACCACCTGGGCGCCGAAAAAGCCGGGGATGCGCATGCGGGTGGCGCCGATGCCGACGGTATAAATGCGCACACCGGCGGCCTTCGCCGCGCGTGCGGCTTCGAGCGGGCTGATGCTGCCGGCGTTGTTGACGCCGTCGGTCAGCAGCACCAGCACGCGCGCCTGCTCGGGCAGCGCCGACAAGCGCTTCACCGCGATCGCCACGGCATCGCCAATCGCGGTCTCGGTGCCGGCCAGGCCCACCGCCGCGCCCTGTAGCTGTGCCCGCACGGCATTCAAGTCGTAGGTGATCGGGGTGACGAGAAACGCGCGCGAGCCGAACAGGATCAAGCCCATCTCGTCGCCCTGGCGACGGTCGATGAAGTTGCCGGCGATGGCCTTGACCGCGGCAAAGCGGCTTACCGATTGTCCGGCAAGCGACATGTCCGGCGTGCGCATACTGCCGGAGAGATCGACCGCCAGCAGCAGCGCGCGGCCGCTGTGCTGCTGCGCCTGCGGCGGGCCCACCCACTGCGGGCGCGCCGCTGCCGTCAACAGGCATAGCCACGCCAGTGCCAGCAGCCACAGCGAACCATGGCGTGCCGGGTGGGCACCAAAGGCTGCGAGATCGAGACCCGGCTGCGGCAAATGCAGCGCCGGACCCGGCGTCGTCGGCGTCAGCCAGCGCCGCGCGAGCAGCGGCAACGGCAACAGCCAAAACAGCCACGGCCAGGCGAACTCAAACACGCGTGGCCTCCTTTACGGCCCGTCGCCAGCCGCGCGGCCGGGCCGCCGCATGCAGCCAGAGACGCGCTGCCTGTCGCGCGGCATCCGCATCGGTGGCGAGCGCCGGGCGGTACATCGCCGCGTCCAGCGCGGCGAGGCGCTCCACGACCTGCGCATCGACGCGCACCCGCGCCAGCGTGGCACGCCACGCGGCCCCGCTTTGCCGCGCCGCGGATGGCACGTGCAAGCGCGCCACCCGTCGCAGCAGCTGATGGATACCGGCCAGCGTGGCACCCGCATCGACGGCCTGGCGTTGCACCCGGTCCAGCTCGGCAAACCAATGCTCGCGGCGGCGCGTGATGGTGCGCTCGCGGCGCCACAGCCAGGCACCCAGCAACGCCAGCACGACCACCATGGCGGCCAACACCCACCACCCGGGTGCCGGCGGCCACCACGGCGGTGCCGGCGGCAGGTGGATGTCGCGCAACACCGGGCCGCGTGCAGGCGCTGCGGACAGGATCATCGCCGCGACCTCGTGGCGCCGAGCGCGGCCACCACCGCATCGACCGGATCATCGCGCGTATCCAACACCCGGCAACGGGCGCCGGCCGCGCTTGCCAGCGCCTGCAGCCGCTGCACGCCAGCGCCCATGCGCTGACGAAACTCGCGGCGCTGGCCCTCCCCGACCAGTGTCATTTCCCGGCGCTCACCAGCGTGTTCCAGCGGGAAGCGGCCGGCCGGCGGGTCGTCATGTTCGAGCGCGTCGGCAATCACCAAGACGCCCATGTCGGTGCCGCGACGCAACGCCGCAAGCGCGGCACCCGCATCGTCGTCGACACTGAAACCATCGCTGACCAAGAGCAGGTGGTTCGCGTGCTGGCGCAACTGGCGCAGGCGACGCAAAGCCTGCGACAGCGGCTCGCTGTGCGGCGGCCGGGGCGCGGCATCCCAGGCGGCCAGTGCGCCGCACAATGCCAGTGCGCCACGTGGGCCGGCCTGCGGGCGCAAAAGATCGTTGCGCGTGCCAAACGCCGCCAGCCCCACGCGCTCGCCGGCACCGATTGCCAACCACGCCGCCGCGGCGCAGGCACGCGCGGCCTGCACCGACTTAAACCGCGCGCGGGTGCCGAAATGCATGCTGGCGTGGGTATCCAGCAGCACCAGCAGCCGACCCTCGCGTTCTTCCTGAAACAGCTTGGTGTGCAGGGTGCCGCTGCGTGCGGTAAGCCGCCAGTCGAGTCGACGCACATCATCGCCAGCCTGGTAGGCGCGCGACTCGGCGTAATCCATGCCGCGGCCGTATAGATGGCTGACCTGCTGGCCGCTGCGCATCGCGCGACTGGCAGCCTGCGGCAGATGCAGGCGGCCGATACGGCGCCCGAGCGCGACCAGCTCGGCCAGTGCGACGCGGATCGCGCCATCGCCATCGGCCGGCAGATCGGCAGGGACCGCAATGCTCACGGCAGCGGCACGAGGTCGAGCAGGCGGGCAATCACCTGGTCGGCGTGCACTCCCTCGGCCTCGGCTTCGTAACTGAGCAGCACGCGGTGACGCAGCACCTCGTGCACGATGGCATGCACGTCTTCCGGCAGCACGTAGTCACGCCCGGCGAGCCAGGCCTCGGCGCGCGCGCAGCGATCCAGCGCGATGGTGGCGCGCGGACTGGCGCCCCATGCGATCCAGCGCTTGAGCTCGGGCCCGTACTGGCCGGCATCGCGCGTGGCCAGCACGATCTGGGTGAGATATTCCTCCAGCGCCGGCGCCAGGTGCACCGCCATCGCCGTCGCGCGGGCGGCAAACACGTCGGACTTGCTCAGCAGCGCCGCTGGCGCCGCCGCCTGCGACCCGTCATGCCGTGCCTGCTCGCGGGCCAGGCGCAGGATCGCCAGCTCGGCCGCGGCATCGGGGTAGCCGATGGTCACATGCAGCAGAAAGCGGTCGAGCTGCGCCTCGGGCAGGGCAAACGTGCCTTCCTGCTCGATCGGGTTCTGGGTGGCCATCACCATGAACAGCTCGGGCAGCGGCCAGGTATTGCGGCCCACGGTGATCTGCCGCTCGGCCATCGCTTCGAGCAGTGCCGACTGCACCTTGGCCGGCGCGCGGTTGATCTCGTCCGCCAGCACGATGTTGTGGAACAAGGGACCACGTTCGAACTCGAAGCTGCCCGTCTGCGGCCGGAACACGTCGGTGCCGGTGAGATCGGCCGGCAACAGGTCGGGGGTGAACTGCACGCGGTGAAAGTCGGCGGCGATGCGCGCCGCCAATGCCTTCACCGCCGTGGTCTTGGCCAGCCCCGGCGCGCCTTCCACCAGCAGATGTCCGTCGGCCAGCAGCGCCACCAGCAGGCAATCGACCAGCTTGGGCTGGCCGATGACCGCTTCCTGCAACGAGGCGCGCAATGCCGCAAAGGCTTGCTGCAGGCGATCGCGCGCCGCGGTTTCGGGCATATCCATCATCGGCTTCCAGTCATTCGGCGCCGCTATCGACCGCGGCAAGCACTGGAAGTTTAGCCGGGCGGCAAACCCGTTCAGCCCCGGAACGCGAAAAGGCGGCCGTGGCCGCCTTTTCGTTTGCCGTCATGAAGCCGGCTTATTGCAGCGAATCGTTCAGGATGCGCGGGGTCACGAAGATCAACAGCTCCGCCTTGGTGTTGTTGCGCGTGGTGTGGCGGAACAGGAACCCGATGCCCGGGATGTCGCCCAGGCCCGGCACCTTGGTCACGCTGTTGTTCTTGTTGATCTCGTAGATGCCGCCGAGCACCACCGTCTGGCCGTTGTCCACCAGTACCGAGGTGTTCACCGACTGGGTGTCGATCTGCGGCACCTGGCCGTTCGGGGTGGTGAGGAACTTGGCCAGCGAGTCCTTCGTCACGTTGATGGCGAGATACACGCGGTTGTCGGCAGTGATCGTCGGCGTCACCTTGAGCTCGAGCACCGCGTCCTTGAACTGCACCGATGCGGTCTGGCCGATCGCGCCGCCGCCGCCCAAGCCACCCTGATAGGTGACGTAGCCGATCTCCTGGCCTTGGCGGATCACGGCCTGCTGCTGGTTGGCGGTGATCACGCGCGGGCTGGAGATGACCTCGCTGCGGCCCTCGGTCTGTGCGGCCGACAGCTCGAGATCCAGCGCGTAGTTCTTGCCGAGGATCGCGAGACCCAGTTGGCCGGCGGGTGTGCTGGCAGGCAGGTTGACGTTGAGTCCGGTGCCATCACCCAGCGCGATGGCGCCGGTACCGCCAGTTGCCGATCCGCCCTGGTTGTTGCCCAGGTTGCTGCCCAGCGCGCCACCGATCTGCACCAATTGGCCGCTCGGGTTCGTGCGCTGGCCGTTGATGCCCCACTTCACGCCCAGCTCGCGGGCGAAGTCGTCGGTGGCGATCACGATGCGCGACTCGATCAGCACCTGCTGCACCGGCTTGTCGAGTTGCGCGACGAGCTTGCGGATCTGTGCGGTCTTCTCCACCGTGTCGTTGAGCAGCAACGTGTTGGTGCGCTCGTCGAAGGAGACGCTGCCACGCGGGGACAGGAAGCCGCGCGAGACATTGGCACCACCCGCACCACCGCTCGCCCCGCCGCCACCCTGCATGCTGCCCGTGGTCAAGAGCTTGGCGATATCAGTGGCCTTGCCGTAGCTGATCGGAATGTAGCTGGTGACGAGCGGTGCGTTGTCCTCCGCCTTCATGCGGGCAGTGGCCTGATCCTCTTCGTACTTGGCCAGCTCCCCTTGCGGCGCCACCCAGATGACGTCGCCGTCGCGGCGCTTGTCCAGGCCCTTGGCGCGCAGGATCACATCCAGCGCTTGATCCCACGGCACGTTGACCAGCCGCAGCGTGATGCTGCCGGTGACGCTGTCGGAAGCAACGATGTTGAGGCCCGAGGTGTCGGCGATGAGCTGCAGCACCGAGCGCACCGGGATGTCCTGGAAATTGAACGTGGCGCGCTTGCCGGTATAGGCCGGGTGCTGATCCAGCGGCTGGTTCGCCCCCCCGGCCACCGGCGTGCGGCCCGTGCCGGTCGTACCCTGCTTGGACGCCACCTCGACCACGTACTGCTGGCCTTCCTGGTAAGCGGAGGTTTCCACCACGCCGTGGGTGGCAATCGTGAGCTGCGTGCCACCCACCGCGCTGGTGCGGGTATTGATCGACTGCACTGGCGTGGCGAAATCACGCGTATCCAGCCGCTGCGCAAGATTGGCCGGCACGCTGGCGTTGGGGATGCTCACCTCGACCTTGTCACCAATGGTGCGCATCTGTGCATCGGCACCGGCGCGGTTGAAGCTGACCACCACCCGGCCAGCACCGTTGGCGGCACGGTGGAAATCAACCTTGCTGACGGCGATCGCACCGGCCGCGGTTTCCGGTACGCGCTTGGACGGATCGATGACCGACGCGGTGGTGACGCTGCGCGGCACCGGCGCCGGAGCGGCGGCAGTCTGCGGCGCGCTGCCATTGGCAACCGTCAGTACCAGGCTGTGCCCCTGCACTGCCGACTGGTATGGCACCGAGCGCATCAGCTCGACGACCACACGGGTGCGCCCGCCCGCAGCGACGGCCGACACGCCGGAGGTGGCGCCTTGTCCGATCGCGGTGTGCCGCGGCGCCGTGGTGTCGGTGCCGGCAAAGTCGATCGCGATGCGCGCCGGGTGGTCGGTGGTGAAGATGCGCGGCTGCGGCGGCGTGCCGGTGAAGTTCAGATGCAACTGCACGCTGCCGTCGGGCAGGGTGGTGTAGTTGATGTCCTTCAGCGTGTTGGTGCCGGCGGCGAACGCCGCGGTGGCGAAACCGCCGCCGACAAGCAGCAGCAAGGAAAGGAGACAACGCATGGCGTGGCGCATGACCCGGCCCTGGACGAATTGGTTGTGGTTGCTCATTGGATCGGCCCCTGTGTCCCCTATTTCTCGCCGAGTGCGATGCTGGCGGGACGTTCCATCCAGCCACCATTGCCGTTGGATACCAGCTCGACCAGATCAATATGGTCGTCGCTGATCGCCGTGATATGACCGTAGTTCTGGCCCATGTATTCGCCGCCGTGCACCGGATGGATCACGCCGGTCGGGTCCTTGATGAGCGCTTCGATGCCGCTGCCAGTGCCGATCGTGCCGACCATCTTCAAGCTGTCGAGCGCGAACATTTCCAACGGTTGCTTGGGCCGGTTCTGGTCGGGTCGCGGGCCGGCAGTGGCACCGGTGTCCTGCTCGGCAACGCTCGGCGCGAACGGGTCGCGCAGATCCTGGTCGGCGTAGGTGAAGGTTTCAAAGGTCTTGATGACGGGCAGCGGCGGAATCGGCGCGCCCTTCTTGGCCTTTTGCTGGGTGATCCACTCGCGCAGGTCGGAAGTGCCGCGCGTGCACCCGGCAAGCATCACCGCGGTGGCCAGCATCAGCGCAAGCTTGGCCAGCGTGGCCGGACGGATGGTCATGGAGCGTGTCATCACTTGTGCCCCCCCGCCTGCTTGCCCGGCCCCTTCGCCGCAGCCGCCGCTTCGTCCTCATCAAGGTAGCGGTAGGTCTTCACCGTGCCTTGCAGCACCAGTTCGCCATCGGTGGAAGTGCCGTTCTTGCTGGCATGCTCGGGCGTCAGCGCAACGTCGTGCATGGTCAGGATCACCACCCGCGGCAACGACGCCACGCCACTGATGAAGGTGCCGAACTGGTGATAGGTGCCCACCATCTTGAGCTGGATCGGCTTCTCGGCGTAGAAATCCTTCGGCACCTCGGGTTGCGGCACGAACGAGTCGACCTGCAAACCGGCGGACAGCGCGGTTTGCGAGATGTCGATCAGGAGCTCGGGCATCTCGGTCCTGCTCGGCAGCTGGCGCAACAACTGGCGCAGCATGTCTTTCATCTCGTCCAATTGCTGTTGCAGCGCTTCGAGGTTCACCGCCTTGGCCTGCTTGGTGGTGAACTCGGTCTTGAGCTGGTCTTCCTTGCTGGCCAGTGATGCCAGCTCGTCCTGCTGGCTGCTCACGTAGAAGTACCAGCCGAGCAGCACCACGACGCCAAACGCCAGTGCGGTGAAGAACACCTTGACCGACTTTGGCCAGCCGCCGACGTTGTTGCGGTCGAGCGAGCGCAGATCATCGATGAGCTTCATGGCTTGGCCTCCGGATTCGCCGCCGGGGCCGGAGTTGCCGCAGGCTTTGCCGCTGCTGCAGTCGCCGGCGCGGGCGCGCTGCCGGATGTAGCTGGCTCGCCGCCGGCACCGTTGTCATCCGCCTTCGGCTTGCGCAGCGTCACGCTCAAGCCGAACGTGTACGGGGTGCGCGAGGCATCGTGCGTGTTTTCGGTCTTGGTCAGGTCGACGTGGCCCATCCACGGCGAGGCTTCGATGTTGCGCATGTATTCGGCAACGCTGGCATTGGACTGCGCGACGCCATCCAGCGTCATCGTGTCGCCGGCCTGCTTGAGGCTGGCCAGGCGCACGCTGGACGGAATGGTTTTCACCAACTCGTCGAACAGGTGCACCATCTTCGAGCGATCAGCCTGCAACTGCTCGATGATCTGCTTGCGCGCCAGCAGGTGCTCGCGCACCTTTTCGAGATCCTTGATCTTGTCGATCTTGACGTCGACCTGCTTGATTTCGTTTTGCAGGATGGTGTTGCGCTCGTTCTGGTTGTCGATGCGCGCGCCCATCCAGAACGACCACAACAGGACAAAGCCCAGAGCGGCGACCAAAGCCGCGCCCAGTTGCCCGTAGAACTCGCGTTCGCGCTGTTTGCGGCGCTCGACGCGCCACGGCAGGAGGTTGACGTGTGCCATCAGTCGAAACTCCTCATCGCCAGGCCGACCGCGATCATCAGCGCCGGGGCATCCTGGGTCAGCATCTGGCCTTGCACCTTCGGCGACACCGACATCCGCGCCAGCGGATTGGCGACCACACAGGGCACCCCAACCTGCTCTTCGAGCATGCCGGCAATGCCGTCGATCGTGGCGCAGCCGCCGGCCAGCACGACCTGATCGACCTTGCTGTATTCGCTGCCGGCAAAGAAGAACTGCAGCAGGCGGCTGACCTGCTGCACGAGGGACTCCTTGAACGGCTCCAGCGCCTCGGTGGCGTACGACTCCGGCAACCCGCCCTTGCGTTTGGCGCGCCCGGCTTCCTCATAGGAGAGCCCGTAGCGGCGCATGATTTCGTCGGTGAGCTGCTTGCCGCCGAACACCTGCTCGCGCGAGTAGATCGTGCGCTGGTTGCGCAGCACCGAGAGCGTGGTCATGGTGGCGCCGATGTCGACCACCGCCACCAGTGCGTCGCGGCCGACGTTGAGCTGGTCGGTCAGGAGCGCAAAGGCGTTTTCCATTGCGAACGCCTCGACGTCGATCACCTTGGCGGTGAGACCACCAAGTTCAAGCGCCGCCACGCGCATGTCGACGTTTTCGGTACGCGAGGCGGCCAGCAGCACGTTGTTCATTTCCGGGTTGTCACGCACCGGCCCGATCACCTCGAAATCAAGGCTGACCTCGTCGATCGGGTAAGGGATGTACTGGTTGGCCTCGACCTGGATCTGGCCTTCGAGATCGTCCTCAGTCAGTTCACTCGCCATCGGAATGATGCGGGTGATGACCGCCGAACCTGCAACGGCCGCTGCAGCATGCTTGAGCCTTGAGCCGGAGCGCGCGAGCGCACGGCGGATCGCCTCGCCCACCGCGTCGACCTCGACGATGTTCTTTTCGACCACGGCATTGGGCGGCAACGGCTCGACCGCATAACTTTCCACGCGGTAGCGATTGCCGGCCTGACTGAGCTGCAGCAACTTGACCGCAGTCGAACTGATGTCGACCCCGATCAGCGCCGGCTTCTTGGGTGTGAAGAGCCCCACGGTGTTACCCCCTTTGCCCCTGGGCACCAACCGATGAGTTTCCGGCCGATGTTCGGCGGCATTAGAGCGAAAATTTTACGTAGGTGCAATGGTCTGCGGCCGGTTTCTCAAGTATTTCCCGTGATGCGCGGCACATTTGGCCAAGCACGTTTTTCTACCGTGACGGAGGCCTCGTTTCGAGCTATCCGGACGATCTTGTGAAGCGCGACGCGACAAAACCGCAGATGTAGCGCCACCGCCGTCCGCAGCCTCGCAACCACGGCCATTTCGGCGCCTGCCCGTATACTTCGGCGGTTTCCGGCCTAGGTCCGCCCCTTGATGCGTATCCTGAAGCGCCTCTTGCGCCTCGCTCTGATCCTGCTGTTTTCCGGACTGCTGCTCGGCGTCGGCGCCATTGGCGTGGCGTATTGGTTGATCGCCCCGCGCCTGCCGTCGGTGGCGGTGCTGAAGGACTACCACATGCAGGTGCCGCTGCGGGTGGAAAGCGCCGACGGCAAGCTGATCGCCACGTTTGGCGAAACCCGGCGCATCCCGGTGTCGATCGACCAGGTGCCGGCGAACCTCAAGCATGCGGTGCTGTCGGCGGAAGACGCGGATTTCTACCACCACCCCGGCGTCGACTGGCGCGGCATCGTGCGCGCGGCGTGGCATGTGGCGCTGTCCGGCGGCGACAAGACGCAGGGCGGCTCGACCATCACCCAGCAGGTGGCGCGCAACTTTTTCCTGAGCCCGGAAAAACTCTATTCGCGCAAGCTGACGGAAGTTTTCATTGCGCTGCAGATCGAGCATGAGCTGAGCAAGGATCAGATCCTCGAGCTTTACCTCAACAAGATGTTTCTCGGCCACCGCGCCTATGGCGTCGCCGCTGCGGCGTCGTACTACTACGGCAAGACGCTCGACCAATTGACCATTGCGCAGTGCGCCACCATCGCCTCAACCTTCCAGCTGCCGTCGCTGGTGAACCCGATCAACAGCCCGGCCCGGATGCTGGCGCGGCGCAACTGGGTGCTGGGCGAAATGCTGCGCCACCGCTACATCACGCAGGCGCAGTACCAGCAGGCCATTGCGGAACCCAACGATGGCGCCCCGCATGAGGCGCCGATCCAGGTGGACGCGCCCTATCTGGCGGAAATGGTGCGCCGGCAAGTGCTCGATCGCCTGGGCAACGACGCGCTGACCGAAGGCTACGTGGTCAAGACCACGCTCGACAGCACGCGCCAGGACACCGCGGTGCAGGCAGTGCGCACCGGGCTCATCGCCTATGACCGCCGGCACGGCTGGCGCGGGCCGGAGGCGCACGTCGATCTCACCGCCGCCGATGGCAAAACCGGCGCTGCGCACGCGCTCGCCGGCTACACCGACATCTCCGGACTGGCGCCGGCGCTGGTCACCGCCAGCTCGGCCAGCTCGGCCGAGCTCCAGCTGGTGGGCGGGCAAACCATCACGCTTGATCTGGACGCCGTGGCCTGGGCGCGGCCCTACCTCGACGACAGCCGGGTTGGCGCGGCGCCGAAACGGGTCGACGCCGCGCTCAAGCGCGGCGACATCGTGCGCGTGATGCGCAACGCGAACGACGCGTGGCAGCTCGCGCAGATTCCGGCAGCGCAGGCAGCGCTGGCCTCGGTACGGCCGGAGGACGGCGCGGTCGAAGCCCTGGTCGGGGGTTTCAATTTCACCCGCAGCAAGTTCAATCGCGCGGTAATGGCAGCGCGCCAACCAGGATCGAGCTTCAAGCCGTTCCTGTACGCGGCCGCGTTCGACCACGGTTTCACCCCGGCATCCATCATCAACGATGCCCCGCTCGCGCTGCCCGACCCGTCGCGCCCTGGCGGGCTGTGGACGCCCAGCAACGACGACGACAAATTCGCCGGCCCGATGCGCCTGCGCGAGGCGCTGGTGCAATCGAAGAATCTCGTCTCCGTGCGCCTGCTTGCTGCCATCGGCGTGCGCTATGCGCGTCACTTCATCACCCGCTTCGGCTTCGCGCTCGACGCCTTGCCGGCGAACCTCTCGATGGCGCTGGGCACTGCCTCGGTGTCGCCGATGAATATGGCTCGCGCCTATGCGGTGTTCGCCAACGGCGGTTACCTCGTCACCCCGTATTTCATCCGCGAGATCGACGATCGCAACGGCAAGCCGGTGTACATCGCCAACCCTGCGCGCGCTTGCGGCGAATGTCAGGAGCGCCTGCTCGAAAGCACGCCGGCCGGTCCGCCGCCGCCCGACATGGGCAAACGCCCGGCCAACCGCCTGGCTTCCGGCGCGCCGGCCAGCGCAAGCAGCAGCGACGACTCCGGCGTGGGTACGCTGCCCGCCGACGCGCACGGCAGTGGCGCGCATCCACCGGTGCTGGCGCCGCGCGTGCTCGGGCCGCGCACTGATTTCCTCATCACCTCGCTGATGCAGGACGTCATCCTGCGCGGCACCGGCTCGGCCGCACGCGCCCTGAACCGTCCCGACCTGGCCGGCAAGACCGGCTCCACCAACGATCACCGCGACGCCTGGTTCGCCGGCTTCAACGGTGACATCGCCACCACCGTGTGGGTCGGTTTCGACAATTACGGCTCGCTTGGCCGCGGCGAATTCGGTGCCAAAGCCGCGCTGCCGATCTGGATGGACTACATGGGCAGCGTGCTCAAGGGACTGCCGCCAGCGACGCTGCCCATGCCGCCCGGCATCGCCACCGCCACCATCGACCGCGCCAGCGGACTGCCGACGACCGCGGGCGACCCGAACGGCATGACCGAGTATTTCAAGGTCGAAGACCTTGACCGCCTGCGCCAAGAGGCCACTCAACAACAGCAAAACCAGTCGAACCCGTACGACATTTTCTAGCGACACGCCGACCGGGCGAACAGGGTTGGGTGCGGATGGACGCAGGTCGGGATTCGGGATTCGGAAAAGCAGAACCGCGCGAGTGCATGAGCTCATGGCCGAGCCGGCGCTCGCGCTTGGGTTGCGGCCCGACCGATTTTGCCGTGCCACATCGCGTTGCCGGTCGGTCCACGGCGATTCACGTCGCTCCCCAACCGGCCGGCTTGCGCTACGCTGCGCGCGTCTATCCGGGCGGAGGCAGCTCATGGCGCGAGACGAGCATCACCGCATCCATGCGAATGACCGCCAGCAGCACAACCGGCGGCGGGTCGCGCAAGAGGCCGCGCGATTGATGACCGAGCACGGCATCCGCGACTACCACCGGGCCAAGCTCAAGGCGGCCCAGCGGCTCGGTATCGATGATGCGCAGGCGCTGCCGCGCAATCAGGAGATCGAGGACGCGCTGCGCGAGCACCAGCGGTTGTTCCTGGGCGATCGCCAGCTGCAACTCGTGCGCGAGCGGCGTGAGGCCGCAATCGAGGCGATGCGCTTCCTGGCGCCGTTCGAGCCACGCCTGGTCGGCGCGGTGCTCGAAGGCACCGCCGATGAGTGGTCGGCGGTGTGCCTGCACGTGTTCAGCGACGACCCGGATGCGATCTACCAGTTCCTGCACGAACGCGGCGTGCCGTTCGAGACCGAAACCCGGCGCCTGCGCGCCACGCGCGACACCCAGGTGGAGTACCCGGTGCTGCTGTTCGCCGCGGGCGACTTGCCGTTCGACCTCACGGTGATGCCACGCAACGCACTCCGCCAGGCACCGCTCGACCGTGTGGACGAGCACCCGATGCGGCGCGCCTCGCTCGCCATGGTTGCTGCGCTGCTGGCGGAGGATCAGGCCGGCGACGAGCTGGAGCGCATGCTGGCGCGGGTGCGCCGATAGCCGTCGCGCCCGCAACCACCGTGGGTCGGGCTTCAGCCCGACAAGCTCCTGGCGAAACGCCGGTCGGGATCAAGCCCGGCCCACAAGGAATGCACGGAACCCGGCGTCCCAAAAAACAACGCCCCGGCGAGCCGGGGCGTTGCAGCAGGCGATGCGGAAAGCGCGCCGCGATCAGCGCTTGTCGCTGGCGACGTAATCGCGCTTGGTATGGCCCACGTACACCTGGCGCGGACGGCCGATGCGCGCCCCCGGGGTTTCGTGCTGTTCGATCCAGTGCGAGATCCAGCCAGCGGTACGCGCAATGGCAAACATCACGGTGAACATCTCGGTCGGGATGCCGAGCGCCTTGTAGATGATGCCGGAGTAGAAATCGACGTTCGGGTACAGCTTGTGGCTGACGAAGTAGTCGTCCTTCAGCGCCCGCTCCTCGAGCTTCATCGCCACGTCCAGCAGCGGGTCATTGACGCCGAGCGCGTCGAGCACCTCATGGCAGGTGTTGCGGATGATGGTGGCACGCGGGTCGAAGTTCTTGTACACGCGATGGCCGAAGCCCATCAGGCGGAAGTTGTCGTTCTTGTCCTTCGCACGCACGATCGCCGACTCGACGTTGTCCGGCGTGCCGATCTCCTTGAGCATCTTCAGCACGGCCTCATTCGCGCCGCCGTGCGCCGGGCCCCACAGCGCGGTGATGCCGGCGGCGACCGACGCATACGGGTTGGCGCCGGTCGAGCCGACCAGACGCACGGTGGAGGTCGACGCGTTCTGCTCGTGGTCGGCATGCAGGATGAACAGCAGGTCGAGCGCCTTGGCCACCACCGGATTCATCTCCAGCGGCTCGCTCGGCACCTCGAACATCATGTGCAGGAAGCGGTCGGCGTACTCGAGGTTGTTGCGCGGATAGCGGAACGGCCAGCCGATGGAATAGCGGTAGCAGGCGGCAGCAATCGTCGGCATCTTCGCGATCAGGCGGATCGCGGCGAGCTTGCGGTCGGCCGGATTCTCGACGTCGAGATCCTCGTGGTAGAACGCCGACAGCGAAGCGACCGAGGCGGCCAGCATCGCCATCGGATGCGCGTCGTGGTGGAAGCCCTGGAAAAAGTTCTTCAGCGACTCGTGCATCATCGTGTGATGCGCCACCTCGTCCTTGAACTTGGCGAACTCGGGCACGGTCGGCAGCTCGCCGTTCAAGAGCAGGTAGGCCACTTCGAGGAAGCTGGATTTCCCCGCCAACTGCTCGATCGGGTAGCCGCGATACAGCAGAATGCCCTTCTCGCCGTCGATGAAGGTGATCGCGCTCTTGGTGCTGGCGGTAGCCCCGAAACCGGGGTCGATGGTGTAGTGCCCGGTCTGCTTGTACAAGGTGGAAATGTCGATGCACGCCGCACCGAGGGTGCCCTCGACGAGCGGCAGTTCGGCACTGCGCTGGTTCGATTCATCCACCAGCTTGACGATCTTGGGATCGGACACGGGAACCTCCTGAAAAAGTCGCCGCCAGAGGGCACTGCAGGGCGGCGCCGATTGGCCATGGATACATGCACCGCGCCGGGGAAAGCGTTCGATGCGATTGCCGGGATTATCGCACATCGCTCCATCCGCATGCGTGCGCGGATGGTCGAATGGCGCGCACGAAAACACACAGGGCAAGCGCGCGGCCTGCCCTGTGTGTCATGCCGCTGCCGTCAGCGACGGCGTGGCCGAATGCTTACTTGTGCGCGTAGCGCTTGCGGAACTTGTCCACCCGGCCGCCGACGTCCAGCGTCTTCTGCTTGCCGGTGTAGAACGGGTGCGAATGGCTGGAGATATCCACCTTGACCAGCGGGTACTCGTTGCCATCCTCCCACTTGATGGTGTCCTTGGTGGCAATCGTCGAACGCGTCAGGAACGCGAAATCGGAGGACAGATCCTGGAACACCACCGGGTGGTAATTCGGATGGATATCGGGCTTCATGGCGGGCTCGGTGCAACGTGAAAAGACGGCAAGCTTAGGGAGATTCGTGCATTGCGTCAAGGCGCGCGGCGGTCAGTCGGCGCGCCGCTGGGCGGCGCGAATCTGCGCATCCACCGCTGCCAGCGCCGTCATGTTCACCACCCGGCGCACGCTCGATGCCGTGGTGAGAATGTGCGCCGGACGGTCCACGCCCATCAGGATCGGGCCGATCGCCACGCCATCGGTCATCACCCGCACCATGTTGTAGACGATGTTGGCGCTGTCCAGGTTGGGCATCACGAACAGATTGGCGCGACCGGTGAGCGTGGTGTTGGGGAAAATGCGCCGGCGCAGGGACTCGTCCCAGGCGGTATCGGCCTGCAGCTCGCCGTCGACGTCGAGCTTGGGCACGCGCGCCTTGAGGATCTCGCGCACGCGGTGCATTTTTGCCGCCAGCGGGTTGTCGTGGCTGCCGAAGTTGGAGTGCGAAAGCAGCGCCACTTTCGGCTCGATGCCGAACAGTTTCAGCCGGTACGAGGCCTGCAAGGTGGCCTCGGCAATCTGCTCGGCGTCGGGGTCGAGCTGCACGTGGGTATCCAGGAAAAACCAGGTGCCCTTGTCGTTGATGACGCAACTCATCGCGGAGGTGCCGCGTACACCGGGGTCGAGCCCGAACACGCTGCGCAGGTAGCCGAGCTTCTTGTGGTAGCGCCCCACCAGGCCGCACAGCATGGCGTCCGCCTCGCCGCGTTCGACCATCATCGCGGCGATCAGCGTGGGCCGCGAACGCATCAGGTTCTTCGCCGCGTCCGGGGTCACGCCGCGGCGCTCGGTGAGCGCGTGGTACTGGCGCCAGTACTCGTTGAAGCGCGGATCGTCGTGGATGTTGGTCAGCTCGAAATCGACACCGGCCTTGAGCCGCAGGCCGAGGCGCTGGATGCGCATGTCGATCACGTCCGGGCGCCCGATCAGGATCGGAAACGCGAGTTTGGAATCGACCACGCTCTGCACCGCGCGCAGCACGGTTTCCTCTTCGCCCTCGGCGTACACCACGCTCTTCAGATCGGCGCGCGCACGGTCGTACACCGGCTTCATGATGAGGCCGGTGCGGTAGATGAACTGGCCGAGCTTTTCCTTGTAGGAGTCCATGTCGGCGATCGGGCGCGTGGCCACGCCCGAGTCCATCGCCGCCTGTGCCACGGCCGGTGCGAGGCTCACCAGCAGGCGACGGTCAAACGGCCGCGGGATGAGGTATTCGGGGCCGAATTTCGGCGTGTCGCCGCCGTAGGCACTGCCAAGGTCGGTGGCTTCCATCCGCGCCAATTGCGCAATGGCGCGCACGCAGGCCACTTTCATCGCCTCGTTGATGCCAGTCGCGCCGACGTCCAGCGCGCCGCGGAAAATGTACGGGAAGCACAGCGCGTTGTTGACCTGGTTCGGGTAATCCGAACGGCCGGTGGCGATCACGCAATCCGGGCGCGCCGCCTTCGCGACTTCCGGCAGGATCTCCGGATTCGGATTGGCCAGCGCCATGATCACCGGACGCTCCGCCATCGTGGCCAGCATTTCCGGCTTGAGGATCGCGCCGGCCGAAAGGCCGAGGAACACGTCGGCGCCGGCAACGATCTCCGCCAGCGTGCGCTTGTCGGTGGCGCGCGCGTAACGCGCGCGATCCGGATCGAGGCCCGGGCGGCCCTGGTAGATCACGCCGTCGCGATCGAACGCAATGATGTTCTCCGGCGGCAGGCCGAGCGCGACCAGCATGTCCAGGCAGGCGATGCCGGCGGCACCCGCGCCGGTATGCGCCAGCTTGACGTTTTCGATTTTCTTGCCGACCACCTCAAGCGCGTTGAGGATCGCCGCGCCGACGATGATCGCGGTGCCGTGCTGGTCGTCGTGGAACACCGGGATGTGCATGCGCTCACGCAGCTTGCGCTCGATGATGAAGCACTCCGGCGCCTTGAAATCCTCGAGGTTGATGCCGCCGAAGGTCGGTTCCATCGCGGCGATGATGTCGACCAGCTTGTCCGGATCGTGCTCGGCCAGCTCGATGTCGAACACGTCGATGCCGGCGAACTTCTGGAACAGGATCGCCTTGCCTTCCATCACCGGCTTGCCGGCAAGCGGGCCGATGTCGCCCAGGCCGAGCACCGCGGTGCCATTGGTGATGACCGCGACGAGATTGGCGCGCGCGGTCATTTCGCTCGCCGCCTGTGGGTCCTTCACGATCGCGCCGCAGGCATAGGCGACGCCCGGCGAATACGCCAGTGACAGGTCGCGCTGGGTCAGCAGCGAGGTGGTTGGGGTGACCTTGATCTTGCCTGGGCGCGGGTAGCGGTGATATTCGAGCGCGGCGCGGCGCAGGTCGTCGATATGGGCCATTGGAAAGGGCTTTTCAGGGGTTATGGGGTGCCGTCTGGCGGCTGTCGGCATCGTATCACCGGCCCCTCGCGCGAACCCGCTGCAGTGCGGCCAAGCGCCACGTCGGCGGCCGCGACGGCGTCCATGTGGATGCCGTTGATGAACACCGAAAATGCGAGTTTGCCGGCCAGCCCGTGCACCTCGCGCATCCACGGCGGCAACCAGTGCGGCGGCGCGATCGCCCCGGAGGCGAAATGCGGCGCGAGGCTCTCCACGTCGGCCAGCGCGAGCTTGCCGGCAAACAGGTGACGCAGGTGATCCATGCGCCGCGCACGAAACGCCCAGCGGAAAAACGTGTGCACGGTGAGCAGGCCCGAGAGATACACGTTGTCTTTCGCGAACGCCGCGCCGCCGGTGGTGGGCACCCCGCGAAACACGCGCTGCGCACTGTGGAAGCTGTCGGCCGCCCCCTGCCCGCGTGCGTGGAAAAACCGGTACACCTCGACGAAATCGGCACCGGAGAGCGCCATGTCGATCGCGAGGATGCGCAGCCCGATGCGTTTCAAACGGGCGATGTCGATCGCGCCAGACATGAGTTCCGCAAACACGGCCAGGCCTTCCTGGGTGGCGGTGACGCGCGGCGAGGTGCGGGCCAGCGAAGCGAGCAGCGGCTGCCGCTTACCGTTCAGCGCCGTCAATGTGTGCACCAGCGCCTCGTGGGCCAGCAGCTGGTGGCGGTCGTAGGCAGTGAACTGCGCGCCGCCGCGCAAGCGGATGCGGGTCGCGCCGGCTGCCGCCTTGGCGGTCAGCTCGGGATCGACCTCGACGCGCACCACGCCCGCGCCGAAAAAACCGTCAAGCGTGGCGGCCAGCTCGTCGCGCAAGGTGTCCGCGGCGATGGTTGCGGGCGCTTCGTCCGCCAACAGGTCGGCGCCAAGTTCATCGGCCAGCTCGACGAAGTAGCGGGCGGCATCGAGATTGCTGCGCGTGCTGCCGGGGATCGAATCGGTCGGCTTGCCGTAGAGCGCGATCGAAGGTGCGCTGACACCGGCGGTGCCGACCGCATCGAGCATCTGCGCGGCCATGCGCCAGGAATCGGCGGTGCGCACCAGATAATCGCGTAGCGGCGCATCGTCGAGCGTGCCTGCCTCGCCGGCGATCGCTGCCAGCTCAGCGCGCGCTTCGGCCAGATCGGGGCGACGGTAGTCCACCTGCGGCAGCGCAAAGCGTCCGGCGGCGTAGTCGGCGATCAGGTGGTTTTCCAGCGAAGCGGGCCAGGCGACGGTGCCGAGAATGTGGATGCCGCGTACCGCGGCCAGCAGGCGCCGGTCGAGCGCCGCGCAGCGCATCAGTTCGGCGTCAGCGGTCATGGTCGCTACCGGAACGCAATGGGCACACCAGCCAGCCGGCATCCACCGGCATCAACGCAGCGGGCCACATCGTCCAGACCACGGCGTGATGGCCACCCGCCGTTCGCCAGGCACCAACGACGGCCAGTGCGCCCGAAACCGACATGGCCACGGCGAACCATCGGCGCGCGCCGGCGGTCGATGTCGGCGACAACGCCACGCCGCTATTCCCGCTCGCGCGCACTGCGCGTCACGAACGGCCGCTCGACCGGACGCCCGCCGCGCTGACGGCGCAGTTTTGCCTCAAGGGTGGCGGCCTGTTCCTCGCGCTCGTCGCGCAGCTTGAGGTAATTGCGCCAGCGCTCGGGGGCGAGCTCACCACTGACCAGCGCCGCCTGTACCGCGCAGCCCGGCTCGCTGCCGTGGCCGCAGTCGGCAAAGCGGCAGGCGGTGGCGAGTTCCTCGATGTCGGCGAACAGGTCCAGATCCTCCTCGCCGGTCAGTTTCAGCTCGCGCATGCCCGGGGTGTCGATCAGGCAGCCGCCGCTGGGCAGGCACAGCAGCGCGCGGTGGGTGGTGGTGTGGCGGCCGCGGCTGTCGTGGTGGCGCACCGCACCGGTGGCCATCTTGTCGATGCCGAGCAAGGTGTTGGTGAGGGTGGATTTGCCGGCGCCGGAGGAGCCCACCAGCACCGCGCTGTCGCCCAGCTTGAGGTAGGGCGCAAGCGCCGTGACGCTGGCGGCATCCTTGCCGTTGATGGCGTGGATCGGCGTACCGGGCACCAGCCGCGTACGCAGCTCGGCGACGCGCTCGGTGGCATCGGCGTTGAGGTCGGGCTTGCTCAGGAGCACCACCGGCTGCGCGCCCGAGCCTTCGATCAGGCTGAGATAACGCTCGATGCGGGCAGCGCTGTAGTCGCCGTCGAGCCCGGTCAGCACCAGCACGTAGTCGATGTTGGTGGCGATCACCTGGCGCAGGTAGCGCTCGCCGGCGGCCGCGCGCGAAAGCACGGTGCGGCGCGGCAATACGGTCAGAATATGCGCCGGATGACCGGGTTCATATTCGACGAAATCGCCGACCACCGGCCGCGTCGCGGGGTCGATGCCGCGTTTCAGGAACTGCCCGGCGGGCTGCGCACCGAACTCCGCGTTGCCGTCGTGCAAGGCATAGCCCGCGCGGTGTTGTGCCACCACACGGGCCAGCGGACGCACCGGCAGCACGTCGCCGCGCCAGCCGATGTGCCGCAATCGTTCGAGGGTTTCGGCGTCGCTCATGGGAGGTTTCCGGCAGACGGCCACATTATGCCTTGCCCCGAAATTGCCCGACAGCCGGCCGCGCACCGGCTCGCGCTGCACCGCACAACGCTGCTAGGATCGGCGCTGCATCGGCGCTGGCGCCGGTTTTCGAGGATGTTCGCGGTGGCTTCGATCAATCCCAGCTCCCATTTGGCCGACGTGCGCTACGAGATCCGCGGCGCGCTTACCCGCCGCGCACGCGAGCTCGACGCCGCCGGGCACGAAATCATCAAGCTCAACATCGGCAACCCGGCGCGCTACGGGTTCGAGACGCCAGCGCATCTGCGCGAAGCGATTGCCGCACACCTGCACGACAGCGAGGCGTATTGCCACGAGCAGGGCCTGGACGTGGCGCGCGAGGCGATTGCCGAGCAGCAGCGCGCACGCGGCGCACAGCAAGTGTCGATCGAGCGCATCTTCATCGGCAACGGCGTGAGCGAGCTGATCGACCTGAGCCTGCGCGCCCTGCTGCAACCGGGCGATGAGGTGCTGCTGCCCAGTCCGGACTACCCGCTGTGGAGCGCCGCCACCATCCTGAACGGTGGCACGCCGCGCTATTACCCCTGCCTCGCCGAAAACGACCATCTGCCGGACGCGGACGAGATCGAGGCGCTGGTGACCCCGCGCACGCGCGCATTGGTACTGATCAACCCCAACAACCCGACCGGCGCGAACTACCCGCGCGCACTGCTCGAACGCATCGTCGCGGTCGCCGCACGGCACAACCTGTTGCTGCTGGTCGACGAAATCTACGACGAGGTGCTGTACGACGGCGCGGTGTTCCAGCCGCTGGCGGAAGTGGCCGGCGACCTGCCATGCGTGAGCTTTGGCGGGCTGTCCAAGGTGTACCGCGCCTGCGGCTACCGCGTGGGCTGGCTCAGCCTTTCCGGCAACCTGCAGCGCAGCGCCGAGTATCGCGACGCGCTGCAACTGCTGGCCGCGCTGCGCCTGTGCGCCAATGTCACCGCGCAGTGGACGATTCCGGTGGCGCTGCACGGCCCGGCCACGATCCGCGCGCTGACCGCGCCCGGCGGCCGCCTGCACGAGGCGCGCCGCGCGGTGGTCGAAGGCGTTGCCGCCAGCGAGTTCCTTGCCGTGGTGAAGCCGGCCGGTGCGCTGTACGCGTTTCCGCAGATCCGCACCGACCGTATCGCCGCGTTCGACGACGAGACTTTCGCGCTGCGCCTGCTCGAACAGGAGTCGGTGCTGGTGGTGCCCGGTTCGAGCTTCAACGTGCCGGAGAGCCGCCACCTGCGCCTGACCCTGCTGCCGCAGCCGGCGCAATTGCGCGAAGTGTTCGTGCGCATGGAGCGCGTGCTCGCCCGGATGGCCGAAGAGCAGCCACGGCGCGCCGTCGCTTGAGCGGGCGCTACCTCGCGCTCGGCGACTCCTACACCATTGGCGAAGGCGTCGCCGCCGACGCGCGCTGGCCGCTGCGGCTGGCGGCGGCGCTGGGCATCGAGGCGCCAACGCTGGTGGCCACCACCGGCTGGACGACGGATGAGCTTGCGCTGGCCATGGATACAGCGCGCTTCGAGCCGCCGTACGACCTCGTCAGCCTGCTGATCGGCGTCAACAACCAGTACCGCGGCTACCCGCTGGATGCCTACCGCGCCGAGTTTCGTGCCTTGCTCGCGCGCGCCGTCGCCCTGGCCGGCAACCGCGCGGGGCACGTGCTGGCGTTGTCGATCCCCGACTGGGGTGTGACCCCCTTCGCTGCCGCCAGCGGGCGCGACACCGTGCGCATCGGCACCGAGATCGACACCTTCAATGCCGCCGCGCGGGCCGAGGTACACGCCGCCGGCGCGCACTGGGTCGACATCACCGGCATCTCGCGCCGCACGGGCGAGGCCCTCGCGGCGGACGGCCTGCACCCCGCCGCCGCGCAATACGCGCACTGGGCCGAGCACGCACTGCCGGTGGCCGCCGCGGCGCTCGCCAGCGCTTGACGCGCATCCGCCGGGCACGCCGCCCATCGGCGGTATCATCAGAGATCCCCAGCCGGAGCCATCCATGTCGTCGCTAGATTCCGCCACCCGCGAACGTATCGAAACGCTGCTTCAGAACCACCCGGTGGTGCTGTTCATGAAGGGCGACCGCCAGCAGCCGATGTGCGGATTTTCGGCCGCGGCCACCAACATCCTCAACGAGCTCTTGCCCGAGTACCACACGGTGAACGTGCTGGAGGATGCCGAGATCCGCGACGGCATCAAGGAGTACGGCAACTGGCCGACGATCCCGCAGCTCTACGTCAACGGTGAGCTGGTCGGCGGCGCCGACATCATCCGCCAGATGTATGGCAGCGGCGAACTGCACGCGCTGTTCAAGCTGCCGGCACCGGATCGCACGCCGCCGGAAATCACCGTGACCGACGCCGCCGCCAAGGCGATCCGCGAAAGCATGGAGCACGCCGACGGCCTCGCGCTGCATCTCGAAATCGGCCGCGACCAGAGCGCCGGGTTCCAGCTTGCGCCGGCCGGCGACAGCGACATCGTCGCCAGCTCGAACGGCCTGGAAATCCACTTCGACCCGGACAGCGCGCAGCGCGCCAAGGGCATCGTGATCGACTGGGTCTCCACCGCACAGGGCGAAGGCCTGAGCCTGAGTTTTCCCGGCTCCGGCAAGATCCGCGACCTCGACGTCGCCACGCTCAAGGCGCGCCTGGCCAAGGGTGACATCACCCTGGTCGACGTGCGCTCCGCGGCTTCGCGCGACGGGCTGCCGGCGCTGCCGCAGGCGCGCATCCTCGAAGACGAGGGCGATGGCGTGATCGGCACGCTGCCGAAGGACACCGAGATCGCCTTCATCTGCATGCGCGGCATCTCCTGCCGTACCGTGGCCGAGCGCTACATCGCGCACGGCTTCACCCACGTCTACAGCGTGACTGGCGGGATGGAAGCGTGGGACGCCGCGAAATAAGTCCACCGCGTCACACCCGCCCGCAACCCGCCTTGGTCACGGCTTGCCCGCAAACGCCCCGGCGAGCCAGCCGTGCATCAGCCGGTAGCTGCGGGCGGCGGCTTTCGCGTCGTACTTGCAGCCCGGCGAGTTCTCGCCGACTTCGGTGAAACAGTGCACGGCGTGGCCAAGCACCACGAACTGCCAGTCCGCCGGGCTTTGCCGCATCTCGGCCATGAAGGCATCGGCGTCCTTCATCGTCCAGGTGTCGTCCGCGCCGTTCATCGCCAGCACGTTCGCCTTGATGTGTTTCGCCAGCTTGGCGTCGTCGGTGGACAGATCACCGTGGAAGGACACCACGGCAGCCACGTCGGCACCACTGCGCGCCAGGTCGAGCACCACCGCGCCGCCAAAGCAGAAGCCGATGGCCCCCAGCTTCGCGGTATCGATCGGCGCGCTGCCAGCCTGCGCCCTGAGCTGCGCGAGCGCTGCGTTGATGCGCGCACGCATCAGCTTGCGGTCGGCATACAGCGGCTTCACCGCGGCCTGCGCCTGGTCGGCATGGCCCGGCGTCGGGCGCACGCTTGCGCCGTACATGTCGGTCAGCAGGATGACGTAGTCCTTGCCGGCGATGTCTTCGGCCTTTTTGATCGCGGCGTCGTTCACGCCGAACCAGTTGGGCACCATCACCAGTCCGGGACGTTTCGCCGTGCTCGCATCGTCATAGACCAGCACGCTGTGGAACTGCGTGCCGCCCTGCGTCCACTCCACCGTCTTGTGCACCATCTTTGCCTGCACGCCGAACGTGCTTGTCGCCAGCATGCATGCCGCGAGATACCGGATGTAACGCATGTCGTTTCCTCCGATCAGCCAGCTTGTCGTGCCGCCCGCGCTGTGCGCGGCCACCCGAAGATAAATCAGACTCCCGCCGCGTGCCGCGCAAGTTGCCGCTTGAGCGGAGTTACACGATCGAGCACCGCGACACCGACGCCGCGCGCCGCCACCGCCGGCAGCAACCGCCACGCGAACGCGCGCGCCAGCGCGTCGAAACTGCAGGCATCCAGCGTATCCGCGCTGCGCCGGCGCCGGGCATAGCGGCGCAACACGTGCGCCGCGGCAAAATCCGCACCGGCCGCGCGCGCAGCGAGCAAGGTGTCGCGCAACTCCACCACGTCGCGCAGGCCAAGGTTCACGCCCTGCCCGGCGAGCGGATGCACCGCGTGCGCGGCATCACCCAGCAGCACCAGTCGTTCGGCCTGATAGGTTCTCGCCAATTGCAGCTTGAGTGGAAACGCGGCCCGCCGCGTGGTCGCGGTGATGCGCCCCAGGCGGAAGTCGCTCGCCACACCAAGCTCATTGCAGAAATCCGCGTCGCCGAGTGCCAGCACCCGTTGTGCCTCGGCCTCGGGCAGGCTCCACACCACCGAGCTGCGGCCATCCGCCAGCGGCAGCAGGGCGAGCGGGCCGGTCGGCAGGAATCGCTGCCAGGCGGTTTGTGCATGCGGGCGTTCCGTCGCAACATGCGCCACCACCGCCCGTTGCGCGTAGTCGCGACTGCGCACCGCGATGCCGGCCAGCTTGCGCAACGGCGATGCTGCGCCATCGGCGGCTACCACCAGCCGCGCGCCGAACGTGCCGCCATCGGCCAACTCGAGCTGGACGCGATCCGCGCGCACGTCCAGGCCGCTCACCGCCGCCGGACACCGCCGCTGGACGCCGGCGGCGTCCAGCGCCTGCCACAGCGTCCACTGCACGAGGTTGTTCTCGACGATATGGCCCAGCAGATCGCGGCCTTCGGTCGCGGCATCGAAATGGATCGCCGCACCACTTGCCGCATCCCATACGTGCATCTGCGCATACGGGCCGGTTCGCGCTGCGCGAATGGACGTCCAGACGCCCAGGCCATCGAGCAACGCGATCGACGACGGCGCCAGCCCGACCACGCGCAGGTCGACTTCATCACCGGCCTGCCACGGTTTCGGTGCATGCGCCTCGACCAAGGCGGTGGCAAAACCGGCCCGCGCCAGCGCCAGTGCCGCTGCGGCGCCGACCATGCCGCCGCCGACCACGGCAACGTCGAGCGCCGGGCCGCGACGCGCGGCGTGCGCGGGATCGACCGCGCTCACGGCAAACGCTCCAGCACGGCGCGTGGCGGCGTGCCGCGAAAACCCATGCCGTGCCGCGCCAGCAGGTGTTGCAGCGGTGCCACACGGTCGTGCGCCAGCAGGGCCAGCGAACGCAGCGGCGCCAGTGCCGGTTGCGCCAGGCAGGCCAGCCGCACCAGTCCGTGGCTCATGCGCAGTGTGCCGTCGCGGTCGGGCGCGCGGCGGGTGGCGTAGTCGGCCAGCAGCGAGGCCGCACCGGGGTCGCTTGCGCCAGCCACCAGCTCGGCCAGTGTCAGCGCATCACGCAGGCCGAGGTTGAAGCCTTGCGCACCAATCGGGTGCACGGTCTGCGCAGCGTTGCCGACCAGCACCGCGCGCGGGCCGGTGACGCGCGCGGCGACGACGCGATGGATCGCATACGGCCGATGCTTACCCGGCCGCGACAACCGCCCGAGCCGCCAACCGAAACGGCGTTGCGCGAGCGCAATGAAATCCTCGTCGTTCAATGCCGCAACGGCTTCGGCGTCGGCGGCGGGCACCGTCAACACCAGTCCGCAGCGACGTTCGGCCAACGGCAGCATGGCAACCGGGCCGACATCGGAAAACCGCTCGAACGCACGGTTTTCATGCGCCCGCTCTGGCGTGACGGTAGCGACAAACAACGTCTGCTCGTAGTCGAAGCGTGCGGCGTCGATACCCAGCGTCTGGCGCACAAAGGACTCGGTGCCATCGGCGCCCACCAGCAGCGCGGCCATGACCGCTCGTTCGCCATCCGGCGTGCGGATGCGCGCGCGCCAACCATCGGCCACCGCATCGAGCCCTTCGAGCTTGCCCGGCGCGATCCGCGTCAGCTGGGTGCAGGCGTCGAGCCGGCGCAGCAACGCCGCACCCAGCTCGCGTGCCGGCAGCGTCCACCCCAGCGCGTCGACGCCCTCGCTGGCCGCCTCCATGCGCGCACTGCCGAACTCACCGGCGCGACTCACGCGAATGTGGCGGATCGGCGTGGCCTGGTCCGCCGCGTGCGGCCACACGCCAATCGCGGCCAGGCCATTGACGGTGGCGCGCGCCAGCGCCAGGTTGCGCTCGTCGTAGCTCGGCTGCGCAGCAACGTGTGGCGCGGCGGCCTCGACCATGGTGGCGGCGACGCCGGCGGCATCCAGCGCGATCGCGAGGCTCGCGCCGACCAGGCCGCCACCGACGATCAGCACGCCGGGCGTGAAAGCATTCGTCTCAGTCATGCGCGGGATGATACGCGGGCCAGCGCCGGCGCATCGGCCCGCCGGCTTGCGCTAAACTCCGAAGCCTGCAAACCGTCGCACGACACGGAGTTTTCATGACCACCTCGACTACCCGGCGCCTCGCCATTTTCCTCGGCTTGGCCGTGGTGATGGGCGTCACCCGCATCCATCTTTCGCTGCTCGACCATTCGCTGTGGGATGCGTCGTGGGGGGTGTTCTTCCTCGCCGGTTTCTGGCTGCGCGGACAAGTGCGCTGGGCGTTCCCGCTGCTGCTGGCCGAAGCCGTGCTGGTCGACTACTTCGTGATCACCGGCCAGGGCATCGATTTCTGGAGTGCCTACTGCGTGTCGCCGGCGTACTGGTTCCTGGCCCCCGCCTACGGCGCGCTCTGGGCCGGCGGCAGCTGGCTGGCCAAGCGCCAGAACGGGCTCACGCTCCACACGCTGGCGCTTGCCGTCGGCGCGCTGTTGGTGGCCGAGGGCGCGTGCTACCTGATCTCCAACGGCAGCTACTACTGGATCAGCGCCACCGTCCCTGGCCCGCGCAGCTTCGGCGCGTGGTTCGCCAACCTCGGCGACTGGTACGCCGCGTTCCTGGTTGGCACCGCGGCCTACGTCGCCTTGGGTGGTGTGCTGCACGCGCTGGCTACCCAGCTTGCGCGCAGCACGCAGCACGACCGTCTGGCCCAGCGCTAAGTCGGCCACATGGGCAACCGGGTCTCGAAGGTCTACACCCGCACTGGCGACAACGGCACGACGGGGCTGGGCGACGGCACCCGGGTGCCAAAGGATGCCTCGCGCGTCAACGCCTATGGCACGGTGGATGAGCTCAATTGCACGCTTGGCATCGTGCTGGCGTGCGATGGCGTGAACGCCGAGATCCGCGAAGTCCTTACCCAGATCCAGCACGAGCTGTTCGATCTGGGCGGCGAGTTGTGCATCCCCGGCATGGTCACCGTGCAGGATGCCGACGTGACGAAGCTGGAAACCATCCTCGACCGTTTCAACGACCAGCTGCCGCCGCTCAAGGAGTTCATCCTGCCCGGTGGCGGCCTGGCGGCGGCACATTGCCACCTGGCACGCACCGTGTGCCGGCGCGCCGAGCGCGCGGTCATCACGCTGCGCCGCGAGGAACCCGATACCCGCCTGCAGCCGCAGCATTACCTCAATCGGTTGTCCGACCTGCTGTTTGTGCTGTGTCGCGTGCTGGCACGCGAGAGCGGCCACGGCGAGGTGCTGTGGCACCACGAACGGCGCCCGCGCCCCAAGCCGACGGCCGGCTGACCGCGGCATGCTGCGGCTGTACACGCATCCCGCTTGCCTCAACCACATCCCCGGCCCCGACCATCCGGAGTCCCCCGCGCGGCTCGCCGCGGTGTTGCGCGCGCTCGATCGCGACTGCTTCGCCAGGATTGACCGCGTGGAGGCGCCGCGCGCAACGCGCCAGCAGCTCCTGCGCGTGCACACCGCCGCCCACGTCGCACGCATGCTGGCGCCGGTGGCGCCGGGGCATGCGCAGTATCTGGACGAAGACACCGTGCTCTCGCCCGGCACCGCCGAAGCCGCACTGCGTGCGGCCGGGGCCAACGTCGCCGCTGTCGATACGGTGCTGGCCGGGCATGTGCAGCACGCCTTTTGCGCGGTGCGCCCACCGGGCCACCACGCCACCCACGACACCGCGATGGGTTTCTGCCTGTTCAACAACGTTGCCGTCGGCGCTGCGCACGCGCTGGCGGCGCATCGGCTCAAACGCGTGGCGATCGTGGATTTCGACGTGCACCACGGCAACGGCACGCAGGACATCTTCTGGCGCGAGCCGCGCGTGCTCTACGTGTCCAGCCACCAGATGCCGCTCTACCCCGGCAGCGGCGAGGCGGCCGAACGCGGCGTCGGCAACATCATCAACCGCGCGTTGTCGGCCGGCGACGGCCCGTACCTTTTTCGCGAACTGTGGGAAGGCGACCTGCTGCCGCGCCTGCGCGCGTTCAAGCCGCAGCTGGTGCTGGTTTCCGCCGGCTTCGACGCGCACCAGAACGATCCGCTCGCCGACCTGTGCCTGGGCAGCGAAGACTACGCGTGGATCACCGCCAAACTCGTCGACCTCGCCGACTACTGCGCCGACGGACGGCTGGTGTCCACCCTCGAAGGCGGCTACGACCTCAAGGCGCTGGCCGCCAGCACCGCCGCGCACGTCGAAGTGCTGATGGACTGAATCACTCGCCGGCCGGCTTGAAATCCAGCGCCAGCGAATTGATGCAGTAGCGCAACCCAGTCGGCTGCGGGCCGTCGGGGAACACGTGCCCGAGGTGCGATCCGCACTGGGCGCAACGCACTTCGGTACGCCGCATGCCGTGGCTGGTATCCGCGTGCTCGCTCACCGCCTCCGGCGCCAGCGGCTGGAAGTAGCTCGGCCAGCCGCACGGCGAGTCGAACTTGGCCGCCGAACCAAACAACGGGTTGCCGCACGCGGTGCATGCGTAAGTCCCCGCTGCGTGGTGGCGGTACCACTTGCCGCTGAACGGTGCCTCGGTCGCCGCCTGCCGACATACCGCATACCGATCCGCGCCCAGCTCGGCGCGCCATTCGGCGTCGGTCTTGGCCTCTCGCACTTCGCCCATGACTGAACCCTCTTGCTGTCGTGGATATATGCCGCAGGGCCTTTCTGCTAGTTTTACGGGCCTCGCTTCGTTGGACTTCCATTGTGACGCGCTCGTTCCCTCGCCGCCGCCTGCTGGCCATTGCGGCCGCCCTTGCCTTGGTTGGCGGCCAGGCCGACGCCGCCGGCAGCAGCTTCGGGCAGCAGCCCAAACCCGCGCGCGATGGCGGCGTGGCGGCGTGCCCGCTTGGTTCCTTCCATTGCGCGCCGCGTCCGTACAACTACGCGATGTGCCGGCCCAACGCGATGCTCGGGTTCTACGATCCCACGCTCAGCCGCGACAGCAGTGCGCGCGCCACCAGCCAGACCCTGGTCACCGCGCAGCACATCGACAGCTCGAACCAGGACGTCTACCACCTCGAAGGCAACGCACGCTTCGACCGTGCCGACCAGCAGCTCAGCGCCGACAGCATCGACTACAACAACACCACCAGCGACTACGACGCGCGCGGCAACGTGCATTACCAGGATGCCGGACAACTGCTGGCGGCCAGCCGCGTACACGGCAACAACGACGCCTCCACCGGCGTCGCCAGCGACGTGCGCTACCAGATGCTCGCTGCGCGCGGCAACGGCGCCGCCAGCCAGGCGCAAATGTTCGACGCCGACCGCACGCGCTACTCGCAGGCCAGCTATTCGACCTGCGACGTGGGCCACCACCTGTGGGAGTTCCGCGGCAAGTCGATCACGGTCAACAAGGAGACCGGTCGCGGCGTGGCGCGCAACGCCACCTTTCGCGTGGGCAGCCTGCCGCTGATCTACCTGCCCTGGTTCAGCTTCCCGGTGGACAACCGGCGCATGACCGGTTTCCTGTACCCGACCTTCGGCCATAGCAGCCGTTCGGGCTACTACGCCAGCGTGCCGTATTACCTGAACCTTGCGCCCAACTACGACGCCACGCTCGACCCGCGCATCTATACCCTGCGCGGCCCGATGCTGGGCGCCGAGTTCCGCTATCTCCTGCCCGGTTCGCACGGCACGTTCAACGCGCAATATTTGGCGAACGACCGTGGCCCGAACGACCTCGGCACCACGGCCAACACCGCCGACACCAACCGTTATCGCGTCACCTTCAGCGATACCACGCAGCTGTGGCAGAGCTGGAATTTCACCACCGCGATCGACCGCAGCTCGGACAACAACTTCTATTACGACTTCGGCAACAACCTTGGCGGCTCGCCGGTCTACGCGCTCACCTCGAACGCGCAGATCGCCGGCGGCGGCAAGTGGTGGAACGCTTCGGTGGGCGGCACCGCCTACCAGAACATGAACCCGTTCCTCACCGACGCCTCGCTGCCGTACCGCCAGCTGCCGTACGCCAACTTCAATCTCGACCTGCCGCTCTCGCGCTGGTTCGAGTTCGGCATGCAGAATCAGTACGTGGCGTTTCGCAAGCCGGGCCACGTCGAAGGCGGCCGCGCGGATATCGAGCCCTGGCTGGCCGCCGATTTCGGCGCGCCCGGATGGTTTGTGCGCCCGCGCGTGGCGTGGCGCTATACCGGCTACCGGCTCTCCAACGGCTACCAGCGCTACGGCTACTTCGGCGCGCTCGCCAACGGCGTCACCACGCCGTTCACGAACCGCTCGCCAAGCCGCTCGCTGCCGATCGTGAGCGTGGACAGCGGCCTCGTATTCGACCGCAACGCCTCGCTGTTCGGATCGAGCTACACCCAAACGCTGGAGCCGCGGCTGTATTACCTCTACGTGTCGTACCGCAACCAGGACGCGCAGCCGCTGTTCGACACCAATCGAATGAGTTTCGACTACTGGCAGCTCTTCTCCACCAACCAATTCTCCGGCGCCGACCGCCAGATGAACGCCAACAACCTCACCGCAGCGCTGACCACGCGCCTGCTCGACGACGGCGGCGTCGAACGCCTGTCCGCCAGCATCGGCCAGATCCACTACTTCACCCCGCAGCGGGTGCAACTGCCCAACAGCGCGAACACCAGCAGGCCGGCCACCGACTGGGTGCATTCGGCCTACGTCGCACAGCTCGATCTGCAACTTTCCGACCGCTGGCGGCTGTCCAGCGCCTACCAGTGGAGCCCGAACACGCGCGAAACCGACATGGCGATGCTGCAACTGCAAGGGCGGTTGGGGGCGGACGGCGTGGTCAACTTTGCCTACCGCTACCGCCGCGGGCTGATGGAACAATACAGTGCCTCCGCGGTCTACCCGCTTACCGACCGCTGGCGCCTGATCGGCGCATGGACTTACGCGGAGCCGGTCAAGGGTGTCGTCAACTCCTTGCACGGCACCGTCGAAGCGCTGGCTGGCGTCGAGTTCGACAGTTGCTGCGTCACCTTGCGCCTGGTCGACCGCAGCTACGTCAACCAGAGCTACTACGGCACCACCCCGGCACCGGGACAGACCAACTTGCGCGACAACGCGGTGATGTTCGAGGTCGTGTTCAAGGGGCTGGGCTCGACCGGCGGCCAGATCGACCCGCTGTTGCGCCGTGATATTCTCGGCTATCAATAATCCGCTGCACCTACCCCGGCTGCTCTTCCTGATGAAGCGATTCCTTGCCCTGCTCCTGCCCGCCGTTGCGCTGGCCTTGCCCGTCCACGCGCAGCTGCTCAACCAGGCCGCTCCGGCGGCCGCCAAGCCCGGCGAGGTGCAACCGCTGGACCGCATCGTGGCCGTGGTCAACGAGGACGTGATCCTGCAGAGCGCACTCGACAACGCGGTGCACTCGATCCAGCAGCAGTACGCCGGCAAATCCGGCCAGCTGCCGCCGCTCAACGTGCTGCAGCAGCAGGTGCTCGATCGCCTGGTGCTGATGAAACTGCAGTTGCAGAAGGCCGACGATCAGGGCATTCGCGTCGCCGACACCGACGTCGACCAGGCGGTGGGCGAAGTGGCCGCGCAGAACAAAATGACTGCCGATCAATTGCGCGCCGCCGTGCAGCGCAACGGCGAGGATTTCGCCGCGTTCCGCCAGCAGATTGCCGAGCAGCTCACCGTGCAGCGCCTGCACCAGAGCGTGGTGCGCGACCAGGTATCAGTCACCGACAGCGAAATCGACAACCTGCTCACCAGCCCCGCCTACAAGGCCGGCGAAGTGCACCTGGCGCACATCCAGATCAGCACTCCATCCGGTGCCGATGCCGCCCAGATCCAGGCCGCCGGCGCCAAGGCCGAGGCCGCTCTCAAGGCGATCCAGGGCGGGATGGATTTCAACGCCGCGGCCATCCGCTACTCCGACGCCCCCGACGCGCTTGACGGCGGCGACCTCGGCTGGCGGCGCATGGACGAGATTCCGTCCGCGTTTGCCGACACCATCGCCAACATGAAGCCCGGTCAGGTCAGCGCTGCGCTGCGTGGTCCGACCGGCTTCCACATCCTCAAGCTGGTGGGCGAGCGGGCATCCTCCAAGCGGATCATGACCGAGTACCACTTGCGCCAGATCCTCATTAAGCCAAGCGAGCTCCTGACGCCGGCACAGGCACAACAGAAGGCCGACGAGCTCTACACCCGGCTCACCACCAAGCAGGCCGACTTCGCCAAGCTGGCCAAGGACGACTCCGCGGACGACACCAGCGCCAACCTCGGCGGCGACATGGGCTGGATCACCCAGCAGGCCGCTGGCAGCGCCATTGCGCAGCAGCTCGGCCAGCTCAAGGATGGCGAAGTCTCGCATCCGTTCCAGACCAGCGCCGGCTGGGTGATCGTGAAACTCGAAGGCACGCGCCAGAGCGATCTCACCACCCAGATGGAACGCGACCAGGCGCGACAGGCAATCGGCAACCGCAAGGCCGAGCAGGTGTACGACGACTTCCTGCGCGACCTGCGTGCCAACGCCTACGTGCACGTGCTGGTGCCGGCACTGCGCGACGACAACAACACGCCGCCGAGCGCCGGCGCGCAAGCTTCCTGAGCGCGGCCACGCGCATGTCGTTGCCGCGGCTTGCCATCACTGCCGGCGAGCCGGCCGGCGTCGGTCCGGAGCTGATCGCACGCCTGGCGGCCATGCCGATCGCCGCCGATCTCATTGCCATCACCGATCGCGATCTGCTTGCCCGCGCCGCGGCGCGCTGCCACCTCGCCCTCGACCTGTACGACGACGACGGGCGTGCACTCGACACGCGGCCCACCGGCGCCTTGCGCGTGCACCACGTGCCGCTGGGTGCCACCGAAAACCCGGGCCACCCCGATGCACGCAACGGCGCGCACGTGATCGCCACGCTCGGCGCAGCCGCCGACGGCTGCATGGCCGGCCGCTACGCCGCCGTGGTCACCGCGCCGCTGCAAAAAGCCACGGTGATCGAGGCCGGCTTCGCGGATTTCACCGGGCACACCGAGTTCTTCGCCCAGCGCGCGCACTGCGACGTGGTGATGATGCTGGCGAGCCCCGAGCTGCGCGTCACGCTGGCCACCACCCACCTGCCGCTGCGTGAAGTGCCGGGTGCGATCACCCATGCGCTGCTCGAACGCTGCCTGCGCATCGTGCACCATGCCCTGCACACGCAGTTCGGCATTGCCGCGCCGCGCATCGCCGTGCTGGGGCTCAACCCGCACGCCGGCGAGAACGGCCACCTCGGTCGCGAGGAACTGGATCTCATCATTCCGCTGCTGGACGCGCTGCGCGCCGAAGGCATGCAGCTCATCGGTCCGTTACCGGCCGACACCGCCTTCGTGCCGGCACAGCGCGCACGCTACGACGCGGTGCTCGCGATGTACCACGACCAGGCGCTGCCGGTGCTGAAAAGCGAGGCTTTCGACCGCACCGTGAACATGACGCTCGGCCTGCCCTTCATCCGCACCTCGGTCGACCATGGCACCGCGCTCGACCTCGCCGGCACCGGCACGGCCGATCCCGCCAGCCTGCTCGCTGCAGCCACGATGGCGATGGCTCTCGTCGCCCGCTCCGCTCCCTCTCAGCACTGAGGGGCCGCCCTCACGAAAAGCCCCATGAGCGCCCGCCCCAAGAAAAGCTTCGGCCAGCACTTCCTGCACGACACGCGCTACATCGACGACATCGTGCGCGCGATTGCACCAAAGGCAGACGACACGCTGGTGGAAATCGGCCCTGGCGAAGGCGCGCTGACCTTGCCGCTACTGGCGGCCGCGGGCACGCTCACCGCGATCGAGCTGGATACCGACTTGATCCCCGCGCTCATGGCGCGCGCAGCGCCCGTCGGGTTGCTAACGCTGCTGCAGGCCGATGTGCTGAAGGTGGATTTTGGCGCCCTTGCGCGCGAACGCGGCGGTGCACCGTTGCGCATTGCCGGCAACCTGCCGTACTACATTTCCAGCCCGATCCTGTTCCACTGCATCGCACACGCGACCGCCATCCGGGACATGCATTTCATGCTGCAAAAAGAAGTGGTCGACCGCATGGCGGCCGCACCCGGCAGCAAGGTGTATGGACGCCTGTCGGTGATGCTGCAGCTCGCCTGCCACGTGGTTCCCCTGTTCGAGGTGCCGCCGGCGGCGTTCCGCCCGCCGCCCAAGGTGGACTCCGCCGTGGTGCGGCTGGTGCCGCGTGCTGCGCACGAGTTGCCGGCAGTCGACGCCGAAATGCTGCAGCAACTGGTCAAGGCCGCGTTCGGCCAGCGGCGCAAGACCTTGGGCAACGCGCTGCGCGGGGTGCTCGACGCCACCGCGATCCGCACCGTCGGCATCGATCCGCAAGCGCGCGCCGAAGCATTGGCACCTGCCGATTTCGTGCGCCTCGCGCAGCAATACGCCGCACTGCGCACCGCCTGATCTGCAACCGCCGCTTCGCGCGGCGCACGCCGTACAATCATCGGCATGAAACTGAAAGATCCCTACACGATCGACGTGCAGGTACAAACCCGCTTCGTGTCCGAGCAATCGCGACCACACGACAACCGTTACGTGTTTGCCTACACCATCACGCTGCGCAACGAGGGCAGCGTGCCGGCGCAGCTGCTGGCGCGGCATTGGGTCATCACCGACGCCAATGGCAAGGTGGAAGAAGTGCGCGGCGACGGGGTGGTGGGCGAGCAGCCGTGGATGCGGCCGGGCGACGATTTCGAGTACACCTCCGGCGCGGTGCTGGAAACCCCGGTCGGCACCATGGGCGGCACTTACCAGATGCTGGCGGACGACGGCACCCGGTTCGACGCGCAGATCCCGCGCTTCACGCTGTCCATCCCGCGCACCTTGCACTAGGGCAGCGCGCATGGCCACTTACGCGATCGGCGACGTGCAGGGATGCTACCCGGAGCTGCAGCGTCTGCTGGAAAAAATCCATTTTGATCCCGCCGCCGACCAGCTCTGGTTCTGCGGCGATCTGGTCAACCGCGGCGGGCAATCGCTGGCCACTCTGCGGTTGATCCACAGCCTGCGCGAGCACACCGTCATCACCCTCGGCAACCATGACCTGAGCCTTCTGGCGATCGCGATGCGCAAGCCCGAGGCCCAGGCCAAGGTCAACCCCGAGCTGCGCGAAGTGCTGTACGCCGAAGACGCACCGGTGCTGCTTGAATGGCTGCGCATGCAAAAGCTGCTGCATCACGACGAGGCGCTCGGCTGGACCATGATCCACGCCGGGCTGGCGCCGCAATGGACGCTGCGGCAGGCGCAGAAAGCCGCGCAGGACGTTGAGCGCGAGCTGTCCAGCCCGCGTCACGGACGCATCCTCAAGAACCTGTTCGGCAATCGCCCGGCCGGCTGGTCGAACCGCCTGCAGGGGCTGGATCGCCAGCGCGCGGCGATCAATCTCCTGACCCGCATGCGTTTCTGCGACGTCAACGGTCGTATCGACTTCGATGCCAAGGGCGAACCGGGCAGTCAGCGCCCCGGCCTGTATCCCTGGTTTGCCGTGCCCGGCATGCGCCATCGCGCGACGCAGATCGTATGCGGCCACTGGTCGGCGCTGGGTCGTTTCGCCGGCCTTGGCGTGCACGCGATCGACACCGGTTGCGTGTGGGGCGGCCAGCTCACCGCGTTGCAGATCGACCTCGATGAGCCGCGCTACATCACTGTCAACGCGGAACCGTACCGCCAACGACCACCCGGCGGCGGGGACTGACAGGCCGCCAAAGGCGAGCTGTCAGCGATCCATGCGTGGATCGCACGTTGCGCCGCCGCGCACCAGTACAGGCTTCTGCTTCGCGCCGGGCTAACCGAAGACCCACGGCGCAAGCCATCCCATGCAGACGCTCCCGTGAAGAACTCCGCCTCGGCGGAGTTCCCTGTGGCTCACGTCAGTTCAGCTGCCCGTGACAGTGCTTGTACTTCTTGCCCGAGCCGCATGGGCACGGATCGTTGCGCCCGACGCGCGGGACCGCATTGGCCTGCGCGAGATGCATGGTGCCGGCCGCCGCCGCGACTGCGGCCGGATCGGCTTCGAGGCCGCCGCCTTCCGGCGCGCCGCCGCCACTGGCCAGCATCTGCCGCTGCAGGCGCTCGGCCAGGCGTTGCTGCTCGGCCTCCATCGCGGCCACTTCCTCTTCGCTGCGGATGCGGATGCGCGCCAGCATCTGCACCACGTCGGCCTTGATGCGATCGAGCATTTCGGAGAACAGGCGGAACGACTCGCGCTTGAACGCCTGCTTCGGGTCCTGCTGCGCATAGCCCACGAGATAGATGCCTTGGCGCAGGTAATCCATGTTGGCCAGGTGTTCTTTCCACGCATTGTCGACCACGGTCAACATGATGTGCTTTTCAAGCGCGCGCATGGTTTCCGCACCGACCTGCGCCTCCTTCGCCGTGAACAGCTCGTCGAGCTTTTCGCGCACATGGTTCAGCAGCATCTGCGAATCCATTTCCGACTGGCTTTCGAGCCACTTCGGCAACTCAAGCGCAAGGCCGAATTTGGATTCCAGCTCGCGATTCAGGCCGGGGATATCCCACTGCTCGTCGATCGAATCGGGTGGCACGAAATTGCGCACCATGGTTTCGATCACGTCCTGACGGATGTCCGCGACGGTGGCCGAGACATCGTCGCCCTCGAGCAGCTCGTTGCGCTGCCCGTAGATCACCTTGCGCTGGTCGTTGGCGACATCGTCGAATTCGAGCAGGTGCTTGCGGATGTCGAAGTTGTGCTGCTCGACCTTGCGCTGCGCCTTCTCGATCTGGCGCGAGATCATCTTGTCCTCGAGCGCGTCGTCCTCCTTCATGCCGAAACGCTTCATCCAGCGCACCAGGCCTTCGCCGCCGAAGATGCGCAGGAGGTTGTCTTCCATCGACAGGTAGAAACGCGAAGAGCCGGGATCGCCCTGACGGCCGGAACGACCGCGCAGCTGGTTGTCGATGCGGCGCGACTCGTGCCGCTCGGTGCCGATGATGTGCAGGCCGCCGGCAACCAGCACCTCTTCGTGGCGCTGCTGCCATGCCGCCTTGATCTTGGCGCGGTCGGCGTCGGTTGCCCCCGCCGGCAGCGCCGCCAACTCGGCCTCGAGGCTGCCGCCGAGCACAATGTCGGTACCGCGGCCGGCCATGTTGGTGGCAATCGTGACCTGCCCCGGCCGCCCGGCCTGGGCGACGATCTGCGCTTCGCGCTCATGCTGCTTGGCGTTCAGCACCTCATGCACGACGTGCGCCTTGTCGAGCTGCCCGGAGAGCAGTTCGGAGACCTCGATCGAGGTGGTGCCGACCAGCACCGGCTGCCTGCGTGCGTGGCAGGCCTTGATGTCCTCGATCACCGAGTTGTACTTGGCCTGCTGGCCGAGGAACACGAGGTCGGGGTTGTCCTTGCGGATCATCGGCTTGTTGGTGGGAATCACCACCACTTCCAGCCCGTAGATGCTCTGGAACTCGTAGGCCTCGGTGTCCGCGGTGCCGGTCATGCCGGACAGCTTCTTGTACATGCGGAACAGGTTCTGGAAGGTGACCGTGGCCAGCGTCTGGTTCTCGCGCTGGATCGGCACGCCCTCCTTCGCCTCCACTGCCTGGTGCAGACCGTCGGACCAGCGCCGGCCCGGCAAGGTGCGGCCGGTGAACTCGTCGACAATGATCACTTCGCCGTCGCGTACGATGTAATCCACATCGAGCTGGTAAATCGCATTCGCGCGCAACGCGGCGTTCAAGTGATGCACGACAGCGAGGTTCTTGGCGTCATACAGGCTGCTGTCGGCGGTGATGACGCCGGCTTCGTGCAGATATTCCTCGGCGTGCTCCATGCCGTCTTCGGACAGATGCACCTGCTTCTGCTTTTCGTCGACCCAGAAGTCGCCTTCGCCTTCCTCTTCCTTCTGACGCGTCATGCGCGGCACGATCTTGTTGACCGCGAGGTAGAGCTGCGGGGAGTCCTCGGCGGGGCCGGAAATGATGAGCGGTGTGCGCGCCTCGTCGATCAGGATCGAATCCACCTCGTCGACAATGGCGTAGTTGAGGCCGCGCTGATAGCGCTGCTCCTTGGAAAGCGCCATGTTGTCGCGCAGGTAGTCAAAACCGAACTCGTTGTTGGTGCCGTAGGTAATGTCGGCGGCATACGCCTTGGGCTTGTCGGCGTGATCCATGCCCGGCCACACCACATCGGTGGTAAGGCCGAGAAAACCGTACAGGGCGCCCATCTGCGCGGCGTCGCGCCGCGCCAGGTAGTCGTTCACGGTGACCACGTGCACGCCCTTGCCGGCGAGCGCATTCAAGTACACCGGCAGCGTGGCGACCAGGGTCTTGCCTTCGCCGGTGCGCATCTCGGCGATCTTGCCCTGATGCAGCACGATGCCGCCGACCAGCTGCACGTCGTAGTGGCGCATGCCGAGCACGCGCTTGGCGCCCTCGCGCACGGTGGCAAATGCCTCCGGCAGGAGCTTTTCCAGCGATTCACCCTGGGCAAAACGTTCCTTGAACGCAGCCGTCTTGCCGCGCAGCTCGTCATCGGTCAATTTCTCGAACTCGGGCTCGAGCGCGTTGATGCGTCCGACGGTTCGATGCAACTGGCGCACGACGCGTTCGTTGCGGCTGCCGAAAAGGCTGGTAAGGGCACGATTGAGCATCGAATTTCCGGGTGGATGAGACAACGGCCCGCAACGCGGGCCAATCGAGCATGTTACTACACGCCCACTTTCGACATGCCGCGCGCGGCACCGTGTTCCCCGGTGGCGACGCGACACGCGCTTTTCAAGGTGAGGTGCCTGCCGGGTACGCCGCTATGATGTGCGGGTCACGTCTGCCGAGCCGCCATCCATGTCCCGCGCCCGTTCGCCTGCTTCCGGCCCGCGTGCCCTGGGCGCGTGCGGTGCCTTTGCGAGCCTCGCACGCCGCAGCGCCACGCTGGATGCGCTCGATCGCGCCTTGCGCCAAACCCTGCCGTTGCCGCTGCGCGACGAGGTGCGGTTTGCCAATCGGCGCGGCACGCGTCTGGTGTTCCTCGCCAGCTCGCCCGCCTGGGCCACACGCCTGCGCCTGATGCAGGGTTCGATCTTCGCCGCCGCGCACAGCCTCGATGTCGCGGCCGACACGCTGATCGTGAAAGTGACCCCGCTACCGCGGATCACGCTGGAGGCGCCACCGGCACGCATCCTGTCGGACCGCGCGGCGGCCCACCTGCGTGCGGTCGCCGCCACCGCCAGCGACCCCGAATGGCGCGCGCTCTACGACCGCCTTGCAGCGACCGCGACGCCATCCGATACCCCAAAACGCTGACCGCCGCATCTTGCGATGCGGCGGTCGGAAGCAACCCGCAATGCGATCAAATCGCCTGCGCGGGATGGATGTAGGAGATCGGCGACACCGCCGGCTCCTCCTTGAAGCTGACCTCTTCCCAGGCGGAAGCATCGGCCACCAAGGTACGCAGCAATTTGTTGTTGAGCTCGTGGCCCGACTTGTGCGCGTTATAGGCGCCGATCAGGCTGTGACCCAGGAGGTACAAATCGCCGATGGCGTCCAGAATCTTGTGTTTGACGAACTCGTCTTCGTAGCGCAAGCCGTCTTCGTTCAGCACACGGTAGTCGTCGAGCACTACGGCGTTGTCCATCGAACCACCCAGCGCGAGGTTGTGCTCGCGCAGCATTTCGATGTCGCGCATGAAGCCGAAGGTGCGCGCACGGCTGACTTCCTTCACGAACGAGGTGGTGGAGAAGTCGATCTCGGCGTGCGAGGTGCGCTTGGAGATGATCGGGTGGTTGAACTCGATCGAGAAGCCGACCTTGAAGCCCTCAAACGGCTCGAAGCTGGCCCACTTGTCGCCTTCCTGCACCTTCAACGGCTTTTTGATCCGGATGAAGCGCTTGGCGACGTTCTGCTCCTCAATGCCAGCCGACTGCAGCAGAAACACGAAGGGGCCGGCGCTGCCGTCCATGATCGGCACTTCGGGCGCGGAGAGGTCGACATAGGCATTGTCGATGCCCAACCCGGCCATCGCGGAAAGGAGATGCTCCACCGTCGCCACCCGCACTTCGCCGTTCATCAGCGTGGTGGAGAGGCGGGTGTCGCCCACGTTGTCCTGCCGTGCGCGCAGTTCCACCGGCGGGTTCAGGTCGGTGCGACGGAACACGATGCCGGTGTTTGGTGCGGCCGGACGCAACGTCATGTACACCTTGTCACCGGTGTGCAAGCCGACGCCGGTGGCGCGGATGACGTTTTTTAGTGTGCGCTGCTTGATCATCGTCGTTGTTACCTGCCAAGTAGCAGCCAGTCAGGGAACGGATGCTAACACAGTTTTAACTAGCTGCAATAGCAAACCGTACCGTACAGTCTGGTGTGCGTTCAGGCACCTGTCGAGGTGGCCCTGCCGGCGGCACGCCCGGTGCCAAATGGCACGAGGCACGACACGACAACCGGATAGCAGGACGGGAATCCGCTATCCGGTGCCGGAGCGCGCATCAGGCCTGCGCCCGAGGTGCGCTCATGTGCCGTCCCGGCACATCGTCCGTTGGCAAACGACATCAACGCGGCAAGCCACGCCGCGTGCACACGCGCGTAACAAACGACGCGCACCGTTGCCGATGCGTATCGCCGGTGGTCAGTCGGCCTGCCGACGCAGGAACGCCGGAATGTCGAGGTAACCCGCATCCTGCTGCGCGGCGGGGGTTTCCGCACGCGGGCCGGCATGCATGCTGGGATCGGCCTGGGCGTAGTCCACCACTTCGTTGCCGGTGCCGGTGCGCAGCACGACCGGACGCGGGCGCGCCCGCATTTCGATCTGCTTGGTCTCGGCCGCGCGCACGGTACGCGAGGCCGGGGCGCGGTTGAGGCCGGTGGCCACCACGGTGACCCGAACTTCGTCCTTCAGCTCGGAGTCGAGCGAGGTGCCGATCACCACCGTAGCGTCCTCGCTGGCGAAGTCGTGCACGATGCGGCCAATCTCGTCGAACTCGCGCATGGTGAGGTTCGGGCCGGCGGTGACGTTGACCAGGATGCCGCAGGCGCCGTTGAGGTTCACGTCTTCCAGCAGCGGATTCTTGATCGCCGCCTCGGCGGCGGCCTGCGCGCGGTCGTCGCCGCTGGCGGTGCCCGAGCCCATCATGGCCAGGCCCATCTCGCTCATCACAGTGCGCACATCGGCAAAGTCGACGTTGATCAGACCGGGAGCCGTGATCAGGTCGGCAATGCCCTGCACCGCGCCTTGCAGCACGTTGTTCGCGGCCTTGAACGCATTAATAAGCGTGACGTCGCGGCCAAGCACGGTGAGCAGCTTCTCGTTCGGCACGGTGATCAGCGAGTCGACGTGCTGGGAGAGGTCCTCAATGCCCTTGTTCGCCACCTGCATGCGCCGCCGGCCCTCGAACGGGAACGGCTTGGTGACCACCGCCACGGTGAGGATGCCTTTTTCCTTCGCCAGCTGGGCGAAGACCGGCGCGGCGCCGGTGCCGGTACCGCCACCCATGCCGGCGGTGATGAAGACCATGTCGGCGCCGTCGAGCATGGCCTCGATCGCTTCGCGGTCTTCGAGCGCAGCCTGGCGGCCGACTTCCGGGTTGGCGCCGGCACCGAGGCCCTTGGTGACATTGGCGCCCAGCTGCAGGTGCGTACGCGAGTTGCAACTGCCCATGGCCTGGGCGTCGGTGTTGGCCACCACGAACTCCACGCCTTCGATATTGGCGTTGATCATGTGCGCCACGGCATTGCCGCCACCGCCGCCGACACCGATCACCTTGATAACCGCATTGGGTGCGAGTTTCTCGATCAGTTCAAACATTTCCCGTCCTCCACAGTTTGTTGTCGTTGTAACCGCGGTGCGTCTCCTGTCGCCCCACGGTGATGGGCGGGTTGCCCCGCCCGCGGCGTCACTTCCTGTGGCGCCTGAACCCTTGCGCTAGAACTCTTTGGTGAACCAGCTGCGCCACTTGCCCAGAAACCCGCCCACGTGGCCGAACGACGGCAGGCCGGCGTGCGCCGGCGCGCCGCGCCGCGCGGCCTGCAGCAGCAGGCCGACGCCAGTCGCGTGTTGCGGACTGGTGACCACTTCGCCCAACCCGGTAACACCCTGGGGCACGCCCAATCGCACCATCTTGTTGAAAATCTCCTCGGCCAGTTCGAGCGCGCCCTCCATCCGCGCGGCGCCCCCGGTCAACACCACGCCGGCCGCGAGCATGCTGTCGTAGCCGGAGGTGCGCACCCGGTCCTGCACCATCTCGAAGATTTCCTCGTAGCGCGCCTGCACCGTCTGCGCCAACGCCTGGCGCGCGAGCCGGCGCGGCGGACGATCGCCGACGCTGGGCACCTGGATGGTTTCCTCGGCCCGGGCCAGCGCCGCCTGCGCGCAGGCGTACTTGATCTTGATTTCCTCGGCGTGGGCGGTCGGCGTGTGGACGCCGTAGGCGATGTCGCCGGTCACCTGATCGCCGCCGATCGGCAGCGACGCGGTGTAGCGGATCGAACCCTGGGTGTAGATCGCGATGTCGGTGGTACCGGCGCCGACGTCGACCAGGCACACGCCGAGCTCGCGCTCGTCTTCGGTGAGCACGGCCTTGGCGCTGGCGACCGCGGCCGGCACCAGATCGTCCACCGCGAGGCCGCAGCGCTGGATCGCCTTGGTGATGTTCTGCACCGCGGTGGTGGCGCCGGTCACCAGGTGCACGTTGGCTTCGAGCCGCACGCCGCTCATGCCGATCGGTGCGCGGATGCCGTCCTGGCCGTCGATGCGGTATTCCTGCGGCTCGCGGTAAAGCACCGTGTGGTTGGACGAGATCTGCACCGCGCTGGCCGACTCCAGCACCTGGTCGAGGTCGCTGCGGGTCACTTCGTGATCGCGGATCGCCGCGCTGCCGCTCAGGTTGCGGGTTTCGAGATGGCTGCCGGAGATCGACGCCGTCACCGAGCGAATGTCGCAGCCGGCGAGCTGCTCGGCCTCGAGCACCGCCGCCTGGATCGAATTCACCGTGGATTCGATGTCGACCACCATGCCCTTGCGCATGCCGCGCGACTGGTGGGTGCCGACCCCAATCACCGTGATCGGCTCGTCCGGGCCGTATTCGCCGACGATGGCGGTGACCTTGGAGGTGCCCAGGTCGAGGCCCACCACAAGTTGTTTGTCGTTGCGCGTCTTCATGTGCATGGTCTCAGGAACGGCGCACCGCGGGAGGCGCCGCGGCGGGCGCGGCGGGTTGCGGCCAACGCACCGCGAATCCGTTCGTGTAGCGCAGGTCGGCGGACTGGAAACCGGCGTCGTGGCCGGCGATCAATTGCGGATAGACATCAAGGAAGCGGCGCAGGCGGGCGCCGGCCAGATCGCGGTCGCCGATCACGATGCGCGCGCCGCTGGTGGTGGTGATGCTCCAGCTGCCGCGCGCGGTGAGCGTCACGCCGTTGATGTCGAGATTGGTGCGGGTGAACGCCTTGCGCACGTCGGCGTAGAACGCGACCACCTCGGCCAGGTGGTCATCCGGCCCGGACAGGCTGGGCAGCGCGGCGGCATCGGCGGCATCCAGCGGCGCGCGGAACAACTGGCCCTGGCGGCTGATGAGCTCGTCGTGGTTCCAGCGCGCAAACGGCTGGCGCTCAATGATGCGCAACTGCAAGGTATCCGGCCAGCGCTTGCGCGCCTCCACCGATTCCACCCAGGGCAGCGCCGACACCGCGCGCCGCACGTCGTCCAGATCGAGCGCAAAGAACCCCTTGCCGAGCCGCGGCAGCACTGCGGCGCGCAGCTCCGGCATGGTCACGTGGCGAAACTCCGCCTGCACGGTGAGCTGGGTGATCGGCCAGCGCGCGCTGGCAAACCAGCCGCGCAGCGCACCGACGACCGGCAGCGCGATCAGCGCCGCCACCAGGCACCACACGACAAGGCGGAGGGTGCCTCTCATGGATGGCCTCCGCGGGAGGCTGGGGATTCGGGATTCGGGATGGGGGCTTGGGCAGCGCCGCCTGCAACCCCGATTCCCGATTGACCAGTCGCTGGTCCCGGACCCGCGAAGCTGGTCTCCAGCACCCGCCAGCACAGGGTCTCGTAGTCGATGCCGGCGGCGCGGGCGGCCTTGGGCACCAGCGAGTGCGAGGTCATGCCGGGCGCGGTGTTCACTTCCAAGAGCCAGTTGCGGCCCTGGCGGTCGCGCATCACGTCGACCCGCCCCCAGCCGCGGCAGCCCAGCGCGTCGAACGCCGCCAGCGCGAGCGCGCGCAGCTCCGCCTCGGCGTCGCCTTCCAGGCCCGGGCACAGGTATTGAGTGTCTTCGGCGACGTACTTCGCGTTGTAGTCGTAGAACGCGGCCTTGGGCACGATGTGGATCGACGGCAGCACCTCGCGGCCAAGGATGCCGACGGTGAGCTCGGCGCCTTCGATCAGGGTCTCCATCAAGAGGTCGCCGGGGTATTTCGCGGCGAGCGCCACGGCGGCGTCGAGGTCTTGGTCGGCGAACACGCGGGTCACCCCGACGCTGGAACCTTCGCACGCCGGCTTGACGATCAGCGGGTAGCCGATGGTACGCGCGGCCGCGTGCACATCGGCGCCGCGCGGCAGGGCGACGAACTTCGGCGTCGGCAGGCCGTGCGACAGCCACACGCGCTTGGCGCGCACCTTGTCCATCGACAGCGCCGAGCCGAGCACGCCGGAGCCGGTGTACGGCACGCCGAAGGCTTCGAGCACGCCTTGCAGCACGCCATCCTCGCCGCCGCCGTGCTGGCCGTGCAGGATGTTGAACACACGGTCGAATTTCTTGTCGCGCAGCGCATCGAGCACGCCGCCGATGCCGTCGACCGCCTGTGCATCGACGCCGCGCGCGATGAGCGCCGCCAGCACGTTGCGCCCGGAATCGAGCGACACCGCGCGTTCGCTGGAGGTACCGCCCATGACCACGGCCACGCGGCCAAAGTGGCCGGGATGCGGGATACGGGATGGGGGATTGGGCATCACGCGCCTCCCTTGGTCTTCAGTTCGCCGAGCTTCGCCAGTTCCACCGCGGCGGCACCGATGTCGCCGGCACCGAGCAACAGCAGCAGATCGCCGTCGTGCAGCAGCGCCGGCAAGGTGTCTTTCAATTCGCGCGGATGTTCGATGAACACCGGATCGACCTTGCCGCGCGCGCGCACCGCGCGGGCCAGCGCGCGGCCATCGGCACCGGCAATCGGCGCCTCGCCGGCGGCGTACACATCGGTCAGCACCAGCACGTCGACGTCGGCCAGCACGTTGGCGAAATCGTCGATGAGATCGCGCGTGCGGGTGTAGCGGTGCGGCTGGAAGGCCACCACCAGCCGACGCTCCGGCCAGCCGCCACGGGCAGCAGCAAACACGGCGGCGATTTCGCGCGGATGGTGGCCGTAGTCGTCGACCAGCAGCGCATGGCCGTGGTCGAGCGCGATCTCGCCGCGTCGATGGAAGCGTCGACCGACGCCCTGGAAATTCGCCAGCGCGCGCTGGATCGCCTCGGCCCCCACGCCCAGCTGCCAGCCGATGCTCGCGGCAGCCAGCGCGTTCAACACGTTGTGCCGGCCCGGCAGGTTGAGCGTCACCGGCAGCACCACGTCGGCGCCGGGCAGGTGCATGTCGAACTGCATCTGGAACCCGTGCTGCACCACGTTGGCGGCGCGCACGTCGGCGTCCTGCGCGGCAATGCCGTAGGTCATCACCCGGCGCGTGGTCGACTTGGCGAGCGCCGCCACTTCGGCGTCGTCGACGCACAGCACGGCGAGGCCGTAGAACGGCAGGCGATGCAGGAAACTCGCGAACGCCTGCTTCACCTCGGCAAAGTCGCCGTGGTAGTTCTCCAGATGATCGGCGTCGATGTTGGTGATCGCCGCGATCACCGGCGAGAGCAGCAGGAACGAGCCGTCCGACTCGTCGGCCTCGGCCACCAGGTATTGCCCGGTGCCGAGCCGCGCGTTGGCGCCGGCGGCGTTGAGCTGGCCACCGATGACGAAGGTCGGGTCGTAGTTGGCCTCGGCCAGCACGCTGGCGACCAGGCTGGTCGTCGTCGTCTTGCCGTGGGTGCCCGCGATCGCGATGCCGCGCCGGAAGCGCATCAGCTCGCCGAGCATTTCCGCACGCGGAATCACCGGGATGCGCGCGGCGCGCGCGGCGATCAGCTCCGGGTTCTCGGGATGGATCGCACTGGAGGTGACCACCACATCGGCATCGGCCACATACGCGGCGTCGTGGCCGACGTGCACCAGGATGCCGAGTCCGGCGAGGCGTTGCGCGGTCGGCGAGTTCGCCTTGTCCGAGCCCGATACGGCGTAGCCCAGGTTGTGCAGCACCTCGGCAATGCCGCTCATGCCGACGCCGCCGATGCCGATGAAGTGCACGCGGCGGAACGTGGTCATCAAGTCCTCGTGGGCGGACAGGCGTTTCATGCGGCCACCTCCATGCAGGCGCGGGCAATCGCCTCCGCGGCATCCGGTTTTGCCAGGGTGCGCGCCGCCGCGGCCATCGCCACCAGGTGCGCGCGGTCGTCCAGCAGCGCGCCCAGGCGCTGCGCCAGTTCATCCACGTTCAAATCGCGCTCCTGTATCAATTGCGCCGCGCCGGCAGCCACCAGCGCTTCAGCGTTGCGGGTCTGGTGGTCGTCCACCGCGTGCGGAAACGGCACCAGCACCGCGCCGAGCCCGGCGGCGGTGAGCTCCGCCAGGGTCAGCGCGCCGGCCCGGCAAACCGCGAGATCGGCCCACGCATAGGTGCCGGCCATGTCGTCGATGAACGGCACGATGCGCGCCTCGACCCCAGCCTGCGCGTACGCCGCGCGCGCCTCGGCTTCGCCGCGCTGGCCGGACTGGTGCAGCACTTCCGGCCGCCGATCATGCGGCAAGCGCGCCAATGCCCGTGGCAACGCCGCGTTCAAGGCGCGCGCGCCGAGGCTGCCGCCCAGTACCAGCAAACGGGCGCGCCCGGCGTGCTGCGCAAAACGTTCGGCCGGCGGCGTCAGCGCAGCGATCGCGCTGCGCACCGGGTTGCCCACCCAGGTGGCGCCCGGCAAGGTGTCGGCAAAGCCGGCAAGCACGCGCTGCGCGTAGCCGGCGAGCTTGCGGTTGGTGAACCCCGCCACACGGTTCTGCTCGTGCACCACCAGCGGGCAGTGCAGAAAGCGGGCCGCAACGCCGCCCGGCCCGGCCACGTAGCCACCCATCGACAGCACCGCCCGCGGCTTGCACTGGCGCAGCACCACCAGCGCGGAAAGCAGCGCGCGCGCCAGCATCCACGGCGCCGCGAGGCGTGTTTTCCAGCCCTTGCCGCGCAACCCGCCGACCGCAATCGCATGCAGGTTGATCCCGTGCGCCGGCACCACCCGCGTCTCCATCCCGCCGACTGCGCCGAGCCACGTCACCGGCACGCCCTGCGCACGCAACGCCTCGGCCACGGCAAGCCCGGGGAAGATGTGTCCGCCAGTGCCGCCGGCCATGATGAGGACGGGCCGGGATTCGGGATCCGAGATCCGAGATTCGTCGGAGCGCGGCGCGCGAACACTGGAACTTTCTTGATCCACACCAGACATCAAGGCAACGGCCTCGCCAGCTGCGCTCCGACGAATCCCCCATCCCCAATCCCGAATCCCGGCTGCGCGCGTCATGCGATCGCCCCCTCGTGCCGAGGCACTTCCACGCGCGCGACAGGCGGCACTCCCTGGCGGGCGGCTTCGCGGCGGGCGAGGGCGCGGTTGATCTCGAAGGTGGCGCGTAGCAGCACGCCGGCCATGGCGCAGGTGAGTACCATCGAGGAGCCGCCGTAGCTGATGAGCGGCAGGGTGAGGCCCTTGGTCGGCAAGGCGCCGAGGTTGACGCCGATCGAGACGATGGCCTGCATCGCCAGCATCAAGGCAATGCCGAACGCGACGTAGCCGGCAAACCGCTGTTCGACCTTGATCCCCTTGAGGCCCATGCGCAGGCCGCGCCAGACCACGATCGCGAACAGGCCCATCACCAGCAGCACGCCGGCCAGACCAAGCTCTTCGCCGATCACCGCAAAAATGAAATCGGTGTGCGCCTCGGGCAGGTAGGAAAGCTTGAGCACGCTCGACCCCAGCCCCACGCCGGTCCATTCGCCGCGACCGATCGCCATCAGCGACTGGGTGAGCTGGAAACCATCGGTGAACGGGTGCGCCCACGGGTCCATGAACGAGGTCAGGCGCTTGACGCGATAGCTCTCGCCGGTCGCCGCGATGTACAGCAGCGGCATCAGCGGCAAGCCCATCAGCGCCAGGTGCAGCGGGCGCGCGCCGCCCAGCCACACCATCGCGATGGTGACCGAAATCACCAGCGTCGCCGAGCCGAAGTCGGGTTGCGCGAGCAGCAGCAGCACCAGCACCGCGGCCACCACCAGCGGCTTGAACAGGCCGAGGAAACTGGTTTCGACACTGTCGCGATGGCGCATGAGGTAACTGGCGACGTACACCACCAGGATCAGCTTCACCGCCTCCACCGGCTGGAAACTGGTCACCACGAGATTGAGCCAGCGGTGCGCACCATTGATGCGCATGCCGATGAACGGCAGAAACACCGCCGCCAACAGCAACACGCCCAGCCCCAGCAGCGGAAAGGCGCGCCGTTCGAGCAGCTTCAGCTCGGTGCGCATGGCAATCGCCGCCGCGGCAACGCCGATCGCGAGGTAGAACAAGTCGCGCTTCAGGAAATAGAACGCCCCGCGCGCGCTGTTCTCCGCCACCGCGATCGAGCTCGAAGTCACCATCACCACGCCGATGCCGACCAGCCCGAGCAGCGCCAGCAGCAGCAGCAAGTCATAGCGACCCGGCGCATCGTCGCGGCGCGTGGCTTGAGAGGCGGCGTCAAGCATGGTCGCCTCCGGCACGGGATTGGGTTTGCGGGATTGGGGATTGGGCAAGGCGGGCACACGGGAGCGCCGCGGGCTTGCGCCCACGTATCCCGTATCCCGTATCCCGTATCCCGGCCATCATCACCTCACCTTGAGTGTTGCCAAGCCGATCAGCACGAGCACCACCGACATGATCCAGAAGCGCACGATCACCCGCGGTTCGGGCCAGCCCTTGAGTTCGAAGTGGTGGTGGATCGGCGCCATGCGGAACACGCGGCGGCCGGTGAGCTTGAAGCTCGCCACCTGGATCATCACCGAGGCGGTTTCCAGCACGAAGATGCCGCCCATCACCAGCAGCACCACTTCTTGCCGCACGATCACCGCGATACAGCCGAGCGCGGCGCCGATCGCGAGCGCGCCGACGTCGCCCATGAACACCTGCGCGGGATAGGTGTTGAACCACAGGAAACCCAGCCCCGCCCCGGCGAGCGCGCCGGTGACGATCGCCAGCTCGCCGGCGCCGGGGATCGCGGGAATGCCGAGGTAATCGGAGAACACGCGGTTGCCGGCGAGATAGGCGAACACGCCGAGCGCGCCGGACACCAGCACCGTCGGCATCGTCGCGAGGCCATCCAGGCCGTCGGTGAGGTTCACCGCGTTGGAGAAGCCGACGATGATGAAATAGGTGACGACGACGAAGAACCCGCCGAGCGGAATCACCACGTGCTTGAACAGCGGCACGTACAGCGAGGTTTCCGCCACCGGCAGGCTGCCGACCGCGTGCGGCGCGGTGAAATACAGGAATAGCGCCGCGGCCAGGCCGAACACCGACTGCCAGAAATACTTCCAGCGGCTGGCCAGCCCACGGCTGTCCTTCAGCACCAGCTTGCGATAATCGTCGTAGAAGCCGATCACGCCGAAGGTGAGCATCACCGCCAGCACGACCCACACGTAGCGGTTGTGCAGGTCGGCCCACAGGATCGAGGCGACGGTCACCGCGAACAGGATCATCACCCCGCCCATCGTCGGCGTGCCGGCCTTGGACAGGTGCGTCTTCGGGCCGTCGCTGCGCACCACCTGCCCGGCTTTCAGCACCGCCAGCTCGCGGATCATCGCCGGGCCGAGCAGCAGCGTGATCGCCAGCGCGGTGAGCGCGGCCATGATGCTGCGGAAGGTGATGTACTGGAACAGGTGCAGCGCCGTGAAGTGGCGCGCCAACCAGTCCGCGAGTTCAAGCAGCATCGTTAGCATCCCCCTTGCCGGCCGCTGCGAGTGCGGCGACGACTTCCCCCATGCCGGCCGAGTGCGAGCCCTTGATCAGGCAACTGACGCCGGCGTGGATCGTGCCGGTCAGTGCCGCGATCAGCGCCGGCTTGTCGGCGTAGCACTCCGCCCCCGCACCGAAGGCGGTGGCTGCCAACGCGCTGAGCGGGCCCACCGCGTACAGGCGGTCGATGCCGGCCGCCTTGGCCTTGGCGCCAACGGCCGCGTGCAAGGCGCGCTCGTCCGGCCCCAGCTCGGCCATGTCGCCGATCACCAGCCAGCGCTCGCCCGCGGCCAGCGCCAAGGTGTCGATTGCGGCTGCCATCGAACTCGGGTTGGCGTTGTAGCTGTCGTCGATCAGCGTCCAGCCCTTGCCGGTCGCGATCCGGCGCAGCCGCCCCGGCACCGCGCGCGCCTGTTCGAGGCCGGCGACGATGGTGGCCAACGGCACGTCGAGCGCGAGCGCAATGCTGGCCGCCGCCAGCGCATTCCTCACGTTGTGGCGCCCCGGCAGCGCGAGATCGACCTCGGTATCGCCCGCCGGCGTGCTGAGCAGAAACCGGCTGCCGTCGGCGCGCTCCTCGACGATGTCGGCGCCCACATCGGCCTTGTGCTCCAGCCCGAAACGCAGCGTGCGCCGCGCACCCGCCAATCCGGTGAAGAACCCCGCGAACGCATCGTCCGCATTGATGATCGCCGTGCCATCGGCCGGCAGTGCCTGGTACATCGCGCCCTTGGTCTCGGCAACGACCTCGACGCTGCCCATCCGCTCAAGATGCGCCGGCGCAATGAGGTTGACGAGGCCGATATCGGGCCGTGCGATGGCGGCGAGGTAGGCGATGTCGCCCGGCTTGCCGGCGCCCATTTCGAGCACCGCGTACTCGGCGTCCTCCGGCATCGACAGCAGGGTCAGCGGCAGGCCGATCTCGTTGTTCAAGCTGCCCTGCGTGGCATGCGTGCGGCCGTGCAGGGCGAGGATCGCCGCGGTCAGCGTCTTGACCGTGGTCTTGCCGTTGGAGCCGGTGATGCCGATCACCCGCGCATGCCGCTGTGCGCGCACCGCGCTGGCGAGGTCGCCCAGCGCGGCCTCCACGTTTTCCACCAGCACCTGCGAAAGCGGCGAGTCGACCTTGTGCGCCACCAGCGCCCCGGCCGCGCCGGCGGCCAGCGCCTGCGGCAGGTAATCGTGGCCGTCGACGTGCTCGCCCTTGAACGCGGCAAACAGGCCGCCAGGGACGATCTTGCGCGTGTCGATCGCGACCCCCGCCACCTCGGCGTCGGCGCCGACGAGGTGCCCGCGGGTCCACACGGCAATGGAGGAGAGTTTCATCATGCGCGCCGCTCCAAGGCCGCGCGCGCGACCAGCTGGTCGTCGAACGGATGCTTGCCGGTCGCACCCTCCTGATAGGTCTCGTGTCCCTTGCCGGCGATCACCACCGCGTCGCTCGGGCCAGCCTGCGCGATCGCACCGGCGATGGCTGCAGCGCGGTCGCGCTCGACCGTATAGGGATGTCCGTCGGCCATGCCGGCCACGATCTGCGCCACGATCGCGTCGCCGTCCTCGCCGCGCGGGTTGTCGTCGGTGACGATGGAAACGTCGGCGAGCCGCGCCGCCAACGCGCCCATCAGCGGACGCTTGCCGGCGTCGCGCTCGCCGCCGCAACCGAACACGCAAATGAGCTGACCGGCACAATGCGCGCGCACTGCGTGCAGCACCTTGTCCAGTGCGTCGGGCGTGTGCGCGTAGTCGACCACCACCAGCGGCAGGCCATGGTGGCCGCCAAGGCGGCTCATGCGGCCGTTCACCGGTTCGAGACCCTGCAACACCTGCACCACGCGGTCGAACGGTTCGTCCAGCGCGCCGAGGCAGGCGGCGACGGTGATGAGGTTGGCGACGTTGAAGCGGCCGATCAGATGGCTGCGCACCGAGTGCCGTCCCCATGGTGTGCGCAGGCTGAAGGCCAGGCCCTCGGCCGAGGTCACGACGCCCTCGGCGGCAATCTCGGCCGCCGCTTCGCCGCTGGCACTCAGACGCAACGCGCGTACATCGGGCGCGAGGCGTTCGAGCAGTTGCACACCAAACGCGTCGTCGCCGTTGATCGCCGCCGCGCGCAACCCCGGCCACGCGAAGAGCTTCGCCTTGGCCGCGCCATAGGCCTCCATCGTCTTGTGGTAATCGAGATGGTCGCGGGTGAGGTTGGTGAATGCGGCGACCTCGAAATCGACCGCGCCAACCCGGCCCTGGTCGAGCGCGTGCGAGGAGACCTCCATCGCCACGTGGGTGGCGCCGGCGGCGCGGAATTCGGCCAGCAGGCGATGCACGCTGATCGCATCCGGTGTGGTCCGCGCGCCCGCCGTCAGGTGTCCATGCAGCCCGGTGCCCAGGGTGCCGATGGTGGCGGTGCGGTGGCCGAGCGCGGTGAGCGCCTGCGCCAGGAGCTGCACGGTGGAGGTCTTGCCGTTGGTGCCGGTGACGCCGACGATGCGCAGCGCTTCGGCCGGGCGGTCGTAGAAGCGCGCGGCGATCTCGCCGAGGTGCGCGTGCAGGTGGTCGATCCACACCACCGGCACGCCGATTGCCGGCAGCTCCAGCGCGGGCGCCTCGGCCAGCACCACCACCGCGCCACGCTCCACCGCGCCATCGGCATACGCCGCGCCGTGGCCGTGCGTGCCGCGCAGGGCCACGAACGCCTGGCCGCGACCGACCTGACGCGAATCGAGGCTGAGCCCGGACACCACCATGCGCGCCGCCGCCGGCTGCGCCGCCAGTTGGGCGTCGGCGATGCCCAGCAGCAGCTGGTCGAGATGCCCGCTCATGGCTTGCCTCCGAGCGTGGGCGCCTCGTCGATCGGCGCCTCGTGCGCCGCGTTGTCCACCGCCGGCGCGGGCAGCGCCGAAGCCGGCGCGGTCGGGTTGCCGACCAGCCCGCCGTTGCCCTGCAACGGACCGCCGACATACCAGCGGCCGATGTTGTCCGGCGGGATGTCAAGCAGACGCAACGCGCCACCAAGCACCGCGGAAAACGCCGGCGCCGCCACCAGCCCGCCGAAATAACCGTACTGGCTCGTCGTGCCGGTGATGACCACCGCGCCGACCAGCCGCGGATGGCTCGCCGGCACAATGCCGATGAACAGCGAGTTGTAGGTGTTGGTGGAATACCCGCCCGCGATCGCTTGGTGCGAAGTGCCGGTCTTGCCGGCCACGCTGTAATTGGCGATGCGCCCGCGCGAGCCGGTGCTGCCCGGGCCGGTGACGGTTTCCAGCATCGACACCAGCTCGTGCGCGACCTGCGGCGAAACGATCTGCTTGCCGGGGCTGTCGTCGCCCTTGATGAAGGTGGGCGTATGCAACACGCCGTTGTCGGCGATGGTGGCGTAGGCGTTGGCCAGCTGCAGCGGGGTCACGTTGACGCCGTAGCCGTAGGCCATGATCGCCTTTTCCAGCGGCCGCCAGTCGCGCCCCACCTTGAGGTAACCCGAAGCCTCGCCGGGAAAGCCGCTGCCGCTGGAGTTGCCGAGCCCGAACGCGCGATAGGTGTCGTACATGAGCGGCGTGTCGAGGCTCATCGCGATCTTCGCTGCGCCGACGTTGCTCGAACGGGTGATGACGCCGGTCGGGGTCAGCAGGCCATTCGGATCGTCGTCGCGGATGTCGTGGCCGTAGAAGTACCAGTGGCCGTTGCCGGTATCGACGATCGGGCTGGTCGGGGTGTACTTGCCGCTGGACAGCGCCGCCGCCAGCGTCAGCGCTTTCATCGTCGAGCCCGGCTCCACCACGTCGGTGACCGCGCGGTTGCGCCGCTGCCCCGGCTTGCTGTCGGCCACCGCATTCGGGTTGAACGTGGGCAGGCTCGCCATCGCCAGCACCTCGCCGGTGTGCACGTCGAGCACCACGATCGAGCCGGCGGCGGCATGAAACTTGTCCAGCGTGTTCTTGAGCTCGTTGTAGGCGAGAAACTGGATGCCGCGGTCGATGCTGAGCGTCAGGTTCTGGCCCGGCTTGGGCGCCCGCACCTGTTCAAGATCCTCGACGATGTGGCCCTTGCCGTCGCGGATCACGCGCTTGGCCCCCGGCTTGCCGGCAAGCCAATCGTCGTAGGCCAGCTCCAGACCTTCCTGGCCGTGGTCGTCGATATTGGTAAAACCGAGGATGTGCGCGGTGACTTCACCCGACGGGTAAAACCGCTTGAACTCGCGCTGGCCGTTGACGCCGGGAATGTCCAGCGCCAGCACCGCCTGCGCCGCCTCGGGCGCCATCTGGCGGCGCAGGTAGACGAACTCGCGGTTGGCGCGCGCTTCGAGGTATTGGCGGATGTCCGCCACGTTGCCGCCGATCGCCTGCGCCAGCGCCGGCAAACGGTCATCGTTCGCCAGCAACTCTGCCGGGTTGGCCCAGATCGAGGTGACCGGCGTCGATACCGCCAGCGGCTCGCCGTTGCGGTCGAAAATGGTGCCGCGCGAAACCGGGATCGGCACCTCGCGCAGAAACCGCGCATCGCCCTGCTTCTGGTAGAACTGCTTGCGCACCACCTGCAGGTCGAACGCACGCGCGGCGAGGCCAAGCGAAGTCAAGCCCAGCAGCACCGCCACCACCGTCATGCGGTGCTGCACATTCGGGCCGCCACCATGGCGGCGGTTGCTCGCCGGGCTGCCGTGCAGGAGACGGGCGATGGCGTGCTCGCGCCAGCTCATCGGTGCAACAACCGGATGTCTTGCGGGCGCGGATCGAGCATGCCGAGCTGCTTGCGCGCCTCCTCGTCGATCCGCCGCGGCTCGGCAAAGGTCGCCTGCTCCAGCTCCAGCCGGCCAAACTCGATATTCATTTCGTCGCGCTGGTTTTGCAGCGCCGTCAGCTTGACGAACAGTGCGCGGCTTTCGTAGCGCGCCCACACCACGCCGATGGCACTGGTGATCACGGCGGCGAACAGCGCCAGCAGCAGGGTGAGCTGCAGCGCCTTCATGCTGCCTCCCGGGCGGGCAGCTTTTCCGCCACGCGCAGCACCGCCGAGCGCGCGCGCGGGTTGCGCGCCAGCTCGGCAGCCGAGGGGAACCGTGCCTTGCCGACCGCTGCCAGCTCGGCCACCGGGGCGGCGCGCGGCGGCGCACGGCGACTGCCCTGCACACGGCCGGAATGGTCGCGAATGAATTGCTTGACGATGCGGTCTTCGAGCGAGTGGAAGCTGATCACCGCCAGCCGGCCGCCCGGCGCCAGCCGGGCCAGCGCGCCCGCCAGCCCGCGCTGCACGGCATCGAGCTCGCCGTTGACCGCAATGCGCAGCGCCTGAAAGCTGCGCGTGGCCGGATGCTTGCCCGGTTCGCGCCGGCCGATGGTGGCCTCGATCAACGCCGCCAGTTCGCCGGTGCGCGTGATCGGCACCGCGCCGCGGCGCTCGACGATGGCGTGCGCGATCTTGCGGCTGAACCGCTCCTCGCCATAGCGCCACAGGACGTCGGCGATGTCGCGCTCGTCGGCGCGGGCGAGGAAATCCGCGGCGCTTTCGCCGGCCGTGGTGTCCATCCGCATGTCGAGCGGCGCGTCATGCATGAAGCTGAAACCGCGCGCGGCGTCGTCCAGTTGCGGCGAGGAGACGCCGAGATCGAGCAACACGCCATCCAGGCCTGCGGCGGTCGCGTCCCAGTCGGCGAGGTCGGCAAAATTGGCATGCCGGATCGCCACCCGCGGGTCGCCGGCAAAATCCGTCTGCGCGGCGGCAATCGCCTGCGGGTCGCGATCCATCAACAGCAAGCGTCCGCCGGGGCCGAGGCGTGACAGCACGGCGCGCGCATGTCCGCCGCGTCCAAACGTGCCATCCAGGTACCGCCCGCCTGCCTGCACGGCAAGGCCCTCCACCGCTTCTTCCAGCATCACCGGGATGTGCTGCCACTGCGTCACGCCGCACCTCCCGCCCAGTCAAGCACGCACTCGGCCGCGCGCCGGCTCAGAGCGCCAGCGCCGCCATGTCGTCGGTGATCTCGTCTTCGCCGATGGTCTGGCGGATCTTGGCCAGGTGAGCCTGCTCGCTCCACAACTCGAACTTGTTGCCCATGCCCAGGAGAACCGCCTTCTTCTCGATGCCGGTGGTGGCCCGCTGGCTGGCGGGCAGCAGGATGCGTGCCGCGCCGTCGGGCTCGACCACCGTCGCCGCACCGACCAGCTTCATCTGCAGATCGCGATGCGCCTTCACGACTTTGGGGAGCTGGTTGACCTGATCGCGCACCGCTTCCCACTCCGCGTAGGGAAACAGCCACAGGCAGCCCGGCTCGAAGGGGTTGTAGGTCACCACCAGCCGGTTCGCGCAGGCGCCCGCCACCAACTCGCGGTAGGCGGTTGGTATGGCCAAGCGGCCCTTGTCGTCGACAGTGATGGCGGTCTCGCCTTGGAACACGGGTCGGCTCCACTAAAACCCACGATTTCACACTGTTTGCCACCTTAGTCTCGCCAAGTGAGACTGTCAAGGTGTTTTTGCTTGTGAATCAATGGGAAAGACGCACCTGCTCAGTATTTCCAGCACTTCCTGAGGAACGTTTTAGAGGTGCTTGAATGCAGTCGCTTTTTTATGAACCATGGCGATGCCGTGGTGGGGATGCCACCTGAACCGCCCGCACCGCCGCGGCTTCCGGCGCATGCCTGCGCCGGAAGCCGTGATGGATGAGGTGGAGTCGGCCGATAAGCCGGGTTCTGTGCGCCTCGCGGCGTGACAGTCATTCCTCTCGGCCAGGCGTCGCCGCCTGGCTCCAGCAACCTACCCGGGGACGACGCGGGCCACGCCAATGTCCCCCTATTTGGTCTTGCTCCGAGTGGGGTTTGCCGTGCCGTGCGGCGTTGGCCCCGCACGCGGTGCGCTCTTGCCGCACCCTTTCACCCTTGCCACGCGCACCCGAAGATGCCGTTCGGCGGTCTGCTCTCTGTTGCACTTTCCGTCGGCTCACGCCGCCCAGGCGTTACCTGGCACTCTGCCCTGTGGAGCCCGGACTTTCCTCGACGCGCTCGCGCGCGACGCGACTGTCTGGCCTACTCCGCTGACCATTGTAATGGCTGGGATTCGGGATTTGGGATACGGGATTTGGAGAGGCGCACCTGCGGAAACCATCACGACTCATATAGCGCCTTGCGCGGCGCGCCGCTGATCGCCGCCGCCAGCTTGGCGGCCTTGGCCGGTGACAGCTCTTCGCGCAGGATGGCGAACACGCGGCGGCCTTCGACGAGTTTCGCATCGACGTCGGCTTCGTCGGCGTGGCCGGCGACGAGGATCACGCATTCCCCACGCTGCTGGTCGGGGTCGGCTGCGACTCGCTCGGCGAGCGCGGCAAGCGGCTCGCCAAGGACGGTTTCGAACACTTTGGTCAACTCGCGCGCCAGCACCGCCTCGCGCTCACCACCGAACACGTCGCGCAGGTCGGCCAGGCTCTCGGCGATGCGGTGCGAAGATTCATAAAAGATGAGGGTGCGCGGTTCGCCGGCCAGCGCCTGCAAGCGCGCCCGCCGCGCGGCGGATTTCGGCGGCAGAAAACCTTCGAACACGAAGCGGTCGCTGGGCAACCCGGCCACCGACAACGCGGCGATCGCGGCGCAGGCGCCGGGGATCGGTGCGCAGCGGATGCCGGCGGCACGCGCGGCGCGCACCAGGCGGAAACCGGGGTCGGACACCAGCGGTGTGCCGGCATCCGAAATCAGCGCCACCGATTCGCCCTCACCCAGGCGCCGCACCAGGGCCGCCACGGCCTCGCGCTCGTTGTATTCGTGCAGCGCGACCAGCGGGGTATCGATGCCGTGGTGCATCAGCAACGGTCGGCTGTGGCGCGTGTCCTCGGCGGCAATCACCGCCACGGCGCGCAAGGTCGCGATCGCGCGCGCCGAAAGATCGTCACGATGGCCAATCGGTGTTGCAACGACCCACAGGCAACCGGGCGGGACAGCGGACATGCACAAGCTCCAAAAAAGCGATCCGCTATCATCGCCCATTCGTCGCCCATGCCGACAAGGAGGCTCTCGATGCGCCCGTTTTCCGTGATCCGGCCGCTGGTCGTGCTGCTGACCTGCCTGCTGATGCTGAGCGCCTGTGCGCTGGTCGCCACGAAAACCTCGCCGGAGGAACTGGCCGCCGCACAAAGCGCGGCAATGCTGGCGCGCCAGGGGCAACTGGACCAGGCCGCGCGGGCCTACCTGGTGTTGGCCGACCGCTACGGCGGCAACGCCGACCACTACCGCGTGCTGGCCGCCGACGCGTGGAGCGGGAGCGGCCATATCGACACCGCGGCGCCGGTACTGGCCAGGATTCGCCGCAACAACCTCACCGGCAGCGACCCGGTGCGTCTGGATCTGCTGCGTGCCAACCTCGCCCTGCACCACCACGACGCCGCCACCGCGTTGCGCCTGACCACGCAGCCCACGGTGGCAGTGCCGGACGACCTGCAACTGCGGCTGTACGAATTGCGCGCCCGCGCGCTTACCGCCACCGGCGACCGCTGGGGCGCCGCCCGCACACGCGCCGAAATGGACTCGCGGCTGCACGGCCTCGACCGCGCGCAAAACCGCAGGGCGATCGTGCACGAACTGACCGCCCTGGGCGTGGGCCCACTCAAGCAACGCGCCGCCGCGATGCAGCCGGGCGACCGCATGCTGCCGTGGATCAACCAGGCCCTGCAGCAACTCGGTGTCGCCGTGGCGCAGCCACAGCCCACGCTCAACCAGCCGGTCGGCACCTTGCTGCCCGGCACCGGCGCGGACGTGCGCGAGGGCTACCGGATGCCGGCACACGTAGCCTTGCTGCTGCCGGAAAGCGGCGCTTTCGCCGATGCCAGCGAAGCCATCCGCGAGGGCTTTTTTGCCGCCTACGCCGAAGCGGCGCGCAACCACGCGCCACGTGCATCAGTGCGCATCTACGACACGCTCGGCACCACCTCTGGCGCGGTCGGCGCCTACCAGCAGGCCACCAAGGATGGCGCGCAACTCGTGGTCGGCCCGCTCACCCGCAACGCCGTCGCCGCCGTGTTTGCGTTGCCGCAACTGCCGGTGCCGGTGCTGGCGCTGAACCACCCGGACGACAAGCAGTTGCCAGCGAGCGAGGCCAGCGAGTTCGGGTTGTTGCCGGAAACCGAAGGCGCACAGGCCGCCGACCACATGGCCGAGCGCAACCTGCTGCAGGCCTACGTGATCGTTTCCAGCGACGACTTTGCCCAGCGCGCGGCGGCCGCGTTCAAGGCCGAGATGGCAGCCCGTGGCGGCAACGTCGCCGGCATGGCGACACTGCCCACCGGCAGCGTCAACTACACCAGCACGATCGCCCAGCTTGGCGCGAATGGCGCCGGTGACGGTGCCGGCATCTTCATCAGCATGCGCCCGGCACAGGCGCGCCTGCTGGTGCCGCAACTGCTGACGGCCAAGATCACCCTGCCGGTGTTCGCCACCTCGCACGTCTATGCCGGCAACGACAACCCCACCGCCGACAACGATCTCAATGGTGTCGAGTTTCCCGACGCGCCGTGGCTGTTCGACGCCCAACCCGGCCTGCCGAAACATGCCGATGTCGCCAACCTGCTGCCCGCCGCGCGCGATGCCGGCGCGCGCTTGTTCGCCTTCGGCATGGATGCGTGGAACCTCGTGCCCTACCTGCACTGGTTGCGCGACCACCCCGGCAGCTACCTGCCCGGTGCCACCGGCCAGCTCACCGCCGACGAGTTCGGCCAGATCCGCCGCGTCATGACCTGGGCCAGATTCGACAACGGCGTCGCCCGCCCACTCAGCGACAGCCTGCAGGTCGACAACGCGCCGGCCCCCGCGGGCACCAGCCCGACGCCGGCCACCCCGGCGCCGGCAGGCAGCGCCGCCGCCCCGGCCGGCGCCGGCTGATGCGCGAGCGTGGCGCCCGCTTTGAACAGCGCGCCGCCACCGAGCTGGAGCGCGCCGGGCTGAAAACCCTGGCCCGCAACTACACCACGCGCCACGGCGAGCTCGACCTCGTCATGCTCGACGGCGCCACCGTCGTGTTCGTTGAAGTGCGCCAGCGCGCGCACGCCGAGCACGGCGACGCGCTCGCCTCGATCACCCGCAGCAAGCGCGACAAGCTCATCCGCACCGCCCAACTGTGGCTCGCCGCCAACCCGCCCCACGCCCACCGCACCTGCCGCTTCGATGTGGTGACGTTCGACGGCAGTGCCGACGCCGCGCGCGGGCACTGGCTGCGCGCGGCGTTCGAGGCGGATTGAAGCGCCGAGGCATTATTCTTCGCGCATGGCTCTGACCGTTTCTGCACTCGCCGCCCTGCGCGGCATCTTCCCCGGCGACAGCCTCGTCACCGATCCGGCGCGGCGCGAAACCTGCAGCCACGACCACTCGCGCTGCCACGGCCTGCCAGATGCGGTGGCGCTACCGAGCACGCATGCCCAAGTCGAAGCCCTGGTGCAGCTGTGCCGTGCCGAGCGCATCGCGCTCACGGCGCGTGGCGGCGGCACCAGTTCCACCGGCGCGTCGGTGCCATTGGCGGGCGGCGTGGTGGTGGATTTCGGACGCATGAATCGCATCGTGCGGATCGATCCGGATGACCGCCTGGCAGTGGTCGAGCCGGGGGTGACCAACGAGGCACTGCAGCAGGCGTTGGCGCCGCACGGTTTCTTCTGGGCGCCCGATCCGGGCTCGGCGCCGTGGTGCACGGTGGGCGGCAACCTCGCGTGCAATGCGGGTGGGCCGCACGCGGTGAAATACGGCGCCACGCGCGACAACGTGCTCGGCTTGCGCGCGGTGGCCGGCACCGGGGTCGGGTTTCGCTGCGGCACGCAGACCACCAAGGATTCCACCGGCTACGACCTGACCCGCCTGCTGGTCGGCTCGGAGGGCACGCTGGCGCTGATCACCGAAGCCACGCTCAAGCTCACACCGAAGCCGCCGGCAACGCGCAGCCTGCTGGCGAGCTATGCCAGCGCCGATGCCGCGGCGCAGGCGGTGGCGCGGATCATGGCGCAAGCCACCACGCCCTGCGCACTGGAATTCATGGACGCGCTGGCGCTCAAGCTGGCGCGCGATACCCACTCCGATGCCGGCGTGCCGGATGCCGCGGCGCTGTTGATCGTCGAGGTGGATGGCGAGGACGCCACGGTCGATGTTGCTGCTGCCGCCGTGGCGCGTGCCGCACGCGGCGACGGGCTCGAAACGCTGCACGTGGCCCGCGATGCCGGCGAGAATGCGGCGCTGTGGGCTGCGCGCAAGGCGCTGTCGCAGGCGCAGAAACAGGTCACCACGCACAAGATCAACGAGGACGTGGTGGTGCCGGTCAGCCGCCTGCCGGAGCTGGTGCGCGGCGTGCATGCACTCGGCGAGCGGCACGCAGTGCCAGTGGTGAGCTTTGGCCACGCCGGCAACGGCAACCTGCACGTGAACTTTTTGCCGCGTGACGAAGCGGAAATTGCGCGTGCGGAAACCGCGCTGCCGAAACTGTTTGAACTGGTCGTTGCGCTGGGCGGCACGCTCTCCGGCGAGCACGGCATCGGCCGGGTGAAGCGCGACTACCTGCCGCTCGCGATTGGCGCGGAAACGCTGGGCCTGATGCACGCGGTGAAAGCCGCGTTCGACCCCGACGGCGTCCTCAATCCGGGCAAAGTCCTGCCGTGAACCGCGTCGAGCCATTCGATCACCTGATGGCGCGCATCCGTGCGTGCACCCTTTGCGCGGCGCACCTGCCGCTCGGACCGCGGCCGGTGCTGCAGGCATCCCGGACATCGCGCCTGCTGGTGACCAGCCAGGCGCCGGGACGCAAGGTGCACGAGAGCGGCGTCCCGTTCAACGACGTCAGCGGCAACCGCCTGCGTGAGTGGATGGGGATCGACCGCGAGACGTTCTACGATGCGGCGCAGGTCGCCATCATCCCGATGGGTTTTTGCTACCCCGGCACCGGCAAGGGCGGCGATCTGCCGCCGCGGCCGGAATGCGCGCCCACCTGGCACCCGCAACTGCTGCCGCGACTGACGCAACTGCAGCTCACGTTGGCAATCGGCCAGTACGCGCTCGTCGGCATGCTCGGCAAGGAGCACTGCGCGAAGCGGCTCACCGACACCGTGCGCGCCTGGCGCGAACACCTCGCGCGCGCCAGCGTGCTGCCGCTGCCGCACCCCAGCCCGCGCAACAAGCTGTGGATGCAACGCAACCCGTGGTTCGAGGCGGAACTGCTGCCGGTGCTGCGCGAGCGCGTGGCGGCGGCGCTGGCTCAGAGCGCGCCGCGGGTGACGATGAGTTCCAGCCCGAACCCGACAAAGATCAGCCCGGCGCCGCCATCCACGAATCGGCGCAGCCGCAGGTAGCCGGCACGCACGCGCGGCAACGCAAACACGCTGGCCACCAGCGCAAACCACGCCAAGGTCTCGGCCACGATCATCAGCCACAGCCCCCAGCGTTGCGCCAGCGTGAGCGGGGTGCGGATGAAGGCCGCGAAAATGCTACCGAAATACACCACCACCTTGGGGTTGGACAGGTTGGTGGCGAGCCCGGCGCGCAGTGCCTGGCGGGCACTGGCCGCCGCTACGGTGGCAACGGCCGCCGTGGGCAGCGGGCGCAGTGCACCGCGCAGCAGGTGCGCGCCCATCCACACGAGGTACACCCCGCCAGCCACTGCCACCACCTGCGCCAGCACGCTGGCCCGCGCGAACAGCCACGTCAGCCCGGCCAGTGCCAGCGCCGCCCAGATCGCGACCCCGAGCGCGATGCCCGCCACGCCGGCCAGCGCCTCGCGCCGGGAGCGGCTGGCCGCGGTCTGCGACACATAGAAAAAATCCGGCCCCGGACTCATCAGTGCCACCCATTGCACCAGCGCCAGCGTCAACCATTGCCCCACGCACTTCTCCTTCCTGTCCAGCGGCTTGCCGCGTCAGCAACCCATCTTCTACGCTGCGACGATTCCAGCACCAAGGCCACGGGCTCGTTCCCGGCCACCCCGGGGAGATGCCATGCGCCTCAAGCTGCGCCTGATCGTGATGAACTTCCTCCAGTTCTACATCTGGGGGGCGTGGCTGCTGACGATCGGCACCTGGTGGTTCCACACCCAGCACTGGTCGGGCACCAGCTTTGGCGCGATCTTTTCGACCATGGGCATCGCCTCGCTGTTCATGCCCTCGATCGCCGGGATCATCGCCGACAAGTGGATCAACGCCGAGCGGCTGTACGGGCTGTTCCAGATTGCCGGCGCGCTGGTACTGCTGGCGCTGCCAATGGTCGGCGACCCGCACCTGATGTTCTGGGTGATGCTGCTCAACATGTGTTTCTACATGCCGACGATCGCGCTGTCGATTGCGGTCGCCTACAACGCGCTCAAGCAGGATGGCCAGGACGTGGTGGTGGCCTACCCGCCGATCCGGGTGTGGGGCACGGTGGGTTTCATTGCGGCAACCTGGACCGTGAGCCTGCTCGGCTTCGAGGCTTCCGCCACGCAGTTCCACGTGGCCGCCGGCGCCTCGCTGCTGCTTGGCGTGTACGCCTTCACGCTGCCCAAGTGCCCACCCAAACTCGATGCCGCGCACAGCCGCACGCTGGTCGATCGCCTCGGCCTCACCTCGTTCGTGCTGTTCAGGAACCGCAACATGGCGGTGTTCTTCATCTTTGCCATGCTGCTGGGCGCCGCGCTGCAGCTCACCAACGCCTATCAGGCTGTTGAGAAACTCCCTGCGGCGCCGGCTGTCATAGACGCGATCAATCACCAGGCCCACTTTGATGCGCAGCCCCGACGTCCAGCAGCTTGGCATGTTTTCGTACGTATCCGTCGAACAGCGCGTGCCGACCGATCATCCGATCCGCAAGCTGCGCGTGCTGGTGGACGTGATCCTCGGTGAGCTGGACGGGCTGCTGGACGAACGCTACGCCGAAGGCGGACGGCCTTCGATCCCGCCCGAACGCATCCTGCGCGCCTCGCTGTTGCAGGTGGTCTACAGCGTGCGCAGCGAGCGCCTGCTGATGGAGCAGATGAACTACAACCTGCTGTTCCGCTGGTTCGTCGGGCTCAACATCGACGACGCGGTGTGGGATCACTCCACGTTCTCGTTCAACCGCGAGCGGTTGTTCGATGAGCAGGTCGCGCAGCGCTTCTTCGAGCACACCGTGCTGATGGCGCGCGTGCGCGATCTGGTCAGCGACGAGCATTTCTCGGTGGACGGCACGCTGCTGGAGGCGTGGGCCTCGCACAAGAGCTTCCGCCCGAAGGATGGCAGCGGCGGTGACGGCACCGACTTCCGAGACGAGAAGCGCAACAACGACACGCACGCCTCCACCACCGACCCGGACGCGCGCTTGATGCGCAAGGGCAAGGGCAAGGAAGCCAAGCTTAGCTACCTGGCCAACAGCCTGATGGAGAACCGTCATGGCCTGGTCATTGGCGTGGACGTCCGCCACGCCAGCGGCACCGGGGAGCGCGATGGCGCACTCGATTTGTTGGACGCAGAGGGTGTGCGTCAAGGCGCCACGCTGGGTGCGGACAAGGGCTACGACACGCACGATTTCGTGGAAGCGTTGGATCGACGCGGCATCAAGCCCCACATCGCACGCAATACCAAGGGGCGACGCAGCGCCATCGACGCGCGCAAGGCGCGAGGCAAGGGGTATGCAATGAGCCTGCAGGTGCGCAAACGCATCGAGCAGGGTTTCGGCTGGATCAAGACGGTTGGCGGGCTGCACAAGCTGCCGCTGGTGTCGCTGCCCAAGGTGCGCGGTTGGGTGACATGGACCTTTGCCGCCTACAACCTGATTCGCCTCGGCGGCATCGGCGAGTGGTGGAATCCCTCGCCAACATGAACCAAGACAGGAAACGTGCGTCCCGTGTTCGAGAAACAGGCCTTGCCGAAGCCGACATGAACCCCCGACGATAGAAATACCCTATCGCGATGCCCTCGGAAGAGGCATTCTCAACAGCCTGCTATGGCGACACCTTCCTCAAGGATTTTTCCAAGGTACCGGCCTACGCCAACCTGCTGACCGTCAAATACTCGGCGATCATCATTTCGATCTCGCAGTTCTCGGAAACCGCGTTCATCCTCACCATCCCGTTTTTCCTGAAGCGCTTCGGCATCAAGGCGGTGATGACGATGAGCATGCTGGCGTGGGTGCTGCGCTTCGGCCTGTTCGGTTTCGGCAACCCCGGCGACGGGCTATGGATGATCGTGCTGTCGTGCCTCATCTACGGCATGGCGTTCGACTTCTTCAACATCTCCGGCTCGCTGTTCGTCGAGAGCCAGGCCGACCCGAAGATCCGCGCCAGCGCGCAGGGGCTGTTCATGCTGATGACGAACGGGGTCGGCGCGGTGCTCGGCAGCCTCGTCGCCGGCTGGATGATCGACCGTTTCTTCACCAACCCGGTGTGCAACGACGCGGTCGCCATCTGCAAGAACTGGCAGGGCATCTGGCTGGCGTTTGCCGCCTATGCGCTGGTGATGGCATTGCTGTTCGTGCCGCTGTTCAAGCAAAAACACGACCCGGCGGCAGCCCGCCGGGTCGTGCCGACACACTGACTTCCGTGCTCAGCCGGCGACCGCCACCGCCGCGGCCGGCATCACCGCCGGCGCGGTGGCCGTGCGCGCTTCCATCGACGCCAGGAACCGCCACACGAACAGCACCGTCACCAGCAGCAGGCCGGGATAGCCGATGCCAGCCAGCAGGTACGGCAAGGTCGGATCGCCATCCACGCGTACCCGCGGCAGGTTGTAGCTCAGGAGACTGAGCGTGACGATACCGCCGAACACCCACATCGCGGTCAGCCAGATCCCGGCCTCGAACCCCGACAACGGCCGCCCCCAACCGGATGCCGCACGCGGCGCACGATGGTTGGCCATGACACTGCGGGTGCGTTTGCCGATGGTCGCCAGATCGAACGCGATGAGTCCGGCACCCACGGCCAGCAGGAAACCGAACACCGCCACCAGCAGGCGATACACACCCATCGCCGGGAACAGGTCGCCACCAAACCAGTGCAATCCGAGCGTGCGGTAGACGTAGATCTGCACCGTGCCGCCCAGCGCAAAGGAGAGCGCCATGCCGAGCACGCCGATCATCACCATCCAGAACGCCAGGCGCCCGATGCGCTGGTCGAAGTTGGCCGCCTCGCGCATCGCCGGCACTGCGTAATACGCCGCACCGATGCCAAGCATGCCAAAGGTGCCGAACAACGCCAGATGCGCGTGCGCCGGCGTGATCCAGGTGCCGTGCGACCATGCGTTGGTGAGCGCAAACGTCATGCTGAAACCGAGGATGCCGGCACCCACCTGCTCCAGTACCACCGAGCCCAGGATGAAGTAGAACGCGGGCGCGTTTTCCAGTGGTCGACGATTCTGGTGCGCATCGAGATAGATGTGCCAGAAACAGAACACCAGCGGCAACGGTTCCATCGCGCTCAACAGCGAGCCCCAGAACTGCCAGAACTCCGGCGTGCCGATCCAGAAGTAATGGTGTGCATTACCCAAGAGTCCGGATAACCATACCAGCGCCACACCCCAGAACACGGCATAACCGACCGATTTCACATCCACCTTGAACAGCAATACCAGGAGGAAACCAATCAGGCTGATGTGGATCACCTCCCACACGCCTTCCACCCAGTAATGCACGACAAACCAGCGGAAGTATTCCTGCAAATCCAGGCGGCTTACGTAAAACATGCCGAACAGCCAAACCGCGGTCAACGCCACCACGCCAATCGCCAACCCCCAGTGGATTTCATTCCACTCCTTGCGGGGCGGGAATGTGCGCAATACCACGCCGGCAAGAATGCTGAAGCCAATCAGGATCACGACCTGCGCAGCGCGCCCGGCTTCGAGATATTCCAACCCTTGCTGCAACCACGGCTGGCCTTCCCACCATCCGGCAATGCCCTTCATCGCCAGCGATTGGGTGGCCATGTTCCAGACAATGGTGACGATCAGCGCATAGAACAGGAACTTGATGAGCCATGGTGCCGCCAGCTCGCGCTTGGACAGCAGCGGACCGACAAACAGGATGGCGCCGATGAACCCGGAGAGGATCCAGAATATGCCGAGGCTCAGGTGCTCGGCGCGCACCACGTTGAAATTGAGCGTGCCGGCGAGCACCGTCGGGTCGGCCTGCTGCAAGCCCAGCAACAGGCCAAAGCCCACTTGCACGACAAACAAGGTGGCCATCAGCATGAAGAACCGCATGCTCAAGCGTTGTGTCTGGTATGAAATCTGCATCATCGCTTCTCCAGGCTGCGGATATACGCAACGATGGCCTTGACGTCATCCGGCTTGAGCAGTTGGTCGTACTGCTGCGGCATCACGCCAGGGGTATAGCCGGCCACGATCTTCGCGTTCGGCTTGAGGATCGACTCGGTGAGGTAGGCATCGTCGGCGGCCACACTGCTGCCGTCGGTCAACTTGACCTGCGCGCCGTACAAATGGCCCCAGTCCGGGCCGACCAGCGGCTTGCCGTCGACCGCGTGGCAGGCGAGGCAACCAAAGTCCTTCGCCACCGCCTCGCCGTGTTCGGCAAGATCGTGCGTGTCTGCCACATTGGCTGCCGCTGCGGGTGCAACCGGTGCGGCGACCACGAGTGGTGTGCCGTGCAGCAGCGCCAAACGGTGATCGAGGGTGCCGGTCATGACCTTCGGCGGCCAGCCTTCGGTATCCATTTCCGAGGTGTACTTGAGATAGGCGATCAGCTCGCCGACCTCGTTGCCGTGGAACGGCAGGTTCGGCATGAACGTGGTTTTGCCGCCACGCCGATCAACGCGATCCTTTGCGCCCGGATACTTGCGGTAATACGCATCCAGTGAATCGACACCGGCATCCGCCGCCACCTCCTTGTTCAGGAGCTGGGTGCGCAGCGCGGCCTCGGTCGGCCAGCCACCGGCGGAAGGCAGGAACGCGGCCAGCCAGGCCGGGCCGGCATCCTGGTACTCCTTGGTGAGGTCGGGTGCGAGATACGCACCATTGCCAACCAGCGTGTGGCAATCCATGCAGTTGTACGCCTGGAATACCCGCTTGCCGGCGGTGGCCTGATTGGCGCCGAACGAAACCTGGTCGGGCGTGACCTGCCCACGCGAGCTGAGGAACGAGAAGCCGGACAGCACGATGAATACCAGCATCATCAAGCCGAACATCACCAGCGCGAGGCGCCGTCGGCGCACCTCCGGGCAGTTTTTTTCGTCGAGGCAACTCATGGCGCACGCCCCTCGTCTTTACCGTTGATGGGGGCCTGCTTGCCCAAAGCGTCGTGCGCAAACAAAGTGCGCAGACAAATGACGAAAACGTAGAACACGTAAATTGCCAGCAAGAAACCGGTGCCGATATAAACCCACCACATTTCCGGCGATTCGGCCCAATAGCGGTGGTCGCGGAAAAACGGCCACGAAAGCAGAACGCCGGCAAATGCCGCCAGCGTGGAAAGCGATAAATCGATGGTGCGTTGAGACATGGGACAACCCCTTACACGATGGCCGAGATGGATCGGTACCGCGCCACCGTGTCGAACGCGCAACGGACACTGTGGACACGGACGAATATAGAAAGTGTGGCCGGGGTTTGGGCTTGACGCGTATCAAGAGTGGCGGCACTTCGGCACGGCGCACATTGACCAGCACCGGGGATTGAAACGGGATGCCACAAGGCTTGCGCAGCGATTGCCCCGGCGCCACGCGCACCTGCGGCAAATTGTCCCAGCGCTTGAAATAGCCGTTATCAACCCACGGCAGCGTTCACGCCGCGCGCGGCGGCGCCACTCATGAGCCAGCCACGACGCTCGCGGCCACGACGCGGTTGCGCCCATAGGATTTTGCCGAATACAACGCGCTGTCCGCCGCCCGCATCCAGCCGCTGAGGTCGCGGCAGCAGCGGCCGTCAAACATCGCCACACCGATGCTGATCGTCATGCGTTGTGTCTCCACGGCCGCCGGCATCGGCAGCGCCGCCACCGCGGCACGCAAACCCTCCGCCAGCCGCACACCGCTTTCCGCCCCCACCCGTGGGCACAGCACGGCAAACTCCTCACCGCCGACGCGCGCCACCAAGCTGGGCTCGAGCACGCGTTGCGCGAGGCAGGCAGCCACCAGCGTCAACACACGGTCGCCCACCGGATGGCCGGCGCTGTCGTTGATGCGCTTGAAGTGATCGAAGTCGATCAGCATCAGCACATGCCCGGCGGTCGGGCCGGGGTCGGTCGCCAACAGCTCACCCGCGCGCTGCATGAACGCCCGCCGGTTGGGGATGCCGGTCAACGGATCGCGCAACGTCTGCTGCTGCAGCTCGGCGGCATACCGGCTCTTGGCGCGCAACAGCAACACCAGCATCGCCACTACCGCCAGCAAGCCGATAGCCACGGTCACGATGGTGACACTGACCATGCGTTGCCGCTGCTCGTGCTCGTGCCGCCGCGCCGCTTCGGCGCGCACCGCTTTGAGCTGCAGCGCCTGCATCTGGTTGGCGCGCTCCAGTTCGTTGATGCGCAGCTCCTTCTCGCGTACCGCGTAACGCTGGGACAGCTCCGCTTCGATCGCGCGCACGGCCGGGGTTTCGTAACGGGCCTCCAGCGCGGTCGCTTCGCGCTCGTCGGCCAATGCCTGGTGCAGATCGCCGACGCGCTCGGCGAGGCCGCCTTCGATCCGCAGAAAGTCGATCAATTGCCCTTTGATGCCGGCCTTGCGCGCCTGCGCCACCACGGCGCGCATGCCGGCGTACGCCTTGCGGTGATGGCCAAGCGCCGCTTCGGCGCGCGCGATGTCGGTCATCGACCCCAGCGCGTCGCTGACGCGGCCAGAGGCCTGCTCCTGCTTGAGCGAGGCTCGCGACAAGGCCAGCGCCTCCCGTGCGCGGCCCTGTTGCAGATACATCTGGGCCAGGTTGTCGCCCACCATGACCACCAGCTCGTCCGCACGTGCTTCGCGGAAATGCTGGCGCGCGCGGTGGTACGCGGCAGCGGCGTCGTCCACGCGGTTTTGCGTGGCCAGCGCCAGTCCGACGTCGTTCTCCGCGTCGCCCATGCCATACGCGTCGCCGAGCGCGCGGTATGCCGCCACCGCCTGGTAACAAGAGGGCAACGCCTTGTCTGGCTTTTCGTCCAGCGTATAGGCGTCGCACAACTGGAAGCGCGCCCACGCAGCCAGCGCCGGCTCGACCTGCCCCTGCACCGCGCTCGCGGCGCGCAACGCCTCGCCCAGACCGTCGCCATCGCCATTGGCAATGCCGTGCCGCGCCCGCAAAAAGCCGGCGGTAGCAGCGGCCACGGGATCATGGGTTGCCGTGGCAAGACCATCCAGGCGCAGCGTGGCCTCGGCCAGCGCCGCATCGTCGTTGAGGTTGATCGCGGCAGTGCCCATGCCCCAGAGCATCGCGCGTTCACGCTCCGGTGCCAGCGTGGACCCGGCCTGATCCAGCGCCCGGCGCACATCGGCAATCACGCCGCGCGGGTCGACCACCGCACGTTCGCGATACGTGTTGATGGACGTCGCCAGCGCCGGCAACGCCGCCACCAGCAGCAGACATCCAAAAGCCCCCTGTCGTCGCATCGGTCGCCCGCCTCCCATCAAGCGCCTGATCGGTGCCGATCATACGGATTTCGATGCCAATCTGCGCCCCATTACAATGCGCGCATGCAGATCGGGCTCTACCGCATCGACCCACCGCTCGCGCTGGCACCGATGGCCGGCGTGACCGACAAACCGTTTCGCCTCCTGTGCAAGCGGCTCGGCGCAGGGCTGGCGGTATCCGAGATGACCACCGCCGACCCCACGCTGTGGCATACGGCCAAGTCGCTGCACCGCATGGATCACGCCGGCGAGCCGGAGCCGGTCAGCGTGCAGATTGCCGGCGCCGACCCGCTGGTGCTGGCCGAGGCCGCGCGCGTCAACGTGGCGAACGGTGCGCAGCTGATCGACATCAACATGGGCTGCCCGGCGAAGAAGGTGTGCAATGTGTGGGCCGGCTCGGCGCTGCTGCAGGACGAAGCGCTGGTGGCGCGCATCCTGCACGCGGTGGCCAGCGCGGTCGAAGTGCCGGTGACGCTCAAGATGCGCACCGGCTGGGATCGCGAGCATCGCAACGCGCTGGCGATCGCGCATGTCGCCGAGGACGCCGGCATCGCTGCGCTGGCGATCCACGGCCGCACGCGCGCCGACAAGTACCTGGGCGAGGCGGAGTACGCCACCATCGCCGCGGTGAAGGCCGCGGTGCGCATTCCGGTGTTCGCCAATGGCGACGTCGCCTCGCCGCTGCAGGCGCGCCACGTGCTGGACGCCACTGGCGCCGACGCGCTGATGATCGGCCGCGGTGCGCAGGGGCGGCCGTGGATCTTCCGCGAGATCGCACATTACCTCGCCACCGGCGAAACGCTGCCGGAGCCGACGCCGGCGGAAGTGGCGGCGATCCTCATCGGCCACCTCGAAGCGCTGTATGCGTTTTACGGCGAGGAGACCGGCGTGCGCATCGCGCGCAAGCACCTCGGCTGGTACGCCAAGGATCGCCCGGAGAACGCCGCGTTCCGGCAGGTGGTCAACCGTGCCGAAACCGCGCGCGAGCAACTGCGCCTCACCCGCAATTACTTCGCCGCGCTGGCCGCCGGCGTCGCGCTGGCGGCCTGATCCGGATTCAAGCCTCGCCGCTGCCACGCGCCCAGCGCCGATGCAGCCATTGCGCGGCGCCGTCGAGCAGAAAGCCGAGCGCACCAATCAGAAGGATGGCCGCCATCAGCTCGGAATAGGCGAGGCGGTCGCGGGTATCCAGGATGAAATAGCCGAGGCCGGAGCTCACGCCGAGCATTTCGCACGGGATCAGCAAGATCCAGATCATGCCGATCGCGACCCGCACACCGGTCAGCACGTGGCCGAGGATGCCGGGCACCACGATCCGCCGCAGCATCTCCCCGCGCGTGGCGCACAGGCTGCGGCCGAGCAGCAGCCAGCCGGGGTCGAGCTGGCGCACGCCGGCGGCGGTGTTGAGGATGATCGGCCACACCGCGGTGATGGTCAAAAGAAAATAGATCGGCATGTCGCCGATGCCGAACGCCATCACCGCGATCGGCATCCACGACAACGGCGAGATCATGCGCAGGAACTGGAATGGCGCGCTGGTGGCGGCATCCAGCGTGTGCGAGCTGCCGACCGCGACGCCGATCGGCACGCCGAGGATCAGCGCGGCGGCCAGGCTCACCAGCACCCGGCGCAGGCTGGTGAGCGTGTGGCGCGTGAGCTCGTTGTCGGCGATGAGTTCCCACAGGCTGCGGAACGCGTCGGCGGGCGCAAGGTTGGCGGCCATCGGGGTGTCGTCCCGGAGCAGACGGATACCGACCGACCACAGGGCCAGCAGGGCGCCGAGGCCGATGAGGCCAAGCGCGATGCGGGTGCTGGAGCGGGGAACGGCGATACGGGCATTCATGGCAAAAACCGGTGGCGTGGTGCCGCGCAAAGTCAGGTGGTGATCTGTTCGGTGCGGGTGAAACCGTTCGGCACGCCGAACGCCTGCATGCCGCCCGCGGCCGCAATCGCCTGCTTGACGAAGCGGTCGTCGACCAGGTCGCGCGCGGCAAACGCCGGGTCGAGTTTGGCGAGAAATTCGTTGCGGCCTTCGACGTAGGTGCCTTTGAGCATCTGCACCAGGGTTTCGGTGTAGCTCGGGTACGGATACGGCTGGAAATCGATGCGGTGCTCGTGCCACTCCGGGTGACGGATGGCGCCGCTCTTGACGTAGGCGGCATCGTCCGACGCCGGCGGCGCCAGCACCTTGGCCAGCGCCGGGTAGCCGTGCGGGGTGTAGCGGCCGGGCGCATCCTTGGCCAAGAGGCGCGCGGTGTCGTCGCGGTGCGTGCGCGTCCACGCCTGCGCCTGCACGATGGCGTTGACCACTTTCTGCGTCCACTGCGGTCGCTGGTTCAGATCGCGCTCATGCATCTGCACCACGCAGCAGGCGTGGTCCTTCCACACGTCGCCGGTGAAGCGCAGCACCTTGCCGACCCTCAAAATCTCGGCCAGCGCCACGAACGGCTCGGCCACGATGTAGCCCGAGATGCGCCCGCCGGCGAGCGCAGGCAGCATGTCCGAAGGCGCCATCACCGCCAGCTTCACCTGCTTCGGCCCCGGCTTGCCGCTGCCGATCGAGGTCAGGCCTTCGTGCTTCAAAAGGTGCTGCAGCACCACGTTGTGCACCGAGTACCAGAACGGAATGGCGAACGTGGTGCCGGCGATGTCGGCCAGCTTGGCCACGTTCGGCCTGACCGCGGCGGCGAGCGCCGAGCCGCACACGTGGTTCCACGCCACCACCTTGGAGGGCGACTTGGAGCCGTAGCGCGCCCACACCGTCATCGGCGAGAGCATGTGCACCACGTTCACCTGCCCGCTCAGGAACGCCTCGACGATCTCGGCCCAACTGCGGAACAGCCGCGGGCGTTCGACCTTGAGTCCCTGGGCCTGATACAGACCGCGCTCGTGCGCCACCAAGAGCGGCGTGGCATCGGTAATCGGCAGGTAGCCGATGCGCAGCGGCGCATCCGGCTCGGCCGCCACGGCACGCTCGAAGTTCTGCAGCAGCGGCAAGGCACCGGCGGCAGTGAACAGCGCCGACAGCTTGAGAAAGCGGCGGCGCGAGGAAACGGTATCCCCAGTATCGGCAGTCATGGTGATCTCGATCGGAAAAGGGTAGCGCGGCGTCAGGCGACGGCGCGTTCGGCCGCGGCCGGCGCGTCCGTGCGCGCGGCGCGCAGCGCCTGCACGATGTCCACCCGCATGCGCGTCAGCTCGCCGGACACCGCGTCGCGCGGCTGCGCGGCGGCGAGCGTCCATTCGCCGAGCAGTTCAGCCGGCACGCCACCGAGCAGCAGGATGCGGTCGGCGAGCAGCAAGGCCTCGTCGATGTCGTGGGTGACCAGCACCGCTGCAGTCTGGCTGCGCTTGGCCAGCACGAGCAGCAGTTGCTGCATCTCGCCGCGGGTGATCTCGTCCAGCGCGCTGAAGGGTTCGTCCAGCAGCAGCAGCTCCGGCCGACGCACCAGGCTGCGCGCGAGCGCCACGCGCTGCGCCATGCCGCCCGAAAGCTCGGACGGATAGCGCCCGAGCGCCGAAGTCAGGCCAACCTCGTCGATCAAGGCATGCACGCGGCGACGACGCTCATTGCGGTCCAGCACCGGCTGGCGCGCAAAATCCAGGCCGAAACCGACGTTCTCTTCGAGTGTCAGCCACGGCAACAGGCAGGGGTCCTGGAACATCAGGCTCACGCGCGGATGGGTGTCGTGCAGCACTTCGCCGCGCACGCGCACGCTGCCGCGGTCAGGCTTCTGCAAGCCGCCGAGCACGCGCAGGAGCGAGGATTTGCCGGCGCCACTCGGGCCGAGCACGGCGACGATCTCCCCCGCGCGCAGCTGCAACGAGAAATCGCGCAGCACCGGGTACCGCACCTGGCCGTGGCGGCCGTAGCTCAGGGCGATGTGGCTGGCATCGAGAAGGGCCGGATGTAGCGGCGTGGGTTGGTCGGTCATGGCGGTGAAGCTCGCAGCCGGAGAGAGGGGTTCGTCCTTGCGTACAGCCGTGTCAGGGCCACACCCTGCGTCCGACTTCCATGCGTCGACCGCACGCACCGTCACGCCGCCTCGGCGCGTGACGCCGCCTGCTCAAGGTCATGGATCTCCTTGCGCAGATGCTTGAGTGCCGGAGTGACAATGGCGACGAACACCGCTTCGCGCAGCAGACGCTGCGCCGCGTGGCGGCGAATGTAGCCGCGTGCGCCGGCATGCAGCACCGCCGCGTTGCCAGCGCGCAGCGCCAGCTCCGAAGCCTCCGCGCGCAGGCGCAACACCGGCAGCAGCGCGGCCTTGCCCACTTGCGCCTGGGCGGCCAACAACGCCGTCTCGGCCACCAACACGTCGCGGGCAGCCTGCAGATCGTCTTCCTGCACGTCGAGATAGGCGTTGACGTCGTTCTGTCCACCGCCGTGTTCGTGCAGCACCTTGATGCAGGCGTCGACCACGCCGAGGCCCATGCCAACCTGGCCCAGCAGAAAACCCGGCTTGATGCGCGCGATGAAGGCGTCGAACTGCTCCGGATGCGCCAGCACCTGGTCGGCGGCGACCCGCACCTGCTTGAAGCGCAGGCTGAGCGTGCGCGAGCCCTCCATGCCGGAAAACTCCGGGCACGGATGATTGGCGTAGCCGGGCGTGCCGGTTTCCACCGCAAACATCGCGTAGCCGCCGGTATCCACCGCGGCGGCCACGATCACCAGATGGTGCGCGGCCAGGTTCGACACCCACGGCAACACGCCGTTCAGCACGTAGCCGTCGCCTTCGCGGCGGGCGCTCAAGCGGATCTTCTCGATGCCGGCAAGGTGCTTCATGGTGTTGGACATGCCGGTGCCGGCCAGCAGCTCGCCGCGCACCACGGCATCGAGATAGCGCGCGCGCGTTGCCGGCACCGTCGCGTGGCGCAAGTACCACGCGCAGGTGAACTGGCACCACACCGCAAACGCCGCCGCACCGGATACCGCGCCCACGTGCGCAGCCACCGTCAGCACGTGGCGCAGATCGAGCGGATGGTGCTCGTCGGCCACCAGGCTGGCGCCGTAACCACCCAGCGCACCGAGGTGACGCAGGAACGCCTCCGGGTAGACGCCGTCGACGTCGATATCGACCGCCAGCGGCGCCAACTCGGCGTGCACCGCGGCGTCGATGGCCTCAAGGGATGGCAAGGAAGCGTTCACGGCAGGCCTCGCGGGACTCAGGCGTACGCCTGCAGTTCGGGATTGATCGGCGTGCGGGCCAGGTTGTTGCTGTAGTTGCACAAGGTGGCGAGGCTCACGCCCAGCACCACTTCGAGCGCATTGCCTTGGCTGTAGCCGGCGGCCAGGAACTGCTTGAGTTCGTCATCGGTGACGCCGCCCTTGTGCTCGATCACGGCCAGCGTGAAGCGCGCCAGCGCATTGAGTTTGGAGTCTTCCAGCGCATGCGTGTGGCGCAGCGCATCGACCAGCTCGGCCGGCAGGTTGAGCTTGTTGCGCGCGATCTTGGTATGCCCGGCTACGCAGAACCCGCAACCGTTGCGGCTGGCGGCGGTGATCTGGATGACCTCGCGCTCGGTCGCGGTGAGGCCGTTGCGCGCATTGATCGCGCTCACGGTCTGGTAGGTCTCGAGCGCAGTCGGTGCGTTTGCCAGCACCCCGAGCAGATTGGGCACGAACCCGCTGGCCTTGCGTGCCGATTCAAGACGTGGGCGCGCCTCGGCCGGTGCACTGTCGGGGGTCTGGATGGCGATGCGACTCATGGTAAGGACCTTCATTTGGACGTCTGGACGTCTGCGCACGTTACTTATTGGCGGCGTGCGGCAACAAAGGACGCTTGCGCATTCCGATATAACCAGAACGCATGTTTGCCAAACCGGATCGCCTGACCATGGTCATTGACGCGCGCTCGTCCGACTCACTACCGTTGGCGTCAATTGCTTGCATCTTTCTATTCGAATCGAAAGATATACGACAGAAAACCGCGATCGGTCCGGCCCTGCCAACCGGCTCACCAGCGGAACAACGACGGCAAATGCACCCGCTGGCACACCGCCGCCTTTGGTTCGCCACACCATTGCAACGAGGAATCAACCGATGTCTACCGTCACCTATGCAGGCTTCCCGCGCATCGGACTCAAGCGCGAGCTCAAGCGCGCGCTGGAAGCCCACTGGAGCGGCGAGTTGGATGCCGCCAGCCTGCTGGAAACCGCACGCACACTGCGCGCCCGCCACTGGCAACTTGGCCGCGATGCCGGCGCCGGCGTGGTGCCCAGCAATGATTTCAGCCTGTACGACCACGTGCTCGACACCGCGGTGCTGTTCGACGCCATCCCGGCGCGCTACCGCCCGGTGTTTGCGAAGGATCCGCTCGCCGGCTACTTCGCCATGGCGCGCGGCCACAAGCGCGATGGCTTCGACCTGCACGCGCTGGAAATGACCAAGTGGTTCGACACCAACTACCACTACCTGGTGCCGGAGCTCGAGGCCAGGCAGAAGTTCCGGCTGGTGGGCGACAAGCCGGTCGCGGAGTTTCTCGAAGCCCGGGCGCTCGGCCACCGCGCGCGGCCGGTGCTGGTCGGTCCGGTCACCTTCCTGCTGCTGTCCAAGACAGTGGACGACAGCGACCGCCTCGCCCTGCTCGATGCGCTGCTGCCCGCCTACGCCGAACTGCTGCAGAAGCTGGCGGCTGCCGGCGCCGACTGGGTGCAACTGGATGAACCCTGCCTGGTGCTCGACCTGGACGCCGCGACGCACGCCGCCTACCGCAAGGCCTATGCCGCGCTGGCGGCCGCGGGCGGACCGAAGATCCTGCTGGCCACGTATTTCGGCGCGCTCGGCGACAACCTTGCGCTGGCCGCGAGCCTGCCGGTGGCCGGCCTGCACGTGGATCTCGTGCGTGCGCCGCAGCAGCTCGACACCGTGCTCGCCGCGCTGCCCGCCGACCGCGTGCTCAGCGCCGGCGTGATCGACGGCCGCAACGTGTGGCGCAGCCGGCCGAACGCGGTGCTGGCGCGCCTGCACCAGGCGCAGGATCGGGTCGGCAGCGAACAGCTCTGGATCGCGCCCTCGTGCTCGCTGCTGCATGTGCCGATCGACATCGAGGCGGAAACCGCGCTCGATCCCACCCGCCGCGCGACGATGGCATTTGCCCGGCAGAAGCTCGAAGAGCTGCGCGTCTACGCCGATGCACTCGCCGGCCAGACCGAAGCCGCCGCCGCGCTCCAGGCGCAGCAGACCCTGCTCGACCACCAGGCCGAACACGTCGGCGTGAAAAACCCGGCGGTGCGCGCCCGCCTGCATGCGATCAGCCCGCAGATGGCGCTGCGCCGCTCGCCTTACGCTACCCGCCGCGTGGCGCAGGCCGAAGCACTCACGCTGCCGCCGCTGCCCACCACCACCATCGGCTCGTTCCCGCAGACCGAGGAGGTGCGCAAGGCGCGCGCCGCGCACCGCGCCGGCAAGCTCGACGACGCCAGCTACGAGGCCCGCATCAAGGCCGAGGTGGAGCGCGTGATCCGCTTCCAGGAGCGCATCGGGCTGGACGTGCTGGTGCACGGCGAGCCGGAGCGCAACGACATGGTGGAGTATTTCGGCGAGCAGCTCGACGGGTTCCTGTTCACCAAGCTCGGCTGGGTGCAAAGCTACGGTTCGCGCTGCGTGAAGCCGCCGGTGATCTGGGGCGACGTCGCGCGCCCGCAGCCGATGACCGTGACCTGGGCCACCTACGCGCAATCGCTCACACCGAAGCCGGTGAAGGGCATGCTCACCGGCCCGGTAACCATGCTGCAGTGGTCGTTCGTGCGCGACGACCTGCCGCGCGAAACCGTGTGCCACGAAATCGCGCTCGCGCTGCGCGACGAAGTGCACGACCTCGAAGCGGCCGGCATCCAGGTGATCCAGATCGACGAGCCGGCGTTCCGCGAAGGGCTGCCGCTGCGGCGCGCCGAGTGGCCGGCATATCTCGCCTGGGCAGTGGAGTGCTTCCGCATCACCGCTGGCGGCGTGCGCGACACCACGCAGATCCACACCCACATGTGCTACTCGGAGTTCAACGACATCATCGAGGCGGTGGCCGCGATGGACGCCGACGTGATCTCGATCGAGACCAGCCGCTCGCGGATGGAACTGCTGGACGCCTTCGTGCGCTTCAAGTACCCGAACGGGATCGGCCCCGGCGTGTACGACATCCACTCGCCGCGCGTGCCAGCCAAGGCCGAGATGACCGAACTGGTGCACAAGGCGCTCAAGGTGCTGCGCCCCGACCAGCTGTGGATCAACCCCGACTGCGGGCTGAAGACCCGGCGCTGGGCCGAGGTGGAGCCGGCACTCGAACACATGGCGGCCAGTGCGCGCGAGTTGCGCGGCGAAATCACTGTGTAAACGCGCTGGCGCGGGCCTCGACCGCCCGCGCCAGCGCCTGCCGCCGGCACCCATTCCCACTAGAATCACGGCGTCCTGCCTGGCCGGAGCCGCCAATGGAACCAGTGCAACCCGATTCGCCGACGCTTGCCTCGATCGAACAGATCCAGCAACGCGAGCAGCAATGGCGGCGGGTGGGTGAACTGCTGCACCGGCTGCTCGCCCAACTGGCAAAACCCGCAGAAACCGGCGGCGCCGCGCTGGATGCGACGCTGGGAGAGTTGCGCCGGATTGTGCGCCAGCCGACCGATGCCGCCCGCATCCCCACCCTGCTGCGCGCCCTCGCACAGGCGATGCAGAACGTTGACCCGCCAGGCAGCGCGCCAGCGCCTCTCCCGGCTGCGGCCACGTCGCCCGTGCCGGCGCTGGATGAACTCCTGCTTGCCGTGCTCGACCGGCTCGACCCCGACGAAGGCTCGGCCGCCGAGATGACGGCCTTGCGTACGGCCATCGTCGGTTGCACCGACGTTGAGGCTCTGCGCGAACACGGCCGCAAACTCGCCGAGCTGGTGAGCTGCCAGTTGCACCGGCTCGCCACCGACCACCGCGCCGCCTTGCGCCTGCTGCACCAGATCGGCAGCGAGCTGGGCGACATGGCGGAGTTCATCGAGGAAAACGCGGCCGAGTACAGCGACGCCGCGGCAGCGCGCGTCACGCTGGACGCCAGCGTGCTGGACGATGTCGAAGCCATCGATGACTGCATCGAAACCGCCAGCGACCTTGCCGAACTGCGCACCACGTTACGCGCCCACCTGGCGACGATCCGCGGCCACCTCGCCGCCACCCAGAAACGCGAGCACGCACGCGAAGACGCCTGGCGCCAACGCGTCGACAACCTGCGCCGGCGCGTGCAAAAGCTCGAACAAAGCACGCGCGACATGGAAACCATGCTGGTGACCAAGGGCCACCTGCTGGATACCGACGCATTGACCGGCCTCGCCAACCGGCGTGCGCTCGACGCGCGCATGGCCACGCTCAAGGCGCCGGCAACCGGCACGTTGTGCGTGCTGATGATGGACATCGATCATTTCAAGAGCATCAACGATCGTCTCGGCCACGGCGCCGGCGACCGTGCACTGCGCATCGTGGCCGAGCAATTGCAAACCACGCTGCGCCCGGGCGATTTTCTTGCCCGTTACGGCGGCGAGGAATTCCTTGCCATCGTCGAAGCCGATCTGCCCGAAGCGCTGGAAATGGCCGAGCGCCTGCGCAGCCGACTCGAACGCACACGCTTCCGCAGTCAGCAAGAGCCGGTGCAACTGACGCTTTCCTGTGGCGTCACCGCGGTGCGCACGGGCGACACACCTGAAAGCGTGATCGAGCGCGCCGACCAGGCGCTGTACCGCGCCAAGCGCGCCGGACGCAACCGTTGCGAGTCGCTGTAACACCAGCCCCGTCACGCAGGGTGGTTCAGGTCCTCCGGCGCACCGCCACCCGCCGGCGGCCCCAGTCAGTGCACGGCTACACCCCGTGTCGGGCCGAGAATGGCGAATGCGGCGATGGTGCATTGCACGGAGCCGTCAGCACGTCCGCCAGACGTCCATCCGTCCATTTGCCCGACATGGTTGCTGCATCGGCATCGCGCCAAATGCTATGATGTCGAACCTTTGTTTATCTCTCTATCCGTAGAGAAGGATATTTCCCGCGATGAGCAACTCCCTGTTCACCTCCGAATCGGTTTCCGAAGGCCATCCGGACAAGGTTGCCGACCAGATTTCCGACGCCGTGCTGGACGCGATCATCGCGCAGGATCCGCGCGCCCGCGTCGCCTGCGAGACCATGGTCAAGACCGGCGTGGCGATCGTCGCCGGCGAGATCACCACCAATGCGTGGATCGACCTTGAGGCCATCACCCGCAAGGTGATCCTGGACATCGGCTACAACTCGTCCGACGTCGGCTTCGACGGCGCCACCTGCGGCGTGATCAACCTGATCGGCAAGCAGTCGCCCAACATCAACCAGGGCGTGGACCGCAAGAAGCCGGAGGAACAGGGTGCTGGCGACCAGGGCCTGATGTTCGGCTACGCGACCAACGAAACCCAGGACTACATGCCGGCGGCGATCTACTACTCGCACCGGCTGGTCGAGCGCCAGGCCAAGGTGCGCAAGCAGAAGAACTCGCCGCTGCCGTGGCTGCGCCCGGACGCGAAGAGCCAGGTCACGCTGCGCTACGAGAACGGCGTCGCCACCGCCATCGACGCGGTCGTCCTCAGCACCCAGCACGCGCCGGGCGTCAAGCAGAAGGACCTGATCGAAGCCGTGCGCGAGCACATCATCAAGCCGGTGCTGCCGGCCAAGCTCCTGCACAAGGGCACCAAGTTCCACATCAACCCGACCGGCCGGTTTGAGATCGGCGGTCCGGTGGGCGACTGCGGCCTGACCGGCCGCAAGATCATCGTCGACACCTACGGCGGCTGGGCCCGGCATGGCGGTGGCGCGTTCAGCGGCAAGGATCCGTCCAAGGTCGACCGTTCGGCCGCCTACGCCGCGCGCTACGTGGCCAAGAACATCGTGGCCGCCGGCATCGCCGACCGCTGCGAGGTGCAGGTGAGCTACGCCATCGGCGTGGCCGAGCCGACCTCGATCTCGGTCACCACCTTCGGCACCGGCAAGATCAGCGACGACAAGATCGAACGGCTGATCCGCAAGCACTTCGACCTGCGGCCCTACGGCATCCTCAAGATGCTTGACCTGATCCACCCGATCTACCAGCGCACCGCCAGCTACGGCCACTTCGGCCGCAAGCCGGTACAGGTCAAGGGTGCCGACGGCAGCGTGTTCACCGCGTTCTCGTGGGAGAACACGGACAAGGCCGAAGCGCTGCGCGCGGACGCCAAGCTCAAGTAAGCCGGCAACGGCTCTCCGCCATGCAAACGGGCCGCCCTTGAGCGGCCCGTTCCTGTTTCGGCGTCGACGCCCTGTACCTGCAGGTCGGATGTAGGTCGGACTTCAGTCCGACAAGCCGGCCGGCGACGCGGGGTGTGCGGAAAATCGCCACAGAACACGCGGCCATATCGCCGCAAACTCCGCCTCTGCGCGACGCGCCACACAAAACCCCCGGCACCCCAAAGCCGCATTCCCGCGGGTCGGGATTCAGCCCGGCAGGCTTTCCGCAACGTGTTGTCGGGCCGAAGCCCAACCCACAAAGGTGGATTTCAAGCGGCTCCGCGCTCAGCCATCCACCTGGCGGCGGGCGGCAACGACCACCGCCTTCTTCGTCGGGTGATGGGCGGCGACGCGGGTGGTTGCCGCGTGGCGCACACGGCGCGACGCGGTCGCGCGGCGGCAAGCGGCAGTGTGCCGGGTGCAAGCGCTGGCCGCGGCAACCTTGCGATCCGACCGCGACTGGTGGGTGTGCGCGGCAACCCGCACCGAATGCGCGGACTTGGCGCGCCGCGAGGCCACGGCGGGCAACGGCGTGCGCGAGGCATCGGCGATGACGGCCAGCGGCGTTTCCTGCCCCGCGAAGCCGTCGTCCAGCAACCGCGCCATGAGGTTGTCGCGCACCGCAGCGGTGCGCCCGCCCAGCACCACGGCAAACAGCCGGCGCCCGTCGCGCACGGCGGTGGAGGCAAGGTTGAAACCGGAAGCGTCGATGTAGCCCGTCTTCAAGCCATCCATGCCGGGGTAGCGGTACATCAGGTGGTTGTGTCCGCGCACGATCTGGCCGCGAAACACGAACTCCTGGGTGGCGAAGAAATGCGCGTATTGCGGGAAATCGCGATACAGCGCCATTGCCAGCCGCACCAGGTCGTGCGCGGTGGAGGTGTTGTCGGGGTTGGGCAACCCGGAGGCATTCGCGAAATGGGTTTCGCCCATGCCCAGCAGATGCGCCTGCGCAGTCATCATGTCGGCAAACGCCGGTTCGCTGCCGCCAATGTTCTCGGCCATCACCGCGGCGGCATCGTTCGCCGACTTGGTGATCATGCCAAGGATGCAATCCCGCACGGAAATGGTCTGTCCGGCGCGCAGGCCAAGCCGGGTCGGCGACATGTTGGCGGCATGCGCGGAAACCTGCATTGGTTCATCGAGCTGCAGCTTGCCGCTCTTCAGCCCCTGAAACGTGAGGTACAGCGTCATCATCTTGGTGAGCGAAGCCGGATAATCGCGCTGGTCGGCATTCACCTGCTGCAGCACCTGGCCACTCGACGCGTCGACCACGATGGCGGCGTAACCCGCGTGCGCGGCACCGGCAAAGCCGGTCAGACACAGCAGCGCAACCCACGCGCGCATGCGCCAGCGCCGCAACACGCCCCCCCACGTCATCGGCTTCATTGTCACCCGGATTCCTCGCAACAGCCACATCGTCACCACATATTGCCGCCGACCATAACGCAACGCCGCCGTCAGTTCCACACGCGGTGCATCAACTCGCTGCGTTAAATATATGTTTTGGCACACAATGTCGACGGCGAAGCATCGCGCGTGCCGGTATTGGCTTGGCAGCCCGTTAGAATAAGGCATGTCCCTGATCCAATTGCAGCGCGTCGACTTCAGCATCGGCGGCCCGCTCCTGCTCGAACACGTCGATCTTGCGATCGAACCCCGCGAACGCATCTGCATCGTCGGCCGCAACGGTGAGGGCAAATCCACCCTGCTGCGCCTGATCGACGGCGAGTTCAAACCCGACGACGGCGAAATCCGCGTGCAAAGCGGCACCGTGATTGCGCGCATGGCACAAGAAGTGCCGCAACACACCGCGGGCAGCGTGTTTCACGTCGTGGCGCAAGGGTTGGGCGACCTCGGCGCACTGCTGGCGCGCTACCACCAATTGCTGGGCGCCAACGATCTCGATGCACTCGGCGAAGTGCAGCAGGCGATCGAAGCGCGTCACGGGTGGGACCTCGACCGCCGCGTGGCCGGCGTGCTGGAGCGGCTGGAGTTGCCGGGCGATGCCGATTTCGCCGCGCTTTCCGGCGGCATGAAGCGCCGCGTGCTGCTCGCGCAGGCGCTGGTGGCGCAGCCCGACGTGCTGCTGCTGGATGAGCCGACCAACCACCTCGACATCGAGGCGATCGACTGGCTCGAAGGCTTTCTCAAGGCGTTTGCCGGCACCCTGCTGTTCATCACCCACGACCGCAGCTTTCTGCAGGCGCTGGCCACGCGCATCGTCGAGATCGACCGCGGCGCAGTGACGGACTGGCCGGGCGACTACGCCAATTACCTGCGCCGCCGCGACGAACGCCTGCACGCCGAGGCGCAGGCCAACGCGCACTTCGACAAGAAGCTGGCGCAGGAGGAGGCCTGGATCCGCCAGGGCATCAAGGCCCGGCGCACGCGCAACGAAGGGCGCGTGCGGGCGCTGAAATCGCTGCGCGTCGAACGCGCGCAGCGGCGCGAACTGACCGGCAAGGCACGGATGACGGCCGCCACCGCGCAGGCTTCCGGCAAAAAAGTGATCGAGCTGGAGCACGTGTCCCAAAGCTTTGCCGGGCACGTGCTGTTTGACGACCTCTCCACCACCGTGATGCGCGGCGACCGGGTTGGCATCATCGGCCCGAACGGCGCCGGCAAAAGCACGCTGATCCGCATCATGCTGGGCGAGCTCACGCCCGCGCACGGCAGCGTGACGCGCGGCACCGGCATCGAACTGGCGTATTTCGACCAGCACCGCGTGCAGCTCGACGACACGCTGAACGCGCTGGACAACGTGGCCGAGGGTCGCGAGTACATCGAGCTGAACGGCCAACGCAAGCACATCATCGGTTACCTGCAGGATTTCCTGTTTTCCCCCGAGCGCGCCCGCGCGCCGATCACCCGACTTTCCGGCGGCGAGCGCAACCGCCTGCTGCTGGCCAAGCTGTTCGCCCAACCGTCCAACCTGCTGGTGATGGACGAGCCCACCAACGACCTCGACGTGGAGACGCTGGAGCTGCTCGAAGAACTGCTCACCGACTACACCGGCACCCTGCTCTTGGTGTCGCACGACCGCGCGTTTCTCGACAACGTGGTGTCCTCCACGCTGGTGCTCGAAGGCAATGGCCACGTGGGCGAATACGTGGGCGGCTACAGCGACTGGCTGCGCCAGCGGCCGGTCGCCGCCACCCCGGTCGTACCCGCACCTGCGCCGGCGGCGGTACCGCCACCCGTTGCCATCGCCAAGCGCAAGCTGAGCTACAAGGACCAGCGCGAACTGGAACAGCTGCCGGCCCGCATCGAAGCGCTGGAACAGGACATTGCCGCACGCGGCGCAGCGATGAATGCACCGGCTTTCTTCCAGCAGGAAAGCACCACCATCGTCGCCGCCAACGAGGCCCTGGCCAAGCTGCAGGGCGAACTCGACGCCGCCTACGTGCGCTGGACGGAACTGGACGGCTGAGCGCCGCGTATCATCGGCGGATACATCCTATGGAACGCGCCATGTACACGCTCTATTACGCCCCCGGATCGGCCAACCTCGTCGTGCATCTCGCACTGATCGAAACCGGCGCCCGCTACGAGCTCAAGAAGATCGACATCGAAAACGGCGAGCAGCGCACGCCGGCTTACCTCGCCATCAATCCGCTCGGCGTGGTACCAACGCTGATCGTCGATGGTGTCGCGCATACCGAGGCCGCGTCGCTAGCGATGCTGCTTGCCGAACGCCACCCGGATGCACGCCTCGCCCCAGCCGTCGGCAGCGCCCAACGTGCCGATTACCTGCAGTGGATGTTCTATCTCGCCAACAACCTGCAGTCGCTGTTCCGCCAGTGGTTCTACCCGGGCGACCACCTCGCCGAAGGCGCTGAGGCCGTCAAGGAACATTCGCGCATCGGCATCGAGAAGGGCTGGACCTTCCTCGACCGCCATCTCGCCGAACACGGTCCCTACCTGTTGGGCGACACCTTCACCCTGCCCGACCTCTACGCCCTGATGCTGATGCGCTGGGCGCGCCACATGCCCAGGCCCGCCACCGAATGGCCGCACATTGCGGCGCTGGCCACGCGGCTCAAGGCACGACCGGCGTGGCAGCGGATGTGCGAGGAAGAAGCGCTGGTGGAGTGGGCCTGAAAGGCCGGGATTCGGAAACGCTGTTCCCTTCGCCCCTGGCCGATCTACGCGATGACCTGCAGGGCGGCGTCGCCGCCCTGCACCGCGCTGGTCACCAGGCGCTTGTCGAAAGTGGCGAGTTTGCCGCCGCGCTGCACCGCCAACGCGAGCAGCCAGGTGTCGGTGACCTGCTCTGAAGTGAGCAGCCGGCTGCGATCGATCAGCGGCGAATCGAGCAGACTGAGGTCGGCGGGCCAGTACACGTGGCCGGGCTGACTGCACAGCTCAGCCAGCAAGTCGGCGGCGATGGCCGTGGTGGCCACGGCGTTGCCATAGCGCGGATGCGACATGTTGTGCAGTGCGCCGTTCTCGGTGAGGTTGCAGCTGGCCCGCGACGCACGCGCGGTGGCAAACCACGCGTGCGCCGGGGCGTGGTGCGGATGAGTCGGATCGAGCAGCGCGAGCAGCACGTTGACGTCGAGTAGCCACGTCGTGGCGCCGTTCGACCACTCGCCGCGTGCGTCGCGCACCCCTTGCTTCGCCTTGCGGGTCACGGTGCCCATGGCGACTCGTCGCGCAGGGCATTGATCTCGGCCAGGCTGGTCGGCTTCGCATCGGCGCGCACTGGCATCAGCCGGATGCCGTTGCGGAATTGCGGCGCTGCGACCGGTGCCAACCCCTTGCGGGCCAGCTCGGACACCACCTCGCCCAGCGTGCGCCCTTCGCGCTCCGCCAGCGCCCGCGCTGCGGCCAGCACGTCTTCATCGAGTTGGATCGTGGTGCGCATGGCAGGCTCCAGACGCCAGCTGCACGACTGGCCGGTGTCAGGCATCACGCATCACGCATCACGCATCACTGGTCAACTCGTGCGGCCGCATCGCATAGCGTCGCCCAGCATGGCTGGCGCTCCGCATGCACCGCCTCAACCCGTGTTCTGCAGCCCCTGCGCCACGCCGTTGACGCAGGCCACCAGCGACTTCAGCAGCGCGGCATCTTTCCGGTCGCTGGCCCGCCAGCGCTGGAGCAGGTCGACTTGCAGCAGGCTGACGGGGTCGATGTAGGGGTTGCGCAACGTGATCGAGGCGGCCAGCCGGGGGTTGCCGGCGAGCAGGTCGGCGTGGCCCTGCAGACGCAGCAGCCAGTGGCGGGTGCGCTCATATTCGTCGCGGATCAGCGCGTAGAAGCCGCCATGCAACGAGCCGGAAAGCCGGGAATAGGTTTCGGCAATGTCGAGGTCGCACTTGGCCAGCACCATTTCCACGTCGTCGACGACGTTGGCGAAGAACGGCCAGTCACGCGCCATTTCCGCCAATGCCTGCTCGCCGAATTGCTGCGCGCCGCGTTCGAGCGCGCTGCCCAGGCCATACCAGCCGGTGAGGATCGAGCGGTTCTGCGTCCACGCGAACACCCACGGGATGCAGCGCAGATCCTGTACGCCGTGCATGCTGCGGCGGCTCGCCGGGCGCGAGCCGAGCGTCATCTTTTCGATCACGTCGATCGGCGTCGCGCTGCGAAAATATTCGACGAAGCCTTCGCGCTCGACGAATGCGCGATAGGTTTGCCGGCTCACCGCGGACAGCACGCCCATGCGCGCGATCCATTGCTCCTCGCGTGGCTCGGCGCTGCGCGGACGCAGGCTGGCGCGCAGCACGGCACCCACGGTCTGCTCCAGGTTGCGCAGCGCCAGCGCGCGGATGCCGTACTTGCGGTGGATCACCTCGCCCTGCTCGGTGACGCGCAGCACGCCGGCCACCGAGCCGCGCGGCGAGGACATCAGCGCCGGGGTGACGCGCGCGCCGCCGCGACTGGCCGAGCCGCCGCGGCCGTGGAAAAACGCCAGCTCGATGCCGCCCTCACGCGCCACTTTCAGCAGCTCCGCCTGCGCGCGCTGCAAACCCCAGCGCGAGGCCAAGGTGCCGCCATCCTTGCCGCTGTCGGAGTAGCCGAGCATCACCCACTGCTGGTCGTTGCGCGCACGCAAGTGGTCGCGATACACCGGATCGGCCAGCAGGGCGCACAGCGTTGCCGGCGCGCTCTCCAGGTCGTCCACGGTTTCGAACAGCGGCGCAATGTCGATCGGCACCCGGCTGCCGGCCGCATCGACCAACCCGCCGTGGCGCGCCAGCGCCAGCACCGCGAGTACGTCGGCGGGCGTGCGCGCCATGCTGATGATGTACAGCCCGGTCGCATCCACGCCATAGCGCGTGCGGCTGGTCTTGACGGTGGCGAACACCGCCTGCAAGCGGGTGACGACGGGGTCGTCGGACGCCGCAAACGCCGCTTCGCCGCGCGCATACGGGCGCAGACGCTCGGCACGCGCCTCGGCGCTGCGGCCCGCCCACTCGGGGTCGGCAAACAGGATCGCCAGTGCGTCGTCGTGCACGCGCGAATCCTGGCGCACGTCGAGCCGCGCCAGATGGAAACCGAAGCTGCGCACGCGCCACACCAGGCGACGCACCGCATAGGCGCCGGCGTGGTCGCCCTTGTTGGCGGCCAGGCTGGTCTCGATGAGGCGGAGATCGCCGAGCCATTCGTCGACGCTGGGGTAGCCGCCTTCGGCATCGTCCTGGGTCAGTGCGAGACGCGCGCCGATCAGGTGCAGCAGGCAGCGGTACGGCATGTCCGCGTGGCGTGGGCGGATGGTCGCCGCCGCCTGCGGGAAACGCGCGCGGTAGGCGGCAAGGCGTTCCTGCAAGGCATCCGTCACCGCCACGCGGTCGTCGGTCTGGCTGAGCAGGCGGCCAAGCGCCGCAACATCCTCGCGATAACGCGCCAGTACCAGCTCGCGCTGCGCGTGCAGGCATTCCTCAATGGTGTCGGCACCCACCGCCGGGTTGCCGTCCATGTCGCCACCCACCCAGCTGGCAAACCGCAGCAGGCGCGGCAGGGGCACTGCCACGCCGTACACCTGGTTCAGGGCCTGCGCCAGCGATTCATACAACGCCGGCACGATGCGGTAGAGCGGATCGGCCAGATAGAAGTCCACATGCTCGCGCTCGTCCTGCACGCTCGGCTGCACCGGCGAGGCTTCGGCCGTTTGCCAGCCGGAGGTGAGCGCCATGTACATGCGTGCCTCGTCCTCCTGCTGCTCCTGCGGAGTACGCCCGCCGTCAAAGCCGTCGACCAGGGCACGCACGATCGCCTGCTCTTTTTCCAGCAACGAAGCGCGCACGGCTTCGGTCGGATGCGCGGTGAACACCGGCTCGACGTGCAGGCGGTTGAGCCACGCGATCAGCTCATCGGCCGTGACGCCGGCGGCTTTGAGGCGGGTGAGCACATCCAGCAGCGACTCCGGCTGCATCGCGTCGCCGGCACGCTGGTAGTCGCGACGCCGGCGGATGCGATGCACCCGCTCGGCAATATTCACTGCCTGGAAATAGGTGGCGAACGCGCGCGCCAGCGCTTCGGCGTGCGCCGGCGGCAAGCCGGCAAGCGGGTCGGCAAGCTTTGCCAGCGGGGAGTTTTTCTGTCGCCGTGCAATTGCTGCGGTGCGTATGCGCTCCACCTCCGCGAGAAAGCCGGGGTCGGCTTGCTCGGCCAGCATCTGGCCGACAAGCGCGCCAAGCCGCCGCACATCGTTGCGCAACGGCGCGTCGGGCAGGGCGGCATCGGGACTGCGGGAAGCATTCGGCACAGCGGCGTCAACTCGCACGAAGGAAGTCCAAGCCTAACGCAAGCGCCGTGGTTTTGTGCATCGCCGCAAAACTTTTTTTGCAAATGGACGTCTGAATGCGGAAAGCCGCCGCGGCAACCCGGGGCATGGGGCAAAGCCGTTTGGCGTCAGCGCGTACGCAGGTTCCCCTGCCCGGTGCTGTGCCACTGGCCGCTCAAGACGCCCAGGACGGATGCGGTCGCAGCGGCTGGCGTCGCTGCCATCCCCGACTCCCCAGCCCGCAACGGTCTGCGCGTGGCAGGTGCGCCGCTATACTTTGCAGCTCCCGTCGAGGGGCGCTGCGACCACGGCAATCGAACCGTGGCCAGGCTCGGCGGAACCTGACTGCAACGGCGCCCGGTTGGCTGCAATGCACCTGTCTGACAGGCGCGGCGCGGCACCGGCCACACGGCCGGCCCCCTACAAGAACCGGAGTACGCATGAACGCTGTCACCCAGATCCTCGCCACCGCCGCCAACAAGGTGCGCGACATCGGTCTCGCCGATTTCGGCCGCAAGGAGCTCGACATTGCCGAGCACGAAATGCCCGGCCTGATGGCGATCCGCAAGAAGCACGCCGCCACGCAGCCGCTCAAGGGCGTGCGCGTGTCCGGCTCGCTGCACATGACGATCCAGACCGCGGTGCTGATCGAGACGCTGAAAGCCGTGGGCGCCGACGTGCGCTGGGCTTCGTGCAACATTTTCAGCACCCAGGACCACGCCGCGGCCGCGATCGCCGCCACCGGCACCCCGGTGTTCGCCTGGAAGGGCGAGACGCTGGAGGAATACTGGGATTGCACGCTCGCCGCGCTCTCCTTCCCCGACGGCAACGGCGGCTTTCTCGGCCCGCAGCTGGTGGTGGACGACGGCGGCGACGCCACGCTCCTGATCCACAAGGGCTACGAGCTGGAAAACGGCAGCGACTGGGTCAACGGCGCCGCCGGCAGCCACGAGGAGCAGGTCATCAAGAACCTGCTGAAGCGCGTGGCGCAGGAGCGCCCGGGTTTCTGGCACACCGTGGTGCGCGACTGGAAGGGCGTTTCCGAGGAAACCACCACCGGCGTGCACCGCCTCTACCAGCTCGCCGAGGCGGGCAAGCTGCTGGTGCCGGCGATCAACGTCAACGACTCGGTGACCAAGAGCAAATTCGACAACCTGTACGGCTGCCGCGAATCGCTGGCCGACGGCCTGAAGCGCGCGATGGACGTGATGCTCGCCGGCAAGGTGGCCGTGGTGTGCGGCTACGGCGACGTCGGCAAGGGCTGCTCGCACTCCCTGCGCAACTACGGCGCGCGCGTGATCGTGACCGAGGTCGACCCGATCTGCGCGCTGCAGGCGGCGATGGAAGGCTTCGAGGTGAACACGGTGGAATCCACGCTCGGCGTGGGCGACATCTACGTCACCACCACCGGCAACTGCGACATCATCCGGCTGGAACACATGCAGGCGATGAAGGACCAGGCCATCGTCTGCAACATCGGCCACTTCGACAACGAGATCCAGGTGGACGCGCTGAACGAGTGCGGCGCGGTGCGCCTCAACATCAAGCCGCAGGTGGACAAGTACACCTTCAAGGATGGCCACGCGATCTTCCTGCTCGCCGAAGGCCGGCTGGTGAACCTCGGCTGCGCCACCGGTCACCCGAGCTTCGTGATGAGCAACAGCTTCGCCAACCAGACGCTGGCGCAGATCGACCTGTGGGAACACAAGGACAGCTACCAGCCCAAGGTCTACATGCTGCCGAAGAAGCTCGACGAGGAGGTCGCCCGCCTGCACCTGGACAAGATCGGCGTGAAGCTCACCACGCTCACCGCCAAGCAGGCCGCCTACCTCGGCGTGCCGGTGGAAGGGCCGTACAAGGCGGGGCATTACCGTTATTGAGCCGCTGGTTCAAGCCGGTGAAACACAACGGGCGCCGCGGGGCGCCCGTTGTGTTTCAGGCCAGCTGCACAATCTGGTTCAGTACCAGCAGCACCTCGGCAAACGGCCGGTCATCCAGGCTGCGCATCGGATGCGGCCTGCCGCCGCGCAGGCGCCAGTCGAACGACTTGGGCTGGTGGCACAGCACATAGCCGGTTGCGCCGGCTTTGCGTCCGCCGACCACACCTGCCGCGACCGCGAACGGGTTGGAGGCGTTATGGGCGGCCGTCGTCATGGGCAGTCCGACGACCAGCGAGGTGTGTTCATTGAAGGCTCGTGGCGAAAGCACCAGGAACGGACGCACATCGCGCATTTCCCGCCCGGCCTGCGGGCTGCAGTCGATCCAGATCACATCCTGACGATCCGGTACCCAGCTCTGCTTCGCCTTGGCTACCACCGTTCGGCACCGATTCGCCCATCGGCAACCATGGCCTCGCCGCCGTGCTTGCGTGGATCGAACCGGGCCAACCGTTGTTCGAGCGTCAGTGGCACGCCTTCCATTGGCGTCACCACCACGCGGCCATCTTCCACCGCCACGCTCACCCGTTGATCCGCGCGCAGACGGGCTGCGCGCACGATGGCCGCAGGCAAGCGCACGCCGAGATTGTTGCCCCAGTGCTTGATGTCCAGCTCGACGCTCGTCATGGCATGTCCTGTCCGATGTTTATACGCGGTTTAAACAAAGGTGCGTACAACGGCAACGGTGCGTCACCGGCGGACCGTCTCACATCACAGCCCCGGTCGGCATACATCCCGCCCTACCGATCACCGGAGCGGCACGCGGCATTCAACCATGCCCCATCACGCCCGCCAGTTCGCATGCCGCTCCCAGAAATCCACGCTGTGGCGGTACGCGGCGTGGTTGAGCGGCACGCCGGAACCGCCCTCGTCGACGCCCAGCGCGTTGCGCATCATGGTGATCGGCGCCATCGGGATTTCTTCCGGCGCCAGCGTATACAGGCAACCAACGATGCCCCACTGGGCAGTGATCGGCTCGTGCTCCTTGGCCAGTTGCTCGCGGCTGTAAAGAATCACGACGAGGTATTCGGCCACCGGCGGCTCGACGCCTTCGAACCAGCGCACCAGCACCGGCAGTTCGGTCTTGGTGCGCGCCTCGTAACCGCTGCGCAACAGGTGCCGGTTGGCGTCGGTGATGGGCTGGGTCAGGCAGCGTGTACTGGTCCAGTTGCGGTGGACATGCAACTTGCAGAACGGCGCGTAACCATCCAGCACACGCAGCGGCGGCTCGGCGTTCAGGCGTTCGACAAAGCTTTCGGGCGTGCAGTCGCGAATGGTGTTGGCCCGCGCCTCGCGCGGAAACAGGCGGGCACGGGCAAACGGGGTGAGTTCGATCGACATGGCAGGGTCGCTGCGGAAACCGGCCGCCAGCGTAGCCCAAGCGCCGGCAGGGCATTTCCTACCTTATGCATTCGGACGTCTATCTTTGCATCGCGATAGATGTATACAATGACTGCCGCCACGCCCCGAAGGACCTCCATGGCCGCGTTCAGCTTTGAATTCTTTCCGCCCAAGACCGACGAACAGCGCGCGCAGCTCGACCAGACCGCTGCGCAGCTGCTGGCCTGGCACCCGGATTACGTCTCGGTGACCTTCGGCGCCGGGGGCTCCACCCTCAGCTACACCGCGGAAACCGCGCAGCACCTCAAGCAGACCCACGGGCTCAAGGTGGCCCCGCACCTGTCATGCATGGGCGGCAGCCGCGCGGAGATTGCCGCGCTGCTCGACCAGTACCGGACAGCGGGCTTTCGGCGCATCGTCGCGCTGCGCGGCGACCTGCCCTCGGGCATGGCTTCGCCGGGCGATTTCCGCTACGCCGCCGAGCTGGTGCGTTTCATCCGCGAGCACGCCGGAGATCAGTTCCACATTGAGGTGGCCGCCTACCCGGAAACCCACCCGCAGGCGGAAAACGCGCATGCCGACCTGCGCAACTTCAAGGCCAAGGTGGACGCCGGCGCAAACGGCGCCATCACCCAGTACTTTTTCAACCCGGATGCGTATTTCCGCTTTGTCGACGATGTGCGCAAGCTCGGGGTGAACGTGCCGGTGGTGCCGGGCATCATGCCGATCGCCAATTACAGCCAGCTGCAGCGGTTCTCCGACATGTGTGGCGCCGAGATTCCGCGCTGGATCGGCAAGCGCATGCAGGCGCACGGCGACGATGCCGCGTCGATCCGCGCGCTGGGCGCCGAAGTGGTGGCGCAACTATGTCGCCGGCTGCTCGATGGCGGTGCGCCGGGGCTGCATTTCTACACGCTCAACCGCGTGCGGGCGACCCGTGCGGTGCTGGAGCAGCTCGACTGACGCACGGTTCGCGGCGGGCGCACACGCTACGCTCGAGGCCATGCGTTGCACGATCTTCCTGTGGTGGCTGGCCTTGCTTGCCTGCGCCTTGCCGGCGCACGCGCAAACCACCGTGCATCGCTGCATCGACGCCCATGGCTCGCCGGTGTTCAGCGATCAACCCTGCGCCACGCTGGCTGCCACACCGGTGCAGCAACCCGCTGCCGCGCGCAGCGCAGCAGGGCCGACAGGTGGGCCGGTCCCGCTGCAGCGTTGCGCTGCCTCGCCCGCAGCGTTGCGCCAGCACGTGATCGACGCCTTCGCCGCACGCGACCCCAACCGACTCGCCGGCCTCATGCTGTGGCGCGGCTACGGCAGCCATGCAGCCGTGGGCGATATCCGCACCCTGGACGCGCTGGTGCGCGCGCCACTGATCGGCATCCATCTGGGCGACGAGGAAGAAACCGAAGCCGCGCCCGCGACCAGCGCGCCACCTCCCACACAAACCGTTGACGCCCGCAGCTTGCAAGTGCGTACCGGCGGCGCCGGCGGACGCCGCGCACGTTTCGAGATCGCGCGTCGGGCGGGCTGCCTCTGGCTGCGTTTCGCCGGCTGATTGCGTGCGGGCGCAGCATGCTTGCGTGCGGGGCGCGGACTACCATACGCAGTCCCCCAATGGAGCATTGTCATGGCGCAGCAGTACCCGGATTGGCTTTGGCAGAACGGCGAGATGAAGCCGTGGGCCCAAGCCACCACCCACGTGATGTCGCACGCGTTGCATTACGGCTCCTCGGTGTTCGAAGGCATCCGCAGCTACGCGACGCCGGACGGCGCAGCGATTTTCCGCCTTACCGACCACCTCAAGCGCTTCTACAACTCCGCCAAGATCTATGACATGGCGCTACCGTACACGCGCGAGGAACTCGCGGCGGTATGCCGCGACGTGTTGCGCAAGAACAAGCAGACGGCGTCCTATATCCGACCGGTCGCCTGGCGCGGCCTGGGCGGCTTTGGCATCTCGGCCGAAACCCCGATCGAAGTGGCGGTTGCCGCCTGGCCGATGGGCCCTTACCTCGGGCCAGAGGCGCTGGAAAACGGCATCACCGCGTGCGTGTCGAGCTGGCACCGGTTTGCCCCCAACACCATCCCGGCCGGCGCGAAAGCCGGCGGCAATTACCTTTCCGGCCAGCTGATCGCGCGTGAAGCGCGCAGCCGCGGGTTCGGCGAAGGCATTGCCCTTACGCCGAACGGCCTGCTGTCCGAGGGTGCCGGGGAAAACCTGTTCCTGGTGTTTGACGGCGCGCTGCACACCACCCCGGCCAGCGCATCGATCCTGTCCGGCATCACCCGCCACTCGCTGATCACGCTGGCGCACGAAAACGGTATCGAGGTGATCGAGCGCGACCTGCCGCGCGAGTATCTCTACCTCGCCGACGAGGTGTTCATGTGCGGCACCGCCGCCGAAATCACCCCGATCCGCGAAGTGGACGGCAAGCAGGTCGGCGCCGGCAAGGCCGGCCCGGTCACCCGCCACCTGCAGGAGTTGTTCTTCGGCCTGTTCAACGGCAAGACCAACGACCAGTGGGGGTGGCTGGAAGCGGTCTGACCGGACGGTTGGCCGACGCGACACGACGAGGCCCCGGCGCAAGCCGGGGCTTTGTTTTGCCGGATCGCCGGCGCCCAAGGCGCGGGAAGCCGGACAACGACCGCTATCATGGCCACATGCCCGACTCCCCTGCCGCACTGCCCGCCATCCAGCTCAAATCCGACCGCGCGCCCGGCCACCCGTGGGTGTGGTCGGCCCAGGTGGTCAAGCCCGAAACCCGGCTGCCGCCCGGCAGCGTGGTCGACGTGCTAGATGCCAAGGGCCGCTTTGTCGGCCGCGGTTTCTGGAACGGCCACGCGCGCATCGCGCTGCGCCTCCTGACCCAGCACGCCAATGAAATCATCGACGCCAACTGGATCGCCGCGCGCATCGATCGCGCTGTGCGCCTGCGCCGCGAGCTGCTGGATCTCGACCGCGACACCGACGCTTGGCGCGTCGTGCACAGCGAGGGCGACGGGCTTTCCGGCCTGGTCGTCGACCGTTACGCCGACGTGCTGGTGGTCGAATACTTCGCCGCCGGCATGTGGAAGTTCCGCGATGCGATCCACGCCGCGCTGCTCACGCAGTTTCCCGGCGCGCGCATCTACCGCTTTGCCGAAGCCCACGTGCAGAAGCAGGAATCCTTCGACTGCCGCGCCGAGGAGCCGCCCGCACCGGTTGCCGTGCATGAATTCGGCCTCACGTTCCACGCCGCCCCCGGCGCCGGCCACAAGACCGGTTTCTTTGCCGACCAGCGCGATAACCGCCGCCGCTTCGCCCAGCTCGCCCGCGGCCGCCGCGTGCTCGACCTGTGCTGCAACGCCGGCGGCTTCGCGGTGCACGCGCGGGCACACGGCGCACAGGCGGCCATTGGCGTGGACATGGATGCCGGCATTCTCGACATCGCCCGCGCCAACGCGCAGGCCAACCGCGTGGCGGTGGATTTCCAGCAGGCCGACATTTTCGACTGGCTGCGCGCCGCCGTTGCGCGCGGCGAGCGCTACGACGCGGTGGTGCTCGACCCGGCGAAGCTCACGCGCGACCGCAGCAAGCTCCACGACGCGCTGAAAAAATATTTCGCCATGAATCGCCTCGCGCTGGATGCGCTGGCGTCCGGCGGCATCCTCCTCACCTGCTCATGCACCGGGCTGGTCACCACCGCGGATTTTCTCGAAATGCTGCGCCGGGTGGCGCTCAACGCCGGGCGCGGGATCCAGATCCTCGGCGTGCATGGTGCCGGCCCCGACCACCCGGTGCGCACCGACGTGCCGGAAAGCCGCTACCTCAAGGCGGTGTTCTGCCGGGTGGAATGACGTCTCGCCGCGCGGCTTGCGGCAATCCCGGTCGGGATGAATCCCGACCCACAAGACGCGGCGCTTCGTGGATCGGACTTCAGTCCGACAACGACCTCGCGAAAAGCCCAGTCGGGCCTCAGCCCGACCGGCTTCTACCTAAAGCGCCGCCATCACCCCGCCACCGGCAACCGCCCCTTGAGCGTGGTGGCGTCGAACGGCCCCTTCTCCGCGATCAGCGCGCGCGCGGCGTCGACCTGGCCCCACACGTTCCACAGCAGCACGCCGCGCACGCGGCCGTGCTCGAGGTAATACACGACCCCTTCGCGGTACGGCACCTTCCAGTCCTCGACCATCTGCAGGCGCGCGTCGAGCAGGCCGACGGCCTCGTAGCCCAGGTCGAACAGGTCGGAATAGAAGAACGGCAGAGTGTCGTAGCTGGCGTCCTTGCCGGCCATCGACAGGCCGGCAACGCGGCCCTGCGAAAGCGCGGCGTCTTCGTGCTCCACGCGCAGGTTGCGTTCGAGCGCATCGCTGCGGAAATTGGCGACGTCGCCGGCGGCCCAGATGTCCGGGTCGCTGGTGCGCATGTGCGCGTTGACCAGGATGCCGTTGTCCACCGCCAGCCCGGCCTGCTCGGCCAGCGCCACGTTGGGCACCACGCCGATCCCGGCTACCACCAGTTGCACGCGCAACAGCTCGCGCTCGGGCAGGGTGAGCTCGACGCCGCCGTCAATCGGCTGGCTGCCGGCGATGCGGGTGTCGTTGCGCACGATCACGCCGTGCTGGCGGTAATAGTCGTCGAGAAACTTCGCCAACCCATCGGGGTAGCGCAGTGCGCCGATGTGCGCGTCCGGAAACAACATGCACACCTCGCAGCCCACGCCGGCAAGTGCAGCGGCGATTTCGGCGCCGATGAAACCGGCGCCGACCACGCCGACGATCGACCCGCGCTCAACCTGCCCGCGCAGCGCCTGATAGTCGTCCAACGTGCGGAAGTGAATGATCTTTTCGCCGCCTTCCAGCGGCAACTGCCTGGGGCTGGTACCGGTCGCCAACAGCAACCGCCGATAGTGGTACTGGTCGCCGCGGTCGTCGTGCACCACGTGCGCCTTGCGGTCCGCCATCACCGCGCGTCGGCCGAGGTGCAACGTGGCACCGGTGGCGGCAGTACCGAGATCGATCTCGGCCACCGTCTTGTCACCCTTCCACAGCGCCTTGGACAGCGGTGGGCGCTGGTACGGGGCGTGGTTCTCGGCGCCGACGATGCCGATGCTTGCTGCCGCATCCACTTCGCGAATGGCCTTGGCTGCCGCATCCGCGGTCATGCCCCCGCCGACAATCAGGTAATCGTGCGTATGTTCCATCTCCACTCCCCTCGCTGGGCGGCTGGCGTCGTCGGTGACGATGGCGAAAGCCGCGTGAATCCGGCGTCGCAAGCCGTGCGACGTCAGGTCGTAAACTGCCGGTCGATCCTACCTGCGTGAAACCCGTTCATGGAAGCTGGCTCCATCATGCTGATCGTCCTGCTGTTGCTGCTCATCCTCGTGCTCGTGCTGCAAGGCGTGCTGCTCGTGCGTGGCCGCGGCGACGACGGCCTCGCGACGCGGCTGGACGGCCTGCGTGACGACAACGAACGCCTCGAGCGCGCGTTGCGCGAGGAACAACGCAGCGGCCGCGAGGAGCTGCAGCAGGGTTTCGAGCGCTTCCGCGGCCACGTCAACGAGCAGCTCGACGGCATGTCGCGCGCGCAGGCCGAGCGCATCGACGGCTTCGGCCAGCGCCTCGCCACACTGACCACGCAAACCAGTGGCGGACTGGACACCCTGGCCCAGCGGCTCACCGAGGACGCGCGCAAGAGCCGCGCCGAGCTGGCACAGGCACTGGCGAACTTCGGCGAGCAGCAGCAGCAACGCCTGGGCGCGCTCGGCGCCGAGCACGAAAAGCGCATGGGCGAAGTGCGCGCCACGCTCGAAGGCCAGCTCAAGACGCTGCGCGAGGACAACGCCGCACAGCTCGAAAAAATGCGTGCCACGGTGGACGAAAAACTGCAGAACACGCTGGAAAACCGCCTCGGCCAATCGTTCAAGCTGGTCTCCGAGCGGCTCGAAGCGGTACAGCGCGGGCTGGGCGAAATGCAGAGCCTCGCCACCGGCGTGGGCGACCTGAAGCGCGTGCTGGGCAACGTCAAGAACCGCGGCATCCTGGGCGAAGTGCAGCTCGGCGCGCTGCTGGAACAACTGCTCACGCCCGACCAGTACGCCGCCAACTGCGCCACCGTGCCGGGCTCGAACGAGCGCGTGGAATACGCCATCCGCCTGCCGGGCGCCGAACGCGACCACCCGGTATGGCTGCCGGTGGACGCGAAGTTTCCGCGCGAGGACTACGAGCGCCTGCTCGACGCCCAGGAGCGTGCCGATGCCGAAGCCGCGGGCGCCGCCGCCCTCGCGCTCGAACGCCGCATCCGCGACGAGGCCAGGACCATCCGCGACAAATACGTGGCCCCGCCGCACACCACCGACTTCGCCATCCTGTTCCTGCCCACCGAAGGCCTGTACGCCGAAGTCATCCGCCGCCCCGGCCTGTTCGAGGCACTGCAGCGCGAGCAGCGGGTGACGGTGGCCGGGCCAACCACGCTCAGCGCGCTGCTCAACAGCCTGCAGATGGGCTTTCGCACGCTGGCGATCCAGCAGCGTTCGAGCGAGGTGTGGCAACTGCTGGGCGCGGTGAAAACCGAGTTCGGCAAGTTCGGCGACATTCTGGACAAGGCCAAGCGCCAGCTCGACAGCGCGCGCAACAACCTTGACGACCTGGTCGGCAAGCGCAGCCGCGCGATCGCGCGCAAGCTGCGCGGCGTCGAGTCGCTTGGCGGCGACGATGCGCAACGCCTGCTTGGCGGCCCCGCGGTCGACGACGAGATCGGTGACGAGGCCGGCGACGATGAAGCGTGAGCGGGCGCGAACGCTACACTGATGCTTTCGGAACCTTCGAGAATCCCATGAGCGAACCACCGTCGCCGCGCACCGTCACCCGCGAACAGGCCGAAGACGCCGTGCGCACGCTGCTGCGCTGGGCCGGCGACGATCCGGCGCGCGAAGGCCTGCTGGACACCCCGGCGCGCGTCGCGCGCGCCTACCGCGACTGGTTCTCCGGCTACGACGAGGACCCGGCCGAATTCCTGCTGCGCACGTTCAAGGAAGTGGACGGCTACGACGAGATGGTGGTGCTGCGCGACATCGAGTTCGAGAGCCATTGCGAACACCACCTCGCGCCGATCATCGGCCGCGCGCACGTGGGCTACCTGCCGACCAACCGCGTGGTCGGCATCTCGAAGCTCGCGCGCGTGGTCGACGGTTTCGCGCGCCGCCTGCAGGTGCAGGAAAAACTCACGGCGCAGATCGCCCAGTGCATCCAGGACACGCTGCAGCCGGCCGGCGTCGCGGTGGTGATCGACGCCACCCACGGCTGCATGACCACCCGCGGCGTGCACAAGACGGGGGTGTCGATGATCACCAGCCACATGCTCGGCGCGTTCCGCAACGACGCCCGCACCCGCGCGGAGTTCCTCGAATTCATAGGCCTGCACGGCAGCATGCGGCGGTGAGAGCCGCGGCAGTCGCCGCGCTGCTTGCGCTGCTGCCGCTCGCGGCGGCGGCGCAAACCACGCGCCACGCCTACCTGGATCAATTCGACACCGACGGCGATGGCTGCGTGAGCGAGGCGGAATACGTGGCCTACATGATGCGCGGTTTCGACCAGATGGACACCAACCACGATGGCGCGCTCGCAGCCGAAGAGCTGCCTGGCCACCATGGCAAGCCGGTCACGCGCACGCAGTGGCAAGCCGATCTGCACCGCCAGTTTCATCGGCTCGACCGCCGCCATACCGGCTGCCTCGACGCGCAAGAACTCACGGCGCCGCCGGGCTGACCGGCGCATTTCGCCACGGGCCAGCCGCACGGTGCGGCACTGCGTTATCGTTGTCCATTCGTTGCCGTTTCCGCCTGCATGAACGAGCCTGCCCTCTCTGCGTCGCGCCACCATGCCGCGCTCGCCTTCATCTTCGTCACCGTCACGCTCGACATGCTGGCGTTCGGCATCATCATCCCGGTGCTGCCGCACCTGGTGCTGGAGCTGACCGGCGGCGGGCTGGCGCACGCGGCGATGTGGGTGGGCGTCATCAGCACCTTGTTCATGCTGATGCAGTTCGTGTTTTCGCCGGTGCAGGGCGCGCTGTCGGACCGCTACGGGCGGCGCGCGGTGATCCTGGTGTCGAGCTTCGGGCTCGGTGTGGATTTCATCCTGATGGCGCTGGCGCCGGTGATGTGGCTGCTGCTCATCGGCCGTGCGGTGTCGGGTATCTGCTCGGCGAGTTTCTCCACCGCCAACGCCTACATTGCCGACGTGGTACCGCATGAAAAACGCGCGGCGGCATTTGGCATGCTGGGCGCGGCCTTCAGCATCGGCTTCGTGCTCGGGCCCGCGCTGGGTGGCGTGCTCGGCCACTGGCACCTGCGCCTGCCGTTCTGGGTCGCCGCTGCGCTGGCGCTGGCCAATTTCGTCTACGGCTGGTTCGTGCTGCCCGAGTCGCTGCCGAAGGAGCGCCGCACGCCGCGGGTTGTCTGGCGCGACGCGAACCCGCTGGGCGCCATCGTGCTGCTGCGCCGCTACCCGCAGGTGTTCGGCCTGGCGGTGGTGTTTTTCCTGATCAACCTCGCGCAGTTCTCGCTCAACTCCACCTACGTGCTGTATGCCGATTACCGCTTCGGCTGGGGCCCGCAGGCGGTCGGCTATGCGCTGGCGCTGCTCGGCGTGTGTGCCGGCATCGTGCAGGGCGGGATGGTGCGCCGGCTGATGCCGCGGCTGGGCGAGCGGCGCATGATCATCGCCGGCCTGGCGTTGTGCGTGGCCGGCTACCTGCTGTTCGGGCTGGCCGGTTCGGTGACGCTGTTCATCCTCGCCATCCCGGTGTTCAGCCTCGGCGGCCTCGCCGGCCCGCCGGCGCAATCGCTGATGACGCATCAGGTCGATCCGCACGAACAGGGCCGCCTGCAGGGCGCGCTGTCCAGCCTGCGCGGGCTCGCCGGCATCGTCGGCCCGGTGCTGTTCGCCGATCTGTTCGCGCTGTCCATCAGCAAGCACGCGCCGGTGCCGCACCTGCCCGGCGCCGCGTTCCTGCTGGCCGCGCTGCTGTGCGCGCTGGCGGTCTGGGTCGCGCTGCGTGCGATGCGGATGCGAACCGCCGACAATGGCGGCAGCCACAAGGATTCTTCCCCCGGTTCCATGGAGCAAACGTCATGAGTCTTTCGATGCACCAATCTTCCATCGCCGTTTTCGCCCGCGCGCTGCGCAACCTGCGCCACGTGCTGCAACAGGGCGAGGCATGGGCGAAAAGCCACAACGTCAGCGACGCCGTACTGCTGCAGACGCGGCTGATCCCCGACATGTTCCCGCTGGTGAAGCAGGTGCAGATCGCCTGCGATACCGCCGCGCGCAGCGCCGCGCGGCTGGCGAACGCCGAGGCCAAGTCGTTCCCCGACAACGAGGCCACACTGGTTGATCTCTACGCCCGCATCGACGGCACCATCGCCTACATCGAGAGCTTCAAGCCGACTCAGATCGACGGCGCGGAAACCCGCACCATCACCCTGCCGCGCCACTCCGGCGACGTGAAGCTCAGCGGCGAGGCCTATCTGCACGAGTACGCGCTGCCCAACTTCTTCTTCCACTGCACCACGGCCTACGCGCTGCTGCGCCGCGCCGGCACGCAGATCGGCAAGAGCGATTTCCTCGGCAAGATCTGATTCGTCGCTGCAACCCGCCCTTGCCGTTCGCGGCAGGGGCGTTTTTTCGGGCTGACGGCTGCGATCTGCGAGAATCGCCGCATCTTCTCCACCTCCGCCCGCCATGCTTCGCCTCACCGATCTCAAGCTGCCGCTCGACCACGCCGAGGAGGCGCTGCCCGCCGCCATCTGCGCGAAGCTGGGCATCGCGCGCGCCGCGCTGCGCAGCTTCCGCGTGGCGCGCCGCGGCTACGACGCGCGCAAGCGCGGGCACATCGCGCTGATCTACACGGTGGACGTGGAACTGGCCGACGAGCCGGCGCTGCTCGCACGCCACGCCGACGACCGCCACGTGCAAGTCACACCGGATACCGGCTACCACTTCGTGGCGCGCGCGCCGGAGCAGTTCGAACACCGGCCGATCGTGATCGGCTTCGGGCCGTGCGGCATCTTTGCCGCGCTGATCCTCGCCCAGTCCGGCTTCCGCCCGATCGTGCTCGAACGCGGCAAGGCGGTGCGCGAGCGCACCAGGGACACCTGGGACCTGTGGCGCAAGCGCGAGCTGCACCCCGACTCCAACGTGCAGTTCGGCGAAGGCGGCGCCGGCACGTTTTCCGACGGCAAGCTGCACAGTCAGATCCGCGATCCGCTCCATCACGGCCGCAAGGTGCTGGAGGAATTCGTCAAGGCCGGTGCGCCGGAGGAAATCCTCACCGTCAGCAAACCGCACATCGGTACCTTTCGGCTGGTGACGATGGTGCAGAGTCTGCGCGCCAGCATCGAGGCGCTGGGCGGCGAAATTCGCTTCGGTGCGCGCGTGGATGATCTTCTCGTGGACACCGACGCGCGCGGCGAGCGCCACGTGCGCGGCGTGCACCTGACCGACGGCAGCACGCTGCGCAGCGACCACGTGGTGCTCGCGCCAGGCCACAGCGCGCGCGAGCTGTTCGCGCTGCTCGCCGCCCGCGGCGTGCATCTGGAGGCCAAGCCGTTCTCGATCGGCTTCCGCATCGAGCATCCGCAATCCTTGATCGACCACGCGCGTTTCGGTCCGCAGGCGGGCAACCCGATTCTCGGCGCCGCCGACTATCACCTGGTGCATCACCTCGGCACCGGCCGCTCGGTGTACAGCTTCTGCATGTGCCCCGGCGGCACCGTGGTCGCCGCCACCAGCGAACCGGAGCGGGTGGTGACCAACGGCATGAGCCAGTACTCGCGCAGCGAGCGCAACGCCAACGCGGCCATCGTGTGCGACATCGCGCCGGCCGACTACGCGGCCTACGGCAGCGGGCCGCTCGCCGGCATCGCGTTGCAGCGGCACTGGGAGTCGCACGCCTACCAGCTCGGCGGCGGCGACTACAGCGCGCCGGCGCAGCGGGTGGGTGATTTCCTCGCCGGCCGCGCCACGCGCGCCCTTGGCGACGTCGTGCCGTCCTACCAGCCCGGCGTGCAGCTCACCGATCTCTCCACCGCGCTGCCTGACTACGCCATCGCCGCCATCCGTGCGGCGATCCCGGCGTTCGAGCGCCAGATCCGCGGCTACTCCCTGCCCGACGCGATGCTCACCGGCGTCGAGACCCGCACCTCGTCACCCGTGCGCATCCGCCGCAACGACGGCGACCTGCAAAGCGTCAATACCCACGGCCTGTACCCCGCCGGCGAAGGCGCGGGCTACGCCGGCGGCATCCTCTCCGCCGCGGTGGACGGCATCCGCGTCGCGGAAGCCGTGGCTCTTGCCATCACCGCGTAGAAGCCCGTTCCGGGCGACACTGCAAAAAAGCCATCAATGCCAGGCCACGCGACCCACCACGCGGCCAAGCGCGGCATCCATTTTCTTGCACAGTTTCGGCGTGCCGTTGACCAGCACCGGCTCAGCCGCAACCTTGAGCATGGGCACATCCTGCAGCGCGTCGGTGTAGGCACAGCGGCAGGCGTGCACGCCGTGCTCGGCCAGCACCTTGAGCTTGTTGGCGCCAACGTTGTGGAACCCGGTGCGCATGCCGAGCCAGGTGGGCCGCAGGCGCGAGGCACACAGCTCGACGTCGCCCAGCCCGAGCTCGCGCATGATCGCGCCCACCAGCGCCTCTTCGCAGCCAGTCACCACGATCACCCGTTCGCCGGCCTGCTGATGGTGGCGCAACTGGCGCAAGCCATCGCGGCAAAAGCGCCGCGAGTGGCGCACGAGGTCCGCTGCATAGGCGCTGGCGCGCGCGCGATAGTGCGCGGCGCTCATGCCAAACAGCGCCGCGTGCACCAGCGCGCGCGCGGCCAGCCGCCGCGAAAACGGCAACATCACGACGAGCCACGGCACATATGGCAGCACCAGCAAACAACGCAGCCACGAACGCGCGTAGCGGTTGCGGATGAACAGGTTGAACGCGTCGCCGTGCAACAGCACGCCATCGAAATCAAACAGCACCACGCGCGCAGGGGACGCGGGCGCGCCGGCCGCCGGTGGCGGCACGGTTTCCAGCATGGGCATGGGTTTCACTTTGTGGCAAACAGCCGCTTGAGTTCCGCACCGGGGTCCTCGGCGCGCATGAACGCCTCGCCGACCAGGAACGCATTGATGCCACCGGCACGCAGCACGGCCACGTCCTCCGGCGTGCGGATGCCGGACTCGGCCACCAGGATGCGGTCGTACTCCATCTGCTCCTGCAGCCGCAATGAGGTTTCCAGCGAGGTTTCAAAGCTGCGCAGGTTGCGGTTGTTGACGCCGATCAGCGGCACCGGCAATGCCTGCGCGCGTTCGAGCTCTTCCTCGTCATGCACCTCGCACAGTACGTCCAGATCCAGCTCGGCGGCCTGCAGCGAAAGCTCCAGCAGCACGTCGTCGTCGAGCGCGGCCACGATCAGCAAAATGCAATCGGCGCCAATCACGCGCGCCTCGTGCACCTGGTAGGGGTCGATGATGAAATCCTTGCGCAGCACCGGCAGTTTGCAAGCATCGCGCGCCTGCTGCAGAAACGCCTCGCTGCCCTGGAAAAAATCCGCGTCGGTCAGCACCGAGAGGCAGGTGGCACCACCGTGCGCGTAACCCTTGGCAATCTTTGCCGGGTCGAAATCGGGGCGAATCACGCCCTTGCTCGGGCTGGCTTTCTTGACCTCGGCGATTACCGCCGGTTTGCCGGCGTTGATTTTCGCTTCGATCGCCGCCGCGAAGCCGCGTGTGCCCGGCACGTCGGCGATGCGTGCCACCAGCTCGGCCAGCGGCTGCCGCGCCTTGCGCTCGGCGACTTCTTCCGCCTTGCGGGCGAGGATGCGGTTGAGGATGTCGGTCATGGGTGTCATGGCGTGCAAAGTCAAAAGCATCGTGGTTACGCAAACGTCGTCATGCCGTCAAGCCGGTTGCGGCTGCGCGGCAAGGCGCACGGTGGCGGCCACGAAAGCGTGCATTTTCGCACGCGCCGCGCCGCTCGCAATCGCTGCGCGTGCCTGCGCAATGCCGGCTTCGATCGACTCCGCGCGATCGACAGCGTATAGCGCGGCACCGGCATTCAGGCACACGATGTCGTGCGCCACACCGGCTTTGCCTTCGAGCACGCCAAGCAGTATCGCCTTGGATTCGCCCGCATCGGCCACGCGCAGGTTGCGGCTGGAGGCCATGGCCAGGCCGAAATCCTCCGGCTCGATCTCGTACTCGCGCACCACGCCATCCTTGAGCTCGCCCACCAGTGTGGCGGCGCCAAGCGAAATCTCGTCCATGCCGTCGCGCCCCCACACCACCAGCGCGCGTTGGGCACCCAGTTGCTGCAACACGCGCACCTGGATGCCGACGAGGTCGGGGTGAAACACGCCCAACAGGATATTCGGTGCGCCGGCCGGGTTGGTGAGCGGCCCCAGGATGTTGAAGATGGTGCGCACGCCCATCTCCTTGCGCACCGGCGCCACCGCCTTCATGGCCGGGTGGTGGTTCGGCGCAAACATGAAACCGATGCCGGTTTCGGCCAGGCATTGCGCGACCTGCGCGGGCTTCAGGTCGATTCGCACGCCGAGCGCTTCGAGCACATCGGCGCTGCCCGATTTGGACGACACGCTGCGCCCGCCGTGCTTGGCCACCCGCGCGCCGCAGGCGGCGGCGACGAACATCGAGCAGGTGGAGATATTGAAACTGCATGCGCCATCGCCGCCGGTACCAACGATATCGAGCAGATGGCTGGTGTCGCCCGCCACGTCGACCTTGTTCGCCAGCTCGCGCATCACGCGCGCGGCGCCGGTGATCTCGCCCACGGTCTCCTTTTTCACCCGCAGGCCGGTGATGATCGCCGCCGTCATCAGCGGACTCACCTTGCCGGCCATGATCTGGCGCATCAGCGCGATCATTTCGTCGTGGAAGATCTCGCGGTGCTCGATCGTGCGCTGCAAGGCTTCCCGCGGGGTGATGGTGATTTCGCGCGCGCTCATGCGGCAAGCCTCCGGTGCGGCAGACCGAGAAAGTTTTCGAGAATGGCGTAGCCCTGCCGAGTGAGAATCGACTCGGGGTGGAACTGCACGCCTTCGACCGGCAGCGTCTTGTGCCTGAGGCCCATGATCTCATCCAGCGAACCGTCGGGGTTTGCCGTCCACGCCGTCACTTCGAGGCACTCGGGCAAGGACGCCTGCTCGACCACCAGCGAGTGATAGCGCGTGGCCTCGAACGGCTCGGGCAAACCGGCAAACACGCCGTGCCCGCGGTGATGCATCGGCGAGGTCTTGCCGTGCATGATCTGCTTGGCGCGCACCACCTTGCCGCCAAACGCCTGCCCGATTGCCTGATGGCCAAGGCACACGCCGAAAATCGGTACCTCGCCCGCCATCTCGCGCAGCAGCGGCAGCGTCACGCCCGCATCGTCCGGCGTGCCCGGCCCCGGCGAAATCATGATGTGCCCAGGATGCAGCGCACGGATGCCGGCGACATCGATCGCGTCGTTGCGCACCACCTTCACTTCCTGCCCCAGCTCGCCCAGGTACTGCACGAGGTTGTAGGTAAAGCTGTCGTAGTTGTCGATCATAAGCAGCATAAAAAGCCTATCTACTTGTTTTACTTAGAGTGCATGCCGACATCATCGTCTTGATACCCGCATGGATACCCGCAATTTCACTGGATACCCTGTAGACGGCCAATCGGTGCCACACAAGCATTCTTGCACGTATCCCGCGGCTGCCAAATGAAAGGCACACGTGCGCTTATGCACTGCGGCCCACACAAGAGCCAACGGCGGCGAGTAGCCGCATCGTGTCCAGTGTCCGTAAGAATTGGCTAGACTTGGCCAGCTATAGCCGACAGGGGGCGAAGCCACAACATGACCGGTTCCGACGGAGAAATCCTCACGCTCGACGAAGTTGCCGCCTACCTCAAGGCCGGCAAACGGACGGTCTATCGCTTTGCCCAGAACGGCGACATCCCGGCCTTCAAGCTCGGGGGCACCTGGCGCTTCCGTCGCTCCGAACTGGAGCGCTGGATTGACGCCAACAGCAACCAGCACAAGACGACAGGCAAGGGACGCCGCTGATGGAAATCCTCGACAACATCAATCACCTCTTCGGCGACGACCTCAAGCAAGCGCTCAAGCCGGGAGCCAAGCTCAAGATCGCCGCCTCCTGCTTCTCGATGTATGCCTACGAGGCGCTGAAGACTGAGCTGGAGCAGATCGAGGAGCTGCGCTTCATCTTCACCTCGCCCACGTTTGTGACCGACGAAGTCACCGATCAGGTGAAGCGCGAGCGGCGCGAATTCCACATCCCCAAGTTGGATAGGGAACGCAGCCTCTATGGCAGCGAGTTCGAGATACAGCTGCGCAACAAGCTCACCCAGCGCGCCATTGCCCGCGAATGCGCTGACTGGCTGCGCCGCAAGGCGCAGTTCCGCAGCAACCGGAGCAAGGCACCGATGCAGCAGTTTGCCGGTGTCGTGGCCCCCTTGGGGGCCACGGCATATATGCCGCTGCATGGCTTCACTGCCGTCGATCTCGGCTACCAACACGGCAATGCCGTCTCCAACCTCATCAACAAGTTGGACGACCACGCCTCAACGGCAACGTATCTGAATCTCTTCGAGCAAATCTGGAACGACTCCGAGAAACTTGAAGACGTCACCACGCAAATCTGCCAGCACATTGCTTCCGTTTATCAGGAGAACTCACCGGAGAACGTCTACTTCCTGATGCTCTACAACATCTTCAACGAGTTCCTCGACGACCTCGACGAAGACGTGCTGCCCAATGACCGCACGGGCTACCAGGACACTCTGGTCTGGAACAAGCTCTTCAACTACCAGCGCGACGCTGCCATCGGCATCATCAACAAGCTGGAGACCTACAGCGGCTGCATCCTCGCCGACAGCGTTGGCCTGGGCAAGACCTTCACGGCGCTGGCCGTCATCAAGTACTACGAGCTGCGCAACAAGTCAGTGCTTGTGCTCTGCCCCAAGAAGCTTGCGGACAACTGGCTCAACTACAACCGCAACCTGAAGACCAACCTATTCGCGAAGGATCGCTTCAACTACGACGTGCTGTGCCACACCGACCTTTCCCGCACCAGCGGCGAGTCCTTCGGCACGCCACTCAATCGCATCAACTGGGGCAACTATGACCTGGTGGTGATCGACGAGTCGCACAATTTCCGCAACAACGATGCGGTGAAGGAGCGCGAAACCCGCTACCAGAAACTAATGCGCAAGGTGATGCGCGAGGGCGTCAAGACGAAGGTGCTTATGCTCTCGGCCACGCCCGTCAACAACCGTTTCAACGACCTGCGCAACCAGCTGGCGCTGGCGTACGAGGGTGACTCGGAAAACCTCAACAAGAAGTTGCGCACCAGCAAGTCGGTCGAAGAGGTATTCCGAAACGCGCAGAGGGCCTTCAACGCCTGGTCGCTTCTGCCGCTGGAGCAGCGCACGCCCCGCGCTATCCTCGACGCACTGGACTTCGATTTCTTCGAGCTGTTGGACAGCGTCACCATCGCCCGCTCGCGCAAGCATATCCAGACGTTTTACGACACCCGCGACATCGGCCCTTTCCCGGAACGCCGCAAACCGTTGTCGTTTCGCTGCCCGCTGACCACGCGGACTGACGTGATGAGCTTCAACGAGATTTTCGAGCAACTTGCCAAGCTCAACCTCGCGATTTATGCCCCACTGAGCTACATCCTTCCCAGCCGCATCAAGAAGTACGAGGAGATGTACGACACCCAGGTATCGAGTGGCGGCGGCGCCCTGCGACAGATAGATCGCGAGCAAAGCCTGAAGAAGCTGCTCACGGTCAATCTGCTCAAGCGCCTGGAAAGCTCGGTCGCTGCCTTCCGACTGACCTTGAAGATGTTGCTAGACAACCACCAGCACACATTGGGCAAAGTCGAAGTCTTCGATACCAATGGCGGCAAGGGCAGCGTGAGCGACCATACTGCCGCGCTGGAAAACCTCGAAGCGGATGACGACGACTGGCTGGACGAAGGCAACAGCGATTTCAACGTGGGCGGAAAGGTCAAGATCGACCTGGCGGACATGGACCTGCCGCGCTGGCAGTTCGATCTGCAGCGCGACCTCGACGTGATCGCCACGCTGTTCGCGGAAATGGAAAAGATCACGCCCGCGGACGACGCCAAGTTGCAACACCTGAAATCCCTGCTGCACGACAAGATCGCCCATCCGATCAACCCAGGCAACAAGAAGGCGCTGGTCTTCACCGCTTTCGCCGATACCGCCAACTACCTCTACACCAACCTGGCGCCGGAGCTTTGGGCCAAGGGGCGGTTGCACAGTGCCAAGGTCACAGGCAGTTCCCGACCTCAATCCACCCTCGCTACCCGCTACGACTTCCAGGAGCTGTTGACGCTGTTCTCGCCACGCTCCAAGGAAAAGGCCGTCGTGCTGCCACAAGAGCCGGCTGAAATCGACTTGCTGATCGGCACCGACTGCATCTCCGAAGGCCAGAACCTGCAGGACTGCGACTACCTCGTCAACTACGACATCCACTGGAATCCGGTGCGCATCATCCAGCGCTTCGGCCGCATCGACCGCATCGGGTCGCCGAACAGCAGCATCCAGCTGGCGAACTACTGGCCTGACATCTCGCTGGACGAGTACATCAACCTCAAGGAGCGCGTGGAAAGCCGCATGACCATCGTCGACGTCACCGCCACTGGCGACGACAACGTGCTCTCGGCCCAAGCCAATGACGTGGCCTACCGCAAGGAACAACTCAGGCGCTTGCAGGAGGAAGTGATCGAACTGGAAGACGTCAAGGCCGGCGTGTCGATCACCGACCTCGGTCTCAACGACTTCCGCATGGATCTCTTGAACTACGTCAAGGCCCACGGCGAGCTGAAGAACGCCCCCAATGGCCTGCATGCCGTCGTACCCGCCCATGCCGAACTCGGCCTGCCGCCCGGCGTGCTGTTTACCCTGCGCAATCGCAACGCGGGCATCAACCCGACAGCCAATCAGCCTCAGCACAACCGCCTGCATCCGTACTACTTGATCTACATCGGCCGCGACGGCAACGTCGTCCACGACCAGACCGAAGTGAAGCGTCTGCTCGACCTGGCGCGTACTTGCTGCAAGGGGCAAGACGAACCCTTCCTTCCACTGTGCGACCAGTTCAACTGGGAGACGGCGGACGGCCGCAACATGCAGGCCTACTCTGACCTCCTGGGCAAAGCCATTCGCACGATGGTGGAGGTGAAGGAAGAAAGGGACATCGACAGCTTGTTCTCCGGGGGCAAGACCACCGCACTAACCCAAACCATCGCCGGGTTGGACGACTTCGAGCTGATTGCCTTCCTCGTCGTGCTGGAAGCGGAATGACGCGGCGCGCACGTACAGCCCTGTTCGCCTATCCCGGCAAGGCCGCCTTCGGGCGCGTCGTCCCCAAGGCCAAGCTTTACGAACACGGCACAGTCGGCGGCCGTCTCAAAGGCCTGTTCGCCGAACAGGTCGAACAGATCGTGTGGCAATACAAGCTGGCACCTGAAACCACCAATTTGTCCGCTTCACCCGGCGCACCCGAGATCCAGGTCTTCAGCGTGCGGCTCAGGGCGTCAGAGCTTCACCACGACATCCTGCGGTGCATCGACAAGGCCATCCCGTTTCCGCTCCTGTTTGAGCTGCATGACGAGGATCGTCTTCAGGTGGTCGCCTGCTACAAGCGCCCCAGCGAAACCGAGGCCAGCCGCTGGGTATGCTCGGATTATTTCGCTACCGATTGGATTGCCGCGGAGAGCCCACGTGCCGCCCTGCCGGTCGCGCTGAACCTGGGCGGGCTGTACGAGCAGCTGCTGCACGCGCTGATCCCGCTGACCCATCGCTCGAAAGAGTCGTTGTCCGATCTGGTCGAACGCGTGAGCAAGGTGCGTATGCTACGGAAAGAGATGGACAAGACAGTCTCGCAGCTTGCGACGGAGAGGCAGTTCAATCGTAGGGTGACGATCAACGCCACGGCGCGAGAGCTGAAGCACAACCTGAAATTGCTGGAGAGTGGCGAATGAGCGAGGCTGAGATAAGCGTACCGACAACGGCACGCAAATATGACGCCGCCATCCAAAGTCGAGCCGATGGCAAGTTCATCAGCCGATTCAAGGAACAGACGCGGATTATGTTCGCCACCAATTACGGCGGCCCGTTTTTCGCGATATCCCGTCTTGCCCCCGAGCTCTACGCCAAGCCGAACGTCAACCTTCTGCTTGCCGACGCTGGAGGCTGGTACGCGGAGGCGGGCGGGCGCTGGCTCACGCTCTACGCCAAGGCACTCCAACCAGCGCGCAAGCACACCATCACTGTGTGCTCATCCAGGCGCCCCGAGTACGGGAAGGCCCCTAAGCCAATTCTGTTCCAGCCTCCGCAACAAGTATTGCTGAAGAGCTGGGACAAGCATCTGCAGGGCCTGGATACCCTGCCAGATCTTACAATCCTGCCTGTTCCGGATGATTTCGAGCGCACGGTGGCGCTAGTGGAGTCGCTACGCACAATTGCCGCCGGCCACAAGGCCCTGATCTCTTGTCATCTCCACGCCCAGGCGCTCCTCGTGGGCGCGCTACTCCGCGCCTACGGATTCAAAACCAGCCAAATCGTTGGATTCGATCTCGCCGACGGCGAACCCCAACACCTTGCACAGGGCACTTGGTGGTTGTCGGCCATTGTTCCCACGAAGGAACACGCTACCCAGCCCGCCAAGGAAGTCATTGATGAGCTCGGCCTTACCTTCCACTGCCTGCGAAGTCAGGTCGCTCAAGGGGCGACAAGGGAGGATGCCGCCCTGGTCGCAGCCACAATTGCCACGCGAGCGACCGTCCCTGTGGAGGGAAAGGACATCCGTGCTGTCCGCGTTCCACCGCTTGGCGGCATCGACCTTTGTACGGGGCGATTTTTCAACGTCACCGAAGAATCCAAAGGCAAACCCATAGCCTGGGACGCCCTGACCACGAATGCGGACCTCTTGGCCCAAGCACCCACGGAGGACAAGGACCATTCGGCAGACGATGATCGCCTCAACCTGATGCTCTGGGTCGCGAAAGTCCTGGCCGAACTCGACAAGCGCGAGCCCGATGAGCCCGAGACCAGTCCTGCCCTTCAAGGCTCCGACCAAGAAACACCGGCTGACAGCAAGTCCGAGGGGCTCCAAAAGAAGCCTGTAGCAGATGGTGCCGTTGACGCCGACGCTAATCACTCTCGCGAAGTTCGACCCGACACCATACGTGCTACGCGTCCGCAACGACCCCGCCTCTCGCGACGCGCCGGCACCATCAACGTGCTTGCTCTCGCTGCGCGACTGGGACGCGCAGGGCAACGCACGGAAAAGACCTTCGACACGACCAGGGCACGTATCCTGCTCTGGCTGAACAACAAGGGCTTCCACACCACCGATCCAATGGGCAATAACCACATCGAGTCGCTGGACGGCGAGGTGACCATCGAGAGCGATGGCTCACGCATCTGGTCGCTGCGCTTCGACGACCGACGGTCCATGGAACAAGGTGCCATCTGGCGCGTGGAAGCAACACTCATCAATGGCGATCACCCCGCCATGGGCCTGCGCTTGATTCAGGTTCGGAGCACCGAGGAAGCGCCCCTTCCAGTGGCCAGCGGTGTACCGCAGGTTGTCGCAGACATCGCCAAGGATATCGGCCTGATGGATGCGGGCACCGCCCTACTCAACACGGCCACGCACCTGTCCGGCGAGGACGATGCACCACGTCTTATCCAGCTACTCCTTAACGCCGAGCGTATCCAGCCCGTCATCGTGATCGCTGGCGATATCGACGCTTCGGCTGACCGCCTGGCCAGGCGCCTCACCGGCGTGGCCCACATCGTCTGCATCGACACGCCTGTCTCGCATCAGCTTGTCCGACGGCTTGGCCGTGAGCGCTCGGTCTACGGCCATGCCGTGCGTTTGTACCGACCCGGATTCAATGCCGAAGCCGACCCCTACCTGCACCCGGTATGGCCCCTGAAAACCAACCAGTTGCCCAAGTGGCTGGTTAACGACCTCTTCGAGGAGGCTTGCGCCACCAGTACGGCCGCCGAGGATCTGGACGAACGCGTCCCACCTTTCCAGGCCATACGCCAACACCTAGCCACCGAGCGCGTCCGTAACTCGGAAGCGCGACTGGCGACCTTGCGAGAACAGTCCACCCATGCCGCGGCCTCCAAGGATGAGCAGATAAGCCAGCTCCTGACCATCCGAGCGGAGCTGGAATCTGCACTGACCGCGCATCAAACCAAGGCCAGCGAGCTTGACGCAGAGATGGCCGACCTGCAGGAGGAACTCAGGGCAACCCGCCGCGAACGCGATGAGGCTCGCGGCGAATTGCGCCGGAGTCAATACCAATTCCACGCCCAGTGGAATGAAAGCGAAGAGCAAGAAACGGGAACGGCCGACGAGAGCTACTACCCCGATACCTGGGACGAGCTGGAGGATTGGGTGGAGATTTACGGCGACAACAAACTGGTGCTGTTGCCGCAGGCCGCCAAAGCTGCCCACGAGTCGCCGTTCAAGAACATCCCGCTGGCCTACAAGGCGCTGGACTACCTGGCGCACTACTACGTGCCCATGCGCACTCGCGATACGGACGACACCGCCTCCTATCAAGCCAGCCAGCAAGCCTTGGCCGAACTGGGGCTGGAACTTTCCGCTGTGGGCACGGCGCTGGACGACAGGCGCTACAAACAGGACTATCGCCGCCAACATGAAGGGCGAGATATCTGGCTGGATCAACACTTGAAGGCCGGCGTCGGCTTCGATCCTGCGACTATATTCCGGTTGTACTTCTGGTACGACGCAGACACCGCAAAGGTGGTGGTGGGTCACCTGCCCACCCACCTGACCAACCGCACCACTCACTCGGGCTGACCGCTCGTCACCAGCTACGCCATGCAAACAGAATCGAAACGCAAGAGAACACCATGGACAAACTAAAGATGCACTCGCCCGACCTCACCCAGGACAACATCGCGCGCATACGTGAGCTGTTTCCGGACTGCGTGACTGAGGCCAAGGGTGAGGGCGGCGGAGTGCGGCTGGCGGTGGATTTCGACCAGCTAAGGCAGGCCTTGTCCGAATCGTTGGTGGAAGGGCCGCAGGAGCGTTACCAGCTCAATTGGCCGGGCAAGCGCGAGGCGCTGCTGACGGCGAACGCACCGATCGCCAAGACCTTGCGGCCTTGCCGTGAGGAAAGCCTGGACTTCGACACGACGAAGAACCTGTTCATCGAGGGCGACAATCTGGAGGCGCTCAAGCTGCTGCAAGAGACGTATCTGGGTAAGGTCAAGATGATCTACATCGACCCGCCGTACAACACTGGCAACGATTTCATCTACGAAGACGACTTTGCCGAGGAAGCTGGCGAATACCTACGCCGATCCAATCAGGTGAGTTATGAAGGCGATCGAATGGTCGCTAACACCTCAGCCAACGGACGATTCCACTCGGATTGGCTGAGCATGATCCTTCCCAGACTGAAGTTAGCTCGAAACCTTCTTCGGGATGATGGCGTCATCTTTGTTTCCATAGACGACAACGAAGCCGACAACCTTAAAAAGTCTTGCTGTGAGGTGTTTGGAGAAGCAAACTTCATTGCCCAGCTCGTCTGGGAGGGCGCCAACAAGAATGATGCACGCCAAGTCGGAGTTTCACACGAGTACGTCATCGTCTTTGCGAAAAGTAGGCAAGATGTTCCGAGGGAATGGAGCATCCGCAAGGAGGGGGTTGATGAAGTCATAAAGGAGGTTTCACGCCTGAAGAAACACTACGGCACTGATTTTGAATCAGCAACGCTGGATTTGGGTGGGTGGTTTCGCGCCATGAAGGCCAAACCAGCATTCGCCTTGCGTCGCTTCCGCTACGTCGACTCTCGTGGTGCCTATAAGGAAGATGACCCGACAGCACCAGGTGGTCGTCGATTCCAATTGGTCAATCCCAAGAGTGGAGATTTAATTCCGCTAAGACGCAACCGCGGGTGGAGCTTTGATCAAGCAGAATTCAACCGTCTAGTTGACGAAGATAGAGTGAGCTTCGTAACCCCAACAAGCATAATGATCCGGCGGTATTTGCACGAGACGGACGCACTAACACCACCCAGTGTCTTCTACCAGCCTGCCCGATCAGCGTCGGAGCGTCTCGCCTCACTTATTGGGCCAGGCATCTTCGATTTCCCTAAGGACGATACAACCCTTGCTAAATTTGTAGAGATGGCAACCACGGGAGGCGACGACGATTGCATCGTTCTCGATTTCTTCGCTGGTTCAGGCACTACTGCTCACGCAGTTATGGCACAGAACGTCGAGGACGGCGGTAATCGCCGCTTCATCATGGTGCAGTTGCCTGAAGAGTGTGCCGAGAATTCTGATGCGTTCAAGGCCGGCTACAAGACTATCGCCGACATCAGCAAGGAGCGTATCCGCCGTGCCGGCAAGAGGATTAGGGAGGGCAGCCCACAGGCAGACACCGGGTTCCGCGTCCTCAAGATCGATACCTCAAACATGGCCGACGTGTTCTACACGCCTGACGCCATGACCCAGGAAGGCCTGTTCGCTGCCGTGGACAACATCAAGCCCGACCGCACGGCCTTCGACCTGCTGTTCCAGGTGATGCTGGACTGGGGTGTAGACCTGGCCCTGCCCATCGAGAAGAAGGTGATTCAGGGCAAGGACGTGTACTTGGTGGACGGCAACGCACTGGCTGCTTGCTTTGATAACGCAGGCGGCATCGACGACGCCTTCGCCAAGGAGCTGGCCACGAACCAGCCGCTGCGCGCCGTATTCCGCGATGCCGGTTTCAAGGACAGCACGGTGAAGATCAACATCGAGCAGATCTTCAAGCTGCTCTCACCCGCCACCGAAGTGAAGTGCCTGTGAGGTGGTGCCATGGAGCCAGTTGACTGACGCGATTGCTGGACGGTCTGATCGTTACCTGGGAAAACGAGGTGGCGGAGTTCAAGCAGGCCGGCAGCGACTACTGCACAAGTACTTCTCCGCGTCGGCCCACGAGGCTACCTAGGCTGGACGTATGCAGAATGAAAGCGCGCCTTGCTTAGTCATAAGCACTTATAAATCAAATCGTTATGTCTTTCTGCAAGCAAGGCTTGCAGAGTACTTGCAGAAAGGAACGCCGCAGGAAAACCATGAAGCTCAAGTTCAAGATCCAGCCTTACCAGACCGCCGCCGTACAAGCGGTGGTGGACTGCTTTGCCGGCCAACCGCCCGCCAGCGCCCGCGCTGTGAGCTACCGCATCGACCCGGGCAAGGTGGCCAAGGGGCAGACCATCGGCAGCACTCTGGATGCTGGTGACGGCTTCAGGAATGCCGACATTCTTTTGCCGGAGAAAAATCTGCTGGACAACATCCAACAGGTGCAACACGCCCGGAATCTGCCTATTTCGTCTTCACTGTCCGATTACTACACGACCAACGGCAAGGGCGAGCGAATATCTGTCACGGCCACCTACCTCAAAGCGGCGAAAGAAATCTCAAATGTCCACCTCGACATCGAGATGGAAACTGGCACCGGCAAGACGTATTGCTACATCAAAACCATGTTCGAGCTGAACCAGCGCTATGGCTGGGGCAAGTTCATCGTGGTGGTGCCATCCATTGCCATTCGCGAAGGCGTAGCCAAGTCGCTGAAGATCACGGCCGAGCACTTCCTGGAAGCCTACGGCAAGAAGGCTCGGTTCTTCATCTACAACTCCAAAGATCTCTCGCCTCTGGAGAGCTTTTCTTCAGACGCTGGCATCAACGTGATGGTTATCAATGTTCAGTCCTTCAACGCCACTAGCAAGGACAACCTGCGCATCTACCAAGAGCTGGACGACTTCCAGTCACGCAAGCCCATCGACGTCATCAGTGCCAACCGGCCTATATTGATTCTTGACGAACCCCAGAAGATGGAAGGCGGAAAGACGCTGGATTCGCTGGCGAAGTTCAAGCCACTATTCGTGCTGCGCTACTCGGCCACACACAAGACGCGCCACAACCAGGTACATCGTCTCGATGCACTGGACGCCTACAATCAGAAGCTAGTGAAGAAGATCGCCGTGCGCGGCATCACCATGAAGGGGCTGACCGGCACGAACGCCTATCTGTACCTGCAGTCCATCGAGATTTCCAGCAAGAAGCCACCTGAAGCCCGTGTAGAGTTCGAGCGGAAGCTCGCCGGCGGCAAGATCAAGCGTACGGTGCGCAAACTGAAGAAGGGCGACAACCTGTTCACGCTTTCCGATGAGCTGGACCAATACCGCCAGGGCTTCGTCGTCTCCGACATCAATGCCAACACCGACACCCTGAGCTTCACCAACGGCGTGGATCTGGTGGTGGGTGATGCGACGGGCAACGTGAACGAGGCCATGCTGCGCCGCATCCAGATCCGCGAGGCGATCAAGGCGCACTTCGACAAGGAACAGGCCTTGTTCTCACAGGGCGTAAAGGTGCTGAGCCTGTTCTTCATCGACGAGGTGGCGAAGTACCGCGACTACGCTGTAGCCGACACCAAGGGCGAATACGCGCGCATCTTTGAAGAGGAATATCAGCTGTATTTGAACGAGGTACTTGAGCTGGAGGAAACGCCCTGGACCAAATACCTCAAGGGCATCGCAGTGGAGAAGACCCATAGCGGTTACTTCTCCATCGACAAGAAAACCAAACACCTCACCGACCCCACCGTGGCGAAGCGCGGCGAGAATGCGGGTCAGTCCGACGATGTAGACGCCTACGACCTGATCCTGAAAGACAAGGAGCGCCTGCTGTCGCTCACCGAGCCGGTGCGCTTCATCTTCTCGCACTCCGCCCTACGCGAAGGCTGGGACAACCCCAACGTGTTCGTGATCTGCGCACTGAAGCACAGCGACAACACCGTCTCGCGCCGCCAGGAGGTGGGTCGCGGCCTGCGCCTCGCCGTGAATCAGCAAGGCGAGCGCATGGACAACCCGGTCACCGTCCACGACGTCAACCTGCTCACTGTAGTGGCCAGTGAGAGCTACAAGGATTTCGTAGCCGGTCTGCAGGAGGACATGACCAAGGCGCTGTCCGAGCGCCCGCGCAAGGCTGACGAGCACTACTTCGCCGGCAAAGTGCTCAAGACCGACCAAGGCGATGTATCCGTCACGCCGGCCATGGCGAAGCAGATCTACAAGTACCTGCTCAAGAACGATTACACCGACGACAACGACGGCATCACGAACGTCTACCACCAGGCTAAAAAGGATGGTGCCTTGGCCGAACTGCCAGCAGAGCTGCGTCCTTACGAGGCACAGGTCGTCATGCTGATCGACAGCGTCTTCAGCGCAGCGCAGCTGCCTGACATCGACGATGGCCGCAAGCCGAAGCGCAATCCGCTCAACGCGAACTTCGACAAGCAAGAGTTCAAGGCACTGTGGAACCGCATTAACCGCAAGGCGGCCTACAGCGTGCATTTCGACAGCGATGAGCTGGTGAAGAAGGCCGTGAGCACGATCAACGATCGGGCCGACAGCGTCGGCCTGCGGGTGACACCGCTGCAATACGTGATCGTCAGTGGTGAGCAGGAAAACACGGTGGATCGTGACCAGCTCGAAAGCGGAAAGGGTTTCCGCGTCGGCGAGAGCGTGGTCGAGAATCATCGTGCCTCCGTCCATTCCGACGTGCGTTACGACCTCATCGGCAAGCTAGCCGAAGGAACCAAGCTCACCAGGCGCACGGTAGCCGACATCCTCAAGGGGATGAACGCCGCAGTCTTTGCACAGTACAGGCTCAACCCCGAGAGTTTCATCGCCGAGGCCATCCGGCTCATCAACGAGCAGAAAGCCACCATGATCGTCGAGCACCTGGCTTACGACCCGGTGGAGGAACGCTACGACACGGACATCTTCACGGCCGGGATGACCAAGCAGGACTTCACTCATGCCGGCGACAAGCTCAAGCACCACATCTACGACTACGTGATGACCGACTCGACGGTGGAGCGCAACTTCGTCACCGAGCTGGACACCAGCAGTGACGTGGTCGTCTACGCCAAGCTGCCGCGTGGGTTCCTGATCCCCACCCCGGTAGGCGACTACAACCCCGACTGGGCCATCAGTTTCAAGGAAGGCCAGGTCAAGCACGTCTACTTCGTGGCGGAGACCAAGGGTTCCATGTCCAAGATGGAACTGCGCAAGATCGAGGAGACCAAGATCGAATGCGCCAGCAAGTTCTTCGACGAAATGAACCGGCGATACGCACCCCAGAACGTCAAGTACGAGGTGGTGGACAGCTTCAGCAAACTGATGGAGATGGTGAAGTGACAACGAACAAGGAATGCGCCATGTACAAGCCCCGCTTCGACTTCGGCAAAGAGTTCGATCCCAGCGGAGAACAGACTGGAACCGTTAAAGCCCTGCTCGAAGAGCTCAACTACGAGAAATTCAAGACAGCTACAGGCACCCACGCAGAGGGAGGTAACTCGAATGGGACATCAGTGACTTTCGATTCGCTAAGCGGCGTGTTCGAATTCCTGAACGATGTCACCGGCATGAGCCAGCCCAAACTCGCCCAAGACATCCCTCTATCGACGCTGAAGACCGTCAAGCTTCTTTACGTCACAAACGACACCAACGACACACAGCTGTTCAGACTACTCAAGTCACCGCTTCGTGGGGGCAAGCCATCGCTGGAGTTCTATACCACCGAAACACCTTCGAGAAATCAGAAGGGTATTGCCATCGTCGATCACCTGCTATCGACCTTGAGTATAGAGGTTGATCCAGCCGTACTGCGGAGGATAGACACTTCGTTCCTGACCTATCCAAAGCTGCTCGAATGCATAGCACAGGAGAATCTCGAAATTCTCGAACCTATCTACGAAAGGCATCACGGACAGTCAGCGTCGATAGCCAAAGCCATCGCCCATTTGGCCGAGGCAGTCGAGCATCACAAGCCGATGCCCCATAGGTCCGATCGCTCGCTTCCTGAAGCCCTATACACGTATCTGCGCATCCTCCCATTTCTAAATTTCGTTGGGGAGTATCAAGAAGTCATCGAACTATCACGCATCGGGAATCAGATCGATCCGATTTTGGACAAGATCGATACTTTCTGCAGCGAACTTTCTATTGCCATGCAGTCGGAAGTTCATCACAACACACCGATAACTTCCGTGGAAGGATTCCCTGCCTTTGTCGATACCAACTCTCTGGCATTAGCCAAACTGGTGCAGCATGCAACCGGCATCGCCAGTGAAAGAAGAGACATCCTGAAAATCGTCAATGCATCCAGCAAGGTTCTCTGCTCATACGTCCATCATGAGTGGGGCATCATTTCACTGGATACGAAGAACATCACAGTGGTCGACTGTATCGCTACCCTTTGCACCATTCGCCACCAGCAGAAGGTGAAGACAAACTATTCCGCCTACTGGCTGGGCCAAGAACAGTCCGACAAGGGTACCGGCGTGCTACGTCAGATGGATGATGCCAGGAGTTCCGAGGAACTTTTCGAGCACGACTACATACCACATGGCATCAACCAGCTGTTGTTCAGTCGCTTCAATCAATTCCACATGGCAATCACCGGGAAAACCGGGCGCTACTCGGCGTGGATGGAATTACAGCTGGCTCGATTGACAAAATATGCTGAGTGCTATCAATCCAACGACGTTTCCATTTGCGACGATGCTGTTCAGCGCTTCTACGAATATTGCAGGCGAGAAGCAATCAAAGCAGCAGACATCACGTGATCTGAGTAACTTTTTACACCGTTCCATCTATGTATATGAAGATGGAGTCGGTGTCTTGATGATAGTCAGGTGGCAGAGGAGTGCTCAGCAAAGAACTACTGCTATAGAGGGGGGGGGATTGCGGTAGCGCACATACCCTTTCTCTCTACTCATCGTCAAAACAACCGAAAACTCATCTCCAAGGCAGCCGGCGAGGATTATCCCCGCCGGTTTTTTATTGACCAACGAGAAAGGGTAGTACAAACATGGCCAGCTTTCATCATCGAATCAAGAGCGGCAAGAAAGGCGCCGCCCGGGAACACGCTGCTTACATTGAGCGACTGGGAAGGTACGAGGATCGCGAGGATTTGATCCATGCCGAGAATGGGAACCTGCCCGATTGGGCGGAAGGCAATCCTGCCACGTTCTGGAAAGCTGCGGATGCCTATGAGCGCGCCAACGGTGCGGCGTACCGTGAGCACGTGGTCGCCCTGCCGAACGAGCTCAATTTGGAACAGAACCGCGCGCTGGCGATGCGACTTGCCCGTGAACTGGTGGGAAGCAAACCCTTCCAGCTCGCCATCCATGCGCCCGAGGGTACGCTTGGTGGCATAACGAATTCGCACATGCACTTGATGTACTCGGACAGGGTACAGGACGGGATCAGTCGATCACCAGAACGGATGTTTTCCAGGTACAACCCTGGGCGACCCGAAGCCGGCGGTTGTCGCAAGGATAGCGGCGGCAAGAGTCCGATGGTGCTTCGCGACGAAGTCATCGCAACACGGAAGAAGATCGCCGACATTCAGAACCAGGCACTCGCCGAGCATGGCCAGGCTGCGCGAGTAGATCACCGCAGCTTACGCGAGCAAGGTCTGCAACGTCGCCCAGAGCGCCACCTCGGGCCAACACGTATCAAGAACATGTCCGACGAAGAGAAGGCCCTGTTCGCCACGCTGCGTGCCGGTGGTACCGAGAACTGACTCCCGCAGACCCATGACCATCTGCCAACCACGCGATTCTGCGACAAAATCGCAAGAGTCGCATGGTTTTTGCCGATCCACTTGCAGGCAGGATCTCAAGCAAAGAGCCCCGGCCATAGCTGGCCGGGGCGTCAGGTTCACAACCAGCGGCTACAGACCGCCGAAATACCAGTCACTGAGTCGAACGAAACGCTGCTTGCCTTTGGTGGCGACCACGATCCAGACGGCCTGCTGGCCTTCAAGGAGGCGAAGGGCAGCATTGAGCCGATCACGATTGCGCACGGGCCCGTACCGCAGCACATGGTTCTTCGGGATGTATGTATCGGAGTTGGGCCCCCGCCAGACACACTCGCGAAGGTACTTCACCACTGCTTGTGCATCGACCTGCTCTTGCGAGAGTGTGAACTGCGGAGAGAACAACCGCCTGTATTCTTCCAGGTGCCACTGCACAACCGTGAATGCGCGCTCCAGCGTGTCCAATGTGATCTTGCCTACCTCGCCACTAAAGCAGTGGAACACGGCGGCCAGGCGGCCAAGCAGCTCCATGATCTTCGACGCGAAGTCGTTGATGTCGTGCAGGTAGTCTCCAGGCCGCAGCATCCACTCCGTCTGCCTCGCCAGATCAAACCAACGCGCCCTTGCGTCGTCCGAGAACTCAACCAGTTCACGCTCGATCTCACCCGATCCCGCGATTGCATCGAACTGCTCCAGCAACTCCCGCATCCGTGCATGAAAGGTCGGAAGGCACTCCCAAACCAGTTCTTCGGTGTTGACCTGCCGGAAGCCCTGCGTCGATTCAGGCCAGCCCACGAGATACCGCGCCCAGTGGCCCGATCCCTTCGCGATCTCGCCGTGCTTGGCCAAATAGGCCTGAAGCACCGACCTCTGGGTCATGATGCTGATCGTCACGCGCGGATTCATGACCAAGACGTTGTCGAAGTCAGCTCGATCCAGCGTCAACATCGGCGCACCGTCCCATGCTTTGTTCAACAGACCAAGCTGCGCCATCGCGTCGCTCTTGAACATCACCTGACCTTCGTCAGTCGTGATCGCAATGGACTGACCATCGCCATGGAGTGCATCCATCATGGCCCGCGCTGTGATGTTCTGGCGCATGAAGCGACGCAGGCGAGGCTTTTTCGGCTTCAGCTTCGCGTGCTCCGCCATTTCTGCCTGAATCTCCTCGAACGACTCTCCCTTGCTGACTGCCTTGGCAAGCCGATTGCGAAGTCCCTGGCCTTTCGCGTCCCAAACCTCGCGCTCGGCCTGATAGCTATCCAGCGCAGCCTGGTATGCCAAGGCTTTGCGACGGTCATGCTCATACAGCGGCGCGAAGACCAATGCATCCACGGTGCTCTTGCGCTCGCCGGACTCGGCAATCCCAATCAGGTTCAGAGACGTCGGTCGGCACTGCCCGGTCGGAAGCTTCACATCGAACAGACCCTGGCAAGCCGTCGACATCCCGGCGATCAGCCCCATTCCGATCAGCGCGTCGGGCGCCTGAATGTTCCGCCGCAGCTCCCACGCCGTGAGTCGCACCCACATCAGGAAGGCGTCCAACGGGTAGGGCGGCGGCACAAAGTTGCTATCGTTCATGCTTCGTCTCCTTCCGCGTCTGCCTCGTCAGCCATGAGCGCCTGATGGCTATCCATCCCGAGCGGATGGCCACAGGAGCCGCACAACGGCATCTCTCCGTTCAACTGACGACGCTCCCGTTCGGCCTCAAGGAGCTGCCGAAACCCAGCCGGACTGACCTTCAGGCCATAGGCATTGTTGAAGGCCGTCAGAATCGACTTCTGCGGTACCTTCGCAGCCAAACGCTGCTCGATCTCGTCGTGCGCCTCACCGAAGGCTTCGCTATTCCGGCGCCGACTACTGGGCTGGATTGCCTGCAGCTCGTTCTTGAAGCGCTCGAATTCATTGTTCTCACTCATGCGTGTAGTCCTCGATGTTGTTGGTGTTGGTGCCAGTCTTCAGCTCGCGATCGCGCAACCAGGCAATCACCTGGTCGTACCACCAGAAGCGGGGCGAGCGGGGCGTGTCGAAAAGCGGCGTGCCTTTCGGGAAGGTCGGGTCCTTCTTCAAAATCTTGTAGGCACTGCTGCGGCCAACTCGGACCACTTTGAGCAGCTCGGAAAACCGAACAGTCGGTCCGTCGGGTTGCCACGCCGTAAGCAGGCAAGTTGGTGGGTAGCTGTGTTGTGACCGATCAATCGGCTTCTTCCGCCGCGAACGAACATTGGGGTTGCGGTGCATTGCTTTTTTCATGTAACTTTCCTTTTCTGTCGAAGTACGGCCAGTTCGTACCAACCGTGCGGGCATTTCATCCATTTCGCCGACATCGTTCGACGGAAAAAAAATCAAAGTTTTTGCAGTCATGCCCCGTCTCACGCCAACGGCCGCTGCAACCGCCAAAAAAAGAAGCACTTATGAAAGAGAAGGGGCGCCTAGGCGCCCCTTCTCTTTCTCACGCTATTGCCGACGATTCGCCTACTCATCAAACCGGTCGTTCCCTTTCTGTAGAAATCTCACCAGTCCGTACAAGGCGAAGCCGTACACCACCGCGCCACCGATGATCTTGAACATCGTCGTCTCCTCATTGCTGTCTCAACCGGCGCCTGCGGACGCCACACGCGCATCTAGCCGACCCCGCAAGCTGGATGCCCCTTCGTTGACCCCATCAGTTCGGACGACCTGCTCCGCCTCGGGGTAGAACTCCTCGACCACGGCCTGCACATCCTCGGCCAAGTCCTCGAACGCACCATTGGCGAAACCTTTCCTCGCCGCCTCGTCCAAAGCCGCCTGATCGAAGCCGCTGGCTTGCCGCTGCTCGTCGAGTTCTCGCGCCTGCGTAATGGCCTGCTCCAGCGTGATGCCGGTACGCACCACGAGATCCACGTAATAGATCGGTGTGCCATAGCTCATCGTGGTGGACTTGCCGCGCAGCTTGAGTTCCAGTGGCATGCACGCCAGCCGCCCACCCGATACGGCGTGGAAATACTCCAGCCGAGCCGTCAGCGTGCGGATGGTGTTGTACGACGTGGTGCGAAGTACGAAGCTGCCTAGGGCATCACCCTCACCTTCACCGATCACCACGTTGAGGCGCGCGTAGGCTTTGCAGGCTTCCTTGGCGAATGCACAGGCATCCGGCCCCGGACACGGCAGGCTGGCCATACCGTCCTTGCCTGTGCGCCGACAGGTCTCGCCATTGCCAACACACACCGGCCTGCCGGTGGTGCGGTCGAATAGCGAGTAGTCCGCGCGCAGGTTGAGCGCCGGGTCGTTGAACAGCAGCCGCACCGGTATCGCGCGCAGCTTGTGGCCCTCCGCTTCCTTGCGCAACTTCTCGTCCAGCGGGTGCAACACCCATCCGTCCCGGCCTTGTACCTGGCTGGTCAAGGTGAACTGGTCGTCCTTCTCCGGCAGGCGCTTGCCGTTGCGCTCCACCACACGCCCGATGGAAATCCGCCCGATCACGGGCGGGGTAATCGCCAAGCCTTTCAGCATGTCGTCGTCCTCTCAGAGTTGTCAGAAGTCCGCGACAGCACGAACCGGCGTGCGCCGGGGCGGGTCACGGCGTAAGTGGCGGCGACATCCGGGCACTCGGCCATCAGTCGCTTCGTATCCAGCGTGGTGCTGTCCTTGGCTCGCTTGTATGTCACCTCGCCGTGGGCGAAGACCGCCCTGCTGGCGTCGCCCATCGCCTGCTGGATCACCTGCTTGAACGATTCGGCTTCGTGCTCCATCGCTTCCAGTTCAGTCTTGAGCCTCGTCAATGCATCAAAGGCCCGGCCCAGACCTTCATCGCTGGTGAAGTCCAGGCGAGTGTCGTTGCCGCGGTACAGTTTCCGCAGAGCCTTGGCCGCCGACTCACTGCCGTCGGCCGGTGGCTCGATGTCCTTCTCCACGTACTCCCAGAACCGGGTTTCCAGCACGACCAGACGGGCGATCACTTCGTCATCCCGTTCGATGCGGTGAATTTCCAGTTGCTGCCCGCACAGGAGCACGGCCACGTCTGCGGCCGCTTTGCCCGTGACGGCCAGCTGGTGCTGTACCTGCAACTGGACGTATTCGGGGACACCGTCCTTCCACAGCCGTGAACCGAACTCGCCGGCGGTCTTGCACTCCAGCACCTGCACGCCAGGCACACCGACCACTTCACGGTCGATATTCGCCAGCATGTACGGGAACGTCGGGTGTTGGAGTACGGCATTTAGCTTGCGCACCCTGTGGCCGGTGCGCTCCTGATAGGCCATGGCTACCATGGGTTCCAGCAGGGTGCCCCAGTAGCGTGGGTCGTCCTGACCGGGGCGCACTTCTTCCGGCAGCGTGCGGCCGGTCTTCTCCATCCACAGTTCGAGCTGACTCTTGTACGGACACAGGCCTACAGCGGCGGCGGCATCCGAGCTACCAATGCCGTTCCTGCGCACATCCAGCCACTGCCCATAGGGCAGTTTCTTGGTGTCTACCAGCCGCACGGCCGCGTTTTGCTTGCTCATCGGTTTCCTCCAGACATAAAAAAGCCCGGCCGATGCATGGGCATCAGCCGGGCGATGGGTGGTTGGCTTTCAATGTGTCGTTACCAACTGGCGCGGTAGTAGATATCCCACCCGCGTTCCTGCAACTTCTTCGCCTGCACCACGACTTTCAGCGTGTAGTCGATGTCGCCTTCGCTCATGGGTTCGTCGCCCTCGCTGACGAAGTGCTCGCTGGCACGCTCCGGATCGTCGCTGACCAGGTCGAGCCGTTCTTCCAGATCGGCCAGCACCTCCGGCGACATGTAAGCGGCCCGACAATCGTCGTAGCTTTCCAGAACGTTGCTCACGAACCACTGGTGCAGAGGATCAAACCTCCGCCAGTAGCCGACCCGCACAGTCACGCCCGTGATCTCCATCAGGGTTGCATCGTTGTCGGGCTTTTCCTTGGGCGGGGCGTAGCCAATTGCCCGTCCGATGGCTTCGCGGACAGGCGCAAGTCCCGTGTCATAGGGAGGCAAGTGAAACTGCGCCTCCAGGTACATATCCAGTCCCATGACATGTCTCCCTCAGGCCACCAGCTTCATGGCTTCGTCCCAGGCACGCTGCTTGATCTGCGCCCCTTGGCCAAACCACGCCGCATCACGGCGGTGGTCGTCGCTGCGTGCCCGACGGTGGTGATCGACGTACTCGGTCACGCTGTTGAGCACACCCCACGCCGTACCCCGGCTTGACGCCATCAACGCACCGCGCCCACCGCCTTCGTACAGTGAGCGCACGGTAGCCAGTGCCTGTTCGTTGACGATGACGGTCTTGCCCTCCGGGGCGGCGTAGGTGAGCACCCGACGCAGCAAGCCTTCCACCGTATCGGGATCCACTGGCCGCGCCACCAGCGCCCTCATGCGGGCCACAAAGCCGTCCCACGACGCCACGGTGATGCCCAGCTGGCGCTTGACCGCATCGGGATCGAACTGGCTGCGGTGCGGCACCTTGATGGCGCTACTGGCGTTCCCCAGCGCAATGGACAAGGTGTTGTTGCACACCACACGCACCGACGTGAACTGTGCCGTGGTCGCCAGCGTGCCGTCGCAGGCCGTAGCCAGCAACAGGTAGCCATCGACGCGGTCACGTCCCTTGAGGGCGGTGCTCTGACCGGTCTTCGCCAGCGCCCAGAACTTGCGGCCCTCACGCAAGACACCGGCCGTCTCCAACTCGAAACCGTTATAGGCCGTCAGGTCGCGATAGAACTCCAGGATTTCGCCCGGCTGCACCACGTGAAAGCGCTTGGATACCACGGCCAACGGTGCCTTGGTATCCGACCGATACAGCACCTTCTGCGCCGGGAAGGCGTTGATCACACCCAGATGGCTGTTGCCGGAGATATAGCGGACTTCAGATTGCTCAATCTGCCAGTCCATGCCCGCCTGCTTTTTCCATGTTTCGATGGATTGCTGCGGGTCCAATTTGTTGCCAAGGCCGTGCCACGGCGTCTCGCCGGCATAGGCCATCGTTTCAACCAGGTGCATTGTCGTTACCTCGTTAGTTGGCGGCATAAACGCCCAAGGCCCGGACATGCCGGGCCTTGGGCGCTGTGCTTGGGGTGGAGTGGATCAGGGGGCTTTGACGCTACCGCAACTGGTACATTTGATGATTCCCACCAGCACTGCAGTAGCAACGACCAGGACGCAGTAGACCGTGTCGAGTTTGCCGTTCATGTCGTCGGATGCCCATGGCGAACGCTGCGATGCGGAGCGTCCAGACGCGGAGCCGAAGGTCACGGACGTCAGATGGGTAATCTGGATGTCAGATTCTGTTCAATCGACGCCGTTGCGCGCTCCAACCGCGCAACGGTAGCCACCTGCCCGCCGCCACAGCAACTGACCAGCGTCGTCAGCTAAATTGACCATGGAAGTCGACGAGACCCCCCATTTCTGCCGTTCGCAGTGTCGATGAGTGACGGAAAAAAAGAGCCTTCATGTGAGACGATCCTAGTCGGTGTTTTTTTCGAATCTAGAATCCGACCCAGATCGATGTGTTAGGTAGTTAGCCCCGTCTTGGAGTTCGGTTCGTGCCAGAAGAGTTAGTGAACCCAACGGAGTGACGAATGGACGCAACGACATTCTTCGAATTTGACTTCAGCGGCACGTTGTTCCCGATGAAAACGAATTTGCTCCTGATGACCCATCATCAGGGAGCATTGGCGGCCTATGTGGCTCGTGTACTGTCAACCGATCCGGCTCACAACGCCGATAACTTCTTCCCACAGCTACGGGTGCACGCGGCCAAACCGAGAAACCATCTTCGCCGCACCGTCGTGCTCGATCCAGTCGCCACCTTTTTTATATATGACCTCATCGCCAGAAATAGCGCTGTCTTTGACGTCGCACTTCCCAATGGGCGCGCATTCTTCGGCTACCGATTCGAGGCCGGCACAGCAATCCCCGTCCACCGCGCTTACAAGGATTTCTCTGCGGCCATCGAGGAGAACAAAGCGCGGTATGACCACTACGTCAGCTTTGATATCGCTTCGTATTTCAACAGCATCTATCACCACGACGCCAAGAACTGGTTCGCGGCACTCCCAGGCGTGATTGGCGTGGATTCGAACGCTTTTGGTCGATTCTTCCGTGAGATCAACGCCGGCAAGTCGATCGATTTCCTACCGCAGGGCATATACCCGACCAAGATGATAGGCAGCGGATTTCTCACTTTTATCGAGGCCAGTGGGCAATTGAAATGCGCACAAACGCTCCGGTTCATGGACGATATCTATCTGTTCGATGATAACGAGGCCGTGCTAGCAGGCTGTTGAGAAACTCCCTGCGGCGCCGGCTGTCATAGACGCGATCAATCACCAGGCCCACTTTGATGCGCAGCCCCGACGTCCAGCAGCTTGGCATGTTTTCGTACGTATCCGTCGAACAGCGCGTGCCGACCGATCATCCGATCCGCAAGCTGCGCGTGCTGGTGGACGTGATCCTCGGTGAGCTGGACGGGCTGCTGGACGAACGCTACGCCGAAGGCGGACGGCCTTCGATCCCGCCCGAACGCATCCTGCGCGCCTCGCTGTTGCAGGTGGTCTACAGCGTGCGCAGCGAGCGCCTGCTGATGGAGCAGATGAACTACAACCTGCTGTTCCGCTGGTTCGTCGGGCTCAACATCGACGACGCGGTGTGGGATCACTCCACGTTCTCGTTCAACCGCGAGCGGTTGTTCGATGAGCAGGTCGCGCAGCGCTTCTTCGAGCACACCGTGCTGATGGCGCGCGTGCGCGATCTGGTCAGCGACGAGCATTTCTCGGTGGACGGCACGCTGCTGGAGGCGTGGGCCTCGCACAAGAGCTTCCGCCCGAAGGATGGCAGCGGCGGTGACGGCACCGACTTCCGAGACGAGAAGCGCAACAACGACACGCACGCCTCCACCACCGACCCGGACGCGCGCTTGATGCGCAAGGGCAAGGGCAAGGAAGCCAAGCTTAGCTACCTGGCCAACAGCCTGATGGAGAACCGTCATGGCCTGGTCATTGGCGTGGACGTCCGCCACGCCAGCGGCACCGGGGAGCGCGATGGCGCACTCGATTTGTTGGACGCAGAGGGTGTGCGTCAAGGCGCCACGCTGGGTGCGGACAAGGGCTACGACACGCACGATTTCGTGGAAGCGTTGGATCGACGCGGCATCAAGCCCCACATCGCACGCAATACCAAGGGGCGACGCAGCGCCATCGACGCGCGCAAGGCGCGAGGCAAGGGGTATGCAATGAGCCTGCAGGTGCGCAAACGCATCGAGCAGGGTTTCGGCTGGATCAAGACGGTTGGCGGGCTGCACAAGCTGCCGCTGGTGTCGCTGCCCAAGGTGCGCGGTTGGGTGACATGGACCTTTGCCGCCTACAACCTGATTCGCCTCGGCGGCATCGGCGAGTGGTGGAATCCCTCGCCAACATGAACCAAGACAGGAAACGTGCGTCCCGTGTTCGAGAAACAGGCCTTGCCGAAGCCGACATGAACCCCCGACGATAGAAATACCCTATCGCGATGCCCTCGGAAGAGGCATTCTCAACAGCCTGCTAGTGGCCGACTTTCATCGAGTCCAGGAGCTCCTTGGCTTGCAAGCGTTGAATATCAATCCGAGCAAGACCGTAAAGGACGGACAGCACGAGTCGGTCCGCGATGCGGTGTCGGCCATCAGTACGGAGCTCTCAGAGCTTTTGGGTGGGGACACATCGCGTTTCGCGGCACTTCCCTCGGGCATTGACCCTGACGACTTCGGGGATGGCTTTTTCGACGAAGACGACGAGGAGAGCGATATTGGCGACGAAGCGAGAGACCGCCTCCTTGAGCTCTTGGCGGATCCGCAAACCGACGAAGCCGAGGCGGAGCTGATCCTAGGCGTTCTTCGTGATCATGTAGATACCTTAGCACCGCAGGTGGCCGATATTTTCGCTCGGTTTCCCAATGTCGCCAAGCAGATTCACAACCTTGTTGGCGAGGCAAAACCGCATGACAGGGCAACCATCTGCGATGCGCTACGAACGCTTGTGCTTAGCGACACCTATCTGATCGAGTATCAACTCTTCTGGATTGCCGTGATCGCCGAGGATCATCTGGAGGAGGTAGCAGGTTACGGCCTCCTGCTGCTAGCCGTTTATGAGCGCTCCACGAATCATAAGATCGCGCTGGCAAAAATCCTTGAAATTCCAACACAGGCATTTGGGTTCAAGCAGATTCGCGACGAAATACTTAAGTCAGGATCATCAGACTGGCCCTCATGGGCAGCGGCCATGGGCACGCGAACGCTTGGGAAGGCAGAGCGAAACCAGACGCTCAAATATTTCGCGCGGGCCTCGCCACTCAATCATCTCATCGCCGAGTGCATCATCAATCTCCCGTAGTGCAGACTGCCAGTTTTTGACCCGGCATTGTCAGCACAGATGACCAAAGCTCGACCCAAAGCGGTCACTTCACCGCGGAAATGGCCCAGAGCATTGCTGCGCGCAAGAATGGTCCACGCACCGACGCGGCGATGGCGCAAGCAGATATCCGGCACATGCACACAAAATCGTCGCGACCGCCCAGATCGGTCATTCATTGAGTTGCCGCGCTTTCAACTTAATTTGGCTACCAGTGGAGGAGCCGATTGCGACACAAGCGATTAAAAAGTGACCGTTCGCTTGCCAATCGACCATTGCAAATCAGACAGGCAGAAATTGTCGGGAGGTGACATCGTTTCGATGTTTCTCACCTATTGATTGAAGAGCTCAATCTCGTCGAGCTCAAACCAATCCTGTCCGACCATTGCGTCGCGCGCGCGCGAGGTCTCGGCTGCGTAGTAGACAACTGCGAGGCTCTCCTCGGCACGGCTGCAGGTCACATAGAAAAGTCGACGCGTCCGGTCGATTGTGGTCTCCTTGCCCCCGGCCTCGTTTTCGAGGTCATTTTTGCTCTTTTCCTTCGCCCCGAAGAGCTTGTCGTAAGCAAACATAAACCCGCGCGCCTCCTCGTCGCTCACGATGACCATCACACGTGGGAACTCCAATCCTTTGACACCCTGGTGCGTATCGAACTGCGAAATGCCCCGGACATAGCGGTCATATTTCTCGATCTGATCGAATGGCGCCTCGAGCGCTTGGCGCCATCCCCAAAGTTCACTCTTGAGATCGACCTCTTCTTCCTCGCCCGCTTCATTCTCAGCCGCTCGACTAGCATCGCTTACACCTTCGTCGGCGTTGGCGAAAGGCACCAGCACGTCAGGAATGGTGAACAGATCGGTCTCGGCGACGTAGCACAAGACCGCGCGTGCCGAGGCTTTTTCATCACCCGACACCAGCGCAAGCAGACCGTCGCAGGCAGCTTTGGCTTTGCTGAGAATATCGGCCTGATTGTCACCCGCCTCTTCAAGCGCCCTTCGATCAAGAATCGGAGAGGTGCGCCGAACGATCGCTGCGGCCGCAAAGGGGTCCGACGCGCGCAGCGCGGTTACCAGCGGCAGGATTTCGCGCGTGAACAACCCGATGCCGGCGCCGGTTCCTTGGAGGAAGCTCGTCCGGGTACGCTCGACCGAATAGAGCGGCTCGAAGAACGCCTCAAACCCGAACCGGCGAGCCGACATTAGATGCTCCAGAGCGAGAGTCTTGATCGCCTCCGATCCTGCGGCCCAATTTTGATCGCCCGTGATCTCAGCCATTCTGGCGGCGATCGCCGTCTCCACCGCTGTCTTGTCGGCGGTCGCCTGCGGCACAATAAACAGACGGACGACACCGGCACCCGCATCGCTGCGCGGGATCTGTTCCTCGCGATCCTCGTCGTGGCGGATCCTATTGATGAGCTCGATGACCCTGGTCGGGCAGCGATGGTTCATCCGTTTGCGTGGCCTCGCCCAAGTCTCGGGGATCGCCTCTGCGAGGTGATCCTTCCCGTCGGCATATATGCGCTGCATCGTATCGCCGAAAAGACCAAGACAGAATGTATCTCGATACGCCGCCTCGACATCGATAAGCACATCCATGAGCCTACGGTTCGTGTCTTGGCTTTCGTCGATAAGCAGGATTGGAAAGCGGGTAACCAGCAGGCGTCGCAGACCGGGCTTCATGCCTAGGAAATCTGCCGTCATCGCGATGACCTCAGCATGGCTAAGGGAGTCGCGGGTACGGTTGTCGCCAGTCGGGCTGTAGACGAAGCGCGTGATTGCATCGAGCCCGGCGTGGCGGCGCCGCTTGCTCACAATCGAGTGGGCGCGGTCCGCGGCAGCCTTGCTGGCCGCCCGGCCCTTGGCCTGAGCCATCTCGAGTTCGGCGACATCCTGGATTAGCCTCGCGGTAAGCCATTTCCGGATGTCGGCGTCATAGCCGGCGATGAGTGACCAAGCGAACGCATGGATCGTCCTAACCTCAACGCGCGGGTCGAACTCGAGTCGTTGCTTGATCTCGTCGCATGCCGCGTTGGTATAGGTGATAACGCCGATCTTCTGCCCGGTCAGCGACAAGCGTCGACCTTGCTCGCGGCAGACCGTACGAATTGCCTCTACAAGCGAACGTGTCTTGCCGGAACCTGCGCCCGCATAGAGGAAGAAGCTTCTAGGGCTCTCCAGGCTTAGACAGTCGCGGATCGTCCCGTCGGCCTCGGCATCGAACTGGTCGTCGGCGACGCTCACGCTTCAGCCCTCTCGGACTGCTCCGTCTGATCCCCTAGGGGCAGTATCTCGACCTGCTTCTTCTTCAGCTGCGTGAGAAGCCATTCGAGCCCCTCGGCGATATAGCCCGGCACGACGATATCCTCGAACTTCTCAACCTCGAGGACTTCAAGCGCGAACTCGGCCTTCTTGCCGCTCTTAAGAGCATCGTACATGCGTTTGCCGATGGCGGCCGCACCGCCGCCGGTCGTGATTGCGTCGCGGAACTTGCAGACAAGACCGGGCCCGTCGAGCGCCGAGAAAAAGGCTAGATTCTCAAACGCAAGCGCATCCTCGAACGTATAGGGATAGGCTGTTTCCTGTTTGGTTGACCCAGGTGTGGTCACAGCCAGCGGAGTCTGATAAGCGACACGAACCGCGAACAGAGGATCACCGTCTACGCGAAGAGCCTTGGCCGCGGCATTGGCATCCATGAGGGCATCAACATCGTCGATGCCCGGCACCCAGGTTTTCAGAGTCGCGTTATTGGTCTTCTGATTGGCACCCTTTGCAGGTTGTACCGACGTGCCGCCGGTGCCGTCCAGGGTATCCAGATCGGTGATGATCAGCGTCAGCAGTCCAAGATGGTCAATGAGTGGCTTGAGACGATGCGCATGACTGCCACCGATCTCAAGTAGCGTGATGTAGCACTGGTTGAGCTCGTCGTAATGCGCACGAATGAAGTTAGGGACGAACATGCGCTCGGCCGGCCCTTCCACCAGGATCACGGCATCGGCGAAGAACAGATCGGCATGTTGCGCGCGCAGATAGCGAGTGACGAACCGTTCTGTCTTATTTCCGGGACCGAATACTTCGGACAGGTTTATGACTGTCGAGACTGGCACCTTGGCCGCCATCCCGGCGGGTAGCCGACGGAAATAGCGTAGGCATGAAAAGGAGGTTTCATGAGCCACATGGCTCGAGTGGGTACTGACCACGAGCTGTGTGCGCAGCTTTTTATTCTCGCCCAAGTCCTCATGTGCCCGTAGCACGGCATAGGCCTTCTTTATGAAAACCTGCTGGACCTGCGCGTGGAGGTGGGCCTCGGGTTCCTCGACTAGCACCAGATGGAGCGGCTCCGTGCTGGTGATCGTCGCACCCTTTGAGGCCTTGCCGACGCGCATCCACGCGTCGCGAAAGCTCATCAAGCGGAAGATCATCGAGATCAAATTCTGATAGCCGAGCCCGTTATTGGCCTCAGGCAATCTGAGCAAGGGTATGGCCGCACCATCCTCTGCGATTACATCGACTTCGAAGCTAATTGCCGCGCTGTGGTTGAGACCGTCAATTGCCTTCAGTCGGGTTGACACACGCGGTCGCGGATCGGTCACACCCGGATAGCCCATGCCTTCGACCTCAGTGAAGGCAGCCTTGAAGCTCTCGGTCAGCCGCTTGTCGAATGCGTCTTGGGCGGCCTCGATCGCCTGGAGCGCCCCGAGGTCCTTCGCATCGGGTCCCTTGGTCGGATCAAGGTGTTTGGAATAGTAGCTTCTCAGTTGGTCCGACAAACGGCTACCCGCCGCCGCGGCCGGGGCATCCTCGTCTTCTTGGCCGGGCTGTTCCTCACCGAACCCACGCTGTGCAGGAATGTCATGCACGTGAATCAGGCCGTTTAAAGGATCACCCTCGATCGGCATTGACGAGGCTGGCAGCGCTTGCGGTCGTGCTTGTGTCTTTTCGGGCGCCGCGAGACAGGCAGGATCCAGCGAATAAGCACGGATTGTGAAGTGGGTGGAGAGTCTCTTGCTAAGAAAGTCGACAAGATTCCCCGGCCAGATCGTTAGCTTGGGAGGATCCGGCGGCGGATTAGCGTCAGGGTGCTCCGCCGCCGCAGCGGCAATTGCGGCGACCTTCATCGCCTCGGCGTCGCCGATAGCACCCATGAAGTCCTTGTACAACAGGTCAAGATCCTTGGGCTCATAGCGAAGCCGGACGCCTAGCCTGCCGCCTTCCCAATCGAGCGTTGGGATCAAATCGCGGACGTGATGCATCTCACCAGTCTCGACATGCAACCAGAGATCAAGCGTTGGGAGAACACTGACCCAAGGGGCAACGACCAGATCGGCCACGTCCCCAGCGGCGTTCGCCGCGATCCAGCTTTCCCCGAGCGCAATGATCGTAGTCCAGTGGCACAAGGTAAAGTCGTACATCTCAAAGGGACAGCGGCGTGGCGACAGAAATCGGCGCATAGAGAGCATTGCCGACGTCTTGCCACTGTTGTTGGCCCCGACGAAGAGTGTTGTGGTAGTCGAGAGGTCGACGCGTGTCGACAGCAGCTTCCTAAAATTGGCGATTTCTACGAACTCAATGTGCATCCAGCATCCCCTAGCCAGCCCATGGCTTTAGTTACGCTTACACTGTCTGTGCCGCAACAGTGTAATACCGCCCTCCAACGTTTGAAGGACACCAATGGCCGTCGCGAAGATGGCTATCGCCTCGCCGTAACTCAACTGTTCGCGGAAACGGTATAGAGCCCGTGTAGGCTAGGGAGGGCGAGGAAGCTGCAGCGTCTAGCCTTCGCCGGTTCATCGCCTCCCATCCGGGAACAGCATCCAGTGGTCACGGATCATCCACGGCCAGGATGTGCCCCAGTCCTGCCGCGACCGTTTCGTCAACCTTCTCCCGTGTGAAGCGCTCGCACCGCTCGCGCCAGACATCCTCGTCCCACTCGAACGACGCAACGCGGTCGTCATACAGCGCCTCGAACTCCGCCGCCCAGTCCTTCGCGAGGTTATGGAACTCGTAGCTATCGTTAGGCTGGAACCGGGCGAGCGCCATGTTCCACGCAGTCTCCACCACCGTCTCGATCAGCTTGCCGTGGGTGCGAAGCGCGGCGGTGTTCTCGGCCAGCCGTTCGGGATAGGTTGTCATGCGCATCCCGAGTACCTCAACGGCGTGTTTCGTATGGCGCTTCCCCATCACATCAGCCCTCGACCGGCCATGCTGACGCACTCAGCGCCCACGACGATGTGGTCCAGAATCCGCACGCCAATCAACCTCAGGGCGTCACGGAGCTCGGTGGTGATGGCCCGGTCCGCGGCACTGGGTTCAGCGACGCCGCTAGGATGATTGTGCGCCAGAATGGCAGCGCAGGCATTGACGCTCAACGCGGCCCGTACGACTTCACGGGGATAGATGCTGGCGCCGTCTACGGTGCCGCTGAAGAGCTTCTGGCAGTCGATGATGCGATGACGGTTGTCCAGCCACAGTACGTGGAATTCTTCATGCGGCAGGGCACCCAGGCGCATGCGTAGGAAGTCGTTGGCATCGGCTGGGTTGCCGATACTTCCTTGCCGTTCAAGCCTTCCTTTGAGAATGCCTTCGGCGGCGGCAAGCACATTCTGTTCTGTCGTCTCGCCGCCGAGTTTGCAATGGGCATAGGCCATCATGTCGACGAAGTGCATGTTCGTTTCCTCTCGATGAGGCGGCATAAACGCCGAAGGCCCGGGGAGTCCCGGGCCTTCGGCGTATGTCGCGTGGTTAGTTGAATCAGGGCGCTTTCGTGGTGTTGCTGCTGCAGCGGGCGAAACCCAACAGCAGCGTGGCCACTACAACGAGCACGCAGGTGAGCGTGTCATTCTTCGACGGGATCATGCTTTCTCCCCACGACGGGCGCCTCAGGGCGGACACGCCCTCACGCGAGACCAGGCCTTCCCAGTCTCATGTGGGTGATATGTATCTGAAAATTGTTTCAATCGACGCCCACATCGCTGCTTCGCCCTCTCGCTCTCCAAGGTTGACCAAAAGCGTCTGAGCACGCCACCGCATGGGCTTGAGGACGATATGACCCAGGCGGCCCGCAGAAGGCAGGAAAGAATTCGGCCATGATCGAATTCCTCGTGAGAGCTCAATCAGAGCTGGCGCAACTTGTTGCACATTTCTTGACTGGTTCGGCTACGCAGTGGTCAGATTTGACTACCATTTGCCGCTCGACAGGTTCCGCTATCTTGCCCAACACATTGGCCACTTCGATCACGATCCGCTTTGTCCTCAATAAGGGCGACGGCGGGCCATTTCCGGCTCACCGGGACTTTTCTCCCGCCGAATTCGCCGACCTGCGCCCATGCCTGGACTTCATCCTCGACGCTGATCCCGGCAACATCGAGTCAGCATGGAAAGCCAAGATCCTTGAGGTGGCGTTCTTGTACGACGGCATCACCCCCATCCGGGGCGAAGAATTCGGTTATCGGTACCAGGTCCGCAAAAACCACTTTCAAGGCTACCCGGCCCCAATCCTCCGTTTCCTTCTGGATCGTCCAGTCAGACCTTCCCTGCTGTGCAGTGTGTTGGCCGGCTCTTGGTTCAACCTGACCACTTCGTCCCTGTCGGAGGCGGGAGAGACTCCCTACCTTGCCGAAGACCACAACGGATATTCTTCCGTGCTAGCGCCTGCCGATGTCACGGCGTGGTTGGCCTTGCTTGAGCACCATCATGCGTTTTGTGGCAAGACCTTCGTCTTCCCTGATGGATTGCCGGAGAACGGCTACCGGTTCAAGGCCACCGACTTCGCCCTTCCGCCTCAAAGTTAATCTGAAACCAGAAACTGGTGTTCAATCCAAGCGCTACGCATCGGCGGAGCGTGGTGGGCGAAGGTCGAGCAGAAGCCCGCGCCGCGTCGCGTCCGACTCACTTTCGTAACGGTGCTTGAGTAGTTCGAGCATGTCTTCCTGCCTGGGTTGACCAAATGTTAGGCGGTAAAGCTGCACGTCCCGCTTGAGTGAAGCAAGGCGCTCGTTGTCGATGCTGAGCGGGTACGGCATGACGATTCGCTCGATCTTTGCCGGCCCGGGGTAGGCCCACCACGGGGCGAACTCGCCGAATCGCTCTTGCTCGTCCAGACCGAGGCGGAACGCGGCCTTCCAGGGGTCGTAGTGGTCGCTACGAAGGATCGCCTCGCGGTGCTTCGCCACCATGTTGCGCCGGATCGCATGCCCGTCATAACGATCGACGCGCCCTTCACACTGCTCGAAATTCACCGGATTCCCCGGCGTGTTCCAGTGCACGACGGAGTGACTCCAGCGGTGAAAGTGGATTCCTTCCTAACCGACACTAGTGGAGGCTAGGGCGAACGGCCAGAGCGGGCTGTTGAACGCCTCGCGTACTTTGGGCATGCGTGCGTCCTCTTCGGATTCACGTTGGCCGCCATAGCGCAGAGCGAATCGACAAGGTAGTGCCGTGGGAGTCGCTGCTCGCGCACATTGAACCCAGCTATCCGACGTCCGACCGTTGTGGTGGACCGCCAAAGCCACGCGCGTAAACAAGCGACGCTACTTGTCGCAATCGCGGGGTAGGATGGAATTCGTCCATCCACCATGCCGCAGGCCCGTCGATGCCCACGCCAACCGTCACCCGTCTCTCGAAATCACGCATCGTCGCCGGCCTCCAGTGCGAGCGTCGTCTGTGGTTGGGCACGTATCGGCGCGATGCGATGGAGACCACTCCCGGGAACCAGGCTGTTCTCGATGCCGGCAATGATGTCGGAAACTTAGCCAGGGAGCTCTACGGACCGGGCTTGCTGATCGGCCATGCGGACAACACATCCAAGGCCCTTGCCGAAACAACCGAAGCGCTGCAGTGCAAAGGCAAGCGCCAGACACTGTTCGAGGCAGCATTCCAGCACAGGGATGTCCTGGTTCGCGCGGATGTCCTGATGCCCGTCCCGGGCGGCTACGACCTGATTGAGGTGAAGTCTTCCACCTCCGTGAAGGACTACCATCTTGTCGACTGCGCCATCCAGGCATGGGTGATCCAGAACGCCGGCATCAAGCTTCGCCGCGTGTATCTGGCGCATATCGACTCTACGTTCGTTTACGAGGGTAATGATGACTACAACGGCCTGGTGGTGGCCGCGGACATCACAACCGAAGCGACCAACCTCATGGAGCAAGTACCCACATGGATCCGCGGGCTTCAGAAAATTCTTCGTGGCAATGAACCAGCCATCACTACGGGCGAACAGTGCTCCAAGCCTTTCGACTGTCCCTTCTTCGAGCATTGCCGGTCGCAGGAACCCGAAGGGCCCAAGTATCCCGTCACGATCCTCAAACGATCCGCAGCACTCATCCGTGCGCTTATCGACGAAGGCTACGTGGACCTCCGTAAGGTTCCTATCAAGAGGCTGACCAACCCCATCCATCAGCGTATCCGCAAGGCCTCGGTGACGGGACGCCCCTTTCTGGATCCGGCCGCGGCCGAACAACTCGACGAGCTCGCCTACCCTCGCTACTACCTCGATTTCGAAACCATCAATTTCGCTGTCCCGCGCTGGGCTGGCGCACGCCCCTACCAGCAAGTCCCATTCCAATGGTCATGCCACATTGAACAGCGCGATGGCAGCCTCAACGAACACGCCTTCCTCGATTTGAGCGGCGACGATCCGACGCATAACTTTGCGGAGTCCTTACTTCGCTCGCTCGGCAAACGCGGCCCCATCCTCGTCTACAACAAGAGTTTCGAGGCCGGGAGGGTCACGGAACTGGCTGACTGGTTTCCGGACCTGGCAGATGCCTTGATGGCCCTGAACAAACGTATGGTGGACCTGTTGCCCATCACGCAAAAGCACTACTACCACCCCGCCATGATGGGCTCGTGGTCGCTCAAGAAGGTATTGCCCACCATTGCACCTGAGCTCGACTACGGCGAGCTGGACGATGTCGCGGACGGCGGCCAGGCACAACTGGCCTATCTCGAAGCCATCCATCCGGAAACGTCTGTCGATCGACGCACCACCTTAGACACGGCGCTGCGGCGTTACTGCGGCCAGGACACGATCGCGATGGTTCGCCTCCTGCAGGCTTTGGCTGGCCGCTGATCCGTTTCGTACCGGATGCCATTCCGGCACATCCCACTTCTACAAGAGCAACTTCGCCATGCAGTCGATCCACGACTTCCCGCTCGAACAGATATTCCGCGAGGCGTACCTTGCCCGGCTCGGCGCGACGTTCGACGAATTCCAGAAGAACCCTCAAGGCACCCTGGAGAAATATGGCCAGCACGACGCCATCGCGATCATGCGACTCGGCCACCGCCCATTGCTCCCGGTGCAGGTTCGCCTACGGGAGACGCTGCTGACCCAATGGCGTGCCGAAGGCACCTGGAACGATTCCATGATGGTTCATCCCGCTTCGCCCTCCTCCACGAACCGCTTCCGCCAGCGTATGCGGCAAGCCATGGGCGGCATGCTAGATACGGTGAAGCAACGCCTGACCAAGCATGGTCGGGCGGCGACAACCGGCCACGTTCAGGTCCAGCTCGTCACGCCTTGCACAAAGCGACACCAGATGTCGCATGGCATGACATGATGGCGTCAGACTCTGATCGGGGAAGCCAGATTCTGGAAACCACATGAACGATACCTCGCTGCGTTACCTTGAGATGTTGAAGCAGATTCCCCGCCTCCCGAACGGCATCACGGCGACGGATTTGCACCGCAGATTGCAGGGCCTCGGCCATGAAATCGACAAGCGCAGCATCGAGCGGGATCTCAACAAACTTTCCGGCATGTTTCCTCTGACCAGCAGCGAGGGCCGCCCCGCGTTGTGGAGCTGGGCACGCCAGGCCGACCTTACCCACCTGCCCGCCCTGAATCCGGCGACCGCACTGACCCTGGAACTGGCTTATCGCCATCTGGCTTCGCTTTTGCCGCGCAGCGCCCTCGTCGCGCTGGAGCCGCTGTTCAAGTCCGCTCGCAAAGCGCTGGATGAAACCTCCCAGACAGCGCTGGCACGTTGGTCGGACAAGGTGGCTGCCGTACCGGACAACCAGCCGCTGATGCCGCCAGCCATTTCCGCAAGCGTTCATGAAGCCGTGCATGAGGCCCTGCTGGCGGAAAAGCGCCTTGAGATCAGCTATCGGGCCGCCGGTCAGGAGCGCGCCAAACGCTACCCGGTCAACCCGCTGGGCCTGGTTGGTCGTGGCGGAAGCTACTATCTGGTGGCAACGGCCCGCGACTATCCAGAGCCGCGCATCTTCGCCTTGCACCGCATTCTTTCAGCCACGCTGCTGGACGAACCCGCCATCAAGCTGGCCGGCTTCAACCTGCGGCATTACATCTCGGAAGAACGCCGTTTCGAGTTGCCACTTGGCGGCGATCTCAATCTCGAACTGCGCGTCTCCCCCTGGCTGGCGGATTACCTGGACGAACGCAAGCTATCGCCAGACCAGAAACTCGCGCCCATTCGCGGCCGCCATGAGCAACGCCTCAACGCTACCGTGGCCAATACCGACCAACTGCGCTGGTGGCTGCGCAGCTTCGGCACTGCAGTGGAAGTACTTCGACCGCTGGCGCTGCGCCGGGAAATGGCTGCAGAAGTCGTCGAATTGGCCAAGACGTACCGCGCCCGAACCTGAGGACCGACCATGCCACACCTCATCGAGCACATCGACCAGACCACCAACCGGTTTGGCGCGAAGCTTACTGAAGCTCCATGGCCATAACCTCTGATGCGCTTGAGGTTCGAGGCAAACGCGCCATGACCCATTCGGACGAGCTGGTATCAATCGCACTGATCGCCTGGCTCGTAGCTCGGGACAATCACTTACGCCCTTCCCGTGTACGAATCACGGAATATCCACCCCTGCAAAGCCCCGAGGAGTGGCTTGGCGGCATCTCCATCCGATCCTGGGAGTGCGGCGACAAGGCGTCGCCTCACGTGGGCGAGTGTGGCTTTTCCCAGATCGTTGGAAGCCAGCGGTTCAAGGCGTACTACCTGTGGGGACCGCTAATCGGTGGGGAATACTTGCTGGAATGGCTTCCGGAGCGAAGTAGCTTCGAAGTCTCCGTGCTGAGCTTCACCTGATCGGCGGCACCCCATTAATACGATAGCCGTGAACCTCACCGGGCTCGGTATCCTCAGCGAAACGTGCCGTAGCAGTCCCCTTAGTACCACCATGTGCAACCGTCTCCTGCTGGGTCGCCCCCTCTCCTGCAGGCCAAGTAGAACATCTTGATGCGTATTGCCACCACAACTGACCACATCCGGCAAGTGAGTTGGCCATCCGACTGAAGGTCTCTTGCCGACCCTTTGAGGCCCGTCGCGAACGGCTGTTTTCGGGATGGTAATTGCGCGTCTGAACCGGGAGTCCTTGGAGCGCCAAAGCGCACGAGCTATTGATGCGGCACCGAACAACAACGCGTCGCACGCTCTTCAACTCCTCGCCGTCGGCATACACTCCGCAACGTCGGTTACTCCAGAACGGCCAGAGTAAACTGGACCAAGGCGCATCATCTGGCTGGATCAGATCGTCGTTGTAAAAATCAGTAGCACGCGCCGCTGCCTCTCTCGCCCCGCCATACACGAGATCTGAGCTTAATTCACTTCTGCTGGATAGAGAATTTCCACCAACTTCAGGACACCACCTTATGAGCGGTTACAGCTCTGCCACGAAATGGCTGCATTGGTTGATCCTGTTGCTGGTTCTGGCGCAGTTCGGGATCGCTATATTGATGCCTGACATCGGCCCGAAAACGGTGGCGGGGACACTGATCAACCTGCATTTTTCGTTGGGCATCCTGATCTTGATCGTGATGGTCATCCGGCTTTGCAACCGCTTACTCCATCCGGTGTCATTGGACATGCCCGGCTCGCCGGCATGGGAACGATGGATCGCCCTTGCTACCCACCGCTTGTTTTACCTCATTCTGATAGTTGGGCCGTTTCTGGGTTGGGCATCGGCCTCGGCCCACCGGCTCCGTGTCAATGTGTTCGGCATCATCTCGCTGCCTGGCATCGCCGCGCCACGAGCGCACTGGGCACTCACTGCCGGCAACATCCACATCTACATGATGTGGACACTGGCGGTGTTGATTGGATTGCATGCAGCCGCTGCGCTCTACCACCACTTTCTGCGGAACGATGGCGTACTTCAGCGGATATTGCCTACCCGCGCGCAGTGATATCCGCGCCTCATGTAAGAGGATGCAGGTCATTAGACCGATGCAAGGTTCAAGCTGCAGAGAGTCGCATGGCCCTTTGTCCGTCGCCGGCCACGATTGCCGGTCTGCACGGCCGTTCGCTCATGTGCCGTTTCTCTCTGCGCGATGGTGCGGATTACGGCCACTGAGGCACGAGCTATCCAGGGTGGTCGACATGGTCCGGTTGGCTGTAGCGAAGAAATGCCGGCGATGACCAGATGCCCATCCACACGCCGCGGAACGCATGGAAATAGAGCGCGCATCGTTGATCCCCCGGCACGGGATGGTTGGAATAGGTGACGAGCATCCCGGAGGGATGCGCTGCAGCCCAGGTCCGTCCTTCCCGGGGTCCCGCCAGAGAGGTGATGGGTGCTGTCAACCGGCCTAGGAAGTGGAACTGACCGTCGTAGGTTTCCACGTTGGCGACCGGCCGACCCTGTGACTGGGCGCGTGCGAGCAAGTCGGCAGCGGGCTGCAGGTCGAAGGCTGGCCAGAAGGATATCGTGAACATCGCATTGGCGGCGGCGACGCCAAGCAACGCTGCCGCCGCCGTGGTGCTGATCCGACTTTCAGCTCTCAGCAACCAGACAGCCAGAGCCAAGTAGACAATGCCCAGCAGCAGATGGAAGCGCAGCAGCGCGGTCAATTGCGGCCAATGCGACCCTAGCCCCAGCCCCTCTCGTTCCGATATCCAAGGCAGCATCAACAGGGAAACACCGATTGCACCGAAGAGCAACGCCAGGGGCCATGGCCCCAGCCAGCGGTTCTGCATTTGTGCTGGATGCGTTTTTCCCAGCCTCACGATGGCAACGGCCAGAAGCAGTGCGAAGCCGGCAAATTCCGGCAGCAGGTAGTACGCCTGCTTGCCGCTGATCAGCGAAAACACCAGCAGCACCGGGGCCAGCCACGAGACCAGGAATCGCATGCCCGGATCGAATGGCCGACGCAGCTTGGACAGTGCCAGCCACAAGCCGGGCCAGAGGGAGAACGGAAAGATCAGCACCCACAGGATGGGCAGATACCACCAGAACGGTTTGGCGTGGGCGAATGCGTCCACCACCCGGCCAGTCGTCTGATGAAACAGCAACTGCTCTCGGTACGCGGCACCACCAAGCATGGATGCCGGCAGCGCCCAGGTGGCCAGGACAGCGAGCCCAGCCAGCAAAACAAGCATACCGCCCATGTACCAGCGCCGCTGGTGTTGGCGTGCCCAATGATTCCAGCAGGGGCCGAGCAGCCACGGAAATGCGACATGCAGCAGCATGACGGGCCCCTTGGTCAGCAGGCCCGCTGCCAGCGCTAGGGCAAACAGGAACGGTCGCGGCGACTCACGGCGCGCGCTCGGCAACAGGGCCAGCAACGCCAGCAGCACGCAGTTCGCCAGCAGCACCTCGTACATGGTCTGCAAGCCGAACAGGAAGCCGTAGCTGAAGGCCATCAAAAGCCAGGGGGTCGCTCTGGCTACCGCTTCCCTGCCGGGGAACAGGCGACGTCCCAGCAACATGGCCATCCATAGCTCCGTTGCGCCGAGAGCGACCTCCAGCACACGCGGCCACGTGTCGCTCACGCCGGTCACGCTCCAGCCGAGCTGGATCAGCCAGAACAGCAGTGGTGGCTTGTCGCTGTAGGGTGCTCCATTGAGAAAGGGAACCATGAAGCTGTGCCGGTGCCACATCTCCCATGCCACAGAGAGGCTGCGAGTGGAGTACATCGGCATCGGCCCATGCTGAAAGATGCTCAGCAGGGCCACCATCACCCAGAGGGGAATGGACGGCCACCACGAATGGCGGTCTGCGAAGCCGACCGGCCCATCGAACAAGCTCATTGCCCTGCCTGGACAGGCGGGCCAGATGCGCGGGCTTTGCGTCGAATCACCACCAGGTTGCCTACCGCAGGATCGATCTCCTGGAAGGGCAGTCCGTCACGGCGCAACCGCTGCAGCACGCCCAACTTGACCACCGCCAGCGCATCGTGACTGGCTTTCCAGCGTACTTCGAACGCGGGCAGGTCGGCGATATAGCCTGCGGGGCGCGAGGCGAGCCCCGGCGCCAGGTCATCGCGATGTTCGGCAACCACGGTCACCAGTCTGCCAACGTAGAACGGAAGCCCACCCTGGTAGGCCTTGACGACAAATATTTCGGTGTCCGGATCCATTGCAGCCTTGACGACCCGGGCGACGGGAGCGGCCGACGTCAGCTCGACGTAGGGCTGTGACGAAACGAATACCAGCTGCCAGGCAACCAAGGAGCTCAGTGCCAGCACGTGGATGGCCAGAGGACGTCGCCCCCGCTGGGCTGCCCAACTCCCCACCATCGCGGCCAGCGAGACGATCGCCAGCCCCTCGGCCGCACCGCGCAGAGCTCCCCGGATAGTTTCCTCGTTAATGCTGCGTACCGTCAACATGCCAATCACCACCGCCGCTGCGGCGCAGGCGGCGAGCGTGGCCAGCCACCACAGACGCCGCACCAACGCATTGACTGACATGCGCGCGACCAGCCAGGCCAGCAGCAAGGCGGCGGCGGGCCACAGAGGCAGCACGTAGAAGGTGAGCTTGGAGTGCGAGGCGGAAAAGAACAGGAAGGTCACACCCACCCATACGAGCAGAAAGCGCCGGGCGGGATCGCGAACATCCAGCACCTTCCAGTCAGATCGCCGCCACGGCAGCATCAGGGTCCAGGGAAACAGTCCCAGCACGACGACAGGGATGAAGAATCCCAGGGGCTTGGAACGCCCATCGTCGCTGGTGAGGAATCGTGTGAAATGCTCCCGGATGAAAAAATAGTCGAAGAACTCCGGATGCACCCGGCAGATCATGACGAACCAAGGGGCTGCGATCAGCGCCATGACGAGCAGTCCGATCCACGGCGAAGTACGCCAGATCATTCGGAGGTCACGTTGCCACAGCACGAACACGACCAGCGCCAGTCCGGGCAGCACGACGCCGATCAGCCCCTTGGACAAAATCGCCAGCGCAAGTGAGGCCCACATGAGGACATTCAGCAACGTTCGTTGATGTGCTGCGGAGGGATCGAACTGGGCGACCAGGAAAAGGGCCATCCCGATGCCTAGAAATGCGGTCACGCCGACATCCAGGGTATCGATATGGGCGGCCAAGGCGAACAGCAGCGAGCTGCCGAGTATCACCATTGCGTAGCCCCCGACCTCACGGCCGAACACACGCCGGCCAGCCCATCCCACGGCGAGCATGGCCAGCAGCCCGGTCAGTGCACACCACAAGCGTGCGCTCCAGGGATGAACGCCAAACACCAGGTAAGCGGTGGCACTGGCCCAGTAGTGCAACGGGGGTTTGTCAAAGAACAGAAATCCGTCCAGGCGCGGTGTGACCCAGTCATGGCTGACCAGCATTTCCCGTGCAATCTCGGCGTAGCGCCCCTCATCCGGTTCGCCGAGCGAGCGCCGCAGGCCCACGCCCCAGGCAAACAGCCACAGGATGCCCAGCAGCACCGATCCGATCGGGGCTGGCAGCCAGGTGGGGCTGGCGGAAACTGATTCAACGTTCAAAGGCGTGCTTTTCATGCTTTTCCCTTACGACGTGTGGCAGGGCTGGATGAACCGCGAAACGAGGCCCCATCCCTCACCACGAGCCGGTTGTCCTGGAGCCACGGTCGGAACCACCCGCTACGCCGGCGCAAGTGCCTTTCAGAGACAGTGACCAACGAATCAAATAGGTCGGCATCAGACTTGGCTTCGATGGTTGGACTTCTCCGGGCCTGGATCACCACGCGCTAGCCCGGATGCACGGGAAGCACTTCCGGTGCGCATGAGGTTTGCTTCTGCACCGACATGGCAGCTCGGGGTCGAGCCGGGTCTTGGTCATGCGCGCCGATGGGGGCCACGACTGATGACCGGTCCAGCACCTCGGCGTAGGCGTCGACAATCCATTCGGCACAGTCTCGCGCCGAAAGGTCGCCCGTCTGGAGCGCCCGGCTGTCATGGCCGTACGGCTCGTAAACGGCAGAATCGGTGATCGAGAACAGGCCCACCGTGGGTACGCCGGAGGCAACTGCCAGGTGCATCACGCCACAATCGGCGCTGACCATCAGATCCGCCGCCGCCATCACAGATCCCATGCGCCGGATGTCGGACGAGTAGTAAGCCGGCCACGCGCCATCCAGCATGGACTGGCCATGCATGGGCAGGAACTCGACGATGCTGGCGTGGGGAAGTCCTTGCACCAGGGTCGCAATGAACTCTCGCCACCAGTCCTGCGGATACCGCTTGGCACCGGTCGCATTGGCAAAAATGCCCACCCGATGGCGAACGACTGAGTCGTCGAAGTCAGGCAGGATTTCAGCCAGCAGCGTCTTCCCTTGTTCGCGCTCGCCTGCGGTCAGGCGGATGTCCATCGAGGGAAACTCGGCGCCATCGCCGTCGGTGTGCTCGTTGATCCAGCGCACGAGGTTGATCGCTCGCTTGGCCATGTGTCGCATGGCTACCGAGCGTGGTACGGCATGAGTCAGCCCCGAGCCATTGAGCCGATCATCAAAGCCGAGCTTGTAGCGTCCATAAAGAAACTTCGTCATCGCGCGGCTGAAATTCGAGCCGAGACAAGGGTCGACGATCAAGTCATAGCGTGTCTTGCGAATGCGCAGCAGCAGTGACAGGAAGGCCCATGGATGCTTGAAGCCGCGTCGCGGCAGACAGTAGATGTTCTTCACGCTGAAGAACGTGGGAAAAACTTCGGCAGCAATCTGTCCTTCAGACAGGATGTCGATTTCCGCGCCCTTGAAGCGATGTTCCAGTTCGGCGATGAGCGGCGTGAGCAGCAGCGTATTGCCCAGCCGGTGGTTCGGCCGGCAGACCAGGATTCGGTAGATACCCTTCAATGGCATGGGTGGCTGCCACGGGCTGGCATCAGCGGCGTTCAATGGGCGCTCCAGGCAGGAGAATTCATGGTCCCGTCGGAGATCAAGCGGGGACCGTTGGTGCGGCATGCGCGGCTCACGGCAGGCCACCCGCGTACCGGCTGATCGCGGGAACCATCTTTTTCAGCGAATGATCGACAAGGCGCGGGCACAAAGCGTTCAGCCGCGCGAAGAAACTCTCCGGAAACCCCAGGTAAGCTTCGTCCTTTTCCTTTTCGATGGCTTTGGCGATGTGCTTGGCGACCCACGCCGGTTCGTCCATGCGCATCATTCCCTCGGCAGCCATGGCGTGCACCGCGCGTGGATTGAACGTCGTGCGCACGCCGCGCGGCGACACATAGGTGACCCCGATGCCGGAGCCCGTCAGTTCGCGACGCAGCGCCTGCGAGAACCCACGAAGGGCGAACTTCGTCGCCGAATACGTGGCGAACCCGGGGTAGCCGATGCTGCCGAACATCGAGCCGATGTTGACGATGCGTCCACTCCCCTGGGCAAGCATCGCCGGCAGGACTTCACGGGCCAGCTGCATCGGTGCCTGCAGGTTGATCTGCAGCATCTGCTGGATCGTGGCCGGGTCGGATGCACTGAACAGCTGGAAGTCCATCAGACCCGCCAGGTTGATCAGTATGTCGAGCCCCCCATAGGTCAGATGCGTCCGTCGGATCGCACATTCGCGCTCTTGTGCATGTGTGATGTCCGCCTGCACCACGACGGCATCTAGGCTCTTTTCTTCCACCAGGTGCCGCAAGCTTGCGATGGAGGCATCGGTGCGACCGACCAGACAAAGTCGCGCGCCCCGGCAGGCCAGCTCCTGACACAGGTCCCGGCCGATGCCCCCTGCGGCGCCAGTGAGCAGGATTCGTTTGCCTCGAAGGTCCATTTTTCCAGCCCTAGTCGTGGATCAGTGAACCGAGTTGATCGTCTGGATCAGTTGTCGGATCTGGCGACGGCGCCCCGCGTCGGCGAGTGGCTGATCGGCTCGTGGCGGCGCCGCCAACGCCTTGTCCAGCGCCGCCAGCGCACCCGTCTTGTCGCCACTGCGATAGAGGAAGTTGCCCTGGAAATAATTCGGATCGATGCCCTCAGGATTGAGCTGCAATGCCTTCTGGAACATGACGCGTGCCTTGTCCTTGTTGCCGAATCCAATCGGCCATCCGGGCACACCGTCGTAGAGGCTTCCGAGCGTCGTGTAGATCGAGCCGTGCATGACGTCCGGATTGATCTTCTCTGCTTGCAGCAGCAGGTCACGCGCCTTCCTCGCCATACCCAGCGCACCCAGCCCGCCGTGCTCACCGGCATGGGTACTGAGGATGATGGCTTGCCAGACTTTCGGTTCGGCGCGCTGCGGGTACTGTGCGACCAGTGCGGAAGCGTTGGCCTCCAGTGCCGTATAGGCATCATCCTGACCCGATACCGGGACCTCGTACGTCACGTGAGCCCAGCCGTGTTCGAGGGTGATCAGCGCCGCATCGAGCGTATCGGCCCGGGCAGCCGGCGCCAGCGCAGCGAGGACCAACGAACAAGCCATAAGACGCAGCAGCGAGACGATGTTCATCGCGCGGCCTCCGGCTGGCCGCAAGCAACGTCAACGGCTTGGAAGATCGCCCCATAGAGCCCGTAGAACCGGTTGGCTGCATGGATCACTGCGCGCTGGTCATCGGCTGCGTCCAGACGGTTGACCACGCCTTCGTAGAAGCCGGTATGTTCCTGGTCCAGCGTTCCGTGCGAGGTCAGGTAACGCAGTGCCTCCGCCGGCAGATCCAGGGCGCGGCGGATCGCATCGGCAGCAAGCGTGGCCAGGGCCGCACTAGTGCCCTCCAGCACGAACACCATGCCGAGAAAGCCCAGCGGGTTGCCACGGCGGATGGTGTCGTGGGCATAGGCAACCATCATCTCCGTCGCAGGCAGGGGAGGATTCAGCCGTGTCGCGCTCGAGTCGCCGCCGCAGGCGTCGATGTCATCGAGAATCCACTGCTCGTGGCCGATCTCCTCCTCGATGTATTCGGTGACCACCGGATGCATCCAGCGCAAGCGTTCGGGCAGGTGGTAGCCCATGCCCATCATCAGCGGCACGGTGTGCCGCACGTGGTGGTATGCCTGCTGAAGGAAGGCAAGGTATTCCGCGCGCACCACATCGCCGCGTAGGGCTCGCTGGATAATCGGGATGGCGAGAAAAGCCTGACGACTGGCTTCGGTCTCGTGCACTAGGCGCTCATACATCGACATGGTTTGCTTCGCTTGCATAGAGTTGTTCCAGAGCATCGGCAAAATGGTGTGCAATCGCCTCGCGATCAGGCAGCCCGGTGCTGCGCGCCAGACGATTGACCTGCGAAAACGGCGCGTCGGCGAGATACCAGGCGGCGACGCGTGCGTAATCGGGTAATCGCGCATTGGCCGCGGCTACGGCAGCGACGATCTGCTCGGGGTGTGCTGCGGGATGTACAACGAGTACGGCCACGTTGCGCGCGCGCCCCTCGCCGAATACCGCAGCTTGCATCACGGTGGAACCTGCGGTCAGTTCGCCTTCGACCCATTCCGGCGACACATTTCTGCCGAAGGCCGTAGCGAAGGCCGTTTTTTTGCGGCCGGTGACATGCAGGTACCCATCGGCATCGAGGTGCCCCAGGTCGCCGGTGGGCCACTCGGCAGGAGGCATGGCCGCACTGCCCAGGTAACCGCCGAACAAGCATCCGGCGACAACGATTTCGCCATCCTCCGCAATACGCACGACAGCATGCGGCAATGGCATGCCTACGCTGCCCGGTCGTTGTGCCTCTGCTCGATTCAGACTGACGACAGAGCCTGCCTCGGACAGACCATAACCTTCGTACACCGGCAGGCCGAGCCCGCGTGCGCGTTCGATCAGGGTCAACGCGCACGGTGCACCACCTACCGCGACAAAGCGCAGTGAGCCGGGCAGGCTCGCTCCGGCCGCAACACATTCCACCAGCAACTTCAGTAACTGCGGCACCAGGATGGTCGCGCTGGGCAGGTACCGATGGAGTGCGGCAATCAACATCGCAGGCTGCACCACACTCGATCCGGCAAAGCCGCAGCTGGCCAGCGATGGCAGGGCTGCCGTGCTTCCGGTCAGCAGCGGTACGTAGATGCCACCGATGTTTTCCAGCAGGGTTGACAGCGGCAGCAAGGCGAGGCTGCGGTCCTCCGCACCAGCACCCACCGCACCTGCCAGCGACAAAGTCACGGCCTCGATCGCCTGCGCGGAGAGGCAAACCCCGCGCGGTTGTCCGGTGGTGCCCGAGGTATAGGTGATCTTGCAGGTATCCGCTGGCAGCGAGTGCTGCGCTGCTGCCGGACGGGAAAACAGCAGCAGCTCGCGGCCGGCGATCTTCACCGACCCGGTGGGCAGCAGCTCGACAAGCAGTGCGACCCGCTGCGGCTGATCGGTAATGATCAGGTCGGGTGCCGCATCGTCGATCAGGTGGCGAATCTGCCCATCGGTGAAGAACTGCGGGATCGGAATGCTGACCGCCTCGTTGCGTGCCAAGGCCAGGTCCGTCACTGCCCACGCGTTGCCGTTGTCGATCATGCTCGCGACGCGCTGCGCTCTGAACATGGACGCGGCATGCGCGATGATGGCCGGCAGGTCGCCGTAAGTGAGCGATCCACGCTCGTCAAGCAGCGCCACGTTGCGGGGATGGTTGGCCGCATGGGCGGTAATGGCGTCCAATACGAGGCGCATCATTCAGCCCCGCACACCGCAGATGCAGGGCACGCGAACAGCCTCGCCCGTTCCTCCATCTCATCCAGTAACGAGCGGAGCATGGGTTGGGCGTGCCCTACGTGGCGGTGAAGTTTCTGATAGCCCGAAGCCACGTTGCCGGCACAGACGACAGGCCCCGTCTGGTAGTAGTTTCCCCACTGCGCCCCCTTGTCATCGAGCAGCAGCGGGCGGGCGGAAACCAGCGCAAGCGGCTGCAGTCCCAGTCGCTGAAATGTGTTGATCAGTGTGCGTGTCGCGGTAAACAGAACCCAGCGATATCCCAGCGCGTGCAGGAAACAGGTGGACGCAGCAATGACCCAGCGAGCGTCGCCCGGGTTCTCCAGCGCGAGGCTGCCCACCTCAACCAACTGTTCGCGCGAGATGGCCTCACCAATTCGCTCGCCAATCAATTCCTGGGCCGATTGATCGAGATATTGCTCGGCGAAAAGGCGGCCGGTCAGCGCACTCCGGAAACCGACCACCGCACGTGGGTGTCCCCGATCGCGAAAGCTGAGCAAGCTGGGATAGAACGACCGCACGTCGGCCCGATAGCGCCGGGAGAACACACTGTGGACGAAGCCTTCCGCTTCCCCGCGGTGATCGTGACGTGCATCCACCACATCGATGTGGATGGGCGCGCCAAGTTCCGAAAGCAGTGGTTGCACGCGATCGAGAACGCAGGGGTCGTTGCCGGATCGGTCGGCAGGAAAGTGCATGGATGCTTCGCTCGCGGCTGGAGGGCTTGTGCCTCCAAAGCGATATCCATGCCATCAAGTCATTTGCTTGATTAATCGATGTATTTCATGAAATGACCAGGCGGGCGAGGCGCGCAAATTCTGCAGCACGCAAGAAATGTCTGCACGGATTGTTGGTCGATACGCGAATTCAGGGTGCCACGTGCTCTGGACACGCCGCCGCCGCCGCGGTCGCGCTGGGCAAGCTCAACTCGAACACCACCCGCACGCTCGAATCCACATAGCAGGACGTCACGTAGCCGATGGCGCCAGGGGTGGCGGCCACGAAGCGCACGACTGCCTGTTGCGAGCCAAGCACATAAGGCGGGCTCACACCCTGGAAATACTGTCGATTCCAGTAGTCATCCTGTTGCGCGTCCGGCAGGTGGGTAACTTCCCGGGCAAACGCTTGTCGCAGCGGGGATCCGGCGGGCAAATTGACGGGAATCAGACGTAGGCCGTCCTTGTCGACGAAGATTTTCTTGAGAAAGACATTTCGCAGCGTATAGCGATCAAACGCAAGCCGGGGTGCCTGCGACGCAGTGATCACCACGATGTTCAATGATCCCGCCCATGCGCCGCCGATCCCTGTGGACAGGAGGCCGCAGATGGCAAGAGCATACAGCCGGAAGCGTGCACCGGAGTCGAGCATGACTTAGAAAAGCACCGCAGCGGAGGCCAGCCAGCCGGGAGGCGCGGACTCCGCATCGCGATTGCCCTCGCTACGCTCGATCTTCAGCACGATTCCCTGCACGGGACGGTAGTTGAGACCGAAGGTTCGCAAGGTCGTGACCTTGGCCGATACCGAAGTCTGATAGCGCTCGTATCGTCCGATCAGGTAGAGCTTTCGCCATAGTGGTACCGCCGCCTGCAGGAAGCCGCCCTGCTGGGTCTGCACGCCCGCATCGGGGCTAGTGCGGTGGATCGCTTCGCCGGTAAGGTTGACGTAGCGCGCCGTCCAGCTGAAATCCATGCCAACCAGCTGGAATCTCCGATGCGGCGACTGCAGGGTGTAGTCGAGGTAAGAGAAGCCGACGCTGAAGCGATCATCCAGCATGTGGTACAGCAATCGACCACCAAAGGCCTGGTGAAAATTGTTGCGGAGGGAGCCGTCCGCGCCGAACGAGCTGAAGGCCTTGTCCTGCTCCGGGCCGAAACCGAGGTTCTTGCTGTCGTCGGCGAAGACCCAGTAGTCAAGATCACGACCGTGCAGTGGAACCGTGCCAAATGCCATGACGCCGCTGGCATGACGTGCAAACGCGGCCGATGTCGTGAGCGGCCGGGAGACAGTCCAGGTCAGTGGATAGGCATGGATCAGGTTCCACTGCCCTACCGGTGTAAGGAATTTTCCGAACCGGAACGTGATGGCCTGGTTGGCATGGTAGTCGAGGTACAGGCGCTCGATATCCAGTTCGGAGTCTTCCCCGCTGGAGTGGCCCGCGAGACTGAGGCTGTCGCCGGCATCCACTTCGGAGAAGAACTGCCAACGCGTACCGATATCCTTGGTGATGAACAGGCTGGTATCACGAAAGCGCAGCGTGGCGGGAAGCCCTTCCACGTCGTAGTACTGGAGGTTGGCATAACCGCCGATGCGCAATCCCTGCTGCGGGAAATAGAGTCCCTGCCCGAGCTTGTACGGCGCTGGTTGCCAACTGCCATCATCGGCGGCACAGGCTACGTTGCCGCACCCAAGCCCACCAGCCAAAATGAGCAGGATCGCCAGGATCCGGCATCGCATTGTCAGCTCGCTGTAGGTGCTCATGGATAATTCTCGGTGCAACGGATGGGTGAAGCGCAGGGTACTTCGGAGCCAGCCGGAACAAGAACTGCCTTTCGGTGCGAGCAGGATGAAATCCATTCATACGTTCGACTTGGGCAGGTTGTCGACACGGCGGATTCTGCGGCATTGAACCTCCAGCAGCAAAGCATCCACCAACACTGCTTGCCGTTGATCCATTGCGTCGGCCACACTGATGGCCATGAAGGTCGACCGCAATGCGTCATGACCAGTTGTCTTCCGGATCCTCTCGGCATCCCATGAGCAAGTGCTTGTCCATTGCGGCTGAAGGGTACTCGTCGTGACCACCCGATCCGCCCTGTTCCGTTTGCTGGCCTGGATGCTTCTCGGTACGGTGACTGTCGTCGGTGCGCTGTCGTTCTACGAATTTCGCCGCGCGCTGCAGACCGAAATCGCCAGCAACCTCGAGTTTGGTGCCAGCACGGTAATGCAGCGTGTCGATATCTTCATGTTCTCACACGTGGAGAACATGCTGGTCTGGCGCGATCTGGAGGTAATGCAGGACATTCGCATCAGCGACGTCGACAAGCGTCTTTCGCATTTTCTGTCCAACCTCCGCGCTGGACAGGGTACGGTGTATCGCTCCCTGCTCTGCACAGATGACAGCGGTCGCATCGTTGCAGCGAGCGACGCTGCCTTGATCGGCCAGCAGGCACCGCTCGCTTCAGCCTGGATGCCTATTCCCGGTGTGCAACTGAGGGATGTCTCGATCGCCACTGCTCAAGGCAGCCGGCCACAGGCCACCATGCTGCGCACGCCGATTGCCAATGCGTTCGGCAAGGGAACGATCGGCTACCTCTACGTGCTGGTGAACTGGGACACCATCCGTGCCCTGCTTGACAGTGCTGTCGACAAGGGCAACCGCAGCCTGTTGCTGCTCGATCACGACGGCCAGATTATCGCCACATCCCGTTCCCTGCGCGACAGACCGGAGCGTCGGCAGATCAGCCTGCGGAACTGGTCACTGCCGGCACAAGGTGCGGTTTCCTATATCCATCCTGGTCGTGCGCTCGGTCTGGGCGAGCTGCTGGTCGGTGCAGCCACCTCCAGCGGATACCAGCAATTCCGGGGGCTGGGTTGGCACATCCTGATGGTTGAGCCAACTGCTGTTTCGTTCGCACCGATCTGGCGTCTGCTGTGGGCGATGCTCGCGGTGCTGCTGCTGACTCTTCTGACCGGCATCTGGATTTCATCACGTGTTGCCAGCCGGATATCGCGGCCCATCGTCGCGCTCACCGAATTCGCCCGGCAATTCCGCCAGGGAGCGGCGCAACTGCCGGCCGTGCCGGAGACAACCATTTCGGAGGTCGAGGAGCTGCATCATGCCTACGTCGAGATGATCGGTGCACTGGAGCAATCACGCGAGCAGATCGTGCGCGCCGGCAAGCTGGCGGTCGTCGGTGAGATGGCCGCCATCATGGCGCACGAGGTACGTACGCCGATGAGTATCGTGCGCAGTTCGGCCCAGCTGCTGGAGCGGCAACCCAATCTGGGCGAAAAGGAACGCGAGCTGATTGGCTTCATCATCAGCGAGACCGAGCGGTTGAACCGGTTGGTGACGATGCTGCTGGAGTGTGCCCGCCCGCAGCCACCTGATTTCAGGCCGCACGATCTGCATGCGATCATCGACGGCGTGCTTGGACTGCTTGCTTCCCGCGCTGAAAATGCCGGGGTCGCCCTGACCCGCGAAACCTCCGCAGTGGACATGGTGCTCGACTGCGACCGGGAGCAGATGATGCAGGTGTTCCTGAACCTGATCCTCAACGCGCTGTCTTTTGTGAATGCGGGAGGCCGGGTTGCCGTGAGTACGTATCGTGATACCGACGCCATGTGGATCAGCGTGGTGGACGATGGGCCGGGTGTGCCCGAGTCGCTGAGGCCGCGCGTTTTCGATCCTTTCTTCAGCCGGCGAGAAGGCGGAATTGGCCTTGGCCTGACCATCGTGCAGCAGATCGTGCAGGTACACGGTGGTGAGATCAACATCGACGAGAGCGCCTGGGGAGGTGCCGCTTTCAACCTTCGATTCAAGACACCATAGGCAAGTACAGATGAGCGTGAAGCGGATCCTCGTGGTCGACAACGAACCCAAGATGCGGCGTATCCTCGAGCTGGCGCTGAAGAACATGGGCCATCACGTGGAGCAGGCCGCCGATGGTGAGGAGGCACTCGCTGCGATTGAGCGCGGCGTCTTCGACCTGGTTCTGACCGACTTGCGCATGCCGCGCATGGATGGCATCGGGTTGCTCAACGCGCTACGCGATCGCAAGGTCGAAGTGCCTGTGATCGTACTCACTGCCTATGGCACGATCGAGACCGCCGTGACGGCCATGAAGCTCGGGGCGGTTGACTACATCATTCGACCGTTCGAGATGGAAACCCTCGAGCTGGCGGTAGGCAGGGTGCTGGCGATGCAAACCGTGCAGCGTGAGAACCAGTTCCTCAAGGACGAGTTATCCCGTGGCTGGGATGAATTCATCGGCATCAGCCAGCCCATGCAGGTTCTGTACGAGTTGATCCAGCAAATTGCACCCTCGCGCAGCAGTGTCTTCGTCGTCGGTGAAACCGGCACGGGCAAGGAGCTGGTCGCGCGCGCGCTCCATCGCGCATCTGGCCGGAAGGGCCTGTTCGTTCCGATCAACTGCGCCGCGATTCCCGCCGAATTGCTGGAGAGCGAACTGTTTGGTCATGCCAAAGGCGCCTTCACAGGGGCGCTCAGCGAACGCATCGGCAAATGCGAGTTAGCCAGCGGTGGCACGATCTTCCTCGACGAAATCACCGAAATGCCGTTGGCGCTGCAGGCCAAGCTGCTGCGTGTGCTGCAGGACGGCATCATCGAGCGGCTCGGTGCGAATGCATCCATCGCCGTCGACCTGCGTGTGATAGCAGCGACCAACCGTGACCCGCAGGCCGCCATCGACTCGGGTCAATTGCGCCGTGATCTTTACTTCCGCCTCAACGTGGTACGGGTTGCCGTCCCCCTGTTACGCGATCGGATGGGCGATGTTCCGGCACTTGCCGAGCATTTCCTTCACCAATATGCGCTTGAGCTGGGGCGGCGCACACCGCGGCTGGCGGCGTCGGCAATGAAAAAGCTCGAACACTATGCCTGGCCAGGCAACGTGCGCGAACTGGAAAACCTGATGGAACGCGCCGTCGTCCTGTGTCGCGGCGAGGAGATCCTGCCCGAACACCTGCCCTCCGAGATTGCACCGGTGGCCGACAAAATCAAGCCGGCATCCACGCCGGAACCGTTGTCCGATGCCGGCACCTCGCTATCGATGAAGACCCTTGTCGAGTCACTGGAGCGCCAACTCATCGAGGCCGCATTGAAGCGCAGCGACAACAACAAGGCCGGTGCTGCCCGTCTGCTTGAAGTCAGTGAACGAGCGCTCTGGTACAAGGTCAAGCGCTACGGCCTCTGAATGGGATTCCAGCCGGGTTGTCGCAGGATAATCCCGATGGCAGCGTAACGATCCACGCAGGCGGCTGGCATCGCTGCACGCAGCCGCCAGCCATTGATCCGAGGAGTTTGTGGGTGGACTTGCCATTGTCTCGAGAGAACTCCGGTCAGGCAGAGGCGCGGCACGGCTCGCGCGATGTGTTTGGCATCCTGCTGCTGATGTATTCGCTGATCCTCTATCCCCTGTTGCGTGCGGATCGCTACTACAACGACGACCTGAAGCGGGCGCTGGTTGGTCGTGCCGGATGGGATTCCAACGGGCGGCCGCTGACCACCCTGGTCATGCGCATGCTGCAGAGCTATGACCATGCGATGGTCGATATTTCGCCACTACCCCAGATCGGCGCGGTTGCGATACTGGCTTGGGTGGGAGTTCTTCTGGCGCGCCGATACTCGATCGGCTCGTCGTGGATGGCGGCGCTCGTCGCGTTTCCCCTGGGCGCACAGCCGTTCTACCTGGAGAACCTTTCCTTCAAGTTCGATGCCCTGAGCATGAGCCTTGCCATGCTTCTTGCTGTCCTTCCGATACTGCAGCTGAGCGATGACCGGCGTGGGTGGTGGCTCGGAGTGTTGGCTCTTTTCGGGAGCCTTTGCTTCTATCAGCCAGCGCTCAACGTCTACCTCGTATTCATGCTGGTCGGATGGGTGATGATGCAGTTGCAAAGGGTGCATCCATCCCTGCTGGCGAAGAAAATCATCTGGCGTTTCCTGCAGGTTGGCGTGGCCATGCTGATTTACTACCTGCTCGTTGGCATCCACATCAGTGGTTGGGTGAAGCACTCCTCGGAGAGAATTCACGGTTGGCGTGAGTCGCCGCTGCTATTGACCCATTTCGTCGATTTCTACGACTACATCGGGAGCAGTTTCAGCGGGCACTGGTGGATGTATTTCGGTCCGCTGCTGGCCACACTCGCGCTGTTTCCCGCCGTCATCGGCATACGCTATGCGCTCAGTTTCCGCACCGAACAGCAGTCACCGATTACGGTGCTGCTTTGCGTCGCGGCCGTGCTGACGCCATTAGCTGCGCTGGTCGCCGCGCTCGGCCCGATGTTGCTGTTGCGCCAGCCCGAAATCGGGCCACGGGTGCTGATGGGGCTGGGTGCCGTGCTGGCCGGATCGTTGGTCGTGATGCAGGCGGCGTTGCGTCAATGGCGCGGCTCACCCCAATGGGCGGTCGCGGCAGCGTGCATGTTGGCCTTGGGGATGTGCGTACTGGCCAGCGCCTACGGCAACGCCGCCCTTGCCCAGAAAAACTATGAAGACAATATAGCCAGCAGGCTGGCCGACGATCTTGCCCACTTGAAGGTGAGTCGCGGGGTTCATGCCTATCTGCTGGACGGCACGGCAGGTTACTCGCCGGCCACCGCACACGTGATCGAACAGCTACCACTGGTACGCGCCCTGGTGCCGTCGTATCTCACCTCTGACAATAGTTTTCAGACCCCCGACTTTCTAGCCTTCCATATCTCGGGCGTAACCAATCTGCAGGCACACGATGATGTGCCCGCCCAGTCACTGGTGTCGTCGTTGCTGGCGCGCGCCTGCCTGATGCCGGCTGATGTGATCACAGCCCACTACCGACTCTACGTTGTCGGCGACACTGCGGTGGTTCGGTTATCGGGCTCAGGCAAGTCGCCCAAATGTGTCGATGGAAATGAGGCTGAAAGCAGGCCGGAAGGCCAGCCGTGAACACGGGCCGTCGACGCGTGAAGTGGGTTTTTCTGGCAAGAGTTGTCCGGCCCTTGGTGAAATTTGGGGCAACTCCGCAACCGACATTCTTTGCAGACAAAGTTTGCAGACTGCAAGGAATGCAGGCAGCAAATGACCCCTGACAAGCGGGTAAAATTCATCAATTCAACGACTTGAACGGTTGGCGCGAATCTCGCTTGGTGTGGTCGAATCTCCCGCAACGCGTGCCGCATGCCCGCCATCGATCATCTCATCATTCGCGGTTCCCGCCCTTGGCTTCTGATCCGCTGTGGCGTGAGTTCACCGTGCCCTTCATTTTCAATCAGGGCACACGCCTGCGATACCGCCAAAGCGACGCTCCATGCATCTGCATTTCCTCAACTCGACGTCAGCGTCGGATCATCGGTGCGAATGGTACGTCTCACCGTCCGGGGGACCAGACTTTGACGGCTACTGGCATCTCTGCAAGGCCATCGTTGATCTCCGTGGTCATGCCCGCGTACAACGAGGAGGATACCCTCGGCGTCACGTTTCATCGGCTGGAGCAGACTTTCGCTGGTACGCCCCACGAATGGGAGCTGGTGTTTGTCAACGACGGCAGCGAGGATCGTACCCTGAAGAAAGCCACCACCTATCGTCCAACGGCGTTCCGTATGGTCGTGGTGGATTTGTCGCGGCACTTCGGAAAAGAGGCGGCGCTGAGCGCGGGGTTGCGTGCTGCTTCGGGTGATGCCGTGATACCGCTTGACGCCGACCTGCAGGATCCGCCGGAATTGCTGCTCGGCATGATCGCGCGTTGGGAGTGCGGGGCCGAAGTGGTGGTGGCAAAACGCTCGAACCGAAGTTCCGATGCGTGGGGAAAGCGGGTCTGGGCGAATTTGTTCTACCGCACATTCAACATGATCTCGGATGTGCACATCCCGGAAAATGTTGGTGACTTCCGGCTGATGGATCGCGCGGTGGTGGACGCCATCAATAACCTTCCCGAGAACCGGCGATTCATGAAGGGTCTGTTTGCCTGGGCCGGCTTCCGTACCGAGGAAATCGAGTACGTGCGCCCCGCGCGCGCAGCAGGTCAGACCAAATTCAACGGCTTCCGCCTGATGAGTCTAGCCATGGAGGGTGTCACCTCGTTCTCCACGGCGCCGCTTCGTCTGGTGACCTATGTTGGCGGCAGCGTCGCAATCGCGGCGATCCTCTATGGCGCATTCATCGTCATGCGCACCTTGGTCTACGGAATCGACCTGCCCGGTTTTGCCTCCATGGTATCTCTCATAACGTTTCTGTCGGGCATCCAGTTGCTCGGCCTCGGCATAGTCGGGGAGTACGTCGGGCGAACCTATATCGAATCGAAGTCGCGTCCTTCCTATGTCATTCGCAAGGTGTACCGTTCCGGTGCCGACTGACTGTCGCCGCTCCAAGCTGCCTTCGATGCGAGGCTTCTTGATCAGTCGGCTCATGAGGCACGGGATAGGAAGACAGCTGGCCTTCTACCTTGTCGTCGGGATTGCCCAGCTTGTCATTGATTGGATTTGTTTTGTCCTGCTTACCGCTTGGGGTATGCCGGTAGCTCCGGCCAACGTGATCGCGAGGGTGTGCGCCGCCATCCTTGGCTTCACAGCAAACGGCACGGTGACCTTCAAGTCCCGGCTCAAGCCTGCCCAATTCGCCCGCTTCGTGACGGCCTGGATTCCACTCACGCTAATAAACACGTCGGCCGTGTGGGCCCTTGATGCGATCGGCGGGCTTCATTTTGCATGGTTGATAAAACCTCTCCTGGACGCGTTGACCGCTGCTGCAGGGTTCATAGTGGCACGACACTGGATTTTCCGGGCCCACGTAAAGCAGCCAGAGGCGGTGTCGGGTTCACTCCAACTGAAGTCTGAATCGGTCAACGACCGGCCTGATATCAGAACTGCAAGCGACGAGCATCCCCAAAGGAAAGTCTGATCAATGCCCAACTATGTCGGTTCTCCACCCCTTCACTCAGCGGTGAAAGTATCCCCAAGGTCACTGACCACCGCGGGCTTGCAACCCGCGTTGCCCGTTGGCGCGCAGTTGGAAATCGCATCATGTTGACGAACGGGTGCTCAACTTGCGGGGTGCGGCAGAATTTCGTGTCCGCAGGTTCAAAATCGTGCGCCTTGCCCCAACCCCGTCGGCCCAATTCAATGCCCATGCGAGGCATCCGCCATTGCCACATTATGCGGAGCGCGATTGTTCCCGCGTTGGCGTCTTTCCTGGTTGCCTGCGCGGTAGCGCCTCCGCGCACCGACGACCCGCTGCAGAAGTTCAACCGGAAGATGTTCGCCTTCAATCAGGTCGCGGACAAGGTGGCGATTCGACCGGCTGCCAAGGCATACGTCAAGATCACGGGCCCCAAGGAACGAGCGCTGATCAGCAATTTCTTCTCCAACCTGCGCTCGCCCGTCACGATCATCAATGATGTGCTGCAATCGCGCCCCGGGCCAGCGCTGGAAACCACTGGTCGATTCGTGGTCAACACCACAGTCGGGTTACTCGGCTTTTTCGACCCAGCCAGCGCCATGCGGTTGCAGCCGAACCCCACCGATTTCGGGGTGACCCTGGCTCACTGGGGCGTGCCCGAGGGACCATATTTGGTGTTGCCGTTCGTCGGCCCAACCACCGCACGCGACGTCTGGGAATTGCCGGTGGACGGCTATCTCGATCCTCTGGGCTGGTACGCCCGCGACTATTCATTTGCATGGCACGCGCAATATCTGCCATCGGCCGTCTATCTCATAACCCTGCGCGCCAGTGCGCTTCCCCTCGACAAGTTACTCGCCTCGGCGTACGACCCGTACGCCTTCCTGCGCGACGCCTACCGTCAGCACCGCTTGTACGAAATCTATTACGGCAACCCACCGCTGTCGGCAATGGAGGAACTACAAGGTACCAGCCCCGCCGCGCAGAACAGCGAGGACATCGACCAGTTGCTCGAACAGCAGCATGCGTACGAAAAAGCGCACGGTCTCAATGACGGCGGTGCACCGGCGCCCGCCAGTTCGACGGCTCAGCCAGCGCACGCGAGCAGCGCGGTGCAGCCGGCGCCTGCAGCCACGGGTTCCTGATGCGGTTGCATGGATTGCGTGCTTGGCAAGTGCCGTCGCGACATAAGCGGCCGCCGAAGTTCTTCGATGCTCACGGTTTGAAGAGATGCACGAAACCGACCCCGAAGCAGCCGGGTAGCCAGCTCAGGCTCAGCGGCGAGTGTTCATGAGACGCCCAGATGCCGGTGGCAGTCCCGATGGCCCAGCCGACCAGCACGTCGATCTGCCAGTGGTCCCGAACTTTGCCGCAGGCGATGGCTTAGCCGGCAATTCTTTCAACGCACAAATCGTCGGATGATTCGGGCTGTACGAAATAGTTGAGCCCAGATTTTAGCGGTGTCCCTGCATGTTCGTGGCCAAGCCTTTTTCACTTGGATGTATCTCTTTTTGGCCAGTCGCGAACGGCAGCTTTACGGCGAGTGGCTGCAGCACCCGACCGGCAGCTATTGGCCGGTCAGCGACCGATCTCAGTCCTTCATGCCACATCACATGGCGCGGAAACGATGTCGGAATGCGTCGCTTACGCGGAGCGGCGCGCTAATGCCATGGAGCCAGACCAGCAAGCGACCATTCCCATCCGGCTTGACCTGCCGAATCGTCGACACGCGAACGATGGCGTTGCGGTGAATCCTCCAGAAGACTTCCGGATCGAGCTTGAGCATCAGATCCTTCAGCGGCGTGCGGATGAATGCGGCATCGGTGGCGGTGACGGTGGCTACGCGGGTGTACTTTTCCTCGGACTGGAAAAGAACGACGTCTTCGATGGGTATCATCCGGACGGTATCGCCGATGCTGGCGGTAATCCAGGTGATCGTCTCCGCTCGCGGCAACCGGCCGGCGAGGCTGTCGATCAATGCCGTCAGATCCACTCGCGTTGCGGACTGGCGGCTGCGCAGACGTGCCACCGTTTCGGTGAGACGATCGGTACGGATCGGTTTCAGCAGGTAGTCGATGGCGCCAGCGTCGAAGGCCTTCACCGCGAATTCGTCATGAGCGGTGATGAAGACGACCTGGGCTGGACTTTCAGCCTGCCGCGCCACCTCGAGGCCACCAAGTCCCGGCATGCGGATGTCGAGGAAGGCCACGTCCGGTTTCTTCGATGTCCACGCATCGAGCGCGCTGATGCCATTCTCGCACTCCGCGACGACGATCAGTTCCGGCCACAGGGTTGCCAGCATGCCGCGCAACTCCGTGCGCTGTGGTTCCTCGTCTTCGGCGATGATGGCTGTGATGGGTGCAGTCATGGGAGCGTAAGCGGAATCTGGATTCGTGCGCTCACCCCGCCTTCGGCACCTGATGCGATGTCGAAGCGCGCGCGTGTTCCGAAACGATCGCGAAGCTGGGCGCGAACATTCGCGAGGCCCAGGCCGGGCGTGGTGCCGGGCTGCAATCCCTGGCCATCGTCCTCGACGCGTACGCTGAGGAATCCATCCGCGGTGCCGGCGATGATCGCGATCATGCCGGGGCCGGGTTTCGGTTCGATACCATGGGTCATCGCGTTCTCCACCAGCGTGAGCAGAATCAATGGAGGGAACGGCAGAGCCCGGACCTCGTCGCTCGCATCGACGTGAATTTTGATGCGGCCGGCCGTACGGACATGCATGATCTCAAGATAGCCCAGGCAGAGATCGATCTGGCGACCGAGCGTGGCTTCCTCAATGCCTGTGGTGCGGAATCGCGGCACCGCGACGCGCAGATACGTCGCAAGCGCATCGATGGTTTTCGCCGCGCGTGCGGGTTCGCTGGCGATCAGGGACCGTACCGATGCCAGCGTATTGAAGAGGAAATGCGGTTCGATCTGGGCCTGGAGGACAGCTAGGCGCATGTCGGCTGCGTTCCGTTCTGCGCGCAGGCTTTCGATCTGGCGATCAGCTGCGTACCGGGAAACGCGTCGCTGTTCGCCGAGATAGTAGATGGCCGCGAAACCTCCACCCGCGAGGATCAGTACAAAAACGGACGCGTTGATGGTGGCGGCGAGAAAATTTGAAACGGCTTGGCCGAGCAGGTTGGGTCCCATGGGACGCCCGGAATAGGCCTGCATGAGATGGGCGTGATAGGCGCCCACCCAGTCCAGGACGATGACCCCGATCCAGAACCCGAACAAGATCGCCAGCAGCACCAGCGCGCGCTCCGCGACGAGCGGCAGACGCCAATGCCGAATCAGAGTGGCGAGCAAGGGGCCGGCCGAGACCGCGATCAGCGATGCGATACATGCTCTGAGTGCCAATCCAGGCCAGTCTCCCCATGCATCCATGGCCGACGAATGCCAGGTGGCATATGTGCAACCGGCGAGGGCCGCCAGCGGCCACAACACGATTCCCCGGCGCAGCAACCAGGGCCAGGTGAAGGTGCGGAAGTTCTGGTAGAGCGTCCAGCTGCCGAGATCCGACAGCACGCTTCGCGGCAGTCGGGCATGCAGGTCGTCGTCGGGAAAATCCATGGGTGACAAGTTAGCAAAGCAAGCGCCATCGCGCACACGAACCATCCGCGCCTGGACCGATTCATCGCATCGTCGACCGGTTCCGTCGCATGCTCATCACGTTGCGCCTGTGCGTGGACTATATCTGTCGCACACACGACATTGGGAGACACCATGCAGATCAAGATTCTGGCGCTCGCGGTCGTTGCGTTTGTGATTCTCGTCGGATCCGCGACCCTGCCGCTCCTTGCACACGCGCAAACCGTTGCACAGGCCACCGCGCAAGCCGAGCCATGGGTATCCACTGCGTGGCTGGAAACTCACCTGCACGACCCGAACCTCGTGCTGCTGCAGGTCGGCTCAGAGTCGCAGTACAAGTCTGCGCACATACCTGGTGCGCGTTTCGTCCGGCTTGCTGACGTTGCCGCCACGTCGGGCAAGCTTTCGCTGGAGATGCCGACCGCAGCGGCATTGCGCCAGAAACTTCAGAACCTCGGCATCTCCGACAACTCCCGCGTCGTGGTGTACTTCGGAAGCAATCAGGTTTCTCCGTCGACGCGCATATGGTTCACGCTGCAATCGGCTGGACTGGGGGCACACGCCGATCTACTCGACGGCGGCCTGCCGAAGTGGCGCCGCGAGGGCCGCATCCTGACCAACCAGGTCAGCGCGGCCATACACCCGGGAACGCTGGCACCCTTCCAGCTTCGGCCAACCATCGTCGATGCCGCGTTCGTGCGTGCGCACGCCCGGCAACCCGGTTACGTGTTGATCGATGCGCGCGCCCCGATGTACTACGACGGCCTGGAAGAGAGCGGCGCAGATGGCCACCCTCGTCGTGGCCACATTCCCGATGCGCGCAATCTGCCGTTCACCAGCATCACCAACGACGATCTGACCCTCAAGACACCGGCCGAACTGTTGGCCCTGTTTCGCAAGGCTGGTGTCAAGCCGGGCGATCGGGTAATCGCCTATTGCCACATCGGCCAGCAGGCGACGGCGGTGCTGTTCGCCGCGCGTGCTGTGGGGATTGATGCGGTGCTGTATGACGGCTCGTTCGAAGACTGGACCATGCGCGATCTGCCGGTTGAGCTGTGAGGATGGTGTTCCCGACTGGGGTGAGGAGGTCCTGAGTCCGCTGCTGCCGGCGAACGGCTCGCCCGCGGAATGTGCACGGATATCGGATTTGAGCCACTACTTCGGCGGTTCACCCCGGATCGGGGGAAACCAGGAAGGCGAGCTTGCCGGCGCGGCGCAGACCGTGAGCCGCTCGCGGAGGCGCGGATGCTAGCGCATGCAATGGAGCCCAACAATACGACCGAAATGGCAAAGCTATCGAATTCCGATCTCGGCCCTTGCGGGCGTCTTTCTTGTTTGATCTTAACTCTCCACGAAAGGCGGCTACTTACTAATGAGTCTTTTTGGTATGAGCTTGCCCACGAACTTCGTACCCCATAGCTATGCACCGGCGGGTTGACCCTGTCGCCACAACACAACCCCGGTGATATCGCCTAGATCATCGATGGTGTAGCCGAAACGCTCTGCCAGCGCTTGGCGCTCTTCTCGGGCTTCCGCATCACGGCCGGGAGCAGTGTCATTGATGCGTTGCATTTGGTGTTCGAAGTCCAGCCGTTGGGCTTCTACTGCGGCAGCTTGCGCGGCGACCTTTGCCTTGTGCTGGTCGAGATCGCGCTGCATGCTCTCGAAAACGCGCTCCACCGCGTCATGACCCAGCGGCGTCATGCTAAAGAAGGAAGCATCGAACATGTAGTTGTAGCGGTTGAGTATGTCGCGGGCGCGGGCCAGTAGCCGCTCGATTTGTTCGTAGAGCAGCTCCGGCAGTTTCGCGGCGGCACCTTGCTTGGAGAGCTTGGCGCCTCGGTGCGCCAGCACGCTGCTGCGATACACGATAAGTGCTGCGACATCCGAGTCCTGTCTCGAGCAAAGGTCGATGTCCTTCTCGAGCTGGACAGGGTCCGGCACGGCACCCTCGGGAAGCCACTGCATGAAGGGGTCGTCGGGACGGCATAGCTTCGCCGCGTCCTTGCCAAAGAGATGGGTGTGGTCGCGGATGCTTACGAGCCAGGAGCGCAAGTGAAGCGAACTCTGCTCCTGGTCAAACACGCGGGCCAAGCAGGCTAGGGCAGTTCGTTGGTGCGCTTGCTGCGTGTAATACCAGAAGGGCCACACCTCGGCTTGCACCTCGGGCCATTTCTCCAGCTGAGCCTGAAGCGCGTTGTGCTGGCCCCAGTAGATGTGAGCATCGACCACATCGCGGGCAAGGGCCTGGACGAGAGCGTTGAACTCGACGTCGTCGGCAATAGATATGGTTTTAAGGGCCATGGATCATGATAACGCAGGGCCTGCCGCGCCTAAGTATGAGTGAACAGCCATATTGAACGGCAGCTTTGCGGCATGAATCTAAGGTAGTCGACCGTCCCTATCTTGGCTGGTTCCTGCCCGTGGACCAACGCTGATCAGGATGCTGGCGCGCTGATCACGACCGATTGGTTCACGTGACCAACTTCGTCGGTGTGCGCAGGCAGCCCCAACTCCGCACCGATCCCGACATGAGGTTCAAAGCGCCGCGAATCGTAGTGGAGTATGCAGAACTCGTCGTCCTCGTCCAGGAATCCGAGGAGGATGTCCAGACGCTCGCGATAATAGATCGAGCCCGAATCGAACTTCCCATCGATGACCGGCTGCTCCAGCACATCCACTACGATCATCGGCATGTAATAGTCAGGTGTCCTGCGGTTCTTCATACCTGGCTTCCACTGCGCCAACATGCCCGGCCGGAGAGCTTTTTCGGTGCCGCTTGAGAACCTACGAAAGCTCGCTGCCAACTCCGAGCAGTACCTTCGCGCGGCCATGTCATTCTCATCGGCGTTAACGCCAACCAGCTTTAGCGAGCGGCCTTCGTGCGTTGCGTTTTCCATACTGACCTCCATCGGTTGATGGAGACCATGATGTCGTCTCTTGGCGACAGGCCGTGTCGCCTCAACCAAATTCACCAGCACGCAAACAAGCCGACATTACGTGTGGCCACGAAGACGTAGTCTCCCTCAACTTCTCTTTGGAATCATGAGTGTGTTTGGGGGTGGTGCCGTTAAAATGTCCGGAGTTTATCTTAGGATTTCACGCGCCATCTTTCTTCTCTTCAGATCTACCCGGTAACATCAGCCACCACTACATAATCGTCCGTTCTGGCCTCAGGCATTCTACACTACGCCCCACATGGACCTAGGCAAGTTCTTTGATTCGAAGTTCCTTAAACAACTCAATGGACATTTTTACCCAGCGGCCGTAGATTAGTTCGTAGACATACTTCCAATGGCCGTCGCCAATTTTTTTTGATTGGTCGATCCAATCTTCATTGAATTTTCCCCACTTCTGCTCGCAAAATGAATTTTCAAGCAAGTACGATTTTATACTTTTCTCGATACGATCTGGAAGGGCGGAGTTCAAGAACTTCCTGTTTGTGTCATTGACAGAAAGCTTCATGGCCGGCAGATCATCTTTGTCAGAGCGGTTCAATTGAAATGGCCACGCCCTGAAATTGCAAGGCTGATTATAAATATCTTTTAGCGGCGACGGAATATTTCGCTTGTTCTTTACGAGATTTTCAGGGGAAATGTGATCCCAATCGAAGGGGACATCCGTGTCGTCCAAACGGAACAGGTCATCCCTGAAGAAGCGTGGATCCGACAAGAACCTCCTTTGTATCCACAATAGTAGGTCTCTGTTGCACATCACATTCTCGAAGAATTCGATGTACCCCATATTCTGGAATTTTTCACCCCAGATGTTTGAGTTTTTTTGAACCTTACTTATAACGCCAAAGAAGCGTGGCTTCTTGGGCATCGGCTTTAACTCAAATTTCGGCAAGGAGTCGTGATCGTCTTCCTTGCCCATCGCCACGGAAATCAACTTGTTGCTCCACATTTCCTCGATCTGAAACGTCTTGACGCTCTTCCATACCTGCTCTAGAAGCTTGTTATGACGACTCCTTACATCCTTTCCATGCCACATGAAAATCAGGATGATGCCGATCATTTTTCGATGTTCATCGCTTCCGTAATTGAATACGTCTGGCTTTTTGTTGCCACCAAACAACAGGCGGTACATTAGCATGAACATTATTTCGCCTTGGGAAGCAGCAGCCACCTTGATAAGCAATGGGTAGGGTAGGCGATAGTCAGCAATGGATTCTTTGTAGCCATTCATTGCTTCACCGAATTTTAGTATAGATCTCACGTTCACAAGCAATCCGCTGATCAGTATTTTCTTGTCAATGAAATCAACGAAATTCTTGTGGTTTCGCATTTCCCGTTGAAACTGCTTTGGCTTGATTCGAAGATTGATCGAGTCCTCGTTGATACTCTTCTGATACAAGCGAAATGCGATCGTGATAAATCTGGCAGGCTTCATAATGCCTTCGCAAGCCGCCTCAATCCTTTTCTGAAAATCTTGGCCGACTTTTGCCTTAATGATGGAGTAGTTTAATTCCTCGCCACCGAGCGGTGTGCCCGCTGAATTCAAGCGAACAAAGACCTCCTCTATTTCATCACTTTCTTCTTTGTCGCTGTTGCCATCGGTATTTGATTTGATACTATCATAGTCTGAATTCGATACAGGGCCGTCATCATCAAGCATGCCTTCAGGAAGTGGCTGCATGGGAATACTGTATTCGTCAACCATTTCATTTATTTTTTTGTATATTTCCTCAATGGTGTATATCTCGTGTCGTCGTACCGCCTTGTTACTTATAGATGATTTATGGTTTTCAAGCCAAGTTCCAATGTTAGCCTCGCTTGTTAGCGTTGAAACGCTTTCAACCCAGTGCAGCAGATCCCGCCTCAACTGGCCAAGTCCATAGCCTTTAAGAGCCGCCTGCGTGAAGATGTTTAGCGGCAATGGACCGACAGCATCCCAAGGATAAGCTGACTCCAACACATCATCGGCAAATGGATCGCTTTTTTTCCAAAGCTTCAATGCTTTCAATTTATTGGCGGTTTCTATTGGCTTTGTGTTATCGGTGCGTTGATACCCCCACGGATGGGATCGGGTGATCACCCGAAAAGCATATGCTTTACCCTCTGTATCAGGGTCAGGTTTTCTCATGTCGATAAATATCCTGACGTTCTTGGTTGACGATCGAAGAACGTCGGCGTCCTTGATTGCGCCTTCAATATTGGCAAAGCCAAGGGCAATCGAGGTGATTCGCTGCTGACCATCAAGTAATTGAAAGGCATTATCACCATTGGATCTTGTGATAATGGCTCCTGAAGGATATTTTCGGAGAAGCGAATCCCAGAGAATTTCTATTTGACTGGGCTTCCAGACAAATCCCCTCTGCACGTTGGGCAAGTCAAGACGATTTTCGTTAACCAAGTTGATCAACTTTTTAATGTTCAAGAATTCTGCTTTGTCCATTTTTCTCGTCATGCCTCGCGTTGTTGACCAGTTATGGATAGTCTTGGGATCCAAGGATTCCAGCGATCAGCATGTCCCGCTGCTTTGTCTGGGAGGATATCCGCGCGGCGTCGCCTCTTCAACGATGGCAATTGAACCCGACCAACGATGCCGATATCACGACGCCCCGCTTTGATTAGCGGGACGGTTTAGAGTCTGCTGGCCCCTGCGACTCAGTGCACAAACCCAATCCCGGACTTGGACACCGCTTTGAGCGCCGTCTCAGCCCGCAGCGCTTCAACGAGCCCACCAAAGCTACCCGCAGGCCGAAACCGCTGCTGCCGCATCACGGCAGCGAAGTCGCCGGGCGTGATATAGCTCAAGTGCTTGACCGCAAGGCGCTCCAGTTCCGTGGGCATGGCCAGTCCAACCTGTGCGCAGCAGCGCCTCAACAGGCCTAACGTCTGCTGCACTTGCAGGTAATCGAACTTCACTTTCAGATCGAAGCGGCGCAAAGCCGCCTGATCCAGTCCGCCCATCAGGTTGGTGGACGCCACGAACACTCCCTGAAAGGTCTCCATTTGCGTCAGCATCTCGTTGACGAGGGTGGCTTCCCAGCTGCGGCTGGCGCCTTCGCGGTCGCGCAGAAAGCTGTCCACCTCGTCGATGAGGAGCAATGCGCCATCGCGTGAGGCCGCACGAAAAGCCGCGGCGATGTTCTGCTCGTTCTCGCCTACATACGGCGACATCAGGTCCGAGGCGCGCTTCACCAGCAAGGGCATGTCCAACTGGTCGGCCAGCCAGCGACCGTAGGCCGTCTTGCCCGTGCCAGGTGGCCCGTACAGGCACAGGCGTGCTGAGCGCGAATCCTTGAGCCGCTCGGCAATGGCTGCCAAATCCACATCCGCATTGATGAAAGCCGGGTCGTAAAAGTCAGGCAACTGTTGCGCGTCCTTGCCTCCTACGCGAGCGTGTCCCTGAGCCGCCAGCGTGCTGTCCACGAGATGCAGCAACACATTCCCTGCACGCTCCCGCGGCAGGCTGGATCCCAGGCAGCGCATGACGCCATTGGCTTGCGCCACTACGGCCGGCGCAAGCTTTTCCTCCTGCGCCAGTCGCTGAACGACGCTGTCTTCGACCGCGTCCGCGCAGAGCGCGCGGACGATGCGTTCGCGTTGCGCCCTGGGCGGAACGGGAACTTCCACCACCATGTCGAAGCGGCGGATGAAGGCAGCGTCTATGTCATCGACCCGGTTGGACAACCACAGTGTCGGGACAGCATTCCCCTCAAGCAGGCGGTTCATCCACGCCTTGTGCGACCTGGCCGTGCTATCGCGCATCAGGCCGCCGTCGCTGAACACGTCTTCGGCTTCATCGAAGACGATCATCGCCTCACGGCTGGCGAAGAAGCATTGGCCTGCGCGCACGGCGCGGAGCCGTTTCTCCGCATCCAGCGGATCGCCATCCTCATCGGCACCGGCCACCTCGAACAGCTCGCAGCCCACCTCGGCAGCAAGCACCCGTGCCAGTTGGCTCTTGCCCGTGCCCGGTGGGCCATGCAGGAAGATGTTCACGCCGGCACGGCTTTCCAGCAAAACCTGCTTGAGATAGGGCACAAGGATGTCGAGCGGGGTGTCCAGATGCGGGTAATCGGCCAACGTCAACGCCGCCTGGGAAGCCACCTCTACCTTGCCGCGAAGCAGTTCAATCGGATCCGCTTCCTCGCCCAGCATGATCTCCACAAAGTTGCCGGAGATGACATCCAGCCGGTTTTTCAGGTCGAAGCAGCTATCTCTGTCCAGCTTCACCAAGCCAGACCGTGATAGCACGCTTCGGCTGGAAAACGCATTCCGGACATGGGCCTCCGGAAGGCAAAGGATGCTGGAAAGACTGGCATACAGCTGCTGCATGGATTGATCGCCGAGGTAACCTGCTGCCGCGACCAAATGCTTGTCACTGTGGATCATGACGGCGAAGGCAAGCACGGCCTGCTCGATCGCGTTCAAACCGATCAGATCGGCCATGCGCCGGATGTTTCGACCCAGCGTCTCGGGCCAGTGACATTTCCCTGCCACCCTCTCGATCTCACGATGACGACCGCGCAACTCGGCGATCACCTTGCCCTGGTTGAATTCCTCGCCCTGCCTATCCACCCAGTTTTCCAGGCCAACGACCCTGGCCACATCATCGTTCTCCAAGTACTCCTTCTGGACAAGTCCGCGGAAGCCATGCAACGGCACGAGGCACCTAAGCATCCACAGGCGGACGACAGCCGGAGCCTCGGCATCCACCACAGAATGATCGGAGATCGAGCGCCTTTTTCTTGTCTTGATGGTCATGGAGACAGCCCCTCTGCTCCAAGCCATTATCCCCATCGAAGCGACACATAGCGTCGTATCGCACCGAGCCGTTCGCTCGTTCGGCGTAACGCCGCTGAGGCGACCCAACCAAGCCCGCCGCTAGACCACGGGGTAGGCAATAGCCTCAAACTCGTCGCCCTCGGCCTGCATCATCACCTCGAGCATGATGGGTACAAGCGTTCCTAGGATCGAGGCACCATCCTTCACCTGTGCCCGGTTGGTCTTGCCACCCCACGTGGCGCCGCCGTGGACCAACTGGTTCCGGAGCACGTAGAGGCGATCCAGCACGATGGAGAGCAGCGTGCCCGTGTCCTTGCCCATCAAGGCCTTCATGGCGACCTTCTTGCTGGAGACAAATGAAGCCTCCCAGGCTCCACTACCATCATGCTCGCGCAGCGCACGCCAGAACGGCTCGAAGACATGCTTGTTTTCGACCAGCGTGCGGATGGGGCCGCTGAACTGGCTAAACAGTGCGTGGTGGAGCTTGTTCTCGCGGTCCAGCCCAATCAGCTTTTCGATGAACTGCTTGACTCGCGCGCGCTCGGCCTGCTCGAAACCGAATTCGCTGGCGTAAGCGGCGTTGAAGGCGATCCACAGGAAGATGTAACGGGCATCGGGATCGTCCCTTTCCTGTTCGGCACGCGTGAGCCAACTGATCGCACGATGGATGCGGACACGCAACGGCTCCGGCTGGCTTTCCCGCACGCGTCGGTGCTGATCCTTCAATGCTCCCGCATCCATCGCCTTCTCCCCTTGTATTCAGCCTGGCGCGCAACGCAAACCAAACTAGCCTAAGCGCGTGCCAGACCCAATGACTGTCTAGCAACAATGCCACAACCGACTCAGGTCAAGCCCACTCAAGAGGTTTCTGGCACCGATTTGCGCGATCCATTGCTCTGGTTGTCCTTCTTCAACAAGCCGTCGATAAAGTTCGCCCATTCCTGCATCATCGCCTTGCGTTCTTCCATGTACTCGGCATGGTTGTAGCTCGCACGGACCTTGTCGCGTTCGGCGTGCGCCAGCTGACGTTCGATCACGTCTGAGCGATAGCCCATCTCGTTGAGGATGGTCGACGCCGTGGCGCGGAAGCCGTGAGCCGAAAAACCAATACTGTCCTTGCCATTGAATCCCATGCGCTCCAGTGCACGATTCAAGGTCGTGGCAGTCATGCATTCGTTTGGCCTGCGATAGTTCGGGAACAGGGCATCACGCCCTCCCGTATAAGTCTGCAACTCACGCAACAGACCTACCGCCTGCTGCGACAATGGGACGATGTGCGGTTCGCGCATCTTCATACGCTCCGCGGGTACCCGCCACTCGGCGTCATCCAGGTCGAATTCCGACCACTCGGCCTTGCGAAGCTCGACAGTACGAACAAAGGTAAGCAGCATCAGTCGTAGTGCGATTACGGTTGTGCGATACCCGCAGTACTTTCCCAACGCCTTGGTGAAGTCGACGATCTGACTGCGTGAAAGCGGCTTGTGATGTACAACCTTCGGGCGATGAATGGCCCCTTTCAATGCGGCCGCGGGATCGCCATCGGCGCGCAGTGTGGCAACGGCATACCTGAAGATGGCCGAAGACCACTGGCGAACCAACAAGGCAACGGACTCAGCGCCCCGACCTTCAATGCGACGGATGATTTCAAGCAAGTGTGCCGCCGTTACACTGCGAATCGGCAACCTGCCCACATGGGGAAATACATCCGACTCCAGGAACCGCTCCACCTGACGCAAGTAGTACGGCGTCCACCCGGGCGACTTCTTGGCAATCCATTCCTTCGCAACAGCTTCGAACGTGTTCGCGTTCGCCGCATGGTTCGATAGCCGTTCGGCCTGTCGGCTATGGGAAGGATGAATACCCTGCTTGACGAGTGCCCGCGCCTTTCCGTGCTCGGCCCGCACCTCGGCAAGAGCGATGCTCGGGTAATCCCCGATGGCGAAAACGTTCTCCTTGCCAGCGATGCGATAGCGAAAACGCCAGAGCTTCGCCCCGGTCGGACGCACTTCCAGATAGAGGCCACCACCATCTGCCAGCTTGATGGGTCTTGGACCAGGTTTGGTGTTGCGGATCTTGGCGTCAGTCAGCGACATGGTGCGGGTATCGGGCTTTGATACCCGCAACGGTACCCGCAATTTCTCTGGCTTACAACGGACCAGCGCGGATACCTACGGCATAAAAACCCTTGTTTTAAAGGATGTTTGTGCGCGTTCGCGGACTGTCATGGATATGCCTGGATACCGATGCTAGTTGTCGATCATCAGCAGCATGGCAATCACATCGGCATGGCGCGCGTCGCGCACCGCAAGCTTTGCAGTATAGCCGGCCAAATGCAGCGGCATTTCCCCCAGGAACGGATGCGAACCTTTGGCATCTCGCCATCACTTCATGGATGAACGCGATGGCTTGCCTGCAGGGGCTGCTTCTCGTCGTCGGCGCCGCGTCGCCCGGCACTGGCTACCGGCGTAATCAGCGCAAGCTGATGGTGGCCGCGGCCATCGTCCTGTTGCTTGCCGGCTCCGTCGATCAACTCGTCATCGGTTTTCTCGCCGGCATGCACGATGGTTTCGTTGCCAGCGCCACCAACTGAGCAGACAGGGCCTATAGCCCCTTCGCCGCCTGCGCCACCGCGCGGAATAGCGCGCGGCCCTTGTTCATCGTTTCTTCCCACTCGCTCGCGGGATCGGAGTCGTGGACGATGCCGGCGCCAGCCTGCACGTGCAGGCGACCGTCCTGGATGACGGCGGTGCGGATGGCGATGGCGGTGTCGGCGTCGCCCCACCAGCCGATCCAGCCGATCGCGCCGCCGTAGATGTTGCGCTTGAACGGCTCCAGCTCCTGGATGATTTCCAGCGCGCGGATTTTCGGCGCGCCGCTGAGCGTGCCGGCGGGGAACGTGGCCTTGAGCACATCCATGTAGGAGAGCCCCTCGCGCACCTCGCCCTGCACCTGCGAGACCAGATGCATGACATGCGAGTAGCGCTCGACCACAAACGAGTCGGTGACCTCGACGGTGCCGGTCTGGCTGATGCGGCCAACGTCGTTGCGACCGAGGTCGATCAGCATCAGATGCTCGGCGCGCTCCTTGGGGTCGGCGATGAGCTCGGCTTCGAGCGCCTTGTCCTCGGCGGCGCTGGCGCCGCGCTTGCGGGTGCCGGCGATCGGCCGCACCAATACCTTGCCGTCCTTCAGGCGGGCGAGAATCTCCGGCGAGGAGCCGACGATCTGGGTGGCGCCGAGATCCACGAAGTACATGTACGGCGACGGGTTCAGCGCGCGCAGCGCGCGGTACACATCGACCGGGCGCGCGCCGAAACGCACCGACAGGCGCTGTGAGGGCACCACCTGGAACACGTCGCCGGCGCGGATGTATTCCTTGCATTTCTCCACCATCGCCTCGAACTCCGGCTTGGTGTACGAGGATTTGAAATCGCTCTCGTCGAGCACCTCGGAATGCACGAGCTGCGGGTAGGCGGCGCCGCTCTGGCGCAGGCGATACACCAGCGCATCCAGCCGCCGCTGCGCTCTGGCGTACGCCTGCGGCTCGGCGGGATCGGCATGTACGATCAGATACAGCCGGCCCTTGAGGTTGTCGAACACGGCGACTTCTTCGGCCAGCATCAGGAGCACGTCGGGCGTGCCCAGCTCGTCCTCGCGATCCCACTGCGCCAGCCGCGGCTCGATATAGCCGATGGTCTCGAAGCCGAAGTAGCCGACCAGGCCGCCGCTGAACGCGGGCAACTCGGGCAGGCGCGGCACGTCGTACTGCCGGCGCAGCTTTTCGATTTCGCCCAGCGGGTCGTCGAGATGGCGGCGCTCCACCACCTCGCCGCACTCCTCCACCTCCAGCTCGTGCGCGCGCAGGCGGTACACCCGCCGCGCCGGCAGGCCGATGATCGAGTAGCGGCCCCAGGTTTCGCCGCTCGCCACCGACTCAAACAGGAACGTGTATGGGCCATCGGCCAGCTTGAGATACACCGACAGCGGCGTATCGAGATCGGAAAACACCTCGCGCACCAACGGGATGCGGGTGTGGCCCTGGGCGGCAAGGGCATCGAATTCGCTGTGGGAGATCACCGGGAACGATCCAGACGGGGCAGGTCGCACACGATAGCAGGGCGCTGCCGGTTTCCGGATGGACGTCCAGAACCGGCGTGCCGTGGCGAGCCCGATCTCCGCCCCGATGGCCGTAAACGTGGGCATCGCCTGCCTGTTGCCAGTGCCCTCGGGGCGCAACGCCCTGCGCACCTGCCGGGCTGAAACCCGACCCGCGGCCATCTGCAAAGCTACAGGCGCTGGCGTGGCAGGTTGTGCAGCAGCAGACGAAAGGCGACGCCGCTGCCATCGGCGAGGTTTGCCGCGCTGGCGGCGCCACCGTGGCGTTCGGCCACCAGGCGCACCACGTACAGGCCGAACCCGAGGTGTGGCGCATCGCCCGGCGTGGCCTTGTCGCGCAGGCTGACCAGCGAGTCGAACAGGCGCCCGGCCATCGCCGCCGGCAGCAGCGGGCCCTGGTTGGCCAGCTCGATTTCCGCGCCACCCTCCACTGCGCGCAGGCTGAGCCGCAGCCAGCCCGCGGCGGGCGTGAACGACAGCGCGTTGTCGAACAGTTTGTCCAGTGCCTGGGCCACCAGTTCGGGCGCGCAGTGCAGGTGCAGCGGTGCCTCCGGCAGCACACAGTCGAAGCGGCGCCCGCCGGCCAGCGCGCGGTACGCCTCGCCGCAACCGTGCACCACATCGCGCAGGTCGACATCTTCCGGCTCCGCGGCGGCGATCGCGCGTTCCATCCGGCTCGATTCGCTCATCGCGCGCACCAGTGCGCCCAGGCGCGTCACGCCGTCGCGCGCACGTTCGAGGTAGGGCTGTGCTTCGGCGTTCAACTCGGCGTGTTCGAGATTGTCGAGCGAGGATTTGACGATCGCGAGCGGCGTATTGAGCTCATGCGACAGCTTGGAGGCCAGGGTGCGCAGGTAATCGGTATAGCCGCCGACGGCCTCGATCAGACGCTCGAAACTGCGCGCGAGGTCGCCGATCTCGTCCGGCGCATCGGTCATCGGAAAGCGCCCGCCCGCCAGCCGGCCATCGGCCAGCTGCGCGCGCTCAGCGGCATTGCGCAGGCGGCCCAGGCGCAGGCTGAGGCGGGTGGCGAACAACAGCAGGATCACGCCGGCCACCAGCAGCACGCCGAAGCTGGTCAACAGCAGCCCGAACAAGGCGCGGTTGGCCAGCAGCGGTACCGCGCGACTGGATTGTTCGAGCACCAGCACGCCAGCAAACTGGTTGCCGCTGCGGATCGGCACCGCCGCCGACAGCACCACGCTGCCACGCGCCTCGCCACTGCGCCACACCGCAACCGGGTGGCCGGCCAGCGCCTGGTCCACTTCGGGGGTGGTGAGCCGCGGCACGTCCTGCGCCCACTGTGCGGCATCCTCCAACTGCGTCGACAACAGCGAGCGATACACCAGCGAAGCGAACCAGCCGGGTTGGCCGTGGGCTCCGGGTGCGCCGTCGAGCTTGCCGCTGCGGGCAAGCAGCCAGCCCTCCGGGGCCAGCACGCGCGCCTGTACGCCGTCGGGCGCGAGGCCGGCGAGCTCGCTCGCCAGTCGCGACGAGTACGCCGCCAGCGGCCGCACCTCGGCCGCCATGCGGTCGCCCCCGCTTTCAGCGACATAGGCACCGATGCCCAGCGCGCGCAGATCCAGCTCCCGCGGCAGGCGCAACTCGACGCGGAAGCCGCTGCCATCCTCCTGCCATTGCGCGGCGAGCGTGGCCGGCAGGCCGGCCACCGGGGTAGCCAATGCGGTGGCGGTGATCGCGCCCGGCGCATCGCTTTCCAGCAGGTAGTGCTGGGTGCCGGCCCCATTGACCAGCACCAGGTTCAGGTGATCGGCAGCCAGCGCATCGCTGCCGTCGAGCGCGTGCGCGCGCGTGCGGTTGGCGTCGCGCACCTCCGCGTACAGATACAGCGCGTTGGCATCGTGTGCGAGCAACAGTTTGCCGCGGGCGCCGAACGTCTGTGCCCACGGCGTGAGCGGCGCCCAGTCGTCGCCATACCCGTCGACCGTGATCGGGCCGGAGGTCGGCTCGACGTACCAGACCGCCGCGCCCTGCACCGGCACCGCGCGGGTCACCACCAGGCTGCGCGCCACCGCGCGCGTCGAGGCCAGCAACGCCTGCGCCTGCCCCTCGCGCAGCAGCGCTTCCATCTGCCGCACGTACAGCCAGCCCGCCACCGGCAGCGCCAGCGTGCACAAGGCCACCAGCAACAGCTTGCGACGCAGGCTCATGGGTCAGCGCGCGGCCGCCTTGGGCGCCACGTAGTGTTGGTAGCGCGCACCTTGCGCCACGCGCATGAAGTCGTCCAGCAACGCACGCTTGATCGTGTCGCCATCGGCAAAACTCATGGACCAGCTCAGGCGCACGCCGCTGGCTGCGCCGGGGTCACAGAACACCACCACGTCGTCGACATGATCGCTGCCGGCATACACCACGCCTTGGCACGGCATGTGCGCGTTGTGCACGGTGATCAGCGTGGCCTTGCCCGCCGGATCGCGCTGCAAATAGCGCTTGCGGTCGGCGGCCAGCTCGGCATCCAGCGTGGCGAGCTTGCGCGGCCAGACATTGAGCACCATCACGCGCTCCGGGTTGCCGGTCCATTCGCCCTGGTAAAGCACGGCGTTGACGCCGATCGCGCGCGCATACAGGCAGCAATCGCGCGTCCAGCCGCCCGGGCTGGCCACCGCCACCGCCCACGCCGGCGCAGCGCCATCCTTCACCCCGTGCGCCAGCACGTCATCGCCCGCCGCCCACGCCGGCAGCGCCAGCGCGCCGGCGAACAGCACGCACCACCACTTGTTCCACTGCATGTCGAGCCCCTTCAGGGTTTCCAGCGATAGCCGACGCCGTGCACGGTTTCGATCGCGTCGAAGTCGGGCGCCACCGCGAGAAACTTCTTGCGGATGCGCTTGATGTGCGAGGTGATGGTGGCATCGTCCACTACCAGCTCGGCTTCGCGCATCAACTGGTCGCGGTTTTTCACATGCCCGGGAAAACGCACCAGCGTGTGCACCATCCAGAATTCGGTGACGGTGAGCGGCACTTCGGCGTCGTGCCAGGTGACGCGCATGCGCTCGGCTTCCAACTTGAGCGCGCCGTGCTCGATCACGGTTTCGGTGGTGGTTGGCGCCTTCAGCGACTCGATGCGGCGGAACAGCGCCGCGATGCGCGCCGCCAGCTGGTGCAGGCTGGTGTCCTTCGAGAGGTAATCGTCGGCACCGAGGCGCAAGCCGGAAATCACGTCGAAATCCGAATCGCGCGCAGTGAGGAAAATGATCGGCAGCGTGGCGGATTTTGCGCGCAGCTCGCGGCACAGGTCGAAGCCGCCCTCCGGCTCGTCACCCAACCCGATGTCGATGATGACCAGCTCCGGCAGCTTGATGGCGAACGCACTGGATGCCTGCTGCCGCGAGCCGTAGCCGCGCGCATCGTAGCCAAAACGGTTCAGCGCCTCGACGTAATTGGCGCGGATCAACGGTTCATCTTCGACGATGGCAATGCTGCGGCCCATGTCCACACCCGGTAGCGAAGACCCGCCAGCGTGCTATGCGCGAACGCATGGCGCAAGCGGCCGCGGTGCGCTGCCCGCGTTTTGCCACAACCGGACACCATCATGGCCGCATCCCGACGCCGCATGGGCCGCGCGCAGGCGTTCCATGTCAGCGTCGTTTTCAGGATCCGTCCATGACTCCCGCCAACCCTGCCGACCGCGACCCCAATGCCGAATTGCGCAGTTTCGAACCGCTGCGCGTGAGCCTGGCGCTGGGCGCGCTGCTGTTGGGCCTGCTGCTGGGTTTGTAACGCCGTTTTGCCGTGGTAGGCCGCGTACGGCGGTGTGCAGGGAAGCGCACCGCCGTGGCACCTGCCCCGCCCGACTCGTCGGTTCCTTCATCCCCTCCGTGCGAGGGGATTTTTTTTCGGGAACCATTTGCGGCGGCCGCAGTCAGAGATTGCGACTGGCATCGCCATTGCCGTGGAGACGCCAGCGCGACAATGTATCTCTCCCCGGTTGCCGCGCTGGTGTCACGACGCCAGTCATGGTGTCTCCTCGCACGTCATGCAATGACGTTTGCCCCGGCGCTTGCTCCAGCACGCCGGGGCTTTTTGTGGTGCACGTGGGTCGGGCTTCATCCCGACCGGTTTGTCACCAGCCGTGAAAGTCAGCCGATGGCCGCGCGCATGGCGGCGATCTCGGCGCGGTAATCCGGCGCACGGAAGATGGCCGAACCGGCAACGAAGGTGTCGGCGCCGGCCGCGGCGATCGCGCCGATGTTGGCCGCGGTGACGCCACCATCCACTTCCAGCCGCACTGCACAGCCACTTGCATCGATGCGGCGGCGCACCTCGCGCAGCTTCTCCAGCGTGCCAGGGATGAATTTCTGCCCGCCAAAGCCGGGATTGACCGACATCAGCAGCACCAGGTCGAGCTTGTCCAGCGTGTAGTCGAGCCAGCTGAGCGGCGTGGCGGGGTTCAGCACCAGCCCGGCGCGACAGCCGGCGTCGTGGATCAGGCCGATGGTGCGGTCGACGTGCTCGCTGGCCTCCGGGTGGAAGCTGATCGAGCTGGCCCCGGCCTTGGCGAAATCCGGCACGATGGCATCCACCGGCTTCACCATCAGATGCACGTCGACCGGTGCCGCAATGCCGTACTTGCGCAACGCCGCCAGCACCATCGGCCCCATCGTGAGATTGGGCACGTAATGGTTGTCCATCACGTCGAAATGCACCCAATCCGCCCCCGCCGCCAACGCCGCCGCCGTGTCCTCCCCGAGCCGCGCAAAGTCGGCCGCAAGGATGGAGGGGGCGATGAGCGGTGGTTGGTGTGACATGCCGGGATTCGCAATTTGAGATTCGGGATTCGCCGCATTATGCGGCCTCGCGACGGCCGCTGCTTTTCGAATCCCGAATCCCGTATCCCCAATCCCGGCTATTTGAACCCCCGCTCCGCCTTGATCCGCTCGTACGCCGCGTTGATCTCGCTGGCGCGGGCTTCGGCCTGCTGGCGCATGGCTTCAGGCAAGTCACCCAGGCGGTCGGGGTGATGTTCGGAAATCAGCTTGCGATAGGCGCGTTTTACCGCGCGGTCGTCGACGTTGCGGCCGATACCGAGCACAACGTAGGGGTCGGGGCCACCGGTGTTGCGTTGCGGCGGCACGTAGCCGCCGGACGAACCCTGGCCGCGGCTGCCGCGCTGGCCGGCGCCAGCCGCGTTCCACACGTAGCCTTTCATGGCCAGCAGCGCCATGAGCTCCATGTCGCTCACGCGCAGCGCGAAGGCAAGCTGGCGCAGGATTACCATTTTTTCCGGCGGCGGCTCGCCTTCCGCCAGCGCGGTATCGATCACCACGTCCAGGATCGGAAAAGCGTGATCGCGGCGCGGGCCAGCCCAGCGGCGCAGAGCGTCGATCGTGGACGCCACGTCGAAGTTCGGCCGCTTGCCGAGGTTGAAACTGGTGATCGCTTGCTGACGTTGCGTTGCGTTGAGGCCCATGCGGGTCATCACCCGCTCGGCCACCGCAATCTCGGCCTCGGACACCCGGCCATCGGCTTTCGCCACCGCACCCAGCAGGGTGTACAGCGGCGCGATGAAGCCACCGACATCGGGCACCGTGCGCGCGCGCTGGCTGCGACGCAGGTTGTCCAGCACGAACCCGATGATGCCGCCCACCGCGGCACCCACCAGCCCGTGGCCGAGCAGCAAGCCGCCGAGAGCGAACCAGATCGTGAACGAGTAGCCCATGTTCAGGCGATACTTTCGCAGCGGGCAGCGATGCCGGACACGCCACGCGTGCGCCGTACCGTGGCCGGCGGCGACATGCCGGCCACGCCCGATCCGCCAGCCGCCTCGCGCGGCGCCGCAATCCGCAGGGTATGCATCAACACCAGACCGGGTTCAAAGGCGTTGATTCTAGCAGCGGCTGGCCGTTTCCATCCGGCCGACGGCACGCGCTGCCGCTACAATAGGCGCTTCCTTCAACGTCACGGGACGCCGTCGTGCCTACCACTTTGCCGCAATCGAACCTGCCCGGCCTTGAGCTGCTCCACCGTGGCAAAGTGCGCGACGTGTATGCCTTGGACGGCCAACGGTTGCTGATGGTGGCGAGCGACCGGCTGTCGGCGTTCGACGTGGTGATGCCCAACCCGATCCCGGGCAAAGGCGAAATGCTCACCCAGATCTCCAACTTCTGGTTCGGCAAGACCGCGCATCTGATGCCCAATCACCTGCTCGACGTGCCGCTCGCCGAGGTGCTGCCTCCCGGCACCGACCTTGCGCTGTACGCCAAGCGTTCGGTGGTGACCCGTCGGCTCAAGCCGATCCCGGTGGAGGCGATTGCGCGCGGTTATCTCATCGGCTCGGGCTGGAAGGATTACCAGGCCACCGGCGCGGTGTGCGGCATCCAGTTGCCGGCGGGGCTCAAACAGGCGCAACAGTTGCCGGAAGCGATCTTCACCCCGTCCACCAAGGAAACCGTCGGCACCCACGACCAGAACGTCAGCTTCGAGGTGATGGCCGGCAAGGTGGGCCGCGAGCTGGCCGGCAAGGTGCGCGACGCCACGCTGGCGATCTACCGCTGGGCGGCGGCATACGCTGCCGCGCGCGGCATCATCATTGCCGATACCAAGCTGGAATTCGGTACCGACGAGAACGGCAAGCTGTATGTGATGGACGAGATGCTGACGCCGGATTCCTCACGCTTCTGGCCGGCGGAAAGCTACCAGGTGGGTATCAGCCCGCCGAGCTACGACAAGCAGTTCGTGCGCGACTGGCTGGAAACCCAGCCGTGGGGCAAGACCGCGCCGGGCCCGGTGATTCCGGACGAGATCATCGCCCGCACATCGGCCAAGTATGCCGAGGCGCTGGATCGCCTGGCCGGCATCCACCTCGGATGAGCGCATGAAGGCACGGCGACGGCTGGCGACAGCGAACGCCGCGGCCGTGGTCGGCACGGACGCGCCAAAGGCCAACTTCGAGCCCCATCGCGCGGCACCCAGCCTGGCGGTCATGCCGGGCGACGGCCGCGCTGCATTCCGTCTCTTGAGCCTGGCGCCGCAACGGTTTTCGGCGGGTGGCGCGTATGGCGCGCGGTCGCATGCTGGCACGGTACTGGCCGCCCGGTCTCGGCCAAACATCGATGCCGTTCGCATCGTCGGCATCGAGCGCCACGTCGCTGGCGTTCGGGCACTCCATTTGCGGTCGCGCGGCGGCCTGCACGGATGACGCTGCCGCCACCTCCCGATGCCCAGCGCATGCGCGACTGGCTTGATCACTGCGAGCGCGAGCACACGCACCCGATCAACCGTGCACTGCACGCCGTGTGCATGCCGCTTGGAGCGTGGGCGGTGCTGGCCCTGCTGTGGGCGATCCCGGTACCGCAGCGCTGGCTGCAGCCGGGGGCGTGGGCGGTGCTTGCCACCGTGCTGGCGTTCTACTGGTACTGGAAACGCTCACGGGTGCTGGCCGCCGCCGTGCTCGCCGGTTTCGCCGTGCTGCTGCTGCTCGCCCGTTATGCGGCGTTGGCGTTCGGCCACGACCAACTGATCCTGCTGGCGGCTACCGCACTAGTGCTGGCGCTCATCGGCCGATTCATCGGCCAACGGTTTGAAGGTCACCGTACCGGTTTCCCGCTTGACCCCGTCCACTGGCTGATCGGCCCCGCGTGGTTGATGGCCCGTCTGCTGCAACGCTTCGGAATCCACTGCCCATGAACGCTCTCGCTCTCGTCAGCACGCTGGTGTGGTGGGTACTGTTCGGCAGCATCGGGGCCGCCGCGATCGCCTTGCTCGCCTGGGTCGTGCTGCGCATCTCCGAACGCGCCAACGTGGTGTTCAATCGCGTCTATCTGGCCAGCCTGGTGTGGACGCTTTTCAGTGGCGTCCTGATCGTCGCCGTCGCCGCCCACGTCGGCCACCTGCATCCACCCTTCCGTCCGTTGCTCGGCATGCGCTTGCTGCAATGGGCGCTGGTGCTCGACATGCTGCTCGGTGCCGTTCTCCTCTGGCGCCTGACGCCACGCGTCGACGCCCACCGCATCCGCCTCGGCAGCGCGTGTCTGGCCGCTGCGGTCATCATCGCGATCGGCTTTGGCGCAGCCACTGCCCTGCTTTAGGCCCGCGGTGCCGTAATGCCTGCATTTCTGCCGCTTGCGCTCGATGCCCTCCCTTCAGGGCGGGATTCAGCCTGACGGCCCCGTACCGACCTTGTCGGACGGAAGTCCGCCCCACGCGGTACGGGCTCTACGCCGGCCGAGTTTCGGTGCAGCCGGAAACGGCTTGTGCTTCCCGGCAGGCGCCGCCCACACAAAAAAGCCCGCCTTGCGGCGGGCTTTTGGGGGTTTTGGCAGCCCCGGAAGGATTCGAACCTCCGAATGCCTGAGTCAGAGTCAGGTGCCTTACCGCTTGGCGACGGGGCTGTAAACGAAGTTTAGCGCTTGGAGAACTGGGTCGCACGGCGAGCCTTGTGCAGGCCGACCTTCTTGCGCTCGACCTCGCGGGCGTCGCGGGTGACGAAACCAGCCTTGCGCAACGTGACCTTGAGGCTCTCATCGTACTCGACCAGGGCACGGGCAATGCCGAGGCGGATCGCGCCAGCCTGGCCGGTGATGCCACCGCCCTCGACCGTGACCTTGATGTCGAACTTGTCGGTGTTCTCGGTCAGCGCGAGCGGCTGGCGCACGATCATGCGCGAGGTTTCGCGGCCGAAGAACTGGTCGAGCGGCTTGCCGTTGACTTCGATGGCACCCTTGCCCTTGCGCAGGAACACGCGGGCGGCGGAAGTCTTGCGGCGGCCGGTGCCGTAATTTTGTTGGATCGCCATGATGATTCCTTAGATTTCCAGCGCCTGCGGCTGTTGCGCGGCGTGCGGATGCTCGGCACCGCCGTACACCTTGAGCTTGCGATACATCTCGCGGCCCAGCGCGTTCTTCGGCAGCATGCCCTTGACCGCGATCTCGATCACGCGCTCGGGATGGGTGGCCAGCAGATCCTTGAGGCTGGTGGTCTTCAGGTTGCCGACGTAGCCGGTGACGTGGTGGTACATCTTGTCGTCCAGCTTGGCGCCGGTAACCGCCACCTTCTGCGCATTGACCACGACGACATAATCGCCAGTGTCGACGTGCGGGGTGAACTCGGGCTTGTGCTTGCCGCGCAGACGGCGGGCGATTTCGGTGGACAGACGACCAAGCGTCTTGTCCGTGGCGTCAACCACGAACCAGTCGCGCTTGACGCTCTCTGCCTTGGCGCTGAAAGTTTTCATTGCGGGATACCTGTCTGCCGCCAAGCAAGGGCGGGCGTACATTGATCGGTGAAGCAAAGGCGCGAGATGATAGCGGAGCTGTCATCAACCGCGCAAGCCCGTCGACCGACGGGTTGCGAGCTGCCAAGCATAACACACGCGCCCACGCGGCTGTGGCGCGCGCGGTTCGTCATCGAGGAAACCCCATGGATACCCGTACGCTCACCCCACTGGATCGCCTGCTCGCCGGGCTGCAACGCGCGCTGGAAACCGTGGCCGGTGCGCCATTGGCGAACCGGCCTTCGCCTGCCGCCGGCATTGCCGAGGCAGAGCTGGACGCGGGCGAGCGCCGGCGCGTGGCCGGGCTGATGCGCGTCAACCACACCGGCGAGGTGTGCGCACAAGCGCTGTACGACGGCCAGGCCGCGTTGGCGCGCAACGAAGCCAACCGCGAGCATCTGCTACATGCCGCGGCGGAGGAAACCGACCACCTGGCCTGGTGCGCGGCCCGCCTCGCCGAGATCGACGCCCGCCCGAGCCTGCTGAACCCGCTGTGGTACGCCGGCAGCTATGTGATCGGCGCCACCGCGGCGCTGGCCGGCGACGCCATCAGCCTCGGCTTCGTGGTCGAGACCGAACGCCAGGTCGAAGCCCACCTCGCCGAGCACCTGGAAAAACTGCCCGCGCAGGACGAGCGCTCGCGCGCCGTGCTGACGCAAATGAAGGCGGACGAAACCCGCCATGCCGAAAACGCCCGCGCCCGCGGCGGCATCGACCTGCCGTTCCCGCTGCCGCCGCTGATGCGGATGGCGTCGCGCGCGATGAAGGTTGTTGCGTATCGGGTGTAGCGACGGGATGGGGGATACGGGATTGGGATCCGTCAGAGCAGCGTCGGCGCGAGCTTGCCGCTTTTGCGAATCCCCAATCCCCAATCCCGAATCCCGAATCCCGGCTACATCAAATTCCGCCCATGAAACAGCTCTTCGATCTCGCGGCGCAGGAGCTGTTCGATCTTCTGGCGTTCCTTGAATGACAGGTCGTCAGCGTGGGCTTCGAACAGGTAGCTGTCGAGGTCGAAGTCCTTGATGTGCATCTTCGTGTGGAAGATGTTTTCCTGATACACGTTGACGTCGAACATCTCGTACTTCTGACGGATGTGGCGCGCCAGGTAGTCCTGCACCGAGTTGATCTTGTGGTCGATGAAGTGCTTCTTGCCGGTGACGTCGCGGGTGAAGCCGCGCACGCGGTAGTCGCACACCACGATGTCCGACTCGAAGCTGTCGATCAGGTAGTTCAGTGCCTTCAACGGCGAGATCACGCCGCAGGTGGCCACGTCGATGTCGGCGCGGAACGTGGCGATGCCGTTGTGCGGGTGGGTCTCCGGGTAGGTGTGGACGGTGATGTGGCTCTTGTCCATGTGCGCCACCATCGCGCCGGCAATGGTGTCGCGCCCGAGCTTTTCGACCACCGGCTCCTCGGAGATGAGGATGGTCACCGACGCTCCCTGCGGGTCGTAATCCTGGCGCGCCACGTTCAGGATGTTGGCGCCGATGATCTCGGCCACATCGGTGAGGATCTGGGTCAGGCGGTCGGCGTCGTATTGCTCGTCGATATACTCGATGTAGCGCTGGCGCTGGTCTTCCGACACCGCGTAGCAGATGTCGTAGATGTTGAAGCTCAGGGCCTTGGTGAGGTTGTTGAACCCCTGCAGGCGCAAACGGGGAAGCGGCTTGACCACGACGACTCTCCATGACTGCATGGCAGTCAGCAGATGAGGCGGGTTAGCACCAAGGGTCCCCGCGGAAAACCGGTCGACGGAGACCCTTGTCGCCCGTCGACCGACAAACACCCCGGCAAAACCGCGGCGAAGGACTGCGGAGTATGCGGCAAACGAGGGGAAAATTGAAACTGCGGCAGGCACTGCAGGTTTGCCATAATGGCGGGGATCGGCGGCGATCCAGGGGGTGGCGGGCGTCGATGTCACCTGCTGCTGCGACCAGGGCCTTGTCACCCTGGCTGGCCCGGTTTGCGCGACCAGCGCGAATCGGTGACCGACGAGGGCATATGACTGACCATCGACCGGCGGACGACGCCAAAGTACGGAAGGCTCCACGAGCCAACCGGAAGGAGAGCAAAACCGTGGCGCTACTCAAGTACCAGCTGCAGCAGGCGTTCGAGCAATCCAACGCGCCCCTGGCGTTCGCGCCCGACCCGGCGTCAATGGAACGCTTTCTCGGCATGTGCCACCGCCGCCGTTACCCGAGCAAGACCGCGATCATTCGCCCTGGCGATCCGGCGAACACTCTGTATTACGTGATTGACGGCTCACTCGTGGTGTGCAACGAAGACGAGCAGGGGCGCGAGCTGATCCTGGCCTACATCAACCGTGGCCAGTTCATCGGCGAAATGGGCCTGTTCGTCGAGCAGGCCCAGCGCGAATCGGTGGTGCGCACCCGCACCGTGTGCGAAATGGCCGAGGTGAGTTACGAGCGGCTGTTCCAACTGATGAAGGGCCCGCTGCAGGAAGAGTGCCCGAAGATTCTCGTGGCGATCGGTGCCCAACTCACCAACCGCCTGCTGCGCACCTCGCGCCAGGTAAGCCGGATGGCGTTCATGGATGTCACCAACCGCATCTCGCGCACCCTGCTCGACCTGTGCGAGGAGCCGGGTGCAATGACCCACCCCGACGGCACCCAGATCCGCATCTCCCGCCAGGAAGTGAGCCGGATCGTCGGCTGCTCGCGCGAAATGGTTGGCCGCGTGCTCAAGCAGCTCGAAGAACAAGGCATGATCGGCGTGTCCGGCAAGACCATCGTGGTGCGCGGCACGCGCTGAGTGTCACCCCAGCGCTGACGACATGGACACTGGGCAGGCCAACAAAAAGCCCTGCGCGTAGTCACACCCCATGGTATGCAGCGCATCGCGCTGCGCCTGCGTTTCAATGCCTTCGGCAATCACCTCGATGCCCAGTGCGCGCGCCAGCGCAAGGATGGCCACCACCACGCTGTTGGCGCCGAGCGCGCCGGGGCGATCCAGCTCGACGACGAACGCGCGGTCGATCTTGAGCATGCGCAGCGGCAGTGAGTGCAGGTAGCTCAGCGAGGAATACCCGGTGCCGAAATCGTCCAGCGCGGCTTGCACGCCGACATCGCGCAGACGTTCCAAGGTATCGCGCACGCGCAACGGGTCGTCGAGCAGCGCGCCCTCGGTGATCTCGATCACCAGCCGCCCGGGCGCCAGGCCGCTGCGTTCCACCAGTTGCAGCAACCGGCGCTCGAAATCGGCACGCCGCAAGTGCTGGGGCGACACGTTGATGGTGACGAACGTGGCTCCGGTGTCGGCCTGCGCCATGCGCCGGCAAACGCGTTCATAAAGCTGCCAGTCGATCGCTTCGAGCTGCCCGCTGTCCTGCGCCACCCGCAGGAACTCGCCCGGCAACAACAGCCCGCGACGCGGGTGATGCCAGCGCAGCAAGGCTTCGTAGCCAGCGACCGTGCCATCGGCGAGCCGATAGACCGGCTGGAAGAATGGCTCGAACTCGGCATGCGACAGCGCATGACGCAGCTCGGTTTCCTGCGTCAGCTCGTCGACGGCGCTGCGCGCCAGGCTGTCGTCGAACAACACGTAGCGGCCACGCCCCAGCTCTTTGGCGCGGTACAACGCGCGGTCGGCGTCGCGCAGCAGCGCATCCGCGCGCGTCCGGCCACCGCCCAGCGCCACACCGATGCTGGCGGATGGCTCCAGCTCGCGGCCGCCCACGGTCAGCGGCTGGTGCAAGGTCGCCAGCACGCGGCTCGCCACCTGCTCCGCCTCGGTCGCGTCGGTAACCGCGTCGAGCAAAATGGCGAACTCGTCGCCGGCCAGGCGCGCCACCACGTCGGGCGCACGCACACAGGCACGCAGACGACTGGCGATAACCTGCAGGAACGCGTCGCCGGCCAGGTGGCCGAGGCTGTCGTTGATCACCTTGAAGCGGTCCACGTCCAGATACAGCAGCGCGCTCTGGCCCGCCGGGCGCTGCTGCGCCAACCGCAAGTCGAGGCGCTCGCGCAGGTAACCGCGGTTGGGCAGGCCGGTCAGCGCGTCATGGGTGACATCGTGCTTGAGCCGCGCCTGGATGCGTTCGCGCTCTTCGATTTCCCGCCGCAACTCGCGCGTGCGGTTGGCCACGCGCTGTTCGAGATCGGCATACGCCCGTTGCAATTTTTCCGCCGCGCGCCGGCGATGGATGCTGCTGGCGATCTGCAGCGCGGCAAAGCCGAGCAACTCCTCGTCGGCCTCGTCGTAGCGCACGTCGGCGGTGTAGCTTTGCACCGCCACCAACCCGATCGCGGCGTCGTCCACCCGCAGTGGCATCCCCAGCCAGCACTGGGACGCCGGCCCGAAATGGTCGTGGTCGATTTCGCCACGCTGCGCCAGCGCCCGCATGTCATCGGGTCCACCCAGCAGCGGCTTGCCGGTGCGCAGCACATACTCGGACAGGCCGCGCGACAGCTCGCGCTCCTCTTGTTGCCGCACGCCGCCATCCACGTAATACGGAAACTGCAGGCGCGTGCCGTCGTCAGTCAGCAGGGCTATGAAAAAATTGTCGGCATTGATGAGCTCGCCCACCACGGCGTGCACGCGCTGGTAAAACTTCGCCTCGTCGATGTCAGCGGTGGCAAGCTGCGCCAAGTGGTACAGCGCGGCCTGCAGGCGCTCGGCGCGCTTGCGCTCGGCAACCTCCTGCTGCAGATCGGCATTGGCCGTGGCAAGCTCCGCCGTGCGCAGGCGCACGCGCTCTTCGAGCTCGTCGCGGCTCTCCTTGCGTTCGAGCGCGGTGAGCACGTGGCTGCCGACGAATTGCAACAGCGCGCGGTCCTCTTCGGTAAAGCGGATGCCGGCGCGGTAGCTTTGCACCACCAACGCGCCGAGCACCTCACCCTCGCGCCGCATCGGCACGCCAAGCCAGTCGACCGCACCGGGGCCCATCGGCACCAAGCCGCCGCGCAGCCGTTTGCCGATCGAAGCCAGGTCGCCCATCAACGAACGGCCGCCGGTCAAGAGGTGCCAGGTCAGCGTGTCGCGCATCGCATCCAGCGGCTCGTCGACGTTGAGCACCGGTGCATCGGTGTCTTCGCTGTCGGCGTAATACAAAAAACGCACGGTCTGCCGCTGCGGGTTGCAGCGCACGATGAAGAAGTTTTCCGCATACATCAACGTGCCGACGATGGCGTGCAGGCGCTCCAGCACCTCGCCCATGTCGAGCTCGGAGCCGGCAAGGTCGGAGATCGCAAACAGTGCGCGTTGCAGCGCCTCCGAGCGCTCCATCTGGCGTTGCGTCGCTTCGAGATCGTGCATGCGCAAGGCGCGTTCGAGCTTTTCGGTCACCAGCGGCAACCACGCTTCGATCGCGGCAAGCAGTCCGGCATGCCGGCCGGCGTGTTCCAGCTCGATCAGCAAGGTGGCGCGCCCGCGCGACAACAGCCGCACTGCCATCACCTCGCCAAACACCACCGAGGCTTCGCCGCTGCGTTCAAGCCGACCACGTACCATGGCCAGCGGCGCCGACAACGGCGCCGCCGCGTCGTCACGCAACGCGGCAGAGAACGGTGACCACACGACGCGCGCCGAGGCGCAACCCGGTTGCGCACACACCCGCTCACTCGCCAGCGCCGCAATGTCGCGCGGATCGGAGGCACTCACGAGACGCCTCAGCCACACAGCCGGTTCGACGCGCCCTGCAACTGGCACGACAGCAGGTGTCGCTTTCATGCTGCCTTCCTCGAAACCCATGTGCTTTGCGTACCCTTGCACGCGTTGAGCCCTATGTCACTGGAGACGCGGACGGCGACGCCGATTCAGCCATCCTCTGCGCCGGCTTTGGGCCGATGCAACCGCCAACCACCACGCAAACGACCTGAAAACGGCTTTGCCCCGCCTGCCTCGTTCCCACCCCGTACGCTCTCAATCGGTTGTCCCGCCCCATCCTGCATCGGCAAACCGACCACAGGCTTGAGATTCGGTCACGGTTTTGCACCTACCCGCGGGCTTGGCACCACCAGTGGTGCCAAGCAAAGACCGGGCCGAAAACCACGTGCCGGTAGAATGATGTGATGCTTGCCGACACCACCAAGGACGCGATCCGCGCCGCCTACGCGCGCCTCAAGGAAGGCCTGCCCGGCTTTCGCGCGCGTCCGGCGCAGACGCGGATGATCGCCGCGGTGGCCAACGCGCTGGCGGCGCCGCATGGCGTTGCGGCGATCGAGGCACCCACCGGCACCGGCAAGTCGATGGCCTACCTGATCGCTGGCCACGCCGCCGCCCGCGCACAGAAGAAGCGCCTGCTGATCGCCACCGCCACCGTGGCGCTGCAGGAGCAACTGGTCGAGCGCGACATCCCGCTGTACCTCAAGCTTTCCGGCCACAGCGCCAAGGTGGCGCTGGCCAAGGGTCGCAGCCGTTACCTGTGCCCACGCAACCTGGCCATGGCGCGCCAGGGGCTGGACGGCCCCACGCAAGCCGGGTTCGGCTTCGACCCCGAGCTGGCGTTGTGGCAAAAGCCGCCGAGTGAGCGCGACAAACGCGCGCTCGGCAAGCTCGCCAAAGCGTGGGACGCCGGCAGCTGGAACGGCGACATGGATGCCGCGCCGGAGCCGATCGGCGACGCGCTGCGCCCGCTGCTCACCACCAGCGCCGGCGGCTGCACCAACCGCAAGTGCGTGTATTTCATGCAGTGCCCATTCTTCACTGCACGGCGCGCGGTGGACGACGCCGAGATCATCGTCGCCAACCAGGACCTGGTGCTGGCCGACCTCACCATGCCGGCGGACGACGAAAGCTTCGGTGGCGTGATCCTGCCGCGCCCGGACGAAACGCTGTACATCCTCGACGAAGCGCACCACCTGCCGGCCAAGGCGATCGACCGCGGTGCCGCGGAGGTTCACCTGGCTGCCACGCTGCGTCACCTGAACCGCCTCGGGCGGCAAGTGCACGCGGCCTACTCGCTCACCGACAAGGAAAACCTCGGCCGCCTCACGCTGGATGCCGGCGACGCCAAGCTGCAGCAACTGAGCGATGGCCTGGAAGCGCTGGAGAAGGAAATCCGCCTGGGTTGGGTACCCGACCCCGGCGAGCTGGAACCGATGTACCGCGGCTCGCTCGGCTGCCTGCCCGCGGCATGGGTGGACCACGCGCACGCGCTGAGCCTCCTGACCGGCGAAGTGCAGCGCTGGCTCACGGCCGTGCGCCGTGCGGTGGTGGAAATGACCGATGGTGGGCCCACGCAGGATGCGCTCGCGCGCGAACTTGGCATCGGCCTCGAACGCGTCGCGCGGCAAGCCGCCTGCTGGCAGGCGTGGGCGGCGGAAGACGGCGAGGCCGCGCCGCCGCTCGCGCGCTGGGTCAGCCTGAACGGCGAGCAGCAACTCACCTGTCACGCCTCGGCAGTGTCGGCCTCCAGCCTCCTGCGCCACGTGCTGTGGGGCAACGCCAGCGGCGTGGTGCTGACCTCGGCCACACTCAGCAGCGGCGGCAATTTCCGCGGCTATGCCGACGCCGTCGGCCTGCCGAGCGACGCCGCCACCGTCAGCCTGCCCTCGCCGTTCGACCTGGCTGCGCAAGCACGGCTCGAAGTGCCCGCGCTCGATGTGCTGCCCACCGCGCGCGAGGAACATGCGCAAGCCATCAGCGACTGGCTCGACGCCCACCTCGACTGGGCCGCCGGCAACCTCGTACTGTTCACCTCGCGCGCCAAGCTCGACCGCGTGCTGCAATGCCTGCCACTGGACAAGGTGCGCAAGGTGCGCGCGCAAGGCTCGCTCGGCAAGGCGCAACTGATTGCCGAGCACGGCGCCGACATCGGCGCTGGCAAGGGCAGCACGTTGTTCGGCCTGGCCAGCTTCGGCGAGGGCCTGGATCTCCCCGGCAAGCTGTGCGAAACCGTGGTCATCACCCAATTGCCGTTTGCGGTGCCCACCGACCCGGTGGGGGCGACCTATGCCGAATGGCTCGAGTCGCGCGGGCGCAACCCGTTCATGGAAGTCTCCGTGCCTGACGCCACGCGCCTGCTCACTCAATACTGCGGCCGCCTGATCCGCACCGAAACCGACCACGGCCGGGTCGTCATCCTCGACCGCCGCATCGTCAGCAAACGCTACGGCGCCGGCATGCTGCGCGCGCTGCCGCCATTCCAGCGGGTGATCGAGCGGTGAGCATCCTGCACCTCGCCGAGTGCCCGCCGCGGCCGTGGAAAAACGGACTGGGGCGCACGCGCGAATTGGCCGTCCATCCGCCAGGTGCCGGCATGGACGATTTCGACTGGCGGGTAAGCGTGGCCGAGGTGAGCGCGGCGGCGCCGTTTTCGGCGTACCCCGGCGTGGATCGCGTGATCGCCCTGCTCGATGGCGACGGTTTCACCATGCACCTGGGTGATGGTCGCGAGCATGCGCTGACCATACCGTGCGCACCATTTGCGTTTGCCGGCGAGGCGCCGGTGACGATGACGCTGGCCGGCCAGCCGGGGCGAGACTTCAACCTGATGCTGCGCCGCGACCACGTGCGTGGCGGCGTCGAGGTGTGGCGTGGCGCCGGCACGCACGTGCCAAACGCCGATACCGTGCTGGTGTATTGCGCGCGCGGCCGCATCGACAGCACGGAGGGCGCGCTCGACGCGGGTGACGCCTGGCGGCCAGGTCGCGGCGCGCTCGTGCTGGATGCGGACGCCGTCGCGCTGGTCGTCCAAGTGATGCCCGCGGGTTGATCGCGGCACAATGGTGCCCCCTCACCGCGAGACGCCGCGATGGTCGCCTTCCTGCTCTGGCTGCTGCTGTTCCTGTTGTGCTGGCCGCTGGCGCTGCTCGCGCTGGTGCTCTACCCCGTCGTGTGGCTCGTTTGCCTGCCGCTGCGGCTGGTCGGCATCACCGTGGGCGCGGTGTTCGCCTTCCTTGGTGCACTGCTGATGCTGCCGGCGCGGTTGCTGCGCGGACGGCCGACGTGAAAGCAGGTGCCGCGCCCTGCCCGTGCGGCAATCCGGCGGGCTACGCCGCGTGCTGCGGGCCGCTGATCGAAGGCGAGCATCCCGCTGCCAGTGCCGAGGCCTTGATGCGTTCGCGCTATACCGCCTATGCGTTGGGCCGCGAGGATTACCTGCTCGCCACCTGGCACCCGCGCACGCGCCCGGCCGCACTCGGTCTTGCTGCCCAGCACCCCGCGCCCACCTGGCTCGGGCTGACGGTGAAACGCAACACCACGCGCGACGCCGACCACGCCACCGTCGAGTTCATCGCCCGCTACCGCGTTGGCGGTGCCAGCGCGCAACGCCAGCACGAAGTCAGCCGCTTCGTGCGCGAAGACGGCCGCTGGTATTACCTGGATGGCGTGGTGGATTGAGTGCTTGGAGCCGGGATTTGAGATTCGGGATTTGGGATTCACAAAGGCTGCCTGGTGCCGCGCGATCTTCCAAAACCCGATTCCCTATTCCCGATTCCCGGCTCCAAACCGCATCGTCGTTTCCCCCAGCGCCACGCCACCCGGGCCGAAACGGCGCTCGACGATGATGCCGTGTCCGGCGTGGTCGATCGCCACCACGGTGCTGGCGCGGGTGCCGTATTCGCGGGCACGGATGAAAGCCGGCGACAGGCGGCGTTCCAACTCGATGCCGACGCCGGTGTCGGGCAGCGCCACATCGGGTGCGGGGCGTTCGTCGGCCAGCGCCGCAAACAGCGGCGTGAAGTCGTCGCTGCCGGCAGCAACCCACGCTTCGACGCAGGCGGACAACGCGCAGGTCTTGGGCCACGGGGTGTCGAACGCGGCGTTGGAGAGTGCATGCACGCCGGGCGTCACGGCCTGCGCGCGCGGGCCGGGGCGGTTGCCGAGGTAGTAGCCGGCGCGGGCGTCGAAGGTCAAAAGGTTGAACGGGCGGTATTCGGCCGCGTGCACGGCGAGCGTTTGCGCGTGCGTCGCGGCATCGTCGTTGCCGGCGAGGAAATCACTCACCAGCAACCCGCGCGAGGCGCCGAGCTGCGGGTCGCGTGGGTCGCGCACGTTGGTCACCACACTCACGCGGCCGCCGTCGGTCACGCCCAGCCAAGTACCGCCGGCCTTGAGGTCGCGGCCGGCGAGGATCGGCAGGTCAGCCCAGCGCGCCAGCGGCGCACTGGGGCGCGCATGCTGCTCGTCGCGGTTGCCGGCCAGCACCAGCCGCCAGCGCGGATGAACCCGCCAGGCCACGGCAATCAGACACATCTCGGCACCTCGCGGGGAATGGCCTTCAGCATAGCCACTGTGCCGTTCAATGCCGCACGGCAGCGTTCGCCTTGCGCACCGCCTCCACGAAGCCCCTGAACGGAATGTCGGTAATGCCGACCAGGCCGAAATGCGAGTTCTCGCCATCGAGCAAGCGGCCGGTCACCGGCTCGTCCACGTACTCGAACCAGTGCACGCCCACGATGTCCGGGTCGCTCGCCGCCGCCTGCAGGTAACGCGCATAGGCCACGCCGCGCTGCGCCTCGGTCTCCACCGACACCACGCCGTTGCCGAACGGGCCGCGGTCATCCGAGCCGAAGCTGAACTCCGAGATCAGCACCGGCTTGTCGAGTTGCCGCATCGCCGCCGCATCGAAGCCGTGCTGAGGCAGGTCGGCATACACGTTGAAGCTCACCACGTCGCAGTACTTCGCGCACATCGCGATGGCCTCGGACGTTTTCATCGCGAACCGGCTGCCGAGGTAGAGATGGTGCGGGTCGTGGCGATGGATGGCCGCGGCGACGATGCGGAAGAACTGCCCGGCGTAGCGGCTCAGCCACGCGCTGTAATCGGCGGCAATGGCGGGATGCGCCGCATCCGGTTCAGGCGCCGGAAAATTGGTGGCGGCCAGTGCCTGCCACGTCGGGAGCGCGATGCCCCAAGCTGCGGCGAGCCGATCGGGCGTGCCGTACTTGGCCCTCAGATCGGCGATGAACGCCTGCTTGGCCGCGCTGCGCGCCTCGCCCCGCAGCGTGCCAATGGCCAGCGCCCAGCGCCCACCCGGGCCCCACGCCGCCCACGACAACTCGTTGCCGGCAAAGTAACCGAGCAGCCACGGGTCATCGCGCACGCCCTGGGCGGCCTTTGCCGCAGCGGCTTCCACTGCCGGTGCGAAGCGCGGGTCGAAGGGATCGGGCATGCGCCCCCACAGGTCGTGACCGGTGCTGACGTTGCCGAAGTCGCCGCGGAGCTCCAGCTCGCGCGTGTACGGCAATTGGTGCATCGCGCCCAGCGCAGGATCACTCCAATTGCCCAGCGTGTTGAAGCCCCACGCTTTCAACCGCGCCAGCGTGCGTGTGCGCCAGGCGGCGAGCCAGTTCTTGCCATCGACGCGGTACAGGTTGGCGGCGTAGAAATCGAACCAGCGACCGTGCTCGCAACAGCGGCCGGCACCCGCGCCGCGTTGCGGATCGCGGCTGTCGCCCGTGCCCCAGAACGCGGCCCACGCGCCAGTGTCCGGCGGCAGGTCGCGGAACATGGCTTCGCGGCCCTCGACGTAGGTGCGGGTGCCATCCGCCACCGTCGCATCCACACCCAGCGAGAAGAAGCCATGGCCATCCGGCGTGACCAGCCACCAGCGGCCGTCGGCCTTTTGCGCATGGAACCATCCGGTGCCGTTCAATTGGACGTCCAGACGTCCGCCGTAGCGATCCATGCGTGCCGTGGCGGCTGCGGGCAGCCGCTGATTCACGGCGGCGCGCAGTGCGGCGTCATCGGCGATCTTCTCCGGCCACTGCCCGCGTGTGTACTGGCCGTAGCGGTCCACGATGCCGGTGTAGGCCGCCTGCAGCAGCGGCGTGCCGCGCACCACGTCGAGTCGCCCCAGCAGGATGGATTGCGGTGCCTGCGGCGCCGGCATCGACACGCGCACCGCATGCACCGCAGCCGGATCGAGCTGGCCGCTGACGGCGGTAGCCAGCAGGATGCGCTGGCCGTCGTCGTCGAACGGCCGTGCCGGCCCCTTCTGCATGCCGAACGCCAGCGGCGAGGTGGCGGCCAGCGGCAGCACCAGCGTCTGTGCCGGGCCGGCCGGCAGGCCCACCGTCGCCTGCAGATGCTGGCCCTGGCCGCTGTCCACCACGAGGTCGAGCGTCACCGCCCACGGCATGGCGTTCTGCACGCGCAGGTGCAGCTCGCCCTGACTGCGCCAGTCCCAGGCGCCGTGCGCGGGTGCCAGCGTCAAGGCTGGTGCGGGCGATGGCGTGAAGGTGTAGCGACGCTGCGCAACGCCATCGGCGGCGGTTTCCGCCGCCGGTGCGGCGGTCACGTGCTGCGTCCCGACGCGCACGCCGGCAGCCGGCGCCGTCAGGTCGGCCACCTGCGTTGCGCCCGCGCCCATCGGCACCGCGAGGCCGAGCCCCGCCACCAGCCACCACGCCCATCGTTTCATCGCCGCCTCCGAGTCCCCGGCCAGTATGCGGCCGGTACGTCACGCCGCGCCGTGCTTCTGCCAACGTCGCCACACCGCGTACACCGGCACGCCGAGCGCAATGATCACCAGGCTCATGCCGGCATCTCCCGGCGTGGCGATGGCGGTCGCGGCGATCACGCCGAGCACGGTCACCACGAACACCAGCGGCAGCAACGGATACAGCGGCACCCGGAACGGAGCCGGCTCATCGACGAATTTCCAGCGGTACCAGAACAGCGTGCCGATGCCGAACGCATGGCCCAGCCACTCGCCCACCGTGGTGTAGTCCACCAATTGGCCGAAGTTGCCCCACAGCATCAGCACGATGGTCCAGCCGCCCAGGAGCGCCAGCGCCACGCGCGGCGCGCGGCTTTGCTCGTGGATGCGGCCCACCGCGGAGAACAGCGCGCCATCGGCGCCCATCGTCTGCAGCACGCGCGCGCCGCCGGCAATGGCGATGCTGCAATAGCCGAAGGTGGAACACGCAATGCCCACCGCCATCACGCGTTGCCCGGCGGTGCCGAACAACCGCCCCATGAGGTCGGCGGCCGGCGCGGAGCTGGCGGCGAGGCCGGCGTGGCCGAGGCCCGCCAGGTAGGCGACGTTGGCCAGCACGTAGGCGGCGACCACACCGAGCATGCCCAGCAGCAGGGCACGCGGCAGCGTGCGTTGCGGGTCGCGCACCTCGCCGGCAAGGTCGTTCAGATAATGGAAGCCGCCGTAGGTGAACAGCACCGGCAGCAGCGCGCCGACGAACGCGCCGTTCGACACGTGGTGCGCCGGATCGGGCGCCAGCACGCCGCCCAGATGGCCATGCGCCAGCACCAGTCCCACCGCCACCAGCATCGCCACCGCGGCCAGCTTCAGCACCGCGAACACGTTCTGCAGCAGCGCGCCGGCGCGGATGCCGCTGAAGTTCACGCCGACGATGAACACGATGGCCGCGATGCCCACCGGCGTCACCCACGGCAAGCCGAGCCCCAGCGCCTTGCAGAAATAATCGGCAAAGGTGATCGCCACCGCCGCCACGCTGCCGGGGTAGTTGATCAGCGCCATCGTCCAGCCGAACAGGAACGCCGGCAGCATGCCGAACGCTTCGCGCAGATAGAGGTAGATGCCGCCCGCCTGCGGCCGCCGTGAGCCAAGCTCGGCGTAGCACAGCACGCCGGTGAGCGTCAGCAGGCCGCCGAGCACCCACAGCACGAGCAGCGGCAGGCCGGAAGCCGTGCGCTCGGCGACCGTGGCCGGGGTGCGGAAAATGCCGGCGCCAATCACGCCGCCGACCACGATCATCGCGCCATCCCACACCCCAAGGCGGCGCAGGTAGCTGGCCTGGTTCGAACTCGTCATCGCGCCACCTTAGCGGCCGCCACCGGACCCGGCCAGCCTTGCCGCGCAGGCGCCGAGGCTTCACGCTGCGCTGCCGCCCATTTCCGCGGGAACCGCGCATGACGATCCACCCGGCCACCCGGCTGTTCCCGCTGCTGATCGTCGGCATCGGCCTCCTCGCGCTGCGCCAATACCGCAGCGCGCAAACCCTGCTGCAAGACTGGGCCCGTGCCAACCACCTGCGCATCCTGCGCAAGCGCCGCGGCATCCCGCCGCTCTCCATGTGGTTCACCACCTCGCGCAACCAGTACCTCTACCGCGTGGAAGTGCTCGACGAAACCACCCGCCGCATCCGCAAGGGCTGGATCAAGCTCGGCACGTTCTGGTGGGGCACGATGTCGCCCGACGCAGTCGAGGCGACGTGGGACGAGGAGTGAAACCCGGCGCCTGATGCGCCACACCCTTATGGGTCGGGCTTCAACCCGACTGGTGCGTGAGCCGCCGAATTGCCGAACGCCTGCCGGGCTGAAGCCCGACCCACAGGGCACCTGGGCGGCGCGGCGCCGCGCGCAGTCTAGAATTCCGGCGTGATGCCTACGCTGCGGAAAATCATCCACGTCGACATGGACGCGTTCTACGCGTCGGTGGAGCAGCGCGACGCGCCGGAGCTGCGCGGCAGGCCGGTGGTGGTGGCGTGGCGCGGCAGCCGTTCGGTGGTATGCGCGGCGAGCTACGAGGCGCGCAAGTTCGGCATCCATTCCGCGATGCCTGCGGCGCGCGCCGAGCGGCTGTGCCCGCAGGCGGTCTTCGTGCCGCCGGATTTCAGCCGCTACAAGGCCGTGTCGCGCCAGGTGCACGCGATCTTCGCGCGGCACACCGCGCTGATCGAACCGCTGTCGCTGGACGAGGCCTACCTCGACGTGACGCACGCGGAGAACGGCCTGCCTTCGGCCACGGCCATCGCGCAGGCGATCCGCGCGGCGATCCTCGAGGAAACCGGGCTCACCGCCTCGGCGGGCGTCGCGCCCAACAAGTTCATCGCCAAGATCGCCTCGGATTTCAACAAGCCGAACGGCCTGTGCGTGGTGCGCCCGCGCGACGCGCTCGCGTTCCTCGCGCCGCTCGCCGTGAACCGTCTGCCCGGTGTGGGCAAGGTGATGGAGCGCAAGCTCGCGGAGCTCGGCGTGCGCACGGTGATGGCGCTGCGCGGCGTGCCGGCGGACGCGCTGGAAGCGCGCTTCGGCCGCTGGGGCCTGCGCCTGCACGAGCTGGCGTTCGGCATCGACGAGCACCCGGTGGAACCAGACCGTCCCACGCTGCAGATCTCCTCCGAAGACACCTTCGAACACGACCTGCACCTGGACGAGCTGGAGCCCGCCATTCGTGCGCTCGCCGCGCACACCTGGGCCGCGCACGAGCGCGAGGCCCGCGGCCGCCACGGCCGCGTCGCGCGCACCGTGGTGCTGAAACTCAAGACCGCCGATTTCCACACCCTCACCCGCAGCCTCACGCCGGCGCAGCGCCCGGCTTCCGAAACCGAACTGGCCGACATCGCCTGTGCGCTGCGCGACCGCGTGCAACGCTCTCCCGGAGAACGCTACCGCCTCGTCGGCGTCGGCCTCAGCGGCTTCGTGGAGGTCGACAGCTATCAGGCGCAGGGGGAGTTGTTTGCCTGAAACCTCAAAACCGAAGCTTCCGGTACCCCCCCGGAGGTGCGTCGCCACTTCCAAAGGAAATTGACTCCGACTCCACGCAGCGCGGACACTGACTTTTACCCTGCCCATGGCCACGGGGATTGACTCCGGTCTCGTGCGTTGAAGAGGGCGACACGCGATGGCTTGAGACAGCACGGCGAAACGGAGAGCTTCGTTGACAGAGATGACGTCATCCGCCACCAGAGTTGCCCACTTGCTTCGCGAGGCTGGCAACGCACTTGGCCACGGTCAGGCCAACCTTGCCGACCGTGGTCTGAGCCAAGTGCTGGCACTCGATCCAGGCAACGTGGAGGCCCAACGCCTTTTGGGCATTGCCGCACTGGTGCGCGGCGACTACCGACGCGCCATTGCCCATCTACGCAGCGTTGTCGCCGCACACCCTGACGATCCCTCCATCAACATGACCCTGGGCAATGCCCTGGTTGAGACTGGCGAAACCAAAGCTGGACTGGATAGCCTGCGGCGTGCCTGTGAGCTCGCCCCGGGGATGGCTGCTGCGTGGTACAACCTTGGCCGCGCGCTGCAAATGTCGGCTCAGGTGGAGCAGGCTCATGGTGCCCTGCAACGTGCCGTGGCAATCGAGCCGGGCTACGTCCGAGCACGCAACGCACTGGCTACCGTACTGACCAACTTGGGTAATATCCCGGCCGCCGTGACGCTGCTGCGGGAAACCCTGCGCGATCATCCCGACAACGCCGACGCATGGTTTGCCCTGGGCAGTATCAAAACCGAACGCCTGACCCGCGGCGACACCGCACACCTGCAGCGACTGTTCCGCCAATCGGGTTCACCCGACGACACACGTATTCTGCTTGGCTTCACCCTGGCCAAGGCCTTGGAGGATCAATCCGATTACGCCGCAGCCTTCGACATGGTGCACGAAGCCAACGCGCTGAAACGCCAATCGCTGTACTGGAGCCGCAGCGAAGAACGGGCGCGTGTCGAGGCCATTTCGGAGGCATTCTCCACCCCGATCGCAAATCCACTGGACGCCGAGCTGGGGCGGGAAATCATCTTCGTGGTGAGTCTGCCGCGTTCCGGCTCCACTCTCGTCGAGCAAATCCTGGCCGCCCATCCGGAAGTGACCGGCGGAGATGAGTTCCAGGCGTTGCCCGAAATACTCGACGAGGAATCCGCGCGCCGCGGTACGCCCTTCCCGCAATGGGTGTCATCAACGACTGCGGACAACTGGCACCGAATGGGCACTGCGTATCTGGCCCGCGCGCGACGTTGGCGGCCGCAACACGTGCGACTCACCGACAAGAACATCAGCAATTGGGCCTTCGTGGGGGCCGCGCTGGCCATGCTGCCCGGAGCCCGCGTGATCAACGCGCGCCGCGATCTCGTGGAAACCTGCTTCGCCAGCTACCGCCAGCTGTTCGCCACTGGCGTCCACTTCAGCTATGACCTGGACGACATGGTGGATTACTGCGCCGGCTACGAGCGCCTGAGTGCCCTCTGGCAACGACAATTTCCACAGCGCTACTTCGACCACCACTACGAGTTGCTGCAGCAGGATCCAGAAGGACAGATCCATCGCGTACTGGATTTCTGCGCGCTGCCGTTCGATACCGCCTGCCTCTCCTTCCACCAGACGCCACGTACCGTACTCACCTTCAGCTCGGCCCAGGTACGCCAGCCGTTGCGTCTGGACACTGCACGCGCCGCGCTCTACGGCAACAGGCTTGATCCGCTGCGTGCCCGGCTCCATGCGGCCGGCCTGCTGTCAACCAGCCCCTGAGGCACGGGCCGCCGGCCCGTTACCGACGCGTCGCCCGGTTGTCCGAAGCCAAATCGGCCGACATCGGCTACGCCCTGCACAACCGCAAACGACACGCGCAGGCAGCACATCACAAAAACCGGGATCGGCGTCGATACCCCTGACTAGGTAGCGCCCCCGAAAGCGCCTGCCGGGGATCGGCCCCGACCTCGTGCCCGTCCACAAAAAAACCGCCGGCCCGAAGGCCGGCGGCGCAAGTGCATCAGATGAATCCCGGATCAGTAGTCGTACGTGACCGAGAACCGCATCGTGCGCGGCGGGTTGGTGAACAGCGGCTGCTGGTAGTACGAGTCGACGAAGATCGTGTTGCTGGTCGGATCGAACGACGCCGGGTACGACGGGCTGGTCTGGGTGGCACGCTGCTGGTTGAAGACGTTGAACACGTCGAAGTTGAAGCCCAGCTTGTGGTCGGCAAACGCCGGCTTGTAGTGCACGCCCATGTTCAGCAGCTCGGTCCACGGGGTGTGGCCATTCGACCCCGGGGTCACGCGCTGACCGGCGCACCAGTGGTAGTTGCCCGAACCATAGCCGTTGTAACCGGTCGGATCCGCCGCACCACCCTGAGCGTACTCGTCCGGACCCTGCACCAGCGGGCCGTAGTAACCCAGGCACTCTTTCGGCACACCCGACTGCACCAAGAGCACCGCGGACACCATCCATTCCGGCGTGATCTGGTAGTCGCCACGCGCGCGGATCTGGTGCTTGCGCACGTTGATCAGGTCGCCGTACTGGCCGTCCATCAGCTGCCAGCTATCCCAGTCCTCGGTCTTGGACACGTCGCCCTGGCCGAAGTCCGAACGCACCTGGCCTTCGGTATTGCCGAAGCCACGCGAGAAGGTGTAGTCGATGCGGCCGAACCACTTGCCGTCGAACGGATGCTCCAAGTACATGTTCAAGGCGCCGTACTTGCGCACCGCACCACGCTGGAAGCCCCAATCCTTGGTCGTCATCGGCACCAGGTGGCTCTGGGTGCCGTCGTCGGACACCACCAGCATGGTGTTGGTGCGGCCCGGGTTGAACAGACGGCAGTACGACGCGCCATACAGCGAATCCCCGTACTGGCTCGGGTCAAGGCCCATCGTGGTCATCTTGGCGGCGATCTGGCCCGGCGAGCATTCGTCGTCGATCGCAGCCTTGAGGTCACGCCACATGGCCTTGGCGCCATACACCCAGTTGTCGCCCAGCTTCTTGTCAAAGCCGACGATGAACTCGTCGAGGTATTCCGGCTTCAGGTTGCGCGCGGCGACCTGAAGTGGATCCTTCGGTGCACCGGTTTCGCCGTCCGGCGAAGAAGTCGGCGCGAGCTGCGTCAGGCCCTGCGGCACGCCCGTGACCGGATCGATCGAGGTGTAGGAATACAGCGTCGTCAGGTAGGTCGAACGGTTGGCCGCACGCTCGGCCGCATTGCTCGGCAAGGCGAGGTAGTAACGGCCGAAGTTGCCGTACACCTTGAACGAGGAATCGCCGAACACGTCCCAGCTGGCACCCAGACGCGGCTCCCACTGGTTCTTCTCTTCCACGAACGGCTTGGACAAGTCGTTGTAGTTGGTGAAGTGGTCGTTGCGGACGCCGATGTTCAGCAGCAGGTTGGGCAGCACCTGCCAGGTATCCTGCACGTACCACGCCTTCTGTGTCGTGGTCATGCTGGTCGCCCAGCCGATGTGGCGCTTCTGCACGATGTTGCCCGCAAAATAGCGCCAGTAGTAGTCAATCGACGGATTGAACGGGTTGGTGAAGCTCGGGCCCTGATCGGTCGCGCGGTAGGACATGTTGTCGATACCGACGGCGAGGTCATGGTCACCCAGGCGATAGTCCAAGTCCGCGCGCAGGCCGTGCGAGGCGTTCTTGGCGCCCGGCATGGTCCACGTGGTGTTGGTCTGGGCATTGTGCGGATGACTGCCATCCGGCAGGGTCGCGTTGCTGCCACGGGAAATGAACGGCAGTGGGCTGTTGTTGCCGTAGTTTACCGGGTCCTGGAACCGGCCCTGGCCGTACACGATGCTCAGGGTCAGGGCATCGGTGATGTAGCTGGTGAAGTGGCCGATGTAGAACTGGGCGTTGTCCTTGGCGATGTCGTTGCGGCTGGAGAACGCGCCCTTCTTCAGGGTGTCGTAGTCGAACAAGTACGTGTTGCCGGCACCGTTGCTGGTGTTGTTGCGCAGCGCGGTCAGCTCGAGGATGTTGCTGTCGGTGATGTTCCAGTCCAACTTGCCGTAGAACTTCTTCTGGTCGTCCTTGTACTCCACGACCTTGCCGCTATCCACGTTCTGGACACTGGTGCCCTTGGTCTTGGTCTGCTCGCCAGCCAAGAAGATGAACAACTTGTCCTTGATCAGCGGGCCACCAATGTACGCAGAGTAGATGGTCTCCCACGACTTGTTGTCGTTGCGGTAGCGCTGCAGCGAACCCGGCTTGGTCGGATCGTCGATGGCGAAGTTGACCAGACTGCTCGACGGCGCAATGTTCGGGTGGCCGTAACGGTAGTTGGTCGGGTCGCTTTCCAGCGCACGCGGCTGCCACAGCACCTGGCCACCGAAGTGCCAGTCGTTGGTGCCGCGCTTGCCGACCTGGTTGATCACGCCGCCATCGGAGCGGCCGTACTTGGCGTCGTAGCCGCCAGTCAGGGTCTCTTGCTGTTCAATGGCACCATACGGCAGCTGGAAGCCGCCGAGGTTCTTGTACGGCTCGCCGACGTTGTAGCCGTTCACGTAGTACGAGTTCTCGGACACGCTGGAACCGCCGAAGGACACCAGCGACTTCCCGGACGGGCCGGAGAAGAAGCTGCTGCCAGGCGTGGTATTCGGCGCCAGGAGGGCGATCGCCTCGGCACTGTGTGCCACCGGCAGGCGCTGCAGGTCGGCGGAGGTGATGACGGTGCTGGAGTTGACGCTGGTGACGTCAATCGCCGGCAACGCATTGGCGGTGACCGTGACCGAGGACAGCTCCTTGGCGTTGGAGCTGCTTGCCGCCGCGCCAGCGCTGCTGGTGAAGTCGACACCGGCGGCGCCGCCGCTGGATACGAAGGTGTTGTCACGCGAGCTGACCACCTTGCCGTTCTGCTTCAAGGTGATGGTGTAGGTACCCACCGGCAGGTGGTCAACGCGATAGCGGCCCGTGCTGTCGACTGGCACTTCGCGCGAAAAGCCGCCGGCATTGGTGACGACTACCGTCTCACCGGAGCCGGCTGGCGCCTGACCGAAAACGCTACCGACCGTGCTCTGTGCCAGTGCGATGCCGGTGAAGCTCAAGCCGAGCGCCACCGCCAGTGCGGTGCGGCGCCAATGGGTGCGGCCGACACCCGCGTGGTATGGCTGATTCATGTGGTATCTCCCCAGATGATTGCAAATGACGTGGGCCGACGCCCGTGCCGACGTCACGCCAAACCGGCCATCCGCCGAAAACGTCCCGCCGCTCTTTGTTACAAGAACTCGCGAACCGGGCTCGACTCTGATGGGCCTCGGCACAGAAAGTAAGCCCATGAAAATGCCGCCGTCAACAAAAACTTCATGAACGCCGCACACAAACGTTAACAATGCACGTGCCCATCGGGGCGCCCTTTTGTGCTAGCCACGCGCAAAACACGGCGCGGGCAAGCGTCATCGCAGGCTCGAATTGAGCCGCGCACGCCGGCCGCAATACCATCCAACAATGACCTCGACACCGCTGCCCCCCTCTTCGGTTGCATCCTCGCCAGCGCAGGAAACCAGGACCGCGATCGCACGCCTCGAGCACGTCATTGCGGGCACGCCGGATGATGCAGCGACGCTGATCGAACTGGCGAACTTGCGATTTGCGGCCGGGCAATTTCGGGCATCCGTGCCGTTGCTGTTGCGCGCGGCGCAGCACCTGCCGCGCAATGCGCCGTTGATCGTGGCGCTGGTGCAGCGCCTGGTCGCGTGTGGCGAGGTCAACGCCGCACGCGCCTGCCTCGACCTGCTCGCCGGTGCACCACAGGCGCCGCCCGATCTGCTGGCGACCCAGGCGCATCTGCGCTTCTCGCTGGGCGAAATCCCCACCGCGCTGAACCTCATCGAGCGCGCCATCCGCGCCGGTGGCGACGCGCCAGGCATTGCCCACATGCACGCCATGCTGCTGCAGTTCAATGGCCGCATTGATGCCGCAACCGCCACCCTCGACGCCAGCCTTGCCCGTTGGCCCAGCTTCGGCGATGCCGCCGTGATGCTGGTCAATCTGCACAAGCAGACGCCGACGGCAAACCGCCTTGCCGCATGGCGCGAGCAACTGCAGCAGTTGCCATCGGACGAGCAGCAACCGGATCGCGCGTTCGTGCGCGCCGAGTTCGAGTACGCCTGTTTCAAGACGCTGGACGACCTCGGCCAGCCGGAAGACGCCTGGCCGGCACTGGCGCGTTGCAATGCGCTGATGCACCAACTGAATCCCTACGACGCCGACGGCGAAGCCGCCGTGGTGCGCGCCATGCAGGCCTTGTCGCCTACTGCAGCGACGCATGCGGCGCCACCCGACGGCCCGTGCCCAATCTTCATCGTCGGCATGCCACGTTCCGGCACCACGCTGCTCGACCGCATCCTGTCCAGCCACCCGCAGGTGGAGTCGGCCGGGGAAATCATCGATTTTTGGCGCCAATTGCACTGGGCCGCCGACGTCACGCCGAACAAGACCCGCAGCCTGCTGCGCATCATCGAGCGCAGCGACGCTATCGACTACCACGAACTGGGCGCGCGCTACCTGCGGCAAACCCAATGGCGCGCCCACGGCAAGCGCTGGTACGTGGACAAGCTGCCGGCCAACATCCAGATGGTGGCATTCATCCGGCGGGCGTTGCCGCATGCGCCCATCCTGCACATGGTGCGCGACCCGATGGACACCTGCTTTTCCAACTACAAGGCGATGTTCGGCAACGTATCGGCGTACAGCTACGACTTCGACGCGCTTGCCCACTACTACCGCGGCTATCAGGAGCTCGTGCGCCATTGGCACCACAGCCTACCGGACGCCATGTTCGATGTGGACTATGCCGCGCTGGTGCAAGACACCGCCGCCGTGGTGGCCAAGGTGCTGGCATGGTGCGGCTTGCCGCCCAGCGACGCCTGCCTGCATCCCGACCGCAACCCGCAACCGGTCGCCACGCCGAGCAGCGCGCAGGTGCGCGAGCCGATCCATCGCCGGGGCGTGGATCAATGGCGCCGTTACGCCGCCCAGCTGGCACCCTTGCAGGCAGCACTGAACGTCGAGCGTTGAGGTGGCGCTGAGCCAAGGCCAGAGTCAACGCCTCCGACCGGCCGTCACGTCGGAAGGGCCTGCGGGAAATCAATGCTGGCCCTGCGCCGCGTGACTCCACGGCGCGCCGCGCGGAGTCTGCACGGTGTAGTTTTCGATCATGGAAATTGCGTACTGACTGCGGTTCGTCGTCATGCCCCCCTCTCCCGCCCTCCTTGCCGAAGCGGCGCAGGCACTCAACCGCCGTCAGCCCGAAGCGGCGATGCCCCTGCTCGAACGTTTCCTGGTGGGTAGCCCAAGCGCACCGGATGCCCTGTTCATGCTTGGCCTTGCACACGTGATGCGTGGCACGAGCAGCAACGCCATCCCGTTGCTGCGCCAAGTCGTGGCGCAGCAACCACAGCACGCCGACGCCCACATGTACCTCGGCTGCGCACTACAGGAGATCGGCGGCTTCGACGAGGCGCTGCGCCATTTGGGCGCGGCCTGCGAGCTGACGCCGCAGCGGCCGGCCGTCTGGTACAACCTGGGCAAGGCGCTGAAGGAACAAGCCCGGCTCGATGACGCAGCCGGGGCTTTCGAGCGTGCGCTCGCACAGGACGCGAACCACGCGCTGGCCCGCATCGGCCGGGCCGACGTCGCCACCATGCGTGGCGATTTCGAGCGCGCGGTGGCCGACTACCGGCACGTGCTCCAACTGCAACCCGACCGCGCCGAGGCTTGGCACGGGCTGGCCAACCTCAAGACCCGAGCACTGGACGCGACCGATGCCGAACAGATCCGGCACGCCCTGCAGCGCCCCGGCATCCCGCCGGATGCGCGGGTGCTGCTGGGCTTCAGCCTGTATCGCGCGCTCGAGGATCAACACGATTACGCCGACGCCTTCGCGGCGCTCCGCCAGGCCAACGACGACCAGCGGCGGCTGGTGACATGGGACGCCACTGCCGAGCACGCGACGGTCGATCGCATCATGGCGGCCTTTCGCGGCGTGCAGCCCGCCCCGGTGGAGCCGGAGCTGGGCTGCGAGGTCATTTTCATCGTCAGCATGCCGCGCTCGGGCTCGACGCTGGTGGAACACATCCTTGCCTCGCACCCCGAGGTCGAAGGCGCCAACGAGATCCCCGATCTGGCCCAGGTCATCGCGGACGAATCGCAGCGTCGCGGCCAGCCGTTTCCGGGTTGGGCCGGCGCGGCCACTCCCGCCGACTGGCATCGGCTGGGCCGCGACTACCTGGCCCGCACCACGCGCTGGCGTGAGCAGCGTCCGCGTTTCACCGACAAGAACGTCGCCAACTGGCCGCTGCTGGGCGCCGCACGCCGCATGCTGCCCGGCGCAAAAATCATCCACTGCCACCGCGACCCGGTGGAGACCTGCTTTTCCTGCTACCGGCAATTGTTCCGGCACGGCCTGCACTACAGCTACAACCTGGACGAGATGGCCGAGCGCTACCGCGACTACGAACGGCTCAGCACGTTCTGGCTGGCACGCCATCCGCAGCACATCCTCGATTTTCCGTACGAAACCCTGGTGCAGGAACCCGAAACCCAGATCCGCCGGCTGCTCGCCTTCTGTGAACTGCCGTTCGATGCCGCTTGCCTCACACCCCACCGCACCCGGCGCGAGGTGCTCAGTACGGCCAGCGCGGCGCAGGTGCGGCAGCCGATCCACGCCGATACGACCCACAGCGCTCCGTATCAGGAATGGCTGCAACCCCTTCGCGAGAAATTGGCGCACTGAAAACAATCAAGCCGCCGGATGACCGGCGGCTTGATTTCCTGAAACCTTCCCAAGTCCACGCCACCCGTCTTGCCGGTGACGTGGAATGGGGGAGACAAGTGGCTCAGAAGTCGTACTTGACGTTGAATTCCATGTAACGCGGGGCCTCGGTGGAGGCAGCGGTGTGGTACACGGGGTTGTACAGGAACGTACCCGAATTGTTGCCACTGGCGCCGCCGCCATTACCGATCGCGTACTGGGTGTAGTACAGCGTCGCCTTCTGCTCGTTGAACACGTTGTGCACTTCCGCCTGCAGGGTAAGGTGCTTGTTTGCCCAGTCTGGCGTGTAGGTCACGCTCAAGTTGAGCTGGTGGGTCCACGGGGTGTGGCCGCTGGTGCCCGGAGGCGACCCTGCACCGCCATAACCCACGCCGGTGGCCGACATGGCGCTCGGTACGCCACCGCAGAAGTGCTGATACGGGCCGTTGTACGCATCCGCAAAGATGGTGTTGCCGAAACCGCTCAGGCAGACATTCGGCGCCCCCGACTGCATGATGAAGGTGCCACTGAGCGTCCACTCCGGCGTAACGGCATACGAGCCGAAGGCCTTGATGGTGTGACGATGACTATTGGCCTGCTCACCGTTGGCGTAGGCCATGAGGTCCGGGAAATCCCACTGCGCCGTGGTCGAGCCGGAGAACCCGCCATTCCGCTGGTTGGTGATCTGCCCGATCGGCGTGTCAGTCGGGCCTTCGGTGCTGCCGTACGACTTGGAGAACAGGTAGTCGATCTTGCCGAACCACTTGCCGTCCCAGGTGTGCTGCAGATAGGAATCCAGGGCGTAATACCTGCGCGACGGCTTCGGGAACCCGATGAACGGCTGGCCCTGCGTGTAAACACCATTGCCCGTGTTCGGATTCCACGTGATCGGGCCGCCGGGCTGCGGGATGTAGTTGGTCTTGCCGGGATTGACCAAGCCTGCGATCGCATTGCCGTCGGCGCAACCACTGTATCCCTCGACGCAGACATCGGTGTCGTCAACGAGGTTGCCTGCCTTTTCGAAGGTTGCCTGCTCGCCCCACACCAGACCGGTATCGCCGAGCATCTTCTGGAAGCCCAACACATACTCGTCCTGATACTGCGGCTTGAGGTTGGTCGAGGCGTAATCCTTGATGTTGCCGGGGACGCCGTTCTCGCCGTCAGACGAGAAGTACCCCGCCGGCGTACCTGGCGCCTGGTTGGTGATGGGAAGCGCGGCCAACCCGGTCGGGATGCCGGTCGGCGTCATGCCGCTATAGGTGTAGACGATGGTGCCGTTGATCGAGCCAAACGCCGAGTTGCGTGCCGCCAGGCCCGCCGGCAGCGCCAAGTAGTAACGCCCCGCGTTACCGAAGACCTTGAACGTGCTGTCACCAAACACATCCCAGCTGAAGCCCAGACGCGGCGCCCATTGCGGGCTGGTTTCCTTCACGTAGGCAACGCCACCCGGGCCGGTGTTCTTGAACTGGTCATTGCGCAGGCCAAGGTCAAGCAACAGGTTGGGGGTAACCTGCCATTTGTCTTCCACGTATTGCGCCTTCTGGCGCGCCGCAATCGAAACGTTCTGGCTTACCAGGCTCTCGACGACGTAGTTGCCATAGCCCGGGTTGCCAGCGAAGGGCGAGTTGGAGAACTCGGACGGGATGCCCTGCACGTAGTTGTAAGAGCCGCCGCCAAGGATCGACGTGCCATCGTCGTCGTCGCGGTACTGCACGTTGTCGATACCGAACTTGAGATCGTGGTCGGCCGTAACCCGCCAGTCGAAGTCGAGGCGCATGTTGGCGGTCTTCGTGGTGTGGCCAGGGTTGCCGATGGTGGTGTCGACAAGGTTCGGGACCGAGACGCCCGCCGGTACGGCCACACCCGGACCGAAGGTCACGGGCGCCGCGGCCGCACCACTCAAGCTGCTGTAGTACTGCCCGCTCATCAAGCCGTACATCGCTTCGAGCGTAAGGTTGTCAGTGATGTAGGAGGTGTACTTCAGGATGCCGATCTTGAACGTATCCTTGGTCACCACACCCGGGCCATACAGGTTTGCAACCTTCTGGTTCGTGTAATCGTAGTTGTAGAAATTGTTGCTGAGCTCCTCGTCCTTGGTCTGGACGCCGGTGAGCTCCAACACGTTGTTGTCGTTGATGTTCCAGTCCAGCTTGCCGTACATCTTCGGACTCTTGTTGCTGGTCGACTCGAAGAAACCCTGCGGTGACGTTATGCCGTAGTTTTGCAACCCGGCCTTGTCGCTGTTGTGCTGCCACTCGGCCGTAATGAAGAAGAACAGCTTGTCCTTGATCAGCGGGCCACTGACGTAGGCGTCATATACCGCCTCCCAGTTGCTGTTCTGCTTCTTGCCCGCCTGGATCTTGCGATAGCCAGGCGCATAAGCCGTGGTGCCCTGGCTGGGCGCGAGGAATGGCGTGCCAGTGTTGTCCACGGCACCCACCGGCGTCCGCGGATTGTTGTAGTACACGTTATCGAAGTTGCCCTGCGCCCACGACGGGCGGTACGACACGTACACGCCAGCATGGAAGTCATTGCTGCCGCGCTGACCGATCTGACTGATGACGCCACCGGTCGAACGGCCAAATTCGGGGCCGTAACCGGAAGTGATGGTTTGCTGCTCGGCAATGGCAAAGAACGGCAACGCAACACCGCCGGCACCACCGATGGGATCGGTCGTATTGAAACCGTTGAGATAATAGGCATTTTCCACGACGCTGTTGCCGCCCATGGAAACCAGTGGCGTACCCGTCGGACCGGTGCCGAGGGTGGAGCCGCCCATGTTCACGCCCGGCGCCAGCAAGGCGATCGCCTCAGCGCTGTGGGCCAGCGGCAAGGTCTTCAACTGCTGTGCCGTGATGACCGATGTCTGGCGCGTGGACGACACGTCGATCGCCGGCAGCGAGTTGGCGGTGACCGTCACGCTGGACAGGTTTTCGACGTTCTTGCCCCCGGTAGCGGTGGCGAACGGCACTTGCGTACCGCCGCTCACGCTCACCGTGACGTTGTTGCGCGTGGCAACTGCATTGCCCTTCTGCATCAACGACACGGTGTATTGACCCACCGGCAACTGGTTGGCGCCGTAACGACCATCGCTGCCAACCGCCACCTCGCGGGTCAGGCCGGTCTGGTTGTTGACGATGCGTACCGTCTCGCCGGCGGTGACCGGCGCGGTGCCGAACACCGAACCGGTGGTGGCCTGGCCATAGGCCAAACCGGTGAACCCCAGACCCACGGCCAGTGCGGTGGCCAGGGCGTTGCGGCGGTAATGGTTATCCCGCGTTAAATGCCTGCTCATTATTTGCTCCCCGGGAACGTCCCGATAAGTTGCATGAAGACCGGCTACACCGCTTGCCTTTGAACTGTCGCCGCATCTGCCCGCGTTCCCGTTACGCGCCCAGGCGTTCGATCAGTCATGTGCTACGCGATGCATTACCTGCCGCCACCGAGTCTTCGACGCAATCAAGCTAGTTTCTTGAAAATCACTGGTCAACACTTTTTTATCATATTGCCTTTATTAAGTATTCATATAATCCGCAACCTAATTCGATTTACAAGTTAATGCGTTCCTCTTTCGCAAGTTCCCTATTTCAATGTGTTTTATCTTGCGCAACAAAGCGTGCCTTGTTGCGCGAAAAAAGAAGGGGTCGGGATGCGTATTCCACCTACGGAAAACGCATCCCGACCCCGGTTTTCAGCCCGGTTTTTTTCGGTTTTACTCGTCCTCGTCGATATCCCCGAACCGCAAATGCTTGACGCTGCGACCATTGCGGCGCACGAGCTTGAGGGCTTCGATGCCGATGCGGACGTGGGCATCGACAAATTTTTCGGTCACCTTGCGATCGCTTGCCGTGGTCTTCACCCCCTCGGGAATCATCGGCTGGTCGGACACCAAGAGCAGCGCGCCGGAAGGAATGCCGTTGGCAAAGCCGGCGGAGAACAAGGTGGCGGTCTCCATGTCCACCGCCATGCAGCGCGTGCGGCGCAGGTAGGCCTTGAACTTCTCGTCGTGCTCCCACACCCGGCGGTTGGTGGTGTAGACGGTGCCGGTCCAGTAGTCGTGCCCCAGGTCACGGATCATGGTGGAGACCGCGCGCTGCAGCTGGAACGCCGGCAGCGCCGGCACCTCGGGCGGCAGGTAGTCGTTCGACGTGCCTTCGCCGCGGATCGCGGCGATCGGCAGGATGAGGTCGCCGATCTGGTTCTTTTTCTTGAGCCCGCCGCATTTGCCCAGAAACAGCGCAGCCTTGGGCGCGATGGCACTCAAGAGATCCATCGCCGTGGCCGCATTGGGACTGCCCATGCCGAAGTTGATGAGGGTGATGCCGTCGGCGGTGGCGTTGGGCATCGGGTGCTCGCGGCCACGCACCTCCACCCCGTGCCACTCGGCAAACAGATCCACGTAGTGGGCAAAGTTGGTCAGGAGGATGTAGTCCCCGAACGCTTCCAGCGGGGTGTCGGTGTAGCGCGGCAGCCAGTTGGTGACGATTTCCTGCTTGTCTTTCATGAAGGACGCCTGGTTCGATGGGCCTCCGCGCACGGAGGATGCCGGCGACGCCACGTCGGCGGGGAACGGATATGGCTTCCCATTATGTCTGCTTGCCGCAGGCGGTCGGAACCTGCCGCGTGCATGCTATGTTGGAGGCGTTACGAGGGGGGGGAGGAAAACACATGCGCATGGGAGTCACCATGGACGCCGCCTGCGACCTGCCGCAGGCGTTCATTGCCGAGCACGGCATCACCGTGTTGCCGATCGCGGTCAAGATCGATAGCGACACGTTCATGGACAACCGTGACCCGGCCGAGATCCAGCGCTTCATCAACCGCCGGCTGGGCAACCGCAGCCACGCGGCGGAAACCGAGCCGACCTCGGCCGAGGACGTGCAGAAGCTGTTTCTGGACAAGCTGGTGCTCGAACGGGACTGCGTGTTCTGCCTGACGATGACCGCCACGCGCAGCCCGATCCACGACAACGTGGTGCGCGCGAGTTTCGCGATCCTGCGCGAGTACCGCGAGCGGCGCGGCGCGGGCGGCAGTACCGCACCGTTCCTGATGCGCGTGATCGACACCCGCAACATCTTTGCGGGCGCTGCGCCGGCCATCTGGGAAGCGGCGCGCCTGATCGCCAGCGATCAGCCGCCGGCCACGATCCGCGAGCGCCTGAACAATGTGGCCAACCACAGTTACGGCTACCTGGTGCCACGCGACCTGTACTATCTGCGCGCCCGCGCCAAAAAGAAGAACGACCGCAGCGTGGGCCTGTTCAGCGCCATGCTGGGCTCGGCGCTGGACATCAAGCCGATCCTGCGCTGTTTCCAGGGCGAAACCGGGCCGGTGGGCAAGGCGCGCGGCTTCGAGCAAGGCGCGCAAATGCTGTTCGACTACGCCGCCCGCCGCGTCCGCGCCGGCCTGCTGGTGCCGATGGTGTGCGTGAGCTACGGCGGCGACCTCGCCGTACTCGAGCACCTGCCCGGCTACGACGGCCTGCGCACCGCCTGCGCCGACACCGGCGTGACGCTGCTGGAAGCGGCGATGAGCATCACCGGCATGGTCAACGTCGGCGAAGGCGCGGTGTCGCTCGGGCTGGCTGCCGAGGAGCACGTGGCGGATTTCTGATCGGGATTTTTATCGGAATCTGGGATTGGGGATTCGGGATTGGGGATTCGCAAAAGCGGGCCCGCTCGTCTGCCGACGGCTGGCCCAATCCCGAATCCCGTATCCCCAATCCCGGCTCCTAGAATCCGAAATTGAGAAACCCGCCGTCCACGCCGACGACCTGGCCGGTGATGTAGCTCGCCGCCGGCAGACACAGAAAGGCGATGGCAGCGGCGACTTCCTCCGGCTCGCCGACGCGTTTGAGCGGGGTGCGGTCGAGCACTTCCTCGAGGTAGTCCTCGTCGGCCAGTGCCTCGTCGGTGCGCCGGGTGCGGATGTACCACGGCGCCACCGCGTTGACGCGGATGCCGTCCACCGCCCACTCCGCGGCAAGGTTGCGCGTGAGCTGGTGCAGCGCCGCCTTGCTCATGCCGTAGGCCGCGCCGGTGCGCACGTGGGTGATGCCGGAGACCGAGCCGACGTTGACGATGGCGGCGTGCGCATGCTGCACCAGGTGCGGATGCGCGAGCCGGCACATCTCGAAGGCGGCAAACAGGTTCAGCTCGAACACCTCGCGGTACTCCTCGCCGGTGTAATCGAGCGCCGCGCGCGGGAGGTTGCCGCCGGCGTTGTTGACCAACAGCGACAACGGCAGCCCGAGATCGCTGACCCAGTCGAACACGGCAAGCCGGTCCTCACCGTCGGCGAGGTCGGCGGCCAGCGCATAGACCCCCACCTGCGGATACTCGTCGGCCAGCTCGCCGCGCATCTCCTCCAGCCAGGCCTCGTCGCGTGCCACCATCAGCACGTTGGCGCCGCGGCCGGCAAGCTCCTGCGCGGTCGCGTGTCCGATGCCGCGGCTGGCGCCGGTAACCAGTGCGGTGTGGCCGGCAAGCTGCCAGGCTTCGCTGCGAGCGTTCATGCCGTGACTCTACACGATGCGCTTGCGGCCGCACCGGGGCCGCACGACACTTTCCGCCTGCCTGCGTCGGGGATCGCCATGAAGACACTGCCGTTGTTGATCTGCGTCGGCCTGCTGGCCGCCTGCTCCGGCAAGGCGCCGACACCGCAATCCACGCCGCCGCCCGCCACCAACGCCGCGCGCGTCGCCACCCCGTGGGATGCGATGAAGGCGGACGAACAACGCGCGAAGGATGTGCAGAAGGTGGTCGACAAGCAGGCCGAAGCACAGCGCAAGGCGATCGACGCGCAAACGCAATGACCCGCGATGGCCACCGGAGAGGCGCAGCGACGCGCGGTTTTCCATCCACACGGCGGCCATCGAATCCAGACCCGGCGTGAAGGATGACGAGGGCAGCGCAACGGCAAGCGTTGGCGTCGTTATCGTCTTTGTCGTTTAGCCGCCTTGACGGCCAAACGGCTTGCACATCGTGCACCATGCCGGCATCGTGCACGGCATGCCCACACCCGCCACGCCTCTGCTTGATATCGACGCCGCCACCGTGATGCGCGGCCAGCAGGTTGCGCTCGATCATTTCAGCCTGCGCATGGCCGCCGGCGAACACACCGTCATCCTCGGCCCAAACGGCGCCGGCAAATCGACGCTGGTGCAACTCATCGCCCGCCAGCTCTACCCACTGGCCGAGCACGATGGCCGCTGCACGGTGCGTGTATTCGACCGCGAACGCTGGAACGTGTCCGAGCTACGCGGCTTGATCGGCATCGTGTCGCCGACGCTGCAGCGCGACTACACCAGCGACGACCCGGTGGAAGTGTTCGATGCCGTGGTCTCCGGCTTTTTCGCCGCGCGCGGGCTGGCGCTCGACCTGCATGCCACCGCCCCGCAGCGCGAACGCGCGCGCGCCGCGCTCGACCAACTGGGCGCCAGCCACCTGATCGGCCGGCCGATGGCCAGCCTGTCCACCGGCGAGGCGCGCCGCGTGCTGATTGCCCGCGCGCTGGTGCACCAGCCACGCGCGCTGCTGCTGGACGAGCCCTGCGCCGGCCTCGACCTCGCCAGCCGCCGGCGCTTTCTCGAACACCTGCGCACGCTCGCCCGCGGCGGCACCACGTTGCTGCTGGTCACCCACCACGTGGAGGAAATCCTCCCCGAGATCGATCGCGTGCTGGTGCTGAAAGCCGGCCGCGTGCTGCACGAAGGCCGCAAGGCCGCGACGCTCACCGACGCCGTACTCGGCGATGCCTTCGGCATGTCGGTACGGGTGCGCGAGCGGGATGGGTGGTATGGGGCGTCGTTGGCGTGAAGCCGGCCCAGCCGCCTCAACGCACCTCGCACAAACAATACGCATACACGTTCGGCACGCCGGCCTTGGCCTCGCGCAGCAGTGACCATTCGGGCACCAGAGCGTGCACTTGCGCGAACCACGGCGGCAGGCGCACGCCCCAGGATTGCAAGAGCCGCACACCGGCGTTCTGGCTGAAGCCGACGAGGAAGCGCTCGAAGCGGCCAAGCGGCGCCTGCTGGTAGCGCACCGGATACCCGACGGGGAGTTTCGCCAGGCCGGCGGCGTCGGTCACTGCATCGCCGAGGCCACCGAGTTGATCGACGAGGCCGCGGTCCTTCGCCTGCGCGCCGGTCCACACGCGGCCCTGGGCAATCGCATCGATCGCCGCAAAATCCTTGCCGCGCGCCTTGGCCACGCCGCCGACGAAATCGCGATAGCCCTTGTTGATGATGGCCTGGATCACGCCGCCCACTTTCGGATCGAGCGGGCGACTGATGTCGAAGGCGCCGGCCATCGGGCCAGTGGCGATGCCGTCGCTCTTGACGCCGAGCTTGGCCAGCGTGCCGGGCACCGTGTAGTACATGCCGAAGATGCCGATCGAGCCGGTGATGGTGTTGGGCTCGGCGACGATGCGGTTCGCATTCATCGAGATCCAGTAGCCGCCACTGGCTGCCACGTCGCCCATCGAAACCACCACCGGGATGCCCGCGGCGCGGGTCAGCGCCACCTCGCGGCGAATCTGCTCGGCGGCATACACCTCGCCGCCGGGCGAGTTGACGCGCAGCACCAGCGCCTTCGTGTGCTTGTTCTCGCGCGCCGCCCGGATCAGCGCCGCGGTGGATTCACCGCCAATCGCGCCCGGCCCGCGCTTGCCGCCGACGATGTCGCCCTCGGCCACCACCACCGTCACCCCGGACTTGAGCGGTTGCACCTGCGCGGGCTGGTCGGCGAGGTAGCGCGTCATGTCGACGGAGCGGAAACCGTGACCATCCTTGCCCGCCGGCACCCCGGCCTTGCGCAGCTCGGCGATCAGCTCGGCACGGGTCGCGGTGCCGTCGATCAGGTGTTCGTTCTGCGCCAGCTGCGCGAGGTCGCCCTGAGTGCTGGCAATGGTCTGCGGCAGATCGTCGACGTCGGCGCGCAGCGTGGCCGGGTCGACTTTGCGCAGCGTCGCCACCTCGCTGAGCCAAGTGCCCCAGATGCCGCCCATCCAGTAGCTATCGGCCTGCTTGGCGGCATCCGAGGCGTGGTCGAGGATGTATGGCTCGGCAGCGCTCTTGAATTCGCCCACGCGGAACAGGTGCACGTCGACGCCGAGCTTGTCGAGCAGGTCCTTGTAGAACAATCGATAGTTGGCGAGCCCGGTCAGCATCAGGCTGCCCTGAGGATCAAGCAGCACGCGGTCGGCATGCGCCGCGAGGTAGTACTGGCTCTGGTCGAAACTCGCCGCCCAGGCAAGCACCGGCTTGCCGGTGGCGCGAAAGCGGTCGAGCGCCGCGCCCACCTCGCGCAACGCCGCATAACCGCCAGCCTGCAGGTCCTCCGGCAACAGCAGGATGCGGCTGATGCGCTGGTCCTTGGCGGCCGCGTCGATTGCGGCAACGAGGTCGCGCATGCGCACCTGCTTGGCCTCGTCGCCCGACAGCCGCGCCAGCGTGCGCTGCATCGGGTCGATGCTGTACTGCTCCACCAGACGGCCCTGGGGTTTCAGCACCAGCACGCTGTTGGCCGCAACCTCCCCTGCAGTCCGGTTGCCGGCGATGCCAGCGGCGATCAGCAACACGAACAGCAGCAAAAAGCCGAAAAACACCACGTTGATGATGGTCAGCCGCAGCAGGTTCAAACCGTGGCCGATGCCAAGCAACATGCGCCAGAAACCACGCCGGGACGGCGGTGCATGCGGCGAGGAGGAACGCGGCGGCAGGGGTGGCACGGGCATGGGCGGCATCCGGAGAAACAGCCGCTAGCGTAGCGGCTTGCGCCGCCGTGCGTCAGGCGTGGACAACCACGCTGGTGGTGTCGTGCGAACGCCGCCAGCGCTCGCGCCACGCGCTGCGCCAGAACCGCGTGAACAGCATCACCGCCGCGACGGTCAACCCCGCGATCAGGCCGATCCACACCCCGCGCGCGCCGAGGTCGTCGCGGAAACCGAGCACCCAGCCGATCGGCATGCCCACGCCCCAATAGGCGAACAGGGTGATCGCCATGGGCACGCGGGTATCTTTCAGCCCGCGCAGCGCACCGTTGGCGGCGACCTGGATGCCGTCGGAGAACTGGAACACCCCGGCCAGCACGATGAGCTGCGCCGCCAGCGCGATCACCTTCGGGTCGCGGGTGTAAAGCGCGGCGATCAGGTGCGGAATGCCGAGCATCAATGCCGAAGACAAAAACTGCGTCGCCAGCCCGAGCCCGATGCCGCAGAAGCCGGCGTAGCGCACGCCTTCCGCATCGCCGCGCCCCACCGCGTTGCCGACGCGCACGGTGATCGCCATCGCCAGCCCGAGCGGAATCATGAAAAACAGCGAGGCGACGTTGATCGCCACCTGGTGGCTGGCCACTGCGTCCTCGCCCAGCGTGCTGATGATGAGCGTGGCGGCGACGAACAAGCCGGCTTCGGCCAGCAGCGTCACCGCCATCGGTGCGCCGATGTGCAGCAGCGCGCGGATGCGCGGCCAGCGCGGCCACTCGAAGCGCGCCATGAGGTTCAGCCCGCGATAGTTGCGGTGCTTGCCGACGTAGATTGCAAACCCCGCCATTTCCAGCCACAGCACGGTGGCAGTGGCGATACCGCAGCCGTGCGCGCCCTGCGGCGGAATGCCAAGCTTGCCGAACATCAGCACGTAGCCCAGCGGGACCAGCACCAGCAGCCCGCCAAACCCGAAATACATCGACGGCCGCGTGAGCGACAGGCCTTCGGACAGCCCGCGCAGCGCAAAGTAGGTGGTCAGCGCCGGTGCACCCCAGCTGATCGCCAGCAAAAACCGCTCCACGTCGTGGCGCAGGCTGGGCGCCACGCCGATCATGTCCAGCAGCGGCCCGGCATGGCGTACCGCAAACCACAGCAGCGCGCCCATCGCCAACGCGAGCCACAACGCCTGGCGAAACACCGCGCCCACCTCGCCGCGGCGCCCGGCACCATCGAGCTGGGCGATGGACGGCGGCACCGCCATCATCACCCCGATGCCGGCAACGATCGCCAGCGACCACACGCTGGCACCGACCGCCACCGCGCCCAGCACATGCGCGCCGACGTGCCCCGAGAGCACGGCGTCGACGACATTGCTGCCGACGGCGGCCAGCTGGGCAAGGATGAGCGGGATCGCAAGGCGCACGGTGGCGCCGATCTCGCGGCGCACGCGCGCGCGATCGGGGTGCAACGACTTCATGGAAACGAGAACTCCGGCAGGCCCTCATTCTAGCGGAAACGCCCTTCGCCACCGGTCCCCAGGCGGCTTGCGGTGCGGCGTTTTGCACAGCACCAAATACTTGTCAAGCAATTGAAGCGACGAACTTGGAATACCGTATGCGCTCCTTTTTTGAAACGTAACGTACTGATGCGAAACAACATTTCAGATTGATGAATTCCTGCCCACTGCGTCAAGAAGGGCGATTGCATGCGCTTGGCGCGTCGTCGTCAACGCGTCATCCACAGACTTGTCCACCGGTTCTGTGGATAAGCGGAAAAACCTGCGCGGGGGCAAGACTTGCGCAGCTTTCCTCAAGCTTTCGGCAGCACTGTGCTGCAAGTCGTCATCCGCAGCCGCGCAGCGCGACGCCGGTACACTGGTCGGCATGATGCCCGCCGTCCTGCGCGTCGCACTACCGGTGCCGTTGCCCACGTTGTTCGATTACCTGCCGCCTCTTGGCGGCGAGTCGCCGGCGCCCGGTTGCCGCGTGCTGGTGCCGTTTGGGCGCGGCACCGCCGTGGGGGTGGTCGTCGCCAGCCAGGTCGCCCCCAGCGTGGGCGCGGCAAAACTGAAACCCGTGCACAAGCTGCTGGACCAAGCCCCGCTGCTCGACGCCGAACTGATGCGCACCTTGGCATGGGCCGCCGATTACTGGCTGGCAGCACCCGGCGAGGCGTATGCGAATGCACTGCCGCTCGCGCTGCGCGAGGATCGCCCGCTGCCACCGTTGGGCGAGCCGTGTTGGGCGCTGACACCGGCCGGACAAAGCGCACTCGATGCCGGCAGTCGCCGCGGCGGCAGCCGCGCGTTGCTCGCGGAGCTGGTCGCCGGCGCGCTTGGCGCCGGCGAGCTGGACGCCTGCCTGCCCGGCTGGCGCGCGGCGGCACGGCGGCTGGTCGCCGCCGGCCTGATCACCCGTGCGGAGCGCGCGGCCACCCAGGCACTGCCGCGCCACCCCGGCCCGATACTGGGTGCCGAACAAACCGCCGCGGTGGCGGCCGTCGGCGCCAGCCTCGGACGCTTCCAGCCATTCCTGCTCGACGGCGTGACCGGCAGCGGCAAGACCGAGGTGTATCTCGCGCTGATCGAACAGGCGCTGGCGCAAGGCCGGCAAAGCCTGCTACTGGTGCCGGAGATCGGGCTGGCACCGCAAACCCTGCACCGCCTGCGCAACCGGCTCGGCATACCGGTCGAAGTGCTGCATTCGAACCTGCCCGACGGCGAGCGCGCGCAAGCTTGGCTGCGCGCCCGTGCCGGCACCGCCAAGGTCATCCTCGGCACCCGTTCGGCGATCTTCACGCCGCTGCCGCACGCCGGGTTGATCCTGGTCGACGAAGAACACGACGCCGCCTACAAGCAGCAGGACGGGTTTCGCTACCACGCGCGCGACCTGGCCGTGGTGCGCGCGCGCGCGCTCGGAGTGCCGGTGGTGCTCGGCTCGGGCACGCCTTCGCTGGAGTCGCTGGCCAACGCGCAAGCCGGCCGCTATCAGTTGCTGCGCCTGCGCGCCCGCCCCGCCGCGGTTGGGCCGCCGCAGGTCGAGATCGTGGACATGCGCGCGCAGCGCCTGGAACATGGCCTGTCGCCGGCACTGCTTGCCGCGGTTGGCGCCACCGTGGCGCGCGGCGAGCAGGCGCTGGTGTTCAAGAACCGCCGCGGCTATGCGCCGGTGCTGCTGTGCCACGCCTGCGGCTGGCACGCCGATTGCCCGCACTGCGAGCGGCCCCTGACCTTGCACGCGACCCGCCGCCTGCTCATGTGCCACCACTGCGATTACCGCACGCGGGTGCCGCCAGCCTGCCCCGCCTGCGGCGCCGCCGGCCTCAAGCCGCTGGGACAAGGCACCGAGCGGCTGGAAGAGGCGCTGGCCACGCACTTCCCTACCGTGCCGGTGCTGCGCATCGACCGCGAGACCACGCGTCGGCGTGATGCGTTCGAGCACCTCCTGGGCAAGCTGCAGCGCGAAGACGGGCCCGCGATCCTCGTCGGCACCCAGATGCTGGCGAAGGGCCATGACCTGCCGAATCTGACCCTGGTCGCCATCGTCGGCGTCGACGAGGGTTTGCTCAGCGTCGATTTCCACGCCAGCGAGCGGCTTGCGCAGCAACTGGTGCAGGTGGCCGGGCGCGCCGGGCGCGCAGCCAAACCCGGCCATGTGTTGTTGCAGACCCACCACCCGCAGCACCCGCTGCTGCGCCAGTTGCTGGCCGAAGGCTACGCCGCCGCGGCACACGCACTGCTCGATGAGCGCCGCCGCGGCGCCTTGCCGCCCTATGCGAGCCAGGTGCTGCTGCGTGCCGAAGGCCGCACCTGGGTCGAGGTGGACGCATTTCTTGCCGCCGCCCGCGCCACCCTGCCGGCCGGCAAAACGATCACCGTAGCCGGACCGATGCCGGCGCCGATGCCGCTGCGCGGCGGGCGCCAGCGCGGGCAGTTGCTGCTCGAAGCCGCCACGCGCGCGGCCTTGCATGGGCCGCTGCGACCATGGGCCAGCGCACTGGGCAAGTTGCCGACTGCACGCAAGGTACGCTGGTCGCTCGACGTCGACCCGATCGACTTGTATTAGGCGCGTGGGCACCGCTGCGCGCGTCGCTCCACAAAGCGCCCGGCGATGTCCAGTTCCCTGTTGTCGGACTGAACTCCGACCCACGAAGGCGCTGTTTCCCGGTGGGTCGAGCTCCAGCCCGACACGCGATTGACTGGCGGGTACAGCGGTATGCGCCCCGCGCCCGTCCGACCTTGACGCAAGTCGATGCTGCGGCGCGTCACGCACCTTACACTCGATCCGATTCTTGCGATCGGAGCACCGGCATGCCTGCGCAGTTGCCTCACGTCCTGGTCCTCGGCGGCGGTTTTGCCGGGCTTTCCACCGTGCGCACGCTGGCTGGTGCGCCGACGCGGATAACCTTGGTCGACCGGCGCAACCACCACCTGTTCCAACCGCTGCTGTATCAAGTCGCCACGGCCGGCCTGGCGGCGCCGTCGATTGCGGCGCCGCTGCGCCAGATCCTGCGCGGCCAGCGCAACGTCACCGTGCTGATGGACGAGGTCGTCGGCATCGATCTCGCCACGCGGCAAGTGCGGCTCACGCGCGAAACGCTGGACTACGACTATCTGGTAGTGGCCACCGGCGCCACCCACGCCTACTTCGGGCACGATGACTGGGCACCCTTCGCGCCAGGCCTGAAATCGCTCGACGACGCACTGGCGATCCGCCGCCGCGTACTGACCGCTTTCGAGCGCGCCGAGCAGGCGCCCGACCCCGTGCGCAGGCGTGCGTTGCTGAGCTTCGTCGTGGTCGGCGGCGGCGCCACCGGCGTCGAGCTTGCCGGCACCCTGGCGGAAATCGCGCGGCATACGCTCACCGGCGAGTTCCGCCGCGCCGACCCGCGACAAGCATGCGTATTGCTGGTCGAAGCCGGGCCGCGCCTGCTGACCGCGTTCGACCCGGCCCTCTCGGCCAAGGCGCAACGCCAGCTCGAACGTCTCGGCGTACAGGTGCGGCTCGGCCAGGCGGTCACCAGCGTCGACGCGGATGGCGTGCGCGTGGGCAACGAACAGATCGCCGCACGCACGGTGCTGTGGGCCGCCGGCGTCGCCGCCTCGCCGCTGGGCCAGTGGCTGGATGCGCCGCGCGACCGTGCCGGCCGGGTGCTGGTCGAAGCCGACCTCAGTTTGCCTGGACACCCCGAGGTGCTGGTGGCCGGCGACCTCGCCAGCATCCGCTGCGACGACCGTCCGGTGCCCGGCGTCGCCCCAGCAGCCAAGCAGATGGGCGTGCATGCCGGTCGCCTGATCGCCGCGCGCCTGCACGGCGAGCGCACACCGCAACCGTTTCGTTACCGCGATGCCGGCGCGCTGGCGACGATCGGCCGGATGGCGGCGGTGGCGCAGTTCGGCCGCGTGCGGTTCTCCGGCCTCGTCGCGTGGTGGGTGTGGCTGGGCGCGCACATCTGGTTTTTGATCGGCTTTCGCAACCGCATGGTGGTGATGCTCGACTGGGCTACGGCGTACTGGACGCAGGCGCGCCATGCGCGCATCGTCACCGGGCGCGGCGAGCACGAAAAAGGCGATTAAGGGCTGCGGAAACGCGACGGCCCGCACAGGGCGGGCCGTCGGTCATACCCGGGCAAGCGGTTCAGGCCGCGAACGCGCCGCGCATCTTCTTCATGGCGTTGGCTTCCACCTGACGAATGCGCTCGGCCGAGACGCCGTATTCGTCCGCCAGTTCCTGCAGTGTGGCCTTGGTCTCGTCCAGCCAGCGCCGCTGGATGATGCGGCGCGAACGCGCATCGAGCTTGTCCATCGCCGTCGCCAGGGAGGCCAGCTGGTTTTCAGTCTGGTCCTCGTCGGCCACGTTCTGATACGGATCGGCGCCGTCGTCGATCAGAAACGCCTCGGGCGCGGGCTTCGCATCGTCGTCGGCCTCCGCCGGCGCCTCGAAACCGATGTCGCGACCGGACAGCCGCGATTCCATCTCGCGCACGGTGGCCTCGGGCACGCCGAGATCCTTGGCAACCGCCGTAACCTCGGCCGCGTTCATCCAGCCCAGGCGCTTCTTGCTCTTGCGCAGGTTGAAGAACAGCTTGCGCTGCGCCTTGGTGGTGGCCACCTTGACGATGCGCCAGTTCTTCAGGATGAACTCGTGCATTTCGGCACGGATCCAGTGCACGGCGAAGCTCACCAGGCGCACGCCCTGGTCCGGGTCGAAACGCTTGACCGCCTTCATCAGGCCGATGTTGCCTTCCTGGATCAGGTCGGCGAGCTGCAGGCCATAACCGGAGTAGCCGCGCGCCACGTGCACCACGAAGCGCAGGTGCGACATCACCAGCTTGCGCGCGGACGCGAGGTCGTCTTCGGCGAGATAGCGCCGCGACAAGGCCTGCTCTTCTTCCTGGCTCAACACCGGAATGCGGTGCACGGCCGCGATGTACGCGTCCAGACTGCCGACGACGCTCGGCAACGACAGGTTGGCGGCAACCAAAGCTTGCGACATGGATCAAACCTCCCGGTGAAACCTCAGATTAGCACTCGGCATCTTGGAGTGCTAAGGCGGGTTGAAGTTCCGCTGTATTTGGTAAACCGAATAGTACAGGAAACACCCTTGCCTGTCCATAGCTGCGCATCTCATGCGCCCTCTACAATGCCCGCAACACAGGCGGCGCGCCATGTACCGGGTCAATGCGCCGCAGCCATGCCACGGGGAGACGCTACGTGATTGTCTGCATACCCAACGTGTTGAGCGCCGAGGAACTGGGGGTGATCAACGCCGAAATCCGCTCGGCCAACTACGTCGATGGTTCCGCCACCGCCGGCTGGTCGGCGAAGGACGTCAAGCGCAACCAGCAGCTGGCGCTGGACTCGCCGCATTACGCACAACTGGCGGACATCGTGCGCAAGGCATTCCAGCGCAACGGCATGCTGCAGGCGGCATTGCTGCCCGCCGCCACCACCCAGGTGCTGTTCAACCGCTACGCCGGCGGCCAGACCTACGGCCCGCACGTGGATGCGCCGATCATGGGCGGAATGGGCGGGGCGGTGCGCACCGACATCGCCATCACCATCTTCCTGCACGAGCCGCAGAGCTACACCGGCGGCGAGCTGGTGACCCACGCCGGCGGCGGCATGGAGTACCAGTTCAAGCTGGATGCCGGCGCCGCGATCGCCTACCCGGCCAATACCCTGCACCACGTCAACCCGGTCACCCAAGGCGTGCGCGACGCGGCCATCATCTGGGTGCAAAGCATGGTGCGCGACCCGGCCCGGCGCGAGCTGCTGTGGGATCTCGAATGCGCCAAGCGCGACATCTACGGCCACGAAGGCAAGAGCACCGCGTTCGACGCCGTCAGCCGCTCGCACGCGAACCTCTTGCGGATGTGGGCCGAGGTGGCATGAACCGCTGGGCGCCGCTTGACAGCGGCGCGCCGGCAATTCCATCCTGAAAAGGCGTTTCCGAGGGGAGCCCTGCAACCGGGCTGAGAAAGCGAAAGCTGACCCTTGAACCTGATCCGGGTCGTACCGGCGTAGGAACGGAAGTCGTCATGTGCCTCCCGACAGGAGGCGCGCCGTTTGTTCGTCTGCCCGGATCTCCCGCGTTTTCACGAGGAGAGATCCATGCCGCAATCCACCACTGTCCCCAGCACGGTCACCTGTGGCCCCTTGCGCGGCTCGCGCAAGGTCTGGCGTGCCGCGCCCGGGCACCCCGACGTCACCGTGCCGTTCCGCAGCATCGCGCTGCGCGATCCGCTGCAGCCGGAGCTGCTGCTGTACGACACCTCCGGGCCGTACACCGCGGATGCCGCCGCGCCCGACCTCGCCCGCGGCCTTGCGCCGGTGCGCATGGCCTGGCTCGCGGCGCGCGGGCTGGAGTGCATCGCCGGCCGGGCGGTGCATCCGGCGGACAACGGCAACGTGGCCGACGCGCAGCAGATCCCGCCATGCCCGGCCCCGCAACAGGTGCTGGCCGGACGCAACGGCGCGCCGGTCACCCAGCTCGAATGGGCGCGCGCCGGCATCGTCACCCCAGAGATGGTCTACGCCGCGCACCGCGAAAACCTCGCCCGCGCGGCGGTGGCATCTGCCGCCGCGGTGCCGGCGGAAGACGCCGCCACGCCGCCGGTCATCACCCCCGAGTTCGTGCGCGCGGAGATCGCCCGCGGCCACGCGATCCTGCCGGCCAACATCAACCACCCCGAGCTCGAACCGATGGTGATCGGGCGCCGCTTCCTGGTGAAGGTGAACGCCAACATCGGCAACTCGGCGCTGTCCTCGGGTGCCGCCGAGGAAGTGGAAAAGCTGGTGTGGGCGATCCGCTGGGGCGCCGACACCGTGATGGACCTGTCCACCGGGCGCAACATCCACAACCTGCGCTCGTGGATCCTGCGCAACGCGCCGGTGCCGATCGGCACCGTGCCGCTGTACCAGGCGTTGGAAAAGGTGGGCGGCAACCCGGCGCGGCTCGACTGGGAGGTGTTCCGCGATACCCTGGTCGAGCAGGCCGAACAGGGCGTGGACTACTTCACGATCCACGCCGGCGTGCGCCGCGACCACGTACCGCTGGCCAGCCGCCGGATCACCGGCATCGTCTCGCGCGGCGGCTCGATCATGGCGCGCTGGTGCCAGGTGCATCGCCGCGAGAGCTTCCTGTACGAGCACTTCGCGGACATCTGCGCGATCCTGCGCCGCTACGACGTCGCCTTTTCGCTGGGCGACGGCCTGCGCCCCGGCTGCATCGCCGACGCCAACGACGCCGCGCAATTCGCCGAGCTGGACACCCTGGGCGAGCTGGTGCACACGGCGCGCGCGCACGGCTGCCAGGCGATGGTGGAAGGCCCGGGCCACGTGCCGTTGCACCGCATCGCGGAAAACGTGACCCGCCAGCAAGCCGCGTGCGACGGCGCGCCGTTCTACACGCTGGGGCCGCTGGTCACCGACGCGGCGGCCGGGCACGACCATCTGGCGTCGGCCATCGGCGCGGCGTTCATCGGTTGGCAGGGCACCGCGATGCTGTGCTACGTGACCCCGAGGAACACCTCGGCCTGCCCGACCGCGACGACGTGAAGGCCGGGGTGATCGCCTACCGGATCGCCGCCCACGCGGCCGACCTCGCCAAGGGCCACCCGACGGCCCGCGCACGCGACGACGCAATGTCGCGCGCGCGTTTCGGGTTCCGCTGGGACGACCAGTTCGCGCTGGCGTTCGACCCCGACACCGCCCGTGATTTCCACGACGCCACGCTGCCCGCGGACGTGCACAAGAGCGCGCATTTCTGCTCGATGTGCGGGCCGGCGTTCTGCGCGATGGAGCTGAACCGCGGTCTGGCCGGCCGCAGCACGGATACCGAGGCGTTGCCGATCGCCGCCGACGGAACCTCGGCATGAACCGGCCGGTGACCATCCTTGGCGCCGGCGTGGCCGGCCTGTGCGCGGCCGCCGAACTGGTCACAGCCGGGATCGACGTGACCGTGATCGAGCGCGGGGCGAAGGCCGGCGAGCTGGGCACCAACCGCTACGCCGGCGGCATGCTGGCGCCATGGTGCGAGGCTGCCGACACCGAGCCACTGGTCGCCACGCTCGGCGGCGAGGCACTCACCTGGTGGCCGCGGCATTTCCCCGGTACGCAGCGCGCCGGCACGCTAGCGGTCGCGGCCGCGCGCGACCGCGGCGAGCTCGAACGTCTGGCCGCACGCAGCCGTCACGGCGAGTGGCTGGATGCCGACCACATTGCCGAACTCGAACCCGTACTTGCCGGGCGCTTCCAGCACGGGCTTTATTTCGCCGACGAGGGCCACCTCGATCCGCGCGCGGCGATCCCCGCGCTGGCCCATTGGCTGGCCGCCCGCGGCGTCGTATTTCGCTACGACACCGACGCCGGCGACTGGCCCGACCACCGCGGCACCGTGCTCGATTGCCGCGGCATCGGCGCCCGCGATCGCCTGCCCGAACTGCGCTGCGTGCGCGGCGAAATGCTGCTGCTCGAAAGCGCCGACATCACCCTGTCGCGCCCGGTGCGGCTCGTCCACCCACGCGGTCTGGTGTACCTCGTGCCACGTGGCGGCGGGCGCTGCATGCTTGGTGGCACCGCGCTGGAAAGCACGGATGCTGGACCGATCAGCGCGCGTTCCGCGATGACGCTGCTGAACGGCGCCTACGCGCTGCATCCGGCATTCGCGGAAGCACGCATCACCGAACTCGGTGCCGGGCTGCGACCGGCATTCCCCGACAACCTGCCGCGCCTGTTCCAGCGCGACGGCCGCTGGCATCTGAACGGGTTGTATCGCCACGGCTTCCTGCTGGCGCCGGCCATGGCCCGCCAGGCGCGCATCGCCCTCACCGGAGATTGATCATGGAACTGTTCCTCAACGGCGAACCTCGCCAGACCCGTGCGGCCGATCTCGCCGCATTGCTGACCGAACTCGGCTACGCCGAGCAAGGCGTCGCCACCGCAGTGAACGGCCGCTTTGTCCCGCGCCCGGAACGCGCCGCCGTGTGCCTGGCCCCACGCGACCGGGTGGAAATCCTCGCCCCGATGCAGGGAGGCTGAAATGCGCGTCTTCGACATGGAGATCCACTCCCGGCTGTGGCTGGGCAGCGCGCGCTATCCATCGCCGGCGGTACTGGCCGCCGCCGTGCGTGCTGCCCGCTGCGACGTGGTGACGGTGTCGCTGCGCCGCGAGAATGCGGTGGCCGGGGCCGGTGCGCCGTTCCACGCGCTGATCCGCGAACTGGGCGTCAACCTGCTGCCGAACACCGCCGGCTGCCACAGCGTGCGCGAGGCGGTGACCACCGCCCACATGGCACGCGAACTGTTCGGTACGCCTTGGATCAAGCTCGAAGTGATCGGCGAGGGCGAGTTGCTGCAGCCGGACGTGTTTGGCCTGGTGGAAGCCGCGCGTTTGTTGTGCGCGGAGGGCTTCCAGGTGTTTCCCTACACCACGACCGACCTGGGCGTCGCCGAGCGCCTGCTGGCCGCCGGATGCGAGGTGCTGATGCCTTGGGCCGGGCCGATCGGCAGCGGCCGCGGGCTCACCGATCCGTTCGCGCTGCGCGCCTTGCGGGCGCACTTTCCCGCGGCGACGCTGGTGGTCGACGCCGGCATCGGCCGCCCCTCGCACGCGGCCCAGGCCATGGAGCTGGGCTTCGATGCCGTGCTTGCCAATACCGCCGTCGCGTTGGCCGGCAACCCTGAAACCATGGCCGGGGCGTTCGCCGCCAGCACCGCGGCCGGACGCGCGGGGTGGGAAGCCGGGCTGATGTCCGCCCGCGATTTTGCCGAGGCGTCCACGCCCGTGGTCGGGCAGGCGTGGCTCGCATGACGCGCCTGCTGCCGGACCGCTTCTACCCGGTAGTGGACAGCGCCGCATGGGTGCAGCGCCTCGCCGCACACGGCGTCCGCTTTGCGCAACTGCGGATCAAATCGGCAGACCCGGCATGGCTGCGCGCCGAAATCGCGGCCGCGCTTGTCGTGGCGGCGGCAGCGCGGCTGACGCTGGTGGTCAACGACCACTGGCGGCTCGCACTCGAACTCGGGGCGACCTGGGTGCACTTGGGTCAGGAGGATCTCCGGCACGCCGATCTGTCGGCCGTGCGCCACGCCGGCATGCACTTCGGGCTGAGCACGCACAGCGCGGACGAGCTGGACGCGGCGCTCGCGTGCGCACCCGACTACATCGCGCTCGGTCCGATCTATCCGACCCAACTCAAGGTGATGCCGTGGGCGCCCCACGGCACCGCGCGGCTGGCCACGTGGAAACGCCGCATCGGCACCCTGCCGCTGGTGGCCATTGGCGGCATCACCCTGGAACGCGCCGCCGGCTGCTTCGCCGCCGGTGCGGACGCGCTCGCAATGGTGGGCGATATCGTGCGCCACGCCACGCCCGATCCCCGCATCGAGGCGTGGCTGCGCGCCACCCGGGAGCCGACATGAACGAGATACGCTACGCGCGGCAGACCGCCTTGCCCGGCATTGGGCCCGCGGGCCAGGCCCGGCTCGGCGCCGCGGCGGTGCTCGTCGTCGGCGCCGGCGGCATCGGCTGCCCGGCGCTTGCCTGCCTTGTCGGCGCCGGGGTCGGCCACTTGCTGATCGTCGATCCGGACCGCGTTTCGCTGGCCAACCTGCATCGCCAATACCTCTATGCCCCCGGCGACGTTGGCCAACCCAAAGTGCAGGTCGCGCGCGCAGCGTTGCACCGTTTCAACCCGGAGGCCCGGATCTCAGCCATCGCCTCCACCCTGACGCCCACCAACGCGCCGGGGCTGGTCGCGCAGGCCACGCTGGTGCTCGACGCCAGCGACAACCGCGCGGTGACCTACATGCTGGACGAAGCGGCGAGCCACTGCGGCAAGCCGCTGGTGGCGGCCGCAGCGCTTGGTTTCGATGGCTACGTCGGTTGCTACGGCGCCGACGCACCGGATTACCGGACGATCTTTCCCGACATGCCGCATGCGGCGGGCAACTGCACGCGCAACGGGGTGCTCGGCAGCGTCACCGGCGTGATCGGCCACCTCGCCGCGCACCTCGCGCTGCGCTGGCTGCTCGGCATGCATCCCTCGCCAGCCGGTGACCTGTTGCGCTTCGACGGCTGCCACGGCACGACCACCCGCACCGACTTCCGCACGGCGCCGCCGGCAACCGCACCCCCCTTGCGCTTCATTGCGCGCGAAGCCGTGCAACCGGAGGACTGCGTCATCGACCTGCGCAGCGTGGACGAGGCCCCGGCCCCCGCGTTCCCGCACGCACGGCGGCTCCTGCCCGCAGCCCTGCCAGCCGCCCTCAGTGCGCCGACCGGCGCGCGGATCGTGCTGTGCTGTCGGTCAGGCCTGCGGGCGTGGCATGCCGGGCGGCGGCTGCAGCACGCGGGGTTTCCGCACGTCGCGCTGCTCGCGCTCGGCCCGTGAGCGCTCCGCTCAGGCGGTCGCCAACGCGGCGCGCGGCGGCAGCGACCAGTCGATCGGCGGCTGGCCGTGCGCTTCGAGGTAGCGGTTGGCGGCGGAGAAGTGGCCGCAACCGATGAAGCCGCGGTGGGCGGAAAGCGGCGAGGGGTGCACGCTTTTCAGCACGCAATGGCGGGTGGTGTCGATCAATTGCCCCTTGCGCTGCGCGTAGCTGCCCCAGAGCAGGAACACCAGGCCCTCGCGCTCGCGATTGAGTGCGTCGATGGCGGCGTCGGTGAAGCCTTCCCAACCCTTGCCTTGATGCGACGCGGCATGCCCGCGCTCGACGGTGAGCACGCTGTTGAGCAGCAGCACGCCGCGGTCAGCCCACGGCGTCAAGCAGCCGTGTCCGGGTGGCGCAATGCCGAGATCGCGCTGGATCTCGTGGAAGATATTGATCAGCGATGGCGGCACCGGCACGCCGGGGCGCACGGAAAAGCACAGGCCATGCGCCTGTCCGGGGCCGTGGTAGGGATCCTGGCCGAGGATCACCACCCGCACGGCATCGAACGGCGTGTGCGCAAAGGCAGCGAATATCTCGTGACCGGGCGGGTAGATCACCTTGCCCGCCTGTTTCTCGGCGCGCAGGAAAGCGGCCAGCGCGCGCATTTCCGGGCGCTCGAAATAGCCGCCCAAACGCGCCTTCCACGAAGCTTCGAGCCGCAGTTCGCTCATGCGTCGACACTGCGTGTACGCAGGTGCCGGGCAACGCGCAACTGGAACAGCAGTTTGGTGACCAGCAGTTTTTCGTCGACCGGCTTCTCGACCAGATCGTTGGCGCCGGCCTTGATCAAGGCCGCCTGGTTGTCCGGGTTTTCGTCGCCGGTCATCACCAGGATCGGCAGCTTGCCCTTGCCGTAGCCGAAGAACTTGCGCACGCATTCCACTAGGTCGCCACCGGTCAACTCGCCTTTCAGGCTGACGTCGGTGAGCACCACGTCAGCACCGACCTCACCGCGCGCCTTTGCCGTCTCCAGGTGTGCCAGCGCATCTTCGACGCTCACCACGTGGTGCACGGTGAGACCGTATTTTTCCAGCATGCGGCGCGTTGCCAGTGCCACCACGCGACTGTCCTCGACGTACAGCACCGTGCCTTCCGCCGTGGCTTCCGGCAGTACGTAGCCGCGAATGAATGCGGCCAGCGCCTGAAAGCCGAGCGACTTGTCGAAGTAATCGGTGACGTCGTCGCCCAGCGTGCGCTTGGACAGTCGGGCGTCGACGTCGCCGGAGACGACGACGATCGGCACATAGGTCTGCGGCGCGGATTCGCGCACGAAGTGCGCCAGCTCCAGGCCATCCATGTCGGGCAGGCGCAGCGCAACAGTGATGAAATCGAACACGCCGTCGGCCAGCAGCCGCTGCGCCTCGTTGCCGGTGCCGCAGCCAACGATTTCCACGTTCGGCACGTCGGCCTTGAGCACGCGGGCAATCAACTGGCGCACCACCTTGGAACCGTCAACCATCAGCACGCGCGGCGCAGTGCTGACCAACCGTTTACTGATGCTCGCCGTCATGCCCTTGCCCCTGCCGCATTCACGCCGCTCGCCGCAATTGCCACGCACTGACCAGCCGCGCGCCCAGCCAACCCAGCACCGCGGCGGCCAGCGGCACCGCCACCAATAGCCACGGCGGCAGGCCGCCAAGTTGCAGTTTGCCGGCGTAGGCCGCGTTCAAGCGGGTTATCGGCGCCGCCAGCGAGAACTCGATGGCGAGCGCGAGCAGCACCGCCAGCACGCCACTGAACAGCCCATACCAGATGCCGGCGTACAGGTAGGGCCGGCGCACGAAAGCGCCACTGGCACCGACCAGCACCAGCACCGAAATCTCTTCGCTGCGGCTGGCGATGTCCATCCGCACGGTATTGCCGACCACCAGCAGCGCGGCCAGCGCCAACAGCGCTGCCAGCACCAGCACGATGCGGTTGCCGACGCCCAGCATGGCGTCCATCCGCGCCCGCCATTGCCCGCTGTCCTGCACCAGTGCCACGCTGCGCAGGTCGCGCAAGTCCGCGCTCATGCGCGCCACGCCCGGCGCATCGAGATCGGCCCGCGGGGCGATCACCAGCACGTAGGGCAGCGGGTTCGCGTCCAGCGCATTGAGGGCGCCGGAAAAACCCTGCAGCTTCGCCAGCTCGTCCAACCCCTGTTGCGGGCTCTTGACCGTCACCGTGGCCACATCGCTGCGCCCACGCAACTGTGTGGCCAGCAACTGCGCCTGCTGCGCGACCTGGTTGTTCTGCAAAAACACGTTGATGGTCTGGTCCTGGCCGAGCGCGCGTCCGAGTTGCTGCACGTTGCCCAGCAACAGATAGAACGCCAGCGGCAGCGCGAGCGCGAGCCCCATCACCGCCACCGTGAGCAGCGTGCCGAACGGGCGCTGGGCGAGCCGCTTGAGACTCGACCCCGCGCTCCAGCCGTGGTGCTCGCGCCAGCTGGCAAAGCGACTGGTCGGCGCCGTGCGCTTGCGCGACGCGGTCATTGGCACCGTTTCAACCGGCACGTTCACAGCACCTCCTCGGCGGCAAGGTCGGCCACCAGCCGTCCCTGGTGCAGCACCACCACGCGCTTTTTCATCTGCTTGATGAGGCGCAAATCGTGACTGGCCACCAGCACGGTGGTGCCGGTGGTCTGGAATTCGGCGAACAAACCCATGATTTCCAGCGCCAGTTGCGGATCGAGGTTGCCGGTCGGCTCGTCGGCGATCAGCAACGGTGGATGGCCGACGATGGCACGCGCGATGCCCACGCGCTGCTGTTCGCCGGTCGACAGCGTGGCCGGCAGCTGGCGCTCGTAATGCAACAAGCCGACGCGGTCGAGCGCGGCACGCACCAGCCGTGCGCGGTCGGCGCGGCCGATGCCGACAATCGTCAGCGGCAGTTCAACGTTGGCGAACACGCTGCGATCCATCAGCAGGCGATGGTCCTGGAACACCATGCCGATGCGCCGGCGCAGCTTGGCGATGCCGCGGCCGCGCACCTTGGCCAGGTTCTGTCCGTCGACGGTGATCGTGCCGTGGCTCGGCCGCTCGATCACCGCAAGGAGTTTGAGCAGCGTGCTTTTGCCGGCACCGGAGTGTCCGGTGACGAACGCCATCTCGCCATCGGGCACGTCGAAGGAAAGCTGCAAGAGCGCGTCATGCCCGCCCTCGTAACGCTTGCTTACCGCGTCGAACTGGATCACCGCGCATCCCCGCCGCAACTGGCCGCAACCGCAGCAAGGATAAGGGATGCGCGGTGCACCGCGCTCAGTGGCGGGTAAACAGCGCCGTCAGGCGCCGGAACAGGCCCGGCTTCTTCGGCCGTGCGTGCTCGCCGGCCACTGCCGCAACCTGGCGCGAGGGCCGGCTCACTGCCGCAGCCGATGCGGCGACCGGCGTGGTGGGAATCGGTTCGCGCGGCGGGCGATGTTCCGTGCGCGCGGCGCGACCACTGTGGTCGATGGCGCGCGGCACGGCGGCGCCCGCTGCCGCCACCTCGCCGCCTTCGCGTCGACGACCGCGACCGCCACGGTGACGGCGGCGCTTGGGCTCGCCGCTGGCGCCCGGCGCCGTTGCGGGTGACTGCGCCTGCGTCGCCGGTGCCGCTGCCGCTGGCATCGGTGCCGCCGCCAGCTCGGCGCCGGCCCGAGGCGGACGCGCGCCACGCGGACGCTCACCATGTCCGGCGTGCTCGCCGCCATCGCGGTGTGAACGGCGGCCGCGACTGTCCTTGCGCTCGTCATGCCGCGCTTCGACGCGATCGCCAAACGCCTCGCTGTCGGCAGCCACGTTCTTGACGTACTCCGGGTCCAGCGCCTTGGGCTTGGGCATCACCAGCAGCTCGGGTTCGAGCTGCGCCACCGGAATGGTCTGGCCGATATAGGCCTCGATGTCCGGCAGGCTCATGGCGTACAGGTCGCAGGCGAAGCTGATCGCGTCGCCCTCTTCGCCCAGCCGCGCGGTGCGGCCGATGCGGTGCACGTAGTCCTCGGCATCCTGCGGCAGGTCGTAGTTGAACACGTGGGTGACGTGCGGAATGTGCAACCCGCGCGCGGCGACGTCGGTGGCCACCAGGTAGTCGAGCTGGCCATCCTCGAAACGCTGCAAAAGCTTTTGCCGCTTGAGCTGCGGCACGTCGCCCGAAATCGCGCCGACCCGGCAGCCGTGGCGCTTCACCCGCTCGGTGACGCGCTCGGCGGCGGCGCGGGTGTTGACGAAAATGATCGCGCGCTTGGGCTGATGCTTGTCGATCAGATTCAAGAGCAGCGGCATTTTTTCTTCCTTCGCCGGGAAATACACCACCTGGCGCACCTTGTCGGCGGTCACGTGGTCGCTTTCGGCGACGATCTTCTGCGCGTCATGCATGTGCTCGTAGGCCAGCTCCAGCACGCGCAGCGACAGCGTGGCGGAGAACAGCAGCACCTGGCGCTGCTCGCGCGCCGGCAGGCGGTGGAAGATGTAGCGCACGTCCTTGATGAAGCCGAGGTCGAACATGCGGTCGGCTTCGTCGACCACCATCACCTCGACGCTGTTCAGGCCGAACACGCCCTGTTTGTAGTAGTCGAGCAGGCGCCCCGGCGTGGCGATGACGATGTCGCAGCCGTCCTTGAGCTGCTGGCGCTGCTTGTCGTAATCGACGCCGCCGTAGATCAGCGCCAGGCGCAGGCCGGTGTGCGCCGCAAGCGCCTGCGCATCCTTGTCGATCTGGATCGCCAGCTCGCGGGTGGGAGCGATCACCAGCGCGCGCGGGTCGCTGTCCTTGCGCTCGGCATTCGCCGAGTTGGTCAGCAGGTGGTTCATCAGCGCGACCAGGAATGCGCAGGTCTTGCCGGTGCCGGTCTGCGCTTGACCTGCGACATCGCGGCCGGAGAGCGCCACCGGCAAAGTCAGTTTCTGGATCGGGGTGCAGCGGGTGAACCCGGCCGCGTCGAGGCCTTGTTGCAGCAGCGGGTGCAGGTTGAAGCTGGAAAAGAGGGTATCGGTGAGTACGGTTTGCGACATGAAAGCGGACAGCCCATGGCTAGCGGGCACGGAACCAAGGCCGGCCCGGCTCCGCGCGACCAGGGTGGGGCGGAGCAAGTGGGGGAGGCGCGTGGCGACGGCGCGGTTGCGGCGCGGCAAGCCGCAAGTGCAACCGCGGAGCCGCGCAGGGCACCGGTGGACAGCAACGCCACCATCGGCTCCGCTGGCATAGGTGAGGCCACTGCAGCAGTGGCCTCGCCTATGTCAACGGAACCCGTCGTGGCTGCCCTTGAATCGCTTGAATCGCGCCCCGAGTTACAGTGCAATGATGGCGACGGCCTTGACGGCCACGCCCCTTTCCCGGTTCGACCCGCGCTTCTTGGGCGACCCAGTGTAGCCGATGCCGGCTGCGCGGTTGTCAAACCTTCCATCCGCCTGCGTTTCGGAGATTCCGGTGAGCGAACTCATTACCCATGCCAGCGACGATACTTTTGAGCAGGAAGTGCTGAAATCCGACACTCCGGTGCTGCTCGACTTCTGGGCCGAGTGGTGTGGCCCGTGCAAGGCCATTGCCCCGGTGCTCGAAGAGCTGGCCAAGGATTACCAGGGCAAGCTGCGCGTGGTGAAGATCGACATCGACGCCAACCAGAAGACCCCGCGCAACTACAACGTGCGCGGCATCCCCACCCTGATGGTGTTCAAGGGCGGCAAGGTCGAGGCCACCCAGATCGGCGCCGTCGGCAAGAGCCAGCTCGCGCAAATGATCGACAAGGCCATCTGAGCCCGGTTTCATCCCGCTGCGCGCTTTACGACAGCGCGCGGCGGGTGCTAGATTCTTCGCGTCCGTCGGGGTCTTCCTGGCCCCCATGCGCCCTTCTGGCGCGGCGCACACCCTTCCTACCCTCCGTAATTTTTCAACGGCGCCCCGCGAGGATTGCCCGTGTCCGATACCGATAACACCCCACCGACCCCCGCCGGCGACGCCAACCCTTCGCCGGAAGCGCGTCCGCGCGCACCGCGCCGCGCACCGCGCGCAAGCCGCAGCGCCAGCACCGAAACCGCCACGCCGGCAGCCGCCACACCGGCGCCCGCGCCGGTTGCGGCACCTGCCCCGGTTCCCGCTCCTGTTCCCGTGCCGGTGGCGCCACCCATGGCAGCCGAGGCTGTCGGCAATGGCGAACCGCGCGAACCGGCACCGTCTGCGGCCACCGCCGCCAACCCCAACGCGGGCCAAAGCCAGGCGCCGGGTCAAGGCCAAAACCTGCCCGGCAACAATGGCGGCAACCGGCAGGAGCGGGAGGGCCGCGGCCGGCGGCGGCGCCACGAGCGCAGCCAGAACCGCCCGCAAGGCGGCAACCCCAACGGCAACCCGCATCACAACAACAACCCGCGCGGCCTGCCGGTGGACGACGACAACGCCGATCCGGGCGCCGACGACCGCCTCATCAACCTGACCGAGCTCAAGCGCATGAAGGCGCCGCAGCTCCTGGCGTTTGCCGAATCGCTCGGCATCTCCGAAGGCATTGCCCGCGCGCGCCGGCAGGACGTGATCTTCGCCGTGCTCAAGGCGCATGCGCGCTCCGGCGGCGGTATCTGGGCCGAAGGCGTGCTGGAGATCCTGCAGGACGGCTTCGGCTTCCTGCGCTCGGCCGACGAAAGCTATCTCGCCGGCCCGGACGACATCTACGTCAGCCCCAGCCAGATCCGCCGCTTCAACCTGCGCACCGGCGACTACCTCACCGGGCGCGTGCGCCATCCGAAGGAAGGCGAGCGCTACTTCGCGATGCTGCGCGTGGACGACATCAACGGCGATCCGCCGGAGGCGTCCAAGAACAAGATGCTGTTCGAGAACCTGACGCCGCTGTTTCCGCGCAAGGCATTCAAGCTCGAGCGCGGTGATGGTTCCAGCGAGGACATTACCGGCCGCATCCTTGACCTGATGGCGCCGATCGGCAAGGGCCAGCGCGCCCTGATCGTCTCGCAGCCCAAGTCCGGCAAGACGATGATGCTGCAGAACATCGCGCAGGCGCTGCAGTACAACCACCCCGAGGCGCACGTCATCATCCTGCTGGTGGACGAGCGCCCGGAGGAAGTGACCGAGATCGCGCGCACGGTGCGCGCCGAAGTCATCAGCTCCACCTTCGACGAGCCCGCCGTGCGCCACGTGCAGGTGGCCGAGATGGTGATCGAGCGGGCCAAGCGCCTGGTCGAGCACAAGCGCGACGTGGTGATCCTGCTGGATTCCATCACCCGCCTCGCCCGCGCCTACAACACCGTGGTGCCCAGCTCGGGCAAGGTGCTCACCGGCGGCGTCGACGCCAACGCGCTGCAGCGCCCCAAGCGCTTCTTCGGCGCCGCGCGCAACGTCGAGGAAGGCGGCAGCCTCACCATCGTCGGCACCGCGCTGATCGACACCGGCTCCAAGATGGACGAGGTGATCTACGAGGAGTTCAAGGGCACCGGCAATATGGAAGTGCACTTGAACCGCCGCATCTCGGAAAAGCGCGTCTACCCCGCGATCGACATCAACCGCTCCGGCACCCGCCGCGAAGAGCTGCTGATTCCGCCCGACCTGCTGCAGAAGGTGTGGATTTTGCGCAAGCTGCTGCACCCGATGGATGAGCTCGCCGCGATCGAGTTCATGCTCGACAAGATGAAGAACACCAAGTCCAACGACGAGTTCTTCAATTCGATGAAGCGCTGAGGTCCAGCGCAGCCAGGCCTCAGCGCCGGGCCATGGATGGCCCGCTCGCGGTGCCGTCGCGCAGCGATGACACCGTGGAGCCGGTTTCGGGCCACGCCCGAAATCGGCGAGCCCGGAAAGGGCAGGAAAGTCCTTTCCGGGCGGCATCCAGTAAAGCCTTCGTCTCCCCCCGAACCGCGCTGCGGTAGTGATCCAGCGAGCCCCGGCTGCGCCGCGGTCTCACGCAGCCCCGGAAGCCGACGGAAAATCCACGCTGACCGCCAGCCCGCGGCCGTCGATGCCGCGGCCAATGCCGACCGTCGCATGGTGGGCCGCGGCAATGCGCTCGACGATCGAGAGCCCGAGCCCGCTGCCTGCGGCGCTGCGGTCGGCGCCGCGGTAGAAGCGGTCGCGCAGGCGCGGCCAATCCGCTGCGGGTACGCCGGCGCCATCGTCGGCCACGGTCAGGCGCCAGGCGTCGGCGTGCCGCTCCACGGCAACGGCGAGACGACCACCGGAAACGCCGTACTTGATCGCGTTGTCCACCAGGTTGTCGACCAGGATGCGCAACGTGGCCGGGTCGCCATGCACCACGCAACCCGGGTCGGCCTGCAGGTCGACCGCGATGCCGCGGGCATCGGCATCGCCGGCGCGCAGCGCCAGGCATTCGGCGGCAACCCCGCCAAGGTCCACCGCCTGCAGCGCCAGCTCGCCACCGTGTTCGAGCCGCGCCAGCGTGAGCAACTGCTGCGCCAGATGCGTCGCGCGATCCACGCCCGCGATCACTTGCGCGATGGCTTGCTGGCGGATTGCCGCATCCGGCGCGCCCAGTGCCACCTCGGCCTGCACCTTGATCGCGGCCAGCGGCGTGCGCAGCTCGTGCGCGGCATCCGCGGTGAACGTGCGCTCGCGATCCAGCGATGCCGCCAGCCGGGCGAGCAGCCCATTCAGCGCGGCGACCAGCGGCACGGCTTCGGCCGGAATCCGCTGTACATGCAGCGGTTCGAGGTTGCCCGCATCGCGGGTGCCCACGCTGCGCGCGAGGCGCCCCAGCGGGGCGAGGCCGCGCGCGACGCTGAGCCACACCAGCAACCCCAGCAGCGGCAGCACCCACAGCGCGACGCGACCCACGCGCCAGGCCACCTCGCGCACCGGATGCTCGCGCAGCGCCAGCGGTTCCAGCACCGTCACCTGGTAGCCGCGGCGGGCATCGCGCAGGCTGTAGCTGCGCCACGGGCGGGCGTCGATCACGCGCGTGGCATAGCCGTCGTCGGGATGGAAGCGCGCCGCCGGCGCATCCGGGCTGGCCAGCAGCAGGCGCTGGTCGCCGCCCCACACCTGGAACGCGAGCGGCGCGACCTGATTGCCGTGATCGTGCCCGTTGCCGGCATCGCCATCGCCCGCCTGCGCCAGGCGCGCGAGGCGCTTCAGGTCGAGCGCCAGCAGCGTGCGCGCCCCCTGTTGCAGGCGCGCATCGGCCAGCTCGTGGATCTCCTCGCGCACCTCGTCATAGCCGACCGCCAGCATCGCGCCCCACGCCAGCACGAGGCTGCCGATCAGCAGCAGCAACAGCCGCATGCGCAGCGAACGCGGCGTCATGGTTGATCCCTCGGCACCAGATAGCCGACGCCACGGATGGTCTTGATCAGGTCGGCGCCGAGCTTCTTGCGCAGGTTGGAGATGTGCACTTCCACCGCGTTGCTCTCGATCTCCTCGTTCCAGCCGTATAGGCCCTCCTCGAGCCGCGCGCGCGACAGCGCGGTGCCGCGGTGTTCGAGCAGGTCGACGAGGATCGCGCACTCCCGGCCCGACAGCACGATGGTGTCCTCGCCGCGCGTCACGGTGAGGCTTTCCGGCGCAAGCACGAGGTCGCGGTAACGGATGACCTCGCTACTGCGGCCATGCGCGCGGCGCAGCAGCGCGCGGATGCGCGCCACCAGCTCGGCCAGCGCGAACGGCTTGACCAGGTAGTCGTCGGCCCCGGCGTCCAGCCCGGCGACACGGTCGTGCACGGTGTCGCGCGCGGTGAGGATCAGCACCGGCAGGTCGCTGCCCCGGGCGCGCAGCGCCTTCAGCACCTCCATGCCGCCGACACGCGGCAGGCCGAGGTCGAGCACGACCAGTTCGTAGCCGGTGGTGGCAAGCGCCAATTGAGCGCTGCGGCCATCGCGCGTCCAGTCCACGGCGAAGCCCGCCTGTTTCAGCCCGGCCTCGAGGCCGTTGCCGAGCAACTCGTCGTCTTCCACCAGCAGCAGGCGCATCGCGGTTCTCCAGGCATGCCGCGCGATTGTCCGCGACCGAGCTTAAGCGGTTCTTGCGGCCGCGCGCGAAACGGCCCGGGCAGCTTAAGACCGGCTTCAGCACCAACCGCCACCTTGGCACCGTGCCGATCGGCACGCCGGCTGCGGCCGGATACCCCACTGGAGAAGAACCATGCGCAACCCTGTCATCCACACCGTCGTCGCGCTCGGCCTGCTCGGGCTGTCAGCCGGCGCGTTCGCCTCCACCTACAACGGCGAGTGCACGACCCGGCCGAAGTCCGAATGGAAGAGCACCGCCGACGTCAAGGCGCAGTTCACCGCGCAGGGCTACACCGTCGGCAAGGTCAAGGCCGGCGGCAGTTGCTACGAGGTGTACGCCAAGGACAAGAACGGGCAGAAAGTCGAGCTGTTCGTTGACCCGGTGAAGGGCGCCATGGTCGGGCAGGCCGGCAAGCCATGAGCGCCCGGGCGCCGACGGTGCGCGTCTGGGATCCGCTGGTGCGGATCTTCCACTGGTCGCTGGTGGCCGCGTTCTTCGGCGCCTGGTTCCTGGGCGAGGACGGCGGCGCGCTGCATCAGGCGCTCGGCTACACGGTGCTCGGGCTGGTCGCATTCCGGCTGGTCTGGGGCGTGGTCGGCAGCCGCCATGCGCGGTTTGCCGACTTCGTGCCCACGCCGCGCCAGCTCGCCGGTTACGTCCGCGACATGCTGGCGCGCAGGGAAGCGCGCCACCTCGGCCACAACCCGGCCGGGGCGGTGATGATCCTTGCCCTCATCACCCTGTTGGCGGCCACCGGCTTCACCGGCTGGCTGCAGACCACCGACGCGTTCTGGGGCAGCGAAATGCTGGAGGAGGTGCACGGACTGCTCGCCCACACCACGCTGGTGCTGGTCGGGCTGCACGTTGCGGGCGTCGTCTACAGCAGCCTGCGCCACCGCGAAAACCTGGTGCGCGCCATGGTGACCGGGCGCAAGCGGCCGCTCGGCGACGACGCCGCCGCACGGTCCCCGGAAGCCGCGTCGGCCGAGCGGCACCCCTGACGGCATGCGACAAAACGCAGCAGTTGCAGCCGGCCCCGGTTTGCGTAAGATAGTAACCAATTACTTACTGCAAGGCCGAACGCCAGCATGCCTGTCCGCCACCATCTCCCTGCCGACGAACGCCGCACCGCCACGGTTGAAGCCGTGGTGGAGCTGGCGGCCAAACAGAACCCCAGCGACATCACCACCGCCGCGATCGCCCAGCACATGGGACTGACCCAGGGCGCGCTGTTTCGCCACTTCCCCACCAAGGACGCGGTGATGCAGGCCGTGATGGCCTGGGTGACCGACCGCCTGCTGGGGCGCGTGGACGAGGCCATCGCGAATGCGCCGACGCCAGTCGCCGGGCTGGAGGCCGCGTTCATGGCGCACGTCGATTTCGTCGTGCGCCATCCCGGCGTGCCGCGCATGCTGTTCGGCGAGCTGCAGCGCCCGGCCGCCACGCCGACAAAAAAGGTGGTGAAGGCCCTGCTGCAGCAATACGCCAAGCGTGTCGCCACTCTGCTCGCCGCCGGCAAGGCGCAAGGCGCGCTGGATGCGAAGCTCGATGTCGACGCCGCCACGATCGCCTTCGTCGGCACCTTCCAGGGGCTGGTGATGCGCACGCTGCTCGTCGGCACACCCTCCCTGATGCGGCGCGAGGCCGGTGCGGTATTCGCGATCTACCTGCGCGGCATCGGCGGAGGCACGCCATGAAACGCCTCCACCTGCAACGCCGCACCTGGGCCCTGCTCGGCGTCGCGGCCGCCATCGCCGGCCTGCTCGGCTACGTCGCGGTGAGCACCGGGCCGTTCGCCGCCGTACCGGTCACCACCGCCACCGTGCAGAGCCGCGCGATCCATCCGGCGCTGTTCGGTATCGGCACGGTGGAAGCCCGCTACACCTACCGCATCGGCCCGACCAGCGCCGGCCGCGTCGCGCGCCTCGCCGTGCACGTGAGCGACCGGGTGCACGCCGGGCAGGTGCTGGGCACGATGGACGCGGTCGATCTCGACGAGCGCATCCGCGCGCAGCAGGCCGCACTCGCCAGCGCGCAGGCGGCGCTGGCGCAGGCGGGCAGCCAGCGCGCGTACGCGGCCACGCAGGCGCAGCGCTATGCGAAGCTGCTGGACGCGCGCGGCACCAGCGCGGAAATCACTGCCGGCAAGCGCCAGGAACTCGCCAGCGCCAGTGCGGCGCGGGATGCCGCCGGCGCCAACGTGGAACGCCTGCGCGCGGACGTGCTGGCGCTCAAGGCGCAGCGCGCAAATCTCGACCTGGTATCGCCGGTGGACGGGCTGGTGGTCGCGCGCCACGCCGAACCGGGCAGCACGCTGGTCGCCGGGCAGGCCGCGCTGGACGTGATCGACCCGCGGCAGTTGTGGGTCGACGCGCGCTTCGACCAGTTGGGCGCGGGCGGGCTCGCCGCCGGCCTGCCGGTGGGCATCGTGCTGCGCTCGCGCCAGGGCCAGACCCTGCACGGCCGCGTGCTGCGGGTCGATCCGCTGGCCGACGCGGTGACCGAGGAGACGACGGCGAAGATCGTGTTCGACGCGTTGCCCGCGCCGCTGCCGCCGCTGGGCGAACTGGCGGAGGTCACGGTGGCGCTGCCGGCGACGACAGCCGCGCCGACCGTGCCCAACGCGGCGATCCGCATCCTGGGCGACCGTCGCGGCGTGTGGGAGATGAACCACGGCAAGCCGCGCTTCGCCAGCGTCGCGCTGGGCGCCGCCGACCTCGACGGTGCGGTGCAGGTTACCCGCGGGCTCGCCGCCGGCGACCGCGTGATTGCCTACAGCGCCGCCGCCATCACGCCGCACAGCCGGGTCAAGGTGGTGCCGCGCATCCCCGGGGTCGCGCCATGATCAGCCTCGCCGGCCGCGACATCCTGCATGCCTGGGGCAAGTTCGTGTTCACCGGCATCGGCCTCGGCCTCCTGATCGGCGTGACGCTGACGATGGCCGGCGTGTACCGCGGCATGGTCGCCGACGCGCAGGCGACGCTCGACAACAGCGGCGCCGACCTGTGGGTGGTGCAGCAGGGCACGCTCGGGCCGTATGCGGAATCCTCCAGCGTGTACGACGACCTGTGGCGCGGCATCCGCGCCATGCCCGGCGTCGCGCAGGCGGCCAACGTCACCTACCTGACGATGCAGGTGCGCGCCGGCAACCGCGACGTGCGCGCGATGGTCGCCGGCATCGCCGCCGCCGAACCGGGCGCGCCGGGCTGGCCGCCGTATCTCGTCGCCGGGCGCCAGATCACGCGCAGCCATTACGAGGCCGTGGCCGACATCGCCACCGGCTTCAAGCTCGGCGACGTGCTCACCATCCGCCGCAACCAGTACACCGTGGTCGGCCTGACCCGGCGCATGGTGTCCTCCAACGGCGATCCGATGGTGTTCATCCCGCTGAAGGACGCCCAGCAGGCGCAGTTCCTGAAGGACAACGACGCGATCCGCATGCAGCGCCGGCGCAGCGCCGAAAACCCGGCGTTCGCCGCACCCGGCGTGCTGGCGGCGGTGAACGCCAGCCAGGCGAGCAACCCGTTCGTCAACGCGATCCTGGTGCGCATCCAGCCGGGCTGGACGCCGCCGGAGGTCGCCGCGCCGATCGCGCGCTGGAAGCGGCTCACGGTATACGACCGCTCACAGATGAACCACATCCTCGTCGGCAAGCTGATCGAGTCCTCGGCCAAGCAGATCGGCATGTTTCTGGTCATTCTCGCGATGGTCAGCGCGGCCATCGTCGCCTTCATCATCTACACGCTGACGATGGACAAGATCCGCGAGATCGCGGTGCTGAAACTGATCGGCACGCGCGACCGCACGATCGCCGCGATGATCCTGCAACAGGCGCTGGTGCTGGGCGTGATCGGTTTTGCGGTGGGCAAGATCAGCGCCAGCTTCGCCGCGCCGTATTTCCCCAAATACGTGCTGCTGATTCCGGCCGACGCCGTCGCCGGTTTCGCCGCGATCCTCGTCATCTGCGCGCTGGCCAGCGTGGTGGCGATCCGCATGGCGCTGCGCGTCGACCCTGCCGCAGCGATCGGAGGCTGAGATGGGCCACGGCATCCGCATCGAAGGCCTGCGCAAGCGCTACGGCAGCGGCGACACCGCGGTGGACGCGCTGAAGAACGTCGACATGACGGTCGCGCCGGGCGAAGTCGTGGGCCTCATCGGGCCATCGGGCTCGGGCAAGAGCACGCTGCTGAAATGCCTGGGCGCGGTGATCGACCCGACCGCCGGGCGCATGGTGCTGGGCGACGAGGTGATCTTCGACGAAGGCTGGAAGGTGCGCGACCTGCGCGCCCTGCGCCGCGACAAGATCGGTTTCGTGTTCCAGGCGCCGTACCTGATCCCGTTTCTCGATGTGGCCGACAACGTGGCGCTGCTACCGATGCTGGCCGGCGTGCCGAACGCCGAGGCCCGCGCCCGCGCGCTGGAGCTGCTGACCGCGCTCGACGTGCAGCACCGCGCGAACGCGATGCCGGTGCAGCTTTCCGGCGGCGAGCAGCAGCGCGTCGCGATCGCCCGCGGGCTGGTCAACCGCCCGCCGGTGATCCTCGCCGACGAACCCACCGCGCCGCTCGACCTGGAGCGCGCGATGGCCGTGATCCGCGTGCTGAACGACATGGCGCGGCAACTGCAGACCGCGGTCATCGTCGTCACCCACGACGAGAAGATCATCCCCACCTTCAAGCGCATCTACCACATCCGCGACGGCGTCACCGTCGAGGAACCCGGCGAAGGTCGTGCCTTCGACTGACGCCACCCCACCACGAGGAGTCATCACCATGCATCGCCATCTGCTCACCACCGCCGTACTCGCCGCACTCGTCGCCATTCCGGCGCTGCCGGCGCTGGCCGCGCCGCAACACACGCACGAAGCCGCGGCCGCCACCCACCAGCTGCAGCTCAACGCGGGCCAGAAATGGCAGACCGACGCGCCGCTGCGCGCCAACATGGCGAGCCTGCGCACGAGCCTGCAGCCGCTGCTGCCGGGGATCCACGCCGACACCCTGAAGCCGGAGGATTACCGCCAGCTGGCCGCCACCGTCGAGGCGCGCGTCACCGACATCGTGCGCCAGTGCCGGCTGCCGGCCGCGGCCGACGCCCAGTTGCACATCATCGTCGGCGAGCTCTTTGCGGGCGCCGGCGCGATGAAGGGCACCGACGCGGCCCACACGCCACGCGACGGCGCCGTCCAGGTCGTGGCCGCGGTCAACGACTATGCGCGCTACTTCAACGACCCCGGCTTCAAGCCGCTCGGCCACTGACCGCTGCCCGACGAGCCCACGCCATGCACTTCGCCATCCTGCCTCCGCTGCGGCACACCGCCCTCGCGCTGGCCCTCGCCGGCCTGCTCGCGGGCTGCATGGCCGGACCGGACTACGTGCGCCCCGCGGCGCCGACCGCCACCGGCTACACCGCAACCCCGCTGCCGGCGCACACCACGTCGGCCGCGGGTGCGACGCAGGCGTTCGCGCCCGCCGCGGCGCCTGACGCGGAGTGGTGGCGTGCCTTCGGCTCCCCCGAACTCGACGGCCTGGTCGCGCGCGCACTGCGCGACAGCCCCACCCTCGCCGCGGCCGAGGCGAAACTGCGCGAGGCCGGCGCCAACCAGGCGGCGCAGGCCGGCGCCACCTACCTGCCGCGCGTGGACGCCGGCGTCGGCGCGCAGCGCCAGCGCTTCAACCCCAACCTGCTCGACCAACCCGGCACGCCGCGCGACTTCGACCTGTACACCGCCAATGTCGGCGTGCATTACCGGCTCGACCTCGGCGGCGGCAACCGGCGCGCACTGGAAGCGCTCGCCGCGCGCACCGACTACCAGCGCTACCAGCTCGAAGCCGCGCGCCTGACGCTCGCGGCCAGCGTGGTGGGCACCGCCATCAACCGCGCGCAGCTCGCCGACCAGATCGCGGCGACCGAAGCCCTGCTGCGCGACGAGGACGCGCGCGTCGCCCTGCTGCGTGCGCAACTGCGCCTGGGCCACGCCACGCCGGATGCGCTGGCCGCATTGCAGGCCGAAGCGGAGCAGAACCGGGCCGGCCTGCCGGCACTGCAGCAGTCGTTCGACCAGAGCGGACACCAGCTTGCGGTGCTCACCGGCCAGTCGCCGACGCAGGCCAAGCTGCCGCCGCTCACCCTGGCGGACCTGCACCTGCCGCGCGCGCTGCCGGTGGTCGTGCCTTCCGAACTGGTGCGCCGCCGCCCCGACATCGGCGCCGCCGAAGCGCTGCTGCACGCGGCCACGGCGGACTACGGCGTCGCCGTCGCCAAGGCCTACCCGCAACTCGATCTCAGCGCCAGCCTCGGCTCGCAGGCGCTCAGCACCGGCGCATTGTTCGGCAGCGGCGCGGCGGTGTGGAGTTTGCTCGCGCAATTGACCCAGCCGTTGTTCGACCCCGCGCTGCCGGCAAAAAAGCGCGCGGCCTTGGCCGCGGTCGACGCGGCCGGCGCGCAGTACCAGGGCGTGGTGCTGGATGCGCTGCGCGAGGTCGCCGACGCGCTGCGCGCCAGCCAGCACGACGCGGAAACGGTGGCCGCCCTGCAGGCCGTCGACACCGCGGCCCGCGACCGCCTGGTGATCGCCACCCGTCGCCACGCCCTGGGTGCCGCCGCGGACGACGACGTGCTGCAGGCCCGGATCGGCGCCACCCACGCGCGCCGGCAGCTCGACGCCGGCCGCGGCGCGCGACTGGCCAGCACGCTGCAGCTGTTCCAGGCCATGGGCAACAGCCAGCCGCCGGTGGCCCGCGCGGCGTTGCCGGCCGCCGCGCCATGACCCGCGTCAAATCACTGTACTGACGCGTACAAATATTTTCGGTCAAGCCCTTTTCGTCGGACACCCGCGCCTCCATAGTCGTCAGGTCGGATTACCAAGGCAGCACGCGTGTCCATAGCCAGCACCATTGAAAGCACCCCGATCACGGGGCGCCAGCAGCTTCTCGACTACATCGCGGCGGGCGAAAAACCGCTTGAGCGCTGGCGAATCGGCACCGAACACGAGAAATTCGGCTTCCGCACCGACGACCTGAAACCGCCCACGTACGAGGGCGAACGCGGCATCCGCGCGCTGCTGGAAGGCATCGCGTCGCGCCACGGCTGGAACCCGATCGCGGAGAACGGCAACCCGATCGCGCTCACCCGCGAGGCGGCCAACATCACGCTCGAACCCGCCGGCCAGCTCGAGCTTTCCGGCGCGCCGCTGGAAACCATCCACCAGACCTGCTGCGAGGTGAACACCCACCTCGCCGAGGTGCGGTCCGTCGCCGAACCGCTCGGCCTCGGCTTTCTCGGCATGGGCTTCCAGCCCAAGTGGCGGCGCGACGAGATGCCGTGGATGCCCAAGGGCCGCTACGCGATCATGCGCAAGTACATGCCCAAGGTCGGCAATCTCGGGCTGGACATGATGACCCGCACCTGCACGGTGCAGGTCAATCTCGATTTCGGCAGCGAAGCGGACATGGTGGAGAAGTTCCGCGTCGGCCTGGCGTTGCAGCCGATCGCCACCGCGCTGTTCGCCGACTCGCCGTTCACCGAGGGCAAGCCGAACGGCTACCAATCGCTGCGCTCCCACATCTGGGAAGACACCGACCCCGACCGCACCGGCATGCTCGATTTCGTGTTCGAGGACGGCTTCGGCTACGAGCGCTATCTCGACTACATCCTCGACGTGCCGATGTATTTCAGCGACCAGGCCACGGGCTACGTCGACCTCGCCGGCGAGGATTTCAAGCGCTTCATGCGCGGCGAGCTGCCCCAGCTCCCCGGCGTCAAGGCGACCATGCGCGACTTTGCCGACCACCTCACCACCGCGTTCCCCGAGGTGCGGCTCAAGCAATACCTGGAAATGCGCGGCGCCGACGGCGGCCCGTGGAACCGCCTGTGCGCGCTGCCGGCGCTGTGGGTCGGCCTGCTCTACGACCACGTGGCACTCGACGCCGCGTGGGACCTGGTCAAGGATTTCTCGCCCGCCGAACGCCACGCGCTGCGCGCCGGCGTGCCGCAGCAGGCGCTGAAGCTGCCGTTCCGCAAAGGCACCGTGCGCGACCTCGCGCGCGAGGCGCTGAAGATCGCCGCCCACGGCCTCGAGCGCCGCGCCAAACTCAACCAGAACGGCGCCGACGAACGCATCTATCTGGAACCGCTGATCGAGATCGTCGAAGCCAACCAGACCCCGGCCGAACGCAAGCTGGAGCTCTACCGCGGCGCCTGGGGCGGCAACGTGGACCACGTGTTCCGCGAGTTTGCGTATTGAGCGCTGGTCAATCCGCGAACCGGTCGCGTGCCACTTCGGCACGCCGGATCATTTGTTGGATTTCCGGCACTACGTGGATGGCTTCCAGCTCGATGGCCGGGTGATCCAGCGCAAACACCCGGAAGATCTCGTCCGCAAACGCCTGCCCGATGCTGCCGACCTCGGCAAAGTCGAGGACCACATGGCGGAAGCGATCCAGCCGCTGCATCAGCCACTTGGCCTGCGAGCGTGACACGAGGTTTCGCGCCCACGCGGGCCAGGCGCACCGGCACAACGGTCTTGGCAAAGTCGTAATCGTCCGGGCCACTGGAATACGCGTCGAACACCTGCTTCAGCGTGCGCGGCGACGTGGTGGCAATGGCCATGAAAACGGCAGTGCCGGCAGGCGGCAAATCGTCCGTATCGAACAAGACGTCGTGCGCGTCGCCTTCGGCATGCGCGTAGGTGAGGTCGTTGGCGACGATGCGGAACTCGTCGAACACGCGGGTGGTGAAAAACACGCCTTCGCCGGTGTGATGGCGCGGATCGGTGGTGAGCTTGCCTTTTGCCAGTTCCAGCAGCGACAAGCGCTCATCGGGAAGCACCAGCGCCTGCGCAATCTTGCGGAAAATGCCGACGCCATCGTCGGCAACCACGAGATGCAGCACGTCGTCGCGCAGATCGGCGGCCACCGTGACATGCACGGCACCCGAATGGTCGATTGCGTTGTTGACCATCTCGGTCACGCCGTAGTGGGCGATGTCGAACACGTTCGGTGCCAGTCCTCGCAGGACCGGCGCGAGCTGCGATGACCAGACGACATCCTCGGCCAGGCTGCGCCGGACGTAGCGTTGGACCGAGCGCCGGTTGCGCCCGAGCGAGTAGGTCGGCCGGGTGGTGCCGGACTTGTCGAGGTAGCCACTGGCAACCAAGTGCCGCACCTGCGTGCTGATGCGCGCGGTCGACAGGCCCAATTGCCGCGCGACCACGCTGACCAAGTCGCGCGGGTGGGCATCCACCGCTTGCAGCATGGCAAGCTCGATTTCGCTGGATCGGCTGGGTCGGGCCATGCGCCGACTCTGAAGTTAACCGGCTCTATTTGCTAGTTAAGGGTGATGCATTGACAATTTATGTCGTGCGAATCTGAGCTGCGACGCGCTCAGGGATGGCATGGCCAGCCCTGAGCGCCGGAACGTCGGACCAAGCTCGGCCCGCTGTCACTTCTTCTTCGGCGCGTCCTTGAGCCCGCGGTTCTCCAGCATCGGCTCGATGCTGGGCTGCTGGCCACGCCAGGTGTCGTAGAGCTTGGCGAGATCTTCGGTGTTGCCGCGGGAGAGGATCATGTCGCGGAAGCGCTGGCCGTTGGCGGCGGTCATGCCGCCGTGCTCCTGGAACCACTCGAAGGCGTCGTCGGCGAGCATCTCGGTCCACAGGTAGGCGTAGTAGCCGGCGGCGTAGCCATTGCCCCAGATGTGCTGGAAGTAGCTGGAGCGGTAGCGCGGCGGCACATAGGAGAGATCCACGCCGTCCTTCTTGAGCGCGGCGGTCTCGAACTTGTCGGCATCCTGCTTGGGCGCGCTCGCCGGCAGCATGTGCCAGTTCATGTCGAGCATGGCGGCGGCGACCAGCTCGGTCATGTCGTAGCCCTTGTTGAACTTGCCGGCCTTGCGCATCTTGTCGACCAGCGCCTGCGGCATCGGCGCGCCGGTCTGGTAGTTCTTGGCGAAGTTGGCGAACACCTTGGGATTCGACGCCCAGTGCTCGTTGAACTGCGACGGGAACTCGACGAAATCGCGCGCGGTGCTGGTGCCGGAGAGCGTCGGGTACTGCTCGTCGGCCAGCATGCCGTGCAGCGCGTGGCCGAACTCGTGGAACATGGTGATGACGTCATCCCACGACAGCAGCGCCGGCTGCCCGGCGGCGGGCTTGGTGAAGTTGGCGACGTTGTAGATCACCGGCTTGGTACCCAGGAGCTTCGACTGGCCGACGAAGTTGTCCATCCACGCGCCGCCGTTCTTGTTGTCGCGCTTGAAGTAGTCGCAATAGAACAGCGCCAGTGACTTGCCGTCCTTGTCGAACACCTCGAACACGCGCACATCCGGGTTGTACACCGGGATGTCCTTGCGCTCCTTGAAGGTGAGCCCGTAGAGCTGGTTGGCGGCGTAGAACACGCCGTTTTCGAGGACATTGTTCAACTCGAAATACGGCTTGATCTGGCTCTCGTCCAGGTCGTACTTGGCCTTGCGCACCTGCTCGGCGTAGTACTGCCAATCCCACGGTTCGAGCTTGAACGTCGGCTGGCCGGCGGCCTTCTGGTCCTGGTCGATCTGCGCCTGGATCTCCGCCGCCTCGGACTTGGCGCGCGCGACCGCGGCCGGCGCGAGCTTGTCCATGAACGCCATCGCCGTCTGCGGCGTCTTCGCCATCTGGTCTTCGAGCTTCCATGCAGCGTAATCCGGGAAGCCGAGCAGCTTGGCCTCTTCGGCGCGGATCTGCGCGATGCGCTCGATCGTGTCGCGGGTGTCGTCGGCGCCGCCCTTCTCGGCGCGGTTCCACGAGGCCTCGAACAGCGCCTTGCGCACGTCGCGATCCTTGAGATCCCGCAGCTCCGGCTGCTGGGTGGTGTTCTGCAGCGTCAGCACCCACTTGCCGTCCAGCCCGCGCGCCTTCGCGGCCTGCGCGGCGGCGGCGATGTCGGCGTCGGACAGGCCGGCGAGCTTGGCCTTGTCGTCGATCACCAGCGCGCCGTCCTTGGTGGCGGCGAGCAGCTTGTTGGTGAACTGCGTGCTGAGCGTGGAGACTTCCTGGTTCAGCGCCTCGAGCTTGGCCTTGTCGGCCGGCGCGAGCTTGGCGCCGGCGTGCACGAAGTTGCGGTACACCACGTCGACCAGGCGCGCGGATTCGGGGTCGAGCTTGAGCGTGGCGCGCTCGTCGTAGACCTTCTGGATGCGCGCGAACAGCTTGTCGTTCAGGTGAATGGCATCCTCGTGCTTGGCGAGCTGCGGCGCCACGGTTTCCTGCACCTTCTGCAGCGTGTCGTCGGTGTTGGCGGCGGTGACGCCGCTGAACACGGCCATCACGCGGTTGAGCAGCACGCCGGTTTTTTCCAGCGCCACGTAGGTGTTCTCGAACGTGGCAGGCTCGGGGTTGTCGGCGATCTTCTGCACTTCGGCCAGTTGCTCGGCCATGCCCTTTTCGATCGCCGGCTGGTAGTCGGCGTCCTTGATGTGGTCGAACGGCGGCGCCTGGAATGGCAGCGTGCTGGCGGTGAAGAACGGATTGGCAGCCGTGGCATCAGCCACCGATGCGGCGCTGGCCGGCGCACTGGCGCTGGGCGCCGGCGCGGTCTTGGCGGCGTCGTTGCCGCCTTGCGAGCAGCCGGCAAGAGCAATGCTGGTGGCAATCACGATGGTGCGGAGAGGAAGCATGCGATGGTCCCGGTCAGGGGCGCCGCGCGCGGCGCCGAAGTGAATGGCCATCGACTGTAACGATTCTCTCCGGCACAAGGCCAGCCGCAGCGCGTCATACCCCAAGCCATGCCAGATCGAGCGCCGAAGCGGCCGCTTCCGGCGCCATGCCGTGCGGCAGCACGCCCAGGCACGGCGCCGGCAGGCGCTCACGCAGGGTGGCGAGGTTTTCCTCCACCGCGTCCATCGCCGGGTCGATGCGGTTGGCGATCCAGCCGGCGAGCGTGCAGCGGTCGGCGCGGATCGCCTCGATGCTGAGCAGCGTGTGGTTCAAACAGCCGAGCTTGAGGCCCACCACGAAGATCACCGGCAGCTGCCACGCGCGCGGGATCTCCGAGGCGTACAAGCCCGGCGACAGCGGCACGCGCCAGCCACCGACACCTTCGACCACCACCGCGTCGTGCGTGGCGCACAGGGCATCGAACGCCGCGCGCAGCGGCGCCAGGCTGATGGCGACGCCATCATGCGCGGCGGCAAGATGCGGCGACAGCGGCTCGCGCAGCGCCACCGGATTGCTCGACGCGTAGTCCGGCAAGGGCGTGCTGCTCGCGGCACGCAAGGCTTGAGCGTCTTCGCTGATGAGCCCGGCGAGCGACGGCAAACAGCCGCTGGCCACCGGTTTCATGCCGGTGGCGCGCAAGCCCCTGGCGCGCAGCGCGTGGATCAGCGCGCAGCTCGCATGCGTCTTGCCGATGCCGGTATCAGTGCCGGCGATGAAAAAGCTGCGAGCGGTCATGGCAGGCGCGGTTCAAAGAGGGAGGCCGCGCATAATAGGCGCTACGCACACAGCGGCCCGCCGGCATGGTTGAAGTTGAAATGGCGCCGCTGCCCCACACTTGCAAACCAGGGCCGCGCGAGCCTTCGCACCAAGCTTGGCCGCGCGTGGCACGAACGCGGTCGACGCGGCATCTCACCTCCATTCGAGCAACGTTCCATGTTTGAAGCCAAACCCCTCACCCACGCCAGCAAACCCGAGCTCTACGCCGATCTCGCCCAGCAGGCGCGCAGCCTGGTCAGCGGCGAGCCGAGCATGGTCGCCAACGCGGCCAACTTTTCGGCGCTGGTCTATCACGCACTGCCGGACATCAACTGGTGCGGGTTCTACCTGCACGACGGCAACGAGCTGGTGGTCGGCCCGTTCCAGGGCAAGCCGGCGTGCATCCGCATCGCACTCGGGCGTGGTGTGTGCGGCACCGCGGCGCACACGCGCCAGACGCAGGTGGTGCGCGACGTCAGCGTGCACCCCAACCACGTCTACTGCGACACCGCCTCGCAGTCGGAGATCGTGGTGCCACTGGTGCGCGCCGACGGCAGCCTGTTCGGCGTGTGGGATGTGGACAGCCCGCACACCGACCGCTTCGACGACGAAGACCGCGCCGGCATGGAAACGCTGTGCACCACCTTCATGAATGCGGCGGGGCTGTAGGCAAGTTGCGACAAAAGCCCCGCTGGCTCCGCGGGGTGAGATCTATCCCAATGAGGCTCTTCGCAGAGGACGCGTCGGGCTGAAGCCCGGCCCACCGCGCCCCTTGCCAAGAACCGCTCTGCCGAATCTCCAATCCCAGCCTTTCACTCCCGCGGCGTGTGCAGGAGTTCGACCACCCGCGCGCGCGCTTCATCCACGCCGGTGCCGGCCGGGGTGGAAAACGCCTGCAGCGTTGCGTGCAGGCCGTCGGGAAAACTCTTGCGCACGGCGGCCAGCGCCTGCGCCACCTGATTGCGTGACAGCTTGTCGGCCTTGGTCAAGAGCAGGTGGCACGGCAGCGCGCTGGCAAAGCAGAAATCCAGCATCTGGCGATCAAAGTCCTTGAGCGGGTGACGAATGTCCGCGATCAGCACCACGCCGCGCAGGCTGGCGCGCTGCTGCAGGTAAGCGTCGATTTCGTGCTTCCAGTGCGCACGCAACTCCTCCGGCACCTTCGCGTAGCCGTAGCCTGGCAGGTCGATCAGGCGCAATGCCTCGTCACCCCCGGCGGCCGGCAGGTCGAACACCACCATCTGCTGCGTGCGGCCGGGCGTTTTCGAGGTGCGCGCCAGGCCTTTCTGCCCGGTGAGCGCGTTCAGCGCGCTGGATTTGCCGGCGTTGGAGCGCCCGGCAAACGCCACTTCGGCACCGGTGTCCGCGGGCAACTGGTTGATCTGGTGGGCGGCAAGGGCGAACTGCGCCCGCTGCAAGGGGTTTGGCATCGTTTGACCAGAGTACGAGGGCACGGAGATAATCCGACGGTTTCTGCCCGCTGCGCCGATGCCGGCCCGCGATGGCAGCCTTCGAGGTTTCTCGGGAGAGCAGTGTATGAGTTTTCGGTTCGCGGGTTTTCGGCCGGCTGCGCTGGGTGCCGCGGCCGCATTGATGTTCGCATTCGGTGCGGGCACGGTGGCGGCGCAGGATTCCGCCACAGCGGCCAGCACGCCGGCGCCGGCAGGCACGGCAGCGCCCGCGGCGGCGGCCACTGCAGCGGCACCGGCGGTGGCAGCCGCACCGGCCACCGCCGAAGCATCGAAGCCGGGTGACCCGAAAGTGGGCCAGACCAAGGCCACGGCGTGTGCTGCCTGCCATGGCGCCGACGGCAACTCGACCGATCCGCAGTACCCCAAGCTGGCCGGCCAGAGCGAGCAGTACATCGTCCGCCAGCTGGAAAACTTCAAGAGCCAGAAACGCAAGAACGCGATCATGTTCGGCATGGCGTCCACCCTGTCCACACAGGACATGCACGACATCGCCGCGTATTTCTCCAGCCAGAAACGCCTGCCGGGCGTGGCCGATCAGGCGCTGGTCGAAGCCGGGCAAAAGCTCTATCGCGAGGGTGATGTGAAAACCGGGGTACCGGCCTGCATGGCCTGCCACGGCATGGACGGTCGCGGCAACCCCGGCGCGATGTACCCGGCGATCGAGGGCCAGCATGCGCAGTATGTGCAGACCCAGCTCAAGGCCTGGCACGACGGCAATGCGTGGGGAACCGATGCCCACTCGCAGATCATGCCCACCATTGCCAAGAAGCTGAGCGCCAACGATATCTCCGCGGTTTCCAGTTATGTCGAAGGCCTGCACTCGGCTGCCGCCAGCGCCAAGGGCGCGCCTGCCACGCCGTGACGTCCGGCGCCGGGCTGGCCACGCCGGCCCGGTCGCGCCGCAGTGACCCGGTTTTGTCGAGGTGATTCCATGTTGAAGCGTTTGACGTTGGTGTGCGCCGCCGTGCTGGCGCTGAGTGCGTGCGGCCATTCCGCCGACAACGCGGTCACGCCGCCCGCTCCGGCCATCCCGGCCAGCGCACCGGCAACACCGGCGGCATCCGCCACCGCGGCAGCGCCAAGTGCCGCCACGACGGCCAGTGCGGCCACCGCGCCGGCCACTGCCGGCACGACACCCGCACCTGCCACCACCGCCGCCGCGACACCGCCACCGGCGCAGCCATTCGTGGACGATGGCAAGTGGGTGGAAGGCAAAAATTATTTCCGCATCAATCCGCAGCAACCCAAGGCCACCAACACCAGCAAGATCGAAGTGGTCGAGGTGTTCTCCTACGCCTGCCCGGCGTGCAACGCCTTCCACGGCACGATGGATGCGATCGCGAAGAGCCTGCCGGCGGATGCGGTGGTGGATTACCTGCCCGCCTCGTTCCGCCCGGACGAGAACTGGCCGGTGTACCAGCGCGCGTTCTACGCCGCCGAAGCGCTCGGCGTGCGCGCCAAGACCCAGGACGCGATGTTCGACGCCACCTGGAAAACCGGCGAAACCGCCACCTACGACCTTTCCACCGGTCGACCCAAGCCCAAAGGCGCATGGCCAACGATCGAGACGCTGGCGAGGTTCTACGCCAAATACGGGGTCGATCCGAAGGAATTCGTCGCCGTGGCGAACTCGTTCTCGGTGAATACCAAGATGAAACAAGCCGACGACCTCATCAAGGCGTACGGCGTGCCTGGCACTCCCACCATCGTGGTCGACGGCAAGTACCGTTTCTCGCCGTCGGACGTGGGCAGCATGCAGCGCGCGATCGAACTGACCCAGTGGCTGGTGGCGAAGGAAGCTGCCGGCAAATAGGTCGCCGCCGCAACCCGTTGTGGAGCAATTCGTGATGAAGCATCTCGCCAAACTGCGTTTTCTTGCCCTCGCCCTGGGCCTCGTGCTGGCCAGCGCGTGCACCGCGCAATCCGGCACCGGCACCACCGCCGCCAGCAACGCGCCGGCGCCGTACACCGAGGGCGATCAGTACGTGACGCTGCCAGCGCCGCACCGGCGCTACAGCAGCGACGGCAAGGTGGAAGTGGCCGAGGTGTTCTCCTATGGCTGCATCCACTGCGCCGAGTTCGCGCCGATTGCGGAAAAGCTCAAGGCGCAGTTGCCCAAGGGCGTGGTGTTCAAGCTGGTGCCGGCGCCGTTCAGCGCGCAATGGCTGCCGTTTGCGCGCGCCTACTACGCGGCCAACCAGTTGGGCGTGGTGGATCGCACGCACCTGCAGTTGTTCACCGCCAAGTTTGCCCAGCACTACCCGATCAACACGCTGGACGAGCTGGCCGATTTCTATGCCCGCGAAGGTGTGGATCGGGCCAAGTTCATGAGCATTGCCACTTCCGACGCCGCCACTGCCAAGCTCAAGGCCGATCTCGCCCTGATCCAGCAGTGGGGCGTGGACGGTACACCGAGCGTCGTGGTGGACGGCAAGTACAAGGTCGTCAACGTGCACACGCTCGATGAGCTCTCCGCCGTCGCCCAATGGCTGGCAAAACGCGAGCTGACCGCTGCCGACAAGGGCGGCAAATAGGGCGCGGCATGTTCACGCGCAGTGCGACCTGCCGCGCGCACCATGGCAACGTCATGAGCCGCCCCCAACCCGCCAACCAGCACCTGCGCCTGCTGAGCTGCAACATCCTCGCCGGCGCCAGCGTGCGCAGCTACCGCGACTACGTCACGCACAGCCTGAACGCGATGCTGCCCGGCCGGCGCAAGATCGACAACCTTGATCGACTCGCAGCGCTGTTGCCGCAATTCGACGTGATCGGCCTGCAGGAGGCCGATGCCGGCAGCCTGCGTTCGGGTTTCCTGAACCAGACGCGTTACCTCGCCGAAGCCTCGGGCATGCCGTACTGGAGCTATCAGTCGAATCGCCCGGTGGCCAAGCTGTCGCACACCGCCAACGGCCTCATCAGCCGGATCGAGCCCACCGCGGTGCTCGACTACCCGTTGCCCGGCCACGGCCGTGGCGCACTGCTGGTGCGCTTTGGCGAGGGTGAACACGCGTTTGCCGTGGTCATTGCCCACCTGTCGCTGCGCGCCCCATCGCGCGCGCGGCAACTGGCGTTCATCAGCGAAATCCTGGCCGACTACCCGCAGGCGGTGCTGATGGGTGACCTCAACACCAGCGCCGACAGCAGCGAAATGCGCCAGCTGTTTGCGCGCACCAACCTGCAGCCGCCGATGCTGGATGCGCCCACTTTCCCCAGCTGGAAACCACGGCGCGCGCTCGACCACATTTTGGTGTCGCCCAGCGTGCAGCTGGAAAAGGTGTGGACCCTGCCGCAGGCGTTTTCCGACCACCTCCCGCTGGCGGCGGAAATCCGCCTGCCGGGCGCCAGCACGACCAAGGCGCGCTGATGCCACGCATCGCCCGCGCCGCCCTGCCCTGGCTGGCGATCGTGCTGGCGGGCGCCGGTGCGATGTGGCTGCGGCTGGGCCTGATCGAACAACCCCTGCTGGCCGACCTGTGCACGCGCGCGGCGCCGCCGTGGTGGTGCCCGTTGCGCCAGGCGCTGGTGCTGGGCTTTTTGCACGGCGTCTACGGCTGGCTGGCGCTGGCGGCGCTTGCCCTGGCCCTGCTGCGCCGTGCGCGCGGGCTGGCCGCGCTGGCCGCCGCGCTCGGCGCCTTTGCGCTGGTGCTGTATTGCCCGGAGTCCGGCGCGTTCGTGCTGCTCGCCGGCTGCCTGCGGCTGGTGCACCTCGACAGCGGGCGCGCCCTGCCTACACCCGCCCCGTCACCGGTATCAGCGCGCCAGTAATCGCGCTGGCGTCGTCGGAAAACAGAAACAGGATCACTGCCGCCAGTTGTTCCGGCCGCACCCAGCGGCTGAAATCCGCCTTTGGCATGTCGGCGCGGTTGGGCGCGGTGTCGATGATGCTGGGCAGCAGCGCATTGACGGTGATGCCGCGCGTCTTGACCTCCTCGGCCAGCGCTTCGGTAAAACGCATCACGCCCGATTTGGACGCCGCATACGCGCCCATGCCGGCGCCCGCCTTGAGTGCCGCCGCGGCGCCGATGTTGACGATGCGGCCGCGCTCGTCCGGCAGGTGCGCCAACGCGGCGCGGCTGGCGGCAATCGCGGTACGCAGGTTCACCCGGTAGAGCAGATCCCAGGTTTCCGCGCTGCCATCGGCCAGCGTCTCGAAGCGGAAGGTGCCGGCAATGTTGACCAGCGCATCGAGCCCGCCCAGCGCCGCGGCCGCGGCATCGAGTGCACCTTTGGCCGCCGTGGTGTCGGCCAGGTCCACCCCGCCAAAACCATGTGCGGCGCCCAGCCCCGCCGGTACCGGTGCGCGGTCGATCGCCGCCACCGCGTGGCCAGCGGCCAGCGCCGCGCGTACCACGGCGGCGCCGAGCGTGCCGAAGGCGCCGGTTACTGCAATGCGTCGTTGCTGGGCCATGTCCGTGTCCTCGTCAAGATGAAACGCCGAGCATAGTCCGCGCGGTGACCAGACCGGAACGGCTGTGCGCCCATGCGACGACAACCGGCAGCGCCAGCGCAAGATTCAGCGCCAGCCACCACCATGTTGCGGGATCGAGACCCAGTTCGAGCGCCACGCTGGCGCCGCCGAGCAGTGGCAGGCAGCCGGCGAGAAACAGCGTCTCGCGGCTTGGCGCGCGCACGCGTGCATCCAGCCAGGCAGTGAGCGCGTAGCCGGCGCACGGCAGCGCAAACAACCCCAGCGGAAAATCGCGATAGCGCCCGTCGAACACCAGCAGCAGGCCGTACAGCGCCAGCGCAAACAGCCAGATTGAGCGCCAACGTCCGGCCGGCGCACGCCGATACGGCGCACCGGCCAGCCGTCCGGCCAGCCAGCGCGCCAACCGCACGCCGGTGAACAGCGCAACCAGCCAGGCGACGCCGGACACGCTCCACTCCCAGGCGTCGTGGCAGGCAAACAGCATTTGCCGCACCTGCCACCCCAGCGCCATGCCGCCGGCCGCACCGGCCAACGCCAACGCGAGCGCATGGCGCCAGCCGCGCGCCCGCCGTTGCCGCGCACCGAGCAGCATGAACAGCGCCGCGCCCAGCGCGCCAGCCAGCCAGCCCAGCCACCAGCGCGGAATCTCCACCACCGGGCCCTGCATCGGGAATTTCGGCTGCGCGTGCGCGTCGAAAATGCCCCAGTAGCCGCCCACCGTGCCTTCCTGCGCACGCTTCCACGGCTGGTCGAACGCCTCGATCACGTTGTACGGCATGTGCACGCTGGCGGCGTAATCGAGAAACTCGCGCAAGTAGCGCGCCTCGTTCACCCGGCTGGCGGCGGCACCACGGCGCGGGCGGCCCTCGCTCGGCCAGCCGGTTTCGCCGATCATCACGGCCTTGCCGGGAAACGCATGCTCGACCCGCGCGTACACATCGGCCACATGCTGCACCGCGGCCTCCGGCGGTACCGGCTGATCCTCCCAGTACGGCAGGATGTGCACGGTGACGAAATCCACGCCCCCGGCGAGCGCCGGGTGCGCCAGCCAGAACTCCCATACATCGGCATAGGTGACCGGAATCGCCGCCGGCAACGCGGCGCGCACCTCGCGCAGATACCCCGCCAGCTCGCGCTCGCTGAGGTCGCCGCGCAACAAGACCTCGTTGCCCACCACCACGCCGCGCAGCACCTGCGGATATTTGCGCGCGGTGGCGATGCCCAGCGCGATCTGCCGCGCGTTCGCCTTGCGGTCGCTGCCCAGCCAGATGCCCATCAGTACGCGCATGTGGTAGCGCGCGGCGATCTCCGGCACCACTGACAGCCCTTGCCCCTGTGAATAGGTACGCACGCAATCGAAACGCGCCGACAGCGCGCGCAAATCGGCGTCGATGCGTCCCGGACTGACAAAGGCGTGCGGATCGAGCGGCGTCTCGCCCGGCTTGCGGAACGGCGCGTAGGACACGCAGGCGATGCGCGCCGACGGCGCATCCGGCAACGGTACCGGCCGCCCCGCGTTCCACCACCACGCCGCGCCGGCCGCAGCCATCACCACCAGCGCCAACCAGGCGACCACGCGGCGCGCGCGCGACGACGGGGAGAACGACATGCCGATCCTGTGAGCCGCAACGGGGAAGGCCGCAGCTTATCAGGCCGCCCGGCGCAAGGCCGTGCGAGCCCATCCACTACAATGCAACCGCCTTCCCCAAGGAGTCGTCATGTTCGCCCACGTCGTGCGGCGCTGCCGCGTGTGGTTCGCGGTTTCATCCTTGCTGCTGGCCGCCGGCCTGCCGATCGCCGCCAGCGGTCAGGCCGCCGCGTCGCTCGACGCGCAGCGTGCCGCCTTCAAGCAGGCGTGGGCCGCCGCCAAGCAGGGCGGCGACGGCTGGCGTACCTACGCGCCGCAACTGCGCGGCTACGCGCTGTATCCCTACCTGCAGGCCGCCGCGCTGGAGCACGACATCGCCAGCGTCGACGACGCGACGGTGCAGGCATATCTCACCCAATATCCGGATCTGATTCCGGCGCAGGACCTGCGACGCACCTACCTGCGCGAGCTGGCCTCGCGGCAGGATTGGGCAGGTTTCCGCACGTTCTACCGGCCCGGCCTGGGCGACGCCTTCACCTGCTACGCGCTTGAGGCCTCGCTGGCCGCTGGCGCGCCGCTGGATTTTGACCGCGACCTCGCCGCGCTGTGGGCCAAGCCGGAATTGCCGAGCGCGTGCGACCCGGTGCTGCAGGCGGCACGCACGCAAGGGCTCCTGACCGACACCCGCCTCTGGGCACGCATCGACCGCGCCGCCAGCGCCGGCAAGGGGGGCACCGTGGCCGCGCTGGCGGCATGGCTGCCCTCCGCGCAAGCCGGCGAGGCGCAGCGCATCGCGCTGGCGCTGCGCGACCCGAATGCCGCCGTGGCCGCTGCCGCCAGCTGGCCGGACACGCTGCGCGCACGCCAGGCCGCGGCGATCACGCTTGAACGCGCGGCGCGCCGCAACGTCGATGCCGCCGACGCCGCGTGGCAACGACTGCAGGCCAACTTCCGCTTCAGCCAGGCCCAGCGCGACGACATCACCCGCGCGCTGGCGCTGTTCCACGCGACCGACTTTGAACCCGACGCCGGCGCCCAACTCGCCGCACTGCCGGCCAGCGCGCAAACCGACGCCACCCGCGAATGGCGCGCCCGGGTGGCGCTGGCCGCGCAGGATTGGCCGGGCGTGCTGGCGGCGATCGCGGCGATGCCGGCCAACCTGCAGCAGGATGGCGAGTGGCGCTGGTTCCGCGCGCGGGCGCTGCGCGCCACCAACCATCCGGTTCAGGCGCGCGACCTGGTCACCGCGCTTGCCGGCGAAGCCACGTACTACGGCTTCCTCGCCGCCGACCAGGTGCAACAACCGTACGCGATCTGCCCGCAGACGCCGCCGGTCGACGCCAGCCAGGCGCCGGCGCTGCTCGGCCAGATGCCCGGCCTCGATCGCGCCTTCGAGTTGTATGCCGTCGACCTGCCGCAACTCGCCCGACGCGAATGGAACCGCGCACTCGACGGCAGCGACGCCAGCACCCGCGCGCTGGCCGCGGAGCTGGCCAACCAGCGCGGCTGGTTTGACCGCGCGGTATTCACCTTCACCAGCGGCAAGGCGCTGCGCTACTACACGCTGCGTTTCCCGCTCGCCGCCGAAGATGGGTTGGTCGCGCAGGCCCGGCAGGCCGGCGTCGCCCCGGCCTGGGCGTACGGCATCCTGCGTTCGGAAAGTGCGTGGGTGACCGACGCGCGCTCCGGCGCCGACGCGCGCGGGCTGATGCAGCTCCTGCCCGCCACCGCGGCCAAGGTCGCGCAGCAGAACGGCCTGCCATGGGCCGGCGGCGACAGCCTGTACGTGCCGACCGTCAATATCGCGCTCGGCACCCGCCACCTGGCCGAGCTCGCCGCGCGCTTCAACGGTTCGCCGTGGCTCGCCAGCGCCGCCTACAACGCTGGCGCGGCCAAGGTCGAGCAATGGCTCGCCGCACGCGGCACGCTCAGCCCCGATCTCTTCGTCGCCACCATCCCGTACAAGGAAACCCGCGAATACGTCGCCCGCGTGATGGCTTTCAGCGTGATCTACGACTGGCGCCTGCACGGCAACCCGCTGCCGATGAGCGCGCGCATGCCGGCCATCGGCCAAGCCTACACACCACCGGGCGCCGACGCGACACGCAAGACCGTGGCGTGCCCGGCGGCGACCACTGCCAGCACACCATAGGCCAACTGTCGGGCTTTCGAACCGGGCCCCAAGATGGACGGCAACGGCATTCCCTGCGAGCAACAGTGGTGCAACTGAGCGTCTGACCGCCTGCATGCGAGAATGCTGCGCATGCGTATCTATCTCGTCGGCGGCGCCGTGCGCGACCGGTTGCTCGGCTTGCCGGCAGGCGACCGCGATTACGTGGTGACCGGCGCGCGGCCGGAGGAGTTGCTGGCGCTGGGCTACGCGCCAGTGGGCAAGGATTTCCCGGTGTTCCTGCACCCGCGCACGCACGAGGAATATGCGCTGGCGCGCACCGAGCGCAAGGCGGGGCACGGTTACCACGGCTTCGTGTTCCAGGCCGATCCCTCGGTGACGCTGGAAGCCGACCTGGCGCGCCGCGACCTCACCATCAACGCCATCGCGCAGGATGAGCACGGCACGCTCGTCGACCCTTACGGCGGCGCGGCGGATATCGAGGCGCGGGTACTGCGCCACGTGTCGCCGGCGTTTGGCGAGGACCCGGTGCGCCTGTTGCGCGTGGCGCGCTTCGCCGCGCGCTTTGCGCCACTGGGGTTCACGCTGGCGCCGGAAACCCTGGCGCTGCTCCGGCAGATGGTGACCGACGGCGAGGTGGATCACCTGGTGCCCGAGCGCGTCTGGGCGGAAACCCGCAAGGCGCTGGCCGCACCGCAGCCGTCCGCTTTCCTGCGGGTGCTGCGCGAAACCGGCGCACTGGCCGTGCTGTTGCCCGAGGTGGAGGCGCTCTACGGCGTGCCCCAACGCGCCGATTACCACCCGGAGATCGACACTGGCGCGCATATGGAGCTGGTGCTGGATGCGGCGGCGCGACTCGCGCCTGGCGACGACCTCGTCGGCTTCTGCGCGCTGGTCCACGACCTCGGCAAGGCGCTGACCCCACGCGCGGAATGGCCGCGCCACGTCGGCCACGAGGCGCGCGGCGTGGTGCCCACGCGGGCGCTCGCAACGCGGCTCAAGGTACCGGCGGAACATGCCGCACTGGGCGAGCTGGTATGTCGCGAGCATTTGAACGGCCACCGCGCTCTGGAGCTGAAGCCGGCGACGGTGCTGAAACTGCTGGGCGCGCTGGACGCCCTGCGCCGCCCACAGCGGCTGGAAACCTTCGTGCGGGCCTGCATGGCGGACGCGCTGGGCCGGCTTGGCCACGCGGACGACGCCTACCCGCAGGCGGACTACCTGCGCGCCGCACAGACTGCCGCCGCGGCGGTGCATGCCGCACCGTTTCTTGCCGGTGGCCTTGTCGGGCCAGCCATCGGCGCGGCCGTGCAGCGTGCGCGCATCGACGCGATCGCCGCCTTGCCCCACCAGCCGGGCACCGGTTGAACACGGCGTAGCCCGGGAGCGAGGGCGGTGGAAAGCCAGCGGTTGCAACTGCGCCGTTTTGGCCATCTTTCCCGCCAGCTCTTGGCCCATGCTGGCGAACCGGCACGCAAGCGGACACAAACGGCTTTGCGCCGCTTGCCTGCTTTCGATCACCTGCGCTTCCGGCGCAAACCCGCGCCACTTCGGACATCGGCGCGCCACTACGTGTATAAAACGCGCTGGTACCTGATCCGCAGCTACCGTTTGCCGGAGTCGTCGTCCGTGTCGCGCACCTTGTTCATATCCTCGCCGCTGCGTCAGCGGTTCCGGCCCTTGTGGTGGCTGGGCATCACCTACCTCATCCTCAGTTTCATCACCCGCGTGGCACTGCTGGTGATGAGCGGGCGCAACGTACCGCTGAACCCGCTGGACTGGTTGTATGCGTTCGGCGTCGGGCTGGGCTACGACCTCGTCACGTTCCTCTATCTCGCCTGGCCGCTGGTGCTTTATCTATGGCTGGTGCCGACGCGACGCGCGCCGGTCACCGGCGGCGCACGCTGGCTGGCTTGGCTCATCGGCATGGCCGCGCTGTACGGCGCGTGCCTGCTGGCGGTGTTCCTCTTGTGGCACGTGCACCTCAAGGAATCCTGGCCGCTGCTGGCGGTGTTCCTGTTTTTCCTGCCGCTGCCGGCGCTCAGTTACACCCGCGGCAGTGGCCAGTGGGGGTTGTACCTGCTTGGCCTCGCACTGCTCTACGGGCTGTTGTTCGTGGCCGCGTCCGAGCTGGTGTTCTGGAACGAGTTCAGCGTGCGCTTCAATTTCATCGCGGTGGACTACCTCGTCTACACCACCGAGGTGATCGGCAATATCCGCGAGTCGTATCCGGTCGGCACCTGGCTGGCGCTGCTGGTGGTGCTGGCGCTGGTGATGTTCATCGCCTCGCGACGCAAATTGCGTGCGCGCGACGACGGCAGCACGCTGTGGCAGCGCGCGCGGGTGCCACTGGTGTGGCTGGTGTTGACGGTAGCCACAGTGGCCGGCATCAACGGCGAAATGAAGGACCGCACCGCCAACAACTACGTCAACGAGCTTTCCGGCAACGGCATCTATCAGTTCTTTGCCGCGTTCCGATCGAGCCACCTGGATTTCAAGAAGTTCTACCGCTCACTGCCGGATACCGAGGCGTTTGCCCTCGTGCGCAAGGATCTTGCCGCACCAAATGCCACCTTCATCAGCAACGACCCGCGCGACCTGACGCGCGAGATCCGCGCCGCCGGACCGGAAAAGCACCTGAACGTGGTGCTGATCAGCGTGGAAAGCCTCTCCGGCGACTACCTCGCCACCTTCGGCAACCAGCAGGGCATCACGCCGTTCCTGGATTCGCTGGTCGGCAAGAGCCTGTTTTTCGACAACCTGTATGCCAACGGCACGCGCACGGTGCGCGGGCTCGAAGCACTGTCGCTGTCGGTGCCGCCGACACCGGGTGACTCGCTGGTGCGTGCAAAGGACAACGAAAACCTGTCCTCGCTGGCCAGCGTGTTCAATGATCGCGGCTACGTGTCGGAGTTTGTCTACGGCGGCTACGGCTACTTCGACAACATGAATTATTTCTTCGGCCACAACGGCTACATCGATGTGGACCGCAGCGCGATTCCGAAGGACATGCCGATCCACAGCCAGAACGTGTGGGGCGTGTCCGACGAGGATCTCTACACCCTGGCGCTGCGCCAGATGGACCAGATCGCGGGCGAGCACAAGCCGTTCTTCCTGCACATCATGACCACCTCCAACCACCGGCCGTACACCTACCCGGCCGGGCGGGTGAAGTGGCCGGCGCCCTCGCGCCTGGGCGCGGTGGCCTACACTGACTGGGCGATCAAGGACTTGATCGAGCGCGCGCGCACCAAGCCGTACTTCGCCAACACGGTGTTCGTGATCACCGCCGACCATTGCGCATCGAGCGCCGGCAAGACCAGCATCCCGATCAACCGTTACCACATCCCGTTGTGGATCTACGCGCCGAAATGGGTCACCCCGCGCCGGGTGGGGACGCTCATGGGCCAGCTCGACATCCCGCCGACGCTGCTTGGTCTTTTGGACTTCAGCTACCGCTCGCGCTTCTTTGGCCAGGATGTATTCCAGCGCCCGGCGGACGCGGGCCACGCCTTCCCCGGCACCTACGAAAAACTCGGCTACGTGCACGGCGACACGCTGACCATCCTCGAACCGCGCCAGCGCATCGAACAGTTGAAGCCGGACTTTGCGACCGGCGACGCGACCCCGGTCAGCCCGGTCAACCAGTCGCTGCTGGACACCACGATCGCCTATTACCAGGTGGCCAGCGATCTGTACCAGCACGGCGGGCTCGCGCGTCGCGCCGCGGACAGCACCAAGGTGGCGCCGCTGCCGACGGCAACGCCTGCGCCGGCCGCTCCTGCACCGGAGACACCTGCGACCCAGCCTGCGCCTGCGGGCAACGCGGCGCCTGCGGCCAGCGCGACCGTACCGGCCACTGCGACGAGCACGGCGGTAAAGCCGGTATCCATGGTTGCGTTGCACGCTGCTCCGTCCATGGCGCCAGCGGCGAGCTCGCCGCCGCCGGCCACCGCGGCGAGCACTGTCGCGCCTGCCGCTGCGGGTTCGGCCGGATGACGCCAACTGACGGCGTCACGCCGCCGGTTTCGCGTCGACCTTCGCCGGCACCAGCCAGCGCACGGCCAAGATGCCAAGCTCATAGAGCAGCGTCATCGGCACCGCCAGCATCACCATCGAGGTGACGTCCGGCGGGGTCAGCACGGCGGCAATCGCGAACGCACCAACGATCGCGTAGCGCCGTGCGCTGCGCAGCCTGGCCACATCGACCACGCCCACCGCCGCCAGGATCACCACCGCCACCGGCACCTCGAAACACAGGCCGAAGGCGAAGAACATCAGCATCACGAAATCGAGGTAATGCGTGATGTCGGTCATCATCTCCACCCCGGCCGGCGTCACCGCGGTGAGAAACCGGAACGCCGCCGGCAGCACCAGAAAATACGCAAATGCGCAGCCGCAGTAGAACAGCACCATCGCCGCCAGCAGCAGCGGTCGCGCCAGGCGCTTTTCGCGCTTGTACAGGCCGGGGCTGACGAACGCCCACAGCTGGTAGACGATCACCGGCATGCTGATGAACAGCGCGGTGTAGAACGCGAGCTTCAGCGGCGTGAGGAACGGGCTGGTGACCTGGGTGGCAATGAGATGCGCGCCCTGCGGCAGGCGCGCCACCAGCGGCGCGGCCAGCTCCGCATACAGCCGGTTGGCGAACGGCACCAGCGCCAGGAGCACCACCAGCACGCACGCGGCCGCCTTCAGCAGCCGCGAGCGCAGCTCGATCAGGTGCGAAATGATGCCTTCCTGCAGGTCGCTGCCGAGGCCGTCGGGTTCAGGCTCCGCCATGCGCGCCTCCCTTGCCGGTGGCGTGCGGCATCGCCAGCGGCAGCTCCTGTTGCGGATCGGGCTCGGCCGGCGGCTCCGGTTCCGGTTCCGGCTCCGAGGTCAGTTCCATGGGCGCGGGTTCCGCCACTGCCTCGCGCATCTCGTTGCCCGCCTGCTTCACCGCGGTTTCCACCGCGCCGACCGATTGCCGAAAATCGTCCTGCGCGGCTTCGGCGCGCGCCGCGGCCTCGCGCGCGGCGCGGCGGATCTCCTCCACCTCCAGCTCGCGCTCCACCTCGGAGCGCACGCTGTCCCAGCCGCTGCGCATGCGGCGCAGCAGCGCGCCGGCGGTACGCGCCGCACCGGGCAGTTTCTCCGGGCCCAGCACGATCAGTGCCACCAGCGCCAGCAGCACCAGCTTGGCGAAGCTGATCTCGATCATCGCCGACGCCTGCCGCGGCTACTTCGACTCGTGCGTGTCGTGCTGCTCCTGCGCGCTGGGCTGCGCCGGGCCGGGGCTCGGGCTCGGCGCATCGGCGCGCAGCTTTTCCTGCTCCGCCGGCGTCGGCTTGGACTTGTCGTCGTCCTCGCCGTGCATCGCCTTCTTGAACCCGCGCACGGCGTTGCCGAGGTCGGAGCCGATGTTGCCGATCTTCTTGGTGCCGAACACCAGCACCACGATGAGCAGAAGCAGGAGCCAGTGCCAGATGCTGTCGAAACCCATGTCAACCTCGGTCGGAGGGGGCGGAAACGGCGCCGCCCGCAATACCGCGATCTTCGCACATGGCCAGTGCCGGCGCGTTATTTCGCGGTGTATTCCTCCAGCGTGTCGCGAAACTTCACCACATCCGGCGGCACGTTCTGGACCCCACCCTCGAAAATGCGGCGCGGCGTGATGTCCTTGCCGTACACCTCGGCATTGGCGTCATAGTCGATCCGCAACGCGCCGCCGTTGATCGCGGCACCGGCGAACAGGCCGCGCGAGCGCGAGTAGGAGTAGATCTCGGCCTTCATGTTCTGGTCGGTGTCAGCGCTGGCGCTGCGCCCGACCGGGCCGGCGGCGGCGGTGGCATCCACGCCGAAGGTGAATTTGCCGTTCACGATGGTATCGACGCCGTGCTGGGTGCGGAACACCAGCACCACGTCAGTCGAGGACACGCCGATCTGGAACCCGACGCTGGCGCCGGTCAGCGTGATGAAGCTCGGATCGGACCAGGTGCCGTCGGCACGCTTCACCGAAATCAGCCCCTCGCCGCGGCGCCCGCCGAAGATAAAGCCGGCCTTGAGCAGGCTCGGGATCACCGCGATCGCACGCGCCTCCTTCAACAGGTCGGACGGGATCGACTTGTCCGGCGACTGCTCGATGGTGTTCAGCACTTCGACCGCGTTGTGCACGCGCACCAGCGGCGGGTCTTCCGCCTGCGCGGCGGCAACCGGCAACAGCAGCGCGGCAGCCAGCAGGAGCAGGCGATGCAGGGGCCTCTTGGACATGGGCAACTCCGTCATGGAAGGGGGAACATGCAGCGGGACGCCACCACGCTTGTGGCAAACTCGACGCCACGATGCCTGACCACAATCACTATACCGGCGCCGATGCGGCGTCCAGCACGGCACCGGCGACCGGCGTTCAGACTGCCGTGCTGCTGGTGAACCTTGGCACACCGACCGCACCCACCGCCGCTGCGGTGCGGCCGTATCTCGCCGAGTTCCTCTCCGACCCGCGCGTGATCGAACTGCCGCGCTGGCAATGGTGGCCGATCCTGCACGGCATCATCCTGCGCGTGCGGCCCAAACGCTCGGCGCATGCCTACGGACGCATCTGGGATGCGCAAGGTTCCCCGCTGCGCTGGCACAGCGAAGCGCTCGCCCGCGCGCTGCAGGCGGAGCTGGGCGACGCGGTGCGGGTCGCGCTGGCGATGCGCTACGGCGAGCCGGCCGTGGCGCCGACCATTGCCGAGCTGCAGCGCGACGGCGTGCGCCGGTTGCTGGTGCTGCCGCTCTACCCGCAATACTCGGCCACCTCGATCGGCTCGGTGATCGACGCCGTCGCCGACGCGATGAAAGCCCTGCGCTGGCCGCCGGAGCTGCGACTCATCAACGGCTACCACGACGACACCGGGCACATCGACGCCTTGGCCAGCTCGATCGAACGCTGGTGGGCCACGAACGGTCGCGGCGAAAAACTGCTGATCTCGTTCCACGGCATCCCCGAGCGCTACGCGCGTGCCGGTGACCCCTACCCCGAGCAATGCCGCGCCACCGCGCACCTGCTCGCCAGCCGCCTGCAGCTTGCCGCTGAACAGTGGACGCTGAGCTTCCAGTCGCGGCTCGGTCGCGAGCGCTGGCTGTCGCCCTACACCGACGCCACCGTGCGCAAGCTGGCTGCCGACGGGGTGAAGAAACTCGACGTCGTGTGCCCCGGCTTTGCGGTGGACTGCCTCGAGACGCTGGAAGAAATCGGCATGCAGAACCGCGACTTCTTCCGCGCCGCGGGCGGCACGGCGCTGCGCTACATCCCGGCGTTGAACACCAGCCCCGCGCAAATCGCCAGCCTCGCCGCGCTGCTGCGCCGCCACCTTGGCGGCTGGCTCGCGCCGTGAACGCGCCGCGCGAGCGGCGCATCGCCTTGCCGCAAGGCGACCTGGCGGCGCTGACCTGGGGCAATCCGGCCGCACCGCCGCTGGTGGCCTTGCACGGCTGGCTCGACAACGCGGCGAGTTTTGCGCTGCTGGCGCCGCTCCTGGCCGAGCGGCATCACGTCATCGCCCTTGACCTGCCCGGCCACGGCGCCAGCGCCCATGTGGCCCCCGGCGCGCACTACCACTACGTCGACTACGTACGCACGGTGCTGGCGGCGCTGGACGCGCAGGACCTCGCGCACTGCACGCTGCTCGGCCACTCGCTCGGCGCCGGCATCGCCGCACTGGTGGCCGCCGCCGCGCCGCAACGCATCGACCGCCTGTTTCTGATCGAAGGCCTCGGCCCGCTGGCCGACGACGGCAGCCGCACGCTGGAACGCTACCGCAACGCGCTGGCCAAACCGGTGGCGGACGGCAAGGGACTGCGCACGTTTGCCAGCATCGACCAAGCAGTCAGTGCCCGCACCATGGCCACCGGCCTGCGCGCGGAGTTGGCGCGCCCCATCGTCGAACGCGGCCTACGCCAAGCCGCCGAGGGCTGGCAATGGCGCAGCGACCCGCGCCTCGCCCGCGCCAGCGCCATCCGCCTCGCCGAAAGCCAGGTGCGCGCGCTGCTGGCTGGCATCGCAGCGCCCACCGCCCTGCTGCTCGCCACGCCGGCCACGCCCTACCTGCCTTCCGCGCTGATGCAGGCGCGCGCCGCCTGCGTGGCGCGCATCACCGTCGACACCCTTGCTGGCGGGCACCACTTGCAGCTGGAACATCCCGCGGCCGTGGCGCAATGGCTGATGGGAACGTGAAGACCAAGGGCAGAGCCGGTCTCCACCACCTGACACCTGCCCCAGCACCACGCCCCCCATCAAGCCGACTGCGACCCCTCGCCATCGGCTCGGGTTCCGGCCCCCGTGGCGGCGCGGATGCCTGATGAAAGGCCCCGCCCCCCTGGTGCTTCCGCGCAGCTCGTCAACAAGTGACGGACTTAGTCATTAGTCGTATTTGTTTCAAAGCGCGAAATACGTCACATTTTTGTATGCTGGCAACGTGACGGCCGTCACATTAACCGGCGTTCAGCGTCGCGTTAGGAACGCATACGCCGTCGTTGGCAAGAATCGTCAGACAAGACTGTCGTTTCTGGCGGAACGATGACAGGGATAAGTCACCCACCGTACTTGAGGTGAAACGCTGACGTCCTTATCGCCGCCTTCCACCATCGCATCAAGCCCACGCACTGCACTGCGCATGCAGTCATTCGCCACCGTGTGGCTCACCACATTTTGATCCAGCGCGCGCGCGGCACGGCGATTGCTTAGTCCGCGTCTGACAGCCTTGCGCTTCGAGCCGAGGGGTGGACAGCCACCGCGAGCCGGTCGGGGAGACCACGGCAAGCTGCTCAAAACCCATTCCATACCTGCCACCAAGGAAACATCATGAGCAAATCGCTACTTTCCGCTGCTTTGGTCGCCGCTCTTGGCACCTTCGCGTTCATCCCGTCGGCCCAGGCGGCCACCGCCATCGACGGCACCATCACCATCAACGGCCAGGTGGTGGCCGCCACCTGCACAGTCGCCGTCAACGGCACCAGTGGCGGCAACGGCACCGTGGTGCTGAAGCCCGCTCCGACCAGCGCGCTGGCCGCCGCCGCCGCCACCTATGGCGACATGCCGTTCACCATCGCCGTGACCGGCTGCGACTCCAGCCTCAACGGCAAGACCGTGACCCCGTACTGGAGCGGCACCAACGTCAACGGCAGCGGCCGCCTGAACAGCACCGGCACGGCAAACAACGTCAACCTGCAGCTGCTGAACAGTGACGACAGCACGGCCATTGCCCTGAACGGCGCCGAAGGCAACCAGGGCACGTCTAGCGCCACCGTTGCGAGCCAAGCGGCCACGATGACCTACTACGCTCGCTACTACGCCACCGGCGCGGCTACCGCCGGTACCGTCAGCAGCACGGTCGACTACACGCTGATCTACCAGTAAGCGACTACCGTCGCCCGCACTCCGTCGCGGCACTGCCGCCGCGACGGAGCTGTATCCAGCCGGCGCCATGCTGAGCTCATCCCTGCCGGAGCACCTCCCCAATGAAGCCTTTCAACCTTGCGGCCCGTGCTGCGGCGATCGCCGTGTGCCTGTGTATGGCAACCGCGGCCCGCGCCGGCGTCGTCATCGGCGGCACCCGCGTCGTGTTCGCGGCCCAGCAGGGCGAAGCCACCGTGCGCCTGACCAACGAGAACAATTACGCGGCGCTGGTCGAGGCGTGGATCGATACCGGCAACCTCAAATCGACCCCGAACAGCGTGAGCACGCCCTTCCTGATCACGCCGCCGCTGTTCCGCATGGATCAGCACAAGGACCAAAGCCTGCGGATCATCTACACCCAGGGTTCCCAGCCACTGCCGATCGACCGCGAGTCGCTGTTCTGGCTGAACGTGCTCGAGATCCCGCCGAGGCCCACTGCGGCGCAGACCGCCGGCCAGAATTACCTGCAGTTCGCGATACGTTCGCGGCTGAAACTGTTCTATCGCCCGGCCAGCTTGCCGGGCAGCGCGATGAAGGCCCCCGACCAGCTGAGCTTCACCGCCCGGGGCGCCACGCTGGTCGTGCACAACCCCACGCCGTACTACGTCACGATCAGCAGCCTTTCGCTCGGCGCTAACACCAAGCCGATCGAGGACGCCAGCGGCATGGTCGCACCGTTCGGCGACCTGCGCCTGCCGCTGAAGGGCCACGCGCAGGCACCATCCGTCGGCACACCGGTCGCGTTCACCACCATCGACGACTACGGCGCGGCTGATGCCCACAAGGGCACCGTGGCGCCGTGAAATCACGCCGCGCCATGCTTCGCCAGTTAAGCGGGCGCCGTACAGCGCTCGCTCTGGCATGCGGCATGGCGTTGGCCACCGCCATGGGGTGGCCGTACCCCGCATGGGCGGCGACCGCCGACGCAGGTGCATCATCCGCCGTTGACGCCGCCGGTGGCGGCTACGCCAATTTCGACCGCAGCATGCTGGCCGGGGCCGGGCACGGCACTGCCGATCTCTCGCGCTTCGAGCACGGCAACCCCGTGCTGCCCGGCATCTACAACCTCGACGTCTACCTCAACGGCAGCTGGGTGGGCCGCCTGGACGTGCGCTTCGCCGCACCATCGGTCGATGCCAATGCCCTGCCCTGCGCCAGCACCGAACTGCTCGACCGCATGGGCCTGGCGCCGGCGAAAGCCGATGCTGCGGCAGCCGCGAAACTGTCGTCCCCGTCAGACTGCGTGGTCCTGGGCGACCTGATCCCCGGCGCCACGTTGTCCTTCGACATGCCCGACTTGCGCATGGACGCTACCGTGCCGCAAGCGTACATGCACCTGCGGCCGCGCGGCTGGGTCAACCCGGCCTCCTGGGATGCCGGCGTGCCCGCGTTCCTGCTCAACTACAACCTCAACAGCTACCACACCAGCAACCGCGGACAGAACCAGACCAGCACCTATCTGGGCTTGCGTTCCGGCTTCAATATCGGCCGCTGGCAGTTCCGGCAGAACAGCACCGCCACCTGGCAGTCGGGCGTCGTCGGCCAACCAAGCCAGCATCACTGGCACAACATCAATGCCTATGTACAGCGCGCGCTGCCGAAGTTGGGCGCCGTGCTGAGCCTGGGCGACAGCTACACCGACGGCGCGGTGTTCGACAGCTATGGCATCCGCGGCGTGCAGCTGGGCACCGACGACCGCATGCTGCCGCAGTCGCTGCGCGGTTACGCGCCCGTGGTCCGCGGCACGGCCTATACCAACGCCAAGGTCGTGGTGACCCAGAACGGCGTGCAGATCTACCAGACCACGGTCGCACCCGGTCCGTTCGTCATCGATGACCTCTACCCCACCGGGTACGGCGGCAACCTGGTCGTGACCGTGACCGAGGCCGACGGCCGCCAGCGCAGCTATACCGTGCCGTATGCCGCAGTGGCACAGCTGATGCGCCCCGGCGTCACCCGCTTCGACATCGCCGCCGGCCAACTGCGCGACACGGTGCTGCGGGACAACTCCAATGTGGTCCAGGCCGCGGTGCAGCACGGCTTCGGCAACCGCCTCACCGGCTACGCGGGCGTGCAGGGTTCGGAAGGCTACGCGGCGGCGCTGGTCGGCAGCGCGTTCAACACGCGTTTCGGCGCGCTGGCGCTGGACATCACCCAGGCCCACACGAGCATCCCCGGCCATGGCAGCTACGACGGCCAGAGCTTCCGCGTGACCTACAGCAAGATCATCCCGGAAACCGAAACCTCGCTGAGCGTCGCCGCCGACCGCTACTCCACCGGCGGCTTCCTGAGCCTGGGCGACGCCGAGGCCGCACGCGACTACGCCAGGCGCGGCATGAACGCCCTGCAATACCAGCCGTCCAGCGTGCAGACCATCGACGGCCTGCCAGCACAGAGCCTGCTCACCCCGGCCCAGCTCGCGGCGCTGAGCGGCAGCCTCTACAACAACCGCCCCTACACCGCGCGCGGCCTGGTGCAGCAGCGCAACCGCTTCACCCTGACGCTCAACCAGCAACTGGGGCGCAACGGCGGCTCGCTGTACGCCAACGCCTCGATCAACGACTACTGGAACCGCGACGGCAGCGACACGCAGTTCCAGGTCGGCTACAACAGCCACGTCGGGCGCCTGACCTACGGGGTTTCCGTCAGTCGCGGGCGCACGGCGCTCGGCGGCTACGACAACCAGGTCGCCTTCAACGCCAGCCTGCCACTGGGCAACACGCCGCATGCACCGAGCATGTCGTTCAACCTCGACCACGGCACCGGCAACAGCACGCAGGAACAGGCCACCATCAACGGCACGCTGGGCCAGTGGAGCCAGTTCAACTATGGCGCCACCGCCTCGCATGGCGGCAACGGCATCGGCAACGCTTACAGCGCGAACGGCGGCTACAACAGCCCCTATGCCACATTCAACGCCAGCGTCGGCAACGGCAGCGGCTACTCGCAGGCATCCTTCGGCGCCAGCGGCGCGGTGGTCGCGCACGCGGGCGGCATCACCTTCGGCCAGTCGACCGGCGACACGGTCGCCATCGTGCATGCACCAGGCGCCGCGGGCGCGCACATCCTCAGCGCACCGGGCCTGAGCGTGGGCCGCTCCGGCTACGCGCTGGTGCCGTACCTGGCCCCATACCAGCTCGACACCATCCGGATCGACCCGCAGGGGCTGCCGCTGGGTGTGCAGATGGATGCCACCAGCGCGCAGGTGGCACCGTATGCCGGCGCCGTGGTGATGGTGGACTTCAAGAGCAAGGCCGGTCGGGCGCTGGTTGCGCTCATCCGCATGCCCGACGGCCAGCCTGCGCCCTTCGGCGCGCAGGTGTTCAACGCTCAAAACGAACCGCTGGGCGTCGTCGGGCAGGCTGGCCTGTCGCTGCTGCGCGGCGTCGGCGCGAGCGGCAAGCTCAACGTGCAGTGGGACGACGAGCAAGGCGCGGCGCATGCCTGCGCATTCCAATACGCCCTGCCCAGGACCGGCAAGCCCGAGGCGGTGTACCGGCAGATCCAGGCCACGTGCGTCGCGGGCAATGCCGCGACACAACCGCAGGAGAAAGGTGGAACATGACCTTCAGTGCAACCATCGGCGCGTCGGCTCTGCACCATGTATCCCGCCTCGCGGGAGGACCACGGTTCGCGACCGCCACTGTCCGGACGGAACGCGCGGCTCGTGGGCCATGGTTGCTGGCGCTGCTGGCCTTGGTTGCGCTGGCCTTGTCCGGCCGCGCCCACGCCGATTGTTCTTACACCAACAATCCGGGCACCGTGACGTTCACTCCGCCCGGCGGCAAGATCGTACTGTCGAACACCGGTGCCGGCATAGGCACCGTCCTGTGGACGTCGGCGCAAGCCACCCCTGCGAACTACCCCGTCCTCGACTGCTCGGGCGCCACCAACAATGGCATCGTGAGCAATTACGGCCCGCCGACGGGTGGCGATCAAGCCCTCTTTCCCACCAATCTTCCGTGGTTGTCCTTCCGGATCCTGCACCCGGATTCATCCAATCTCTTGTCGGCCTACCCGAACAATGCATCCGTGCCGACGGGAAGGATTCGGTTCAGCGTGGCCTCTGCCTTGCAGCTGGTGGTGACAGGCACCATTCCCCAGGGTCAGCAAGGCAGCACGCAGCAAATGGTGATACCGGCCGGACAGCTCGCGCAGTGGAACGTGGACATGTTCGGCAGCAGCAATCCTGTCGAGATCTTCAACATCACCAACATCACCTTCGTCATCCCCACCTGCACGGCGGCTGTCGACCCCACCGTGGTGACGTTGCCCCCGGTGCCCGCCACCGCTTTTGCCCGCAAGGGCACCACCGCAGGCCAGCTGCCCTTCCAGGTGCAACTGAACTGCGTCGCCGGCGCCAACCTCCGCATCACCTTGAGCACAACCAGCGCTTACAGCAACACGCTCGGCGTGATCAACAACACCGCAGGCGCGGGATACGCGACGAACGCGGGCGTGCAGATCCTTCAATCGGACGGCGCCACTCCCGTCAAATTCGGTACCGCAATCTCCGAGGGCGCCACCCAGACAGGCACCATGAACCTGCCCTTTTTTGCGCGCTATTACCAAACCTCCAATCGCGGCGTGACAGCCGGCCAGGTCAGTGCCACCGCCACCTATACACTGACCTATCAATAGGCCCACGGCAGGTTCCGGCGCATCGGCGCGAGCCCAAACCGCGCTTCTATTCGTAGGTCCGGGTCACCATCTGCGTGGTGGTAGCGTGCGCGGCGACGCGATAGCCGACGAAGTACTGCAGCAACGGGCTACCCGCGGCAGCCACATTGTCCATGCGCTGCATCGAGAACACATAAACCGGGGTATCGACGACGCCGTACCCTCGGGACTGGCCACCACAGGCATAGAGGTGACCGGTCCGCGGGTTGCCCATCGCCAGCGCCGCAGTCTCGGCTTGTGCCACACAAGTCGGCACCAGGACGGCACCGCTGAAACTGATCCGCCCGCTGCTCGCCGCCCACGCGCTCGACGTTGCCAGCGCCATGAGCGAAACAATTATCCAGCGATACCGGGTGCGCACGATCCACCTCGCTCGGCACGCGAGAAACTGCGTGTCCTATGAGAGCTGTCGACACCTTCCCCAATGACTTGACGGTATGCGTCCGCCTCCCTTCCCGAAGTGAGAAGTCCATCACGCTTTGGCCGCGCCTGGCTTCTGCCTGTCGTTTAGCGAACTGGGAGTGAATACGGTGTCTGCGCGCGTGGCGGGTTTATCGACGAGGCGGCAACAATCTGTACCGCCCCGACGCGATCACACGGCCGCCGCGGCCATGCTCAGCGCGAGCTGACGTACTTTTCGCGACGGACCTGGCCGATCGGCAGGCCGTATGCCTTGAGCGCGGCATACGCGGCATCGACCATGGCGGGGTTGCCGCACAGGTAGGCGATATCCCGCTCGGCACTGGGTTGCAGTTCGGCGAGCAGATCCTGCACGTGGCCGGCGTGGTCGCCGGGATGCGGCACGGCGCGCGGGGCGCGGCTCAGGCAGGCATGGAAATGGAAGTTCGAGTGGCTGGCGGCGAAGGCTTCGAACTCGTCGGCATAGAGCAGCTCCGCCTCGTTGCGCGCGCCGTACAGCAGCACGGCTTCGCGGTTGGCGTCGGCGAGAATGCGGTCGAGCTGCGGCAGCATCGCGCGGTAGGGCGCAATGCCGGTACCGGTGGCGATCAGGAGATAACGCGGCTGTGCGTCGTTCGGCAGCAGGCAAAAGCGCCCGTTGGGGCCGCTGGCGTCGATCACGCTGCCGGTTTCCAGCTCGGCAAACAGCTTGGTCGCCGCACCGCCATTGACATAGCTCACCACCAGCTCGACGCGCGCCACCGGCGCGCTGCCGTCGCCTACGCTGGCGATCGAGTAACTGCGCTTGGCCGGCGCGCCATCCGGGTAGGCAAAATGCACCTGCAGGAACTGCCCCGGCTTGAACGCCAGCGGCGCGCCATCGGCTCGCTCGAACGCAAGGTGACGCACGCTCGGCGCCAGCATGCGGCTGTCGACGAGGCGTAGCTGAAAGGTTTCGGCCATGGGTGGTTCCGGGAAACGATGCGTGCGTCCGGTGGAGCCGGCCGCGTGGGGTTGACTGGCTATAATAAGCGGCTTGTTTCCTGACATGCAGCCATGAGCCCGGTTCCCGCCCTCGTCGTCGACAATTTGCGCAAGACCTACGAGGGCGGCGTCGAAGCGCTCAAGGGCGTCAGCTTTAGCGTGGAGCAGGGCGATTTCTTCGCGCTCCTGGGGCCGAATGGCGCCGGCAAATCCACCTTGATCGGCATCCTGTCCTCGCTGGTCAACGCCTCCGGCGGCGATGCGCAGATTTTCGGCGTGTCGGTGCGCAAGCAGCGCAACGCGGCGATGCGGCTGATCGGACTGGTGCCGCAGGAGCTCAACTTCAACCAGTTCGAGAAGCCGTTCGACATCTGCGTGAACGAGGCCGGGTTCTACGGCATTCCGCGCGCGGTTGCCATCGAACGCGCCGAAAAATACCTCGCCACGATGAGCCTGTCGGACAAGGCCCACGAGCAGGCGCGCCGGCTGTCGGGCGGCATGAAGCGGCGGCTGATGATCGCGCGGGCGATGATGAACGAGCCCAAGCTATTGATCCTCGACGAGCCCACCGCGGGCGTCGACATCGAGATCCGCCGCTCGATGTGGCAGTTCATCGACGGCATCAACGCCGCCGGCACCACGGTCATTCTCACCACGCATTACCTGGAGGAGGCCGAGCAGCTCTGCCGCAACATCGCCATCATCGACCACGGCACCATCGTGGAAAACACCTCGATGCGCAGCCTGCCGGCGAAGCTCGACATCGAAACCTTCGTGCTCGACATCGCCGCGCCGGTGGCCACGCTGCCCGCGATCGACGGCTGCACCCTGCGCCGCAGGGACGAGCGCCGGCTGGAGGTCACTCTGCCCCGCACGCAAAACATCAATGCCCTGTTTGCCGCGCTCTCCGCGCACGGCATCACCGTCATCTCCATGCGCAACAAGACCAACCGGCTGGAGGAGCTGTTCGTGCGCGTGGTGGAGCACGGGCGCGACGACGCCCCGCGTGCCACGGTGGAGGCCGGCGCATGAGCCAGTCATCGGCCAACCTGATTGCGCTCAAGACCGTCGTGCACCGCGAAATCATGCGCATCCTGCGCATCTGGACGCAGACGCTGATCCCGCCTGCCATCACGATGACGCTGTATTTCGTCATCTTCGGCACCCTGATCGGCAGCCGCATCGGCTCGATCTCCGGCCACTTCACCTACATGCAGTTCATCGTGCCGGGCCTGGTGATGATGGCGATCATCACCAACAGCTACGGCAACATCACCAGCTCGTTTTTTGGCGCCAAGTTCGGCCGCTACGTGGAAGAGATGCTGGTGTCGCCGATGCCCGCCTGGGTGATGCTCACCGGCTATGTGCTCGGCGCCACCGTGCGCGGGCTGGCGGTCGGCGTGATCGTGCTCGGCATCGCGCTGTTCTTCACCTCGCTCGACATCCAGCATCCGCTGATCACCGCCGCCTCGGTCGTGCTTGGCGCGGTGATCTTTTCGCTCGCCGGTTTCATCAACGCGGTTTTCGCGAAAAAGTTCGACGACATCGCGCTGGTGCCCACTTTCATCCTTACCCCGCTCACCTATCTGGGCGGTGTGTTCTACTCGATCAACATGCTCGGCGAGCCGTGGCGCACGCTGTCCAAGGCCAACCCGATCCTGTACATGGTCAACGCGTTCCGCTACGGCGTGCTCGGCATCAGCGACTTCAACGTGGCGTGGTCATTCGTGGTGATGATCGGCTTTGTCGTGCTGCTCGGCGGCTTCTCGCTGTGGGTGCTCAAGCGCGGCATCGGGCTGCGGTCGTAGGCCCCACAAGCGGGGTCAGGTTCACTTCCCGATAGCCCGTGCCATCACGTGCACGGTCGCGTTCACAACAGCCAGTTGACCAGCCGGTCCAACCGCACGCGGCTCATGCGGCGCAGCAGCTTGCGCACTTCCGGCGGGTACTGGCGCTGGCTTTGCAGCGCGCGGTAGTCGGTGATCCGCGTCGCATGCCGGCGCAGCGCAATCCATTCCGCCTCGTGCATGGCGTGCAGGCGATGCTCCGGGTCGCGCAACAACAGGCCGTTTTCAAGATCGAGCGCCCACGCGCGCGGATTCAGGTTGTGCCCGGTGATGAGCGCCGCGTGGTCGTCCACCAGCACACCCTTCAGGTGGTAGGTGTTGTCGCCGTCGCGCCACAGCCACAGGTTCAACTGCTCGCTGGCGATCTGGCGCGCATGCGCGCGCGCAAAGCGGCGCAGATTGTTTTCGTACAGGTACGGCAGCACGCCGATGGTGGTGAACGGCCGCTCCGGCGGGATGTAGAAATCGTTCGCGGTCTTGTCGCCGACCATGATGTCGATCCGGCAGCCGCGCCGCAGCGCATGCCCCACCGCGGCGCGCACCGGGCGCGGCAGATTGAAATACGGCGTCAGCAGCACCACCCGCTCGCGTGCCGAGGCGATGAGATCCAGCACCACGGCGTTCAACGCATTGTCATGCCGGCCGAGCCCGACCAGCGGCGTCACCACCACCTCGCCGGCGCGCGGCGCCGTATCGGGTGCCGTGTAGTTCGCGCCCTGCAGGCCCTGGCGCAAATCACGGATCGCACCCAGCAGGCTGCGCGTGGTCGGCATGGCATCGGTACCGAACCGGGTCACCGCCGCGCTGTCGGCAAAATGCTCGGCGGCAAAGGCGGCCAGCGCATCGGCCAAGGCACGATCGCGCAGCAGGTGGTAGCGGTCGAGCCGGTAACGCCCATGGCGGGCCAGGTACACATCGTTCAAGCTGGCGCCGGTGTAGAGCACCGCGTCGTCGATCACCCAGCCTTTCAAATGCAGCACGCCGAGCAGCTCGCGGCTCTGCACCGGCACGCCGCGGATCACCACGCCATCGCCCAGCCGCTGCGCGTACTCGCGGTACATCCCGGCGTTGCCCTCGGCGCGCTTGTCACCGATCAACCCGCGCCGTGCGCGGTGCCAGTCGACGTACACCGAGATGGCCAGCCCCGGTCGCCGCGCCTTGGCCGCGTACAACGCCTCCAGCACCTCGCGCCCGCCGTCGTCGTCCTGCAGGTATAGCGCCACGATCACGATGCGCCGCTGCGCGGCGGCAATCATCGACAGCAGGGTTTGGCGCATCGCCGCTGGATCGGGCAAGGCCGTGATCGCACCCGCCGGCAGCGCAAACCCCGGCAGCGCCGCCAACCGCGCCGCACCGCGCCGGCGCGGCAACCACCGCCGGGCCAACCGCCCCGGCGCACTCAACAGACTGTTCATGGGGACGCATGATCGCAAAAGGGGACCGGGGTTGCCTACCGGGCACGCGTGTTGCCGGTGCGCCCGAGTGATGGGTGCATGCGTCAACCACTTGACTGCACGATACGCTGTATATACGAAACGTCATGGCGTTCACTTGGTCAAAAGCCGAATGCACCACGAACCTGAAAACACACGGGCTCGACTTTGCCGACGCACCGCGCGTGTTCGAAGGTCTGACGTTCACCTATGAAGATGACCGCTTCGCATACGGCGAGCAGCGCTTCGTCACCTTGGGCTTGCTCGCGGGTATCCCCGTATCCATCGTCCACACCGAGACCCCATATGAAATCCGCATCATCTCGTTCCGCAAAGCCACGCAACGCGAAGCACACCTCTACTTCGCGCAAGTCCAAAACTGATTGGGCCAAGCTTCAGGCCGAGGCACCGGGCAAGCCCGTCCCCGAACACCCTGAGGCAGACATCCGGCACATCGTCCGCAGCTTGGTGCGTCACGGTCTGCAGCCAAGGGCGACCAAGACCGCCGTCTCCCTGCGGGTCGACGAGGACGTCATCGAATGGTTCAAGGCACAAGGGCCGGGCTACCAGACCCGCATCAACGCCGTGCTTCGCGCGTTTCGGGACGCGTCAGCGGTTCGATAGGTGAACCTGGCCCTGTCCTGGATTCGCTTAGTGCGAAGTCGCCAGCAGCGGCAGCACCAGCAGGATGGCGCCCAACGCGATGCGATAGACGGCGAACACGGTGAAGCGGTGGGTGCGGATGTAGCGCAGCAGCCATTTCACGGCAATGAAGGCCACGACCATCGAGGTCAGGAAGCCGACGCCAAAGCCGGTCCAGTCCACCTGGGCCACACCGCCGCTGGTGAAAATCTTCAGAAGCTCAACGGCGGTGGCGGCAAACATGGTGGGGATGCCGACCAGAAACGCGAACTGGGTGGCGGCGGAACGGTTGTTGGTGCCGAACAGCATGGCGGCAAAGATGGTGCTGGCGGAACGCGACGTGCCGGGAAAGATGCCGGCGACGATCTGCGCGATGCCGACCAGGATCGCCACCGTCCACGTCACCCGGGTCGATTCCGGCCGCCGTTCGGCGAGCTTTTCGGCCGCGATCATCCACACGCCGCCGATGACCAGCGCCCAGGCTACCGGCGTGATCGAGGTCGGAAGTTTGAAGCCGAGTTTGAGCGCGACCACCCCCAGCGCGGAAGTGATGACGAACGCGCCCACCAACTTCAGCAGGTAGGCGCGGGTTTGCGGGTCTTTCCAGCCGGTCAGCAATTGCCAGATCTGCTGCCAGTAGATCAACGTGATGGCGAGGATCGCGCCAGCCTGGATGCCGATGTTGAACAGGTCGGAACGGTGCCCCAGCCAGCGCTCCGCAATCAGCAGGTGCCCGGTACTCGAGATCGGCAGAAACTCGGTGATGCCCTCAATGACGCCGAGCAGGATGACATTGATGAGATCAGGCATGGGGAGCCGGTGGTGGCGGGACGCCGCATCCTAAACCACGACGGGGTGCGTTGGCGCGATCCGTCCTGCCGCGACCACGATGGGCGACTTCACGCAGATTCGAACCGCGACCATCGGTTTCCGTGGCGTAGCTGAAAAAACCAGGTTCATCTTTCAACTGCCCACACACTCGCGAGTGGCAATCGCAAAGTGCGCGTGACCCGTTCCGCGCGACGCGGGCGAAAGGCGGTGGAACAAAGCGGGGCGCCCCAAGGCGCCCCGCTTTGTTCCATACCAACGTGCGATAACCCGCCCTACTTCAACCCTGCCACCACCTGATTGAAGGTGGCACTCGGCCGCATCGCGGCACTGACCAGCGCCATGTCCGGGTGGTAATACCCCTTGATGTCGACGCTCTTGCCCTGCACGCCGTTGAGCTCGCCAACGATCTTGGCCTCGTTGTCGGCCAGCGTCTTGGCCAGCGGGGCAAACTTTGCAGCGAGGTCGGCGTCGTCGTGCTGCGCGGCCAATGCCTGCGCCCAGTACAGGGCCAGGTAGTAGTGGCTGCCGCGGTTGTCGAGCTGGCCGATCTTGCGGGCAGGGGATTTGTTGTTGTCGAGCACCTTGCCGTTGGCGGCGTCCAGTGCCTTCGCCAGCACGGTCGCACGCGGGTTCTGGTAGTGCTCACCGAGGTGTTCGAGCGAGGCGGCGAGGGCGAGGAATTCGCCGAGCGAATCCCAGCGCAGGTAATCCTCTTCGAGGAATTGCTGCACGTGCTTGGGCGCGCTGCCGCCGGCGCCGGTCTCGAACAGGCCGCCGCCCGCCATCAGCGGCACGATGGAGAGCATCTTGGCGGAGGTGCCGAGCTCCATGATCGGGAACAGGTCGGTCAGGTAATCGCGCAGCACGTTGCCGGTGACCGAGATCGTGTCCTGGCCCTTGCGGATGCGCTCCAGCGAGAGCTTGGTCGCGGCCACCGGATCGAGGATGCGGATGTCCAGCCCCTTGGTGTCGTGATCCTTCAGATAACGCTCGACCTTGGCCTGCACGGCGCGGTCGTGCGCGCGCTGCGGGTCCAGCCAGAACACGGCGGGCGTGTTGGAAAGACGCGCGCGGCTCACGGCGAGCTTCACCCAGTCGGCCACCGGGGCGTCCTTGGTCTGGCAGGCGCGCCAGATGTCGCCGGCTTCCACTGCATGCTCGAGCAGCACCTTGCCAGTGGCGTCGATCACCTTGACCGCGCCATCGCCGCCGATCTGGAAGGTCTTGTCGTGGCTGCCGTATTCCTCGGCCTTTGCCGCCATCAGGCCGACGTTGGGCACGCTGCCCATGGTGGCCGGGTCGAACGCGCCGTGCGCCTTGCAATCCTCGATGGTGACGGCGTAGACACCGGCGTAGCTGCGATCGGGGATGACCGCCTTGCAGTCCTGGTGCTCGCCCTTGGCGTTCCACATCTTGCCGGAGTCGCGGATCATCGCCGGCATCGAGGCGTCGATGATGACGTCGCTCGGCACGTGCAGGTTGGTGATGCCCTTGTCGGAGTTGACCATGGCGATGGCCGGGCGCTTGGCGTACTCGGCGGCCATGTCGGCGGTGATTTCGGCCTGCTTGGAAGCCGGCAGCGTGGCGAGCTTGGCGTAGAGGTCGCCGATGCCGTTGTTGGGGTTGAAGCCGGCCTGCTTCAGCACCTCGGCGTGCTTCACCAGCACGTCTTTGTAGAACTCGCTCACCGCGACGCCAAACATGATCGGGTCGGAGACCTTCATCATGGTGGCCTTGAAATGCACCGAAAACAGCACGCCCTGCGCCTTGGCGTCGGCGATCTGCGCATCAATGAATGCCGCCAGCGCCTTGCGGCTCATGAACGTGCCGTCGAGGATTTCGCCGGCTTCGAGCGCGAGGCCGTCCTTCAGCACCTTGCTCGTGCCGTCCTTGCCGAACCATTCGATCCTGACCGTGGTGGGCGCATCCAGCACCACCGATTTTTCGTTGGCGTAGAAGTCGTGGCCGTCCATCGCGGCAACGTGGGTCTTCGAGCTGGCGCTCCACGCGCCCATCTTGTGCGGATGCTTGCGCGCGTAGTTCTTCACGGATAGCGGCGCACGGCGGTCGGAGTTGCCCTCGCGCAGCACCGGGTTCACCGCACTGCCCTTGATCTTGTCGTAGCGCGCCTTGGTCGTGCGCTCCGCGTCGTTCGCGGGTGCATCCGGGTAATCCGGCAGCGCGTAGCCCTGGGTTTGCAGCTCCTTGATGGCGGCCTTGAGCTGCGGCAACGAGGCGCTGATGTTGGGCAGCTTGATGATGTTGGCCTGCGGCGTGAGCGCAAGCTGGCCCAGTTCGGCCAAGTGATCGCCCACGCGCTGCTCGGGTTTCAGCTGCTGGGGAAACTGCGCCAGCAGACGCCCGGCAAGCGAAATATCGCGCGTTTCCACCGCAATGCCGGCGGTGGCCGTATACGCCTTGACGATCGGCAGCAGCGATGCGGTGGCGAGGAACGGCGCCTCGTCGGTAAGGGTGTAGATGATCTTCGGCGTATCGGACATGGTTGGCCTGGCTCTCGGAAGACGGACGGAATCGCAACGCACCATTGTCGCGGTTTCCCCAGGGCGCGCAAATCGCCATTCGTACCAATGCCGGGCGCCCGCGATATGCCAGACTGTTGGGCTGCAGACACCGACCAACCATGAACCTCGAGGACTTGCGCCAGTGGCTGACCACGTGCGAGTGGCAGTCGACCTTCAATGACCGCACACTGCAGCGCGGCCGCGACTACGCGCGCCGCGGCCAGGTGCGGGAGCTCGACGTCATGGAGCTCGATGACAACCTCTGCGCGGTCTATGGCACGGTGGCCGGCAGCGGCAAGGAGCCCTACCACGTCACCCTTTCCGTGCGCCGCACCCGCGACTGGCTCAGGCTGGAAACCCAGTGCGAGTGCCCGGTTGAACTGGACTGCAAACATGCCGCCGCCACGCTGTTCCACGCAATGGGGCGGCGGCAAAAGCGGAGCGCCAACCGGCGCGACTCGGGCGCCAGCGCGCCGAGGCGGCGCAGCAGGCGCTGGCCGCGTGGGACGCATGGCTGGCCAGGCTCGACGCGAACGACGCTGCCCACGCCGTCTGCGCCGAGCCCGGGCGCCAGTTCGGCATCCTGCTGCGCGTCGGTACCTACCAGCATCAACTGCTGGCGCTGCCCGCCTGGCTGCGCCCTTCGCGCAGCGTGGCGAGCGCCGGCACCCTGGTCGATCCACAGCCGGTGCTGCAGGACAATACGCGTGTCGCGACACCGATGCCAGCCGATGGCTGGCCAGAGGAAGACGCCGCCGCACCGGCCCTGCTGCTGACCTCGTCGTGGGAGCGATACGGCAACGCCGTGTGGCCGGCGGTGCGCGCCGTCCACGCCGAGCGCGCGCTGGAGCATCTGTGCGCACGCTACCCGGTGTGGTTCGAGCGCGGCAGCCAGCCGCTCAGGCGCGGCTCCGACCGGTCCGCGCAAATCACCTGGGTGGAAGCGGCCGATGGCAGCCAGCACCCGGAATTCCGCCTCGATCGCCCGCAGGCGCAACTGCTGTGCGGCGCGAGCCTGTGGTACGTCGATATGCAGGCTGGCGAATATGGCCGCGCGACCGGCGACGCGCGTCTGTACAGACACCTGGCCGATGCCCCGGCACTCGGGCCCACGCAGGTTGCCGCCGTTGCCCAGCGGTTGGCGGCTTCGCCGCACGCGTAGGCGCTGCCGGCACCGATCGACCGCGGCCCGGCCATCGTCATCCGCGAACAGCCGGTGGGTTACCTGCACCTGTGGGTGGGCAACGCCGTCGACACGCACGGCCACCAGCAGCGGATCGGCATGGCCACGCTCGGCTATCGCTACGCCGGCCACGCGGTTCGCGCGGGCGAGCGCGGCACGACGCTCGCCCGCGTCGAGGGCGGCCACGCCATTGAAATCCAGCGCGACGAGGTGGCCGAACGACAATGGCGGCAGCTTCTGCTCGCGCTCGGCCTGCAACCGCGGGAGCAATTTGGCTATGGGTTGTTCCTGTCCATGGAACAGTCCGACCGCTCGCACCGGCTCGCCTCTACCAAGGGCAAGCGTGCCTTGCCGCCGGAGGCCTGGGCGCCGCTTGCCCGGCAACTGACGCAGACCGGCTTCCAACTCGACTACGCTGACGGCTTTCCGCGCGAGCGGCAAGTTGCCATCGACGCCTGGCACGCCGAGCTGGAGCCCGACGGCAACGCCTGGTTCGACGTGGCGCTGGGCATCGATATCGAAGGCAAACGGATCGACCTGATACCGCTGCTGCGCCAGCTCATCGCCGATCCCGCATTTCCGCTCGCGCCGAAAAAACGCGAAGCCGAAAATGCCACCTGGCCGGTGCGCATCGACGCCGAGCGCCACACCGAGATTCCGTTGGCGTCATTGCGCGCGCTGATCGAACCCCTGCTGGAATGGCTCAGCACCGAGCCGCACGGCAAGCCGCGCGTGCACGGCAGCGACATTGCCGCGCTGGAATCCAGCGGCCTGCCGTGGCACGGCGGCGAAGCGCTACGCGCGCGGCTGGCCGAACTACGCCAGCGCCGGCCGAACCCGCTGCCCAAAGGGCTCAAGGCCAGCCTGCGGCCGTACCAGAAAGACGGCCTCGCGTGGCTCGATTTTCTCGGCGCCGCCGGCCTGGGCGGCATCCTGGCCGACGACATGGGCCTGGGCAAAACCGTGCAGGTGCTGGCGCACATCGTGGGCGCAAAAGAACACGGCGAGCTCGCCGGCCCGGTGCTGGTGGTGGCGCCCACCACGCTGGTCGGCAACTGGCAGGCGGAAACCGCGCGCTTTGCGCCAGGCCTCAAGGTGCTGGTGCTGCACGGCGCCGACCGCGCCACGCGCTTTGCGCAAATCGACAGCCACGACGTGGTCATCACCACCTACCCGCTGCTGCCGCGCGACGAGAACGCGCTGACCAAAGCGCACTTTGCGCTGCTGGTGCTGGATGAGGCGCAGGCGATCAAGAACGCCGCCAGCGTCACCGCCAAGGCAGTGCGCAAACTGCACGCCACGCGCCGCCTCGCCATGACCGGGACGCCACTGGAAAACCATCTCGGCGAGCTGTGGGCGCAGTTCGACGCAGTGGAGCCGGGTCTGCTCGGCAGCGCACGGCAGTTTGCCAAGTACTACCGCACGCCGATCGAAAAACACGGCGACACCGAGCGCTCCGCGCGCCTCAACCGCAAGCTCGCGCCGCTGCTGCTGCGCCGGCGCAAGAACGACGTGCTCACCGACCTGCCGGCCAAGACCGAAATCGTGCAGCAGGTGGAACTCGAAGGCGCGCAACGCGCGCTGTACGAAACCCTGCGCGCCGCGCAGCACGAACGGGTGAAACAGGCCATCGCCGAACGCGGGCTGGCGCAAAGCGGCATCGTCGTCATCGACGCCCTGCTCAAGCTGCGCCAAGCCTGCTGTGACCCACGCCTGGTGAAACTGCCCAGCGCCGCCAAGGTCAAGGCCAGCGCCAAACTCGACGCGCTGCTTGAGCTACTGGAAAGCCTCATCAGCGACGGCCGCCGCGTGCTGCTGTTCTCCCAGTTCACCGCGATGCTCGCCCTGATCGAAACCGCGCTCGACCAGCGCCAGCTGCGCTACCAGACCCTCACCGGCGATACCCCGAGCGAGCAGCGCAGCGCCCTGGTCAAGCGCTTCCAGCAAGGCGACGTGCCGCTGTTTCTCATCAGCCTCAAAGCCGGCGGCACCGGCTTGAACCTCACCGCCGCCGACACCGTCATCCACTACGACCCCTGGTGGAACCCTGCCGCCGAAGCGCAAGCCAGCGACCGCGCCCGCCGCATCGGCCAGATCAAACCCGTCTTCGTCTACCGCCTCATCTGCACCGGCACCGTCGAAGAAAAGATCCAGGCCATGCAAACCCGCAAAGCCGCCCTCGCCCGCGCCGTCCTCGAAGGCGGCGGCAGCAGCGCAAAGTTGCGCTTCGACGAGGGGGATTTGGAGGCGTTGTTTGGGGGGAAGTAACGCCCTGGGCCTTTGCTCGGGCTTCGGCTTCGAGGTCGGTACGCGACAAGCGGGCACCGCGCAAAATCTCGACATATGAGACCAGCCTGTGGCACAACAAGAACGGCGGACCCGTCATACGGGTCTGCACCAGCTACAGGGGATGCACATGGACAGGCTCGTTCAACCGAATCTCACACGTGCCGACCCTCGGTCGGACATGCCGCGCCACTGTGCGCCCAAGCCGCCGTCACGGGCGCCAGCGAAAACTTTCTATTCATCCACTCGCCGTCACGGCCTTTGATTCCGCGACGACGAATGCCGCTGCATGGGAAACTCATATGGACTTTGAAACTTTCTTTGGCAACGCACTCGCCTTACCTGGCGGCAACATCTCGCCCTATGCCTTCCAGCAAGCATTGGCCGCCAACCCCTGGCCGGACGTGGTGGATGTGCCCACCGGCATGGGCAAGACCGGTGCCGTGACGCTCGCTTGGTTGTGGAAGCGCGGCTGGCGGCTTGGTGATCGCTCTGTACCGGCCGATTCAGGCACGCCGCGGCGCTTGGTCTGGTGCCTGCCCATGCGGGTACTGGTGGAACAGACCCGCGACAGCATCGAGCGCTGGCTGACTCGTCTCGGCATCCTCGGCAAGACCGGTGAAGGCAAGGTTTCCGTCCATGTGCTCATGGGCGGCGAGGACGACCTCGCTAGCTGGGCCGAACACCCAGAAGAGGACATGATCCTCATCGGCACCCAGGACATGCTGCTATCCCGCGCGTTGATGCGTGGCTACGGCATGAGCCGCTACCAATGGCCAATCCACTTCGCGCTGCTGCACAACGACTGCCTGTGGGTGTACGACGAAGTGCAGTTGATGGGGGCGGGTCTCGCCACCTCGGCCCAGCTCGAAGCCTTTCGGCGCACTGCGTTCCCCTTGGCAAAAAGCAGCCGTTCGCTGTGGGTATCCGCCACGCTGCGCACCGCATGGCTGGACACGGTCGACCTGCGCCCACACCTCGGCACCCTGAAGCGCCACACCCTAGGCGATACCGACCGCGCTCAGGCTTGCGCACGCCTGCAGGCGGCCAAAGCCTTGCAAGCCGCCGTCACGCGACTCGACAAGGACAACAGCAAGCAAAACGCCAAGGCGTACATCGACGCGCTGTGCGCGGAGGTGCTCGCGCAACATGACCCAGCGGCGCAAACCATCGTCATTCTCAACAACGTCGGTCGCGCGCAACAGCTTTTCCAGTCGATCAAAAAGCGGCGCGGTGGCTGCGACGACCTGCTGATCCACGCCCGCTTCCGCCCCGCCGAGCGCAGCGAGCTGACGCGAAAACTGCGCGAAGGGCCAGGTGTCGATCGCATCGTCGTCGCCACCCAGGCCATCGAGGCCGGCGTGGATATTTCCTCCAAAGTCATGTTCACCGAGCTGGCGCCATGGGCGTCCCTGGTGCAGCGCTTCGGCCGCTGCAACCGCGATGGCAGGCACAACGCAGCAGGTGCACGCGTCTTCTGGGTCGACATCGAGGCCGATAAAACTCTGGCGCTGCCCTACACCGCCGAGGCGCTCGATACCGCCCGCGCCACTCTGGCCGGGCTGACCAGCGCCAGCCCCGGTGACCTGCCGGCCACCGATGAAGCCCGCCCGCTCACGCCCGTCCTGCGGCGCAAGGATTTTCTCGACCTCTTCAACACCGACGCCGATCTGTCCGGCTTCGACGTCGACGTTTCCGACTACATCCGCGACAGCGGCGCGCCCGGCGTGCAGCTGTTCTGGCGCGACTTCAAGGACGACCCCAATACGCCCGACACGCAACTGCAGCCCGCACGCGACGAGCTCTGCCCCGTATCGATAGGCCAGATCGCCGCCTTCGCCAAGCGCAAGGACATCGTGCTCTGGCACTGGGACACGCTGGACGGCCAATGGACCAAGCTGTCGCACGACCGCAAGCTGCGCCCCGGCATGACCCTACTGGCACGCAGCCAGGATGGCGGCTACAGCCCGGACATTGGCTTCGACGGCATCGCCAAGCCCCCCGTACCGATTGGCCCTGAAGTCGCCAGCAGCGCCAGCCGCCGCGACTACGCCGACGACTGGCGCTCGCAGCAGCCGCGCCCTGTGGCGCTCGCCAACCATCTGGCGCACGTGGCCGCGCACGCCGCCCGGCTTTGCGATGCCGTGGGCGAAACCACGCATTTGGTCAACGTCGTGCGCGCCGGGCGCTGGCACGACCTGGGCAAGCTGCACGAGGTCTTCCAGCAGTCCATGTACCGCTGCCACCTGCCTGCCGACCCGGCGCAACCGCTGGCGAAGTCCAGTTGCACGGGGCCGATGCGGCACAGCCGTGCATTCTTCCGGCATGAGCTGGCTTCCATGCTTGGCTGGCTGGCGCAGCATAACGGCGAGCCACACGCCGACCTCATCGCTTATTTGATACTCGCCCACCACGGCAAGGTGCGCATGAGTCTGCGCGCCATGCCGACTGAAAAGGCCGAACCCACCGTCAAACGCTTCGCGCGCGGCATCCACGAAGGTGACGTACTGCCCGCACTCGATTTCGATGGCGAACACAGCGCCGTAGCCACGCTCAAGCTCGCCCTGATGGAGATGGGTCTCGGCGAACAGGGCGCCTCCTGGGGCGAGCGGGCGTTGCGCCTGCTGGAGCAACACGGCCCGTTCCAACTCGCGTGGCTGGAAACGCTGGTACGCCTGGCCGACTGGCGCGCCTCGGCGGCCGAACAAGAGGGGAATGCGGAATGAACGAACTCCTGCTCGAAGGCTGCACGGCCACGCCGCTGGCCAGCTACCTCAAGGCGCTGGGCGTGCTGCGACTGTTGTCGGCCCGTTATCCCGAAACACGCGGTAGCTGGCGCGGCGACCGTTTTGTGCTGATGACGTCGCTGGATCGCGAAGGCATCGAGCGGTTTTTTCTGCGCGAGTACGCGCCGACGCCGATCATGTCGCCGTGGAACGCGGGGAGCGGGTTTTATTATCAGGAGAGGAAATCAAAAGAGGTCGACCCAGCAACAGGCAAAAAAGCGAAACTCGGTGTGTTCGATCAAAAAACCACTGCTACCGAGATCGTAGCCGTCATCATTCAGAGCAAAGATCACCGGCTCGCACCTTATCGACACGCCCTCCTTCAGGCACAAGAGGTCGTGAGACACCAAAAGCTCACGACGGCCCCCGAAAGCGGTGAAGCAAAGGATCAATTCATACTCTCGCTCCGTGCCAACCTGCCCGATGAATGTGTCGTCGCGATGGACGCTGGGCTTGTTGTCTCTGGCGGCTCAACGGACTTTCCGCCTTTGCTCGGCACGGGATGGAACGATGGGAACCTCGACTTCACCAACAACTTCATGCAGCGCATCCTCGACGTGCTCCCATCGGATGACGAAGGCGCGGTGCAGGCGTCCCTGGGCTGGCTGCAAACCTCGCTGTTTGCCGAACCGGCACCCGGGCTGACCAAAAGCGCCATCGGCCAGTTTGCTCCCGGCCAAGCGGGCGGCCCGAATGCCAGCACGGGCTTCGATGCCGACGCGTCCATCAACCCCTGGGATTTCGTGTTGATGATCGAAGGCGCGTTGCTGTTCGCCGCGGCAACAGTGCGGCGCAACGCCGACGATCCTTTCGGCGTGCTGAGCTACCCCTTTACCGTACGTGCCATCAGTGCGGGCGCGGGCAGCCTTGGCGAAGGCGATGCAGGTAATGCGCGCGGCGAACTCTGGATGCCCCTGTGGCCGCAGTTCGCAACGCATGCGGAGGTGCGTGCATTGATGAGCGAAGGCCGCGTGGCGCTGGGCCGGAAACCGGCGCGGGATGCGTTCGATTTCGTTCGCGCCGTGCAACATCTTGGCGGCTACCGCGGCGTACGAAGCTTTCAGCGTTACGGACTGCTGATGCGTTCGGGCAAAGCCTATCTGGCGACGCCACTCGCGCGAGTCGATGTCAGCGAATCGCCGGCTCCATCATGGCTGGACGAACTGGACACCCACGGCTGGCTGGAAAAATTCCGCCGCTTCGCCAACGACGGCAACACCGCCACCCGCTTCAAGACCCTGCGCAAGCGCCTCGAAGATGCGCTGTTCGCACTCTCCGGCAAAACCCCAAGCATGGCAGAGGCGCAAGCGCTGCTGATCCTGCTTGGCCAGATCCAATCCGCTCTCGCAGCGAGCAGCAAGGCACGCGAGGCCGTGCGGCCGGTTCCACGCCTGTCCGAACGCTGGATCATCGCCGCCGATGACGGCACCCCCGCCTTGCGTATCGCCAAAGCCCTGGCCGGCCTGCGCGGCGTGGACGAAGTACCGCTACCCATCCGCGCCCAGCTCTTTCCGGTCGAGCGCCGCTTGGCCAAATGGATCACGCCAGAATCCGACGAAAGCCATCGTCTCTGCGACGGATTCGAAGGCCGCCTGGCCGATACGCTACCCACGCTGCTTGCCCGGCGACTGTGGCTGGCCGAGCGCTTCGGCATGGACGACAAGCCGCTGGAAAGCCCGGCGGGCGCGACGCTGGCCGACCTCGCCGCCTTCCTGCGCGACGACGGCATGGATGCCCGCATTGCCGATCTGCTGCCGGGCCTCGCGCTGTGCGAAATCCCGCAGGAGATCGACCGCAGCGGCGGCGAGGGCGGCGTACCAGCGGCCTTTGCGCTGATGAAACTGGCGCTAACCCCCGAACGCACCTTGTGCTCGCTCGGTGCGCTGGCCGATGGACAAAGCCCGCCGGTACCCGCCGGCATGCTGGCCCAGCTCGCCGCCGGCAATCACGGCAACCGTGCCGTAGCCATCGCGTGGCGTCGCTTGCGCGCCTCCGGCTTGTCGCCGCGATTCACGCCCGACGCGCTGCCCACACTGGCCGGTATCGACCCCAAACGCGCCGCCACTGCCCTGCTGATCCCGCTGCGCCACGGAGCCACCGCAACGCTGGCGCGCAGCATCACGAAACAGCCCGAACCAGACTTCGCCTGACCACGGATACCAAGGAGAACACCCATGAGTCTCGACCTGTCCGCCCTCGCCCATGCCCCGCGCCTGCTGCTGCGCGCCAAGCTCAAGCCCTTGCAGGGCACGCGCTTCCAACCCACCGGCTTTCCCGAGATCGGCGCCGCCCAATACGAAGGCCCGGACGGCACGCCCACGCTGCTGGTGGAGTCCGCGCAGAGCATGGCCAACCGCCTGGAAGCCGTGTGCTGGGACAAGGTGGCCGACGACTGGGTGGCTCCGCTCCGGGGGCTCTCCGTCATCAAGGTCAAGGACAAGGACGACAAGCCGCTGACCAACTCGGTGCTTGAGGCGCACCGGATCAATTCGCCGTACATCCTCGAAGCATCCGATGGCGACGTCGTTCGCCTTCTGCAGGCCGATTTACACGCCCTGGAAGATCGGCCCATCGACTACCAAACCGCGGCCAAGACGCTCCTGCGCTACGACATCGGAAGCGTTATTCACGGGGTCTTCCTCGTAAAGAAAGGCGACAAGTGGAAGACCCTTTCCGAAGGAAGAATTCGTACTCCGCGAGCACTGTCCGCGTTTATAGAAGCAACGAGCGTAAGGGTTGCCGCAAGCGGTGGCGTAAAAAACGACCATATCAAGTCAAGCAAGGGCGAAGAAGGGAAAACGTCAAAAGAAGGCTTCGGCAACGTCCCCTTCTCCCGTGACGAATTCGTCTCGCCCGATATTGCCGCCTACTTCAACCTCGACCTCGCCCAACTGCGTGGCTACGGCTTCACGCCGGCCGTGCTCGACCTGCTGGTCGCGCTGGCGCTCTACAAGATTCGCGCCTTCCTCGAAACCGGCTTGCGTCTGCGCACCGCTTGCGATCTGGAGTGCGTGGCCCTCGACGTGCAACGACCAAGCGGATTCCAGATTCCCACGCTGGAAGCGCTCACGCAGGCGCTTCCCAGCCTCATCAAGGCCGCTGCCGCTGATGCCCATTTCCAGTCCACCACGGTGACTTATACCGGCGGCGGTAAGGCAACGAAAGACAAGAAGGGCAAAGATGCTGCGGAACCTTCCAACGGCGCAGGGGATTGAGCCATGCTCGCGCTTGCCTTCACCTTTCCCGCCGGGCGCTATCACGCCACGCCGTGGGACCGCCACGTCAACGAGGGCGCGGTGGCCTGGCCGCCCGAGCCGTGGCGCATCCTGCGCGCGTTGATCGCCACCTGGCACCACAAGCTCAAGCACGATGGCAGGCACAGCGACGCCACGCTCCAGGCGCTGATTGAATCCCTGTCCACCGAGCTGCCCGAGTACAGCCTGCCAGCGGCCAGCCATAGCCATACCCGGCACTACCTGCCGCAGTTTGCGGCGGGCAAGACCTCACTGGTTTTCGATGCCTTCACCGCTGTGGATCGCAACGAGCCCTTGGGCGTCGTCTGGCCCCAACTGACACTTCCCACTGATCAGCGCGCCCTGCTGGACGACTTGCTCGCCGTCATGGGCTATCTCGGCCGCGCCGAATCCTGGGTGGAAGCCAGGACACTCGAAACGGCCCCACCGGTCAATTGCCTGCCCGGCGACTGCGCGCTCGACACGCAAACCGGCGAGGTCAAGGGCGAGCTGGTGACGCTGTATGCGCCTCTGCCCCGCGCCGATTACCAAGCGCTGCGCGGACGCTTTCTGGTCGACAAGAAAGCACAGAAGAAACTGGGCGCCACGCTGCCGGAATCCCTGCTCGATGCGCTCAGCGTCGAGACCGGCGACCTGCGCAAGCTTGGCTGGAGCCAACCGCCGGCTGCGCGCAAGGTGAATTACCTGCGTCCCGTCGATGCGCTGCGCCCACGGCCAACCATCCGTCGTGCCGCGACGCCTGCAGTGACGGCCGTCAGCTTCATCCTCGACGGCAAACCGCTGCCTCGCGTCGAAGACACTTTACGCATCGGCGAGCTGATGCGTGTCGCCGCCATGAGCCAATGCAAGCGCGTCTTTGGCGAAAACCACATACCGCCGATTTTTTCCGGCCACGATGTGCCTACTGACCACCTCTACCGGCATGCGTCCTATCTGCCATGGGACAGCAACGGGGACGGTCGCCTCGACCGTATCCTGGTGTTTGTCCCTGATGGTATGGATCACGGCCAACAACAGGCACTCACCGGCGTCACCAGACTCTGGGATCGGGACGGCAGCGAATGGCGCTTGGCGCTGGAAGCCAGTGGATCGGCTGACATTGCCCCGGCACTAACGGACTGCGACGCGGACGGCTGCACCACGTGGGAGTCCGTCACACCGTATCTGCATCCGTGGTACGTCAAGCGCCGCTTTGGCGTAGAGGATCAGCTTCGCCGCGAATGCCATAAGCGTGGCCTGCCTGAGCTCGTCAGGATGGAAGCGCTCAACGAAGTGGATGTCGGTAGAAATCGCAAACGCCGCCCCATCCATTTCCATCGCTTCCGCAGCCGCCGCGGGATCACGCAACCCGATCGCCTCGGCAGTTTCTGGCGATTGGTATTTGCGGAGCCGGTGACGGGCCCACTGGCCCTTGGATTCACCTGCCATTACGGACTGGGATTGTTCAAACCCATCCATTCCGACTAACTCCTTTATTGAGGAAAAACTCGAACCACCTCTCCCGCCCCAAACAAGTTCGACTTGCCCCCACCGGCGTCCCTTGCTAGAACGGGCACCAGCGCCGGCGCAGGGGGCCGGCGAGGGGCTGCCATGGATACGGGGAAGATCGCGACAGACGCGCGGGTGCGCGTGGCGCTTGAGGTGCCGTTGCTTGATCGCCTGGCCCAGGACGCCAGGGTGGCGCTGATGGGGGTGCAGCGCGCGGCGCCCGAGCCGGAGGCCGTGCGGCGGCAATTGCTCGGGCGGGCGGTGCGGCTCACCGCGACGATGGCGCCCGCCGCCACAGCTGCCGCGAACGAGGTTCGCGATGCATTCGGCTTGCAGGCCGCCGTGGAGATTTACCAATCGGCCGGGCAGGAAAACGCGGCAATGCACTTGCTGCGCGAACCGATATTGATGGAGATTCAGGGGCGCCTGCTTTCCCTGCTCGACGATGGCGCACTGCATGCCGTGATCGGCCACGAATTCGGGCATTTCATTGCGCATGGGCCGGATTCCCCGCACGCACAAATCGGCGCGCTGTCGAACTCTCTCGCGGTGGCGGAAGGGGTTCCCGCGGAAATCGCGCTGCTCGCCTCCACGCTATCAATGGCACATGAGCTGACGGCCGACCGTTACGCCCTGCTCGCCACCCGCGATCTCGATGCGCTGCTGCGCCTCGAAATGGTGGCGACCACGGGCCTGCCGGCCGAAGCCCTTGGCGACGATACGGCGGGATACCTCGCGCAGTGCCGCGAGCTGGTGGAAAGCTGCCTGGCCGATGGTGACGGCGCGCAGGGTGTCACGCATCCCGAGCATGGCGTGCGCGCCTGGGCGGCGTGGCTATTCAGCGAATCGGACCTGTACCACGAACTGACCGGATGCGGCCCCGCCACGCGCGCCATGGCCGACGTCGATGCGTTGATCGAGCGCGTATTGCGCCGGCCCGGGCTCGACGGCACGTTCCAATATCTCGAACCGCCGCCAGCGGAGTTGCACGAACTGGCGCTGGCGGCGGCCGTGCTGGTCGCCATGGCCGACGAAACGCTGAGCGACGACGAGGCGGAGATTCTGGAAAGAACCTTTGCGCCGCTGGTTCCCGATTGGCGTCGCCTGCTCGATCCGCAAGAAGCGGCGCGACGCGTCGAGGCGCTTGCGCCCATCGCGAAGGCCTGGGGGCCGGCTTTCCTGCGGCCGCTGTTCAATCTCCTGCATCACGTGTTGATGGCCGACGGCGTCGCGGACGCGCGGGAACTCGCGCGCGTGATCGAGATCGGCCGCCTGCTCGACGGCGAGGAACTGTTCGGCACGCTGATGCGTCCGGTCATGCGCCATATCACCATCGAACGGCGCGAGGAAACCGCGGCAAAGCCCCTGCCTGTCCGCACGCAGGACGCGGTGCCGGCGCTGGACGCCTACCTCACCGCAATCGCACGCCGCCGCGGGGCGCAAACCACGCTGCGCCGTCTGCTGCGCATGCTCGGCGGCAGCAGCCGCAGCGACGGCGTGGTGGCCCAGATCGCCACGGCGCTGGATCGCGCTGCGCTCGGAACCGAGGCCAATCTCTCCACGATCGACCTGGACGACGCGTTCACCCTGACACCCATGCACGCCGCGCCGGCGGCACCGGAGCCACCGCCGCCGACACGCGACGCATTGCGCCGGGCGATCCGCCGCCTGCGCGACGAGCTGGTCAGCGGCGACGGGCACAGCCCTTCCGTGCGTCTGCGCGAAACCCGCATCGGCCGCGCTTTCGACCTCGCCGCGCTGTCGCGCGTCATGGTCGGGCACGGCGATCGTTGTCTCGTACTCGCGCAAGAGGGGCACCGCGTCATGCTCCTGCGCGGCGAACAGGCCGGCCAATCGAAGGACGCGGCCGCGCTGCTCCGCCAGCTCGTCGAACTGCGGCGCGAGCACCTTGCCCGACGCGAGGAAACCGGCGCGCGCGACCTGCATCTGGGCACGGGCTTCGTGCGCGGCGCGGTCGAAGGCTACGTGGTCCGCGCGCCGCTGTTGCTGTACCCGGTGGAACTGGAACCCGAGGGCGACGGCGGCATGGCGCTGGTGCCCGTGCGCGACGAACCACCCGCCGCCAACCAGGCGCTGTTTCGGCTTATCCATCTCAAGGCCAACCTGCCGTTTCCCGACGAGCTGGCACACCGGCTCGATGCCCTCGCAGCGGATGCGGGCGCGGGCGCCCTGGCGCTGGCCGAGCACCTGCGCCAGATCGGCGTGGATTTGTTCGAGGTCGATGCCGACCTGCATCCGCTCGATCCGCTCGACGACGACGTGCCGACCTGGACAGGACGCCGGCTGGAACTCGAAGCCTGCGCCGTCGTCGGCCTGTTCCCGCAATCCCGCTCGGAGCTGCTGTACGACTACGAGCAATTGCTGGCTGATCTCGACCGGCCGCACGCGGACGTCGGCGCCTTGCTCGGCTGCGCGAACGAACTCCTGCCGACTTCGCTGCGGCAAGCCGGCGCAACGGTGCCTTCCGCAACCGAGACGCGGCCGCCCGCCTTGGTGATCGGCGCCGACCCGTCGCAGGTCGAGGTGGTGCGCATGGCCCGCGCCTTGCCGGCCCTGGTCATCGACGGGCCGCCCGGCACCGGCAAGAGCCAGGTGATCGTGAACCTGGTCGCGGATGCCTTGTCCCGCGGCGAGCGCGTCGCTGTGGTGTCGGAGAAACGCGCCGCGCTGGACGTGGTGGCGAACCGCCTGGCCGGCATCGGTTTCGACAAGCTCGTCGGCGTCGTCCACGACGTGGTGGACGACCGCAAGGCGCTGTTCCGCAAGATTCACGCGCGACTGGAACCGCAGGCGGAAGAAGCCGCTCCGGCACCGGCCGTGGCGGCGGACGACCCCGCGCCGCACGCGGCACAGCTGCGCCCACGCATCGCCCATGTGCGCTTCGCACCCGTGGGCGAACCGACGCTGGGGCAGCTTGCGACCTGCGCGGCGGGTATCACGGCCATGGTGCCGCCGGGCATGCCGTCGCTGGTCGATATGCCCGCCGCATCCGCATTGAAGCTGGCGCACGCAGTGGCGGCCTGTCGCCCGTGGGCGGATCTGCTGGCACCGGGCAGTCCATGGCGCCTAAGCGGAGACAAGACGCGCTCGTCATTGGCTGCGACCTCGCGCGAGACCCGCGCCACGTTCGCGCAAGCACTGGGGCGCGCCGCGCAAACGGCCGCATCCGTGGAAGCGCTCACTGCACGCCAGCATGTCGACCCGGCATCGAGCGAGCGGCACGTCGACGCCATCCTGGCCAGCAACAAGGCCTTGCAGTCGCTGAAACGGATCGATGCGCTGCGCACGGCACTGCTGGAGGCCCGCGACGATCTGTGCGAACCGCTGCTCACCCTGCATGCAGCATGGATGAGCGAATCCACTGCCTGGCAAGCACACACCGCGCCGGTACGCACGAACGCCGGCCCGGCATTCGTGCAAGGCGTGCACACGCTGCTGGCGCGCAGCACTTCGCCACTGCGCTTCCTGTCGCCGGCATGGTGGAAGGCACGCGGCACCGTCGTGCGGCAACTGCCCAGCGTGTGGCCCGATGCCCTGGGCCGGCGCGTCGATGCCTCCCTGCTACGTGATCTGCATCAGCGCTTGCGGCTCGCCCAGCTATGGGCGCGCGCCGATGCCGTGCTGACCGAGACCGGACTGGGCCATCAGCTCGGTGGCGACGCGAAGCGGATCGCGCAGTCGCTGCAGGACGTGGCCGACACCACCGATGCCCTGCGTGCCCTGCGCCACGCGCGCAGCGCGCTGGAATCGCTGGGCGCGTGGCTGCCGCAGGACGCGGGCGCATGGCAAAAAGCCGTGCTTGAACGCTTCGCCGCCGTGCAGGCCTGGCGCAAGCATGTCGCCGCCATCAGGGATGCCGCCCGGGTCTTCCATCACCTTGATGCCCGCACCCCGGCAGCCGAGTTGCACGACCTGCATCGCTGCTTCGTCGAACAATCCGACCGCGTGGCCGCGCTTGACGGATGCCTGGCCGAGGCCTGCGCGATCGACAGCCGAGGCGGGCCGATCGCCATCGCCTGCGCCAACACGGGTACGACCCAATGGGCGGATCTCGTGCTGAAGGCATGGGCAAGCCAGCGTGTGCGGGCCGCCGAGGAGGCGTTCCCCCCACATCTGCAAGGCGGCCACATCGACGACAACGCAACGGCGCGCCTGAGCGAGGCGCTCGAAGCGCAAGCCCTTGTCACCCGCCAGCGCGTGCTGGAGCGCGCGGACGCGACACCGCTGCTCAAGGTGGCCGCGGCCGGAAAGTACGCCCGCCGGACGCCGGAACAGGTTGCCCGCGAAAAGCTGCAACACGAAACCTCGCGGCAACGCGGCCTACCGCCGCTGCGCACCTTCGTGCGCAACCACGCCGAGCAAGGCCTGTTCGATGCGATCCCCGTCTGGCTGCTGTCGCCGGAAACGCTGGCGGTGCTGTTTCCGCGCAAGCCCGTGTTCGACATCGTCATCTTCGACGAGGCTTCGCAGTGCACCGTCGCCAACGGTTTCCCTGCCTTGCTGCGCGCGCGCCGCGTGGCCATTGCGGGTGACGACCGGCAGATGCCGCCGACGGCCTTTTTCAAAGCCGCACGCAACGACGGCGAGATCGAAGCGGACACGCAGGACGCGCCCGCCGACTTCCTGGAATCCGAATCGCTGCTTACCCTGGCGCGACAACGCATGCCGGCACGGCGTCTCGGCTGGCACTACCGCTGCCGCGACGAGGATCTCATCGCCTTTTCCAACCACGCCATGTATGGCGGCACGCTGATGACCTGCCCCGCCTCAGCCAGGCCGCCGGTGCCGCCAGCCCTGCGCTGGGTAGCCGTGCCGGACGCACATTACGAGGACGGGCGCAACGAGGTGGAGGCCGAGAAAGTAGTCGACCTCGTCCACGAACTGCTGGGCAGGCCGCAGCCGCCGACCATCGGCATCGTCACCTTCAACCTGTCGCAGCGCCTCGCCGTGCTCGACGCCATCGACCGGCGCCGCGCCGCGGACGACGAGTTCACCCGCCGCTATGCCGCCGCGGAGTCGCACGAGCGGCTCGACGACCGCCCCTTCGTCAAGAACATCGAGAGCGTACAGGGCGACGAACGCGACGTGATCATGTTCTCGCTCGGCCATGCACCAGTCGAACGCGTACACAAGACGCGCGGCGTGCAGCGCTACGTGCCGGCGCGGTTCGGTCCGCTCGGGCAACGCGGCGGCGAGCGGCGATTGAATGTCGCCGTGTCGCGGGCACGCGAGGAAGCCATCGTCGTCGCCTCGTTCCACCCGGATCAGCTGAGCGTGGCGCGCGCCAAGAACGACGGGCCGCGACTGTTCAAGGCCTATCTCGAATACGTGCACCAGCTGTCTTCCGGCGCGCGCACACTCGCGACCCGCACACTCGACCTCGTGCGCTCGGCGTCGGACACCCCGGCAGTGGCGAATGCCGCTTTTCCCTTCCCTGGTTACGTACCACTGGCCGGACAAGTGGCCGAGGCGCTCCTGGCACGCAGCATCGAAGCATCCGTGCACGTTGGCGCCTCGCGCTTCAAGGTGGACGTGGCACTTGAAGGCAGCCTCGACGGCAAGCCGTACCGCGTCGCCATCCTGTGCGACGAGGGCAGCGAGGACGATGGCGCCTACCGTCGCACGCAACGCGCCACGGCACTCCGACAGCGCGACTGGCGCGTCGTGCACGTCGACGGCATCGAATGGCTGTCCGACCGCGAGGCCGTGCTAGCCAGGATCGAGAGGGCAATGTCATAACCAGCGATGGGGCGGGTAATGCCCTGTAACCAGTGGAGAAGCGCAAATGGAGCCGAAACAGGGGGATCTCGAGCTTCCGTTCCCGGATCTGGGTGGTGACCAGCCACCGATCCCGATCCGCATGCTCAACGAGCACGTCTACTGCCCGCGCCTCGCTTATCTGGAATGGGTGCAGGGAGAATGGGCCGATTCCGCCGACACCGTGGACGGCCGCTACAAACATCGCCGTGTGGACAAACCGGCAGGCGATTTGCCTGACGCGGAAACAGCCGCCGAGCAACAAATCGAGATCCACGCGCGCTCGATCATGCTGTCCTCCAACCAGCTCGGCCTGATCGGCAAACTCGATTTGATCGAAGGTGAAGGCGACATCGTCACTCCAGTCGATTACAAGCGCGGTAGCCGACCGCACATTGCCCGTGGCGTTTACGATCCCGAACGCGTGCAACTGTGTGCGCAGGGCCTGCTGCTGCGCGAGCACGGTTACACCTGCGATGGGGGCACCATCTACTACGTGGCCAGCAAGGAGCGCGTCGCCGTGCCGTTCGACGACGAACTCCTCGCCATGACGCGCAACGCCATTGCGGAACTGCGCGCCATGGCGGCCGGCGGCCGCATCCCGGCGCCGCTGGTGGACAGCCCAAAATGTGCGGGCTGTTCGCTGGTCACCATCTGCCTGCCGGACGAAGTGCAGTTCCTGCATCGTGGCGAATCGACTCCGCGTCCGCTCGCCGTGCCGTACCACGAGGCGCTGCCGCTCTACATCCAGCATTACAGTGCCAAGCTGGCGAAGAAAGGCGAGGTGTTGGAAGTAACCGACAAGGATGGCCACCTGCTCGCCAGTGCTCGTCTGCGCGAAGTGTCACAAGTCGTCATCCAGGGCAACGTCTACATCACCACACCGTGCCTGCAGGAGTTGATGCAACGCGACATCCCTGTTACCTGGCACAGCTACGGCGGTTTCTTTTTCGGCCACACCGCCGGCAACGGCCACAAGAACGTGGAGCTACGCACTGCGCAATACCGGGCCAGCTTCAACGAACACACCTGCCTGCACATCGCACGCGGCATCGTCGCCGCCAAGATCAGCAACTGCCGCACGCAATTGCGCCGCAACTGGAAACCCGAAGAAAAGCCCGAACGGCTGATAGCCGACCTCAAGCACGTGCGCGAACAGGCCGAGCACGCCGAAAGCCTGGAAACCCTGCTCGGCATCGAAGGCCACGCTGCCGCGCTCTACTTCGGCCAGTTCAGGCAAACGCTGAAACCCGCCACTCCCGACGACGACGCACTGTCAGCGTTTGACTTTACCAAGCGCAATCGACGGCCGCCGACCGACCCAGTCAACGCCCTGCTCTCGTTCGCCTATACCATGCTCGCCCGCACGTGGACGACCACGCTCTCCGCCGTGGGCTTCGACGCCTTCCGCGGTTTCTATCACCAGCCCCGCTACGGCCGCCCGGCGTTGGCGCTGGACATGATGGAACCCTTCCGCCCGCTACTGGCCGACTCCGTGGTGATGCAGGTCATCAACAACGGTGAAGTTCACCCCAGTGATTTCGTCAACGCCGCCGGCAGCGTCAATCTCGACGCCAGCGGCCGCAAACGCTTCATCGCTGCCTTCGAACGCCGGCTCAATCACGAAATCACTCACCCACTGTTCGGCTACCGACTGAGTTATCGTCGACTACTCGAACTGCAAGCCCGCCTTCTAGGTCGCTTTCTGCTCGGCGAGCTGGACGAATACCCCAACTTCACGACGCGCTGAGCGTCGCAGGCCACGAGACCAATATGGACGAGCATCTATACCTAGTGACCTACGATATCCGCGACGAAAAACGCTGGCGCCGTGTATTCAAACTTATGAAAGGCTTCGGCGAATGGCTGCAGTTATCCGTATTCCAGTGTCGCCTGAGCCGCCGCGGCCACGCCGAGCTAATCCAACTGCTGGACAGCGCCATCAACCACAAGGTCGACGCTCTGCTAATCATCGATCTCGGCCCTGCCGACAAGGTACAACCCCGCGTCGTCAGTCTCGGCGACAAGTTCGATCCCGTCGCCCGCGAACCAGTCATCGTATAGTCACCACGCTACATGCGGCCTTTGCCGCGCCGTCGCGAGCGCTCCACTGGTGCCACAAACCCCGGCCAGCACCCGCATCCAAGCGTTCTTTGAAAAACAGTAACTTGCAGGCACATCACACACAGGAACCTCACGTGTGGCAACGGGTCCGTGCTAGCATTCGCCAGCGCTCGCAACAACGGCCCAAATCGCTTGCCACTCAGCCACTTGCGAGGGGACTGTTATCCGCAGCACTACGCTGCGGCCTCATTGAAGCCCTTGCCGCTGCGGACGCCCCGGTTTCCACTCGTTGGGGTTATCCGCAGCACTACGCTGCGGCCTCATTGAAGCACCGATGGCGACATGGACGGCATGCACGGCTTGCTGGCCGTTATCCGCAGCACTACGCTGCGGCCTCATTGAAGCGTGGAGGAGGGCACCACGTCGCTCGACGTCGTGCCGGTTATCCGCAGCACTACGCTGCGGCCTCATTGAAGCGCGCCGCTGATGGCCTGCCCCGGCTCGTACCAGCCGTGTTATCCGCAGCACTACGCTGCGGCCTCATTGAAGCGGCACCAAGTACCAGACGACCGTCACCGGCACCGCGGTTATCCGCAGCACTACGCTGCGGCCTCATTGAAGCGTGCCGAGCCGCACCACGCGGGCGGTGAGCACGTTGGTTATCCGCAGCACTACGCTGCGGCCTCATTGAAGCACCTCGGCATCGCCGATGATCGTGGTCAGGTTGCGTGTTATCCGCAGCACTACGCTGCGGCCTCATTGAAGCTTGCCAGGCTGCGGAATGGATAGCCAGACCAGCCAGGTTATCCGCAGCACTACGCTGCGGCCTCATTGAAGCGCCCCACGTCGCGGTGCTCAGCACCGAAGGCGTGAAGTTATCCGCAGCACTACGCTGCGGCCTCATTGAAGCAAACGTGATCTAAGGCAATCCAACACTGCTATCAAAGGTTATCCGCAGCACTACGCTGCGGCCTCATTGAAGCGGCGACGGCGTGGCCGTGGCCACGAAGCGGAAGCGGTTATCCGCAGCACTACGCTGCGGCCTCATTGAAGCGAGGGTTCGCGCACCGTTCCGTACCGGGACGTCGGCGGTTATCCGCAGCACTACGCTGCGGCCTCATTGAAGCGCATCGAAGCGCCCCGTGCCGACGCTCGAAAGCTTGTTATCCGCAGCACTACGCTGCGGCCTCATTGAAGCCATTCCAGCGATTCGGTGAAGTCGTTGCTCCACGTCGTTATCCGCAGCACTACGCTGCGGCCTCATTGAAGCTACGTGTACTTCACCGTCACCTGTTCCAGATTGGCCGGTTATCCGCAGCACTACGCTGCGGCCTCATTGAAGCATTTTGTCGCCGCGCATGTGACGCGCATAGATCGCCTGTTATCCGCAGCACTACGCTGCGGCCTCATTGAAGCACCTCAAGGCCATCCAGGTTATACATCGGCACCAGGCGTTATCCGCAGCACTACGCTGCGGCCTCATTGAAGCCGGTGTTCCGGCGTCACGGCGTCCATGCCGTCCCAGTGTTATCCGCAGCACTACGCTGCGGCCTCATTGAAGCATGGCGACACCGCCACGTCCCCCCAGCTCTCCAAGCTGGTTATCCGCAGCACTACGCTGCGGCCTCATTGAAGCTGCCCCGGCACCTGCTGTGAAAACACGTCATCTTCGTAGGTTATCCGCAGCACTACGCTGCGGCCTCATTGAAGCATCCCGGCGGGCACCACGCAGAAGAACGGCTACACGGTTATCCGCAGCACTACGCTGCGGCCTCATTGAAGCTACGTGATGGCGCGCTCGAACAGGGCTACGGGAACGTTATCCGCAGCACTACGCTGCGGCCTCATTGAAGCGCTGCCTACAACGCGGCCATCGAGGCCAACCGCATCGTTATCCGCAGCACTACGCTGCGGCCTCATTGAAGCAGCCCGATCGCACTCGCATTGCGCGTCGGAGAGTAGGTTATCCGCAGCACTACGCTGCGGCCTCATTGAAGCCCGGCCGGCGGTGGCATCGGCAGCGTGCGCAAGGTCGTTATCCGCAGCACTACGCTGCGGCCTCATTGAAGCGGCGTGTCGGCCACCACTGCCCTGAGCGCGATTTTGTTATCCGCAGCACTACGCTGCGGCCTCATTGAAGCAAGCTTGGCTACGCGCGCTTCCATGTCGCCATCATGTTATCCGCAGCACTACGCTGCGGCCTCATTGAAGCCAGCAGGTCGTCGTAGGTACCGAACGACAGCTCGCCCGTTATCCGCAGCACTACGCTGCGGCCTCATTGAAGCCGGCGTGGCGTGGCATGGAAGGAGTTGGACGTCGACGTTATCCGCAGCACTACGCTGCGGCCTCATTGAAGCGGCTGGATCAGCGCGAGCAGGTTGCGCTCGGCATCGGTTATCCGCAGCACTACGCTGCGGCCTCATTGAAGCTTCCTCCGGTCGGTTGAGCATGTCAGCGGCGGCGGCGGTTATCCGCAGCACTACGCTGCGGCCTCATTGAAGCAAGTGCGCCAGATCGAGCAGCGGCGCGCGGCCCACCAGTTATCCGCAGCACTACGCTGCGGCCTCATTGAAGCTAGCTCTCCGTGTACATCTGGCCCCAGCAAGACCGGTTATCCGCAGCACTACGCTGCGGCCTCATTGAAGCCACGGCCTGTACGTCGAGATGAAGCGCCGCGACGGTGGTTATCCGCAGCACTACGCTGCGGCCTCATTGAAGCCGGCCAGCGGTTGGCGTGTGCGTGCTGGTACTGCGCTTGTTATCCGCAGCACTACGCTGCGGCCTCATTGAAGCAGCATCGGCAACGAAGCCGCGGACGAAATCGAACAAGTTATCCGCAGCACTACGCTGCGGCCTCATTGAAGCCAACCCTTCGCGATGCGAACGAAATCGATCCAGGGGTTATCCGCAGCACTACGCTGCGGCCTCATTGAAGCATTTGCATCACGCGCCGCCCGGTTGACACGCCGCGAGTGTTATCCGCAGCACTACGCTGCGGCCTCATTGAAGCCTTGTAGTACTCACCAAACTGAACTCGCCACTCAGGATGTTATCCGCAGCACTACGCTGCGGCCTCATTGAAGCTTCTGGGGCACGAGGATGGACGGATGGTTCGTATTACGTTATCCGCAGCACTACGCTGCGGCCTCATTGAAGCGACGTTGGTCGGGTCAGCATCGGCGCGCACGGCGACGTGTTATCCGCAGCACTACGCTGCGGCCTCATTGAAGCATCGGCCACGACGGCGCCGCTCGGTTGTACGCGGAGGTTATCCGCAGCACTACGCTGCGGCCTCATTGAAGCTGAGCAAGCGGCCAAGCGTCGCGCCGGTCGCGCTGGCGTTATCCGCAGCACTACGCTGCGGCCTCATTGAAGCTCTTTCGTTCTTGAGGTGTAACCCATGGCTGTCCCTTGTTATCCGCAGCACTACGCTGCGGCCTCATTGAAGCACTGACAGGTGGTCATCGTCGAATACGTCGTGCACACCAGTTATCCGCAGCACTACGCTGCGGCCTCATTGAAGCGCCACGACGAGGCTGTCCGCCGCCGTCCGCGCGCTGTGGGTTATCCGCAGCACTACGCTGCGGCCTCATTGAAGCGGAAGTAGCTCATCCGCGCTTCATCGCCAGCGGCGAGCCGGTTATCCGCAGCACTACGCTGCGGCCTCATTGAAGCGCTTGCGCTCGCGACCGTCTTGTACTGCCTGCTGCTGTTATCCGCAGCACTACGCTGCGGCCTCATTGAAGCAAGGCGACGCCGGTGCACGACTGGGCGTCACACGGTGGTTATCCGCAGCACTACGCTGCGGCCTCATTGAAGCCGCGTAAGCGTTGCCGTGGATCAGCGCCTGCAACTGTTATCCGCAGCACTACGCTGCGGCCTCATTGAAGCAACCCGACCCTGCGCGTGGTCGGCCTGACCGCGACGTTATCCGCAGCACTACGCTGCGGCCTCATTGAAGCCCGTCAGCAACGCCCGGCTGCAAGCGCAGCGCATCAGTTATCCGCAGCACTACGCTGCGGCCTCATTGAAGCAAGATTGCGGACATGGTGGACCGGGTGCTGAACGTCCGGTTATCCGCAGCACTACGCTGCGGCCTCATTGAAGCATGGAATTGGCGAAGCGCAACGACGATACCGTCCTGAGTTATCCGCAGCACTACGCTGCGGCCTCATTGAAGCAAGTGGGCGCTGAGCAGCCGCAAGGTGTTCGAGTGGGTTATCCGCAGCACTACGCTGCGGCCTCATTGAAGCAATGTCGGTTGATCAAACACCGCTCCAGACGTTGTTGGTTATCCGCAGCACTACGCTGCGGCCTCATTGAAGCTGGTTCCAATGGTGGAACCATCAACGTCGTCCTCAGCTGTTATCCGCAGCACTACGCTGCGGCCTCATTGAAGCCGGGCGATCCGAACAGCTCACCGGTCAACTTCACGCGTTATCCGCAGCACTACGCTGCGGCCTCATTGAAGCTCTGCCACCTATGCGGGATGCTTCGCCTCACGGCGAGTTATCCGCAGCACTACGCTGCGGCCTCATTGAAGCTGTGGGGTGCTGCGTGGATCGGGAGCCTCACGGCGCGTTATCCGCAGCACTACGCTGCGGCCTCATTGAAGCGTGATGCCGACGCTGAACGATCTGAAGAAGAACGTCCGTTATCCGCAGCACTACGCTGCGGCCTCATTGAAGCATGACCAGCGATACGGCGATCGTCGGCAGCATCGGGTTATCCGCAGCACTACGCTGCGGCCTCATTGAAGCATGGGTTGACTCCCTTGGCCCGGCGAGCAGCTGCTCGGTTATCCGCAGCACTACGCTGCGGCCTCATTGAAGCGGGAACGCTTCCGCAATGATCGGCGAGTGTGTGACCGGGTTATCCGCAGCACTACGCTGCGGCCTCATTGAAGCGCTGCGCTGGGCTCCAACGGCACCGGGATCGAGGCGGTTATCCGCAGCACTACGCTGCGGCCTCATTGAAGCGCACGTATCACGGCGACCTCAAACGGCGCGCTCCCTATGTTATCCGCAGCACTACGCTGCGGCCTCATTGAAGCAGGCCGGGGCTGCGCGCCTCGAAGCGCGTCTTGCTCGTTATCCGCAGCACTACGCTGCGGCCTCATTGAAGCGATGGCGACCGCATTGTGGTCGATCATGCACTCGATGGCTATCCGCGGCACTATGCTGAGGCCCCATTGTAGCCGAGGGCGCCGAGGCCACCATTGTGAAACCTAGAAGCTAATCAAATCCGAATAACATTCGCCGCCCCCGGGTAACTCAAGGTTCTATGCGCCGCTTACCCAATTACATGGCCCTTGATACATACTTAACAGACAAACGCCGCCCATTACCCCTCAGCCAAAAAACCAATAGCACACGGCGATGGCGGCGAGGACGCCGGCGAGGTCGGCGAGCAGGGCGCAGCCGATGGTGTGGCGCACGCGGGTGATGCCGACGGCGCCGTAATAGACGGCGACGACGTAGAAGGTGGTTTCGGTGCTGCCTTGCACGGTGGCGGCGAGCAGTGCGGGGAAGCTGTCCACGCCGTAGTGGTGCATGGTCTCGATCAGCATGGCGCGCGCGGCGCTGCCGGAAAACGGCTTGATCAGGGCGGTGGGCAGCGCGTCCACGAAACGGGTGTCGAGGTGGGCGTGCACCGCGCTCCAGCGGATGCCTTCGAGCACGAAGTCGAGCGCGCCGGAGGCACGCAGCGCGCCGACCGCGCACAACATCGCCACCAGATACGGCAGCAGGTTTTTCGACACCTCGAAACCCTGTTTCGCGCCGTCGACGAAGCTGTCGAACAGCGGCACGCGCTTGTACGCGCCGGCGCACAGAAACAGCACGATCACGCCGAACAGCATGAGGTTGCCGAGCAGGCCGGAAAGCGCCGCCAGCGCGGCGGCGGAGAGCGAGGCCAGCAGCGCCATGAAACTGCCGAGCACCAGCGCGGCGCCGCCGAGCCAGGCAAGCACCACCGGGTCGCGCACGCGCAGGCGCTGCATGAATGCCACGCTCAGGAACCCGGCCAGGGTCGAGGCGCTGGTGGCCAACAGGATCGGCAGGAACACCAGCGTGGGGTCGTGCGCGCCAGCCTGTGCGCGGTACATGAAGATGGTCACCGGCAACAGCGTCAGCGACGAGGCGTTGAGCACCAGAAACAGAATCTGCGCATTGCTGGCGGTGTCTGCGGATGGATTGAGCGTCTGCAATTCGCGCATCGCGCGCAGACCGATCGGCGTGGCCGCATTGTCCATGCCCAGCGCGTTGGCGGCGAAGTTGAGCGTGATGAGGCCGATCGCCGGATGCCCGCGCGGCACCTCGGGCATCAGGCGCGCAAACAGCGGGCCGAGCCACACTGCCAGCCGTTCGACCAGCCCGGCCTGTTCGGCAATGCGCAGAAAACCCAGCCACAGCGTGAGCGTGCCGAACAAGAGCAGCATCACCTTGACGCTGAGGTCGGCCATGTCGAACAGCGCGCCGACGATGGCGGCGAACACGCCGGCGTCGCCGCCGACGAGCCAGCGCGCGAGCGCTGCCACCGCCGCGGCGAGAAAAAAGCCGTACCAGAGCCGATTGAGCATGCGCCTCGCGCCGCCGGGGAACCCACGCATTGTGCGTGATCGCGGCCAGTGTGGCGCGCACCATCGACTCGCCGCGGGTGCCCGGCTCGGCGATAATCCGCGCATGCTGCGCCAACCCCTCGCCTTCCCCATGCCGCTTCTCGTCAGCCTGCTGTTGGCGGCCACGTTGACCGCGCTCCCGGTGCAAGCGCGCCAGGACAAGGCGCAAACCGAACAGGCGACGGCCAAACAAAAACTCGGCAGCGTGCAACAGCAGCTGAAAACGCTGGGCAAGCAGCAGGCGGAAACCGCCAGCAAACGCACGCAGCTCAACGCCGAGCTGACCAAGCAGACCACCGCGCTGGCCGCTGCCGCGCGCGCCTTGCGCGACACCGACGCGCAGATCGCCGCCAAGCAGCGCCAGCTGGACGACCTGCAGCAGCAACGCGCCGACCTCAAGCAAAGACTGGACAGCCAGAAGGCTGCCATCGCCGACCTCTTGCGCGCCAGCTACGCGCTGGGCCACGGTTCGGACCTGCGCACGCTGCTCGACGGCGCCGACACCAGCCGCATCGCCCGGGCTCTCACCTACTCGAAGTATTTCCAGGCCGATCGCGTGCAGAAGGTGCAGCAGCTGGTGGCCGATCTCGCACAACTGCAAGCGCTGGAAGCGCAGATCACCACCGAGCAGCAAGCCTTGCAGGCCGCACGCGCGGAACGCGAGCAGCAAAACCGGCAACTTGCCGCGCAACGCGCCGTGCAGCAAAAGCTGGCGGCGGAAACCGACGCCACCTACCAGAACCAGGCCCAACGCCTTGCCGCGCTCAAGCAGGACGAGCAAGCGCTGAACAATCTGGTGGATCGGCTGCAAAAGCAGATTGACCAGGCCATGCGCGAAGCCGCCGCGCGCGAGGCCGCAAGGCAAGCCGCAGCCCGCAGGCACGGCGGCAAGGCACCGCCGCCGCTGGCCGTGGGGGCCGCCGGGCAGAACATCCGCGGCAACCTGCCGTGGCCGGCGGCCGGCGAGGTGCACAGCTACGGCAACGGCGTGCTGATCCGCGCGCCGGGCGGCAGCGAGGTGCGCGCGGTGGCTGGCGGCCGTGTGGTGTACGCCGGCTTCCTGCGCGGCTACGGCATGCTGCTCATCGTCAACCACGGCAATGGCTGGATGAGCATGTACGGCAACAACGAAACCCTGCTGCATGGCGTGGGCGACGCGGTCAAGGCCGGCGAGGCGGTGGGCACGGCGGCCGGCGCGACCGGGGTCAACACCGGTGCGTATTTCGAGCTGCGCCACGACGGCAAACCGGTCGACCCGCGCAGTTGGCTGGGCAAGCGCGGCGGCGCGTGAGCCGTGCCGGTGCGCGTACGGGCGGCGATCCAAGCGTGAGGCAAGACCGTAGTCGGACGGCAACGACGCACGCGGTCAGCCGTGGCCTGGTGCCGGCAGCTGTTGCCGAATCCCGCATCCCGTATTCCCTATCCCGGCCGCTCAGGCCAAAGCGCGACGCCCATGACTGCCGGATTTCCGAGCCGTCACAGGCATGACTGCCGGCCGTTGACGGCCGCACGCGGACGTCGCACGCTGGACATTGTCGGCCTGACCGCGCCTCGCGGTATGCGCCCCTGCCCCTGCGGAGTTGCTGCATGCGGTTTTCCACTTTGAGTCTGTGTTCGCTGCTGCTGGCGGCGCCGTTGGTGTATGCGCAAACCGCGCCGGCACCCGCCACCAGTGCGCCCGAACCGCCGACCGACCTTGCTCCCGCCCACGTGCGCGCCGATGCCCCCAAGGCCAAAGACCAGCCGATTGATCTGCAGGACATCCGCCGTTTCAGCCGCGTGGTGGACATCGTGCGCCAGGCCTATGTGGAGCCGGTCTCGAACCACGACCTGATGAAAGACGCAATCACCGGCATGCTCGCCGGGCTCGACCCGCACAGCGAGTACCTGGACAAGGACGGCCTGGCTCAGCTCAACGAAGACACCACCGGGCAATACAGCGGCCTGGGCATCGAAGTGCTGCAACAGGATGGCGGCCTCCTGATCGTCACCCCGATCGACGACACACCCGCGTCGCGCGCCGGCGTCAAACCCGGCGACAGCATCGTCAAGATCAACGGCACCCTGGTCGATCCGCAAAACGTCGATACGATGTTCAAGCAACTGCGCGGCAAGCCCGGCACCAAGATCACGTTGACCGTGCTGCACAAGGGCAGCGACACCCCGGTGGATATGCCGCTGACGCGCGAGAACATCGCCATCACCAGCGTCAAGGTGCGCCAGCTCGAACCCGGCTACGACTACATTCGCATCACCCAGTTCCAGAGCGACACCGCGGCCGATCTTGAGCACAAGCTCGCCACGCTGATCACCAAGAACGGCGCGCCGAAAGGCGCCGTGCTCGACCTGCGCAACAACCCCGGCGGCCTGCTGACGGCGGCAGTCGCGGTAAGCGACGACCTGCTCGATGCCGGCACCATCGTCACCACCCGCGGTCGCCTGCCGGACGCCAACATGAGCTTTGCCGCACACCCCGGCGATCTTCTGAACGGTGCGCCGCTGGTCGTGCTGGTGAACCACGGCACGGCATCCGCCGCGGAGATCGTCTCCGGCGCGCTGAAAGACAACCACCGGGCACTGCTGATGGGCCAGCGCACGTTCGGCAAGGGCGTGGTGCAAACCGTGCTGCCGCTGGACGCCGACCACGCGGTGAAACTCACCACGGCCCGTTATTACACGCCCAACGGCACCTCGATCCAGGCCGAAGGCATCAAGCCCGACATCCCGCTCGCCGACCTCACGGTGCACAAAGCCGACCAAGCCCCGGCGCTGATCAACTCGGAAGCCGACCTGCCGCACCACCTCGCCAACGAAAACACGAAAACCAGCGGCAGCATCGACAACGACGGCAGCGCCGCCGAAGGCGCCCTCGCCACCCGCGACTACGCGCTGGCGCAGGCCCTCAACGTGCTGAAAGGCATGGCGCTGCGGCCAAGCGCAAAGTAGCCCGCGGCCACCGGCCTCGGCGCCTCATGTCCTGTGGGTGGGGCTTCAGCCCCACCCACAAAGCGGGTGTCTCGCCACGGCCCGCTCTTCCGATTCCCGCATCCCCAATCCCGAATCCCGGCCCCTACAACCGCCCGCCCTGGTCGGCAGCGAGCAGCTCGACCGGCAGTGGCAGGGCATCCAGCCCGCGGGCCAGCACCATCGCCTGGAACCGCTCGCCCATCTGGTCGGGCAGGGTGAGGCGTTTCACTTCCTGCGCGATGCGGTAGCGCATCGCCTCGTCGCCGGCGGCGGCGTGCGCGGCGGCGAAAATGTCCTGCAAGCCGCTGGCGATCAGGAATTGCGCCTGCGGCACGTAGGCGGCCATGCCAAACCCGGCGTGGTTGCCGGCTTCCGCCAGCGCGGTGAAATCGACCGAGGCGGTGAGGTCGTTGAGGCCCGGCAGCCACAGCGGGTCGTTGTGCGCGAGGTGGCGGTAGTGCGCCATCAGCGTGCCGTCGCGGCGCTCGGGCAGGTAGAACTCGCGGCGCACGTAACCGTAGTCGACGAACAGCAGCACGCCGACTTCGAGCGCGCCGGCCACCGCCTGCATCCAGTACGGCAATTGCGGCAGCACCTCGGAGCGATAGCCCTCGGCAAACGGCTGGCCGAGGTCGTGTTCGAGATGGCGCACGGCGCCGGACACCAGCGGGTCGGCCGGACGATCGGTGCGCATGAGGTTGCCGGCGCCATCGAGCGCCACATACTCCTCGTACACTTCGCCGCCCTTGAGCGCAAAGCGCGTGGTGGGCAGCGCGTCGAGCACTTCGTTGGCAAACAGCACGCCGCGCCATGCCGTTTCGGGTGGGCGATCGAGCCAGGCGACGCGCGCGTTCAAATCCGCCGGCAAGGCGGCGGCCAGGCGTTCGCGCTGACGCTCGCGCAGGTCGGCGCTGGGTTCGAGGATGAGATAGCGGCGTGGCAAGGTGCCGGCCTGCGCCAGCGCCTTGAGCGCCACCTCGGCAAATGCGCCGCTGCCGCCGCCAAGCTCGAGAAAATCCGCTTCGGCGCCCAGCATGCCGAGCACCGGCGCGATGGCGTTGACGACGCAGCGCGCGAAGATTTCGCCCAGCTCCGGTGCAGTGATGAAATCGCCGGCGGGGCCGAACTTGGTCTTGCCGGCGCTGTAGTAGCCAAGCCCCGGCGCGTACAGGCACTGGTGCATGTATTGCGAAAACGGCAACGGCCCGTGCGTCACCAGTTGGGCGCGCAGGTGCTGCAGCAGCAAGTCGGAGTGGGCGCGTTCTTCGGCGCTGGGTTCGGGCAGGCGGGCGACCATGGAGGCGTTCGATTCGGCAAGGCGATCAGGATAGCCGATCGCCCGCCTGCGGCCGCAGCTCAGAAGTCCTTTTGCACGCTGAGATACAGCCCGCGGCGCGGGCCGAATTGCGGCGCGCCGACGCCCACGCCGGTGCCGTCGCGCAGCTCGTACCCGCGGTCGAACGCGTTGACCAAGGCCAGTTGCGTGTGCAGCTTGCCGAAGCGGTCCCAGCTGAAGTCGTGCGACACGCTGAGGTTCAGCTGGAAATACGCCGGCAGGTGCGCGCCGTTCGGCACCGCGCCGTCGCGGCGCAGGCCGCTGCCGAACAGGTAGTCGGCGCCGAGCCTGGTGCCGTCGTCCAGCGTGTAGCCGATGCCGGCGGAGGAGGTGTACTTCTGGTCGTGATCGAGATGGATGTAATGGCCGGCGATCCAGGCCAGGTCATCCGGGGCGAAGTTGTACTGGCTGGTGATCACGTCCTTGCCCATCGCCTTGCTCCAGGCAAAGTTGAACCACCCCGTCCACGGGCCATTGTCGTAGTTGGTGGTGAACTCCACGCCGCGGACGCGGCCGCGCCGGTAGTTGAAGGTGGAGTAGACCAGCGCGGTGCCGAACTGGCCCTCGTCCTGCAGGCGCTGCACGTCGCGGTAATAGGTGTCCAACCCCAGCGTCCAGGCCTTGCCGAGGTTCTGCGAGATGCCCAGGCGTAGTAGTCGGCGCGCTCGGCCAGCGGCTGCGCGTTGCCGGGGTTGGCCACCGCGTTGGTGGTGCCGTCGAACTTGGCGATGTTCGAGACCGCGATCATCTCGGTGGCCGGCGGCGTGAAGTAGCGCGCGTAGCCCGCATGCACGGTGGTGCTGTCGGTGGCCTGCCAGACTGCGCCGAGGCGCGGGCTGAGTTGGCTGCTGGTGGTGCCGGCCAGAGTGTAGCGGTCGCCGCGCAGGCCGTAGTTCAGCGTCCAGTCCTCGCCGAGGCTCCACTCGTCCTGCACGTAGGCGGACCAGGTCTTCGCAGTGAGCCGGCTGTTGTCGACGATGGTGATCGGCGTGGTGCTGGTCTGCTCGCCATCCGCATCGGCCGGGAACACCCAGGCGTCGTTGCCACTGGCGGCGCGCTCGAAACTGCCGTACACGCCGTAGCGCAGCGTGTGCGTGTCGTCGACCGGGGTGGAGAAGTCCGCCTGCAGCGTGCTGGCGCGGTTGCTGCGGCCGACCTTGCCGGCGAGGCCGTTGAACATCAGGTCGCCGACCAGGTCGGGGCGGAAGGCCAGGCTGGTGTAGCGCTGCCCCAGCGACACCTGGTAATCGGTGCGGCCAAGCTTGCCCTGCAGCGAGAGCACGCCGAAGCGAGTGTTCTCGCGTTGCTGCTCGTTGAGGTCGGCGGAGTTGAAGGCGGTGCGATCCAGATAGCCGAACTGCGGCGTCTGGCCGGGGTTGTTCGGGATCTGGAAACGGTTGTTGGCCATCCCGAACATGAAGTCGAGCCGGGTATCGTCGTCGATCAGATAGTCGATGTCGCCAAACGCCTTGAGCTGGTTGGTGTGGTCGTGGATCGGCTTGCGGCTGGCCGTGGGGTTCTCGATGCCCACGTCGTTTTCCAGATAGTTCGCGGTGAAGAACGCGCTCCACGGCCCGCTCGTGCCCCACAGCGAGGCATGCGGGTTGAACGTGCCCAGCGAGCCGCCGGTGACGCCGACGCTGCCACCATCGCCCAGCGCGCTGCCGTCCTTGGTGGTGAGGTTCACCACCGCCGCGGTGCGCAGGCCGTACTGCGCGGGCAGCGCGCCGTCGAGCAGATTCATGCTCTGGATCGTGCGCGTATCCAGCGTCTGGCCAAAGCCGGAAATCGACTCGGGCACGATCACGCCGTTGATGCGGTACTGCAGGTTGGCGTGGTCGCCGCGCACGTGCAGGCCGCCGTAGGAATCCTGCACCACGCCCGGCGCCTGCAGCAGCACCTGGTTCAGCGGGGTGGAGGCGCCGAGCGGCAGCGCCTGGATCGCCTGCTCGTCGATCACGTACATGCTGCTGCCGGTGCTCGGCGACAGCGCATTGCGCGCCTGGTCGAGCGCGGCGCTGACGCTGACGGCCGCGAGGTCATGTACCTTGGGCGCGCGCTCGTTGCGCGTGGCCAGCGTGGTGGCGGGTGCTTGCGTGACCTCGTCCGCGCTGGCGCGGGGCGTACCGCCAGCGCACAACGCGGCAGCCACGGCGGCAGCAAGCAGCGGGGAAGATTTCATCCAGTGATCCCAATCATGACGACCGGCAAGCCCGGTCGGGCCGACATAGTAACGTTATATTGTTACGTCCGCTGAATCCATCCAAAATTCGCGACGGTCCGCGCATGCCACGGCGACGGGTGGCGGCCACCACCCGGGCAACTCGGCATACTTGGCGGGTCACCGCCGAGCCGAGCCCATGTCCACCCCCGAAGCCAACCAGGGCCGCACCCTGCCGACCGTGCCGGGCAGTCACCCGGAAACCGACCGGGTGACCCGCGCCATCCTGGACTTCATTGCCGCCGTCCCGGCCAGCGGCGAGCGCGCCGACCATGCGCCCCGTGCGCGCGCCCATGCGCTGACGACGGCTGCCGCACGCCACGCCGCGCTCACCGCCGGCACGCTGGCCTTGCCGCCGGGGCCGCTGGGCTGGCTGACCCTGCTGCCCGAGCTGGTGACGATCTGGAAAATCCAGGCGCAGCTGGTGAGCGACGTCGCCGCGGCGCATGGCCGTCACGTCGAGCTGGGCCGCGAGCAAATGATGTATTGCCTGTTTCGCCATACGGCGGCGCAAGCCTTGCGCGATCTCGCCGTGCGCATGGGCGACCGGGTGTTGTTTCAGCCCCTGTCGCAAAGGCTGGCCGAGCAGATTGCCCGCCAACTCGGGGTACGCCTCAGCCGGCGGCTGCTCGGCGCCGGGGCTGCGCGCTGGCTGCCGGTGGTGGGCGCCGCGGGCGTCGGCGCGTATGCGTACTACGACACCGTGCAGGTGGGCAAAACCGCGCTGACGTTGTTCGCCGGCAGCATCGAACCTTTGCAGCGCGGCGTGACGCACGCGGAGCAATCGGCGAAGCTGTAGCCTTTGCCGCTCACCGGTACCGCCATGCCGCCACGCCATGCCCGCCCCGTCGCCCTCGTTACCGGCGCCGGCAAGCGCGTGGGCGCGGTCATTGCGCGCACGCTGCACGCGGCCGGCTACGACCTGGTGATGCACTGCCGGCACTCGGTGGCGGAAGCCAGCGAACTGGCCGCCCAGTTGGCCGCCACGCGCGAAGGCAGCACGCTGGTGCTGCAGGCCGAACTGGCCGAACCGACGACACCGGGCGAACTGGTGGCGGCCGCCCTGGCGCGCTACGGCCGACTCGACGCGCTGGTCAACAACGCCTCGGCCTACTACGCGACACCGCTGGGCGCGATCACGCCGGCGCAGTGGGACGAACTCCTCGGCACCAATGCGCGGGTACCGTTTTTCCTGTGCCAGGCCGCGGCCGATGCCTTGCGTGCCGCGCGCGGCACGGTCGTCAACATTGCCGACATCTACGCCGAACGGCCGCTGCGCGGCTATCCGGTGTACAGCATCAGCAAGGCGGCGCTGGTGATGGTAACCAAGGTGCTGGCCCTCGAGCTCGGCCCCGAGATCCGCGTCAACGCGGTGGCCCCGGGCAACATGCTGTGGTCGACCAACCCGGTCAAGGCCGAGACCGCGCAAACCGTGCACGAACGCACCGCGCTCGGCCGCCAGGGTTCGCCGCAGGACGTGGCCGATGCCGTGCTCTACCTCCTGCGCGACGCGCACTACACCAGCGGCATCGTGTTGCCCACCGACGGCGGACGCCTGCTGCACATCTGAAGGCCGCTCTCGGGTTTCAACCCGACGAGCTTTTCGCGGGAATCCCCCCGCTCGCGCGATGCCATCACCCGCCGCGCTGGATCTTCCCCACGCCCGCCAACGCCAGCAGGCTGCGCGTGGTCGGGTGATCGAGGTCGCCTTTCGCCAGCGCGTGCGCATCGGCCTGCCAGCCGCAACCGTCATCACTGGCGAGGATGTCCAGATCGATCGCGACCTCACCCGGCACGTCGCGGCGGCGCCCGAGGTGCGCCTCGATGGCACGCAACTGCGCGTGCAGGGCCGCGCGACCTTGCGCGTTTTCCAGCACCGCCAGCGCATTGAAGTACCACCGCCCCGGCTCGCCGGTGTAGGACGGAAACCGCTGCACCGGCGTGACCGCACGCACCACACCCAAGGCGCCCAGCGCCACCAGCGCGCGCTGCACACCGGCATCGGTGGGCAAGCTCGAACCCAGCAACAGCAGCCAGCGTTGCCGTGGCGGATCGGTCGCTGTCAACGCGGCCGCTCCCCGCGCTCGATGCACACGCCCACGGCACGCGCGGTGACCACGGCGCCGGGCTTGGAAAGCTTCAGGCGCAGCCACGGCACGTGGAACTCCTGGCGGAGCAACACCGCGCAACGTTCGGCCAGGGTTTCCAACAGCCGGAAATGCGTCTCGCCGGCGTACGCCGTGATGCGCTCGGCCACCGTCGCGTAGTCCACGGTGTGCGCGACCTCGTCGGTCGCGGCCGGCACGGTGTTGTCGAACGCCATTTCGATGTCGAACCACAGCGTGCGGCGGGTGCCGCGCTCCCACGCGTACACGCCGATTTCGGCTTGGACTTCGAGGTGTTCGATGAAAACGGTATCCATGGCGGCTCGTCAGGCAGGCAGGCGCGTGAGCGTGGGCGAATGCGCCGCCGAGTGCAAGCGGCCACCGCCCATTCCGCCCGGCACGTCGCACGCCACGCCATACCCGCCGGTGTGCCGGCCTCGACCGCGGCAACGCGCCACGCAAGCACGAAAAAACCGCGGCCCGAAGCGTGTGCCCCGGGCCGCGGGCCGTGGCGAAACGCGCCACGGCCATCCACGACAAATCGTTAGAACGTCATGCTCCACCCATTGAGCGTGCCCGCATCGCCGCTGTACCACGGATCGTTGTCGATCACGCGCAGCTGCCAGGTGCCGTCGGCAACCACCGAGGAGGCATCCACGGTGTACGTGGTGTTGATGTTGCCGTCGTCGTTGTAATCGGGCGATTGCAGCACCGCGTAGCGGCCATCCGGCGCCACCAGGTCGATCTCCAGGTCACCCGACCAGTTGTGGGTGATGTCCACATGCACCGAGAGCGTCGCCGGCGCGTTGCCGGATTCGCCGGACACCGGAATGCTGCTGGTGATCGTCGCATTGTCACCAATGGTCACCGGCGTGTTGTTGCTGAAGGTGCCGGTCGGCGCGGTCGACTGCACCGTCACCGCCGCGCTCTTGCTGCTGGTCGCACCGTTGTTGTCGGTGACCGTCAGGTTGACGGTGTAGGTGCCGGCGGTGGCGTAGGTGTGGCTCGGGCTGGCCGCGGTCGAGGTGGCGCCATCGCCGAACGTCCACGCGTAACCGGTGATGCTGCCGCCGGTGTCGGTCGAGCTGTTGCTGAAGGTGACCGTGAGGCCGTTCACGCTGTCGCTGAAGCTGGCGACCGGGGTGCTGGTCGGCGGCGGCGTGCTGCCGCTGCCGGCCACGTTGGCGACGAAGTTGGCAATGTCGATCGAGCCGAAGCCGGTGGGGTAATCCCAGCCCACCGCGGCCGTCTCGCCGCTGTTGTTGCCCGACGTGACGTCATGGAAGTCGGTCGCGTAATGGCTGGCGGCATCCTGGTAGATCACCGGTGCGGCAAACCCGAGCGACGGCTTCGCCGCCAGCGCGCGCGCCCACACGCCGACGAACAGCGGCGAGGCGAGGCTGGTGCCGCCGATGGTCTGGCTGGCGCCGTCCACGATCACGTTGGCGCCGGAGTACGGGCTGGCGTCGAACGCGACGTCGGGCACGCCGCGCGTGGTGTGGCCGGCGTTCTGGCCGACGTTCTGCTGCCAGGTCGGCATCGGTTCGAAGGTGCTCGGACTGCCGCCGGTCGCGCCGGAATTGCTCGCCAGATCGTTCCACACCGTCTCGTTGGTCCACGTGGTGCCGCTGGTGAACAGCGTGGTGCCGCCCACGGCCACCACGTACTGCGAGTCCGCCGGCCAGCTCGGGATAACGCCACCGTTGCTGCACTCGTCCGCGCCGCTGTCGCCGGAGGACACCGAGAACGTCTGCCCCTGCGCGTCGGCCTGCTCGAAGATGTTGTCGCCGGTGGCCGCACCGTTGGTCTCCGAGCCGGTTTCGCAACCGCCGATGGAGACGTTGATGATGCGCACCGTGTTGTCGGTCACCGCCTGGTTGAAGTCGTCGATCAGCGGCTGGGTGTTGAGGCTGGAGGTGGCGTACAGGGTGAGTGACTTGACGCCGCCGGAAATGCCGGCGATGTCCTGGCTGTCCAGATCCCACTCGCCGTCGCCACTGGTGTCGGTGCTGCCGCCGTCGACGGTCACCACGTTCATCGGGATGCTGCCCAGGCTCGGGTTCTGGCCGAGGAACGAGCTGAAGTCGCTCTGCACGTTGGTCATGCTGCCTTCGGTGATGATGCCCACCGGCACCGTCGAACCGGTTGCCGTGCTGCCCGCGTCATAGATCGCGGCGAAATCGGCCGGGTTGTGTGCCGTCTCCGAGCCGCCAGTGGCCAGCGTGTGCGCCAAGAGGTGGAACGTCTGCACGGTCTGCAGGCCGAGCACCTCTTGCACGGTGCCCTGCAATGCCGCGGGAATCTTCACGTCGGTGGTATTGGCGTAGGCAAGGCGGCCGCTGTGCGTCACCACGTGCGACAGCGAGGTGTGGAACGCGCGGGCGACGGTGGCGGCCCGGCCGTCGGCCACCACCAACTGCCGATTCGGCGCAATGGTGACCTGGGTGAAACCGGATTGCCGCAGGAACTTCGCCACCGCCTGCGCCTGCGCCTGGGTCGGCGCGTAGCTCGCCGCAAATTGCGCCGGCGTGAGGGACGCATGGTGCGGATTGGCCACGAAGGCGTCGAGCTGAGCCTTGTTGCGCAATTTCAACGACACCGCTACCCGCATCGGGTGCGTGGCCTCCAACAGGCTGGTGACGCGGTCACCGGCATGCAGCGCAGTGGCGTGATGCACCACCGCGAGCGCAGTGGCCGCAGCCGGCATTGCCGGCGTCGCGCCAATGGATGCGGATACCGCCATGGCAATGGCGGCAGCCAGCGTTTTCAAATAAACGTGTTGCATGCAAATACTCCCCAATGATTATTCGGGACGAGCGCCGCCTACGCGGCCATGCAGCCCCGTGACAAGGTTTCGTCGCACGATGTGCGACCCCGTTTACTGCGTGCCGGACATAGCCGGCGTATTCACCGCGGCCGTTCTTCGAGCGGGCGCTCCGGCCCTGCGCGGCAATGCGGTTACTGCTTCATGGCGCCGCTCCCGACGGCGCCACTGCGAGTTCGTCCGCCACCCGTCCAAGTGTGCGAACCCAGTGAAATTACGCAGCGGCATTGGCGTCCGTCAACACCGAAAACGACAAATGGGGATACCGGTCAAACGCCGCGTTTATATCGGCTTCACGAATCTCTGCATTGCACAATCATGTCGCAATATCCTGCATATGCGGGCGTAATGGATTCCGATTTTCGATAAAACCGTTCTTCTCCCATTTCCGGCATCTGGCGCAGCGTGTGCCTTGCTGCGCATCCACCCCATTCATGGTGTCCCCCGCAACTCTTTGCACATGCCGCGCGGCGGGTGCCATTGACAGCGGTGGCGCCAGCGCTGTCAGTCCGCCGCGATCGCAGGAAAACGCGTTATGGTGGCGCGACCACCCTGCCCCGGGACAACCATGCGCGGACCGTCATCGATCCTGTTCGCCGGCCTGCTCGCCGCGAGCCTGCCGGCGCTGGCCGCCGAACCACCGGCAACACCACGCGAACAGCCCGCGCTGCACGCGTTGGCCACGGCACCGAGCGAAGCCGAGCTGCACGCCACGATCAGCGCACTGGTCGGCTTCGGCACCCGCCACACGCTATCCGACACCCGCTCGAACACGCGTGGCATCGGCGCCGCGCGGCGCTGGGTGCAGGCGCGCTTCGCGGCGATTTCGCGCGATTGCGGCGGCTGCCTGGAAGTGGTCACACCGGCGCAGAGCTTCACCGGCAAGCGCATCCCGCAGCCCACCGAAGTGATGGACGTGGTGGCGATCAAGCGCGGCAGCAGCGACCCGCAGCGGGTAATCGCCATCACCGGGCATCTCGACTCGCGCGCCAGCGACGTGATGGACGCCAAGATCGCCGCGCCGGGCGCGAACGACGACGCCTCGGGCGTGGCCGCGCTGATCGAGACCGCGCGCCTGCTGGCGCACTTCGACAACCGCGCGACGCTGGTGTTCGCCGCACTCAGCGGCGAAGAGCAAGGCCTGTACGGCGGCAAGGTGCTGGCCGACTACGCGGTGGCGCACGGCTGGCGGATCGAGGCCGAGCTCAACAACGACATGGTCGGCAACAGCCGCGGCCAGAACGGCGTGCGCGACAACACCGTGGTGCGGGTGTTTTCCGAAGGCACGAAAACCAACGAGACGCCAGCGCAGGCCGCGTACCGGCGCTTCCACGGCGGCGAGCTGGATTCGCCCTCGCGCAACCTCGCACGCTACCTGGCCGTCATGGCCGTGCAATACCTGCCGGAGCTGCGCGTGCGCATGGTGTACCGCACCGACCGCTACGGTCGCGGCGGCGACCAGTTGCCGTTCCTCGAAGCCGGCTTTCCCGCCGTGCGCGTCACCGAGGCGCACGAGGACTACACCCGCCAGCACCAGACCCTGCGCACCGAGAACGGCGTGCATTACGGCGACACCCTCGACGACATCGACTTCCACTATCTCGCGCGCATCACCGCACTGAACGTGGTGACGATGGCCGCGCTCAGCCGCGCGCCGGCGCCGCCGGAGGGCGTGCGCATCGGCGGCGCGGTGACCACCGACACCACGCTCGACTGGAAGCCGTCGGCCGGTGCCGCCGGCTACCGCGTGCACTGGCGCGACACCACGGCGCCGCAATGGCAATCCGCGCGCGCCGTGGGCGATGCCACGCACCACGTGCTGCGCGATGTGGTGATCGACGACTGGTTCTTCGGCGTCTCCGCGGTTTCCGCCGACGGCTACGAAAGCCCGGTGGTGTTCCCGGGGGACGCCGGCAGTTTCAGCCGTTCGCCGCCAGCCGCGTCGCCGTAACGGCAACGCCCTGCAGCGTCGCCGCATCCACGCCCCAGCGTGCGAACGCGGCGACGCCGGCGGCGCATGGCAGCAGTGCCCGGCCATGGGCGGCCCGCCAGAACCAGCCGGCATCCAGCATGGCGGTGGTGATCGCCACGCCGAGCGGGCCGCCGAGATGCGGCTGGCGCAGCGTCCAGTCGCGGCAGTCGCGACCGGTCATCGCCGGCGTCACCGGCAAACCGCAGGCGCCGAGCGCGGCGACGCCGGCCGGCGTCAACCGCCATGTCGGTGCCGTACCCTGCAGCCATCCGTGTTCCCGCATGGCCGCGTACAGCGCCACGCCGAAGGCGCCGGCGAGATGGTGGTAGCAGGTGCGCGCCAGGCGCAGTGCCGGCGTGCTCCCCGGCGGCACGACCAACGGCGCGACCGGCATCGCAGCGCGCGCAGCGCCGCGTCCGGCCAGCGCGTAATACGTGTGCGCACCCTCGCGCAGCGCCTGCAGTCGGCCTGCGGCCACCTGCGCCTGCAGCAACGTGCGAACGACGATGACCGGCGCGCGCGCACCCCGTGCCAACTCGTCCGCGGGGCGCGCGCTGCCGTCGGCCAGCAAGGCGCGCAGGCGGGAGAGCATGGCATTCGCGGCAGAATCGGGTTGGTGCATCGGCGCGGCCACCGGCGTCAGCGTGGAAAACCCGATTGTGGCGCGGCACCCGGCACGTGGCGCGTCAACGCGGCCGCGGCTTGGCGCGATGCGTGGGCGTGGCCGTCCACGGATCTTCCGGCCACGGGTGTTTCGGGTAGCGCCCCTTGAGCTCCTTGCGCACCTCCGGGTAGGTGCGCTCCCAGAAACTGCGCAGGTCCTGGGTGACCTGCATCGGCCGCCCGGCGGGCGACTGCAAGTGCAAGGTGACGGCGACGCGGCCGTCGGCAACGCGCGGGGTGTCGGCGAGGCCGAACAGCTCCTGCAGCTTCACCGCCAGCACCGGCGCGCCTTCAGCGGCGTAGTCGATGCGGTGCGCGCGGCCGCTGGGCACGACGAGGTGATCGGGCGCGAGGCGATCCAGCGCCTGCTGCTGTGCACGGTCGAGCAGCGTATGCAGCGCCTGGCCGAGCAGGCCGGTATCCAGCGCGTCCAGCCGATGCAGGCCATCAAGAAACGGCGCCAGCCAGGTTTCCAGGGTGGCGAGCAATGCCGCGTCGGAGACATCGGGCAGGCCCAGCTCCGGCATCCAGCCGCGCAGCGCCTGCACCCGCGCGCGCCAGCGCGGAGCGTCTTCGCCCCATGGCAGGATGCCCGGGCCTTGCGCGCGAATCGCGGCCAGCATCGCCGGCAAAGCGTCCTCGGCCCGCACCGGCACGCTGCGGCGGTCGAGCACGATCGCCGCAAAGCGGTGCTCCTCGAACGCTTCGGCGGCATGCCGTGCGGGGTTCCAGTGCAGCACGCGCTCGCGCACGAAGCGTGCGGGGAAATCGCGTTCGAGGCACGCCGGGTCGAACGGTGCCGCGGCGAGGATCAAGCTGTCGCGCGCATCCAGCCGCAGATCGAGCGCCACCAGCCACGGCTCGCCGCGCAAGGCGGTTTCCTCGTGCAGGCGTGCGCCACGGCCGTTGGCCAGGGTGTAGCGCATGGGGTTGCCGCGGTCGGCGTGCGCAATGCGGTCGGGAAACGCCGGCAACAGCAAGTCGCCGAGCGCATGCGCACCGGGCGTGCCGCTGGCCGGGCCGCGCACGCCCAGCCGCTTGCGCCAGCCGCGGCTCGCCTGCTCGATCGCGGCCAGCGCGCCACTGCTGCCGCCATGGACACGGCGGTCGCGCCAGGCGTGCAGCGCGGCCAGGCGCACCCGAAAATCATCACTGCGGGCCTGCTCCCCGCGCAGCGGTGAGCGGGCTTCCAGCAAGGCCAGCAGGTCGGCCACCAGTGGCCGCAGCGCCTCGGGTGCGCGCAGCGCGGCCGCCGCCAGCCGGGGAGACGCGCCCAGCGCCAGCATGCGCCGGCCCAGCGACGTGATGCGGCCGCGCGCATCCAGCGCGTCGAGCGCGCCAAGCAGCGCGCGCGCCTGGGCCAGCGCGCCGCTCGGCGGTGCATCCAGCCATGACAACGCGTTGCTGCCCCAGGCGGCGAGTTCCAGTGCGAGCGCCGAAAGTTCCACCTGGGCGATTTCCGGCGTACGCGCCGGCTCCAGGCGTTTGCTTTGCGGCCACAGGCGGTAGGCCGCGCCCGCGGCCACGCGTCCGGCGCGCCCGGCACGCTGATCGGCCGAGGCCTGCGAAATCGCCACGGTATCCAACCGGGTAAACCCGGAGTTCGGATCGAACCGCGGCTCGCGCGCGAGGCCGCTGTCGATCACCGCGCGGATGCCCGGCGCGGTGACGCTGGATTCCGCCACGTTGGTGGCGAGCACGATGCGCCGCGTGCCGGGTTCCGCCGGCGCCAGCGCCCGCTGCTGCTCGGCGAGCGCGAGCTCGCCATGCAGCGGCACGATCTCGAGCGTGCCGCCTGCCTCCGGCAAGTGCTGCAGCATGGCCTGCGCGCGGGCGATTTCGCGCCGGCCGGGCAGGAACACCAGCACGTCGCCCGGGTTTTCGGCGAGCGCGAGCGCTGCCACGCGCAGCAAGTGCTGATCCAGGGTTTCCTGCACGCGTGCCGGCGGGTAGCAGATGCGCACCGGAAAACTGCGCCCCGGGCTGGAGATCCGCGGCGCATCGAACCAGCGGGCGATGCGCTCGCCATCCAGCGTGGCCGACATCACCACCAGCCGCAGGTCGTCGCGCAGGCCCGCCTGCACGTCCAGCGCCAGTGCGGCGCCGAGATCGCCCGCCAGGTGGCGCTCGTGGAATTCGTCGAACAGGATCGCGCCGACGCCCGGCAGCTCCGGATCGTCCTGCAGCAGGCGCGTCAGGATGCCCTCGGTCACCACCTCGACGCGCGTGGCTGCGCTGATGCGCGACTCGAAACGGATGCGGTAGCCGACGGTCGCACCCACTTCCTCGCCCAGCTGGCGCGCCATGAACCCGGCCGCCGCGCGCGCCGCGATGCGCCGCGGTTCGAGCACCAGCACCTTGCGCCCGCCGAGCCACGCGGCATCCAGCAACGCCAGCGGCACCTGGGTGGTCTTGCCGGCGCCCGGCGGCGCCTCCAGCACCAGCCGCGGCGTCGCCGCCAGCGACGCCAGGATCTCGGGCAACAGCGGGGTGATGGGGAAAGCGGGGAGCGCGGCACGCATGCGCAAATGGTAGCCGGGAGACGCTGCGGCCTGCGGCAGTTCCCCCGGCTTCGGCGGGACAGGACGGAGAGCTGACCCCGGCCCGCGCGCCCCGCCTACGGTTGCCGCGGGGCCGGCTTCGACACCGCTGGCGCGGCACCGGAGGCGGCCGGCGGCAGCGGATAGGTGCTGGCCTGCGGCGCGGCGGCCGGCGTCGTGCGCAAGGGGCGCAGCGACTCGAACGCACGCTGGTAATCGTCGGTCACCTGGCGCGCTTCCTCGCTGCTGCGGATGACGCGCGGCGTGATGAGCACGATCAACTCGGTGCGGCTGCGGTTGCGGCTGGTGGTGCCAAACAGGCGGCCGAGAATGGGGATGCGGTTCAAGCCCGGCACGCCGGTGTCGTCGATGCCCTCGTTCTGCTGGATCAGGCCACCCAGCAGCACGGTCTGCCCGCTTTGCACCGCCACCTGGGTCTGCATGCTGCGGTCGGCAATGGTGTAGTTGCCGTTCTGGTCCCGGGTGGTGGGGTTGCTCACCTCCTGGTCGATGTCGAGATACACCAGGCCACCGGGATTGACCCGCGGCACCACCTTGAGGATCACGCCGGTATTGAGGTACTGCACCTGCCCCACGGCGCCGAAACCGCCAGTGCCGTTGCCGATGCCGGTGGTGATGTAGTTCTGGTTGATCGGCACCTGGTTGCCCACCTGGATCTGCGCCGGCTGGTTGTTCATCACCACCAGCGAGGGTGCGGACAAGGTCTTGGTGTTGCCGTTGTCCTCCAGCGCGCGCACCGCGACCTGCATGTGGTTGTTGAGGAACGAGTAGAAGAACGGCTCACCGCCATAGGTGTTGCCGCCGCCGCCAAGCGCGCCTTGCCGCGGGTTGGACGGATGCCCCGGGGTGATGACCGTGCCGCCGCTGGCGTTGGTGCTGGAGGTGGCGCCGGCCAGGCCCTGCAAATACCACTGCACGCCGAACTGGAACTGCCCGGTGAGGTTCACTTCGAGAATGCGGGTTTCGATCTGCACCTGCAGCGGGATGGTGTCCAGGCGCTTGATGGCGGCTTCGATCTCGGTCCACTGCGAGGGCCGCGCGCGCACCATGAGCTGGTTGTTCGCGTCCACCGAGCTGATGCGGATGCTGCCGTCGCCGGAGACGAATTGCTGGTCCTGGCTGGCGGCGTTGGCGTTGCCATAGCGGGTGCTCGACACCGGCCCGCCACTGACGCCGCCACCGATGCCGCCGGTCACCCCGCCGGTGGTACCGCCCAGGCCGCCGACGTTGCCCAACCCGCCGCTGCTGGCGCTGCCCAGCCGGGAGCCCATGCCGGCGGCGCCCGCGGTGTTGCTGCTGCCGAAACTGCCGGCCATGCTGCCCATGCCGCTGGCACTGCCGCGCGCATTTTCCGCACTGCCCAGCGTGCCGGCGGTCAGGCCCGGTCCGACTTCACCGCCGCCGGCCCCGCCGCTGCCGCCGTTGGGCGCGTAGATCTGCGCCAGGTAGCGCGCCAGGTCGGAGGCCTTGATATTGCGCACGTCGTACACGTACAACTGCGGCTGGTTGCCGCCGCCCTGGTCGATGCGCGCGATCCAGCGGCCCACCTCGTCCACATAGTTGGGCTGGGTGCTGATGACCACCAGCGCGTTGGTGCGCTTGATCGGAATGAAGCGCAGCATGCCCGCCATCGGGGTGTCGCCCTTGGGGCCGAACATTTCGTCCAGCTTGGACATCAACTGGTCGACGTCCGCGTGCTGCAGGTTGAACACGCCCACCGACATGCCGCGCAACCAGTCCACGTCGAAGGTGCGGATGGTGCGCGCGTAGTTGTCCAGCTCCTGCGGGGTGCCGGACAGCGCGATCAGATTGCGCGTGGGGTCCACCAGCAGGATGGATTCCGGCCGCGCAAACGGCTTCAGCAGCTTTTGCATCTCCACCGCGGAGATGTAGTGCAGCGGAAACAGCCGCGCCTGCAGCCCGCCGGCCGGCGCAATCGCGCCCAGGCTGGGCACCAGGTTGCCGCCCACCGCGTCCTTGGCCGGCAGCACCACGTAGCTGCCGCTGCGCTCGACCAGCGCATTGCCGGTCCACGCCAACAGGGTTTCGAGGATCGGCAGCGCCTGGTCGGTCGCCACCGGCTCGGAGGTGGAGAACGAGATGTTGCCCTGCACGCCGGGCACGATGGTGTAGTTCTTGTGCAGCAGGTCGCCGAGGATGGCCTTGACCACCGCCTGCACCGGCTGGTTTTCGAAATTGAAGGTGACCGCATTGCTGCCGGAGGCCGCCTTGTGCGGCGTGGCGCCGCCCACTGCACGCACGAACTGGCCGCTGCCCAGGCTCACCTGCGGCAACCCCGCCGCACCCGAGGCGGTGGTCTTGTCGTTGGCCAGCGGCAACGGTGCCGGCACCGGCGCATGGGTGCCGGCCATCGCCTCGCGTTGCAGCGAGGCGTCGTCGGCCTGCGGCGCCACGCTTGCGCAACCGGTCATGCCCAGCGCAAGCAACAGGGCCAGCGCCACTCGTGGCAGCCGGGTACGCGGGCGGGAAACTACGGAAAACCGGGTGGACTGGCGGGACATGAATCACTGAGCTCCTTCGGGAGTCGTGGCCGCGTCGGCGGCACGGCGCTGCAAAACGGCAGCCTTGAGTTTGCGCAGGCGTTCCAGCTGTTGGGCGCTGTAGGCGGGCGGCGGTGACGGACGCGGCGCATCCTGGCCGATCGCCGGCGTCACGCGCTGCATGCTGGCGGCGCCCGGCACGGAGGGTGCGGACGACGACGGTGCCGGTGGCGGCGGTGCGCCACGCGCATCCGGCGCGCCCTTGGCGACGTCGATCGGCGCGCCCGCCGGCAATTTCAGCTCGGTGCGCCCCTGCGCGGAGTCGATGATCACCGACCGCGGCAGCACCTCGACCACCGTCACATCCACCCCCGGCATGCGCTCGCCCTGGTGCAGGCGCAGCTCGCGGCCGCTGGTCTTGTCGTGCAACAGCGCCATGTGCCAGCGCGGGGTGATGATGACGCCAGTGAGCTGCAGATCACCCAGGGCGGAACCACCGTTCGCCGCGTGCGCCTCGGGCTTGCGGTTGGGGCTGAAGAGGGACTGTTGCCACACTGGCGCGAATTCGGCCACCGGATGCACGGTAGGCGCGGCGGCCAACGTGCGTGCCGCCGGCAACGATGCCGGGGTGCGCGGCGCATGCCAGCGCACGCCCTGCCCGAAACCCGCCAGCAACGCGAACCACACTGCCGTCAGGACCAGCGCCAGCACCACCAGTGCCGGGGTCAGACGATGCTGGGCCTTCGCGTTCATCGTGTGGCCTCCGGCATGGCGTTGGCGGCTGGCGCAGCCACCGGGCGCAGATAGCCGGAAAGGCTGAACTGCACCTCGAGCGAAGGCGTGCTGGCCTGCTGCGCCGCGACCGGGTTGCGATAAATGCTGAGGTTGTCCACGAACAGATACGGCGTGCCCTGCTCCAGCGCCTGCAGCACGCCCACCAGGGGCTCGATGTCGCAGCGCAGGCTGATGTTGGCGGTGGCCTTGCGATACGGCTCGCCGTCGGCACGGTCGGTACCCGGCACCGGCATCTTCTGGGTGACTTCGCAGCTGCCGCCCGCGGCGTGCGCGCCCACCGCATCCACCACCCGTTGCATGAGGTCGGCGGCCGCCGTGTTGGGATCGTTCTCGGGCAGGAACGCGCTGCTTGCCGCGCGCCCGCTGCCCAACGCCGCCAGCCTGCGTGCCAGCTGCGGCTTCTCCGCAATGATGCCGGCATAGCGCGCCTGGGTATCGCGCAACTCGCTCATCTGGGCGTCCACCGCGGCCAGCGGCGCGACAAACCACCAATGCAGCAGCAGGAAATACGCCAGCACCAGCGCCAACGCCAACAAGCCGATGGCGGCGATGCGCTGGCCGCGCGCATTGAGCCGGGGCGCCTTCACCGCGTACTCCCCGCGTCCGCCGGCGCGGCGCGCCCGGCCGCACTCGGATCATGCAGCTGGGCCACCATGTAGAACCGCTCCTTGCCCGAGGCAGGGTCAGCCTGGATGCTGCCCTGGAAACTCGCGTTGTCGATCAGCGCCGAACCCTTCAGCCGGTCGAGCAGCCCGGCGGCCTGCGGGCTCTGGCCCTGAAAGCCGATCTGGCCGCCATCGTCGAGCGAGAAGCGTTCGAGCCACGCGCTTGCCGGCAGGCGTTTGGTGAGGTCGAGCAGCACCGCCAGCACGCTCGGCCGCCGGGCCTTGCGCTGGGCGAGGAAACCTGCCGCGCCGACGTCGTCCTGCCACTGTTTGCGCAGTGCCGCCACCTGCGCGGCTGCGCCGTGCATCGCATCCACCTGGGTCTGCATCTGCGCCAGTGCGGCCTCGCGGTTGTGCCGCCACGCGCCCATGAGCAGCCCCAGCAACAGCACGCAAGCCGCGCCGAGCGCAAGGTTCAGCCGCAGGCGCGGCCGGGTGCGCCGCAGCGTGCGATCCGCCGGCAGCAGGTTGATGCCAGTGCGCGCATCGCCGGCCGGCACATCCACCGCATCGATGCCGATGCCCAGCGTCGCCAGACGCGCCAGCAAGGGGTCGAGCGTGTCGCGGCGCACGACAAACAGCTCGACGGCGAGCTGCCCGGCCGGCGCCGGTTGGGTGGTTTCACGCACGGTGCAATACACCTGCGCCGCGGTGAACGGCGTCTGTCGATCCAGCTCGTAGCCCACCACCTGTTGCAGCCGTGGCCGCGCCGCCAGCGGTACCTGCAGCACGCGGCGCAACACCTCGTCCGGCGGCAGCAACACGGCCAGCCGGCGATCGACGGCATCCACGCCCTGCCAAGCCGCTGCCAGCGTCGCCTGCGGCGTCGGCACCGGATCATCGTCGCGCCAGCGCGCCAGCACCGGCGCCGCACCGGCGCGGTTCACGCGCCACTCGGCGCCCTCGGCGCGCAGCAGGTACCAAGTGGCGCCGCTGCCGAATGCGGCGCGCCAGCGCGCCGGCAGGCACGCGGCCAGCTCGCCCCCCCACCAGGCGAAAAACGCCGGCGCCGGCGATGCCCGCCAGGCCACCTGCGCGCGATCCATCCACTGCCGCAGCGACGTCGTTGCAGCGCTCATTCGCGGTCTCCCTCCTGCCAGCGCAGCACCGTATACGGTTGCGCGCCCGTGGCGCCCGGCCGCAAGCGGATGGTGGCCACTACCGTCGCGCGTGCCCCATCGGGCAGCTCGGCCCGAGCGTGAATACTATGCGTGATTCCCCCGGCAATGAGTGTGCCGCCGGTGCGCGCGTTTTTTTTTCGTGAAGCCAGCACCGCCGCCAGCTGCGCCGGATTCAGCCCCGGAATCGCCGCCAGCGCCAGCGGCGGCGCGGCATTCGGGTCGGGCACCGCGCGCCCGGACCAGATGGTGAGGGCCGGTGCCAGTTTGGCGTACAGCGCCGGCGTCACGCCGAGCACCTGCTGGAATTCCTCCAGCGTGGCGAACGGGCCGTGGCGTGGGCCGTAGCTGCGTCCGGCCGCCACGTATGCCGCGCGGTCGTGCTGCGCCTGGCTGGTGCTGCCGAGGAAACCGCGCCAGGCCACCACGTTGGCGGTCAGTGCCTGCGCAGCCGGCAGGTCCATGCCCGCGGCGCGAAACAGGCCGGTCAGCACTTCCGGCGAGGCCGCGTTCAAATCCACCTTGCCGCCTTCGTCGACGATGCGCACATCGACCCTGGCGCCGGCAAACGCGAACGGATAATCGCGCCCATCGGCGGCCCAGCGCCGCTGGGGGTTGCCATCCTGCAGCGCCTGGATGGCGCGCATCAGGCCGGCCTCGGCGGCGTAATGCGCCTGCGTCTGCGCAAACTGGTAGCGCACTTGCAGCGCCTGCGTGCGCGCCAGCACGGCGTAGCTGCCGAGCACCACCGCCAGCAGGGTGCAGGCCCACAACACCAGCAGCAGCGCGACCCCACGCTGGCGACGCGGCGCGCTCACCGCACCGCCCCCGACGGCAGACCGACCCGGCCCACCGCGGCGCCGGCGTCCACCCGCAGCGGCACGTCGAGGTCGGGCCAGTCATGAGCTCCCTGCAGCACCAGCCGCACGCTCACCAGCTGCGGCAGGCGGCTGCCATCCGGCCAGTCGTCGCCCCAGGCCACGTCGGCGCCGCTGGCATCCCGGCCGCGATAGCGAAAACCGCCCTGCTTGATGTGGTCGAGCAGCACCTGCGGCTTGCCCAGCGCGGTCGGTGCACTGCCGTCGGGCGGCAGCATGGCAAGCTGATATTCGAGGCGCTGACCGTCCTGGCCGCCAGCGACGAGTTTCAACACCTGCAGCTGCGGGCCGAGCGTGCCGAGGTAACCCGGCAGTGGCGCGACGAACCGCATCTCGTGCGCGCTGCCGGCGAAAAACACCGGTTGCCCGTGGTCGTCCGTCCCGATCGGCTGCGCCAGCGCTTGCGCCAGTTCGCGCCGCAAAAAGCCCTGCGCCGCGCTGATCGCGTCCATGCGTTCGATCGCCGCGGTGCCGCTGCGTGCACCGTGGGTTGCGCTGCGGATGCCACCGTACACGCCCACCAGCAGCAGCGCCAGCAAGGCGAGCGCCCCGAGCACTTCGAGCAGGGTGAAACCGCGCGCGTGGTTCATGGCGTGTCCGCCTGCGCCGGGCCCAGGCGCAACGTCTCGAAGTGCGCCACCTGCGGATGCGCGGCGCTGCCCCACCGCACCGCCAGGTCGAGCCGGTACAGGCCCAGCGCGTTCTCCCCCGGCTGGCTGCCCGGCGGTTGCCATGCCGTGGTGGTCAGCGTCCAGCGATACCGCGCGTTGAACTTGCCGCTGCGGCTGCCCGGCGTGACCGCCTCAGTGACGTAGGCGCTATCGAGCGCACTGCGCGCCCACAACGCGGCTTCGTCGTGCGCCGCCGCGTTGCGCGACAACGCCATCGCCCCGCCCGCCACCTTGAGCAGCGCCGCAAACGCGATGCCGAGCAACATGATCGCGGCGATGACTTCGAGCAGGGTGAAGCCTTGTTGCCGGGATTGGGGATTCGGGATTCGGGATTTGGCAGAGCGCAGCGCGCAAGTGCGCACCGTGGCGGGGGCTTGCGCCCCGAATCCCGAATCCCGTCTCCCCAATCCCGGCCTCACCGTCGTGCCACCTCGTCGACCACCGCGACGCCGCCGGTCAGCCATGACACGTTGATGCGCCAGGTACGCTGGCCGCTGGACAACGTGATGTGGCCGCCGGTGGAGCTGCCGTCGGGGAAAAAGCGGATGCGGCCGGTGTGCGCATCCGGGCGGTCTTCGAGCGCGCTGGTGACCGACAGCTTGAGGCCCTTCGGCAGGCGTACGTCGCGCCGTTTCGCGCCGCTCCAGGTGTCGGTCTGCACGTTGACGTCAAAGGTTTCCTCGCGCTGCCGCACGATCGCCTGCGTGCGCGTGGCCCGCAGCGCCGCCGCGATCTCGCCACTCGCCGCATTCACCCGCGCACTCGCCAGCCCCTGCGTCACCGACACCGACACCGCTGCCGCGGCGATGCCGATCAGCAGGATGACGGCGAGCATTTCCAGCAAGGTGAAACCTTGCTGGCGGGATTCGGGATGGGGGATACGGGATTCGGGGCGCGAGCCCACGCAGCATCGCACGCTTGCGCGCAACGCTCGGCCGAATCCCCAGTCCCGTATCCCGAATCCCTGCCTCACTGCCAATTCCCCACGTCCTTGCTGTATCCCTCGCCGCCCGGCTTGCCGTCCTGGCCGTAGAAGATCAGGTCGTAGGTGCCGTGGTCACCGGGATATTTGTAGCCAAACGCATGGCCCCACGGATCCTTCAACTCGGATTCCTTGGCGTAGGGCCCCTGCCAATTCGGCGCGTTCGCCGGTTTGGTGACCAGTTCCGTCAATTGCTGCGGCGGGGTGCCGTTGTCCACCACGTAGTTGTCGATCTTCTGCGACAGTATGGTGAGCTGCGTCTTGCCGGCACCGTACTTGCCCTTGTCCAGGTTCTTAATCACTTGCGGCGCCACCACCGTGGCGATCACGCCGATCAGCACGATCACCGCAAGCATTTCGAGCAGGGTGAAGCCCGCCGCGCGTGCGCGGCGCGCATGGCCGGGATTCGGGATACGGGATTGGGGATTGGAAACAGCAGGCCGTACAGTCATCCGATTATCTCCGTCAAAATTGGCAATAAAGAACAGCCGAGTTCTCGCCGCACACCCGCTTTTACGAATCCCGAATCTCCAGTCCCCAATCCCGGCTCTACTGGATACTGCTGGTCAAGCTGAGCAGCGGCAGCAGTATCGCGGCCATGATGAAGCCGACCATGACGGTCATGACGATCGTCAGCGCGGGCACGAGGGCGGCGAGCAGGCGGTCGATCGCGCGGCGGCTTTCCAGTTCGAAGGTGTCGGCGATCTTGAGCAGCATGCCGTCGAGGTCGCCGGCCTCTTCGCCGACCTGCACCATCTGCAGCGCGAGGCGCGGAAACACCTTGGTCTGGCCGAGCGCGAGGCCAAGGCCCGAGCCTTCCTTGACCTGTTCGTGGGCCTGCGCCAGCGCGGCGTCGAGCGCGCGGTTGGCGGTGACCTGGCGCGCGATGGCCAGTGCCGCCAACAACGGCACGCCGTTCTTGAGCAAGGTGCCGAGCGTGCGCGCAATGCGCGCGGTCTGCACCTTGAGCAGCAGCGGGCCGGCCACGCGCAGGCGCAGCAGGCGTGCATCCCAGGCCAGCCGCGCCGCCGGATCGCGCAGGCGCGCCCGGAGCGCAAACCCGCCGCCGATCGCGACCAGCAGCATCAGCCACCACCACGCCTGCAGCGCATTGCCGATCGCCAGCACGACGCGGGTGATCAGCGGTATCGGCACCTGCATGTCGGCAAAGATCGGCACGAACTGCGGCACCACGTAGGCCAGCAGCAAAATCAGCGAGCCCAGCACGCCGACCAACAGGAACGCCGGATAGATCAGTGCATTGACGATGCTGCCGCGCAGCTGCTGCGAGCGTTCGAGATAGTCGGCCAACCGCCGCAGCGTGGCTTCGAGCGAACCGCCGGCCTCGCCGGCGCGCACCAGCGCGACGTACAGCTTGGGGAAAACCCCGTGCTCCTCGTCCAGCGCCTGCGACAGCGGCATGCCGCCGCGCACGCGGTCGCGCACGTGTTCCACCAGCTTGCGCGCGCGCTCGCTCTCGGGCAGGTCCATCAGCACGCCCAGCGCGCGGTCCAGCGGTTGTCCGGCGCCGAGCAGCGTCGCCAGCTCGTGGGTGAATTGCGCCAGCTGGTCGCCGGTGAACGGCCCGCGCTTGAACAGCGCCGCCAGCGCCGATGCCCCGCCGCCGGCATCCGCAAGCGCGGCTTCGAGCGGCGTGTGGCCCTGATCCTGCAGCCGCGCCACTACCTCGTCGACGCTCGCCGCCTCCATCTGCCCGGCCAGCATCTCGCCGCTTTCGGTGACGGCCTTGTAGCGGTATTGGCTCATGGGCGGCGATCCGCCGCCGGAGATTGGGGATTCGAGATTCGGGATTCGAAACAGCCGAAAGCTCGCGAGTCCCCGCTTTGTCGAATCCCCAATCCCCAATCCCGATTCTCAGCTCTCCTGCGTAACACGCAGCACCTCCTCCAGCGTGGTGATGCCGGCGAGGGATTTGACAATGCCGTCTTCGTACATGGTGCGCATGCCTTCGGCGCGCGCGGCGCGCTCGATGGCGCCTTCGTCGGCATGCTGCATGACGAGGCGGCGCAGGGCGTCGCTCATCACGAAAAACTCCATGATCGCCTGCCGGCCGTGGTAGCCGGTCGGGTTGGCGGCGCTGGTGCCCGGTTTCCACAACCGGATCGGCTTGCCCTCGGCATATTTTTCCAGCTCGAACTGGGCGATGACTTCGGGCGAGGGCTCGTACGGCACCGCGGTTTCCGGGTCGAGCCGGCGCACCAGGCGCTGGGCCAGGATGCCGTTGACCGTGGAACCCAGGAGGTAGTCCTCCACCCCCATGTCCAGCATGCGGGTGATGCCGCCGGCAGCGGAGTTGGTGTGCAGCGTGGACAACACCAGGTGGCCGGTGAGCGCGGACTGGATCGCGATGCGGCAGGTTTCCAGATCGCGCATCTCGCCGATCATGATGACGTCCGGATCCTGGCGCACGATCGAGCGCAGGGCGGCGGCGAAATCCAGCCCGATCTGCGGCTTGGCCTGGATCTGGTTGATGCCTTCGATCTGGTATTCGACCGGGTCCTCGACGGTGATGATCTTGACGTCGGCGGTGTTGATGCGCGACAGCGCGGTGTACAGCGTGGTGGTCTTGCCCGAGCCGGTCGGGCCGGTCACCAGCAAAATGCCGTGCGGGCGCTTGAGCACCTCGACAAAGCGCGACTGGAACGCCTCGGTGAAGCCCAGCGTGGCGAAATCGAACACCACCGATTCGCGGTCCAATATGCGCATCACCACCGACTCGCCAAAACTGGTGGGCACGGTGGACACGCGCAGATCCAGCTCCTTGCCCTGCACGCGCAGCTGGATGCGCCCGTCCTGCGGCAACCGGCGCTCGGCAATGTTGAGCCGCGCCATGATCTTGACCCGCGAAATCACCGCCGCGGTGGAACTCGCCGGCGGCGCCTCCACCTCGTGCAGCACGCCGTCGATGCGGTAGCGCACCTTGAGCCGGCTCTCGAACGGCTCGATGTGCACGTCCGAAGCGCGCTGCTCGACCGCCCGCTGCAGGATCAGGTTCACCAGCCGGATCACTGGCGCCTCGCTGGCGAGGTCGCGCAGGTGTTCGACGTCGTCGTCCTCGCTGACGGCGCCGTCGATGTTCTCCACGATCGCGCCCATCGCCGAGCGCCCGGCGCCGTAGTAGCGCTCGATCAGGTCGTCGATTTCCGAGCGCAGGCCGACGCGCAGCGCCACCGGGCGCCCGGCGGCAAGCCGCACCGCATCGAGCGGATACAGATCGGCCGGATCGGCCACCACCAGCGCCAAGGCGCCATCCGGGGTGTTGACCGGCACCACATGCTGTTGCTTCAGGAACCGTACTGACAGTTCGACATCCGGCGGCGCCAGCGGCGGCGCGTCGCGCGTCGCCAGCAACGGCACCCCAAGCAGCGCGCACCACGCCTCGGCCAAGTCGCGTTCGTTGACCAGCCCGAGCCGTACCAGCAGCGCGGTCAGCGTGCCGCTGCCGGTTTCCTCATGCAGCCGCCGTGCGCGGCCGAGGTCGCTGTCTTTCAGCTGCCCGCGCGCCACCAGCAACGCGCATACCTGCGCCTCGCGATCATCCACCTGCGCCGACCCCACCACCGCAGACATCGTCCACCCCGCTTCGACCAGACTGCCGCCGGCGCCCCCCGACGCCTATCGACCGGCCGCCATTGGTAACACATCCACCGACCCGCACAAAAGCGTTACTCGCCGCTGCCGCTGCGGGCGGCGACGCTGCGAGCGCTGACTTGCTGCCCTTCCAGCCAGCCGGGAAAAGGATCCCGCCAGGCTGGCGGGATCCGTGGGTGCGCCTCCGCACGGCGCCTGCGGGATGTCAGTCCTTGCCGCTGGCGGAATGTCCCGCACCCAGACCCCAGGCGTTGAACTGATCGCGCGTCTCCGCCGGGTTCAGGCAGGCATCCAGGCGCGTCGCCTCATGCCTGCTCAGCAGCCCGTCGGCGGCCAGCTCGCTGGCATAGTTGTGAATGGCCGCGCGGTACTCGCCCAGCGAGGCGGCGGCCCCTGCCAGCAACTTGGCATGGGCCAGGACGTTGGCGCCAACGATCAGCCCGCCCGGCACGAAGGTGGGAATACCGGTGTCGCAACGCAGCAGTTGTTGATGATCCTCGTTGAGCTTCCAGCCCTCGTCCTTGAACAGCGCGGGGGTAAGGTCGAGGGTGAACTGACTGATCAGGTCCGGGTTGATCGCGTATTCCATCAACGCGTTCGGCGTCAGCCGCGTGTCGTAGTGCGAGAACGACGAGCCCTGCGCCAAGACGCTTGGTGCGTACAACTGCACGTTGCCCGCCGCATCGGCACCGGCCAGTGACGAGCCCAGCGCCAGGCCGCCAGTGAGCCCGGCGAGATGGGCGCGCAGCGTGTTGCCGTCGGCCTGGCTCACCGACACCACCGGGATGTTGACCGGGTTGGCCGGGGTACCGCCGGGCACGATCGTGCCGGGCTGGTTGTTGGCGATGATCACGCCGGTGGCACCCGCGTTCTGCGCGTTTTCCACCTTGACGGTGAAGGCACAGGTCCCGCGCACGACCAGCGCCAGATGGCCGGCCACCGCCGCGGCGTTGTCGAACGGCACGCAGCCTTCTGCGGTGGCGCCGGTCACCGCCGCGACAATGCCGCCGCTGAAGTTGGCAACACTTGCCGTCGGACCGAACGCGGCCTGGTTGATCGCGTAGTCACCCACGGCCGGCGCCGGCGCGCTGATGCGCAACATCAATGTCGGGGTAAGCCACAAGGGCGCCTCTGCCCTCACGTTGGCGCCGGTAAATACCAGCTGGCCGTCGTTCACCGCCGCGGCGACGCGCTCGACGGGCGTCATCGCGTACCAGTTCTGCTGCCGGCTGTTGTCGAAGACGAAAGTGCTGTAGATGTCCGGTAGCCCCGCCAACGGCCGACCGGTGATGAGGTTGCCGAAGCCGGAAAAGCCCAGCCCGTGCGCCATCTCGTGCAGCACCACGTTGAGGAAGTTGATCGAACCCGCCGGTTGCTTGCCGTCCAGGCCGAAGTACCAGGACGCGCCATCGAGGCAGCCCGGGGAGCCCAGCGCGCCGTTGAAACGCGCGCGGATGTCTGCCGCGCCAGACGCCGCATCCTCGCCGACCAAGGCGTCGAACAACGCCGAGTGGTACCAGGTGTTGGACAGCGCACCGGCAGGTGCCGGGTCTCCGAACCCGAAGATGTAGGTGGCACCGGCCGAGCCGAGCGTGCCCGCATTTGCGGTGCAGGCGAGCTTGGCGAAGCTGGCGCTGACGGTGACCGGCACCTCGCTCTGCAGCACCGCCCCCCACAGGTCGGCAGCGAACTGGAAGACGATGCGCGCCTGCTCGCCACGGGTGGCGCCGGGGTTGCCGCCGACCGGGCTGGCCGGAGTCGAGTCATCCAGACCCTGGCCGGTGCCCACATCCTGGTTGGCGATCTTGATCTCGGCGGCGGAAACGTAGCCCGCCAAGCCCAGCAAACCAACGCCCAGCAGGGCGCGGAACAGCACCTTGTGGCGGATCATTGGGTCACCTCCGCCGCGGGCTGCTGGCTGTCGCCCGCGTGATGGATGTTCAGGCTGCCATCGGTGCGGCGCTCGGCTACCAGGCTGTTCATCAGCGACTCGGGCACCGCCATGCCCAGCGCCGCGCCACCGTTCTGCAGACGGATCGCGTGCAGGGTTTGCCGCGCCTCCGCTTCGTCGCGCGGGCCCGCATCCGCGCGTCGCGCACCACGCGCCGCCGGCGCGGCGGCAGCTTGTTCGCGCATGGCGCGGGACAAGGCCGCGCGCTGCTCGGCGGTGGGTGCCACCAATTGCCCGGTCGCCGGATCGATGGCCACCTGCACCCCCTGCACTGTTACCGGCGCACCTTGCGTGGCTGCTTGTGGTGCGGCCGCGCTGGCCGCTGCCGCCATGAGAAGCCCGGCCACTGCCAGACTCGAATTGCGCATTGCCCGTTTCGTATCCATGCAACCCTCCCGTTGATGAAATGCACGCCCCGTGCAAGGCGCGCAATTGGCCACGCGCGCCTCGCGGCGTACGTCGTCATGGTGTTTCGGCACGACTTCGATCAGGCCGTGGGGCCCCCGCCCCTCCCGATCGGCGATGGCGTCAAAAATCCGGCACCTTCGGGCGAACCTATCGAAAGTTCTTGCGCCGGTCAATACGACTTTTTCTGGTGTTTGCTGCGTTGCAGGCAGGGCCGCTGGCCGCTGCTGAATCCGGCACCAGCCACTCCCTGACGCGGGCCGCGCGGAGTGAGGTGGGCAGCCAAAACCGGCGTCGACAATCTTTCGCTACGGCGCCGTGTGGTGGTTGCTGTCCTGCAGCGCGGCGACACGGCTGGATCCGTCGCGCTTGCCACCCTGCCGACGGCGCCCGCAGCGGTTCTGCGAGAATGCCCGATGGTTTTTCGGAAAGCCCCATGCCCCTGATCGATATCGGCGCCAATCTCACCCACGAATCGTTTGCCGACGACTTGCCCACGGTGTTGCGGCGCGCGGCAGACGCAGGGGTGACGCGCATGCTTGTCACCGGCGCCTCGCGCACCGGCAGTGACAAGGCGGTGGCGCTGGCACGGGCGTACCCGGGCGTGCTGTGGGCCACCGCTGGGGTGCACCCGCATGCGGCGGCGGAATACGACGACGAAGTGGATGCCCACTTGCGCGACTTGGCCCACGACCCCGTGGTGCGCGCGGTGGGCGAGGCGGGGCTGGATTACTTTCGCCATCTCTCGCCACGCGACACACAGCTTGCAGCGTTCGAGCGCCAGCTCGCGATTGCCGCCGACGTCGGCAAGCCGCTGTTCCTGCACCAGCGCGACGCCCACGCGGATTTCCTGCGCCTGCTGCGGCAATGGCGCGGGCGGGTGCCCGCGGTGGTGGTGCACTGCTTCACCGACGGCGGCGAAGCGCTGCGCGATTACCTCGCGCTGGATTGCCACATCGGCATCACCGGCTGGATCTGCGACGAGCGCCGCGGCACCCATCTGCGCACGTTGGTGCGCGAAATCCCCGCCACCCGGCTGATGCTCGAGACCGACGCGCCATACCTCCTGCCGCGCACGCTGCACCCGCTGCCGAAGGACCGCCGCAACGAGCCGATGTACCTCCCCCACGTCTGCGCCGAAGTCGCCCGCTGCCGCGGCGAGCCGGCGGAAGTCACCGCAGCGAACAGCACGGCCACGGCGGAGAACTTCTTTGATTTGAAAGGCTCAGGCTGATTCTGTACCTGTCAAAAGTGGAGTTGTCATGGCGCAATTTCCGCGACCCAGCACACCCCGGAGGTCAAAGGAACGGAATCAACTATCTCGGACGAGGCTTCCTCGCAGTCGGCACTCCAGCAACGGCACAAAATATCAGGCCCGATAGCACCCCAACAACCGATCCTGCCAAAAGCTTTTGGATCACACCATTTATTTCAATATGGTCATTACTTCCAATCAACGTCGAGAATGCCGTGAATGCAACCATGCCCATAAGGCATGCTCCGCCACATATATAACCGACGGTCAGTTTCCCCCATTGGATCAGCTTGGCTACCCATGGCCATCCCAAGACACCGATTGTCAGATATCCCACTGGAATCCCAAAGGCATACATGAATACCAACGATCCAATCCATGAGAGGCCCGGTCGGTTATAGCCCATGACCATGACGTACGCAGCATAGACAAAAAAGAACGCCAATGGCGTCAGTAACGGGGTGATAACGAACGCCAACCATATTGGGCGGCGAGAGACATTCATGGATGGCATGCAGGCCCCGTGCACCAGTTCGCGAGAATGTTGCTACCTGGGAGGTCACCGCCGAATACTGGAATTCCCCAAGAGGACTTGGTCCCACCAGCGATATCTTGGAATATCCGATTGTGAAAACTGGCGATTGACTTTTCGCTTACCATCACAGGATTGGTTGGAGACGCTCCTGCTGCATCCAATTGAGCCACCCTCGCAGCAGCTAGCGCCTTTCGAATCTGTTCCATTTTTTGTCTGACGATCGTCTCGTTTTCGGCACAGGTCTTTCCGCGGGGAAGGTGATCGGTAATCAAGGAAGCGAGACGATGATTAGTCACGCCCGAGAGGAAGCCAATGTTGTTAGCGACATTACTTGCTTCGCGAGCGTAGGTATCACCATTTGCTCCTGCCGCGGCGTAGTAGTCCTTCCAATCACCTTCCTGAACGTAAGCCCGTTCCTGAGGTGTGTTCCAGCAACCCTGACTGTTGCAAGCTAGGCCATTGGAGTCAGTCCAAGCTATTGGGTTGCCACCTACATAGACGTAGGTCCCCAGTTGACCGCCATACAACCCCAGCGGGTCGCTCTCGGCGTATCGCCCCGTCGCAGAGTCGTAGTCACGGTTGACGTTGTAGCTGAGCCCCGTCTCTGCATCGAAATACTGCCCCGGGAACCGTGGGTTATACGTATACCCGTTGCTCGTCGGCATCTGCTCCCCCCACGCATTGCCCTGATAAGCCCAGCGCCAGATCACGGCGCCAGTTCCGTTGCTGATGGCCCGCGGCGTGCCCAGTTGATCGGCCACCACGTAGGTCACGGTGCTGAAGCCGCGGGTATCCACGTTCGCCACCGGGATGTCGTCCAGCCACACATAGTCACGGCTCGCCTTCCCGTGTTCGGCCAGTAGCTGGCTGCCCTCGTCGTACGCGAACCGTTCGATGCCGCGCCCGCCGCCCTGCCCTCGGGGACCGTGCATGTTGCCGTGCCCACCCTGTCCGCCATGGGGGTTGCGACCGCTGAGGTCCTTGACGATGCGCTCGCCCAGCGCGTTGTAGGCATAGGCCGCCACCGTATTGCCATTCAGCTGCGCTACGCTCAGCCGGTTGCGGTTGTCGTAACCGAGCCCATAGGCGACACCGGCCTCCCTGACCGCGGTGGTATTGCCGTTGGCATCTGCCGCCCGCGTCGCATTGCCGGTAGAGACGAGCTGGTGGGTACCCGGCTTGTAGCGGTACGCACCCGTGGCCAAGCCGCTGCCGCGCTTGCTGAGCCGGTCGCCGGTCTGGTTGTAGGTGACGCTTTCCAGTGCGCTGCCGTTGGCCTGGGTGATCGCGGTGAGGCGGTACAGCGGATCGTAGCTGTAGGTTTCGGTCGCCGGATTCGCGCCGGGAGCGTTGCCGATGGCCGTAATGTTGCCCATCGTATTCCCCGACACCGTTGGTCTCGACGCAGCGATAAGCCACGTCCTGTGTATTGTCCGAATAGCTAGCACCAGCCGAATCGAGTTGGGCTCAATTATTGGTTATTTGTCCTTAGGAAGTGAACTTGACATTGTCTTCGGCTACCAAATTATTCGTTCACTACCTGTGTCGCCGAAAGCCACTTGGCAACTTTGCGACTAAGCAAAAAGTGACACCGACGACAAACCCTATAAATGCCCCAGTAGGAATAGTGCTCATGAATGGCGGTGAATGGGGACTCAACTGCCAGTAACCAGACCATATGGTCGAACCAAAGACGATGGAGCCAATACAAACAAATACCCATGTCAACTGTTTTTTTGAGCGAAGCCATATCAGGTAGGGTAGGCCCAGAAAGAGCATCACACCATAACTAATGGGCAATCCGAAAAGAAAAACCAGAAACATGGTAGCCGGCAAATCTCGGAGCCCGGGGATACCATCATTCAAAACTGACTCAACAGCTACCACAAAGACAATCGAGAGCGGTACTCCAAGCGGAGCAATAAGGGTCGCCTTCCAAATGGTTGGCTTGTTTTCATTCATGGTTGGCAGGCCGCTCCACTACACCACCTCCATCCACCGGTGTTACCGAAGATAGGAATATCCCCACCGAAAACGGGGAACGGACCCCATCCTTTAGTTGCACCATAGCGTTTGAAAATGGCATTGTGAAAGTCAGAAATATCTTTCGCTGTCGCCCTAAAGGGATTGCTTGGCGTAGCCTTGGAGAGCTGCTTTACGCGAGCCCGCATTAAGTCATTCCTGATACTTTCCATATCCTTCTCTGGGCACTTACTCCCTCCGATCCTTAGGGCGTAGTGAAGATTGGCATTAGTGAATTTCGCACCGATCGAAGAAGAGACACTATCGCCCACACCAGTCGCAACCACACCAGCGGCACAGGCATATGAGTCATTACCAGCGCATGCAGTTTGATAGTACATAGCGTAATTCCCTGCCTGTGCATATGCCATTTCAGTCTTCGTATTCCAGCAACCTTGTTGGTTGCACATTAGCCCGAGACTATCTACCCGACTCAGAGGGTTCCCATTCACATAGGCATAAGTACTCCAGCCACCAGTTAATCCAATGGGATCGCTTTGTATATAGCGTGCCGTCGCAGGGTCGTAGTCACGATTGACGCTGTAGCTGAGCCCCGTCTCTGCATCGAAGTACTGCCCCGGGAACCGTGGGTTATACGTATACCCGTTGCTCGTCGGCATCTGCTCCCCCCACGCATTGCCCTGATAGGCCCAGCGCCAGATCACGGCACCAGTGCCGTTGCTGATGGCCCGCGGTGTGCCTAGTTGATCGGCCACCACATAGGTCACGGTGCTGAAGCCGCGGGTATCCACGTTCGCCACCGGGATGTCGTCCAGCCACACATAGTCACGGCTCGCCTTCCCGTGTTCGGCCAGTAGCTGGCTGCCCTCGTCGTACGCGAACCGTTCGATGCCGCGCCCGCCGCCCTGCCCTCGGGGACCGTGCATGTTGCCGTGCCCACCCTGTCCGCCATGGGGGTTGCGACCGCTGAGGTCCTTGACGATGCGCTCGCCCAGCGCGTTGTAGGCATAGGCCGCCACCGTATTGCCATTCAGCTGCGCTACGCTCAGCCGGTTGCGGTTGTCGTAACCGAGCCCATAGGCGACACCGGCCTCCCTGACCGCGGTGGTATTGCCGTTGGCATCTGCCGCCCGCGTCGCATTGCCGGTAGAGACGAGCTGGTGGGTTCCCGGCTTGTAGCGGTACGCGCCCGTGGCCAGGCCGCTGCCGCGCTTGCTGAGCCGGTCGCCGGTCTGGTTGTAGGTGACGTTTTCCAGCGCGCTGCCGTTGGCCTGGGTGATCGCGGTGAGGCGGTACAGCGGATCGTAGCTGTAGGTTTCGGTCGCCGGATTCGCGCCGGGAGCGTTGCCGATGGCCGTGATGTTGCCCATCGCATCCCGTGCGGCGTGCAGGCTGAAGGCTGGGCTGGCGAGGTCCGTCAAGCGGTAGTTCGCATCGTAGGTCCGTGTGACGGTTTGCCCGTTACCCAGCTTGTAGCCACTAACCGGACCGAACGGCAGGTAAGTGACGTCGTTCACCGCCGTGACCGCGCCGCCACGCACCGGCACCACTTCGATGGCACGAATGCGTCCGTCCGCGTCGCGGGTGTAGTTCGCGCGACTGCCATCCGGGTAGCCAAGCGCCCGGAGCCGTCCCGCTGCCGTGTAGGCGTAGTCGACGGTGTCGCTGCCGCTCGACACGATCTGCCGCTTGCGGATGACACGCCCCTGGGGGTCGTAGCAATACACGGTGGTGGTGGCAGCCTCGACGATGCGGGTCAACCGACCCACTGGAGCCGAACGGGCGCATCCGGTGACACCATTGGCCTCGTCGTAGCGATAGGCCACGTTCTGTGTGTTGTCGGGATAGCCGGCACCCGTCCGGCGCCCCAGTGCATCGTAGGTGTAGGTCGATGTAACGCCCCTGGCATCGGTGCTGCTGAGCAGGTCGCCTGCCGCATCGAAGCGACGCATGGTTGTGCCGGTATCCGGGCTGTGCAGCGCAACGGCATCCCCCAAGCCATCGTAATCGTAGCTGGTGACAAGGTCGTCGGGATCGCTGACGCCATTGAGGCGATCCAATGCGTCGTAGGCGTACAGGCTCAGGGTGTTCTTTGTCGCCGCATCAGTGCCGTTGTAGTTTTCGATCGTACTGACCAGCCGATCCAGGGCGTCATAGCTCCGACGCTGCTGCACGCCCAGGCTGTCAGCGCTGTGCACCAGGTTCCCGTTAGCATCGTAGCCGTCGCTGGCACTCGCACTGAACACTGTCCGGTTCAGGCCATCGACCACCTTCGTCAGTTCACCCCGCATATTGAAGGTGCGGCCGAGCCGGCGGCGTACCGCGTGGTTGCTGTCAAGCACTTGCTCAGCCGTCTTGTTGCCGGCAGCATCCAAGGTGTATTGAACGCGGTTGCCCAGTGAGTCCGTAATGCCTGTGAGGCGGTGGGCGGCATCATAGGCATACCGGGTAGTGACGTTATCCGGATCGATCATGGAAGCGACCGCGCCGTAGGGCGTGTAGGTAAATCGGGTGGTGGCCCCACCCACGCGGCGCGAAGCGAGCCAGCCACGCGGGGTGTAGGCAAGGTCGGTGTGGACGCCGTTGGGGTCGGTCTGTCGCGTGACGCGACCGTCGGCATCATAGGAGGCGATGGTCGTGACATGCCCCAACGCATCGGTGATGGTGTGCAGATCGCCGGCCTGATGGCAGGCAGCGCCGGGCGTGCCGCAGTCGACGGCACTGTTGGCCAGGTAGTAGCTGTACCTGGTGACCTGCGCCACGTCCGTGCGCGGCCCCGTCGAACTCAGCAACAGGCCAATCAGCGGGCAACGCGCATCGTCCACCGCGTCACAATAGGTGTATGTCCAGCGGCGCACCCCTGCCGGCACGGTGCCCGAGACACTGCACGCATAGCCGCTCGCTGCGCGGTTGCCTGGGTCGATCTCGCAACGGGCCAGGGGTTGGCCGCGAGTGTTGTAGACCCATTGTGTGGAACTGACGACAGCACCGCTGGCGTCCGCCACGATACGTGTCAGCGGCACCCGCAATGACGTGTTCCAGCGGAGACTGGTGGTGCGCTGCACAGGCGTACCCGAAGCGTCGACCTGCTGTGCCAGCAAGCCGTTGGCGCCAAAGGCCGTCTTGGTGGTGCTGCCATTGAAGTCCGTCGCGGACGCGACGCGACCATTCGCATCAAACGTCGCCGACCGATTGGGCTGTCCGCACTCGGGCCCGCAGGGGGAACTCACCGTGCTCGTATGCATGGAGCCATACGGCGCAACGAAGTTCAGCGTTGTCTGCGCTCCGGTCGGATACGACACCGTCGTTGTGCCTCCCGCGTTGTAGGCGACCCGCGTTTCTTCGACACCTGATGCCAGCATCGACAGGACGGCCTGCCCTTGGGCGTTGTAACCGATGCTGGTGTAGCGATTGCCGGCTTCGTCGATGCTGCCCGTCAAGGCGCTGGAAAGATTCGCCCCGCCTGTAAGCGAGCTTTCGTTGTACACATACCGGTGTGACGTCTTGTCGGGATACGTGACCGACGTCAGATTGCCTTTTGTGTCATGGCCGTAGGCTATCACACCACCGTCCGGTTCACGAAGAGCTGTCAACTGCGCGTTGCTGTCGTAGGAAAAGCCCAGCGTCCGCCCATGCGGACCGGTAACCGCAAGCAGCAGTCCCGGCGCCGGCGCTACGCCGGCAGGGGTGTCGGCCGCACTGTAGGCCAGCGTCGTAACCTGGCCATTCGTGTCCGTCATGGAGAGCAGCTTTCCGTCCCGGTCATACCCCTCGTGATACCGGGTCGCGGCGTCGAAATAATCCCAGCCGGTGACCGCGCCAGAAGCATCCATCAGCTCCATGAGACGGTCGGAAACATCGGGATCAGGGGTCCACTGGCCCGCGGCCAGGGTGAACTTCAGCTGGCGCCCGTCAGCACGGAAGATCGTGGCAGCTGTCGCTTTGCCGCCGGCGTACTCGATGCTGCGATCGAAACTGCTGCGCCAGTTCGCACCAACATGGGTCGAAGCAACGGTTGAATCACTGTTGTAGTAGCGATGGAAGCTGAGTGCGCCCAGTGACAAGTCGCCATCGTCCCGGAATTCATTACCCGTTGCAAGGTTTATGGGATCGCCGGCGCAATTGCACGGCTTGCCGAGGTTCTTCCCCGGGTCATACAAACTTTGGGCGGCGGGAACGATTGCTATGCTGGTTGGACTAAAGTTGTCATTGAAGAGAGTGAATTTGGACAAGAGGGCGCCGGATTGTACGTCGAACTGATAGACCCGGCCGCTCCACATGTCGAGCGCAATGAACGTCTTCTGCTTCGGATCCACCGCTACATAGGACAAGCTGGGATAAGGGCTGTCATTCGCAACGTACTGTTGAATGACGTGCCCATCCTTGTTCAACCCGTATACGAAATCCTCCCACGTCCCCACCAGCATGTTGCCGTTGTCGATGCCCCGAATGGAATAAAGCAATTCGTAGGGCGGCTGAGCAGCAGGATCCGGGAATGAATCCACGAGGTTGGGCATTTGGGTGCCCGTGCAGACATTGAACTGCTTTACGCTCTCCCCCATCGAGGTGTAGCGGATCGTGCACTGGTCGGCGGCCAGATAGGCGTAATCCACCCCAAACCCAGAGGTTGGATCCCACTGAGCAGCGTAGGTTGCCAGCACATTACCGCGACCATCAACCTTGAAGATGGGCGCAGGTTTATTCGGTAGGCCATCCGCACCTATATAAGCATTGCCGCTACTGGAGAATACGATTTGATTTATGCCGACACTGGCACCGCCATAAGTTCCGCCGAATCCGCCAGCTCGACTGCCATCCCCATTTATCTTCAATACTGTATTGAGAAGTTGCGACGGGTTGTAGCTACTGCCCGTGATTGGCACATACATATTGCCTATCGAATCGAAAGCCACGCTTGCCGGCCAGGTATTGCCGACACCCAAGTCAAAAGTGTCAAGCAAAACACCGGTCGAACTGTAATGCCTGATTTGACTATCCCAGTAGTACCCATAACCTGAAGTACCAGTGACAACAACGTCCCCGGCGTGAAAGGGGACTCCGTCGGCTAGCACTGGTGTTGCGCACACGCTAACCAACGCGGCGACGAATATGCGGAGAACGACTCTATTGACTGATCGAAGCCGACGGACCGCTCTGTCGACAACTGGGTATACTCGAGTCGAATTGCCCATAACCCCTCCTGGACTTGTATTCCGAATCACTTGACTGCAATTTATCGAGTCAGCAACAGCACACACATGTACGCCCGTCGTCACCGGCCGGTGACGCATAATCAGCGCCCATCAAGGCGCTCTGATACCCAAAATCTATCGTCGACACAGGGCAGGCATCATCGAGATATGCCCGACCGCTTGTCGCAAATCCCCTTGTCCCCTTGCGCGGGCGCCCTGTCACCCACGTCGGATCGGATTATAAACTCACGAATCCGCACTCCGTCAACCAACAGCATCTTGCGAACTTGCAGCTGAGTGAGTTTGCGCAACCCAGCGTGGGCATAACCACTCTTCACCCTTTCCGGCGAAGGACATGTTGGCGGATTGAACCGATACACCGGCCGAGGAAGGTGAGGAAGCACGCAGCGCCGGAAATCGCATTCGACCGCGGCGAGCCCGTCGAACTCGCCACAGCGAACGTCGCAGCAGCGACTGAGGGGGCCTCCGGCCGGCGGCGGCCCTGAATTACTCCACCCGACCCACGCGCACGAAGAACGGCCAGCGCACCGCACGCTTCCGGTCGGGATCACCCCAGGCAACGGCCAGTTCAGGCGCAGCGTTCGCCACCGCGTCGACCCCGGTGCGCTTCGCGTGCCGCTGGGTTGCCGACCACGAGCGGAGGTAGGCGAGGAACTGGGCAAGGTTCCAGTCGGCGCGCAGCATGAAGCTCGGCGCATCCACCCGCTGATACGGAAACGGCAAGCCTGCATAACCCGCATCCACCAGTGCGCGCTCGGGTGGCCAATCGGGGCCCAGCGTATCGGTGTAAAGGTGCCGTTCGACGGCATCGACCGCACGGCTCACGCTGCAATTGCCGTAGGCGGAGATCGCCACGAGTGCGCCGGGTTTCGCCACGCGGCGCACCTCGGCATGGAAGGCCGCGCGGTCGAACCAGTGATACGCCTGCGAGACGCCGATCAGGCTTGCGCTGCCGGCCGCCAGCGTGCTGTGTTCGGCGGGCTCCACCCGGTAGTCGATGCGTGGATGCGCCGCGGCCTGCGCAATCTGCGCGGCACTGGGATCGGTGGCGACCACGCGCGCGAAATGCGCGGCAAGGCCCACACTGGCTTGGCCGTTGCCGCAGCCGGCGTCCCAGGCCAGCCCGCGATCCGGTGCCTGCTGTGCCAACCAGTCGAACCAATCGGCGGGTGGCACCGGGCGGGCGTCGCGATACAGCTCGGCGTGGCCGGAGAAGTGGTCCTTGAATTCCATGCGCAGACTCCGGTGACGACAGGTGCCGCGATTATTGCCGCTCAGCGCAGCACGCGCGTCTCGCCCGGCGCAAGTCCGTCCAACGCGTAATCGCCGATGCGCACGCGGATCAGGCGCAGGGTGGGAAAGCCGACCGCGGCGGTCATGCGGCGTACCTGGCGGTTGCGGCCTTCGCGCAGGGTGAGGGTGAGCCAGCTGGTGGGAATGGCCTTGCGGTAGCGCACCGGCGGCTCGCGCGGCCACAGCCAGCCTGGCTCGGCCGCGGGCTCGGCGTGCGCCGGGCGGGTCGGGCCGTCATTCAATACGACGCCGCGCGCGAGCGCGGCCAACGCCGCGTCGCCGGCAATGCCTTCCACCTGCGCCAGATAGGTCTTCGGCTGCTTGTGGCGCGGGTCGGTGAGGCGGTGCGCGAGCGCGCCGTCGTCGGTCAGGAGCAACAGGCCTTCGCTGTCGCGATCCAGCCGTCCAGCCGCATAGACGTCTTTTTGCCCGATGTAGTCAGCCAAGGTCGGGCGCCCCTGCGCGTCGGTGAATTGGCACAGCACGCCGTACGGCTTGTTGAAGGCGAGCAGCACGGGTGGCTCAGAACGGCCGCGGACACACCGACTGCAAGCCGTCGATGTGCTCGTGCAGGTCGGGGGCGATGCCTTGCCACATCGGATCGAGGATGAAGTCGATGCCTTCGCGACGCGCCAGCTTGGCCGCCGGAATGAAATCGGCGTCGCCGGCAATCAGCACGATCTGATCCACCAGGCGCTTGTAGGCCAGCGCGGCGATGTCGATGCCGATCTTCATGTCGACCTGGGTCTGGCGCATGTCGGGTTCGTAGTGCTCGTCGCGCAGGTCGGCCCAACGCAGGCTGCCGTCACGCAATTGCTGCAGCGTCGCGGGTTTCAGTTTCCACTCGCCGCGCTCGGCGAGACGGCCCAGGCGCAGCGCCATCTTGCGCTGGCGGCGCAACTGGTCATGCAGCTCGCGGCGAAAGGCGGCGGCGCCGCTCTTGCCGAAATCCACCGCCTCGCCGCTGACCGGGCGTGTCAGGACACGTTCCAGCGGCGGGCAATCGTAAAAAAAGATGCGGTACAGCGATTCACGCGGGCGGTCGAGCGCCTTCAGGTGTTCGAGCGTCATGCCAAACACGGTCTTGGCGACGGTGCGCGCGTCGCCCGCGTCGCGGTCGCTCCACACCTTGCGGTAGCGGGCAAGAAAAAAGGCGCCGTCGACGAGTATGGCGGTACGTTGCATAGGTGGTCCTCATGAACTTTCGGATGGTGGAGCGGCGCGAAACCAGGCACGCGTGGGCATTTTAGTTGATCGACCGCAACGCGCCGTTGATCGTGCCGGCCGCATACTCTCCAACCTCACCGTACATTGCGCCGGAGGCATCGCATGCAAACCCGCCAGCTTGGCCGCTCTCCGCTCACCGTGACGCCGTTGATGCTCGGCGGCAACGTGTTTGGCTGGAGCGCCGACGAGACCGCTTCGTTCGCCGTACTCGACGCCTTTGTCGCCGGCGGCGGCAACTTTATCGACACCGCCGACGTGTACTCAGCGTGGGTGCCGGGCCATCGCGGTGGGGAATCGGAAACGCTGCTCGGCAAGTGGCTCGCCAAAAGCGGCAAGCGCAACCAGGTGCTGATCGCCACCAAGGTCGGCAAATGGGACCAGCACGTCGGGTTGTCGCCGCTCAACCTGCGCACCGCGCTGGATGCCTCGCTGCGCCGGCTCGGCACCGATCATGTGGATCTCTACTTTGCGCATCAGGACGACGCCAGCATCCCCACCGTCGACATCCTCGGCGAGTTTTCGCGCCTGATCGAAGCCGGCAAGGTGCGCGCCATCGGCGCGTCCAACTTTACCGCCGGGCGCTTCCAGCACGCGCTGGAAACCGCGCGCCAACACCACCTGCCGCGCTACGAATGCCTGCAGCCGCAGTACAACCTGGTCGCGCGCAAGATCTACGAGAGTGAACTGGCACCGCTGGTGCGTGACGAAGGCGTTGGCGTCACTGCCTACTCCGCGCTCGCGAGCGGGTTCCTCACCGGCAAATACCGCAGCGCGCGCGACCTTGCGAAGAACTTCGCGCGCGGCGGCAGCGTGCAGCGCTACCTCACTCCACGCGGGCTTGCGGTGCTCGCTGCGCTGGATGCAGTGGCGGCGAGCCACCAGGCCACGCCGGCACAGGTGGCACTGGCGTGGCTGCTGACGCGCCCCGGCATCACCGCGCCGATCGCAAGCGCGACCAGCGTTGCGCAAATGCACGAGCTGCTCGGCGCGCTGACGCTGGAACTCGGCGCAGCGGACATCGCGGCGCTGGACGCCGCGAGCGCACCGCCTCAGCGTCCGGTGCCGCTGCTGGTGCTGCCAGCCGGGCTGGCCGGCGTGCTGGAAGCCGGCGCCGGGTCGTCGTCCAGGCTGCTGGGTGCTTCGACGGTGTAACCCTGCGCCGCAAGCTGTGCGAGGTAGCCGTGCGGCGACAGCAGCTCGTCCATCGGCAACATCGCGAAGCTGGTCGGGTTGGCCGCCAGCGCCTTGCGCGCGACGTCGAGCCATGCCGCGGCGAGGCGAGCCGGGACGTCGTCCAGACCGAGTTCGTGGGCGAAGCCGGCGCGGATCAGCGCGTTGACGCAGGCGTCGCGACGATGGCTGTCGGGCAGCGCGCGCAACGCGGCGAGGTCGCCGGTGGCCCAGGCGTTGGCGCGCTCGGTCATTGCCGGCAGGTCGTGCTCGATCGCGTCGAGCGTGCGGTTGAAGCACTCCATGTCGCTCGGCGCCGCGGCCTTGAACGCCTTGATCGCAGCGCGCGGCTGCTTGATCTCGACCTGATAGGTCACCGGCATTTCGGCCACGCCATCCTGCTTGGCGAGCGCGGCCACCGTGCCGGGCACGCCGCCGTTCGCGCTGAGGCCGTTGGCCTTGAGCGCCTTCTTGTACAGCTCCTGCGCCGCAAACAGCGGACGCCAGCGCTCGATGGCGCGATCGCTGCCAAGGTACTTGGCCTTGAGCACCTGCCAGCGCGCATAGGTCGGCGCGTCCATCACCTGGTCGAGCGTCTTGTCGTCCGGATTCTTGCGCGCGCCGTAGGCGCTGGGCAGCAGGAACAGCTTGCCGAAGAAGCCGACGTCGGCCTTGATCCTGATCTTCGGTTCGAGCAGCACCGCCTTCGATTGCGCCAGCGCCTGCTGCACATCGCGCGACTCCCACTGCATGCGCCCCGGCAAGGGCGAAAGCGTGCCCAGCACCCAGAGCACATGATCGCCGCGGCTCACCTTCCACAGGCCCGGCCCCGGCACCACGCCGCTGACCACCACCGGCGCCAGGGTCGGCACGCTGGCCGGCACCGGTGGCGGTGCGGTCTGCGCCATCAGCGGCAAGGCCAGCCAGGCCAGGGACAACCACCATCCGCGTTTCACGTCACGCACCTCGGATCCGGCAACGAAACGCGCCAATGCTGGGCCACCAGGGGTCAACCGTGCTTGAACGCGGATGCAAAAAGCCACCGGCCGCGAACGGCCGGTGGCCCGGGAATCGATCACCGCAACCGGCGCTCAACCGCCCTTGATCGGAAAGGTCTTGGTGGATTGCCCCGCTCCCGGCGCGGGGTTGCTGTTGTTGTTGCCGGCCGGCTGGATGGCGCGCGAGCCGCACTTGTAGGCGCCCCACGGCTGCTCACCGCCCTTGGGGTCGGCCAGCGGCTTGATGGTGTCGGCGTGCATGTCCGCCGCCTGGTTGCGCGCCATCACCTGCAGCTCGTCCTGCACCTTGATCTGGTTGCGATCCACCGGGCCGACGCGGTTCATCACCGACACCGTGATCTTGCCCAGATCCTGGCATTGCGAAACGTCACCGCTCCACACCGTGCGCACGTTCTGCGAGGCGGGTGTGGGGTTGATGCCCCAGGTGCAGCCGGCAAGCAGGATCGCGGGAATACACAGCGACAGGGTCTTGCGCATGAATCACTCCGTCTGGTTCGAGGGAAGGCCGGGCGCGGGTGCCCGGCCATCATGCTAACGCTACTTGGCAACCGGGTTGCCGTCGGCGTCGAGCACCTGCACCTCGCCAAGGTTCAGCGCACGCACCGGCGCCTCGATCTGCTTGAGGTCGCCCACGATCACCCAGGTCAGCGCATCGGGCTTGACCACCTGTTTAATCGCCGCCTCGGCGGCTTCCGGGGTGATCGCTTCCAACCGCGGCTTAAGTGTCCGCACGTAGTCATCCGGGCGTCCGTACTCGACGATGCCGTTCAGCGCACCCAGCACGGCGGCGGTCGTCTCGTAGCTGCCCGGCAGGGCGCGGATGCGCTGGTCCTTGACCTTGGCGATCTCCGCCGCGGTCAGCGGCTTGGCGCCGATCACGGCCCGCGCCTCCTTCAACACCTCGGCGGCCGACGCGGCGGTCTTGTCGGTTTGCACCGGCGCGTAGAACAGCATCGGGCGCTGGCCCTGCGCGTCCATCAGCATGCTTTGCGCGCCGTAGGCCCAGCGTTTGTCCTCGCGCAGGTTCATGTTGAGGCGCGAGGTGAAGGTGCCGCCGAACGCACCATTGGCCACGCCCATGGCGAGGTTGTCGGGGGCGCGGGTGGACGGCGCGAGCAGGCCGGCCATGATCAGCGACTGCGGCGCATCCTTGCGGTCGATCAGAAATACCCGCGGCCTGGCCTGCGCGGCCACGGTGGCGATGGCCTTGTGCGGCACTGCGCCGGCGGGCGCCTGCCAGTTGCCGAACGCGGCATCGAGCTGCGGAATGATCGCCGCCAGCGTGGTGTCGCCGGCCACCAGGATCTTGACGTTGTCCGGCCGCAGCCAGGTGCGCTGGTAGGCGCGCAGGTCACCGGCGGTCAACGCCGCAATGCTGGCCTCGGTGCCGGTGCCGGTGAACGGAATGCCGTAGGCGTGGCCGCTGCCGTACAAGAGCGGCGGCAAGGTGCGCAACGCCAGGCCGACCGGCTGGGTCTTTTCCTGCGCGATGTCGGCCAGCCACTGGCCGCGCACCCGCTCGATGTCGGCCGGCTTGAACGCCGGGTCGCGCACGATGTCGGCAAACAGCGCAAGCGACGGGGCGAGCTGGTCGTTCAGCGCGTTGAGCGACGCCACGCAGGTATCCAGTCCGCAACCGACACGGGTGATGGCGCCCAGCCGCTGGCGCGCCTTGGCGATGTCCACCGAATCGAGCTTCTGCGTGCTTTCGTTCATCAGGCGCGCGGTGAAACTCGCGGTGCCCAGCTTGTGGCCCTGGTCGGCGGCGTAGCCGGCGTCGAACAGCAAGCGCACCTGGGTCACCGGGATGGTGTGGCGCTCGGCCAGCACCACCTCGATGCCGTTGGCCAACCGGCCGCGCTCGATGTTGGGGAAGCTCAGCGCCGGGAAACTCGCCACCGCCGGCACACCCTTGGCGCGATCCACGTCGGATGCCGTCACCCGGTCAGCGTGTGCGGCCGGAGCCTTGGGCGCCGGCTTGCCGGCCACGGCCGCCAGCGGCTTGACCGCCTTGTCCTCGGCCGCTGGATCAAAGTCAGGGCCGGCGGGCAATACGGTCAGGAGGTAATCGCCCTTGCCGAGCCAGGCATCAGCCGCGGCCTTGATGGAAGCCGGCGTCGCGGCGTCGGCACGCGCAAGGTCGTCCTTGTAGGCGCCGGGGTTGCCGCGGTAGACCTGCCCCTCGGCGAGAATCACTGCCTTGCCGCCGAAGCCGCCGACCTTTTCCAGCCCGCGCACGAACTGCGCGCGGTTGCCGATCCTGGCGCGCGCCAGCTCGTCGGCGGTCGGGCCTTCTTTCAGGAATCTCGCCAGCTCATCGGCAATCGCCGTTTCGACTTTGGCCGGATCGACGCCCTGCTTCACGTCGGCCTGGATCTGGAACTGGCTGGCCAGCGCGAACGGGGCGAGGCTCGCCGACACATCGTCGGCCAGCTTGTCCCGATACACCAGCCGCTGGTACAGCCGCGAGGTCTTGCCGCCACCCAGCACGGTCGAGGCCAGGTCGAGCTGCACCGCGGCATCGGTGCCGAGCTGCGGCACCACCCAGGTGCGGTAGATGCGCGGCTGCGCCACGTGGTCGTGCTGCACGCCGCGCGTCGATGTTGCCAGCGGCGTGATCCACGGCTGCTGATGCGCCACCGGCGCACCGGCCGGGATGTCGCCGAAATACTTGAGTGCTTTCTCGCGCGCCTGCGCCACCGTGATGTCGCCGGCCAGCACCAGCGTGGTGTTGGCCGCACCGTAATTGGCGTGGAACCAGCCCTTCACGTCGTCCAGCGAGGCGGCATTCAAATCCGCCATCGAGCCGATGGTGGTGTGCTGGTAGGGGTGGTTGGCGGGGTAGGTGTTGGCGAGGATGTTCTCGTCCACGCGACCGTAGGGGCGGTTCTCGCCCTGGCGCTTCTCGTTCTGCACCACGCCGCGCTGGGTGTCGAGTTCCTTTTGCCCGATCGCGCCGAGCAGATGGCCCATGCGGTCGGATTCCATCCACAGCGCCATGTCCAGCGCGGTGGTAGGCACCGTCTCGAAATAATTGGTGCGGTCGAACCAGGTGGTGCCGTTCATGTCGGTGGCGCCGGCCAGCTCGAACGGCTGGAAATACGTGCCCTTGTGGTGCTCCGACCCGGAGAACATCAAGTGCTCGAACAGGTGCGCAAAACCGGTCTTGCCGGCCGGCTCGTCGGCCGAGCCGATGTGGTACCAGATGCTGACCGCGACGACCGGCGCCTTGTGATCCTCATGCACGATCACGGTGAGCCCGTTGGGCAGGGTGAAGCGGGTGTAGGCGATATCCGGAATCTGCTGCGAAGCAGCTGTTGCATGTGCCATGGTGGCCTCCGTGGTGACCGGCAGGCTGGCGCCGGCGACACCCAACAGCCCGGCAACCAGCAGGGCAAGGGGTTTGCTACCCATGGTGATGCTCCTTGTGTGCGGAACGCGAGAAGCTAGAGCAAAGCGCAAGTTCTTGACAGTGACGATCGACACCCGTGCGGGCAGATTCCGCAGGTCGACCGTACGGCGGCCAAGCTGAAGGAACCCTGCCGCAGCAATGCGGTCTCCGCCCTGTCTTCCGAACGGAGCGCCACGATGGAACGCGAAACGTTGACCCTGCGCGGGGTACTGGCCATGGCCGCCATCGCCTGCATGCTGGCCCTGGGTTCGATGCTGTGGCTGGGCGCGCCGGCGCCCATCAGCCGCCTCGAGTCGCTGACGGCGAACCATTCCATGCCGGCCTGCACGCCGGATACCGCCACGCGCTGCGACGCGGCGCGCGGCTGACGCGCGCGGCGCATGCCGCGATAATCGCGGCATGCTGCACGTCATCCTGCATCACCCCGAGATTCCGCCCAACACCGGCAACGCGATCCGCCTGTGCGCCAACAGTGGCGCCATGCTGCACCTGATCCGCCCGCTCGGCTTCGCACTGGACGACGCCAAACTGCGCCGCGCCGGGCTGGATTACCGCGAGTACGCCGAGCTTGGCGTGCACGACACGCTGGCTGATTGCCTCGCCGCACTGGGCACGCCGCGCGTGTTCGCGTTCAGCACGCGCGGCCGCGTACGCTACACCGACGCGCACTACGCCGAGGGCGACGCCCTGCTGTTCGGCTGCGAATCACACGGTCTGCCCGACGCCGTGCTCGACGCCCTGCCCCCGACGCAACGCCTGTGCCTGCCGATGCGCCCGCACAACCGCAGCCTGAACCTCTCCAACGCCGTCGCCATCGCGGTGTACGAGGCGTGGCGCCAGCTGGGGTTCGATGGAGCTGGGATTCGGGATTAGGGATACGGGATCGGGAAAGAGCGCCTCGTGGCAAGTCGTGGTGGTCCCGTGGGTAGGGTTTCGGCCCGACAGGCAATACGCGAAACGCCAGCCGGGTTGAAACCCGACCCACAGAAACGTCGTTCTCGCCACGGCTTGCTGTTGCGAATCCCCAATCCCGAATCTCGGCCGGCCCAATCTCCGCCGGCCCTGCCGGCTACAATCGCCGCATGACCGACTCCACCCCCAACGCCTGGCTGCCCGCGTCGTTGCGCAAGCTGGCCGGGCATGCGCTGGAAACCGCGCTGAACCACGCCCTGGCGCTGGATCCCGATACCCAGCAGAAGCTGGCGGCGCTCGACGGTCGCCGCGTGCAGCTCGAACTGCGCGGCCCGCAGCTGGCGCTGGGAATCGTCGTGGCCGATGGCCGCCTGCGCGTCGAACCGCCAGCCGCCGAACGCGAATCCGGTGCGCTGCACGTAGCGGCAACACCGGGCAGCCTCCTGGCCCTGGCATTGCGCCGCGGCGATGACGGCACGGCGCCGGGCAAGGTCGAGATCGCCGGCGACGCCGACCTCGCGCGCCGGCTGGAAAAACTCGCCAGCGCGTTCGCGCCCGATTTCGAGGAAGCCTTCGCGCGCAGCTTCGGCGACGTGCTCGGCGTGCCGCTGGCGCGCGCCATGCGCGACGCGCTCGCGCATGCAAGGGATTCCGCCGAACACCTGGTGGACGACGGCGCAGCGTGGTTGCGTGACGAAGCCCGCATGGCCATCGCACCGGGCGAAGTCGAAGCGTTCCTCGATGGCGTGGATGCGCTGCGCGAGCGCGGCGAACGGCTCGAGGCGCGTGTTGCGCGCTTGCTGGCGCGCAACGGGAAAACCGCGTGACCCCGCTCGCCGTCGTGCCGCGCCTGCTGCGCGTCGCCGCCGTGCTGCTGCGCTACCGGCTCGACGAGCTGGTCGATGCCACCCATCTGTTCCGCCCGTTGAAACTGCTGCGCCCGCTGCTGGGTGCGCCCAGCGTCGACGTGCGGCCGCTCGCGCGCGGTGCGCGCCTGCGCCTCGCGCTGACCGAGCTGGGGCCGATCTTCGTCAAGGCCGGGCAGGTGCTGTCCACCCGTCGCGACCTGGTGCCGGCCGACATCGCCGACGAGCTGGCGCTGCTGCAGGATCAGGTGCCGCCCTTCCCCGGCGCGGAGGCGCGCGCCATCGTCGAGCGCGAGCTCAAGGCGTCGGTGCCCACCCTGTACGCGAGCTTCGACGAGCGCGCGCTTGCCTCCGCCTCGATCGCGCAGGTGCACGCGGCGACGCTGCCGGACGGCCGCGCGGTGGTGGTGAAGGTGCTGCGCCCCGGCATCGACGCCAAGATCGCGCGCGACGTCGGCCTGCTGCGCTCGCTCGGTGCGCTGGCGCAGCGCTGGCACCCGGAGGCCGACAAGATCCGCCCGCTGGATGTCGTCGCCGAGATCGAGAAGATGCTCGAGAACGAGCTCGATCTGCAGCGCGAGGGCGCCAGCGCGAACCTCCTGCGGCGCAACTTCGCCGACGGCAAGGATCTCTACGTACCCGAGGTGCACTGGGAACTCACCGCCGCCCGCGTGCTCACGCTGGAGCGCGTGTACGGCGTCTCCTGCGACGACATCGCCGCGATCGACGCCGCCGGCATCGATCGCAAGATGCTGGCACGCAAGGGCGTGCGGGTGTTCTACGAGCAGGTGTTCCGCGACAACTTTTTCCACGCCGACGCGCACCCCGGCAACATCTGGATCGACCCGTCGCGGATCGCCGAGCCGCGCTTCATCGCGCTCGATTTCGGCATCATGGGTTCGCTGCCGGAGGCCGACCAGTACTGGCTGGCGCAGAACTTCATCGCGCTGTTCGAACGCGACTACGCGCGCATCGCGAAGCTGCACGTCGATGCCGGCTGGATGCCGCGCACGGTGCGGCTGGACGAGCTGGAAGCCGCGGTGCGCACCGTGTGCGAGCCGTATTTCACCCGTCCGCTGGCGCAAATCTCGCTGGCCGAACTGGTGGTGAAGCTGTTCCAGACCGCACGCCGGTTCCAGCTGACGCTGCAGCCACAATTGATCCTGCTGCAGAAGACCCTGCTCAACATCGAGGGCGTCGGCCGCCTGCTCGACCCGGAGATCGACATCTGGGCGGTGGCGCACCCGGTGCTGAAACGCATCCTGCGCGAGCGCTACAGCCCGCTGCGCACCTTTGGCGAAGTGCGCAAGCGCCTGCCCGAATGGTTCCACATGGCACCGCGCCTGCCGGGCCTGGTGCACGACGCGCTGGAACAGGCCGCACGCGGCGAGCAGCATTTGCTGGCCGACGTCGAGACCCTCGGCCACCAGAGGAAACTGGTGCGCAACCTGATGCGCATGCTCGCCTGCGGCCTGTTCGGCGCGACGATGATCGTCTGCGCCACGCTGCTGTGGGCGCTGGCGCCGCAACACGGTTACTGGTTGCCGCTAGCCATGGCCAGCCTCGGGCTGCTGGCCTTCGTCTACGGCTGGTCGCACCGCAACTGAGTTCGTCGGCGCCACCGCAAGCCCATACTCGCAGGAGTCCGTTCGCGGGCGATGCTCTTCGCAAAAAGCCCATCGTCCGCGAGCGCGCCCCTGCAACAACCCCGCACGCCCATGCCCGCCATCGACATTCTTTATCGGGACGACGCCCTGGTCGCCATCAACAAGCCCGCCGGCATGCCGGTGCATCGCTCGCAGATGGTGAACGACGCGCCGCATTACCTGGTGGACGTGCTGCGCGAACAGCTCGGCGGCAAGGTGTTGCTGGCGCACCGGCTGGATCGCGCCACCAGCGGCGTGCTGCTCGTTGCGCGGTCGAACGAGGTGGCCGCCGCGCTCGGCGCGCAGTTCATGCAGCGCACGGTGCACAAGCGCTACCTTGCGGTAGTGCGCGGCTGGCCGGAACCGGCGGAAGGCGTGGTCGACTATCCCTTGCCCGGCGCGCGTGAAACCGGCCCGCGCCACGACGCACGCACCCGCTACCGGCGCCTGGCCATGGTGGAGGTGCCGATTGCGCTTGGGCGCTATCCGCAGCAACGCTACGCGCTGGTCGAGGCCACGCCGGAAACCGGGCGCTTTCGCCAGATCCGCAAGCACCTTGCGCATCTGCACTACCCGATCATCGGCGACTGCCAGCACGGGCGCAGCGACCACAACCGCCTGTTCAAGCAGCACTTCGCCTGCCACCGCATGCTGCTGCACGCGTGGCAGCTGGAGTTCGCCCACCCGGTGAGTGGCGCGCCGATGACGCTGCATGCACCGCTGGATGCGGACTTTGCCGCCATCGTCGCGCGCTTCGGCTGGTCGACCGCGCTGCCGCCGCCGTCACACGGTGGCTGAAGCTTCCAGCGGCGGCACCGCGGTGGGCACGCCGTTCGCGTCCAGCGCAATCATCACGAAACGGCCGGTGGTGCAAATGCGGCGGTCGCCGGTGAGCGGGTCTTCGGCGGTCACCTCCACTTCCACCTGCATCGAACTGCGACCGACGCCGGTCAGCCGCGCCACCAGCTCCACCAGTTGGCCGGTGCGCACCGGCACGCGGAAGTTGACCTCCTCCGAACGCGCGGTTACCACCACCCGCCGCGCATGCCGCGAGGCCACGATGAACGCGGCCTTGTCCATCCACGCCAGCACCTGCCCGCCAAACAGCGTGCCAAGGTGATTGGTGTGGTCGGGAAACACCATTTCCAGCAGGCGGGCTTCGGGCAGGGCTGGAGGCATCGGGCGTGGCCGCAATGGGGAGACCTGCATTGTGCCGGCGCTTGTGGCACCGCGCCAAATCCGCCACCAACCTTTGGCATGGGTGGGCAGCCCGGCATCGGACTAGCATCCGGCGCTGGTGTGCACGTCGACAGGGTGACGAGATGACAGTGATGACAGGCAAAGCGTGCCTTCCCGGCGCGCTGGTGGCGGGTTTGCTGGCGGCCTCCCCCGGCGCCTTCGCGCAGGGGCAGACTTTCACCGCGCAGGATTACGCGCGTGCCGAGCGCTTCATGGTCTACGACGCCGCGCCGCTGGTGGACCACGACGTGCAGCGCGTGAAATGGCTGGACGCCACCCACTTCTGGTACCGCGACCACGACGCCCGCGGCGACCACGTGATGCTGATGGACACCGCCACCGGCAAGGCCGCGCCGGCGTTCGACCAGGCCAAGCTCGCCGCCGCACTGGCCAAGGTCACCGGCAAGCCGATGCCGGCGGACAAGGTGCCGCCACGCGGTTTCGATTTCAGCCTGCTGCCCGATGGCCGCTATGCCGTGACCCTTGCAGGCAAGCACTACACCTGCGATCTCAAGGGCGCCGGCGAATGCACCGCCAAAGCCGCAGCCAAGAGCGGCGACGAACCGGGCATTCTTTCGCCCGACAAGACCCGGCTCGCCTTCGTCCGCGACCACAACTTGTGGGTGCGCGACGTCGCCAGCGGCAAGGAAACCCAGCTCACCCATGACGGCGTGGCCGATTTCGGCTACGCCACGGACAACGCCGGCTGGATCCACACCAACCGCCCGGTGCTCAACTGGTCGCCGGACTCCAGGAAAATCGCCACCTACCAGCAGGATCAGCGCGGCGTGGGCGAGATGTACACGGTGAAAACCGAGGTCGGCCACCCGGTGCTGGATGCGTGGAAATACCCGCTGCCGGGCGATGCGAAGGTGTTCATGATCGAACCGGTGGTGATCGACGTCGCCAAGGGCCAGCTGGTGCGCGTCAAGCTGCCGCCGCAGCAGCGCCTTTCCAGCCTGTGCGACGACATCAGCTGCAAGAGCGACGGTCACTGGGACGACCTGAAGTGGGCGCCGGACAGCGCGAGCTTCGCCATGGTCAACAGTTCGCGCAACCGCCAGACCGTGTGGTACCGCGTGGTGGACGCCGCCACCGGCGCGGTGCGCACCGCATTCGACGAAACCGTCAAGACCTATTACGAAAGCGGCCACGGCGAGGTCAACTGGCAATATCTGCCCACCGCCGATGAGGCCGTTTGGCCGTCCGAACGCAACAACTGGAACAACCTCTACCTCTACAGCCTCAAGACCGGCAAGGCGCTCCACCCGATCACCACCGGCGACGGCAACGTTGCCGAAGTGCTGCACCTGGATCGCACCGCACGCGAGCTGTGGTTCGTCGGCGTGGGCAAGGTGCCGGGCGTCAACCCGTACTACCGGCAGTTCTGGAAAGTGAACCTCGACGGTGGCCAGCCGGTGCTGCTCACGCCCGAGGACGCCGACCACACCATCAGCATGGCACCCGACGGCAAGACCTTCGTGGACAGCTACTCGACGCCCGTCACGCCGCCGGTCACCGTGCTGCGCTCCAGCGCCGACGGCCACGTCATCGCCACCGTCGCCAAGGCCGACATCACGCGCCTCAAGGCCGCCGGCTGGGTGCCGCCGGTGCCGTTCACGGTGAAGGCGCGCGACGGCAAGACCACGCTCTACGGGCTGATGTTCAAGCCGACGAATTTCGACCCGGCCAAGAAGTACCCGATCATCGACTACGTCTACCCCGGCCCGCAGACCGGTTCGGTGCGCGGACGCAGCTTCCTGCCCGCGCGCGGCGACAACCAGGCCATGGCCGAGCTCGGCTTTGTCGTGATCGCACTGGACGGCATGGGTACGCCGTGGCGCTCGGCCGACTTCCACCACACCTGGTACGGCGACATGGGCGACAACACCCTGCCCGACCAGGTGGCCGGCATCAAGGAGCTGGCGCAGCGCTACCCGTGGATCGACGCCAGCCGCGTCGGCATCTGGGGCCACTCCGGCGGCGGCAACACCACGGCGGATGCGATGTTCCGCTACCCCGACTTCTTCAAGGTCGGCTGGGCCGAGTCCGGCAACCACGACAACCGCGTGTACGAAAACGACTGGGGCGAGAAGTACCAGGGCCTGCTCGTCACCAACAAGGACGGCAGCACCAACTACGACAACCAGGCCAACCAGGACATCGCGAAAAACCTCAAGGGCCACTTGATGCTGGTGCACGGCACCATCGACGACAACGTGCCGATCGAAAGCACCTACCTCGTCGCGCAAGCCCTCATCAAGGCCAACAAGAATTTCGACATGCTGGTCATCCCCAACGTCCACCACGGCTACGCCGCGGCAACGCCCTACGCCACCCGCCGGCGCTGGGACTACTTCGTGCAATACCTCGCCGGCAACACGCCGCCGAAGGAATACGAGCTGAAAAAGTGGCCGTGGTTCTGAACACAGCGGTTTGATGCGGGAGGCCGGGACCGGGGCGGATGCCCCGGCCCTTTTTTCTTGTGGTCTCATACCATGAGACGTGCAGGCGCTAAAAACGACAAAGGCCGGTTACCCGGCCTTGTCTGATTTGGTGCATCTTTCAGCTTTTGGCTGATCAGCTTGTTAGCGGAAAGAGCGCATTTCCTGATCTGCTAGTGTGGTCGAGGTTACGTGCGCCGCAAGGGAACGTCAAGGGGGATGGCATGGAAAAAATCGACTATCGGCTGGCGTTGGATTTGGGCGCCAATTCGCTGGGCTGGTGTGTCTATCGGTTGGACGCACACAGCGAGCCGGACAAGATCATCCGCATGGGTTCGCGCATCTTTTCGGATGGGCGCGACCCCAAGACGCTGGCTTCCCGCGCTGCTGATCGTCGCCAAGCGAGGCAGGCGCGCCGTCGGCGTGATCGTGTGCTCAAACGCCGACACAAGCTAATGCAGGCACTCATACGGTTCGGGCTGATGCCGGCCGATGCCGCAGAACGCAAGCGGCTACAGACGCTCGACCCCTACGCGCTGCGTGAGCGCGGTTTGGATCAGCGCCTGGAGCTGCACGAGCTGGGCCGAGCCCTGTATCACCTCGCGCGCAAGCGCGGTTTTCGCAGCAGCAGGAAGGACTCGCGCGACGATGAGTCGGCCAAGGAATCGGGCAAGGTAAAGCAGGCCATCGGCGCCTTGCGTAAGCGCGTTGTGGCGGCGGGTTGCCGCACCGTGGGCGAATACCTCGCCCGCGAGCATGCCGAACGCGCGCCGGTGCGTGCCCGTCGCAACAGCGATGGCGGTTACGTGCTCTACCTGCAACGCGCGATGGTGGAGGAGGAATTCGATGCCCTGTGGCAGGCACAGCAGCGCCATCATGCGAACACGCTGACCGACGCGGTACGCGAGGAGCTACGCGACATCCTGCTCTTCCAGCGCCACCTGAAGCCTGTTGAAGCGGGCCGCTGCCCATTCGAGCCGACCCAATACCGCGCTCGCCTGTGCGCGCCCCTGCAACAACGCTTCCGCATGCTGCAGGAGCTCAATCATCTGCGCGTACGCGATGGCATCGACGAGCGAGCGCTGACGCTGGACGAACGGAACGCCATGCTGGCCGACTTGGAGATGGACGCCGGCCCCAAGCCGGTGAGCTGGGCGCGGCTGGCCAAGGCGGTAGGCTTGCGCAAGGCGGATTTCAACTTGGGCCGCGATGAAAAACGACAAGGCTTGAAAGGTGATGCCGTAGGCGCGCGCTTCGCCTCCGATACGGCACTTGGTGATGCGTGGAAGCAACTGTCACCAGATCAGCAATACGCTCTCGCCGTGCTGGTAGCGCTGGCCGATCAGGTGTCCACGCTGCACACCGCATTGCTGGCATTGCCAGCCCATTCGGCTGCCAGCGAGGAGATTCTGAAAGGCATCTTTGCCAAGGAAGAGCGCGAAGTGGTGGCTGCTGCGTTGCAATCCCTGCCACTGAGCTTGAGCGACGCGCAGGCACACACCATAGCTGGCTTCACGCTGCCCGACGACTACGGCAGTCTGAGCCTGAAGGCGCTGGCGCGTATCGTGCCCGAACTGGAACGCGAGGTGGTGACTTACGACGAAGCCGTGCGGCGTGCCGGCTACCTGAGTCATTCGCAATTCCACACCGGCGAAATCTTCGACCGCTTGCCGTACTACGGGCAGGTACTGGCGGGCTACACCGCACCAACGCCCACCGCAAAGGACCCGGACGAACGCCGATACGGCAAGATTCCCAATCCTACTGTGCATATCGGCCTGAACCAGGTGCGATTGCTGGTGAATGCGCTCGTCAAGCGCTACGGCCCGCCGAAGCAAATCGTGATCGAGTTGACCCGCGAGTTTGGCGCCTCTGGCGAGAAGCGCCGCGAGATCATGGCCAAGCAAAAGGAGAACCAGGATCGCAACGACGGCTACGCGGAAGCCCTGTCGAAACTGGGCGTACGCAACAGCCGCGAGAACCGCCTCAAGCTGCAACTTTGGGACGAGCTCGGCAAGGACGACGCCATGGATCGCTACTGCATCTATAGCGGCAAGCGGCTGAGCAAGACCATGTTGTTCAGCGACGAAGTCGAAATCGACCACATCCTGCCGTTCTCGCAAACCCTGCACGATGGCATCGGCAACAAGATCCTGTGCATGCGGCAGGCCAATCGCGACAAGGGCAATCGCACACCGTTCGACGCCTGGGGTCACACAGAACGTTGGGCCGAAATCGAAGTGCGTGCCGAACGTCTACCGGCGCACAAGCGCAAGCTGTTCCTCGAAGGCGCACTGGAGGCCTTCCTTGGTGACCAGGATTTTCTTGCCCGCCACCTCACCGATACCGCCTACCTTGGCCGGGCGGCCAAGCAATACCTCACCTATGTGTGTAACAAGGACGAGGTATGGGTCTCCAGCGGCAAGCTCACCGGCATGCTGCGCGGCCACTATGGTTTGCCCAAACTGCTATGGAACGACGGCGCCAAGAACCGGAACGATCATCGCCACCACGCGCTGGATGCTGCCGTGATCGGCCTGTGCAGCCGCAGCTTGATCCAACGCATGGCCAAGGCGGCAGAAGCCGCCGAGCGTGATGGCAAGAACCGCCTGCTGGAACGGCTGGAACTGCCTTGGCCCGGCTACCGTGACGAGTTGAAGGCTTGTCTGGATGTCATCGTGGTGTCGCACAAGCCGGATCGCGGCGTGCAAACCGCCATGCACAAGGCAGGCAACTACGGGCTGCGCGGCAGCACGGATGACCCCGCCGAACGGCTTTACTGCAGCCATGTTCCCGTGGATGGGCTGAGCTATGGCAACGTTGCTCCGCCCACGGGCAAACCCGGTCGTCCCAGCCCGAAAGTGCGCGACCGAGCCTTGCGTGAACAACTGGCCACATTGCTCGAAGGCAAGTCGGATCGGGAAGCCAAACAAGTGCTGCAGGCGTTCTCGCGCGACACGGGCATACGGCGAGTGCAACTGCAACAGAACTTCGGCACCGCCATTCCCATCGTGAGCAGGCGCACCGGCAAACCCTACCGCTACGTGTTGCCGGACGAAAACTATTGCCGGGACATTGTCCGCAGACCGGATGGCAAGTGGGAAAGCCTGCTCGTCAATGCCTTCGACGCCAACCGGCGCGGGTTCGACCCCAACGCCAAGGTCTCCACGGATGGACGCCCGATCGTCATGCGCCTGCGCAAAGGCGACATGCTTGCCATCGAGGAAGACGGCCATACGCAGGTCATGCGAATTGCCATGTTCACCAACGAAGGGGTGGCGCTGGCAGAACACATGGAGGCAAACACATCGGAGCGGGATGCCAAGCATGTGGGTGGCTTCAGCTACCGTCGCGTGCTGCCGGAGCCGTTGCGCAAACTCAAGGCACGCCTTGTCGGCGTGGATATTCTGGGCTACGTCAACGACTCCGGCTCCAAGGACTGACATGATCGGCCGCATCGTCGAGATTGCCGGCGACGGGCGCTATCTGTCGCTGGATCGCGGCTTCCTCGTGGTCAGCCACAAGGGCGAAGAGGTGGGGCGAACACCTATCGACGATGTGGCGGCGCTGATCGGCAACGCCCACGGCTTGGTCTACAGCAACAACCTGTTGGTCGCCCTGGCCGAACGCGGAACGCCCTTCGTGCTATGCGGCACCAACCACAAGCCGGCGGGCCTGCTGTGGCCGGTGGAGGGCCATCATCGGCAGGCCGCGCGCATGGACGCGCAACTGCGCGCCAGCCTGCCCCTGCGCAAGCGCCTGTGGAAGGGAGTGGTGCAGACCAAAATCACCATGCAAGCCGCCGTGCTCGGCCTGTTCGACGGGCCGGAACTGCCGCTACGCCGGCTGGCAGGCAAGGTGCGCAGTGGTGACCCATCCAACATCGAAGGGCAGGCAGCGCGGGTCTACTGGGGGCTCTTGCTGGGCAAGACCTTCCGCCGCGACCGTGACGCACCCGGCATCAATGCCATGCTCAACTACGGCTACACCGTACTGCGCGCGCTGGTGGCACGACAGATCATGGCGGCCGGCCTGCACCCCGGCATCCCGCTGCACCACGCCAACGAAGGCAATGCGATGCGCCTGGTCGATGACCTGATGGAGCCCTTTCGCCCACTGGTGGACGCCTGCGTGCGCCGTTTGGCGGAGGCGGGGCACGTCGAACTCGATCCAGCCGTGCGTCGAGAGCTGGCCGTGCTGGGTACACGCAGCCTGCACACCACGCATGGCATCAGTCCGGTGGGATGGGTGGTGCAGCGCTTCATCGGCAGTCTGGCCCAAGCCTACGAAACCCCCGCCGCGCCGCTCGAATGGCCGTCCACCGACAAGGCCGCCTTGGCGTCACTGTGGGACGACTCGTATGACACGCACAAAGACGAGGGCGCCACCTGAGCGACGGCCGGCACCTCCGCTCTGCGCGTACCGACTGATGTGGATGCTGGTGATGTTCGACCTGCCCGTGGACACCGACGAGAACCGCAAGGCGGCGAACGACTTTCGCCACGACCTGCTCGATTTCGGCTTCGAGCGCTGCCAGTATTCGGTCTACCTGCGTTTCTGCGAAGGCCGTGAGCAGGCGGACACTTGGACGCGCCGCGTGCAAGCCGTGCTGCCATCCGGCGGCAAGGTCTACTGCCTGTACTTCACCGACAAGCAGTACGAGGGCATCGTTCGCTTCGAGCGGCGCCAGCGCCGCAAACCGATGAAAAACCCCGATCAATACCAGTTGTTTTGAGCCGCCATGACGCGGATTTCGCTAGCTCGACACCACGGTAAGCTCTTTGAAATCACGAACTTACCGTGGTGCGGAGCGTAGCAGATCAGGAAATGCGCTCTGGCCGGAACCATCAAGTGCATGGCCAGCCGCTTGTTGTCGAGCGTAGCAGATCAGGAAATGCGCTCTGGCCGGAACCTGCACCGTATGCGACCGGTCGTCACGTCGGAGCGTAGCAGATCAGGAAATGCGCTCTGGCCGGAACAGCAACGGCCACCCCGTGGAGCCAAGCCATGAGCGTAGCAGATCAGGAAATGCGCTCTGGCCGGAACTGGCGGAACCGTTATCGATCACGCGAAGGTGAGCGTAGCAGATCAGGAAATGCGCTCTGGCCGGAACCGGCTGTGCAACAACTACCCCGGCGCGGCGGAGCGTAGCAGATCAGGAAATGCGCTCTGGCCGGAACAATCAAGTCTAACACTGATACTATTCATGTGAGCGTAGCAGATCAGGAAATGCGCTCTGGCCGGAACCCTACAAAGCTCGCGTGTACGACATCAAGGGAGCGTAGCAGATCAGGAAATGCGCTCTGGCCGGAACGATTGTATACAGCTACGTCTTTAACGGTTAGAGCGTAGCAGATCAGGAAATGCGCTCTGGCCGGAACTCACTCATGGCTCGGCTCCTTCGGTGGGTTGAGCGTAGCAGATCAGGAAATGCGCTCTGGCCGGAACCGCGGTGCCCGCGACGGTCGTCTGGTACTTGAGCGTAGCAGATCAGGAAATGCGCTCTGGCCGGAACACTGCGGCCGGATCGGAGTTCCCCACCACCGAGCGTAGCAGATCAGGAAATGCGCTCTGGCCGGAACTGGTGGCATCCATCATGCGCAAAAACAACGGAGCGTAGCAGATCAGGAAATGCGCTCTGGCCGGAACAAAACGGTCGCGGAACGGTACGGCCGAAATGAGCGTAGCAGATCAGGAAATGCGCTCTGGCCGGAACAAGTTCGGGCTGTCCAACGCGGCCGCGGCACGAGCGTAGCAGATCAGGAAATGCGCTCTGGCCGGAACCGTGACGCGGGCATAAAGCGCACCCGTTGGGAGCGTAGCAGATCAGGAAATGCGCTCTGGCCGGAACCGTGCGCGCCGTCAGCTTCACCGGCGCCAGAGCGTAGCAGATCAGGAAATGCGCTCTGGCCGGAACGGACGACGCAGCGGCGAGATCAACCAGCGGGAGCGTAGCAGATCAGGAAATGCGCTCTGGCCGGAACGCTGCTGCCGATCTGCGCGCAGTCGCCGCTGAGCGTAGCAGATCAGGAAATGCGCTCTGGCCGGAACTGGAGTTGCGACACTCGGCGTGGCAAAAAAGAGCGTAGCAGATCAGGAAATGCGCTCTGGCCGGAACCGACTGCAGGCCGAGCAGCTTCGCGCCGGCGAGCGTAGCAGATCAGGAAATGCGCTCTGGCCGGAACGAATGCCCCGAGTGCCAGCACTCCCTGAGCGAGCGTAGCAGATCAGGAAATGCGCTCTGGCCGGAACCACCACCGCGCGCACCGACCACATCGCATCGAGCGTAGCAGATCAGGAAATGCGCTCTGGCCGGAACCAGATCGCTTTCCGCGGCGCCTTGCATACGAGCGTAGCAGATCAGGAAATGCGCTCTGGCCGGAACCGGCATGACCGGTCGCCGCATCGTGCTCGTGAGCGTAGCAGATCAGGAAATGCGCTCTGGCCGGAACTGACTATCTTACGGCAAGGCAAAGTGGTGTGAGCGTAGCAGATCAGGAAATGCGCTCTGGCCGGAACATGCAAACGAACTGGCTCAGCTCAAACGAGGAGCGTAGCAGATCAGGAAATGCGCTCTGGCCGGAACGCATTTCAGTTCCTTGATGGCAGCCCCGTAGAGCGTAGCAGATCAGGAAATGCGCTCTGGCCGGAACCTGTTGCTTGGTGCTTCCAACCGCTTCGCCGAGCGTAGCAGATCAGGAAATGCGCTCTGGCCGGAACCGCAGCAGGCTATCCGTGGCGGTGGCGATAGAGCGTAGCAGATCAGGAAATGCGCTCTGGCCGGAACGGCGCGACGCTGTACGTTACGCCGCTCGCGGAGCGTAGCAGATCAGGAAATGCGCTCTGGCCGGAACGACCGGCATGAACATATCCGCCGTAAGTTTGAGCGTAGCAGATCAGGAAATGCGCTCTGGCCGGAACAAGGGCAACAGCCTGCTCGCGCTGGGCAGCGAGCGTAGCAGATCAGGAAATGCGCTCTGGCCGGAACTCGTTCCGCACTTCGGTGGTGCCGCGCTCGGAGCGTAGCAGATCAGGAAATGCGCTCTGGCCGGAACATCTTTGATCGCGCCGCGCTCGGTGATCGTGAGCGTAGCAGATCAGGAAATGCGCTCTGGCCGGAACTTGTCGGCGCAGCGTCCGTCGGCGACATGGGAGCGTAGCAGATCAGGAAATGCGCTCTGGCCGGAACTGCGGACATGAGGCCCTGATTGCCCGCCATGAGCGTAGCAGATCAGGAAATGCGCTCTGGCCGGAACATGCATAACGCACCGTAATCGGCGAGGTGGGAGCGTAGCAGATCAGGAAATGCGCTCTGGCCGGAACCGTCGCGGTGCGCATCACTGTGCGGTGCGTGAGCGTAGCAGATCAGGAAATGCGCTCTGGCCGGAACGACGATCCGGCAGGGCAGGGACTGGATTGTGAGCGTAGCAGATCAGGAAATGCGCTCTGGCCGGAACTACCTCACCTGTCCGGATGGGCAAACGTGGGAGCGTAGCAGATCAGGAAATGCGCTCTGGCCGGAACTGACCCGCGAACTGCGGGACGGGCTGAGCAGAGCGTAGCAAATTAAGAACGCGCTCCGGCCGGTACAGCCAACGGCTCAGCCCACGCCACATCACGGCGAGCCAAGCTCCGGTGAGCGCCCTCACGTGATCTCCCGACTGCCCGCATTCGAACCGGCAAGATCATTGACTCGTCAATGTGTCGCCACCCGCTTGCGTGGGCGATCAGGCTTTTCTTGGCACAAGCTGTCGAATCCTCTCCGGTTGATGGCCTGACCACGCATCCATACCGGTCTCGACCACCGGCGCGCTGCGCCAGCCGGCTTCGATGAGGCGCGCACGTTGCGCGGGGTCGGCGGCGAGGTCGACGGTGGCGTAGGGGATGCCGAGCCGATCCATTTCGTGTTTGGTCTGTACGCATTGCGGGCAGCCGGGTTTGGCGTAGACGGTGACGTTCATGGGTTTCCTCGGTTGGGTGGGTTCGAGCGTTTCCCGGTGACGTCATGCCCGCGGAGGCGGGCATCCAGCCTGGTCTTGCCGAGCCGCCAAGATGGATTCCCGCCTGCGCGGGAATGACGTCAGTTTTCAAGTTCGGCCCATTGGAGTGGGCGAAGCTGCGGGCGGGGTCAAAACTCGACGGCAAACACTTCGTCTTCGTCGTCGCGGCGCATCACGCCGACCTTGTATTGCGCGGTGTCCTCCTCCTGGTTGGACGCCTGGATCTTGCTCATGTCGAGCCAGTTCTCCATGTACTTGAGCGGGTTCTGATCGACCAGCGCGAAACCCACGCGATCCTCCACGCCGAAGAAGCGCGCCACGTCGGTGGCGCTGTAGCGCACCCAGTCCTTCATCATGTCGCAGGTGACGCCGGTGAGTTCGCGGCCTTCGGAGAACGCGTAGTCGGTCCACGCCAGCTCGCTTTGCGTCACCTCGTCGATGAGCTGCACGATGCGCTCCCGGCACGCCTCGAAAGCGGCGCGTCCGCGCGCGGTCGCATACAGCGTGCGCAATACCTCCTTGCCGAATTGCACGTGGATCTCGAACTCGTCCTGCGCGACTTTCTGGATCGCCTTGCCGATCGGCTGGAACAGGCCGGTGCCTTCGCAGATGCCGAAGGTGACCGCAAACGAGGCCAGGAACTGGATGCGTTCCATGCACAGGATGGCGGCAACGAAGAGGTAGATGCGGTTGTACGTTTCCTGGTCGTTCGGCGCCACGCCGCGCGCGTAATCGTGGCTCGCGGCCAGGGCGTCGTCGAACACCGCGGCCACGGTCTTGAGCCGGCTCATCGCCTCTTTCACCGCGAGGATTTCGCCGAGCACGTCATTCGGATTGTCGAAGCTGTTGCGCACGATCTCCGAATAGGTCGCCGCGTGCACGATCTCGTTGCGGGAAATTTCCATCCACCCCGCCCACGCCTCGCTCGACGTGCAGACCGGCGCCAGCACGGCAATGAACGAGCGCGCGGCCACGCTGTCGGCCTCCCACTGCCAGGCGAGCGTCTTCACCAGCATGTCGTAGGTGGTCTTGTCGCAGCCCTTGAACTGGACGTTGCACGGCGCGTAGTCGAACTCGTTTTCGTCCCAGTCCTGCGCCTTGAGCGTCTTGTACAGCTTCCACAGCGCCGGATGCGCCTTGTTGATGGTGTCGAACAGGCCCGGGTCCTCGCCCAGGAGGATTTCCGGATTGGCGTGGTCGGTCTTGCCGGTGTTGAAAATCTTGGCAGGCAGTGGTGCGTTCACAGGGTGCAGCCCTCGCAGGCGGCGGCGCTGATGCTGCCGGCGCGGGCAATGGATTTGTCGGAGGCGACGTTGGAGTTGTAGTAGTAGCGGGTTTTCATGCCGTACTTGAACATCGCCAGGTATTGGCCCAGCAGTTCGCTGGAGCCGACCTTGGCGTCGTCCTTGATGCGCCGCCACAGGTCGGCGGAAATCGCCTGGTCGGTGAATTTCTGGAAGATTGCGTAGGCGCGGATCATGTCCAGCTCGGACACGTCCCAGGCTGACTGGTACTCGCACGCGTCATCGTCGCTGTCGGGCGCCGCCCAGCGGATGGTGACGTTGCCGTCGGTCTTGGCCAGCGTGGTGTCGCGCACCGGGTAGATCGAGTTGGGCTGGCCCAGCGCCTTGGATGAGGATTCGCCCGGCATGTAGGCGACGAGGCAGGAATGGCCGATGCCGCCGTTGGCGACGATCTCGCGACGTAGCGCTTCCCAGTCGTAGCGGTATTCGAACGGGCCGAGCTCGTCCACCGCGCGGTTGTAGCTGTCGATCGGCAGCCAGCCGTCGGGCCATTTGGTCTTGTGGATCCAGCGCGGCAGCCCGCGCTCGCGCGCGACGCGCAGCGAGGCCTTGATGGCGAAATACATGTGCCGCTCGGCAATGCGGTGCAGCTCGGCGCGGCCTTCGGGCGTGTCGTAGCGCAGGCGTTTGCGCGCCATGTGCGCGGCCACACCCATCAGGCCCACGCCCGCGTTCATGCGCGCCTTGGCGGTGACGCCGATGTGCGGCAGCGTGTAGGCGCTGTGCTCGATGCAGTAGTCGATCATCCTGAGCGTCAGGTACATCGCCTCTTCGTAGGCCGCGTCGTCGCGCTCGTCGATGCGGTCATACGCCAGCGCGCCAAGCGAGCACATCGCCACTTCCGGCTCGGCGTGCAGCGCCTCGATGCCGGCCACGATGCGGCCATCGGCCAGCGCATCGCCCGCTGCCAGCTCACCGGCAAACGCGGTGTGGCCATCCATGCGTTGCACGGCGGCATTGAAGTTGAAAGCCATCTCCGCACCATCGGCAAAACGCAGCGTGACGCTGCCCACCTCGTGGTCGGCGTAGAGGTCGCGCATGTCTTCGTACGCACGATTTGGTTCGCAGATTTCCAGGCACAGATTGCTGGAGTGGATCGCCTCCTTGAACGGCGTATGGCGGTTCATCTCGTCGATGTTGCCGAGATAGGCCACGCCGGTTTCCAGCGCCTCGTTGAGCGCGGTAAGCACCAGCTCGCGCGGGCGGAAGCACTGCTTCTTGAATGCGTCATCGTGCTCAAGCCGCTCGTACTCGCGCTTGAACGCGGCCGCATCGCCGCCGAAAAACAGCTCGGTCAAACGCGGCGCGGTGTACACGTTGAACGCGAACGCCTCCTCGTTGCGCGCGACTTTTTCCGCAAACAGGCGATTGGTGAGCAGCGCGTAATGCAGGTCGCGATTCTTGCGGTCTTCGGTGGAGCGCGGATTGCGCAGGTAGGCGATGGTTTCCGCCTCGGGGTCGAAACCGGAGTAGTACGAGGTGCACGCGCCGCCGCGCCCGGCCTGCATGTTGGCGTGCACCGCCTTGCCCAGCGCGGCGAGGTAGGGCAGCTTGCCGTGGTGCTCGATCAACCCGCCGCGCACCGGATCACCCTTGCTGCGCGTGATGAGGTGCGCGCCGATGCCGGCCGACACCGCGGTCATGCGGTAGGCGATGTGGTCGCCGATGGCCAGCGAAGCCTCGCTGTCGCCGGCGACGTACAGGCAGCACGAGGCAAAGCCGCGGTGACGGGTGCCGAGGTTCACGTAGTTCGGCGTGGGCGCCGAGATCGCCTTGTGCGAAAAGCCCGCGTAGAAACGCCGCACCAGATCGAGGCGTTCGCCCTTCGGGGTGCCCTGCGCCAGCGCCATCGCCATCCGCATGTAGACGAACTGCTGGGTTTCGTACTCGGCGCCGGTGGTGCGGTTCTGCAGCGCGTATTTCTTGCGGATGTAGTGCAGCGCGAAGTGCGGCGTGGCGTAGTCGCGCGCGTGGTCGATGAAGGTCTCGATCGCGGCGTAATCGGCATCGTCGTAATCGAGCTGGCGCAGGATGCCGGCGGCGACCATGCGCTGGTGCAGCACCTTGACGCTGGGTATGGCCGCGCCGTGGATGGTCTTGTGCAGGTGCGCGGCGTAGAGCCTGCCGGCCATCAGGTAATACGACCAGGTCCCGCGATCCAGGCAATTCTGGATCAACTGCTCCTGCAGCTGCGCGCTGGTGGCGGTGTCCGGCATCGCGCTGACGGCGCCGATGACGATGCTGCTCCAGTCCACCCGGGCGCCCAGCACGGCAGCGGCCCACTGGCCCCAGCCGTTGAGTTTTTTCGGCTGATAGGGCTCGCGCCGGCCATCGCGCTTGATGATGGTTTTCAGCATGCCGCGCAACGGCGGCGTGGCGGGCGGGGATTCGACGACAACCGCCGCGTCAACCGGCGGCGGCAAAAGATCCAGCACTTGCATGGCGGGCTCTCCGAAGCGAGCCGCGGGCGGATGACCACCGCGCGACCTCACGCGACAAATCCCTGCTCCCGCGCGCAGGACCTGTGGGTGGAACCGCCCCGGGAATGCGCAGCAAGGCCGCCAGCCAGCCGGCGCCCATGCGACGCGCTTCCCCGCGGAAGTCGTCACCACGCACCGAAGCACGTTCGCCCCGGTGTGCCGGCAGGTCTTCGGACTTGCGGACATGGGCCATGAAGCCCGCCTACTGGCACCCGCTTCCCGGTTCGAGCGAACCAGTGCATGAGGGTGCGGTCGTTTCCGCTTACCGCTGCGGGGCAGTTCCGGTTTTGCACCGGATTCCCTATTGAGCCAACCCGGTCACACGTACCGGGCAAGCACCGACCGCCACAACATATCGGCGTCGATGGGTGGCGTCAACCCAACATGTTGGGTGTGCAGTGCGCCGACGCTCGAGTGGCTCCGGGACGACGAGCGCGGCGGCGTGCGCCTACAGCGCGTCCTGATCGAGCTCGCCGGTGCGGATGCGGATGACCTGTTCCAGCGGGCTGACGAAAATCTTGCCGTCGCCGATCTTGCCGGTGCGCGCGGAGTTCTGGATGGCCTCCAGCACGCGGTCGAGCTGATCGTCGGTCACCGCGGCTTCGAGCTTGATCTTGGGCAGGAAATCGACCACGTACTCAGCGCCGCGATACAGCTCGGTATGGCCTTTTTGCCGGCCAAAACCCTTCACCTCGCTCACCGTGATGCCCTGCACGCCGGCTTCGGCCAGCGCTTCGCGCACGTCGTCCAGCTTGAACGGCTTGATGATCGCCACGACGAGTTTCATGGGAGTCTCCAATGGCATCGCGGCGCGACGTGGGCGACTATTCTGCCTTTCCGGTCGCGCGCTGTCGCGCCGCGGCGTTCGTGTAGGCAAATTCCTACAAGCCTCGAAGGAGTCGTCTGATGGTCACCCCCCCTTGCCTTTGCCGATACTTGTTCCCGACGAGTTCGAGGCGCCTTCCATGATGGACAGGCTGGATATCGATCAGATGGCACGGCGCCTAGCATCGTTGGTTCCGCCAGGAGTGGCACAGGCGCAACAGGATTTGCGAGCCAATTTCCACGATGTCCTGGCGCAGGGACTGCGCCGCCTCGACCTGGTCACCCGCGAGGAGTTCGAGGTGCAAACCCAGGTGCTGGCACGCACCCGGGCCAAGGTCGACGAACTCGAACGTCGGGTTGCCGAGCTGGAAGCCGCTGCCGCCGCGCGCGGCGACTAGCCCCTCTCCCGGGAGCCGCCCCCGATCCGTCACCCTCACCCCGAGTACCACGATCGGGGGCGGTTATTTTCCCGGCCTGCCCCTGCCCCTGCTCCGGAGTCGCCGATGCACCAGCGTGACCGCGACTTGCTCCGGATCTGCCGCAGCGTGCAGCCATGAGCCTGGCCGTGACGCTCAGCCGCGCGCAGGAAGGCATCGCCGCGCCGCAGGTGATGGTCGAGGTGCACCTGTCCGGTGGGTTGCCGGCCACCAACATTGTCGGCCTGCCCGAGGCCGCGGTGCGCGAGGCACGCGACCGCGTGCGCGTTGCCATCCAGAACACCGCCTTTGAATACCCCAGCCGCAAGGTCACCGTGAACCTGGCGCCAGCCGAGCTGCCGAAGGACGGCGGCCGCTTCGACCTGCCGATTGCGCTGGGCATCCTCGCCGCCAGCAACCAGGTGCCGCGCGAAAAGCTCGACGACTGCGAATTTCTCGGCGAGCTCGCCTTGAGCGGCACGCTGCGCGGCGTGCCCGGCGTGCTGCCGGCCCTGCTGCGCGCCCGCGCGCGCGGCCGCCGCGTGGTGGTACCGCGTGCCAATTCCGCCGAGGCGGCGCTGGTGCCGGAGGTGAACGTGCTGGTGGCTGATACCCTGGCCGAGGTGTGCGGCTGGCTGCGCGGCGCGCAGGAGTTGCCGCCGCCAACCGCTGCGACGGTCGACGGCAGTCCGTTCGAGGGACCCGACCTGCGCGACGTGCGCGGCCAGCTCAAGGCACGGCGCGCGCTGGAGATCGCCGCGGTCGGCGGCCACCACCTGCTGCTGGTCGGCCCGCCCGGCACCGGCAAGACCATGCTTGCCGAACGCCTGCCCGGCATCCTGCCGCCGCTGTCCGAGACCGAGGCACTGGAAACCTGCGCCGTGCTGTCGATCGCCGGCCAGCCGACCGACCCCACCCGCTGGCGCCGCCGCCCGTTTCGCGCACCTCACCACACCGCTTCGGCAGTGGCGCTGGTCGGCGGCGGATCGCTGCCGCGTCCCGGCGAGATTTCGCTCGCGCACAACGGCGTGCTGTTTCTGGACGAGCTGCCAGAGTTCAGCCGACACGTGCTGGAGGTGCTGCGCGAGCCGCTGGAATCCGGCCACATCGTGGTGTCGCGCGCCGCGCGGCAATGCCTGTTTCCGGCGCAATTCCAGCTGGTGGCGGCGATGAACCCCTGCCCGTGCGGCTACGCCGGCGATCCGCACCGGCACTGCACCTGCACGCCCGACCAGGTGCAGCGCTACCGCTCGCGCATTTCCGGCCCGCTGCTCGACCGCATCGACCTTGCGGTGGAGGTGCCGCCGTTGCCGCTGTCGGAGATGGACGCGGCGCGCAGCGTCCGCGACGAGGATTCCGCCACCGTGCGCGCGCGCGTCATCCACGCGCGCCGGCATGCCTTGATGCGCGCCGGCCGGCCCAATGCCGAGATCAACCACCGCGAGCTGGAGCGCGATTGCGCGCTCGGCCCGGCCGAACGCCGCTGGTACGAACAGGCGCTGGAACGCCTCGGCATGTCGGCGCGCGCCTACCACCGCATCCTGCGAGTCGCGCGCTCGATTGCCGATCTCGACGGCGGCGCGGCGACGCTGGAAAAAGAACACCTGGCCGAAGCGCTGCAATACCGGCGGTATTGAGCGCACGACGTGAGCGGCCACTCCGGTGCACGCGGCGGCGAGGTGGAGCAACCCCGCCGCGTGTCGGGCTGAAGCCCAACCCACATCCCAAACCCGACCCCCATCGACCCGGTCGGGCCTCGATTCCACACGCAACCACAGGATCAAGACCGGACGAGGTCATCCCGCGTCGTCCCGTGGGCCGGATCCGAGCCGGCAGCCGCCGGCGCCGTTGCGCCGGTCGCGCTTTACTCACCCAGCCGCGCGTGTTCCGATACCCGGTCGATGACCGATGGACTCCCCGATGACGATTGATCTTGGCCTGATGCTGGCCGGCATGCTCGCGGTCGGCTTTCTGTGCCAATGGCTGGCGTGGCGGGTGAAATTGCCGGCGATCGTGTTTTTGCTGATTGCCGGCCTGTTGCTGGGCCCGGTCAGCGGCGTGCTCAACCCCGATCAATTGCTTGGAAAGCTGCTGTTTCCGCTGGTATCGCTCGCGGTGGCGCTGATTTTGTTCGAAGGCAGCCTGACGCTGCGTTTCGCCGAGCTGCACGACATCGGCAGCGCCGTGCGCGGACTGGTGAGCTACGGCGCACTCGCTGCGCTTGGGCTGCTGGCCCTCGCCGCGCATGTCATTGCCGAAGTGACCTGGCCGATCGCCCTGCTGTTTGGCGCGCTCACCTGCGTCACCGGCCCCACCGTGATCGTGCCGATGCTGCGCACGTTGCGGCCCAACGCCAAAATCGCCAACACCTTGCGCTGGGAAGGCATCGTGATCGACCCGCTGGGTGCGTTGTTCGCGGTGCTGATCTTCGAGGCCGTGGTTTCCCATCAGGAAGGCCACACGATCGGCGTGTTCCTTGCCACGATCGCCAGCGGAGCCGTTGTCGGCAGCGTTGCCGCGTGGCTGCTCGGCGTCGCGCTGCGGCGCGGGCTGATTCCCGAATACCTGCAAAACTATGGCGTGCTCGCCACTGTGCTGCTGGCGTTCGTCGCCGCCAACACACTCACCCACGAATCCGGCCTGCTGACGGTGACGATCATGGGCATTGCGCTGGGCAACATGCGCAGCGTGCACATCGACGACATTCTCGATTTCAAGGAAAACCTCACCACCCTGCTGGTGTCGCTGCTGTTCGTGCTGCTGGCGGCCCGGCTGCCGTGGCCGCTGCCGGGGCACTTGTTGTGGCAGGGTCTGGCGATCTTCGCGGTCGCGCAGTTGCTGATCCGACCACTGACCGTCGCCATTGCCAGCTTTGGCAGCGCGCTCGATTGGCGCGAGCGCGCGCTGATCGGCTGGGTCGCACCGCGCGGCATCGTCGCCGCCTCGGTGTCGGCACTGTTCGCGCTGCGCCTGCAGGAGCTTGGCGTGCCGGGTGCGGACGCACTGGTGCCGCTGGTGTTCATCATCATCATCGGCACCGTGATCCTGCAGAGCGCCACCGCGCGTCCACTGGCGCGCTGGCTCGGCGTGGCCGAACCGGAGCCACGCGGCGTGCTGATCTACGGCGCCGACACCGTGGCACGCGAAATCGGCAAGGCCCTGCACGAAGCCGGCGTGCGCGTGATGCTGGCCGACGACGATTACGACGGGTTGCGGCGCGCGCGCATGGCTGGGCTGGCCACGTTCTACGGCAGCCCGGCATCCCCGCTTGCGGAACGCCATCTGGATCTTTCCGGCATCGGCCGCCTGCTGGCGATGACCGTGCACCGCGAACGCAACACGCTGGCCTGCGTGCATTACCGCGAAGAATTCGGTCGCGACAAGGTTTATCGCCTGCGCGTGCTGGCACCGGAAGAAAACACCGAGCGCGCCGCCCTCACCAACAAGCTGCTCGCCCCGCCGCTGTTTGCCGACGACATGACGCATGCCCGCCTGATCGACCTGCTGGAGCGCGGTTGGCAGATCAAATCCACCCTCCTCACCGCCAGCTTCGACTGGTCGCAATTCCTCGCCCAGCATGGCGCGGAAAGCCTGCTGCTGTTCAGCGTGGAGGACAAAGGCGTACTGCACGTCGCCTCGGCCAAGCGCAAGCTGGAGCCAAAAGTCGGCTGGACGGCGATTGCGCTGGTGGCGCCGGCCGCGAGTGCGTGAAACCGGGGTCGGCGTCCAGAGCGCCGACCCCGGCGGTGTGCCACGCCCTCACGCCACCGCGAACTGTGCCTCTTCGGTGGAACCGGTCAACGCGGTCACCGACGACTGCCCCTGCTGGATCGCCTGGGTGACGGCGTCGAAATAGCCGGCGCCCACTTCGCGCTGATGCTTGACCGCGGTGAAGCCGCGTTCGGCGGCAGCGAATTCCTTTTGCTGCAGGTCGACGAAGGCACTCATCTGCCGGCGCGCGTAGTCGTGCGCGAGGTCGAACATGCCGTAGTTCAGGCTGTGGAAGCCGGCCAGGGTAATGAACTGGAACTTGTAGCCCATGCGGCCCAGGTCGTTCTGGAAGTTGGCGATGGTGGCGTCGTCCAGGTTCTGCTTCCAGTTGAAGCTGGGCGAGCAGTTGTACGCCAGCAGCTTGCCGGGGAACTGCGCGCGGATCGCCTCGGCGAAGCGGCGGGCGTCGGCCACGTTCGGCTTGCTGGTCTCGCACCAGATGACGTCGGCATACGGCGCGTAGGCCAGCCCGCGGCTGATCGCCTGCTCGATGCCGGCGCGGGTGCGGAAGAAGCCTTCCACCGTGCGCTCGCCGGTGATGAACGGCGTGTCGTTCGGATCGACATCGGAGGTCAGGAGGTTGGCGCCATCCGCATCGGTGCGCGCGACGATCAGGGTCGGCACGCCGCTGACGTCGGCAGCGAGGCGCGAGGCGTTCAACTTGTCGACCGCCTCGCGGGTGGGCACCAGCACCTTGCCGCCCATGTGGCCGCACTTCTTGACGCTGGCGAGCTGATCCTCGAAATGCACGCCGGCGGCGCCGGCTTCGATCATCGCCTTCATCAGCTCGAAGGCATTGAGCACGCCGCCGAAACCGGCCTCCGCGTCGGCCACGATCGGCGCCAGCCATTCGATCGCGTCGTTGCCCTCGGCGTGGTGCAACTGGTCGGCGCGCAAGAGCGCGTTGTTGATGCGCTTGACCACGTGCGGCACCGAGTTGGCCGGGTACAGCGACTGGTCGGGGTACATCTCGCCGGTGATGTTGGCATCGGCCGCGACCTGCCAGCCGGACAGGTAGATGGCCTTGAGCCCGGCCTTCACCTGCTGCATCGCCTGGTTGCCGGTGAGCGCGCCGAGCGCGTTGACGTAGGGCTCGTCATGCAGCAGCCGCCACAGGCGTTCGGCGCCGTGGCGCGCGAGCGAATGCTCGACCGCGACGGTGCCGCGCAGGCGCGCGACGTCGGCGGCGGTGTAGTTGCGGCGGATGCCGTTCCAGCGCGGGTTGTTGGCCCAGTCCAGGGTGATCTGTTCGGCGGTCGGCAGGGTGGTTTTCATGGCGTGGCTCCAATGGATGGCGAGGAAAAACGCGCGCTCAGGCGAGCTGCCCGTAGGCGGGCAAGGTGAGGAAATCGGCCAGCTGGTCGGCGTGCACCAGCTCGCCAATGAGCTTGGCCGCGGCATCGGCTTCCGCCGCGCCGGGGTACTGGCTGGCGCGCAGCCGGTGGGTGTGGGCACCGAGCGCGTGGTCGAACAGCGCAAAGTCGATCGGCGCGCCGTCGTCGAACTCGAGTCCGCCGTGGTGCAGCCACTGCCACAGTTGCGCGCGGGCGATCTCGGCAGTGGCGGCGTCTTCCATCAAGTGATGGATCGGTACGCAGCCGAGGCCGTCCAGCCAGGCGGCGGTGTAGCGCAGGCAGACCTCGACGTTGTTGTCGAAGCCGGCGCGGGTGATGGTGCCGGCGCAGGGCGCGAGGAGCTGCTCGCGGGTGACGCGCACGTCGTCGCGTTCCACGTCACGCTGGTTCGCCTCGGGCATGTATTCGTCGAAGATCGCCTGCGCCACCGGCACCAGCGCCGGGTGCGCCACCCAGGTGCCGTCGTGCCCGGCCTTGACCTCGCGCAGCTTGTCGGCGCGCACCTTGGCCAGCGCGGCGGCGTTCGCGGCCTCGTCGCCCTTGATCGGAATCTGCGCCGCCATGCCGCCCATCGCGAACGCGCCGCGCTGGTGGCAGGTCTGGATCAGCAGCTCCGAGTAGTTCCGGAGGAACGGCACCGTCATCGCCACCTGGCCGCGCTCGGGCAGCAGGCGGTCACCGTGCCGGCGCAGCGTCTTCAGGTAGGAGAACACGTAATCCCAGCGGCCCGCGTTGAGTCCCACGCAGCGCGACTGCAGCGCGTGCAGGATCTCGTGCATCTGGAATGCGGCCGGCAGGGTTTCGATCAGCACCGTCACCTTCATGCTGGCCGGCGGGATGTCGATCGCGGTCTCGGCGTGGGTCATCACGTCGTCCCACAGCGCCGCCTCCTCCATGCTCTCGAGCTTGGGCAGATAGAAATACGGGCCGCGATCACGCCGGTGCAGGGTGCGCGCGGTGTGCCACGCGTACAGCGCGAAGTCGACCAGTGCGCCGGCCACCGGCTCGCCATCGACGCTGAAATGCTTGTCGGTGAGGTGCCAGCCGCGTGGGCGCACCACCAGCACCGCGGGGTTGTCGCCCACCGCGTAGCGCTTGCCCTCGAGCGTGGTGAAGTCGATCTTGCCGGCGACCGCGTCGCGCAGGTTCACCTGGCCGTCGAGCACGTTGGCGAAGGTGGGCGTGGAGGAGTCCTCGAAATCCGCCATGAACACCTTCGCGCCGGAGTTCAGCGCGTTGATTATCATCTTGCGCTCGACCGGCCCGGTGATCTCCACCCGACGGTCGCGCAGCGCCGCAGGAATCGGTCCGACCGTCCATTCGGATTCGCGGATGGCGGCGGTATCGGCGCGGAAATCCGGCAGCTCGCCGGCGTCCCAGCGCGCCTGGCGTTCGCGGCGCGCGGCGAGCAGTTCGCGGCGGCGGGCATCGAAGCGGCGGTGCAGGTCGACAAGCAACGCCAGCGCTTCGGGGGTGAGGATCGCGCGCTGGGCGGCGGTCGGGTTGCCGTGGATTTCAACGGCGCTGGCTTCGATGCGTTCGCGTGGCAAGGCCATGATCGGCTCCGGACTGAAGGACGGCTCGAAGCTAGGCCACGTCAATGTGGTTTGACAAAACAAATGTTTCAATCTTTATTATTGACGCCGCACATATCACTCGTAACTCATTGAGCTTGCTGATGAGGAGGCAACGCGATGCCCGCGAAAATCGTGAAAAACCCGCGTCGCAACGCAGCAAAAAAACGGACACATGGGCAGGGCGAAAGCGGCGAGCTGGCCCGCTACTACTACAAAGGCAACCGCCTGAAGCAGCTGCGCGCGTTTGTCGCCACGGTGAAGCTGGGCACGCTGAGCCGCGCCGCCGAATCGCTGTACCTGTCGCAGCCATCGGTCAGCCTGCAACTACAGGCGCTGGAGCGCGAACTGGGCATGGCGTTGCTGGAACGCCGCCGCCGCCGGGTGAACCTGACCGATGCCGGCGAGGCGCTGTACGAGCTGGCGCGGCCGCTGGTGGAAGGCTGGGAAACGCTGGATCGCGATTTCGAGGCCAAGGTGAAAGGGCTGCAGGCCGGCAAGCTGGTCGTCGCCGCCGGCACCTCCACCATCCAGTACCTGCTGCCGGATCTGGTGCGCCGCTATCGCGAGCGCTACCCCGCGGTGCACCTGCAACTGGCCAACGTCACCGGCAAGGACGGCCTCGCCATGTTGCGCGAGGACAAGGCCGACTTTGCGGTGGGCTCGATGCTCGACGTGCCCAACGACATCGCGTGGGCACCGGTACACCACTACGACCCGATGCTGATCGCGCCGCGCGACCACCCGCTCGCCGCGAAGGAGCCGCTGGAACTGCAGGACCTGTCACCCTACGGCCTGATCCTGCCGCCGCAGCGGCTGTCCACCTATCGCCTGGTCGATCTCGTGTTCCAGCAGAACCAGGTGCCGTACAAGGTGGCGATCGAGGTCGGCGGCTGGGACGTCATCAAGGAGTACGTCGCGCTCGGGCTCGGCGTCTCCATCGTCACCGGCATCTGCATCACCGACGCCGACCGCGCGCGCCTCGCCGTGCGCAACATGTCGCGCTGGTTTCCGCAGCGCAGCTACGGCGTGGTGATGCGCAAGGGCAAGTTCCTCTCCGCCGAAGCACGCGCCTTCATCGACCTGATCCGGCCGGGGCTGCTGACGTATCGCGATTACGACGAGTCGGGGCAGTCGGCGCGCTGAACGCGGCCATCACGCTTCACAACCCGTGATGTTTGCCCTGATACGGCTGGTAAAACGCGCGCAGCCGTTCGGTGTCGGCGGCGAGGTCACCGGTGGTGGGATACAGCGGGCCGAGGTGGATGGTCTTGTCGGGGTAGTGGAAGGCCACCGGAAACACTGGCACGCCGGCGCGATGGGCGATGTACCAGAAACCGCTTTTCCACTTGGGCACATGGCGACGCGTGCCTTCGGGCTCGATGCCGAGCCATAGCTGTTCGTGGTGGCCGAAGCGCTCGATCATCTGCTCCACCACGCCATGGGCAGCGCGGCGCGCAATGGGAATGCCGCCAAGGCCGCGCAGCAAGGCGCCAAGCGGCGGGCGAAACAGCTCCTGCTTGGCCATGAACTTGATATCCGCGCCGATGCCGACCTTCACCACAAGACCCCAAATGCCGTCCCACCACGAGGAATGCGGCGCGGCGATCATCACCAGCCGGGGCACGTCGGGGAACTCGCCGACCAGGCGCCAGCCGGCAAGGCGCAACACGCCGCGACAGACCACACGCCGCCAGTTGTCGGCGAGGTGCGGCATCTGCGCCGGCAATTCTTCGGGTGCCGGGATCGGTCGCATCAATCGAGATCCACCCGCCGCGAGCGGTTTTGCTTGAGCCGGCCCCGTTGCTGCTTGCCGGCGAGACGGCGCTCCTTCGAGGCGCGCGTGGGCTTGGTGGCGACGCGCGTTTCCGGCACCACCTGGGCCGCGCGCAACAGGGCCATCAGACGCTCGCGGGCGTCCTCGCGATTGCGTGCCTGATCGCGAAACCGGCGCGCCTGGATCACCAGGACCCCGGCGTCGGTCAGGCGCCGGTCACGCCGCGCGAGCACCCGCGCACGCAGCGGCTCGGGCAACGACGGCGAAGCGGCCACGTCGAAACGCAACTCCACCGCGCTCTCCGTGCGGTTGACGTGCTGGCCGCCCGGGCCGTCGGCACGCAGGAAATGCTCGACCAGCTCGGATTCGGGAATGGACACGCTGTGGCTGATCGTCAGCATGCCTGGAAGTGTACGAGAAGCCGGGATTCGGGATAGGGGATTCGAGATTCGGCAGAGCGGATCGCGGCGAACGACAAGGCTCCAGCCAACCTGTAAAGGCCGCGGCGCTCGCGCGATGCGACCTTTACGAGTCCCGAATCCCCCATCTCGAATCCCGTAACCCCAATCACGGCATCACCAACCCATTGTTCGCGCGGTCGGCGTCCGGCAGCTTGTGGTCGGGGTCCAGGGTCAGGGTCTTGACCGGCTTGGTGGTGTCCAGCGTGAGCTTGGGCGTGGCGCCGAAGCGCCAGGTTTCGACCGGCACGTGCACGTCGCGCTGGCTGCCGTCGGCGAAGGCGATGCGCAGCGTGGCCGGCATCACCAGTTTCTGCTGGCTGACGAGGTTCACCGTGACGCCCTTGGCGGGGTCGTCGTCCACGTAGCTGGCGCCGGTGATGCCCAGGTCGAGCTGCCAGTTGTGGAGGTACCAGCCGCGCCACCACCACAAGAGGTCCTCACCGGCGGCGCTGTCCATGAAGCGGAAGAAATCGCTCGGCGTCGGATGGTGGTACGCCCAGGTGCGGATGTAGGCGCGGAACGCGGGGTCGAAACGGTCCGGGCCGAGGATCTGTTCGCGCAGCAGCACGAGGCCCAGCGCGCCCTTGAAATAGGTCACCGGGTGGCGGTATTTCTCGCTGATCGAGTCGGCGTGCGCCATCAGCGTGGGCGCGTTCGGGTCGGCCAGGATCGGCAGGATCTCGTCCACCGGGTTGCCGCCCTTGGGCGCGTATTCGCCATCGCGCTTGGGGCCGTATTTGCCGCCTTCGAACGCATCGGAGAAGTACACGTCGATGAAGGTGTTGAAGCCCTCGTCCATGAACGCGTGGCGGCGCTCGTTGGAGCCGACGATCATCGGGAACCAGGTGTGGCCGATTTCGTGCGCGGTGATCCAGAACAGGAACTTGCCGGCGTCCTGGTAGCCGTCGAACACGATGCCGGGGTATTCCATGCCGGCGCCGTGGCCGCCGAGATTCACCGCCACCGGCCACGGGTACGGGTACCACTGCTGCGAGAAGTACTCGACTGCGCCCTTGAGAAACTTGGTGGAGTCATCCCACTTGCCGGTGCCCGCGCCTTCGACCGGGTACACGCTCATCGCGAGCGAATGCTTGCCGCCCGGCAGGTTGATGCGCGCCGCGTCCCACACGAACGCGGGCGAGGCGGCAAACGCGACGTCGCGGGTGTGCTCCATATGGGAGCGCCAGGTGAGCGTGCCGCTGTGCGTCGGCCGCGTGGCCGGATCGTTCACCTCGTCGGGCCTGCGGATGTAGACCGTGGCGTCGCTCTGCGCGGCCTGCGCGAGGCGCTCGCGCTCGGTTTTCGTCAGCACTTCATTCGGGTTCGTCAGCTCGCCCGAACCGGCGACGAGGTAATTCCACGGCACGGTGACCGCGTAGTCGATGGTGCCGTATTCGAGATAGAACTCCTGGCCAAGGTACGGCAGCGTGTCCCAGCCGCGCACGTCGTCGTACACCGCCATGCGCGGGTACCACTGCGCGATCTCGTAGATGTCGCCGTTCTTCGTCGGCGTCACCGCGGTGCGCCCGCCCCAGGTGCCGGGCACGGTGTAGTGGTAGCGGATGGCGAGCTTGAGCTTGCCGCCATGCGCGGCGAGCGGGGTCGGCAGATCGACCCGCATGCGGGCGTCGCTGACGAGGTAATGCACCGGCTTGCCGTCGATTTCCACCGCGTCGAGCTGGTAGCCATCAGTGGATCGCCCGGTTTTTTTCGGCCGCGGCGAGGCGAGCGCGCCGCGCGAATCGCTCTTGTAGATGTTCTGGTCGAGCTGCACCCACAGCTCATTGAGCGCATCCGGGCTGTGGTTGGTGTAGGTGATGGTTTCCGCGCCGGTGAGGCCGTGCGTGGCCGGATCGATCGTGGCGTGGATGGCGTAGTCGGCGCGGTTCTGCCAGAACGCCGGGCCGGGCTTGCCGGCGCCGTCGCGGAACGCGTTGGCCGGGTGCGGCAAACTCAGCGGCGCAAACAGCGCCTGCGCGTCGAACTTGGCGTCCTGCGCAGCAGCCGGCAGCGCGACCAGGGCACACAGGGTCAGCAGCGCGGCGACCACACGGATCGGGCAAAACAGCTTCATGATTTACTTCGCAACGTGAGGGCCCGCCCATTATGGAAAGTGCACGCGGCCGACGGATAGGCCAAAAGTCACCGCCGTCCGTGGGTCGGACTTCAGCCCGACATGTCCTGCGCAGAAGTCGGCCGGCATGAACGCCACCCCGCACCGTCTAAAATGCACACATGCACACTCCCGACCAATCGCAACTCGGCAAGGCCACGGTCTACGCCGACCATTACGACGCCAAGCTGCTGTTTCCGATCCCGCGCGCGCCAAAGCGCGCCGAGCTGGGCATCCGCGGCAAGCTGCCGTTTCACGGCGTGGACGTCTGGAACGCGTATGAACTTTCGTGGCTCGACCTGCACGGCAAGCCGCAGGTGGCGGTGGCGGAGTTCCGGTTTCCGGCGACTACGCCCAACCTGATCGAATCCAAGTCGTTCAAGCTGTATTTGAACGGCTTTGCACAGGAACCACTGGCCAACCGCAAGGCACTGCACGCGCTGCTGCAGCAGGATCTGACCACCGCCGCCGGCGACGTGGTGGACGTGACGTTGCACGACGCGCGCACCGTGGCGCAGACGTTTGCCGACCTTGCCGGCGACTCCATCGACGGCCTCGCGGTGGCGATCGACGACTACGGCCCGCCGCAGCCCGACTACCTGCGCACGGACACCGAGGCCGCCGTGGTGGAGGAAACCCTCACCTCGGACCTCCTGCGCTCCAACTGCCCGGTGACTGGCCAGCCCGACTGGGGCAGCGTGCAGATCCGCTATCGCGGCGCGCCGCTCGACCGCGCCGGGCTCTTGCGCTACCTCGTCTCGTTCCGCACCCACAGCGCGTTTCACGAGCAATGCGTGGAGCGCATCTACACCGACCTCATGGCGCGCTGCGCGCCGGCGATGCTCAGCGTGTACGCGCGCTACACCCGGCGCGGCGGGCTGGACATCAACCCGTTCCGCAGCAGCGAGGCAACCACGCCTGGCAACGTGCGCGGCGCGCGGCAATGAGCACGCGCTGGCTGCTTCCGGCATGCCTCGCCCTGGCGCTCGCCGCCTGCGGCAAGCACGAGGCGCCGCCGCCCAAGCCTGCGCCGGCACCCGCCAAGTCCACGCCGAAACCGGTGCCACCGCCGGTGGCAACACCCGCGGTACCGGCTTTCCGCGTCACCGCCGTCACGCTCGGCACCATGCTCGACGACGCCTACGCGGTCACGCTGCCGACCACGCAGATTCCCGCCACCATCCACACCGTCTACGCCAGCGTCGCCACCACCGGCAGCACCCGCGGCGCCACGCTCGCGGCCAGCTGGCATTACCTCGAAGGCCAGGATCTTGCGGTCAACGAAACCAGCCAGAAGATCACCACCGACGGCCCGGCCACGACCGCGTTCAAGCTGTACAACCCGAACCGCTGGCCTGCCGGCTACTACCGCGTGGACATCTTGCTCAACGGCAAGATCGTGGCGCATCGCGCGTTCGAGGTAATCGAGAAAAAGTAGTCAGCCGCCATCCACCGCACGCCGGCCCAGCGCGGGGTCATCGGTAAAAAACGCGTCGATGCCGGCGGCGAGATGCGCGCGGATTTCTTCAATGCTGCCCGCTTCGTTGCGCTGCGCGTCCGCACCATCGCGCAGTGCCGGCGGCAGAAACGCGTTCTCGGGGCGGAACGTCCACACATGCACTTGCAGCCCGGCAGCGTGCGCATCACGCACCAGATGCGTCGGCGCGCCGAGCTTGCCCTCCGCGGTGAGCGGCAGCACCGCGCGCGTCGAGGGGCCGATCGCATCGGCGTAGCGGGCGATTTCGCGCAACCCTTGCGGCGTGGTCATGGCCGCGTAGTCGAGCGCGCCACCGGCGGCGGCAATGTCATACGGCTGCGCCGGTGGCGCGTCGAGAAGCTGCAGCAGCCGCACGTTCCGCAACCCGCGACGACGGCGCTCGGTGTCGAGATGACGCAGGTTGGCGGTTTCAAAGGACTGGATTTCGACCGGGCCAGCAGCGGGCAGCGCGTTGAGCAACACCTCCTCCATCGCCAAGCCGATGCCGCGGAAATACGTGCCATGCTTGATCTCGGGGATCAGCCCCACCGCCCGTCCGCGCGCCGCGCCTGCGGCCTGCGCCAGCGCGGCGATCTCGTCCCACGTCGGCACCGCGTACAGGCCATCGTGCGCGGTGCCGCGCAGCGCCGGCAGGCGTTCGCGGGCGCGCAGGGTCTTGAGCTCGGCAAGGGTGAAATCCTCGGTGAACCAGCCGGTAACGGCGGCGCCGTCGATCTGCTTCGTCGTGCACCGCGCGGCAAATTCCGCATGCGCGGCGACATCAGTAGTGCCGGAAATCTCGTTCTCGTGGCGCGCCACCAGCACGCCGTCCTTCGTCATCACCAGGTCGGGTTCGATGAAATCCGCGCCGTCGTCGATGGCCCGCGCATACGCGGCCAGCGTGTGCTCCGGCAACCACGCGCTGGCGCCACGGTGCGCAATGACCGCTACCTGTTTTGCCAGCGGCCGCTCCGCCATCGCCATCGCCTCCAGCCCGGAGCCGCCAGCATAGACGCACCCGACTGCGGTTCGTAGGATCGAGGCACCTCGCGCACGATTCCCGCCATGCCGAAAAAGCCTTCCACCAGCGTCAGCCCCGCCGCCCGCCTCAAGGCGCGCCATCGCGTCATCCGCGACGCGCAACCCGAGGCGCTGCGCCTGCGCATCCACCGCGCGCTGAGCTGGCTGGCGCGCGCGGAGCGGGAAACGACCGATCACGACGCACGCTTCATCTTCCTGTGGATTGCGTTCAATGCCGCCTACGCCAGCGAGTTCGGCTTCGAGCAGCGCGAGCGCGAGCAGACGCGCGGTTTCATTGCGCGCTTGCTGCGGCTGGATGGCGAGCACCGGCTGCACGCGGCGCTGTTCGACCAGTTCACCGGGCCGATCCGCACCCTGATCGACAACAAGTTCGTGTTCGAGCCGTTCTGGCGCGCGTTGCGCGAGCACGACGGCAGTGGCGCCTGGGAGGCCTCTTTCGCCAAGGCGAAACGGCTGGCGCTGGATGCGGCGATGGCGAACGACACCGCCACGCTGCTCTCCATCGTGCTCGACCGCCTGTACGTGCTGCGCAACCAGCTGATCCACGGCGGCGCGACCTGGGGCGGCACCACCAACCGCGCGCAGCTCCGGGACGGCACCGCCATTCTCGGCACGCTGGTGCCGCTGGTGATCGAGCTGATGCTGGCGGGCACGGACGACGAGGACTGGGGCGGCGTGGCATTTCCCGTGGTGTGAGCGGTACAGGCACCGCGCCCCATAATGCCCGGCGAGCGGTGACGCAAGGTGCGCCGCGCAGCAACCGGGCCAAGGCGTGCGCAACCTCGAATCCGACAGCAGCATCCCGGCACCGGAAATCTCGGCCGAGCGCATGCCCACCGCGCTGGCACACCGCCCGTGGGTGTTCGCCACCATTTCCTTTGCGCTGATGATGATGGCGATCGACGCCACCATCGTCGCCACCGCGCTGCACACGCTGCAGCACGACCTGCACGCGTCGATCAACTGGGCCGGCTGGACGATCACCGCATATTCGTTCGGCTTTTTGCTGATGCTGCCGGTGACCGGCAAGCTGAGCGAGCAGTACGGACGGCGGCGGGTGTTTCTCGCCTCGGTGACCGCGTTCACCGTGGCCTCGCTGTTGTGCGGGCTGGCCGGCAACATTTACCAGCTGATTGCGCTGCGCGCCGTGCAGGCCGCCGGCGGCGCCGGGTTCACGCCGTCGGCCACCGGCATCGTGGTGGATTACTTCGGCAAGGAGCGCGACCGCGCGGTGAGCCTGTTCGGCAGCATCTTTCCGATCGGTGCGGTGATCGGGCCGATCTTCGGCGGCTTTTTCGTCACCTACTGGAGCTGGCGCGGCATTTTCTTCGTCAACGTGCCGATCGGCATCGCGGTGATCGCGCTGTCGCTGCGGTTCATTCCCAAGGATCGCCCGGAGATCCTGCGCGCGCGCACCCGGCGCGACGTCATCGGCATGGCGCTGCTCGGCGTCGGGTTGGTGGGCGGCATGCTGGCGGTGAGCTATCTGGGCGAACGCCACGCGCAGCTGCAGCTCGCGGCGTTCTTCGTGCCGGGCGCGATCGCGGTGCTGGCGCTGTGGGGTTTCCTGCGCCACATCCGCCGCACGGCCGACCCGTTCATTGCGCCGCACATGATCTACGGCCGCGGCTTCGGCGCGGTCAACGCGATCAACGCGCTGTATGGCGGCGTGCGCTCCGGCGCCATCGTGCTGGTGCCGCTGTACGCCACCGCGCGCTACGGCATCGATGCACTGCGCTCGGGCACGCTGCTGGTGGCGCAGGGCGTGGCGACGTTCGCATTCTCCATCATTGCCGCGCTGCTGATCCGGCGCACCGGTTACCGCCTGCCGATCTACGTCTGCGGCGTCGCGGTGGCGATCGGCATCGTGCTGTTCGCACTGCCGCCACCGGCCGGCATCGCACCCTACACCTGGCTCGCGGCTACCGCGTTTCTCGTTGGTGCCGGCGGCGGTGGACTCAACCCGGCCAGCCGCAACGCCGGGCTGCAGCTGGAACCGGAACACGCCTCCACCCTGGCGGCGCTGCGCACGATGGCGCTGCAGATGGGCACCATCACCACCATTTCGCTCGCCACCGCGTGGCTCACCGGGCGCGCCGACCCGGGCACCGCGCAAGCCTGGGTGTTCGTTGCCGTCGCCGCCGCGCTGGTGGCCGGCCTGCCCCTGGTGGCGCGCATTCCCGATCACCGGGGTGCGTGGTGAACACGGCTTGATGCAGCGCAATCGAACGTCGCGCGCACGGCGGCTATGCTGGGGCCTTCAACCGGAACGTGGAGGGACGCGATGGGCGACGAGACGATCAAGGTGGGCACCATCCGGCGGCTCACTGGCGGGGCGTTCGAAGGCAAGCTCTCCCGCGTGTATGAAGGCCACACCCGCGCCGAAGTGTGGAAATTCCTCACCGTGCCGGCATCGATGGCGCAATGGCTTGCCGCCGGCACGATCGAACTGCGCGTCGGCGGCGCGGTAAACATCGACTTCCACGACAGCGGCGTGGTGATTGCCAGCCAGGTGACCGAACTCGACCCCGAGCGCGTGCTGACCTACTCGTGGAGCCACGGCAAGGACCCGGAGCGCCCGCTGCGCTGGCAGCTCGACGACGACCCGGCCGGCGTCAGGCTCACGCTCACCGTGCACACCCCGGCCAACGAGGACCCCGGCAAGGCCTGCGCCGGTTTCGAGGGCCACCTGGAAATGCTCGGCGCCGCGCTCGAAGGCGTGCCGATCAAGTTTCCCTTCGACGTGTTCCTCGCGGCGCGCACGGCGTATCGCGGCCAGCTCGAATAACGCCTTGATGCCGGTCATGGAGCATCGTGCGGGCGCGCACGATGCTCGAGGCCTCCATCCGGCCAGACCATCATGCTGATCGAATCCATCCGCGCGCTCGCGCAGTTCAGTCCCGACCACTTCACCCCGGTCACGCTTGCGCGCACCGAGCACAGCGACATGAAAGTCGTCGGGCTCGAAGCCGGACAGGCGATTCCGGTGCACCACCCCGGCAGCGACCTCACCATGGTGGTGATCGAAGGCGAGGCCACCCTGGTGGCCGGCGATGAGGAACTTGCGCACGCCGGCCCCGGTGCCGTGCTGCACGCCAAGGCCGGCGAGGCGCGCGGCGTGCATGCGGACACGCGCACCATCCTCGTCATCACCGCCAGCCCGCCGCCCACGCCGGCCGACCACCGCGAGTTGGCCGAGCACTTCGCCAAGGGCACCTGGCGCTGACCCGCCACGACAATGCGGGCGCACAATGGCCGGCATCGTCACGCGAGGAAACACTCCATGGACGCCACCACTCCCAGCAAACTGCTGGCCGTGCAGCACCAGCACATCGACCAGGGCGTTGCCGGCATCGTCGGCGGCAACGATGACACCGCTGCGCTGGCGGCTTCGCTCAAGCTGCTGCGCCAGCACCTGCACCTGGAGGAAACCGCGCTGTTCCCGCCGCTCGAAGCCGACGGCCTCACCCTGCCGGTATTCGTGATGAAACGCGAGCACGGACAGATGTGGCCGCTGATCGCGCGCCTCGAAGCGGCATGCGCGAACGGCGCCACCGCGGAAAGCCTGCGCGCGGATTGCGCCACGCTGCTGCAGCTCCTCGGCATGCACAATCCCAAGGAAGAGCAGATCGTCTACACCGCCGCGGACCGCTACGAACCCGCGCACCCAGGTACCCCGCTGGTCGCGGCCATGGCGAAGGCCAAAATGCCGGAAGGCTGGCGCTGCGCGATGGCGCCACGGGGGTAACCCCTGCTCATTTGCCGCCCGCCTCCGGCGGCGGTCCACCCGGCCGACGATGGAGGAACCGCGCAAAACGCGGCAAGCCGTTCCTGGTGTGGCCATTGAAACGGTAGGTCACCCACGCGCCAACGGGCGGCGGCACCGCGCGGTCGGCATCGGAAAAGCCAGAGCCAATGGCGAACCGGCGCCCGTCCGGCGTGCGCACTTCCAACGCGCCCATACGCCCCGCCAGCCGCCCCTTGCCCGGCCGGATCGCCACCACGCGCGCTTCCGCGTCCGCATACGGTTTCAGCTTGAACAGGCCCGCGTTGCGACCCGCCCGGTACGCTGCATCGCCACGATGCAGTACCAGCCCTTCGCCACCGCGCGCCACCACGCGCCCAAGCTCGGCGTCGAGCTGCGCCGCATCGGCCACGCGGAACTGGCGCACGGCAAGCACCCACGGCGCCCCGATCGCGGCCACCACCGCGCGGATCGCCGGCACCCGCGCATCGAAACGGCCGCCATGCGCCGGCAGATCGAACACCCGATAACTGATCTCGCGCCATGCGGGATCGTCCGCCGCCGCGCCGCGCACGATGGCCGACGCCCGCTCGAACCGCCCATAACCCGCCCACAGCTCGCCATCCAGCGGCGTCCGCGGCCAGCCGCGCGTGAACCAAGCCGGCACGCGCACCACCGTGCCCTCGCGCGTACGCAGGCGTTCACCGTCCCAGTAACCGCGCACGCCGTCGTACTTCTCGCTGACCCAGTAAGCCGGCAAATCCAGCCCACTGCGATACACATCCACCAATTCCACCGGCGGCCGCGCATTGCCGGCGACGACTGGCGCCAAGCCGCTCCATGCCAGCATGCCCAGCACCAGCCACCGCATCATTCCGCGCATGCCCGCCGCCCTGCTGAGGAGAGCATCAAATGCTCGAATCGCGTGATGCCAAGCGCCAGCAGTCCAGCACCAGATCACCCGTCATCCACGCCGCATCGCGGCGTAGGGCCACCCTCACTTCTTCGACACGAACCGGTTGTCGCGGAGGTAGAAGCGCAGGGGTTTGTTGGCCCATTCGCCGGCGTAGTCCACGCCCACGCGCGCGCGGGTGACAATGGCGATGCGGTGGCGGTGCGGGGGCTCGGCGAGGTAGAGGGTGTTGGCGCACAGGTCGCGGCCGTAATCGGCGAGGTCGATGGCCATCGCCTTGCACAGGCGGGCGGGGCCATTGGTGGGGCCGGCGAGGTTGGCGACCGGTTCGAGCGCGCGCAGCAGCACCGCGGTGCCGACGCCCTGGGGTTCGGTGACCACGTTCATGCAGTGGTGCATGCCGTAGACAAAGTACACGTAGGCATGGCCGGGCGGGCCGAACATGGCGCGGGTGCGCGGGGTTTCGCCGCGGGCGGTGTGGGCGGCCAGGTCGCCGGGGCCGAGGTAGGCCTCGGTTTCGACGATGCGGCCGATGCGGGCGACGCCGCCCACCACGTGCACCAGGTACTTGCCCAGGAGCGCGCGTGCCACCACCTTGGTCTTGCGGGCGTAGAAATCGCGCGGCAACTTGCACAGCGCGCGCGGGTCGAGTGTTTCGGAAGGAGCGATCACGGGGCACCATCGTAGTGCGCGGCTGGCGCTGCGCGGTGATTTACGTGATCCTGAGGGCCAGCGGCAAACCGGCGTTTTCAACATGTATCGAGTGAGCTTCATCAATCAGGGCAAGGTGTACGAGGTTTACGTGAAACACGTGAGCCAGCCGGATCTGTACGGCTTCGTGGCGCTGGAGGATTTCGTGTTCGATACCGGCTCCTCGATCCTGATCGACCCGGTGCAGAAGGCGTTGCAGGCGGAGTTCGAGGGCGTGAAGCGCTCCTACGTACCGATGCACGCAGTGATCCGCATCGACGACGTCGAGCAGGCCGGCACGGCGAAGGTGAAGCCGGGTACCGAAGGCGGCAGCGTGGTGACGCCGTTTCCGCTGTACGGCGGGCCGAAGTCGCGCCCGTCGGATTAGGAGCGCCGCGCCACCGCGAGGAAAATCGGGTATTCGTGCATGCTGCCGTCGTCGGCCGCGCGCTGCACCGTGTGTGCAGTGGTGAACTGCGGCTCGGCAAAGCCGGCGTCGCGCAACCAGGTGGCGAAGGTGGCGCGGTCGAAGCCGTGGTGGGCAACACCCTTGGCTGCGCCGTGGAAGCTGCCGTCTTCGGTGTCGAGATCAGCCAGCGCGACGCGGCCGTTCGGCGCCAGGTGGTCGAACAGCACGCCGAGCAGCGCCGGCACGTCGGCCACGTGGCGCAGCACCATTGACGCGTAGATGAGGTCGTACCGGTTGGCAGGCATGGCCTGCGGCACGTTGCCGGTGATGACGTCGACGTTTTCCAGGTGCTTGGCGGCGCACTTGGCGCGCAGCACGTTGAGCATGCCGGCAGAGGCATCCAGCGCCGTTACGCGCGCCAGGTGGCGCGCCATGATGAGCGTGACCAGCCCGGTGCCGGCACCGAACTCGAGCGCGGTTTCAGTGCCGGCCGGGGCGAGCGCGTTGCGCATCGCGCGGGCGACTTTCTGCGCCATGAAAACCCGCTGCGGATCGTTGTCCCACTCGTTGGCGAGCGCGTCGAAGCGCTCCACGTTGGCATCGGGGTTCATACCGTCTCCTGCTCGCCGCGCCGGGTGCCGCGCAGGCGTTTGCGGGCGCCACAGCGTGGGCATTTCCACACCGGCAGGCGCAGCGGCCGTGCGCCACGGCCGCGCACGGGTGCGGGTGCGACCGTGTCGGCGACGGTGCCGTCGATGGCGGGCTTCGGGTCATTCATGGGCATGGGGTGCACCCCGTGGCGGCAGGCCGCAATGGGTCAAGAAGTAACCGGTTTGACGGCGATTGTCGCTGACCCCGGTCAGCCGGTACCGCCGGCGTGTGCGAAACTTTGCCCACTGTATCGGCGGCGTTGCAAGACCAGGGGGAGCCGCGTTCATGCCAGCCAAGCCACCACCTGCACCGCCCCCGGTACCAGGGGAAGCGCCCTATCGCCTGCTGCTGGATGAAGTGGGCGCTTTTGTCTACACCACGGATCGGCGCGGCCGCTACACCTACGCCAACCGGCTGGTGCTCGACCTGCTCGGCCCGGGGTTGCAGCTGGAAGACGTGGTGGGCAAGGCGTTTACCGATTTTGTGGACATTGGCGAGACCACGGAAATACGCGCCACCGATCGCCGGGTGCTGGACAACGGCGAGACGATCTGCTGCGAAGAGTCCAACTTCATCCACGCCACCGGCGAACTGCGCACATACTGGTCGACCAAGAAGCCGCTGCGCGACCGCGCCGGCGCCATCATCGGCATGCTCGGCATCTCGCACGACATCACGGCAAACAAACGGCTCGAAGACGCGGTGCGCCAGCAAAAAACGCTGCTCGACACGGTGCTGGAAAACGTCGATGCGCTGGTCTACATGAAGGATGGCCAGCGCCGGTTCGTGTACGCCAACCAGCACCTGGCCGACGCGCTTGGCCTGCCGCTGGCGGCGGTGGTCGGCCGCCTCGACACCGAGGTGTTGCCGCGCGCGGCGGCCGACGCGTTCTGGGCCAAGGACCAGCACATCCTCGCCACCGGCGAGCGTTCGACCAGCGAAGAGGCCTTGCCGGACGCCTCCGGCCAACTGCGCCATTACTGGAGCGTCGCGGTGCGCGGCATTGGCCCGGACGGTGCACCGGCGGTGATCGGCCTGAGCACCGACATCACCGAGCTGCATACGCTGAAGGAGGCACTGCAGCAGCAGGCGCGCAGCGACGGCCTCACCGAGCTGGCCAACCGCCGCTGGTTTTTCGAGCAGGCAGAACAGGTGTTTGCGCATAGCCGGCGCGAGCGCCAGTCGCTCAGCGTGATCGCGCTCGATCTCGACCATTTCAAGGATATCAACGACACCTGGGGCCACCCGGCCGGCGATCGCGTGTTGCAAGCCTTTGCGCGCCGCTGCCTGGCAGAGTTGCGCTCGGGCGATATCTTTGCGCGCACCGGCGGGGAAGAGTTCGGCATTCTGCTGCCGGCGACCGGACTGGATGCCGCCCGGGAGCTGGCCGAACGCCTGCGGCGCCTGCATGCCCACGGCGATGCACCGGGCGGGCCGGCGCTGGTCAGCGTCAGCCTTGGCGTGACCAGCATGTTGGAGACCGACGCCAGTTTTGACGCCTTGTATTCGCGCGCCGACCGCGCGCTGTATCACGCCAAGGGCGAGGGTCGCGACCGCGTGGCGGTGCTGTAGCGCGGGTGCTGGAGACACCGGCTGCGGCCGTGGCGCTGCGGCCATCCTGCACGCCGGTTTCGGCCCACGGCGGCACGGCAGACTGGGAAGCCGCCGCGCAAACCGCCACAAAACGGTGCTACCGCGGCCGCTCGACCACCACCGTCCGGGCTTGCGGGCACACGATCGGCACGCGCGATGCTTGCGTTGGTGCACTGCCGCACAAAACATCGACCGCGTCCACATGCTGGCGGCACAAAAAGCCGTAAAAAAGCCGGTTTCGCCTGACTTCCCGCACCTCGCTGCCGTTTGTTGCTCCGCAAATTGACAGCGGTGTCAACGACTCGCAAGCTGAATATGACGGGAAACCAAGGGGAAGCAATGAGCGCGGCAGGCAACCATCCTGCGTCTCGACCGACGGCGGCGGCGACGCCGTTTCTGGCCACCGACATCGGCGGCACGCATGCCCGCGTGGCGTTGCTGCGGGCGGCGCCCGGCACGGCGCTGGGAGTGGAAACACTGGCCTACGAGGTGCTGGCTTGCGCGGATTTCCGCGGGCTGGGTGAACTCTTGCAGCGCTTCGTGCAAACCGCTGCGACCACGCCGGTGAAGCACTGTGTGCTGGCTTGCGCTGGCCAGGTGGTGGGTGACGAAGTGTTGAACGACAACGCCGCGTGGCCGATCCGCCTGAGCGCGGTGCGCCAGGCGCTGGCGTTGGACGAGCTTGCGGTACTGAACGATTTCGAGGCGCTGGGGCACGCGATCGGCGGACGCCGGATCGACGCCGCGCGCCTGCTGTGCGGGCCGGATACGCAAACTACCGGCCCGGTGCTGGTGATCGGCCCGGGCACCGGGTTGGGCGCCGCGGCCTGCCTCCCGGTTGCCGATGGCTACCGCGTGCTCACCACCGAGGCCGGGCAGATGGATTTCGCGCCGCAGTCGTTGCGCGAGCGCGCGGTGCTGGCGCAACTGGCGCCCGACGGCGGTTACCTTCCGTGGGAACGGGTGCTGTCCGGCCCTGGCTTGCTCGCCACCTACCGCGCGCTGTGCGCCAGCGACGGGCGCTCGCCGCAACTGACCACGCCAGAGGCGGTAACGGCGGCCGCGACCCGCCGCACCGACGTCCATGCAGTACAAGCCGTGGACGTGTTTTGCGCGGCGCTGGGCAGCTTCAGCGGCAACCTCGCGATGACCTTCATGGCCTTCGGCGGCATCTACCTCGCCGGCGGCTTTTTGCACTTGATGTTCGATCTGCTCCAGCCCAGCGCGTTTGCCGAGCGTTTCCTGCACGCACGCAGCGTGCGCCCCCTGCTTGAGCGGATGCCGGTGCGGGTGGTTTCGCACGGCCACCTCGGCGTACTCGGCGCAGCGCGCTGGTACCTGCGCCAATGCGCGCTGCGACCCGGCGCCCAACCCATGACCCCGGCTACCGGAGCGCCAGCGTGAACGCGCCGCGTAGCCACCGCCCGGGCCCGACCACTGCGGCACGCAAGCCGTGGCCGCCCCCGTCGCGTTTACCGCCCCCTTTGCACGCACCCAAACCCGGCCAGTCCAGCCCGACTCAGCCGACACTCATCGAGAGGTAAGGCCCATGTCCACCGATCAACGCAAACGCCCACTTGCGTTTGCCATTTCCATCGCGCTGTTTGCCGTTGCTGCGGCCGCCACCGCGGCGACGACTCCCACCGATACCACCGACACCCCGGTTGCCAGCGCCCAGGACTCCACCGCGCCAACCACTGCCACCACGCCGCCGGCGACCAAGAAAAACCAGCCGGCGAATGCGAAAAACGCGGTGAACTTGTCCGTCGTGAACGTGGTGGGCGTGCGCGCTTCGCAGATGCGCGCCATCGACCTGAAACGCGAGGCACCGAACATCCAGGACAGCATCACCGCCGAAAGCATCGGCCAGCTGCCGGACGTAACCATCACCGACGCCCTGCAGCGCATCACCGGCGTGCAGATCAACCGCGATGCCGGCGTCGGCACCTCGGTCGATGTCCGTGGCCTGCCCGAAGTGGGCACCATGCTGAACGGCGAAGCGTTCATCACCGCCGACCAGATCGACTCGCAGCAGCCCGACTTCACCATGCTGCCGTCAACGCTGTTCCACGGCGTGGATGTCATCAAATCGCCCTCCGCCAGCACCACCGATGCCGGCATCAGCGGCTCGCTCAACCTGCACACTTTCCGGCCGTGGGATTTGCCCAGCGGCTTTACCTACAGCTACTCGGCCGACGGCGAGTACGGGCGCAGCACGCGCAAATGGGGGCCGGAGGCAAACGGCCTGATCTCGTACAACGCGAACGGGCGTTGGGGCCTCTTGATTTCGGCGGATGTCTCCAACACCACGCGCATGAACGCCAATGAAGGCCTCGACCAGTACGGCGTGGTGTTCAACGGCGAAAACGCCGCCAGCGCCGACAGCTACAACGGTTTCCTGACACCATGGAATGGCGCGCCGATCCCCTCGCAGATCGTGCAGAACGCCGACGGCAGCGTGGACGTGAACGGCGACGGCAAATCCAACGGTGTGTTCATGGGCAGCCAGAACATCGCCCTGTACGACATCACCACCCAACGCAAACGCAAATCCGGCAACATGTCGTTCCAGGCAGACCTGGGCAGCGGCTTCACGCTGACCAGCGATTTCTTCTACGCGCGCCAGAACCAGCTCGACCGCAACGTCGGCATCCAGTTCAACTCCACCAACTGGCAGGGCGCCACCTACGTGCCGCTGCAATCGCGCAACACCGGCGCACCGGCGCTCGGCGCCTACGGCACCCCGGATCCAGGCTGGGATGGCATGCAGATCTTCACCACCCAGCGCTACGAGAAATGGCCGGGCGACGTGGAATCGTTCTCGCAAGTGACGCGCAAAGGCTCCACCGCGAAGAACTTCAACCTGCAACTGGACTTCGACAACGGCGGCGACTTCACCGGCAGCCTGCGCGGCATCCGCGACACCGCCTACCAGTCGAACGTGGAAACCGACCTCAACATCTCCGACTCCGACGGCGCACTGTGGGGCAATGTACTGATGGATGGCGTCGATCCGAACTCGGTGCCGCCGGGCACGTTCGTCTTCCCCTCGCAACTGGGCGGCAACCGCGTATTCAACGCCAACGGCGTTCCCCAGAACACCATCCCGATCATCGCCAACCTCGGGAGCCGTCATCTGACGGTAAGCATGCCGCAAACGCTGGCCAACCACTTTGCGGACCCCAACGGCTGGACCATGAAGACGCTGGAATCCGGTGGGGACTATGACCGCAGCGTGGGCCTCAGCGCCTTGCGCTTCGACGGCCACTACGATTTCGAGAACGGCATCAAGCTCGATTTCGGCGTACGCAACTCGATCCGCAGCGCCGACAACATCGGCTTTACCCTGGTCACCCCGGTGTACGGCGGCATGGGCGCCAGCGACCCGAACGGCTGCCTGGTGCGCTACGTCGGCGCCGACGTGGTGCTCGACAGCGGCGCCTGCACCGCCGGCAACGACATCGGCTACTTCCGCGCCGGCCCGATCTCGGCACTGCAACTGGGCGCCACCCCGCCGCCGCTGTCCAGCAACTGGAAGCAATACAACAACCTGCTCGGCTCCGGCATCACGTTCTGGGCGGTCGATCCGCACGCGCTGGACAACCCCGAGTCGTACTGGCACTCGCTGTATCCGCTGAGCCAGCGGCAGGCGACGCCGGGCCGCACCTGGGCGGTCTGGATGAAGGAAAGCTCGGCCTACCTGCAGGCTGATTTCAGCGGCACCCTGGGCAACATGCCGTACAGCGGCAACGTCGGCATGCGCGTGATCCGCACCCACCTCGACGTCACCCAGCACCTGACCGGCGCGCCCGGTTCGTACGGTACCGAGCCGGTGGATGCCGGCACCGAGCTCACCCAGCGGCGCTACAAGGACTACCTGCCGGCCGCGAACTTCGCGCTCGACCTCACCGACAGCCTGAAGCTGCGCCTGGCGTATTCCAAGAACATGATGCCGCTGAACCTCGGCACCTGGGGCGGCGGGCTGCAACTCGCCTACTCGCTGGTGGAAACCCCGCAAGGCCCATTGTTCCGCGTGGCGCAAGGCAACTCCACCGGCAACCCGAACCTCAACCCGTGGCGCTCCACCAACTACGGCGCCTCGCTGGAGTGGTACATCAACCCGACCAGCATGGTCAGCCTTGCGTTGTTCCGCATCAGCGTGGACAGCTTCATCAAGAACGGCAGCGTCATCAATTGCACGTTGCCCGACGAGGACGGCGTGGTGCGCAATCATTGCATCACCATCACCGAACCGGTGCAGGGCAGCGGCAACTCCATCCACGGCGCCGAGTTTGATTACCGCCAGGGCTTCACTTTCCTGCCCGGCATCCTGTCCAAGACCGGCATCGAGGTGAACGGCACCTACGCGCCGAGCAACTCGGGCGAGAAGGACCTCGCCGGCCACGAGATTCCGTTCCAGGACAACTCCACGCGTTCGGGCAACGTCATCCTCTGGTACCAGGACGATCGCCTGCAGGCGCGCGTGGCCTACAACTACCGTTCGCGGCGTGCGGTGTCCGACTCGGTCGGCGGCATCACCGGACTGGAGATGTACGAGGCGCCGCAGAAGTACCTGGACGCCTCGGTGTCGTACAAGATCAACAAGTACGCGCAGGTGTTCGTGGACGGCACCAACCTCACCAACGAGGACCAGCACTACTACCTGGTGTGGCCCGACCAGCCGGCGCATTCGACGTTCTCCGAACGCATGTTCATGGTGGGCATCCGCGGCCAGTGGTAACCGCCGTGGCGGCGGCGGGCTCGCGCCCGCCGCCGCGCTGACCGGCGGCACGCCGCCGTCCGCATTCACTCACCAGGATCGTCATGGCTGATACCCAACCCGCCGCCGCAACCGGTTTTCGCCGCTCGATCGGACTGTTCTCCGGCACCGCCATCAACATGACCCAGATGTGCGGCATCGGGCCGTTCATCACCATCCCGATCATGGTGGCGACGATGGGCGGGCCGCAGGCGGTGATCGGCTGGATTGCCGGCGCGATCCTCGCCATGGCCGATGGCCTGGTGTGGGCCGAGCTGGGCGCGGCGATGCCGGGCTCGGGCGGCACCTACGTGTATTTGCGCGAGGCGTTCCAGTACCGCACCGGCAAGCTGATGCCGTTTTTGTTCATCTGGACCGTACTGCTGACCATTCCGCTGCTGATGTCCACCGGCATCATCGGCATGGTCGAGTACCTCGGGTTCTTCTTCCCACATCTGGGGTGGTGGCAGGTGCATCTCGTCAGCCTCGCCGCCACCGCGCTGGTCACCTGGATGCTGTACCGGCGGATCGAATCCATCCGCGCGATCACTATCGCGCTGTGGGTCATCATGCTGGTGTCGGTGATCGGCGTGACCGCCGCCGGGTTTGCGGATTTCAACCCGGCATATGCGTTCGATTACCCGCCCGGCGCGTTCGGCAGCCAGTTTTTCGTCGGCCTCGGCGCCGGGCTCATCATCGGCATCTACGACTATCTCGGTTACTTCACCACCGCCTACATGGGCGACGAGCTGCGCAACCCCGGCCGCACGATGCCGGGCTCGATCATCATCTCAGTGATCGCGATGATGGTGGTCTATCTCGCGCTCAACGTGAGCGTACTCGGCGTGGCGCCGTGGCAGGAGATCGCGCAATCGAAATCGGTGGCCTCGCTGGTGGTGGAGCACAGCTGGGGGCATCTCGCCGCCGCCGGGATGACGGTGCTGATCATCGTCACCGCGTTCGCCTCGGTGTTTGCCGGCCTCCTGGGCGGTTCGCGCGTGCCCTACCAGGCGGCGCACGAAAAGGTGTTTTTGTCGGTGTTCGGCAAGCTGCACGCCCGGCACGGGTTTCCGCACGTGGCGCTCTTGACGATGGGCGTGGTGACCGCGATCGGCACGTTCTTCGATCTGGCCGAAGTGATCAACATGCTGCTGGCGGCCACCATCCTGGTGCAGTCGCTGGCGCAGATCGCGGCACTGGTCGTGCTGCGCAAGCGCCAGCCGGGGCTGAAGCGGCCCTATCGGCAATGGCTCTACCCGCTGCCGTGCGTGGTCGCGCTGGCCGGCTGGGTGTACGTCTACGCGTCGGCCTCCCGGCTGTCGCTGATCCTCTCCGGCGCGTGGATCGTCGCCGGCCTCGTCGTGTTTGCGCTGTGGGCGCGACACAACCGTTCGTGGCCCTTCGCGCCAGTGGAAATCCGCGAAGCCTATTTGCAGAAGGAGTGAAACCATGCAGTTGTCCCCGCTCCACATGCTTGGCTGGCTGGCGGCGTTCGCGCTCGCGCTGCCGGCGGGCGCGCAAACCCCGTACGCGGCCACCACAGTCGGCGGCGCCGGTACACGCACTGCCGTGACGCACTGGCAGATCCAGTCCACCGCCAAGGCGCCGTTCGCCGGCACGGACGTCTCTTCCCCCGCGTTCAAGCCCGCGGCGTGGTATCCGGTGAGCGGGCGTGCCACGGTCATGGCCGGGCTGTTGGAGAACGGCCTGTATCCCGACCTGTTCCACAGCGACAACCTGCGCGCGGTGCAGTCGCCCGACGCCAACGGCAAGGGCTTTGTGATCCCGTGGTGGTACCGCAGCACGTTCACGCTTGGTGCCCAGGCCGGCCTGCACACTCTGCTGCGTGCCAACGGCCTGATCGCCAGCGCCGACGTGTGGGTAAACGGCCAGCAAGTGGCCAACCACGCCGACCTGGCCGGGGCCTACCCGGTGTACGAGATCGACGTGACCCACCTCGTGCACGCCGGCAACAACGCCATCGCCCTGCGCGTGCATCCGGCCGACCCGCGCAACAGCCTGTCGATCGGCTGGGTGGACTGGAACCCGACTCCGCCGGACAACAACATGGGCCCGTGGCGCGGGGTCGATATCGTGCACACCGGCGCGGTGGAACTGCGCTTTGCGCATGTGTCCTCGACCCTTTCGCTGCCCGACCTCGCGCACGCGGACCTGACGGTGAGCGTGGAAGCGCGCAACCTCGACACGGTGGCCCGTTCCACCACGATCGCCGGCACCGTGGCCGGCGTGCACCTGGAGCGCGCGTTGACGCTCGCCCCCGGCCAAACGCAAACAGTGACGTTCACCCCGCAGACCAACCCCGGTCTCGCGCTTGACCACCCGCGTGTGTGGTGGCCGTACGCGATGGGCGCCCAGCCGTTGTACCAGCTGGCGCTCACCGCCACGGTCGCTGGCGCCACCTCGGATACCGCACACGCGAGTTTCGGCATCCGCAGCGTCAGCGCGCACCTGACCGCCGACGGCTACCAGCAGTTTGTAGTCAACGGCAAGCCACTCCTGATCCGCGGCGGCGGCTGGGCACCGGACATGTTCCTGCGCGACAACCCGGCGCGCATGGCGGCGGAGTTTGCCTACGTGCGCAACCTCGGGCTCAATACCATCCGGCTGGAAGGCAAGCTCGAAGACACGCACTTCTACGACCTCGCCGACCGCGAGGGCGTGCTGATCCTCCCCGGCTGGGAGTGCTGCGACAAGTGGGAATCCGCGGCCAAAACCGGCGGCGCGCCGTGGGATGCGGCCGACACCAAGGTGGCCGCCGCCTCGATGGCCAGCGAAGCACGGCTGCTGCGCAACCATCCGTCGGTGATCGGCTTCCTGATCGGCAGTGACCATGCGCCGCCGCCGGCGGTGGCGAAGATGTACGTGGACACGCTCCACGCCGAAGGCTGGAACCTGCCGATCGTCGCCGCTGCCGCCAAGGAAGGCACCGCCGAGACCGGGCCGTCGGGCATGAAGATGGACGGCCCGTACGCATGGATCCCGCCGAGCTACTGGTACGCGGACCAGTTTGGCGGCGCCTTCGGGTTCGACTCCGAAGTCGGCGCCGGCGCCACCATCCCGCGGCTGGAGGACGTGCAGGCGATGCTCTCGCCACAGGAACAGGAAGCGCTGTGGAAATATCCGCAGACGCGGCAGTATCACGCTGCGGAGTCATGGTCGCCGTTCTCCCGCCTCACGGCGTTCGACCACGCGCTGGCGCAGCGCTACGGCGCACCGAAAAACCTCGCCGACTACGTGGCCAAGGCGCAGCTCGACAACTACGCCAACACGCGCGCGCAGTTCGAGGCGTTCAACGCGCACATGGACGCCGCCAAGCCCGCCACCGGCGTGATCTACTGGATGCTCAACAACGCCTGGCCCTCGCTGCACTGGCACCTGTACAACTACGCACTGAACCCGGCCGGCGCGTATTTCGGCGCCAAAAAGGCCAATGAGCCGGTGCATATCCAGTACAGCTATGACACCCGCGGCATCGTGCTGGTGAACCACACGCTCGCCGCGCAGCACCACCTGTCGGCGCGCATCCGCGTGCGCAATCTCGACGGCAGCGTGCCCTTCGACCGCCACCTGCAAGGTCTCGACCTGGCCGGCAATCACGTGCGGCAAGTGCTGGCGCTGCCCGTGCTCCAACACCTGTCGCCCACGTATTTCGTCGAGCTGGAACTCGCCGCCGCCGATGGCACGCCGATCAGCCGCAACGTCTACTGGCTGTCGACCCGGCCCGACGTGCTCGACTGGGCGAAATCCAACTGGTACCTGACGCCCCTCACCCAGTACGCCGATCTGACCGCGCTGCAAACGCTGCCCACCGCCACGAGCAGCGTGCATGCGAACGTGCAGCGCGAGGGTAACGACGCGCTCGTCCGCGTGACGCTCAGCCTGCCGGCCACGGCCAAATCCGCGGCGCTGTTCCAGCACCTGGCGATCAAGCAGGCCGGCGGCGCGCGCGTGCTGCCGCTCACGTGGAGCGACAATGACGTCACGCTGTGGCCCGGCGAAGCGGTAACGTTGACCGCGCGTTACGCGGCCACCGCCGCCAACGCGCCGGTGGTCGTGGTGGATGGGTGGAACGCCCCCACTCGCGAGATTCCGGTAACCGCATCCACCGCCAACAAGGCAGCCAAGGCAACCCGGCATCCATGACCCGTGCCAACATCGACGACGTCGCCCGCACCGCGGGCGTATCCACCAAAACCGTATCGCGAGTGCTGAACAACGAGCCCAACGTGCGCGACGCCATGCGCGAGCGCGTACTGGCCGCGGTCGCCACGCTGCATTACCGCCCGCTCACCTCGGCGCGCAGCCTCGCCACCAACCGCTCGTTCATGATCGGCCTGCTCTACGACAACCTCTCGCCGAGCTACATCATGGAGGTGCAGGCCGGCGTGCTTGCCGCGTGCGAAGCGCAGCGCTACAGCATGATGGTGCAGCCCCTGGTATCCACCGCCGCGGATTTCGTCGAGCGCGTCGAGGACATCCTCTCGCGCCACCGGCCGGATGGCCTGATCCTCACCCCGCCGATCACCGACCACCCGCAGCTGCTCGCACGCCTGCGCGCCATGGCACTGCCGTTCGCCTCGATCGCCCCACACCACCCGGGGCACTGCATCGGCGCGATGCTGCGCGAACGCGAGGCGGCGGCGGCGATGGTGGCGCATCTGGTCGCGCTTGGGCACCGGCGCATCGCGCACATCCTCGGCGACCCCGAGCACGGCGCCGGCGTGTGGCGCCTGGCCGGCTTTCGCGACGGCCTGCACGCGGCGCGGCTCAAGGAAAACCCGGCGTGGATGGTTCCCGGCCGGTTCTCGTTCGAGTCCGGCGTGGAGGCGATGCGCAAGCTGCTTGCGTTGCCGGCCAAACGGCGTCCCACCGCCGTGTTCGCGGCCGACGACGACATGGCCGTGGGCGCGATCTGGGCCGCGGCCGAAGCCGGCGTGGCCGTGCCCGGCGACATCTCCATCTGCGGTTTCGATGACACCGCCATCGCCACCCAGGTTTGGCCGCCCCTCACCACCATCCACCAACCCGTGCGCGACATGGGCCGGCGCGCCACCGAGGAACTGCTGCGTTGCATCCTGGGCAAAGGCGACGCCACCATGGTCGACGTCGGTTACGAGCTGCGCATCCGCGCGTCCACCGCTGCGCCGGCGTAGGTCGGAATTCATCCCGACACGCCTTTCGCGAAGATCCGTCGGGCTGAGGTCCGACCCACAAGCGTCTTGAGGAGTCCCGCATGCCCAGCCAATTCCATTTCATCTCCGGCATGCCGCGTGCCGGCAGTACCTTGCTGGCGGCGGTGCTCAACCAGAACCCGCGCTTTCGCGCCGGCATGACCAGTCCGCTGGCCGACATCCTCGGCGTGGTGCTTGCCGAGGCCAGCGGCAAGAACGATTTCGCGCATGCGGTGACCGACGCGCAGCGCACCGCGATGCTGCGCGGGCTGGTGCAAAGCTTTTATGCCGACGCACCGGCGGACGGCGTGGTGTTCGACACCAGCCGCCTGTGGTGCAGCCGCCTGCCGCTCTTGGCCGCCCTGTTTCCGCAGGCCAAGGTCATCGCCTGCGTGCGCCAGTTGCCGTGGGTGCTGGACAGCATGGAGCGCCTGGTGCGCCAGCAGCCGGTGAACGTGAGCAAGGTGTTCCGCTACGACACCAACACCACCGTGTATTCGCGGGTGGAAGCACTGACCGACCCGCGCGGCATGGTGGGCTTCGGCTTCCAGGCCACCAAGGACGCGTTCTACGGCCAGTACGCCCCGGGCCACCTGCTGCTGCTCACCTACGAAAGCCTGGTGCGCGACCCGGAGGTGGCCATGCGCGCGGTGTACCGGTTCCTCGGCGAGCCATGGTTCGCGCACGATTTCGACCACCTCGCCTACGCCGCCGACGAGTTCGACGCCCGCGTCGGCCTGCCCGGCCTGCACACCGTGCGGCCCAAGCTCGCCGCGGTGGAACGCGCCACGGTGTTGCCGCGCGAAATCTTTGCGCGCTTCCTGCATGAATCGTTCTGGATGGATCCGAAAAACAACGTCAGCGGGATCCCGGTGATCTGAACCACCATGATGCACCGCGCGTAGGCCAGCTTTGCGCCTGACGCGGCCCAACCATCACCCGCGCGAAACCGTCACTTGAGGTAGCTGCGCAACACGGCAATCAATTCGTCCGCGCCCTGGGCGCGGGCGGCGTTGCCGCGGACACCGGGCGCGGCGACGTGCTCGCGGATGTGCCCTTCCATCATCTCCACCATCAGGCCCTGGATCGCGCCGCGGATGCCGGCGATCTGGTGCAACACGTCGCCGCAGGCCTGTTCGCCGTCGATCGCGCGTTCCAGTGCCTCCACCTGGCCGCGCAGGCGGCGGACACGCGCCAGCAACCGGGGCTTGTCGCGGGTGATGTGGCTCATGCTCGACCTCGACGTCATATAGGGTACCTGGGTATAGTACCCGAAATGACCCGTGACCACGCCTTTCCGCTGTCGTCCGCGATGGCCGCGTTGGCGGCCGCCGCCTTGTTCGGTGCCAGTACGCCACTGGCAAAGGCATTGCTGCGCGATGTCACCCCGGTGCTGTTGGCCGGCCTGCTGTACCTGGGCAGCGGCCTCGGCCTCACCGTGATCCGCCTGCTGCGCGACCGTGGCTGGCGCGCGCCCGGGCTGCGCGCCCGCGAGTGGCTGTGGTTGCTGGCGGCTGTCGGCTTGGGCGGCGTGGTCGGCCCGGTATTGCTGATGCTCGGTTTGACGCGCACCTCGGCGGCTTCCGCCTCGCTGCTGCTGAACCTGGAAGCCGTGCTGACCGCGGCGATTGCGTGGCTGGTGTTTCGTGAGAACGCCAACCGCCGCATCGTCTTCGGTTTCACGCTGATCGTGGCCGGCGCGGTCCTGCTTGCGCTGCCGTGGTCGGGCCAGGCACTGCAATTCGGCCATGGCGCGCTGCTGGTCGCCGGCGCCTGCCTGTGTTGGGCGCTGGACAACAACTTCACCTGCCGGGTGTCGAACTCGGACGCCGTGTTCATTGCCGGGTTGAAGGGCTGGATCGCCGGCATCGTCAACACCGCGGTCGCGCTGTGGATGGGTGCCCAGCTGCCGGCGCCGGCCATCATCGGTTCGGCACTGGGCGTCGGCCTGCTCGGTTACGGCGTGAGCCTGGTGCTGTTCGTGCTGGCCCTGCGCGGCGTCGGCTCGGCGCGCACGGGCGCGTATTTCTCGACTGCCCCGTTCATCGGGGCCGCCCTCGCCATCCTGGCCTTCGGCGAACACGCCTCGCCGGTGTTCTGGCTGGCCGCCGTCTTGATGGGCGTTGGCGTATGGCTGCACCTCACCGAACGGCACGCGCATCTCGGCGTACCCAAACGGCAAGCGTCCACGCCGCGCGCGTGAGCGCGCCCGTTTCGCGCCACTGCCGCTGCCGTTATCCTGCAGGCGGCGCGACGCTGATGCGCCGCCACCGCTCCGCCCGGAGCCGCAGTCAACCGCACGACCATGGCGCACATCTCCTATCCGCAGCTCGCCCTCGACATCAAGCGCTGGGCGCGCGAGCTCGGCTTCGCCGAGACCGGCATCACCGACACCGACCTGTCGCAGGATGCCGAAGGCCTCAAGCAATACCTCGCCGCAGGCCACCACGGCACCATGCGTTGGCTCCAGGACCGGTTCGACCTCAAGACCCATCCCGAGGCACTGCATCCCGGCACCATCCGCGTGATTTCGGTGCGCATGAATTACGCGCAGGCCGACATCAAGGGGGCGTGGGACATCGTGCGCAACAGCGAGCTGGGCTATATCTCGCGCTACGCGCTGGGCCGCGATTACCACAAGCTGGTGCGCAAGCAACTGCAGAAACTCGCCGACCGCATCACCCAGGAGATCGGCCCGTTCAACTACCGCGCGTTCTGCGACTCCGCGCCAGTGATGGAGAAATCCCTCGCGCAAAAGGCCGGGCTGGGCTGGCGCGGCAAGCACACGCTTACGCTGTCGCGCAGCGGCGGCTCGTATTTCTTTTTGGGCGAGCTGTTCACCGACCTGCCGCTGCCGATCGACCACCCGGTGGAGAACTACTGCGGCACCTGCACGCGCTGCATCGACGCCTGCCCGACCGGCGCGATCATCGCGCCGTACCAGCTCGACGCGAAGCGCTGCATCTCCTACCTCACCATTGAGTACAAAGGCTCGATCGACCCCGAGCTACGCCCGCTGATGGGCAACCGCATCTTCGGCTGCGACGACTGTCAGCTCGCCTGCCCGTGGAACAAGTTTGCGCAGGTGACAATGGAAAACGATTTCCTGCCGCGCCACCACCTCGACGGCACCAAGCTGGTGGAACTCTTCGCCTGGGACGAGGACACCTACCTCAAGAAGACCGAAGGCATGTCGATCCGCCGCGCCGGCTACGAAAGCTGGCTGCGCAACATCGCCATCGCCCTGGGCAACGCCAAACACTCGGACGAAGTCGTCGCCGCGCTGCAAACCCGCGCCGAACACCCCTCACCCATCGTGCGCGAACACGTCGCCTGGGCGTTGGCAGAGCAAGCCAAGAAGGCCGCGGCAACGTGAGCGGGGATGCGGGATTGGAGATGCGGGATTCGGAAAACCAAAAGCGCTGCGCGAGGACGGCAGCGCTTATGCGGGTCGAACGTCAGCCCCAAAACGCCTTTCGCGAGATACCTGTCGGGCCGAAGCCCGACCCACAAGAGCTCGCACCTCGCCACAAGCCGCTTTGACGAATCCCCAATCCCGAATTCCCAATCTCGGCCGCACTCAACCCGACGTTGCCGCAAACCCCTTCACCAGCTTGTTGAACAACAGGCCGTAAGCAATGGCGAGCGGGATGGCGACGATCGCACCGGCGGCCATCAGCGACTGCCAGAAATAGATGTCGCCGCGGATCAGCTCGATCGGCACGCCGGCGCTGACCGTGCGGGCGGCGGTGGAGCTGACGAACGAGGCCGCGTAGATGTAGTCGCTGAGCGAGAGCGCAAAGGCGAACACCACGCAGGTGGCAATGCCCGGCATCGCCAGCGGCAGCGAGACGCGACGAAACGCCTGCCAGCGCGAACAACCGTCGGTCATCGCCGCATCTTCCAGGTCGCGCGGGATCGACTTGAAGAACCCGAGCAGCAGCCAGGTGCAGAACGGCACCGTGATCGTCGGGTACACCAGCACCAACGCCCACACCGTGTTGGCCGCGTGCGCAAAGCTGATGAGCTGGTAGAGCGGGATGAACAGCAGCGTCGGCGGAATCAGGTACACCAGAAACACCGCAATGCCCGAGCGCTCGCCCCAGCGCCCGACCAGCCGCGCCAGGCTGTACGCCGCCGGCACTGCCAGCACCAGCGTGATGACCACCACCAGCACGCCGATGAACAGTGAGTTCCACAGAAACGTCGGGTAATGCGTGCTGGTGAAGAGATACTCGATGTGCTTGAGCGTCGGCGGCAGGTTGTAGAGAAACGGATTGTTGTCGACGTTGTAGAGATCGGAATCCTCCTTGAACGCGGTGATCACCATCCACGCCACGGGAAACACCGAGAACAACGCGAACAGGAACAAACCCAGATAAAAACCCGATTTGCGTACGTAGCGCATGGCCGTCTCCTAGCGCGTCTGCGAGCGGTAAGCCGCACGCAGCGCCCAGATCGCACCGGCCAGCAGGACCGGGAACATGAACAATGCAATCGCCGCGCCCTGACTGAGCGCGCCGCCCTCGATGCCTTTTTCATACGCCCAGAACGGCAGGAGCTGGGTGGCGTAGCCTGGCCCGCCGCGCGTGGTGATCGCCACGATCGCCATGTCGCCAAACACCAGCAGCGCGGCAAACATCGTCGCCACCACCAAGATTGGAAACATCGCCGGGATGCTGATCTGGAACAGCGTGCGGAAAATGCCGGCGCCGTCCACCTGCGCCTGTTCGAGGATGTCGGCCGGAATCGATACCCGCCCCGCCAGCACGATCACCGTCGCCAAAGGCAGGATGCGCCACACGTTGATGAGGGTGATCGAGGCGAGCCCGAGCCACTCCTGACCGTAGTAGTACAGGTGCATCTGCGGCCCCCAGATCGTGCCGGGGCCAAGCAAACCCAGGTGCCGGAACAGCCAGTCGATCGGGCTGAACTGCGAATCGAGCAGCCACAGCCAGTTGACCGCGGCGAGCGACACCGGCATTGCCCACGGCAGGATGATGAGGATCTGGAACAGCCACTTGCCGCGGAAATCGCGCGCCAGGAGTTCCGACTCGATGGTGGCGAAGATCAGGATCAGCACCACCGTGGCCACGGTGACGATGATGCTGTTGCGCAGGCCCATCAGGAATTCGGGCTCGTGCAGCGCGGCCACGTAGTTCTGGAAACCGACGAAGCCGTGCACGCCCGGCGCGCCCACGGTGGCGCTCGCCATGCTGAGCGCGATGGCGATGAAGAACGGCAGCGCCACCAGCAGCACGATGTAGAGCAGCGCCGGCGACAGCATCAGCACACCGAGCAGGCCCGGCCGGTCGCCCACGCCCAGCCGCGCGTCCGCCTGCGGTACCGCGTTCATGCGTCCACCCGCAAGCCGGTCTTGGCGTCGAACAGGTGCAGCTCGGCGCGCGGCACGGTGAACACGTGGTCGCTGCCCACTTCGAGCGTGGTCACCACCTGCGGCGACACGTGGGCGATGAATTTCTGCGCGGCATCCCCGGCGCCCAGCACCGCATAGATCTGCCAGGTGGAACCGAGGAATTCCAGCTCGACGATGCGCGCGGTCAGCGCGAACTGGTCGCTCGCCACCGGCGTGCCGGCGCGGCTGACGCCGATGCCTTCCGGGCGAAAGCCGATGGTCTTGCCCTCGGCCTGGATCAGGTTCATCGGCGGGCTGCCGAGGAAGCCGGCCACGAAGGTGTCTGCCGGCGCGCTGTACAGCTCCCTGGGCGTGCCCACCTGGCGCACGCGGCCGGCCTTCATCACCGCGATGCGATCGCCCATGCCCAGCGCTTCGAGCTGGTCGTGGGTGACGTAGACGGTGGTGACCTTGGTGCGGTCGTGCAGTTGCCGCAGCTCGCTGCGCGCCATCGCGCGCACCTGCGCGTCGAGCGAGCTGAGCGGCTCGTCGAACACGTACAGCGCGGGGTCGCGCACCAGCGCACGGGCCAGCGCCACTTTCTGCTTTTCGCCGCCGGAAAGCCGCACCGGGCTGCGTTCAAGCAGCGCGGTGATGCCCATCGTCTGCGCCGCCTTGGCTACCCGCGCGTCGCGCTCGGCCTTGGGCACGCCGCGCGCCTTGAGCGGGAAGGCGATGTTCTTCGCCACCGACATGTTGGGGTAGAGCGCGTAGCTCTGGAACACCATCGACACGTTGCGCGCGCGCGGCGGCAGATGGGTCACATCCTGGTCGCCAATCAGCACTTGCCCGATGGTCGGCGTTTCCAGCCCGGCGATCATGCGCATCGTCGTGCTCTTGCCGCAGCCGGAGGGCCCGAGAATGGCGAGAAACTCGCCATCGGCCACCGTGAGGTCGATGCCGTCCACCGCGTGTGCGGCGCCGTAATGTTTGTGGATACCGCGTAATTCCAGCGTTGCCATGAAACTTCCCCGATCAAGGTCGTACACACCGCCCGACGCTGCACACGTGCGCAGCGCTGATTCGGTTTGCGTGATGCGTTGGTGCGCAACGCGCGGCGGCGACGGGTCGTCCTTGGCCGGCCGCCGCCGGCGCGTGCGTGACTAGCTACTTCGCCGGTGCCGCCGGGCAGCCGACGTAACCGTTCGCCTTCCATTTGCTGACGATGGTGCCGACCTGCGCGGCCGTGTCCTTCACCGCCTGCGCGGGCGTTTTCACCCCGCGTACCGCCTGCGCCATCATCGTGGTCAGCAGATGCGTGTTGTAAACCTCGCTCACCGCCGGGTTGCCGTCGCCGGGATAGCCCGGCCACGCCGTCCACTTCGAGGCGTCACGCAACACCGCGAGCTTGTTCGGCGGGTTGGAGTGGAACGGATCCACATCCAGCCAGCCGCCCTTGGCCCACAGTTGCGGCACGGTCTTGGGGAACGCCGGGAAGTTGTACAGCGCGCTGGCATAGGTGGCCTGGCTGTAGTTGGCGGCAAGGTCGAGCATGAACTTCTTCGCCGCCTGGACGCGCTGCGGGTCCTTCACGTATTTCGGCATCACGTAGATGAACCACACGTGCGAGGTCTGATGCACCTCGCCAGTCGGGCCCTTGAGGCCGGGGCTGAAACCGGTGTCGTCCGCATTGGCCTTGTTCGACGCCTGCGCCGTGCGATAGAACGAGATCGAGTTCTGGATGTACGACAGCTGCCCGGACACGAAACCCTGGTTGTTCGACGCCGGGTTCCACGCAAATACCTGCGGGGTCTCCGTCTTCTTGAACAGGTCCACCTGGTACTGCACCGCCTTCACCGTCTGCGGCGAATCCAGCGCCACGTTGCCGCACTTGTCGAACACGCGGCCACCGAACGACCAGATCAGCGAGCGCGCAAAGAATTCCGAGTCGAGCTCCGGCGACATGCCGACGCCCACCGGGATGCCGGTCTTCTGGAAAATCTTCTCGCCGCCGGTGATGAGATCCGCATACGTGTGCGGCCCGGTCGGATACCCGGCCTGCTTCCACAGCGACACGCGGTAATCGCCCGGATCGGGCACCCAGCCGTGGCAGAACCCATACCACTCGTTTTTCACCGACAGGTAGGACTGCGTCTTGCACACCGCCTCTTGCGGGCCAAACGCCTTTTCCGCTGCCGCGTTCACATCATCCAGCGGTTGCAGGCCCTGGATGAACGACGCCGGCGGCGACACCATCTCGAACAGATCGGAGCCGCTGCGCGCCGCAATGGCCGCCGACAGCGTCGGCACCAGATCCCCAAGGCTGATGTGCTGCACCACCACCTTGACGTTGTTGTGCTTGCCCCAGTCCGCCGCATAGCGGTCGAACCACTTGTCGTAGCTCGGTACGAAATGGCTCCACTGCGTGATGGTGAGCGTGGTGCCCGCAGGGAACGTCGCCGGCAGGCTCAAATTGCCGAACTTTGCCGAAAACTGCAGCGGCGTGGGTTGCTGCTCCGCCGCTACCGCCGATGTTGCAAGCGCCACCGCCAAGGCAATGGCACCACTGCGCAGGAGCCGCCTGCGTCTGGCCGATTTCTTCATGGCTGACCTCCTCTTTTAAGTCCGATGCATACACACGGAACGTGCCCCAAGGGGACGCGCAGCACGCTGGCGAACCGGCGCGCAACGGTGAGGGTGCAGGCGTATTGGAGCCTAGCAGCGTGCATGCACCGCGCGAAGGCGTAAAAGGGCAGACTTTAGTCGTGGCCGGGGTGGCCAGGCGCGACGCAGACGGACGTCAGGGCGCTTGCACGAGCTGCGGCACGGCCGGCGCAAAGCGCATCGTCAGCTCGCCACGGAGGCCGTCGGGGTGGCCACTCGGCACCGCAAAACGCCACCCACGCACGGTGGCGAGGGCGTGGGCGTCGAGCACGGGGTCGCCGCTGGATTGGGCGAGGCTCGCGGCGGTGACGTTGCCCGCGCCATCCACGGTGAGGTCGAGCAACACATTGCCCGCCAGGTGATCCTGCATGCGCGACCACGAGACCGGCGGTTGCGGCATCGCCACTGGCACCAGCTCCGGCGTCGGCGCCGGTTCGGCAGCGTTGGCTTCGGCGACGAACAGCGGCGGGCGCGAGCGCTTCGGCGCGGCGGTGAGCGGACGCACGACATGCCGGCGCGATGCCACCGGCACCGCCGGGTGCGACCGATGCGCGGTGTGCATCACGCGCCTGGCCGGCGGTGCGGCGTGCACGAAACCGGCCACGCGCTCGCTCGGCCCGGCCCAATCGACACTCTGCGCACTGAGCCAGTGCGTGCCCGCAATGCCGACGGCGAGGGCGACCAGGCTCAGGGACGTGGTGGTGCGTAGACGAAACATCGCTTATCTATGCGCCCGCATGCGGTAATCGCGGCTGAAGGTGGCGCTTCAGCGTTCGAGGATGGCGGTGACGCCCATGCCGCCAGCGGTGCAGATGGAGATCAGTCCGCGGCCGGAACCTTTTTGTTCAAGCAGCTTGGCAAGCGTGGCGACCAGGCGCGCCCCGGTGGCCGCAAACGGATGACCGATCGCCAGGCTGGAGCCGTGAATGTTGAGCTTGGCCGGGTCGATCGTACCCAGCGGCGCATCCAGCCCCAGACGGGTCTTGCAGTAATCCGCGCTTTCCCACGCCCGCAAGGTGCACAGCACCTGCGCGGCAAAGGCTTCGTGGATTTCGTAATAGTCGAAATCCTGCAGGCTGAGACCGTTGCGTTTCAGCATGCGCGGCACGGCGATGGTCGGCGCCATCAGGAGGCCTTCGCCGTGCACGAAATCCACCGCCGCCACTTCGGCATCGCGCAAGTACGCCTGCACCTTGAGCCGGTGTTGCGCGGCCCACCCGTCGCTGGCCAGGAGCACCGCGGCGGCGCCGTCGGACAGGCCGGTGGAGTTGCCGGCGGTGAGCGTGCCGTGCCCGGAGGTCTTGTCGAACGCGGGTTTCAGCGCCGCCAGCTTTTGCAGGGTGGAATCCGCCCGCAGGAAGCCATCGCGCGCCAGGCCGCGAAACGGCACCAGGAGATCGTCGAAAAACCCGGCGTCGTACGCGGCCGCCAGTTTCTGGTGGCTGGTCAGCGCAAACGCATCCTGCTCGGTGCGGGTCACGTGCCACTCCCGCGCCATGCGCTCGCAATGGTCGCCCATCGACATCCCGGTGCGCGGTTCGGCCACGCCGGGAAAGCCGGGCTTGAGCTCCTTGAGCGAGAACCGGTGCAGCGCGATCTTCAGTTTTTCCAGCGGCGTCCTTGCGCGGTTGATCGCCAACAGGCGCTTGCGCAGGCGCGGGCGGAACACGATGGGCACGTCGCTGGTGGTGTCCGAGCCGGCGGCAATGCCGGCCTCGATCTGGCCCAGCGCAATCTTGCCGGCAACGATGATGGCGTTGTCCAGCGAAGTGCCGCAGGCGCGCGCGGTGGTGATGCCGGGCGTGGTTGGCGCCAGCCCGGAGGACAGCACGGCTTCGCGCGCGAGGTTCCAGTCCGACGGGTGCTTGATGACGGCGCCGAGCGCCACCTCGCCCAACTCCTCGCCGTGCAGCCCGAAGCGCTCGACCAGCGCGCCGAGCACCTTGACCGACATGCCGAAATTGCCCACATCCGCGTACGCGGTGTTGTTGCGACAAAACGGAATGCGAACGCCGCCGATCACGCCGACGCGCCGTTTTTGCGTGTTGTCCATGCGCTGTAGAACCCCGAGCCTGTATGCCGCAAGGCTAACCCGCGTCCACGCGGTGCGGAAGGGCGAATCGCTGAATACCGCGCCCGGCCCGGTGCACACGCTTGATCTGGCGCGTTGGGGACCCGGCGTGCGGTCCTCTAAAATCACCGCATTCTTTTCAGCGGGAAACCTCGTGGACGCCAACACTGCCCCGGTTGCATTGCCTCTGGTCCTCGCCATCGAACCGGTTACCGGCGAAGCGGCGGCGCGCTCCACGCTGACCCGCGACGAGGCCGCCGAGCTGGCCGCGCTGATCGCCGCCGACCTGCATGGCGTGGTGCCCGCGGTGGAGGCCGCGCGGCTAGCCATCGTGGGCGGGCTGTACGACCCGGTCGAGCTGTTGCGCCCCGGCTTCCCGGTGTGGGCCATGCTGGAAGAACTCGCCCGCCGCCACCCACGCCAGCACCTGGGCAACGTGATTGCCTTCGGCACCCACGAGGGGCAAATGCCGGACCGGGTGTTCGAGCCGTCGAAAATCTACGCGCACGGCCCGCTGCGCCTGCTGCCGTTGACCTTGCTCGCGCCGCCGGAAGTGGCTGCGGACATCTCGGGCGATATCGAGGTGGAACTGGTCGGCCAGGGCGCCACCGGCAACTCCACCGCGGATTGGCTGATGCGCAAGCTCGACCTGCGAATCGAACACGCGCGCTATTTCAGCCGCGGCGACATCCTCGCCATGGTCAGCGTGCAGTACGAAAGCGTCAGCCTGGCGCCCATGTGGAGCCTGCTGGAAGCCGCATTGCTCACCCCGGATCGCAGCGAAGAGGTGCTCAGTGCGCGCGGTTTGACCCTGCGCTACGCCGGCCATGAGGTGATCGCGCAATCACCCGCCAACTGGCTTGCCACCCAGCACTGGCACGACGAGGACCTGGCGCAGCGCGCGCACGACTTTGCCGGCATCGTGTTCGAGTTGCGCCAGTACGCGACCATCCTGGATGCCCACCACGTGCCGCTGCGGCTGGAGCCCACGCCCGAGCACGGCGCCGAAACCGGCTGGCTGCTCGAACCCCTCGCCGACGCCGACCCGCGCTGTGCCACCCCGCAGCTCTACGCCCACGAAGCGCCGGGGCTGGGCGTCGTCACCGTCACCGTCGCCCAGCAGGGCGATGGCAGCGGTTCGCCGCGCCTGCTTGCGCATGGCTACCCGATCAAGCCGCGTTCGCTCGGCGCACTGCTCGCCATGCTCGCCGACCGTTACGGCTGCGCGGCCGAACTGCAGATGCCCGGTCACGTCGTGCTCGACGCCGCAGGCCACCTGTCGGTACCGGCCGTTTCCCTGCATTGACGGCGCGCGTGAGTGGCGCGCAACGCGCCTTTCACGCCTCCTTGCGCCCACCTGCACACCTGCGCCAGCATGCTGGGTGCGGGCAGGGGGAAATTTCGGGGTATCGGCGGCAAAACCGTAGCCGCTCGGGTTTCTGCCACCCACGCGCCAAGGCCCCGGTGCGCGCATGCGCGTTCGGGAACCGCCAACCGAATCTTCAGGCCGCGCCATGACCCGTCCACCGCAACCCGCCATCGGGGCCTCCCCGGTCGATCTGTCGCTGGCGCAAGCCGCGGCGCGCACCCTGCACACCGCCGCCACGGCGCTGGCCTATTTCGACCGCCGCCTGCGCCTGCGCTTTGCCAACCCCACACTGCAGCGTTGGCTGGGCACTGGCGCCGGCTGGCTCGACCAGCCGCTGGGCGCGGTGCTCGATACCCAAAGCGCACTTGCCGCACGTTCCGCCTTGCTGCGCGCCGCCGGCGGCGAATCGGCGCAATACGAAGGCCAATGGCAAACCGCCACCGGCCCGGCGCGCTACGTCCGCGGCCAGTTCGAACCCGACCGCAACGCGGCTGGACAAGTGGTCGGCGTGGTCGCCGCGTTCAGCGATCTCAGCCAACGCCACGCGCTTGAAGTGCAACTGCGCAAGGGCGAGCAGCGCTACGCGCAAGCGTTTCAGCATGCCGCCGCCGGCATGGCGCTGGTGCATCCGGACGGCCAGGTGCTGCAGGCAAATCGCGCGCTCGCGGCGCTGCTCGGCTGCGAAAACAGCGCGCTCGCCTCATATCGCTGGCGCGACCTGCTGCACCCCGACGACGCCGTCACTTGCGCCGCGCTGGCTGAAGACTTGCGCAGCGGCCGCAACGAGCAGGCGGATACGCCGATCCGCCTGCGCCACCGGGATGGCCACGAGGTGCCGGCGCTGCTGCGCATGTCGCAGGTGCGCAACGACGCCGGCGCGCAGCATTGCCTGGTGATGCTGGTGGAAGACGCCACGCAGCGACGCCATTACGAGCAGGCAGTGGCGCGCGAAAGCGCGTTTGCCGAAGCCGCGCTGGACGCCCTCGGCGACGCCGTGGTGGTTTGCGATGCCGGCGCGCACATCGTCGCGCTGAACCCGGTGGCCGAGGCGCTGACCGGCTGGCGCAGCGTCGACGCGCGCGGCCGCCTGCTGGGCGAGGTGTGCATTGCCAGCGGCGCCGCCACGGCCGCGCCGCTCGCCGATGCCTTGCAGCAGGCACTGGATCGCGATGCCACGCTGGCGCTGCCGGCACCACTCGCCTTGCGCCACCAGCTGGGCTTCGACACCGCGGTTGCCTGCACGCTGGCGCCGATGCGCGACGCCGCCGGCGGTGTGATCGGTGCCGTGCTGAGTTGCCACGACCTGAGCGAAACGCGCGAACTGACCCTGCGCCTGATCCAGCTTGCCCGCCGTGACGCCCTCACCGGCCTGCCCGGCGTGCGCAGCCTGCCCGGCCGCGCCGAACGTGCCGTGCGCATGGCCGCCTTGCACGGCTGGCGCTGCGCGCTGTTGCAGCTTGGGCTGGATGGTTTCCGGCGGCTCAACGCTGCGCTCGGCGACGCCACCGGCGACCACGCCATGCAGGCGCTGGCGCGCGGCATGCGCGGCACGCTGCGCGACGGCGACAGCCTGTACCGCGGCGACGGCGACGAGTTTCTCGTGCTGATGCCGCGGGTCGATGCGCTTGGCGCGGCCAGCGCGCAAGCCGCGCGACTCGCGGCGCAGGTGGCCGCCATCACGCCGGAAGGCGCGCACACCGCGCTGCGTGCCAGCATCGGCGTCAGCCTGTACCCGGACGACGCCGACGATGCCGATGCCCTGCGTGCCAACGCCGATGCCGCAATGCACGCGGCGAAAGCCGGCGGCGGCGGTGTCACCCGTTATTTCGGCAGCCTGCCGGAGCCGGCCGCCGCCGACGCCCGCGTGGTCGCCGATGCCCTGCGCCACGCGCTGGCCAACCACGCCCTCAGCCTGCATTACCAGCCGCGCGTCGATGCCGCGAGCGGGCGCGTGCTGGGCGCCGAGGCGCTGCTGCGCTGGCAAGCCGACGGCCGCGACGTCTACGTCCCCGACCAACTCATTCCCGTGGCCGAGGACAGCGGCCTGATCGTCGAGCTGGGCACCTGGGTGTTGCGCGAGGCCTGCGCGCAGGCGCGGCATTGGCGTCAGCACCGCCGGCTGACACCCATTTCGGTCAACGTCACCGCGCGGCAGTTGCGCCACGAACGCTTCTGCGCCGAGCTGGATGCGCTGATGGCAGAGTTCGCGATCGGCCGCGGCGAGCTCGAACTCGAGCTCAGCGGCCCCAGCATGCTCACCGGCGGCGCCGCCACCGCGCAACTGCTCGATCGCATCCGCCAGCGCGGCGTGCACCTGGCGCTGGACGACTTCGGCAGCGACTACGGCAGCGTCGCCTGCCTCGCGCGCACGCCGGCCGACACGCTGAAAATCGACCGCCGGCTGGTGCGCAACGTGGCGTGCGACGATGAGACCGGCGCCACCGCACGCGAGATGATTGCGCTCGCCCGCAGCCACCGCAAAACCGTCATCGCCAAAGGCGTGGAAACCCCGGATCAGGCGGCTTTCCTGCGCACCGCCGCCTGCAACCAATTGCAGGGCTTCTACTGCGGCGCGCCGATGCCGGCCACCGCTCTGGAACAGCGACTGTTGGCGGCGTAGGGCACATCGCACGCCACAAACAGTGTGGCGCAGCGCCATTCAAGATCGCGGCCAGCCCAGTCCACAAAGGCCAACGCTCGCCGCAACGCGCTTTTCCCGAATCCCGAATCCCGAATCCCGAATCCCGAATCCCCAATCCCCAATCCCCCATCCCGCCCAACTACAACCGCTGCTCATACATCGCGTAATGCGACGGCAGCATGCCGAGCAACGCATAGGTTTGTTGCGCGCGACGATTGGCCTGATCCACGTACAACCGCAGGCTGGCCGCGCCGGCTATACGCGCCCGCCGCACTACTTCGGCATACAACGCGCGAAACACTCCGTGCTGGCGCGCGGCCGGCACCACGTACACGCTCTGGATCCACCAGTAATCGCTGGCGTGCCAGTCGCTCCACTCGCGCGTCACGAGCAGCCCGCCCACGGTCGCACCATCCAGTTCGGCCACCAGATAGAACCCGCGTTGCGGCTGCGCAAACACCGCATCGACCCCGCGCGCAAGCGTCGCCGCATCCAGCTCGAGGTTCTCCGTCTCACGCGCCATCGCGGCATTCCAGGCGCACAGATCGGCGGCATCGGTGGGCAACGCAAGGCGAATCACGGGCGACATGGTGAGAGCTCCGGCAACGGTTGCCGCATCGTCGCACACAAAAAAGCGCGCGCCGCAGGGGGAGTGCGACGCGCGCGGGAGCGCGGCAACGGGGAGGGGGTACCACGCTCCTGGGAGTGCAAGCGGAGAGACCAAACCAGCAAAACCCAGCCGGGACGGTCAAGCAAAAACCGCCGCCCAAACTGGCACACAACGTAGCTGTCGCTGCAGGGTTCTGCCGCCTGCGCTCCCGAACCCGCCCTGTCGCAGAGGTTGACGACCGGCGGGGTGCTGCGGAGTTACCAGCTGCGGACGTCGACCACGCTGGCGGTGAAGCTGCTGGCATCCGGCGTGGCACGGAACATGCGGCCGAGGTTGAAGGTGACCTTGTCGCCCGGGGCGATGTTGGAGGTACCCGCCGGCCACGCCTGCTTGCTCTGGATCACCTTGCCGGAGGCATCCTTGATGTCGATGCGGATCTGCGCTGCCGAAGCACTGGCGCAATGGTTCACCAGCTCGCCCGGCAAGTTCATGCGCGCGGATTGCACGGCCGGCTTGAAGTCCTGGATCGCGAAGTCGGTCGGCGCGCAGGCCGCATACGAGGCGATCGGGGCGAGCAGCAGAACAGCGGCGGCAACAAGGGCTTTCATGACGACTCCAACAAGGGGGAAAACAATGGAGAAACCAGTGAGCGGCGGTGCCATGGCGCAACACCACGACACCGGAGGAACGCGGCGGCGGTAAACACCATCCCGGCTGCGAACGCCGTGCGGTGCCGGTTTCCGCTGCTGCGTGCCCCACGGAGCCACCGTGGCGCAGCGCATCGCCGGAAATTCGCGCACGCGACAGGCCCTCCGCCACGGAGGTTTCGATTGCCCACGTTCCTCGACGGAAGCGCTATCGGCACCCGGCAGGCGGGCTTGAACGTCACCGATGCATTCGGTGACGCAGTTCACATTTTGACCAGGCCCGCCGCCCGCCGATTCAAGCCGGCGGCCGTGCGGTCGATGCCTTGGCTATCAGGGCAATGCGAGGGCATTTGCATGAAAACACGGTACTGGATGGGGTGCGCGGTGCTGCTGTTGTCGCCGCTGGCGGCACACGCCACATGCGCCCCCACGGATTTCGCCATCATGGATTTCAAGCCGGCCGTGCAAGCCGCGCGCATGAGTTTGCCGGGCGAACTGGTGAACCACTGCGCGACCGCCGCTGCCGCGCAGATCCGCATCGACATCAAGGATGCCTCCGGCAAGGTGATCCAGACCCGACAAGCCTGGCCTGCCGGCACTTCCAACATCGCCCCGGGCGACAAGGTCACCTTCAACCTCGGCCGCATGTTCCGCCCCTCCCCCGAGATCGAAAGCTTCACCGCCAGCGTCGTGGACGTGCGCACCTGGTAACCCGCACGCTGCCATCGCCGACGCCGGCCGGATCGGCGCGGGCACGCATCCGTCAGGCTGCGGCTTGGGATTCATCTCGGTTGGCCTGGAACCGATGCCGCGTAGCCACTTCCTGCAGCAGTGGTACGCGCGCCCCGATCGGGCAGTGAAAGAAGCGTCGTACGACTCGGTGACGATGCGGCGGAATGCCGGTCTCGAGAGTTTCCGCATGGTCGCGCAAGAACCGCCCCACGCGGGCGGCGATCGACCCGCGTAGACCCATCTGGCCGCAGCTGTCACGGCGCGGCGGTGAGGGCTCCATCGCGGTGAGCGACGCGGCGCGTGTTCAACCTGTGCTCCCGGGTTGTCGCGGAAGCCGTTCCGCCAGGAAGTCGATGAGCGCCTGGACCCGCGCAGGCCGCTGCCGGATCGGCGGCGTCACGATGAAAAGGCCCAGGGGATCCACGTTCCAGTCAGGCATCGCGATCTGCAAGGTTCCATCGTGCAGTCCTTGCCACACCAAGAACTCCGGCTGCAGGGCGAGCCCCAAGCCAGCCAGCAACGCCGGCGTGAATAGGTCCCCGTTGTTGGCCCGAAGCGGCGTCGCGGGTGCGGCAGCGACTTCCGCGCGGTGCTTGCGATGGAATCGCCACGCCGTACTGCCCTGCAAATAGGTGTAGGCCAGCACGCGATGGTGGCAAAGGTCGCGCGGACGCTGCGGCATGCCGTAGTGCCTGAAATAGGCTGGCGCCCCCACCAACAGCATGCGCACCGCGCACAGCCGCTGTGCGTGCAGGCTCGAATCCGCCAGGCTCGCAATCCGCAACGCAACGTCGTACCGGTTCGCGATCAGATCCTCGACCTCGTCATTGAGCTGGACATCCAGTTCGATGTCGGGGTACGCCGTCATGAACGCCGGCAGCAGCGGGCCGAGACGTGCGATGCCAAACGACATGGGCGCGGTCAGCCGGATCAGGCCGCGCAGGGTCGCCGACTGTTCGGTCATCTCGGCCTCGACTGCCACGCCTTCCTCAAGTATCCGCGTTGCGCGTTCCAGCGCGGCGCGACCACTCAGGGTAAGCGCAAGTCGCCGGGACGTGCGCTGGAACAGCGCGGCACCGATGCGCTGCTCGAGCCGGGCGACCGCTTTCGACACGGTTGCTTGCGAGAGCGACAGTTCGGTGGCTGCGCGGCTGAAGGCCCCGAGTTCGGCAACCTTGGCGAAGATCGCCCACGCCTCAAGTTCCGGCAATCGCTTCATGGGTTGTTCCACGGGATGGACGACATGATTCGGTGACCCGGCACCGTGCCTTGTCACAACCATCGTTTAAGAATAGTTGAAATCGTATTTATTCTATTTCGTTGGGTGTGCCTGGAACCTAGACTCGTCCGCATGGTTCGTTGGCTTTGAGGAAAACGGCACGAGACAGCACCGCAATCGGCGGCACGGACGGTATCCGGGCACTGGCCGCCGATGACGCAGAGCCGGTGGGCGGATGCCATCGCGCGTCCAGGCCTCGACTGACGCACTCGCATGCCGGTTGCCGCACCACGGAATCACACCATGACCATTGCAAGAGAGGAGACATCCATGAAATCGATTCAGAACGCTGCAGTATTGTTGGCCCGCATCTTCGTCGGTGCATGGTTCCTGCCTTCTGGCATCGAGAAGATCGGCCAGTACGCAGGTACCGTCGGATACATGGCATCGAATGGCGTACCCGGATCGCTGCTGCCATTGGCGATCGCGACCGAAATCATCTGTGGGGCATTGCTGCTGGTTGGCTGGAAGACGCGGCCGTTCGCGTTGCTGCTGGCAGGCTACACGCTGCTGACGGTACTGCTGTTCCACCTGCACCCGACCAATGCCATCGAGAAGATCATCCAGATGGCCGAACTGGTCGACGCGGGGGGACTGCTGGTGCTCTTCGCCCATGGCGCGGGTGACTGGAGTCTCGACGGTTTGCTGGCACGCCGCCACGCGCCAAAAACCGTGTCCGCAGCGGGCTGATGTCGGAATCCGGCGGACTGGCGATGGCGCAGGAACAATGCTTCGGCACCATCGCTGGTCCGTATGGACTGCTTCGAGACGAACCAGCGGAACAGCGGCGCCCACCTGGCCCCGCACGTCCGAGTTCGGCTTGCGCAGGGCAACAAGATCCACTGGCTGTGCTGTCATCGGTGAAGAGCCATCGTGGGTCGGCATGCTTGTCGGGCTGCAAAGCACCGTCGCTTGCCACAAACGGCTCTACCCCATCCCCAATCCCGTATCCCGTATCCCGGCAGGCATTGCGCCCGCGGCGCTCCCTCCTGTCAGTGCAGGGTGAACAGCTTGTCGAAGCCGGCGACGCGCAGGGTTTTGCGCAGTTCGGGCGAGGTATTGACGATGCGGATGTCGGCGTGGTCGGAGCCGGCGTGTTCGCGCAAGAGCAGCAGCATGCCGAGCGCGGAGCTGTCCATTCCGGTGACGGCGCCCATGTCGATCACATAGCTGCGCGAGGGCTTGCCGTCGCCCAGGCAGGCGTCGCGGAAGGCGCGGTGGATGCTGAAGTCGAAGCGGTCGCCCATTTCCAGGGTGAGGCAATCGAGCTGGTTGTCGTGGTGCACGATCATGTGGTTGTCACCCCTCAGAACAATTCGATTTCGCCGGCATCCATCGAGTTTTGCAGCGCCGGGCCGCGTGAGCGCAGGCGCGCCTTTTCACGTTGCACCGCCAACCGGCTGCGCACGCGTTGCGAGCGCTCTTCCAGGGCCTCGGCGGCCAGCGGCTCGCAGGCCAGCTCCTCGATGTCGCGGGTGCATTCGGTGGTGACGTTTTGCAGCTCGGTCAGCCGCTCGCGGGTCTGGCCGATGAGCTGGCGCAGGATGTCCTCGAACTGCAGCGAGCGCACAGTGGTGGACACGTCGCTGGTCAGGCCGCGGCTGATTTCCACCACCTGGTCGGCGGCGGCGCTGGTGCGCGCGTCGGTCTCGGTGACGTGCGCGGTCATCGCGTCGATGCCGCCCTTGGCGGACAGCGCCACGTTCAAATCCTGCGAAGCCATGGCGCCGATCAGGCCGCTGAGCTGCTCCATCGCGGCGCGCGCGCGCTCGACGTGGCTGCCGATCTGCTCGTTGAGCTCGTTGGAATTGCTGGCAAGGTTGCGGATCTCTCCGGCCACCACCGCAAACCCGCGACCCGCCTCGCCGGCACGCGCGGCTTCGATCGCGGCGTTGAGCGCCAGGAGGTTGGTTTCCTCGGCAATGGTATTGACGTTTTTCAAGAGACCGAACACGGCATCCATTTCCTTCGCCATGCCGTCGATGCGGTAGACGATGCGCAGGCTTTCGCGCGACATGGTGACGATCACGCCGACGAAGTGTTCGAGCAGGTCGCTGGTGCGCTTGGCGAAATCCTGCACCGAGACGTCGCCATCCTGCACTTCGATGATTTGCTTCAAGAGCGATTGCTGCTGCGCGGTCTTGTTGGACAGGCCATTGAAGCCGCCGCCCAACTCGGACACGGCATCGTGCAGCACGTCCAGCCCCTGGTGCAGCTCGCGCGCGGCACTGCCCAGCTCATCCACCAGCGCGCTGCGCACGTCCTCCAGTGCTTCACGCACCGGTGCGGCGCTCACGGTCGGCGCCGTGCTGGCCACCGCCGCCACCGGCACGGCGGTGCCGGCCTGGTAGGCCCACACCGCCACCGTGGCGATCAGCAGCAGCGGCGCGAGCCACGCGGCGTGCCACACCAGCATCAGCAGCAACGCCACCGCGCTGACGAGCCACGCAAGGCGGCATCGGCGGGGGAGCAAATCGGAAGGCAAAGACATGGTCGGAAGTCCGGAAATCAGGCGTCGCTGACCGCGACGTGGGGATGATGGGCAAGCGTCAGCAAACGCGCCGCCATGTGGTCGATCGATTGCATTTCGGGGGCGGCGCCGAGTTTCCACGCGGCGCCGGGCATGCCCCACACCACCGAACTGGGCTCGTCCTGCACCACGGTGGCAGCACCGGCCTGGCGCAGCTCAAGCAACCCGCGCGCGCCGTCGTCGCCCATCCCGGTGAGCAGCGCGGCCACGGTACTGGCGCCGGCACTCGCCGCCATCGAGCGGAACAGCACGTCCACGCTGGGCCGATGGCGGTTGACCGGCGGGCCGTCGTGCAGGCGGCAGACGAATTTTGCGCCATCCCACATCATCAGCAAATGGTGGCTGCCGGGCGCGATGTAGGCGTGGCCTTGCTGGATCGGCTGGCCGTCCTGCGCCTCGCACACGCGCATCGCGGAGCAGCGGTCCATGCGCTCGGCAAACGGGCCGCTGAACTGTGCGGGGATGTGCTGGGTGAGCAGGATCGGCGGCGCATCCGGCGGCATCATTTCCAGCACCACGCGGATCGCCTCGGTGCCGCCGGTGGAGGCGCCAATGGCAATGATCGGGCTGCCGCCGCGCGAGCCGGGCGCATGCACGCGCGGCAACACTGCATCGGCGCTGAGCCGCGGCCCCACTTCGAGCCGGCGCACGGTGGCGCGCTGGCGCGGCCTGGCAAGTGCCGCGTGTTTCACCTTGAGGCACAACTCCTGCGCGCTTTCGCCAAACGTTGCCGCCAGGTCGGTGTTGGGCTTGGCGAAGAAATCCACCGCGCCCATCTCCAGCGCGCGCAGCGTGACGTCGGCGCCGGCCGTGGTCAGGGTGGATACCATCACCACCGGCATCGGCCGCAGGCGCATCAGGTTTTCCAGAAACGTGATGCCGTCCATGCGCGGCATCTCGACGTCGAGCGTGAGCACGTCGGGGCTGAGCTGCTTGATTTTTTCACGTGCCACCAGGGGGTCGGGCGCCGTGCCAACCACCTCGATCTGCGGGTCGCTGGTGAGCATCGCCGACAGCATTTTCCGCACCAGGGCGGAGTCGTCGATCACCAATACGCGCACTCGTTCCATCACTCACCCTTCGTTGCGCAGCCGCAATGCCCGGCAGCTGCCACCATGAATTCGGTTGCCGGCGTCAAAACAGCTCGACCTCACCCTGTATCGGATCATTCGCCAGCGCCTTGAGATAACTCTTCTCGCCGAGCACCAGCTCGGCATCGCCATGGCGGCGCAGCTGGCGCACGCGCACGCGGCCGCTTTGCGGATAAAACTGCACCTGGCGCGGATAGATGTCGCCCAGATCCTCGGCGGCAATATGCAGCGCCTCGGTGGCGAGATAGCGATGCACAAAATCGATGTTGCGCTTGCCCACATCGGTCATTTGCGCCAGCACGCGGCCGCCGCCGAACAGCTTGACGCTGAAATCCTCGCGCCGGCTGCCGGCCTTGATCAGCGCGTTGATGAGCTGCTCCATCGCCTCCGAGCCATAGCGCGCCGCGCGGCCGTTGGCTGACGACCAGCTGTCGCCCGTGCCCCCGGGCTCGGGCAGCATGAAATGGTTCATGCCGCCGATGTGGCGTACCGGGTCGTGGATGCACGCCGAGATGCAGGAGCCGAGCACGGTGCCCACCTGTTCCTCTTGCCGGCTCACGTAAAACTCGCCGGGCAGGATCTTGACCACCGTGCAGTTCTGATTGGGGTCCCAGAACCGGCGCAAATGCTCGAACCCCGGCAGCGGCTGCAACGGTTGGACAAAGCGGCGACGTTCGGCAACAGCGGGTTGGTTCATGCTCTTTTCCGGTACGCGGTACGCCCGACCAGTTCGAAATCGTCGTTGATGCCGTGCATCGACTCGGAGTGGCCGAGAAACAAGTAACCGCCGGCCGGCAACAGCGCGGCGTAACGGCTGAACAGGCGCTTTTTTGTCGGCGTGTCGAAATAGATCACCACGTTGCGGCAGAAGATGGCGTCGAATAACCCCTTCATCGGCCAGTCGTGCAAAAGATTCAGTGGCTGCACCGTGACCAGCTCGCGCAGGCGCGGATGCACGCGCACGTAGCCCTCGTTGGCACCGGAGCCACGCAACAGCCAGCGATGGCGGCGCTCGGCGCTGATGCCACCGAGCCTGTCCGCCGCATACACGCCGTTGCGCGCGGTTTCCAGCACCTGCGGTGAGAGGTCGGTGGCGAGGATTTTCGCGTCCAGATGCTTGGCGCCGGCCGTTTCCAGCGCCTCGGCCAGCACCATGGCAATGGCGTACGGCTCTTCGCCGGAGGAGCAGCCGGCCGACCAGATGCGCAGGCGGTCGCCGTCACGGCGCTTGCGGTCGAGCCATTGCGGCAAGAGCTCTTTTTCCAGGAGCTCGTAGTGGTGCGGCTCGCGAAAAAACGAGGTGACGTTGGTGCTGATGACGCTCGCCAGCTCGCCCAGCTCGCTGTCCGCATCCGCCCGCAGCAGCGCGCAATACGCGGCGTAATCGGGCAGATGCAACTGGCGCAGCCGACGCGCAAGACGACCCTGCACCAGTTGCCGCTTCTGGTCGCTCAGCGCAATGCCAAGGTTCTGATAGACGAAATCGCGCAGATACGCGAACTCGTGATCGCCGAGCAGAACGCCGGCCAGCGGGCTGGCGGCAACGCCGATGTCTTTGCGCTGCGCCGTGGATGCATGCATGTTCAAAACTCCTGCCACGCGTTGCCCTCGGCCGGGCCGGACTTGAGCCGGGGCGCGGCCGCCACGAAACCGCGCCGGCCGTGCGCCTCGCCTCAGAACTCCTTCCAAGCGTCGCGGTCGCTGGCGGTTTCCGCCACCAGCCGCGGCGCCGGCTTTTCGCGCACCGCCGCCATCACCTGCTCGGTCGCACGCACCACTTCCTGCCGCTGCGCTTGCTCGCGCACCTCGGCGTTCGCCACGCCGCCATCGAGCAGGTGGAAGAAACCGACCTGCTGTGCCAGTTCGCCCGCCTGATCCTGCATCGCGCGCGCGGCGGCCGAGGCTTCTTCGACCAGCGCCGCGTTTTGCTGGGTGACCTCATCCATCTGCATCACCGCGCGGTTCACTTGGTCGATGCCGCTGGACTGCTCCTGACTGGCCGCCGCAATCTCGGCCACGATGTCGGTCACCTTCTTGACGCTCTCGACGATGCCCTTCAACGCCGCGCCCGATTCGTTCACCAGCGCGCTGCCGGCTTCGACCTTGGTCACGCTGTCCTTGATCAGCGCCTTGATCTCCTTCGCCGCCTCCGCGCTGCGCTGCGAGAGGTTGCGCACCTCGCCGGCCACCACCGCAAACCCGCGGCCCTGTTCGCCGGCACGTGCGGCTTCCACCGCGGCGTTCAAGGAGAGCAGGTTGGTCTGGAAGGCGATCTCGTCGATCAGGTTCACGATGTCGGCGATTTTCTTGCTCGATGCGCTGATCTCGCCCATCGCCGCCACCGCCTTGCCGGCCACTTCGCCACCACGCTCGGCCTGCTCGCGCGCACCGCGCGCCAGCTGATCGGCCTGCCCGGCGTTGGCCGCGTTCTGCTTCACCGTCGCCGTCATTTGTTCCATCGACGCCGCGGTTTCTTCCAGGCTGGATGCCTGCTCCTGCGTGCGCTGCGAAAGATCGTCGTTGCCCTTGGCGATCTGCTGCGCCGCGCTCGACACCGCATCGGAGCCTTCGCGCACCTGGCCCACGATGGTGCCCAGGCGCTCGTCCATCACCTTGAACGCGTGCAGCAACTTGCCCAGCTCGTCGTGGCGCTTGACGTTGATGCGATGGCCAAGCTTGCCGTCGGCAATGTCCTCGGCCACCACCATCAGGTGCTTCAGGGTGCCCATCAGCGAGCGCACCAAGAGGTACGACACCACGGCGGCAACCGCCAGCCCGGCAAGCAGCGCGATCAGCACCAGCATGCGCACCACGGTGTAGCGCTTCAGCTGCGACTGATACGCCGCATCCACCACCTTGCCCTGCATGTCGACCAGCTTGTTCAAGGTGTCGATGCGCATCATCAGCGCCGGGCGCACCTCCATGTCGAGCAGGTCGCGCGCGCCTTCGTCGCCCTGTTTGAGCGCATCCACCACGTCTTTCAGACCGGTGGTGTAATCGCTTTCGGAAGCCGCCAGGTTCTTGTATTTCTCCGCTACCGTCGGGTCCAGCGTGATGCCTTTCAGCTTCGCGACCAGGCTTGCGTAATCCTTCTCGATCTGGTCGTGGTCAGCCAGTTTCTGCTTGATCTGATCGGCCTTGCCGATCGCATTGGCGGCTTCGCCGAGCACGATGAAGTTCATCAGCGACTTCACCTGCATCTGGCCGAGCACCTGCACCGGCACCATGCCCTCTTCATAGCTCTTGCGCGCGTTGTCGTTCTGCCAGCCCATCATGCCCAGGCCCACGGCGGCGCCGGCGATCAGCATCACGCACAACAGGCCGAGCACGCCGACCAGCCGCGCCTTGACCGACAGGGCGGAAAACTTGCCCAACTTGGTTACCAGCTTGTTGAAATTCATCAGAGATCCCCGGGTTCAGGCAGCAACTTCGACTTCATCCACTTCGGAGGCGGCGGCTTCGATCGACTCCACCTCGTCCGGACGCATCAGCTTTTCCACATCCAGCAGCATCACCATGCGCTCGACATGGGTGGCGAGGCCCTTCAGGTAGCGCGTATCGACAATGGCGCCCATGTCGGGCACCGGCTTGATGGCCGCCGGGTCGATGTCGATCACGTCGGATACCGCATCCACCACGATGCCGAACAGGCGGTCTTCGACGGCCACCACGATCATCACCGTGTTGACGCCGTATTCCGCGCGCTCGATGCCAAAACGCAGGCGCAAATCCATCACCGGCACCACGGCGCCGCGCAGGTTGAGCACGCCCAGCACGTGCGGCGGCGCCTGCGGGATGCGGGTGACGCGCGACCAGCCACGGATTTCGCGCACCGCAAGAATGTCGACGCCGTACTCCTCGCCCGCAAGGCTGAAAGTAAGCTGCTGCACGGTGGCGGCGGCGCCGGGCTTGTTTTCGTTCATGGAACCTACCTCGTGATGGGCATCGCTGGACGCCTGTGACGAGGACGGTATCGGCGCCGGGTGGCGCGACTTGAGTCGCGGTTACCCCAGGTGCGCGATCAGGGCGACCACGCGCCCCACGCACCCGGTTTGTTGCCGCTGCCCATCGCCACCAGCGGTTGACCGGGGATTGCGCAGCCACACGTTGTTGGGGTTTTGGCGGTGCCGCCCGTCGATGCCGGTGGTGGCATGCGGCGACCCGGCATCGTCAACCGCATGGCCGGCATCGGGATACCGGCGCTTCGAATTGCCGCTGTGGCCCATGGAACCACCATGGGCCCGCCGACCGGGACGCAGGCCGGCTCAAAACAGCCGGCCTTGCCTCGCCGGCCGGTCCTGCCGCCGACGCTTCTAGAACTCCGTCCACCCGCCGGCGGAACCTGCCTTGAGCAGCTCCGCCGGGCGCGTGGCGTGCGCGGGTCTTGCCAGCTCGCGCGAGGCGGATGGACGCGGCGCGCGGCGGGCAACCGGCGTCGGCTTGATCGTGACCGCGGCCGGCGGTGGTTCGGCAGCGTCGCTGGTCAGCCGGAAGAAAGCCATCTGCTGCTTGAGCTCGGCGGCCTGCTCCTGCATCGCCTGTGCAGCGGCCGAGGCTTCCTCGACCAGCGCCGCGTTTTGCTGGGTGACTTCATCCATCTGCATCACCGCGCGGTTCACCTGGTCGATGCCGCTGGACTGCTCCTGACTGGCCGCCGCAATCTCGGCCACGATGTCGGTCACCTTCTTGACGCTCTCGACGATGCCCTTCAACGCCGCGCCCGATTCGTTCACCAGCGCGCTGCCAGCTTCGACCTTGGTCACGCTGTCCTTGATCAGCGCCTTGATCTCCTTCGCCGCCTCCGCGCTGCGCTGCGAGAGGTTGCGCACCTCGCCGGCCACCACCGCAAACCCGCGGCCCTGCTCGCCGGCACGCGCGGCTTCCACCGCGGCGTTCAAGGAGAGCAGGTTGGTCTGGAAGGCGATCTCGTCGATCAGGTTCACGATGTCGGCGATTTTCTTGCTCGATGCGCTGATCTCGCCCATTGCCGCCACCGCCTTGCCGGCCACTTCGCCACCACGCTCGGCCTGCTCGCGCGCCCCGCGCGCCAGCTGATCGGCCTGTCCGGCGTTGGCCGCGTTCTGCTTTACCGTTGCCGTCATTTGTTCCATCGACGCCGCGGTTTCTTCCAGGCTGGATGCCTGCTCCTGCGTGCGCTGCGAAAGATCGTCGTTGCCCTTGGCGATCTCGCCGGCGGCGCTCGACACCGCATTGGCACCGTTTTGCACGTAGCCCACCGTCTCGATCAACTTGTGCCGCAACTCGCGCACGGAGTGCAGCATGCTGCCGGGCAAGAAGTGCAGGGCGTCCGCGCCTTCAATCGCCAGCTCGCCATGCGCCATGCAGCCGAGGATATGGAGGCCGTCGCGCGGCTCGCCGCCCACCCCGCGCTTGATGCTCTGGATCGACAGGCCCACCACGCCGGTGACCAGGAGCGCCAACAGCGCGGCCCACGCCAGGTCCACCTTGAGGTTGTGGTAGAACGTGGCGTCGACGTCGTCGTAGTAGGCGCCGGCGGCAAAGTGCATATGCCACGGCCGGTACAGCTCGCTGTAGGTCACCTTGCCCACCACTTTCTTGGTGGTGGGTTTCAGCCAGTCGTAGTGGGTGATGCCGCTGCCATCCTTGGCGTCGATGTTGTGCATCGACTGGAAAATGAACTGGCCCTTCTGGTCCGTCATGTCCTTCACGCTGGTGCCGATCTTGTCGGTCATCACCGGGTGCGAGAGCAACGCGTAATCGTCGCCAAACACAAAGACGTAGCCGCTGCCCTTGTCCCAGCGCATCTGCAGCACCTGCGCCAGCGCGTGCTTCCGCGCTTCGGCCTGACTGAACTCGCCTTTTTGCGCGCGCTCGTCGTAGGACTTGGCCACCGCAACGGCCGACTCCACCTGACTGGCGAGCTGGTGTTCCAGCCCGGCCGTTTGCGCGCGGCGGTTTTGCAGGGCGCTCATCACGGTGAGCGCGACCAAGCCCAGCACGACCACGACGATCGCGAGGATCACCCGCGCATTCAGGCTGAGCCGATCAAAAAAACGATGGATACCGAAAATCATGACGCACCCCAGGTGCAGTGCCCGGCCGGCGGCGCCGGTCAGGTCAAACAGCGCGTGTTGTCCCCTTGGAGCGCACGCGGTGGAAACGCGTGCGGCGGGACTGGCCGGGTTCCGTGACCAGGTTCCCAAGCACCCCGGACGCGCATCCGACGGTGCCGACATCCGGGCACGGCGTGCGCCGCACCCGGGCTTGTCGCCCTCAGGCCGCAGCTTGCTCGCTGCGCCGCCCGAGCCTTACCACCCCACCCACATCAACGATCAGCGCGACCGAGCCGTCACCCAGAATGGTGGCGCCGGACACGCCCACGACCTTGCGATAGTGCTTTTCCAGCGACTTGATGACGGCTTGCTGCTGGCCGAGCAACTCATCCACCAGAATGCCGACACGCTGGCCCTCGTCCTCCACCACCACCACGATGCCGCGCTCGATCTCGCGCACCGCGTTGGCGCAACCAAAGGCGCGATGCAGGCGCATGATCGGCAGGTATTCGTCGCGGAAATGGAACACCTCATTGCCACTGGCAATGCGACGCACCGCCTCGGGTTTGAGCCGCAGCGACTCCACCACCGAGATCAGCGGCACGATGTAGCGCTCGTTGCCCACGGTGGTGACCAGGCCGTCGATGATGGCCAGGGTCAGCGGCAGCGCGATGGTGAAGGTGCTGCCCTGTCCGGCCACACTTTTCACGCTCACGCTGCCGCCGAGATCGCGCACGTTGCGGCGCACGACATCCATGCCCACGCCGCGCCCTGACAAATCGGTGGCCTTGGCCGAGGTGGAAAACCCCGGCTGGAAAATCAGCTCGGCGATCTCGTCGTCGTTCAAGTCGTGGCCGGGGCTGACCAACCCGCGCTCGACCGCCTTGGCGACGATCGCCGCGTGGTTCAAACCGGCGCCGTCGTCGCTGATGCGCACGATGATGTTGCCGCCTTCATGGTGCGCATCAAGCGTCAGCGTGCCGGTGTCGGCCTTGCCCGCCGCGCGCCGCTTGTCCGGCGTTTCCAGCCCGTGGTCGATGGCATTGCGCACCAGGTGCACCATCGGGTCGCCGATCTTTTCCAGCACCGTCTTGTCCAGCTCGGTCTGCTCGCCGTGCATTTCCAGCTTGACCTGCTTGCCGAGCTTGCGCTCGAGGTCGCGCACCATGCGCGGGAAACGGTTGAACACGGTGGCGATCGGCAGCATGCGGATGCGCATCACGCTTTCCTGCAGCTCGCGCGTGGTGCGCTCCAGCTGCTGCAGGCCCTCGCGCAGGCGTTCGAGCTGCGAGGGCTCGAAGTTCGCGCCGATGTCGCTGAGCATGGATTGGGTAATGACCAGCTCGCCCATCATGTTGATCAGCGCATCCACCTTGTCGATGCCGACGCGGATCGAGCCGGCATCGGCCGCGTGGCCGCTGACGCCATTGACTGCGGCGGCAGGCACCGGGTGCGGCGGCAGCAGCGCGACCGGCGCCGCGGTGGCCGGAGCGGGAGCCGCCGCTGGCGCGCCAAGTGGCTCGATCGCCAGCTCGCAGTCGCCATCCAGCCACTCGAACACGCCATCCACGGCGGCGCGCTCGACGTTGCCACTGAGCGTGAGCTCCCAGCCGAGATAGCACTGGGTGGGGTCGAGCGCGGCAAACTCATCCGGCACGGCGTCCACGGTGAAGACGCGCAGCACCTGCAGCTCGCCGAGCTGTTTCAGCTCGTGGAACACGCGTACCGGGTCGTTGCCGGTTTGCAGCAACGACGGGTGCGCCGTGAAGTGGATCTTCCAGCCGGCAGCCGCCACCGTCACCGGGGCGGAAGCGGCCACCGGGGCCGCTGCGGCCACTCCCGTGCCGGTTTCCACCAGGTGCGCCAGCTCGGCGCGCAGCGCTTCGCTGTTTTCGTCCGCGGCCGGCCGCCCCTGGCTGGTGTGATCCAGCATGGTGCGCAGGCAATCGACCGAGCGCAGCAACAAGTCGATCAAGTCGGAGGTGACCGGCCGCCGCTCGCTGCGCACTTCTTCCAGCAGCGATTCGGCCACGTGGGTAAACGCGGCCACGTCGGCAAAGCCGAAGGTGGCGGCGCCGCCCTTGATCGAGTGCGCCGCGCGAAAAATGGTGTGCACCAGCTCGTGGTCGGTCGACCCGGCATCGAGCTCCAGCAACGCCGCTTCCATGCCGTCCAGGCCTTCCATGCTTTCGGCAAAAAAGGTCTGGTGAAACTGGGTGAGATCAACCGTGCCCATGCCGCCGTCCTCAGCCCAGTACGCGATTGACCGTGGCCAGGAGCTTGTCCGGGTCGAACGGTTTGACCAGCCAGCCGGTGGCACCGGCGGCCTTGCCTTCCATCTTTTTGTTGGTGTCCGACTCGGTGGTCAGCATCAGGATCGGTACCCCCTGGTAGTCGGCCTTGGTGCGCAGCTGCTTCACCATCGTGATGCCATCCATCACCGGCATGTTGACGTCCGCCAGCACCAGGTCGAACTTGCCGGCGCCGGCGGCATCCAGCGCTTTTTGGCCGTCTTCCGCCTCAGTCACTTCGTGGCCCGCACCGCGCAAGGTGAACGCGACCATGCCGCGCATCGAAGCCGAATCGTCTACCGCGAGAATCTTTGCCATGCTGCTACCTCGGTTCAAGCCGGCTGCTGGGCCGGCAATTGCAGAATCGTCGTCAGGCCCAGTGTTGCCGCGGCCTCTTCCAATGCCTGGCTGGCGCCTTTCCAGGTCAACGCGCCACCGTGTTTTTCCAGCGCGCGCGCAAACAGCCAAAGCTGCTGCAGCGCCGCGGTATCCACGCGTTCCACCCGCGTGCCGTCGAGCGCCACCGCGCTGGCCTGCACGGCTGCCACCAGCTCGGCATGCACGGCCACCTGCGCGCCAATCCGGCAATCCGCCGGCAGGCTCACCGTCACCATGCCGCCCTGTTTTGTTGCCCGCCTGCCGCCCATGCATCCGCTCCGCTTGCGCCGTTTTCACTGCAGGAGGCTTATCGGCACCAGCCGCGTGCGCTTTAGCCCGTGGGGCCGGATGCGAGATACGGGGTGGGAGATTCGGAACAGCAGCTCGCGGCGAGTCCCCCGGCCCCGCACGCGGGAGGTCAGCCGACTCCGCCGGGATGGCGGATACCGCATACCCGCCTGATTCCCCCTTCCCGCCCGCGCGCTCTAAAGTTGCGCTCGGTGCCGCCGACAACCTGCCTGACACCCTCTCATGCGAGCCTCATCGCGCCGGACATCCCCGTGATCATTCAGCCGACCAGCCTTGCCGCCCTCACCTGGGCCGGCGCGGCCGCCGGCAGCACCGCGCAAAGCTGGCGCATCGGCAGTGAACTGACGGCGCGCCCGCTTGGCGTTGGCCCGAATGGGCTGCAGGTGCTGCAAGTGGGCGCGTTGACCGTGGAGGCCGATGTCGTGGGCATGCAATTGCCGTTGCCCGACGCTTTCAACGTGCGGGTGCAAACGCTCGGCGAGCAACCGCAACTGCAGATATTGGTGCCGCTCGGCGCCGACTCGGCACTGCAGCAAGGCCTGCGCGAACGCCTGCCGCTGCAGAACGGCTACGCGCCGCTCCTGGCAACCCTGGCGGCGCTGGCGCAACGGCCGGCACTGCGCCAGCTTTCCCCCGCGGTGCGCGTGGCGCTGGCACAGCTCGATCAAGCCTTGCGCACCGCGGCCGATGTCACCAGCGGCGAGGGCTTGCGGGAAGCCATCCTGCGCAGCGGCCTGTTTCTCGAATCGCGCCTGGCCAACCCGCACGATGCTCCGCTGCCGCCGATCCAGGAGGATTGGAAAGGCGCGCTGCTGCGCGTAGTGAACGTGCTGGGTGAACGCGCGGCGCCGCTGCCCGCCGTGGCCGCCCGCGGTGATACCCCGCCGCCGATGCTGCAGCGTGGCATGCAGGCCCAGGCACGTGCCGCGCTGCCGCTGGTGGGGGAGGATATCGGCCTGCTGCTCGACCGCCTGCAAGGCGACGCCAAGGCCGCGCTGGCGCGCACCGAAGTGGCACAACTGCAAGCCAGTACCAGCCCCATTCCGGCGTGGATGATCGAGATCCCCCTGCAAGGCGAGGATGGCAGCGACGTGCTGCAACTGCAGCTCGAATACGCCCGCAGCGACCCGGACGGTGGCCACGGCTGGAACCTCGGTTTTGCGCTCGACCTGCCGGCGCTGGGCCCGGTGCAAGGTGAGCTGCAGCTGCGCGAACTGCGCCTGGCGGTGCGCCTGTGGGCCGACCGCGCCGACACCGTGGAACGCCTCGAACGCCAATTCACCGCGCTGCGCGAACGCCTCGCCGCCTGCGGCGTGTTGCTCGACCAGCTGAGCTGCCAGCTCGGTCTGCCCGAAGCGCGCGGCGGCTACAGCGCAGTGCTGTTGCGAGCCACCGCCTGATGGCCACGCCCACCCCCACCCGTCGCGTCAGCCTGCGCCTGGAAAGCGACGGTTTGCTCAAGCCGATGCCGGCCGAATCGCTCGCCGCCCTGCGCGCCCGCGCCGCCGCGCAAGGCATCCCCCTGCATCCCGACCCGCAAATCGCCGCCCTGCTCGCCGGCCTGCGCCTGCGCGACGACGTCCCCGTACTGCTCTACGCCGCCGCCGCCTCGGTGCTGGCGGCGGTGTATGACGCGGCCGAAGATCATCACTGAGCGGCACTGGTCGCGCGAATCTTCAGCAGTGGGGTGGTCCCGTCGTGGGCGAGATGCCGGGCCGCCTCCACAAAGACTCGCGCGCGTCCAGTATGGGTGACACGCCGCCGATCTTGCGGTAGCCACCCCGCAGCAGGCAGGCTGGCGAGATGGAAAGCCTCTTCACTCAAACCCGCCGGCTCGCCGCGCCGTGGCGCGTGGCCCACGTCGGCCTCCAACAGGCAGCCACCCACATCGTGTTCGCCGTTGAGAATGCGGCGAAGCGACTGGCTTGCCCGGCCTGCGGCGCCGCCGACCAGCCCATCCATGGCCGTCTGGCGCGCCGCTGGAAGCACCTGAACTTCTTCCCGTACAAGGCAATCATCCACGCATGACTTCCTTCAGTACGCTCCCGATCAAACCCGCGCTGCTCGCCAGCGTCGAAACGCTCGGCTACGCCGCAATGACTCCGGTGCAGACACAAAGCCTGCCGCCGATGCTGGACGGCCGCGACGTGATCGCGCAGGCACAGACCGGCAGCGGCAAGACCGCCGCGTTTGGCCTCGGCCTGCTGCAGGCGATCGACGTGGACACGATCCGGCTGCAGGCGCTGGTGCTGTGCCCCACCCGCGAACTGGCCGACCAGGTCAGCAAGGCGATCCGCAAGCTGGCCGCCAACATCCCCAACGTGAAACTGCTGACCCTGTGCGGCGGCATGCCGCTGGGGCCGCAACTGGCCTCGCTGACGCACGATCCGCACATCGTGGTGGGCACACCCGGCCGCGTGCAGGAACACCTGAAACGCGGAAGCCTGCACGGCGGCGGGATCAAGGTGCTGGTGCTGGACGAGGCCGACCGCATGCTCGACATGGGCTTCACCGAAGCCATCGACGACATCATCGGGCGCATCGCCAAACATCATCAGACCCTGCTGTTCTCGGCCACCTACCCGGACGAAATCCGCGCGGTCAGCCAGCGCGTGCAGAACGATCCGGTGGTAGTGACGGTAGAAGCTCCGGCCGACAAGAAGCCGGCGATCGAGCAACGTTTCCACGAAGTCGACCCGGCGCAGAAACTCGACGCGCTGAGCCAAGTGTTGAGCGGCCACGCCGAACAGGCACTGGTGTTCTGCAACATGCGCCGCGAGGTGGATGCGGTGGCACAGGAGCTCGACCGCCGCGGCTTCTCCGCCCTGGCCCTGCACGGCGACATGGAACAGCGCGACCGCGACGAAGTGCTGGTGCGTTTTGCCAACCACAGCTGCGCGGTGCTGGTGGCCACCGACGTCGCCGCACGCGGGCTGGACATCGTGGCGCTGCCGCTGGTCGTCAGCTACGACATCGCGCACGACCCGGAAACCCACACCCATCGCATCGGTCGCACCGGCCGCGCCGGTCAGGCCGGGCTGGCGATCACCCTGTGCACCCCGCGCGAGCGGCCCAAGGCGGCAAACATCGAGGCATTGAACGGCACGCCGCTACCATGGCGCCCGCTGAAACTCGCGCCGCCGCGCGGCAAGACCCTGCACCTGGCGCCGATGAAAACCCTGGTGATCGACGCCGGCCGGCAAGACAAACTCCGCCCCGGCGACATCCTCGGCGCCCTCACCGGCGACGCCGGGCTGGCCGCAAAAGACATCGGCAAGATCGACATCTTCGCCACCCGCGCCTACGTGGCGATCACCCGTGCGTTGGCCAACAAGGCACTGGAAGGCTTGCGTGCCGGCAAAATCAAGGGCCGTCATTTCCGCGTGCGACCGCTGGGGTAAGCGATCCGTCGCCACCAAGGCGCAACCATCGGCCGCCACATCGCGCCATCGCACGCACGCCGGCGCGCCGGTACACGCATCGCCCCACCCGATTCCAGCTACCCGATCCCGCATGGACTGTGCATTGTCCCTGGCACCTTTTTCGTGGCACCTTTTTCGGCACCTTTTTCGGAGGCAGCAAAGTGCGACCGGCAATTATTTGCCGTTCTTGCGGTTTTTATCGGAGTTCAGAAGCTGCGTGATGCGACCAGGGGTTACACCAAGGGTCTCAGCAACGCGAGCTTGCGCGCCACGCGGATTGCTACTGCTCTCAATTTTTACGAGCTCTGCCGTATACCTAGACTTACCGCTGCCGGTCATACCGTGATACGCAGCTCTCGCTTGCTGTTGAAGTTTTTGTTCAAGACCCGCCTGTTGGTCGCGGAGCTCTTGGATTGCCGCCGTGGTCATCTTGAAGCCTTCAACCACGGTTTTCATGACCTGCCCGAGTGGATCGAACGAAGTCGTCGACACCTGCCTTGCCATACCTGCGCCTCTTGCGTTTGAGTGAAGGCAAGATCGTACATCGATGCAGGTTGCATGTAAACATTTGTGTTTAGCTTTCCTAAACGTTGCGAACCTTCCGGCTTGCAACATAACGCCCGAGGTAAGCGGCGGCGGAACGCCGTCCGCTTGACCGAGTTGTTAGGCGCAAGCGCCTCATTGCGCGTTGCGCTCACAAGTGCTGCGAACGCCCGCACTGATTTGATCGGGAGTGCGCGTGCCCATGCTCGTTGCGACAACACCCCCGATTGAGGCAACAACCTTGTCGCCGAGCTCCGGGTACTTGCGATCTGCAATGGCTTGGTCTGTGACCCGCACGACGTCGCCCGGACTTGCGCTCATTGCGGCGATGTAGTGCGCGGCCTCGGCAGATTGCGAACAGAGCTGCTCGGTTGTGATGGAGCCACCGGACGATTGGTAACTCATATTGCCGATGACGAGGAAGGCGACAAAGAGCCCCACCAAGACGAGTACAACAACCCCAAACTTGCCGGCACCGCTCATTCGCTTGGGGTTTTGGCACCGCAATGTACGCAAGCTTTCGCCTCGCTGGAGTACTCCTTCTTGCACTCCGGACAAGTAATCAACATTTCATTACCCCCTGTTTCTTGCGCCTAACGCTGGAGTTAAGCGGCGCCGGAGGCGTCCGCCTTGAACGAATAGTTAGCTTTTTACTTGAACTCAAGATCTTCCGCGGAAAACTTGACTGAATGCTTTTTCCACGGACTACCTTTGAGCTTGACCCGGATCGAAATAACAACCTCTGGTGGGCAGAGGAGTGTTTTGCCTTTTAATTCAAGCTGGCCATCAAGCAAAGCATCGCACGCCTCTATAAAGCCGCGCCTTATGCCGCGTTTGTACCATTGAAGAGCCCGCGTCTTTGCCTTTGCGTCAATGAGACTTGCGCCACGGTCGAAATCATCGCTGGGATACCGCGAATGATGAGGCGGCTCATGAAGTTCTTTGGCGACTCTGTTGACTACTTTTCGGTAAGTAGCGCTTGATGCGCTGACCGGGCTGTTGGATGCCATGCAAAATCCCCCTTACAAGCTAACGCTTGAATTAAGCGGCGGCGAAGCCGTCCGCTTGGATGAGTTGTTAGCCTCGCTTTGCTGCTGGCAAGACGATTGGGACTGAAAACTTGATGCGTGAATGGACGGATGCCTCGCCATGTGAGGCACCTTGCGAACCAAGACCAACCGCCCCTAAATACACGCCGATGCCGCCTTTTGTGTCTTTAGAGTTGGCTTCAGTCAGGGCAATGTCGAATTCAACAGTGGCAACAGGATGACCACCTTCATCGGTAAGAATCTTATTCTCCTTGGTCCAACCGTAAAGCTTCATGGAACCGATGCTTGCACCGTGCCCGTTTGCAGAGCTGCTCGCCTCCGCGACGCCAACGACGATGTCAGTGAGGGCGGTACGTATGAAATCCTGAAGATTCACGACAGCTCCAAATAAAGGCTAACTACATTTCTGCCTCCGATCAGAGGCAGTAACGCGATCGTGGAACTGGGCGATGGTCTTGTCAATCAACCAAACCCCACGCTGGATCAATCACTTGTGCGATGCGATCCACACGGTGCTTGCGTAGCATTGCCTCTGTTATCCGGCCTATCGAGTGCCATGGGTTATCACGGACGGAACGCGGCGGTAACGCGCAATGCTGGCGCAGCGGCGGTGGTAATACCGCGCACGCTGCGCATTACGCGCCCGTGGCGTGCATCTTGAGCAGCAAATTCGCCTCATCCCGCGACAAGCCGCAACGGGTGACGAGTTGTTCGGCGTCGGCGCCTTCACGGGCGAGTTGCTGGGCGAGTTCCCAGGAGCGGCCGGGCGGCGGGGTTTGCTGGGCGGTGTTCAACTGGCGTTCGAGCCGGTCGAGGGTGGCCGCCAGTGCCGCGGCGGGCACGTTGGCGCCGGCGGCGTTTTGCGTCAGCGCATCGAGGCGCGCCTGCAGCTGGCCGGTACGGCGCCACAGCCGCAACAGCACGACGGTTTGCAGCACGGCGAGCAACAGCAGCACGCCGAACGCGATCAGCCATGCGAGATCACGCGGCATCGGCGTCCTCCGCATCCATGCGGCACAGGCGGCGCGCATCGAGCAGCGCGATGAACCCGCCTTGCCAGGCCAGCACGCCGCTGACCGGGTCGTCGGCACGCGGGGCGCGGCCGGTGGGCGGCGGGGCGATGTCGATGCCGGTGCTGTCCACCAGCTCGCCGATGGCGTCCACCTTGAGGCCGAAGGTCTGGCCGCCCTGCACCAGCAGCACGATGCGCACGCTGACCGGATCGGGCGCGGGGTCGGCCTGCGCCAGCCCCAGCCGCAGGCGGCCGTCCATCACCGGCACGATGCGCCCGCGCAACTGGCGCACGCCGAGCATGTCGGGGCTGGCGCCGGGCACCGGCGTCAGGCTGCCGTCGCGGATCACCTCGCTCACCTCGGCCAACTGCGCGGCATAGAGCTGGGCGCCGATACGAAACGTCAACCACTGCCCGGCATGGGCAACGGGTTTGCTGACCACGGCATTCATGCGGCGAACCTCCCGGCAAAGCGCACAGTCATCGTAACGGAACCCGCACGGATGGCATCGGCACCGGCAACGCGACCGGCGCCGACACCGGTGGCGGCATGCCGTTCACCGCCCCGGTGCCATCGACCTTCACCGTGGGCAGTACCGCGTCGCGCGCGGTGACGCCGGGCTGGCGATCGAGATCATCGCTACCGCTGGGTTCGCGCGGTGCGGCGGCGCCGTTGCCCATCACCACGATCAGCACGCGGCGGTTCCGGCTGCGGCCTTCCGCAGTGGCGTTGTCGGCGACCGGGCGCATTTCGCCCCAGCCGACGATGCTCAAGCGATCCTGGGTGATGCCATCGCCGGCAAACAGGCGGGCGACGGAACCGGCGCGCGCGGCGGACAGCTCCCAGTTGGACGGATAGGTGGCGTTGGCGATCGGCACGTCGTCGGTGAAGCCCTCGACCCGCAGCGGATTGCCGAACCCGACCAGCACGCCGGCCAGCGTACGCAGCACGCCCTGGGCCGAGGGCGACAGCTGCGCAATGCCGCTGGGAAACAGCACGTCGTTGCGGATTTCGATTTCCAGCCAGTTCTCTTTGTCGCGGCGCAAGGCAACGAGTTTCTTGTCGATCAGTGGTTTGAGCGCAGCGCGTACCCGCTGCTCGATTTTTTCCATCTTCGGTGGCACCGATGCCGGCGCGCGCACCGGCATCGGCAACGGCACGGCAGCGCGCCGGAGCGACGACCGCACCGGCGCCGGTACGCCCACCGGCGGCGTACCGGCCTTGTCCGGCGCAGCCGGGCCAATCGGGTGGCCGGCGCCGTGAAACGCCTGCACCAGCGAGTGGGAAGCCACGCGAAACTTGCCCTCGTTCACCACCGATACCGCGTACATCACCACGAACAGCGCCAGCAGCAAGGTGAGCAGATCGCCGTATGGGATCGCCCACGCCTCGTGGTTCACGTGCTCCTCGTGGTGGCGCCGCTTCACGACAGGTAGCCCTGCAGGCGCGCTTCGATCTGGCGCGGATTGTCGCCTTGCGCGATCGCCACCAGGCCTTCGATCAGGATTTCGCGCATGCGGGTTTGCCGGCCCACCAGGGTCTTGAGCCGCGCCGCCATCGGCAGCATGAACAGATTGGCCAGCGCCACGCCGTAGATGGTGGCGACGAACGCGGCGGCGATCCCGTGGCCGAGCTGACTGGGGTCGGTGAGGTTTTGCATCACCGCCATCAGGCCCATCACCGCACCGATGATGCCGAGCGTGGGCGAGTAGATGCCGGCGGTCTCGAATACCTTGGCGCCGGCCATGTCCACCGCTTCGCGGGTTTCGAGATCCACCTCGAGCGCGCCGCGGATCGCGTCCGGCTCGCCGCCATCCACCAAGAGCTGCAGGCCCTTGCTGACAAACGGATCTTCCTCGTGCTCGATCTGTGGCTCGAGCCCGAGCAAGCCCTGGCGGCGCGAGATTTCGCTCCAGTCGACGATGCGGCTGACGAGGTCGTCCGGGTGGTGGCGCGGCGGCTGGTAGATGAGCCTGAGCATCCGCCACGCGTGTTTCAGCACCTTGCCGTGGTTTTGCACCAACAGCGCGGCAAAGGTGCCGAGAAACACGATGACGAACGCCGCCGGGTTCCACAGTGCATCGAGCGTGGAACCCTTGAGGATGGTGCCGAAAATCAGTACCAGAAACGCCAGGATGGTGCCGGCGATGCTGATGATGTCCATGGCCTACCCCACTTTCGCCAACGGCGGAGCGAGGAACACCGGGTTGTCGGCGACGCTGGCGAGATCCATCACCAGCGCGAGCCGGCCATCCCCGGTGATGGTGGCGCCGGCCACGCCGGGCACGCCGTGGAACAAGTGCCCGAGCGGCTTGACGATCACGTCCTCGCGGCCGAGCACCTCGTGCACTTGGCAGCCCAGCCGCTGGTGGCCGATGCGCAGCACCGCGACATGGCGCGCGGTTTCCGCCGCCACGCCGCACCAGTCGACGAGATCGACCAGCGGCAGCGCGCGGTCGCGATGGCGGGCAACGAGGCGACCATCGAGCAGCGTGGCCTGCCCCGCTTCGAGCTCGAACACCTCTTCGACATTGCCCAGCGGCAAGGCCAGCAGGCGATCGCCCACGCGCACCATCAATACGCGCAACACCGCCAGCGTGAGCGGCACCGCCAGCTCCAGCTCACTGCCGCAGCCCAGGCGCGAGTGCACACCGAGCGTGCCGCCCAGCTCGGTGATGCGGGTCTTGACCACGTCCATGCCGACCCCGCGGCCGGAGATGTCGGAGACCTTGGCCGCGGTGGAAAACCCCGGGCGGAAGATCAGCTCGTAGCACTCCGCCTCGGTGAGCCGCGCCGCCTGTGCGGCGTCGATGATGCCCTTCTCCACCGCCTTGCGGCGCAGGATTTCGGGATCCATCCCGCGCCCGTCGTCGGTGACCATGATGATGATGCGCTCACCGCGCTGGCTGGCGGAAAGCGTGACCCTGCCCTGGCGCGGCTTGCCGGCCCGCTCGCGCTCGTCGGGCAGGCCGATGCCGTGATCCAGCGCATTGCGGATGAGGTGCACCATCGGGTCGGCCAGCGCCTCGACCAGGCTGCGGTCGAGATCGGTGTCCTCGCCTTCCAGCACCAGCTCCACCTCTTTGCCGAGCTGGCGGGAAAGGTCGCGCACGATGCGTGGAAAGCGCTGGAACAAGCGCCCCACCGGCTGCATGCGCATGCCCATCACCGAGGTTTGCAGCTCGTCGGTGATGCGGTCCAGCTCGGTGGCAGCCGCGGCCAGCGCGTCGTCGCGGGTGCGCGCGGCCAGGCTCAGCAGGCGGTTGCGCGCCAGCACCAGCTCGCCGGCGTGGTTCACCAGCACGTCGAGCCTGGCGGTATCCACGCGTACCGTGGTTTCCGCGGCGGCGGCATGGTGCACGGGCGTTTTCGCCGCAGGCTGGGTGGCGGGCGCGGCGGCCGCAGCCGGGGCCGGCGCGGCAGCGGCTGGCACCGCATCGGGCTGGTCGTGGCCGGGGCTGCCGCCCTTGCCGTGCAGCTGGTCCAAGAGCGCCTCGAACTCGTCCTCGCCGATGGCGTCGCCGGTGCCCGGCGGGGCGATCGGCGCGGGGGCGACGGCGCCGGGCGCGTTGGTGCCGTACATCTTGTCCAGCAGCGCTTCGAACTCGTCATCGTTGATGGTGCCGGGCGCGGGCGCAGGGGCGGGCGCCGGTGCGGCAGCCGGAGCCGGAGTCGGCGCACTGCCGCGCGGCAGCAAGGCCTTGAGCAGGGTTTCCGGAGCCGGCGCCAGCGGCTCGTCGTTGGCCACCGCGCCCATCATGCCGGTGACGAGGTCGGTGGTCTCGAGCAGCGCGTCCATGTAGTCGGCGTCGATCGTGACCTTGCCGTTGCGCGCCAGGTTCAGGAGATCCTCGGCGTGATGGCACAGCTGCACCAAGGGTTCGAGCTGAAGAAACCCGGCGCCGCCCTTGACGGTGTGGAACGCGCGGAACACGGCGTTGAGCAGCTCCGCGTCTTCCGGCGTTCTTTCGAGATCGACGAGCTGCTCGGACAAACGCTCGACCAGCTCGCCGGCCTCGACGAGAAAATCCTGTTTCAGCTCGTTGTCCAATCCCTCAGCCACGGCAGGCGTCCGTCAAAACCCGAACTCGCTCAGGAGGCGGTCGGCGTCCTCCTGGCTGGTGACTTTCTCGACCTCGGCCTTGGCGGTTTCGTCGCCGGCCAGCGCGCCGGTCAGGCGCACCAGCTCCAGCAGCGAAGTCTCGACCGAGCCGATGAAAGTGGCCACTTTCTTGATCCGCTGGCCGGACAGGTCCTGCCAGGACTGCGCCACCACCATGTTGGCGAAACTGGTGCGGCAGTTTTCAGCGAACGTGGCTGCCTCGCCGGCCAGCGCGTCGCCCGGCGCCGCCTTGAGCGCGTCGGCGGCGCGCTCGGCGAGCAGCGCGGCCTGCGGGCGCAGGCGCTCGGCCAGGTCCAGGCTGCGGTTGGCGGCGCTGGCGCTCATCTCGAGCACTTCCTGCAGGTGCTGGCGCGCGTCGGCGACAATGCCCGGCACGCCTTCCTCGGCGAGGTCGCCGCCCAGCCGGCGCACCGCGTCGTGCAGGTCGCGCGCCAGCTTGCCCAGCGCGCGGAACAGGCTGAGCTCGCGCTGGCGCACCATCTCGTCCAGCGCTTTTTCGAACGCCGCGCCATCCGGGCTGTTGAGCAGCTCGCGCAGCTGCGGCGGCAGCGCTGCATCCATCGCCATCGGTTGCTTGGCATTCATGCTTTGGCTCCACCCGCGGCGGCAAGACGCTCAAACACCTTGGTGAGCTTCTCTTCCAGCGTGGCCGCGGTGAACGGTTTGACGATGTAGCCATTCACCCCGGCCTGCGCGGCGGCGATGATCTGGTCACGGTTGTTTTCGGCGGTGACCATCAGCACCGGCAGCGCCTTCAGCGCCGGCTCGGCGCGGATCGCCTTGAGCAGGTCGATGCCGGTCATGTTCGGCATGTTCCAGTCGGTGACCACGAAGTCGAACGGCTGCGCCCTGAGCATGGCCATCGCGTTGACGCCGTCGTCGGCCTCCTGGATCAGCGCGGCGGTGAAGCCGAGCTCGACCAGCAGGTTCTTGACGATGCGCCGCATGGTGGAAAAGTCATCCACCACGAGGATTTTGAGGTTCTTGTCCAAACGTCTGCTCCGCTGCGGGTGGCCGGCAAGGGCCTGGGGAATGGGGTGCGCTGGCTCAGCTGCGCCAACCGGAAAGCTTGCCGCGCAGGCGAATCACGGCCTGGCCGTGGATCTGGCACACCCGCGATTCGCTCACGCCGAGCACGGCGCCGATTTCCTTGAGGTTCAACTCCTGCTCGTAGTACAGGCTCATCACCAGTTGCTCGCGTTCGGGCAGCTCGGTGATGGCTGCGGTCAGCGCCTCGCGCATGTCGGTGTCTTCGAGGCTTTGCGCGGGACCGAGGCTGGTTTCGTCGGCGACGTCGAGCACGCCCGAATCCTCGCCCTCGTCGGCAGCGGTGAGGCTCAGGAGGCGCGCGCAGGTCGCGTCGGTCAGGATCTGGTGGTACTCCTCCGCACTCAGGTCGAGCCGGCGCATGACCTCGGCGTCCTCCGCCTCGGCGCCGGTCTCCAGCTCGATCTGGCGGATGGTTTCGGCCACCTCGCGGGTCTTGCGGTGCACCGAGCGCGGCGTCCAGTCGCTCTTGCGCAGCTCGTCGAGCATGGCGCCGCGGATGCGGATGCCGGCAAAGGTCTCGAAGCTGGCGCCCTTGTCCTGGGCGAAATTGCGGGCGGATTCGAGCAAACCGATCATTCCTGCCTGGATCAGGTCGCCCACGTCGACGCTGGGCGGCAACCGCCCCATCAGGTGATAGGCGATCCGCCGGACCAGCGGCGCGTGCCGACGTACCAGTTCGTCGGCACTCTCGCGGGAGAGTTGCAGATATCCCGAAGCCACGTTCATCTCGGCATCTCCCCGACCGGGGCCGTGCGGCCCGCAAAAAAGGAGATACGGTCGAGACCCGCGCGCTCGGGCTCCTTCCACTTATCGACCGTACCCGCCAGTTTCTTGAATGCCAGCGACGACGGCGCCGACGGCCAGGCGTCGACCACCGCCGCCTGGCGCTTGATCGCCTGGCGCAAACGCTCGTCGTGCGGGATGAAACCGACCAGCTCGACGGTGACGTCGAGAAAACGGTCGCACACCCGCGCGAGCTTTTGATAGAGCGCGCGCGCATCGCCCTCGTTGCGCACCATGTTGGCCACCATGCGCAGCCGGCGCACGCCGAAATCGCGGCTGAGCACCTTGGACAGCCCGTAGGCGTCGGTCAGCGAGGCCGGCTCGTCGCACACCACGAGAATCACTTCGGCCGCCGCCGAGGCAAACATGGTGACCGTGTCGGACAGCCCGGCCGCGGTGTCGATCAGGAGAAAATCCGGCACCTCGGCCAGGCTGTCGAATGCGCGGATGATGGCGGCATGCTCGGTCGGGCTGAGCTGCGCGAGGCGCCGTGCGCCGGAGCCGGCCGGCACCACTTGCAGCCCGTCACGCACCGGGATCAGCAACTCCTGCAGCGTGCACTCGCCATCCAGCAGGTGGCCGATGTGACGCGCCGGGGTCAGGCCCAGCATCACATCCACGTTGGCCAGCCCGGTGTCGGCATCCAGCAGAATCACGTCTTTGCCGGCGGCCGCCAGCGCCATGCCGAGGTTGACCGCCACCGTGCTCTTGCCGACGCCGCCCTTGCCGCCGGCCACCGCAATCGTGCGGCACCCGCGCTGCGCCATCGGCACCGAGGTCAACAGGCCATCGGCCTGACGCAGGGTCACCGGCACCGCCTTGGTACCGGTGGCCGGCCTGGCCACCTTCGCAGCGAGCATCTGGCTGAGCCCGAACGCCTGATCCATTGCCATTTCCCTGCTCATGCCCCAACCATTGCCAGGCCGAAACGTTCGGCCATCACGCCGTCATCCGGCGCGCTGCCGCGCAGGGATTGCACGGTGCGGCACACCAGCGCCCGCGCATCCGCCTGCGCGATGTCTTCCGGCACGCGCTGGCCGTCGGTGGTGAAATCCAGCGCCAGCTGTTGCCGAATCAGCACCGACAGCGCGCCGCCAAGCGCCGGCGCCTCGTCCAGCTTGGACAAGATGCACGCCTGCGGCTGCAAGCGGCGATAGGCGCCGACCGCCTCTTCCAGGGCCTGCACCTGCGCATGCGCGGCCAGCACCAGGCTCACGCGCAGCGCACCGGCGCCGGACAGCAGTTCGAGTTGCTGGGTGAGCCGCGGGTCGCTGGCGGCCATGCCGGCGGTGTCGATCAGCACCGCGTGGCGGCCGGCCAGCATGTCCAGCACCTTGCGCAGGCTTTTTGCGTCGTACGCCGGATACACCTGCACCCCGAGCAGGCGGCCGTAATGTTCGAGCTGCGCCGCCGCGCCAATGCGGTAATGGTCGGTACTGACCAGCGCCACCTGCGCCGCGCCGTGGCGCATCACCGCACGCGCCGCGAGCTTGGCAATGGTGGTGGTCTTGCCCACGCCGGTGGGGCCGACCAGCGCCATCACCCCGCGCTCGTCGCCGCACAGGCTGCGCCCGCTCACCGTGAGGCTGCGGCTCAACAGGCCCAGCGGCAGATAGCGCGCCTGCTCGGCCGTGAGGTCGTCCGGCAGCTCGTCGGCCAGCCGGCGTGCGACGTCCGCCTCGATGCCGAGCCGGGTCAGCTCACGCAACACGCGGGCGCGCAGCGGACGCCGGCGTTCCAGATCGTTCCACCCGAGGCTGGAAAGCTGCCCTTCGAGCAGCTCGCGCAAGTCACCCACCTCGCTGCGCAGCTGCGCGGTTTCGCGCGCAGCATCGGCGAACGGCGCCGGCGGGCGCCCCTCGGCAGCGGCCACGGCGACGTGCGATGGCATCCGCGGCGACACTGCCGGCGCCGGGCGCGGGACCCGCGCCGTCACCCGGGCCAACCTGGCCTGGGCGGCCGGCTCCATCGGTGGCGCTGGCGGCGCGGCACGCACCGGCAACGGCGGGGGGGGCGGTGGAAGCGGCGGCACTGCAGCAGGCCGCGTCGCGGCCGCGACCTCCGGCAGCTCGTCGCGCGGCGTGCCTTGCCGCACCGCCTCGCGCACCAGCGCCTCGTCGTAGTCGATCGCGGCAATCACCTCGATGCCATCGGCCACCCGCCGCGTCGACAGGATCACCGCCTCCGGCCCCTGCTCCTCGCGTACCTCGCGCATGGCCTGACGCATGTCCGACGCGACGAATCGTTTGATCTTCATGGATTACTCCGTAAGCGGGATTCGGGATGCGGGATTCGAGATTCGCAAGAGCCAAGGCGCCGCAAGTTCGCGGTATCGCTGCTTTTCCGAATCTCGAATCCCGCATCCCACATCCCGGCTCCTAACGCCCCAACGCCTGCACCAATCTCACGCGGCGGTTGTCGGGGACTTCGTTGTAGGCGAGTACGTGCAGGTTTTGTGCCACATGGCGGGTGAAGCGGGCAAGCCAGGGGCGGAGCTGCGGGGCGACCAGCAAAATCGCGGGTTCACCGCTCAGTTCCTGCTTGCGCGCGGCTTCGGCCACGCTTTGCTGCAGGCGGTCGGCGAGGCCCGGTTCCACCGCGGCGCCGGCCACGCCGCCACCGGAGAGCGAGCCCAGCAGGATCTGTTCGAGTTCCGGCGCCAAGGTGATGACGGGCACCTCGGTGCCCAGGCCGGCGATTTCCTGCACGATCTGGCGGCCCAGCGCGACGCGCGCGGCAGCGGTGAGCACGCCGGGATCCTGACTCTGGCCAGCGTGTTCCGCCAAGGATTCGACGATGGTGCGCATGTTGCGGATCGGCAACTGCTCGGCGAGCAGGTTCTGCAACACCTTCACCACCACGCCCAGCGCGAGGCGCTTGGGTACCAGGTCTTCCACCAGCTTGGGCGCGCTTTGCGCGAGGCGGTCGAGCAGCTGCTGCGCGTCCTGGTGGCCGAGCAACTCGTGCGCGTGGTTGCCGAGGATGTAGGACAGGTGGGTGGCGATCACGGTCGCCGGGTCGACCACGGTGTAGCCATAGCTTTGCGCCAGCTCGCGCTGGCCCGGCTCGATCCACACCGCCTCCAGCCCGAATGCCGGGTCCTTGGTGGCAATGCCTTGCAAGGTGCCGTGCACCTGGCCGGGGTTGATCGCCATCAGCCGCTCGTTGTGCACCTCGGCCTCGCCCATCGGCACCCCCATCAGCACGATGCGGTAGGTGTTGGGGCCAAGGTCGAGGTTGTCGCGGATGTGCACCGCGGGGATCAGAAAACCGAGATCCTGCGAGAGCTTGCGGCGCACCGACTTGATCCGCCCCATCAGCTCGCCGCCTTGGTTGACGTCCACCAGCGGAATCAGCCGGTAGCCCACCTCCAGCCCGAGCGCGTCGACGCTGGCCACGTCGTCCCAGCTCAGCTCGACCTTTTCCGGCGGCACCGCCGGTACCGCGGCATCGGCCGGCGCCGCCGCGAGCTTTTCGCGGGTCTCGCGCTGGCGCTTGAACAGCAGCCACGCCGCGCCGCCGCACACCGCGCCCAGCAGCAGGAACGCCACGTTCGGCATGCCGGGGATGATCCCCATCACGCCGAGCACCGCCGCCGCCACAGCCAGCGCGCGCGGCTGGCCGAACACCTGTCCGGCGAGCTGCCGGCCCATGTCCTGCGCCTTGGACACGCGGGTGACGATGATCGCGGTGGCGACCGACAGCATCAGCGCCGGCACCTGGGCGACCAGGCCATCGCCGATGGTCAGCAAGGTGTAGGTCTGCGCGGCCTCGCCGGCGGAGAGGTTGTGCTGCATCACGCCGATGAAGAAGCCGCCGATGATGTTGATCGCCAAAATGAGAATGCCGGCGACCGCGTCGCCGCGCACGAATTTCGAAGCGCCGTCCATCGAGCCGTAGAAATCCGCCTCCTCGCGCACCTCTTGCCGGCGTTCGCGCGCCTGTTCCTGGGTCAGCAGGCCGGCGTTCAAATCGGCGTCGATCGCCATCTGCTTGCCGGGCATCGAATCCAGGGTGAAGCGCGCGGTGACTTCCGACACGCGGGTGGCGCCCTTGGTCACCACCACGAAGTTGATGATGGTGATGATCGCGAACACCACCAGGCCCACCGCGAAGTTGCCGCCGATGACGAACTCGCCGAACGCCTCGATCACCTTGCCGGCGGCGCCGGGGCCGTCGTGGCCGTGCAGCAGCACCACGCGGGTGGAGGCAATGTTGAGCGCCAGGCGCAGCAGGGTGGCCATCAGCACCACGGTCGGGAACGCGGCGAATTCCAGCGGCCGCATCACGTACACCACCGCCAAGAGGATCACCAGCGACAACGCGATGTTGAAGCTGAACAGCATGTCCAGCAGAAACGGCGGCAGCGGCAACATCATCATTGCCAGCATCACCAGCAGCATCACCGGCGCGCCAAGCCCCCGCCGCGTGAGTTGCCTGAATTGGCCCAGCACCTGCGCACCCGTCATGGTTTTGACTCTGCCTTACATGCGATAGGGCCCCATCAAGTCGGGATCGACCTCGGGGTTCGGCACTACCGGGGGTGCGTCGCCGTGCGCCACTGCCTGTTTCAGCTGGTACACGTAGACGAGCACCTGGGCCACCGCGACATACAGCGCCGCGGGGATTTCCCGGCCTACCTCGGTGCTTGCATACAAGGCGCGTGCCAACGGCGGCGCTTCGACCAACGGAATGCGATGCTCGCCCGCCACCGTGCGGATTTGCTGGGCCAAAAGGTCGGCGCCCTTCGCCAGCACGCGCGGCGCGCCGGACTTGCCGTCGTCGTAGCGCAGCGCCACGGCAAAGTGGGTGGGGTTGACCACCACCACGTCGGCCTTGGGCACGTCCTGCATCATGCGGCGCCGCGCCTGCGCCTGCTGCACCTGGCGCACGCGGCTCTTGATCTCGGGGCTGCCCTCGCTCTCCTTCATCTCGTCCTTGATCTCCTGCCGACTCATGCGCAGGTTCTTGGTGTAGTCGTATTTCTGGTACACCGCGTCGATGCCGCCGATCACGGCGAGGATCGCGCCAAACCACAGCCCAGCCTGGCCGAGCAGGCCGAGCGCCAACGCAATGCCGCCAAACACCGGGCCGCGCCCGGTCTGCAGCATGTCGCCCTGCCAGTGGCGCAACAGCAGCGCCAGCAGCACGCCGATGAAAATCACCTTGAGCAGCGCCTTGGCCAACTCCACCAGCCCGCGCACGGCAAAGATGCGGCCCAGCCCCTTGATCGGATCGAGCCGCTCCAACTTCGGCTGCAGCGCCTTGCCGCTGAAATTGAGCCCGCCGATGATGAGCGGCGCGCCAAGCGCGGCTACCAGCGTGGCGATCGCGACCGGCGCGAACAGCGCCAGCGCCTCGTGCAGCGCCTCGGCCAAGGCGCGTGCCGGCAAGGTGTCGCTGAACAGGGCGTCGCGCGAATATCCCAGCCCGATGCGGAAAATGCGCTGCGCATGTGCGAAGGATGCCGGCCCGCCAGCCATCAGCGCGGCCACTCCGGCCAGCACCACCGCCGCACCGGTCAGGTCGCGCGAACGCGGAACCTCGCCTTTTTCGCGCGATTCCTTCAGGCGTTTTTCGGTTGGCTGTTCGGTTTTTTCCTGGTCGCTGTCGTCGGCCATGGCCTAGCCTCCGAACAACTGGCGCATCAGTGTCCAGGCGTCGTTCTGCAGCGCCGCGAACGCGCCCGGCAACGCGCGCAGCGAAAACCACAGCGCGACAAAACCAAGCGTCACGCTGATCGGAAATCCCACCGCAAACAGGTTCATCGACGGCGCCGCGCGGCTGATCGCCGCAAACCCGATGTTGACCACCAGCAGTGCCGTCATCGCCGGCAAGGCCACGCGCACCGCGCCGGCGAACAGCTGCCCGGCAAACACCAGCACCGCGTGCAAGCCGTTGGCGTCGATTCCCGGCGCACCCGCCGGCAGCCGGCGAAAGCTGTCGGCCAGGAGCGCGATGAGCTGCAAGTGGCCATCCAGCGCGAGAAACACCAGCGTCACCAGAATCAAATAGAACTGCCCGAGCACGTTCGCGTTCTGGCCTTCCTGCGGGTCGACCACCTCGGCAAAGCCCAGCCCCATGCTCTGCCCCACCAGCCCGCCGCCAAACGCCACCGCCTCGAACACCAGCTTCAGCACGAATCCCACCGCCGCGCCCGCTGCGATCTGGGTCACCGCATCCAGCATGCCGGGCAGCCCCAGGCCGTTGACCGTGGCGGGCGCGAGTGGCGTCATCACCGCCGTGAGCACCATCACCAGCGCCGCGCGAAACCGCATCGGGATGACCGCGGCGCCAAAGATCGGCACCACCAGGCACAGCCCGCCCACCCGCGCCAACGCCCACACGAACCGGCCCAGCCAACCCAGCAGCCAGGCCACGTCCAACGTGGTCACCGAATCACTCCGGGCAACCCCTCGATGAGCTGGGTCGTGTAGTGCACCAAGAGCCGCAGCATCCACGGCCCCGCAATCAGCCCCACCAACGCCATCGCAATCAGCTTGGGGATGAACGAAAGCGTCATCTCGTTGATCTGTGTCGCCGCCTGGATCACGCCGATCAGCAGGCCCACCGCCAGCGCCGTGAGCAACAACGGCGCCGCCACCAGCATCGCCACGTACAGCGCGTGCTGGCCAATTTCCATCACCGATTCAGGGGTCATGCGCGTTTGCTCCGGCGCGCCCCTGTCCGTCATGAAATTGGCGGATGGCTGCGCTCACGACGGTACACAGCAAATTGCATGCCGGGGGGGCTGGGATTGGGGAGCTGGGATTGGAGATACGGGATTCGGGATTCGGGCAGAGCGCGCTGCGGCGAGCTTCAGCCCTGCGGGTCGGGCTTCAGTCCGACAAACGGGGAATGGGGAATCGAGAATAGGGAATTGGGCAAAGCGTGCTGCAGCGAGCTTCAACCTCGTGGGTCGGGCTTCAGTCCGAAAAGCGGGGAATCGAAAATCGAGTATGGGGAATCGGCAGAGCGCGCTGCGGCGACCCTCCGCCCTGCCCGACGGGCGGAGCGAGAAAAGCGACGGCGGCGCGGCTAGCCGCGGTGCACGTCGTGGGTGACGAAGGCCTGTTCGACGGAGGGGCGGGCGAACCACTGCGGATGATCCAGCGTGTGCTGCATGTCGGCCATGCCCGCCTGCCAGTGGGCGCGCATGCTGGCGGCGCTGAATTCGTAATCCTTGAAGTGGCCTTCGTACGGCTTGTCGCGGTAGATCAGGTGGATCAGGTTCACCTGCGCGCTGCAGGATTCCTGCGCGGCCGCAAGGAAGGCGGGATCCTCGCGCCGCGCCGGCGGCACCAGCGCCATCAGGTCCCGCAGCATGCGCTTGCGCGAGCGCGCTTCGCGCATCGCATCGGTGATCAGCCGGGTACGGCTGGAGTACTGGATCTCCTTGCCGCGGTCGGCGACGCCGGCGAGGTCGTGCGGCACTTCGCCGCGCGCGCTCCACAGATCCACCTGGAACACCAGCAGGTCGCGCTCCGGCTCATCGTGCAGCACGCGGTACAGCGGCGTGTTGGACACCATGCCGCCATCCCAGTAGTACTCGCCGTCGATTTCCACCGCGGCAAACCCCGGCGGCAGCGCGCCGGAGGCCATGAAGTGCTCGGGACGCAGCTGCTGCTTCGTGTTGTCGAAATACACGAAGTTGCCGGTGCGCACGTTCACCGCACCCACCGACACGTGCATCTGGCGCGGGTCGTTGATGCGGTCGAAATCGGCCAGGCGCTCCAGCGTGGCGCGCAGCGGCGTGGTGTCGTACCAGCTGGCCTTGTTCGGCGTCGCATGCGGCTCAAGGAACGGCGGCGGCATGCGCGGCCGGAAAAACCCCTTCTGGCCAGACACCACCGCCGACCACGCGGCCACGCTGCTCAGTCCACCCTGCATCCCCGCCGGCAGCCCGCTGGCGTCAAACCACACCGGCACGCCGAGCCACGGCGGTGGCGTGCAGATGGTGTCCCAGAACGCGTGTAGCTGTTCGACCCGCCGCTCCGGCGGGTTGCCGGCAATGATCGCCGCGTTCAGCGCGCCGATGGAAATGCCGGCCACCCAGTGCGGGTGCACCCCAGCGCCAGCCAGCGCCTCGACCACGCCAGCCTGATACGCGCCCAGCGCGCCGCCGCCCTGCAGCACCAGCGCCACGTCCTGGTAATCGCGCGCGACTTGCGCCGCGAGGCTTTCGGTTGGCTCGGGCATCGGCTTACTGCATGAACCAGCCGTGGCTCACCACGAACGACTGCCCGGTCAGTGCCGCCGATGGGAAGGTGGCGAGGTAGAGCGCCGTCTGCGCAATATCGTCGACCGTGGTGAACACGCCGTCCACGGTGTCTTTCAGCATCACGTTCTTGATCACGTCGGCCTCGCTGATGCCCAGCTCCTTTGCCTGCTCGGGGATCTGCTTCTCGACCAGCGGCGTGCGCACGAAGCCGGGACAGATCACGTGCGAACGCACATGGTGCGGTGCGCCCTCCTTGGCCAGCGTGCGCGCCAGGCCAAGCAGGCCGTGCTTGGCGGCGACGTAGGGTGCCTTGAGTTTGGACGCCTCGTGCGAATGCACCGAGCCCATGTAGATCACGATGCCGCCGCGGTCGCCCTTGTACATGTGGCGCAGCGCCGCGCGGGTGGTGAGGAAGCCGCCGTCCAGATGGATCGCCAGCATCTTCTTCCAGTCGGCAAAGCTGAACTGGTCGATCGGGTTGATGATCTGCACGCCGGCGTTGGAAACAAGGATGTCGAGCGCGCCGAACGCGGCGACGACCTGGTCGGTACCGGTGTCGACCGCCGCCTCGTTGGTGACGTCCATCGCCACCCCGAGCGCCTTGCCACCGGCCGCGTTGATCGCCGCCGCCGTCGCGTCGGCCGCCGCCTGGTTGATGTCGCAAATGGCGACCTTCGCGCCGTTCTTTGCGTACAACTCGGCAATCGCCTTGCCGATGCCGCTGGCTGCGCCGGTGACCAGCGCAACCTTGCCGTCGAGACTACCCATGAGCCATCTCCTTGCAGGTGAAGCCTCGATTGTAGGCGGCGGGTGTTACCGCACCATGAGGCTTTCGTCCATGGGCCGGCGGGCGCGAACCAAGACCGGAGACCGCTTCGGGCGGCAAGTTCCCGCAGCCGTCGCGAGAAGATGCGTTCGCGCCGGCGGACGCTGTGGACAATGACGCTGCGGGTTTTGCGTTGGGCGCGGCATCAGGGCGGTTTCGTGCAGCACCAGCGGTGGGCGTGGCACTAGAGCGGTTTCGAACGCCCTTTGGGCGTCCGAGCTACTTTTCTCTGAATGGCCAGAGAAAAGTAGCCAAAAGAGAAGCCACCCCGATGGCGCGCCCTCCGGGCATCCTGCCCTGCGGGTGCGCGGGTGGGCTGCGGGGTTTTCCGACGGCACCTCCGTGTGCCGGCGGAAAACTGGCCCGCCTCCCTGCGGGCCATCCTGACGGACTATCCGCCGCCCACCCGCCGCGCCATAGGGGCCCCACAACCGCAGGCGCGCGTCCGCGCGCCCGAAGCAGACCGATCGCTCGCGGGTGATACTTTGGCTTCTGGCGCGCACGATGCGCGCCGCTGTTCTGGGGGCCCCTCGGCGGCGGTGAGGCGGGGTCCGAAAAGCCGCGCAGCGGGCGAGGCCAGGGATGGCCTCGCCTTTTCGCGCGGGCAGGATGCCCGCTCGAAAAGCCCGGCCCCGCCGCACGGACTTTTTGCCCACGGACGGGCAAAAAGCGCCGCCGCGGGGTGCCGTTTCTCTTTGGCTACTTTCTCTTTGGGCAAGCAAAGAGAAAGTAGCTCGCGCGCCCAACGGGCGCACGAAACCGCTCTGATGCCGCGCGTCGCGCTGGTGCCACGCCAAACCGCCCTGATGCCGCACCGAGCGCCAGCCCCACACGACACCCGATACCCCGCCCTCAATCCGCCTCGGCGAGATACGTATACCCCGTCAGCCCGCGATCCAGATCGGCATACAACGCCTCCGCCTCCGCACCGGCGACACCCGCCGCAGCAAGCCGTTCGCGATAGCTCGCGCGCAGTGCCTTGAGGTCGTAGCCGACGTAGTCGAGCATCAGGTCCGCGGTATCGCCGCGACGCTGGTGGGCAAATACCCAGCCCTCGCCGTCGACGCGCACGTTCACCGCGTCGGTGTCGCCGAACAGGTTGTGGATGTCGCCCAGCGTCTCCTGGTAGGCACCGACCATGAAGATGCCGAGGCGATAGTTTTCGCCCGGGCGCAGCTCGTGCAGCGGCAGGGAAACGTCGACGCCTTCGGCATCCACGTAGTGGTCGATGCGGCCGTCCGAATCGCAGGTGACGTCGACGATCACCGCGCGCCGGGTCGGCTCCTCGTCGAGCCGGGCGATCGGCGCGATCGGAAAGATCTGGTCGATCGCCCAGATGTCGGGCGTGGATTCGAACACCGAGAAATTGCAGAAATACTTGTCGACCAGTTTCTCGTCCAGCTCGTCCAGCACCGGGCGATGCGCGCGCTCGGCCGGCGACAGGCGCACGCGCACCGCGTTGGCGATGGCGTAGTACAACTCGTCCAACCGCGCGCGGTCGGCCAGCGCGAGCTGGCCCAGGGCGTACAAGGTCTGCCCCTCGTGCAGGTGATGCTGGGCCTCGTGGAACAGTTCGAGCGCCGGGCGGCGGTCGAGCTCCTCCCAGGTTTCGCGCAGGCGGCGCAGCACCGCGGGCTCGTGCGCGTCGGGCAGCGGGATGGCGCCGTCGGGCACTTTTTCCACCTCGCTCACGTTCACCACCAGCACCGCGTGGTGGGCAGTCATCGCGCGGCCGGCCTCGGTCAGGATGTTCGGCGCCGTGAGCCCTTCGGCAGCGACGGCTTCGGCCAGCGCCTGCACGATGGTCTGCGCGTACTGCGCCATCGAGTAGTTGATGGAGTTGCTGCTGCGCGAGCGCGAGCCTTCGTAATCGACGCCCAGCCCGCCGCCGACGTCCACCGTGTCGAGCGGCACGCCGAGCCGCGTCAGCTCGATGAAATAGCGCGCCGCCTCGCGCATGCCGCCGGCAATGTCGCGCACGTTGGAGATCTGCGAGCCCATGTGGAAGTGCTGCAGCCTCAGCGTGTGCTTGAGTCCGGCCGCATCGAGCCGCGCCACCAGCTCCAGCACCTGGCTGGGCGAGAGGCCGAACTTGCCCTTGTCGCCGCCGGTGTTCTGCCACTTGCCGGCGCCGATCGAGGCCAGCCGCACGCGCACGCCGAGCAGCGGCTCCACGCCCAGCGCGCGCGATTCGGCCAGCACATGGTCGAGCTCGGAGAGCTTCTCGATCACGATGTGCACCTTGAGCCCGAGGCGCTTGCCGATCAGCGCGAGGCGGATGTACTCGCGGTCCTTGTAGCCGTTGCAGATCACGGTGGAGCCGGGCCGCGCCAGCGCCAGCACCGCCATCAGCTCGGGCTTGGAACCGGCTTCGAGACCGAAGCCGCTGGCGCCGGAAGCCACCAGCTCGCCGGCCACGCCGCGCTGCTGATTGACCTTGATCGGATAGATCGCGGTGTAGTGGCCGGCGTAGTTGGCCTCCGCGATCGCCTGCGCAAACGCCGCCTGCAGGCGCGCAAGGCGGTCGGCAAGAATGTCGGGAAAGCGCACCAGCAGTGGCAGGCGCAGGCCTTCGCCGCGCGCGCGCTCGACGATGGCGGGCAGCGACAAGGCGGGGCCGTGCTCGCCGCGCGGGCGCAGCACGATGTCGCCGGCGGCGTCGATATCGACGTAACCATCGCCCCAATGGGGCACGGCGTAGGCGTGGCGCGCAGCGGCCACGCTCCAGGGCTTCGACATGGAGAACTCCTCGTACCAACGGAACATGTCGTCGCAGCGGCGAGCCTTGACGTAGGTAACCGCGCGAACGACCGGAAGCCTCGCACGCCGCGGGGCCATTCGCGCACAAGGCGCCATTGTATCGCCACGGCTCGGATACAATGACCGGCCCACCATCCGGCATCCACGTCGAGCAAGCCCATGTCGCAGCAAACCAGCTGGTTCACCGAAGAGCACCAGCCCTCCGGCTCTTCCGTCGGCTTTCGCACCGAAGCCCTGCTGCACAGCGAGAAGACGCCGTTCCAGACGATCGAGATCCACCAGACCACCGACTGGGGCAGGCTGATGGTGATCGACGGCTGCGTGATGCTGACCAGCCGCGACAATTTCCTGTACCACGAAATGATGACCCACCCGGCGTTGTTCACCCACGCGCGCGCCAAGCGCGTGGTGATCATCGGCGGCGGCGACTGCGGCACGCTGCACGAGGTGCTGAAGCACGAGGAAGTGGAGCACGTGGCCCAGGTCGAGATCGACGAGCGCGTGACGCGGCTGGCCGAGGAGTATTTCCCCGAGCTGTGCGAATCCAACGCCGATCCGCGCGCCGAGCTCTTGTTCATCGACGGCATCAAGTACATGGCCGAAGCCGAGCCGGAGTCGATCGACCTGGTAATCGTCGATTCCACCGACCCGGTCGGCCCCGCCGAAGGGCTGTTCAACGCCGCGTTCTACACCAGCTGCTACAAGGCGCTGCGTCATGGCGGCATCCTGGTGCAGCAATCGGAATCGCCGCTGGCGCATCTCGAACTCATCAAGTCGATGCGTGCCTCGATGCGCACCGCCGGCTTTGCCGCAGTGAAGACGCTGCCGTTCCCGCAGCCGTGCTACCCCACCGGCTGGTGGAGCTGCACGCTCGCGCGCAAGGGCGGCGAGCTGTCCGGCTTCCGCGAGCGCGGCGCGCTCAGCAAGAGCTTCAAGACGCGCTACTACAACGCCGACATCCACAAGGCCGCGCTGGCGATGCCGGAGTTCATGCGCGAGGAACTGGGGGAGTAAGGCCCGAAATCCGGGATGGGGGTCCGGCAAGCCGGGCCGGGCGGCACTGTCGCTCTTTTGGATCCCGAACCTTGGCCTTCAAAACAACTTGCTGCGCACCGTCGGCAGCAGCACCAGGGCCAGCGTCGCCAGCGGGCCGAACGGCAGCGAAAGCAGGAACCAGATCAAGCCGCTGCGGTGCTTGCCCTGCGCAAGGCCCGCATTGATCAGCGCCAGCGTGCCCCAACCGGCGAACCACGGTGCGCCTTCGGCGAAACTGGAAAGTTGATTCACGGCATATCCTCCGACCCCTGTGTGGTGGAGCGCGCCGAACGCGCGGACGAACTGGCATCCTAACAACCCGCCTTGGTGCTGGTCCGCCGCGGCGTCCCCCGGCTCATTCATCGTTCAGAGCGTCCTCAACCCCCGGCCGCTAAGCTGGCGACTTTGCGATCGCTGGAGCACCCCATGCGTCGATGGCACCACCTCGCCCTCGCCGGCGCCCTGTCGCTGCTCGCTGCCCCCGCGCTGGCGGCCGTGAATGCAAATGACGCAGTGCCGAATGCCGGCGCAGCGCGCGCACAGGCGCTCACGGGTTTCCAGCACGATCTGGTCAGCGTGCTCGCCCTGCGGGCGACCGCGACACCGCTGCTCGGCGCAGCCTTGCTGGCGCGGCCGCTGACGGGGCAACCCAAGACCACGAGTTTCCACACGCTGGTGAACCGCGCAGTGGCCACGGAGGGTTCCGGCGCGGCCGCGCAGTGGCTGCGGCTGGCCGATTGCGAGCGCGCCGAATGCCCAAACCCGGGCGCGCTGCACAAGCTCGCCGAAACCGACGCGGACAACGCCGCCGTCTGGTTGCTCAAGTTCGACCTCGACAGCCGCGACCTGAAAGCGAAGACTGCCCGCGCCGACCTCGCCAAGGCCGCCGCGGCCACGCATTACGACGATTACGCCGGCGCCAGCCTGACCGCGCTGGTCGGCGTGGTCGATGCGCTGCCGCCCCCGCCCGCCACGCTGAGCGCCAGCGGTGCGCTTGGCGTGCAGGCGCTGATCGCGCTCGGCAATGCGCGCCTGCAACCGCGCCCGGTGCTGCCGGTGGCGGCGCAGTGGTGCAAGGGCCACAGTGGCGATGCCACGGCAAAAGCCGACTGCCTGCGCCTGGGCCAGCTGCTCGCCTGGGGTTCCAGCCCGCTTGCCCGCTCGCTCGGGCTGCATCTGATCGCAACCCTGAGCGACGACCCGGCCGCCGTCAGCAAGGCGCAGGGCGAGGCGCGCGACCTCGCGTGGCAGGTGCACAACCACGCCCAGCTGGCGCTCGCGGCACCGGATGATGCCGCCACCGCGCAAGCGTTGCTGGCCGCCGCCCGCGCCGGCGGCACTGAAATGAGCCAACTCCAGGCCGTGCTGCGCGCACGCGGCGTGTCGCCCACGGCTCCCGGCAGCTGGCAACCGGCAAGCCCGGCCGCCTCAGCATCCACCCCCTCCCCATAACCCCGCGACTCCGGTTAGGCTGGTGCCACCTTCGCGAGCGGAGCACTCCATGCTTGTGACGCTGGTGGCAAGCAGCAAGGGCGGATGCGGCAAGAGCACCGTGGTGACGCAGCTGGCGGCGGGTTTTGCACAAGCCGGCCAGCACACGGCAATCGTCGATGCCGATCGCCAAGGTTCGAGTTTCCGCTGGGCCGAACGGCGACCCGACAACATGCCCGCCGTGCAGGCCTTCGAGGGCGCCCGCAAGGCACTGCAACGGGTGCCGGAGGACACCGCGCAACTCGTGATCGACACCCCGGCCGGCAGTGGCGAACGCGAGCTGGAACCGTTCCTCGAGCTCGCCAGCGTGTTGCTGGTGCCGGTGCTGCCCTCGCGCTTCGATCTGGACGCCACGCTGCGGTTCCTGGACGAGCTCAAGGCGATCCGCCGCATCCGCAGCGGCAAGCTGCCGGTGGGCCTGGTGGCCAACCGGCTCAAGCCGTGGACCAATGCCAGCCAGGCGGCGGTCGACGAGCTGGCCGCGGCAGCCCCGTTTCCCATCGTGGCCCGCTTGCGCGACAGTCAGGCCTACGTCCTGCTCACGGCGCTGGGCAAGGGCATTTTCGACTACCAGTCCGAACAGGTGCGGGGCCACCAGCAGGATTGGAAACCGTTGCTGCGCTGGATCAGGCGCCAAGCCTGAGCCAGCGGTTTTCACCCACCGGAGTCTTCCATGCACGAACTGATCCTGCTGCGCCATGCCGAAGCCGAACCTCCCGCCACCACCGGCACCGACAGCGAGCGCGCGCTGAGCGAGCGCGGCGAGCGCGAGGCGCTGGACGCCGGCCGCTGGCTCGCCGGTCACGGCGCCCACCCGCAGCGCGTGCTGTGCTCGCCCACACGGCGCACCCGGCAAACCGCCGAGCTCGCGCTGGCCGCGTTCTCCGCGCCGCCTGCGGTGCAAAGCGCGGACGAAATCTACGATGCCTCGCCCGGCGAACTGCTCGCCCTGCTCGATCAGCACTTCGACGCCGAAAGCGTGCTGCTGGTCGGCCACAACCCCGGCATCGAGCGCCTCGTGGCGCTGCTGGTCGAAGGCCGCTCGGACGGTTTTCGCGGCATGCCGCCCGCCGGCCTCGCCGTGCTCTACCTCAATGGCTCGCTGGAGCCCGCCAGCGCGCGCCTCGACGCGTTCTGGTCACCCTGACTCCCATCTCGTCCGACCGCTTGCGGTCGGCGGTTGCCCGGCGACGCGCGCGTATCCGGGCCTGCCCCTGCCCTGTTCCCGATTCATGCGCCCACGCTGGTTGATCCTTGCACTGCTGCTGGCCGCCTCGCTGTTGCAAGGCTGCACACTGAGCCGTGCGCACATCCGCGAAGCGGCCGCGATCGTGGCCGCCAGCCCGAACCGCGGCGCCACCTGCAGCGCTGCCAACCACTGCGCCACGCCCTCGCCGCTGCTGGCCGCCGCGGACGCGGCGCTGGCGGCATCCACCCCCGAACACCCGGTCAACACCGTCGCCCTGCTGGACGACAGCGAAGCCGCGCTGGCCGCGCGCATCAGCCTGATCCGCGCCGCGCGCACCAGCATCGACGTGCAGACCTACATCTGGGACGAGGACGACGTGGGCCAGCTGATGCTGCACGAACTGGTGGCTGCCGCGCGGCGCGGGGTCAAGGTGCGCATCCTGGCCGACCAGCTGTTCTCGTTCGACAACCTCGACCTGCTCGACCGCCTGGCGCGGGTCAGCCCCAACCTGCAGGTGAAGCTCTACAACCCCACCTTCCACGACGCGCATACCTCGGCGCTGCAGTTTGCCGCCGGCGTCGCCTGCTGCTTCATGAAATTCGACCAGCGCATGCACAACAAGCTGCTGCTGGTGGACGACACCATCGGCATCACCGGCGGGCGCAATTACCAGAACCGCTATTTCAACTGGGACCCGCAGTTCGATTACCTCGACCGCGACGTGATGGCGGGCGGCACGATCGGGCGCGAAATGGCGGCCAGCTTCGCGCTGTTCTGGCACCACCCGCGCGCGGTGCCGCTGATCCGCCTGCGCGACGTCAACCGACGCATCCGCGCGGACAGTGCCGCCCCCAGTTGGCCCGCGCCGCACTACACCGACCCGGTGCGCGTGGCCCGCGTGCAGGCCGAAGCCGAAGACCCCGACTGGCTCGCAGCCTGGATCGGCGACGACACGCTGAAAGTTGCCGACGTCAATTACTTCAGCGACCTGCCGGCCAAGACCGACGCGCCGCACAAGCGCGACGCGCGCGCGCTCACCTCGCGGCTGATGACGATACTGGCCGACGCGAACCACGAAGTCGTGCTGCAGACGCCGTACCTCGTGCTCAGCCGCCGCGCGCAGCGCCTGTTCAAGCGCCTGCACCACGAGCAGCCGGCGCCGCGCGTCATCGTTTCCACCAACTCGCTCGCCGCCACCGATGCCTTTGCAGTCTACGCACTGTCGTACAAAAACCGGCGCCGCTACCTCACCGAATACGGCTTCGAGATCCACGAGCTCAAACCGCATGCGGACAGCGCCGCCGATGCCTATGCCGACGCCAACGAAGGCGCCGAAACCGGCCCGGACGGCGTACCGCTGGCCACCACACGTCGGCGCCACGCGCGCTTTCCCGGCAACGAGCGCCGGCCTGGCCTGTTCGGCAGCCAGGGCAAACGCAACCGCCCCGCACCGCTGCAAACGCCCGGCCGGCGCTTCAGCCTGCACGCGAAATCCATGGTGATCGACCAGCGTTATGCCATGGTCGGCTCGCACAACTTCGACCCGCGCTCCGACCACTACAACACCGAATCCGGCGTGATCGTGGTCGACCGCGATTTCGCCAACGAGGTGCGCGCGTCGATCCTCGACGACACCCTGCCGCAAAACGCGTGGACCATCGCCAAGCGCGAGCCGGTCATTCCGGTGCTGGGCGACATCAGCCTCGCCATCGGCAACCTTTCCGCCCGCCTGCCGCTGTTCGACCTGTGGCCGTTCCGCTACGCCACCAGCTACGAAATCAAACCCGGCTGCCAGCCCCTCGCACCAAGCGCCCCCGGGTTCGACTCCTGCTACACCCCGGTCGGCGACTTTCCCGACGTCGACCTCTCGTCCAAACTCATCTACACCCGGCTCATCACCGCCTTCGGGGCGGGGGTGAAAGGCGTCCTCTAGTGCCCGGTGCAGGCTACGCAAAGCGGCCGCCGACTGCCGCCCAGCGTCACCTCGTGCACCCCATCCTTACCGGGTGAGGTCAAGCAGGGGGCCGCTGATGGCGGTGGAGGCCGGTAACTTGTCCGCCACCGGCATCCATCGAGCACCAGTGGCACGCAAAGTGCTTCGATTGCATATCACACACCGTACGCGGTGCCTTGCCCAATCGGCCACGACCTCCCGCCCACCATGCAGCTGCAGCCCACGGCAACGCCGTCCATCGACCACTTCAAGCACCTGATGCTGGTGGTCGTGATTGCGCTTGGGTTATTGAGCACGGTGGCCGGGTGGCTGGTGATGGACGCGCAGAACGTGCTGACGCCGGCGCTCAACTGGGTGCTGCTGGGGACCACGGTGGTATTGACCGCGCTCCTGGTCGCCACCGCCACCAATGCGCTGCCGCAGCGGGTGATTGAGCTGACCTGCCTGCTTTACATCGCGCTCGTGAGCGCAGTGTGCATGACGTTACGCATGTACTGGCCGCAGTACGCCACGGGGCTCCACCTGCAACCGCTGTACCTGTGGATGCCGATCACCTATGTGCTGGCTTTCACCCTTACCGACCACCGCACCGGGCTGGCGCTGTCGTGTGGCCTCCTGGTGGTATTCATTGCGCTGACGCTGCCCTACCTTGCGCGCGGCAACGGCGCCGAGTACGGCAACCTCACACTGCAGCTGCATTTCGTGTCGATCGTGATCATTGCCGCGCTGTATTACTTTTCGAGTTACCAGCACCAGCTGGGCACCGCACAACGCACGGTGGAGCAACTTGCGCAGCTGTCGAACACCGACGACCTGACGGGGTTGTCGAACCGGCGCCACATGGCGCTGTTGCTGGGCGCCGATTTGGCGTGGAATCCGGGGCACGTGCCGCGCTTCGCCGTCGTGCTGTTCGACATCGACCGCTTCAAGGCCATCAACGATGAACTGGGGCATCTTGCCGGCGACCACACGCTGATTGCGCTGGCCGCCCGAGCGCGCACGGTTTTCCGCGACACCGACAGCCTGGGCCGTTGGGGTGGCGACGAGTTCGTCGCCGTGTTGCGCGATGTGGATGTGGCCAGCGCCCGGCGCAAGGCCGTGGCACTGTGCGAAGCCGTGGCGGCGGCGCCGCTGTTGATCCGCGCCGAGGTGACCATCAGCTGTGGCGTGGCCATGGCGCGCGTCGGCGACAATCTCGACCACCTGCTGCAACGCGCCGACGCCGCGCTGTACGCCGCCAAGCGCGGCGGACGCAATCAGGTGGTGGCAGAAACGGAGGCCTGAAGACCTCTCAGCGGGTACGTACGGCAGGCCTGCGCGGCGGCACTGGCGCTGCTTTCGCGGCGCGCTTGTTCGCTGCCGGCGCCGCTTTCCCGACCCGTGCAGCCTGCCGCTTCGCCACCTCGCGCTGCTCGCGAAACGCCGCGGCGTAGGCTTTCAGCTCGGCCTTGAACTTCGCGCCGAGGCCGGGCGTGTGCTCGCTGTGCTGCTCCATGCGTTGCAAGAGGTCGTAGTCGTGGTAATCGCGATACGGCTTCAGGTCGAGATCCGCCGGCACCTTCTGCAGACGCTCGTCGCCGATCTGCTTCACGTACTTTTGCATAAAGCGGTCGTACGCCTGCCAGGTGACCCGCGCCGCGTTCACCGCAGCCTCTTCCGCGCGCGTGGCGATCTGGTGCGCATGCAGGTAATGCAGCCCGAGCTGGTCGATCAGCGTCTTTTCCACCTCCTCATGCAGGATCAGGAACCGGTCCACCGCGATGGTGCGCCCACGAAACGTGAAGCTGGTGGGCAGATGGCGATCGATGTAGATCGTCTTGCCGTCCTGGCTGTAACCGGCGAGGTAGGGAATGTCGTGCGCACGGTCGAGCTTCTTCACCCGCCGCAGGATCGCGTCCAGTGCGCGATCCATCATCAGCGCCGACACGTACCAATCCGGCGCCTTGAGCTTTTCGTGCGGGGCATCGGGGTGACAACTGGTCGACGGCATGAGGCACCTCCGCGCATGGGTCAGGCAATGCGAGGAGACTAGCCGGGTCGCGCGGCAAGTTCCTGCGCTGCGTGCCGGCCACGGCAACCTCAGACGCAACGCAAACCCGCCTGCAGCGGGTATCCCGATACCGCGGCATCACCCAGCGGATACCCCACCTTGGATCATCGCCAGTTCCTCCGTCGCCGCCGCGCTCGCGCGGGTGACAGCGTACCGCGGTCCCGATCGGCGCCATGGGCCGGGGCACGACATGCAGTGAGGCGGCGGCTTGCGCGCGCGATACATGGGGGCGATGCTCCTGCACTGCACTCGGATCGTGACATTGAGGGGAAATCGGATGAAGTTCGGCAGCCTGCTGGCACTCGTCTGGATCATGGCTCTGGCCGGCTGCGCACGGCAGTCGATTCACGCGCCTGTGGCGCCCGGGGTGGCGATCATTCCCGCACCGCAATGGCTGATGGTGACGGGTGGTGAGCTGCGACTGGCCGGGGCGGTCGACGTCAGCGCCGATGCCGACGCGCCACGCGCACGCCGCGCGCTGGATGAGGTGTTGGGTAGGGTCGGCTTGGCCACCAGCGCGCAAGCGGCGACCCGGCTGCAACTGCGCCGCGTCGACGACCCGACACTCGGCGACGAGGGCTACCGGTTGCGCATCGACGACGGCATCACACTCGAAGCGCGCACCGATGCCGGCCTGTTCTACGCGGTGGAAACCCTGCGCCAACTGCTGCCGCCGGCACCGCCCGCGAAAGGCCATGCCATCACCCTGCCGCAGCTGGCCATCACCGATGTGCCGGCCTATCGCTGGCGCGGCAGCTCGCTCGACGTCGCGCGCAGCTTCCTGCCGGTGAGCTACCTCAAGGCGCACATCGACCGCATGGCGTTCTTCAAGTTGAACCGCCTGCACCTGCACCTGACCGACGACCAGGGCTGGCGCATCGAGATCAAGCGCTACCCGCGGCTCACGGAGATCGGCGGCGCCAGCGCGGTAAAGGGCGGGCGCCCCGGCTTCTACACCCAGGCGGAGCTCAGGGAGCTGGTGGCCTATGCCGCGGCGCGCAATGTCACCATCGTCCCGGAGATCGACCTGCCCAGCCACATCCAGGCGGCGATCGCCGCCTACCACGAGCTGGCCTGCGACGACGTCACCAATCTCGGCCCCTACGCCGGGATCGACGTCGGCTTCAACATCCTGTGCCTGCAGAAGCCCGACGTGGTCTACCCGTTCGTGCGCAACGTGCTCACCGAAGTCGCGGCGATCTTCCCGTCCGAATATCTCCACATCGGCGGCGACGAGATCAAGAACCCGCTGTACGCCGACTTCGTCGCGCGCGCCGCGGGCATCGTCAACGACCTCGGGCGCAAGGCCATCGTGTGGGAGGAAGGCTCGGTGGCCGCCACCCGCCCCGACACCCTGCTGCAACTGTGGAACGACAAGTACCCCACCGCGGCAGCCACCGCAAAAGGCCACCGGTGGATCCTGTCGCCGTGCAGCTACTTCTACCTCGACCACGGCAACTACCCCGGCCAGCCGGGCACCCAGACCTGGTGCCGCAACGGCGTGCCGCTCGAGCGCGTGTACCGCTTCGACCCGCGCGCCTATCCGCCTGCAGCGGGCGTCGAAGGCGACCTGTGGTCGGAGTTCGTGCACACCGACGCCGCCACCGACAACCGCCTGTGGCCGCGCCTCGCCGCCGTCGCCGAAGTCGCCTGGCGCGACCCCGCCAGCCCGCTGGATTACCCCGGCTTCCTGCGCCGCCTGCGTGCCCTGCGCCCGCAGTTCGATGCGATGCACATCCGGTATTACGCCGGGCCCGAGGTGTGGGGAAAATAGCGCCCCCTCGATCGCACCCGCGTTCGCGGGCATTGCCCATCGGCCATCGCGTCCGATGGCAAAATGTCGCACTCGGCTGAAGCCGCGCGCCCGGCCATTGCCGCGCGCACCCGCCTGCCAGCTGGTTCCGCGGCCTTCCGGTGCCCGGATTGGCAGTTGCCGCATTTTTTGCGGTTGACCTGCATCAGTGCGGCAAAAATGACCCCGCCTTAAAAAAACCATGGTTTTCATGGAAACCGAAAACAATGGGGCCGAAATCCGGCCGCATTGGAAGTGTTTTTGACCATGCCGAACAACGGCATGGCAATAACCGGGCGCGTTCCTGCCGAGGCAAGCCCGACGACGTATTTCGGCATTCACCAAAAGGTTTTACCAAACCATACCGGCCCCGCCAGACAAGCCATCAAATGTGAGCTTCCGCAATACCCATGCGTTTGCGAGATGCTCGCGTGAGGAAAACGACGCCATGCCGCAACAAACCATTGGACTGCTGGTCATGGCGTACGGCACACCGCACAGTCCCGACGCCATCGAGTCGTTCTATACCCATATCCGTCACGGGCAAAAACCAACCGATGCCCTGCTGCAGGATCTCAAGGACCGCTATCGGGCCATCGGCGGCATTTCGCCGCTGGGCCGCATCACGAAAGGGCAGGCGGACGCACTGGCGGCAGCCCTGAACGCCCGCGGCTGCGGGTATGCGTTCAAGTCATACATCGGCCTGAAACACGCGGAGCCCTTCATCGAGGACGCGGTCGCGGCGATGCACCGGGACGGCATCACGCAGGCGGTGGCGCTGGTGCTGGCGCCATACGACGGCAACGCCAGCGTGCAGGGCTACGCCGCGCGTGCGCAGGCGGCTGCTGTGCGGCTGGGTGGCCTCACGATAACGACCGTATCTGGTTGGTACCGGCAAGAGAAGTTCATCCGCCACTGGGCCGGGCAAATCGAAACTGCCTTGGCCGCCATTCCGGAAGACGAGGTCAGCACGACGGCGGTCGTTTTCTCCTCGCACAGCCTGCCGAAAACCATGCCGGGCGTGAGCGAGCATTATCAGCGGCAACTGGAGGAAAGCGCGCGCGCCATTGCACGGGCAGCGCGACTCGGGCGATATGCCACGGCATGGCAAAGCGCCGGAAGAACCGCGGATGTCTGGCTCGGCCCGGATATCCGCGAATTGACCCGCGGCCTGTATCGGCATGGCGGCTATCGCACCTTCATTTATTGCCCAACCGGATTCGTCGCCGAGCATCTCGAGGTGCTCTACGACATGGATATCGAATGTCGAGCCGTCGTGAATGAGCTGGGCGGTCGTTATATCCGCCCCGCCATGCCGAATGCTGCGCCGTTGTTCATCGACGGCCTGGCGGATGCGGCGCTGGACGCGCTGGCGCATGCGATGGCGGTGCCGGCATGAGCGCGGAGCCGCTGCACGCCGTCATCATCGGCGGCGGCGTGACCGGGCTCGCGGCGGCCTTTCGCCTGCAGCAGGGGTTGGCGGACCAGGGCGTGATGCCCCGGCTGGCGCTGCTGGAATCGGCCCCGCGGCTCGGCGGCAAGATCCGGACGACCACCCGCGATGGTTTCCTGATCGAACACGGCCCGGATTCCTTCGTGGCGAGCAAGCCGGCCGCCGGCCAGCTCGTACGCGACCTGGGCCTGGCGGACGACCTGGTCCGTAGCCACACGGGCCAGGCGTTCATCGCCAGGGGCGATCGCCTGTACCCGATTCCGGCCGGCACCATGATGGGCATTCCGGTCCGGCTGGGGCCGCTGCTCCGGTCGCCGCTGCTCTCCCCGGCCGGCAAGCTGCGAGTGGTTCGGGATCTGTTCGCGCACGGCCCGGACCTCGCCGGCGACCAGCCAGCCGGCGCCTTTTTCCGCCGCCGGCTGGGCAACGAAGTCGTCGACCGCCTGATCGAGCCGCTGCTGTCGGGCATCTACGCCGGCGACGTCAACCATTACAGCCTGCAGGCCCTGTTTCCGCAGATCGATCGGGCGAGCCGGAACGGGCGCAGCCTGATCCGCGCGATGGGCACCCTCTACGGCCACGCGAAGCCGGCACCGGCCGGCAACCAGAACCGCGGGCCGTTCCTCACCTTCAGGACCGGCCTGCAGGCCCTGACCGCGCGGCTCGAAGAGCGGCTGGCAATGTGCACGGTGCTCCGCAACAGCACGGCAAGCGCCATCCGGAAACAGGACGGGCACTACCGCGTGGAGCTGGCCGACGGGCGGTCGCTGGATGCGCACGCCATCATCCTGGCGCTGCCGGACGCCGCCGCGACCAGCCTGCTCCCGGTGGCCGGGAGCGCCATCCCGCCGGTGGCGACGTTGCCGCCGACCTCGGTCGCCAATGTGGTCATGGCCTTTCCGCACGGCATCACCGGGACGTCGCTGGACGGCACCGGTTTCGTCGTGCCGCGCGGCACGGGCCATGCCATCACGGCCTGCACCTGGTCGCATCTCAAATGGCCGCACGTGGCCCCGCGCGGCGCGGCGCTGCTGCGCAGCTACATCGGCGGCGCCCACGACGCGCAGCTCGTCGATGCGCCCGACGAGGCCATCGTCGACGCCGTCATGGCCGACCTGCGGCGGATCACGCAACTGCGCGAAACCCCGGCGTTCTGCCACGTGACCCGCTGGAAGCACGCGATGCCGCAATACGCGGTCGGTCATCTCGACCGCCTGGAGCAGACCCGCAAGGCCATGGCCGCGGCGCTCCCCGGCGTGTTCCTGGCCGGGGCCTCCTACGGCGGCGTGGGCCTGCCGGACTGCATCCGCCAGGGCGAGCAGGCCGCGCACGCGCTGGTCGACCACCTGACACAACGAAACCTGCTGAACACACCGGAGACGCTGCATGTTGATTGAAAACCTTGGCCGGGCCCGCAAGGCGCTGCTGGACAGCCTCGACGGCCTGACGGACGAGCAGTTGAACGCGCGGCCGCCCGACGGCGGGCCTTCCATCGCCCAGCTCGCCCACCACCTGCAGGCGAGCGAACGCGCCACCGCCGCGCTGGTGCTCGATGCGCTGCAGTCGCGCAGCGAACGCGTGGAGGAACAGGACCCGTCGCTGCTCGCCGCCGGCCTGCAACAAAGCTGCGGTCATGACCAACCGGCCAGCGGGACGTTCTCCAAGGCGGAGTTGATCCGCCTGCTGGAAGAGTCGCGCTTCCGGGACCTGCAGGCGCTGTTCAACGAAACCCACGAACGCGTGCTGGCCGAACGGTCGCTGGAACACCCACCATTCGGCCGCATCAGCCTGAAGAACCTGCTCGACACCATCTGGATCCACGACGACCTCCACGGCAAGCAGATTGCGGCCATCAAGCAGTCGCTTCGCACTACCGCCTGAACCACGGACAGCCACCACCATGCAAACCCAATTCACCGCCCAACTGGCAATCAAGTTCACCGCGAAATGGCAGAAGGCGGACAAGGACGACCGCGCAGACGCGATTCGGGAAGTGGTCGAAATTTTCGACAAATACGCCGACCGCGTCGGCCTGCGCGGCACCTACGTCGTGCAGGGTTTCCAGGCCCACACCGACATCCTCTTCTGGATGTTCGCCGACCACTTCAACGACATCCAGGACCTGCAACTGGAGATCCGCCGCTCGTCGCTGGGCCGCTACATCACCACGCCGCACGCGTTCACCGGCATCACCAAGCCGTTCGAATTCTCCGAACACCCGACCTCGTTCGCGATCGGCATGCGCCCACGCGAATACCTGTGCTTCTATCCCTTCATCCGCAAGCCGGAGTACTACCTGCTGCCCAAGTGGGAGCGCAAGGCGCTCATCGGCGACCACGGCGACATCGGCCACGAATTCACCCCCGACATCCTCACCAACGGCGTGTACGGCTTCGGGCTGGGCGACTACGAATGGTTGCTGACCTTCGAGACCAACGACCTGAGCCGCCTGGTCGATTGCGTGCGCAAGCTGCGGGAATCCAAGTCCCGGCTGTACATGCAGGACGAGCACCCCTTCATCGTCGGGCGCTATTTCCCGCTGGAGGATGGGCTGGCGCAGTACGCCTGACGGCGAGGAATCGAACGGGGTCGGGTTCACTTGTCCGGCCCCGGACAGTGAGCCTGACTCCGGTTTGGACGGCCAATCGCGCCCACCCGCTCAATCGTCGTGCGTCGCGTGCCCGCCGACGTGCCCCCACATCAGCTTCCAGACGAGGATCAGCAGCACAGCGAAGCCGATGACGAGGAGCATCCTGCCGAGCCGTTGCTGGTCGTCCAGCAGGTAGTTGCTGCACAGGCGGTCGGGTGAAATCAGGTAGAGCCAGCCCAGGCGCAGCATCGTGGCGATCAGTTCGAGCAGGACGACACCGCGCACCACGAACCCCGCGCGCGGCCAGCTCAGGGCGACCGGCGCACCGATCAGCAGCGACACGCTGAGAAACTTCGCCAGTTCGACCCATGGGTCGTTGAGCGCCGCGTCCACTGCCAGCGGCAGCATCCAGACCAGGCCCGCCAGCGAGGCCAGCAGCAGGCCGCTGATGCCGCGATGGTTCCACGCCGACAGCGATCGTTCGAGCCAGCGGGGCGTGCCCTGCGCCAGCCAGGCACCGGCCAGCGCCAGCAGCGGGATCTGGACCAGCATGTGCAGGGTCATCGCGGATTCGAGCGCGTGCCGCACGGGCGGCAAGGCGAGTGCCGCCCAGAGCAACGCGCCGGCCAGGCACCAGCGGCCGGCGGACGGCATCATGACCGCAGCGACCGGCGGACGTAATCGGCAGCGGCCTGCCAGTCGTTCCAGTCCAGGATCGCGACGATGCGGCCGTCCGGATCGACCACCGCGATCGCGGCGTTGTGCACGAAACCGCCGATGCCATCCGGCACCGCGACCACGCCGAACCGGTGCAGCAACTCGGCCAGGCCCGCCTGATCGACCGGGCGCGCCGCGATCCAGCCGGCGCCGCGGTCGCCATGCCGGCGCTGGTAATCCGCCAGCGCCGTGGGGTCATCGCGGGCCGGGTCGAAGCTGAGGCTCAGCAGCGCCACCTTGCCGGCGGCGATCGGTGCGGCCAGTTCGCGCTGCAGGCGCGCGAATTCACTGCCCTGCACCGAGCAGTAGGTCAGGCACCGCGTGTAGATGAAATCGACCAGCAGCCAGCGCCCGCGCAGCTCCCCGAAACTGGTGCGTTGCCCATCGGCGGTCTGCAACGGCGTGGATGGCACCGCCCGGGGATGCTCGCGGATGTCGATGCGACGGGCCGTCTCGCTGGTGTAGGCGCGAAACCCATGGGTGGCGACAGCCAGCACGCCGAGGCCTGCCGCCAGCAGCAAGAGGCTAGCCAGCAGTGTTCGCAGGACCTTCATCGGGCTCTCCGCGCGCCGGCGCCTTCAGCAGGCCCACCGTGATGCGCACGGCGAAGTAGAGCATGCCCAGCACCACCAGCATCGCGCCGATCGACCCGACCTTGTCGGTGCCGGTCCACTCCGGCAGGTGCGTGGCCATGCGCCGCGCCACGCTGAGGTGCCCGGCATCGAGGAAGGCCAGGGTGAAGATCAGCCCGCCGATCAGGTAGACGGGCAACCCCAGCCGGTCGGCGGCGCTGTTCGGCAGCGCGCCCGCACGCTGGCCGATCACGTGGAACATCAGCGCCAGCGCCATCGGCAGCACGCCGAGCAACAGGTAGAAGTGGAAATGCCCGGGCACCCACTGCGTGTTGTGCATCACCAGGTTGACGCGGATGGTGCCGTCGAGGATGGCCGGCACGATCCCCGCCGCCCAGCCGAACAGCGACAGCACCATCAGCCGCGACGGCATCGTCCAGCGCAGGTTCGCGCGGTAGATGTTGGTGAGCGCGCCGTACATGGTGACCAGGAACACCGGGAACCCCGCGCCGTACGACACCACCTGGCCCATGACCGCAAACCAGCGCGGCAAGGCATAGTCCATCAGCAGATGGTGCGGAAACACGATGGTCACGAACACCGTGCTGACCGCCCAGGACCACAGGAACGCCCGCGAGATCGGGTACGGCCGGCCCGAGTAGCGCGGCAGCAGCGCGTACACCGCGATCACGCCCATGTAGATGGTGGCGTTGATGTACATGTGGCCAAACCAGTAGATCAGAGTCTTGGCCAGCAGGGCGTCCAGTGCCATCTCCGGATAGAACGCGTTGACCAGGCTCATCACCAGCACCACAGCACCGGCCAGGATGCCCAGCACGTTGGAGATGATCACCATGGTGCTGGCCACCACGGTCTTCGGGTGATCCGGGTCGATCGTGCCGCGGAACAACCACTGCAGCCCCAGCGCGCGCCCGAGGTTGCCGTACACCTTGATGATGGCGGCGGCAGCGTCGAGGTAGAACACCAGCATGCCCACGCCGATCAGCAGGTAGCCGAGCATGAACACCGCCGCGGCGTCGGGGCTCCACAACCCCATGCCATGCACCGGCAGCGGATAGAGGAAGGTCCACAGCGCACCGTAGCCATCGACGAAAACGGCATAGATGAGGCACGCCGCACCGAGCAGGAACATCACGTAATTGGTGACGAACGCCCACAGGTGCAGCCGGACATGCGCACGCAGGAAGAACCACATCACCGCCGTGGTGGCGAGGCCAGCGGTGCCGACCATCCCGGCGCCGTGCATCGAGAGGATGCGGTAGAAAAGATCGGGCTGCACCGCCAGCCAGGTCGCCTGGCCCATGCGCATGATCAGGCCGAGCAACATCATCAGGACGAACAGCGCCACGGCCGAGATGACGTAGAGGTTGAACGCGGCCCGATTGCCACCGGCGAGACGTTCGTTTTCGGGGTACATCGTGAGAGCAGCCATGATCACCCTCCGCGCGCAGCGACCACCGTGAACTCGGAGACCATGGGCGCATGCCCGAGGCCACAGTACTCAAGGCACATCACCCGGTAGGTGCCGGGCTGGGTGAAGGTATGCACCAGCTTGTTGGTGAACCCCGGCATCGCCTGGGTTTGGGCGGCGATCCGGCCGTCCGGCGCGTAGATGGCAAAGCCGTGGTTCACGTCCTTGCTGGTCACCCGGAACTCCACCGGACTGCCGGCGCGCACCGTGTTCGGCGTGATCTGCCACGACCACTGCTGCCCGGTCACGTCCACCACCTGCTGGATATCCAGCGCGGCGTGCTGTGAAGCGATCGGAAACCGATGGAGCGTGGCCCAGGTGGCGCCCACGAAGATGACCAGCATGGCGCCGAACAGCCATCGTCGCAGTACGTTGGAAGTGTGCGCGGCCTTGCGTGTCGCCACGTCGTCGGCCGGCTTGCCAGCCTGGCGGATCACGTGGATGAAGCCCAGCGCGACCAGGCTCATGCCGGCCAGCGCAATGGTCCAGACGAGGTTCTGAAGGATCATGGCGGTCCCCAGCGGTCAAGACGGCGGCACTATGGCCTAGCCCGGCCCCGGTGTCAAAACGTGTTCGGGGGCTTCGGGAAGGTGACCTTGCCCCGCGAATTTCGCACTCCACGACCGAGGTCACGGGCAGCTTGCTGAGCCTGCCCAGACGGCGAAATGGTGCCCCTTTCTTCCATTCCTCCCCGCCTTCCGGCCCACCACCGGTACCTCGCGTCGACCGTGTCCCCGCCGCACTCCTCCTGGCGGACGTCATGGGCGTGGACGAGGCGTGTTTGCTCCGCTCGGGGGAAGAACCGGCAGGGTCACCTTGGGCTGGTCGCCGGCAAGCGCGGCCAGGAAGTGGACGACCTTCGCCGCCTCGTCGTCGCTCAACTTGGCACCCAGCTGGCTGCTTCCCATGATCCCGACGGCCTGGTGCAGGCTCCACACCTTTCCGGAATGGAAATACGGGGGAGTAAGCGTCACGTTGCGCAGCGAAGGAACGCGAAACACGTACTCGTCGCTGGCCGTCTTGGTGACGGCGAAGCGCCCGGTGTCCCCGGGCGGCAGCACCTCCGCGCCCGGGCGCTCGACGACACCGAACGGCGCATACATCTGGCCGCCCACATTGACGCCGCTGTGGCAGGCCGCGCACCCCTTGTTGATGAATAACGCGAGGCCAGCCTTCTGGTCGGCGTCGAGCGCGCGCTCGTCCCCCTTCAGGTAGCGGTCGAAGGGGGCGTTCGGCGTGATCAGGGTGGCTTCGAAAAGCGCGATGGCCCTGCGGACGTTGTCGAAGGTCACCGCGTCACGCGCGCCGGGAAAGGCCTGCGCGAAACGGGGAGCGTAGCCGGGTATGCCTTTGAGCTGCTCCACCACGTGCGCTTCGGTGGTATCCATCTCGACCGGATTCACCAGCGGTCCGCCCGCCTGCTGCTCGAGATCCTTGGCCCGGCCATCCCAGAATTGCGCGACACCGAATACCGCGTTGTAGACCGTGGGTGCGTTGCGCCCCCCGTGCTGCCAGCGATGCCCGAGGGAGGTCCCCTGCAGATCGACGCCGCCCATGCCGATGATGTGGCAGGAATTGCAGCTGATCGCATGGCTCTCGGACAGCCGTGGGTCGAAATAGAGCATCTTGCCGAGTTCGATCTTTGCCGGCGTGGCCGGGTTGCCCGGCAACGCCGGCGGCGTGTCGGGCAGGGGCTTGAACAAGCCTTGCGCCTGCTTCATCAGCGCCGACTGCGACCACGCCGGGGCACAGGCCAGCAACACCATCGCTGCGGACAACCGCACCTTCGCTCGACAAAACATAAGCCGGCCTCCTCAATCGCTCCGTGGTGATGATCCGCGCCGTCGCCATGCGGTGGCCCAGCCTGGTCATCGGAAGAAGCCCATGGTTTGTCGTTCGGAGAAACGCTTGTTGATCTGCATCAACAGCCATCCAGCCATCGGGCAGGCTGCACGGCGCGTCGTGGCGACTACCGGAATGGTTGATCGAGATCACCTTGGGCATGTTCCACTCGACGACCATCAGCCGGTGGCACGTCGCCATCAACCCGTTCAGGAGGAAGCCGCCATGCGTCTGCAACACGTAGCCTTTTTGGGCATAGCGTTGGCCGTGATCGGCGCCACGCCGGCCTTGGCCTATCAGGGGCGAGGTACCGGCGGGCAGGCGCAGCCACAGGCAGGCGCCATGCAGGGAGCCGCCCCGCAACATCGCCTGCGCGACCACGGACAGGTCTACGGGTGGCAACTGATGACGCCCGAGGAAAGGTCCGCCCACCGCCAGAAGATGCGCACCCTGAAAACTCCGCAGGAGCGCGAAGCCTTCCGCAAACAGCACCACGAGGAAATGCAGAAGCGCGCCAAGGAGCGCGGCATGACCCTGCCCGACATGCCGCGCCAGATGCCCGGCGGCATGCAGCAGCAGAAAGGGCCGCCGCAAGGGCAGGGAAAGTAGCGTTCCCGCGCGCCGGCCTCCAGCAAGGGCGGCCGGCGCAGATGGCCGGTTTCAGCGCTGCGGCGCCGCGGTTTGTTCCAGCGCTTGCACGCGCAGCCCGTCGCGCATGCGGTCGTCGGGAAAGGCCACGACGCGGTCGCCCTCGGCGAGTCCGCGGGTGATCTCGGCCTCGGTGCCACCGTGCATGCCGGGCACGACCTGCACCAGGTGCAGGCGTTCGCCTTCCACTCGGTAGACCGCCCAGCGCGCGCCATTGCGGAACAGCGCGCTGGCGGGCGCCTTCAGCACATTCGCCTTGCGCGCCACGTCGAAGGCCACCTCCACCCGGTAGCCGTCGCCGAGCCGCGTCCACTGCGTACGCGGCGCCACGATGTCCAGCCAGACCTGGGTGCGCTGTTCCTCCACGCCCAGCGCGGAGATCTTGGTGTAGCCACCCGGCTCAATGCGCACCACGCGCGCGGGGAGCGCGCCCTCGCCACCCCAGCGCAGCACCTGCGCGGGCGTGCCCGGATGCAGCAGGGTGGCCTGTTGCGACAAGGCCTGCACCATCACTTGGAGCTGGCCGAGGTCGCCCAGCTCCAGCAGCGGCTGGCCGGCCTGCACCGGCGTGGCGCTCTGCTGGTAGCGGTGCAGTACCACGCCGTCGATGGGGGACAGCACCGGCACCACCTGGCCACCGGTCAGGCCCTGGCCGGCGAGCAGCGCGGCCAAGGCGGCGCGCTGCTGGTCGGCGGCGCGGTAGTCGGCCGCCGCCGCGGCGGCCGTGGCCTGCGCGCGCGACACCTGTGCCTCCGCGCTGTCCAGCGCCTGCACGCTGATCGCGCCGGTGGCGCCGAGCTTGCGCATACGCGCCACTTCGCGTGCTGCGAGGCCGGCGTCGGCCTGCGCCGCCGCCTGGCGCTGGTGCGCGGCCTGCATGGACGCGCGCGCGGCCTGTTCCTCGGCCAGCAGGCGCGCGCGGTTGGCCGGGTCCAGCAGCTGTGCGCGCGCGGGCTCGATCTGCGCCAACGACTGGCCTGCCTGCACCGCATCGCCCGGCAGCAGGTCGACGCGGCGCAGGGTGCCGGCGACAGGCGCGGCCACCAGCCAGCGGCGAGCTAGTTCGGTGCGCCCCTCTTCCTCGAAGCTCTGCACCAGCTCGCCGCGCTGCACGCGCACCGTGTCCAGCGGGCGCGGCGCGGTTCGCAGCGCCCACCACGCCGTCGCAGCGGCGGCAAGGGCAATGGCGGCATAGGCGAGGTGACGGCGCAGCTTCATGTTCGAATCACTCCCGCGTCTTCAGCACGGCGACCAGGTCCAGCCGGGCAATGCGCCGGTAGACCAGCAGCGCCGACACCGCACTGGCGCCCAGCACGGTGAGGGCCGCGAAGGCGTAGGTGGCCGTAGTCAGCTGCACCGGCACGCGGAACAGCTCGGACTGGAAACCCAGCGCCATCAGCCAGCACAGCAGCCAGCCGGCGGCCAGGCCGAACGGCAGCGACACCGCCACCAGCAGGCCGAGCTGGCCCAGCAGCAGCGCACCCACCTCGCCGCGCGTCATGCCCAGCACGCGCAGACTGGCCAGTTCGCGCCCGCGCTCGGACAGGCTGATGCGCGCGGCGTTGTACACCACGCCGAAGTTGATCACCGCGCCCAGCAATGCCGCCACCAGGGTGAACACCAGCAGGCTCTCGCCCATGGTGGCGTAGAAGCTGCGCACCGAGGCCAGGCGCGAGGCGACGCCGGCCACCCAGGGACGCCGATCCAGGCGTGCGTAGACGTCCGGCTCGGCGCCCGGCGTGACGCCGAGCAGCGCACCGGAAACCACGTCGCCATCGCCAAGCAGGCGATTCAGCGCGTCCAGATCCATGTAGCCGCGGGCGCCGATGTACTCGTGCACGAAGCCGGCCACAGGCACCTCGCGCAGGCGGCGGTGACCTTCCAGCGCCTGCACTTCCACGCGGTCGCCGGGCTTCAGGTCCAGCATCTTTTGCAGATAGTCGGTGAGCAACACGCCGTCGCCCTGCGGTTGCACCGGGCGCAGGCGCGCGTCGATCGGCCGGCGCAGGCGCGCGCCGACGGGCACGCCCTCGATGCTGGTGCGGTAGGAGCGCAGGCCGTGCACCAGGCGCACCGGCACCGAGCGCAGCGGCTCGGCCTCGCGCACGCCGGGCAACGCCGCCAACTCGAACACCGCGCGGCGCGGCGCGGGTTCGACGAAGCTCACCTCGATGTCATGGGTCTGCGCGATGCTCAGCTGCACGTCCACCATGCGCTCCACCGAATCGCCCTGAAAGCGACCCACCATCATCACCGCGCAGGCCATCGCCAGGCCGACGACGGTGAACAGCGCGCGGCCCGGGCGGCGTTCCAGGTCGCGCAGTGCGATGCGCGCGGCGGGGGACAGCCAGCGCTGGAAACCCAGCCGCTCCAGCAGGGTCGGCCCGAAGCGGGTCGGTGCGGGGGCGCGCATGGCTTCGGCGGGCGGCAGCGTGGCAGCAGCGCGCAGCGCCATCAACGCACCGCCGCTGGCGGCCGCCAGGCTCACTCCCAGGCCCAGCCCGACGGCACGCGTGCTCAGCCGGTAGGTGAGGAACGGGAAGCGGTAGATCTCCTGGTACACGTGGGCCAGCCAGCGGCCGAGTCCCGCGCCCAGCGCAATGCCGAGAAGTGCGCCGCCCAGCGCGATCCACGCGGCCATGCCCAGGTAGTGACCCGCCAGCGTGCGGTTGCCGTAGCCGAAGGCCTTCAGCACGCCGACCTGGTCGCGCTGCGTGCCCAGCAGGCGCATCAGCACCACGTGCATCAGGAAGGCGGCCACGCCCAGGAAGATGGCCGGGAACAGCGTGGCCATGGTGCGCAGCTGGCGCATTTCCTCCTCCAGGTAGCGTGCCGAGGTCTGCTCGTGGCGGCCGTAGGCGCCCACGCCGCCGTAGCGCGCCAGCAGCGCGTCGACATCGGCCGCCACCGCGGCCTGGCGCGCACCGGGCAGCAGGCGGAAGGCCAGATTGTCGAAGGCGCCGTCCATGTTCAGCGCCTTCTCCATCGCGTGGCGGTTCATCCACAGCACCGCGTAGCGGAGGAAGTCGGGGAACACCGCGCCGGGCGGGCTCTGGTAGACGTATTCGGGCGAGGTGCCGATGCCGACGATGCGCACCGTGCGCGCGTGCCCGCGCAGGATCATGTGCAGACTGTCGCCGGGGCGCAGTCCATGGGACTGGGCGAAGGCCTCGCCCAGCACGATTTCGCCCTCGGCATCCGGGTCGGGCAGGCGTCCGCTGGTCAGGTGCACGCGGTTGAGCAGCGGCTGGCCACCGCGGATCGGCAGCGACACCACCTCGCTGCGCGCCGGCTCGCCGAAGCCCGGCACGTCCAGCGTGGCCGCCGCCAGCAGGCGCGGCTGCACCGCCTGCACGCCCGGGACCGCCTCCAGCTGCGGGAGCAGGGTGTCGGGCGCGCGCTTGAGCGGTGCCCACAGATCGGCCAGCGCGCCTTCCTGGTAGAACTGCGCGCGGGTGGAATCCAGCGATTCCAGCGTGGACTGCGACATCACCAGGGTGGCCACGCCGCCGGCGATCACCCAGGCGATGGCCAGCGCCTGCGTCCGCATGTGCCACAGGTCGCGCAGCGCCTTGCGGGTGAGCGCGTTCACCAGCTCAACTCCTTCGCGGGCACGCGCCGGGGCGGCCGCTCCTCGCGCACGATGCGGCCATCGCCCAGGTACAGCACGCGGTGGGCCATCGCGGCGATGCCGGCGTTGTGGGTGATCACCACGGTGGTGGTGCCCAGTTGCGCGTTCACCTGCTCCAGCGCCTCCAGCACGCGCACGCCGGTGGCCGAGTCCAGCGCGCCGGTGGGCTCGTCGCACAGCAGCACTGCGGGGCGCTTGGCGATGGCGCGGGCGATCGCCACACGTTGCTGTTCGCCGCCGGACATCTGTGCGGGGAAGTGGTCCATGCGGTCGCCCAGGCCGACCCGCGCCAGCGCTTCCTCCGGCGGCATCGGGTGCTCGGCCAGCTCGGTGACAATCGCCACGTTCTCGCGCGCGGTGAGGCTGGGGATCAGGTTGTAGAACTGGAACACGAAGCCCACGTGCTCGCGGCGAAAGCGGGTGAGTGCGCGGTCGTCGGCGCCGGTGAGCCGGTGGTCCACGTACCAGACGTCGCCGCCGGTGGGCGCATCCAGCCCGCCGAGGATGTTGAGCAGGGTGGACTTGCCGCTGCCGGAAGGGCCGAGCAGCACCACGAACTCGCCGGAGTACAGCTCCAGGTCCACCCCGCGCAATGCGTGCACTTCCACCTCGCCCATGCGATAGACCTTGGTCAGGCCGTGTGCCCGGAACACCGGCGCAGGCGGGGAGGGCGATGGCGATGGCGATGGCGATGGCGATGGCGGCATGCGGGCGGCCTCTATTCAGCCCGGGCGCCGTGGAAGGTCGTCTGCTTCCGGCCGTCCGGTGGGTGCGGCAACCGTCACAGCATCCTTTTCAACGTGTTGTCCCGCCGCACGGCGTGATGCCAGAGGGCCGCGACCACGTGCAGCGCGATCAGGCCATAGAGGACATTGCCCAGGACTTCATGCAGCTCCTCGGCGAGCTCGTTCGCCTGCGGGTTCGGCTGGGCCAGCGCGGGGAGCTGCCAACCCAGCCACGGCAGCGTCAACGGCTCTCCGGCATAACCCAGCTGCAACCAGCCCAGCAGCGGCACCGCGAGCAGGAACGCATACAACGTCACATGCACGAGGCGTGCGGTCAGCGCGGTGAACCTGTCGGGCGTCGGGATGATCGGCGGCACCCGCGCGCGGATTCTCAGCACGATGCGCGGGATCAGCAGCAGCAGCACGGCCAGGCCCGCCGCGTAATGCCATTGCATGGCCGAGATGCCCGACACGACACTGCCGCCGTCGTCCTCGTGTTCTTCCGCGCCGGTCAGGATGGCGGCCGCCACGACGGCGATGACGGTCAGCCAATGGATGACCCTGAGGCTCAAGGGGTAGCGCGTGCTGGGGATGAACATGGTGTACCTCCCGGGCGAACGAAGGCGCCACTGGATGCGAAGCGCCGATCCGACGGAACGTCAGGTGCCCGGGCCTTCCCGTCAGGCAAGGGCGGTGGCGCCGTCAATGGTCCGGGTCCGGCGATGGGGGGCGTTGATCCACATCAACAGCACCACGGACTGCGTTCCATCGGGCGTTGAGCCAGATCAAGCGCCGCCGGGCGGCGGGCACTAGCCCGATGCCCAACCGGCGGAGCGGGCCCCTCAGACAGGCGCGAAGCGCCGACTGCGAGCCGACGCCTCGCATTGGCCGGACGACGTCGGCACGTGCCGACGGGAAACATCGATGAGCAACACGCCGACCATGCAGACCGCAACACTGAATCGCCTCGGCCCCAGCCTGCTGGTGATGGCGGGCTGCTGGCTTGTCGTGCAGGCCTTTCCTGCCAGCCATCCTGTATTCGGCAGCCATCGCGATAAAAAACGAACCTGATCCCTTTTTCTTCGCGGCGGCATGCAGCAGCAGAAAGGGCCGCCGCAAGGACAAGGAAAGTAGCGTTCCCGCGCGCCGGCCCCCAGCAAGGGCGGCCGGCGCCGGGGGCGGCAACGCCCCCGCATGTCGAATGGGGCCGGGTTCATTTACTTTGAATAAGTGAATGAACCTGACACCTTTTTCGACAACAATCTCCCCCTTGATGGCTAACGCTGGAATTGAGCGGCGGCGAAGCCGTCCGCCTCGAATGAAATGTTAGGCCGTTTCACTCGGAGCACCATGTACAAACTTGCTCATTTCCTCAACAGGGGTTTTGGATAGGCCTTCGCAATACATTGCGTCTTGCCAGTTCAGCAGTGCTTGCTTCATCCAAGCCATATTTTGTTTCCAAACCGGGCCGATGTGCTCTATCCACAGAGCTACCTCGCGCTCCGAGTGCTTCGAGGGAAGCGACAGGATCTTTGCCACAGAAACAACTTGTTGGGCCAGTTCTGCGTCAATGACATCGCCAGGTCGGGCCCAGTGCGCTTTTCCGAGGCAGTCAGTATAAAAGCCTAGCTGCTTGAGGTTGTCGAGCATCGCAGTGTGATCGGCATTGTCGGCGAACATGGGCCGAAAGTTCTCAAGCTGGCGTGCGCCGCCTGCGAACAACTGCGGAAATATCCAAGCAGCATTTTTGCGAGTATGTGAACGGTAGTCTCTCCAACAGCTTCGAACCTCCCCGTCGGTTCTCGCAACAGCGAGCGCCCTAAGAATTGAAACCTTCCCAGCCTCTTCAATTGCGAGAGCGGCCAGCGAGACCGCTGTTGCAAAACTTCCACGAGCCAGCAGAGCTTCCGCGTCACCTACAAGATGCGTCGCGTTCTCGGCAGCCGCAGACATACCCTCGGCAATCTGCCCCGCAGTCAATCTGCCTTTGTATGCGTCAAGTTTCTGCGACATTTTGTAGAGGGTCTAACGCTTAAGTTAAGCGGCGGCGTAGCCGTCCGCCTTGAATGACTAGTTAGGTCGATGCCTAGGAATATTTTTGCCGGCCATGATAAGAACGCTAATCTAAGGTTACTGGATCAATACCGTTTCGCTGTAGTAGCGGGATAAGCATGTCGAGTTGACGGTCATTTTGCCTCTCCACCCGAGCGAGGCGACTTTCCAGTCGCGTGATTGCGCTAAGCAAGATTGCCACGATGACTACTGCCACCCCGCCGATAAGCCACATCATTTGCGATTCGGGCACAGAACCCTCCTAGACCTAACGCCTGAATTTAGCGGCGCGCGCAGCGCGTCCGCTGGAATGAACTGTTAGCCAAACCATGCTACTTAAGCTTCTTGTGCAGCCACAGCGAGTACCACTTGGCCATTGTGACTTGGTAGAACGGCTGGCTAAGTGCGATGGGATATATCAACTTGCCGTTTATCATTGACAGACTGTACGGCGCGTCTTGATCGCACGACCAGTTTGAAGCGTCTCGAACCGCACAGTGCGCCAGGCTGGTAGGAGCACCGTCTTTGAACCAGTAAACGACTGTTTGCGCGCTTGGTATTGCTTCGTATGTAACCGGGTTCGCCGCCTCCTCGCCGGAGTCGCACACGCCTGCTCTCGCGCGTGCGGTGGGGCACCACGCTTGGTAGATAGTGACCTCGCGTGCAAATGGGGTCTGCTCGAAAAGAAACCATGCGAACAGTGCGGCCACGACAAGCAAGACAAACCCAGACGATTCGCTCATAAGCCACGCCCTTTGCCTGTATGCACTTGGCTAACGCTTGGTAGACCCCGAATCCGGAGCATAACGCCGATGCTCCACCGCCGGCGACATCTAGTCGCGCCGAAATATCCCTAAGCCCACCAGCAGCTTACGAACCACCTCCGGCAGACACGCCGCGCCCCGTGACCGAGCATATCGCGCCATTTGCGCGCGGATGGGCCTATCACCCAAGAACGGCGACAACCACACGGTGCAGCACATCACACTGCGGTCGTTGCGTACCCGATGGGCTCAGCGCCCACCAACCCTTACTCCTCATCCCCCGCCGCCAACGGCTGCATCACCCCCGGCTCAATCGAAAGTTGGCTCGCCGCCAACGCCACCTGTGTCCGATTGTTGACCCCCAGCTTGCGCATGATGGCCGTCATGTGCGCCTTGATGGTGGCTTCGGAGACGCTGAGTTCCCAGGCGATCTGCTTGTTGAGCAGGCCTTCGGCGATCATGGTGAGCACGCGGAATTGCTGCGGGGTGAGGCTGGCGATGCGGGCGGCAATGTCGGCTTCGGCGGGTTCGAGTTCGGCGGTGCCGGGGACGATTTGCGGCGGCAGCCAGACGTCGCCGTCGAGCACGGCGCGGATGGCTTGGACGATTTCCTCGCCGGCGGTGGATTTGGGGATGTAGGCGGCGGCGCCGTGGGCGAGCGCGCGGCGGGCAACGGCGGCTTCTTCGTAGCCGGAAACGACGATGATCGGCAGGCCGGGGTACTGGCCGCGGATGTGCACCAGCGCACTGTAGCCGCGCGCGCCGGGCATGTGCAGATCGAGCAGCAGCAGGTCGGCGTCGGGGTACTGGTCGATCAGGCCGAACAGGGTGTGGACGGTATCGGCGGTGTGCACGCCGGCGTCCGGCACCGCCGCCAGCACGGCGCGTTGCAGGGCGTCGCGGAACAGCGGGTGATCGTCCGCAATGAGAATGTCGGTCATGGGAGCCGGGATTCGGGATGGCGGGATTCGGGATTCGGAAAAGCGGCAGTGCCGAATCCCGAATCCCGACGCTCCAAACCCGACGCTATTTGATCAACCGCTCGTCCACCAGCACTTGCACCACGCTGGGGTCGGCCAACGTGGTGATGTCGCCGAGCTGGTCGGGGCGGTTTTCGCCGATCTTGCGCAGGATGCGGCGCATGATCTTGCCGGAGCGGGTCTTGGGCAGGCCGCTGGAGAACTGGATGTAGTCCGGGCTGGCGATGGGGCCGATTTCCTTGCGCACCCAGTTGACCAGCTCCTTGCGCAATTCGTCGCTGCCGTGCTCGCCGGCGTTCAAGGTGACGAAGGCATAGATGCCCTGGCCCTTGATGTCGTGCGGGCAACCGACCACGGCGGCTTCGGCCACCTTGGGGTGGGCCACCAGCGCGCTTTCCACTTCGGCGGTGCCGAGGCGGTGGCCGCTGACGTTGATGACGTCGTCCACGCGGCCGGTGATCCAGTAGTAGCCGTCTTCGTCGCGGCGGGCGCCGTCGCCGGAGAAGTAGTAGCCCGGATACGCCTTGAAATAGGTGTCGATGAAACGCTGGTGGTCGCCGTACACGGTGCGCACCTGGCCGGGCCAGGAGTCGCCGATGAGCAGGTTGCCCTCGGCCACGCCGTGCTGCACTTCGCCGTCGGTGCTGACGATGGCGGGCTGGACGCCGAAGAACGGCAGCGTGGCCGAGCCGGGCTTGGTGGCGATGGCGCCGGGGATGGCGGAAATCATGATGCCGCCGGTTTCGGTCTGCCACCAGGTATCCACGATCGGGCAGCGCTTTTCGCCGACCACGTTGTAGTACCACTCCCACGCCTCGGGGTTGATCGGCTCGCCGACCGAGCCAAGGATGCGCAGCGACTTGCGCGAGCACTTCTTGACCGGGCCCTCGCCCTCGCGCATCAGCGCGCGGATGGCGGTGGGCGCGGTGTAGAAGATGGTGATGCCGTACTTGTCGCACACTTCCCAGAAGCGGCTGTAGTCGGGGTAGTTGGGCACGCCTTCGAACATCACCGTGGTGGCGCCGTTGCACAGTGGGCCGTACACCACGTAGCTGTGGCCGGTGACCCAGCCCACGTCGGCGGTGCACCAGTACACGTCGTCTTCCTTGAGGTCGAAGATCACCTCGTGGGTGTAACTGACAAAGGTGAGGTAGCCACCGGTGGTGTGCAGGATGCCCTTGGGCTTGCCGGTGGAGCCGGAGGTGTAGAGCACGAACAGCGGGTGTTCGGCCTCCACCGGCACCGCCTCGCACTGGCTCGACTGGCCTTCGATCAGGGTGTGCCAGTAGCGGTCGCGCGGCGATTGCATGGCAATGGCGGCGCCGGTGTGGCGCACGACGATCACGGTTTCCACGCTGTTGGTGCCGGGGCGGGTGAGCGCCTCGTCCACGTTGACCTTGAGCGGAATGTGCTTGCCCGCGCGCAAGCCCTCGTCGGCGGTGATGACGATCTTCGCCTGCGAATCGACGATGCGACCGGCAAGCGAATCGGGTGAAAAGCCGCCGAACACCACCGAGTGGGTGGCGCCCAGGCGCACGCAGGCGAGCATCGCCACGGCGGCCTCGGGGATCATCGGCAGGTAGATGGCGACGCGGTCGCCTTTCTGGATGCCGAGGTTCTTCAGCACGTTCGCGAACTGGCACACCTCGGCGTGCAGCTGGCGGTAGGTGATCTTGCGCGACACCTTGGGGTCGTCGCCCTCGAAGATGATGGCGACCTTGTCGCCGCGTTCCTTCAGGTGGCGGTCGAGGCAATTGGCGCTGACGTTGAGCACGCCATCCTCGTACCAGCGGATGTGGAGATCCTTCGGGTCGAAGGAGACATCCTTGATTTTGGTCGGCTTTTTGACCCAGTCCAGGCGTTCCGCGGCCGTCTTCCAGAAAGCGACCGGATCTTTGACCGACTCGGCGTACAAGCGCTCGTAGTCTTGTTTGCGGTTGCGGGCCTTGGCGGCAAACGCGGGGTCGACGGGGTAAGTCGTGGACATGCGGATCTCCTTGGGCGGACAGGGTGGACGGCGGCGCACGCGGTTTCGCTGCGATCGCGCAACGGTTCGAGTGTAGCCTTCCATTCGTGTGCGCCAAGTCGGGGCACCATCGACTTTGGTCTAGTCAAGACTAACGGCGAATAGTCACCCGCCAGCATGCCTCGCCATGCTCGGCTTACCTTCACCCGGGGAGAGCATCACATGAGCTTGACACACGTCTGTGGTCGCAAGCCGCTTGTGCTCGGTATGGCCTGTGCCTTGGCACTACCGTGGGCCGTGCAGGCCCAGACCAACGCGCCGACGGCAAACGGCGAAAACGTCCGCGAACAACAACTCGAACACCGCGTCAACCAACTGGAACAGGAGCTCGATCAGCTCAAGGCGATGATCCAGGCGCAGAAGCAGCAGCAAGCTGCCGCGCCCGCACCGGCGGTGCCCAGCCAGAACGTGGCGGCTGCACCGGCCAAGCCGGTGTTCACCACGGCGCCTGGCATGAGCTTGGCGCTGCACGGTTTCGTCAGCGCCAGCGCGTTCAGCCAGAACAAGAGCTTCACCTTCGGCAACGGCACCAACGCGGAGTTTCCGGTGGCCGACAACAAGGGCTCGCTGTCCGGCGTGGACGTGCGCAACACGCGCTTCTGGCTGGATATCAGCGGCGCCAAGTTTGCCGGCGACTGGGTCGGCGGCGGGCGCATCGAGATGGATTTCTTCGGCGGCTTCAACGGCACCGGCGCCTACAGCCAACAGCAGCCCACGCCGCGCCTGCGTCAGGCGTACATGGATTTCACCAACCCCACCACCGGCACCACGGTGCGCGTGGGCCAGCAGTGGGAGCTGATGTTCCCGCTCGACAACGTGCCGGTATCGCTCTCGCACATCGCGTTCCCGCTCGGCTTTGGCACCGGCATGATCGGTTGGCGCTTCCCCGGCGTCGTGGTAATGCAGGATTTGAACCACGGTTCGGATGGCCCGAAGTGGCGCCTGGACGCCGGCGTGTTTGAAGGCTCGTGGAGCGGGCCGGGCGACAACGTCAATTACCTCACCGCCGGCAACGCTGGGTTCCGCCCGCAGCTCGAGGCCCGCCTGCGCGTGGCCGACAAGGACTGGGTGGCTTACGTGGCCGCGCACTACAGCGAGGTCAACCTGAAGGGTGTGGGCAACGCGGTACCCAACCCGCCGATCAAGGACACCATCACCAGCACCGGCTACGAGATCGGCGGCAGCTGGAAGCCGGGTCCGTGGGTGTTCAACGCGCTGGCCTACACCGGCAACGGGCTGGGCGAAATCTTCGGCGGCCTGGTGCAGTTTGGCGACATTTCGGAAAGCGGCGGTTACCTGCAGGCGGGCTACCACTTCACCCCGCACTGGAGCGCATATGCGTTCTACGGCATCGGCGCACCGGACAAGAACGACGTCTACCGCTGGCTGGCCAACAGTCCGAAGGCCCGGCTCAAGAGCCAGCAGGCGGCGCTCAGCGTGCAATACGCCGCCGGCGCGTATGCGCTGGGGCTGGAATGGATGCACGACAAGCTCGATACCGGCAACAGCCTGGGGTCGCAAAGCACCAGCGGCAACCAGATCAGCTTGAGCGGCATATACAAGTTCTGAGCAGTACACGGGCGGCGGCAGGTTGCTGCCGCCGCCCACGCGCAGCTGCGTGAGTAGGTGCGCCGCCGGTCGCAAACCGGCCTTCGGGGCAACGCAACAGAGGTTTCACACCACGACGACTGGTGCGGCGCAAGGGGCCGCACCGGCTGACGCGGCGCTACCGACCCGCCGTGCGGTGGGTCGCCAAGCCGGATGACGACTTCATGGGGAGGTCGCCACCATCACCCGGGGGAGAGGGCAAGTACCCATGGCCAATATCGCCAGCACGGCCGGCAACAGCGCCGGTTCCATGAGCTCCAGCCATACGCGCGTCATCATCGCGTCCAGCTTGGGCACGGTCTTCGAGTGGTACGACTTTTACCTGTACGGCTCTCTGGCCGTCATCATTGGTCACCAGTTTTTCTCCGGCTTGAACGAGGCAAGCCAACTGGTATTCGCGCTCTTGGCGTTTGCCGCCGGTTTTGCGGTGCGCCCGTTCGGCGCACTGGTGTTCGGCCGGGTCGGCGACTTGGTGGGGCGCAAGTACACGTTCCTCATCACCATCGTCATCATGGGCTTGTCCACGTTCTTCGTGGGCCTGTTGCCCAGCTACAACTCGATCGGCGTCGCCGCACCGGTGATCCTGATCGCGCTGCGCATGCTGCAGGGGCTGGCGCTGGGCGGCGAGTACGGCGGCGCTGCCACCTATGTGGCCGAGCACGCACCAAACGGCAAGCGCGGGCTGTTCACCAGCTTCATCCAGATCACGGCCACGTTCGGCCTGTTCCTGTCGCTGTTCGTCATCCTCGGCTCCAAGGCGCTGGTGGGCGACGCGTTCAGCGACTGGGGCTGGCGCATTCCGTTCCTGGTGTCCTCGCTGCTGCTGGTGATCTCGGTGTACATCCGCATGCAGCTCGCCGAATCCCCGGTGTTCAAGCAGATGAAGGCCGAGGGCAAGGGCTCGAAGGCGCCGCTGACCGAGTCGTTCGCGCGCTGGGGCAATTTGAAGATCGTGATCTTCGCCCTGCTCGGCGCCACCGCCGGCGAGGCCGTGGTGTGGTATGCGGGGCAGTTCTACTCGATGTACTTCCTCGGCAGCACGCTGCGCATCGACTCCACCACCACGCAGCTCCTGATTGCCGCGGCACTCCTGATCGGCACGCCGTTCTTCGTGTTCTTTGGCTGGCTCTCGGACAAGATCGGGCGCAAGCCGATCGTGCTGGCCGGTTGCCTGATCGCGGCGCTGACGTATTTCCCGATCTTCAAGGGCATCACCCACTACGGCAACCCGGCGATCGAGGCGGCGAGCATTTCCGCCCCGGTGAAAGTCATTGCCGACCCGGCCAACTGCCACCTGCAGATCAACCCGACCGGCACCGCGCAGTTCACCAGCTCGTGCGACGTGGCCAAGGGCTTTCTTGCCAAGCGCGGCGTGCCGTATGAAAACGTCGCCGCACCGGCCGGCACGCTGGCCAAGATCAGCGTCGGCGGGCAAATGAACGAGGCCTTTGAGGGCACCGGTCTGGCCAAGGCGGAATTCACCGCCAAGACCAAGGCGTTTGGCGCACAGGTGGGCGCGGAGCTGGACAAGGCCGGCTACCCGGCCAAGGCCGACCCGGCGCAGTCGAACTACCCGATGCTGATCCTGCTGCTCAGCATCCTGGTGATCTACGTGACCATGGTGTACGGCCCGATCGCGGCGTGGCTGGTGGAGATGTTCCCCACCCGTATCCGCTACACCTCGATGAGCCTGCCGTACCACATCGGCAACGGCTGGTTCGGTGGCTTCCTGCCCTCGGTATCGTTCGGCATCGTGGCGCTCACCGGCAACATCTATTCGGGCCTGTGGTACCCGGTGATCGTGGCCGCCGGTTGCTTCGTCATCGGTCTGTTCTTCCTGCCCGAAACCAAGGACGTGGATATCACGGCCTGACCGTGGCGGCGTGTCGCGCGGGCCGAGACGCCCGCGCGGCACACTGTCCGCATGGCCGACGCGTTCGACAAACCGCAAGCAATCAAAGGGCGTGGCGCGGCCTCCAATCCGGAGGGCCGGTTCGAGAGCATCCGCCACCACGCCGAGGACGACGGCTGGCAAAGCGCCCTGCTCGACGAGACCGCGCCACGGCCGCGCACGGAAGTCACCGCCGAGACCGCCAAAAGCGTCATCACCCGCAACGACTCGCCCGACATCGCGTTCGACCAGGCGCTGAACCCCTACCGCGGGTGCGAGCACGGCTGCATCTACTGCTTCGCCCGGCCCAGCCACAGTTACCTGAACCTCTCGCCCGGCCTCGATTTCGAGACCCGGCTACGGGCCAAGACCAACCTTGCCGAGGTGCTGCGCAAGGAGCTTTCCAGGCCCGGCTATGTGGTGAAACCGATCAACATCGGCAGCAACACCGACCCCTACCAGCCAGTGGAAAAACGCCTGCGCCTGACCCGCGCCGCGCTCGAAGTGCTGGCCGCCTGCCATCACCCGTGCACGATCGTCACCAAGGGCGCGCTGGTCGAGCGCGATATCGACCTCCTGGCGCCGATGGCGCGCGAAAACCTGGTGCAGGTGTTCCTCTCGGTCAACTCGCTGGACAACCACCTCGCGGCCAAACTCGAACCGCGCGCCACCGCGCCGCACCGGCGCATCCAGGCTATCCGCACGCTGAGCGAGGCCGGCATTCCGGTCGGCGTGCTGGTCGCGCCGATCATCCCGGCGCTGAACGACAAGGACATGGAAGCCGTGCTCGAACGCGCCGCACAGGCCGGCGCCGTCAGTGCCGGCTACACCGTGGTGCGCCTGCCGTGGGAGCTCAGGACCCTGTTTCGCGAATGGCTCGCCCTGCACGCACCCGACCGCGCCGAACACGTCATGAGCCTGGTGCGCCAGATGAACGGCGGCCGCGACTACGACAGTGATTTCCGCACCCGCATGCGCGGCCAGGGCGTGTTCGCCGACCTCCTGCGCAAACGCTTCGACGTGGCTTGCCGCCAGCACGGCCTCACCCGTTCGCGCAAGCTGCAACTCGACACCACGCGCTTCGTGCCGCCGCGCGCGGCATCGGCGCAGGGGGAGTTGTTCTGAGCTTCGATCAGGCGATATCGATGCCCCGATGAAACCACCCGTGCGCCACCGCCTCGTACGTGCCGTCAGACTGGGGAACGCACGGACGCGGTGGCGCGGGGCGGCTACTTCGCCGGCAAATACTTCGCAAACCAATCCAGCGAGCGCTGACGCAGGTCGCGGGTGTGGGCGGGGTCCTCGAAGTGGTGGCCTTCGTTGGGGTAGACGACCAACTCGGTCGGCACGCCGAGGGCTTTAAGGGCGTGCCAGTACTCGAAGGATTGTGGTGCGGGGCACTCTTCGTCGCGGTCGCCGACGATGATGAGGGTGGGGGTTTTCGCGCGCTTGATGAAGGTGAGCGGCGAGCTGCGGTCGTAGACCTTGGGGTCGTCGTAATACGAGGCGCCGAAGTACGGAATCATCCACTCGTCGATGCGGTTTTCGCCGTAATAACTCGCCCAGTTGGAAATGCCGGCGCCGGCGACGACGGCGCGGAAGCGCTGGGTTTGGGTGGGTGCGAACATGCTCATGAAGCCGCCGTAGCTCCAGCCGGTGAGGCCGAGGCGGTGGTCGTCGACCGGCACGCGTTTTTCCACCGCGTCCACGCCGGCCAGGATGTCGCGCAGGTCGCCATAGCCGAAATCCTTGCGGTTGGCCTGCACGAACGCCTCGCCCTGCCCGTAGCTGCCGCGCGGGTTGGGCATAAATTGGAAATAGCCGCTGGCCGCGTACATGGCGCGCGCGCCGGGCCAGCCCGCCAGCACCCCCCAGGCCGGGCCACCGTGCACCTGGACGATCATCGGGTAGCGCTTGGCCGGGTCGTAGTTGGCCGGGTAGAGCAGCCAACCCTGCACATGATGACCATCGCTTTCCCACTCGATCGACTCGGCCTTGCCCCACATCGGCTTGGCGTCGGTGTTGAGCGCGGTAACCGCGGGCGGCAGCACGTGACCGAGCCTGCCGGCATGTACCTCCGGTGCATGTTCAAACGAGCTTTGCTGGTAGGCGACGCGCTGGCCGTCGGCGGACACCGAAAGCGAGAGCGCCGCGCCACCGGCACCAATCGTGGCGGGCAGGTCGAACCAGGGCGTGGTGGCCTGCGCCCGATCACCGCGCAGCGTGTAGGTGGCCAGTTGCACCTTGCCGCGCGCATTCTGGTTGACCAACAGGGTGTCGTTCCCAGTCCACGTGTACCACTGCGGGGTGACGGTGATGTCCGGCGTGAGGTCCACCGGCGCACCGCCGTTGGCGGCCACCGCGTAGAGATCGCCGCCGGTACCACCCTGATCGCTCATCAGGCCGCCGATGAAAGCCACGCGCGCGCCGTCCGGCGAAAACCGCGGCAGCGCCATCTGCAGGCCGTGCAGCGGGCCGGTCACGGTCGCCGGATCAACCAGCACGGTTGGTGCGGCGCCCGGTTGCGCGTTCTGCACATAGAGCTTGGCCACCCACCAGTTGTCGTCGCCCGGCGGCACGGCGGCGGTGTAGGCGATGCGCGTGCCATCCGCGGAACGGTTGAATTCATAGGCGTTGAGCGTGGCCGGGGTCAGCTCGCGCAAGGTGCCGTTGGCGACGTCGATGCTGGCCACACGCTGCACTTGCGGCTTGGCCTCGCCGATCACGCCGACCTGCTCGGCGCCAGCCGCGGTGGCCGCAGCCTGGCGCGTGGCGCCGGGCACGAACAGCAGATCCAGCGCCTTGCCGTCGCGCGACCACGCCAGGCCATGCGCGTAGCCGGCCAGCGCCGCCAGCTGCCGCGGCGACGCCTTGCCGCGCGCGTCGAGCAGCACCACGGCAAGGTGCACGGCCTTGGTGTGGGTGAGGTCCTTGCCGCAATCGACCAGCAGCGCGAGCGTGCGCGAATCGGGCGACCACGCCAGATCACGCTTGCTGCAAGCCACGCGCTGCGCGCCGACGTCGAGCCCACGGGTGTGCTTGCCATCGGCATCGCCCAGCTCGATCGCCGGCTGCTTGCCCTCGCGCACCCACGCGAGCTGCGTGCCGTCGGGCGACAGCGCCACGGCGCCGATGTGCTGCACGTGGTCTAGCTTGGCAAGTAATGCCAGCGTGGGGTTGGCGGTGGGTACGGCTTGCGCCAACGCCGCGGGCGAAGCCACGAGGGCGCCGAGCAGCACGGTCAGCGCGGCAGGCAGACGGAACGACATGGCGAACTCCACGACACAGGTTGCCCGCACGCTACACCCGCGCGGCATGCGCGCCATGTGTCGATTGGCAGGGCGTCAGTGCGCAGCCACCGCCCGTTGCGCCGTCAACTGCGCGATGCGCGCCGCCATCCGGGCACGGATGGCGGGGATCGCCGCGAGCGCGGCCTTTTCGCCGGCCATGATGGCGCGGTTTTTCTGGTCGAAATCGGTCGGGCCGATGCCGGAAAGGTCGGGGCGGATCACCACATCGGCGCGCGCGATCTCCTGCCGCGCAAGTTCACGGCCCATGATGGTGATCGACTGGTTCAGGATGCCGAACATGCCCTGCGGGTTCTTCCCGCCGGGCGTGGCGGAAATATCCACCGCGATGACGAAATCGGCGCCGAGCTGGCGTGCGGCGTCGACCGGGATCGGGCTCAGCACGCCGCCATCGACGTAGTGCTTGCCGCCGATCTCCACCGGCTCGAACACGCCGGGGATGCTGCACGAGGCGCGCACCGCCTGTCCGGTGTTGCCGCTGACGAATACCGCGCGCTGGCCGCTTTCGAGCTGGGTCGCCACCGCGGCAAACGGCAGCTTGAGCTTCTGGATCGGCTGGTTGTGCACCAGCTGGTTGACGTAGTTCTGCAGCGCGCGACCGCGCACGAGGCCGCCGCCGAAAAGCTGCACGTCGCGGATTTTCGCCTCGTCCAGCCCGAACGCCACCCGCTGCATCTGGAACGGGTCCATGCCACTGGCGTACAGCGCACCCACCACGCTGCCGGCGCTGGTGCCGGCGACCACGTCCGGATGGATGCCACTGGCCTCCAGCATCTTGATCACGCCAATGTGGGCGAAGCCCTTGGCCGCGCCGCCGCCGAGCGCCAGGCCGATCCTGAGCTTGACCGGCGCCACCGGCGGCGGTGCCGGTGGCGTGGCCGGCAGCAGCTCGGGCTTGGCGGCGTGCGTGCATGCGCCAATCAGCAAAGTGGCCGACAACAACGCCAACGTGCGACGAAAGTTCATGGGAAGAATGCGGTGGACACGGGAAAAGCGGGAACGGGCGGGCTCTCAGCGCCCACCATCCTGCGCGCCATCGGCCTCGCAGTGGTAGTGCGTGACCAGCGCAACCTCCTCCTGCGAGCCGAGAAACACCGGCACGCGCTGGTGCAGTGCCGTCGGCTGCACGTCGAGAACACGCGCGCGCCCGGTGGTGGCCATGCCGCCCGCCTGTTCCACGATGAACGCCATCGGGTTGGCCTCGTACATCAGGCGCAGCTTGCCGGTGCCGCCGTTGGCGCGGATCTTCGCGTCCAGCGGGTAATAGAACACGCCGCCGCGGGTCAGGATGCGATGCACGTCGGCCACCATCGAGCCCACCCAGCGCATGTTGAAATCGCGCCCGCGCGGGCCGTCCTTGCCGGCCAACAGCTCGCCAACGTAGCGCTGCATCGGTGCTTCCCAGTGGCGCTGGTTGGACATGTTGATCGCAAACTCGGCGGTGGTCGGCGGGATCAGCACGGCGCGCCGGCTGAGCACGAAGCTGCCCACTTCGCGATCCAGCGTGAACTCATGCGTACCGTGGCCGAAGGTGAGTACCAGCACGGTAGCCGGGCCGTACACGACGTAGCCGGCGGCGAGCTGCGCGGTGCCGGGCTGCAGGAAGTGCTCGGCCGTCGGCTCGGTCACCTCGTCCGGGCAGCGCAGCACCGAGAAGATGGTGCCGACCGAAACATTGACGTCAATGTTGGAGCTGCCGTCGAGCGGATCGAACAGCAACAGGTGATGGCCCTTGGGATACATGTCGTGGATCGGCTGCGGGTCTTCCATCTCCTCCGACGCGCAGGCGGCGAGGTGGCCGCCCCAGGCGTTGGCTTCGAGCAGGATCTCGTTGGAGATCACGTCGAGCTTCTTCTGTGCCTCGCCCTGCACGTTGTCGGTGCCGGCGTTGCCGAGCACGCCGCCGAGCGCACCCTTGTTCACCGCCACGCCGATGCGCTTGCACGCGCGCGCCACGACTTCGAGCAGAAGCGACAGCTCGGCATTGATATGGCCGGCGCGGCGTTCCTCGATCAGGAACTGGATCAGCGAGACGGGGTTCATGGCGGGTCCGTGGCAAAGGCGGCGGGGTGGTGGAACGCGCATTGTCCCGGCTTCCGCTGAACCGCGCCATGCCTGGAAACCCGCCCCGGACTGCTGACACCAGGTTGTCAGCAGCACCCGTGCAAGCTGCACCTCCAACACGGAGGAAACGGCATGCGCGACACGGTTTATTTCCTCGTTTTCGACGGCTACGCCGACTGGCAGGCCGCGCTGGCCCTGTGCGAGATCCGCCGCCCGGGCGACTGGCGGGTGCAGGCGGTGGGCTTCTCGCTGGCGCCGGTGGTGTCGATGGGCGGGCTCGTGGTGCAGCCCGAGCTGAGCCTGACCCGGCTCGACCTCGACCGCGCGGCGCTGCTGATCCTGCCCGGCGGCCACCTGTGGACGCGCGGCGAAGGGCTGGCCGCGGTGGCCGCCGCGCGCCGCGTGCACGCGGCCGGCGCCCCGGTGGCCGGCATCGACGGCGGCGTGCTGGTGCTGGCCCGTGCCGGTCTGCTCGACCACTGCCGGCACACCGGCAACCACGCCGGGCACATCGACGCCCACGTGCCCGATTACCGCGGCGCCGACCAGTACGACGCCGGCGTGCTCGCGGTGAGCGACGGCGGCACGCTCACCGCCAGCCAACTCGGCAGCGTGGAGTTCGCGCGCGAAGTGATCCGCACGCTGGACCTCTACTCCGCCAGCGACCGCGAACACTGGTTCCGCCTCTACAAGCACGCCCTGCCGCCACCCTGGCTGGCCAGCGCCACCGCCACCGTTGCATGAGGAGTCCACCATGCGCAAATCCATGCTCGATCATGTACTGATGGCCTACCGGCCGCTATATCTGCACGGCCTGTTGCTTGACGGCCGATACCGCGTACCCGCCACGGCGCAGGAGGCTGCGCCACCGCGCCCCGCAGTTCGACGCCGCCTGACCTTGCTGGCACTGACCGGCCTGCACCATGCCGCCGCGTCCAAGCGAAGCCGGTAACGGAGAAATCGGCGGCAGGTTGAGCCCGCCCGCTGGGGCTCGACACCGGAGATCGGCCATGGCCGCGCCCGTCGAAAAGACGGGTGCCCGGCACTGGCGATCACCGTACCCGCCGGCCACCATGCACCAATGCGCCGCGCCGACCGCCTGTTTCTCGTCATCCACGCCCTGCGCGGGCGGCGCACGGCGCTGCCCGCGCGACACCTGGCCGAAACGCTCGGCGTTTCGCTGCGCACCGTCTACCGCGACGTGGCCGACCTGCAGCGCTCCGGCGTGCCGATCGAAGGCGAGGCCGGCGTGGGCTACCTGCTGCGCAAGGGTTCGGACATCCCGCCACTGATGTTCAGCGCCGACGAACTCGAGGCGCTGGTGGTGGGCTCGCGCTTCGTGCGTGCCTTTGCCGGCGACCGCCTGGCCGCGGGTGCCCGGGCGGCGCTGCTCAAGATCGAGGCCGTGCTGCCGCCCGAACTGCGCGAGCGCGCGGCACGCACGCGCATCTACGCGCCGGTGTGGCGCGACCAGGGCCGCGCCGATTTCGCCCGGTTGATCGACCGCCTGCATGCAGCTATCGCGGCCAGCCAAGTGCTGCGCCTGGACTACCGCGACGAAGATGGCCAGCCCAGCCTGCGCGAGGTGGAGCCGCTGTGCCTGGCGTTCTGGGGCGGCAAGTGGACGCTGGGCGCATGGTGCCGGCTGCGCCGGGATTTCCGCAATTTCCGTCCCGATCGCATCCATGCCAGCGAGGCCACCGGCGAGATCTTCGCCGACGTGCCAGGCCGTGGCCTCGACGATTACCTGCGCATGGCGGGTGACGAACGCGCGGCCATGCGCTGAACGCCCCGCGTGACGTTTGCCGCATTGCGTGCCGGCGCAGCGCGTGGGACGGTTTCTGCCTGTCGTCGCTGCTGCGAGAACCCGGTGAACAAATTGCTGCTGCTTGCCCTTGCCACCACGCTCGCGTGCGCGGCCGTGCCCGCCATGCGGGCTGCCGAGGCACTGGCGGACAACGCCACCACCCGGAATGCGGACGCACGTTTCACGGCGATCTACACCGCCGAGTGGGCGTGGCGCACCGGCCGCGCCGATATTCGTGCATCCGGCGAAGTGCAGCCGAACACCGGTCGGCTGGATGACGTGGACGCGGCGAGCCAGGCCAGGCGCCTCGCCTACTGGCAAGCGGTGATGCGCGAGCTGGACGGCATCGACCGCACGCAACTGTCGGCGGACAACCAGGTGAACTACGCGGTCTATCGCGAGCAGATCGCGAACTTCATCGCCGACCAGCAGCACAAGCAGTGGCAGATGCCGTTCAACAGTGACTCGGCATTCTGGAGCGACATCGGCTATCAGCTTGGCGACGACGCGCTGCGAACCACCGCGGATTACCGCCGCTATCTCGACCAGCTCGGCCAGATCCCGCGCTACTTCGACCAGCAGATCGCCAACATGCGGCTGGGTCTGGCACGCGGGTTCAGCGTGCCGCGCGAAGTACTCGCCGGGCGCGACCAGTCGATTGCCGCCGTGGCGCAGCTTGCCGATCCGACCGCATCGAGTTTCTACGCGCCGTTCAAGGCAATGCCGGCGACGATTCCGGCCGACACGGCGCAGGCGTTGCGTGGTGAAGCGGTGCAGAAAATCCGCGATGCGGTGATTCCCGCCTACGCAAAACTGCTGAGATTCTTCGACGACGAATACGTGCCCAAGGCGCGCACCACGCTGGCTGCCGAGGCACTGCCCGACGGCAAGGCGTACTACCGCCAGCAGCTTCGCGAATACACCACCCTCGACCTCACGCCGGACGAGATCCATCGCATCGGGCTGGAACAGGTGGCGAAGATCCACGCGCAAATGCTCACGGTGATGCAGCGGACCGGCTTCAAGGGCAGCTTTGCCGAGTTTCTGCATTTCCTGCGCAGCGATCCGCGGTTCTACGCCAGGACGCCGCAGGAGCTGTTGGACCAGACCGCGTGGGTGGCCAAGGAAGTAGACGGCCAGATGGCGAAATTCTTTGGCCACCTGCCGCGCGCCCGGTTCACCATCCAGCCGGTGCCGGCGGCGATTGCGCCCTATTACACCTCCGGCCGCGGCGGCGCGGACGTGTACCTGGTCAACACCTATGACCTGCCATCGCGCGCGCTGTACAACATGCCGGCACTGACCTTGCACGAAAGCTCTCCCGGCCACGCACTGCAACTGGAGCTGGCCGAAGAGAGCCGGCAGCAACCAGCCTTTCGCCGCCGCGGCTACATCTCCGCCTATGGCGAAGGCTGGGGGCTGTACTCGGAATACCTCGGCAACGAGATGGGCATCTACGACACGCCGTACAAGCAGTTTGGCTACCTCACTTACCAGATGTGGCGCGCCTGCCGCCTGGTGGTCGACACCGGCATCCACCATCTGGGCTGGACGCGTCAGCAGGCGATCGACTACCTCACGCAAAACACCGCGCTCAGCCCGCTCGAAATCGGCAATGAGGTCGACCGCTACATCAGCTGGCCCGGCCAGGCCGACAGCTACGAGCTGGGTTTTCTCAAGATTCTCGAACTGCGCGCCAAGGCGGAAAAAGCGCTGGGCAACAAGTTCGACCTGCGCGCCTTCCACGACACCGTGCTGTCCACCGGCTCGGTGCCGTTGCCGGTGCTCGAACAGCGCATCGACCGATTCATTGCCGAAGGTGGTCCGGAGCCGACCTACGGACACCCAAGGCGCCAAGACCCTGTTGCGCCATAGCCTCAAACGGACCGCAGGGAACCTCGACAGGTACTGGCGTGAACTTTATGTATGTAGTAGGTTTCGTCATAGGTTCATAGTGAGAGTAAGGCCATGAACGCTCGTACCCCCTGCGTCGCCGATACTGCCGCGCAGTACCTGTTGCCCGCCGATACGCTGGGCGCCCCGGCGCTGCGGAGCTTTTTCCGGTTGGCCGAACATTGGGACCTGCGTGTCGCCGAGCAGCGCAAGCTGCTTGGCGATCCGCCGGAATCCACGTTCTACAAGTGGAAGCGCGAGCGCGCGGGCACGCTGTCGCGCGACACGCTGGAGCGCATCAGCTACCTGCTCGGCATCTGGAAATCGCTGCAGATCCTGTTCCCCGATCCGGCCCAGGCCGACGCTTGGCTGCGCAAGCCCAATGCAGCCGGGCCATTTGGCGGGCAACCGGCGCTGGCGCGCATGCTCAGCGGCAACGTGGCCGACCTCTACGTGGTGCGGCAGTATCTCGACGCGCAACGCGGCTGAGGCGCGTCGCGGCCCGCGCGACGCGTCGAACGCATGCTCGCCATGTCCTGCACGGATCGTACCCATGTCTGCCAGCCTGCCGCCCGTCCACGCCATCCATTGGCGCCACGCCTACCGCATCGTGCCCAGCCGGTTTCCGCCGGCCGGATTGTTCGATCGCATCGCCGACGCGGCCGACCTCGAGGCGTTGTTCGTGATCGAGGCCATGACCAACCCGCGCCTGCGCGATGAACTCGGCGCACTGGCGCTGGTGCCGAAGGCGCGCCGGATCAGCGGCCCGGGCGCCACGCCGGTAATGGCCGCCTTTACCCACCTGAACCCCGAAGGCAGCCGGTTTTCCGATGGCAGCTGGGGCGTGTTCTACGCGGCGCACGCCGTGGCGACCGCGGTGGAGGAAACGGTGTACCACCGCGAACGGTTTCTGGCCGCCACCGCCGAACCGCCCTGCAAGGTGCAGATGCGGTGCTACGACACCCGCGTCCACGCCCCGCTGCACGACATCCGCGGCGGCTGGAAGGCACAGCACAATCCGGACGTCTATACGGCCAGCGTCGCCCTGGCGCGAACGCTGCGTGCGGCTGGCAGCAACGGCATCGTCTACGACAGCGTGCGCGACCGTGGCGGCGAGTGCATCGCCGCGTTTTGGCCGGACGTCGTCGCCCCCTGCGTGCAGGCGCAACACCTGATCTATCGTTGGGACGGACGGCGCATCAGCCAGGTGCTGGAAGTGTCGGAACTCATCCGCAACCCACCACGGAAGTCACGATGAAACACTGGCTGATAGTGCTGCTACTGGTGCTGCCGCCGTACGCGGCCGCGCGCGCGGCCGACGACCACACGCAATGGAACGCCGACATCGCGGCATTCGAGGCGGCGGATCGCAGCAACCCGCCACCGCCTGGCGCAGTGCTGTTCATCGGCAGCTCGTCGATCCGCTTCTGGAAGGAGCTGGCGGCGGATTTCCCCAATGTACGCACGATCAACCGCGGCTTCGGCGGTTCGGAAATCGCCGACAGCACGTTCTTCGCCGACCGCATCGTGGCGCCCTACCACCCGCGCGCGATCGTGATGTACGCCGGCGACAACGACATTGCAGCCGGCAATCGCCCGCAGCAGGTGCGGGATGACTTCGCGGCCTTTGTGCGCAAGGCGCGCGCCGTCGACCCGGGGGTGCCGATCGCCTTCATCGCGATCAAGCCCAGCATCGCGCGCAAGTCTCTGCTGCCGCAGATCCGCGCCGCAAACGCCTTGGTGCGCGCTTACGCGGCCACGCAAAAACAGGTGACGTACCTGGATGTCTTCACGCCGATGCTGGGCCGGGACGGCCAGCCGCAAACCAGGTGGTTCATCCAGGACGGCCTGCACATGAACCGTGCGGGCTACGAGCTATGGACCAGCATCGTGCGGCCATGGGTGACCGCGCACCGGCGTTGATCCGGGAGGGTGGACGCGGAAACACCGGCGGCGACGCCCGAAGAGGTTCCAGGAACCGCCTGTCCGTGGCATGACGCATGCAAATATGGGCCGCAAGCGGTCAATACCCTCACGCGTCGGCGTCGGTCGCAAAGCCTTCGCGGGTACCGCGGTTGAACACCTTGTCGCCCGCCAGCACCTCAGCGGCCGGCACCGCCGGCAAATCGCGCAGCCTGGCGTAGATCGGCGCGAAATCCGGCTTGGTGGCGTTGAACAACTGTTCGAAGTTCTCGATCACGAAATAGGTTTGCTGGTAGGTGTCGATGCGGTAGCGCGCACGCATGATGCGTTCGAGGTTGAAGCCGATGCGGTTGGGCGCCGGCGCATCGAGGCAGTACACCGACTCGCCTTTCGAGCTCAAGATGCCGGCGCCATAGATGCGCTGGCCGGCGGCGGTGTTGATGAGGCCGAATTCCACCGTGTACCAATACAGCCGGGTAAGGTTGGCCAGTGCTTCCGGGCCGATGCCGAACGCCTTCATGCCGCCGCGGCCATAGGCCTGCATGTAATCGGCAAACACCGGGTTGAGCAGCAGCGGCACGTGGCCGAACAGGTCGTGGAACAAATCCGGCTCGGAGAGGTAATCCATCTGCTCCGGTTTGCGGATCCACCAGGTCACCGGAAACCGGCGGTTGGCGAGATGGTCGAAAAACACCTGCTCGGGTAGCAAGCCCTCGACCCCGACCAGCTCCCAACCGGTGGCCTTGCGCAGTACCCGGTCGAGATCCTCGAATTTGGGAATGCCGTTCTCGCCCAGCCCGAGGCGTGCGACGCCATCCAGGAACTCGTCGCAGGCACGCCCCGGCAGCAGTGCGCGCTGGCGCTTGTACAGTGCATTCCACACGTCGTGGTCGGTGCGGCTGTAGCTTTCCCACGGCTGCTCGACGACGCCCGTGGCGTAAACCGGGATGGTGCCGCGATCGGTGTGCTGGCTTTCGATCTTGCGGGGGGTGACGGCGGTACCCATGAAAACTCCGGACGGCGCTCGATGAATGTTTCGAGCATACGGCCTACGCCACGCATCAGGCTTGCTTTGTTGCGCAGCAGCGCGGTAGATATGCAACAAACGTGCGCAGCTGGCACGTGTAAGGAAGGCTTCGTGCATGAACACGTTGGATCGCATCGACCTGCGCCTGCTTGCCACAGTGCAGGTCGAGGGCCGCATTACCAATGCCGAGCTCGCCGAGCGGGTGAACCTGTCGCCCTCGGCCTGCCTGCGCCGACTGCAGCATCTCGAAGCCGATGGCGTCATCACCGGCTACGCGGCACAGGTCGATCCGCTGGCAGTGGGCCTGGGGTTGCAGGCCTTCGTGCGGGTGCAGTTGGAGAAGCACGAGGCGGCCATGATCGAGCGCTTCGTCGAGCGCGTCGCGAGCTGGGACGAGGTCGTGGCCTGCCACGCGCTGACCGGCAACATGGATTACCTCCTGCATGTCTACGTGGCCGACCTCGCCGACTTTTCGCGCTTCCTGCTCGATCACCTGTTGAACGCGGCCGGCGTGGCCGACGTCAATTCCAGTTTCGTGCTGCGCACCGTCAAGCGCTCCCCGTCGCTGCCGCTTTCGCGCGCGGAACACGCCCTGGCGCGAACGCAAAACAGTGCGGGCAACAAACGCTAGACTTGGCGGCCGATGGATACCGCGACGTCCCCTCTGCCTGTCCACCCCCGGCTGCAACCCTGGCGTTGCCTGTGGCGGGTGCCGCTGCTGCTGGTACACATCGTGCTGGCGATCCTCCTGGCCGGACTGGTGCTCAGCTGGAACCAGCACTGCGTGATGCGCGGCGGGCGCGAGCCGTTGCCGCATCGCATGATCCGCTGGTGGGCCACCGGCCTGCTGCGCATCTTCGGGCTGCGCACCGTGCGCATCGGGGAGCCGCTGCACGACCCGGTGCTGTTCATCGCCAACCACACCTCCTGGATCGACATCGTGCTGCTGCACAGCCAGCGCGCGTTGTGTTTCGTGGCCAAGGCCGAGATTGCCCACTGGCCGCTGGTGGGGTGGCTCGCCGCCAGCGGCGGCACCATTTTTCACCGCCGCGGCAACAACCATTCGCTCACCCACGTGCTGCAGGTGATGATCGGATGCCTGCAGGCCGGGCGCTCGGTCGGCGTGTTTCCGGAAGGCGGCACCAGCCACAACGGTGAGCTGAAAGTGTTCCACGCGCGGCTGTTCCAGGCCGCGCTCGACGCCCCGGCCGTGGTGCAGCCGGTGGCGCTGCGGTTCGTGCGCCATGGCCGCCGCCAGTTCGATGCCGGCTTCCGCGACGGCGAGAGCTTTTTCGGCAACTTCGTGCGCCTCCTGGCCGGGGAACCGATGGCGGTGGAAGTGCATTTCTTGCCGCCGGTGCCGCCCTCGCCGGACGCGCGCCGCAAGATGGCCGAGCTGGCGCGCGACCGCATCGGCGCCGCACTGGAAGACCACGTGGCATGACGCTGATGCACGCTGCGGATTTCCATCCGCATTGGCCGCTGACCAACGGCCACATCCAGACCATGCTCTCTTCCAGCGGCGTGCGCCGGTTGCTGCTGCCGCGCGCCGCGCGCACGGTGCAGCTCGGCGCCGAGCCCACCGTGGTGGATGGCGGCAACGGCGTGCGCCTGACCGGCGCGTTCACTGCACAGCACGTGCACGCGCAGGCACGCGGCCTGGCGGTGCTGTTCCACGGCTGGGAAGGCAGCGTCGACTCCACCTACGTGCTGCAAACCGGCAGCCGCCTGCTTGCCGACGGCTGGGATGTGTTCCGTCTCAATTTTCGCGACCACGGCGACAGCCACGCGCTGAACGAGGCGTTGTTCCACTCCTGCCGGCTCGACGAGGTGGTGCACGCGCTCGGCGACATCGCGCACCGCTGGCCGGCGCGCCCACTCGCGCTCGCCGGTTTTTCGCTGGGCGGCAACTTCGCGCTGCGCGCGGCGCTGGCCGCGCCGGATGCCGGTCTTCCGCTGCGCTACGTGCTTGCGGTGTGCCCGATCATCGACCCCGCCGCGGGCCTGTTTTCGCTGGAAGCGCGCGCGCCGTGGTTTTACCGCGCGTACTTCATGCACAAGTGGCGGCATTCGCTGCTGAAAAAACAGAAGGCGTTTCCGCAGCACCATTACTTCGAGATGGGCGAGCTCAAAAAGGACCTGCGCGGGCTGACCGAATCGCTGGTGCGCCAGCACACCGATTTCGACAGCCTGCAGCAGTATCTGGACGGCTATTCGGTGGCCGGCGACACCCTGATGAACCTGCACGTGCCGGCCACCATCCTCACCGCCCGCGACGACCCGGTGATTCCGGTCGATGCGTTCGAACACCTGCGCCTGCCACCCACCGTGGAACTCGACATCGCCGACCACGGCGGCCACTGCGGCTTCATCCGCGGCCGCAGCATGACCAGCTTCACCGACGCCTACATCGCCGCCCGCTTCGACGCGATGGCAGACAACCTGTAACGGTGCGCTGGCACGGGTGTGCCGCCACTCACCGCCCCCGCAACGGCTGCAGCAAGTCGCGCAGGCCGTTGTGGTCGATTTCGTGGGCGAGCGCGAGCAGGCGGCCAAGCTGTCCGCGCGGCAGGCCGGTACGCACGAACCACGCGAGATAGCTGCCGGGCAGATCGCCGATCAGCCGACCCTGGAACTTGCCGTACGGCATGCGCACCGTCAGCAGGCGTTTGAGGTCTTCCGGGTCCACGTCAATCCACCATCACGCAACGCCCCTGCGCCCATGTGCGCAGTGCATCAACCTGCTCGCGCATCAGCACCGACAGCGGGCGGGTTTGCGCCAGTGCGGCGAGCAACGTGGTCAGGTCTTCCAGCTCGCTCATGGCCCCTCCGCAGGGCGCCTACGTTAGCAGAGCGACGGCTGCGGCTGACGCGCACGCGCGGGCGGTATAGGCTGGTGGTCCGCCCTGCGGAGACGATCCCGATGCGTCTTGTCGCTTGCTGGTTGCTTGCCTTGCTGTTGCCGCTGCCCGCGCTGGCGGCCGTGCAGCTGGATCGCCTGGCGCTACCGCCTGGGTTCCACATTGCGGTGTATGCCGACGCGGTACCGAACGCGCGTGAAATCGCGGTCGGCACCAACGGCACGGTGTTCGTCGGCTCGACCGGCGCGGGCAAGGTGTATGCGCTGACCGATACCGGCCACGCCGGCCACGCGGACAAGATACGAGTGATTGCCAGCGGCCTGGAGTTGCCGGTTGGCGTCGCCTTCCGCCACGGTGATCTCTACATCTCCGCGGTGAGCCGCATCTACGTGCTGCGCGACATCGAACACCTCCTCGACGACCCGCCGAAGCCCGAGTTGGTCACCGACCAGCTGCCGACCGAAACCAGCCATGGCTGGCGTTTCATCGCGTTCGGCCCGGACGACAAGCTGTACGTGCCGATTGGCGCACCGTGCAACGTGTGCGACAAGGGCAAGGCGTTCGCCAAGCTCACGCGCATGAACTCGGACGGCAGCGGCATGCAGGACGTGGCCTACGGCATCCGCAACACCGTCGGTTTCGACTGGCGCCCCGGCTCGCACCAGCTCTGGTTCACCGACAACGGCCGCGACCTGCTGGGCGACGACATCCCCAGCGACGAGCTGAACCGCCTCTCGCACACCGGTGAAAACTTCGGCTTTCCGTATTGCCACGAGGGCGACATCCCCGACCCCGAGTTCGGCAAGGGCCACGCGTGCAAGGACTACACGCCGCCGGTGCTGAAACTCGGTGCCCACGTGGCCGCGCTCGGCATGCGCTTCTACACCGGCAGGATGTTCCCGGCGAGCTACCACGGCGCGATCCTGATCGCCGAACATGGCTCGTGGAACCGCTCGAAAAAAGTCGGCTACCGGGTGATGGCCGTGCGTCTGGACGGCAACAAGGTCGCCAGCTACACCCCGCTCGTCACCGGCTTCGAGCAGCACGAACAGGCCTGGGGCCGCCCTGCCGACGTGCAGCCCCTGCCCGACGGCAGCGTGCTGGTCAGCGACGACCTGGCGGGGGTGGTGTATCGGGTCACCTTTGGTGACCGGGATTCGGGCGACGGGATTCGAGATTCGAAAAGGCCACCGCCCGCCCCGGCCCGTTAACCTCGCTCCAAGCCGCTCTTGCCAATCCCCAATCCCGAGGCCGTTATGCACCTACGCAGCAACAATTTCGCCGATGGCCAGCCGATCCCCGCGGCCAATGCGTTCGGCAAGCCGGGCAAGCCGGTGGCATTGGCGGACAACCGCAGCCCGCAGCTGGCGTGGAAGGATGCACCGGAAGGCACGCGCTCGTTCGTGCTGACGGTGATCGACGTGGATGTGCCCAGTCGCGGCGACGACGTGAACAAGGCCGGTCGCCAGGTGCCGGCCGATTTGCCGCGCGTGGAGTTTGCGCACTGGCTGCTGGCGAACATTCCCGCCGAATGCGGCGAGCTTGCCGAGGGCGCGTGCAGCGATGGCATCACGCCACGCGGCAAGCGGGCGCCGTTCGGGCCGCCGGGCAGTGTGCAGGGCGTCAACGACTACACCGGCTGGTTTGCCGGCGACCCGGAGATGAGTGGCAACTACCTCGGCTACGACGGCCCGTGTCCGCCGTGGAACGACAGCATCGTGCACCACTACCAGTTCCGGCTTTACGCGCTGGATACGGCGGCTTTGCCGCTGCAAACCGGCTTTGCGTTGGCCGCGCTGCGCGCCGCCATGCGCGGCCACGTGTTGGCCGAGGCAACGCTCACCGGCACCTATGCGATCCGCCCGCTGGCAGCCACGTGACCGCTCGTGCCGGCGGTGCGGCCTTCACGCCCAAATGGCAAGCCCCGTGGATGATGGGTGCACAGTCGCAAGCAACGCGGCAAACGAGATGGTGCGTTGGGGTCATGCTGCATTACACGCTGGTGTTTTTGATCGTTGCGGCGATTGCCGCCGTGCTGGGGTTCGGCGGTTTCGCCGGCGCGGCCACCGGGATTGCGAAAGCCCTGTTCATCGTGTTTCTGGTGCTTTCGGTTATCGCCTTCTTGCGCCGGGCAAAATAGCGCGTCCACCCACGGAGTCCACATGAACGAGCCAACCTCCCCCACCACAACATCATCCCCCGACGCCATCGACGCCGGCGCCGCGCGCTTCAAGGCGGCCACGTCGACCGCCGTGGCCGGGGCCAAAGAGGCCGTGGAGCATGCGGCCGACCGGGTTGAAGCGGGCCTGCACACGGCCACCGACAAGGTGGCGGCGGGCGCGCACCGCGCCGGTGCCAAGCTTGACGCCGCCAGCGAGCGCGGACGCGCCGCGGTCGATGCCACGCGCGAGCATGCCGACCAATGGCTGGATGAAGTGCGCGATTACGTGCGCGACAAGCCGGTGCAGTCGGTAGCCATCGCGCTCGGCGCTGGCTGGCTGCTCGCGCGCCTGCTGCGCCGTTGAACCGCCTTCGATGACCACCGACAGCAGCGAGCCCGCAGCCGACGCGGCGCCTTCGGTCTGGGCGGAACTCACGCAGCTTGCCGGTTCGGCGCGCGCCTTACTGGGCGCGCACGGGCGCCTGCTCGGCGCCGAACTCGGTTTGGCGCACCGCGCGCTGACCGGCTTGCTCGCCAGCGCGCTGGTGGCCATTGCGCTGGCGGTTGCGCTCGGGCTGACCGTGCTTGGCCTGCTCGGCGTGCTGCTTGCCGGCTGGCTGCATTCCTGGCCGCTTGCACTCGCCTTGCTCGCGTTGCTGCAGATGCTGCTGCTCGGCGCTGCCATCGCGGCGTTCCGGTGTTGCCTGCACTGGCTCAGCCTGCCCGCCTCGCGCAGGGCGTGGGCGGGCCTGCTGCAGACCCCGCGCGCCACCGAACGCACAGGCGGCGCCCCATGATGTGGCGTGCGCAACGACAAGCCGTGCGGAACGCGCAGGCGGAAGTGAACGCGCAGGCCGCAGCGCTCGCCGCCCCCGCCGCACGGCTCGCGATGCGCATCAAGGCGCACCCCCTGGCAGGCCTCGGCATCGTGGTCGGCCTTGGCTTCGCCCTCGGCAACCTGCGCCTGCCGCGCGTTGCGGCTTCTGGCACCGGCGGTTGGCTCCGCAGTGGCGCGTTGGAACTGGCGGCACTGTGGCTGCGCAACGCGGGGCAGGCGCGGAGCGGTGACCATCAAGCCGCTGCCTCAAAACCCGATCCTCTGGCCGAATAGAGGTACGGCGGCCCGGCCAACCGCCTGGTGAATGCAAGCAAGCCCGCGGCGGCAGCGGTGCGTCCGGCGCCTTCCGCTGGCACGCCGCGCTCGGAGCCTGTGAGCTTTTCAGGGAGCCAGAAACGACCGTTCGGTGGCCATGTGTAGGGGCCCGTTTGCGGGCGATGGTGCCTTTCGCGAGGAGCATCGCCCGCAAGCGGGTCCTACATGGGGTTTGCCAGCCCGCGCCGGCGACGGGCGTGCCCGGCCGGTACCTGTACGCTGTGTGCAGCAGGAGTTGAAAAACCCGCAGCCTCTCAGGGCACAGCGGCCACCGGGGTGGCGACCGACGCGCACTGCGCGTCGCTGCCGCAGGCTTGCCAGCCGCCGCCGAGCGCCTTGTACAGCGCCACCGCGCGGGTGTCGATCGCGGCCTGCGCCTGGGCCAATGCGTCGTCCGCGGCGAGTTGCACGCGTTCGGCGTCCAGCAGTTCCAGATGGCCGGTGGCGCCTTGCTCATAGCGCACCTTGGCCAGCTCGGCGGCGCGGCGGCTCTGCTGTGACTGCGCGATCAGCTTCTCGACGCGGTCGTGCTGCAGGTTATAGCCGACCACGGCGTTGTCGACGTCCTCGATCGCCTCCAGCACGGTGCGCTGGTAGTTCGCTTGGGCCGCGTCCGCGCGTGCCTCGGCGGCGTGCAGGTTGGCGCGCACGCGCTGCACGTTGAGGCCGTCCCAGGTGATGCTGGGCGCAATCGACCAGGCGCGGGTGGACGGGCTGCCGAAGTCGTTGCTGCGCCCGGCGAGGAAGCCGAGGAAGCCGCCCAGCGAGAGGTGCGGGAAGAAATCCGCCTTGGCCACGCCGATGCGCGCGTTGGCGGCGGCGTATTCGCGTTCGGCGATGCGCACGTCGGGGCGGCGCGACAGCACGTCGCCGGCAGCGCCGATCGGCAGCACCGCGTCGATCGGCTTGAACGTCTGCGGCGACACGTCGACGTCGAGCGCGCCGGGCTGTTCGCCCAGCAGCACGGCGAGGCGGTAGGTGTCCGCATGCGCCTGGATGTCGAGCAGGGGCAGTTGCGCCTCCGTCGCGCTCAGTTGCGCCGCGGCGCTGGCCACGTCTTGGTCCGAGGCGGTGCCCACCTCGGCGCGGGCGCGGATCAGCTTCAGCGTGTCCTGCTGGTTGGCGATGTCGCGCCGGGCGATGTCCTGCCGTTGCTGGGTGCCGCGCAGGTCGAAGTAGTTGCGCGCCACCTCGGCGAACAGGCTCACCTGGGCATCCTGCAGCGCGGCCTCGCTGGCGCCGAGGTCGGCGTGCGCGGCTTCCACCGAGCGGCGCACGCCGCCGAACACGTCGATCTCCCAGCTCGCGTCGAAGCCGGCCTGGTAGGCGGTCACCGTGTTGCGCCGAGCGCTGACGCCGGGCGTCTGCTCGCGGCTGCGCGTATACGAGGCGCCGGCCTGGATGTCCGGCAGGTACTGCGACTTCGCGCCGCCGAGCAGGGCGCGCGATTCGGCGAGGCGCGCCACCGCGATGCGCAGGTCGAGGTTGTTCGCCGCCGCGCGCTGGATCAGCGCATCGAGGGTGGGGTCGCCGAACTGCTTCCACCACGCGGCCTGAAACTGCGCGGCGCTTTCGCGCACCGCGTCGAAGCCCTGCAGTTGCGGCGTGGGCGTGGCGGGCTTGTGGTAGTTCGGTCCCACGCTGACGCAACCGGCCAGCGCTAGGGCAGCGAACAAGGCGGTCATCTTGCCCGTCATGCCTGCGGAAGCAGGCATCCAGCGCCGTTGGGTGGTCGAAGTCAAAGTCGCTGGACCCCGACATTCGCCGGGGTGACGAGCAAAGGCGAAAGAGCGGTGCTCCAAGAGTCGAGTCATATTCATCTCAATGGCCCTCCAGCGCCGGCAGTGCGTTCGCCTGCGCGTGCTTGCGCGCTTCGCGGCGCTCCACCAGGGCGCGGATCACGACGTAGAACAGCGGGGTGTAGATCAGCCCGAAGACGGTCACGCCGAGCATGCCGGCGAACACCGCCACGCCCATCGCGTGGCGCATCTCGGCGCCGGCGCCGTGCGAGGTCACCAGCGGCACCACGCCCATGATGAAGGCGAACGAGGTCATCAGGATCGGGCGCAGACGCAGCCGTGCTGCCTCCAGCACCGCCTCGTGGCGGCTCATGCCTTCCATCTGCATTTCGCGGGCGAACTCCACGATCAGGATCGCGTTCTTGCAGGCCAGGCCCACCAGCACGATCAGGCCGATCTGGGTGAAGATGTTGTTGTCACCACCCGACAGCCACACGCCGGCGATGGCGGACAAGAGCACCATCGGCACGATCAGGATCACCGCCAGCGGCAGCGACCAACTCTCGTACAGCGAGGACAGCACCAGGAACACCAGCAGCACGCACAGCGGGAACACCAGTACCGCGGTGTTGCCGGCGAGAATCTGCTGATACGTAAGGTCGGTCCACTCGAAGCTCATGCCGTTCGGCAGCACCTGGCGCGCCAGCTTCTCCATTTCCGCCTGCGCCTGGCCCGAGCTGTAGCCCGGCGCCGGGCCGCCGTTGATCTCGGCGGTGGGATAGCCGTTGTAGTGCTGCACGCGATCCGGGCCGGCGCCGTGCGCCACGGTGACGAAGGAGCCCAGCGGCACCATCTCGCCCTTCGCGTTGCGTGTCTTCAGCTGGCTGATGTCCGCAAGATCGCTGCGGAACTGCGGCTCGGCGGACAGGTTCACTTGGTAGGTGCGGCCGAAGCGGTTGAAGTCGTTGACGTAGAGCGAGCCGAGGTAGGCCTGCATGGTCTGGTAGACGTCGCCCAGGTTCACGCCCTCGGTCTTGGCCTTGGCACGATCCACGTTCACGTCCACCTGCGGCACGTTCACCTGGAAGCTGGAGAACAGCCCGGCCAGCGCGGGATCCTTGCGGCTGGCCGCGATCAGGTTCTGCGTCTGCTGGTACAGCTCGTCGAAGCCGACCTGGCCGCGGTCCTCGATCTGCAGGCGGAAGCCGCCGATCGTGCCCAGGCCCATCACCGGCGGCGGCGGGAAGACCGCGATGTAGGCGTCCTGGATCGCCGCGAACTTCGCGTTCAGCGCACCGGCGATAGCGCCCGCGGAGAGGTCCGCGCCGCGCCGCTGGTCGAACGGCTTCAGCGTGACGAACACGATGCCTGCGTTGGTCGAGTTGGTGAAACCGTTCACCGACAGGCCGGGGAAGGCCACCGCGCTCTGCACGCCGGGCTGCTTTAGCGCGATCGCGCTCATCTGCTTGATCACGTCCTCGGTGCGGTCCAGCGAGGCAGCGTCGGGCAGCTGGGCGAACGACACCAGGTACTGCTTGTCCTGGGTCGGCACGAAACCGGTGGGCACGTGCCAGAAGCCGAACGCGGTGAGCGCGATCAGGCCCGCGTACACCAGCAGCGCGGCGCCGCCCTTGCCCTGCATGCGGCGCGTGCCCGCCACGTAGCGTTCGGCACCGCGCTGGAACACCCGGTTGAACGGGCGGAACAGCCAGCCGAACAGGCGGTCGATGGCGCGGGTGAGGCGGTCCTTCGGCGCGCCATGCGGCAGCAGCAGGATCGCCGACAGCGCCGGGCTCAGGGTCAGCGAGTTGAACGCTGAGATCACCGTGGAGATCGCGATGGTAAGCGCGAACTGGCGATAGAACTCGCCGGTGAGGCCGCTGATGAAGGCGGTGGGGATGAACACCGCGCACAGCACCAGCGCGGTGGCCACGATCGGCCCGGTGACCTCGTGCATCGCCTTGCGCGTGGCCTCCTTCGGCGTCTGCCCGAGCTCGATGTGGCGCTCCACGTTCTCCACCACCACGATGGCGTCGTCCACCACGATGCCGATCGCCAGTACCATGCCGAACAGGCTCAATGCGTTGAGCGAGAAGCCGACCAGGTACATCACCGCGAACGTGCCGATCAGCGACACCGGCACCGCGATCAGCGGGATGACGGACGCGCGCCAGGTCTGCAGGAACAGGATCACCACCAGTACCACCAGCAGGATCGCCTCCAGCAGGGTGTGCGCCACCGCTTCGATCGAACCGCGCACGAACACCGTGGGGTCGTAGACGATGTGGTAGTCGATGCCTTGCGGGAACTCCTTTTTCAACTGCGCCATGGTGGCGCGCACCTCGTCGGAGATCTGGATCGCGTTCGAGCCGGGCCGCGCGAAGATCGGGATCGCCACCGCCGGCTGGTTGTCCAGCAGGCTGCGCAGCGCGTACTGGTTCGAGCCCAGCTCCACGCGCGCCACGTCGCCCAGGTGCACGGTGGCGCCGTCGGCATCGGTGCGCAGCACGATGTTGCGGAAGTCGTCGACGGTGCTCAGCCGGCCCTGCGTGTTGATGTTGAGCTGGAAGTCGGCGTTGCCGCGCACCGGTGGTGCGTTCAGCGCGCCGGCTGCCACCTGCACGTTCTGCTCGCGGATCGCGTTCGCCACGTCGCCGGTGGTGAGGCCGCGCTGGGCCAGCTTGTCCGGGTTCAGCCACACGCGCATCGAGTACTCGCCGGCACCGAAGATCTGCACGTCGCCCACGCCGTTCAGGCGGCCCAGCACGTCTTTCACGTGCAGCCGCGCGAAGTTCGACAGGTACAGCATGTCGTAGCGTTTGTCGGGCGAGGTGAGGTGCACGACCATGGTGAGGTCGGGCGAGCTCTTCTGCGTGGTCACGCCCAGCCGCTGCACTTCCTCCGGCAGGCGCGGCAGCGCCTGCGACACGCGGTTCTGCACTTCCACCTGGGCGTCGTTGAGGTTGGTGCCCAGCGCGAAGGTCACGGTGAGCGTCATCACACCGTCGCTGGTGGCCTGCGAGGAGGTGTAGAGCATGCCTTCCACGCCGTTGATCTGGGTTTCCAGCGGCGTGGCGACGGTCTCGGCGATCACCTTGGGGTTGGCGCCGGGGTAGCTGGCGCGCACCACCACGGTGGGCGGCACGACTTCGGGGTATTCGCTGATCGGCAGCTGGAACACCGCAATGGAGCCGGTGATCACGAACAGCAGCGACAGCACGGCGGCCATGATGGGCCGGTCGACGAAAAACTGGGCAATGTTTTTCATGGGTCAGGTCTCGATGATGCGTGCCGCTTCAACTCCCTCCCCCCTCCGGGGAGAGGGTTGGGGTGAGGGGCGGGGCTTGCCGATGCGTTCGGGCTTCGGCAATGCGTTTTTTTCGGGTTTCGATGGGTAGAAGCGCCTTCGCAAGAGCGCCCTCTCACCTCGGTCCTCTTCTTCGCTCCTCAAAGCAGGGCCATCCATGGCCCTTCACCGCGTCCCGGAGGGGAGAGGAAGAAGGCAGGGTGCTCAGCCTTGCGGTTCGCGGGCAGGCTTGGAGGCCATCGCGGTGCGCTCGCTGTCGTTCGATGCCGGCGCGGCTTCGACTACCGCCTTGTCCCGTGCATCGAGGCGGTAATCCATTGCCACCTGCTGCGGGTTCACCTCGGCGCCCGGGCGCACGCGCTGCAGGCCGTTCACCACCACCACGTCGCCGGGCGCGAGGCCGCTGTCGACCACGCGCAGACCGTGGAACAGTGCGCCGGTGGTGACCTTGCGGTATTCCACCTTGTGCCTGGCGTCCACCACGTAGACGAACTGGTTGCCGAGGTCGGTGCCCACCGCACGGTCGTCGATCAGCAGGCGCGGCTGCGGCTGGCCGCTCCGCAGGCGGATGCGCGCGTACAGGCCGGGGGTGAACAGGCCGTCATGGTTGTCGAACACCGCGCGCAGCCGCATCGTGCCGGAGTCGGTGTGCAGCTGGTTGTCGACGAAGTCGATACGGCCGGTGTGCGGGTAGCCGCTCTCGTCGGACAGCTCCATCGCAGCCTCGATGCGCGGGCTGTTGCCGTCCTGCGTGGCCTTGGCGCGCAGGTGGTCCAGCTTCAGCCAGGTGTGCTCGTCCACGTCGAAGACCACGTAGACCGGGTTCACCGAGACCACGCTGGTCAGCACGTCGCTGCTGCCCACGAGGTTGCCGGGGGTGATGTGCACGTTGCTGACGCGGCCGTCGATCGGCGCGCGCACCTCGGTGAAACCGAGGTTGAGCTTGGCGGTGGCCAGCGCGGCATCGGCGGCGGCGAGCATGGCGCGCGCGCTCTGTGCGGCGGTGTCGAGGCGGTCGGCCTCCTCCTGCGCGATCGCATGCTGGTCGAGCAGGCGGCGACCGCGCTGGGCATTGCCCTGGGCCAGGCCCAGTTCGACCAGCGCATGGATGCGGTTGGCGGTGAGCCGGTCTACCTCGGCCTGGAACGGGCGCGGGTCGATGCGGAACAGCACGTCGCCCTTGTGCACCAGGGCGCCCTCCTTGAACGCCACCGAGTCCACGTAGCCGCCCACGCGGGGGCGCACCTGCACGCTGTCCACCGCCTGCACGCGGCCGGTGAAGTCGGCGCTGTTGCTGACCGGGCGCAGCAGGGCACGCGCTACGGTCACTTCCGGCAAGGCGGCGCCGGCGCCAGGGGTCTGGGCGTGGCTGCCGCCGTGCTCTCCGAGCAGTGCCCAGCTGACGGCGACCGCCACCACGACGAGGCCGGACAGGATCAGTTTCTTCTTCATCTTCGCGCTCCCTGGGGTGGAGTCGTGCGGCGATGCAGCACGATGGGGAGGTGAATAATAGGTATACCGTCAAGTACAGAAAAGCCTTAATTCATGAACTCCACTAGTGACAGCAAATCACGAATGACGTCACAATGACGAGCATGGAAGATTTCTCGGCAATATCGAGCTTTGTCCGCGTGGTGGAGGCGCACAGCTTTGCGGCCGCCGCCGTGCAGTTGGGCATGACGCCATCAGGGGTGAGCCGCGCGGTGTCGCGGCTGGAGGAGCGGATCGGCGTGCGCCTGCTGTTCCGCAGCACGCGGGCGCTGCGCCTCACCGACGACGGCGAGGCGTTCTATCAGCGCTGCAAGGTGATCCTGGCCGACCTCGGCGAGGCGGTGGAGGCGCTGAACTACGCGCGCACCAAGCCCAGCGGCAAGCTGCGCGTGGCAGTGAACGTGTCGATAGGCCGCGCCGCGCTGATCCCCAACCTCGCCGAGTTCGAGGCTAAATACCCGGACATCCGCCTCGAACTGTCGATGAGCGACCGCAATATCGGCCTGATCGAGGAAGGCATCGACTGTGCGATCCGCATGGGTGAGCTGGAGGATTCCAACCTGATCGCGCGCAAGCTGGGCTATTTCAGCAACGTGCTGTGTGCCGCGCCGGTCTACCTGGAACGCCATGGCACGCCGGTTACCATCGACGATCTGAAGCAGCACCGCTGCATCAACTACGTCTATCCCACCAGCGGCCGGCCATACCAGTGGCAGTTCGACACGCCGAACGGCCGTGTGGCGCTGGACGTAGAGGCCCACCTGCTGATCAACGACGGCGAGTCGGTGATCCAGGCAGCGATGGCGGGGCTGGGCATCATCCAGACGCCGCACTGGCTCGCCGCCAGTGCGATCGGCTATGGCAAGCTCAAGGTGATCATGGAGGACACCATCTCCACCGGTTCGCCGGTGTGGCTGGTCTACCCGCAAAAGCGCCACCTTTCCGCCCGGGTGCAGGCCTTTTTGGAATGGGTGCACGAGCTGTTCGAGCGCACCAACCTGCCGGCCTGCAAGCTGGCCTGCAAGCTAGGCACGGCACCGCCACTCAAGGACGCTGCTCAGGCACCCGGCATCAACCGCAGCAAGGCCGCGACCAGCGCGATGCGGTAGCCCGCGAATGCGGTGAAACCTTTGACGCTACCCGGCAGGATGGCGTGGATGAGGCCGATTACGGGTGCACTCGTCGGTAGAACAGACGCGGCCACAGCGACCGCAGAGCGGCGCAGCTCACGCATCCCGCATGGCGATCCGATGGCGTTTTCCTTAGCTGAAGGGACAACGGTCATCGCATGTTACATATTGGTGCAACAAAGGACACAAATGCACTAAGTTGATGCTTTAGATATGACCTGGAAGATCGGCCTTGTCGTCAGGCCAATGAATTTCCACGAGATTCACGACTTGGCATCGACCTTGCCTAGTCCAGCGCATCCGTTCCGTTCGCTCCCGCTCCCTCGCCGAGGTTTCGCCATGACCGCCAAAGATGTGCTCGACCAGATCGTTGAACACGACATCGAATTCGTCGATTTCCGTTTTGCCGACATGCTCGGCAAACATCACCACGTGACTTTCCCGGCGCATGCCATCGACGAAGGCACGTTCGAGGACGGCAAGATGTTCGACGGCTCCTCGATCGTCGGCTGGAAGGGCATCAACGAGTCGGACATGATCCTGATGCCCGACCCGGACACCGCCTACCTCGACCCATTCAGCGCGCACCCGCAGCTGGTGCTGCACTGCGACGTGCTGGAGCCCTCGACGCTGCAGGCCTATGGCCGCGACCCGCGCTCGATCGCCAAGCGCGCCGAGGCGTTCCTGAAATCCACCGGCATCGCCGACAGCGCGTACTTCGGCCCGGAGCCGGAGTTCTTCATTTTCGACTCGGTGCGCTGGCAGAACGACATGGGCCGCGTGTTCTACGAGATCGAGTCGAACGAGGCCGCGTGGAGCACCCGCTTCAAGTACGAGGACGGCAACATGGGCCACCGCCCGGGCGTCAAGGGCGGCTATTTCCCGGTGCCGCCGGTCGATTCGCTCGCCGACCTGCGCGCCGACATGTGCAAGGTGCTCGAATCCCTCGGCCAGACGGTGGAAGTGCACCACCACGAGGTGGCCAACGCCGGCCAGTGCGAGATCGGCGTCAAGTTCAACACGCTGGTCGCCAAGGCCGACGAGCTGATGACGATGAAGTACGTGCTGAAGAACGTCGCCCAGCAGAACGGCAAGACCGTCACCTTCATGCCCAAGCCGATCGTCGGCGACAACGGCAGCGGCATGCACGTGCACCAGTCGCTGTCCAAGGGCGGCGAGAACCTGTTTGCCGGCGAGCTGTACGGCGGCCTGTCGCAGACCGCGCTGTGGTACATCGGCGGCATCTTCAAGCACGCCAAGGCGATCAACGCCTTCGCCAACTCCACCACCAACAGCTACAAGCGCCTGGTGCCGGGCTTCGAGGCGCCGGTGATGCTGGCCTACAGCGCGCGCAACCGCTCGGCGAGCTGCCGCATCCCCTACGTTTCCAGCCCCAAGGCGCGCCGCATCGAGGTGCGCTTCCCCGACCCGATGCAGTCCGGCTACCTCACCTTCACCGCGCTGATGATGGCCGGGCTGGACGGCATCCTGAACAAGATCGACCCGGGCGCGCCGGCCGACAAGGACCTCTACGACCTGCCGCCGGAAGAAGAGAAGAACATCCCGCAGGTGTGTGCCAGCCTCGACGCCGCGCTGGAAGCGCTGGACAAGGACCGCGACTTCCTCAAGGCCGGCGGCGTGTTCACCGACGACTTCATCGACGCCTACATCGGCGTGAAGATGCAGGAGGTCACCCGCTACCGCGCCTCGACGCACCCGCTGGAATTCCAGATGTATTACGCGCTTTGAGGCCGGGATCCGGGATTCGGGAATAGGGATTCGGAAAAGCTGGCGACATGGCGAGAGCCGGGGTTCCCGGCTCTTGCACCAACCTTGTGCAAAGGCCACGATGGGGCGATGAACGGCGAGCCGTGGCAGGCATGGGCACAGCAGTTGGCGACCGGCATTGCCTTGGTCGGCCCCGACTTGCACGTGCGCTGGCTGAATCCGGCACTGGCCGAGTTGCTCGCCTGCGGCACGCGCAGTGCGCTGGGCCAGCCGCTGGCGTTGTGGTTGACGGCGGCAGATGACCAGGCCCAGGTGCGGCGCGCGCAAACCGTGGCTCATGCCGTGCAGTTGCGCGGCGTGAGCCTTTTGGCGTTCGACGACAGCCGGCAGGTTGCCGACGTCACCGCGCAAGTCTTGGCTGACGGCAACCTGCTGCTTGAAATCCACCCCCTGGCGGCCTCGCCCGCGGCAACCTCGCCGCTGTCGGCCACCCTGCGCGGCTTTGCCCACGAGGTGAAAAATCCGCTGGCCGGCCTGCGCGGCGCAGCGCAGCTCCTCGTCCGCCGCGCACCGGATGCGGCGGCCAAGGACCTCGCCCAGCTCATCATCGACGAGGCCGACCGCCTCGCTGCGCTCGCCAACCGCCTGCTGCACCACGGCGGCAACCCCCAACTCGCCGCCGTCAACCTGCACGAACTTCTCGACCGCGTCACCGAGCTGGTGCGCGCCGAACCCGCCGCGCCGCAGTTGCGGCACGACTTCGACCCCAGCCTGCCCAGCGTGCACGGCGACGCCGACCGGCTGCAGCAGATCGTGCTGAACCTGGTGCGCAACGCAGTCGAGGCGCATGCGCAGACCATTACCTTGCGCACCCGTGCCGAGCACGGCGCGCGCCTCGCCGGCGGCATGCTGCGCGCGGCACTGCGGCTCGACGTGATCGACGACGGCAGCGGCGTGCCGGCCGCGTTGCACGACACGCTGTTCGAGCCGCTGGTTTCCGGCCGCGCCGACGGCTCCGGCCTGGGCCTGGCGCTGGCCCGTGAACTTGCGCGCGAGCATGGCGGCGACCTGCAATGGAACCAGGCACCGGGACGCACCGTGTTTTCGCTGTACTTGCCACTGGAGCGTGAAACATGAACCGTCCCGCGCTACCCGCACCTTCCCCGAACCGCGCCATCTGGATCGTCGACGACGACCGCAGCGTGCGCTTCGTGCTTGCCACCGCGCTGCGCGACGCCGGCCTCGCGGTGCGCGAGTTCGACACCGCGGAAACCGTGCGCGCCGCACTGCGCAAGGAGCGTCCGGCGCTGCTGCTGGCCGACGTACGCATGCCCGGCGACAGCGGGCTGGATCTCCTGGCCGAACTCAAGCAACGCGGCATCGGCCCGGTGATCGTCATGAGCGCGTTCACCGACGTGGCGACCACCGCGGCCGCCTACCGTGATGGCGCCGTGGACTACCTGGCCAAGCCGTTCGACCTGGACCATGCGGTGGCGACCGTGCAGCGCGTGCTCGGCGATCACGCCGCGCCGGCCGCGGCACCCGCCGGCGAACCCGTGGCCCCACACGCGCTGCTCGGCGAAAGCGCGCCGATGCGCGAGGTGTTCCGCCTGATCGGCCGCGTCGCCGCGAGCGATTTGAACGTGCTGATCACCGGCGAAACCGGCACCGGCAAGGAGCTGGTTGCGCGCGCGCTGCACGAGGAAAGCGCGCGCCGCACGCATCCGTTCGTCGCGCTCAACACCGCCGCAATTCCGAGCGAACTCCTGGAAAGCGAACTGTTCGGCCACGAGGCCGGCGCCTTCACCGGCGCGCAGCGGCGCGTCGCCGGGCGCTTCGAGCAGGCCGAAGGCGGCACGTTGTTCCTGGACGAGATCGGTGACATGCCGCTGGCGCTGCAGACCCGCTTGCTGCGCGTGCTGGCCGGCGGCGAGTTCTACCGCGTCGGTGGCCGCGAGCTGATCCGCTGCAACGTGCGCATCGTCGCCGCCACCCACCAGAACCTCGACACCCGGGTCGAAGCCGGCCAGTTCCGTGCCGACCTCAAGCACCGGCTCGACGTGGTGCGCATCCACTTGCCCGCGCTGCGCGAACGGCGCACCGACATCCCGCTGCTCGCCGCGCACTTCCTCGCCACCGCCGGGCCGGAGCTCGGGCTGCCGCCCAAGCGCTTCGCCAAGGCCACGCTCAAGGCACTTGCCGCGCGCGATTTCCCCGGCAACGTGCGCGAGCTGGAAAACCTCTGCCGCCGGCTGGCCGTGATCGCCCCCGGCCACGAAATCCTGCCCGCCGACCTGGGCGCCGAACCCGCCAGCGCCGCCGCCGGCGACTGGACCGATGCCCTGCGCGCCTGGGCCACCCAGGCGCTGGCCGGGCACGAAACCGCGATCCACGCCCGCGCCCGCGACGCCTTGGACCATGTGCTGCTGGAAACCGCGCTCGCCGCGACCGGTGGCCACCGCCAGCAAGCCGCCGAAGCCCTCGGCGTCGGCCGCAACACGCTCACCCGCAAGCTGGGGTCGTCGCGCAAGCGCGGCACGACCTGACCGCGCGCCGCACCGATCCGCTACCGCGCACCTGCCGGTGGCGCACCGTCCAACCCGTAAATCCGCGGCACCGCGGCCGGCCGCGGCGGGGTTTCGCCGCGCCGGAGCGCGGCCAGCGTGTCCGCGCGCCAGGTCACCATCCACGACGAGCGGAAGGGCTGCGCGAGCAGGGCATAGTCGCGCGCCTGGGCACTGAGCTTCTCTGGGTGCTCGACGATGACGGCGCGCGGGTGCGTGCGCGCGAAGGTTTCGATCTCGCCGTCGCCGCGCACCTCGATGATGGGTTGCGTGAGGCGGCCGGCAAAGTGGAACTGGCCCTCGTAGTTGCCGAGGTAGCCGATGGCCTCGCCCGCGCGCTGCGCGTCGCCGAGCAGGTGCGCCGTCGAAGCGAGGTCGTAGCGCGGCCACAGGGTCAGGGTGAACAGCACGTTGAGCGCGAAGGTGCCGACGAGGCCGGCCACCGCAAGCCGGCGCAACTCGCCGCGACCGCGCAGCAGCAGCAACGCGCCGAGCAGTACGAAGATCAGCGCGAAGTACCGGCTGAGCGGCGCCGCGGCATCCGGCCATTCGCCGTGCAGATAGTTGCCGGCGACGAGATTGGGCAGCACGAACAGCAGCGCTCCGAACACGATGCCGCCAAGCCCGAGTGGCCAGGTACCCAGCCAGGCCGTGCCGGCGAGGCGCGGGCGGCGCTCGCGCAGCACGGCAATCGCGCCGCAGACGAGCAGCATGGCGCCGACCAGCTCCGGCAAGAGGTAATAAAACTGCTTGCCGCGTATCAGCGAAAACACGATGAAAGTCGGCACCACCCACGCCAGCGCAAAGCGCAGCCCCGGCTCGAACGGCCGCTGCAGCGTGCCCAGCGCCACCCACACGCGCGGCCACGCAATGAAGGGGAACAGCAACATCGGCAGCATCGCCACGTACCACAACACCGGCCGCGCATGGCTTTGCAGCGGCTCGGCGGTTTGCACGCCGTGGATCACGCGCGCCGCGGTCTGGCTGAAAAACAGGCGGTGCATGTACGCCTCGCCGCCGGCAAACCCGGCTGGCAACGCCCACGCCAGGAGCATGCCCAACCCGAGTACCAGCGCCAGCGCACCGCACCCGTACCAGCGGGCGAGGTGGGTGCGCGCCTGGGTGCTCCACAGCGGTCCGAGCAGCCACGGAAACAGCACGTGCAGCAGCATCACCGGGCCCTTGGTCAACAGCCCCAGGCCGATGCACACGCCGAACCACCCCCAGCGCGGCGCCGCGCGCCGGGCGGTCGGCACCAGGCACACCAGCGCCGCCAGCACCCACACGGCGAGCAGCACGTCGTACATGATCTGCAGGCCAAACAGGAACGCGGTCGACAACGCGGCGAGCGCCCACGGCGTGGCGCTCGCCACCCACGCGCGCTGCGCAAACAGTCGCCGCGCCAGCACCGATGCCAGCACCAGCTCGGCACCGCCGAAGATCACCTCCACCACGCGCGGCCACACGTCGCTCACGCCAAACGCGAACCAGCCGGCGTGGATCAGCCAGAACAGCAGCGGCGCCTTTTCGCTGTACGGCGCACCGTTGATGTACGGCACGAGAAAGTGGTGCTGGTTCCACATCTCCCACGCCACCGCCAGCGTGCGCGTGGAATACAGCGGCATCGGCCCGTGCGCAAAGATCGCCGCCAGCGCCAGCACGCCCCACAACGGCAGCCACGGCCACAGCATGCGCAGGTTTTCGGTGCGGCTCGAGGCAGGGGACACGGGCGATCTCGCGGAAGGCAAGCGGCGATTCTAGCTGCCGCCACCCACGGCCACGCTCACGGCGCCGGTCGTGGCCAGCGGGCAGGGCCCCAGTAGCCGATCCGCCGGCGGATCTTGAACTTGCGCCACAGGTTGGCCGGTTTGGGTCTGCGGTTGGTGGCGCCGCGGGCGATGAAGGTGTCGATCGCGGCAAGAATGCGCTCGCCGGATTGGCCGTCGTGATATGGGTGCAGTTGCTCGCCGAAGGCGCGGATCGCGGCCATCAGCTCGGGCGGGCGGGCGAGGGCGCGCATGATCGCGGGCTCGAAATCCTTTGCGTCGTGGATGTCGATGAGCTGCGGGCCGGGGCGGCGGTTGTCGAAGGTGACGACCGGCTTGCCGGTGAGCAGGAACTCGTTGAGTGCGGAGCTGGTGTCCGAGCACATCATGTCGACCTGGCCGAACAGTTCGAGGATGTTGTCGTTCTCGGCGAAGCGCAGGTTCTCGTTCACCAGCGCCTTGAATTTCGCCACCGTCCCCGGGTTCATCTTGGGGTGGAAGCTGACGATGAAGCGCCAGCGGCCGTCGCGCGAAAGGCGCCGCACCTCGTCGTGCAGCTTTTCGGCGGCGCTCCATTTCGGCGAGAACGTGGAGTGGTAGAGGATCACCGGCGGGGTGCGCACCGGCGGCGGGTTGCCGTTGAGCTCGGCCGCGAACGGGTCGAGCTTGGGGAAGCCGGTTTCGATCACGCTGAAGTGGCCGAGCTGGTCGGCCAACGCCTGGAACTTGGCGGTGTCGCGCGGGCCGGTGGTGCAGTACAGGTCGAAGAACCCGCGCACGTAGATGTGCCGCGGCTTGCCGGCATCGAAGCCGTGGAAGGTTTCCACCTTCACGCCGGGAAAGAAATGCGGCACCGCGTTGGACGGTGTAACGACCGCGCGCGGCCGCCACGCGCGCACTTCGGCCGCGCTCAGCAGGCGTTCGTCCGGGTGCAGGTCCACCGCACCGGGGCCGTCGAAGAACCACGCGGCCTCGTCGCCGCGCGCGCAGATCGCGGCCTGCACCGGGCGCAGGATGGCCAGCGCGTAGCGCTCGGAGCCGTACAACAGGTAATGCTGGGGCATGGTGATTCGCGTCTGGCCAGAAGCCGCATAGCTTACGGCAGCGCGGCGAACCCTCAGCGCGCGCGTGGTACGCGACGCCGGGAACCCGGCTCCTGGATCGGCGCGTGCTGGTCGTCGGTGGGGAAAGTGGGTGCGGGTAGATCGGCCACCTCCTGCCGTGCGCGCGCGAGGTCGAGCGCGGCATCCGGCACCACCGGTGCGCGTGCCGGTCTGGCGCCGAAGCGGAACACCGCGGTGAGGTCGCCGAAGGTCTCCCGCCGCCAGGCGGAAATGTTCGGCTCGCGCACGCCGGTCCACTTTTCTAGAAAGCGCAGCACCGAGGTGTGGTCGAAGCGCTCGCTGCACACCCAGGCGCCCGCCGTCCACGGTGAAATGACGATGCACGGCACGCGAAAGCCGGCGCCCACCGGCTCGCCGTCCACGTATTCGCCCGGCGTGCCCGGCGGCGCGGTCGGCGGCGGCACGTGGTCGAACAGGCCGTCGTTTTCGTCGTAGGCGAGGATGAACACGGTGTGCGCCCACAGCTCCGGGTTCGCCGCGACCGCCGCCAGCTTGCGCGCGATGAACGCGGCGCCGGCGGCGGGCAGGAAATTCGGGTGTTCGCACTCCTTGCTGGTGGGGATGATCCAGGACACCGCGGGCAGGCGGCCGGCCAGCGCATCGCGCTCGAACGCATCCGGCGCGCCGCGCAGCATGCCGCGCTCGTGCAGCGGCGAGCCGGGCTCGGCGACCTGGAACGCGTGGAACAGTTCGAGCACGTTCAAGCCGTAGTTGTCCGGCTGCTGGTACACCTTCCAGCTCACGCCGGCGCGCTCAAGCCGCTCGGCATAGGTCGTCCAGCGGTAGCCACCACGCACCGGGATGTTGCTGGTGATCGGCCCGCCGTTTGCGCCATCGGGGTCGAGCGTGCCAGTCATCCACAGCATGCGGTTGGGCCAGGTCGGCCCGAGCACCGAACAGTGGTAGGCGTCGCACACGGTGAACAGCTCGGCCAGCGCGTAGTGGAACGGGATGTCGGCGCGCTGGTAGTAACCCATCACGTAGGGCGCGCTGGCGTTTTGATGCACGCGGTGGGTAGTGACGAAGCCATCCATGCGCCCGCCGTGCCACGCGGCATGCTGCACCGGCCAGGAGTGGCTGTTGGACGGGATGCGCTGGGCGTTCGTCGCGAGCGTGTCCAGATGAAACGGCAGGAGATACCCGCGCGGGTTGGCGGGGTCGGGCTGGTGGAACACGCTGCGACCGTCGGCAAGGCGCAGCGCGGCAGGGTCGGCGTAACCGCGCACGCCAGCCAGCGTGCCGAAGTAGTGGTCGAAGGAGCGATTCTCCTGCATCAGCAGCACGACGTGATGGATGTCGCGCAAGGAGCCGCCGCGCGGGCGCGGCGCGGCCAGCACCTTCTGCAGGCTCGGCGGCATCAGGCTGGCCGCGGCGGCGCTGGCCGCCAGGCCGAGGAAACGCCGCCGGGTCGGCGACACCTGCTCGCTCATGGTCGCGTCAGTCTTCCAGCCGATGCTCGCGCAGCGCCGCATCCGCCTGCGCAATGGATGCCGGGTTGTGCGTCATCTCGTAGTAGCGCATGCGCTTGTACAGCGCGTAGCTCGCCGCCGTCTGCGCGATCAAAAACCCACGCCAGCCGTCGAGGAACGCGAGCCGCGCAAGGTAATCCTTGAGGAACGCGAGCACGTACACGAACGGCGCCTGCCACATGCGCGCGCCCCTGCCCTTGTCCATCCAGTCGCGGCATTTCAGCTCGGAATACCGCAGCACCTTGAGCTGCTTGTGCACCAGGGTGGGGTTGTTGGCGTGATTGAACGGCGCCTTGAACACCGGCGCCGCGGCATTGAACTGCAGCGACTCGTGCACCCGCGCGTCGCTCCAGCGTGCGCGGTCGCGGTGATACAGGCGCGCCAGCTTTTCGCCCACGCTGGGCCGATACCAGCGCAGCGGCTTGCCCATGTACACCGTATTGCGGCGCAGGTACGCCGCCGGTGCCGCGCCCGCCATGAGCCGCGGCAGCTCGCGTTCGAGCTCGGCCGCGAGCTGCGGCGACAGCCACTCGTCGGCATCCAGCACCAGGATCCAGTCGTTGCCGCACTGCGTGGTCGCGAAGTTACGCTGCGGGCCGAAGCCCAGCCAATCCTGGTGCACCACGCGCGCCCCGTGCGCCTGCGCCACTGCCACGGTGTCGTCGGTGGAGCCCGAGTCCACCACCAGCTTTTCCGCCGCGAACGGCACGCTGTCCAGGCAGCGCCCGATCACCGCCGCCTCGTTGCGGGCGATGAGAGCGAGGGTGAGGGGCAGGGTGGACATGCCCGCATTCTAGGGGCTTGGGCGGCGAATTCCCTGCGCAACCGGCGCACCACCCATGCCACGCGTGGCTGTTCATCGCCGCGTTGCGTGTCGTCGGTTACCCTGCGCACCTCCTCATGCGGGGTGGCGGCACTACCCTGCATCCCTCCCACCCAACATCGAGATTCCTCATCCGCGCCCCATCCGCCCCGCTGCTCCCCGCCTGGCAGACGATCGACGCCAGCCATCCGTTCTGGCGCAAGGTCGTCGGTGTCGGCTTGGCGTGGATGATGCTGGGGCTGGTGGCGATGCCTGCTGGCATCTCGTTCAACCCCGGCAAGCCTTACCAGGCCAGTCTGATCGTGTTGCTGTACCTGCCGGCGTGGTGCCTCGCGCTCACTGGACGGGCCGCGATGTGGCGCGCGGCGCTGCCGGCGTGGTCGTTCCGGCTGTTCCTGCTGCTGGGCGCCTGGGCCGCGGTGACGCTTGGCTGGAGCGCCGCCAAACACCCCGGAGACGAGGTGAGTCGCCTGCTCAGCGTGCTGACCTTCGTGCTGGCTTGGCCGATCTGGATCGGCAGCGATGAACGTCGGATCTTCCGGCTGTTGCTCGCGGCGGGGCTGGCGATGGCGCTGGTGGCTGCGGCATTCGGCGTGGAATACGCGGTACGGCCACCCGCCGACGACCGCATCGTCGGGGACGGCGTGATCGCCACTGCCAACTATGCGGCGGCGGTAATGGGCGTGGCGGCGCTGTGGCTGAGCCTGTTGCCGGCAGCGGACCGCCGGCTGGCGGTCGTGCGCTGGCTCGCCGTGGGCGTGCTGCTGGTGTTCGTCGCGCTGACCGGCTCGCGCAGCGTGTGGCTGGCGCTGGCGCTGTGTGCCGTACTGGCTCCCGTGTGCTGCCGGCAACGCCCGGTGTACGCGCTGGCCGGCATCACCTTGCTGGCCGGCATCGTGTGCAGCCTGTGGCCGGCCTCGGCGCTGGTCGAACGCGGCCTGTCGCTGCGCCCGCAACTGCTGGAAGGTTCGTTGGCGCTGATCGGCCAGCACCCGTGGCGCGGCCTCGGCCAAGGTGCCGATTTCACGCTGACGATCGCCGGCGTCGCCTACACCCACAGCCACAACGTGCTGACCCAGACCATGATCGAGCTCGGCGTTCCGGGGGTGTTGTTGCTGGTGGCGATGTGGTGCCTGGTCGCCTGGCGTGGATGGCGTGCCCGCGCGCGCGTCACCGGCCGCCTGGTGCTGGCCGTGTGGCTGTACGCCAGCGTGGTGCTGCAGTTCGACATGCCGCAGTTGCTCGACAGCCCGCGCCCCGGCTGGCTCCTGGTGTGGCTGCCGCTGGGCCTGGCGCTGTGGCTGGAACTCGACGCGCGCCGCGGTCCGCCACACCCCGCTCGCTTACACTAGCGGCCTCACACGGCGGGTCGACGCGGCAATGTCCAAGGTACTGGTGACAGGCGGTGCAGGCTTCCTCGGTTCGCACCTGTGCGAGCGCCTGCTGGCCGATGGCCACGACGTGCTGTGTGCGGACAACTTCTTCACCGGCAGCAAGCGCAACGTCGCGCACCTGGCCGGCAACCCGTACTTCGAGCTGCTGCGCCACGACGTCACGTTTCCGCTGTACGTCGAGGTCGAGCGCATCTTCAACCTCGCCTGCCCGGCGTCGCCGGTGCACTACCAGCACGATCCGGTGCAGACCACGAAGACCAGCGTGCACGGCGCGATCAACATGCTGGGCCTGGCCAAGCGGGTGCACGCGCGCATCCTGCAGGCCTCCACCAGCGAGGTGTACGGCGACCCCGAGGTGCATCCGCAGCGCGAGGATTACTGGGGCCGGGTCAATCCCATCGGCATCCGCAGTTGCTACGACGAGGGCAAGCGCTGCGCCGAAACCCTGTTTTTCGACTACCACCGCCAGCACGATCTGGACATCAAGGTGGTGCGCATCTTCAACACCTACGGCCCGCGCATGCTGCCCGACGACGGCCGCGTGGTGAGCAATTTCATCGTGCAGGCGCTGAAGGGCGAAGACCTCACGATCTACGGCGACGGCAGCCAGACGCGCAGCTTCTGCTACGTGGACGACCTGATCGAGGCCTTCGTGCGCATGATGGCCACGCCCAGGGGCTTCACCGGGCCGGTCAACATCGGCAACCCCGGCGAATACACCATGCTGGAGCTGGCCGAAACCGTGCTGCGGCTGGTCGGCGGGCGCTCCCGGCTGGTGCACCAGCCGCTGCCGGCGGACGACCCGAAACGCCGCCGGCCCGACATCGCGCTCGCGCGGGAAAAACTCGGCTGGGAGCCGAAGGTGGCGCTGGAGGATGGGCTCAAGGAAACCATCGCCTACTTCCGCCGACTGCTCGCGCCGTGAGCATGGCCGCGCCCGTTTTCTCGGTCGTCGTCACCAACTACAACTACCGCGGGTTCGTGGCCCAGGCGGTGGACGGCGCGCTGGCGCAAAGCTGCGCCCCGCACGAAGTGGTCGTGGTGGACGACGGCTCCACCGATGGCTCGCCGGATTACCTGCGCCAGCGCTACGGCAGCGACGCGCGGGTGAAACTCGTGTGCGGCGAGAACGGCGGCCAGCTCGCCGCCTTCCAGCGCGGGTTGGCGGCAACGAGCGGCGAGGTGGTGTGCTTTCTCGACGCCGATGATCGCTGGGAGCCGGATTACCTGCGCCAGGTCGGCGAAGTCTTTGCCGCGCGCAAGGACATCGACTTCGTGTTTTCCGACGTGCGCCTGATCGGCAACGAATCGGGCGTGCAGGGCTACGCGGACCGGGCCTGCGATCTCGGCTACACCGTGCTCGGCACCTGGGTGCGCGCGCGCTGGTACGGCGCGCCCACCTCGGCCCTGGCGCTGCGCCGCAGGCTGGCCGAACGCGTGCTCGACCTGCCAACCGACATCGTCGCCAACTGGCGCATCAGCGCCGACAACTGCCTCGTCTTCGGCGCCAGCCTCCTCGGCGCGCGCAAGTACTTCCTGCCCACCGGCAACGTCGATTACCGCATCCACGACCGCAACGGCTGGTGGCACGAGCAGGCGCGCCTGCGCGAATTCGCCGTGCAGTTCCGCACCCGCTGCCTGATCAACCACTACGCCGCGACGATGCAGCTGGACGCCCACGCGCTCGACCTCGCCAAGGCCGAATTCAAGACCCGCGAACGCCCGACCTGGGCCGAAGCCAGGCTCTACGCCGGCATCGCGCTGCGCGGGCCTTCGGCATGGTGGAAGCGCGCCGAGCGCGCCATCTCGATCCTGCGCCGCGGCCTGCGCGGGCGCTGAGCCATGCGCACCAGCGTCGTCGTCCTCACCTACAACTGGCCGGAAGCGCTGGCGCGCGTGCTGGCCAGCCTCGCGGCGCAGCGGCAATTGCCGGACGAGGTGATCGTGGCGGACGACGGCTCGGGTGCGGAAACGCGCGCGCTGATCGAGCGCACGGCCCGCGATTTTCCGGTGCCGCTGCGCCACGTCTGGCATGAGGACCGCGGCTTTCGCGCCGCGCGCGCACGCAACCGCGGCATCGCCGCCAGCCACGGCGATTACGTGATCCTGCTCGACGGCGACATGCTGCTGCATCCGCGCTTCGTCGCCGATCACCTGATGCTGGCCGAACGCGGGTTCTTTTTGCAGGGCGGGCGGATCAAGGCCACGCGCGAAGAAAGCGCGCGCCTGCTGGCCGGCGGCGCGCCGGTGTTCGCGCCGTGGTCACGCGCGGATTTCCACGAGTTCGACGGCACGAAGCGCCTGTATGCCTTCCGCCAGCCGCAGCTCGCGCGCTGGAAATCGCGGTCCCGGAGCGGCGGCCGGGTGATGAGCTGCAACATGAGTTTCTGGCGGGACGACCTGTTGCGCGTCAACGGTTTCGACGAGCGCATGGAGGGCTACGGCGCGGAGGACCGCGAGCTGGTCGCGCGGCTGGAAAACGCCGGCCTGCGCCGGCGCGCGCTGAAATGGGCGGCGCTGGCCGTGCACCTGTGGCACCCCTCGCGCGCGCAGCCCGACGTGAACGACCTCAGCCTGCCGAACAACCGCCTGTTCCACGCCACCCGCACGCAAGGCATCACGCGCTGCGAGCATGGCATCGACGCGCATCTTTCCGGGTTTTCCGGCGCAGACGTCTAGACGTCCATGCACGCAGCGCGCAGGCGCTGGGCAAATGCCGCACGCCCGGCCTCGAACCACACGCGCGCCGCGGCGCCCAGCACGTTGGCCTCCATCTCGGTCATCCCGATGCAGCGCGTGACCGCCGCCGCCATGTCGCCCGCGTCGAACCCGTAGGTGGTGGCGAGATCCTGCGTGCCGACCGCGTGTGCCGGGACCAGCACGCCGCGTGCGGCGGCGACCAGCTCGTTCATCGGCGCGGCATCGAGCGTCACCACCACCGCGCCGCAGCTCATCGCCTCGACCAGGTAATGGCCGAAACCCTCGGTCTGCGACGGGCACAGGTGGAAGCGGTGCGCGTTCTGCAGGCGCCGGTACTCGGCATCATCCAGGTGGTCGCGGATCAACCGCACGTTGGCCGGCAGCACGCCAGTCTCCACCCGCTTGCGGCGCCAGACGACGGTGAGCGGTGGCCACTGCGGATGCGCGGCCCACAATGCCAGCAGTGCCGCCGTGCCCTTGTTCGCGCTGCGACCGGGGCCGTGGAAAAACGCGTGCTCACGCGGCACCGTGGCATCCAGCCGATCCGGGCTGGTGAAGCCGAGATAGCGCGTGCGTGCACCGAGCGCCGCGAACAGGTGCTCGGCGTGGCGCGTCTTGACCCACACTTCGTCGAGCCCGGCTAGTGCAGCATGATCGGCCGGGCGGAAATACTCCGGGTTCGGGATCAGCACGCTGCGGTGCGCGGCGCGGGTAAATTCCGGTCGCACGCGCTCCAGCATCAGGTTCAGGTCGAAGCTTGGCGCACGGCCCGCCAGGCGTGCGCGGGTAAACCATTCGGCCAGCCGGCCGCGATGCGGCAGGCCGGTGGTGGCGACCTCCGCGCCCAGCCCGCGCAGTGCCGCGGCCAGCAGCACCATGTCGCGGCTGAGCCCGGCGCCGTTGTCGCGCGCCAGCAACTGGATGCGCAGCGGCGCGCTCACAGGCCCGCGCCGGTTTCGCCGTCCGGGGATTCGTCCACTGCGGCGCTCGGCACGCAGCCGGACACCAGCGCGTCCTGCTTGAACATCCACCATTGCCGGCGGTTGGCGTAGCCGAGGTCGACCGCTTTCGCGCGATCCACGCACCCCCCCATCGCCGGCTGCTGCACGAACAGCCAGCGCGTGGCCGGTGCCTGCGCCTGCCACGCCACGGCGTGCGCGAACTGCAGATGCCACGGCTGCCGGAAACCGAAATCGACCGCCGGACGATCCAGCATCAGGAGGTTCTGCTCCTTCCACGCCACCAGGCCGAGCTGGTCGCCCGGCGCGAGGTGGCTGCGCACCTGCTCCATCAGCGCGCCCGCCGAGCTGGCGGCATTGAGCTGCGGCACCGCCCAGAAACCCCACGCCAGCCACAACGCCGCCATCCCGGCGGCCACCGCCAACACTGCGCGGCGCACGCGCAGCAGTGCCACCAGCGCGAGCTGCACCGCGCCCAGCACCACGCACATCCACCACAGCGCCGCGCCACCGTCGGCCAAACCGTAGTCGGTGGCGAACTGCACCACCTTCGGCGCATAGCCGTGCAGCGCATAGAGCCCGAGGCCGAGCATCAACGCGCCCAGCACGGCGATGAACACGAGGCCGGCCACACGCAACCAGCGCTTCGGCAACAGCTCGCCGACCAATGGCGCGCAGGCCAGCGCCAGCATCGGCAGCGCCGGCAGGATGTAGACGTCGCGCTTGCCGGCCGAGGCGCTGAAAAACGCCAGCACCAGCACGACCCAGCCCAGCGGCAGCAGGATGCGCGCATCGCCCGCCTTCAATTGCCGCCACCAGCGCGGCACGCAGCCGGGATAGAGCAGCGAGAACGGCAGCCAACTGAACAGCACGATCGGCAGGTAGTACCACCACGCATGGATGTGGTGCCACGCATTGGCGTAACGCTGCGCGGTCTGCTTGAACAGGATGTCGTGCACGTAGCCCGCATACGCCGGGTTGGCGTCGCGCGCGGTGGCGACCAGCAACATCGGCACCAGCCACAGCGCGATCGCCGCGAGCGTCGCCGCGAGGCCCAAAAGCCAGCGCCACCACGCGCCGCCACCGGGGCGCACGACGCCGTGCCAGCCGCGCACCGCTGCCCACACGTAGGGAATCAGCATGAACAGCGCGATGAAGCCCACGCCCTTGGTGATGACGCCCAGCCCGGCGCAGAAACAGCCGAACCAGTACGCCGGCCAGTGCGTCTTACGCTCGGGCGGCGCGAGCAAATGCCGCAAGAGGCCCCAGTTGGCCGCGGTGATGAAAAACACCACCAGCGGATCGATCTGCGCGCGCTGGCCCTGGTAGACGAACTGGAACGCGAGCAAGAGACCGCCCGCCGCATACAGCCCCGTGCGCCGGTTCCACAGCCGGCGGCCAAGGTCGTAAACCAGAAGCAAGGTGCCGAGCGAGGCCAGAAGCGAGGGCAGCATGAAGGCGAGGCGCCAGGTGCGTGTGAGCTCGAAGCTCGCGGCCTGCAGCCACATCAGCATCGGCGGCTTGTCGGCGTACAGCTCGCTGCCGCGATGCGGGAACAGCCAGTTGCCGCTTTCCACCATCTGTTTGGCCGCCAGCGCAAAGCGCGGCTCATCCGACGGCCACGGGTCGCGCAGGCCGATGCCGGCACCAAGAATGACCAGCGCCAGCAGCAGCAACAGCCAGAACCAGCGGCGTTCGCGGGGCGTGGCGGGAATCAGGGCGAACATGGGCAATCAGCGCTTGGTGAGCACCGCATAGTACATGCCGTCGAGATCGTCATCGCCGGGCAGGATCTGCCAGCCCACGGCCGCGCGCTGACCGACCGGCGGCGTGAACGGCAGTGCGGCAGCGTCCGCGTGTGCAGCCAGGAACGGCGCCACGACGCCCTCGTTCTCCGCGCGCAGCAGCGAGCAGGTGGCGTACACCAGCCGCCCACCCGGTGCGAGCAGCGGCCACAGCGCGACAAGAAGGCGCCGCTGCTGCGCGTTCAGTGCCGCGATATCGCTGGCACGGCGGTGCAACCGCACGTCGGGCCGGCGGCGCAGCACGCCGGTGGCCGAGCACGGCGCGTCGATCAGGATGCGGTCGAAGGGCACGCGGTCCCACCAGCGCTGCGGCGTACCCGCATCGCCGATCCGCAAACGGACGTCCAGACGCAACCGCCGCAGGTTGTCGCGGATGCGGTCGGCGCGCCGCGGATCGAACTCCAGCGCCGTGAGGTCGACGTCGGTGCGTTCCGCCAAATGACACGCCTTGCCGCCCGGCGCGGCACAGGCATCAAGCACGCGTTGCCCGGGCTGCGCATCCACGAGATCGGCCGCCACTTGCGCGGCGCCGTCCTGCACCGCGAACAGGCCATCGGCAAAGCCGGGCAGGCGGGTGACATCCACGCTGTGCGGCAGCACCAGCGCATCCGCCAGCCACGCATGCGGTTCGGCCGTCTGGCCGTCCAGACGCAAACGTTCCAACAGCGCCTCGCGGGTGGTACGCCGGCGGTTCACGCGCAGCATCAGCGGCGGTTCGCGATTGTCCGCCGCCATGATCGCTTCGGCCTGCGCCGGCCAGTCGCGGCTGATCGCCTCCACCAGCCAGCGCGGGTGCGCATGACGCGTCTCCGGCCGCGCATCCAGCGCCGCCAGATGCGTCGCCCGCTCGCGCTGCCACCGCCGCAGCACCGCATTCACCAACCCAGCCAGTTGTGGCCGCTTGAGCGCGCGCACGGCTTCAACCGTAGCGGCAACGGCAGCGTAATCGGCCAACTCCAGCACCTCGAGCTGCACCAGCCCGAGCACCAGCAAGGCGTGCACCGCGGGGTCCTTCTGCCGCAACGGGCGCGCCAGCAGGCGGTCGAGCGCCGCATCGAACCTGAGCCACCAGCGCGCACCATCGGCCACCAGCGCCATCAGCAACGCACGATCGCGCGCATCGGCGAGCTTCGGCGCCTCACGCTCCATGGCTTCGCGCAGGGAAACCCCGCGCAGGGCGACGGCGGCGAGCGCGTGGGCGGCGAGGGCACGGGTGTCAGGCATGGGGGCGACTCCGCGGTGCGTCTGGCACGAACACGGTTTTCCACGCTTCGAAGCTTGTTCGTCCGCGGGGAGTGTTTGATCCGGCACCTGGTCGGGGATTTTGCGGTGGGCGCGGCACTAGAGCGGTTTCGTATGGCGCCAGCGGTGGACGTGGCACTAGAGCGGTTTCGAACGCCCTTTGGGCGACCGAGCTACTTTTCTCTGAATGGCCAGAGAAAAGTAGCCAAAAGAGAGGCCACCCCGATGGCGCGCCCTCCGGGCATCCTGCCCTGCGGGTGCGCGGGTGGGCTGCGGGGTTTTCCGACGGCACCTCCGTGTGCCGGCGGAAAACTGGCCCGCCTCCGTGCGGGCCATCCTGACGGACTATCCGCAGCCCACCCGCCGCGCCATAGGGGCCCCACAACGGCAGGCGCGCGTCCGCGCGCCCGAAGCAGAGCGCCCGCGCACCACCAGCTGCGGGACGGGTGATGCTTTGGCTTCTGGCGCGCACGATGCGCGCCGCTCTTCTGGGGGCCCCTCGGCGGCGGTGAGGCGGGGTCGGAAGAGCCGCGCAGCGGGCGAGGCCAGGGATGGCCTCGCCTTTTCGCGCGGGCACGATGCCCGCTCGAAAAGCCCGGCCCCGCCGCACGGACTTTTTGCCCATGGACGGGCAAAAAGCGCCGCCGCGGGGTGCCGTTTCTCTTTGGCTACTTTCTCTTTGGGCAAGCAAAGAGAAAGTAGCTCGCGCGCCCGCAGGGCGCACGACACCGCTCTGATGCCGCGCGTCGCGCTGGTGCCACGCCAAACCGCCCTGATGCCGCGCATACCACAACCGCGGCAACCCAGCCCGCGAAGGACCGGGACTAAACGCGCCGAAGCCAACCCACCTCACGGCGCATGCCGGCGCAGCTCCGGCCGGGCGTTCAGGTAATCGGCGGCGGTGATGCGGCGGCCGCCGGGGCGTTGGAGGGTGGTGATGCGCAGTACGCCGCTGCCGCAGGCGAGATCGATGCCATCGCGGCCGGCGGCAAGCACGCTGCCGGGTGCGCCGGCGTGGGAGGCGTCGAGTGCCTGTGCCGCCCACACCCGCACACGCTCGCCGGCGATCTCGGCATCGTTGCCGGGCCAGGGGTCGAACGCGCGCACCTGGCGTTCCAGCTCAATCGCCGGGCGGGTGAAGTCCAGATGTGCCTCGGCCTTGTCGAGCTTGTGCGCATAGGCGGCGCCGGCCACAGCCTGCGGTGTCGCCTGCAGCGTCTCGCCAGCCAGCGCGCGCGCCAAGCCTGCACCCAAAAGTTCGGCACCCAGCGCGGCGAGGCGATCGTGCAGGCTGCCGCCGGTGTCGTCGCGGGCGATCGGCGTGCGCCGTTCGGCGAGCACCGGACCGGTGTCCAAGCCGGCCTCCATTTGCATCAGGGCAACCCCGGTTTCAGCGTCACCGGCGAGGATGGCGCGCTGGATCGGCGCGGCGCCGCGCCAGCGCGGCAAAAGGCTCGCGTGCACGTTCCAGCAGCCAAGCGGCGGAACGGCCAGCACCGCGCGCGGCAGGATCAACCCGTAGGCGACCACCACCATGAGGTCGGGTGCGTAAGCCGCAAGTCTCGCCTGGGCTTCGGCACCCTTCAACGACTCGGGCTGCTCCACCGCGATGCCGGCCGCGAGCGCCGCCTGCTTGACCGGGCTGGCCGCAAGCTTGCGGCCGCGGCCGGACGGGCGATCGGGTTGGGTGTAGACCGCCACCACCTCGGCGCCGCTGGCGCGGCAGGCTTCGAGGCAGGGGACCGAAAAATCAGGCGTGCCGGCAAAAACGACCCGCAGCGACGCAACGCTCAAGCGCTGGCCGCCTGCTTGCGGTGCTTCTCCAGCCGCTTCAGCAGCAGCGAGCGCTTGAGCGGGGAGAGGTAATCGACGAACACCTTGCCGTCCAGGTGATCCATCTCGTGCTGCACGGCGACCGCCAGCGGGCCTTCGGCAGCGTAGACGAACTCCTTGCCGTCGACGTCGTGCGCCTTGACTTTGACGTCCAGCGCGCGGGTGACATCGGCATAGATGCCGGGGAACGACAGGCAGCCTTCCTGGTACACCTGCGTGCCGCCCCTTTCGACCAGCTCGGCGTTGATCAGCACCAGCGGCTGGTCGCGCTCGTCGCTCATGTCGATCACCAGCACGCGCTGCTGCACCGCCACCTGGGTGGCAGCCAAGCCGACACCGTTGGCGGCGTACATCGTCTCCAGCATGTCGGCGACGAATTGCTTGAGTTTGGCGTCGAACACGGTGACCGGCGCCGCTTTCATGCGCAGGCGGGGATCGGGAAACTCGATGATGTTCAACGTCGACATGCTGCACATTGTAATACGCCGGTGCCGCGGCCAAATGCCTTGGATTTTGCGAACCGTTGCCGATTGCGCGGCTTAACGCTTCGGCTACACTCGCGGCTGTCGCGGGAAAAGGGGTTCCCACCCATGTTGAAAAAAGCCTTGGCGGTACTGGCCGGCAGTCTGGTTGCGCTCACCGTGTTTGCCGCTGGCGCAGCGCAGCTGCGCAACAGCCATCCCGACTCCTACACCGTGCACCGCGGCGACACGCTGTGGGGCATCTCGGCGAAATTCCTGATGAAGCCGTGGTTGTGGCCGGAAATCTGGCAGGCCAACCCGCAGATCCGCAACCCGCACCTCATCTACCCCGGCGACGTGCTCAACCTGGCGTTCATCAGCGGCCGCCCGGCGCTGACCCTGAAGCCGAGCGTGCACCGCGAAGGCGAGGCGGTGCCGGCGATTCCGCTGGATGCGCTCAAGACGTTCCTGAAAGACCTGCGTGTGGTGAACTCCAGCGCGGTCAAGGAGGCGCCGTACGTGGTGGGCGTCGAGGAAAACCAGCTGCGCGTCACCTCCGGCCAGAACATCTACGTGCGCGGGCTCAAGAGCGAGCCGGGCGAGCGCTGGGCGATCGTGCGACCGGAGCACATGTTCCGCGGCTACGACAACGACGACAAGGGCAGCGCGGTATTTGCCGATGAGCTGTGGGCCAACGCGGCGATGGTGAAGTCGCCGTGGGAGGAGGATTTCGACAACGGCTCGGGCCACTATCGCCGCGGCAAGGATCTGGGCGTCGAGGTCCGGGTGATCGGCACCGCGCAGGTGCTGCATTCCGGTGATCCGGCCACGCTGCTGGTAACCGAGTCCACCGCCGAGATCCGCAGCGGCGACCGCCTCATGCCGGTCGGCGACAACCCGTATGACCCGTATTTCTACCCGCACGCCGCCGCCAGCGACCCGAAGGATGGCCGCGTGATCGCGTTTACCGACGCGATGGACGCGGTGGGCCCGCACCAGATCGTCGTGCTGTCGGTCGGCGCGAAGGACGGGATCGACAACGGCACGACGTTCTCGGTCTGGCACCCCGGCGACAACATCCACGACGACGTTGCCAGCAACAGCTGGAACCGCAGCGTCGGCAAGCGCGTCACTCTGCCGGACGAGTACGTGGCCCACGTCATGGTGTTCCGCACCTTCGACAACGTGAGCTATGGCCTGGTGATGGACGGCCTGCGCCCGGTGAAGAAGGGCGACAAGATCAAGCTGCCGCTCTGACCCGACCAGCTTCGCGTAAGGCGATGCCCACACGACGGCGCGGCTCACCCCGCGCCGTCTTCGTCCGTACACTCGCCGCATGGACGACACTGACGAACTGCGCGCGTGGCTCACTGCGCTGCGCACCCCGGGCCTTGGGCCGGGCGGCCTGCGCGAGGCGCTGGCCGCGAACGGGCAGGATATCCAGCGTGCGCTGGCCGAGCTGCGCCGGCACGCGGCCGCGCTCGACCCCGGCGCGGCCGCGTGGCTGGACGCGCCGGACGCCGCGCGCCTCACCGCCGATCTCGCCTGGCTCGCGCACCCCGGCCATCGCCTGCTGCGCTGCACCGAGGCGGATTTCCCGCCGCTGCTGGAAGCCATCCCGCAACCGCCGGCGGCCCTGTTCGTGGCCGGCGACGCGGCCGTGCTGCTGCGTCCGCAGGTAGCCATTGTCGGCGCCCGCAGCGCCAGCCCGGCCGGGCTCGACCACGCGCGCCGGTTTGCCCGCGCCCTGGCACACGCCGGGTTTGTCGTCACCAGCGGCATGGCCGACGGTATCGACGGCGCGGCCCATATGGCGACGCTGGACGCCGACGCGCCGACCGTCGCCGTGGTGGGCACCGGGCCGGATCGGGTCTACCCGCACAAGCACCTCGAACTGGCGCGGCGGATTGCCGGACACGGCGCGCTGGTCAGCGAGTTTCCGCCCGGCACGCCGGCCCGCGCCGACCACTTTCCGCGCCGCAACCGGCTGATCGCCGGGCTGGCGCTGGGCACGCTGGTGGTCGAGGCCGGGCTCAAGTCCGGCTCGCTCATCACTGCGCGGCTGGCTGGCGAACAGGGTCGCGAGGTGTTTGCGCTGCCCGGGTCCATCAACAACCCGCTCGCCCGCGGCTGCCACCGCCTGATCCGTGACGGCGCGCGGCTGGTGGAAGAGCCCGCCGAGGTGATCGAGGCACTGGTGCCAGCCGCACGCGCGCTCGGTGTGGAGCTGGCCGCCCGGCTGGGCGCCGCGGAAACGCCGGTTGCCGCCGCGGCAACCAGCTGGCAAGGCGACCCCGACTACGTGCGACTGCTGGCCGCGCTCGGCCACGACCCGGCCACGCTCGACCAGTTGGTAGCACGCAGCGGCCTGGCCGCCAGCGCGGTGTCCTCGATGCTCCTGATGCTGGAGCTCGAAGGCGTCACCGCCAGCCTGCCGGGCAACCAATACCAATACCTTGCCGGTTGACGCGAGCACCGGCAAGGGTGGGCCACCCGTGCCTTCGCCATCGGCTTTTCACACGCTCCGGCTTGACAGCGGTTGCCGGATCAAGTCTCACTAAAGAGATAGGCTTGCCGCACTGCGACATCCAACCGCCATACCCAACATCAGAGATTCATGGCCAAGAACCTGCTCATCGTTGAATCGCCCGCCAAGGCGAAGACCATCAACAAATACCTCGGCAAGGACTTCCAGGTCCTCGCCTCCTACGGTCACGTGCGCGACCTGAAGCCCAAGGAGGGCGCGGTCGACACCGAGCATGACTTTGCCATGCAGTACGAGCTGATCGAACGCAACGAGAAACACGTCGACGCCATCCTCAAGGCCGCGAAAGTCGCCGACGACATCTACCTCGCCACCGACTTGGATCGCGAAGGCGAGGCGATCAGCTGGCACATCAGCGAAATCCTCAAGGCCCGCGGGCTGACCGAGGGCAAGCAGATGCACCGCGTGGTGTTTTCCGAGATCACGCCCAAGGCGATCCAGGCCGCGGTGGCGCACCCGCGCGGGCTCTCCTACGACCTGGTGAACGCCCAGCAGGCACGTCGCGCGCTGGATTACCTGGTCGGCTTCAACCTCTCGCCGGTGCTCTGGCGCAAGGTGCAGCGCGGGCTGTCCGCCGGCCGCGTGCAAAGCCCGGCGCTGCGCATGATCGTCGAGCGCGAGGACGAAATCGAAGCGTTCAAGGCGCGCGAATACTGGACGGTCGAGGCTCATCTGCGCCACGCCGACAGCGAGTTCAGCGCCAAGCTCACCAAGCTCCACGGCAAGAAATTCGAGCAGTTCGACCTGACCGACGAGGCCGGCGCCAGCGCCGCGCGCGCCGAGCTCTCGGAGGCCGCGCACGGCCACCTGACAGTCAGCGAGGTGGGCAGCAAGGAACGCAAGCGTCGCCCGGCACCGCCGTTCACCACCTCCACGCTGCAGCAGGAGGCCGCGCGCAAGCTCGGCTTCACCACCAGCCGCACGATGAAGGTGGCGCAAGGCTTGTACGAAGGCGTGGCGCTCGGCGGCGAGGGCAACGTCGGCCTCATCAGCTACATGCGTACCGACTCGGTGGCGCTCGCCGGCGAGGCGGTGGCCGAGCTGCGCGCGCTGATCGCGCGCGATTACGGCGCCAAGGCGCTGCCGGACGCGCCGCAGTTCTACAAGGTGAAATCCAAGAACGCGCAGGAGGCGCACGAGGCGATCCGGCCCACCTCCGCGATGCGCACGCCGCAGTCGATTGCCGGCTTCCTCACCGAGGAGCAGCGCAAGCTCTACACCCTGATCTGGAAGCGCGCGGTGGCCTGCCAGATGATCCACGCCACGCTCAACACCGTGGCGGTGGACTTCGAGCTGCCGCATGCTGCCGGCGGCCCGGCCAGCTTCCGCGCCACCGGCACCACCGTGGTCGACCCGGGCTTTCTTGCCGTGTACGAGGAGGGCCGCGACCAGAAGAACGCCGAGGACGACGACGAAAACCGCCGCTTGCCGCGCCTCGAAAAGGGCGAGGAGGTGCCGCTCAAGGCGATCGCTGCCGACCAGCACTTCACCGAGCCGCCGCCGCGCTACTCCGAAGCCAGCCTGGTGAAGACGATGGAGGAATACGGCATCGGCCGGCCGTCGACCTACGCCAGCATCATCCAGGTACTGCTGCACCGCGAATACGTCTACCTCGATGCCCGCCGCTTCAAGCCGACCGACGTCGGCCGCGCGGTGAGCAAGTTCCTCACCGTGCACTTCACCCGCTACGTGGATTACGACTTCACCGCCAAGCTGGAAGACGACCTGGATGCCGTGAGCCGTGGCGAAGAGGCCTGGGTGCCGCTGATGCAGCGGTTCTGGAAGCCGTTCAAGCAGCAGGTGGACGAAAAGACCGAAACCGTCGACCGCAGCGAAGCCACCGGCGCCCGCGTGCTCGGCACCGACTCCAAGAGCGGCAAGCCAGTATTCGTGCGGCTGGGGCGTTTCGGGCCGTATGCCGCCATCGGCGACAAGGACTCGGACGAAAAACTGCAGTTCGCCTCGCTGCGGCCAGGCCAGAGCATGCACTCGATCACGCTGGAAGAAGCGTTGCAGCTCTTCCGCCTGCCGCGCAAGCTTGGCGCCGCGCCCAACGGCGACGAGGTGAGCGTCGGCGTCGGCCGTTTCGGGCCGTTCGTGAAACAGGGCGCCACCTACGCCTCGCTCAAGCCCGAGGACGACCCCTACACCATCGAGCTGCCGCGCGCGCTGCAACTGGTGGCCGACAAGCTGGAAATGCTGGCCAACCGCGTCATCACCGATTTCGGCAATGGTGTGCAGGTGCTGAACGGCCGCTACGGCGCGTACATCACCGACGGCGAAAAAAACGCCCGCATCCCGAAGGGCACCGAGCCCAAGGCGCTGACGCTCGCGCAGTGCCAGGAACTGCTCGCCGCCGCGCCGGTGAAAAAGGCCCGGTTTGGCAAAGCCGCTGCCAAGAAAACCGCGGCCAAGGCACCGGCCGCGAAGAAAGCTGCGGTGAAGAAGACCGCCGCAAAAAAGGCGCCGGCGAAAAAGACCGCGGCCCGAAAGACGGCGGTGAAAAAAGCCGCCACAAAAAAAACCACCACGTAATCTCCCCGGTGGGTCGGGCTTCAACCCGACTCGCACCTCCTTGTCGGGCCGCAGCCCGACCCACCACAGACCGGCGCTCGCAGAGCCCTGACCGATGCTGCAAACCTTCACCCTCGACACGCTGACCGCCGCCGCCGCGCTGCTGCGCGACGGCCACGTGCTCGCCTACCCCACCGAAGGCGTCTACGGCCTCGGCTGCAACCCCCACGACCAGCGTGCGTTCGAGCAGATCTTCGCGCTCAAGCAGCGCCCGGCCACCCAGGGCGTGCTGCTGATTGCCGCCGACTTTGCCCAGGTCGAGCGCTACATCGACCTTGCCAAGGTGCCAACGGCGGTGCTGGCGCAGGTCAGGGCGAGCTGGCCCGGCCCGCATACCTGGATCTTCCCGCGCACCGCCGCGGTGCCGGACTGGGTTGCCGGCGCGCATCCCGGCATTGCGCTGCGGGTGACCGCACACGCACCGGCCGCCGCGCTGTGCCGCGCTTACGGTGGCGCACTGGTGTCGACCAGCGCCAACCCGCACGGCGCCGCGCCGGCGATGAGCGCGCAGACCGTGCGCACGTATTTCGGCGATGCGCTCGACGGCGTGCTCGACGCGCCATTGGGTGGGCTCGACCGTCCCACCACCATCCGCGACGCGCTGACTGGCACCGTAATACGCGCGTGAGGGCGTGCCGCAGCGCTCGCCGGCCGCGGCTGAAAACAGGTACCCTGCGCCGGGTCATGTCTGTCGTGCATCCCGAAATCTGCGCCGTCAGCCCGTTGCGGGCGGACGCCGCCCTGCTGCCGCTGCTGCACGCGGACCACCTGCAGCGCACGCTGGCCTGGCACCACGGCCACGCCGTCAGCGCCGGCACCTTCCTGACCCACGTCGAACAGGTGGCCGCGACACTGCCGGCCGCACCCGCGGCGGTCAACCTGTGCACCGACCGCTACGCCTTCCTCGTGGCGTTCTGTGCGCTGATCGTGCGCGGGCAGGTCAACCTCCTGCCGCCGTCGCGCGCGCCGCACATGGTGGCCGAAGTAATGGCGGCGCACCCCGGCTGCTACGCCTTGGGCGAAGGCGACCTCGCCCCGGCGCCTCCCGGCTACCACCGCCTGCCGCCGCTGACCGACACGGCCAACGCCACCCAGGTACCCATGATCCCGGCTGACCAGCTCGCGCTGGTGGCCTACACCTCGGGTTCCACCGGCACCCCGCGCGCCAATGCCAAATGCTGGGGCGCGCTGCATGCCGCCAGCCGCGGTACGCGCGCCATGCTTGACCGGGTCGCCGGTACGCGATTCAACGTGGTCGCCACGGTGCCGCCACAGCACATCTACGGCATCGAGACGAGCGTGCTGCTGCCGCTGTTCGGCAACGTGGCGGTGCACGCCGGGCGCCCGTTTTTTCCGGCCGATGTCGCCGCCGCGCTCGCCGCGATCCCGGCGCCGCGCGTGCTGGTCATCACCCCCGTGCATCTGCGCACGCTGGTGGCCGCGGGCCTGCCGCTGCCGCCGCTGGCCGCGCTGTTGTCGGCGACCGCACCGATGCCGCCCGACCTCGCGCACGCGGCCGAACAAGCCTTTGCTGCGCCCGTGCTGGAGGTGTTCGGCTCCACCGAAACCTGCGCCATTGCCAGCCGCCGGCTCACGGTCGAAAGCGACTGGGCGCTGTATCCCGGCGTGCGCCTGCATCCGCGCCCGGACGGCACCGAAGTGACTGCACCGCAGCTGGATGCGCCGGTGGTACTCGCCGATCTGATGGAAGTCGACGCCGCCGCGCAGCGCTTCCGCCTGCGCGGCCGCCAGGCGGATCTGCTGGAAATCGCCGGCAAGCGCGCCTCGCTCGGCGACCTCACCCGCCGCCTGCTTGCCATCCCCGGCGTGGTCGACGCCGCGCTGCTGCAACTGGACACCGCGGACGCCGCCGGCGTGCATCGCGTCGCGGCACTCGTGGTCGCCCCGACGCTGGACGAAGCCGCCATCCTCGCCGCCCTGCGCGATGCGATCGACCCGGTTTTCCTGCCGCGCCCGCTGCGCCGGGTAGCGGCCCTGCCGCGCAACGAAACCGGCAAGCTGCCGCGGGCCGCGCTCTTGGCATTGCTGGGCTGAACCAGCGCGGCCTGGCCTCCGGCCCGACCGGCGTATCAGGCGCGCTTGATCAGGCGGACCACGAACAACAACACCACGGCGCCGATGACGGCGGTGACCAGCGATCCGATCCAGCCATTGCCCAGGTGAATGCCGAGCAGGCCGAACAGCCAGCCGCCGATGAACGCGCCGACGATGCCCACGCCGATGTCCGCGAGCAAGCCGAAACCGCCGCCCTTGACCAGCACGCCGGCCAGCCAGCCTGCAACGGCGCCAACCACGATCCACGCAATGAAACCCATGATGTTCCCCTTGCCGGAAGTGAACGAGCTGCGTCGCCACGCCGTGCCGCGGCGCCGACTTTGTCGGCGCGGTGCCGCCGGAGTGCGGGCGCGCGACGCAGTATGTGCCCACGGCTCGTCGCAGCGCCACGGCAGCGGCCACGCAAGGGCGGGGCACCGGCGCGCCATCCGGGCCATCCGGGCCAGCCCGCTACAATAGCCGGCCATCCCCGCCTGTCAGCGCCCCACGGAGCACCCGCATGAAAGTCCTCGTCATCGGCAACGGCGCGCGCGAGCACGCGCTGGCGTGGAAGCTCAAGCGCTCGCCGCGGGTGGACGAAGTGATCGTGGCGCCGGGCAATGCCGGCACGGCGCGTGAGCGCGGGGTGCGCAACGCGGAGGTCGCGGCCAACGATCTGGATGGCCTGCTGGCGCTGGCCAAGGCGGAGAAGGTCGCGCTGACCGTGGTCGGCCCCGAAGTGCCGCTGGTGGCTGGCGTGGTGGATCGCTTTCGCGATGCCGGCCTGCGCATCTACGGCCCGCGCGCGGTCGCAGCGCAGCTGGAAGGCTCCAAGGCGTTCACCAAAGACTTTTTGCACCGCCACAACATTCCCACCGCGCGCTATGCGGTGTTCACCGAGCTGGCACCGGCGCTGGCCTACCTGCGCACGCACAGCGCGCCGATCGTCATCAAGGCCGATGGCCTCGCCGCCGGCAAGGGCGTGGTGGTGGCGCTGACCCAGGGCGACGCCGAGCAGGCGCTGCACGACATGCTGGGCGCGCACGCGTTCGGCAACGCCTCGGCACGGGTGGTGATCGAGGAGTATCTCGAAGGCGAGGAAGCCAGCTACATCGTGATGAGCGACGGCCAGCACGCCTTGCCGATGGCGTCGAGCCAGGACCACAAGCGCCGCGACGATGGCGACCTCGGCCCGAACACCGGCGGCATGGGCGCGTATTCGCCGGCGCCGGTGGTCACGCCGGAAGTGGAGCAGCGCATCCTGAAAGAGGTGATCGAGCCCACCCTGCACGGCATGGCCGCGGAAGGCGCGCCGTTCATCGGGTTCCTCTACGCCGGGCTGATGATCGACCCGGCCGGCAACCCGAAAGTGATCGAGTTCAACGTGCGCCTGGGCGACCCGGAGACGCAGCCGATCCTGTTGCGCCTGAAAACCGACCTGGTCGAGCTGATCGAGGCCGCGCTGGACGGCAGGCTCGCCACCACCCGCGCGCAATGGGATGCGCGCCCCGCGATCGGCGTGGTGCTGGCCTCCGGTGGCTACCCCGGCAAGGTCGCGTCCGGCAAGCGCATCGACGGGCTGGACGCCGAGCTGGGCGCGGACGTCAAGGTGTTCCATGCCGGCACCCGGCTGGATGCCGATGGCCACGCGGTGACCGCCGGTGGCCGCGTGCTCACCGTGTGTGCACTGGGCGCGGACATCGCCGCCGCGCGCGAAAAGGCCTATGCCGCGGTGGCGAAAATCCGTTTCGCCGGCGGCTTTTGCCGGCGCGACATCGCGCACCGCGCGCTGCGGCGCTGATGCCGGGTGAAAGCCGCTGAACCGGTATCGTCAATAGCCGGTCGGGATGAATCCCGACCCACGAGGAAGCAGCGATCCGGTGGGTCGGGCTTCAGCCCGACACGCGACGCCACGCGAAATCACGCGCCGGCCAGCGCACCGTCCACCACGCCCTGCGCCTCTTCCAGCAGGCGCTGGAGGTGGGCTTCGTCCTGGAAGCTTTCGGCGTAGATCTTGTAGATCGACTCGGTGCCGGAGGGCCGCGCTGCGAACCAGCCGTTGGCGGTGACGACCTTGATGCCGCCGATCGCCGCGCCGTTGGCGGGGGCCTTGTCGAGCACCTGCACGATCGGCTCGCCGGCGAGCTCCTTGGCGGTGATTTGCGCCGGCGACAGCGCCTTGAGCTTGGCCTTTTGCGCCGACGTGGCGGCAGCATCGACGCGGCTGCTGTACGGCGTGCCCAGCTCGGCGGCGATGCGCGCGTAGAGCTCGCCCGGATCGCGCCCTTCGCGCGCGGTCATTTCCGCCGCGAGCAGGCCGGGCACCAGGCCGTCCTTGTCGGTGGACCACGCGCCGCCATCGAAGCGCAGGGTGGAGGCGCCGGCACTTTCCTCGCAGCCGAAACCGAGCGAGCCGGCGTACAGGCCCGGCGCGAACCACTTGAAACCGACCGGCACCTCGTACAGCGGGCGGCCGAGGCGTTTGGCCACGCGGTCGATCAACGCGGTGCTGACCACGGTCTTGCCCACCGCCGCAGCCCCGCCCCAGCGCGGGCGGTGGCGGAACAGGTACTCCACCAGCACGGTGAGGTAATGGTTGGCGGGCAGCAGGCCGACCGAGCGCGCGACGATGCCGTGGCGGTCGTGGTCGGTGTCGGCGGCGAAGGCGACGTCGTACTTGTCCTTGAGCCCGATCAGGCGCGCCATCGCGTAGCGCGAGGAAGGATCCATGCGGATCTTGCCGTCCCAGTCCACGCTCATGAATGCAAATTGGGGGTCGACCACCTCGCTCACCACCTCCAGCGGCAGCTGGTAGCGCTCGGCGATCGCACCCCAGTAATGCACCCCGGCACCGCCCAGCGGATCGACGCCAAGGCGCAGCCCGGCGGCGCGGATCACGTCGAAATCCACGATGTTGGCGAGGTCGCCGACGTAGCTGCCGAGAAAATCGTGCGCATGCACCAGCGGCGATTTGCGCGCCTGCGCATACGCCACGCGGCGCACTTCCTTCAGGCCGCCTTCCAGCAGCGCGTTGGCGCGATCCTGCACCCACTGGGTGATGCTGGTATCGGCCGGGCCGCCGTTCGGCGGGTTGTACTTGAAGCCGCCGTTGTCCGGCGGGTTGTGCGAGGGGGTGATGACGATGCCGTCGGCCAGGCCCGCGCTGCGGCCCTGGTTGTAGACCAGGATGGCATGCGACACCGCCGGCGTCGGAGTGAACTCGCCGTCGGCGGAAATCAGGGTTTCCACCCCGTTCGCCACCAGCACTTCGAGCGCGGTCTCCAGCGCCGGCTGCGACAGCGCGTGGGTATCCGCGCCGATGAACAGCGGCCCGTCGATGCCCTCGCGCCGGCGGTAGTCGCAGATCGCCTGGCTGATAGCGAGGATGTGCCACGCATTAAAGCTGTGCGCCAGCGAGGAGCCGCGGTGGCCCGAGGTGCCGAACGCCACGCGCTGCGCCGCCACGCCGGGGTCGGGTCGCAGCTCGGCATAGGCGGCAAGCAGCTTGTCGAGGTCGACAAGGATCGAAGCCGGCGCCGGTTTGCCGGCCAGCGGGCTGATCTCCTGACTCATGGAGCGACTCCTGGGATAACGATGGGGAGGGTGCAGGTCGCCATGATCGCGCGGTTGGTGGGGCCGGGAGTAGGGATGGGAGATTCGAGATTCGGAAAAGCGGCCTGCGGCGAGGCGCTATCCGTGGGCAAGGTCGCAACATCGAGCATGCCCGCGCCAGCGGGCATGCTCTCACGCAAGCAGGGCGCTTCCTTCAGTGCGTGCCGTCGCGCAGCGCGCGGTAGCGACGGATCAGCGCGTTGGTGGAGCTGTCGTGGTGCAGCTCGGGCACTGCCGGGGCGGTGAGTTCGGCAATGGTTTTTTTCGCCAGTTGCTTGCCCAGCTCCACCCCCCACTGGTCGAACGAGTCGATGCCCCAGATGACGCCTTGCACGAACACGCTGTGCTCGTAGAGGGCGATCAGGGAGCCCAGCGCGAACGGCGTGAGGCGCGCGGCGAGAATGGTGCTGCTCGGCCGGTTGCCGGTGAACGTGCGGTGCGGCGCGAGCGCGGCATCCGTGCCTTCGGCGCGGACCTCCGCGGTGGTCTTGCCGAACGCGAGCGCTTCGCCCTGCGCGATCAGGTTGGCGATCAGCAGATCGTGCTGGTCGCCGCCGCCGCGCGCCGGCACCGCCTGCAGGGTTTGCCCGAAGCCGATGAAATCGCACGGCACCAGCCGCGTGCCCTGGTGGATCAGCTGGTAGAACGAGTGCTGGCCGTTGGTGCCCGGCTCGCCCCAGTAGATCGGGCCGGTGGCGTAATCCACGCGGGCGCCGTCGAGCGTGACGTGCTTGCCGTTGGACTCCATCGTGAGCTGTTGCAGGTACGCCGGGAACCGCTTGAGGTATTGCTCGTAAGGCAGCACGGCCACCGTCTCGGCGCCGAGGAAATTGGTGTTCCACACCCCGATCAGGCCCATCAGCACCGGCAGGTTGGTGGTGAACGGTGCGCTGGCGAAGTGCTCGTCCATCGCGTGGAAACCGGCCAACATGTCGCGGAAATGCTGCGGACCCACGGCCAGCATGGTGGACAGGCCGATCGCCGAATCCATCGAGTAACGGCCGCCCACCCAATCCCAGAAGCCGAACATGTTGGCGGTGTCGATGCCGAACTTGGCGACCTCTGCGGCATTGGTGGACACCGCGGCGAAATGGCGTGCGACGGCGCCTTCGTTGCCCAGCGCCTTGAGGCACCAGGCGCGCGCGGCGTGCGCGTTGGTCAGGGTTTCCAGCGTGGTGAAGGTCTTCGAGCAGACGATGAACAGCGTGGCCGCGGCATCCAGGTCGCGCACCGCTTCGGCAAAATCGACGCCGTCCACGTTGGAGACGAAGCGGAAGCACATGTCGCGCCGGGTGTAGTCGCGCAGCGCTTCATACGTCATCACCGGGCCGAGGTCGGAGCCGCCGATGCCGATCGACACCACGTTGCGGATGCGCTCGCCGGTGTAGCCCTTCCAGGCGCCGCTGCGCACCTGGTCGGCAAACGCGGTCATGCGATCGAGCACCGCGTGCACATCGGGCACCACGTCGTGGCCATCCACCAGAATCGACGCCTCGCGCGGCGCGCGCAGCGCCACGTGCAGCACCGCGCGGTTTTCGGTGCGGTTGATCTTGTCGCCGCGGAACATCGCGGCAATGCGCGCCTTGAGCCCGCGCGCCTCGGCCAGCTGGCGCAACAGCCCGAGCGTTTCATCGGTGACACGCTGCTTGGCGTAGTCGTAGTACAGGCCGACGGCCGTGGCCGCCAAGCGTTCGCCGCGCGCCGTATCCTGCGCAAACAGTTCGCGCAAGTGGCGCGGCGCGAGCTGGTCGGCATGCCGCTTGAGCGCCTGCCACTCCGGCAACAAGGTGAGGTCGGCGCCGATCATCGTGCCACCGGCCCCTTGCTCTTGGCGTCCAGCGCGGCCTGTTTGGTCGCGATGCGATCGAGCATCTGTCGCCACGCCTTGACGAACGCGGCAGCGCCGTCCACCTGCAGCTGGGTCGCCAGCGCCGCGCGGTCGATGCCGGCCTTGGCGATCTTCGCCAGCACCGCCTCGGCGTCGCCGCCATCCACTGGCAGCATGGCACCGGGCTTACCGTGGTCGCCATAGGCGTGCAGGGTTTTCTCGGGAATGGTGTTGATCGTGTTGGGCGCACCCAGCGCCTCGACATAGAGCGTGTCGGAGGCGTTCGGGTCCTTGGTGCCGGTCGAGGCCCACAACAGGCGCTGCGGGCGCGCGCCCTTCGCGGCCAGCCGCTGGAACCGCGCCGAAGCCCGGAGTTCGCGGTAGGCGCAGTAGGTTTTGCGCGCCACCGCGATGCCCAGCGTGTTGTGCTGGTCGACCGGCAACTGCGGGTTGGCGGCCACGTCCCAGCGGCTGATGAACACCGAGGCGACCGACGGCACCAGCAGATCCTTGCCGGCGGCGAGGCGCCGCTCGATGCCGCGCAAATAGGCTTCGGCGCTGGCCTGGTACTGGTCGCGCGAAAACAGCAGCGTCACGTTGATGGGGATGCCACGGAAGATCGCTTCCTCGATCGCCGGCACGCCTTCCGGGGTGCCCGGAATCTTGACGAACAGGTTCGGCCGCTGCGCCTGCGCGTGGATCGCCTCGGCGGCGGCAATCGTGCCCTGGGTGTCCGCCGCCAGCAGCGGCGAGACTTCCATCGACACCCAGCCATCCACCTGATGGGTCGCGTCGAACACCGGCTTGAACAGGTCGGCGGCGCGGCGCAGGTCTTCCAGCGCCAACTCCATGAACAGCGGCTCGCCAGCCATGCCCACCAGCGACTTGGCGTGGATCGCCGCGTCGTAGGCGTCGCCGGTCGCCATCGCTTTTTCGAAGATGCTCGGGTTGGAGGTGAGGCCGGTCACCGACAGCTCGCGGATGTAGCGCGCGAGCGTGCCGTTGTCGAGCAGGGTGCGGGTGATGTTGTCCAGCCACAGGCTCTGGCCGGCTGCGTGCAATTGCTGGGTCGCTTTCATGCTGATGGGTCTCCAAAACAAAAGGGGATGGCGTGGGGGCATCGTCGAGCTTACGCTGGCGACGGGCAGCCGCGGTTGCCGCAGCGCAAGCGTTCAGCCGGGCGCGGCGGGCGCGGGCTGCGGGTCGTGCCAGCCTTCGGCGCCAGCCAGTACCGCGGCTTCCGGCGGGCCCCAACTGCCTGACTCGTAGAAGTGCACGAGGTCTTCCTGGCCAAGCACCTGGTCGACCACGCGCCAGGCGGCCTCGACACATTCGTCGCTGGTGAACAACGCGTTGTCGCCGCGCAGCGCGTCACCCAGCAGGCGTTCGTACGGCGTCATCTCGCTGCCGGCATGGTGGTGCGCCACCAGCTCCACCGGCGCGCCGAGCATCGCCTCGCCGGGGCGCTTCACGCGCATGCCCTCGGCAATCACCACCTGCGGCGACAGCCGGAAGCGGAAGTAGTTGGAGCGCGTGACGTCGATCGGGTCGAACACCGCGAGCGGCGGGGTTTGCATGTCCACCACCACTTCGGTGACGCTCACCGGCAGCTTCTTGCCGGCACGGATCAGGAACGGCACCCCGGCCCAGCGCCAGGTGTCGATCGCCAGCCGCAGGCCGATGAAGGTCTCCACGTTGGAGCCCGGCGCCACGCCGGGCACGTCGCGATACCCACGGTACTGGCCGCGCACCACATCACGCGGGCCGAGCGGGCGCATCGCGCGGAACAGACGCAGCTTTTCCGCGTTGAGCGCGGCCGGGTCGCTGCCGATCGGCGCATCCATCGCCAAGAGCGAGGTCACCTGCAGCAAGTGGTTTTGCAGCACGTCGCGGATTGCGCCCACGCCATCGTAGAAACTGCCGCGGCCCTCCACGCCGAAGGCCTCGGCCATGGTGATCTGCACGCGGTCGACGTAGCGGTTGTTCCACACCGGCTCGAGCACGCTGTTGGCAAACCGGAAGTACAACAGGTTCTGCACCGCCTCCTTGCCCAGGTAGTGGTCGATGCGAAAGATCGCCGACTCGGGAAACGCCGTATGCAACGCCTGGTTCAGGCGGCGCGCCGAAGCGAGGTCACGGCCGAACGGTTTCTCCACCACCACTCGCGCGCCATCGGCGCAGCCGGCGGCCTTGAGCCCGCTCACCACGGTGGCAAACAGCGACGGTGGAATGGCGAGGTAGTGCAGCGGCGCGCGCGCCGTGCCCAGTTCGGCCTTGAGCCGGGTGAAGGTGTCGGCATCACGGTAATCGCCGTCGATGTAGCGCAGTTGCGCAGCGAGCCTGGCAAACGCGGCTTCATCCAGCGTACCGCCGGCTTTCCCGGTGGCCGCTGCGACGCTGTCGTGCGCACGCGCCCGCAATTGCTCCAGCGACCAGCCGGCGTGCGCGACACCGATGATCGGCAGCTCGCAACCGTCGCGGCTGACCATCGCCAGCAGGGCGGGGAAAATCTGCTTGTAGGCGAGATCGCCGGTGGCACCAAAAAACACCAGGGCATCGGAGGCTGATTTGCTCATGGGCCGCGAACGGCTCCTTCTATTCGGTACGTGACGAGGTCGCAACGCCCAGCTTCGTTGCGCAGCGGTGAAGCGCGCGCATTGGGGCTCACGCAATCTTGCACCGCAGCAACAGACCCCCATTTATCCACACTCGGCCAGGCGGCTTCAAGCCTGACCAGTCGGTCGGTGGCCGAGTCGGCCAAGACTCGGAATACACACTTTAGCGTGCATTCGATGCACGTTCGCCGATGTTCGCCGACAACAATTGCTGAACAAGGGACTTGACCCACTCTGCTAAAATAACCGCGCTATGGCAACCATCATCGAGTTCAAATCCAACAACCTGCGCGCCCAACTGCGCGAAGCCATGCAACAGCAAACCATGGTGCGCCTGTGGCGTGGCGAGCTGGAGCACGGCAGTTTCTGCGGCTACATCGGCGGTGTCGGTCGCGAGTTCATCCTCTTTTGGGTGCTCGGCGACAACCTCACCGACGACGGCATCTACATCATGCGGCACCGCGACATCACCGAGCTGGAAGCACCGGAACGCCACCATGCCTTCATGGCCAAGGCGCTGGCGCTGCGCGGGGTCAAACCACGGCTGCCGCAGGGCTTTCCGCTCGACTCGGTACAGGACGTGGTGCACGCCGCCGGCGCGATGCTGCCGGTGATCGGCGTGCATGTGGATACCGAGGAAGAGGAAGAGGTCTGCTACATCGGCCACCTGGTCAACAGCGACGACGAGGGCTTCTACCTGCAGGAGCTCAGCCCCGACGCCGAATGGATGCGCCAGGCCTCGTTCTTCGGCTGGGACGAGGTTTCCACGCTGAGCCTGGACGACGGCTACGCCCAGGGCCTGCTCGCGGTTGCCGGTCCCGCCCCGGCGCTGGAGCCGGGCGACGCCGGCATCGGCCACATGAGCTGACCGCCCGCTACACCGCGGCACGCCACGACGCCCGCCCCTGCGCGGGCGTCGTCATTTGCGGCACAGTGGCAGCCATGACCTCTACCGGAAGACCCGCATGCCCCGCATCGTCGTCGTCGGCAGCATCAACATGGATCTGGTCACGCTGGCGCCACGGTTCCCGCGCCCCGGCGAAACCCTGCTCGGCACCCAGTTTTTCACCGCACACGGCGGCAAGGGCGCAAACCAGGCAGTGGCGGCCGCGCGGCTGGGCGCGCAGGTGGCGCTGGTCGGCGCACTCGGTTACGACGCGTTCGGCGACCAGCTGCACGCCGGGCTGACCCGCGAAGGCATCGATCTTGCCCACGTGGCGCGGCTCACCCAGGTCGGCAGCGGCACGGCGTCGATCACCGTGGCCAACGGCGAGAACACCATCGCCGTGGTACCCGCCGCCAATGCGCAGGTCAGCCCGGCACAAGTCGAGGCCGCGCGCGACGCGATTGCCGCCGCCGACGCGGTGCTGGTGCAGCTGGAGATTCCGCTGGAAACCGTCGACGCCACGCTGCGCCGCGCCGAGCGCGAAGGCGTGCCGGTGATCCTGAACCCCGCGCCGGCGCAACCGTTGCCGTACGAATGGCTCACCCGCGCCAGTTGCATCACGCCGAACCAGCACGAGTTGGCGACTGTGCTGGGCGCCGATGCCAGCGTCGACTTTCGCGAACTGATGCGCGCCTGCCCGTGCCCGGTGGTGCTGACCCGCGGCAGCGAGGGCGCGTGGTACCGCCCTGCGGACGCCGCTGAACCGCGGCATCAGGCGGGCTTTGCGGCGACCGCGGTCGACACCACTGGCGCCGGCGACACCTTCAACGGCGCGCTCGCCGTATTTCTGCGCGAGGGCATGGCGGACGCCGTGCGCAAGGCCTGCGCCGCCGCCGCGCTCTCGGTAACCAAGCTCGGCGCGCAAGACGGCATGCCGACCGCGCGCGAACTGGGCGCGTTTTTGGCTGGCCGCGCACAGGCCGGCGTGCGGTCGCGGCGCGGCTCTCCCTGAGCTTCGCCTCGTGACCCGTCGGGCAACCCTGCACGGCGCGCACGCCGTAAGGGGGAAGCCAGCGTCCGCCGCCGGCGACTGGCAAATCTCGCGGCCGCCGATGGCCTGCTGCCGCGTCAGACTGCGGGTGGCAGTGGGCACCCCGGCCCAGCCATGACCGGCGCCCCTATCGGGGCCGGGTCAACGCCGCAAGCCGCTGCAACGCCGCGGAAACCGCCTGCCCGTGGCTGGCGATGCTGGCCATGATCTCGGCGGGCGTTCGCTCGTCGGTTGTTGTCACCGCGTGCGGATTGACCGCCTTGAGGTCGTAGGTGGCGGCATCCAGTGCGGCTACCTGGTGATCAAGGTCGTGGATAGCGCTTTCCCGGTCGCCGATGCGCGCCTGCACGGCGGCCAGCAACTCGCGGAACGCCGCGTCGGGGGCCGGCACCTTGCGCATGTCGCGGACTTGCTGCTTCAGGTTGGCCACCTCTTCGCGCAACGCGGCAACCTGGTCGCGCAATGGCTGCATGGCGCCGCGCGCCTCGGCGCGGCGTTGCGCAAAGTCCACCGTCCACGAGTAGCGGCTGCCGCCGCGCTTGCGCAGCAGGCGGGCGTAGCTGGGGAACGGCTTGCCCGCATTGGCCTCGTCGGCGCGCCAATCGGCAGTCAGCGCCGTGGGCAACGCGGCATCGTCCAGCACTGCGCCATCCGGCGCAAAGCCGAAGTGGGCCAGGGTCAGCGGGGTCTTCTTGCCCACCTTCACCCACGCCAGGTCGTAGTACCAGATGCGCTCGGTGCGCTGGCCCTTGGTGAAAAACAACAGGTTGGTCTTCACCCCGGCGCCAGCAGTGGAGAACACGCCGCCGGGCAGGCTGACGATGGCCCACAGCGCGCATTCCTCGGTGAGCTTGCGCTTGGTTTCGACGAACGCGCTTTCGTTGGTGCGAAACAGCAGACCCTCGTCCAGCACGATGGCGCAGGTGCCGCCCGGCGCCAGCTCGTCCAGGATCTTCTGCACGAACAGCACCTGGGTGGCGCCGGTCGCAAAGGCGAAGTTCTTCTGCGCGTCCTTGCCCTCTTTGCCGCCAAACGGCGGGTTGCTGAGGATCACGTCGAACTGCGGCGGCGCCGCGTCGAACAAGGCGGCGTAGCTGGCGCGCCCGGTCAGGGTGTTGCCGTGCCACAGGTTGGGCTGGTCGATGCCGTGCAGCACCAGGTTGGCCAGCGCAATGGGGAACACCAGGTTCTCCTTCTCGCGGCCAAAGAAGCTGTCGCGCTTGAGCCGCGCAAGGTCGGTGCTGGCCGGTGCCGCGCCCAGCTTGCGGGCCATGTGCTCGTAGGCCACGGCCAGAAAGCCGCCGGTACCGCAGCACGGGTCGTACACAGCCTGCCCCAGCGCCGGGTCCACCGTGTGCACCATGGCGCGGATCACTTCGCGCGGCGTGAAGAACTGCCCGCCGTCGGAGTTCTTCTCGCCCATCTTCAGCAGCAGATCCTCGTACACCTGCGACAGGGTGAAAAAGTGCGTGTCGTCGATGTGCTCGATGCTGATCTCGTGCACGCGGTCGAGGATGTCGCGCAGGTTGGTTTCCGCATCCACCCGCACCCGCTCCACCGCGGTCATGATGCGGCCGATGATGCGCTGCTTGGCCGTGGCGGTCGGGTTGGGCTCGCCGGTGCGCGCGTCCACGTCCAGCGCGTGCAGGTACGGCAGCAGCTCGCCGTTGATGAAATCGAACAGCCGGCCGTCGCCGGCGGCAAACAGCTCCTGCCGCTTCCAGCCTTGCGGGCGGCCGTCGGTCGTCGTCGGACGGTCGGCGGCGGCGCTCCACGGCGCGGCCCAATCCTGCCAGCGATAGGGCGCGCGCAGGGCCGGGGCAAACTCCGCCCCCAGCGCCTCGGCCTGCCCGGCCTCGCGCTGCTCCTGCGCGTCGAGAATGCGCAGAAACAGAATCCACGTCAGCTCCGGCACGTACTGCAGCGCGCTGGCGCAGTTGGAGCGCCGCATGATGTCGCACACACTCTTGACGAAGCTCGCCAGCGATTGCGTGCTGGCGATGGTGCGGGGTGCCTTCTCGGCAGATTTGCGTGGGCGTGGCATTACTTGTCCGTTTTCTTCGTGAGCTGCTTTTTCCTGGCCGATTCGACGCGCTGGATACTCCACTCCGGTACCGGAAGGTTTTCCGGCATGGTGCCACCCAGTTCGCTGATGGTCTGACGCACCTTGCGGCCCACTTCGTGGTGGGTGCGGTTGGCCTGGGCCTTGCCGCGCACGCCTTCGCGACGCAGCTTGTCCTCCGCCTGCGTGGCGCGGAACAGATTGGCCGCCAGCTCGGTGCTGCCCATGTGGTCGAGGATCTTCTGGCTTTTCTTGAGGCCCTTGCGGGCATGGATGTCCTTGGCGCCCAGCCCGCCATACAAGCCCTTGTAGCCGTGGTCCTGGAACACTGCGTAATCCAGCGGCGTCTCCACCCCGGCATCCTTCGCCGCCGCCGCCAGATGCTTGTTGTGGGTGGCCAGCTCGTTGCGGATGGCGAGGCGCTTGTCGTCCTCGGAAAGCCCGGCCAGCTGCGCCGCGTCGGCCAGTTCCTGGCGCCGGGTCTGGATGGCAAAGTAGGTCTGGCCGTTGGCGATCACCGCCTTGGACGGGTCGCCATTCTGCACGATCAGGTAGCAGGCGTAGCGCGACAGGCTGACATCGTCGACCTTGCGCTGGGCGCCGGAGCCGATGTCGACCATTTTGCTGACGTCAGCAAAATGGTCGGCGACCCGCTTGCCAGCCTGCTGACAGGCCAACCGGGCCTTGTCCATCACCTGCACGAAGTTGCGCCACTGCACGTACTCCAGCAGCAGTGCCAGATCGCGCGCCGACCAGCGCTCCTCGCCAGCGGCATCGTGCTGACGGATGGCCTCGAAGGCGGTGAGATGCTGCGTGCCGATCTTCTTGCCGGTCATGTCACGTCTTCTTGTGTGGTGGATGAAGCGAAAGCTTGCGCCAGCAGGCGCTGTGGCAGGCGTTCGATCTCGGCCAGTTGCGCGGTGGCGGCCTGGTGGACGGCGTCGGCTTCGGCGAGTTGGGTTTTGAGGCGAGCGACCAAGCGGCGCTGGTCGGTGATGTCCGGCGCAGGAATGTCCAGCGCGTTCAATAACCCACCGTTCAAGTTGGCCTGATTACCGCCACGACCATCGGACAGGCTGCGCAAACTCTCATATGAGGCCATCAACCAGTGGTGCAGGAAATCCGCGTCCCAAGTGTCATTCGGCAGGATGGCGAAGCACGCCTGATTGGTAGTCGCTTCGATATGCAGGATCGCGGATTGCCCACGCGTCTTGCCTTGACCATACATGGCGACCAGCACAGTCCGCGGCGGCAACAACGTCAGCGAGCACTCGGCCAGCGCCTGCCGCGAGATGGCTTCTTCGGTAGCAGCGATGGGCGCGAAAGCCACTTCGCCGGTTTTCACCCACGGGATTTCAGCGGGCGACCAGTAACGCTTGTCGCCACGTGGCGGCGTCGAACCGCTGGTCGTCTTGGCCCACTCGCCCAACACCTTGCGCGGCGCATCGCGCAGCGCATCGAAAGTCTGTTGCAGCAAGCGGCTGCGCAGCAGCATCGCATCCCGCACCTGCGCCTGCGCCGCCTGCCGCACGGTTTCCACTTCGGCCAGCTGGGCTTTCAGGCGGGCGGCGATACGGTGTTGGTCGTTAATCGCTGGCGGAATCGAAACATCGAGACTGAGCAACGCATCCATATCGGCTCGCGGCATTCGCGAACCCGTCTTCTCCGACATGGCGGCTGCAAGCACGTGATCCGTGCGAAGCAACAGGGCAAGGAACTCCCTGTCTGCTCCACGAGGCAAGAGCGGAATGATTTCCGTCGAACAACGCCCTTTTCGATCCGGGGCGACAACCTTGTTTAGATAAGGCCGCAGCTTTCCGTACAGCACATGGTTCTCATCGAAGGCGAAGGTGGTACTTATCCCTTCGGCAGAGTTGCCCTCATACGAAAGAATGCGCCCGGTGCCTGACTCGATCTGCTCAAGGCCGAGATATGGCCGAACGCTCGCTTCAGGCGAGTCGGGCGTCACGATTTGCCTATCCTCGATGGCGATTTCGCCCAAACGAACGGTCACCCAATTCATGCCCCAAACAACCTCATCTTCGCTTCCCGCATCACGTCCGCCGGCTTGCCCAGCACGCGCAGCGCCTTGATGCCGCCGGCCTGCGCGATCTGCGGCACGTCGAACAGGCTTTCCGATTCCAGCGCCTCGGTGCCGCCCTGCGCGAACTGCGCGCCCAGGCCGCGCAGCACGGTGGCCGATGGCGGCGGCATGGCGGCGAGCCACGCGGCGTTGGCCTGCAGGTAGGCCGCGCCGCGCTCGGGGCGCTTGAGCGCGCGGGCGTGGTAGCCGTACTTGCCGAAGAAATCGAACAGGTCGAACTCGCCCATGTCCTCCGCATCGCGGATGGCCTCGGGAGAGTAGTTGTCGCCCAGCAGGTGGTCGATCAGGTGGCGGCGCTTGCGCGCCTCGATCCACAGCGCGCGGAAGTCGCCCAGGTCGTGCGCCTCGGCCAGCACGCGGGCCATCACCTCGCGCCGGTATTCGTCCAGCGGGATCGGCGTGGCGACACCGTTGCGGTTGGTCAGGATGCAGCGGCCCTGCGCGGTGATGACCACGTGCTCGCTGTCGCCCAGGCGCATCACCGGCACCGGATTGGCGACCGGGTAGGGGGTATCCGGATCGCCCGCACCGCCACCCGCGTCGCCACCGTGGCCGTCGCCGCCGGTGCGCGGCGGCGCGCTGATGAACTCGGTGCCGAACAGGTCGGTGACGCCGGTGTAGTCGTACAGCCAGAACTTGTATTTGTGCGTGGCCTCGTCGATGCGGGTGCCGCGCCCCACCATCTGGTAGAACTTGATCGACGATTGCAGGTAGCGGAAAAACACCACGGCGTTGAGGCGCTCGATATCCACCCCGGCTTCCAGCAAGTCCACCGTGCAGGCAATGAAGGCGCGCTCGCCCGAGCCGCGCATGACCGCGATCTTGTCCGCGCCGCCGGCGGCGGTGCACTTGAACGCGTAGTCGTCCTTGCGCTCGTGGCCATGGGCCTGGCACCAGGCGGCGTAAAGGTTGTTCAGGTGCATCGCCACGCGGTCGGCGTGCAGGTCGCGGGTGCAGAAGACGATGGCTTTCTGCTCCGGCCCGCCGTTTTCGCACAGCAGCTTGAACAGGTCTTCGCACATCTTTGGCGTGCGCAGGTCGATGAACAGCTCGTCGTCGAAATCCTTGCCGGTGTATTCGGCTTTGACGAGGTCGTCGGCGGTGAGCGGCCTGCCGGTCTTGAGATCCTTCACGCCGGCGGCGAGGATTTCCCCGCGGGTGAACACGCGGGCGTCGATGCTGGGCTTGCGCTTGACGATTTCGCACGCCGCCAGGTAGCCGTCCTCCTGCGCCTGGGCCAGGGTATAGACATAGGCCGGCTCGCCGAAGTAGCGCAGATTGTGCGCGGTAATGGCATGGTCGGCCGCTTCTTCGGCGCTGGCGTGCTCGCGCTCTTTCAGCTTGCGCGGGGTGGCGGTGAGGCCGAGGTGGATGGCGTCGGGGTTGCGCGCGAGCACCTGCGACCACTGGCCCCACGCTGAGCGGTGGCACTCGTCGATGACGATGATGCTGAAGGCGTTCTCGAGGTAATGCTCGGTGAGGAAACTGCCGTCGCCGTCGCCGTCGATGCCCAGGGTCTGGTAGGTGGCGATGTGGATGCGCGCGTTGGCCGCGGCATTGGCCCCGTGCACGGTCTGCACGATGCGCACGTTGCCGCCAAAGGCAGCCTTGAGCTTGGTGTAGGCCTGCTCGCGCAATTCGTCGCGGTCGCACAGGAACAGCGCGGGCTTGGGCAGCAGCCCGGCCTGCGCCATGCGCCACAAAAGGTTGGTGGCAATGATGGTCTTGCCGGCGCCGGTGGCCAGCGTCAGCAGCACGCGCGGCGCATGGCCGGCGGCACGCTCGCGGAGGATCTTTTCCAGCGCGGCGCGGATCGCCGCATCCTGGTAGTAGCGCGCCTTGTTCCATGCCGGGCTGTCGGCCTGGAACAGTACGGCGGCATCGGGCCGACCCAGGTCGATGTGCTTGTCCCTGGCGTAGCGGGCGCACAGGTCGGCATGCGGCGGAAAATCCGCGAGCGGGTGGGGCCCGGTCTACTGGCCGCTGGGCTTGTCGTAGTCGCCGTAGAGATGGCCGTTGCTGGCAAACACGTACTGCACGTCGAAGCGCGTGCAGTCGGCATAACCCTTGGCCTGCTGCATGCCCTTGAGCGGGTCCTCGGTTTCGCGCTTGGCTTCCAGTACGGCCACCGGCAGCGGCTTTGGCATGTTGCCTACCTGCACGCACAAGAGGTAGTCGGTACGCCCGCTGCCCTTGCGCCGCCGCCCCCTGGGGCCGGTCGGTTCGACCGGTGCCGGGGTTTCCAGCTTGACCCGCTGCGGGTCGTCGTAGCCCTTCGCGCGCAGCACCGGGTCGATCAGGTGGAACCGTGTCTCCTCTTCGTTGAATGCCACCGTTCGTCCACCCCGATGCACAGCCATCCGCGGCTGCCGGCCAGCATAACGGACGCCGGCACGCTGGCCGTAGCAGTGCCTACTTGCCGATGCAGAAGCTCGAAAAGATCGCGCCGAGCAAGTCGTCGTTGGTGTAGGCGCCGGTGATTTCGCCGAGGGTTTGCTGGGCCTGCCGCAACTCTTCGGCGGCGAGTTCGCCGGCGCGGCTGACGGCGAGGGCTTGCGCGGTGCGATCAAGGTGCTCCCCCACGGTTTGCAGCGCCTGCACGTGGCGGCGGCGGGCACTGAAGGCGCCTTCGCCGGCGTTCGCACCGGCCAGTTCCTTGAGCATCGTGCGCAACGCATCGAGGCCGGCGCCAGTTTTTGCCGACGCCCACAACCAGTGCGCATCGACGCGCGTTTCCGCATGCGGCAAGGTTGCCGTGAGGTCGATCTTGTTGACCAGCACCAGGCGCGCGGCGCTGGCGGGCAGTGCAGCGAAGAAGGCGAGGTCGGCCTGCGCGTGCGCTTCGTCGGTGACCAGCAGCGCGGCGTCGGCGCGCGCCAGCTCCGCCTGCGCGCGGCGCACGCCTTCGGCTTCCACCAGGTCGTCCGTCTCGCGCAGGCCGGCGGTGTCAGCAAGTTCCAGCACGAGGCCGTCGAGCGCGACGGCCTCGCGCAGCACGTCGCGGGTGGTGCCGGCGACCGGGGTGACGATGGCGCGGTCGCGCCCGGCCAGCGCGTTGAGCAGGCTCGACTTGCCGACATTCGGTCGGCCAACGATGGCGACCCGCAGGCCGTCGGTCAGGCGCACGCCGCGCAGGGTTTCGCACAGCAACTCAGCAAGCTGGGCGCGCAGGGCTTCGAGCTGACGGGTGATGGCGCCATCGGCGAGAAAGTCGATCTCCTCCTCGGGAAAGTCGATCGCCGCCTCGATGTGCACGCGCAGGGCAATGAGCGCATCGAGCAGTCCCTGCACCTTGCGCGAGAACACGCCCTGCATCGAGGCCAGCGCCGCCCGTGCGCCGGCCCGCGAGCGCGCGGCAACGAGATCGGCCACCGCTTCGGCCTGGGCGAGGTCAAGCTTGCCGTTGAGGAAGGCCCGCTCGGTGAATTCGCCCGGTCGCGCCAGCCGCGCGCCGAGTTCGCACAGGCGCGCCAGCAGCGCATCGAGCAGCACGGCGCTGCCGTGGCCCTGCAGCTCCAGCACGTGTTCGCCGGTGTACGAGGCCGGCGCCGGAAACAGCAGCAGGATGCCGTGGTCGATCAGCTCGCCATCGGCGGCGCGAAACGCGGCAAAGTGCGCATGGCGTGGCTGCGGCGCATGGCCGAGCAGCGCCGCCGCGATGGCCGGCACCGCCGGGCCGGAGGCGCGCACGATGCCGACGCCAGCGGCGCCGGGCGCCGTGGCGATCGCGGCGATGGTGTCCGTGGTTTCGCTCATGCGGAGCAGGGTAGGCGGAAAGCCGGGATTCGGGATAGGGGATTCGGGATTTGACAGCGCCGCCTGCGGCGAGCGCAAAGCCCCGATGGGCTTCAGCCCGACAGCCGCCTCACGAGAGCAGCTGTCGGGGATGGCGCGCCTACGCCGCCTTCGCCGCTTCCTCGCGATCGACGTGGTGGGTGATCCACCATTGCTGGCCGAGGCCGACGATGCCGTTCACTGCGTAGTACAGGCACAGGCCGGAGGGGAAGAAGGCAAACATCACCGTGAACAGCAGCGGCATCGCCTTCATCATCTTCGCCTGGGTCGGGTCCATGCCGGCCGACACCGGGTTCAGGAGCTGGGTGCCGATCATCACGATGGCGTAGATGATGGGCAGGATGTAGTACGGGTCCGGTGCGCTGAGGTCGGGAATCCACAGGAACGCTGCCTGGCGCAGCTCCAGCGAGTACTCCAGCACGTAGAACAGGCCGTAGAACACCGGCAGCACGATCAGCATCGGCAGGCAGCCCGACATCGGGTTGACCTTCTCCTTCTTGTACAGCTCCATCTGCGCCTGCTGCAGCTTCTGCTTGTCGTCGCCGTAGCGCTCCTTGAGCGCCTTCATGCGCGGCATCAGCTTGCGCATCTTCGCCGCCGAGTGGTACTGGATCGCGGTGAGCTTCCAGGTGGCGCCCTTGATGAGCAGCACCAAAAGGATGATGGCCAGGCCCCAGTTGCGCACCGCGGCGTGGAAGATCGCGAGGATGCCGTGCATCGGCACCGCGAGGATCTTGAACATGCCGTAGTCGATGGTGAGGTCGAGCCCCGGTGCGATCGCGTCGAGCTTGCCCTGCAGGTTGGGGCCCACGTACAGGCGCGAGGTGGCGTCCACGCTGTGCCCCGGCGCCACACTGAGCGTCGGGCCCATCGCGCGGATCAGGTAGCGCGGGTGCGCGCTGTCCGGGTTCACCGTATCAGTGGCGTAGCTCATGGTTTCGCCGGCCGGCGGAATCCACGCGGCAAAGAAATACAGCCGCAGCATCGCCGCCCAGCCGCCCTTGAAGCTGGCGTTCAAGGCATCGTCCGGTTTCTTGAAATCGCCGAACGCGAGCTTCTCGAATTTCTCGCCGGTGTACCACGCCGCGCCCTGGAAGCTGCGCGCTTCCGGATCCGACATGTTCTTGATCCAGTTGCCGGTGTGCGGCGGCTCGGTGCGCAGGAGCTGGGTGTACGCGTTGCCCTGCCACGGCGTGGCGCCGCCGTTGGTCACCTTCTGGTCGAGCGTCACCACGTAGCTGCCGCGGGTGAAGCGGTAGGTCTTGGTGACGGTGAGGCCCTTGGCATCCGTCCAAGTGAGCGGTACGTCCAGCTCGTTCTGGCCCGGCGCGAGCGTGTAGCGCGACTGCGCGGCGCTGAACACGGCGAGGTGGTTCGGCTGGTCGGCGGCGGCCGGATCGCTGCTGCTCACGAGACCGTTCTGGGCGACGAAATAATGCGTGTCGGTGTCATCGAACACGGTGATCGGCGCCGGGTGCGGGTTCTTGTGCGTGCGCGGCGTCACCAGGTAATCGAGCAGCTTGGCGCGGATCAGGCTGCCGCCGCGGGTGTCGATGGTGAGGTGCAGCACGTCGGTATCGACGGTGACGAGCGGCGTCGGCGCAGACGGGTTGGCGCTGGTGGCCACCGTGGGCGGGGCGCCATTGGTCGCCGCACCCGGTGCCGGCGCGCTGGGCACCTGCGCATTCGGCACGGTCGCCGCACTGGTGGCTGCGGTGGTGGCCGCTGCCGGCGGCGCGGGCGGCTGCAGGTAGTCCTTCTCCCAGGCCATGAACAGGAAATACGCCACGGCAAGCAGGGCGAATAGGAGAAAATTGCGGGTTTGTTTCATCGTGTCACGGATCCGGGCGACGCCACGCGGCACGCAGCCACAAGGGGCGGAAGAAGGTCAACGTGCGATTGTGGCGGGCGCGTGCATCGGCATCAATGGTTGTTGGCGGGCGGCGCGGGTGGCAATGGTGCTGCGGCGAGCCGTTGCCACAGAGCCTCGGCATCGGCGAGAAGTTCCGCACCAGGCCGGCCGGCGGCCTCGTTGCGCGCCATTACCACGATATCCACCGCGGGCAGTCCGGCGCGAACGCGGCGAAACGACTCGCGCAGCAGGCGCTTCAGGCGGTTGCGCTCCACCGCCAGCTTGGACACGCGCTTGGAGATCGCCAGCCCCAGCCGCGCATGCGGCAAACCGTTGGGTCGGTAGCGCAAATGAAAACAGCGGCCACCAAGGCGGCCGCTGCTCGTGCGCAACGCTTGAAACTCGCTGGCCTGACGCAACCGCATGGCACGCGGCAGGCCGGCAGCACGCATGTCCTGCGCGCCGCTTACGGGATCAGGCGCTTGCGGCCCTTGGCGCGGCGGGCGTTGAGCACCTTGCGGCCGTCGGCGGTGGCCATGCGGGCACGGAAGCCGTGAGTGCGCGCGCGCTTGAGCTTGCTGGGCTGGAAAGTCCGCTTCATGGCGTTGCTCCGAAGGGAATGAATGACGGTGAAAAGGTTGGCGATTATGTGGTGCGCCGCCGCAGGCTGTCAAATCCCCGGCTTTCGTGTTGTGGGCAAGATGGTGGACGAACGGTGGGCGAGCCACGCCCAAGCGTGCTGGTAGACTTCCTGATCCACCCTGCGCGCAAGCGCCCCTGCCTGTGGACAAAAGATTTC